>NZ_CP039731.1:0-2400000 GCF_005155025.1 Aquitalea aquatilis | reverse complement strand
CGCCATCAGCGCGGCCGAGCCTGGCCACTGGCGGGGAATGCGCGGCAACATGCGCCGTGCCATGTCGGCAAACGGCTCACCCACGCGCCACACGCGCGGTTCGCCATTCGGGTTGGCATTGTAGAACACGCGCAGAATGCGCTCGCCATAGGTGGGCCGCGACGGGAAGGCATCGACATGCAGGCGGCTGTCATCCTTGCGCCAGGAGGTTTGGCGGTCTTCCACCCGCAGCAGCCGCAGGCTGGTGGGCGCGGCGCGCAGCTTGCCACGGTATTCCGGCAGCAACTGCTCGACCAGGGCAAAGGCACAGCTGCGATAGCGGCTGATCAGCGCCCGTACCGCTGCTTCATTGGCCGGATCGGCCACGCCGTGCAGCTTGCCATCCGCTTGCGGATCCAGGCTGATGTTCTTGCGCTTGGGGTCGGCTATCTGCGGATTGAGCAAGGCCAGCTCGGTCGGCTGGATGGCAAAATCCAGCTGCGGCAAAAACAGTACCTTGCCGCTTTCCAGTGCGGCGACTTGTGAGTGCTGCGGCATGCCCGCTAGCTGTAGTATCTGGCTACTCATGTCTCAACGGCTTTCTGTTGGGTTCTGCTGGCAACGGCGTCTATCAGACAGAAAACATGCCGGTTGCCATGGGCGACAAAGCAGCAGGTTACGCCAATCAGCGCCCCAGGTCACATCCCGCCGGCATGCGGCGGACAAGCTGCTGATTCCCAAGCAAAAGCCTCCGTCAGACTAAGCCCTACTTGCAGCACGACAATTCACCATAAAAAACAACTGTTTATAGTGATAAAACCCAAAAAGTGCGGCATAATGCCGGGTTGCTCGCACACCAGCGCCACTACCGCATTCCATCAGCATGACGACACTAGCAGCCGCCGCAAAACCGATCACCTCTTACCGCAAGTACTGGGCCAGCCGCTTTGGCAACGCGCCCTTCCTGCCGATGAGCCGCGCCGAAATGGACGAGCTGGGCTGGGATTCCTGCGACATCATCCTGATTTCCGGCGACTGCTATATCGATCACCCCAGCTTCGGCATGGCCCTGGTGGGCCGTCTGCTGGAAGCGCAGGGCTTCCGCGTCGGCATCATTGCCCAGCCGGACTGGCAATCGGCCGAACCCTTCCGTGCGCTGGGCAAGCCCAATCTGTTTTTTGGCGTCACCGCCGGCAATATGGACTCGATGATCAACCGTTATACGGCTGACCGTCGTCCGCGCTCCGACGACGCCTACACCCCGCATGCCGAACCGAACAAGCGCCCGGACCGTGCCGTTACCGTCTACGCCCAGCGCTGCCGCGAAGCCTACCCTGGCGTGGGGGTGATGATCGGCTCCATCGAGGCCAGCCTGCGCCGCATCGCCCACTTCGACTACTGGAGCGACAAGGTGCGCCAGTCGGTGCTGATTACCTCCAAGGCCGACATCCTGCTGTACGGCAATGCCGAGCGGGCGCTGGTGGAAATTGCCCATCGCGCGGCCAAGGGCGAAAAACTCAGTGAAATGCGCGACGTGCGCGGCACGGCATTTGTGGTGCAGCAAGGCTGGCGGCCTGATGATGAGTGGCAGGAAATGGACTCCAGCGTGGTGGACCTGCCCGGCCATGTCGATCCGCACCTGAATCCCTACGAGGAGATTCCGGAGCAGGCTGCGAAAGCGACTGCAGGTATCGACCCGTCTGCGCCGCAGGTCATCCGCATCGAATCGCGCGAAGAGCGCCTGGCCAAACGCCGCGCCCAACGTGCCAAGACCGTCATCCGCATCCCGGCTTATGAAGCCGTGGCACATGATCCGGTGCTGTATGCCCACGCCAGCCGCACCCTGCATCTGGAATCCAACCCCGGCAACGCCCGCGCGCTGGTACAGCTGCACGGCAGCCGCGATGTGTGGCTCAATCCCCCGCCGATTCCACTTTCCACCGAGGAAATGGATCACGTCTACGGCCTGCCCTACGCCCGCAATCCGCACCCGTCCTACGGCGATGCCAAAATTCCGGCGTGGGAGATGATCAAGTATTCGGTCAACATCATGCGCGGCTGTTTTGGTGGCTGTACCTTCTGCTCGATTACCGAGCACGAGGGCCGCATTATCCAGAGCCGCTCGGAAGAATCCATCCTGCACGAGATCGAGGAAATCCGCGACAAGACCCCGGGCTTTACCGGCCACATCTCCGATCTGGGTGGCCCGACCGCCAATATGTACCGCCTGTCGTGCAAGGACCCGAATATCGAGCGCTCCTGTCGCAAGCTGTCCTGTGTGTTCCCGGACATCTGCGAAAACCTGAATACCGACCACAGCCATCTGATTCAGCTGTACCGCAAGGCACGTGCCCTGCCCGGCGTGAAAAAGATCAACATCCAGTCCGGCCTGCGTTACGACCTGGCGGTGCGCTCGCCCGAGTACATCAAGGAACTGGTGCAGCACCATGTGGGCGGCTACCTGAAAATTGCCCCGGAACACACCGAAGACGGCCCGCTGTCCAAGATGATGAAGCCGGGCATGGGCGCTTACGACAAGTTCAAAGAATTGTTCGAACGCTTCAGCCGCCAGGCTGGCAAAGAGCAGTATCTGATCCCCTACTTCATTGCCGCCCACCCTGGCACCAGCGATGAGGACATGATGAATCTGGCGCTGTGGCTGAAGAAGAACAACTTCCGCTTGGATCAGGTACAAACCTTCACCCCGACACCGATGGCCATGGCCACCACCATGTGGCATACCCGGCGCAATCCGCTCAAGCGCCTGTCGCGCAGCTCGGAAAAGGTGGACGTGGTGCGCGATGGCTACCGCCGCAAGCTGCACAAGGCCTTCCTGCGCTACCACCACCCGGACAACTGGCAGATCATTCACGACGCGCTGATCAATATGGGCCGCAGCGACCTGATCGGCCACAGCAAGCACTGCCTGATCCCGCCCACCCCGCCGGGTGACAAATCAGCCGCCATCCGCCACCGCCTGGGTGCGCCGGCCGCACGCCAAAGCAGTGGCAAACCGGGCCAGCCGCGCACGGGCAGTGGCAAAGCCAGCACACCGCAGGCCAAGCCCTTCGGCGGCCGCCCGCAAGCCACTGGTCGCCCCGGAGCCAAGCCCGGCAGCAAACCGGCCGGCACCGGCACGGCGGGCAGCGGCAATAGCCGCCACAAGACCAAACGCTAAGCCAGGCGGACCGACCAAGCAACGGCATTGTCCATGACGATGCCGTTTTTCTTGGGCAAATCCGCCAGCGCCAGTTAAAGTACAGTCAGGCTTTATAAACAGGACACGCACAATGGGCGCCTCACTCAAGCTGGCCGAACTGCTGGGCTCGCTCAGTTATGCGCTGGATATCACCGAAGGCCAACCCGAGGGCCATTGCGTCCGCAGTTGCTGGATCGGCATGCATATCGGCCGCGCCATCGGCCTGGACAGCCAGTCGCAATGGGAGCTGTACTACGCCATTCTGCTGAAAGACCTGGGCTGCAGCAGCAATGCCGCCCGCATCAGCGAGCTCTATCTCACTGACGACCGGCAGTTCAAACAGGACTTCAAACGGATAGGCCAGAGCCTGCCGCAGAAGCTGGGCTTTGTGTTCAGCCATACCGGCCGCCACGCCGGCTGGGCCGACCGGCTAGCCTCCATCGTCAATATCATGCGCAACGGCAAGGAAATTGCCGACGAACTGATCCACACCCGCTGCCACCGTGGTGCCGACATCGCCCGCCAGCTGCGTTTCAACGAAAAGGTGGCGCGCGGCATCCAGTCGCTGGACGAACACTGGGATGGCTCAGGCCGGCCGCTGGGCCTGCAGGGCGAGGCCATTCCGCTCAATGCGCGCATTGCGCTATTGGCGCAGGTGATTGATGTGTTCCACATCACCAGCGGCCGCGATGGTGCACTGGCGGAAATCAGCAGCCGAGCCGGCGGCTGGTTCGACCCGCAGCTGGTCGCCTGCTTTGCCAGCGTAGCCCGCGACGACGCCTTCTGGCAGGTGCTGGAATCCGATGCAGTGGATCAGGCGGTACTGGCACTGGAACCAGCCCAGCATCACGTCGAGGTGGATGAAGACTATCTGGATGAGATCGCCGAAGGCTTTGGTCAGGTGGTCGACTCGAAAAGTCCCTTCACGGCCGGTCACAGCCAGCGCGTAGGCCATTACGCCGACCGTATTGCCGCCACGCTGGGCATGGACGATGCCCGCCGCCGCTGGCTGAAACGCGGTGCCTTGCTGCACGACGTGGGCAAGCTGGGCGTCAGCAACAGCATTCTGGACAAGCCAGGCAAACTGGACGCCGAGGAATGGGCCGCAGTACAACAGCATGCCGCTTATACCCACGCCATTCTGGGACGGATGGACATCTTTGCCGAACTGGCCGAGGTGGCTTCAGCCCATCACGAACGGCTGGACGGCAAGGGCTATCCGCGCGGCCTGGCTGCCAATGCCATTACCCTGGAAACCCGCATCATCACCACCGCCGACATTTTCGATGCCATCAATGCCGAGCGCCCCTACCATCCGGCCACGCCGGTGGACAAAACGCTGGACATCATGCGGCAGAACCTGCACAGCGCCATCGACCCGCACTGCTTCGAGGCGCTAAGCCAGGTCTTGCGTGCAGAAGGACAGCTGGACTAGGGCCTGTTAACGCTATTTTTTTCACGGCGGCGGATGTTGAGGGGATGCAATGCGCGAAAAACTGCGCGCCGCAGGGCATTCCCTGCCAGCGCGGTTTGACAAGGCAGTGCGCCGCTCAACATCCGCCCCGCAGGGCAGGCCCGACCAGCTTGCCACTGCTGCGTTGTCGGATTTGCGCTTGGGGCCACCAAGCGCTGCACCCTCCACCTTGCATTGACAACCTTTCAGGGCCTGCGCCGCAGAAAACATCGTGTTAACAGGCCCTAACCCCACACCACGCCACTGGTCAGCAGCTGCTCGGCACGCAGCAGTGCTGCGGCCAGATCCGGCTGCAGATTGTCGCTACCCAGGTCATCAGCCAGCCGCGAACCCTTGAGCATGGCCAGCACTTCATCCGCCGCGCCACATAGAATCAGCGTCTTGCCCTGCGCCCTGAGCTTGTCGTTCAGACTGTCCAGTGCCAGTAGACCGGTGGTGTCCAGCAGCACCAGCCGGTGCAATTGCAGAATGATGACCCGCGCCTGCTCGGCCTGCTGGTGGATGATTTCCACGCTGTCCGCCGCGCCAAAGAACAGGGCCCCTTCAACACGAAAGGCCGCACAGCCATCCGGCACATGCTTGCCGGCAATGGTGTGGCGCTCGAACAGCTGGGCGTATTCCGGCAACAGCCGGTTAACCGAAGTATGGCTGGCCATGCTGCGAATGAAGAACACCGCCGCCATCAGCAGGCCGATCTGCACCGCCACCGTCAGGTCGAACACCACGGTCAGTACAAAGGTAACCACCAGCACAGCCGTGTCGCGCTTGGGGAACTGGAAAGCCTTGCGGATATCCCAGTCGCCCATTTTCAGCGCCACTGAAATCAGGATGGCCGCCAGCACCGCCAGCGGGATGCTGGCGGCCAAGGGCGCGGCCACCAGCAGAATCAGCAACAGCAACAGCGCATGCACCATGGCGGCCACCGGCGTTTTACCGCCATTGCTGATATTGGTGGCGGTGCGCGCCACCGCCCCGGTGGCCGGAATGCCACCAAAGAAAGGCGCCACCATATTGGCGATGCCCTGGCCAATCAGCTCCTGATTGGAATCGTGCTTGTCCGCCGTCATGCTATCGGCCACCACCGCGCACAGCAGCGATTCGATGGCACCCAGCAGGGCAATGGTAAAAGCCGGAGCCAACAGGTCGGACAGATGGGTCGGGTCCAGATCCAGCCCGCCAAAACTGGGTAGCCCCTGCGGGATGCCGCCAAACTTGCTGCCCAGCGTCGCCACCGGCAGCCCGAATAGCGCGGTGATCAGAGTCGCCAGCACCAGTGCCACAAAAGGTGCCGGCAATACGCGGTTAAGCCGCTTCGGCCAGAACAGGATAAGCAGCAGACTGGCCGCTGACAGCAGCAAGGTGGGCCAGTGGAAATTGCCCAGTTGCTCACGCAACACCTGCATCACCGCAAAGAAACCGGCCGGCATTTTATCCACCGGCAGGCCAAAGAAATCCTTCAATTGGGTCAGGAAAATCAGCACGGCGATGCCATTGGTAAAGCCGGTAATCAGCGGTAGCGGGAAAAAGCGGATCACCTGCCCCAGCCGGAATAGCCCCATCAACACCAGCATCACCCCCGACATGAAGGTGCAGATCAGCAGATTGGCCACTCCATACTTGGCCACGATGCCATAGATGATCACGATGAAGGCCCCGGTCGGCCCGGTCACCGACAGACGGCTGCCGCCCAGCGCCGCCGCCAGGAAACCGGCAATCACGGCGGTAAAGATGCCGGCCTGCGGCGTCACTCCGCTGGCCATGGCAAAGGCCATCGCCAGTGGCAATGCGACAATGCCCACGGTGAGACCCGCCATGACGTCATCGCGCAGCAGATTGCGATTGTAGTGTTGCAGGGTATCGAGGACGCGGGGACGGAAACCCAGACTGAACATGGCGACAGCTTTCTATTGTTGTGAATGGCCGGCAGGCTCTGGCACACCGGCAGCAGGGTTATCTTGTCATCATCGACGCCAGCGCCTTGCCACGCAAGGGATGCACGACTTCATGTCGCATTCCGGCTGCGGCGCGGGCCATGGCGGAGGCATATCGACACCCTAATTCAACAGGCGTAGGATGATTTCATGACCACTTCAGCATGAGGGAAAACCATGACACAAGACAAAAATACCGACCCCACCACCCCCGCTGTCAACCCGGAAGCTCCCGCTGCCGCCCCCGCAGCCGCTGCCAGCAACACCCCGGCCCGCAAACCCGCTCGTAGCGGCAGCAGCCGTCAAAGCAATGTCAAACGCGTACATCAGGAATCGATCAAGGCCATCGAAACCATCAGCCAGGAGCCGGTCGCCCTGCAAGTAGCCGAAGCACCGCACGGCACCAGCGAAGACAGCACCACGGCCGAACTGCCTGCCAGCTACCCCTACCGCACCCGCCTGCGGCGCACCGAATACGAAAAAATCAAGCTTGAGCTCCAGATCGAGCTGCTGAAAGTGCAGAACTGGGTAAAAGAAACCGGGCAGAAAATCGTCATCCTGTTTGAAGGCCGCGATGCAGCCGGCAAGGGTGGCACCATCAAGCGCTATATGGAACACCTCAACCCGCGCGGTGCCCGCGTGGTAGCCCTGGAGAAGCCGTCCGAGCGCGAACGCACCCAGTGGTATTTCCAGCGTTATATCGAACATCTGCCGGCTTCCGGCGAAATCGTGTTCTTCGACCGCTCCTGGTATAACCGCGCTGGCGTCGAACGCGTCATGGGCTTTTGCAATCCGGATGAATATCTGGAATTCATGCGCCAGACCCCGCAGCTGGAGCGCATGCTGGTCAACAGCGGCATCCATCTGTTCAAGTTCTGGTTCTCGGTCAGCCGCGAAGAACAGCTGCGCCGCTTCATCTCGCGCCGCGACGACCCGCTCAAGCACTGGAAGCTCTCCCCCATCGACATTCAGTCGCTGGACAAGTGGGACGACTACACCGCCGCCAAACAGGCGATGTTCTTCCATACCAATACCGGCGATGCACCGTGGGTGGTGGTGAAGTCTGACGACAAGAAGCGCGCCCGCCTCAATTGCATCCGCCACTTCCTGGCCAGCCTGGACTATCCCGACAAAGACCCACGCGTGGCACACAATGCCGACCCGCTGATTGTCGGCGCACCCAAGCACATGCAGAACGAAGACGAAGACAAGCTGATGCGCTTCGGCGTCTGAGTCCCCGGGCAGAAGCAGCGGCCAGCATGCTGGCCGACTGGTGGAGCCGGTCGCATCCACGGCCGGCTGCTGTGCTAGAATTCGGCATTGTTCCTGCCGATAGCACCCGATACGCCCATGAAAAAACTGCTCTCCAGCCTCGCTCTATGTGCGCTGCCGCTGCTGGCGCAAGCCGCACCGGTCGTGGAAATGACCACCAACAAAGGCGTGATCGAAATCACCCTGGATTCGGCCAAAGCACCCAAGACAGTGGCCAACTTCGTGAGTTATGCCAAAGCCGGTTTCTATAACGGCACGGTATTTCACCGCATCATCGACGGTTTCATGATCCAGGGCGGCGGCTTTGACGGCAAACTGGAACAGAAGAAAACCAACGCACCCATTCCGAATGAAGCTGCCAACGGCCTGAAAAACACCATCGGCAGCATTGCCATGGCCCGCACCGCCGATCCGAACTCGGCGACCGCACAGTTTTTCATCAATGTGGCCAACAACGAATTCCTTGATTACAAGAACCCGACACCGCAAGGCATCGGCTATGCCGTGTTCGGCAAGGTAAGCAAGGGAATGGACGTGGTCAATCGCATTGCCAAGACCCACACCGGCAACATGAAAGGCATGGACGACGTGCCGTTCGAGCCCATCGTGATTCAGAAGGTGGTAGTCAAACCCTGACCCGCCACCAGTCGGTCCGGCAGGTCCGGACCGCACACCACCACATCAGCAAGCATTCGCTTCAGACACAAGGATGACCCTCATGATCAAACTGACCACCAATTTTGGCGAAATCGTGCTGGAACTGTTCAGCGACAAGGCTCCGGTTACCGCAGCCAACTTTGAAGAATACGTAAAGAGCGGTCACTACGATGGCACCATCTTTCATCGCGTCATCAACGGTTTCATGATTCAGGGCGGCGGTTTTGATGCCGACATGAAGCAGAAAGACACCCGCGATCCGATCAAGAACGAAGCCAACAACGGTATCTCCAACAAGACCTACACCGTTGCCATGGCCCGTACCATGGACCCGCACTCCGCTTCGGCACAGTTCTTCATCAACGTGTCCGACAACGACTTCCTCGACTTCAAGTCCGAAACCACCCAGGGTTGGGGCTATGCAGTCTTTGGTCAGGTAGTGGAAGGCAAGGACGTGGTTGACCGTATCAAGACCGTACGCACCGGTCGCAGCGGTGGCCATCAGGACGTACCGGCAGAAGCCGTCGTGCTGGAAAAAGCCGAGATCATCTGATCCGCCGGTCCGGCTCCAGGGCCGGGCTTTGCCACACCAGCCAGCAGCCGTCAGGCAGCTGGCTTTGCTTTACCCACCTGCCCTTCATTTGCCGCTGCCGACCTACTATGAGCCATCACTTCATCTCCGACCTGCACCTGAGCGAAGACTGCCCTGTACTGTGTCAGCTGTTTGTAGAGTCCTTGCAGCAATGGCAAGGACAGATCGACAGCCTGTTCATTCTGGGTGACCTGTTCGAATACTGGGTGGGCGATGATGATGACAGCGCGTTCTTGCAGCCATTACTGGCGGCGATGAAGCAGTTCTCGCAGCGCACTTCGCTGTATGTGATGCGCGGCAATCGCGACTTCCTGCTGGGTGATGGTTTTAGCCAGCGATCCGGTGCCGTACTGCTTGAAGATCCTTACTTGCTGGAAGCCTTCGGCCAGCGCTACCTGCTCAGCCATGGCGATGCCCTGTGCACGGCCGATACCGCCTATCAGCAATTCCGCGCCATGAGCCGCAATCCGGCCTGGCAAGCCGCCATGCTGGCCAGGCCGCTGGCCGAGCGCCACGCCATCGCCGCACAGGCCCGCATGCAGAGTGAAGCAGCCAAGCAGCAACAAGGCCTGAGCGCTATTACCGACGTAACCGACAGCGCCGTGCTGGAACTGCTGACACAGCATGACTGGCCCACGCTGATTCACGGCCATACCCACCGCCCGGCCACCCACACGCACCAGCAAGGCAGCCACCAGGCCGAACGCTGGGTCATCCGCGACTGGCACGGTGCCCAGGGTGGCTATCTGCGCCTGGATGCGTCCGGTCTCACGGCACTGCCGCTGGGCTAAGGCCCCACCAGCAACACGCTGCAAGCATTGCTGCAACAAGCCTCACCCACCCAGCATTTCCCTCAAGTTCACATCATCTCCAAGGGTAAACCCGCAAGGGCAAGCCCTAAATGACGATTGGCGGCGCAATCACTACAGTTGCGCCATCCGCCACCAGCACAAAAACAGGCGGAACGCTCGATAACGGGTCCGTCACACGACGCGCAGCCCGATCAACGCCAACAATCATTGGAGAGAATCATTATGTGGTCCCACGTCTACGACCCACTGGGCAACCCGTGGCTGTCTACGCTGTGCGCAGCGTTGCCGATCATCGTGCTGCTGGGCGCGCTCGGCATTTTCCATATCAAGGCACACATTGCTGCCGTAATGGGCTTGATCACCTCGCTCGTCGTCGCCATCGGCATCTTCGGCATGCCGGGCAGCATGGCGCTTAGCGCCACCCTGATGGGCGCTGCCAATGGCCTGCTGCCGATTGGCTGGATCATTCTCAACGTGATCTTCCTGTACCAGCTGACCGAGCGCAAAGGCCAGTTCGCCATCCTGCGCGAGAGCATTACCGGCGTCACGCAAGACCGTCGCCTGCAACTGCTGCTGATTGCCTTCTGCTTTGGTGCCTTCTTCGAAGGTGCCGGCGGCTTCGGTACCCCGGTTGCAGTCACCGGTGCCATGCTAATCGGCTTGGGCTTCTCGCCGCTGGCCGCATCCGGTCTGTCGCTGATCGCCAATACCGCTCCGGTCGCCTATGGCGCGCTGGGTACGCCGATCACCACCCTGGCCAAGGTAACGGGCATCGACGTGATGCTGATTTCGTCCATGGTCGGTCGCCAGATGACCATCTTCGCCATCATCGTGCCGTTCTGGCTGCTGATTGCCTTCTGCGGCTGGAAAAACACCATGCGCATCTGGCCTGCCGTACTGGTGGCCGGTCTGTCTTTCGCCATTCCGCAACTGCTTGTGTCCAACCTCATGGGCCCGGAACTGGTAGCCGTGATTGCCTCGGTCTGCTCCATCGCAGCACTGGTGTTCTTCCTCAAGGTATGGCACCCGAAAGAGGTTTACACCTCCACCGCTGGCACCATGGCTGGTGCTGCGGCAGAAGCCGCCGGCAACACCGGTCTGCAACCCAAACATGGCTACAGCACCAGCGATGTGATCCGCGCCTGGCTGCCCTGGCTCATCCTGTCGGTACTGGTGTTCGCCTGGGGCTCGCCTAGCGTGAAAAAGCTGCTGGACTCCATTTTCACCCTGGAAATCCAGTGGCCCGGCCTGCACAACCTGGTGCAGAAAATGCCGCCGGTAGTTGCGACACCGCATCTTGAAGCCGCCATCTACAAGCTGAACCTGCTGTCCACCACTGGCACCGGCATTCTGGTAGCCGGCATCCTGTCCGGCCTGATCATGGGCTACCGCCCGAGCGAACTGGTGAAGGTATATGGCCAGACTTTCTGGTCGCTGCGCTACTCGCTGATCACCATCGTGGCCATGCTGGCACTGGGCTACCTCACCCGCTACTCCGGCGTGGACATCACCCTGGGCCTAGCGTTCTCGCACACCGGCGTGCTCTACCCCTTCTTCGGCACCTTGCTGGGCTGGCTGGGCGTTGCACTGACTGGCTCGGACACTGCGGCCAACGTACTGTTTGGCGGCCTGCAAAAAGCTTCTGCCAACCAGCTGGGCCTGTCGCCGGTGCTGATGACCTCCGCCAACTCGGCTGGTGGTGTGATGGGCAAGATGATCGACGCCCAATCCATCGTGGTAGCCTCCACCGCAACCCAGTACTACGGCAAGGAAGGCGTGATCCTGCGCTATGTATTCTTCCATTCGCTGGCACTGGCTTGCCTGGTCGGTCTGGTGGTAACGGCCATGGCCTACCTGCCGCCGTTCACCTTGTTGGTACTGCACTAAACGCATGTGTAAGCATTGAAAAAAGCTCCCGTTCGGGAGCTTTTTTCTTTTCTGCCAGAGACAATGCTCTATCGGTCAACTTGAACAGCTGACACTGATTTCCTGCGCCCAGGCCGGGGGCTCTCCGGCGAAAGCCTGGTATTGCGGCTGCTCGTCAAAGGGATGGCTCAGGCAATCATGCAGGCTGGCAATCAGGGAGAAATCCCCCTGTTGCGCGGCTTGTATCGCCTGCTCTGCCAGGTAGTTACGCAGGATGTATTTGGGATTAACGGCAAGCATGGCCAGCTTGCGCTCTGCCGTGGACCTTGTTTCCAGCTGCATACGCGTAGCGTAACGTGCAGCCCAGTCATCAAACAGACTGCGATCCACAAACAAATCCCGCAAAGCGTGGTTGTCGCCCGCAATCTCAAAGTCCGCCAGCCTGCGGAAAAACAGGGTGTAATCCGTATGGTGCGCATGCATGGCCAGCAGCAGTGCTTCGATCAAGGCCTCATCGTCCTCCAGCTCTAGCTCCAGACCCAACTTGTTGCGCATCAACATCAACCAGTATTGCGAGTACTGCTCCCGATAGCCGGAAAGTGCCTCCAACAATTGCTCTTCGCTTACCAGCGGCAAGAAGGCCGATGCCAGACAATGCAGGTTCCACAGACCTACTTGCGGTTGCTGGTTGTAAGCATAACGCCCGGCATGATCACTGTGGTTGCACACATGTGCGGCATTGAAACCGTCCATGAAACCAAAAGGGCCATAGTCCAGCGTCAGGCCCAGGATGGACATATTGTCGGTATTCATGACGCCATGACAGAAGCCGACAGCCTGCCAGTGAGCAATCAACTGCGCCGTCCTGGCGACAATATCGGCAAAAAGTGCCGCATAGGGCTGGTCTGCGTGGGCGCAGTGCGGAAAATGATGGCGTAGGACAAAGTCGGCCAACAGCCGGATTTCATCATGTTGTCCACGGTGGTAAAACACTTCAAAACTGCCAAAGCGGATGAAGCTTTCTGCCAGACGCGTCAACACTGCTGCGGTTTCCGGGCGTTCGCGATAAACCGGGTCGGGCGAGCCAGTCATGGCCAGGGCGCGCGTGGTGGGAATGCCCAGTCCGTGCATGGCTTCACTACACAGATATTCGCGAATGGTGGAGCGCAGCACGGCACGGCCGTCGCCCATGCGCGAGAACGGGGTCAGACCGGCCCCCTTGAGTTGCCACTCCCAACGCTGTCCTGCGGTATCAACGGTATCGCCCAACGACAAGGCACGACCATCACCAAGCTGGGGAACATACACACCGAACTGGTGACCGGCGTACAGTGCTGCAAGTGCGGGCACACCCGGGACAAACTGGTTGCCGGACAGCAAGGCAAGCCCGGCGGGCTGGGACAGCTCACTGCTTGTCACACCCAATGTCTCGCACAAGCGGGCATTGCCGGCCACAAGATAGGGTTCACTCAGCCGCTGGGACTGGATGTGCTGGTAGAAGACAGGCGGCAGCTCCAGCAAGCGTTGACCAAAGGTCAGAGAAGAAAATGGGCTCATTGCCCGATTCTAGTCGGGTGTCCGGCAGATAAACACCAGCGGATGATCAGGGTTTTTGTTGCTTCCACACCCGGCGCATATCGCGGGCGGCGTTGAGCGAGGCCGATGAAAAACTGGTAGCGGCAAAATGTCCGACCTGTCGGCTCATCTTGCTGACAGCACTGCCGGAACTCTGCCCCAGTTGCAGGGCCTGCTTCATCACGGCGTAGGAAGGGTGCTGGCCGGATTGCTCCAGCTGCCGCAGCAGGTGCTTGTGCATCTCATTGAGTGATTTTTCCGTGGCCAGCATCAGGTCGCGCTGGTTGTCCGCCTGAGCCTGCAACAGCGATACCCCACTGAGCAGGCTGCCATCGATGCGGTTTTGCACCTCGCCCTCGGCCAGGGGATAGGCTGGCAGCCAGGCGGCGGTCCAGCTCAGACAGGCATCCTGCTGGGCGTCCAGCAGGCGGCGCTGACTCAGCTCCATGGCACTCAGGTAGCGCTGAAAAACGCTGGCAAACCACTCGTAAGCCATGGATATTCCTCGTCGGTCGCTGCGGGTTAGTGTGCTACATCCGGGCTGAGCGCCCAGACACGGATCAATTCCTGCAGCAAAGCCTCCAGAATCGGATCGCCCACCCGGTCGGACGGATAGACAAACTGCAGCTCGGCCAGTTTGCGCACAGCCGGCACAACCGTCAATCGTCCGGCGGCTTCCCACTCCAGCGCCTCCTCCTCACGTGCCAGTGCCACGCCCACGCCGCAGGCCACCAGTTCCAGCACAGCGGCCAGATTGTCGCTTTCTGTCACCTTCTTCGGCGAAATATTCAGTTCGCGCCAGAGTTCGGCGGTAATTTTCGACAAACTGGAAAATTGCGACAACCCAACCCAGGGCAGGCGCCCCAGCTCCTTGGTGTTGTTCAGATCAATGCGATTTTTCCAGCCATTGGGCAGCACGATGCGGAAAGGCAGATTGGTGAGCAGCACGGTATTGACGTTGACATAGGGGTTTTTCCCCAGATAAAAGCCGGCGTCCAGCTCCTTCTTGCGCACCAGGTTGAGCACTTCGCCGGTTACTCCGTGTTGCAGCCGCAGGTCCAGCAGCGGATATTTTTCCACCAGCGCAGCCACCCACTCGCCGGCTTTCAGGGTGGCCGGCGTCAAGGTCAGCCCAATCAGCGCCTTGCCTCCGGTCTGCCCTTTCAAGCCTTTGGCGTGATTGATGATTTCACGTGCCGACGCCAGGATGGACTGTGCCTGTGGCAGCAATTCCTGCCCGGCACGCGTCATGGTGACGCCACCAGCAGTGCGTTCGAACAAGGGCATGCCCACTTCTTCTTCCAGCGCCTTGATCTGTGCCGTGACTGCCGGCTGGGATAAATGCAGCAATTCTGCTGCCTGTGTCAGATGGCCCTGCTGGGCCACGGTGACAAAGGTCCTTAACTGATAGATTTCCATGTACGACCTGTTCTCTCTGCCTGTAGCAAGGTGACTACATTTTCCTGTTTTCCGGATCTTGTCTTTGCCAACATTTTGGCGTCATTACGGTATTTACCACAAGAATTTCACGGTATTTTTGCAAAAAAAACCGCACCATCCACATGGTGAATGGAGTAAAAATACCACCGCAACCGTATGATTAATATAATTTTTTGCAATGCAACATCCGTCTGACAAATTTTATTAATCAAAAAAAGCGATTAGCAGGAGCAGCCTGTCGTCCCTTATGTTTCGAACAGCGGTCAGACGATCGTTACGACAAAGGAGGATGCAATGAACGAGGACGTACTCAAGAAAGTACAGTCCAACCCGAAGTTCAAAGAGCTTGTTCAAAAGAAGACAAGCCTGGGTTGGCAGCTCAGCATCGCAATGCTGGTCATTTACTATGGCTTCATTATGATTCTGGCATTTTCACCGTCTACGCTGGGCGCACCGCTGGCTCCCGGCATGACCATGACTGTAGGCATCCCGGTCGGGATTCTGATCATTCTCTCCGCCTTCGTGCTGACCGGCCTGTACGTGCGCAAAGCCAATGGCGAGTTTGACCAGCTCAACCGCGAGATCGTCGAGGAGGCACAAAAATGAAAAAATGCACTGGCTCTCTCGCTCTGGCAGCATTGTCGCTTTTCCCGGTACTCGCCTTTGCTTCCGGCGCCATCGAAGGTGATGTGAAGCAACAGGCAACCAACTGGCACGCCATCATCATGTTCGTGGTATTCGTAGCCTTCACCATGGGCATCACCTATTGGGCAGCCCGTCGCACCCGCTCCGCCTCGGACTTCTACACGGCCGGTGGCGGCATCAGCGGTTTCCAGAATGGACTGGCCATTGCCGGTGACTACATGTCGGCAGCGTCCTTTCTGGGTATTTCCGCCATGGTGTTCGACAAGGGCTACGATGGCCTGATCTACTCCATGGGCTTTCTGGTGGGCTGGCCGGTCATTCTGTTCCTGGTAGCAGAACGCCTGCGCAACCTGGGCAAATACACCTTTGCCGACGTGGCCTCCTACCGCCTGCAACAAACACCGGTACGCATGTTTGCCGCCACCTCCACCCTGGTCGTGGTCGCCATGTACCTGATCGCGCAAATGGTGGGTGCCGGCAAGCTGATCCAGCTGTTGTTCGGCCTGAACTACTCCTCTGCCGTGGTCATGGTAGGCATCCTGATGGTGTGCTACGTGCTGTTTGGCGGCATGCTGGCTACCACCTGGGTACAGATCATCAAGGCCGTACTGCTGCTGTGTGGTGCGTCGTTCATGGCCTTCATGGTGCTGTCCACCGTAGGCTTCAGCCCTGAGCTGATGTTCGAGAAAGCAGTCGCCGCACACGCCAAGCACGCCGCCATCATGGCACCGGGCAAAACCGACCCGATTGATGCTATTTCCTTGGGTATGGCGCTGATGTTTGGTACTGCAGGCCTGCCGCACATCCTGATGCGCTTCTTCACCGTGTCTGATGCCAAGGAAGCCCGCAAGTCGGTGTTCTACGCAACCGGCTTCATTGGCTACTTCTACATCCTGACCTTCATCATCGGCTTTGGCGCAATCATGCTGGTACTGAACCAGCCGGGCATGATGGAAACCATCACCAAGGATGGCAAGCAGATCACCCAGCTGGTTGGCGGTAGCAATATGGCTGCCATTCACCTGGCCAATGCCGTTGGCGGTGACATGTTCCTCGGCTTCATCTCTGCCGTGGCCTTCGCCACCATCCTGGCCGTTGTGGCAGGTCTGGCCCTCTCCGGTGCCTCTGCTGTCTCGCACGACCTGTACGCCTCCGTCATCATGAAGGGCAAGGCCAACGAGGCTGACGAAATCCGCGTATCCAAGATCACCACCGTGGCACTGGGTGTCATCGCCATCGTGCTGGGCCTGGTGTTCGAGAAGCAAAACATCGCCTTCATGGTGGGTCTGGCCTTCTCCATCGCGGCTTCCGCCAACTTCCCGGTCTTGTTCCTGTCGATGTTCTGGAAGGGCCTGACGACCCGTGGCGCGGTGATTGGCGGCTTCATTGGCCTGGCTACTGCCGTGGTACTGATCGTCCTCGGACCGGCAGTATGGGTTGATGTGATGAAGCACAAGGCTGCCCTGTTCCCGTACAAGAACCCGGCCATCTTCTCCATCACCCTGGCTTTCGTCAGCACCTGGCTGTTCTCGGTAACTGACAAATCCAAATCGGCTGCAGAAGAAAAAGCCAAGTTCGATGCGCAGTTTGTCCGCTCCATGACCGGTATCGGCGCAACCGGCGCTTCCAAGCACTAATCGTTTCACCTGGGGCCGCATCCTGCGGGATGCGGCTACAGCACAACAAGACTTACAAGGAGAAGGTAATGTCCACTCTCGAATCCATTCTGAAGGAAACCCGTAGTTTTCCGCCGTCCGACGACTTCCGCCACAAGGCGACCGTGTCGGGCATGGAGGCCTACAACGCACTGTGCGAGCAGGCCGACGACAGCTACCTGTCCTTCTGGGGTGATCTGGCCCGCGAGCTGATTACCTGGAAAAAACCGTTTTCCCGGGTTCTGGATGACAGCAATGCCCCCTTCTTCAAGTGGTTTGACGATGGTGTGCTGAACGTTTCCTATAACTGCCTCGACCGTCACCTGCCGCTGAATGCCAACAAGATCGCCCTGATCTTTGAAGCAGATGATGGCGAAGTCACCCGTGTTACCTATTCCGAACTGCACCGCCGTGTCTGCCAGTTTGCCAATGGCCTGAAGAGCCTGGGCATTGCCAAGGGCGACCGTGTAGTCATCTATATGCCGATGGTGATTGAAGCCATCGTTGCCATGCAGGCTTGTGCCCGTATCGGTGCCATTCACTCGGTGGTATTCGGCGGTTTCTCTGCCGGTGCCGTACGTGACCGTGTTCAGGACGCCGGAGCCAAGCTGGTGATTACCGCCAATGAAGGCCTGCGTGGTGGCAAGACCGTTCCCCTGAAGGCCACCGTTGACGAAGCAATGGCACTGGAAGGCTGCGAATCGGTACAGAACGTAGTGGTTTACCAGCGCACCAATGGCGGCGCACAGTGGACCGAAGGCCGCGATATCTGGTGGCACAAGCTGGTGGAAGGCCAGGCCGAAGCCTGCGAACCGGAATGGATGCTGGCGGACGATCCGCTGTTCATTCTGTACACCTCCGGCTCCACCGGCAAACCGAAGGGTATCCAGCACAGCAGCGCCGGCTATCTGCTGGGTGCCATCAACAGCTTCCGCTGGGCTTTCGACTACAAACCGAATGATGTGTACTGGTGCACGGCCGATGTGGGCTGGATCACCGGTCACTCCTATATCTGCTACGGCCCGCTGGGCATCGGTGCCACCCAGGTGGTATTCGAAGGGGTGCCGACCTACCCGGATGCCGGTCGTTTCTGGCGCATGATCGAGCAGCACAAGGTCAGCATCTTCTATACCGCCCCTACAGCCATCCGTTCGCTGATCAAGCTGGGCAACGACCTGCCCAAGCAATACGACCTGTCCAGCCTGCGCCTTCTGGGCACGGTGGGCGAGCCGATCAACCCGGAAGCCTGGATGTGGTATTACGAAGTGGTCGGTGGTGGCCGCTGCCCTATCGTGGATACCTGGTGGCAGACCGAAACCGGTTCGGCCATGATTGCGCCGATTCCGGGTGCGGTACCGACCAAACCGGGCTCTTGCACCCTGCCGCTGCCGGGCATCGTTGCCGACATCGTGGACGAATCCGGTGCCCAGGTGGAACCGGGCCGTGGTGGTTTCCTGGTAATCAAGAAGCCTTTCCCATCCCTGGTGCGCACCATCTGGAACGACCCGGACCGCTTCAAGAAAACCTACTTCCCGGACGAATTCAACGGCCAGTACTACCTGGCGGGTGACTCGGCCAACCGCGACGAAAACGGCTACTTCTGGATCATGGGCCGCATCGACGACGTGCTGAACGTATCCGGCCACCGTCTGGGCACCATGGAAATCGAATCGGCGCTGGTAGCCAATCCGCTGGTGGCTGAAGCCGCCGTGGTTGGCAAGCCGCACGAGGTGAAGGGTGAAGCCGTGGTGGCCTTCGTGGTACTGAAGGGTGCCCGTCCGGAGGGTGATGACGCCAAGAAGATTGCTGCCGAGCTGAAAAACTGGGTTGCCCATGAAATCGGCAAGATCGCCCAGCCGGATGACATCCGCTTTGGCGAAAACCTGCCCAAGACCCGCTCCGGCAAGATCATGCGCCGCCTGCTGCGCTCGATCGCCAAGGGCGAAGAAATCACCCAGGACGTTTCCACACTGGAAAACCCGCAGATTCTCAGCCAACTGCAGAATCCGCTGTAAATCAATTCAGGAGCACACTGACCTTGCGCCCGGTGATTTCACCGGGCTTTTTTTTGTCTGCACGACAGCAGTCAGCTTGTCCTACGCCCCCGGTGCAATACCGGGCGCAATACCGCTCAATACAGATAAATACCCTGCGGCTGCGGCGCCGTGACCGGCATCGGCTGCCCCTGCATCTCGCGCACGGCCAGTTCGATGGTGTGGCACAGCGCGGCCAGCGGCAGATCATTGCCCTCGCGGCCAAATGGTTCTTCCAGCTCCTCGCCAATCACTTCCAGTGCCAGATAGGTATAAGCGATGAACACCGCTATCGGCGGTGTCAGCCAGCCTATGCTGCTGACCAGGCCCAACGGCAACAACAAGCTATAGATGGTGACCGTGCGGTTCAGCAAAACCCGGTAGGTGTAGGGAATGGGCGTGCTGCCGATACGTTCGCAACCACCCAGCACTTCCGACATGGTATTCAGCTTTTGATCGAGCGCCTGCCATTGCCATTCGCTGATGACACCCTCGGCTTGCAGTTGCAGGATCAGCTGGCCCAGCCGACGCAGAATGATGCCCGGCCGGAAGCGCGCGCCATTCACCTCATCCAGCAGATCAGCCGGCAGCAGACGTGGCATGTGATCACACCCCTCCTCTTCGCGCAGCTGTGCCTTCAAGGCATAGGCAAAAGCACAAATCAGGTCCAGCACCTGTGCCACCTGCGGATGCTCAGGCGCGGCAGCCAGCAGCTGGCGGGTAATCGAACGATTCACCACCAGCAGGCCCCCCCACAGCTTACGTGCCTCCCAGAAGCGCTCGTAGCTGACCGAGTTGCGAAAACCCAGGAAAATCGCCAGCGATACCCCCAGCAGGGTAAAGGTGGGAATGCTTAATGCCGAATCACCATGGCTGCTCAGCCACCAATGCCGCGCAGCAGTCGCTAGCAGCGAAATCAGAAAGACAAGCAGCAAGCGTGACAGAATGCGCGGCAACACCGAGCCATTCCACACGAACAGCAAACGAAACCAGGACACTGGAGAGCGGACAATCATGGGCAAATATCAATCAGGACCAGAGATCTGGGCATGATAAAACATCACCGTTTTTGTTGCAGTGCAAAATAACAGCATTCCAGCTTGCACCACGCCGGCCATGATCTACAGTGGACTGATGGAATCCATGTCCCCTACCCTGCTGGCCCTGACTCTGGGCCTGCTGTTGCATATCGGCGCGGCGCAAGCGGTCGCCATCACCATCGCCTGCGAAGACAATCTGCCGCCGTTTTCCAGCGGCCCCAGCGGGCAGGAGCACGGCATCGTGGTAGAGATCATCCGCCAGATCACCAAGGATCTCGGCCTGAGCGATGCCATCCACCTGTTTCCCTGGAGCCGGGTCTATGCCATGGGCCAAAACCAGCCCAACACCCTGGTCTGCGCCATGGCGCGCACGCCGGAACGGGAAAACCTGTTTCAGTGGGTGGGCGAGGTGATCCACTCGCCACCGGTATTACTGATGCTGGCCGACAATCGCCAGCACCTGCCCAATGACGGCCGGCTGGACGACTACCGTCGCTACACCATCGGCGTGCTGCACGGTTCCTATCAGGAAAAATATCTGCTGGCACATGGCTTTACCGCCCTGGAGCCGTTTGCCTCCTATACCCAGGGTTACCAGATGCTGCGCGCCGGGCGGATTGATCTGTGGGCCGCCAATCAGCTGACCGCCTTTTCCACGGTGCGCCAATTACAGGACGATCCTGGCCGCCTGCTGCAAACCGCTTTTGTGTTCCGCGAGCTGCCACAGGGCATGTCCATGGCCTTCAGCCTCGGCACACCACGCGCCACGGTAGATGCCTTCCGCAAGGCGCTGGACGCCATCAAGCACGATGGTCGCTATCAGAAGATCCTCAACCAGAACAGTTAGGCTGCTCATGGCGCACTGCCCCTGCTGCAAGCTGCGCGACGGGCGGATTTCCCCAATACCGGCCAGCCACTGCACTCACTATATTAAGGCTGCCATCTCGGCCCAGCCCTCACCGGAGCCTTACCATGCCAACCCCCTTTCCGGCCGACTGGCAGGCCCTGCTCCAGCACGAACCCTTTACCGCCATGACCGAGGACCAGCTCGCACAGCTGGCCGGGCAGGCGCGCCGCCAGCACTATCCGCGTGGAGCCAGCCTCACCAGCCCGCAAGCCGGCCCCGCCAGCCAGCTGTTCATCGTGCTGGAAGGCCAGGTGCTGGCCGAAGACATCTACAGCGGCCAGGCCTTTGCCCTGCTGGGGCAGGGTGAAATGTTTCCACTGGGTGCCCTGCTGGCGCAGCGGCCGGTCACCAATCACTACCGCGCCGACAGCGACTGCATGGTGCTGCAGCTGCCACAGGCGGCCTTTGTGACACTGTGCCAGCAGTCGGCCGCCTTCCAGCTGTTCTGCACCCAGCGGCTGGCCAACCTGCTGTCGCGCGCCCGCCAATTACACCCGGCCGCGCTGGGCGGACAGGGGCTTAGCCTGCACACTCCGCTTGCCGCGGTGATCCAGCGTCCGGCAGTCTGCTGCCGCCCGGAAACCACGCTGCGCCCCTTGCTGCAACTGATGCAGCAAGAAGGGGTGGGCTCGGTCGTCATCACCAGCCCCGAGCAGCGCCTGCTGGGCCTGTTCACCCTGCGCGACCTGCTGGACGCCCATCTGGCCGGCCACGGTGACGACACCCCGGTACAGCAGCTGATGCGCCAGCCCGCCTGCCTGCTGCCGCCCAGCGCCCTGGCCAGCGAAGCCATGCTGGCTCTGGCCCAGAGCGGCGAACGCCATGTCATGGTATGTGAAGGCATGACGCTGGTAGGCATCGTGTCCGAGCACGATCTATACCGCCTGTCGCGGCTGGACATGAAGGAAATGCTGCAACGCCTGAGCCGCTGCGACAGCACGGCGGCCCTGTCCGGCGTGGCAGCCACCTTCCGTCGTCAGGTACTGGCATTGTTTCAGCAGGGCATGGATGCCAATGCCACCACCCGTCTGCTCAGCCTGTTCAATGACCAGTTGCTGACCCGGCTATGCCAGCTGCACCTGAGCGGAGCCGGGCTGGAGGAAGTGGAAATCTGCTGGCTGCAACTGGGCAGCAGCGGTCGCCAGGAAAACACCCTGACCTCGGATCAGGACAGCGCACTGGTTTTCCGCTGCAACGATGCCTTGCGCCAGCAACAACTGGCCCAACACCTGCCGGCCATCGCCCAGCGCATCGGCTCGGCCCTCAGCGCCTGCGGCATTCCGCTGTGCCGCAACGGATTGATGGCGGGCAATCCCAGTCATTGTCTGTCCTACGCCGACTGGAGCGACACGGTGATTCAGCAGTTGCAAAGTGCACCGCAGGATGCCGGGCATATCGGCCTGTATCTGGACCTGCGCCCGGCCTGGGGTCAGCACAAGCTGGGGCTGGAGTTGGCCGGACAATTACGCCAGGCAGCCACTCAGCCAGCGGTACTGAGTGCACTCAGCCGCAGCGCCCGCCGCTATCAGCCGCCACTGGGCTGGAGCGGACGCCTGCAAACCGACCAGGATGAACAACTGGACCTGAAAGCCGCCGTCGACTTCTTCGTCGACGCCGCCCGCATTCTGGCCTTGCACGCCGGCTCGGCCGCCAGCCGTACCAGCGAACGCTTTGCTGCCGCCGCCAGTTTGCCCGGTCTGTCCACCAGCGCCTGCCAGTCTTTTGCCGACAGTGCGCAATTCCTGCAGGAGCTGCGGCTGCGCCACCAACTGGCCTGCCAAGAGGCGGCAGCGCGGCTGGACAATATGATCCGTCCGGCCGAACTGGGTGCACTGGATGCACGCATCCTGAAAGAAACCCTGCGTCAGGCACGCAAGCTGCAAGCCTGGCTGGCCCAATATATTCCTTAAGCCATCAGGCAGCGCCGCCCCGCCCTCATGGCAGCAAGGTTGTGGTCCGGGCGGGAAACCCGGATAATTTTGCGGTTTTGCTTTCTGGATTATCCGGCCATGAATTTTGGGCTCTATCTGCCGCTGCTTGCCGGGCTGGCATTCTGCAATCAATGCCGCCGCCCCGATGACAGCCAGGCGGCTGCGCTGGCGCTGCCAGCCGCCATCGCCATGGGGCTGGCCACAGCCATCATGCTGCTGCTCGGCGGCGGCCTGCTGGCGCTGGCAGACAGCGCACGCCTCGATCTACCCTTGCCCTTGTCCGCCATCCTGTCGCAAGCCGCCAGCGCCCTGCTGCTGACGGGCGCACTACCGCGCCTTGCCGCTGGCGAAGCCGTCCAGCTTGGGCTGCGCTGGCCCATGCTGCTGCTGAACAGTCTGGTGGCCGGCCTGCCCTTGTCTTGCTTGCCATCCACCAGCAGCCCGCTGGCATCCCTGCTCACCGGTTTGCTGAGCGCAGCCCTGTTCACCTTGCTGCTGGCCCAGTTCGCCACGCTGCCACCACGCCTGCAACGCTGCGCCCTGCCCGTATGGCTGCGCGGCCGGCCTGCCCTGCTGCTGTGTGCCCTCATCATCGCGCTGGCCTTGCATGGCCTTGGAGCCCGCCTGTCATGACCCTTGTTCTCCGTTTGCTGCTGCTCTTGCTGGCCATCTGGCTGCTGGGAAAAATCCTGCGCAGCAGCGCACAAAAATTGCGCCCTGCTGCCGCCAGCCTGCCACCGCTGGCTGAGCGCATCGATGCCCTGCTGCCGCAAACCCAGTGCGGCCAGTGCGGTCACGCCGGCTGTCAGCCTTACGCTCAGGCGCTGGCGCGCGGTGAAGACAGCATCAATCGCTGCCCGCCCGGCGGAGAGGATGGCATACGCAAGCTGGCCACGCTGCTGCAAGTCGACTACCTGTCCTTTGCCGCCGATGCCCCAGCACAAAAGCCCAAGGCGGTAGCACTGATCGATGAAGCCACCTGTATCGGCTGTACCCTGTGCATTCAGGCCTGTCCGGTGGATGCCATCCTCGGCTCTGCCAAGCAGATGCATACCGTGCTGGCTGATGAGTGCACCGGCTGTGAATTGTGCCTTGCCCCCTGTCCGGTGGACTGCATCAGCATGCGCCCGGCCACCAGCCTGCCAGCCGACTGGCGCTGGGCTTACCCGGTCATCGCCATCAAGGCCATCAAGCCAGGTAGCAGCACATGAGCCGCCAGACCATCCTGCCGGTGTACACCGCCGCCAGCAGCCAGCCATTGGCCACCCTGCCGCTGCCGGCCCAGCTAAACCTGTGGCTGCAAGGCAGTCGCTGCTGTGTCGAAGTGGGCCAGCGCGTACTGAAGCACCAGTTGCTGGCCCAGGCCGACAATGAGTTCGGCGTGGCCGTCCATGCCCCCACCTCCGGCCATATCCGTGCCATCGGCCCGCAGCCGCAGGCACTACCCGGTGCGCCACGGCTGGATGGCCTGCAACTGCAGCCAGACGGGCTGGACGAAGCGCTGCCACTGCAAGCCGATACCAGCTGGCCAGCCCTGTCACCACTGGCGCTGGCCATCCGGTTGCAAGACATGGGTGTCATGGGCCAGCACGGCCCGCTGCTGCCGCTGGGCTGGGCAGCAGCCGCGCCGCCGCTGGCACTGCTCATCATCAATGCGGCGGAAAACGAGCCTTTTCTGCAGGCCGACAGCATGCTGTTGCGCGAACAGGCCGCCGCCGTAGCCGACGCCATGACCATGCTGGGGCGCATACTGCAGCCGGCACGGCTGGTGCTGGCCGTCCAGCACGAACAGGGAGCCGCCATCAATGCCCTGCGCAGCCTGGCCCACAACCAAACCTGGCAGCTGGAGGTAATACAAGCCCCCTACCCGGCTGGTGATGACGCACCACTGCTGCGCTCGCTGGCGCGGCCGGAAGAAAGCGGCAACAGCCTGTGCCTGCCAGTAGCCGGCGTATATGCGGCCGGACGGGCCATCCTGCATGGCGAGCCATGTATCAGCCGCATCGTCACCGTCAGCGGCACCGTCAGCGGCACCGTCAAGCAGCCCCAAAACATCCTCGCCCTGCTCGGCAGCCCGGTCGCCGATCTACTGGCCTGCGCCGGCCTGCCGACACAGCGCCATGCCATCGTCCATGGCGGTGGACTGCGTGGCTTTGGCTTGGCGGATACGTCGATTGGCATACACCAGCACAGCAATTGCCTGCTGGCCCTACCCGCTCAGTCTGAGCTGATTGCCCAGCCCTGCATCCGCTGTGGCGATTGCGCCAGCATCTGCCCCAGCCAGTTGCAAGCGCAGGAGCTGTATTGGCATTGCAGCCAGCAACAGCTGGAACAAGCACAACACTGGCGGCTGGCTGACTGCAGCCAGTGCGGCCTGTGCAGCGCAGTTTGCCCCAGCCAGCTGCCCTTGCTCGACACCTTCCGCCAGGCCAGCCAGCAACTGCTGGCAGCAGAGCAGCAACAGACCGCCGCCGACGCAGCCCGCCAGCGCCATCGCTTCCGCCAGTTCCGCCTGGAGCGCGACAAGCAGGAAAAAGCGCAGCGGCTGGCCGAACGCGCGGCACAACAAGCCGCCAAATTGGCGCAACAAGCAGCGACCGCCCCAAGCCAGAACACCACGCCAACAGCAAGCAATGCTGACAAGCAGGCGGCCATCGCCGCCGCCATGGCCCGCGCGGCGCAGCGGCAGCGTCCGGATACCGCACCGTCCGTCAGCAACAGTGAGCGTGATGCCGCCATTGCGGCCAACCGTCAGGCAACCATCGACGCAGCCATGGCGCGCGCCGCCGCCCGCAAGGCGGCACAGGATGCAGCCAAGGCCGCAGCGGCGGAAACATCCGCCGACAACAGTGAGCAACCTGGGCTGAACCAGCAACAGCACGCGCTGATTCAGGCCGCCATGCAACGGGCCAATGCGCAGAAGTCTGCAGCAGCTACCAATAGCCCGGCAGCCATGGACGAAGACAAGAAGGCGCTGATTGCCGCCGCCATGGCTCGCGCCGCCGCCCAGAAAGCCGCACGCGATGCCGGAGAGCAGGAAAAATGATGAGCCCCCCATTAATACGACTCGCCCCCACCCTGGCAGGCCGCAACCACCAGCAACTGCTGGCGCTGCTGCCGGCACTGGCCATCCAGTTCTGGCAACTGGGGCCGCAGGCCTTGCTGGCACTCGTGCTGGCCACGGCCAGCGCCCTGCTAGCCGACAGCGTAGGCCTGGCCTTGCGCCGACAGGCCGTATGGCCGGCCTTGCGCCAGGGTGAAGCACTGCTGTCGGCAGTGCTGCTCACCCTGCTGCTGCCCGTCACCACACTGCCGCTGCTGTGCATATCTACTTGCGCTGCCATCCTGCTGCTACGCCAGCTGTTTGGTGGCACTGGCGGCAGCCTGTTCCATCCGGTGGCCGGCGGCTTGCTGCTGGCCGCGCCCTGGCTGCCCGCCAGCCTGCCCCATGCCAACCTCCCGCTGTCGCTGGCCTTGCTGGCCGGTGGCCTGTGGCTGCTCTGGCGCGGCCTGCTGCGGTGGCAAGCGCCGCTGGGACTGTTGCTGGTGGTGTTGATTGCCCTGCCGGTGGGCAGCGGCTGGCTGCTGGGTCAGAGTGCGCTGTGGCTACTAGCCGGCTGGGTGATGAGCGATGGCAGCTGCACCCCCATCACCTCGCGTGGCCGGCTGATCTATGGCCAGGCTGCCGGCATGCTGTGCATCAGCGTTGTCACCCTGACCAGCCACCCGGATGCTGCGGTGACGCTGGCGGCCAGCCTGCTGCTGCTCAGTGCCAGCGCCCCCTTGCTGGACAGCATGACCCTGTCGCCGGGCCGCCGCACGTAGAAACCGCAGCACATGCGAGCCGGCAGCGGCCTGCGTTACAATGGCGCAGGCTGCAAGCACCGGCAATACAGCCTGTCCGCAGCCGTCACCCCCGTACCGAACCAGCCCCAAGCCGACATGCCATGAACGCCACCAAGCGCTACGAGATTTTCCGCCGCCTGCGCGAGCACACTCCCAAGCCGACCACCGAGCTGGAATATCGCACGCCCTTCGAGTTGCTGATTGCGGTGTTACTGTCAGCCCAGGCGACCGATGTCAGCGTCAACAAGGCCACCCGCCCGCTGTATGCCGTGGCCAATACCCCGGCCGCCATGCTGGCGCTGGGTGAAGAGACAGTCTCCGATTACATCAAGACCATCGGTCTGTTCCGCACCAAGGCCAGAAACGTCATTGCCACCTGTCGCCTGCTGCTGGAAAAACACGGCGGCGAGGTACCGGATGACAGGGCGGCACTGGAAGCGCTGCCCGGCGTGGGCCGCAAAACCGCCAATGTGGTGCTGAACACCGCCTTTGGCCACCCCACCATCGCCGTGGATACCCATATTTTCCGGGTAGCCAACCGCACCCGGCTGGCCCCCGGCAAGGATGTGCGCGAGGTGGAAGACAAGCTGCTGAAGTACGTGCCGGCCGAATTCAGGGTCGATGCCCACCACTGGCTGATCCTGCATGGCCGCTATGTCTGCAAGGCCCGCAAACCGGACTGCCAGCACTGCGTGATTGTCGATCTCTGCGAATATCCGGCAAAACCGGTATGATTGAACACAATCTGTGCCTGATGACAATTCAGGCTGGATGACCTGGAAATACAGCGGATCGCCCCTATATCCGTCTGAAAGCCTCCCCGAAAGGATAACTCTGTGACTCCGTATCTTCGCACCATTGTCGGCGCCCTTCTGGCTGCGTCGTTGCTCTCGGGTTGCGACAAGATCGAAAGCCTGTTCCACAAGCAGAACCAGCCGGCTCCGGTCGCGGTTCCTGCCCAGTCGGACGGTCGCGTCGCCATGTTGCTGCCTGACTTCACCCAACTGGTCGAACGCGACGGGCCGGCCGTGGTGAACATTCAGGCCAATCGCACCGATGCGGCGCCACAGCAAAGTGAAATGCCCTTCCCGGTGCCGGAAGACGATCCGCTATTCGACTTCTTCAAACGCTTCATCCCCAACCAGCCCAATCAGCAAGATCAGACGCCGGAAGAAAGCATCTCTTTCGGTTCCGGCTTCATCATCAGCGATGACGGCTTCATCATGACCAACGCCCACGTGGTGAATGGCGGCAGCCAGATCAAGGTCATGCTGACCGACAAGCGCGAGCTGAAAGCCCGCCTGGTCGGCCTGGACAAGCGTACCGACGTGGCACTGCTGAAAGTGGATGCTTCCAGCCTGCCGGTGGTCAAGGTGGGTAGCCCGTCCCAGCTCAAGGTCGGGGAATGGGTGGCGGCCATCGGCGCGCCCTTCGGCTTTGAAAACACCGTCACCGCTGGCATTGTCTCGGCCAAGGGCCGTAGCCTGCCGGATGAAAACTACGTGCCCTTCATCCAGACCGATGTCGCCATCAATCCGGGCAACTCCGGTGGCCCACTGTTCAACCTGAAGGGTGAAGTGGTCGGCATCAATTCGCAGATCTACAGCCGCTCCGGTGGTTTCATGGGGATTTCCTTCGCCATTCCAATCGACCTGGCCATGAATGTGGCCGAGCAGATCAAGGCCAAGGGCAAAGTCAGCCGTGGCCAGTTGGGCATCAATATCCAGGAAGTGTCGCAGGAGCTGGCGCAATCCTTCGGCCTGCCACGCCCCAGTGGTGCGCTGGTGGTGCGCGTCGATCCGCAAGGCCCGGCGGGCAAGGCTGGCCTGCAGACCGGGGATATCATCCTCAAGCTGGATGACCGTGCCATCGAAAGCTCCAAGGATCTGCCAATGATGGTGGGTTCGCTGCAGCCCGGTGCCAAGGTCAAGCTGTCGGTATGGCGCAAGGGTGAGGAGAAAACCATTCAGGCCACGCTGGGCGAACTGGCAGCGGAAGTCACACCGCAGGCCAAACAGCAAGATGAAGCTGCGCCGCAGAACTTCCAGTTTGGCAAGCTGGGCCTGACCGTCACCGAACTGACCGCCAAGCAGCGCAGCGAGCTGGGGCTGAACGGCGGCCTGCTGGTGCAGAAGGCACAGGGCGCGGCAGCCCGCTCCGGCTTGCTGCATGGCGATATCATCATGGGCCTGAACCAGAATGAAATCACCACGGTGAAGAGCTTTGAAAAGGCGCTGGCCAGTGCCCGTGGCAATATCGCCCTGCTGGTACGCCGCCAGGACAGTACATTGTTTGTACCACTACGCCTGGATTGATGTACGCGACAAGCCGCCGCAAGGCGGCTTTTTTGCGTCCGCCATCCAGCGCAACCATCATCTGCCAAGGAGAAAGAGCATGAGTTTTCTGACAACCGATCTGTGCGATGCCAACGAAGGCCATGTCCGCGTGGTGGAACCGCTATTCCAGCGCTATGGCAATCATCAGCGTTTTTATGGCCAGATCGTCACCCTCAAACTGTTTGAAGACAACACCCTGGTCCGGGAAACCCTGGCGCAGGATGGCCATGGCAAGGTACTGGTGGTGGATGGTGGCGGCTCGCTGCGCTGCGCCTTGCTGGGGGACCAGATCGGCGACCTGGCAGTGGCCAATCACTGGGATGGCGTGGTGATCTACGGCTGCATCCGCGATTCGGTCGCGCTCAACCAGCTGCCGCTGGGCATTCGCGCGCTGAATACCCACCCGCTCAAATCGGTAAAACGTGGCGAAGGCCAGCGCGACCTGGCGGTGACCTTTGGTGGCGTCACCTTCGTGCCGGGCGAATGGCTGTATGCCGATGAAGATGGCGTGATCGTGTCGGCCACGCCGCTGCTGTAAACACAGCGACGCAGCCGTGCTCAGTCGCGGCTGCGCGCATGTACCGGCAAGGCTGCTTGCTGTTGCGGCTCGCCCCAGCTGATATGGTCCTGCCACCAGATATGGAATTCCGGCACCAGCAGTTCCGGCATGTCCAGCGAAGCGGCCGTGAGGTCGATATCGTCCGGATCAGATTCGTGCTGATAGCTGAGCGTGGCTCCGCAATGTGGGCAAAACCCGCGCATGGCGGCAGCGGAAGAATGGTAGAACAGCGGCTTCTCTCCCAGCCACTCCAGCTCGATCAGCCGGATGGTGAACCAGGTGACAAAAGCCGCACCGCTGGCCTTGCGACAACTGACGCAGTGGCAGTGGGTCACATGAAAAGGCTGACCATGCACCCGGTAATGCACGGCACCACACAGACAGCCTCCATGCAGAATGCTGCTCATGTCATGCTCCTGTCGTGGCAAACGAACCAGCCGGCCGGGCTGGTGCGGCAACTCATTCAGAAACTATAGACAGTTATAAACAACCATGCAAAGCATGGCCGGTGGCGGGTGGCTGAGTCAGTCGATGGCCATGAAAAAAGCGATGCCGCAGCATCGCTTTCGCCAGGTTTGCCTGCTTGTCTGGTACTCAGGCCGGCTGGGTCGGGGTCTTGCTGTCCAGCGCCGTCATCTGGTTGCGCTCGTCCACGAACACCAGCTTGGGCTGGTGATTGGCCAGCTCGGCATCTTCGTACTGGGCAAAAGAGGCGATGATCAGCAGGTCGCCCGGGGCGGCGCGGCGCGCAGCCGAGCCATTCACCGAAATCACACCGGAGCCACGCTCGGCCTTGATGGCATAAGTGGCAAAACGTTCGCCATTATTGACGTTCCAGATCTGTACTTCTTCGTATTCGCGAATATCCGCTGCTTCCAGCAGGTTTTCGTCGATGGCGCAGGAGCCGATGTAATGCAGTTCGGCATGGGTGGTGGTAACACGATGAAGCTTGGACTTGAGCATGATGCGCTGCATGGTACGGTCTTTCCTGGCCCGGCTTAGCGGGACACTTCCACATTATCGATCAAACGGGTACGGCCCAGGCGGGCGGCAGCCAGTACCACCAGGCGCTTTTCGCCGGCATGGGCCACTTCCAGGGTATCGGCCTGGCGTACTTCGACATAATCCACCACCCAGCCAGCCTGCTGCAGATCGGCACTGGCATGGGCTTCCAGCGCGGCGTAATCGCTATCGCCGGCCAGCAGGGCGGCACGCATGGCAGACAGATTGCGGTACAGGCGCGGGGCTTCGGCACGTTCTTCTGCGGTCAGATAGCCATTACGCGAGGACAAGGCCAGGCCGTCTTCGGCACGGCCGGTATCCACCGGAATGACTGCCACCGGAATATTCAGGTCGTCGACCATGGCCTTGATCACATGCAGCTGCTGGAAGTCCTTCTTGCCGAAGCAGGCCACATCAGGCTGCACAATATTGAAGAGCTTGCTCACCACGGTGGCCACACCACGGAAATGACCGGGGCGGAAAGCGCCGCACAGCTCGTCCTGAATATGCGGCGGCTCGACATTGAAATCCTGCTTCACACGCGGGTAAAGCTCGGCTTCGGTGGGAAAGAACAGCGCATCCACCCCGGCCGCCTCAAGCTTGGCGCAGTCGGATTCAAAGGTGCGCGGATAAGCGTCGAAATCTTCGCCCTGACCAAATTGCAGGCGATTGACAAAAATGCTGACCACCACCTTGTCGGCGTGCTGGTGCGCCGCCTCAACCAGAGCCAGATGGCCCTCGTGCAGATTGCCCATGGTGGGTATAAAAGCCAGCTTGCCGGCCTGGCCACGCCATGCACGCATGGCTGCCACGCTGCGGATGATTTCCATTTCCTTACCCTTTTGGCTTAGAAGGTGTGCTCGGCAGCGGGGAAGCTGCCGGCCTTGACTGCCTTGACATAGGCTTCGACCGCACCCTGGATGCTGCCTGCCTCATTCATGAAATTCTTGACGAAGCGGGCTTTCTTGCCCGGATAGACGCCGAGGATGTCGTGCAATACCAGTACCTGGCCGCTGACCTCGGCACCGGCACCAATGCCGATGGTGGGTACAGCAACCGTTTCGGTGACGCGGCGGGCCAGATCGGCCGGCACACATTCCATCAACACCAGGCTGGCACCGGCGTCGGCCAGTTGGCGGGCGTCATCCAGCAGGCGTTCGGCGTCGCTCTCGCTCTTGCCCTGCACCCGGTAGCCGCCAAAGGTGTTGACGAACTGCGGGGTGAGGCCGATGTGCGAACAGACCGGAATGCCGCGCTCCACCAGAAAACGGGTGGTTTCCGCCATGAAACGGCCACCTTCCAGCTTCACCATGTGCGCACCGGCCTGCATCAGGCGGGCGGCATTGGCGAAGGCCTGCTGCGGGCTTTCCTGATAGCTGCCGAAAGGCAGGTCGCTCAGCACCATGGCATCGCCGGCGCCGGCGGCGACACAGCGGGTGTGGTAAACCATTTCTTCCATGGTTACCGGCAGCGTGGAATCGCGGTTCTGGATCACCATGCCCAGTGAATCACCCACCAGCAGAATCTCCACACCCGCCTGATCAAGGAGGGTGGAAAAGCTTGCGTCATAGCTGGTGAGCATGACGATCTTCTGGCCTTCAGCGGCCATCTTCTGCAGGGTGTTGACGGTAATTTTCATACCTGTACTTCCTCGGTGTGGTCGGGAAATGCAAGGCGTCACTTGTATTCAGACGCTCTTGTTGAAATAGCTGCGCTGTCCGCGCATCTCGCTGATGCAGCGCAACAATAGCTCGAAATCCTCGTTACCATCAACCAGCTCGAGGTGGTCGGTATTGACGATGAGCAAGGGGGCTGCTTCGTATTGATGGAAGAACTCGCTGTAAGCGGCGTGCACGCGCTTCAGGTAGCCTTCCGGGAAGTTCTGTTCCAGTTCGCTGGCACGGGCGGCACTACGATCCAGCAAGACCTGCTCGGAGGCTTGCAGGTAAATCACCAGGTCAGGTACCGGGTATTGCGGCAACAATTGCTGCGCCAGGCGCTGATACAGCGCCAGTTCCTGCTCGTCCAGATTCACCCGGGCAAACAGGGCGTCTTTTTCGAACAGGAAATCCGACACCACCGGGCTGGCCAGGCTATCGCCCAGCAACATGCCACGTGCCATGTCGGCGCGCTGCATCAGAAAAGTCAGCTGGGTGGCCAGACCATGCGAGGCCACATTGCGGTAAAAACGCGGCAGGAAAGGATTTGATGCCGGGTCTTCCGCCAGCAATTGCACGCCCCAGTAGGCCGCCAGACGGCGCGCCAGCGCCGATTTGCCGGAACCGATCGGCCCTTCCACCACCACATAGCGCAAATGACTCTGACTCATGCTTGTCTCCTTGGCTGAGCAGACGACTCCAGCCGCACCACGCCGGCACAATCCAGTGCAGCAGCAATGTCGGCGGCCAGACCGTGTTCCCCCACCTGCTGGCCGGGGGCAATTTCCGCCAACGGTACCATGACAAAGGCCCGCTGGTGCATGCGCGGATGCGGCAACAGCAGTTGCGGGTCGTCCAGTACGGTGTCCTGATACAACAAAACGTCCAGATCCAGCAACCGCGGTGCGTTGCGGAAGCTGCGTTCGCGGCCGAAACCGGCCTCGATCTGCATCAGCGCATCCAGTAGCTGATAAGGCGTCAGCGCGGTTTCCAGCAGGGCAACGGCATTGATGAAGTCGGGCTGGTCGAGATAACCCACCGGCGTGGTGAGGTAGAGCGAGGAATGGCTGAGCAGCTGGCTGCCGTCAAGAGCGGCAAGGGCCGCGAGCGCGGCCCTGATCTGGTCAGCCGGTTGCTCCAGGTTACTTCCCAGAGCGACGTAGGCTAGGCTCACGCGGCCTCTCCCCCTCCGCCGGCCTGATCGGTACGGCGACGGCCGGATGGACGACGGCGACGGCGTTTTTTCGCCGGTTCTTCCTCACCGCTGTTCTTGGCGTCATTGATCAGCGCTTCACGCTCGGCCTGATCGCCACGCTGGAAGGCTTCCCACCACTCCACCAGGCTCAGCGGCAGCTCGCCGGCTTCGGCACGCAGAGCCATGAAGTCGAAGGCGGCTCGGAAACGCGGCTGTTCGAGGAAGCGGTAAGGACGCGCACCACTGCGGCTGTCGAAACGGGCCTGCAGTGTCCAGATTTCACGCATGGTCACGCTGAAACGGCGCGGAATGGCAAAATCGTTGTCCTGCTCGTTTTCCACATCAGAAATGGCCAGTTGCAAGGCGGGCAAGGGCTTTTCACCGGCGGCGATATGCTGCTGCCAGTGCTGGTTCACCTGTTGCCACAGCAAGGTGGCCAACAGGAAACCGACCGATACCGGCTTGTCGGCACGAATGCGCGCATCAGTGCTTTGCAGCCCCAGTTGCAGGAACAAGTCGTCGCCGTCCTCACCCATCACGGCATCCAGCAGCGGGAAGACACCGCGCGACAAGCCTTCGTCGCGCAATTTCTTCAGGCAGGCGTAGGCATGGCCGGACATCAGCAGCTTGAGCATTTCGTCAAACAGGCGCGCCGGCGGCTCCTTGCGCAGCAGATGGGCGTGGGCGCGAATCGGCTTGCGGGTGTCGTCGTCGATCTCGAAACCCAGCTTGGCCGCCAGGCGTACCGCGCGCAGCATGCGCACCGGATCTTCCTGATAGCGGCGTGCCGGCTGGCCTATCATCACCAGTCTCTTCGCCTTCAGGTCCTTGACCCCGTGGTGGTAGTCGATGATGGATTCGTCAGAAGGATCGAAGAACAGCGCATTGACGGTGAAGTCACGGCGATGTGCGTCCTCTTCCTGGCTACCGAAAGTATTGTCGGCCATGATGCGGCCAGACTCATTCTGATCATCGATGCCACCGCCACGGAAGGTGGTGACCTCGATGGTTTCCGGCCCCACCATCACGTGCACGATGCGGAAGCGACGGCCAATGATGCGCGAGCGGCGGAACAGATGATGCACCTGTTCCGGCGTGGCATTGGTGGCGACGTCAAAATCTTTGGGAGAAACATCCAGCAACAGGTCGCGCACGGCTCCCCCTACCACAAAGGCAGAGAAACCGGCTTCCTGTAAGCGGGAAGTCACCTTGAGCGCAGCATTGCTGAGCTGATCGCGGCGTACGCCATGCTGGGACAGCGGAATCACGCGTGGTTTGCTACGGCGTTTGCCCATGCCTGACGGCAGCTCCAATACTTTACGGATAAGCTTGCGGATCATTTAGAGGAATAAGGACGTGGAATGAAGGGATTCGCAAGAAAGGAATTCAAGCGGCAGATTATAGCCTGAATCTTCTGACAAGATACACCGCCATGGCCCATTTAATCGCGATGACCATGGCCAGACCCACGCCGCCGCGATTGCCCGCCGTGCGCAGCCGGCCTAGAATCGCACACCATTGCCGCCATTTCTGTGTGAAGACACCACGTGATTCCCTTACTCGCCCTGGATATCCAGACCCTGCCCGATGTCGCCGGCATCCGTACCCTGTATCAGCTGGATGCGCAAATCAGCGATGCCGATGTCGTCTACTTTGCCCTGCAGCGCAGCCGGGCCAGCCGGGCGGATGAATTCATGCCCTACCACCTGCATCGCGTGGTCGCGGTCAATGCCGTGCTGCATAGCCGGCAGGAAGTGGCGCTGCACCAGTCGGCAGCCGGACAGGACGAAGCGGCCATGCTGCAAGCGCTGGCGGCACTGCTGAATGAACATATGCCGCAAATTGTCAGCTGGCAGGGTTCCCAGTTGCTGTTGCCGGTATTGCGCCACCGGGCCATGTTGCACAATGTGGCGTTTCCTGGCGGCCCCACAGGCCTGTTCGGCCAGACGCTGGAGCTGAGCCGCCTGCTGTGCCAGGGCGCACAGCCCGGCTGTGTGCCGCAGCAGGAAATGGCCGGCCTGTGCGGCCTGCCGCGCATTGCCGATTACGATGCGCCGCAATCCTGGGCTGCCGCAGCGGCAGGACAGTTGCCCGGTCTGCTGGAGAGCAGCGCGCAGCGCGCTGCCTGCCATTACCTGATGTGGCTGCGCCTGGCCGCGCTGCAAGGGCAGATTTCTGCACTCACTCGCAGCCAGCATGAACAAAAACTGGCACAACTGCTGAGCCAAACCGGCGGACACTGGCAGGAATTTCTGCAACAGTGGCCCGCACACAACAGGGCTTGACAGGCTATCTGGTCAGGAATAATCTTTTCTCATGCGCCGATTTGATACAGCTTGCTGGGCGCACTATAAATGCCAGCTAAAGCGTGAGTCGGATAACCCGCTGCGCTCTTCTGGCCGGCGGGTTTTTCTTTTTCCGTCATAGTGCGCTCGCTATGCGACATCGGGCATGTTGTTTGTTGTAAGCAGTTCTGGTTTTACCGTCTCCGGCCAAGGCCGGAGCACAGGCGCCGAGTTAATCGACAACTTGCAGGGCGCCCAAAAATCCTGCTAAAGCGTCGCCTGACGGAGAGTCGGGCACGCAACAGCGCTCACTCATACCCGATGGAGTTTCACCATGTACGATTGCCTGCAAGATAGCTGTAGCGACTTTTCCTTTGCCGTATACGATGCCGTGGGAAGAAAACGCCCCTTACAAGGCAGCCTGACTGCCACCCCCCTGTGCGCCGACACTACCCTGCCGCTGCAAGCACTGATCGACTTCGCCAGCCAGCTTGGCTATGACAGCCAGCTGGACAACCGGCTGCTGACCATTCATGACGTGGGCCTGATGGACGCACTCACCATCAATAACCGTTTTGGCAAGGAGCTGATCATCAGCTGTGACCTGCGCCGCGAGACGCCGGTACGCTTCTGAGCGTGTCGTGTTGCCGCCGCCCAAGCACCGCATTGCGCGCCCGTGCTGTTGCGCGGCGTCGCCATTGGGCAAGACAGGGTAGCCGGGCGCTCCTTATAATGGAGCGCTTGCCCACCCCGCCGAATTGACGCACCGCCATGTTGCAGCAACTGAAAAGCGCCCCTCCCGGTGCCATCAGCACCGAAGCCCGCCAGATCAGCCGCCTCGCCCTGCCGATGATGATTGCCCAGATCGCCCAGGTCGCCACCGGCTTTGTCGATACCGTGATGGCTGGCCGGGTCAGCACCGATGATCTGGCTGCCGTATCACTGGGTGCCAGCATTTTCATTACCGTGTATGTCACGCTGATGGGGGTGGTGACCGCGCTCAATCCGGTACTGTCCCACCAACTGGGTGCAGGCCAGACCGATCAGCTAGGCGAAACCGGCAGACAAGGCATCTGGTTCGGCCTGTTCGTCGGCCTGCTCGGTGCGGCTGCCATGCTGTTGGCCGAGCATCCCTTGCGGCTGTGGCTGCAATTGCCCACCGATGTGGAAGACAAGGTGATGCTGTTCATCACCGGCGCTGCTGTCGGCATGCCGGCTGCCATGATGCACCGCGCCCTGCACGCCTATGCTTCCAGCCTGAACCGGCCACGCGTCATCATGGTAGTGAGCCTTATTGCCCTGGCACTGAACGTTCCGCTCAATTACGCCCTGATCCACGGCCTGTTCGGCCTGCCGCGCCTGGGGGGTGCCGGCTGCGGCTGGGCCACCGGCATCGTGTTCTGGTTCAACTGCCTCACCCTGTTTGCCTATATCTGCTGGCACCGCCATTTCCGCCCCTACGGCCTGACCCGCCAGATGAGCTGGCCGGACTGGAAGCGCTATGGCGCATTTCTCAAGCTGGGCCTACCCATCGGCCTGTCCTTCTTTGTGGAAGTGAGCCTGTTTTCCTTTATCGCCCTGCTGATTGCCAAGCTGGGCATGACGGTGGTGGCCAGCCATCAATCGGTGCTGAACTTCTCCAGCATCATTTACATGCTGCCGCAAAGCATCTCCACCGCCCTTACCGTGCGCGTGGGCCAGCGGGCCGGTGCCGGCGATTATCATGGCGCCCGTTTCGTGGCCGGCGTGGGCCTGCTGGTGGGGCTGGCCACCGCCGTGGGCACCATGTTGCTGGTGCTGTGGCTGCGCCAGGACATCATGGCGGTTTACTCGCCCGACCCGCAGGTGATCGCCATGGGCTCGGCCCTGCTGCTGTTCGCTGCGGTATTCCAGCTGACCGATGCCGCCCAGACCATCGCCTCCGGCGCGCTGCGCGGCTACAAACTGACCACAGTGCCGATGATCATTCACATCACCGCCTTCTGGGGTATCGGGCTGGGCTTGGGCATCACGCTGGGACTAACCGACTGGCTGGTCGCCCCCATGGGTATCTACGGCTTCTGGCTGGCACTGGTATTCAGCCTGAGCATCGCAGCCCTGCTCTTGGTCAGCTATCTGGCGCGCGAGAGTCGCCGCCGCCTGCACCGTCAAACCCCATAAGAAAGCTGAAGATGACACTCGCCATTCAGTCGCATATTTCACTCAAGCCCCACAACACCTTTGGCATGGCGGTGCAGGCTGCCCACTTCTGTCAACTGGATGACACGGCGCAGTTGCCGGCACTACTGGCCAGCACTGCCTACCAGACCGGCCCGGTGTTGTGGCTGGGCGGTGGCAGCAATCTGCTGCTGACACGAGACTACCCCGGCCTGGTGATCAAGGTGGCGCTACGCGGCATCCGCTTGCTGGAAGAAAGCGCCGACAGCGTGCTGGTGGAAGCCGCAGCCGGCGAAAGCTGGCATGACTTCGTGCGCTACAGCCTGCAACAAGGCTGGTACGGGCTGGAAAACCTCAGCCTGATTCCCGGCACCGTGGGGGCCTGCCCGGTGCAGAACATCGGTGCCTATGGCGTGGAAGTGAAGGATCGCATTGCCCAGGTCGTATGCGCTGACCTGACCGCAAATGGCGCAGCGCTGGAACTGGATAACGCGGCCTGCCGTTTCAGCTATCGCGACAGCGTTTTCAAACACGAGGCCGCTGGCCGGCTGCTGGTGACGGCAGTGCGCTTCCGGCTGTCGCGCCAGCCGCAATTGAAAACCGGCTATGGCGATATCCAGCAGGAGCTGGAAAAACGCGGCATCCAGCAGCCCACGCCGCTGGATGTCAGCGATGTGGTGATGGCCATCCGCGCCAGCAAACTGCCAGACCCGGCCGTACTGGGCAATGCCGGCAGTTTTTTCAAGAACCCGGTGATTGAGCAGGTCCAGGCCGATGCACTGCTGCAGCGCTTCCCTGCCCTGCCGCATTACCCGGCCGGCCCAGGCCGGGTGAAACTGGCGGCAGGCTGGCTGATCGAGCAGGCGGGCCTGAAAGGCTATCGCCAGGGCGATGCCGGTGTGCATGAACGCCAGGCCCTGGTGCTGGTCAACCACGGCCAGGCCAGCGGCAGCCAGATGTGGGCACTGGCCCGCCATGTACAGGATGCGGTGCGCCAGCGCTATGGCGTGGAACTGGAAGCCGAACCACTGGTCTGGTAAAACCCGGCCACGACAAAGCGAACCATCATGCAACAGACACATACACGGCAACACGCACCGGTACTGGTCTTCGATCTGGGTGGTGTGCTGGTGGACTGGAACGGTATCGATCCGCTGATGGCACTGTCGCAGGGCCGCCTCAGCCGCGAGCAGGCCAGGCAATTCTGGCTACACACACCAGAAGTGGCACTATTGGATAGCGGCCGAGCCACACCACGCGAATTCGCCGCACTGATGGCGGACAAGCTGCAACTGGGCATCAGTACCGAGGCCATGCTGCAGGCGCTGGACGACTGGCTGCAAGGGCCATTTGCCGGTGCCCATGAACTGCTGCAGCAGCTGGGCCAGCACTACCGGCTGGCCGTGCTAAGCAATAACAACGCCCTGCACTGGGGCAAGATCGCGCGCGAATTCGATTTGCTGCAGCACTTTGAAGCCTGCTTTGCCTCCCACCTGATCGGCCTGCGCAAGCCGGATGCCGCCGCCTATCACCACGTACAAGAAGCACTGCAGGTAGAAGCAGGACAAATCGTGTTTTTCGATGACAACATCGAATGCGTACAGGCGGCCCAGCAGGCAGGCTGGCAGGCATTTCACACCGTGGGCCTGCCGGCGGTACGACAGGCGGTGCAGGCGCAAGGCCTGCTGGATTAAAACCCACGGACAGAACCCCGCGCACTTTCTTGCTGAGCAACTGCTACTGTCTGCGTCGGCGCGCCTTGGCCCGGATTCTCTGCCAGGTTTTGTCAGCGGTGCCAAGTATCCTTAAAACACCCCGGCCGCACTGACAAACAGCAGCACCACCATGGCCATGCCACCCAGCCAGCACAGCGAACGCAGCGTGGCCTGATCGGCGATATAACACAGGCCATGTCCCAGTCGCAGCAGCAGGTACAGTCCAGCCAGCAGATCCAGCCGGCCAACCGGCACCTTCATCATCCAGGCCAGCAACATGGCTGCGGCATAGCTGGGGAAAGCCTCCCAGGCATTCTGCTGCGCCCAGTTGGCACGCTGGCGCCAGCCACTGGCGGCCGCCAGACCGACACGCGGCTGATGGTTGTCATACGGGATACCCGCCTTGGCCAGCAAGGTCCACAACAGCGGCAACAACGAAACCAGCAAGATACTCCACAGGGCAAAGGGCATGACTGTTTCTCCTGAAAAGGGGTGAAGCGCCGGCCGGCAGCCGGCTCAGATTTCCGGTCCGCGCCCCAGATAGGCCGCATCATCAAAGGTCATGACCCACTGCGGCCGGTAGACGATCAGAATGGCCATCACCAAACCGCTGATGAAAGCCTCGGACCAGGACAGCAAAAAGTAGAAGGGCAGCGCCTCTTCCAGCAGATAGTCCACAGCGTAGCTACCGCTCAAACCCAGCGCCAGCATGCCGGCGGCACCGCTCAGGAACAGGCTGAGCCCGCCAGCCACAAAGGCATTGAGGAAGACATAGACAAATAGCTGTGCCGGCAGGTGTCGCCGTGCCAGCTGCAGCAACAGGCTGCTCAGCGCTACCGGTAGTGCACCTGCCAGCAGCCAGTTCAGCCCCAGCGCCAGCACATCACCATGGCCGCCGGCCACCAGCGCCAGCAACAGCAGCGCCATGGCCAGCAAGGCCAGCCAGGGTCCCATCAACAGGGTAAGCACCGTCGCCCCCAGCAAGTGAAAGGACAGGCCGGGCTTGAGCCCGCCCTTCATCAGCCACAGGCCCAGCAGCAACACCGCCGCGCCCATCCAGGCGTTGCAGGCAGCGGCATCCAGCTGACGCCAGCGCACCCGCGTGGCGGCAAAACCCAGCGCCAGCCCGGCCACAGCCGCCGCCGTCCACAGCAGCCACAAGGGAAACAAGACAGCAGGCAAATCCATGAATACTCCAGCCCGACAAGGTGTTGCGCATGATACCACCGCGACGATAAGCCCCACAGCACCGGCATCGCTGGGTACAATAGCGCTTTTGCCATCAGGGTTCCGACATGAGCAAGCAGCCAGCCCACCACCTTATCGCCCAGCAGGTCAGCATTGCGCTGGCCGAGGATATTGGTCAGGCCGACTGGACCGCCCAGCTGATTGAGCAGTCTGAGGAAGGCTGCGCCACCGTACTGCTGCGCGAAGAGGCCGTGCTGTGCGGCAAGGCGTGGTTTGAAGAGTGCTTCCGTCAGGTTGACGAACGCTGCAGCGTCATCTGGCAGGTCCGCGAAGGCCGCAAGATCGCTGCCGGCAGCGTGCTGTGCGAAATCAGCGGCCCGGCCCGCGCCCTGCTCACGGCCGAGCGCTCTGCGCTCAACTTCCTGCAAACCCTGTCGGCCGTGGCCACCCAGACCCGGCGCTATGTGGATGTGGTGGCCGGCACCCGCGCGCGCATTCTGGACACCCGCAAAACCCTGCCCGGCCTGCGACTGGCGCAGAAATACGCGGTAACCGTCGGCGGTGGCGACAACCAGCGCATCGGTCTGTACGACGGCATCCTGATCAAGGAAAACCACATCATGGCAGCCGGCGGCATCCGCCAGGCGCTGGAGCAGGCTTTCCGCATCATTCCACCCGGCGTCAGCCTGCAGATCGAGGTGGAAAACCTGGACGAGCTGCAACAGGCACTGGATGGCGGTGCCAAACTCGTCCTGCTGGACAATATGTCACTGGACGACATGCGCGCCGCCGTGGCGCTGAGTGCCGGCCGTGCGCTACTGGAGGCCTCCGGCGGCGTGGACATGCACAGCGTGCGTGCCATCGCCGAAACCGGGGTCGACCGCATCTCCATCGGCAAGCTCACCAAGGATATTCAGGCCATCGACCTGTCCATGCGCTTTCAGCACTAAGGCCATAGCGGCCGGCACACCGCCGTGCTCAGCGTAAAAGTGTCCATTTGCGGATTTACGAGGTATACCGGATAGAGCACACCGGAAAGACAGCCGTACAGGCTGCGATCATTTAAACGGGGAAAACCACATCTTGCGCAAGCAACAACAGGCAAAGGGCAAGCGCGCCAAATGGCTGGCGGCGATCTTTCTGGCCAGCACCTTGCTGGTGGTCATTCTCGACCTGGCCGGAACCCGCCGTCAGGGCGAGAGTGAAGCACGCAACCAGGCTGCCGGCTTGTCCGAGCTACTGGAAGAGCGGCTATCGTCCGGCTTGCGCGAAACCAGCCTGATCCTGAAAAGTGCCAGCGACAGCAATCTGGTACAGCTGCTGCTGAACAAGCACATGCTGTCGCAGGAGCAGGAACAGCGCATCGACGTGCAGATGCGCGGCAAGCTGCGCCAGATGCCCTATCTGAAGCAGATCGACATTCTGGATAGCTCCTGCTACGTGCTGTATTCCAGCCAGAAGCACAGCCCGTCCTCCCAGCTGAAAACCGACTACTGCCGCTGGTATCACCGCAATGGCGGCCAGGACAGCAGTTTTACCTCCACCCGCCAGGAACAGGAGCAGGATGGCATCGTGCTGGTACAGAAGCTGCTGAACCAGGATGACGAAGCCATCGGCATGGTAGTGGGCCTGCTGGACAAACATTTCTTCCAGGCCGAAGTGGCCAAGCTGCCGGTAGGTCGTTTCGGTGAAATCCTGGTGCTGGATCAGCGCCAGGTACTGCAAGCCAGCTGGCCGGCGCAGAAGGGCAGGACCGAGCAGGCCCTCAACGAGCTGCAAAGCACCGAAGTACTGGAACGTCACGACAATTATCTGCAGTTTCGTGCCCGCTCCATCCTGGATCAGGAAGTGCGGCTTTATAGCTCGCGCCTGATGGAAGGCTTTCCCTTCCATGTGGTGGTGGGCATTGCCGAACGCGACTTTACCCGCGCCTATAACGACAAGGCCACGGTGGCCATTCTGGCCTGGCTGTTTACCGCTGCCCTGACCATGCTGACCCTGCGCAACCATCTGGCCAGCATCCGCCAGAACCGCTTGCTGTCTGCCAGCGCCGCACGCATCCGCGAAAGCGAAGAGCTGGCCAGGCTCACCCTGGACACCGCACCGGTGGCGCTGCTGCTGGTGGCCACCGACAACCTGCGCATCCTGCGCGCCAATGCACCGGCGCGCGACATGCTGCAGCTGCCAGCCGCTCCCCAGCGTGCGGATGGCCAATCGGCCATGCTGGATCTGCCGCTGCAGCTGGCGCCGGTCTGCGACTGGCTGCGTAGCGGCGAAGTCATTTCCAACCGCGAAGCCGAACTGGAGCGCGCAGACCAGAGCAAGCTGTGGGCCATCGTCTCGGTGGAGCTGATGCCGCAGCAGCAGATCCCGGCCGCACTGATCGCGCTCTACGATATTTCCGAACGCAAGGCTTTGGAAAACGAGCTGGAAGACAAGAACCGCCTGCTGAACGAGATGGCCATCACCGATCCGCTGACGCGCCTGAGCAACCGCCGTCATGCCGACCAGGCCCTCAAGGAAGAATTGCAGCGCTGCGAGCGCTACAGTCAGCCGATGTCGGTAGCCGTGTTCGATATCGACCACTTCAAGCAGTTCAATGACAGTTTTGGCCATCAGGCCGGCGACAATGTGCTGCTGGCCGTGGCTAATGCCGCGGTGGACTGTACCCGTAGCACCGATGTATGTGCCCGTATCGGTGGCGAAGAATTCCTGGTGATTTTCCCCTGCACCCGCTTGCGTGATGCGGAAAAAGTCATGGCGCGCATACAGCAAGTGCTGGCCGGCACGGTATTTCCCTTTACCGACCAGAAAGTCACCTTCAGCGGTGGCATTACCGACTGGCGCCCCAGCGACACGCCATCCGGCATGCTCAGCCGCGCCGACAAATTACTCTATCAGGCCAAGATGGCCGGACGCGACCTGATGCTGAGCGACAGCAACGCCGACTGAGTCAGTCCGCCGTGTCCAGCGCCTGCGACAGCAAGCGCAGCATGGCCGCCGTCGCCCCCCAGATGGTGAACTGCTGCCACTGCATGGCCAGATAATGCCCAGCCACTCCATCGCGCACATAGCTGTGCTTTTCGTACTGCCGGCCATCCAGCGCCAGTTGCAGCGGCAGCTCGAATACCTCGGCCACCTCGCCTGGTTCCAGGCTTAGCTGCAAGGGTGGCTGCACCATCGCCACCACCGGTGTCACCACAAAGCCGGTAATGGTGACGTACTGCGGCAAGACACCCAGCACATCCACCTGTTCGGAAGCCAGCCCGATTTCCTCGCGCGCCTCGCGCAGCGCGGCGGCAATGGCCGAGCTGTCCTCGGCATCCACCTTGCCACCCGGAAAGCTGACCTGGCCGGCATGCGTCGACAAGGACTCGGTACGTCGGGTCAGCAGCACCGTGGGGCCGCTGTCGTGCCAGACCAGCGGTACCAGCACGGCGGCCGGTCGCTGCCCCTCCTGCACGCCGCGCCACGGAATATCACCGGCCTGTCCATCGAAGACAAACCCGGCCAGGCACTGGCGTATCCAGTCCTGGGCTTCATCTCTGTCCGCCGGCCACATGGCTGTCATCCTTTTTTTGATTGCGGCCCTATCTTGGGCAGGGCCAGCTCACTCCAGTGCGCAAACAGACGCACCGCCAGCCCTGCCAGAAACAGCAATTGCAATAACAGGGTATTCACCCAGGTCAGCTGGTCCATCACAAACAGACCACCTGCTACCAGTATGGACACCGTGCCGTAAAAATCCTTGTGCAAGATGAAGGGAATGTCATTCACCATCATATCGCGCACCACGCCGCCCCCGACTGCGGTGATGAAACCCAGCAACACCACGCCAAAAGCGTTCAGGTCATACATCAACCCGACCTGGGCACCGGTAATGCTGAAAGCCACCAGCCCCAGCGAATCGGCAATGATGAACAAGCGCTCCAGCGTGCGGCTCTGTCGCCGGTGCAGGCGCAGCAGCGCCGAAGCCAGCAAGGTGGCGGCAATAATGGCCAGACTGGTGTAATCGAAAAACACCAACGGCACCCTGGCCACCAGCACATCGCGGATGATGCCGCCGCCAATGGCGGTGAGCAAGGCCACCACCACGATGCCCAGCAGGTCCAGTTGCTTGCGTACGCCGATCAGATAACCGGAAAAGGCAAAGGCAACCGTGCCCAGGGCGGAAAACACTTCCATCTGAAAAAAGCGGCTACTGATTTCCATCACAGACCATCATCAACAAAAACGCCAGACCTTGTCAGGCCCGGCGTCGGGTTTTGCTTATGCATTCCGCAGAATGCCGTTCTTGCTGCCGGCTTAGCGGCGCATGGAGTCGAAGAAGGCCAGATTGGACTTGGTGGCCTTGATCTTGTCCTGCAGGAATTCCATCGCCTCGATGTCGTCCATCGGGTACAGCAGCTTGCGCAATACCCAGATGCGCTGCAGCTGGTCTTGCGGCACCAGCAGCTCTTCGCGACGGGTACCGGAACGGTTGATGTTGAGTGCCGGGAAGATGCGCTTTTCCGCCATACGACGATCCAGATGGATTTCGCAGTTGCCGGTACCCTTGAATTCTTCGTAGATCACATCGTCCATGCGGCTGCCGGTATCGATCAGCGCGGTGGCGATAATGGTCAGGCTACCGCCCTCTTCCACATTACGCGCGGCACCGAAGAAACGCTTGGGGCGCTGCAGGGCGTTGGCATCCACACCACCAGTCAGCACCTTGCCGGAGGCCGGTACCACGGTGTTGTAGGCGCGGGCCAGACGGGTCACCGAGTCCAGCAGGATGACCACGTCCTTCTTGTGTTCAACCAGACGCTTGGCTTTTTCGATGACCATTTCAGCAACCTGCACGTGGCGGGTAGCCGGCTCGTCGAAGGTGGAGGATACGACCTCGCCCTTCACCGAGCGCTGCATTTCGGTCACTTCTTCCGGACGCTCGTCAATCAGCAGCACAATCATCACCGCTTCCGGGTGATTGGTGGTGATGGCATGCGCGATGTGCTGCAACATGACCGTCTTGCCGGACTTGGGCGGTGCCACCAGCAAGGCGCGCTGGCCTTTGCCAATGGGGGCAATCAGATCGATGATGCGGCTGGTAATGTTTTCCTCGCTGCGGATGTCGCGCTCGAGCTTGAACTGCTCGGTCGGGAACAGCGGCGTGAGGTTTTCAAACAGGATCTTGTGCTTGGAGTTTTCCGGCGGCTCGCCATTGACCTTGTCCACCTTCACCAGCGCGAAGTAGCGTTCGCCATCCTTGGGGGTGCGGATCTCGCCTTCGATGGAGTCCCCGGTGTGCAGATTGAAGCGGCGAATCTGCGACGGGCTGACATAGATGTCATCCGGGCCAGCCAGATACGAGGTATCGGGGCTGCGCAGGAAACCGAAACCGTCCGGCAGCACTTCCAGGGTGCCCTCGCCGAAGATGCTTTCGCCTTTTTTGGCCTGGTTTTTCAGAAGCGCAAAAATGAGGTCTTGTTTGCGCAGGCGGTTCGCGCCCTCGATCTCGTTGGAAATAGCCATTTCCACGAGCTGGGATACATGAAGGTGTTTGAGATCAGATAAATGCATAGCGGCCGTTGGTCGACTCGTAAAGATTGAGCAGAACGCTGTTTGTGGGGTGTAGATGCGGATACGAAACAGGCGGCTGATGCGCCGCCTGCTTGAAGAATGTTCAGTCGAGAATAGACGCTTTAGATGTGGCTGTCAATGAAGGCGGCCAGCTGGCTCTTGGCCAGTGCGCCCACCTTGGTGGCGGCCACTTGGCCGTCCTTGAAAATCATCAGCGTCGGAATGCCGCGAATGCCGAATTTCGGCGGAGTCAGCTCGTTCTGGTCGATGTTGAGCTTGGCCACTTTCAGGCGACCGGCGTATTCCTTGGCCACTTCGTCCAGGATGGGGGCGATCATCTTGCACGGACCACACCATTCCGCCCAGTAGTCGACCAGTACCGGCACATCGGCCTTCAGGACGTCTTGTTCAAAGGAGTCGTCGGTTACGTGCAGGATAAGATCGCTCATGGCTTCCTCTAGTATTCGGGGTGGTTTGCAGTGTCGTTAGCCGCTGATGTTAACAATTGACTGCCTGCGGGGCAACCGCGGTTTTGCCGCCCTGCCGGCCGGCACAGTGCGGTGATCTGCGGCTATCTATAGACAATGGGAGCGCCAGCGGCGCTTTTCAAGAGTCCGGCAAGGCCGCCGCCAGCAATTGGCGGGTATACGCCTGCTGTGGCGCAGCGAACAGCTGGCCGGCAGCGCCCTGCTCCACCACCCGCCCGGCCTGCAACACCAGCACCTGATGCGCTACCGCGCGGATCACCGCCAGATCATGACTGATGAACAGATAACTGAGGCCGTATTTGCGTTGCAGGCTGCGCAACAACTGCAGCACCTGTTTTTGCAGCGTGGCATCCAGGGCACTGGTTGGTTCGTCCAGCAGCAGCAGCTTGGGCTTGAGAATCAGTGCGCGGGCGATGGCAATGCGCTGGCGCTGGCCACCAGAGAATTCATGTGGATAGCGTTCCATGAATTCATGATGCAGGCCCACTTCGGCCAGGGTGGCCACCACCTGCTGGCGGATTTCGGCGCGGCTGAGCTGCGGCTGGTGCAGCTCCAGCCCTTCGGCCACGATCTGGCCCACGGTCAGCCGTGGCGACAGTGCGGCGAACGGGTCCTGGAATACCACCTGGAAATCCTTGCGCGCCCGGCGCAGGGCTCCACCGCGCAAGCCCTGCAAATCAACTGCATCCAGGCTGATCTCGCCCCGGCACGGCAGCAGGCGCAACAGGGCCAGGCCCAGCGTGGTTTTGCCCGAGCCCGACTCCCCGACAATGCCCAGCGTCTGCCCGGCCGGCACGCTCAGTGACACATCATGCAATACCGTCTGCTCGCGCCGGCGCAGGAGGCCGCGTTTCTGTACATAACTGACGGCCAGATTGCGTGCCAGCAGATGGGGTGGCATGGTGGAGGCGGCTTCCTCGTCCAGTACATCCGGCCGGCTGGCCAGCAATTCGGCGGTATACGGGTGAGAAGGCTGGTGGAACACCTGCGCCACCTTGCCGCTTTCCACCACCAGCCCCCCGCGCATCACCACTACCTTGTCGGCAAAACGCTGCACCAGATTGAGGTCATGGGTAATGAACAGCACGGCCATGCCCAGCTCCTGCTGCAATTCATCCAGCAGTTGCAGGATCTGTGCCTGTACCGTGACATCCAGCGCCGTCGTCGGCTCGTCGGCAATCAGCAAGCGTGGCCGGCAAGCCAGGGCCATGGCGATCATCGCGCGCTGGCGCTGGCCACCAGACAGCTGAAAGGGGTAGCTGTCGATCTTGTCGGCGGCCTCGCTGATGCCGGTGCGCAGCAACAGGCGGATGGCTTCGGCACGGGCCTCGCGTGCCGTCAGCCCCAGATGCAGGGTCAGGGTTTCGCAGATTTGCCGGCCGATGGTGAACAAGGGATTCAGCGCATGCATCGGCTCCTGGAAAATCATGGCGATATCGCGGCCGCGTATCTGGCGCAGGCGCTTTTCGCCCGCCCCCAGCAGCTCTTCGCCGGCCAGGCGGATGGAGCCGCTCAGCCGGACATCAGGATTGAGCTGCAGCAGGGCCTGGGCAGTCACGGTTTTGCCGGAGCCGGACTCGCCTACCAGCGCTACCTTCTCGCCGGCCGCCACGCTGAAGCCCACCGAGGACAGCACTTGCTGACGACCAAAGTGGGCATTCAATGCGGCAACGGTCAACAGGGTTTCCATCTCAGCCTTTCCGGGTATCCATGGCTGCGCGCAGCCCTTCGCCGATGAAAATCAGCAACAGCAGTGTGGTGGTCAGCACGGCGAATGTGGGCAGGGCAATCCACCAGGCATCCAGATTATCCTTGCCCTGCGCTAGCAGCTCGCCCAGGCTGGGCGTACTGGACGGAACCCCCAGACCGAGAAAATCCAGGCTGGTGAGTGCCAGAATCGCCCCACTCACCCGAAACGGCAGAAAGGACAACACCGGCGTCAGGCTGTTGGGCAGCAAATGCCGCCACATGATCTGCAGACTGTTCAGCCCCAGCGAGCGGGCCGCCAGCACATATTCCAGCTGGCGGTTGCGCAGGAACTCGGCGCGCACATAATCAGCCAGCCCCATCCAGCCGAACACCGTCAGCAGCAATAACAGCAGCAGCAGGCTGGGCTTGAACAGCGAGGCCAGGATGATCAGCAGGTAGAGCTCGGGCAGGCTGCCCCAGATTTCCAGCAGCCGCTGCAGAATCAGGTCGAACTTGCCGCCGAAAAAGCCCTGCAAGGCACCAAACAGCACCCCCAACAGCGTGCCGGACACAGTCAGTGCCAGCGCAAACAGTACCGACACCCTAAAGCCGTAGATCAGCCGCGCCAGCACGTCCCGACCGCGATCATCGGTGCCCAGTACATTGTCGACCGATGGTGCCGCCGGATTGGGGCTGTCGGCAAAATAATTGACGGTGTTGTAGCTGTAAGGATTGGGCGCATAGATGGCGAAATTGCCTGGCCGGGCGAACTGGTCCTGGATGAAGGGATCGAGGTAGTCGGTAGCGGTATCAAAGTCGCCACCAAAGGTGGTTTCCTGGTAATCGAACAGCAAAGGGAAATACAGCTGGTCGTGATAGCGCACCACCAGTGGCCGGTCGTTGGACAACAGCTCGGCGCCCAGCGACAGCACAAGCAGCAGCAAGAACAGCCACAGGCTGAAAAAGCCGCGCTTATGCTGGCAAAAGCGCCGCCAGGCACGCTGACCGGGGGTAAGGCTGGGCGCATGGCTCATCGCTCACCTCCATCGAAACTGACGCGCGGGTCGACCAGCACATAGCTCAGATCAGACAGCAGCTTGGCCAGCAAGCCCAGCAAGGTAAACACGTACAGGCTGCCCATCACCACCGGATAATCGCGGCGCATCACCGACTCGTAAGACAGCAGGCCCAGCCCGTCCAGCGAAAACAGGGTTTCAATCAGCAGGCTGCCGGTAAAAAACGCGCCGATAAAGGCGGCCGGAAAGCCGGTAATCAGCGGAATCAGTGCATTGCGGAATACATGGCGGTACAGGATGGTCCGCTCGGACAAGCCTTTGGCGCGAGCGGTATACACATACTGGCGGCGGATTTCCTCCAGGAACACGTTTTTGGTGAGCATGGTCATCACCGCCAGATTACCCACCACCGACGCGGTCACCGGCAGCACGATGTGCCACAGATAATCCAGCACCTTGTCGAGGAGACTGAGGCTGGACCAGTTGTCGCTCACCAGCCCACGCAACGGAAACAGCTGCCAGAAACTGCCGCCACCGAACAGCACCAGCAAGGCCACCCCCAGCACAAAACCGGGAATGGCATAACCGATCAGAATAAGCGTGCTGCTGGCCAGGTCGAACAGGCTGCCGTCACGCACCGCCTTGGCAATGCCCAGTGGAATGCACAGCAGATAGGTGATGAAAAAAGTCCACAGGCCGATGCTCATCGACACCGGCAGCTTGGACAGAATCAACTGGGCCACCGACTGGTGATGGAAAAAACTGTCACCCAGATCAAAGCGGGCAAAGCCGGCCAGCATGTGGCCAAAGCGCTGCAAGGGCGGCTGGTCAAAACCGTAGAGCTTGCGCAATGCCTGCAGCTCCTCTGGCTGCAGGCCACCACGGCTCTGATACGGGTTGCCACTGCTGACCGTCTCGCCGGCCACACCGCTGTGCCCCAGTTGCTGCACCATCTGCTCCACCGGCCCGCCCGGTACCAGCTGGATGATGGCGAAGGTGAGTGCCAGCACACCGATCAGGGTGGGAATCATCAATAACAGGCGTTTCAGGATATAGCGCCACATGATCATTTTTTCTCCCACCAGGTTTCGATGGCCCACGTGGTCGGGCTGTAATACAAAGGCAGCTTGGCGGGCTGGCCAAAGCGGTTCCACCAGGCCATGCGGTAATAAGGCAGATACCAGTTGGGCAACAGGTAATAGCCGGCGCGCAATACCCGGTCCAGCGCCCGGCTGGCGGCCTGCAATTGGCGGCGGTCGGCAAACTGCTGGAAGTTGGGCAGCAAGGCCTCCACCGCCGGATCGCACAGTCCGGCCCAGTTTTGCGAACCGGGGGTCTGCGCCGCCTGACAGCTGTGGAAGTCCAGCTGCTCGTTACCCGGGCTGTTGCTGGCACCGTACACCACCACCGTCATGTCGTAGTCGAAATCATTCAGCCGGCGCTGGTAGATGGCCGGGTCCACCAGGCGCACCGTCAGCGTGATGCCCAGCTTGGCCAGATTCTGCTGCCAGCCGCTGGCCACCCGGTCATACACCTTGGAATAGGTCAGAAACTCGATGCGCAAGGGCCGGCCACGGTGATCGACCAGCAAACCGCCTTCGTAGCGCCAGCCAGCCTCGAACAACAGCTGGCGTGCCTGGCGCAGATTGCGGCGGATGCCATAGCGGCCATCGGTAAACGGCGGCTCCACCGGCTGGCCGAATACCAGCGGGTCCAGCTTGTCCTTGATCGGATTGAGCAGTTTCAACTCGTCCGGCCCCGGCAGACCGCTGGCGGCCAGATCGCTATTGGTGAAAAAGCTGTTGCTGCGCCGGTACTGGCCATAAAACAGATTGCGATTGGCCCATTCAAAATCAAAGGCCAGGCTGATGGCCTGACGCAAGCGCTTGTCGGCAAACTGCTGCCGCCGCAGATTGAACACAAAGCCCTGCATGCCCGCACCGCGCTGGTGCGGCAGGGCTTTCTTGATGATGCGGCCATCGTCAAACTTGGCCCCGGCATAACCGCGCGCCCACTGCTTGGCCATGTTTTCGGCCGATACATCGAACTCACCAGCCTTGAACGCCTCCAGCCGCGCGGTTTCGTCCTGGTAATAGCGGTAGCTAATACGGTCGAAATTAAACATGCCCTTGCGTACCGGCAGCTTGGCTGCCCAGTACTGCGGGTTGCGCTTGAAGCTGATGTTCTTGCCCAGATCGTAACGCTCCAGCACATAGGGGCCGGAACCGACAGGTGGCAGCAGCGCCACATCGGCCAGCGACTTGCCAGCGGCAATCCATTGCCGGGAAAACACCGGCAACTGGCACAGCGTCATGTGCAGTTCGGAATTCTTGCGCTTGAAGTCAAAGCGGACGGTGGCGGCATCCAGCGCAATCGCCTGCTTCACATCGGCCCAGTACAGGCGATATAGCGGCGTGGCGGCCGGGTCACGCGTCAGGGTATTGAAGGAGGCCACCACATCGGCCGCCTGCAGCGGACGGCCATTGGCAAAACGCGCCAGCGGGTTCAGGTGAAAGCGTACCGACAACTTGTCGGCCGCCAGCTGCATGTCGTCGGCCAGCAGGCCATAGCAGCTATAGGGTTCGTCCTCGCTGGACACCCCCAGGGTATCCAGCAGCAGCGCCTGCACGCCATCGGCCTTGTCCCCCTTCAGGGTGAAGGGGTTGAGCGTGTCAAAACTGCCCTGTGCCGGCAATACCAACTGCCCGCCCTTGGGAGCCTGCGGCTCGACATAGTCAAAATGTGTAAAACCGGCGGCGTATTTCGGGGTATAGCCCATGGCCTGAGCCGGAGCAGCCATCCCCCTGGCAGCCCACAGCAGCAGCAAAACCCCTAGCCAATGTTGTTGTTTCATATTGTTGTGACTGCTTACGCATTAATCATGACTAGCTTATCATTGCGGTTTTCCGTTTTGCGGCTAGCGGCAACAGCCTGCCACCCAGCCCGGGCAGAACGGAATAATCATGCATCGTGGACAGGATAGCCTGTTTCCGGCTGGCGGCGGAACGCTCCAGCCCGTGGCGCACGGCCTGTTACCACGATATAAACCTTTTTCCGACCGTCTGCCGGACGCGCGATTCGCGGCCTTGCCGCCGCGTGCACGACGGCTGTCGGACAATCACCACGACAGCGTAGCGCAGGCTTGGGTATAATGCCCCCCTGTTTCTACCAAGAAGGACTCCAAATGGGCTTTCTGCAAGGCAAAAAAATTCTGATTACCGGCATGATCTCCAACCGCTCCATCGCCTATGGCATCGCCCAGGCGTGCCACAAGCAAGGCGCGGAGCTGGCTTTCACCTACGTGGTGGACAAGCTGGAAGACCGTGTACGTGAAATGGCCAAGGATTTCGGCAGCGAGCTGGTTTTCCGCTGCGATGTGCAGAGTGATGATGAAATCAACCAGCTGTTTGTCGATCTGGGCAAACAGTGGGATGGGCTGGACGGCCTGGTGCATGCCATTGCCTTCGCCCCGCGCGAATCGCTGGAAGGCGACTTCCTGGACGCACTGACCCGCGAAGCTTTCCACACCGCGCATGATGTGTCCGCTTACAGCTTCCCGGCGCTGGCCAAGGCTGCACGCCCGATGATGCAAGGCCGCAATGCCGCCCTGCTGACCCTGTCCTATCTGGGTGCCATCCGCGCCATCCCGAACTACAACGTGATGGGTCTGGCCAAGGCCAGCCTGGAATCGTCGGTACGCTTCATGGCCGCCAGCCTCGGCAAGGACAATATCCGTGTCAACGGCCTGTCCGCCGGTCCGATCAAGACCCTGGCTGCCGCCGGCATTTCCGGCTTCTCCAAGCTGCTGTCGATTGCAGCCGGCCAATCCTGTCTGCGCCGCAATGTGACCACCGAGGAAGTGGGCAACACCGCCGCCTTCCTGCTGTCGGACCTGTCCTCCGGCATTACCGGTGAAATCACCTATGTTGATGCTGGCTTCAGCATCAACTCGATGAACGTACCGGACGCCTGAGCCACCTGCGCGGTATGCAGGGAAGTTGCTTGGGCGAAAGCCAAGGCATCATTCCCGACCCATTCAAGCCGCACACCAAAGCGGGGCCATCCTTCCAGCAAGGATGGCCCCGTTTTTTATTTTCGCCTCATTCCCTCTTCTCGCGACAGTTCGCCCTCCCCTGTATCAATGACGATCAGTACAACTACGCATACATGCCATTCCGCATTGTCCATCTGTTAGGAACACTTGCGCGGTACGCCTGAACAGCGGGAAGTCGTCGTGAGTTGGGTCTTGCAAAGTTGTAGCGGTACTGGCGCAGCCTGGTTGCGCTGCTGACATGGCGGCCACGGGGCGCTTTCCTTTAGCGGAAGCTGCCCGTTTTGCTATATGAGTCCGGCGGCTTCAACCAAATGGTGGATGGTGTCAGCAGCACTGCTCTCGCACACTGATCGGGCCTTTACCCCATCAGGAGAACAACATGAGCAGCCAACCCGTATTCATTCCCGTCGGCGATCTGGCCGATGGTTTTGCCCCGGATAGCCACATTCTTCCCTTCAGTACTTCCCTGCAAGGGCGGCAGTTTGTCTTGCACTTTGCCGATGGCAGCAGCGCCAGCCTGCAGGTGGGTGAGCAGGATTGCCAGCTGGAAACCATCAGCAAGGGCAGCGCCGAGAGCTTTGTCGGCCAGGGCGCTTACCGCGCCAGCAGCCTGCGTCCCGGCATCGTGCTGCTGGATTTCATTCCGCGCCAGCAACATGGCCATTCGCTCAGTCTGGTGCTGGATCTGGAACGCACTGTGTTTACCGCCGTGGCCGGACAACTGCCCCAAGCCGAGGAGGTGGCGCAATCGGCCTTCAGTCGCGTCAATCAGGGTCAGGAGCTGACCGCAGTACGCTGCCAGTTTGCCCATGGCAGCCTCAATCAGCCGGTTACGGCCAGCACCACTCTGCACCACGTCAGCGACGAACTGATCGGCCTGCGCAACCAGTACCGCTACAGCCCCACCGAGTGTTACGAGCATATCTATCTGAACAGCCATTTTTATACCTGGCAGTGTTTACAAGGGGTGGAACAGGGGCTGGCCGATGTGGACCGCTGCCATTACTTCAAGCTGGACAGCGAGCTCTACCTGTTTGTCTGGCGCGAGAAAATTATCCCCACGCTGGGTGTGGTGCTGATCGACCTGCAGCAACTGAAAACCGACGGCAAGATTTTCGGCTATCAGGGCAATGACTTCACTACCATTTCCAACTTCCCGGTCGGTGCAAAAACGCAGATTCTCAATCGTACCCGCCACCCGCTACACGACTGAGGAGCTGCCATGCTCAAGCTCGACTTTGCCAGCAAGGTGGTGCTGGTGACCGGCGGCGCGCAAGGCATAGGCGCGGCCATCTGCCAGCTGTTTGCCCAGCATGCGGCCATGGTGGTGGTGGCGGACTTGCAGGGAGAACTGGCTCAGGCCACGGCCGCAGCCTTGCGGGCGCAAGGCCTGCAGGCCAGTGCCTGCCAATGCGATCTGGCCGAGCCAGAGCAGGCCGCCGCACTGGTAGGCCGTGTGCTGGAACAACAGGGCCGGCTGGATGTGCTGATCCACAATGCCGCTTATTTCCCGCTGACGGCGTTTGCCGATATCAGCCCGGCACTTCTGCAACGCACGCTGGCGGTCAACCTGCAGGCGCTGTTCTGGCTGAGTCAGGCCGCACAGCCAGCCATGCGTCACCAGGGTGGCGGGCGCATCATTGCCACCTCATCGGTGACCGGCCCGCGGGTTGCCTATCCGGGGCTGGCGCATTACGCCGCCTCCAAGGCCGGGGTTAACGGCTTTATCCGCGCCGCCGCACTGGAACTGGCGGCTGATCACATTACCGTCAACGGGGTGGAGCCCGGGATGATACGCACACCAGCCATGGACAATCTGGGCGATGCCGGCCTGAATGCGGCCATTGCCGGCAGCATTCCGCTGGGCCGGCTGGGGGAACCGATGGATATCGCGGCGGCGATGCTGTTTCTGGCCTCCGATGCTGCGGCTTATATCACCGGACAGACCATCGTGGTGGATGGTGGAGCCACCCTGCCGGAGAGTAGCGCCGCCATGCATTGATCAGGAATGGCTCAGCTAATTAAGAGCAGTTAACAAAATAGCCTAGTGTCCCTGAGGCAAGGCGGGCCGATGCAGCAGGGGTTTTGTTCGCAGCGCGCAACAAGATCGCCACCCGGCGGTCTTGTTGCTTACATGGCGTCAGAGCTGGCCATACGCCAGCGTCGGCACATCGACAATGCTGGAGCCGCCATCAGCCACAATGGCCGCGCCGGTGATGATGCTGGCCTGTTCCGACAGCAAAAAGCGGCACACCGCGGCGATTTCCTCCGGTGCGGCAGCGCGGCGCAAGGGCACGTCTGCCGTCACCCGGGCATACGCCTGCTGCAGGCTGTCACCGTAGTGTTGCATCAACGGCTGCATTTCCTCGTCGGCCATCGGCGTAGTCACCCAGCCGGGGCAGACCGCATTCACTCTCACCCCTTGCGGGCCATAGTCGCGTGCCAGCGAACGGGTGAGTCCGATCAGGGCATGCTTGGCCGTGGTGTAGCCACAGACTTCCGGGCCGGCGGCGAGCGAGGCAATCGATGCCAGCAACACCACGGCCCCCCGGCTGTCGATCAGGGCTGGCAGACAAGCGCGCGTGCTGACAAAGGCCGAATCCAGATTGGCACGCATGGCAGCCTGCCATGCTGCATCGTCGGTCGCCAGCGCACTGCCCATGCCCAGACCACCGGCGCAGCACAGCAGGCCGTCAATCCGCCCGTAGCGCTGCATGATCTGTGCCAGCATCGCTTGCCAATCGGCGCTGCTGGCGGCATCGCCCACCAGTGCCAGCGCACCGCAATCCTGTGCCACCGCCTGCAATGGCGCGGCGCGGCGGCCTATCAGTACCAACGCGTGGCCATCGGCGGCCAGCAGCCGGGCGCAGGCGGCCCCAATGCCGCTGCCGGCTCCGGTAATGACGATGGTTCTGGCCTGTTCGCTCATGTCTTGCTCCTGTTGGTGGATGATGGCCCAGTCTAGGCTGCAGAGCGGCAGCGCCCCATCAATCAAATGGTGGAGAACACATGGGCAAACAGCAGCGAACTTGGGTTGCAGGAAACTGAATGTTAAGATGTTAAAAACATTGCTTATCCTGTGCCCCATGCCCAAACAGAATCCCCAGCACCAGCACCGCCTGCCCCAACACTTGCTGCGCGCCCGCGAAGCGGTGATGGCTTATTTCCGCCCTCTGCTCAACAGCGTGGGCCTGACCGAACAGCAATGGCGCATCTTGCGCTTGCTGGATGATCGCGGCGAAATGGAAGCCGGCATGATTGCCGACCTGGCCTGCATCCTGTCGCCCAGCCTGACCGGCATTCTGGTGCGCATGGAAAAAGCCGGACTGGTGCTGCGCAGCCGCGACAAGGTGGACAGCCGCCGGCTGATCGTGTCCTTGTCCAAGGAAGGACGCCGCCTCACCCGCCAGGTGGCCCCGCTGTCCACCGCCTGCTACGAACAGATCGAAGCCCATTTCGGCGAGGAAAAACTGGAGCTGCTGATCGGCCTGCTCAGCGAGCTGGAACAGCTGCCTGCTCCCCAGCCCGGTGTGCTGCTGAGCAGCATGACAGAGGAAGCTTAAGGCTTGGCCAGCCCAGGCGCGTGGGATACGGTGCGAAAACCGATATGGCTGCTGCCCAGGCTCAGCTCCTGTGCATGGCGGGCGCTGGGCCGGTAACGCTGGCAATACAGCGGCGAGCACAGGAAGGAACCACCCTTGATGGTGCCAAGCTTGCTGCCGAGCGCCTGCAATGACAGGGCATCCTCCAGATTCAACGCTGGCTGTGCCACAGCGCTGGCCAGCGACGTACTCCAGTCATCTGCAGTCCATTCCCACACATTGCCAATCAGGTCGAACAGGCCATAGCCATTGGCCGCAAAACAGCCCACCGGTGCGGTAGCGGCAAAGCCATCCTCAGTATTGTTCTTGAAGGGAAAAGGCCCCTGCCAGGTATTGGCCATCTGCCGCCCCTGTCGCTGTAGGCTATCCCCCCAGGGAAAACGGCTGTCGACGCCACCACGCGCGGCATATTCGAACTCAGCCTCGGTCGGCAGGCTGCGCCCGGCCCAGCGGGCATAGGCCATGGCATCTTCACGAGCAATATGCACCACCGGGTGGTTCTCCCGCCCGCGCCAGCTGCTGCCCGGCCCTTCCGGCTGCCGCCAGTTGGCACCGGGGACAAAGTGCCACCAGTTGACCTGGTCCGGAGCCAGCCGGGTGGGCATGATGAACACCATGGAGCCGGGCTGGCGCAGCCTGGCCGGCACAGCTGGATAATGCCGGACATCCAGCCCGCGCTCGGCCAGGGTGCGATAGCCAGTGGCGCGCACAAAGCGGGCAAACTGGGCATTGCTCACTTCGTGTCTATCCATCCAGAAGCCTGCGACGGCGACCTCGCGCGCAGGCGCTTCTTCGGGATAGGCATCATCCGCCCCCATGATGAAACGTCCGCCCGGCAGCCAGCGTTGTGCAGTGGCCGCCGTGTCTGGCACGCCGCCATAGCGCCGACAGGCAGCAGCACTGCCCAGCAGCGGCGCGGCGGCCGCCGCCAGACTCACCCACAGCAAGCCGCCGGCCATCAAACCGCGCCGCATGTCATTCGCCTCCTGTCAGCGGATAACCGGTATCACGCGTGCCGGGGCGCACATTATTGCGCTGCACATACTGCGCCCATTCCGTCAGCAGTTCGTCCAGCTTGGCGGCATGGCGGCTAGCAACATCATGCTGTTCGCCCGGGTCTTGCTGCAGGTCGTATAGTGCCCAGCGCCCCTGGCTGCGGTTCTGGTAGTGGTAGACGATTTTCCAGCGGCCCTTGCGCAAGGCTTGCCGTCCCATCAGCTCCATGCCCCACACATAATCGGGATTGTGCACGGCAGCACGGCCTTGCAGATAAGGCAGCATCGACATCCCTTGCACAGGCAGCACCGTCTGTCCCTGCCACAGCAGGCCGGGATGGTGGGCACCCGCCAGCTCGAGCAGGGTGGGCATCACATCCATGGCGGTCAGCAGCTGCGTGCTGCGACCCGCCCGGATAGCAGAGGGATAGCGGATGAACGAAGCCGAGCGCACCCCGCCCTCATTGGTAAAAGCCTTGAAATAGCGGAAAGGCTGGGCGCTGACCTGGCCCCAGGCCGGCCCCTGAAAGGCAAAGGAATCAGGGCGGCCGATATTCTCCAGCCGGTTGTCGAAGTTGGCGGGTATCCAGCTTTTGTTACCCCCATCTGCCGCCCAGTCATTGCCTTCCGGCCCGTTGTCGGACAGAAAGAGAATGACGGTATTGTCAAACTGGCCGCGCTGCTTCAGATGCGCCACCAGCCGGCCCACTTCGGCATCCAGCGCACTGAGCATGGCGGCATAGGCTTCCATGTCGCGGGCAGAACGGGCCTGCTCGGCCGGGCTGAGGCTGGCCCAGGGTCGGACACCGGGCGGCATGGGCACGGGCTTAACCTGCTTGCCGATCAGCCCCAGCCGCTGCATGCGGGCAATGCGCTGGCGGGAAACTTCCTCGTAACCGGCCGCATAGCGGCCACGATATTGCTGCAGAAAGCGGTCGGGAGCCTGCAAGGGCAGATGCGGCGCGGTATAGGCCAGATAGGCAAAGAAGGGCTGGCCGTCGGCGGGCTGCGTGTCCAGGTAGCTGATCAGCTTGTCGGTAAAAAAAGTGCTGGAGTAGAAATTGGCTGGCAAGGAGACAATGCGGCCGTCCTCCCGATAAGTCGGAGCCGGCGTGCCTGCCATGATCTGCTGTGGAGCTGACTGATTGAAATGTGCTGCACCACCATTCATCAGCGCAAAAGAGCGTTCGAAGCCACGGCTCTCCGGCCGTTGGCCATCGGCCATGCCCAGATGCCACTTGCCACTCATATAAGTGTGATAACCGGCCTCGCGCAGCAGCTGCGGCAGGGCCACCACCCGGCTGGCCAGATAGCCTTCGTAGCCAGCCTGCCCCACCTGATGCGGGGTCAGCGTGGGCGTCATCATCTCGGCCATATTGCCGACACCAGCCAGATGATTGTCCATGCCGGACAGCAGCATGGCGCGGGTGGGTGAACAGGTGGGTGCCACCAGCATGCTGGACAACAGCCGGCCTTCGCGCAGCAAGGCATCCAGATTGGGGGTGTCGATTTCACCGCCCATCGCCCCCAGATCGGAATAGCCCATATCGTCCACCACCAGCAGCACGATATTGGGCCGTGGCACTGGCTGGGCTGCCTGCACCGCCGTGGTCAGCCACAGGCTGCCCAGCCAGAGAAGCGTGCTGCCAAGTGTAAATCTGCTCTGCCGCATGTCCATCCTCCCGGACGGACTACCCTGGCAGCCGCCCTCAGTCTTGTTTCAGGGGAGGGCCATCTTGCGCCAAAAGCAGGCGGCGCAATGCTGCCATACTGGCCAGCACGGCCAGTTTCTGGGTAGTGATCAGACGGATATAGCGGCGAAATGGCGGAAACCTGCCGACAACTTCGCTGGCAGCGAAAGGCTCGATTTCCACCCGCCAGCCTGCGGCATCGCCCAGCAGCTCGCAGCGTTTGAAATCCAACGGCATCAGCGCGGTGTGCAAGTCGGCATCCTGCTCCAGCTGCTGCCGCAATGCCGCCAGTTCGCTGGCATCACCACGCAGCAGATGGCAGGCAATGCCGCTGCGCCGCCAGCTGCCACGGTGGCGGAAGGCCAGCCGGCAAGGCTGTGCCGGTCCCGCAAGAGCCAGCTGCAGGCTGAAGCGACAGCTGACGGTATGCAGCAGCAGCTGGCTGTCCACCACTTCGCTCACCAGCACGCTCCAGTGGCTGCCCGGAAGAGCATAGCGACGCTGGCCATCCTCTTCTCCCAGGTAGTCCAGACCGCTCAGCTCACGCTCCAGCCGCGCCAGGGTCACCCCCGGCCGGTAGCCCTTGGGCAGCCTGGGGCGCAAGGCGAAATCAAGCGCTCGTTGCCACACGCTTCAGCTCCTCGTCGATCAGCGAGGCATGGCCACCCACCTTGCTAAACTCGGCAGCGAGAATGTCCTCCAGCGCCACGGCCCGGAAGGGGTTGACCCTCTGTACGCACACGGTCCACACCAGCGCATACAGCGCAGTCAGGCCCAGCATGATGCCGAAGGGCAGATAGATATCACGCGGATGCATGCCGGGCGGGGTGATGTACCAGATGGCAAGCAGAATACCTACCGAGGACACGATCTGCGGCAGCGGAAACCACGGTGAGCGGTAGGCGCGCGGAAAATCAGGCCGGGTAAAACGCAAGCGTGCCACCGCCAGATTGACCAGCAGATAAGCCACACCCCAGGCGCACACGGCAGCCAGCACCAGCGGCATGATGCGGTCCAGATCGCCCTGGATGAACCAGGCATGGCTACAGGGAATGATGACCGCCACCAGAATGCCCAGCAGCGGGGTCTTGAACCGCGGGTGTAGATAGGTGAAGGCTTTGGGCAGTGCGCCATCAATGGCCATGCCGTACAGGATGCGCGGCAAGGCGGCAATCAGGGTGTTGATGGTGGCTGCGCCGGCAAACAACAGGCCGATGCCCAGCCAGATCTTGCCAAACGGCCCCATCACCTGATCGGCAAAGGCCGGAATCGCCATCGGGGTATCCAGTAGATGCGGCCCTGCCGGGTTTTTCGGGTCCATTGCCACATTGGCCACCTGATGCACCATGGCCGCGCCATAAATGGCCATGGTCACGGCCACGCCGGTCAGGCCCAGCCGGGCAGCGCGCGGAATATTGCGGCCGGCATTTTTCAGCTCGGGGGCCAGTGGCGTCACCAGCTCGAAGCCGACAAACATGAACATGGCCATGCCGATCAGGCTGAGCACGCCGCTGGGGTCAGACAGATCCAGCGGATTGCCAAACCAGCCCTGCAGCGAGACGGCCGGTGCCTTGAGCAGGCCGATGACGCCGAATACCGTCAGCGTCGCCCACATCACGAAGGTGAGGATGATTTCGGCCTTGCCAAAAATGGTGATGCCCAGCGCATTGAGCAGGCCAAACAGAATGACCAGCCCCACCCCCACCATCCAGGACGTGCCGCTGTGCTCCATCATGGTGTTCAGGTGCTCGAAATTCACCAGCGCCATGATGCCGGACAGGATGGTTTCGGCAGTACCGGCAAACACATGCACCAGCAGATAGGCGGAAATGGTACCGGTAATGGCCCAGAAGCGCCCCAGACCACCGGAAATGTAATCGTAGACTGCGCCCGAGGTGGGCAGCATGGATGCGGCCTCGGCAAAGGTGGTGGCCTGAGCCTGCATCATGATGAAGGCAATCAGCATGGCCAGGGCAAAGGTGCTGCCGGCCATGCCAAAACCGCTGGTAACGGTAAGGATGACCGGGCTGGCCATCACCACGCCGACCGAACTGGCCAGCGCCACCGGAAAGCCAACCACCCCTTGCTGCAGGTGCTGGCTGAGTTTCTTCTCTATCGACATCTGGTTTCTCCTCCTGAAGATACGCTAACCATGGCAAAGTCAGCACGGCAGCGGGCTGCTGGCCCGTCTGTGGCGCACCGCGACTTTCTTTCCCATGCTGAAGCCGGAAATCCTTGTTGTTATGGATGACTTCCGGCGAAGTCCTGGCTGGCTGCGCCCGGCGCTGCCGCTTGCTGCTGTGCAAACAGTGCGCAGGCCAGTTCGGTACGATTGGATACGGCAAACTTGCGAAACAGGTGCAGCAAATGGGTCTTGACCGTGGCCAGACCGATATCCAGCTCACGGGCCATGCTTTTGTTGCAGGCCCCGGCGCACACCAGCCGGGCAATCTCGGCCTCGCGCCCGGTTAGTGACACCTGTGCATGGGCCTCACGGCCTGACTGCAAGCATGGCTCCAACGCCATATCCAGCAAGCCATAGACCCGCTGCAACAACTGCAACTCCTCGGCAGCAAAACCATGCATGTGGCCCTGCCGCAGCAGCGAAAACCCGGCGACCACCCGCCCGCCACGACGCAGCAGGATCTCCACCACGTCCACCACCCGGCTGCTGGTCAGAAACGGGCCGTAGCGGGATACCGGCTGCAAGGGTGCAGCCAGCACCTCGCCCAGCGCGACCACATTGCGTGGCTGTACGGCGAGCCGCGCCGGATGCAAGGGGTCGTACTGCATATAACGGCTGACATAGCGCTGATGCACGGTATCCGGCATGCTGCGCAGCACGAAGTCATGTGGCTGCTGCTGCCGGTTTACCCGATAAAAGGCACAGGCGCTCAAGGGCAGCAAATCCTGCAGCACGTCCAGACTGCGTTGCAACTGCTTTTCCGCTGGTGCGGAGGCGACAAGAATGTGCATGACAAGGCCCCATCAGCAGGCAGAGGGCGCACCGGCAAGCGCGCCGCTCTGCCATCAGGCAACTCAGGCTGCGTCGAAACCGGCAGCCAGCGCCGACACGATGGCATCGCACTCGGCCTGGCCAATCACCAGCGGCGGCGACAGGATGATCTTGGTGCCCACCGGGCGTACCAGCACACCAGCCTCGCGGGCGATCTCGGCCACCTTGCCGGCATAGCCGCCCATCGGGTCGATGGGTTCGCGGGTTTTCTTGTCCTGCACCAGATCCAGCGCAATCATCAGGCCCTTGCCACGCACTTCGCCCACGGCGGCATATTTGTCGGCAAACGGTTTGAGCTTGTTCAGCAAGTATTCGCCCTGCGCTGCCGCCTTGGCCGGCAGGTTTTCCTCACGCACGATCTTGAGGTTGGCAATGGCTGCGGCGCAGGCCACCGGATGACCGGCATAGGTGTAGCCATGCATGATGACGCCGCCAAAGTCCTGGTTTTGGGCAAAGGCATCGGCTACGCGCTGGTTGACCACGGTTGCCCCCAGCGGCACGTAACCGGAAGAAATACCCTTGGCCAGACACATGATGTCGGGCTTCACGCCCCACAGCCGGCTACCGAACATGGAGCCGGAGCGGCCAAAGCCGGTGACGATTTCATCGGCAATCAGCAGCACGCCGTACTTGTCGCACACCGCACGGATCAGCGGCCAGTAGCTGGCCGGCGGCACGATGACGCCACCAGCCCCCTGAATGGGCTCGGCAATAAAGGCGGCCACGGTATCCGGGCTCTGGAACTGGATTTCGCGTTCCAGCATCTGCGCACACATCTGCGCCAGCTCTTCCGGGTCTTCAGTGAAGGGGTTGCGGTACAGCCACGGGGTTTCCACATGGAAGCAGCCCGGCAGCAAGGGTTCGTAGTTGCGACGGAACACGGTATTGCCATTAACCGAAGCACCACCAAAATGCACACCGTGGTAACCCTGCTTGAGCGAAATGAATTTGGTGCGGTCCGGCTGACCACAAACACGCCAGTACTGGCGGGCCAGCTTGAGTGCGGTTTCCACCGCATCCGACCCACCGGAGCTGAAGCTGACGCGCGCCATGTCTTCCTGTTTCAGCATGTCGATGATGGTGGCGGACAGTTCTTCGGCACGCGGATGCGAGATGCCGTCAAACAGCTGGAAATACTCCAGTTCGTCCAGCTGCGCGACTATGGCCTGTTTGATTTCGGGGCGGTTGTGGCCGACATTGACGTTCCACAGCCCGGCTACGCCATCCACCAGCTTGCGGCCCTGATCGTCGAATACATGACAGCCTTCGCCACGCACGATGCGGATGGGCTCGCGCTGCTGCATTTCATTGGGGTGCAGCATGGGGTGCCAGAAACGGGACTTGTCGTAAGACATGGTGTTGCTCCTTTGAAGACAGTTTGTGGCCAGTCGGGGCCAACAAAATCTGATATATCCCCGGTTCTGCTTGCATGTCTGCCGGCATCACGAGATGGATAGCCAGGCAGGGATAGGCAGGACCGGGGGTTCTACTGATTCAATGCGCGATGCAGACCGATTTGGTCTCGGTAAAGTTTTCCACCGCACCGCGACCAAACTCGCGGCCGATGCCGGACTGCTTGAAACCGCCAAACGGCAGGCTGGGGTCGAGCGGAATATGGCTGTTGACCCACACCGTGCCGGCCTGGATTTGCGGCACGATATGCATGGCGGCAGACAAGTCGTTGGTCCACAGGCTGGCGGCCAGGCCATAGCGCGAGTCATTGGCCATGGCAACGGCTTCTTCGATGCTGTCAAAAGGCAATGCCACCAGCACCGGGCCAAATACCTCTTCCTGCACGATGGTGCTGTGCTGTGCCGCATTGATCATGATGGTGGGTTTGACGAAATAACCCGGCAGATCGGCCGCGCCGCCGCCGGCCAGAATGCTGGCCCCTTCGCTGCGACCGGCCTCGATCAGCCGGCACACCGACTGCTGCTGCCGTGCCGACACCAGCGGATTGACCTGGGCGTTCAGGTCCAGCCCGCTGCCCAGCGTCATGCTGTTGGCGGCAGCGGCCAGCCCTTCGACTACCTGGTTGAATTTGCTGCGATGGATGTACAGGCGCGAGGCCGCAGCGCACACCTGGCCCTGATTGAGGAAACCACCCATCAAGGCACCCTGGATGGCTTTGTCGACATCGATGTCGCCCAGCATGATCATCGGGTTCTTGCCGCCCAGCTCCAGTGAGAAGCGGGTCATGTTATCGATGGCAGCATGGCCAACGGTCTTGCCGATTTCAGTGGAGCCGGTAAAGGAAATCTTGCTGACCAGCGGATGAGCGGCCAGCGCCTGCCCGGCGCGGGAACCACGCCCGGTCAGCACATTCACCACGCCGGGCGGGATACCGGCTTCCAGCGCCAGCTCGCCCAGCCGCAGTGCGGTGAGCGGGGTTTCGGTGGAGGGTTTGAGCACCACGGTACAGCCGGCTGCCAGCGCCGGCACCATCTTCCAGATGGCAATCATCAGCGGAAAATTCCACGGCACGATGCCGGCTACCACACCAATTGGCTCGCGCCGGGTGTAGGCGGTGTAGTGGGTGCCGGGCGGTACCGGAATCGACACATCCATGGTTTCGCCACCTATCTTGGTGGCCCAGCCGGCCATGTAGCGGACAAACTCGATGGCGGCCCCCACTTCGATGGCACGCGAAATATGGATGGACTTGCCCTGGTTCAGCGTTTCCAGCTGGGCCAGTTCTTCGGCATGGGCTTCCAGCACATCGGCCAGCTTCAGCAGAGTACGTTCGCGCTCAGCCGGCCGCAGACCAGACCACACGCCGGAGCGAAATGCGCGATGAGCGCTTTGTACCACCGCATCCACATCCTGTTCATTGCCATCGGCCACACTGGCGATCACCTGCCCTGTCGCCGGATTACGCACCTCGCTACGCTGGCCGGACAAGGCCGCAACCGCACGGCCATCGATCAACAGGCCATGTTCCTTTTGCACGAATGCTGTGACTTGCGGCAGTACTGCCACCAGGTTTTGATCCATCACGCTTTACTCCTCAGTAGATGTGCCAATCGCAGCGGCCAGGCCAGCGCTCACGGCAATATGTTCTGATGTCCTCTTGGCGCCGCCCTTAGCAGGCGCTCTCCCGAGGTATCTTGTTGCAGGTCAATATACGCGGCACTTTTTCGCCGGCTTATCCCAAATCGGCAAAGCCTGCACCGACCTCTACTGAAAGACAGGCCAGGTGGACGAGCTTGAAAAACGGCTGTCTTGTTGCAGGGATGAAACAAACAGCACAGCAGCGCAACCCTTGTCAGACAAGGCTTGGCTTGGTGCGGCCCCCGCTGCGCCCTGGGAAATTAGATAATATATTAAGTATTTTTTGCGGGTAGCAGACAAATCCCTGAAGATACGAAGGCAGGCCGAATATGCTTTAAGCTGTCCGGCATGCCAAACCGGCAGGAGCGACACCAAGATGCCGCCCGCCAGTCCGCCCAGCGGTCAGCTCACTAAGAAACGCCAATAGAGAAATGGAGTGGCCGGGCCTGCCCCGCCGCCAGAGAGACAACGCATCAGGAGGTCCACCATGCTGGCCGAAATCCGTCATTTCAACGACGCGCAGCACCATGCCGCCCATCTGCCCGGCTGGCAACAGGTTTACGACCAGATCAGCAGCGGTCGCTTTTGCAGCTCGCTATCGCGGCTGCACACCGGCCACCTGGAAGTGTTTCGCGAAGTACTCAACCAGCGCGTGGTGCAATATGGCCGTGCGCCAGCCGACATGGTGCACTTTGCCATTCCCATCCACGCCCCGCTGCCTCTCACCCTGCAAGGCCGCTCGGTGGGCAGCCATGCCATTACTGCCTTGCGCAGCAATGAAGAATTCATCATGCACGTACCACCGGCGGTGGACTCCATCCAGCTGTCGGTGCGCAACGAAGACCTGGCTGCACTGGCACCGGAGTTTTACCAGCAGCTATCGGGAAAACGCCATTGGCAGCCGGTGATACAAGTCAGGCCAGAGCAACTGGCCAGCACCCGCAGCACACTGCTTGGCGTGTTCGAACAGGCGCTGGAAAACCCCGACCTGCTGGAATTTGCCGGCAGCCAGAAGCTGGTGCAGCACCAGTTGATCAGCCTGCTGCTGGACATGCTGCATGACAGTGTGCCGGAGCAGCGGCTGAATCTGACCTATGCCACCCACAGCGATATTGTGCGGCGCAGCCAGGCCATCGTGATGGATAGCAGCGACGAACCGGTCACCGTGCTGGACCTGTGCCAGCAATTGCGCGTCAGCCGGCGTACCCTGCAGAACAGTTTTCAGCTAATTGCCAACACCACGCCGGTGGACTATCTGCGCTCGATCCGGCTCAATGCCGTGCGGCGCATGCTGCTTTCCCCCGAGCATGCCGCCAGGGGCATACGTGAAGCGGCCGGTTACTGGGGCTTTTACCACCTGGGCCACTTTGCCCGCGACTATCGCAAGCTGTTTTGCGAGCTGCCGTCGGATACCCGCAGCCGTGGCTTGCTGCAATAGGCTGGCATCAACTGTTACGCCGACGGTAATCGCTGGGTTTGAGTCCGGTTTCACGCAAGAAAAAGCGCGAGAAGTAAGCCGGGTCCTTGAAGCCGAGATGGTAGGCAATCTCGTTGACCGAACTGGCGGAAAAAATCAGCAGCCGCCTGGCTTCCTGCAGCAGGCGGTCGTGAATCAGCCGCTTGGATGGCAGATCCGCCATGCGCCGGCAAATGTCATTCAGCCGCGACTCGGTCACCCCTATGGCTTCACCATAACGCCATAGCGACCAATGCTCGCGGTAATGCGCCTCGATCAGCGCATTGAAGCGGTGGAAGATTTGCAGATCTTCGCGCCGAAAGTGCGCGGCAGGCTCGGTATGCTGTGACAAGCGCAGGGCTGCGACCAGGATCAGTTGGGTCAGCCCCTGCATGGCCGCCTCCCTCCCCCGCCCCTCGCCCATGAATTCCTCACCCAGCATGGTCAGCAGTAAGGGCAGACGCTGGGCTGCCGGTTCATCCTGCAGTTCAACGCAGGCCGGCTGCATCAACCATGGCTCCAGTTGTGGTGCCGGCAAGGTGTGCAAGAGCTGGCGCACCAGTTCCTGCCTTACCGTCAGCACAAAACCTTCAGCATCTGCCTCGGTAATAAAGGCATGCGGCACCGTGGGTGGCGTAAAGAAGAACAGCGGCGCCCGCGCCAGGTATTGCTGCTCCTCCAGATACAGGCGGATCTGCCCGCTAGCCAGATAATGCAGCTGGAAAAAGCGGTCATGCCGATGCACCGGCATATTGCGGCCAAAGAATTCCGCCAGTTTGCCAAAGGCTTCGATATTGATGTCCGACTCGCCATAGCGGCTGTCATACACCCTGCCGATGTCGATATTGGGTATCGGTGTACGCCTGTTCTGCCCCATGTCCACTCCAGTGCATCGCTGTGCTGAAAATACTACAGCCGCCCGGCAATGTCAGCTTTTGTACAGCCACCATTTCTCATCGATACCGCCATAAAAATTAAATCGTTTTATTTTCATCTAGTTAAATTGAAAATACAGCATCAATCAGGTTTATCACATCAGATAATGCCATCCATAAACTCATGAAAAGTACAGTTATTTGTACAGAAAGTACTGTCCCACTGCCGGCATAGTGACAGACAGGCCAGCAACTGGCCGGCTAGCTGCGTTGACAAACCCTTTGCCCCGACCGTATAAAGTTAACATATTAAATAAATGGCCAGCAGTCGCAGGCCATGCTCACAACAAGGAAGAGACCGATGAAGCAAGGCCGCATCGTGCTGGACCAACAAGCCCGCCACGTGACGCCGCTGGCCGATGGCAAGCTGCTGCTGGACAACGGCAATCCGCTGGCGGACCAACCACAATGGCTCGCCCCCACCAGCGGCACCGTGTATGGCGTGGCGCTGAACCACCGCAGCCTGCTGGACAAGCTGGCAGCCGACTTTCAACAGCCCCCCTACCAGAAAGCCCCGGCCACACCGGTGCTGTTCATCAAGCCGCGCAACACCCATGCGGGCCACGCCAGCAACATCGCCCTGCCAGCACAGGCCGGCAAGGTATTTGCCGGTGGCACACTGGGTGTGGTGATCGGCAAGACGGCCAGCAAGCTGGCTGAAGAACAGGCATTGGATGTTGTCGCAGGCTACACCGTGGTAAATGAAATCAGCCTGGAAGAAAGCAGCTTCTACCGCCCGGCAGTCAAGGCCAAATGCCGTGACGGCTTCTGCCCGATGGGCCCCTGGCAGGTGGATGCAGCCTCCATCGATCCGCTCAACGTGGAAATCCGCAGCTACCTGAACGGGCAGTTGGCCGAAACCAACCACAGCCGCGACTGGCTGCGCTCCGTGCCGCAGCTGATTGCCGCCCTCAGCCAGTTCATGACTCTGCAGCCGGGCGACGTGATCATCCCCGCCACCCCGCTGCGCCAGCTGGAAATCCGCCCCGGCGATAGCGTGGCTGTGGAAATCGACGGCATTGGCCGGCTGGAAAACCGCTTTATCGCCGAGGAGAGCGCCCAATGAAACACGCCCGCATCCGCCTGCCCGGTCAGGCCGACATTCATCCGGTGCTGGTGCAGGCAGACCACTCGGTGCAATTGGCCGATGGCCGCCGCTTTGCCGAAGACGCTGTCGAGTGGCTGCCACCGGCAGAAGGCACGGTATTCGCGCTGGGACTGAACTATGCCGACCATGCCGCCGAACTGGCCTTCAAGGCACCGACCGAGCCGTTGGTCTTCCTCAAGTCGCCCGCCACGCTCACCGGCCACCGTCAGGTATCGGTGCGACCGGACAATCTGCTCTACATGCATTACGAGTGCGAGCTGGTGGTGATCATCGGCAAGACTGCCAAAAACGTGAAACGCGCGCAGGCCATGGACTATGTGGCCGGCTACAGCGTGTGCAACGACTACGCCGTGCGCGACTACCTGGAAAACTACTACCGGCCGAATCTGCGGGTGAAGAACCGCGACACCCTCACCCCCATCGGCCCGTGGTGGGTAGACCGCGACGACGTGGCCGACCCGGCAGCGCTCGCCCTGCGCACCTGGGTGAATGGCGAGCTGCGCCAGCAGGGCAATACCCGTGACATGGTGTTCGACATCCCTTACCTGATCGAATACCTCAGCAGCTTCATGACCCTGTCGCCCGGCGACATGATCGCCACCGGCACGCCGGAAGGCCTGGCCGATGTGGTGCCGGGCGATGAAGTTGTCGTGGAGGTCGAAGGTGTGGGCCGCCTGGTCAACCATATCGTCAGCGAAACGCAATACGCCGCTCTGCACACAACAGCGGTCTGAACCCTATTCCGGCACAGGAGACAACAAGATGATCAAGCACTGGATCAACGGCCGTGAGGTCGACAGCAAGGAAACCTTCGAAACCATCAACCCGGCCACCGGTGAGGTGATTACCGAAGTGGCCTCCGGCGGCGCAGAAGAGATCAACGCCGCCGTGGCCGCCGCCAAGCAAGCCTTCCCCAAGTGGGCCGGCACCCCGGCCAAGGAACGCGCCAAAATCATGCGCCGTCTGGGCGAGCTGATCGACCAGAACGTGCCCATGCTGGCCGAACTGGAAACACTGGACACCGGCCTGCCGATTCACCAGACCAAAAACGTGCTGATTCCGCGCGCCTCGCACAACTTCGACTTCTTCGCCGAAGTGTGTACCCGCATGAACGGCCACAGCTATCCGGTGGACGACAGCATGCTCAATTACACGCTGTACCAGCCGGTGGGCGTGTGTGGCCTGGTGTCGCCGTGGAACGTTCCCTTCATGACCGCCACCTGGAAAACCGCGCCCTGCCTGGCGCTGGGCAATACTGCTGTGCTGAAGATGTCCGAGCTATCCCCGCTGACTGCCAACGAACTGGGCCGGCTGGCGCTGGAAGCCGGCGTACCGCCCGGCGTGTTCAACGTGGTGCAGGGCTATGGTGCCACCGCGGGTGACGCGCTGGTACGCCATCCGGATGTGCGCGCCGTGTCGTTTACCGGCGGCACTTCCACCGGCACGCGCATCATGCAGAATGCCGGCCTGAAGAAGTTTTCCATGGAGCTGGGCGGCAAGTCGCCGGTGCTGATTTTTGCCGATGCTGATCTGGACCGTGCACTGGATGCCGCGCTGTTCACCATCTTCTCGCTCAATGGCGAACGCTGTACCGCTGGCAGCCGCATCTTCATCCAGCGTCCGGTTTACGATCAGTTCGTGCAGGAGTTTGCCGCCCGCGCCCAGCGTCTGCGGGTGGGCGATCCGCAAGACCCGACCACCCAGGTCGGCTCCATGATCACCCCGCAACACTACGACAAGGTCACCGGCTATATCCGTATCGGTCTGGAAGAAGGCGCGCGGCTGGTGGCTGGCGGCCTGGAACGCCCGGCGAACCTGCCCGCCCATCTGGCGCGTGGCAACTTCATCCAGCCCACGGTGTTTGCCGATGTGGACAACCGCATGCGCATTGCCCAGGAAGAAATCTTCGGCCCGGTGGTGTGCCTGATGCCGTTTGACGACGAGGCCGACGCGCTGCGCTTGGCCAATGATGTGGAATACGGGTTGGCGTCCTATATCTGGACCCAGGACATCGGCAAGGCACATCGGCTGGCACGCGGTATCGAGGCCGGCATGGTATTCATCAACAGCCAGAACGTACGCGACCTGCGCCAGCCCTTCGGTGGCGTGAAAGCTTCCGGTACCGGGCGCGAAGGCGGCGAGTACAGCTTTGAGGTGTTTGCCGAAATCAAGAACGTCTGCATCTCGATGGGCGGGCACCATATTCCGCGCTGGGGCCTGTGAACTTATCGCTACTAACAAAAACCCTGCTGCGGCGTTGCGCCTCCTAGCCGTACTGCTTGTACTGTCTGCGTCGGCGCGCCTTGCATCAGGGACGCTGCGCTATTTTGTTAGCAGCTCTTGATACAACAGATGGTCAGGAAAAACAACAAACGGTCAGGGTGCCACAGAACGCCCGGCCTCTTGGCAGTGGCACACATCAGCCCCACCGCCCCTCATGACTACAAAGGAGACACACCATGGGACAACTCGCCCTGGCGGCCAAGATCACGCACGTGCCGTCCATGTATCTATCCGAACTGCCCGGCCAGCATCAGGGCTGCCGTCAGGCCGCCATCGACGGCCACAAGGAAATCGGCCGCCGCTGCCGTGAACTGGGCGTGGACACCATTGTTGTGTTCGACACCCACTGGCTGGTGAATTCCGGCTATCACGTCAACTGCGCGCCGGCCTTCGAGGGCATCTATACCTCGAACGAACTGCCGCACTTCATCAAGAACCTGCCCTATGCCTATGCGGGCAATCCGCAGTTGGGCAAGCTGCTGGCCGAGGCCGCCACCGCGGCCGGGGTACACACCCGCGCCCACGATGCCACCACGCTGGCGCTGGAATACGGCACGCTGGTGCCGATGCGCTACATGAATGCCGACCAGCATTTCAAGGTGGTATCGGTCTCGGCCATGTGCACGGTACACAGTCTGGCGGACAGTGCCCGCCTGGGTATGGCCATGCGCCAGGCCGTGGAAGAACAGTACGACGGCAAGGTGGCTTTTCTCGCCAGCGGTTCGCTGTCGCACCGCTTTGCCCAGAACGGCGTGGCCGAGCAATACCTGCACAAGGTATGGAGCCCCTTCCTGGAAACCTTCGACCATGAAGTGGTAGCCATGTGGCAGCGCGGCGACTGGAAAACCTTCTGCGCCCTGCTGCCGGAGTATGCGGAAAAATGTCATGGCGAAGGCTTCATGCACGACACCGCCATGCTGCTGGGCGCGCTGGGCTGGGACGAATACCAGGGCAAGGCCGAAGTCATCACGCCTTACTTTGGTAGCTCCGGCACTGGCCAGATCAACGTCGTGCTACCGGTCTGATTTGTTGTCCACCGCCGCCAGCCCCGCCGTGAACGGGCTGGCGGCATTGCCCCGGAGAATGCCATGCCGCACTTCATCGTCGAATGTACCGACAATATCCGTGAGCAGGCCGACCTGCCCGCCCTGTTCGAAAAAGCCCATGCCTACCTGATCGGCACCGGTCTCTATCCGGTGGCCGGCATCCGCAGCCGCGCCATCTGGCTGGACACCTGGCGCATGGCCGATGGCGAGGCCGACTACGCCTTTGTGCACATGAGCCTGAAAATCGGCCATGGCCGCACATTTGAAGAGCGCGAACGCACCGCACAGGGCCTGTTTGCGCTGATCAAGGCACACTTTGCCACGCTGTTCGAGGCACGCTATCTGGCGCTCACCTTCGAACTGAGCGAGCTGGACGCCCAGCTCAGCTACAAGCACAACAACGTCCACCAGCGCTTCAAGTAAGCCAGCATGCACTCTGTCCGCAATCCACAGCAGCAGGTGCGACTGATCGTGCTGCTGGGCGTGCTGGTGGCCTTTGGCCCGCTGTCCATCGACATGTATCTGCCGGCCCTGCCCGCCATCGCCGCCGATCTGGCCGCGTCGGTGGCGCGCATCCAGCTGACCATAGGCGGTTTTCTGGCTGGCTTTTGCGGCGGCATGCTGCTGTATGGCCCGCTGTCCGATCGCTATGGCCGTCGCCCGGTGCTGTTGACTGGCCTGACACTGTATCTGGCAGCCAGCCTGGCCTGCGCTGCGGCGCAGACTGCGGAGCAGCTGATTGCCCTGCGCGTGCTCCAGGCCATGGGTGGCGGAGCGGCCACGGTGATGGCACGCGCCATCGTGCGCGATGCCTTTCCGCTCAGCCAGGCTGGCCACGTGCTGTCGCTGATGCAGCAGATCACCATGATTGCACCGCTGCTGGCGCCACTCTTGGGCGGCTGGCTGTTGTTGCTGGCCGGCTGGCGCAGCCTGTTCGTGTTGCTGGCCGTGATTGGAGCCATCTGCCTTGCAGTGGTGACCTTGCGCCTGCCGGAAAGCCATCCGCCCAGCGGCCGCAACGACATCACGCTGGGCAAGGCCTTCCGTGCCTACGGCCACCTGCTGTTAGACCTGCCCACCATGGGCTACAGCCTGGCACTGGGCATGACTTTTGGTGCCATGTTCGCCTATATCACCGGCTCGCCCTTTGTCTACATCGAATACTTCGGCGTGGCGGTGCAGCATTACGGCTATCTGTTCGGGCTAAACATCGTCGCCATCGTGCTGTTCAGCCTGCTCAACCGCCAGCTGCTGCACCGGCACAGCATCGACACCCTGCTGCAATGGCAATGCGCCATCGTCGCCGTGGCCGGCATCGTGCTGTGGCTGACCGGCGGACGCAGCCTGTGGCTGACGGTGCTGCCCTTGCTGTTCACCGTGGGCATGACCGGCAGCATCGGTCCCAATGCCATGGCGCGCTTGCTGCAGCTGCATAGCACGCGCGCCGGAGCGGCCATGGCACTGGCGGTATCCGGCCAGTTTGCTTGCGGCATGCTGGCCAGTTCGCTGGTGGCCAGCCTGTTCGATGGCAGCCCACACGCCATGAATCTGCTGGTGATGGTCTGCGGCCTGGCTGCATGGCTGTGCCTGCAATTGATCCGCCTTCCCCTGAGGCAGAAATGAATCCCATGCAAAGCCAAACCCTTTCCCTGTTGCGCGAGCAAGCCTATATCAATGGCCAGTGGTTGCCCGGCAGCCGCCACTTTGCCGTGCGCAATCCGGCCAGTGGCCAGCTACTGGCCGAAGTGGCCGACCTGGATGCGCAGGACGCCCGCGCTGCCATTGCCGCCGCCCATGCGGCCCTGCCCGCCTGGCAAGCGCTCAGCGCCAAACAGCGCGCCACCATATTGCTGCACTGGCACGCGCTGATCTTGCAACACCAGCAACAACTGGCCGCGCTGATCAGCCAGGAACAGGGCAAACCACTGGCCGAGAGCCTGGGGGAAATCGCCTACGGTGCCAGTTATATCGAGTGGTTTGCCGAAGAGGGCAAACGCGCCTACGGCGAGGTGATTCCCAGCCCCTTTGCCGACAAGCGTCTGCTCACCATCCGCCAAGGCATCGGCGTGGTGGCCGCCATCACGCCGTGGAATTTCCCGCACGCCATGATCACCCGCAAGGTAGCCCCGGCACTGGCTGCCGGCTGTACCGTGGTACTGAAACCGGCAGCGGAAACACCGCTGTCGGCACTGGCCTTGGCCGCGCTGGCCGAGCAGGCCGGCATACCGGCCGGCGTGTTCAATGTGGTCACCGGCACCGATGCCGCCGCCATTGGCGCTGAACTGACGGCCAGCCCGCAGGTACGCAAACTCAGCTTCACCGGCTCCACCGCCGTGGGCAAATTGCTGATTCGCCAGTGTGCCGACACGGTGAAGAAGCTGGGGCTGGAACTGGGTGGCAATGCCCCCTTCATCGTGTTTGACGATGCCGACCTGGACGCAGCGGTACAGGGCGCACTGTTCGCCAAGTTCCGCAACAGCGGCCAGACCTGTGTCTGTGCCAACCGCCTGCTGGTACAGGACAGTATTTACGCAGCCTTCGCCAGCAAGCTCGCCGCTGCCGTAGCCGCGCTGCAAGTCGGCCCGGCCAGCGAGCCGGGCATGCAGCAAGGCCCGCTGATCAGCCCGGCGGCGGTGGCCAAGGTGCAGCGCCACATCGATAACGCCGTCAGCCTGGGGGCCACCGTGCTCACCGGCGGCGCTGCGCATGCGCTGGGTGGCAACTTCTTTCAGCCCACGGTACTGGCCAATGTCACCGAACAGATGCAGGTGGCGCAGGAAGAAACCTTTGGCCCGCTGGCACCGCTGATCCGCTTTCACGACGAAGCCGAAGCCATCCGCCTGGCCAATCACGGTGAATCGGGGCTGGCCGCCTACTTTTACAGTCGCGATATCGGTCGCTGCTGGCGGGTGGCGGAAGCCATCGAAGCCGGCATGGTCGGCATCAACGAAGGTGCCATTTCCACCGAAGTGGCTCCCTTTGGCGGCATCAAGCAATCCGGACTGGGGCGTGAGGGATCACGCCATGGTCTGGAGGATTTCATGGAAATCAAATACCTGTGCTTTGGCAGACTCGCCAACAAGGAGACATCATGCTGACACCAGACATCATCCAGGATACCGCCCGCCGCCTGCATCAGGCCGAACAACAACGCGAGCAGATCCGCCAGATTTCACTGGACTACCCTGACATCACCATCGAAGACGCCTACGCCATCCAGCGCTGCTGGGTAGACATGAAGCTGGCCGAGGGCCGCACCATCAAGGGCCACAAGATCGGCCTGACTTCACGCGCGATGCAGATGTCCTCGCAGATCAACGAACCGGACTACGGCACCCTGCTGGATGACATGTTCTTCAACGATGGTAGCGATATTCCGACCAGTCGCTTCATTGTGCCGCGAGTAGAGGTAGAGCTGGCCTTCATCCTGGGCAAAGAGCTGAAAGGACCGAACATCACCCTGTTCGATGTGTATCAGGCCACCGATTTTGTCATTCCGGCGCTGGAAATCATCGATGCCCGCAGCCAGTCCATCGACCCGGCCTCCGGCCGGCCGCGCAAGGTGTTCGACACCATTTCCGACAATGCCGCCAATGCCGGCGTGGTGATGGGTGGCCGCCCGATCAAGCCATCCGAGCTGGACCTGCGCTGGGTCTCCGCGCTGATGTACCGCAACGGCGTGATCGAGGAGTCCGGGGTGGCGGCGGCGGTACTGAACCACCCGGCCAATGGCGTGGCCTGGCTGGCCAACAAGCTGGCGCCGTTTGATGTCAGCCTCCAGCCGGGTCAGGTGATTCTGGGTGGTTCCTTCACCCGCCCGGTGCCAGCGCGTGCTGGCGATACTTTCCATGTCGACTATGGCCCGCTGGGTGCCATCAGCTGCCGCTTTGTTTAGATCAGCGAACAAAAACCCTGCTGCTGCGTTGCGCCTCCTGGCCGTACACCTTGTACTGTCTGCGTCGGCGCGCCTTGCATCAGGGGCGCTGCGCTATTTTGTTAGCTGCTCTTGTTTTTTAAGGAGAATTCCATGCACAACCCACCCAACCGCTTCAAGGCAGCACTGAAAAACGGCGAGGTGCAGATCGGCCTGTGGCTGAGCCTGGCCAGCCCCTACAGCGCCGAACTACTGGCTGGTGCCGGCTTCGACTGGTTGCTGATCGACGGCGAACACGCGCCCAATGAATTGAACGACATGCTGAGCCAGTTGCAGGCCATCGCCCCCTACCCCAGCCACCCGGTGGTACGGCCAGTGTGGAACGACCCGGTGCGCATCAAGCAGATTCTCGATATCGGCGCGCAAACCCTGCTGCTGCCCATGGTGCAAACCGCGGAGGAAGCCGCGCTGGCGGTGGCCGCCACCCGCTATCCGCCGCATGGCATCCGCGGCGTGGGCAGTGCCATCGCCCGTGCCTCGCGCTGGAATCGCATCGAGGGCTACCTCAAGCAGGCCGAACAAGAGCTGTGCGTGCTGGTGCAGATTGAAACGCGGCAGGGTCTGGACAATCTGGATGCCATCGCCGCCACGCCAGGGGTAGACGGTGTGTTCATCGGCCCGGCCGATCTATCAGCCGACCTGGGCTATCTCGGCCAGCCCACCCACCCGGAAGTCCAGGCCGCCATCGAACAGGCCATCGCCCGCATCCGCGCCCAGGGCAAGGCCGCCGGCATTCTGATGGCCGATGAAAAACTGGCACGGCGCTATATCGAGCTGGGCGCACAGTTTGTTGCGGTTGGCGTGGACAGCACCGTGCTGGCGCGCAGCAGCGAGGCCTTGTCTGCCCGCTTCAAGTCGACAAGCAGCGCAGTCGGCAGTAGCGGCGTGTACTAAGCACTAACAAAAACCCTGCTGCAGCGTTGCGCCTGCTAGCGGTACGACTTGTACTGTCTGCGTCGGCGCGCCTTGCCCCAGGGACGCTACGCTATTTTGTTAGCCGCTCTCAAACTCTTGATGGCGGAGCTGCCAGCATGGCTCCGCCGGCAGGCCGCCGAAGTTGCCATCGTTAACATCTTCACTTTTGGACAGTTCCCATCGACAGCACTGCATAAACGCCACAGAGCGTCGCACCACATAATGAGGAGAAAAGCATGACCACGCATTCTGGCAGTACCACGGCGGGCCACCCGCCACAGAGCGCCACACAGCAGCAGCGGGAACAGCAAGTCATCGCCAAGGTATCGAAACGATTGATCTGGTTTCTGTTCATCCTGTTCGTATTTTCCTTTCTGGATCGCATCAATATCGGCTTTGCCGGCCTCACCATGGGCCAGGACCTGGGGCTGAGCGCCACCATGTTTGGCCTGGCCACCACCATTTTCTACGTGGCCTATGTGCTGTGCGGCATTCCCAGCAACATCATTCTCAGCCGCTTCGGCACCCGGCGCTGGATCGCCATCATCATGGTGGCCTGGGGCATCGCCTCTACCGCCACCCTGTTCGCCTACGATGCGCACAGCCTGTATATCCTGCGCGCACTGGTGGGTGTGACCGAAGCCGGCTTCCTGCCCGGCATGCTGCTTTATCTCACCTTCTGGTTTCCACGCAGCCACCGTGCCCGCGCCAATGCGCTGTTCATGATTGCCATGCCGCTGACTGCAGCTGCCGGCTCCATCGTGTCCGGCTATCTGCTGGAGCTGAACGGGCTGTGGGGCCTGCATGGCTGGCAATGGCTGTTTCTGGTGGAGGGTTTGCCGGCATCGCTGCTGGGCATCGCCGTGTGGTTCTATCTGGATGACAAGCCCGCCGATGCGCGCTGGCTGAGCCAGGATGAAAAAGACTGCCTGCACGGCATGTTGCAGGCCGAACAGGACGCCGCACCGCGCCCGGTGCGACCGCAAAGCGTGTGGCGCGAAATGCTCAGTCCCAGTATCGTCAAATTTGCATTTGGCTATTTTTGTCTGGTGAACACCCTGAGCATGGTCAACATCTGGGTGCCGCAAATCGTCAAAAGCTTCAATGTGGGTAGCAGCAATGCCACCATCGGCTTGCTGGCGGCGATACCGCAAATCGGCACCATCCTCGCCATGCTGTGGTGGGGTGCACGCTCGGACCGCAAGCAAGAGCGCAAGTGGCACACCATCCAGCCCATGCTGTTTGCTGCGGCCGGCTGGCTGCTGTGCGCCTGGAGCAGCGACCCGCTGCTGCGCCTGACCGGCATCGTCATGGCCTCGGCCGGGGCCTTTACCGCCATGACCATTTTCTGGACCACGCCAGACGCGGTGCTGTCACTCAAGGCCAAGGCCATTGGCATTGCCGTCATCAACGCCACCGGCAATGTCGGCTCGGCGCTCAGCTCGGTGGTGGTGGGCTGGCTGAAAGACCTCACCCACAGCTTTACCTCCGGGCTGTTGTTTGGTGCCGCAGCCCTGCTGCTGGGCGCACTGATCATCTATCTGATCCCCATCGTCAAACCGGCACCACGCTAAGGCAGGCCGGCCACAGCCACATCAGCAGCTCCTTTGACAGCAGGGTAGCGTCCGCGGCCCTGCTGATTTTTTTGCCTGCACGCCATGCCCCGCCAGAATGATGGCCATGCCGGTATTCCATGAAAAGTACAAGCAAGCACCTGAAACTTGTATTTCATGGCCAAAAAACACAACACATAATGCATGCTGAATCTGCGCCATGCAGTTTCATCTCGTCCCGATAACAACAACATCATCCTTTACACAAGCCATGCAGCTGCCCACCATCCCAAGCCGGGGCAACTACTTAACTTGTTAATTAAATACCCAGCTGCAACAGGAGAACATCATGAGCGCCAACAACACCCTCTTGGCAGAAGTGCAACGCATCCTGCCGGAAATCGCCGCCAATGCCAATGAAGCAGAACAACTGCGCCAGGTACCGGAACACAATATCCGCCTGCTGAAAAGCATAGGCATGCACCGCGCCTTCCAGCCGAAGAAATATGGCGGGCTGGAAATCTCCCTGCCGGAATTTGCCGACTGCGTCGCCGCGCTGGCCGGTGCCTGTGGCGGCACTGCCTGGGCCTTCAGCCTGCTGTGCACCCACAGCCACCAGCTGGCCATGTTCTCGCAGCGTCTGCAAGACGAGGTATGGAGCAGCAACCCGGATGCCACCGCCAGCAGCAGTATCGCCCCTTTCAGTCAGATCGAAGAAGCCGAAGGCGGAGTGTATCTGAGTGGTGAAATGGGCTGGAGCAGCGGCTGCGATCACGCCGAGTGGGCCATTGTCGGCATGCGCCGCAAGAATGCAGCCGGCGAAGCGGTATACAGCTTTGGCGTGTTGCCGCGCAGCGACTACGAAATCCGCGACAACTGGTACGCCATGGGCATGAAAGGTAGTGGTTCCAAAACGCTGGTGATCCGCAATGCCTTCATCCCCAATCACCGTATCGAGGCCGCCAAGGACATGATGGAAGGCCGCTCCAGTGGCTTTGGCCTCTACCCGGACAGCGCTATCTTCTACACCCCTTATCGCCCTTATTTTGCCAGCGGCTTCGCCTCTATCAGCCTGGGACTGGCCGAACGCATGCTGCAGGCCTTCAAGGAGAAAACCCAGAACCGCGTGCGCGCCTATACCGGCGTCAATGTCGGCACCGCGACCCCGGCGCTGATGCGACTGGCCGAATCCACTCATCAGATTGCCGCTGCCCGTGCCTTTCTGGAAAAAACCTGGCAGGACCACGCCGCCCATGGCCGTCGTCATGAATACCCCAGCCGCGAGACACTGGCCTTCTGGCGCACTAATCAGGCCTATGCCGTGAAGATGTGCATCGAGGCAGTGGACCGACTGTTCAGTGCTGCCGGTGCCACCAGCTGGATGGAGGGCAACGAGCTGCAACGCCTGTTCCGCGATTCGCACATGACCGGCGCCCATGCCTACACCGATTACGATGTCTGCGCCCAGATTCTGGGACGCGAGTTGATGGGCCTGGAGCCTGACCCGAGCATGGTCTGAGACCGACAAGAAAATAATAAAGGAGACCAGCATGAATCACACACCAGCCAGCGCCGACGATCCGCGCCTGTTCCGCCGTGCTCTGGGCAACTTCGCCACCGGGGTCACGGTGATGACTGCCTGCGGGCCGGATGGGCAGCAGGTTGGCGTTACCGCCAACAGCTTCAATTCGGTTTCGCTCGACCCGCCGCTCATCCTGTGGAGCATAGACAAGCGCTCCGGCAGCTACCCGGTGTTTCGCGACGCCAGCCACTTTGCCGTCAATATCCTGGCAGCAGACCAGATCGAACTGTCCAACCGCTTTGCCCGCCCGGCCGAGGACAAGTTTGCCGGCCTGACCTTGCAAACCGGAGCCGGCGGTGTGCCGCTGCTGGAAGGCTGTGCCGCGCGCTTTGTCTGTGAGCGCCATGTCCTGCATGAAGGGGGCGACCACTGGATCGTCATCGGCAAGGTGGTGGCACTGGATGATTTTGGTCGCGCCCCGCTGCTGTATCACCAGGGCAGCTATGCCATGGCCTTCCCCCACAGCCTGCAGCAGAAAAAAGATGCCGCACCACCGGCCAGCGATTCGCTGCAACGGCGGCTGAACGACAATATCTATTACCTGCTGACCCAGGCAGTGCGGGCCTACCAGCACCACTACCAGCCGCGCCAGATGGCAACCGGCCTGCGCATCAGCGAGGCGCGCATGCTGCTGGTGCTGGAACACGGTCTGGAGGCCGCCGCCCTGCATGGCGAAGTCAACATGCCGGAGCGCGAGGTGGAGCAGGCCATGGAGATGCTGCAACGCAAGGAGCTGATCAGCAGGCAGCAGCAGCACTACCAGTTGACGCCGCAAGGCATGCAACAGGCTGAAGCGCTGCACGATCTGGCCGAACAGCAGCAAAGGGAAATGCTGGCAGGCTTCAGCGAACAGGAGGTGGCCGCACTCAAGAACATCCTGCGCGCCATCATCCGCCACCGCTAAGCAAGCGCTGGCAGCATGCAACAAGGGCAGGGAGCCAGGCTCCCTGCCCTTGTTGTCTAGCCACGTCTAACCCCACCTACACCATGCGCTGCAGGCGCTGCGCCAGCTCTTGCAGGCGGCAGGCAAGGTCCTGCAACAAGATGTCGATCTGTTCCGGATTCCCCGCCTTGCAGGCTTTCTCCAATTGTTCACAGTCACGTCCCACTTGCTGGGCGTCGATCAGCCGCGCGGCACCCTTGATCTTGTGCAGGACATGCGCCAGCTCGCACAGTTGCTGCTGGCGGAACAAGGACTGCGCTTCGGCCAGATCCTGCTCATTGCTGGCCAGCAGCTTGGCCACAAACTTGCGCATCAGCACCGCATCCCCATCAAACAAGGCGGCCAGACTGCTGCCGGCATACACCGGCAAGCGCTGCATGCTGCTGCCCAGGCTGAAACGCAACAAAGTGGTATGCAGAACAGGCAGCGCCACCGGCTTGGCCAACAGTATATTGAAACCGACCGCCATGGCCCGTTGCTGGTCTTGCTCGGTCGGGTCGGCAGAAATACCGATCACCGGCCGCTGATCTCCCTCACCGCGCAATTGTTTCACCAGACAGAAGCCATCCAGCTGCGGCATGCTCAGATCGGTCAGCAGGCAGTCGAACTGCCCCTGCCGCCATTGCTCCAGCGCATCCTGCCCGTTGTTGACGGCCACCACCTTGCACCCCAGGCGCTGCAACTGGCTGTTGAGCAGGAAAAGATTGGCCAGATTATCCTCGGCCACCAGGACATGCGGCTGCAAACCCTCGGCCCACAGCGCGCCTTCCGGCGCATTTTGCAGCTCGGACTGACCATAGCCGGCAGGGCCGGATTCCGACACCCCGGCCAGCGGCTTGCTGGCGAGACCTTGCCTCATCGAAAGCATTTGATTATTTGACATGACACTGACACCTGTTTCTGATTATTCAGACACTCCGCCTCCGGCAAGCTTCAGATCATGTTACGGCCTGCCCGCTTGTTCTACGCAGCCACACTGCAGCCTGTTTAAGCTTAGAAAGGGGAACGGCATCACTATCCGGGTTCTTTCTTAACAAACAATAGGAAATTTCTGATCATGCTGCCATCGCAGCCCATGGTGGAAAAATAGCGTCGGCAATGGCGAACAGTGTGGCAAAGCAGCCTCAGCTGGCTACAGCCGCCACCGGCCGGTCCGCTTGACCAGATCGCACACGGTGATCGGTGCAGACAGCTGCGATGCAAAGCGCTACATTGCTGTCTGATGGCCACCAGGCCAGCACATTATTGCGGCAAACACGGAGCAAGCATGATTCACCACCAACATCCCCTGACATCCAGCTGCCTGGGCACGCAGCGTCAGCTATCCAGCTTCCACTTTGGCCAGCCCGGCAGCAGCGCCGGCAAAGCCTATATCCAGGCCTCGCTGCATGCCGACGAGCTACCGGGCATGCTGACCGCCTGGGTGCTGAAGCAGGCACTGCGCGAACTGGAACAGCAGGGGAAAATTGTCGGGGAAATCATTCTGGTGCCACAGGCCAATCCGATTGGTCATGCGCAGTCGATTCAGGGTTACCAGATGGGTCGTTTCGACCTGGCCAGCGGGCAGAATTTCAACCGCCACTATCCGCAATTGACCACGGCGGTCTATGCCGCAGTGAAAGGACAGCTGGGTGCCGATGCCAAGGCCAACACCCGCTTGATCCGCGCAGCCATCCGTCAGCATCTGCAACAGCTGGCTGAGCCAAGCGAGCTGGTCAGCTTGCGCAAAAACCTGATGCAGCTGGCCGCCGACGCCGACATCGTGCTCGACCTGCATTGCGACTGCAACGCCGCCCTGCACGTGTATACCGGCACCCCGCTGTGGGAGCAGTGCGAACCGCTGGCGCGCTATCTGCAGTCGCATGCGCAACTGCTGGCCACCGACTCCGGCGACTATCCTTTCGATGAAGCCTGCAGCCAAACCTGGTGGGAACTGCAGGCCCTGTGCCAGCAGGACGGGCTGGATGTGCCGATTGAAATGGCCTGCCTGTCGGTCACGGTAGAGCTACGTGGTCAGCACCAGGTCAGCCAGCAGCTGGCGCGGCAGGATGCCGCTGCCATTCTGGACTTCCTGCGCTTTCGCGGCCTGATCGCCACCGACAGCCTAGCCGCGCAGCCAGCACTGCCTTATCCGGCCACACCGCTGGCTGGCTCGGAAAACCTGGTGGCGCCCCACCCAGGGGTGGTGAGTTTCCTGGTCGCACCAGGCAATGTGGTGGCCGCCGGACAGCCCGTAGCAGAAGTCATCGACCCCTTGCAGGACAAGGTCACGGTGCTCAGTTCGGCACATGGCGGCATGTTGTATGCCCATGAGCTACACCCCTATGCCACCGCCGGCATGACAGTGGCCAAGGTGGCCACGGCACAGGCATTCAAGTCAGGCAAGCTGTTGTCAGCCTGAGGCAATAGCTAGACGCCTGCGGCGGGTGGCTGGGTAGCCAGCGCCTGTAGCAGGCAGGCCGGGCACAGACAGTCGCTGCCCTCCGGCACCAGGGGCATGATGTGTGGCAGTCTGGCGCACCAGCACTCCTCTGCCGCATCCCCTGCACGACAAGTGAAACTGTCGCCACACGCCGGGCACTGCTTGCACTGCCCTTGTGGCGGCAAAGCCAGCAGGCGATTCCACACCGCTTTTTTCTCGAAATCACTGAAGCCGGGCCAGCCGGCAATTTCCTTGAGGGTACGGCGGCAGCTCAGGCAGCTTTCGCCGGCATCATCCAGCTGGCAGCGCTGCTGGCAAGGAGAAGGAATGGTGCCGTTCATGCCACGACCCCGCAGCCTGGCTCAGGCAGCATGCCAGTAGGCCAGCGCAGGGAAAGAGAGGGAAATGCAGCCTTGCCACAGGCGATGGCCGGTATGGCAAGAGCGGAAATGCTAGAAGAGAAATGCATGAAGGCACAATCTGAACAAGGGGAACAGCACTAACCCGTCACGCGGGACCAGGCACCCGAAATACAGACGACATGATATCAACGGCACAGCATGACATGGTGATTTAAACCAGACAATCTGTACTCAGCCATCCAGCTCCGCACTGGAATAGCCCTTGTCCGCCACGCCGATGCTGTGTATCTGCAATATATCCAGCTGCAGCATGCTCAGGCTGCGGCCATAGACACCACCCGTGTCCAGGTAGCGCACATTGTCGATGCTGCGGACTTCCCGCTGCGGGGTATGACCGACGCACAGCATGAATACTCCGCGCACCGGCTGGCGCGGCGTACCGCGTGCTCGCAGACGGCACCAGATGATCTGCCGCAACAGCCGGCCCCCCTCCTCGCCCCAGGGCTGGGGCAGAGACAGCTGCTCGCGCAGCGCATTCCAGTCATCCTGCGGACAATCGGCATGCAGCAAGCCGATCAGCCCGTGCGGACTGGGCAGCTCGATGGCCAGCGGCAGGCGGCTGAACGCAGTGCGGTAAGCCTGCTTGTCCAACTCGTCCAGGCAGATAAACCAGCCACCGCCATTATGCAGATAGCGCTCGCAGCCATCGGTATCGGCCAGATCAAAATCCAGCGCCATCTGTTCGTGATTGCCACGCACGGCATAAAACCATGGCTTGGCCAGCCACTCCAGTACCTGGCGCGATTCCGGCCCCCGATCCACCAGATCACCCACAGAAAACAGGCGGTCACGGCTGCCGTCAAACACCACCTGCTCCAGCAAGGCGCGCAACTCGGTAAAACAACCGTGGACATCGCCCACAACAAAATCCCGCCCCTGCTGATTGGCCGGCAGGCTGACAAACAACTCACTCATGCGAAATCACACCGATCTGATAGCTATACCGCATCCATTATGCCCGGCTCGCCGGCTGTTGCGGGAAGGAGTCGCGCCTCAGACAATAAAAAACGGCGCCGAGTCGGCGCCGTTGGCATGTTGCAATAAACTGCGAATTACTGTGCTGCGGAAGCCGCCGCCGGTGCAGCTGCGCCGCCACCGATGGTTTGCATAACCTTCCACTGACCGCCTTCAACCTTGTACACGGTGATGCCGCCGTCTTTCAGGTCGCCCTTGTCATCGTAAGTCCAGTTAGCCGAAGTCACACCGGAGTACTTGATCTTGGCCAGAACCGGCAGATAAGCCTTGGGATCGGTGGAGTTCGCATCCTTCATGGCCTGGATCAGGGCGCGGGTAGCGTCATAGCCGTACGGCGAGTAGGTGGCTACGTCAGCCTTGAAGCGTGCCTTGTACTTGTCGGCGTATTCCTTGCCCTTGGGCATTTGTTCCAGCGGCAGGCCAGCCAGCGAAGCGATGCTGCCTTCGGCGTCCTTGCCAGCCAGTTGCAGGAAGTTCGGGGTCTTGGTCATTTCGCCGGAGATCAGCGGAGCCTTCAGGCCCAGACGCTTCATCTGCTTGGCCATCGGCGCGGACTGGGCATCAGCACCACCGTAGAACACCACATCCGGGTTTACACCCTTGATGGAGGTCAGGATGGCAGCGAAGTCAGTCGCCTTGTCATTGGTGAATTCGCGCTTGGCCACTTCGCCACCGGAAGCCTTGACGGCTTTTTCGAATTCGTCAGCCAGGCCTTGGCCGTAAGCGGTACGGTCGTCAACGATGACGATTTTCTTGGCCTTCAGGGTATCCACTACGAATTTGCCCATCACGCTACCCTGCTGGGTGTCGGAGGTCATCGAGCGGAAGGTGTTCTTGAAGCCTTGTGCGGTGAACACCGGCGAGGTCGCCATGGAGATCATCGGAATGCCGGCGTCGGAGTAAATCTTGGAGGCCGGGATGGCGCAACCGGAGTTGAAGTGACCGATGATGCCGGCAACCTTGTCGTCAACCAGCTTCTGTGCCAGTTGGGTAGCGGTTTTCGGATCGGCCTGGTCATCCTGGGCGTTCAGTTCGAAAGTCACCGGCTTGCCACCGATGGTCGGCTTCTCGGCGTTGGCATCTTCGATGGCCAGGGTCACGCCGTTCTTGTATTCCTCACCGTAGTGAGCTTGCGGGCCGGTCAGCGGAGCGGCGAAGCCGATCTTGACGCTATCGCCGGCAGCGGCAGCCGCCGGAGCGGAAGCAGCGCCAGCCGAAGCGGCTGCGTCATCTTTTTTGCCACATGCAGACAGTGCCAGGGCGGCAGCGACAGCGATGGTAACGGTAGTCAGCTTGGTGAATTGCATCTTGAATCCTCTATCTTTCGGTCTCTCCTGTCCGCTTGTGGCGGACAGATCTCATGCAGCGAGCTTGTTGTAAGTTGAAACGCTGGCGGCATTATTCCAATGCCGACAGCACATGACAAGTGGCGTTTGACAGATTGTCATCTTCCCTCCCGCTTTGTGACCATTCTCGCCAAACAGCGGAGCGGTCGCGGGAGGGTAAATCATCAGTCACCGATACTCATCAGGCTGGCATTACCCCCTGCCGCCGTGGTGTTGACGCTGACAGCGCGCTCCACCACCAGACGGTGCAGGTTGTAGCCCTCTTCACCGGCCAGGAGCAGGGGAATCAGCGCGCCATCACGTTGCGCCAGTTGCTGGCGCGCCTTGGCGGCGGCATCACCCTCGTACAGCACGGCATCCAGCTCGGCGGCCAGCACGTCTTGCACCAGCTCGACGTGGCCGGCCAGCGCGCTGGCCAGTTGGCGATTGGCCGGCGAGTCCGCCAGCACTGCCAGATTGCCGGTAGCCATGACGGCCACCAGTTGCTCGGCCAGCGTCGCACTGCTGCTGGCCACGCACCCTACCTTGCCGCGGGCGGCAAAGCAGAGCGTGTTCTTTTCGCCGGTCGGGCCGGGCAGGCAAACCTGATGGCTCAGCGGCGAGGCACGGCGGGCGGCCGCGATACGCGCATCCAGGCCATTCACGCCCAGGCTGGTGGCCACGCCGGCCAGCTTGTCCAGACCGGACAGGTCGGCGCTCACCGGCTGCAAGGCCAGCTTGGGCTGCCAGTGGGCGCGGGTCAGGCGATACAGATAGTAAGGACCGCCCGCCTTGGGGCCGGTACCAGACTTGCCTTCGCCGCCAAACGGCTGCACACCCACTACGGCACCCACGATATTGCGGTTGACGTAGACATTGCCCACTTTGATCTTGCTGACGATGTCGTTGATGGTTTCGTCGATGCGGCTATGAATGCCGTGGGTCAGGCCATAGCCGGTACTGTTGATCTCGGCGACCACCTTGTCCAGCTCATTGGCGTCGAAACGCAGTAGATGCAGTACCGGGCCGAACACTTCGCGGGTGAGATCGGACAGGTTGTCGATTTCAAACAGGGTAGGCGCAACAAAAGTACCCTGCTGACAAGCGTCGGTCAGCGGGGTCTGGTAGGTCCAGCGCGCACGCGACTTCATCTTGTCGATGTGCGCCAGCAGGCCGGCCTGGGCTTCGGCATCGATCACCGGGCCAACGTCGGTATTCAGCTGGGCCGGGTTGCCCACGGTCAGTTCGGCCATGGCACCCTTGATCATGGCAATCACCTTGTCGGCGATATCGCTTTGCAGATACAGCACGCGCAGCGCGGAGCAGCGTTGACCGGCGGAGTCGAAAGCCGAACTCAACACATCGGTTACCACCTGTTCCGGCAGCGCCGAACTGTCGACAATCATCGCGTTCTGGCCACCGGTTTCGGCTACCAGCACCACGTCTTCGCCACGCTTGGCCAGGGTGCGGTTAATGATTTGCGCCACTTCGGTGGAGCCAGTAAAGATCACGCCCTGAATGCGCGGGTCGCTGGTCAGTGCGGCACCGACGATCTCGCCACGGCCCGGCAGCAATTGCAGCACGTCACGCGGGACACCGGCTTCGTGCAGCAGGCGTACGGCGTAAGCAGCGATCAGGTTGGTCTGCTCGGCCGGCTTGGCCAGTACCGGATTACCGGCAGCCAGCGAGGCGGTCACTTCGCCAATGAAGATGGCCAGCGGGAAGTTCCACGGGCTGATACACACCACCGGGCCCAGCGGCTGGTGGGTGGCATTGTCAAAATTGGCCACGATCTGCGCGGCATAGTAACGACAGAAATCCACTGCTTCGCGCACTTCGGCAATGGCATTGCTCAGGGTCTTGCCGGCTTCACGCACGGCCAGGCCCATCAGCGCCGGCATGTGGTCTTCCATCAGCTCGGCCATGCGGTTCAGGCAGGCTGCTCGGTCGGCAATCGGGGTATTCGCCCAGCGTGCGGCCGCAGATTCAGCCAGCTGCAGCGCGCGTTCCACATGCTCGGGAGTCGCTTCGATCACCTGGCCGACGATATCGGCATGATCGGCCGGATTACGTACCGGCTGGCTATCGCCAACATTGATATCGGCATCACCCAGCAGCGGGAATGCGCTCCAGGTTTGTTGCTCAGACGCCTGCAGGCCCATTTGCAGCGCAGCCAGCACGTGTTCGCTGGACAGGTCCAGCCCCTTGGAATTCTTGCGTTCGCTGCCGTACAGGGACACCGGCAGAGCGATCTTGTGATGCGGCTCGCCGCCATGGCTGGCGGCTTCGGCCACCTGATCGGTCACCAGTTCGTCGATGGACACATTTTCGTCGACGATGCGGTTAACAAATGAGCTGTTGGCGCCATTTTCCAGCAAGCGGCGCACCAGATAGGCCAACAGGGTTTCATGCGAGCCTACCGGTGCATAGATACGGCAGGCCTTGCCCAGATTGTCCTTGCCCACCACTTGGTCGTACAGGGTCTCACCCATGCCGTGCAGGCACTGGAATTCGTAATCCAGGCCCTGACCCAGCTGGTAGATGGCTGACAGGCTGTAAGCATTGTGGGTGGCAAACTGCGGGTAGATGGCGTCTTGTGCCGCCAGCAGGCGCTTGGCGCAAGCCAGGTAGGATATATCGGTATACACCTTGCGGGTATACACCGGATAACCCGGCAAGCCATCAACCTGAGCGCGTTTGATTTCGGCATCCCAATACGCGCCCTTGACCAGACGCACCATGAAGCGGTGGCCAGAACGGCGAGCCAGATCAACCAGATAATCGATAATGAAAGGACAGCGTTTCTGGTAAGCCTGTACCACCAGGCCGATACCATTCCAGCCGGCCAGGTCCGGATCAAAAGCCAGCTGTTCCAGCAGGTCCAGCGACAGCTCCATGCGGTCGGCTTCTTCGGCGTCGATATTCAGGCCGATATTGTATTGCTTGGCCAGCAACAGCAGCTGTTTGAGGCGGTCGTACAGCTCGCTCATCACGCGTTCGCGCTTGGCACGGCTGTAACGCGGATGAATGGCCGACAGCTTCACCGAGATGCCCGGGCCATCGTAGATGCCACGTCCGGCAGACTCCTTGCCGATGGCGTGAATCGCCATCACATAGTCCTTCATGTAACGCTGGGCATCATCCTCGGTCATGGCGGCTTCACCCAGCATGTCGTAGGAGAAGCGATAACTGCGGGCTTCGCGCTCACGGCCGTTTTCCAGCGCCTGCTCGATGGTTTCGCCAGTCACAAACTGCTTGCCCAGCATGCGCATGGACATGTCCACACCCTTGCGGATCAAGGGCTCGCCACCCTTGGCAATCAGGCGGGTCATGGCAGCGGACAAACCCTGCTCGCTATGCGAGGACACCAGTTTGCCGGTGACCACCAGGCCCCAGGCCGCAGCATTCACAAACAGCGACGAGCTATTGCCCAAGTGGGCTTTCCAGTCGCCACGGGAGATCTTGTCGCGGATCAGCTTGTCAGCGGTTTCCTTGTCAGGAATACGCAGCAGTGCTTCGGCCAGACACATCAGGGCAATGCCCTCGGCGCTGTCCAGCGAGAACTCATGCATCAGGGCATCCACCCCGCTGGAGCGGGTACGCTCATGACGCACCTGGCTGACCAGACGGCGGGCCAGTTCCTGAGTGGCAGTGACTTGTGCCGGCTGCAGGGCAGCTTGCGGCAGCAAGGCTTGCACACATTCCTGTTCGTCACGGCGATATGCGGATGTAATGGCATCGCGCAAAGCGCTCTGGTTTAGGGCAAACACCTCGAATTGCATGGAAAACTCCCGATTTTGTTCGCAGCCCGGTTTGTACCGGTTAAGATTTGCCTATTGTATACAATTGCATTTTTCTTTGTTCGACAATATAAAATATTCTTACAGCCACATGGGCCGCGACTGGCCACAGATCAAGGAAAATCAAGCTGCTTGTCCTATTATCGGCGGTAGGCCACACATGCCGCTTTGTTGCATGACCACAACGTCAGCACCCCATGTCTGCCAGAAAACGGCCCAATGCCACAAGCACCTGCCCCTGCAAGTGTTTTAGTCGATCACAGGAAGCTCTATGCAAACTATTTTATTGACCGTCAACGCCAGCCCCTACGGCAGCGAGCGCATGCTCAGCGCCTTGCGCCTGACCCTTGCCTTGCTAAGCCACCCAGGGGCCGCTCGTGTCAGACTGTTCTTGCTGTCCGATGCCGTCAGCACCGCCATGAGCCAGCAAGCCGTGGCCACGCCACCCAATCTGGGGGAAATGCTGAGCGAAGCCATCGCGCTGGGCGCCGAGGTACACGTTTGCCGTAGCTGTGCCGATGCACGTGGCCTGCTGGCAGACCGCTTACTGCCGGGCGTGCAGATCGGCAGCATGCCCGAGCTGGCTGAATGGACGCTGGCCGCCGACAAGGTACTCAGCTTCTGACAAAAAAGAGGCCTGCCTCTCGGGGGGAAGGCAGGCCAAAGGGCAGTTCACTTCAAGCAACAAGGATTCAGATAGGACGGATCAGTATTTCGGAGCGGACCTCACGCACCCCGGGTACATTCGCGGCCACTTCCAGCAGATGACGCACGGTATCGCGATTGGGGCTGGAGCCTAGCAATTTCACCATCCCCGCTTTAACCTGTGGCCGGACCACGGAGCCCGAACCATCGGCCAGTGGTTTCAACACTTCATTCAATTCCCAGGCAATTTTTTCATCGGCCGAAATATTCGACACGGCCACATGCTCTGCTACCGGATCAATCGACAGCATGCCCAAGGCCCGGACCGGATTGATCGGCAACAGCACCAACAGCATTAATCCAAGATGATTTATTTTCATTGCCATGACTCCCGACAGGTCAGTTTGTCACTGAGTATTGCAAGCATCATGCCAGCACCAGAAAATCATTAATAATCAAGTAGTTGAAATAAAAAGCCAGAACAACAGCCCATCAAACCACGCCAATCTGTCGCCAGATGGCGACAACATGACAAGCCATGCTCGCCAAGTAGCTGATTCATATGAAAAAACCCCTGTCGCCGATTAGCGACAGGGGTTGGATGCTACACATACACTTCAGAAGTCCTTGAAGGCGGCAGCCACCAGATCATGCTTTTGCAGCAGGCGATAAAACTCGGTGCGATTACGATCGGCAATCCGTGCCGCCACGCTGACATTACCGGCGCTAACCCGCAGCAACTTTTCCAGGTAGTCGCGTTCAAACTGCCGCCTCGCCTCGGCCAAGGTGGCAATGCTGGCCATGCCGTCGGAAACCGCTTTCTGCACTGAGGTCAGCGGAATCAGGCCGGAGGTGTTCAACACACAACATTGCTCAACCGCATTAGCCAACTGCCGCACATTGCCGGACCAGCGCAGGCTGCACAGATACTCCATCGCGTCCGGTGCAAAACCGGCCACCTCTTTGCCATAGCGCTCTGCCAGCTGAGTCAGGAAATGCTGTGCCAGCAAGGGGATATCTTCCCGCCGCTCACTCAGCGGTGGCAGATTCAAGGCCACGACATTCAGCCGGTAAAACAGATCCTCGCGAAACAGGCCATCACTGATCAGCGCCTCGAGATCGCGATGCGTCGCCGAAATCACCCGTACGTCCACCGCTCGCGATTTACTGGCTCCCACTGGTCGCAGCTCCCGCTCCTGCAGCACGCGCAACAGCTTGACCTGCAGGGCCAATGGCATGTCGCCAATCTCATCCAGAAACAGCGTGCCGCCCTCCGCCTGGGCAATCAAGCCTTCATGCCGTGTCGCCGCGCCGGTAAATGCCCCCTTTTCATGGCCGAACAATTCGCTTTCCAGCAAATTGTCAGGAATCGCTCCACAATTGACCGCCACAAAGGGTCCGGCAGCACGCGGGCTGGCACGATGCAAGGCTCGCGCCAGAATCTCCTTGCCACTTCCGCTCTCACCACGGATCAGCACGCTGGCATCGGTAGCCGCAATCAGCCGTGCCTCTGCCAACAACTCTTCCATTAGTGGGCTGCAGCTCACCACTTCGGCACGCCAGTACTCCTGGCCTGCCTGGGACACCGCAGGGGAAGACAGCGACAAGGCCTGCTCCACCTTGCTCAGCAAGGTCGTGCTGTCAAAAGGCTTGACCAGATAACCAAAAACGCCACGACTCACCGCCTTCACCGCATCGGGAATCGTGCCATGCGCGGTCAGAATAATCACCGGCAGTGCCGGATAACTCTTCTTCACCAGCTCGAACAAGGCCATTCCATCCATACCCGGCAAGCGCCAGTCAGTGAGCAGCACATCAGCCCGCCGCACGGCCAGCGCACTCAAGGCAGCCTCCGCCGACGCCGCCTTGTCCACCAGATAGCCAGCCGCCTCCAACCGCAAACTCAGCAGCCGGAGCAAATCTGCATCATCATCAACCAGCAATACCCGCCCTGTTCGCATCATGGTTTTATCTTCTTTTTCTGGGCCTTGTCGGCCATGGACTGTTCGATCAAACGCAAGGCATCCAGCTTGGCTGCCAATTCATCCGCACGGCGCTGTTGCTCCAGCCATTGCGCATTCGCGCGCGTAGCGGCCTCGTCATGACGCCGTCGCTCGCTCAACTGGGCCGCCAATAATGCGGCAAGGCCAGCCAAACCATCAGACTGTTCCTGACGTAGTTGCACGGTCGCCAGGTCCAGTTGCTGCTGTAGCCGTGCCATATCAGGCCGGCCATCGCTATTCAGCAGCTGTACCGCCACATAGCGCAGGCGCTCACCTGCGCAGCTATCCTTGCCAGGCAAGGCCAGCTCCCTTCCCCGCCGAACCCCGGCCAGGACGGCCTCTGCATCATGGCAGGCTCTTGCCAGCGCTCTCCCCGCCACCGCGCCGGATGCTTCCCTGCCCGGTCTGCCCAAGTTGCTACAGCCAGCCAGCACCGACAGCAACAGCACGGCACTCATCAATCTTTTCATCATTCCGCTTCCCTGCCCTGCAATCGTTATTAAGAACGGCTAACAAAATAGCGCAGCATTCCTGCGGCAAGGCGCGCCGACGCAGACAGTACAGCGAGTACGGCCAGCAGAGGTTTCGCTAGCGGCACTAAGGCCACCAGACGCGTAGCCTTGCGCCCTGCTCGGCAGGCAGACTTTCAACATCGCCCCCCATCAGTTGGGCAAAGGTTTTAACCATGGTCAGCCCGATGCCGCTTCCCGGCGATTCGCCGGCGGGAGCTTGTCCGGTATAGAAAGGCTGAAATATCAGGCTACGCTCCTGCTCAGAAATACCTCGTCCCTGATCGGCAACAACCAGCCATGAATGATCAGCACTTCTCCCAGCCTCAACAGAAATTACGCCATTTTCTGGTGAAAATCGTATGGCGTTAGAAAGCAGATTATCAATAATGGTTCGGAATTTTTCCTGATCCACCACCAGTACCACCGCTTGCCCTGGCAGCTTCAGCTGCAACTTCTTTTGCTGTAACAAAGGCTGCATGGCCGCAGCCGCATGCTGGACCAGATCGCGTACATCATGCGCCTCCATCATCAGCGGACGGCCCAGCCAGTTGGCTGCATCATGTTGCAGCAAGGCATCCACACGTTGGCGCAATAAGCGGGTATTCGACAGCGTTATACCAATGATTTCTTGCTGTGAGGGTAATAAGGGGCCGGGAATCTGATCATGCAGCAAGGAAGAAGCCTCCTGAATCGCAGCCAGCGGTGTCTTCAGTTCATGAGAGACATGCCGGAAAAAACTGGCTTTGTCCTGCTCCAGCTGTGCCAGCCGCCCATCCAGCTCACGCAAGGCAGCGGCCAGTTGCAAGATATCCGCCGGGGCCGACATGCTCCATTGCTGACCACGCTGCCCCAGCGCCAGCCGGCCAATCTTGTCGCGCAACTGTTGCAAGGGTCGCACCAGTAGCCATGCCAGCAATAGCCCCAGCGCTACCGCCAGACACAAGGACAATATCGCCACCCGGTCGGCTTGCTGCCGCTTATCACGCAAACTGCTGTCCCACTGCAAGCGACGCACGGCACTCACACGCCTCACCTGAGCATCCAGCTCATTGCCAAGTCGGGATAGCTCCTCATATTGACGAGACCATGGCTCCGCCTGACCTGCAGCACCCAGCAACAGGCCACGCGATTTCCCGCACCATGCAGCCAGATGGCTCCCCAGCTGCTGCAAGTGGGTCTCATCAAGCTGCTGCAAACGTCCGGCCAGCTGCTGCAAACTCAGCACAGCCTGCACTCCGGTACGGGAAAAGGCCTCCTCATGCAGGACATTCCACTGACGGGTAGAACGCTCAAACAGATCGCTCTGCTCGGCATAGCTGCGCTGCAGCTCCGCCAATCCCTCTGCCTGTTTCTGGCTTTGCCCCACCAGTTCAGCCAATTGCTGCAAATGCCACCAGGTTTGTACCAGGGCCAAGGACGGAATCAGGGTTACCACAAACAGGCTGGCAACCAGCAAGGTCTTAAAGGACAAATGGCGCAATAGCATCATGTCTCTCATGCGTGCAACAGGATGGGCTATTGTCTGCCAGAGTTGGCAGCACAACAAATCAGCACGGAAAGTGCAGCAAGAAAAGGATTGCAAGTCGGGGTATAAGGCCGCAGCCCAAACGCACAAAGCCCAGCTCTGTTGAGCTGGGCTTGTGTATGGGGAGTCTGGCGGTGTCCTACTTTCACATGGCGAATGCCACACTATCATCGGCGCTAAGGCGTTTCACGGTCCTGTTCGGGATGGGAAGGCGTGGGACCACCTCGCTATGGCCACCAGACATAAACTGTCAACAAACTCGAAGAAGCTTTGTACCCCAGACTCCGTCTGGAACACTGAATTAATTAGATATCTTACTCTTGGATCTTTGATCGCGTCGCACACTCACTATCCATTCGGTCTTGGTCTCCCAAGCCACTCAAATGATAGGATCAAGCCTCACGAGCAATTAGTATCGGTTAGCTTAACGCCTCACAGCGCTTCCACACCCGACCTATCAACGTCCTGGTCTCGAACGACTCTTCAGGAGGGTCAAGCCCTCAGGGAAGTCTCATCTTCAGGCGAGTTTCCCGCTTAGATGCTTTCAGCGGTTATCTCTTCCGAACTTAGCTACCCGGCAATGCCACTGGCGTGACAACCGGTACACCAGAGGTTCGTCCACTCCGGTCCTCTCGTACTAGGAGCAGCCCCCGTCAAACTTCCAACGCCCACTGCAGATAGGGACCAAACTGTCTCACGACGTTTTGAACCCAGCTCACGTACCACTTTAAATGGCGAACAGCCATACCCTTGGGACCGGCTACAGCCCCAGGATGTGATGAGCCGACATCGAGGTGCCAAACACCGCCGTCGATGTGAACTCTTGGGCGGTATCAGCCTGTTATCCCCGGAGTACCTTTTATCCGTTGAGCGATGGCCCTTCCATACAGAACCACCGGATCACTATGTCCTGCTTTCGCACCTGCTCGACTTGTCGGTCTCGCAGTTAAGCTACCTTTTGCCATTGCACTATCAGCACGATTTCCGACCGTACCTAGGTAACCTTCGAACTCCTCCGTTACACTTTGGGAGGAGACCGCCCCAGTCAAACTGCCTACCATGCACTGTCCCCGATCCGGATAACGGACCAAGGTTAGAACCTCAAAGGGGTCAGGGTGGTATTTCAAGGTTGGCTCCACCAGAACTAGCGTCCTGGCTTCAAAGCCTCCCACCTATCCTACACAAACCACTTCAAAGTCCAATGCAAAGCTACAGTAAAGGTTCACGGGGTCTTTCCGTCTAGCAGCGGGGAGATTGCATCTTCACAAACACTTCAACTTCGCTGAGTCTCAGGAGGAGACAGTGTGGCCATCGTTACGCCATTCGTGCGGGTCGGAACTTACCCGACAAGGAATTTCGCTACCTTAGGACCGTTATAGTTACGGCCGCCGTTTACTGGGGCTTCGATCAAGAGCTTGCACCCCATCACTTAACCTTCCAGCACCGGGCAGGCGTCACACCCTATACGTCCACTTTCGTGTTGGCAGAGTGCTGTGTTTTTGATAAACAGTCGCAGCCACCGATTCTCTGCGACCTCTCCAAGCTCCATCCGCAAGGGATCTCACCTAAAGAGGCATACCTTCTCCCGAAGTTACGGTATCAATTTGCCGAGTTCCTTCTCCTGAGTTCTCTCAAGCGCCTTAGAATTCTCATCCTGCCCACCTGTGTCGGTTTGCGGTACGGTTCTTGTGTAGCTGAAGCTTAGTGGCTTTTCCTGGAAGCGTGGTATCAGTCACTTCAGGTCCGTAGACCCTCGTTATCACTTCTCGGTGTTGAATGAAAGGGCGGATTTGCCTACCCTAACCACCTACCAGCTTGAACGACCTATTCCAACAGGCCGCTGACCTAACCTTCTCCGTCCCCACATCGCACTACACAAAAGTACGGGAATTTTAACCCGTTTCCCATCGACTACGCTTTTCAGCCTCGCCTTAGGGGCCGACTCACCCTACGCCGATGAACGTTGCGTAGGAAACCTTGGGCTTTCGGCGAGCGGGCTTTTCACCCGCTTTATCGCTACTCATGTCAGCATTCGCACTTCTGATATCTCCAGCATCCCTTACGAGACACCTTCACAGACCTACAGAACGCTCCCCTACCATCTGCACTTACGTGCAAATCCGCAGCTTCGGTTATCAGTTTGAGCCCCGTTACATCTTCCGCGCAGGACGACTCGACCAGTGAGCTATTACGCTTTCTTTAAATGATGGCTGCTTCTAAGCCAACATCCTGGCTGTCTGGGCCTTCCCACTTCGTTTACCACTTAACTGATCATTTGGGACCTTAGCTGGCGGTCTGGGTTGTTTCCCTCTTGACGATGGACGTTAGCACCCACCGTCTGTCTCCCATGCTCGCACTTTCCGGTATTCAGAGTTTGCCATGGTTTGGTAAATCGCAATGACCCCCTAGCCATAACAGTGCTTTACCCCCGGAAGTGATACATGAGGCACTACCTAAATAGTTTTCGGGGAGAACCAGCTATCTCCGAGTTTGTTTAGCCTTTCACCCCTATCCACAGCTCATCCCCTAGTTTTGCAACACTAGTGGGTTCGGACCTCCAGTGCGTGTTACCGCACCTTCATCCTGGCCATGGATAGATCACTCGGTTTCGGGTCTACGCCCAGCAACTAAATCGCCCTATTCGGACTCGGTTTCCCTACGCCTCCCCTATGCGGTTAAGCTTGCTACTGAACGTAAGTCGCTGACCCATTATACAAAAGGTACGCAGTCACCCCTTACGAGGCTCCCACTGTTTGTATGCATCCGGTTTCAGGTTCTATTTCACTCCCCTCCCGGGGTTCTTTTCGCCTTTCCCTCACGGTACTGGTTCACTATCGGTCGATCACGAGTATTTAGCCTTGGAGGATGGTCCCCCCATCTTCAAACAGGATTTCGCGTGTCCCGCCCTACTTTTCGTATGCTTAGTACCAAGAATGAAATTTCGTGTACGGGGCTATCACCCACTATGGCGGACATTTCCAGGTCCTTCCACTATCTCAATCTCTATCACATACAGGCTATTCCGCGTTCGCTCGCCACTACTGACGGAATCTCGGTTGATTTCTTTTCCTCGAGTTACTTAGATGTTTCAGTTCACTCGGTTCGCCTCCACAGACCTATGTATTCAGTCTGGGATACCTATTGCTAGGTGGGTTTCCCCATTCGGACATCGCGGGATCAAAGCTCTATTGCCAGCTCCCCCGCGCTTTTCGCAGGCTTACACGTCCTTCATCGCCTGTGATCGCCAAGGCATCCACCAGATGCACTTAGTCGCTTGACCCTATCATTTCAGTAACCTAAATTACCAATCCGACAGAATGTGTTTGTGCGACGTGCCACACCGCCCCTTTTGATATGGCGACATGACACTAGATACAATCAAATTCCCAAGATGACGATTTGTCCTACATGCAGAATTAACTCCATGTATTTCATCTCGCCGTCTAATTAATTCGGCTTCTTCAGTTTGTTAAAGATCGGGCATTGTAAAAACAACGCAAACAGAAATTCACGCAACCCTGACAGGTTGTGTGCGCTTTTGTTTGCACTGTAAGAATGGTGGAGGATGACGGGATCGAACCGACGACCCCCTGCTTGCAAAGCAGGTGCTCTCCCAACTGAGCTAATCCCCCAAACTGGTGGGTCTGGTAGGACTCGAACCTACGACCCCTGCGTTATCAACACAGTGCTCTAACCAGCTGAGCTACAAACCCAGTTACTACCCTTAAATCACGAATAACCGATAGGTTGTGAATACTTGACGATCGCCTTCTCTAGAAAGGAGGTGATCCAGCCGCAGGTTCCCCTACGGCTACCTTGTTACGACTTCACCCCAGTCATGAATCCCACCGTGGTAAGCGGCCTCCTTACGGTTAGCCTACCCACTTCTGGTGAAACTCACTCCCATGGTGTGACGGGCGGTGTGTACAAGACCCGGGAACGTATTCACCGCGGCATGCTGATCCGCGATTACTAGCGATTCCGACTTCACGCACTCGAGTTGCAGAGTGCGATCCGGACTACGATCGGTTTTATGAGATTGGCTCCACCTCGCGGCTTCGCGACCCTCTGTACCGACCATTGTATGACGTGTGAAGCCCTGGTCATAAGGGCCATGAGGACTTGACGTCATCCCCACCTTCCTCCGGTTTGTCACCGGCAGTCCCATTAGAGTGCTCAACTAAATGGTAGCAACTAATGGCAAGGGTTGCGCTCGTTGCGGGACTTAACCCAACATCTCACGACACGAGCTGACGACAGCCATGCAGCACCTGTGTTACAGCTCCCTTTCGGGCACCTATCCATCTCTGGAAAGTTCTGTACATGTCAAGACCAGGTAAGGTTTTTCGCGTTGCATCGAATTAATCCACATCATCCACCGCTTGTGCGGGTCCCCGTCAATTCCTTTGAGTTTTAACCTTGCGGCCGTACTCCCCAGGCGGTCAACTTCTCGCGTTAGCTACGCTACCAAGGATTCAAACCCCCAACAGCTAGTTGACATCGTTTAGGGCGTGGACTACCAGGGTATCTAATCCTGTTTGCTCCCCACGCTTTCGTGCATGAGCGTCAGTGTCATCCCAGGGGGCTGCCTTCGCCATCGGTATTCCTCCGCATCTCTACGCATTTCACTGCTACACGCGGAATTCTACCCCCCTCTGACGCACTCTAGCCGTGCAGTCTCCAATGCAGTTCCCAGGTTGAGCCCGGGGCTTTCACATCAGACTTACACAACCGCCTGCGCACGCTTTACGCCCAGTAATTCCGATTAACGCTTGCACCCTACGTATTACCGCGGCTGCTGGCACGTAGTTAGCCGGTGCTTATTCTTCAGGTACTGTCATCCCCCAAGGGTATTAACCTTAGGGATTTCCTCCCTGACAAAAGTCCTTTACAACCCGAAGGCCTTCTTCAGACACGCGGCATGGCTGGATCAGGCTTGCGCCCATTGTCCAAAATTCCCCACTGCTGCCTCCCGTAGGAGTCTGGGCCGTGTCTCAGTCCCAGTGTGGCGGATCATCCTCTCAGACCCGCTACTGATCGTCGCCTTGGTGAGCTCTTACCTCACCAACTAGCTAATCAGACGTCGGCCGCTCGAATAGCGCAAGGTCTTACGATCCCCTGCTTTCCTTCTCAAAGCGTATGCGGTATTAGCTATCCTTTCGGATAGTTATCCCCCACTACTCGGCACGTTCCGACGCATTACTCACCCGTTCGCCACTCGTCAGCGGAGCAAGCTCCCTGTTACCGTTCGACTTGCATGTGTAAAGCATGCCGCCAGCGTTCAATCTGAGCCAGGATCAAACTCTTCAGTTCAATCTCATAGCAAATTTTCTGGCACGCAAGATCAAAGAAATAAACAAGTACTTCTTCTTCTTGCAGTGCAAGTATTTGGCTTTCGCCAAGTACTCACACCTATCGGTTATTCTGTTTTTTAAAGAGCGGTGCAGGTCGCTGCGTTTCGTTTCCGTCGCTGCGTTGTCTGCTGAGGAGGCGAACTATACCGCCGCACCCTGTCCTCGTCAACACTTTGTGCGAAGAAAAGTGCAGATTCTGGCCAAACATCGACTCTCATCGGGCTAAGTGTCTGAGGGGAAACGGATTATGCAATGGGGGTTTTATTACGGCCTTGCTGCGGACGCACAAAAATAAACACATCCCCATTCGCACTTGCCATGATGGGTGGGGCTGGCTGGCGTAAAAAGGGGTCACCACACCAACACCGGCAGCAAAAAGCCCGGCTGACGCCGGGCTTTGTTTCATCAATCCTGCTTATATAAGAACAAGGCGAGGATTATTCGTCACCCGTCGTCTTGTTAGTCGTGCGACGCCGGCTGCGCGGTGCCGGTGTAACTGCGGCCTCACCGGCAGCAGCCGGCTTGCTGCGCACACGCGGAGCTGGAGTGGCTGCAGGCACGACAGGCGGAACATCCGGTGCGGCCGCCGCCGGCTTGCGGCGTCGCGCAGGTGCTTGCTTGATCACAGCAGGTTCAGCAGCTACCGGAGCCTGCTGACGGACTGGTGCAGCAGGCTGTTTGCGCCGGCCTACCGGGGACTTCGGCAGCGCAACAGCGGGTGGCGAGACTGGCTGCTCGGCAACGGACTCGACCCTCGGACTAACTGGCTTAGGACGCGGGGCACTGGGGACAGGTTTTACCACCTCCGCTGTCGCACCGGTATGTCGCCCATGGCGGGCACGACCATGACCACCCTGCCCGGCCTGTTTGTGATGGTTATTTCCGCCACGATGCCCATGCTTTTGCTGTTCGCGCTTGGCAGTGTGGGTCGGAGATGTCGACAACCCGGCTTCGGTCAATTCGCGTACCAGTGCAAAGTCAACTTGCGCACTTTCCAGATTGGCGCTCATGACTTTCACCGTCAAGGTGTCGCCCAAACGGTACTGCACCCCACTCTTCTCCCCGACGATAGCCTGGATATCCTTGCGGAAGTGGAAGTAGTCCTTGCCCAATTCGGAAATATGCACCAAACCTTCGGCGTAAACATTGTCCAGCAGAACGAACACACCAAAGCTAGTCACAGCACTGATCTTGCCCTGGAAAACTTCGCCAATCTTGTCCTGCATATAATAAGTCTTGAGCCAGGACTCGACATCACGACTGGCATCGTCCGCGCGCCGTTCTGTCATCGAGCAATGTATGCCCAATTGCGCCCATTTGCCTGGCTTGTACTTGCCACCTTGCAACACCGCTTTAATGGAGCGATGTACCAGCAGGTCGGGATAGCGACGAATCGGCGAGGTGAAATGAGTGTAAGCCTCATATGCCAGACCGAAGTGGCCGTTGTTGTCTGGCGTGTAAACCGCCTGCTGCATGGAACGTAACAGCATAGTCTGCAAAACAGGCGCATCCGGGCGACCGTGAATCTGCTCAGCCAGTTTGGCGTAGTCTTTGGCAGACGGCTTGTCATTGCCACCCAGCGTCAGACCAACCAGTTGCAGATAGTTACGCAGGTTTTCCAGTTTCTCCGGCGTCGGGCCTTCATGCACGCGGTACAAGCATTTCTGCTTGCTCTTGAGCAGGAAGTCGGCAGCGCAGACATTGGCGGAAAGCATGCACTCTTCAATCAAACGATGAGCATCGTTACGTACTACTGGCACGATCTTGTCGATCTTGCCCTGCTCGTTGAACAGCATTTGGGTTTCAACAGAGTCAAACTCGATCGCACCACGCTTGGCCCGAGCGGCCAGCAAAATCTTGAACAAGCTATAGAGTGTCTGGATATTGGGCAGAAGCGCGTTATCCGTACCATGCTGTATCCAGTCCCACACCTGGTTATAAGTCAGGCGAGCCTTGGACAGCATCACCGCAGGATAGAACTGGTAGCGCTTGACCTCACCCTTGCCGTTGATCTGCATGTCACACACCATGCACAGGCGCTCGACATCGGGATTCAACGAACAGATGCCATTGGACAGCGCTTCCGGCAGCATCGGAATGACACGGCGCGGAAAGTAAACCGAAGTACCCCGTTCTAGCGCTTCGGTATCGAGCGCATCGCCGGGTTGAACATAGTGGCTGACATCGGCAATGGCGACGATCAGGCGGAAGCCCTTGCCCTGCTTCTCGGCATAGACCGCATCATCGAAATCGCGCGCAGTTTCACCATCGATCGTCACCAGAGGCAAATGGCGCAGATCAACTCGATCTGCGGTGAGATCTTTTTTACGGACTTTTTTTGGCGTTGCCTTGGCCTGTGCCACGACATCTTCAGGAAATTCATGCGGCAAGGCATGTTTACGCAAGGCGATTTCGATTTCCATACCCGGATCGGCGTAATTACCCAGTACCTCGACTACCTGGGCTACCGGCTGACGGTAGGCATCCGGATACTGCAGGATTTCCACCATTACTACCTGGCCATGCTTGGCTTCACCCTGGCTACCCGGCTCAATCAAAATTTGATGACTGATACGGCGATCTTCCGGTGTGACGATCCATACACCACGCTCGAGGTGAATGCGACCGACCAGCTTGCTGACGGCGTGATCCAGCACCTCAACAATTTTGCCTTCCTGCCGGCCACGCCGGTCCACGCCTGATGGCCGCACCAGTACCCGGTCACCATGCATGGCTTTCTTCATTTCACGTTCTGGCAGGAATATATCCACACCCGTGCCTTCGCCCTCATCTGGCAAGCCGAAGCCAAAACCATCGCGGTGGCCGGAAACCTTGCACTTGATCAGGTCGAGTTTTTCTGCGGCGCAGATCGCGCCTTTGCGATTGATGATGATCTGGCCTTCACGCTCCATCGCCAGCAGGCGGCGTTCAAAGAAGCCCAGTTCGTTATTCTGGATGGACAACATAGCGGCCAGTTCATCTGGGAACAGCGGCACACCACGCTCTTCCAGGAGTTTCAGAACAAATTCCCGGCTAGGTAAAGGATTGGAATATTTGAGTTTTTCTCGTTCCAAGAAAGGATCCTGCAGACGCAGGGATGTATTTTTTTGTTTTTTTGCAGATTGGGCCATTGACACCCTCAGAAACTTGTTTATAATTCGCATCTCGTTGCAGCACTACAGCAACAGAATGATACAGCAAAGCAGTGCCCAGGTGGCGGAATTGGTAGACGCACTAGGTTCAGGTCCTAGCGCCCGCAAGGGTGTGGAAGTTCGAGTCTTCTCTTGGGCACCATTCAGCTGTATTATATAGTCTTATTGCTGTTGCAATGAAAAATTTGGTTTGCCCAGGTGGCGGAATTGGTAGACGCACTAGGTTCAGGTCCTAGCGCCCGCAAGGGTGTGGAAGTTCGAGTCTTCTCTTGGGCACCAACAATTTTTTAAGGTTGGCTTAACATCACCAGCTTGCAGTACATACAATTTGCTTTGCCCAGGTGGCGGAATTGGTAGACGCACTAGGTTCAGGTCCTAGCGCCCGCAAGGGTGTGGAAGTTCGAGTCTTCTCTTGGGCACCAATTAAAAAAGCCGTTGATCTCAGATCAGCGGCTTTTTTTCATTCCAGCTCAGCACTCGCAGCAGCTCACTGCCTTCCCTTGCAATCAGCGCGTGACAGACCTGTCCGTTGACGCCCCTGCCAGTGCAGCGCCAGACCTCGCATCCAGAGCTAAAAAGAAAAACACCGAGCACGAAGTCAGCAAGCCCATCACCAGGAATGACCAGGCAAAGTCACTGCTAACCAGGATTTGATGTCCTTGCAGGGTAGTGACTACCTGTAGCGTCATTGCCGCAACGGTCACCCCAAAGCCGGCAGCCAACTGTTGCGCCACACTGGACAGGCTGGTGGCATGACTCATGCGGCTTTGTTCCACGTCGGCAAAAGCAATGGCATTGAGGCTGGTAAATTGTAGTGAGCGGGAAAATCCACCCAGCACAAACACCACCAGCATCAGCACATGCGGTGTGTCTGCACGGAACAGACCATACACCGCCATTGACAGCGCCACCAGCAGGGCATTCCAACTCAGGACCTTCTTGAAACCAAAGCGCTCCAGCACTTTGGCCACAATGGTTTTCATGAAGATGGCCCCGATGGCAGTGGAACAGGTCAACATGCCAGACTCGAATGGCGTATAGCCAAAACCGAGCTGCAACATCAGCGGCAGCAAGAATGGCGTGGCTCCGACACCCATCCGGATAAGAAAGCCCCCCATCACGCTGGCGTGAAACGTCGGCAGGCGTAACAAGGATAGGTCCAGCAATGGATCTGCCACGCGGCGGTAATGCCACCGATAGGCAGCAGCAACACCGCGCCGAGCAAGCTGACTGCCAGCGATAGTTGCAGCGACAACATGTGCTTGCCTTCCGTGGCCAGGCCCAGCATCAACATCGACAAGCCGACTCCGGTCAGAGCAAAGCCGGTTTTGTCCAACGGCGGCAAATGATCTTCCTTCAGATTCTCGATATAGCGCCCCGCCAACACCATGCCCAGTATCCCAATGGGAATGTTAATAAAGAAGATCCAGCGCCAGTGGAAATAGGTCGTAATGAAACCGCCCAGCGGTGGCCCCATCACCGGGCCAAGCAAAGCCGGAATGGTGAGGTAGCTCAGGGCTTTTACCAGTTCCTCCTTCCGAGTAGTTCGCAGAATGACCAGCCGCCCCACCGGCACCATCATCGCCCCGCCCATGCCCTGAACAAAGCGTGCCAGCACAAATCCTTCCAGCGAAGCACTGAAACCACACAGCACCGAACCGAGAATGAAAACGGCAATGGCCGAGCGGAATATCCGTCTGGCACCAAACCGATCTGCCATCCAGCCGCTGACCGGAATGAATACCGCCAGACTGACCAGATAGGATGTCAGTGCCAGCTTGAGAGCGACAGGATCGACCAGCAAATCGCGGGCAATTGCCGGCAAAGAGGTAGCGATCACGGTAGCGTCCATGTTTTCCATGAACAGGGCGGTGGCAATGATAAGCGGCGTCAGCATGCCGCTGGCCAGTTTGAACTGCATAGCATCAGTCTGCGAAGGAATGTGTCGTTCAGTCTAGCAGCTTGACCCATGCAGTCAGAACGGATGTGAGGAAGAAGTGTTAGCAGTTGTGAAAATGAAGAGAAGGCAGCCCATGAGGCTGCCTTCTCTTTACGCCACACAACGATAAACAAGGCTTAATGCGTGCCCAGCTCCAGCGCATTACTCAAGTCACCCATGACTGCTTCGCCATTGGCCTGCAAGGCGGCATCGCGCTCGATAACGCCCGGCAGCGCTGGCAAATCGAAACGTCGGCTGATGAAACGCAGGATGGAAGCAGTGTCGTATTGGGTATGGTCGACAAAGCCCTTGCGCGCATACGGTGAAATGATGATGGCCGGAATGCGGCTGCCCGGCCCCCAGCGATCCCCCTTGGGAACCGGAGCATGATCATAAATACCGCCATTTTCATCGTAGGTAACCACGATCAGCATGTTCTTCCACTGCGGGCTCTGCTGCAGCTTGGTAATCAGCTGGGCAATGTGCTCGTCACCATCGGCCACGCTGGCATAACCGGCATGCTGGTTCAGATTGCCCTGCGGCTTGTAAAAAGCAACCGCCGGCAACTTGCCGCCCTGGGCATCCCGCAGGAATTCCGCATCAAAATCCTTCAGATGAGCCTGACGATAAGCCTGCTGCGTGAGCGGATCAAAGGCCGCGTAGTAGTTGAAAGGCTGATGGTGGGCCTGGAAATTCGGCTGTCCACCATTGTAGATATTGCTGCGCTGAGCCACTGAAGCATTCCAGCTGCCAGCGTACCAGGCCCAGCTGACACCTTTGGCAGTCAGGCGATCACCAATGGTGGCGGCAGTCTGTGCTGGCAGCGTGGTGGCTTTGGTGGTATCGGCATACTGGCTCGGCCCCTTGGCTCCCGGCGCATTGCCACTGGGCTGATACAAGGGCTGCATGGTGTTGACGGCATAGAACATGCCCTGGCCATCCTTGGGCGTCAGATTGCTGTCATTCTTGTAGGTCGGCTTGCCATCCAGCACCGAGGCCTTGGCAGCAGCGGCAGGCGTCAGGCGCAGGAACTGCCCCTTGGCATCGGTATCGATGGCAGAAATCGAATCCTTGGCTGGTGAGTCAGCCGCATCGGCATTGGGATAGCTTGGCGCACAGGCACAGATCAGATACTGGTGGTTCAGAAAAGAGCCACCAAACGCCCCCATGAAGAAGTTGTCTGCCAGCGTGTACTGGCGCGCCAGCTTCCACAATGCCATCTTGCTGCCATCGTAGTAGCCCATGCTCAGACCACCGGCATCCGAATAGGCAGCAAACTTGTCATTCTTGCCGCCATTGATCTGCATCTGGTTGTTATAGAAGCGATGCACCAGATCGCGGGTCACTACTCCCTGCCCTAGCTGCACACCGCTGCCATTTACACCGGCAGGATCATCAATCTGGAAAGGCTTATTGGGCCAGCCCATGGTTTGCGCCTGGGTCAGGGTGACACTCTGGCCGGCAGCAGTCAGGCCATTCCAGGTCGGCGGCAGCACTGGCAAGACCGAGCCATCAAAATCCTTCTGCGACACATAGCGACCACGCGCCGAAGGATTGACACCCGGGATACCGTTAGCCCCCGGATACAAGCCATACAGGTTATCGAAGGCGCGGTTCTCAGCGAAAATAACGACAACATTCTGGATGGCATCCAGCGAGCCGCTGGTAACCGGTGCCTGAGGCGTGTTACTGGCGCAGCCGGCAAGTGCCGCCGTCAGGGCAAGGGAGAGCAGAGCAGGTTGGCAGTTGTGCATGTGGGTATCCTTGTGCGGGTTCGGGAGATTGTGCCGGCATCGTGTTGCACGCGTATGATGGACGAATTAGACGGCCAAAACCGGGCACAGACAAGACAGGGCAGCCCTGCCCGTAAGGCCTGTCATTACGTCATCATGAGGAGATAAAACTGGCGTATGCTGCTGCCGATTCCATCCGATTGCCCTCAGTCATGTCGTCTTGCCCTCCCCTCACTCCAGCTTTGCGCATACTGCTGCCCTGGCTGAGCTTGCTCTCCCTGCTGACGGCCTGCCACCAGGCAGCAGCACCTGCCGTGATCAGCACAGTTGCTACGCAGGCTGTTTATGCAGATAGCCATCCACGACCCGTGAAACAACTGGAAGCGCTGGGGCGACAGTTATTCCACGAAACTGCGCTGTCGGCTTCCGGCAAACAATCCTGCGCCAGCTGCCATAGCCCGACTCATGCTTATGGTCCAGCGGATGGCAAGCCTGCCCAGTTCGGCGGCGTAGATGGTCAACAGCAAGGCAGCCGCGCCGTGCCCTCCTTGCGCTATCTGCAAGGCGTACCGCCATTCAGCGAACACTTCCGCGATAACGATGGCAATGACAGCGAAGATGCCGGTCCCACCGGAGGACTGACCTGGGATGGTCGCGCCGCCAGCCTGCATGAGCAGGCTAGTCTGCCGCTGTTAGCGGCCAATGAGATGGCCAATCGCAGCCCGGAGCAAGTCGTTGAACAACTGCGGGCTAGCCCGAGTGCCGGCGCATTTGCTGCCTTGTTTGGTCAAGACATCTTTCACGACAAGCAGGCCGCATTCAAAAAACTGCTACTGGCGCTGGAGGTGTTCCAGCAAAATCCAGCCGAGTTTTACCCCTACAGCAGCCAATACGATGCCTGGCTGCGCGGGCAGGCATCACTGAGCAAGCTGGAATTGCGCGGCTTGCAGGTCTTTAACGATCCGGCCAAGGGAAATTGTGCTTCCTGTCATCTCAGCCAGCGACAGCCAGATGGCTCCTTTCCGGCCTTTAGCGATTTCGGGCTGATCGCACTGGGTGTGCCACGCAATATGGCATTGGCGGTCAATCGTAACCCTGGCTATTTTGATATGGGCTTGTGCGGACCATTGCGACAGGATATGCAGCAGGATGAATATTGCGGGCTGTTCCGTACGCCATCGCTGCGCAATGTCGCGAGCCGCAAGGTCTTTTTCCACAATGGTGTATTCCATGATTTACGCCAAGTGCTGGAGTTTTACGCCAGCCGTGATAGCGCCCCAGCCAAATGGTATGGACATGGGAAAAAAGACCAGCGTTTCGATGATCTGCCCCGTCGCTACCACAGCAATATCAATCAGGAACCACCCTTTGGCGGCAAGGCCGGCTCCCGGGCAGCTTTCAATGCCAGCGATATTGACGCCATGCTGGCTTTTCTGCAGACACTGACCGATGCAGATGTTTTACCGGCCAGCAGATAAGCGCCATAGGCTAACAATCCAGCGCGGGTACATCCCGGACTGCCAGCATGCTGGCCAGCACATCGACCACCAGCTGGTGATCCTGCCGTTGTGGCAGACCGGACACCACGATGGAGCCAATACAACCGACGCCTTGCAGCCGCAGCGGAAAGCCACCGCCATGGGTCGCATGTTCCGCCAGGGACAGCCCGTTTTTCTCCTGCAGATTGGTGTGCTGTCGCTGGCAGTCCAAGCCGACAGCCAGCGAACTGCGTTCAAACTTCTGTACCACATTGTGCTTGCGACGGGCCCAGTCCTCGTTATTGGCACTGGCACCTGCCATCAGCAGCTGGAAACGGCGTACCTGGTTAACGGTAATGACAATGGCCAGTGCTGCGCTGCGCTGGCGGGCGGCCTCGCGCAGGCGACAGCCCAGTTCCCACACGGTATCCGAATCAAACTGACTGAATTCCAGCCGTGCTTCCTGCTCGGCGATGATGAGCAGATCGTCTTCCACACTCATGGCAATACCTCCTCAGCGCTCACATCCCTACCCTGTGCCGCACTGTATTCAGCACGCTCCAGCCAGTCCATGACACTGGCCGCCTGCCGGGCGGTGACCGGATTGTCCGCTTCGCCACGGATGGCCGCAGCCAGCTGGCGATAATAATCGCGATAGTCCCCGCGCAGATTAGCTACGCTCTCCGTCTGTGCCATGGTCGTTGATGACAGGAATAATTGACCGGGCAAGGGGTCTAGCCCCCAGTCGGCACCACCTGCCGGTTTGCCCAGTTTGAGATCGGTCTCTTGCGTGTCCAGCCCGTACTTGGTGTAACTGGCCAGATCACCGTGCACGGCAAAGCGCGGGATACCACCACCGACCAGGCAGGAAGCATGCAATACCACATGTACTGCCGGATAGCGCAATTGCACATGGAAATAGTCGGTCGCTTGTGCCGCTTGCCGCTGCCTGGCCAGATAGGCTGATACGGCAAGTGGCTGGCCAAACAGTTGCAAGGCCTGATCCAGCAAATGTGGGCCCAGGTCATACCACAAACCGCTACCGGCACCACCCTGCTCGCGCCAGCGCTGCTGTACCTGTGGCCGATAGCGATCAAAGTGCGAGACAAACTGGCTGATCTTCCCCAGCCGGCCACTTGCCAGCAAGTGCTGCACAGTGAGGAAGTCGGCATCCCAGCGCCGGTTATGGAATACCGACAGCAACAGACCCAGCCGGTCGGCCAGCGCATCCAGCTGTCGGGCTTGTGCCAGGGTAAGGGTAAATGGCTTGTCCACCACCACATGCTTGCCTGCCAGCAAGGCCGCTTCGGCTTGGGAAAAATGCAGATCATTCGGCGTGGCGATCACCACCAGATCGACTGCCGCATCCTGCAGGGCCTGTTGCAGCGTGGGCCACTGCCGTAGCGCTGGCCAATCTGCGCTAAGCACATCGGCCTTGCTGCTGACCACGCCGTAAAGCTGCAAATCCGGGCAGGCGGCAATCAACGGAGCATGAAAGGTTTTACCGGCATATCCATAGCCGACCAGCACGACATTCAATGGAGTAGACATGCATCATCCTGACTGTGCTATCTGCAGGAAAACGGATAGCTGCGGTTGGTAGGAGGGGAGAAAAACAGCAATGTTAGCGCTATCATACCGAATTGCAGCCATAAAAAAACCCACCGCGCGGGGTGGGTTTTGTGAGTCATACCAAGCTTACAGGCCGTAGGGATGACGCAATACGATGGTTTCTTCGCGATCCGGACCGGTAGAAACGATATCAACCGGCGCGCCGCAGACTTCAGCAATACGCTTCAGATAAGCCTGAGCATTGGCCGGTAGGTCTTCCCAACGCTTGGTGCCGAAAGTGGTTTCACTCCAGCCAGGCATGGTTTCGTAGATCGGTTCGCACTGGGTCACGGCATCGGAACCGAAGGGCAGGATGTCGACTTCCTTGCCATCCAGCTTGTAGCCCACGCACAGCTTGATCTCTTCCAGACCATCCATCACGTCCAGTTTGGTGACACACAGACCGGATACGCCGTTGATCTGGATGGAACGCTTGAGTGCGGCGGCATCGAACCAGCCACAGCGGCGCGGACGACCGGTAACCGAACCGAACTCATTGCCACGCTTGGCCAGGAAGGCGCCAATTTCGTTTTCCTGTTCGGTCGGGAAGGGACCGGAACCCACTCGGGTGGTGTAACCCTTGACGATGCCCAGTACGTAATTGAGCATTTGCGGGGCAACGCCAGCGCCCGGCGCGGCAGCACCGGCCACACAGTTGGACGAAGTCACATACGGATAAGTACCGTGATCGATATCCAGCAGCGTACCTTGTGCGCCTTCGAACAGCAGCGGCACATCAGCCTGGTTCATGTCATACAGGGTACGCGACACATCGGCCACCATCGGCTTGATGCGTTCGGCCAGCAGCATGGTCTGCTCCAGAATGGCTTCAAAGCTGACCGGCTCTGCCTTGAAATACTGGGTCAGCTGGAAGTTGTAGAACTCGACGTTCTCTTTCAGCTTGGCAGCGAAGCGCTCCGGATTGAACAGGTCGATCACGCGCAATGCACGACGCGCAACCTTGTCTTCGTAGCAGGGGCCGATACCGCGACCGGTGGTACCGATCTTGCCGGCACCCTTGGCCGCTTCGCGTGCCTGGTCCAGAGCCACGTGGTAAGGCAGGATCAGCGGGCAGGCTTCGGCAATCTTCAGACGGGCCGCCACATTGACACCGGCAGTTTCCAGCTCGTCGATTTCCTTCAGCAGCGCTTCCGGCGACAGGACAACGCCATTGCCGATAAAGCACTCGACGCCTTCGCGCAGGATGCCGGACGGAATCAGGCGCAGCACGGTTTTCTTGCCACCCACCACCAGGGTATGGCCAGCATTATGACCACCCTGGAAACGCACCACAGCACGTGCGTGGTCGGTCAGCCAGTCAACGATCTTGCCCTTGCCTTCATCACCCCATTGGGTACCGATCACGACAACATTCTTGGACATTGGAAAAACCTCTTCTTCAGTCAAACTAAAAATCAGTTAAAGGGGACGATCTGCCAGCCGTCAGCGGCCGGAATCAGTTCACGGTTGCAGCCGATGGCCTCGGCTGATTCCCCCAGATAATCAATAATCACCACCTCACCAGCCGCGCGCAGGCGCTCGACTTCGCCCTGGGCCGCCGGCAGGTGGCGATTGGAAACACGTACACCCATGGCACTACCGCGTTCCGGCAGAATCTGGATCAGATCGCGCAAGTCCAGACTGAAACCGGTAGCCGGACGGGCACGACCAAAACGACGACCAACATTGTCGTAGCGGCCGCCACGAGCCAGCTCTACCGCCCAGCCAGGCGCATAGGCGGCAAAGATCAGGCCGGTGTGGTAGTGCGTACCACGCAGTTCGGATAGGTCAAAGCTGATTGCGACACGCCCCTCGAAGGCGCGGGCAATGGCCGACAGCTGCATCAGTGCCAGCTCGACTTCCGGCAAGGACGGCAGGCGGGTGCGGGCTTTTTCCAGCACCGATGCCGGGCCATACAGCTCGGGCAAGGCGAGGAAGGCAGAACGGTAAGGCTCGGCCAGACCTGCTACCTGTTCGGCAATGCTGGCGGCATCCTTGTTTTGCAGCACGGCAAACAGTTCGCGCGTGGCTTGCGGCGACAGGCCAGCTGCGGTGGCCAGTCCACGGAAGATGGCAGTATGGCCAACATCCAGTCGCAGCTGCGGCACCTTGACCTGACCCAGCGTGGACAGCATCAGTTCGATGATTTCGATATCGGCTTCGATACCGGCATAGCCGTACAACTCGGCACCAACCTGCATGGGCTGGCGCGAACTCATCAAGCCATTGGGACGGGTATGCACCACACTGCCGGCATAGCACAGGCGGGTAACACCAGTGCGATGGCCCAGCAAGTGGGCGTCAATGCGCGCCACTTGCGGGGTGATATCCGCACGCAGACCCAGCTGGTGACCAGACAACTGGTCGTCCAGCTTGAAGGTTTTCAGGTCCAGCGCAGTATCACCTTCGGCGATCAGCGAATCGACATATTCGATCAGCGGCGGCAGGACCAGCTCATAGCCTGCACAGCGGAATTGTTCCAGCATCGCTGCCTTGGCAGACTCCACCTGGCGGGCGGTAGCCGGCAGGATGTCTGCAATGTATTCGGGTAACAGCCAGTTACGCATATTCCGGTTTCGACAAATAAAAGGCGGGATTCATCACCCCGCCCTGTTTACGGCAAACTGGCCGGGGTGTCCGGCCAGTCATGAAAACTAATTGTAACTACCAGGCAGCGCCTACCTGCCCTTGCTGGCCGCCTGCGGGTTCTTGAAGTACTTGAAGAACTCGCTGTTGGGGTCCAGCACCATCACGTCGCTCTTGTTCTTGAACGACTCTTTATAGGCATCCATGCTGCGCCAGAAGGCATAGAACTCCGGACTACGCCCATAAGCTTCCGCGTAAATTGCGGCAGCCTTGGCATCGCCCTCACCCTTCCGTTGCTGTGCCTTGTTGTAGGCATCGGCCAACAGCACATCGCGCTGCTTCTCCGCTTCGGCACGAATACGTTCGGCATCGGCAGCACCTTCGCTACGCAACTGGCTGGCGACGGTACGGCGTTCCGACTGCATGCGATCATAGACGGAGCTGCTTATTTTATCCGGAAAATCGACACGTTTTAAGCGTACGTCGAGAATTTCCACGCCTATTTTACGCGCATCTGCGTCTGCGCGCTTGCGAACCGTCTCCATCACCTGGTCGCGTTTGCCGGAAATGACATCAGCTACAGTCTTCTGACCGAATTCGGCACGCAATCCGTCGTTGATGGTCTGCTTGAGACGGGCCACGGCGGCATTCTCCGATCCCACGCTCTTGTAGAACTGTTCGACATCGACAATGCGCCATTTTACATAGCTATCCACCAGCACGTTTTTCTTCTCGCGCGTATTGAACAGCTCGGGTGCTTCGGCGTCGATGGTCAGAACCCGGCTGTCGAAATAGCGCACATTCTGCAGCAGCGGAATCTTGAACTGGATGCCAGGCTGTTTGATCACCCGTTCCACTTCGCCAAACTGGAAGACCATGGCGTATTGGCGCTGGTCCACGGTAAACAGCGACAGGCTGGCGACAAACAGAATGCCGAGCACGGCCAGCAGGGTTGGCATGATTTTTTGCATTTCAGTGCTCCCCACCCAGAATGTCGCGACTACGGCCGAAATCCCGACCACTCTTGTTGCTCCGTGCAGGTGCAGTTGCCGGCGCAGCTGCCGGTGCCGGCGTGGTGGCAGCGGGTGCTGCCGTGGTTGGCGCTGCAGGGCTTGCCGCCTGGGTCAGCTTGTCCAGCGGGAGGTAAAGCAGGCTGTTGCCGTTTTTCTGGTCAACAATCACCTTGCTGGTGGCACTCATCACTTGTTGCATCATGTCCAGATAGAGACGGTCACGCATGACCTTGGGAGCCTTGTTGTATTCAGACAACACTTGCTTGAAACGGGAGGCATCCCCTTCCGCTTGCGACACCACTTTTTGCTGATAGGCTTCGGCCTCCTGCTCAAGGCGGGCGGCCATACCCTTGGCCTTGGGCACGACATCATTGGCGTAAGCCAGGCCTTCATTACGCAGCTTGTCCTTGTCCTGACCAGCCTTCACGGCGTCGTCGAATGCCGCCAGGACCTGCTCGGGCGGTTGCACGGCATTGATGTTGACCTTGGCAATACGCACACCCAGCGCGTAGCGGTCCAGGATGTCCTGAATGACTTTCTGTGATTCAGCCGCTATTTGCGCACGACCTTCATTGAGGACGAAATCCACATTGTTGCGACCGACAACTTCGCGGATGGCGGTTTCGGTTGCCTGCTTCACGATATCGTTGGCATTGCGATCAGCGGCGGCATTGTTGAACAGAAAGGCCTTGGGGTCCTTCACGTCGAACTGCACTGACAATTGCACATCGATGATGTTCTGATCAGCCGTGAGCATCAGCGACTCTTCCGGCACCTTGTTCTTGGCATTGCTGCGATAGCCCACTTCCACGCTGCGCAGCTCGGTCAGGTTGACGATTTCCACCTTTTCAAAGGGGTAAGGTGCATGCCATTGCAAGCCGGGGTCGGTCACGCGGCTGAAACTGCCCATGCGCAACACCACGCCCTGCTCCTTGGCATCCACCACATAAAAACCGCTACCCAGCCATAGCGCTGCCAGCACGCCGACAACGGCGATGGCACCACCCTTGAAGGCGGCACGCGGCTCGGGGCTTGGCTGTTCGCCCGATGGCTTGGCCCCCAGCAGACGGGCGAGGCGCTGATTGAGATTACGGAAAATTTCGTCAAGGTCCGGCGGACCGTCACTGCCCTGACGTCCCCGATTTGGATCATTCTGCGACATATTCGTCTTGTTCTTCGTGTTGGTTATCAGATGACTGCAAACGTTCGGCAAGTACTGTCCGCAAGAGTTCCAGCCCTTCGCCCGTCAGCGCGGAGAGGCGAACTGCCTGTGCCAGCTGCTCCTGGTCGCGTTCGATGGCGGCTGGCAACTGCCGCAAATCGGTCTTGTTCCATACGATCAGTTGGGGCACACCATCTGCACCGATTTCAGCCAGCACCTTGTTGACTTCATCAATCTGGACATCGCGCAGTGGATTGGAGGAGTCCACTACATGCAACAGCAAATCGGCCTGAATGGTTTCTTCCAGTGTGGCACGGAAAGCAGCCACCAGGGTATGCGGCAAATCGCGAATGAAGCCCACGGTATCTGAAACGATGATCGAGGTTTCAGTATTGAGAAACAGCTTGCGACTGGTGGTGTCCAGCGTGGCGAACAGCTGGTCGGCCGCATAACTGCGGGCCTTGGTCAGTGCGTTAAATAGCGTTGACTTGCCGGCATTGGTGTAGCCGACAATGGAAACCGAAGCGATACCGGTGCGTTGGCGGCCCCGTCGCTGGGTATTGCGCTGTTTTTGTACCTGGGCCAGCCGCTCTTTGAGTGCCTTGACCCGATTACCCAGCAACCGGCGGTCGGTCTCCAGCTGACTTTCACCCGGACCACGCAGGCCGATACCACCCTTTTGCCGCTCCAGGTGCGTCCAGCCACGAACCAGCCGGGTAGCGATATGCGACAACTGGGCCAGTTCCACCTGCAATTTGCCCTCATGACTGCGGGCGCGCTGGGCAAAGATGTCAAGAATCAGGCTGGTGCGATCAATCACCCGGCATTGCAGAGCACGTTCCAGATTGCGCTCCTGCCCGGGCGACAGCTGGTGATTGAAGATCACCACATTGGCACCGGTTGCCCGCACCATCAGTCCGACCTCTTCCACCTTGCCCTTGCCGGCAAACAGCGCGGCATCAGGACGCTGGCGCTTGCCCTGAACAATGCCGGTGACTGTCACGTTGGCAGAGCCAACCAGTTCGACGCACTCGGCTACATTTTCCTGATGATCGGGATCACCAAAATCCAGACAGACCAGCACTGCCTGGTCTCCAATATCGGGACGATCAAACACTGTATAGAAAACCGTAGATGAGGATTCTGCCGTCATGACTGCTGCAAGCACGCAGTGGCAGGATCATGCATGAAAAAAGGCCGACAAGCCGTGTCAGCAAGACACAGCCTGGCGGCCCGCGGGGAGACAGCCTTCAGCCTGATCAGGCGTCTTGCTGATCCTGCTTCTGACCCGGATGTTCGTGCGGGATGGTAACCGGACGGGCCGGAACAACGGTAGAGATGGCATGCTTGTAAACCATCTGGGTAACCGTGTTCTTCAACAGCACTACGTATTGGTCAAAAGACTCAACCTGACCCTGCAGCTTGATACCGTTCACCAGATAGATGGATACCGGCACATGTTCCTTACGCAGAATATTCAGGAACGGGTCTTGTAACATTTGCCCTTTAGAGCTCATTCGTTTTCTCCGAATCGTTGATTGTTGTATTAAATAATCTTTAAAGCCCGGCTGGTATGCTTATTTTTAGCAGAAAAAACCCCAGCCTACTATTTTTTACCACTCTTGCCCCAGCGTACTTCCTTCTCGCGTCCACGCAGCTTAGACATCGGTTTCGGTTTAGCCCGGGACTTTTCCTTGGATTCTTCAGTATCGAAGGGGTTTTCCGAGGTTTTGTACTGCACACGCAGCGGCGTGCCCTGCAGTTTGAACACCTTACGGAAGGTATGTTCCAGATAACGCGTGTAACTGGCCGGGATCGCATCCAGCGCATTGCCATGAATCACGATGATAGGTGGGTTCATGCCACCCTGGTGAGCATAACGCATCTTGGGGCGCATCAGGCCCGAGCGCGGCGGTGCCTGACGTTCTACTGCAACATTCAGTACCCGCGTCAGCTTCGGCGTGGCCAGCTTCACCATGGCTGCCTGGTAGGCTTCATCGATGGATTTGAACAGGTCGGTCACGCCACGGCCTTCGATGGCCGAGATGTAATGGAACTTGGCAAAATCGAGGAAACTGATCTTGCGGGCGATTTCCCGCTTCACGGTTTCCTTTTTCTCGAAGTCCAGATTGTCCCACTTGTTCACCGCCACCACCAAGGCACGGCCTGCTTCGAGTGCAAAACCGGCGATGGTGGCATCCTGCTCGGAGATGTCCAGCTGCGCATCCAGTACCAGCACCGCCACATTGGCATCTTCGATGGCCTTCATGGTCTTGATGATGGAGAACTTCTCGATGGCTTCGCTTACCTTGCCGCGACGCCGCACGCCGGCGGTGTCGATGATGGTATAGGTATGGTCATCACGCTCGAAATCAATATAGATGCTGTCACGCGTGGTACCGGCCTGGTCAAAGGCGATGACGCGCTCTTCGCCAAGAATGGCATTGACCAGCGTCGACTTGCCAACATTGGGGCGACCGATCACGGCGAATTTGGGATGGTAACGGGCTTCCTCTTCCACTTCGTCGGGGAAGTCTTCCAGCACCATTTCCATCAGTTCGCGCACACCATCACCATGCGCGGCAGAAATCACCAGCGGCTGGCCCAGAGCCAGTTCGTGGAATTCCGCGCTGGCGATGGCGTGACTAATGCCTTCGGCCTTGTTGACCACCAGGAATACCGGGCGGTCGATCTGGCGCAGGCGATTGGCGATGATCTTGTCCTGCGGGGTGATGCCGGTACGGCCATCCACCAGGAATACCACGGCATCGGCTTCATCCACGGCCTGCAGTGTCTGCTTGGCCATTTCGAACAGAATGCCTTCATCCACTACCGGCTCAAAGCCGCCGGTGTCGACCACCAGATACGGTTTGCCCCCCACTCGACCATGGCCGTAATGGCGGTCGCGGGTCAGGCCAGGCTGGTCGGCGACCAGGGCGTCACGGCTGCGGGTCAGCCGGTTGAAAAGGGTCGACTTGCCCACATTGGGGCGGCCGACCAGCGCTACGGTAGGTTTCATGGTTACAGCTTTTACTCAATAGACAGCAGCGACAGGCGACCATTTTGCCCCTGCACCAGGGCAGATGCGCCCAGGGAGACGGGCTGGGCGGTTGCGCCTTCGCTGCCAAGTTTCACACGGCCCACCAGACTGCCGCTCTCATTGGACAGCAGGTGGCCATAGCCTTCGCCATCGATCACCAGGACAAAACGTCCGAGCATGGCGGGGCCGGATACATTGCGGAATTTCAGGGCATCGGTCTTCCACAGGCTGCGACCGGTACTGCGGTCATAGGCCCAGACCGAGCCATCTTCCGCAGTCACATACAATTTGCTGGCATCCAGCGCCACTCCGCGGCTGGAGGACTGTTCGCGTGCCCACATCAGGCTGCCGCTCTTGGCATCGAAGCAGGCCACGCGCCCTTGGTAGGCCACGCTGCAAACTTGTCCGCCGTCGTAGACCGGACGGCTGGTGATATCGGTGATGCGCTCCAGTTCGGTAGCACCACGCGGGTTGGCGACCACACCTTCCCACAGCGTATTGCCGTTGGCCGGGCTGATGATGTCCAGCTTGCCACCGGGCAGACCTACCATGACGGCTTCGTTGCCAACCGCCTGCATCGAGCCGGTATTGCGCACCAGCAATTGCGGCTGGGCATGGGCAATCGACCATTGCTGCTTGCCATCAGCCAGGCTGAAGCCGGTCAGGCGGCCATCGTTGCTGCGTACCACCACCATGCCGCCAGCCACTTGCGGCGCTTCCAGCATCACGCTGGTGAGCGACTGCTCCCACAGCAGTTTGCCACTGCTGCGATCCACTGCCAGCAGTTTGCCATCCTGGCTACCGACAATGACGGTATCACCGGCAACGGCAACACCAGATGACAAGTCGCGCTTGAGTGTGACATCGGCGCTCACGCGGCCGGACAGGGCATCGACAGTACGGACATGACCGGAAGGATCAGCCGACACTACGTTGCCGTTGGCGTAAACCGGGGTAAAACCGCTGTTAGAGGCTGCTTGCGACAGCGTCCATTTCACATTCAAGGCCTGGATGGGCTTGATGGCCGCCAGCGGTGTGGGTTTAGCAGCGGAGGAACTTTCAAACCAGCTGGCGCAGCCGGCCAGCAAGAACGAGGAAAGAACAGCAGTAACCAGCAGTTGGCGGCGCATCAATTAACCTCCCAGTGCGTCGAGTTTGGTCTGTATGAACTGGCGGTTGGGCGATTCGCCTACCAGCTTGGCCAGGGCAGCCTTATAAGCATCACGTGCCGCGGCCTTGTCGCCCTTGGCTGCATGCACATCACCCTTTTGATCCAGGAACAGCGCATCAAATGCACTCGGATGCGCCTGGCCCAGTTCGGCAATCGCAGCATCATAGCGCTTTTGATCCAGCTCGATGGTAGCCAGGCGCAAATGTGCGACAGCCACCATGGATTCGTCCTTCACGTTTTGCACCACCCAGGATAGCTGCGCCTGGGCTGTGGCCAGATCATTCTTTTCGAAAGCCATCTTGGCTGCCAGCAAGGCGGCATCTGCCGCGTAGGCCGTGGAAGAATAATCCGACTGCAACAGGCCGGCCGAACTTCTCACCTTGGCCAGATCCTGGCTTTGGGCAGCCTGCTCAACATCAGCAAACACCACGGCGGCCTTGCTGGCTTGTGCGCTCTGGTAATAGCCGAAAGCCTTGTAACCCAGATAAGCCACACTGATGGCCACTACCGCACCACTGATGAGCTTGCCCCACTGTTGCCAGAAGGCCTTCATGGAGTCGATCTGTTCCTGTTCCTGCAAGTCGTACGCCATGGCGCACCCCCCTTATATCAAGCCTTGATAGCGGCAATGGTCGAAGCTACCTGGTCCAGCGTCACCGTCTGCTGTGCCGCGTCGGCACGCATCGGTTTGACGACGGCCTGACCGGCAGCCATTTCGTTTTCACCGATGATGACGGCAAATTCCGCACCGCTGCCATCGGCCTTTTTCATTTGCGACTTGAAGCTGCCCTCACCCAGATGCTGGATAACGGACAGGCCGGCCGTGCGCATTTGCTGAGCCAGCTTCATGGCATACATGGCCGCGCCTGCCCCCTGCTGCACGATGTAGACATCGACGCTGCGGGCTGCCGGCAGCAGGCCCTTGTCCTGCAACAGCAGCAGCACACGCTCCAGCCCCATACCAAAACCGATGCCCGGGGCGGGCTTGCCACCCAGCTGTTCGATCAGGCCATCGTAACGGCCACCAGCGCACACCGTACCCTGCGCACCCAGCTCGGTGGTCACCCACTCGAATACCGACTGGTTGTAATAATCCAGCCCGCGCACCAGCCGCGGATTTTCCACGAACTCAATGCCCAGGCTGGCGATCATGCTCTTCCAGCCTTCATAGTGGGCGCGCGAAGCTTCGCCCAGATAATCGGACAGGCGCGGTGCCTTGTCGGCCATATCTTGCAAGGCAGGATTCTTGGTATCCAGCACGCGCAGCGGATTGGTGTACAGCCGGCGCTTGCCGTCTTCGTCCAGAATGTCAACGAACTGCTCCAGATAGGCAATCAGCGCCTGACGGTGTTGCCCACGCTCTTCGGCATTGCCCAGCGAGTTGATTTCCAGACGCACATACTGGCTCAGACCCAGGCGCTGCCACAGGTCGGCGGTCATGGCGATGATTTCGGCGTCGATATCCGGGCCAGCAAAGCCCAGCGCCTCGATACCCATCTGGTGGAACTGACGGTAGCGGCCTTTCTGCGGTTTTTCGTGGCGGAACATCGGGCCCATATACCACAGTTTTTGCGTGGTGTTGTATAGCAGGGTGTGTTCAACCACAGCGCGCAGGGTGCCTGCGGTGCCTTCCGGGCGCAGCGTCAGGCTGTCGCCGTTGAGACTATCGATGAAGGTATACATTTCCTTCTCGACCACATCGGTCACTTCGCCGATGGCGCGCACAAACAGCGGGGTGGTTTCCACGATGGGGGTGCGGATGTTCTGATAGCCATAGTCGGCCAGCAGCTTGCGCAGCACACCTTCAAAATATTCCCATTGGTAGGATTCGGCGGGCAGTACATCATTCATGCCCTTGATTGCCTGCAATTTTTGCGCCATTTATACAGTTCTTTTTGCTATTCGATTGATCTTGTCACCGGTGCCAGCCGGCCCGGCTCAGCGTTGCGGCTGAATCGGAATGATGCGGCTGCTGCTGTCACGACGCTTGCTGCCACCTTCGCCGTAGCGGGTCTGCACATAATCGTCGACCAGCGCCTTGAATTCGCCAGCGATATTATCGCCCTTCAGCGTCACGCCCTTCTGACCATCCACATACACTGGCGCAACCGGCACTTCGCCGGTACCTGGCAAGGAGATGCCGATATCGGCCAGCTTGCTTTCGCCCGGGCCATTGACCACGCAGCCCATCACCGCCACTTTCATCTCTTCCACACCGGGGTACTGCAAGCGCCAGATCGGCATCTGCTCGCGCAGATAGCTCTGGATCTGGTCGGCCAGTTCCTGGAAGAAGGTACTGGTGGTGCGACCACAGCCAGGACAGGCTGTCACCAGCGGGGTGAAGCTGCGCAAACCCATGGTTTGCAGCAATTCCTGCGCCACGATGACTTCACGGGTGCGCGCTTCGCCCGGCTGTGGGGTCAGCGAAATACGGATGGTGTCGCCGATGCCTTCTTGCAGCAGGATGGCCAGGGCGGCGGAAGACGCCACAATACCCTTGCTGCCCATGCCGGCCTCGGTCAGGCCCAGATGCAGCGGGAAATCGCAACGGCTGCCCAGATCGCGGTAAACGGTAATCAGGTCTTGCACATTGCTGACCTTGCACGACAGCAGGATGTTGTCGGCCGGCAGGCCCAATTCCATCGCCTTGTCTGCTGATTCCAGCGCCGACACGATCAGCGCCTCGCGCATCACCAGTTCCAGCGGCAAGGGATGCGGCTTGCTGTTGTTGGCATCCAGCATGCGCGCCAGCAGGACCTGATCCAGACTGCCCCAGTTGACGCCAATGCGTACCGGCTTGTCCAGTTCGGCCGCGGTGCGGATCATGAAGGCAAACTTGTCGTCGCCCTTGGCACCTTTGCCGACATTGCCGGGGTTGATACGGTATTTGGCCAGCGCACGGGCGCAGTCCGGATATTCTTTCAGCAGACGATCGCCATTGAAGTGGAAATCACCCACCAGTGGCACATTGCAACCCATGTCATCCAGCCGCTGGCGGATTTCCGCCACCTGTGCGGCGGCTTCCGGCGAATTCACGGTAATGCGCACCAGCTCGGAGCCGGCCTGGGACAACTGGTAAACCTGTTCTACGGTGGCGATGGCGTCAGCCGTGTCGGTATTGGTCATGGACTGCACCACAACCGGCGCATCCGACCCCACCATGACATGTCCCACCCTGACCTGGCGGGTGGGACGTCGCGCGATATTCACGCTATTCATGCAAAAATCCGCATCTACTTGAGTTCAATTTTGGCGGTAGTGCCACGAATCTTGTCCGTCAGAGCGACGGGCTGTCCGTTAAAGCTGAGCTGTACCTGGGCGGCATTGCCAATTTTCAGCTGGAAAGGCGGCGTGCCGCTCAATTCCTTGCTGCTGCCGGCCTCCAGTATGCCGAATTGCAGTTTCTTGCCGGTGGCATCGATCACCGAAACCCACGCAGCCTGCTGTGCATTCAGCTGGATATGCCCGCTGGCGCTGTCGGCCGCCGCTGCACTGGCGGGCGTTTTGCCGGTACTGACAGCAGTGGCTGCACTTGCGGTCACTACCGGAGAGGCGATGGTAGTCGGCTGAACAACAGCCTGACTGGCCGTAGCCGGAGTCGTGGCCGGCTCTGCCACCACGGCAGCCGAGGCCGACACCGGCGCAGATGCAGCAAGCGCAGAAGCAGCCTGCTGCGTCAACATGGGCTGCAATGCCTGGTCAGCAACGGGAGCAGACTTGCCCTGCAAGCCAGCCAGCCACACTGCGCCACCCGCCACGGCAGCCGCCAGCACCAACCACAGCAGCCATTTGCCCGTTTTGCCGCTACGGCCAGCTGGCGACGACACCCGGGCGAGGGTTTCGGCCATGCTGGCCGGCTCGCTGGACGGGTCATGCTTGACCAGATTGACCACGTCATTGACTGCCGAGGGGAAATGCTCCTCCAGCTGTGCCATCAAGGGTTCGGAATCCACCTTGAGAAAACGGGCATAATTTCTGACAAAACCACGTACGAACGTTGCACCCGGCAATTGCTGGAAGTCATCTTTTTCAATGGCATCCAGCTGCCGCACAGACAGTTTCAGCCGTTCGGCCACTTCACCCAGACTCATGCCGGCTTGTTCGCGCGCTGCTTTCAGCGCTGCGCCGACACCCAGTCTGGTCGACTGGCCATGCGCTTCCTGTTCCATCTTCAGCTTCCGCTCAACAACAGTTGTGTTTCCTTGGAGTCCGGGTAGCGGCTTTTCAGCGCGGAGGAATACTCCGCCTCATGCACCCGGTCTCCCCCTTTCCTGGCAATCTGCACGCCCAGCCACAAGACATCGGCTCCCTGCAGCGCATTACCTGCGGCCTGTTGCAGGCGTCCGAAATAAAAGGACGCCAGCTTGGCATTGCCCAGCTCCAGATGCAAGGCAGCCAATTCGCGCAATGCGGGCAAATAATTGGGGGCCATCTGCAATGCAGTCAGCAGGTAATCGTTGGCCTGGGTGTTTTCACCCAGCTTGACACTGCAACGGCCCATATTGAGATAGGCCGTTTGGGGTGTCTGATACAGTGGGTTGGCTATCGCCTTGGCGAAATAATCCATGGCTGCCCGTGGGCGTTCATGTTCGCACAGAAACTGGCCGTAATTATTATTTGCCTCTGGACTGGAGGAATCGACCTGTAGCGCCTTGAGAAAGTTCTTCTCCGCATCGCTATCCAGATGCATCAGATTGTACACATAGGCCCGGGTCAGATAAGCACCGACAAAGCTGTCGTCGGCCTGGACGGCTTCATTGGCAGAGGCCAATGCTATCGGCAAATTACCCAACCCGGCATATTCAACGGCCAGCTGGCTGCGGATTTCCGCCAGTTTCCGGTTGGCCGGCGCGGCGAATGCGACAAGGGAATACGCCAACAGGCACACCGCCATCCACACTCGCCACTTGCTCATTCTTCGCGCTCCTGGGCTATCTGCATCCATTTGACCTGACGCTTGGTCTTGTCCATCACCTGTCCGGCCAGTTGACCACAGGCAGCGTCGATGTCGTCACCGCGGGTTTTTCTTACGGTAACCACGTAACCCTGTTCCTGCAACAATTCGCGGAAGATGCGGATCGCGTTATTGCTGGAGCGATCGTAACCGGAATTGGGGAAAGGATTGAAAGGAATCAGGTTGAACTTGCACGGTACGTCGCGCACCAGTTCCAGCAGCTGCCGGGCATGCTCGGGGCGATCGTTGATGCCGTCCAGCATGACATATTCAAAGGTGATGAAATCGCGCGGGGCCTTTTCCAGATAACGCTGGCAGGCAGCCATCAATTCCTTCAGGGGGTATTTCTTGTTGATGGGGACGATTTCATCGCGAATGGCATCATTCGGCGCATGCAGGCTAACAGCCAGCGCAACCGGACAGGCTTCGCGCAGACGATCCATCTGCGGCACCAGGCCAGAGGTAGACAGCGTCACGCGACGGCGACTCAGGCCGTAGCCGTGATCGTCCAGCATGATTTGCAGGGCGCTGACCACATTGTCAAAGTTGGCCAGCGGTTCGCCCATGCCCATCATCACCACATTGGACACCACGCGTTCATTTTTCGGGGTAATCCCCATGGCCTTGTTGGCCCACCACAACTGACCGATGATTTCGGCAGTGCTCAGGTTGCGGTTGAAACCCTGGCGACCGGTGGAGCAGAAAGTACACTCCAGCGCACAGCCCACCTGGGATGACACGCACAAGGTGCCGCGCTCGTCTTCCGGAATGAACACGGTTTCCACACCGTTGCCGGTGCCGACGTCGAGCAGCCACTTGCGGGTACCATCACTGGACGCCTGCCCGGTCATCAGCGACGGTACGCGCACCTCGGCATGCTGGTGCAGTTTGGCACGCAGGCTTTTGGCCAGGTCGGTCATCGCGTCGAAATCGTCTTCGCCCATCTGGTGCATCCAGCGCATCACCTGCTTGGCACGGAAGGGCTTCTCGCCCATGGCGGCAAAGTGTTCGGTCAACTGGTCCAGATTGAAGTCGAGCAGGTTGGTTTTCATGCAGTCCTCGGTAAAACAGCGGCAGCCTGAATGGCTGCCGCCCGGTACAACTTAAAGCGGCAAAGCGAGATTAACGGGAGTAAACCTCGGAAGAGGCAAAGAAATAAGCCACTTCGATTGCTGCGTTTTCAGCGCTGTCAGAACCATGAACGGCATTGGCATCGATGGAATCGGCGAAATCGGCGCGGATGGTGCCGGCGTCAGCCTTTTTCGGGTCGGTGGCGCCCATCAGTTCGCGGTTCTTAGCGATGGCGTTTTCACCTTCCAGAGCCTGGATCATCACCGGGCCGGAAATCATGAAATCAACCAGATCCTTGAAGAAAGGACGCTCTTTGTGCACGGCGTAGAAGCCTTCGGCTTCAGCGCGGGACAGCTGCTTCAGCTTGGCTGCAACCACCTTCAGACCGGCGGATTCGAAACGGTCGTAGATCTTGCCGATAACGTTCTTGGCTACGGCATCCGGTTTAACGATGGACAGGGTACGTTCAATTGCCATAAAAATCTCCCAAATACTCCCAAATAACAGAACAAGTGGCTAAACTAGGCTCTAGCTCAGCCACTCGGGTTACGCAATTCTGAGGAACCCGATATTTTACCAGCCTTTTCAAGCCTCTGCTGCATAAAAATTCAAGGCCATGACAGAACAAAACCAACGGCAAGACCCCGGCTCTGCTCCGGATGAAAAAGACCTCAACAGCAAGCTGAAAAAGCGGCTGGCGATTGCTGGCGGACTCGTTGCCGTGGCACTGGCGGCCATTCCCGTGCTGGACAGCATGAAAAAACCCAAAGTGGAAATGACGGCCACCACCCCAGTTGGCAGTTCGGGCAAGATCGTCAACCCCAGCTCAGCCCCGGCACTGGAACAGCCCGCAGCAGAGCCAGCAGTTGAAAGCAGCGCCCCCGCAGTAGAGGCTAGCGCACCCCAGACTGACGCCGGCAACTCGGCCTCGCCAGCAGCGCCGACGGCAACGCCACCGCAGACTCCAGACATCAGCAAGACCCCGGCGGTCGCCAGCAGCAAACCGGTCACACCGCCGGCAGCCCACCCTGCCGCTGCCAAACCTGCCAGCAAACCCGCACCGGCAGCACCAGCCGCGGCGGCTGCCCCACAAGCCGCCACGCCGCCCGTTGCAGTGGTCACCACACATAGTGCACCAGCCAAGGCAGCCCCTGCCCCCCTGCCAGTACGCAGCAGCACCGACAGCGACAACAGCGTGACCGCACCGCCCACCGCACTGGTCAAAGCCAAACCGGAAGGCAGCTCGCTGGGTTACAAATTGCAGCTTGGGCTGTTTTCCAGCATGGGTAATGCGGAAAAACTGGTGAAGGAATTAAAAGCCAAGGGCATTGAAGCCCACACCGAAACCCGCGTTCAGCTCGGCCCGTTCAAGACCCGCGCCGAAGCGGACGAGGCCATGGCCAAGCTGCGCAACCTTGGCTACACCCCGCTACTGGGGCCTGCCGCGCAATAAGTGCTGCTAACAAAAATCCCGCTGCGGCGTTGCACCAGGGGCGCTACGCGATTTTGTTAGCCGCTCCAAGCCTTTTGCTGGCAGACGTCAGGCCCGCCCTCATTTAATGAGGGCGGGCCTGTTGCATTCTGCAGAGTAAAAACAGGCAGCCTGCGCTGCCCGGGAAGTCCCACTGTGGATGAGGGAATGAAGTTCTGACGATGCCTAGCCCAGTGTCGGCATGGCAAATTCTGCGCTCTGCACCTGCCCTGCCGGCCAGCGGCTGGTAATGGCCTTCATGCGGGTGTAAAAACGCACCCCTTCCGGGCCGTGCATGTGATGGTCGCCAAACAGCGAGGCTTTCCAGCCGCCAAAGCTGTGGAAGGCCATTGGCACCGGAATCGGCACATTGATGCCCACCATCCCCACCTGGATGCGGTGGGCAAACTCGCGGGCAGCACCGCCATTGCGGGTAAAGATGGCCGTGCCATTACCGTAGGCATGCTGGTTGATCAGCCGTACTGCCGCGTCCAGAGTGTCTACCCGCACCACGGCCAACACCGGGCCGAAGATTTCTTCCTGATAGATGGCCATCTCCGGCGTAACGTGATCGAACAGCGTGCCGCCAATAAAGAAGCCTTCCTCGCAACCAGGCACCACCAGCCCACGGCCATCCACCACCAGTTGGGCACCTTCGGCTACGCCCTGGGCGATATAGCCTGTCACCTTGTCCAGATGCTGGCGCGTCACCAGCGGGCCCATTTCGGCCTTGGGGTCGGTACCGACATTGATGCGTAGCTGGCGGGTACGCTCGGCCAGCCGCGACACCAGCGTGTCCGCCACATCGCCCACGGCCACGGCCACGGAGATGGCCATGCAGCGCTCGCCAGCCGAACCATAGGCCGCGCCCATCAGCGCTTCGATAGTCATGTCCAGATCGGCGTCCGGCAGCACCACCATATGATTCTTGGCCCCGCCCAGCGCCTGTACCCGCTTGCCGTGCGCAGCACCGGTTTCGTAGATGTAACGGGCAATCGGTGTGGAGCCGACAAAGCTGACTGCCGCCACATCCGGATGGGTAAGCAGGCCATCCACCGCCAGCTTGTCGCCTTGCAGCACATTGAACACGCCATCCGGCAAGCCGGCTTCTTTCAGCCATTCAGCGATCAGCAGGCTGGCCGATGGGTCACGCTCGGAGGGCTTGAGAATAAAGCTATTGCCGCAGGCCAGCGCCACCGGGAACATCCACATCGGCACCATGGCCGGAAAGTTGAAAGGCGTGATGCCGGCCACCACGCCCAGCGGCTGGCGCATGGTCCAGGCATCCACACCGCTGGCCACCTGCTCGGTGTATTCGCCCTTGAGCAACTGCGGAATGCCGCAGGCAAACTCCACCACTTCCAGCCCGCGCTGCACTTCGCCCTGGGCGTCGGACTCCACCTTGCCATGCTCGCTGGAAATCACCGCAGCCAGTTCGCGCTGGCGTTCTTCCAGAATGCTCTTGAAGCGGAACAGGATGCGCGAGCGCTTGAGCGGCGACAGTGCCGCCCAGGCCGGAAAGGCCGCATGGGCGGCTGCCACCGCGGCGGCCACATCTTGTGGTTCGGCCAGGGCCACTTCGGCCTGCGGGCGTCCCAATGCCGGGTTGAACACCGCGGCATGGCGTTGTGCCGAGCCAGCCGTACGCTGGCCATTGATGAAATGCGGAATCTGTAACATGAAATCTCCTTGCGGCGGGCAAGCCGGTGGCCTGCCTGTCTTCGGCATCAAAACGGAATCGGTGGGGATCGGAGCGGCCCGTCCCTACAGGGCGGGTCTGTCGGCTTCAGTCGGGTAGCTGCAGCAGCCACTCGTGCTGCGGGTCGTTGCGAAAACTCCATTGGCGCTTGGGCCCGGCCATTACATTCAGGTAATAGGACTGGTAGCCGTAAGGAACGCATACCGGGTGATAGCCACGTGGCACCATCATCACGTCGTGGTTCTCCACCGCATGCGATTCGTCCAGACTGCGGTCATCGGTATACACACGCTGAAAGGCGAAACCCTGCGGCGGGTCGATGCGGTGATAGTAGGTTTCTTCCAGCGCGCTTTCCGCCGGCAGATTGTCCAGATCGTGCTTGTGCGGCGGGTAGCTGGAGGAGTGGCCGGACGGGGTAATCACTTCCACCACCAGCAGGCCATCTGCAGGCTCGGTTTGCGGCAGGATGTCGGTGACATAGCGGGTATTGGCCCCCTTGCCGCGCACACTGCGCTGCATGCTGGCAGGATCAATCAGCCGTACCTCGCGCCCTGCCTGGCCCGGAGCCGAGCACAGTGCCACTTCGGCCGGAGTCAGCGCAGCCATGGTCAGCGCCGTACCGGCCGGCACATAGACCGCCCACGGCGCTTGGTCATCGAACACGCTGCTGCGCTCGCCCAGACTATCCCAGGCCTGATCACCTGCGCGCACTGCCAGCTTGCCGCTCAGGATCACCAGACAGCATTCGCGCCCGGCGTCCAGCCAGTTTTCCTGCTCGCCCACATCCAGCCGCAGTGCGCGAAAGCCAACGTGCTGCCAGCCCGCACGGTGCGGGGTGATATCGGCAATCTCGCGTCCCTTGCCTGCCTTTACCAGCAAACTCATGCCACATTCCTTTCCTGCTGATTGATGGCAGCCACCAGGCCGGACAGGGTGCGATAGCCCTTGTCGGCGTATTCGTAGCTGGGGGCCACCACCGGGTCTTGCTCGGCCTCGACCACCAGCCAGCCGGCATAGTCGTGATCGGCCAGGGTTTGCAGGATTGCCGCAAAATCGATGCAGCCATCGCCCGGCACGGTAAAGGCACCGTTGATCACCGCCTGCAGAAAGCTCCAGTTGCCGTTCCAGGCCTGCGCCACCACTTGCGGGCGCACGTCCTTGCAATGCACATGCACCACGCGGGCAATATGTTTTTTCAGCACGGCGAGGGCATCGCCACCGGCGAAGGTGATATGGCCGCTATCGAACAGCAGACCGACCTCCGGCCCAGTCACCGCCATCAACTGGTCGATGTCCTGTGCCGTTTCCACATAAGCACCCATGTGGTGGTGGTAGGCCAGAGTGATGCCACGGGATTGCAGGTGGCGGGCAAATTCATTCAGGCGCGCGCCATAGGCCAGCCATTGCTGCTGGCTGTTGAAACGCGGGCGCTTGTACAGCGGCTGTGGCTGGCCCTGAATGGCGCTGGCCACTTCGCCGTACACCATCACCTTGCAGCCGTTGTGCACCAGTAATTGCAGATGCGGCTCGACCCGACGGATTTCGTCTTCTACCGTGCCCTCGGCCAGCAAGCCGGAGTGCCAACCGGAAATGCAGGCCACACCATAGGGCCGTAGCACGGCGGCCAGCGCGGCCGGGTCGCGCGGAAACTTGTTGCCCAGCTCGAAACCCTGATAGCCGATGCGGGAGCCTTCAGCAAGGATGGTCTCCAGCGTCACTTCTCCACCCAGCGAAGGCAGGTCGTCATTGCACCAGGAAATGGGGTTGATGCCGATTCTTACCTTGAATGGCTTGCTCATTATTGTGCTCCTCCGGTGATGCTTAGCGCGGCTGGCGACGGCTGTGCCAGATGTCGATCAGGGTTTCAAAATTGGCACGGGCGGCGCTGATCAGCCCGGCATCGTCCAGTTCGCCGGCCAGCCAGCGTTGTGATGGTTCATGGAACAGGGTGCGCCCCACCATGAAACCACGGCAGCTGGTGCTGACGGCGGCGTCGGCGAAGCCCTGACGCAGCACATCCAGCGAGGCATGCAGACCCAGCAGCACCACGCCACGGCAGTAAGGGTCGCGCTCGGCCAGCAGAGCATCCACTGCCTGCCATTGCATGGCCGACATGGATTCCAGCTTCCACCACTCCGGATAAATGCCCAGATTGTAGAAACGCTTGAGTGCGCGCAGCACGGTATCCGGCTGTTGCGGCAGCTTTTTCGATGGAATCACTTCCAGCAGCAGTTCGTGTCCGCTCAGCTGTGCCGCCTCGTAAATGGCACGCACCTGGGCTTCCTGTTCCAGCCGGTTTTCCAGCGTGTCATCCGGGTGGTACTGCACCAGACATTTGATGATGTGTTCCTGCGGCCAGCTTTCCAGCCGGGCCGTAGCGGTGCGGCCACGGTCGAATTCCAGCGGATTGGAACCGGGCAGCTCCACCGGACGGCCCAGCCACCAGCCGCGGCCAGTGGCGGCGTACATGGCGTCCTCGCCGTAGCGGTCATCCACCAGAATGCCGATATGGCCTTGCAGTTGCAGCGCGGTCTCGGTTTCGGCGACTGCCTGTACCAGCAAGCTCTTGAGAGTGGAAATCCGTGCTTCATCTACCCCGCTCTGCTGTGCCAGCTCGAAAAACTGCTTGCGATGGTCAAAGGCGAATACACACAGGTCGTCCCATTGCTTGCGCTTGATGCTGACCCGATGCAGGCGACTGAGGGTGGCATCCTCACCTGGGCGTAGCGGTGTTTGCTCCAGGCCAAGGAAGTAATCCAGCTCGGCCGGGGTGGGCATGGCTGGCGAGCAACCATGACGGGACACCACCAGCGCACCGCAGGCATTGGCGCGCGTGCAGCACCAGTCATAGTCACGGCCATTGAGCCAGCCAGACAGAAAGCCCGACAAAAAGGCATCGCCGGCCCCCAGCACATTCATCACCTCCACCTGTGCGCCCTTGACCGAGAAAGCATCCTCAATGCGCTCAGGAATGGCCGCCGGAATGACCGCGCAACCCAGCGGACCACGCTTCACCACCAAGGTAGCTTGCGGTGCGAGCTGGCGCACGGTGGCCAGGCTGGTCAGCAAGTCAGCCGAACCGCCAGCAATATTGATTTCTTCTTCGGTACCCACAATCAGGTCGAACAGCGGCAGCACCGATTGCAAATGTGCAGTCACCCCGTCGCTGGCGATATAGCGCTCCTCGCCATTGCCCCGGCCAGTGATACCCCACAGCACCGGGCGGTAATCGATGTCCAGCACGGTGCGTACATCATGCTGGCGCGCCAGGGCCAATGCCTTGCGGCTGGCGGCGTTGACCTTGGCGGTGGAAAAATGAGTGCCGGTAATCAGCAGCGCCTTGCTGGAAGCGATAAAGCTTTCATCGATATCTGCTTCTTCCAGCGCCATGTCGGCGCAGTTCTCGCGGTAGAACAGCAGGGGGAAGGTATCGCGGTCCTTAATGCCCAAGAGCACCAGCGCGGTGAGCCGTTCCGGGTCGACTTTCACCTGACTGACATCGCAGCCTTCGTCAGACAGGGTTTGCAGCAGGTAGCGGCCCATGTGCTCATCGCCCACACGGGACAGCATGGCGGACTTCAGGCCCAGCCTGGCGGTACCGAAAGCGATATTGGCAGAGGAGCCGCCCAGATAGCGGGCAAAGCTGGCGGCATCCTCCAGCCTGGCTCCCAGCTGGCGGGCATACAGATCGATGGCCAGCCGACCCAGGCAAATCAGGTCCAGCGGTCGGTCGGCAGCAAAATGGGTGGTGTTTTGCATGGTGTGCATTCTATGTCTGGTTGAGTGACTGTCCGCCGCTGCAAGCTGCCCCCACCCGCCCGGGGAAGCAATCCGTCAGCCATATCGGTTGCAACCAGCATAAAACGCGGCCACGGCAAATGCAACATTTTTTTCGTATTTAATTTCTAATAGAAATTTATTTCCGAAATAATTTTTTCTAACTTGGCCGATTCCCTCTAAAATAGGACGGTCCAGACAGCAGAAACTTCACAACATGAGCAAGGAAATGAGCGCGGACCAGCTGATGCAGCGGATTGCCGAGGAGTACGAAGGCCTGAGCAAGCAGCTGAAAGTGATTGCCAAATATATCGAGGAACACCGCCAGACACTGATCCTGGAGCGGATAACCGATATCGCCCATGCCTGCGAAGTGCAGCCATCGGCCATTGTGCGTTTTGCCCAGCGCTTTGGCTTCAGCGGCTTTTCCGACATGCAGACGGTGTTCCGCGATGCCTTTGCCCCCGCAGCCAGCAACGTCAACAACTACCAGAAGCGCATCCGCAGCGTGATTGCCACCCAGGACACGCCGCTGAGCAACACCCAGGTAACGCAGAACTTCATTGCCGCCTGCCAGCAAGGCCTGGACGAGCTGGGCCAGACCCTGGACCCGGTCGCCATCGACAAGGCGGTTGATTTGCTGGTGAAGGCAGACAATATCTATGTAGTAGCGGTGCGGCGCATGTTTCCGATTGCCAGCTATATCAGCTACGCCTTGCAACACACAGCCAAGCGCGTGCACCTGGTATCCGGGCTGGGCGGCATGTACCACGACCAGATCCGCAGCATCCGCGAAAACGACTTGCTGATTGCCATCAGCTTTCAGCCCTATGGCAAGGAAACCCGCTACTGCGCGCGCGTGGCCGCACAAAGCAAGGCCAGGCAGCTGGTGATTACCGACAGTCAGCTCAGCCCGCTGTCGCGCCATGCCGATGCGGTGCTGACGGTAAAAGAAGGTAGTGCCTTCGCCTTCCGTTCGCTCACCAGCACCATCAGTCTGTGCCAGGCCTTGTTCATTGCCCTGTCTTACCGGCTGGAACTGGTGATTGAAGAGACCCGCGACGCCGGGGCTTACGACGACTGATCAGCAAGGACGACATGATCAGGCCGGCGCCGGTCAGTTGGCTGGCGCTCATGCCGCTGCCAAACCACCACCAGGCCAGCACGGCGGTCCATACCGGCTCCAGCAGCAGGATGAAGGCCGAACGCTGCATCGGCACCCTGGCCTGCGCCCAACCCTGCAAAAAGAAACGGCCACAAGTGGCCAGCAAGATGCTGACCAGCAGCCAGCCCCACACTGCCGGGCTCAGGCTGGCAGGCCACGGCTCCACCAGCGCACTGCCGGCGAAACCAGCCGCCCCGGCCAGCAACAGCTGCAAGGCAGTCAGTGACAAGGCCGGTGCCCGCGCACCCGCACGCCCGTTCAGATTGAGAAACACCGACATCGCCAGAGCCGAAGCCAGAAACAGGCTGTCCGCCACATCCAGCTGCCAACCGCCATGCAAGGCCATGGCAGCCACTCCCAGCACCGCCAGCGGCATGGCCCACAAGGTCTGCGCCAGCAGCACCGTGCCAAACATCAGCCGCGCCAGCACCGGGGCCAGCACCACGCCCAGGCTGCCGATGAAGGCGCCCACCCCCAGGTTATGGCTCAGTTGCAAGGCCAGCATCCACAACACCATGGCCAGCGCCAGCATGGCCGCACTCCACCAGCTAGTGGCATGCAGCCGCCACGGCAATGGCTGAGCGCGCAGGCGTGCCAGCACAGCCAGCACCGCACCGGCAGAGGCGAAACGCACGCCCAGAAACAACAGCGGCGGCATGCCGCGCAGCACTTCCTTGGAACACAGCCAGCCAAAGCCGGCAATCAGGGTAACCAGTATCAGGCTGGCTTCGGCCAGCCTGGGGCGCAGAGCACGATTCAAAACAACAACACCTTCCCGCCATTAATGAAAAAACGGGAAGGCTCGCCTTCCCGATCAACACCCTGCAGAGAAATTGCGACAGGGTGTCACGCCGGCAGCAGTTTAACCGGTGTCACACCCTGCGTCGTGTCAGTTGACTGTTAGCTGCGGCGGTTGCGCTGACGGTACTGGTCCGCCACCACGGCCACCACGATGATGATGCCTTTGACGATTTCCTGGTAATAGGCATCGATGCGCAGGAAGGTGAAACCAGAGGTCATGGTGCCCAGGATCAGCGTGCCAATGACGGTGCCGGTAATCTTGCCCAGACCGCCATTGAGCGAGGTGCCACCGATGACCGCAGCGGCAATCGCATCCAGCTCGTACATCATGCCCATGCCGGCCTGACCGGATACCGCCCGTGCCGAGGTCACCACCCCGGCTAGGCCGGACAGCAGGCCGGCCACGGTGTACACCAGAATCAGATGGCGATTGACATTGATGCCGGCCACGCGGGCGGCCGCACGGTTGGCACCGATGGCATAAGTGTATTTGCCGTAGCGGGTGTAGCTGAGAATGATGTGGAACACCAGCGCCGTCACCAGAAAGATGATGACCGGATTGATGCCGGCACCAATGGCTGCGTAGTTGTCCGACAGCATGCTGATGGGTTCGCCCTGGGTATACCACTTGGCCATGCCGCGTGCCGTAACCATGACCCCCAGGGTCGCGATGAAGGGTGGAATGGCCGTCTTGGCAATTACCGTACCGTTGATCAGCCCGCATACCAGCCCCACCAGCAGGCCGGCAGCCAGCGGTGCAATCACCGGCAGGTCGGTCAGCGTGGGGAAGACTGCACGGGCAAAATCCGAGGTCTGCGCCAGACTGGCCGACACCATGGCGGTGAGCGCGACTACCGAGCCCGAGGACAAATCGATACCGCCCATGATGATGATCTGGGTGACCCCCACGGCGATGATGCCGATGACCGATACCTGCAGAATCATCACGATGAGCCTTTCCTTGTTGGCGATAAAGCTCTGGCCAACAAATATCCAGCCCAACAGTTCAAAAATCAGGGCCACGCCCAGCAGCACCATGAAGATGCGTGCTTCGGCCGGCAGTTTGAACCGGAATGCACCGGGCTTGGGAGATTTGCCCAGTGCTTGCGTATTGCTGATTGCCATCTTGTCTTCTCCTGCTGTTATTGTGCTTGCCTGCCGTGGCCAACTGAGGTCAGCCGGCAGCCAGTGTCATGATGCTGACCTGGGTGGCATCGGCGCGGTCGACGATGCCGGTGACCCGGCCTTCATGCATCACCATGATGCGGTCACTCATGCCCAGTACCTCGGGCAGCTCCGACGAAATCATGATCACGGCCACGCCCTGCCCTGCCAGTTTGCAGATCAGCTTGTGGATTTCCGCCTTGGCCCCGACGTCGATGCCGCGGGTGGGCTCGTCCAGAATGAGTATTTTCGGATTGGTCAGCAGCCAGCGGCCAATCAGCACCTTTTGCTGATTGCCGCCGGACAGGTTTTCAATCCGCTCCTGCAGATTGGGTGTCTTAACCCGCAAGGTGCCGGACATGGCCTCGCACATGGCATCCAGAGCCTGCTGCCGCACAAAGCCGGCTTGCAGATTGTCACCACCCAGTACCGAAATCTGCATGTTTTCCTGAATGCTCAAGCTGAGGAAACAGCCGGTGTCCTTGCGGTCTTCGGTGAGAAAGGCCATGCCGTGCTGCATGGCGGTGCGCGGTGAATCGATCGTCACCGCCTGGCCCAACACCTTAATCTCGCCCTTGCTGGCCGGGCTGACGCCAAACAGGGTTTCCGCCACATTGCTGCGGCCGGAGCCGATCAAGCCGGCCACCCCGAGAATCTCGCCCTGACGCAGCGAAAAAGACACATCGTGGAATACGCCATCCAGTGTGAGATGGCTCACTTCCAGTGCCACATCGCCAATCGGCACGATGGTTTTGGGGAACATCTCGGTAATTTCACGCCCCACCATCATGCGGATCACTTCATCGTGGCTCAGTTGCTCCACCTGCTTGCAGCCGATGAAATGGCCATCGCGGAATACCGACACCTCATCGGCAATCTCGAACAGCTCGTTCATCTTGTGGGTGATATAGATGATGCCCTTGCCCTGCTCGCGCAGCATGCGCACGATGCGGAACAGATGCGCCACTTCGTGCTCGGTCAGCGCCGAGGTGGGCTCGTCCATGATTAGCACATCGGAGTTGTACGATACGGCGCGGGCGATCTCCACCATCTGGCGGCTGGAAATGCTCAGGCTGGCGACCTTGGCTTCCGGGTCCAGCTCGATGGACAGCTGGGCAAACAGCTCCCGCGTCATCTGATACATGCGCGCATGGTCGATCAGGCCGAAACGGTTCAGCGGCTCGCGGCGGATCCAGATGTTTTCGGCAATGCTCATGAAGGGCATCAGGTTCAGTTCCTGATGGATCATGGCGATGCCGTTTTCCAGTGCATCCAGCGGCGATGTCAGGGCGATCTCGCGGCCGTGCAGGCGATAAACACCCTGGTCCGGGATATACACCCCGGCCAGAATCTTCATCAGGGTGGATTTGCCAGCACCGTTCTCGCCCATCAGGGCATGCACCGTACCGGCGCGCAGGCGAAAGGACACATCATCCAGTGCCACCACGCCGGGGAAGGCCTTGCGTACACCTTCCACTTCGATCAGCAGCTGCTGGGCAGCCACCGGCGGGTGGGATGGGGCGGTAGTCAGTGGTTTTTCTGGGGCCAGGCTCAACATGGCTTGCTCCTCCTCGTGCCGGGCGGCATCGTCCAGCAGATGCCGCCCGCTGCGGCAATTAGTTGCGCGACTGATAGTTCTTCAGATTGGCCGGGGTCACCAGCTCAAACGGCACCCAAATCATCGACGGCAGCTTCTCGCCACGGGAAAGCTTGAGGGCGGTATCGACTGCGCCCTTGCCCTGACCTGCGGCATTCTGGAACACAGTGACTTTCAGCTCGCCGTTTTTCATGGCGGTAAGCGCATCCTGGGTGGCATCCACGCCAGCCACGATGGTCTTGTCCAGACGTTTGGCGGACTTGAGCGCCTGGATGGCACCCAGTGCCATTTCGTCGTTATTGGACACCACGGCATCAAACTGCACACCGGCACTCAGCCAGTTCATCATCAGGTCGCGGCCATCAGTGCGCGACCATTTGGCAGTCTGCTTTTCCACAATCTTGATGCCATTACACGGTGCCTTGGCGATGACCTCTTCCACGTCCTTGGTGCGCTGGCGCGCAGCCTGGTTGGACAGATCACCCATCATCACCACGATATTGCCCTTGCCCTTGAGCAAGCGGCATACCTCTTTCATTTGCACGGTGCCGGACTCGGCTTCATTGGAGCCGACAAAGGCTACCTTGGATGGCAAGGTCTTGTCGGCCGGCATGCGGTTTACGTACACCAGCGGGATGCCTGCGCTCTGGGCCAGCTTGGTGATTTTCGGGGTGGCGTCGGTATCCACCACATTGACGATGATGCCGTCGACTTTCTGCGCAATGAAATTCTGTACCTGGCTGAGCTGGCGGCCCACATCGTTTTGCGCATCTTCAAACTGGATGTCCACGCCTTTCTGGCTGCCGGCGTAGGTCTTCATATTGTTGCGCAGCACGGTCAGGAAATTGTCGTCGAAGGCGGACATGGTCACGCCCAGTTTGGCAGCAGAGGCCGGCATGGCCAGCATGGTGAGGGAAAAGAACACTGCGGAACCAGCAAGCTTGGTGATGCGTTTCATTGATGCGTCTCCTGTCCTTATTAGTGGTTCGATCCCGAGATGCGCCGTTTTCCATGTTGCAGTGCAATGCAAGGCGCATATCGTCTGGTCGTGCAGCTAAGATAAGTGAGCACACGCATTATTGCAAATAAAATTTCACAAATAAAAATTAGTAGAAATATTTTTCCATTTTTGCTTTTGACAGATACCACACATCTTCCTGCCATCACCTAGCACCCTGCGCAAAAAAATCATCTATCCAATTGTTTTTTAAAATTATTTACTGAAAAAATATTGAAAAAGAAAATGAAAAAGCCATGCCGCGATGGCATGGCTACTGTCTTTCAGACCTGTGGCTTTCTCAACAGGCTAGCGCAGTACTGCTCGGTCAAGCAGCCTAGCCCCGCGGCGCCAGCAAGCCGCCTCACTGGCGCTGACGCTGGCGGGCCTCTTCATAGGCAGCACGAGCGTCACGCACCTGCTCGCGTTCCGATACTTCCGGGATACCCACTTCCCACCAGCTGCCACCTTCCGGCGTGCATTGCGGGCCATCAATGCGCAGCTGGATCAGATAGCTGCGGCTGGCGGCACGGGCGCGCAGCATGGCGGCCTGCAGTTGCGCCACCGTACTGACCGTTTCCGCCTCCGCCCCCAGCGAACGGGCATTCCGGGCAAAGTCGATCTGCGGGATGCCATGTTCGCCGTGCAGGCAATCGGCCAGCATATTGTTGAATGGCACACCGCCGCAGGCCTGTTGCAAGCGGTTGATGCAGGCATAGCCGGCATTGTCCAACAACACCACGATGAGTTTGTAGCCGAGCATCACCGAGGTGGCCAGCTCGTTGTTCAACATCAGATAGCTGCCATCACCCACCATCACGATGACTTCCCGCTCCGGCCTGGCCATCTTCACCCCCAGGCCGCCGGCTACCTCGTAGCCCATGCAGGAGAAGCCATATTCCATGTGATAGCCACCCGGCGTACTGGTGCGCCACAACTTGTGCAATTCGGCAGGCAAGGTGCCCGCCGCGCACACCACGATGTCGCGTTCGGCCGAATCCACCGCCGATGCCTGTACCGCGCCGATGGCTTCGGCATAGGTCGGCAAGCTGGCACGCGGGCTGTGCACGATCTCCGCCACCTGACGCCGCCAGCCATGGCACAGCCGCTGGCTGTGTGCCGTCCAGTCAGCGTCTGCCTGCCAGCCTTGTAGTGCACTGCTCAGCCCCGCCAGACCCACCGCAGCATCACATTGCAGGCTGTGACCACCCCATTTGATGGCATCAAAGCCATTCACATTGATGGACAGCAAAGTGGCCTGGGCATACAGCGTGTGCGAGCCGGTGGTGAAGTCCTGCAAGCGGCTACCCACGGCCAGCACCACGTCAGCCTGTTCGGCCAGTTCATTGGCCGCAGGCGAGCCGGTTACGCCAATGGAACCCGCCAGCAGCGGATGATCCCAGGCCAGCGCACCCTTGCCTGCCTGGCTTTCGCCCACCGGAATGCCATGGCTTTCCACAAAATTTTTCAGTGCATCCACACCGCCAGCGCTATACAGCACCCCGCCACCACAGACGATGAGCGGACGCTTGGCCTGACGCAGCAAGGCAGCCAGCCGGGCCAGCTCGGTCGGCTCCGGCGGCGGCTGGCGGAAATGGATATCCCGCTCGGCAAAGAAGGACTCCGGCCAGTCGCAGGCCTGGGCCTGTACATCCTGCGGCAGCGCCAGCGTCACCGGGCCGCACTGCGCCGGATCGGTCAGGGTGGCGATGGCACGTGGCAAGGCGGTGAGCAGTTGCGATGGCACCACGATGCGATCGAAATAGCGCGATACCGGGCGCAGGCAGTCCACCGCCGACACGCCGCCATCCTGAAAATCTTCTACTTGTTGCAGCACCGGGTCCGGTGCGCGCGAGATGAACACATCACCTGGCAACAGCAGCATGGGCAGGCGGTTGACATGGGCCACGGCAGCGGCAGTCACCAGATTGGTACAACCAGGGCCAATGGAGGTACTGACCGCCATCATGCGGCGGCGGAAATGCGCCTTGGCATAAGCGGTGGCGGCCAGCGCCATGCCCTGTTCGTTGTGCGCGCGCAAGGTGGGCAGCACATCCTGCGCAGCCTGCAGCGCCTCGCCCAGACCAGCCACATTGCCATGGCCGAAAATGGCCCACACTCCACCAAACAGCCGCTCCCGGCGGCCATCCGGCAGGGTGACAAACTGCGCGGCCAGATAGCGCACCAGCGCCTGGGCCACGGTGAGACGTACGGTTTTCACATCCATTCTCCAGGGGGAGACAGCCTGCGCCCGGCTGGGCGGAGCCGCTGGCAGGCCATCAACGGTAAGGGGCTTGTCTGCCACTACGATATAAGATTTCAACCAAATTGCAAAATATTTTTCATTTTATTTTATTTTGGAAATTGATTTCCTTGAATGCGAAACCAAGGCGTTGCGGCCAGGCAGATTCAGCCGGTCAGATAAGGCTGGGCTGACATGTTTTCTGCCAGATACAACCGGAATTCCGCCGGACCAGCCCTGGCAGCGGCGGGCGCTTGCTCCGCCACACTCAGCACATGCTGCAAGGCCTTGATGGCCTGGCCGTCCGGGTCCTGATCAATCACCACGTCCAGCAGGCCCTGTTGCAGATACAGACGGTGGTCGTCCGACAATTCGTGCGTCACCCAACACACCTTGTCGTGGATGGCATAGCGGTGCAGCGCAGCTTCGATGCCCGGGGAGCCGGCTCCACTGTTGTAAATGCCGGCAATCGGCTGCCCCTGCTTGAAGGCAAGGCTGACCGCAGCATGGCAACGGTCGGCATCGTCATGGGTGGCGGTGGCCACCTGATCGCACTGCAAATGGGGAAAGTCCTGCGCCAGCACCTCGGCACAGCCGCTGGCGCGCTCCAGATGGCCACGATAATCCGGCCGGCTGGACAGCAATAGCACCCGCCCCGGCTGGCGGCACAACCGCCCCAGCAACAGGCCGGCAGTACGCCCGGCAGCGTGGTTGTCGATGCCGACATAGCGCGCCTGTGGCAGGCCGGCCACATTACTCACCACCAGGGCCACCTGCTCGCCACGCTGGATGGCTGCTTGCAAGGCCAGCTGCACTGCAGGGGTATCCGGTGCCGCCACAATCAGCCCCTGCCGAAGGTAGGGCCGTGGTCGCAGCGCGCGCAGCAGGCCTGCCTCGTCTTTTTCGCCCAGCGTTTGCTGATGCACCACCACCCGCTGGTCCAGCATGGGCAGTGCCTGCAGCAAGGCCTGGCGCAGGCGCTGGAAAAATGGCGAGCGGTTGTCCGGCAACAGGATGTCGATATGAATCAGCCCGTGACGGGTGTCCGGTAACAGCCGTGGCACTGCCAGTTCGCGTGCAGCGGCCACTACCCTGTCCCGCGCCTGGGCAGATACGCTGCCGCGCTCGTTCAATACCCGGTCCACCGTGGCCACGCTCACCCCGGCGGCGGCGGCAATTTCGATAAAGCGGGCGGTTTTCTTGCGACGAGCGGGTGCCGTCATGGGGAGCCTTCCTGTGCTGCTAGCTGGGCAATCGGCCCACATTGACGATTTATCGTCAAAACAGCAACTGAAAAGCTGTTCTCCCTCCCCTAGAGTCAGTCCCACCACACCAGCCTGCCCCCCTTCCGCCACAAGGCATCAAGCGCTTGGCATGGTGTGCACCGCAACATTATCCGGCCATACGACAAGAACAGGAGGACGACATGAAAATTGCTCTGGACCCTTACATGCACCGGCAGCTGAGCCTGCCAGAGCTGTGCCGCAAGACGGCAGAGCTGGGTTACCGCCATATCGAGTTATCGCCACGTGCCGACCTGCTGCAATGGTGGGCCATGCCGCGTGCCAATGGCGTACGGCTGGCCCCATGCGCGAGCATGGCGTGAGCCTGGCCACCTTGCAGCCGATGTACCGCTGGTCCAGCCCGTTCGAAGATGAACGCCAGGCGGCAATGAAATACTGGAAGCGGGCCATCGAAATTGCGGTGGAGCTGGAGTGCGACACCCTGATTTCCGAATTTGGTCGTGGCGCAGCGCCAGAACGGTCACTGGGCATGGGAGCAGGCATCAACACCCCGGAGCAATGCGAGGCGGCATTTTGGCGTTCGATGGACGAACTTCTACCGATTTTCGAGCGTGAAGGCCTGCAGCTATCGATAGAGCCGCATCCGGAAGACTGGATCGAAACCTTTCAGCCGGCACTGGACATCGTGCAGCTAATCGGCTCGCCTCAGGTCAAGCTGTCCTATATCGCGCCACATACCTTCTATTACGGCGACGACATGGCCGCCATGCTGCGTGCCGCTGCGCCAGTACTAACCCATGTGCGGGTGGCCGACACCTTCAATCACCGGGCGTCATCCGGTCTGCGCTACATCGTCAATCCGCCGGGGGCCAATGTGCGCGTACATCAGCATCTGGATATCGGCCAGGGCGAAATCGACTGGGATGTGTTCTTCGCCACCCTGGCCGAGATCGGCTTTGACGGCGTGCTGTCTTCCTGCGTGTTTGCCTGGGAAGAACGCGCCGATGAATCGTCGCGCTTCATGCTGAGCGAAATGCAGCGCTACCTGAACCAGCACTACCGCCACTGGCAACCGAAGTAAGCCCCCTCACCCGCCGAAAGCCCATCATGAACAACAGCATCCGTTTTGCCATCAACCGCATCAGCGCGCCACGCCTGTCGTTTCCCGACTATCTGGCCATGTGCCGCCGACTGGGCGTTGCCGATATTGAAATCCGCAACGACCTGAATGGCGTGGAAATCAGCAATGGCACCCCGGCCGCCCAGTTGCGTGCTGCCGCCTCCGAAGCAGGCATCACCATCCGCAGCATCAATGCACTCTACCCGTTTGACGTATTCGATGCCCAGCTGCAACAGCGTGCTGTGCAATTGGCTGCCTATGCCAGCGACTGTGGCGCCCAGGCACTGGTGATGTGTCCGCTCAACAGCCGCGACGATGCCCGCAACCCCAGCCAGCGCCAGCAGGATCTGATCCATGCGCTCAAGCAGCTCAAGCCGATTCTGGACGACCACGGCATGACCGGTCTGGTCGAGCCGCTGGGTTTCGAGGAATGCGCATTGCGCCGCAAATCCGAGGCCGTTACCGCCATTTACGCCGCCGCCGGCGAGCGCCATTTCCGCTTGGTGCACGACACCTTCCACCACCATCTGGCCGGCGAAGACATTTTCTTTCCGGAACTGACCGGGCTGGTTCATATCTCCGGCGTGGAATCCACCACCCTGGCAAGTCATGAAATGCGCGACGGCCACCGCGTGCTGGTGGGCAGTGCCGACCGGCTGGGCAATATCTCCCAACTCAAGGAACTGCTGGTCCGTGGCTATCAGGGTGTGGTGTCGTTCGAGCCGTTTGCCAGCGACATCATGCAAGCCCCCGACAGCAAAACCCTGCTGCAGAGCAGCATGGACTACATCCGCCAGCAACTTGCCAGCTAAGCCCGCAGGCACCCCTGCACATCACATAACAAGCAAAACCAAGGAGACAGACATGACATTAGCCATCGGCGTCATCGGCACCGGAGCCATCGGCCAGGACCACATCCGCCGCCTCAGCCAGACCCTGTCCGGGGCGCGCGTGGTTGCCGTCCACGACATCAACCCCGAGCAAGCCCAGGCCACGGTGCAGCAATACTGGCTGGCCGCCACCGTGCACGACAGCGCCCAGGCGCTGATCCGCGACCCGGCAGTGGAAGCCGTGCTGGTGACCTCCTGGGGCCCCAGCCATGAAGAATTCGTGCTGGCCGCCATTGCCGCCGGCAAGCCGGTGTTCTGCGAAAAGCCGCTGGCAGTTACTGCAGAAGGTTGCATGCGCATCGTCGAGGCTGAGCGTGCCCACGGCAAACGGCTGGTGCAAGTGGGCTTCATGCGCCCATACGACGCCGGATACCGTGCGCTCAAACAGGTGCTGAAGGAAGGCCGTATCGGTGCGCCGCTGATGCTGCACTGCGCCCATCGCAATCCCTCGGTCGGCGAAGGCTACACCACGCCGATGGCGATTACTGACACGCTGATTCACGAGCTGGACGTATTGCGCTGGTTGCTGGATGAAGACTATGTCTCGGCCCAGGTGGTGTTCCCGCGCAAGAGCAGCCACGCCCGGCCACAGTTGGCCGACCCGCAGATCGTGCTGCTGGAAACCCGCAGCGGGGTGCGCATTGACGTGGAAATCTTCGTCAACTGCCAGTACGGCTATGACATCCAGTGCCAGATCGTGGGCGAAACCGGCATTGCCAGCCTGCCGGAACCCAGCAGCGTGCCGCTGCGCAGCGCGGCCAGCTACTCCACTGCCATTCTCACCGACTGGAAGCAACGCTTCATCGCTGCCTACGACGTAGAGCTGCAAGCCTTCATCGACGGCGTGCTGGCCGGCCAGCTCACCGGCCCCTCCGCCTGGGATGGCTATGCCGCCGCCGTGGCCGCGGATGCCTGCGTACTGGCGCAGCAAAACGGCAGCGTGGTGAACATCAGCATGCCACCGCGCCCGGACTTTTACTGACCCGGCAGTTTCTTCTGCAGCACACTTCCTCGGACTTGCCACGGTGGCCATCGACTACTGTGGCTTTTTTTCCTTTTGCACTTCAGAAAATAAAATTTCCGAATAAATATTTTTCAGAAATTTTTTTCTAACATATACTCTCAGGCAAGCTGCCGCGCCAGGCATATGGCAGGCCAACAACACGCATGAGGAGACAGCAATGACCGCAGTAGCCCTGTTCGGAGCCGGCCGTATCGGCAAGATCCACGCCGCCAACCTGGCCGCCCAGTCCGGCGCCCGCCTGAAGTATGTCGTCGATACCCACCAGCCATCCGCACAGGAACTGGCCGCACATTATGGTGCCAGCGTGACTGATATCGACAGCGCACTGGCCGACCCGGAAGTGGGCGCTGTCGTCATTGCCTCCAGTACCGATACCCATGCCGACCTCATCCTGCGTGCTGCAGCCCGTGGCAAGGCCATCTTCTGCGAAAAACCGGTAGACCTTACCCTGGAGCGCGCACGCCAATGCGCCGCTGCGGTGAAAGAAGCTGGCGTAGCCTGCCTGATCGGCTTTCAGCGCCGCTACGACCCCACCTTTGCCGCAGTGAAAGCGCGCATCGAGGCCGGGGAAATCGGCCAGCCGGAAGTGCTGATTGTCACCAGCCGCGACCCTGGCGCACCGCCGGTGGACTACATCAAGCGCTCTGGCGGCATTTTCAAGGACATGCTGATTCACGATTTCGACATCTGCCGCTGGATTCTGGCCGACGAAGCCGTCAGCGTGCAGGCCAGCGCCAGCGTCCTGACCGACCCGGCCATCGGTGCGGCTGGCGATGCCGATACCACGGCGGTCACCATCCGCACCCGTTCTGGCCGTCTGTGCCAGATCAACACCAGCCGCCGTGCCGCCTATGGCTATGACCAGCGTTTCGAGGTGATGGGAAATCTGGGGATGCTGCAGGCCGGTAATCACCGCCCCACCGAAGTCACCGCCTATGGCAGCCAGCAGGTCAGCACCGATCTGCCGGAACGCTTTTTCCTGGAACGCTACCGCGCCGCCTATGCACTGGAAATGGCCCACTTCTTTGAGGTAGTGCAGCACGGCACCCGCCCGCGTACCACGGTGGAGGATGGCGTCAAGGCACTGGAACTGGCCGATGCGGCCACCCGCTCCTGGCAGGAAAACCGCCTGATCACCCTGTAAATCTCCCCGATTGCCAAGCAGCCCGCCGCGCACAAATCCGGCGGGCAAGGAGAAGTCATGTCCACACTGAATATCGGCCTTGTCGGCCTGGGCCGGCTAGGTCGCCGCCATGCGCTCAATCTGCGCGACCGCATTCGCGGTGCAACACTGCTGGCGGCCTGCTCGCCATTGGCGCAAGAACTGGACTGGGCAGCGGAAAACCTGCCCGGCGTGCAGCGCCACGCCACGCTGGATGCGATGCTGGCAGAGCCAGAGCTACAAGCGGTATTTCTGGTCACCCCTACCGCGCTGCATGCCGAGCAGATCATCGCCAGCCTGCGCGCCGGCAAGCATGTGTTTTGCGAAAAACCGCTGGCGCTGAATGTGGAAGATTGCCAGAAAGTAGAAGCAGTAGCGGCAGACCATCCGCAACTCAAGGCCATGGTGGGTTTTGTCCGCCGCTTTGATGCCAGCTATCAGGATGCCGCCGCCAAGCTGCAACAGGGCCTGGTGGGCCAGCCTTATCTATTGCGCTCACAAACCTGTGACCTGAATGACGAGAATGGTTTTTTTGTGAAATTTTCCCCCAGCAGCGGCGGCATTTTCATGGATTGCAGCATTCACGATATCGATCTGGCACGCTGGCTGCTGGGCTCACCCAAGCCGCTACGCGCTTGGGCCACTGGCACCAATGCCCTGCACCCGGCACTGGCCGACTGTGGCGACGTGGACAATGGCGTGGCGATGCTGGAGTTTGCCGATGGCAAGCTGGCTTGCTTCTATGCCTCGCGCACCCAGGCGCATGGCCATGAAACCCTGACCGAAATCTTCGCCAGTGCCGGGCGGCTGACTGTGGGAGCCAACCCGCGCGCCAACCGGGTGGACATCAGCGATGTCCATGGCGTGCGCAATGAATGTGTGCAGGACTTCTACCAGCGTTTTGCCGAAGCTTTTGTCAGCGAGGCCCAGCACTTTGTCGATGCTGTGCTGCAGGATCAACCGCTGGCACTGAGCCTGGCCGATGCCACCGAGGCGACGCGCATTGGCCTGGCCATCACCCAGGCACTGCGCAGCAAACAGGTGGTGGAGCTGTAAACCCGCCCCCGCTCCAGACCCCGTCAAAAAGGCCCATGCCGGGTATGGCATGGCCTTTTCCTTTCCATCGAACGGGCAGGCAAGCCCCTGAGCGCGACTCAGCGCTGCATGCTGCCCTGCCCTAGCAGCCGCTCATGCCAGGACAGCGCCTCGCCCAGCAGATGCGGGGTGTGCTTGCCCTTGCTGTCGCGGCAGGCGCGGTCAAAGTAATCCTGCAGCAGCGGGCGATAGTCCGGGTGGGCGCAGTTGGCAATCACCGCGCGGGCGCGCTGCTTGGGCGACAGGCCACGCAGGTCAGCCAACCCCTGTTCGGTGACGATGATGCACACGTCGTGCTCGGTGTGATCGACATGGCTGACCATGGGCACGATGCAGGAAATCGCCCCGTTCTTGGCGGTACTGGGGGTGACGAAGCAGGACAAAAAGCCATTGCGGGCAAAGTCGCCAGAACCGCCAATGCCGTTGATGATGGAGGTGCCGGCCACATGGGTGGAGTTGACGTTGCCGTATAGATCGGCCTCTACCATGCCGTTGATGCCGATACAGCCCAGGCGGCGCACCAGTTCGGCATGATTGGAGATTTCCTGCGGCCGCAGCACTATGCGCTCGCGGTAGTGCTCGATATTGCGGGCGAACTCTTGCACTCCTTCCGGGCTGAGCGACAGCGCGGTAGCCGAGGCCATGCGGATGGTGTCGGTGCGGATCAGGTCGAGCATGCCGTCCTGAATCACCTCGGTAAACGCAGTCAGATTGCTAAAGCCGCCATCACGCAGCCCGCCCAGCACCGCATTGGCGATATTGCCCACACCAGACTGCAAGGGCAGCAGGTTTTCCGGCAGACGCCCCACCTTGATTTCATGCTTGAGGAATTCCACCAGATGGCCGGCAATACGCTGGCTGGTTTCGTCCGGGGCGCTAAAGCGGCCAAGTCGGTCCGGCGCATGGGTTTCCACCACCGCCACCACCTTGGCCGGATCAACCCGCAGATAAGGCTCGCCGATACGGTCGCCGGCTTGCGTCAGCGGAATGGGCTGACGATTGGGCGGCAGCGCCGTACCGTAATAGATGTCGTGCATGCCATCCAGCCCCAGCGGCTGGGTGCTGTTGACTTCCAGAATCACCTTGTCGGCCAGGTCCAGCCAGGTTTTGTTATTGCCAATTGAAGTCGAAGGAATCAGCCGGCCATCCGGTAGGATGCCGGCAACTTCCACCACGGCCACATCGATCTTGCCGAGGAAACCAAACCAGGTGTATTGCGCCACCTGGCCCAGATGCACATCCATGTATTCGATTTCGCCACGGTTGATGCGCGCGCGCAGCTCCGGATCAGACTGATAGGGCAGACGGAAGTCGATACCCCCAGCCTTGGCCAGCGCGCCATCCAGTTCCGGCGCGGTGGAGGCGCCAGTCAGCACGCGCAGGGCAAATTTTTCACCCCGTCCTTGTGCGGCCTCAATGCGGCCAGCCAGTGCCAATGGCACGGCCTTGGGGTAGCCCGAGCCGGTAAAACCGCTCATGCCCACGGTCATGCCCGGCTGGATTTGTGCTGCGGCATTTTCTGCCGACATGATTTTCCCTGCCAGTCCGGCATGGTGGATACGTCTTTCCACTTGTTTATCCCTTGCAATTTGCGGCCTGCTTGCGGCCTGCTGTTTTATCGAGCGTTGTTCCGGCCTGTCTCGGCCAGATTCATGCTGCCGGCTGACGCTTATCCTTACCTTTACGTCAGGCTGGCAGACCCGCTACTTAAGCAGCTTCCACCGCCGCCTCGCAGACTAATGACAACAAGCATGATCTGCATCAAAACCTGTTTGCCCAGCCATGCCATAGGTTATGGCTTGCTTTTGCGCCCACACTTAATGACATTTACATTTTTAAAGTGAAAATAAAGTCATTTGGTATTTTTTGGCAAAATGCATGACTCCCCGCAACATCCTTCCCCTTGTCTTGATTCCCACCCGGCTTGTACAGCTCCCCACCTGTGTCAAATCTGCCTCAGATCACTGGGGAAACCGGCCCGCGCAAAATAATCCGCCACACAGGCTGGCAAATCACATGGAATATTGTTAGATTGCCACTTCTTGGTAACTTGACCAAAAACCATGACAGCAAGCCAACAATCCGCCCCGCCCTGCTCGGCCGCCAGTTGCAAGGACATCCGCACCAAGCTGATTGATGCCGCGCTGGATGTGCTGCTGCATGACGGAATCCTGGGCTTCAGCCAGAGCAAGGTTGCCAAGCAGGCCGGCCTACGCCAGAGCCACCTGACCTATTACTTCCCCACGCGCAACGATCTGCTGACCGTGGTGGTGGAGCATGGCTGCCTGATGGTGATCAACGCCCAGGGCTGCCATGACACAGCGCCCATGCCCACGCTGGAGGCGTTTCGCCAGGCCATGTGCAACAACATCTGCGACAGCCGCATTGCCCGGCTGATGGTGGCGGTCACCGTGGCGGCCGAGGTCGACCCCAAACTCAAGGACTGGATCAGCGACTTTGACCGCCGCATGCTGAACAACAAGAAAGAAGCCTTCAAGCGGCTGGGCGTTCACGCCAGCGACGACGAAATGGCCCTGTTCCACAGCACCATTGCCGGCATTGCCCTACGCAATCTGAACAGTAGCGGCCCGCAGGATAGCGAAGAAGCCCGTCGGCGCTTTCTGTATGCCTTTGACCGGCTGATCAAAGCGTCGCATCCGGCAGCAATATCAGAATAATCCGAAGAATCAACTCGCCCACAAGGCAGGACAATGCAAAGCCACCACCACGGCTGCGCAGGTCAAGAACAGGAGTACAGGATGCATCCCAAGCACTCACCGGGCCGCCCACCGGCAACAGCGGCGTCAACCCTCCCCCGGGCAGCGCTGCCGCTGTTGCTCGGTCTGGCATTGTCGGGCTGCACCCTGACGCCGCCAGCCAGCACACCGCAACTGGTTGATGGCCAGAGCCGCAGCTATGGCAGCAGCCCGCTGGCCGAACACACGGTGGCCAGCCGGCAGGCGGGTGCCGCCGGCATCGCGCAGCACCTGGCGCTGGGCCAGCAATTGCAGCCGGAATGGTGGCAGCTGTTTCGCTCGCCCGCCCTCGACCAGCTGATTCGCGAAGCCCTGCACAACAATCCCAGCCTGGCTGCCGCTCGTGCCGCCCTGCGCCAGGCTCAGGAAAACTACAATGCCGCCGCCGGCACGCTGGAATATCCCTCGGTCAGCGGCCAGCTGGGCGGCAGCCGCCAGCGCCAGACCCAGTCCGGCAGCACCCCCAGTGATTTCAATGTACTGAGCGCCGGCCTCAATGTGTCTTACACGCTGGACCTGTTCGGTGCCAACCGCCAGCAATTGCAGGGACTGATGGCCGCCAGCGACTACCAGCGCTATCAGCTGGAAGCCACCTACCAGACGCTGATTTTCAATGTGGTCACCACCGCCATCCAGGAAGCCTCGCAGCGTGCCCAGTTGCAAGCCACACGGGAAATGCTGACCGCTGCCGAACAGCAGCTGCGCATCGTGGAAAAACAGGCCGCGCTGGGTGCAGTCGCCCGCAGTGGCGTGCTGTCGCAGGCTACGCTGGTGGCACAGACCCGCGCCCAGTTGCCACCACTGGAAAAGGCGCTGGACCTCACCCGCAACCAACTGGCGGTGTATGTGGGCAAGCTGCCATCAAGCGGCGGCCTGCCGGAATTCACCTTGGACAGCCTGCATCTGCCGGCCGAACTGCCGGTATCGCTGCCCTCGGAACTGGTGCGCCAGCGGCCGGACATTCGCGCCAGCGAAGCCTTGCTGCAGCAGGCGGGTGCCCAGGTCGGCGTGGCCACGGCCAACCAGTATCCGCAAATCAGCCTGACCGGCAGCTTCACCCGCGAGCGTTTGTTTGTGGGTCCGGCCACTGCCGGGCTGAGCCTGTGGAGCCTGGGCGCCAGCGTCAGCCAGTCGCTATTTGACGGCGGCGCGCTGCGTGCCAAAAAGCGTTCTGCCGAGGCGGCTTTCGAACAGGCCCAGGCCCAGTACCGCGAGACCGTGCTCAAGGGCTTCCAGAATGTGGCCGACAGCCTGCGCGCAGTCAGCGCCGATGCCAGCACCCTGCAAGCCCAGGCCGATGCCGAGGCACAGGCACGCGAAACACTGCAGTTGACCCAGCAGCGTTTCCGCCTGGGAGCAGTCAGCCAGTTGAGCCTGCTGGATGCACAGCGCACCTGGCAGCAGACCCGCATCAATCTGGTCAGCGCCAGCGCCAGCCGCTATGCCGATACCGCCGCGCTGTTCCTGGCGCTGGGTGGTGGCTGGTGGAACCGCAGCGACGATATCGCCAACCCCGACCCTACCGCCCAGGCCAAGCCCTGATCGCAGCCGGTAGACGACACGCAATCAAGAGAAAACAAGGAAAGCAATATGACCAAGCGAATGTTCATCATGCTGGGAGGCATAGTGCTGCTGGTAGTGGTACTGGGGCTGGGCTTCTTCATGCATATCCGTACCCTGATGGCCAGTGCACCCAAGCCACAGCCGCAGACTGTCAGCACCATCATCGCCAAGAAAACCAGCTGGCAGCCGCAGCTCAAGTCGGTCGGCACCCTCAGCGCCGTGCATGGCGTGGATATCAGCAGTGAAGTGGCTGGCCAGGTACGCAGCCTGCACTTCCAGTCTGGCCAGGATGTGAAGGCCGGCGATGTGCTGGTCCAACTGAATGCCGATGCCGATCTCGCCCAGCAACATGCGCTGGAAGCCGCCGCCGAACTGGCCGCCATCACGCTCAAGCGCGATCAGGCCCAGCTGGCGGTGCAAGGCGTAGCGCAGGCACAGGTGGATAACGACGCGGCCGACCTGAAAAGCAAGAAGGCGCAAGTGGCACAACAAGCTGCGCTGGTGGCCAAGAAAACCATTCGCGCGCCGTTTGCCGGCCGTGTGGGCATCACCAGCGTCAATCCCGGTCAGTACCTGAATGCCGGCGACAAGATCGTCACCCTGCAGCAGATCGACCCCATCCATGTCGATTTCAACCTGCCGCAAAGCCAGCTGGCTGCAGTCAGCATTGGCCAGAAGGTGGTGATCAAGACCGATGGCACCGCCGACAAGACCTTTGCCGGCAATGTGAACGCCATCAACCCCAAGATCGACACCAGCACCCGCAATGTGCAGGTACAGGCACTGATCGCCAACCCCGGCCGCAAGCTGCTGCCCGGCATGTTTGCCAGCGCCAGCCTGGACACCGGACGCGAACAGCCCTACCTGACCCTGCCGCAGACAGCCATTACCTATAACGCCTACGGCTCCACCGTGTTCGTGGTGAAGGCCGCTGGCAAGGAGGCCTCGGCCGCTGCCGGCAGCCTGGTGGTGAAACAGGTATTTGTCACCACCGGCCCGACCCGTGGTGATCAGGTAGCCATCCTCAGTGGGGTCAGCGAAGGCGAACAGGTGGTGACCACCGGTCAGGTCAAGCTGAAGAACGGCACGGCCGTTACGGTGGACAATGCAGTGCAGCCGACCAACAACCCCAATCCGACCCCGCAGGAACACTAAGGCCCAGCCATGAACTTTACCGACATCTTCATTCGCCGGCCGGTGCTGGCGACGACGGTAAGCCTGCTGCTCGTCGTGCTGGGTTTGCGCTCATTGTTCGGCTTGCCGATCAATCAGTACCCGCAGACCCAGAACGCCGTCGTCACCGTGTCCACCACCTATTACGGTGCGGACGCCAAGACCATGGCCGGCTTCATCACCCAGCCGCTGGAGGGCGCCATCGCCCAGGCACAGGGTATCGATTACCTGTCATCCACCAGCAATAGCGGTATTTCCACCATTACCGCCACCCTGCGGCTGAACTACGACGCCAACCGCGCGCTGACCGAGATCAACACCCAGGTCAACACGGTGAAGAACCAGCTGCCGGCGCAAGCCCAGCAGCCGGTGCTGACGGTGCAGACCGGGCAGACCACAGATGCCATGTATATCGGCTTCTATAGCAAGACCCTGCCCACCAACAACGTCACCGACTTCCTTAACCGTGTGGTCAAGCCCAAGCTGGACTCCATCCCCGGCGTACAGACGGCCGAGCTGCTGGGTGCGCGTCAGTTCGCCCTGCGTGCCTGGCTGGATGCCGACAAGATGGCCGCCCACGGCATTACCGCCACCGATGTCAACAGCGCGCTGGCCAGCAATAACGTGCTGGCGGCTGTCGGCACCAGCAAGGGGCAGATGGTGAGTATTCCGCTGACTGCCGCGACCGACCTGCACAGCGTGGACGAATTCAAGAAGCTGGCAGTCAAGCAAAGTGGCGATGCCATCGTGCGGCTGGAAGACATTGCCACGGTGACGCTGGGCTCGGAAAACTACGACTTCAACGTGGCCTTCAGCGGTGAGCGCTCGGTATTCATCGGTATCAAGGTGGCACCGGAGGCCAATATCCTGGATGTGGCCAAGAGCGTGCGCACTGCCTTCCCCGGCATTCAGCAGCAATTGCCGTCCGGCCTGACCGGGCAGATCGTCTACGACTCCACCGACTTCATCAACACCTCGATTCATGAAGTGGTGAAGACGCTGGTGGAAGCGCTGGTGATCGTCACCGTGGTGATTTTCTTCTTCCTGGGCAGCTTCCGCGCCGTGCTGGTACCGGTGATCGCCATGCCGCTGTCGCTGATCGGCACCTTTTTCATGATGCTGATGCTGGGCTACTCCATCAACCTGCTGACCCTGCTGGCGCTGGTGCTGGCCATCGGCCTGGTGGTGGACGACGCCATCATCGTGGTGGAGAACGTCGACCGCCACATGAAGGAAGGCAAATCGCCCTATGATTCGGCCATCATCGCCGCCCGCGAACTGGGCAGTCCGATTCTGGCGATGACGGTGGTGCTGGTGGCGGTATATGTGCCCATCGGCTTCCAGGGCGGCCTCACCGGTGCGCTGTTTACCGAGTTTGCCTTCACCCTGGCCTCCGCCGTGACGGTATCCGGCATCGTGGCACTGACCCTGTCGCCGATGATGTGCTCGCGCTTCTTCCGTCCGGAGCAGGATGAAGGCCGGCTGGTCAAGGCCATCGACCACACCTTCGACAAGGTGCAGAACGGCTACCGCCGCCTGCTGCACAGCCTGCTGGAAACCTGGCCGGTGCTGGTGGTGATGGCCGCCATTCTGCTGGCCTTGCTGGGCCTGATGACCAAGATGTCGCAATCGGAACTGGCACCGGAAGAGGACCAGGGCATCGTGCTGGGCCAGATCGTAGGTTCGCCCACCGCCAATGCCGACCAGATGCAGACTTACGCGCAGCAGATGTATGCCATCAGCAAGAGCATGCCGGAGTACGCGCAGATGTTCCAGATCACCGGCACCCCCACCATCAATGCCGGTATCGGCGGCGTGCTGTTCAAGCCGTGGGAAGAGCGCGGCCGCAGTGCGCATGAAATCCAGCAAGACTTGCAAGCCCGCTGGAACAAGATTGCCGGTGCCCGGGTAGCGGCCTTCCAGTTCCCGCCCTTGCCGGGTTCGTCCGGCCTGCCGGTGCAGTTCGTCATCAAGACCACCGAGCCGTTCGAAAACCTCAACGAGGTATCGCAACAGCTGCTGGACAAGGCGCGCAGCTCGGGCAAGTTCTACTTTGCCGACGTGGACCTGAAGATCGACGCCCCGCAAACCACGGTGGTGATCGACCGCGACAAGGCCAGCGCGCTGGGCATGACGCAACAGGATGTGGCCAATGCGATGAGCGCGGCCATGGGTGGCGGCTACGTCAATTACTTCTCCATCGACGGCCGCTCCTACAAGGTGATTCCGCAACTGCTGCAGAAAGACCGTCTCAATCCGGCACAGCTGCTGAACTACTACATCCGCACGCCGAATGCCGGGGTGATTCCGCTGTCCACCGTGGCGCATCTGAAGTCGGACGTGGTACCGGAATCCATCACCCGCTTCCAGCAGCAGAACTCCGCCACCCTGTCCGGAGTATCCGGCCAGGCGCAAGGTGAAGTGCTGAAATACCTGGAAGACACGCTGAAGGAAATTGCCCCCAGCGGCTATACGGTGGACTACGCCGGCCAGTCGCGCCAGTTCAGCCAGGAATCCGGTGGCTTCGCGCTCACCATGCTGTTTGCCGTCATCATCGTGTTCCTGACGCTGGCGGCGCTGTTCGAGAGCTTCCGCGATCCGGTGGTGATTCTGGTATCGGTGCCGCTGGCGCTGTTCGGGGCGATGATCTTCATCTTCCTCGGCTTCTCCTCCATCAATATCTACACCGAGGTGGGACTGGTGACGCTGATGGGCCTGATCAGCAAGCACGGCATCCTGATCGTGGAGGTGGCCAACGACCTGCGCGCCAAGGGCGCCAGCAAGCGTGAAGCCATCGAAGGTGCGGCGGTAGTGCGTTTGCGCCCCATCCTGATGACCACCGCCGCCATGGTGTTTGGCGTGGTGCCGCTGGTGATCGCCTCTGGTGCGGGTGCCGCCGGCCGCCATGCCATGGGTCTGGTGATTTTCAGCGGCCTGTCCATCGGCACGCTGTTCACCCTGTTCGTGGTACCGGCCATGTATATGGCACTGGCGTCGGAACATCACGGCAAGCAGACGGCCGCCGCCAAGGTGGAAACCGTCGGCTAAACCGCAGCACGCTCCCCCCACAAGCCCGGCACTGCCGGGCTTTTTTCATGCCGGCCGGCAATGAATGCGGCTTTCTTGACCTAGACGAAAACTTTGCCTGCAATTGTCACTTATGCTGACGACAAATGCAGGCACAGGGCGCGCCATGCTGCACATGGCGTCATGCGAACACCTAACGCATTGGCCAGCGACTCCCTACCGGGAGCCCGTCCCTGTCACTGCTTTCCATCTTTGCAAGACATCCCCCAACAGGAGATAACACAATGGACAAGGCAATCAAGGCTGCAATGGAAGGCCTGCTGCGCGTCGCCACCGGTGAAACCCAGCATATCCGCCGCGCCAACTGCCCGGTGGACGGTTCCGAAGACCGCCAGGATGACTGCCCGGCCTGCCAGGCCATCCAGCGGGCAGAAAAACTGCTCAAGCCGCAATGGGCCGACCGGGCGCAAGTGCTGGAAACCGTGATCCGCCGGCTGGATATCGGCTGAGCCACACACACGGTCGCCGCGGCGGCCACCCGGCATGCAACAGGGGCTGTGTCCATTGCGGACTACAGCCCCTGTTGTTTTGGGCCAGCGACTCAGTGGCTGGCCTCGACAGCGCAGTGCAGCTTAATGCAGCGCCTGGCGCTCTTCCTCATGCTCCCCCCACAAAGCATTCAGAATACCCAGCGACACGGCAAAAATGAGCATTCCACAGGCACTTTTAACGAGCTATCGCCGAAGCACAGCAGCCTATCAACAGGCTCTTAGGCAGGGGAAAAAGACAACCTTGGTGTGCTCGCTGCAGCAAACTCTGTTCCAGCCTGATGGCCGGGCCGGCATCAACGCCCGGCTTGCAACAGGCTGGCGCCGAGATATTCACTGCCGCTCACGCCGGGCAGGGCAAAGAAATAGCCGCCGCCAAAGGGTTTGATGTACTCCTCCAGCGGTTCGCCATCCAGCCGGTGCTGGGTATCGATAAAGCCGGTTTGCAGATTGGACTGGAAGCAGATGAACACCAGGCCCATGTCCAGCTGGCCGGACTTGGTCAGCCCCAGCGAATAGCTGTAGCTGCGACGCAGCAGCTTGGCATCATGGCGGCCATGCTTGCGTGGTTCGGCACGGCGCATGTGGGAATCCAGTGGTACATGCTGGCCATGCGGGTCTGCTGCAAAGCCGGGGTCGTCGAATTCGTGGGTCTTGCCCAGCGGCGCACCACTGGCCTTGTCGCGGCCAAAAATACCCTGCTGCTCGCCCAGCGGTGTGCGGTCCCACTGCTCCAGCGTGAAGCGGATCAGGCGGATGGCGACATAGCTGCCACCCTTGGCCCAGGCCGGTTCCTTATCCTTGTCATCCACCCACACCAGCGCATTCATCTGGGTGGCGTCTGCCGTGTCGGGGTTCCCGGTACCATCCTTGAAGCCGAACAGATTGATTGGCGTGCTGCTGTGGCGTACCGCCCCCGCTGGCAGAAAACCATCCATTTTCCAGCGGGCCGCCAGCTTGTCCGGGCTGTGCTTGATAATGTCACGCACCGCATGAATCACCGTTTCGCGGGAATGGGCGCAGCATTGCAGCAGCAGGTCGCCATCGCACCATGCCGCGTCCAGCGCGTCATTGGCAAAGGCCTGCATCTGGCTCAGGTGCTGCGGGCGCTGTGCCTGCAGGCCAAAGCGCTGGTCAAACAGCGAGGCACCTGCCGCCACGGTCATGGTCAGCCCATCCGCGGCGATATTGCCACCCAACAGGCCGGAGTCCGGCGGTGGCATTTTGGGGTGATCAACCGGTGCCGGGCCGCCCTGGGTCAGGAAGGCGATGCGTTCGGTCAGCAATTGCAAGGTGCCCTGCAAGCCCTGGCGATCCTTGGCCAGTACGTCCAGCGCAATGAAGATGGCTTCCTGTGGTGCCGGGGTGGTGATACCCGCCTGATGTTGTCCGCGATAGGGGACAAGGTCCTGCGCCGGGTCCACCGGCGGTGCCAGCTTGCCAAACCAGGCCCCTGCTCCCAGCCCACCAGCCAGCAGGCCACCTCCAAACAACCCGGCTCCGCGCAGCAGGCTGCGGCGCTGGGGGTTGGCTATCGCTGCAGCCTGGGCAATGGCTGGCTTGTCTTGTTCTGTCATGATGTGAAGTTTGTCTGGGTTGTGCTGCCGCGCAGCATGGTCATTCGACGATAAGCACACCGTGCGGATTGCTCAGCAGGCCGCAGGTCATTTCGTATTTGCCGGGTTCCAGCCTGGCAGTCAGCTTCTGGCTGAAGCCGGGGGCGATGTTCTCGCGCTCCTCCACCACATACACGCCCTTGAGGATTTCCCACTCCACGGTGCGGCCGCTGTTGTTCTTGATCATGAACTGGGTCTTGCCGCGCTGCACGGTCAGCTGCATCGGCTGGCAGGCCTCATTGCTGATGCCGACATTCACCACCGGAATGGCGGCAGCCGCTGCTGCGGCAGCTGCCTGTGGTGCCGGGGCCTCCTGGCTGCAGCCGGCCAGCAAGGCCGCTAGCAGCAATACGGGGAATACTCTGGACATAAGGACTTTCTAAGGCAATGTGTTCAAGCTCGCCCGGCCTGCCCGCTGGCAGCGCCGGGCGGCATCGTGACTGATCAATCCAGACCCAGCACGCCACGCAGCTTGGACAGGTCTTCCGCCAGGGCGGTAATCGGGCCCTTCATGGCGGTGCGGTCCGCGTCAGTCACCTTGTCGTAACTGACAAAGCCCTGCTTGTCTTCGCTGCGGTATTTGTCCAGCAGGCTGTCCACGGTCTTGAAGTTTTCATCCACCTTGGCCAGCAGGTCCGGGCTGGCTTTCTGCAGCAGCGGGCGCAGCAGTTCGACAATCTTCTGCGCGCCGTCCACATTGGCCTGGAAGTCCCACAGATCGGTATGGCTGTAGCGGTCTTCCTCACCGCTGATCTTGGTGGCCGCCACTTCTTCGATCAGGCCGGCCGCGCCGCCCACCATCTTGGCCGGCGGAATGCTCAGCGTCTGCACCCGGCTTTGCAGGGTGGTGATGTCCGCTACCAGCTTGTCGGCATACTCCGCCTGACCCTTGGTGGTGTGCTCGCCAAACAGGGCTTTTTCCAGACGGTGGAAGCCGGTGAATTTCGGGTCGGCAGCTTTTTGCTTGAAGTCATCCTCACGGGCGTCGATCGCGCCATCCATATCGGAGAACAGCTCGGCAATCGGCTCGATACGCTCGTAATGCTGACGGGTGATGGCGTACAGCTCCTGCGCCTTTTTCAGTTCGCCAGCCTTGATGGCAGCCGCAAAAGCCTTGGACTGGGTCAGCAGGCCGGCCAGCTCGGTCGTCACGTATTGCTTGTAATCGGCAATCGGGCCGGCCAACTGGGCGCTATAGTCCACCGCGGGTGCCGAGGCGGCAGCCACGGCCGCACTGCTGGCCTGCGCCACCGGTGCATCTTCGGTTTTGCCGCAGGCGGCCAGGGTGGATACCAGCAGCGCCAGTAGCGACAGCTTGAACAGGGAACGGTTTGTCATCAGGATTTTTCCTTGAGAAATAAAAGGCTGAAGCAGGGTCAGCGCGTTGTTGCAGGCAGCGGACTGACGGCAGGCTGGCTGCCGCGCATGAACAGGAACAAGGCCGGAATCAGGAACAGCAACCAGGCCAGCACTTCGCTGATGGTGGGGGTGTCGTTGTAGCCGAACATGCCGGCCAGAATCACACCCAGCGGGGTGTCGATGGGCAGCACATGGCTCAGGTCGAATACCACGGTTTGCAGCTGGTTCCACAGGCCGGCTTCATGCAGGGCCTTGATGGCACCAGCCAGCAGGCCGGCAGCGACGAAGATGATGAACAAGCCGGTCAGGCGGAAGAAACGGCGCAGATCAATACGCACGCCGCCCTGGTAAATGCCGTAGCCGATGGCCGCCGCCACCACCAGGCCCAGCAAGGCGGCCAGCCAGGCCAGCGGGTTTTCCGCCTGCTGCTGGAAAGCCGCCAGCAGGAAAAACACCGACTCCAGCCCCTCGCGCGCCACGGCAAAAAACGCCATGCCGACCAATGCATAAGCCTGTCCCCGGCCGCGGCTGAACACCGCCGCCATGGACTCATGCAGCTGTCCCTTGATGGAACGCGCCGCCTGCTTCATCCAGAACACCATGGACGTGAGAATGGCGACGGCAATCAGCGCCACCACCGCCTCAAACAGCTCTTGCTGCTTTTGCGGGAATTCCTGCTGGGTCAGTTCCAGTGCGCAGCCCACCGCCAGACTGAGCAGGCAGGCCAGCACCACGCCCAGCCATACGGCGGGCATCCAGCGCTGCTGGCCGGACTGGCGCAGATAGCTGGCGATGATGCCGACAATCAGCGCGGCCTCCATGCCTTCGCGCAACATGATGAGAAACGGGATCAACATGACCAGGCTCATTTTTTGAAAATGAGAATCATGCTCATTTGCATTTGAACTGTCAACGCAAAATTTTGTCGCCCACCCCGCCAGCCCTTCCCTGCAGCCATCTGCCGCTCTACACGCCGGCGGTTGCGGGGTGCTGCCGGCTGCCGGGATAAGCCCGTGGCCAGTGCCATCAGCGTGCAGCACGCTGCATCCGCATGGAATGAGCCGTGCCTGAGCCGTGCCAAAGAACAATGAACGCTGCCATTCCCGCCAAAAATGCAAAATGCCACGACTAAGCGTGGCATTTCCATGGCAAGGGCAGTGGCCTGCGGGCCAGCGCCGGAGAGCAAGTCGACTCAGTCACCCGAGCAGCAATCGCCGCCTTTCTTCGCCGGTGACACCTGCTTAAGCACGACTGCAGGCGCAGCGCTGTTGGACGCGCAGCCTCCTCCACACGAACCGCAACCCGTGCCACAAGCACCCTGCTTGCGGGCAAAGCGCTGAATCAGGCTGCGCAGGGCGAACAAGACAACGATGGCGATGATGCCGTACTGGAGCAAGAGACTGGTAGTCATGCAAAGGCCTTCACCAGGTGATAAGTCAGAAACGAGCAGGCGTAAGCCACCACAAACATATAGCTGAAGGACAACACCACCTGCCGCCGGCTGCCGGTTTCCTTGCGGATCACCGCCAGCGTCGACATGCATTGCGGGGCAAAGGCAAACCACACCATCAAGGATAAGGCACTGGCCAGCGAGATCTGATGCGCCAGCACATGGCCCAGCGAAGCGACATCATCGGCATTGGCCACCGAGTAAACCGTAGCCAGGGTAGCCACTGCCGTTTCCCGTGCGGCAAAGGCTGGAATCAGCGCCAACGTGACCTGCCAGTTGAAGCCCAGTGGCGCAAACAGAAACTGCAAGGACTTGCCCAGATAGCCGGCGATGCTGTAATCGATGGCCGGGCCGGTAGCGCCGACAGGCGGATTGGGGAAGCTGGAAATAAACCACATCAACACCGTCAGCGCCAGAATCATGCCGGTCAGCTTCTTCAGGAAGATGCTGCCTCTCTCCCACAGCCCCAAGGCCAGATCGCGGAGCTGCGGCACACGGTAGGCGGGTAATTCCATGATCAAAGCCGGCTGCTGCGCATCACGAGGCCGCAGCCGCTTGCACACCCAGCCCACCGCCATGGCCCCCACAATACCCAGCAGGTACAGGCCTAGCAGCACCAGGCCTTGCAGATTCAATATTCCACCAATGCTGTGCGCCGGGATAAACGCACCAATCAGCAAGGCATAAACCGGCAAGCGTGCCGAGCAGGTCATCAAAGGCGCGACCAGAATGGTGGTCCAGCGGTCACGCTGATTGCTGATACTGCGGCTGCCGATAATGCCGGGAATGGCACAGGCAAAACTGGACAGCAGCGGAATGAATGAACGGCCGGTCAGACCAACCGACAACATGACGCGGTCGAGCAGAAAGGCGGCGCGCGGCAGATAGCCCGACTCCTCCAGCACCAGGATGAAGAAGAACAACACCAAAATTTCCGGCAGGAAGCCCAGCACCGTGCCCAGGCCGCTGATCAGGCCATCACACAGCAAGCCGCGCAGCGGGCCATCCGGCAGCAGCCCGGCCACCAGCTTGTTCAACAGGTCAAAGTTGTCGCCAATCAGGTCGGTCACCGGTTTGCCCAGCGAATACACCCCCTGGAACACCATGAACATCACCAGCAGCAGAATCAGCGGCCCCAGCACCGGATGCAGCACCCAGCGATCAATCGCATCCACTTTCGCATCGGACAGCTGGGGAATGCTGACGCAATCGGCCATGATGTGGCGCACACGCTGATGCAGGTCACCATGGTGAGCGGCGGCGGCCGCAGGGATTTTGCTGGCTGTCTGATCGACCAGCTGCACCAGCGCATCCACCCCGCCACGACGCACTGCTACGGTTTCCACTACCGGAATGCCCAGTTCGGCAGACAGGCGCGCCACATCAATGTGGATGCCACGTCGCTGTGCCGCATCCACCATATTCAGCGCCAGTACCATGGGCAGGCCCAGTTGCTGCACCTCCAGCACAAAGCGCAAATGCAGCCGCAGATTGGTGGCGTCGGCGACACAGATAATCATTTCCGGCGTCTGCTCACCACGGTGCTGGCCGCGCAGCACATCGAGCGTGACTTTTTCATCCTGGCTGGCGGACTCCAGGCTATAGGTGCCGGGCAGGTCGAGCAGGCTGATGCGGTGGCCGGACGCCGTGAAGAAATGGCCTTCCTTGCGCTCGACAGTCACGCCGGCGTAATTGGCCACTTTCTGCCGGGCGCCGGTCAGCTGGTTGAACAGCGCAGTTTTACCGCAATTGGGATTACCGACCAGGGCAATGCGCAAAGCCATCTCAGCCACGCTGAACTCCTTGTTGCAGCACGATGCGGCTGGCTTCTTCCCGGCGCAGGGCAAAGCGGCTGGTGCCCACCTGCACCAGTATCGGATCGCCTCCCCACGGGGCACGGGTAATGACCTTTACCGTCTCACCTGCGACAAAGCCGATGTCCTGCAGGCGCGCGGCAATCGCGTCATCAGCCTGCAGCTTTTCCACACCGACCACACTGGCTGTTTGTTGCTTTCCCAGTTCGCTAAGTCGCATCCACATCACCCGTAAATGAAAATCAATTTTGATTGGCCGGATAATACCCCCTCGCCCTCTAATGTCAATATTTTTCCTGCGTCTTTGCGGGGGGCAAACCGGTGCTCAACCTGCTTGATCCATCCAGCCGCCGTTGGCTTACGCCGACCGGCCTACGTCTCGAGTGGCTCCCGTGCAGCAGCACAGCGTTAGCGTGGAATATTCACCCCATCCTCGTTGAAGTCGCCTTTGGCTGCACCGGCATGGCAAGCCTGACAATTGGCGGCGCTGCCAATGGATTTGCGTTTCCAGACTGCAGGACTGATTTCGTCGTGCTTGTGGATGAACCAGCCGCTGCTGGTGATTCTGGGCGCTTCCACTTTGTTGCTCTGGCTTGGCGTTGCGTATTTGCCGTCCGCAGCGGCCCCGGTCAGGTAGGTACGAATGATCTTCTCGTCTTCAGGCGTTAACGTAGCGTTGCTGCCGTAATGGTTTTTCAGGGTGTCCATCTGCCGTTTCCAGGCGGAGGCCGGCAGCAAGCCCGGCGGGTAAGCCATGTGGCAGCTGCCGCATTCCGTTTTCCAGACAGCTGGCGCTTGCGATAGTGAGCGGGCCAGCTGTTTTGGCCGCTTGCCACCTTCATGGTGCTCTCCGTCATCGGCCATGATCTGGCCTGCGCTGATGCCCATCAGGGCGATGGCACCCAGCAACAAGATTTTCTTCATGTTGTTTGTCCTTATTTCAGGCTACTCAGATAAGTAATGAAGTCTCCTTTTTCCAGCGGGGTGCATTCGCGCTTGAAGACATCATCACAATTGCGGCGAAACCATTTTTCAACTTTCTTCGAATCAGTAAATCGGGAAGGCGTAACCGACGTCGCCATCGGGTCGATAGTGCGAAAGGCAAGTGTTTTCCCTGCCTGGCGTGGATCTGCCGAGTGGCAAGTGGCGCAGCTGATTTTCTTGCCGTTTTGCAGGGTCTCCCTGAAATAGAGGGTTTTGCCGCGATCGGCCGCAAAGCCGGTAAAACCGGGATTGGCCTGTTTGGCCTGCGTGGCATAGTCGCTGATGATGGCCGGTGTGGCGCTTGCGCTTGTGCCTACACTTGCTAGCGCGATTACCAGGATAATTGCAGTGCGCATGATCTCCTCCTGTTTTATTGACGCTTTTACCTTAGGAGGACAAGCTTAATTTATGATTAATTTTCCATTTAATTTTTGATAATGGGTTTTATTATTATTTGACAATCATGGAATTAATTACTGCTTAAGCTGATGGACTTACTGTGAAATCCGTATCTCAAAATACAAGGAGATGAGCATGCGAAAATTCACCCGATTCCATTGGTTTCATTGGTCGCTGGCTGGCCTGTTTGTTTTGGCTTATCTGACCGGCGATGATGCAGGATTGGCACATGCCTGGCTTGGTTATGGCTTGATAGCGCTTATTATTATTCGGGTGGCAATAGTATTAATGCGGATTAATGGATTTCCGCGCATTCTGCCGAATGCCACACTGCAGAAAGGTATCGCGGCAGAAATATGGGGCAAGACGCTGATATGGGGAATGGTGGCTGCCTTGATATTGATTTCGCTGACGGGTGTCCTGATGGTGGATAACGCTGCACTCATCAATGCCGGTTTACAGCTCTTTATTCCGCCAGCACAGGCGGAATCCATAGGCAACCTTGTCGCCGGCCTGCCACAGCTTAAGGGCGAGGAACTCCATGAAATGGTTGCGACGCTGAGCCTGGGGCTGATTGCTTTACATATAGGCTGGCTGATGGTGTATCGCCGGAAAATGGTGTGGTTTCTGCTGGGTGGCACACACACGGCAAAGCCAGCCGAGCCGTCCCGCTCTGCGGTGCAGCATGACAATCTCTCCGTGTGTGAATTGCGTCAGGAAACGCAGGATGCCATCACCATTGTGCTGGCCTTGCCGGCTGAGCGCCGGTGGCGGTTTCAGCATCAGCCTGGCCAGCATCTGACCATCGGGGTGGATATTCATGGCATGCGCCACTGGAGGTGTTACTCCATCACCAGCCTGCCAGGCGAGGCCACCCTGGCGATCACGGTAAAGCGCGTGGCTGGCGGACTGGTTTCGAACTGGCTGCATGAGGGTTTGCGTGTCGGCATGACCGTGGCTGCCTTGCCGCCCGCAGGCCAGTTCCGGCCCCGAGTGCCCGCAGGGGATCTGCTATTGCTAGCAGGCGGCAGCGGTATCACGCCACTGTATTCGATTCTTCGTTACGTGTTGAGCCAAAGCCAGGGTCGGGTGAGGCTGATCTATGTCAGCCAACAAGCTGATAATGTGATCTTTCGCCAACAACTGGCATCTTTGCAGGACCGTTACGCTCAGCGACTGGTCGCCACGCTATGGATCACGGAAGACGAAGGCCGGATTGATGCGGACAGGCTGGAAATATTGGTACGCGACTGGACTCACACTGAAGCCTTCCTTTGCGGGCCTGATGGGCTGATGAGCATGGCGCAGACCTGCCTGACTAATCTGGGCATGCCACCAGCCGCCCTTCATCGCGAGCGTTTTGCGGTGGGCCGGCAGGCTGCAGGCATGGACAGCAGAGCCGCCTCGGCGCGGGTGAGTCTGCACGGGAAACAGCACGCCATCGTGCTGGACGAAGGTGCTACGCTGCTGCATGCGATGGAGCGTCAAGGTTTGCAAGCGCCCAGCCACTGCCGCGCGGGCATGTGCGGAAGCTGTCGCTGCAAAGTGAGCGAGGGCCGGGTGGCAATGCGCAGTAATCTGGTGCTGTCGCAAGCAGAGGTGGAAGCCGGCTGGGCCCTGGCGTGTCAGGCCGAGGCACAGACTTCAGTCCTGACAGTTTCCTTCGATGATACTGCGGGGGCGGCGTCCTCCACTCATCACCATTAGGGAGTTACGGTGGGAAAAAAACAGAGTCTGATCAACGCAGCCTTGTTGCTGCCACCTACTGTGGCAGTACTGCTGTGGTGCGTGCAGCGGGTGTTTTCACTTGATGTTTCAGTGGACATATTCTTGCTTGTCTCGGCAGTGCCAGTCATGGTTCTGCTGGTAAAAGACACGGTAGTTGCCTTGAGCAAGCAAGCACTGGGGGTCGACCTGCTGGCCTTGCTGGCCATCGGCGGCTCCATGATGCTGGATCAATGGCTGACAGCTGCGATCATCGCAGCCATGGCGGCTACCGGTCGCTGGCTGGACAGCTATGCAGCCGGACGCGCCGAGCGGGAAATGACCAGCTTGCTGGCCAAGGTGCCGCGCTACGCCAACCGGCTGGAGGGGGAAAGCCAGCAGCGCGTGCCGCTGGCGGAAATAGCTATTGGCGATTTTTTACTCGTCAAATCTGGCGAGGTGGTACCGGTCGATGGACGCCTGAAAGATCCGCTTGCCGTTCTTGACGAAGCGACCCTGACCGGCGAGCCCACCCCGGTCAATTACAATGCCGGCGCACTGCTCAGAAGCGGCACGATTAATGCGGGTGACGCATTCAGGATGACTGCGATCGCCACTGCCGAGGCCAGCACCTTCAGTAGCATCATCAAACTGGTAGAAGAAGCCGGGCGGGCCAAGGCACCGGTAACGCGCATGGCCGATCGCTACGCCTTCTGGTTCATTCCTGCTACCCTCGCGCTTGCCGGCCTTGCCTGGCTGGCCAGTGGCGATGTCATGCGGGCACTGGCGGTTCTGGTGGTGGCCACCCCCTGCCCCTTGCTGTTGGCCGTGCCTGTGGCAATGATTTCCGGGATATCCCAGTGCGCCAGCAGAGGGGTGCTGGTGAAAAGTGGTGAAGTGCTGGAGACGCTGGCACGCGCAAACCTGCTCTTCTTTGATAAAACCGGCACCCTGACCGGGGGTAAGGCACGGCTGACGGCAATTCATGCAGCGGATGGCGTGCACACGGATGAAGTGTTGAGGCTGGCTGCGGCACTGGATCAGATGTCGAATCATGTGATGGCGACGGCGGTGGTGCAAGCTGCGAACGAGCGGGGGGAAACCCGTTTGCCCATGCCCAGTGACGTCACTGAAACGGCTGGAGCCGGGCTGACAGGCCTTCTTGAAAACCGCAGGGTGGCGTTGGGCAACTTCGCCTACATCACGGGTCAGCTGTCTTTCCTGCCGGAGTGGGCGACACAGTTGCAGTCCAGGTTAGACATAGAAGGGTCAAGCTCGGTGTATGTTGCCAGAGAGGGTCAGCTGTTAGGCGCGCTGGAGATGGCAGATTGCCTGCGACTGGAAACCCCCAGGGCCTTACGCATGCTGAAGAGAGCGGGCATCAAGCGCATTACCATGCTATCCGGCGACCGCCAGGATGTAGCCGAGGCGATCGGCAACGGCATCGGGGTGGATGAGGTGTTTGCCGGATTACAGCCTCAGGACAAGCTTTCCCACATCCAGGAGGCTCGCCAACACGGTGTTGCCATCATGGTGGGCGATGGCATTAATGACGCGCCGGCGTTACGGACAGCCGATGTCGGCGTCGCGATGGGCGCGCAAGGCGCAGCCGCTGCGGCAGAGAGCGCTGGCGTCGTATTGCTCAATGATCGCCTGGATCGTCTGGCGGAAACGGTCATAGCTGCACATCGCACCATGTCCATCGCCCGGCAAAGCGTCGTTGCCGGCATGGGGCTCTCGGTCACGGCCATGCTGGCTGCCGCATGGGGCTGGCTGCCACCGGTTGCCGGGGCCGTTTTGCAGGAGATCATTGATGTTGCCGTGATCCTCAATGCACTGCGGGCTTTAGCCCCACCGGCTGCAGTGCGACAGCGGCAGCGCTTTACTGTCGGCACGATATCGAAACTGAATGAGGAGCACGCCCAGCTTAATCCACTGTTGCAGCATTTGGCGGCCTTGGCGCGCAGCCTACCCCAGTTGGAACATGCCACATTGGTGGAAGAGTTGACCCGGCTGGACGCCATGTTGCAAGAACAGCTGCTGCCACATGAAAAGCGGGAGGAACATCAGGTCTATCCGGCAATGGCACGATTACTGGGAGGGGAAGACCCTCTAGCGGCGCTCAGCCGCAGCCATCAGGAAATTTTCAAACAGTCTCGGCGCTTGGCGATGCAAATTGCAGCACTACCTATTTCGGCTTCCGCATTGGAAATACAGGAATTGCAACGGACGCTTTACGGCCTGGACACCATTTTGCAACTACATTTTGCCCAGGAGGATGAGTTATATCTGAGCATGACCTAAGCCATTCTATGTGAACAAACACATTGAATTACGGTAATTGTGTATCTGCAAGCAGTCAAATCAAGGAGAAAGCACAGCCAATTGATGACCACACTTTTCGATACATTGTTTTAGAAGAAACAAAGAATAAAGTAACCGTTAATTGCCCCTGCCATGACAATGCGGGCAATTTTTTTATCTTGAAAATTAATCAATCCGTAAGCAAGGCAACTCTCATACATATAAAAATGGCTGCCCCCTCTCAGGAGGACAGCCATGAAGCAGCGAGCAGTTCAAGCACGTATTAATGCCTTCTCTCTGCGCTGCATGATTTTCACTTATTGACCTTCAACTGCGACCACAGGCGGTTCTGCAGCTGCATGATGGCCTCCGGCAGTGGCTTGATCAGCGCCATGCGTTTGAGCTCAGACTCAGGCGGATAGAGAATGGGATCTGCAAGCAAAACCGGGTTCACGTATTTACGGGCTTCCTTGTTGGCTGTCGGATAGAAGATTTCATTGGTGATGGCTGCATTCACCTTGGGGTCTTCAATATAGTTTATCCACTTCATTGCCAACGCTGGGTTCTTGGCACTCTTGGGAACTGCCATCACGTCAAAGGCCAGCAAGCCGCCTTCCTTGGCATTGGAAAAACCAACCGTGTACGGTCTTTTAGCTTCACGGGCTCGTTTGCTGGCAATGTAGACGTCACCGGAAAAGCCCATGGCGACACAGACATCCCCATTTGCCAGGTCGTTGATATAGCCGGAGGTATTGAACTGGGTAATGTAGGGACGAACCTGCTTCAGCAAGGCATAGGCATCTTCATAGTCCTTGGGATTGGTACTGCTCGGATTGCGATGCATGTATTGCAAGGCCGCTGCAAACACATTCACGGGTTCATCCACGACGGACAGTCCACATTTCCCTACCTTTGCGGCCAGTTTCGGATTGAACAGCACCTCCCACGAATCGACTTTAGCGCCATTTCCCAAGGCTTGAGCGACCTTCTGGCTGTTATAACCGATGCCGATCGTGACATAGGCCCAGGGCACACCATACTGATTGCCAGGATCAGCCCCTTCAATCAGCTTCATCAAAGTGGGATCAAGGTGTTTCAGGTTGTCGATCTTGCTCTTGTCCAGCTTCTGGTAGATGCCGGCTTTGATTTGCCGTGCCATGAAATTGGTGGTGGGCACCACCAGGTCATAGCCAGAGTTGCCAACCATCAGCTTGGCTTCCAGGGTGGAGTTACTGTCGTAGTTGTCGTAACGGACTTTTACACCTTGCTGCTTTTCGAAATTGGGTACGGTATCTTTGGCAATGTAATCGGACCAGTTATACACGTTCAGCGTTTCAGCAGTTGCCGGTGCGCTCTGCAGTGCGATGACCAGCAGACCGGAAGTCGCCATCATCGTGCCTGCCTGTTTCAACCATTTCTCCATGCTGTCTCTCCTTGTTAGATTTCACTGCTTGATTTGAAGCGCTCGTAGCCAATTTTCAAACTGGCACCGATATCGAGGAATGGACGGGGTGGCAGCCAGCCGGGTTCGCCATGCTTCACGGCATAGCGCAGCAGATCGCTGGATACTCCAGAGGCATACTCGGCCAGCAGCTTGCCCCACAGCGTACCGCGAGCAATACCGGAACCATTGCAGCCAGATACGGCAAACATCTGGTTTCCCCATTGTTTAAACAGGGGATTTCCGGTGCGCGTACCACTCAGGTGGCCAGACCAGGTGTAAGCGATATCCTGCTTGACCAGCCAGGGAAAGCGCCGCTGCAGACCCGCCAGATGCACGTTCTGCCTGGCTTGCAATTCTGCGGCAGACACATCGCGGCATCGGTATTCCAGTGTGTTGCGAATCATGAGCCGCCGATCCTGTGTCAACCTGACGGTGGCTCCGGTCAGGGCTGCGGAGAGAATGCCCCAGGGCTGGGGAGCATCCATGGCGTTGAGCTCCTGCTGACTGAGGGGGCGGGTTAGTGAGGCGGTCAGCTCCAGTGGCAAGATATGAGCTGATTTGACACCCGCACGCCCTGGATAGGCACCGGCACAGACAATGACTCGATCCGTAGTGATGCAATGGCCATTGCCACGTACCTCCAGGGCATTACCAGCAACGGCGCGGATGGCATGAACATTGACCTGTTCGTACACTTCCACATTGGGAGGTAGTGCAGCAATCAGACCCTGAACGTATTTGGCCGGCTGAATTAATGCATTGCCGCCTGCACAGTGGACGGCTATCTTGTAAAAGTCGGTCCCCAGCCGAGCTGCGAGTGCATCCCCCTCCTGCAGCGAGACCTGGGCTCCCGCCGCCTTGAGCGTGGCCAGCAACTGCGCTGGATCTGACATCTTGCTGCTGTCACTCACGCCGATGAAGTAACCGGACTGATCAAAATCACAATCGATATCAAATTGCTTTACATACTGGGCAACCAGTTGGCTGGCTGCAGTACCAAATTGTGTTTCCTGGTGATATCGCTCAAATCCGGCTTGATTAATATATTCGCCATCACCAGGCTTCTCATGGCAAACAACAAAACCAGAATTACGGGATGATGCACCTTGTCCCAGCCTGTTTTTTTCTACCAGCACAATACGCTGCGATGGATTGATCCTTGCCAAATTAATGGCACAGGAAATTCCGGCAAAACCAGCACCCACAATGAGAAAATCTGTTTTAATATCTTTTCCCAACGTAGGCAGTTTATTTATGCCATTACTTGTCTCTATCCATCCGCACCGATCCATTTTTCATCTCGCCATTTGATTTTATTGATTTTTTAAGTATAAAAATCGCAAGATGCCATAGCAAACAATTTATTTTCATTCTGCCATTCCGGAATTTCATCCACATGATCATACGCCCACCTAACATCCAGTCGCTACAGACCTTTTTGATGCTGAGTGAGTGTAACTCATTCACGGAAGCAGCCGAACGCCTGCACCTTACGCAAAGTGCAGTCAGTCGCCAGATACAACTGCTTGAAGAACATTATTCGGTAACATTGTTCAATCGCAGTGCGCGCAAAGTGGAATTGACAGCAGAGGGAATTGAATTACTGAGATCCACCGAACTGATATTTCGTGAATTAAGTAATGTTGAAAAACGCTATTCACGAAAAAGCAGGCCATTCCGCCTTAAGATTTATGTTTCCTTAGCAGCGAAGATACTTCTTCCATTGCTGCCACAATTTTGCGTTGATAATCCCGGTCTGAGTCTGACGATAGAAACAGAATCAGACCTTGTTTATGGCGATCTGGCTCAATATGATGCATTTGTCAGCTACAAAGAGAAGTCAGCACTTAGCCAGGAGGATTTGCTGTTATTTGAAGAGTGCCTGATCCCGGTCTGCCATCCACAATGTGTTGCTGGAAAAGTACCTCCGCAAAATATGGATCAGCTTTCTGGCTACACGCTACTGCATGGCTCGCTCAATGGCATCGATTGGGAACGCTGGACCTTAGCGCATGGCTGGTCGCTGGATATATCCCAAACACATATTTTCTTTAATCTCGATGAGCTGGCCATCGAGGCCGCTGTGCGTGGAGTGGGTATCGCCATGGTAGACAAGCAGCTAGTACAACCTTTATTGGACAGCAAACGTCTGCTGATACCTATCGCGGCAGAATTGGCAACCAATAATGTCTACGTATTAAGCTTCAAGAAAAGTGGAGCCGCGCATCCACATGCGCCAGTAGTCAAACAATGGCTACATCAGCACTTATGCCAATAGGTCGGCTAGATTGCACCATCGCGGTACAGGTAGACTGAACTGCCTCTGTTTTATGTAGATACTTCGTCCTGACTGGTAAGCACCTCGACACCGCGAGAAAATTCCCCTCGCCAGTCTTACAAGCGACAGAAAAGCAAAAAGCCAGCTCCGGAGAGCTGGCTTAATTGCTTGACTTACATGGTGCCGGTAAGAGGAGTCGAACCCCCGACCTTCGCATTACGAATACGACTTTCTTGCTGTTTCTCTGTGTTGACCCATATCCATAAATTCAATATTTTTCTTTATTTTCAGCAATATAATGAAATTCAGCCAGTAGTTCAGGTTGACATGCGTTGATACAAATTGACGATTTACAAGTACACTGCAAGTACATGGACTCTGTATTTGTACTTGTGACCTGAAATGGCAACCTTCAAATTCACGATTGACCGCATAGCAGATGCAAACTGCCCTGCTGGCAAGACCTCATCCTTCGACTACGACACAGAAGCCCCAGGCTTGGGTCTGCGCACAACCTCCAACGGGGCAAAGTCATTCATTTTTCAAGGCTACGTTCACGGCAAGCAATTCCGCATGACGATTGGTGACGTAAAATCATGGCGACTGGACGCACCTGCGAGAAGCAATGACAACAGCGCCCGCAAGGAAGCCCGTCGCCTACAGTCACTGTGTGATGCCGGAATAGACCCACGCCAAGAAAAACAGGACAGAAAAGCAGAAGCCGAACAGAAACAAGCAGAGGCCAAGCGCAAGTCTGCGACGGTAGCTGATGCATGGGCAGACTACCTGCATCACTTACAAACCACAGTCAGCGCCAAGACCAAGCGACCGCGCTCTGCCCGTTACCTTGCCGACCATATCAATCTGGCAGCAGCCGGTGGCGAGACAAAACAACGCGGCAAGGGTAAGACCGTAGCAGGGCCACTGCACCCACTCATGGCATTGCCCATATCAGAGCTATCCGACAAGACAGTCGCAAGCTGGCTCAATGATGAGGCAGCGGAACGCCCAGCAGTCGCTGCACATGCTTATCGTCTACTACGCGCCTTTGTGGCATGGATGGCAGAAAGTGACAGCTACGCGGGATTGGTAGATGCCAACGTATGCACAGCCCAGCGTGTGAAAGAACACTTGCCCGCAAGCCAGAGCAAGGACGATTGCTTGCAACGGGAACAACTCGCCACATGGTTTGCCGCCATGCGGCAGTTATCAAACCCGGTTATTGCGGCCTATCTGCAAGCCCTGCTTTTGTCCGGAGCAAGACGCGAGGAACTGGCCGGACTACGCTGGGAGAACGTCGATTTCCAGTGGGCCAGCCTGACCATCAAAGACAAAATTGAGGGAGAGCGCGTCATACCGCTGACCCCATACACCAGCCAGCTACTAGCCGCCCTGCCCCGCCGTAATGAATGGGTATTCTCAAGCCCCACCGCAGCAGAAGGCAGACTGATGGAACCCACCAAAGCCCACACCCGCGCCCTCGATGCTGCTGGACTACCTCATGTCAGCTTGCATGGCCTGCGCCGTTCGTTTGGCACATTGGCCGAGTGGGTAGAGTGTCCCGCTGGTGTTGTCGCACAGATTCAAGGCCACAAGCCCAGTGCGATTGCTGAAAAGCACTATCGACGCCGCCCGCTAGACCTGCTACGCATGTGGCACACCAAGATAGAAGCATTCATTTTGGAACAGGCTGAAATCGAACAACCCCACACAGAAAGAATCAGCTCTGGTTTACGACTAATTGCTTAATTTAAATTTAGTAAAGGAATGAACATGAGTTCAACAGATAGCATGAATGCTCAAACGGCCAATATACAACAAGACGGGCCCACAAGGGATTTCATCCAATTCAGCACACTTGGTCAACTACTAGATATGATGCTAGAGGAAAATGATGATGGCGAGTGGATTGAATACATTGAAAAACAAATAAGCCAGATGGATGCACTGGAAGATAAAATTTTGACGGCTATCCGCAAGAGTGAAATTTGTGCGGAAATTTGGCATCAAAAAGAAATAACCAAGCCTCACCCGAGGCTTGGATTTAACTACACCCTCTTGGGGGAGTGGCTCCAGCACCAAATCAAGACACCATACGGACGGGCAATACTACGTAACAAAGAAAAATGTATGAATCAAGTATACATTTCACGCGTAGATTTTGAAAATTGGATTAAAAAGGCTGCCACAGCACACAATCACATCGACACAACATTTGATAATAAAAATATAGCACCTCAGGATAACTTACAAAACGATAGCAGCACCACCAACCCCATAGCCAATCCAAAAGGAAAAATTGCTTGGAGAGAAGCTCTAATAAAAAACTGGAACTCAATGTTAAAAGCCCATGACAATAATGAACCTATTGCAAGGAAAATTTTGCAGTGGCTCAAAGAAAATGACACAGAAGGCACCTTCAAACAAAATGGAAATGAGGATGAATTCTATTGGGTAATGGCTAATGGAAAGCCATCCAAAAAACCAGTCGGACTGAAGACGTTTTCCAACGCCATCTCAGACATGAAAAGAGATGGCTCCATTCCCAAAACTTGAAAGTTCCCACCTAGACTCCCAACTAACTTCCCATTCCCAAGGGGAAAGACACTATTTTAAAATAGCTGGAAATATCCATGCCGTAATTAACACGCTGCAACGTAGCGATACGGAAATAACATGGATACCAACACAAAACCCTGCACTGCTTCAAACTGCACATTACTAGCCACGCATGAAGCAGCAGCACTCCTGCGCTTCAAACCACAAACCCTCCGCCGCTGGGCCTGCTATGACACCGGCCCAATCCGTCCTGTCCGTGTGGCTGGAAAACTCCGCTGGCGCTTATCTGATATTTCAATGCTCATAAGCGGAGTGGCTCCACAATGAAAAACGCCCGCCCTGCCAAAGCAAAGACGAGCGCCACACTCACACCGGCAATTCTACTGCGCCAAGGCGAATTATTCGAGCTTTCAACCCCAGCTTTTACTGGAACGAGCAACCCGCGACACCAGCGGGTAATTGAAGCCCTACTAAAGAATGAAGGACTCCTTCGTGAGCAGGTCGACAAAATTGCAGGATGCTCGAATGGCCCCGAACTGATGGCTGAACTTCAAAGAAAAGGACTTAGCTGGGTCTGCCTAAAAGAAGAATTTATAGACCGGGATGGTAGAAAATGCCTTCGTGGCCGTTACTTCTTAACACCAATGGGTCGGCGGCAAGTCGCAATCTGGAAAGCCAATAGCCATGAGTCGCCGCACAAATAAATCTGCATTACGCCAAGCGAAGCAAGGGCGTGAACCTGGCAGTTTCTTTGCACTGCCAAAGTGTGTTCTCGAATCAGACGAGTTCGCCACACTCAGCCCATTTGCAGTCAAGTTGATGATGGATATGGCTGCACAGCATCACATGGGTAGGAATGGTTATTTGTCAGCAAGCTGGACACTCATGCAGAAACGCGGCTGGCGAAGTAAGGACACCCTCGCCAAGGCCCTGAATGAGCTTGAGACTGAAGGATGGGTAGTACGCACAAGACAAGGTGGACGCAGAATTTGCAATCTTTTTGGCTTTTCATTTTTTCGTATTGACGACCACGTGCCGGGGAAGCCGCTTGATATAAAACCGACCGTAGGCCCTCTTGGGTACTGGAGAAAACAAGCCGCACTGATACCTGATAAAAAATCCCGTGCCCCGCCACACGTGGCAAACGATTGAACTTTGACACGCAAGGCGGGGCAATGAATCTCAGGCAAAGCAAGCTTTGCCACGCTTGGCGGGTTAATGGCGGTAGTTTTTACACAATCTTTGGTACGTCTGGCGTACACCCTCTAGAGGTTGCCATCTTGTGGTCAAGAAACGAGGGGCCAGACAAAAATGCGCGGGAATTTTATAACGCGTATAGAGGACACAGAATGAACACTGATTACACTGCAAGAAAACTAGCTGCTGCGATTCTCAATGAACAAGCATTACTTGTTGCAGAAGGCGGCGATTGCGACTTACTCCAGCAGATACGTCAATCGTCGAACCCTACCGACACGGCCAAAGCAATGATGGCAAGCGTGCAAACCGCACGGCAGACAATGAGGGAGGAAAGCATCTTGGCTCGCAAAGAACGCCAAGACAACGCAAACACGCCGCAGGCCCGAACAGCAGTAGCCCTACTCATGTCGCTTCCGTCCCAACTGGCACAGCTTGAACGAAAAGCACAGCTTGAGGAGCAAGCACATACAGAGAAAGCAGAAAAGCTCCGTGATGCCGGACTTGATGCAGAACAGATTGCCAAGTTGCTACCCTCCATATCGCCCAGCACCAACGATACAGAACGGATGAGACTTCTTGAACGGGAAGCCGCACTGCAAAGATATGTCAGCTCAGGTTTTGCTGAGGCTTGGTTCCCGGTAGACATGCTGCCGTAGCAGCCTTGGGATGTACTTCAAACACAAGCCCGTGCAATGCGGGCTTTTTTCTTTTGTCAGCTATCTGCAAATAAAGCTGCTTTGGGGATGCATACACCGCCGTTGGATGCATCCATACGGCAGTACAGATGCACCCAGCCGACTCTTGCCCTGTTTACGGTATATATACGCTTTCAGTCATGGATATATCCTGCGGACGGCACAATTCAACACCATGCATGGACACCCAGATAGCCACCGTTGCACGCTGGCAAGTACATAGCGAGTACATGAAACCAGAAAACAAAAAGGCCAACCCCGAAGGATTGGCCTAAGTGCTTGTTTTACATGGTGCCGGTAAGAGGAGTCGAACCCCCGACCTTCGCATTACGAATGCGCTGCTCTACCAACTGAGCTATACCGGCGAACCAACTTGGTAAAAAAGCCTTGAGTCTCTTATGAAGAAATTCAAGGCTTTTTTGAATCTGGTCGGAGTGAGAGGATTCGAACCTCCGGCCTCTACGTCCCGAACGTAGCGCTCTACCAGGCTAAGCTACACTCCGATTTGTGTTTTCGTGCATCAGCGCGAGAACAGCAATTTAACTCAAATCCAAGTATTTCACAATACTTTTGCAATATTTTTGGTCGGAGTGAGAGGATTCGAACCTCCGGCCTCTACGTCCCGAACGTAGCGCTCTACCAGGCTAAGCTACACTCCGCTTCCCACTAATATCTGCAATCTGTTGTCTGCTGCGCGGCCCGTTTCCGGGTTACAATCAGCGGCATCAGAGGACGCGCATTATGGAACAATTATGTGGTTTAAGCAACTATCTTTTTATCGCCTGACTTCCGAATCCATCCATGAAACCGACAAGCTGGCCGCCGCGCTGGAGAAAAGCCCCTTTCAGCATTGCGGCGGGCTGGATTGGTTTAGTGAGGGTTGGGTAGCACCGGCTTCACACCTGGACAGCCCGGTATTCTCCGCCCGCGAATGTCAGCTGCTGTCACTCAAACGGGAAGACAAGGTATTGCCCGCTGGCGTGATCCGCGATTTTGTCGAACAGAAGGTGCAGGAGATCGAAGAGAAGGAGCTACGCAAGGTTGGCCGCAAGGAAAAGCTGGCGCTGAAGGAACAGGTTACCGATGATCTGCTGCCACGTGCCTTTGTTCGCACCCACCGTACGACTGCTTATCTTGATTGCCGCCGCGGCTGGATGATGGTGGATTCGGGTACCGCCAGTAAGGCCGAAGCGCTGGTTTCCAAACTGCGTGAGGCCTTGCCGCCCTTCCCGGCTGCCCTGCCCCGCACCAAACTGGCCCCGCATACGGCGATGACGGACTGGCTGGCTGCTGGCGAGGCACCTTATGGCTTCGAGCTGGATGCCGACTGCGAATTGAAGGATGGCAGCGAAAACGGTGCAGTCATTCGCTGCACGCGCATGGATCTGACTGCGGAAGAAATCCGCCAGCATATCGCCACCGGCAAGCAGGTGACCCGCGTCGGCCTGATCTGGCAGGAGAAGGTTCGTTTCATGCTGACCGATACCCTGCAACTCAAGCGCATCCAGTTTCTGGATGTTCTGCAGGAAGAAGCCAGCCAGGCCGGCGATGACCGGGAAAGCCTGTTTGAAGCGACATTCACCCTGATGAGTGAAGAACTGGGCGAACTGGTAGAGGCCTTGATTGAAGCACTGGGAGGCCTGGAAGACAGCCAGGCATCGCCAGAGACTACTTCAGCACCAGCACCAACCCGGCAAGTTGCTGTGCCAGTAGAGGATGGCAGCGATGAGAAGCTGCCCTGGGACTGAGCCCAGACACCACGAGATTGACCAAGAGCCTGCGGGCTCTTTTTTTTTGATAGCACAAAACTAACAATCGATTAATAACAATCAATTTAACAAAACTATCAACAACAACCATACTCATCCCATCACCTTGCTATTGGGCAGGTAGCAAAGGCTTGAACCGGTGGCCCAATACGCTGTCCAGCTATTGGATAGGATTTTTCTTGCCAATATTACGGAATTATCCCAGTAACAAAGAACAGGTGATGCAGTACAAATTAGGCTATCAATCCAGTACACCGGGAGAACGTCATGCAAAACAATCAGACATGGCAGGAAGTCCTGCTCGACATGCTGGCCGCATTTGCCGGCCTGCAATAGTGCTATCAGGTGCAAAGCCTCTGGTGACTCTTCGCCGGACTCTGCCTTGAAAGTGCAAGCGGACACCATCCGTTGCACTGGATTCTTGAAAACCCTTATCTGTTAGCGGGGAAAACGCCCGCAACAACTCACAACCCACGCAACAGGAGCAAGTGATGGCGAACAACAACGCAAGTTCTGCAGGCAAGTGCCCGGTCATGCATGGCGGGATGACCCAGGCAAGCATGTCCAATATGGACTGGTGGCCCAAATCCCTGAACCTGGACATCCTGCACCAGCACGACAGCAAGACCAATCCGCTGGGCAGTGGTTTCAGCTATCGCGAAGAACTCAAAAAGCTTGATGTTGCAGCACTGAAAAATGACATCAAGGCATTGATGACAGACAGCCAGGACTGGTGGCCGGCTGACTGGGGCCATTATGGCGGGCTGATGATCCGCATGGCCTGGCACTCTGCCGGCAGCTATCGCATCGCCGATGGCCGTGGTGGTGCCGGTACCGGCAACCAGCGCTTTGCTCCGCTCAACTCCTGGCCGGACAATGCCAACCTCGACAAGGCACGCCGCCTGCTGTGGCCGATCAAGAAAAAATACGGCAACAAGATCAGTTGGGCCGATCTGATGATTCTCGCCGGCACCATGGCTTATGAGTCCATGGGCCTCAAGCCCTATGGCTTCGCTTTCGGTCGTGAAGACATCTGGGCACCCGAGAAGGACATCTACTGGGGTTCGGAAAAGGAATGGCTTGCCCCTAGCGGTGGCGAAGGCAGCCGCTACTCCGGAGAGCGCGACCTGGAAAATCCGCTGGCCGCTGTCATGATGGGCCTGATTTACGTCAACCCGGAAGGGGTGAATGGTCAGCCAGACCCGCTGAAAACCGCTCACGACGTACGCGTCACCTTTGCCCGCATGGCAATGAACGACGAAGAAACCGTAGCACTGACGGCAGGCGGCCATACCGTGGGCAAGACCCATGGCAACGGCAGTGCCGCCAATCTGGGTGCAGCGCCGGAAGGTGCCGGGCTGGAAGAACAGGGCCTGGGCTGGATGAATCACACCAGCCGTGGCATTGGCCGCGACACCGTGACCAGCGGTATCGAGGGTGCCTGGACCACCCACCCGACACAATGGGATAACGGCTACTTCGACATGCTGCTGGGCCATGAATGGACGCTTACCAAGAGCCCGGCAGGTGCCTGGCAATGGGTGCCGATCGACATCAAGGAAGAAGACAAGCCGGTGGATGTGGAAGACCCCAGCATCCGCTGTACGCCTATCATGACCGATGCTGACATGGCCATGAAGGTAGACCCGGAATATCGCAAGATTTCCGAGCGCTTCCACAAGGACCCGGCCTACTTCTCTGAAGTATTCGCCCGTGCCTGGTTCAAGCTGACTCACCGCGACCTTGGCCCCAAGGCTCGCTATGTCGGCCCCGATGTGCCGCAGGAAGATCTGGTTTGGCAAGATCCGGTTCCGGCTGGCCGCACCGACTACGACATCGACGCAGTCAAGGCAAAGATTGCCGCCAGCGGCCTGAGCCTGGCCGAGATGGTCAGCACTGCCTGGGACAGCGCCCGGACCTTCCGTGGTTCTGACAAGCGCGGCGGTGCTAATGGTGCACGCATCCGTCTGGCTCCGCAAAAGGACTGGGCGGGTAATGAACCGGCCCGCCTCGCCAAGGTGCTGGCGGTATTGGAAAAAATCGCCGCCGAATCCGGAGCCAGCGTGGCCGACGTGATTGTTCTGGCCGGCAATGTCGGTATCGAACAGGCAGCGAAGGCAGCAGGCCATGCCGTAGCGGTGCCATTCGCACCGGGTCGTGGTGATGCCACGGCCGAGATGACCGATGCCGAATCCTTTGATGTGCTGGAACCGGTGGCCGATGGTTTCCGTAACTGGCAGAAGCAGGATTTCGTGGTCAGCGCAGAAGAAATGCTGCTCGACCGTGCCCAGCTGATGCGCCTGACAGCCTGCGAGATGACCGTTCTGGTGGGTGGCCTGCGTGTGTTGGGTAGCAATCACGGCGGCAGCCAGCATGGCGTGTTCACCAACCGTGTTGGTCAGCTGACGAATGATTTCTTTGTCAATCTGACTGATATGGCCAATACCTGGAAGCCGGCCGCGCACAATCTTTACGAGCTGCGCGATCGCCAGAGCGGCGCAGTCAAGTGGACAGCAAGCCGTGTCGATCTGGTATTCGGTTCCAACTCGGTGCTGCGTGCTTACGCCGAGGTGTATGCACAAGATGATGGCCAGGAGAAATTCGTCCAGGACTTCGTCGCGGCCTGGACCAAGGTGATGAATGCAGATCGCTTTGATCTGAACTGATAGCCCTGGCGCTTAGCAGCGTCATCACAGCAAGCCAACCGGACAGCACAAGCTGTCCGGTTGGCTTGCAGCACATTCCCCTCCCCTGCATATCCCCTGCATACCCTTCCGTAACCTTGGCCAGCAACGATCATTGCCAAAACAAATCGGTAATTTTAAAAGATTAATTTTACTTGCGAATTATTCTCATTAAAATAAGAGCATTCACAGGGAGAAGCACATGAAACAACAGCACACCACATTGCAGCGCAGCCGTTTTCGCCTGATGGCACGTCGACTGGTTGGCCTTGCCATCGTCTGCGCAGGCTGGGCCTTGATATTGCAGCCAGCAGGACACAGCGCCATGGGTAGCCAGCCAGTCGCCAGCCACCCGGCTTAGGCCAAGGCATACACATCAGCAAAGGTCCGCGATACTATTTACCATTGGTAAACAATATAATGAGAAATTCACGGTTTTTTTGACAGGCAAAGCTGGTTAAGCTGTTCACATGGCAATCAATGCAGGTAATACCACCATGACCACGCGACAACCCGCCCTGTTTATTTCTCACGGAGCCCCGACGCTCCCCATTGAGCACAGCCCTACCCGCGACTTTCTGCAGCAGCTTGGCCAGCAGCTCGCCCGCCCACGGGCCATCGTGGTGCTATCCGCTCATTGGGAAAGCACACTGCCCATGGTCAATCTGGCAGAGAAGCCGGGGACGCTATATGACTTCGGCGGCTTTCCGCCCATTCTCTATACCCTGCGCTATCCCGCCAGCACAGATCTGGCCCTGGCCGCAGAGGTGATGGACCTGTTGCGCCAATCCGGCTTGCGCGTAGGCAGCACCGATCAGCGCGCTCTGGACCACGGCATGTGGACACCGCTGATGCTGATGTATCCGCAAGCAGATATTCCGCTGGTCATGGTGTCGCTGCCGCATGCAGCGACGGCCGACACTTATTACCAGATGGGCCGCGCGCTGCGCGCGCTGCGCGATGACAATGTGATGATCATTGGCTCTGGCAGCTATACCCACAATCTGTGGCAGCTCGATCGCGATGGCAGTGCGCCGCAATCCTGGGCCGAAGATTTTGCCGGCTGGATGGACGCTGCCTTAAGCCACAATCAGGTACAGGACATCCTCAACTGGAAGCAGCTGGCACCGCATGCCCGTGAAAATCACCCCAGCGACGAGCACTTCAATCCGCTGCTGGTGGCCATGGGGGCGGCATCCGATGACACGCCACCAGAAAAGCTGCACGATGACTGGCGCATGGGTTCACTGTCGATGGCCTGCTGGCGCTTCGACTGAAATGTAACAGGGCCACCCTCAGGTGGCCCTGCTGCTATCCAAGCCCTGCTTGTTACTTACAGGGTTTTCAATTTGCCACGGAAGTCATCCAGGCACTGATAGCTCTTTTGCGCCATCAATACACGCAGCTCATCCAGAATGCGGGCAAACGCCCCCTCGCCTTCTTCGTACAAACAGGTGCCAATCTGCACCGCTGTCGCCCCGGCCAGGATATGCATGAAAGCCTCCCGGCCACTATTGATACCCCCACAGCCAACCACATGCTTGCCAGGCAGCAGGCGGTAAAACTCGCGCACATTGGCCAGCGCCGTCGGCAATACATAGCTGCCGCCCAGGCCACCCAGCCCGTCCTTGGGCTTGATCACGACGCTTTCGCGCTCGACATCGATCACCAGGCCATTGCCGATGGAGTTGATGCAGGTGACAAAGCGCAAGCCAGGGAAGGCATTGAGCACGGCGGCCATCTGGGCAAAATGCACCGGATCGAAATACGGCGGCAACTTCACCCCGAACGGGCCATGGTAAACACGGGTGATTTGCGTCAGGGCCTCGCTGCAAGCTTGAAAATCGTAGCCTAGCTGTGGCTTGCCCGGCAGATTGGGGCAGGACAGATTGACTTCCGGCAAACAGGGTAGCTGCGCGGCCGCCAGATCGCGCAGCATGTCCAGATTCTCATCCAGCGTCATGCCGGAGAGCGACAGAAACAGCGGCTTGCCTGCGGCATAGGGATAGCTGCGCGCATAGTCAAGGTAATAGGGATAGCCCGCGTTGGGCAGCCCCATCGAATTGATACTGCCCAGCGGCGTCGCACAATAACGCGGCTCCGGATTGCCCATACGCGGCTGCGGCGTACAGCTTTTGGTGATCACCGCACCGGCAGCCGAAGTGCGCACTTGCTCCAGCTCCGCCACGCTGCGGCACATGACGCCCGAGGCGTTATACAGAGGATTGGCCATGGCAAGACCAAGCCAGGAGACAGACAGGTCTACATGCATGCCTTGGATTTCCCGACAAAACAAAAAACGCAGTCTGCACCCGCCACGCCACTGTCGCTCTGCGCCACGTCAAGCCTCCATGCAAAACGACCGCCGCAGCGGTCGTTTCTCGGCCTTGCCCATTCAGCTAGCGCAATAGCTGTACGCCCTGATAGAAGGCAAAGGAAATCAACCAGGCCAGCAATACCGACCAGCCGACGGATAGCGCGGTAAATGCGCGGCTTTTCGACTCACGGCGGATCGCCGCCACCGTGGACAGACAAGGCACATACACCAGGGTAAAGATCAGGAAGCTCATGGCCGAGGCCCAGTCCAGATGGTGCAGCAACGCGGCCCCCAATCCGGCTTCCGGCACGCCATAGATCACAGCCAGGCCACCCAGCAGGATCTCCTTGGCAACAAAGCCCACCAGCAGGGCCACTGCCAGTTCGTGCTTGATACCGATGGGGTCGAGTACCGGTGCCATCACCGTACCCAGCATATCGGCCAGCGTCTTGTTATCGCCGGCCGGGATATGCGATACCAGCCACACCAGCACCACCCCCATCAGGATGAAACTGGAGGCAAGTTCGAGAAAGGCACGCACCTCGGCCACCGCACGGATCAGCATATGGCGCAAACCCGGCAGGCGATAAGGCGGCACCTCCAGCAAGAACGCTTCATTGCCGTGATAACGATGCTTGAACACCCAGGCGGTGAAAATGGCGACCACAAAACTCAGCAGGTATAGCAGCAGCAACACCCACGGCGCCTGATGCGGAGTGAACAGAATGCCGGCAAAAAACACCACCACCTGCAGCCGCGCAGAACACAGGGAGAAGGGAATGATCAGCATGGTGAGCAGGCGTTGCTTGCGCTCGCGCATCACCCGCGTACCCAGGATTGCCGGCACATTGCAGCCAAACCCCATCAGCTGCATGACAAAACCACGGCCATCCAGCCCCAGCCTGGCCATGAAGGCATCGGTCAGATAGGCCGCACGCGCCAGGTAGCCACTATCTTCCACCATCGCCATCAGAATGAAAAACACGAACAGAATGGGCGCAAAAGTGAGGACGGTGGATACCCCTTGCCAGACGCCCTCCAGCAACAGGCTTTGCACAATGGCAGGCAAGGGGGCGAGCCATTGCTGTAACGCTGCAGTCTTGAACCAGTCCAGCCCGTCGCCAACCAGCCCTTGCAGTGGCGTGCCAATCTGATACGTCAGATTGAACAACAAGGCCATGCAGGCGAAGAATAGCGGCAAGCCCAGCCAGGAATGCATCAGCCAGCCATCGACTTTTTCCGTCATGCCCTCAGGCAATACCGCTGGCAAGTTCCAGCAACCATCCAGCAGCGCCCGCGCCTGCATGATGGCATCCTCCGTCTCCGGTACGCGGTCAAGCTGGGCATGGCTGGCGGCTGCGTCACTGGCCGCCTGACGATGCAATGCCTCCATCAGCACGGGCCAGCCCTCCATGCGCTTGGCCGACACCAGCACCACCGGCACGCCAAGACGCTGGCGCAATCGCTCCAGATCAAGCGTAATCCCCAGCATCCTGGCTTCATCGGCCATGTTCAGCATCACGACGGCAGGCAGGCCGCTGGCCAGAACCTGCAGCGCCAGTGGCAGCTGGCGGTCCAGCTGGGCGGCATTGAGCACCAGGATGGCCGCATCAAATGCGCTGCTCATCAACACATCACGTACGACGGCCTCGTCGTCGCTATAGCCGGTCAGATCATTCACGCCCGGCAAGTCGACCAATTCCACCATCTTGCCGCCCAGCAGCAGACGTGCGCTGGTCAGTTCGACCGTCAGTCCGGGCCAGTTGCCAACGCGCTGCGACATGCCGGTCAGGCGGTTGAATACCGTGGACTTACCTGTATTGGGCAGACCGAGCAGAGCAAAACGCTTCATTCAGCCACCCGTACCTGAATCAAACTGGCCAGGCTGCGACGCAGCAAAAAGCGGGTACTCCCCACTTCCAGCACCAGCGGGCCACCAAAGGGCGCACTGCGCGTCAGGCTGAAGTGGCTGCCGGGAATCAGCCCAAAAGCCGCAACACGACGAAAAGCCTCATCAGACAAATCCAGGCTGTCCACCACCCCTTTGCAGCCCAGAGGAAACTGGTCGAGTGACAACATCTTGCATCCCCATAACGCGAATAGTTTGCATTAATTATAAGCGCAAAGACCTTTGCAGCCATCAGGGCTGTTGCCCGTCATCTGGCCAAGGTTTGCGCAACATCAACTGCCAGCAAACCCAAGTCGTTCGCCAAAGCCGGCAACACATGACTAGATATGGCCGTGCCGGGTCATACCGTTTAGAATCGGACCCATCTAAATTTCTGTAACGGACCCCCGACCATGAGTATCAAATCCGACAAGTGGATCCGCCGCATGGCGCAGGATCACAACATGATCGAGCCGTTTGAATACAACCAGATCAAGAATCTCAACGGCGAAAAGGTGATCTCCTTCGGCACATCCAGCTATGGCTACGATATCCGCTGTGCCGATGAATTCAAGGTATTCACCAATATCAACAGCACCATTGTCGACCCGAAAAATTTCGACCCTGACTCCTTTGTCGAAGTCTCTGGCAAGGGCTACTGCATCATCCCGCCCAACAGCTTCGCCCTGGCACGCACGGTGGAATATTTCCGCATCCCGCGTTCGGTACTGACCGTGTGTCTGGGTAAATCGACCTATGCGCGCTGCGGCATCATCGTCAATGTCACCCCCTTCGAACCAGAATGGGAAGGCTATGTCACGCTGGAGTTCTCCAATACCACCCCGCTGCCAGCCAAGATCTACGCCAACGAAGGCGTGGCACAGGTGCTGTTCTTCGAATCCGATGAAGTGTGCGATGTGTCTTATGCTGATCGCGCTGGCAAATACATGGGCCAGGTTGGCGTCACGCTGCCCCGCCCCTGATTGTCGCCTTGTGCGACAAGCCCTTACGACAAGGACAGCCCACGCTGTCCTTTTTTATTTCATATGCATGAAAATCTGTCGCGCAATTTCTGCTGTCTGTTCTAGGATGAACTGTGGCTTGCCGGATTTCAGCAGCAAACTCAATACAGCACATGGTTTCTTCTTGGGACGTCGCGGTTCCCCCTTGCCGTTACGTCCCTTTTTTTATCCACGTAAAATTCAATTGGCATTTTTATTAAAAATTTTCACGCAATGAAAATAGTGCGCCACTTTAGCCATGACACGGCCACCATGAAATACTGCCGATACAAAGAAACAGGGCCGGCAAAGCCGGCCCTGCTATTCCCTCATTCCCCGGTGACCCCGTTGTTATATCCGGCCTAGATGATCTCGCTTGCCTTATAGCAAGGATCTTCCAGCAAAATCCGGGCACTTTCCGCCAGCCTGTCCAGATCTTCATCCAGATGTTCCTGCATATCCAGCAAGGCGGCCTTCAGCACCATGGCGGCCAGTGCGGCCTGGTCGCCACTAAACACATGCGCCAATACCCGCAGCTCGCGGCAAGCATGCAGATCCAGTGGTATTTCCAGCGTACGGACCACATCAATCTGTGTCACCGCATTAGTGGCCACGCCTTTGCTGCGGCAGCTTTCCAGCTCGCCCAGCAAGCCTTTCAAAGCTAGTCCCATTGCCATCTCCTTTCACCCACACTTTAACGCTAGCTGCGGGCTGTCAAAAAACCAAGCTGCCACCGCCAAGATATTGACTTGAAACAAAATATTCATCGACCATCGCCGCAAACAGGCTTGTTCCATCAATATGCGGGAGCCAGCCGGACTGCGGAAATAATGCCCTCATGGCAAATGAAAGGAGACGGCACGGTAGCTCGCGCCCAAGCGGCACTGGCTATTGCCGCATTGAAAACCCATCCAGCACATTGACCGCATTCAGCCCGATAGGCTCCACCGCATACCCACCCTCCATGCAGAATGCAGTGGGCAGACCCAGCCCACCAATCTGCTCGCCCAGTCGCAGAAAGTCTGCACTGGCCAAGGAGAAGCGCGAGATGGGATCGCCCTCGAAGGTATCCACCCCCAGCGACACCACCAGTGCATCCGGCGCATAGCGGCGGATTTCACCCAGCGCGGTGTCCAGCGCGGCAAACCACAAAGCCACGCTGGAAGCCGCCGGCAACGGAAAGTTGTAGTTGTAACCCAGACCGGCACCTTCACCATGTTCGTCGGCAAAGCCGAGAAAGAAGGGGTATTCGGTAGCCGGGTCGCCATGAATCGACAGGAACAACACATCATCCCGCTGATAGAAAATATCCTGCGTGCCATTGCCGTGGTGATAGTCGACATCCAGGATGGCCACCCGCTTCGCACCCCGGTCCAGCAGGCTTTGTGCCGCAATGGCAGCATTATTGAAGAAGCAATAGCCACCGCAATAATCGCGAGCCGCATGATGACCCGGCGGCCGGGTGAGGGCGAACACCCCACGCTGGCCAGCTGCCAGCTGATCGATGGCAGTCAGTGCCACATCAGCCGCAGCAGTGATGGCCGGCCAGGTGCCGGCAGTCAGCGGGGTACCACAGTCCATCGAGTAATAACAAAGCTGGCCTTCCACATGCTGGGGGATGGCTGCGCGCAGACGGCGGATCTGCCACATCTTGGGCAAGGCGTCGTAGTCACGCCCCATGGCGGACCAGCGTTGCCAGGCCGTTTGCAGAAATTCGACATAGCCGGCATCGTGCACCCGCAGCACCGGCTCCAGCCCATGTGCCAGCGGCTCGATTACCGGGCCCAGGCCACGTGACCTGACTTCCTGCAACACCATGTCGGCACGTGAGGGATTTTCGAAACAAGGCTTGAGGGTGCCATCGATCAGCTCGGCCTTGCCGTGCTGCAAACGGTGTTTGTCGCTATAGATGGTCAGCATGGGAATATCCGGCAAGAAAAAGCCCCATGCTGGCGCGATGGGGCGGTGGGGTCAACAGCGACCGGAGCATGATTTGCCCGGGCGCAAGACTGGTTGCTCAGCCTTCTTCGGCATCGCCATCCACATAGAACCAGCGGCCGTCTTCCTTGCGAAAGCGGCTGACTTCATGCAACCGTTGGGCACGGCCGTTGACTTTGTAGCGGGCGACAAACTCCACCACACCAGCATCGTCAGTGGCACTGCCTGCCTGGGTGCTGAGCACGTCCAGTGCCAGCCATTTGACAAAGCGCTCTTCGCGCGACAGGTCCAGCTCTGCCGGACGGGTGGAGGAGTGCCAGCTAGCCAGCAGATAGTCACCATTATTCATGGTGTAGGCCGCATAGCGGGAGCGCATCAGGCTCTCGGCCGTCGGGGCCAGCTGTGCGCCATCAATGTAGCGGCCACAACAGTCGGCAAAGGGGGCAGTCAGGCCACAGGGGCAAGCACTGGAATGTTTCTTCTTGCTCATTGCTTTATCAGCCCAGGGCGGGCAATCCATAGAGTTTCAACAGAAAATTGGTAAATACCGGAGCGGGCGGCTTGGGCTGCAGCTTGGGCCAGCGACGCATCCATTCGCGCAAACGCATTTCCATCCGTGCCTGCGACTCTTCCTGAGTCAGCCGCCCGGCATCGCGCTCCACGGCCAGATAGCGATACATGGCAAAGCTATTGTCATCGACCTGGTTGGCACCGATCAGGCGCAGGCGATAGATGTTGAGCTGATCAGCCGCCGCCACACGATTCAGCTCACCGCTTTTCACCTTGCCGGCCAGGCGGTTGGCTTCCTTCAACAGCGCGTCTACCTTGCTGTCCGGCACAGGCTGGGCCTGCGGAGGATGAACCGGGCGTGTCCCGGTTTGCGGAGCGGCTGGCTGTTGCAGCAAGCTGCAGGCAGACAACAGCAGCGACAGGCCGGCTACCCGGCTAAGCACTTTGAGGGTGGAATGCATGGGCGGTAGTGTAGCGGATGTGGGGGCAGATTGGACAAAATACGCGGTCACGCAGTTCGCTGCCAGCAGGCACACAGACGACAAAACCGGCCGGGCAGAAGCTGCGCGGCCGGCGATACCGGTTTGGGCGGGTGGCCAGAAGCGATCAGGCCAGATGTTCGAACAGCGGTGTCGACAAGTAACGTTCGCCAAAAGAAGGAATGACCACCACGATCAGCTTGCCGGCGTTTTCCGGACGCTTGGCCAGCTGAATGGCCGACCAGACGGCTGCCCCGGACGAGATACCAACCAGCACCCCTTCCTGGGTCGCCACGGCCCGAGCCGTGGTAAAGGCATCATCATTCTTCACGCGAATGATTTCGTCGTAGACCTCGGTATTCAGGATGGGGGGGACAAAACCGGCACCAATACCCTGGATGGGGTGCGGACCCTTTGGCCCACCGGACAGCACCGGCGAAGCATCCGGCTCCACAGCGACAATCTGAACACCGGGCTTGCGGGCTTTCAATACTTCACCGACACCAGTAATGGTGCCACCAGTACCGACACCGGCCACAAAGATATCGACCTGGCCATCCGTATCGCGCCAGATTTCTTCCGCCGTGGTGTTGCGGTGAACTTCCGGGTTGGCTGCGTTTTCGAACTGCTGCGGCATAAACCAGCTGTCCGGGTTTTCTTCGACCAGCTGACGTGCCTTGGCGATGGCACCACCCATGCCATCCGGCCCCGGGGTCAGGATCAGCTCGGCACCGTAGGCTTTCAGCAGTTGGCGGCGTTCACGGCTCATGGTTTCCGGCATGGTGATCACCAGCTTGTAGCCACGAGCTGCGCAGACCATGGCCAGGCCAATGCCGGTATTGCCGGAAGTCGGTTCGACGATGGTGGTCTGCGGCCCTATCTTGCCAGCCTGCTCGGCAGCATCGATCATGGCCACCGCGATACGGTCCTTGACGCTGTGTGCCGGATTGAAAAACTCCAGCTTGGCTACCACGGTGGCGACGCAGCCATCGGTAACACGGTTCAGTTTGACCAGAGGGGTATTGCCGATCAGGTCGGTTACGGTATTGGCGATACGCATCGTCTTATTCTCCCGGGCAACATTAATGCAAGATTTAATAACGCTTATAATATATGAGCGGCAAAAAAACTCTAATAGTGTTTACTTCTATTCAATGAACCAACAGATCCCACATTCATCATGCCGACCCAGGAAGAGCTGATTCCCTTGAGCGGCTGGCGCCGCAAGCTGTACATCATCATATTCGAGGCGGACACACGCACTGGCCGGCTGTTCGATCTCGCACTGATTGTCTGCATCGTGCTGTCGCTACTCACCGTGATTCTGGAGAGCGTGGCCAGTATTCGCCAGCAATGGGGCACTCAGCTAAAAGTATTGGACTGGCTGTTCACCATCCTTTTCACAGTCGAATACCTGCTGCGCCTGGCCTGCATCCACAAACCCTTGCGTTACGCCCGCAGCTTTTTCGGCGTGGTCGACCTCCTGTCCATCCTGCCGCTCTACCTTGGCCTGTTCATCCCGGAAAGCCGTTTCCTCGCCGATATCCGCGTGCTGCGACTGCTACGGATGTTCCGTATCCTCAAGCTCACCCGCTATATGGGCGAGGCACGTGAACTGAAACGAGCCATGCTGGCGAGCCGCCGCAAGATCATCGTTTTTCTCGGCACAGTGGTGCTGCTGGTGATCATTCTGGGGACGCTGATGTATGTCATCGAAGGCGAGGCCAATGGCTTTACCAGCATTCCGGTTGGCATCTATTGGGCCATTGTCACCCTCACCACGGTCGGCTTTGGCGACATCACCCCCAAAACCGCGCTCGGCCAGGGCTTGGCCAGCCTGGTGATGATTACCGGCTATGGCATCATCGCCGTGCCCACCGGCATCGTGACGGCAGAAATAGCCCGTGGCGCCTCCGCAACGCCAGCTGATGATCAGTCGGCTACCCGCCTCTGCCCCCACTGTTTCAGTGAAGGTCATGATTGGGATGCGCGCTTTTGCAAGCATTGCGGTGGCACGCTGCCCAGGCCAGCCAAGGGCGAGGTCAGCTAGCAGCCACAAACCGGCTCAAGGCAGACGACTACCCTGGGCCGCCAGAATGGTGCGCGCCAGTTGCTCGGCCAACTGGGCAAGGCGTTGCGGGGCTTCCTGCATCGCGCTATCCAGCGGCATTGGCCGGTTACAGAGGGAAAAGCAACCATCAAAACTGGCCGCCAAGGCGCCCTCCTCATCCACGATGACCGCACCGGACAACAAGCTGACTGGCACACCAGCCGCACGCGCCAGCGCAGCCACGCAGGCTGGTGCCTTGCCCGCCAGCGTTTGACTGTCGCTGCGTCCTTCCCCGGTCAGCACCCAGTCAACCGTCTGCAGTGCTGCTTCCAGGCGGAGGTGGCGCGCCACGGCCTGGGCTCCCGATTGCATGCGCCCGCCCAGCAACAGCATGGCATAGCCCAGTCCACCGGCAGCACCACTACCGGGCAAGTGCCGGGTATCTTGCTGCAAACGGGCATCCAGCAGTTGTGCAAAGTGGGTGATCTCACCATCGATACGGGCGATATCCACCGCAGCCACCCCCTTTTGTGGACCAAATACCGCCGTTGCACCGCGTGGGCCACTCAGCGGATTATCCACGTCAGACCAGATTTCCAGCTCGACACCGGCAAAGGCGTCCAGCAAGCCATCGGCATCAAGCGTAAACAGCTGCGGCAAATCCTGTAGCGCGCCGACCAATTGCTGCCCCTGAGCATTCAGCAACTGCAGACCGAGGGCGGCCAGACAGCCAGCCCCGCCATCATTGGTACTGGAACCACCCAAGGCCACCGCGATACGCCGCTGCCCCGACTGCAACAAGGCAGCCAGCATCTGACCAACACCACGGCTGCTGCGCTGTGCCACCGGGCTGTCCCCGGCTTCAGGCAAACCGATGATGCGCGCCACCTCCAATACGGCGGTTCCATCTGGCAACAGCAGGCAAGGCGCCATGATGGTTTCACCCGTGGCATTGCAAACAGGAAACTGCAGCCACTGGCCGCCAACAGCGGCATGCAAGGCATCCAGCGTCCCCTCGCCGCCATCAGCCATCGGCCGCCGCATACATTCCGCCTGCGGGTCGGCACGTTCAATGCCACGCTGCATCGCCTCTGCCACCGCAGCAGCATCCAGCGAGCCTTTATAGGAATCCGGTGCAAGTAGCCAACGCATAGGTCATCCTCCAGCCGAAAACGGACAACATAAATGCAAAACCCCTCCTTGCCAAGGCAAGGAGGGGTTGGTAACGGGGGCGAGTTAACGCTTATTCTGCAGACTGGCCTTCCGGCGTAAGCGGAGCTGCACTGGCTTCTGGCACAGCGCTGGCTTCGACTGCTGCTTTGGGTGCCGACATCAGTTGGGCAGCCTTTTTCTCTTCAGCAGTCACTTCACCGGTGGGCTTGCCCGCCAGGTCGAAGCGCTTGCCGCCGCGCGCCAGGGATTTGACATAGCGCGGCTTGCGGCAGTGATTGGCCACCACACGGGAAATCAGCGTGGGCTCAAATTGCGGCAGGGCAGCAATCAGGCTCTCATGGATGCCCAGAGCCAGCGGACGGAACTGACGAAACACTTCGAACTTGCTGTAAACATGTTCCGCAATCATTTCAGTCTGTTTTTTCTTCGACAGACTCTGCACTGCGGACTTGAGAGCAGCACCCAGTGCCGTTTCGGTATTTGGCTTCATGAACTTCTATCTAGATCCAGTGATGCTTTTCAATGACAGGCAAGCCTGCCAGACGGGGTGACGGTGTACAACCCGTCGCTAGCACAGCATATCGTCATCTGCATGACGCTGCTGCGCCCTGTATGGTAATGCAGCTTACCAGCGCATGCCAGCAAAAGCCGGCGTATACCAACTGGTCTGCTAGCCATGTGGCTCGAACAGTGTAACGGTGTTGGTGCGCCCAGCCGGGGTCGAACCGGCACAACCGAAGTCGAGGGATTTTAAGTCCCTTGCGTCTACCAATTTCGCCATGGGCGCACCGAGTGGCGGATTATGCCAGCACTCGGCCGCAGAGTCACCCTTTGCACACGCAATTTGCCCTATCCTGCGGCAGCAAGCCGTACATGACTTGCTGCTGTCGACTGCTTTGCGCGAAGATGCATGACTTGTGCATCGCTGCCGCCCTGTCTTTCGACTGGCCGCTGCCGACTACTTATCATGATCGCTTCCAAGGAATTGCCGTCTCATGTTCGAACATGTCGAAGCCTACCCCGGCGACCCCATCCTGACCCTGGTGGAAACCTTCCATGCCGACACCCGTAGCCAGAAAGTAAACCTGGGCATCGGCCTGTACTATGACGAAGAAGGTCGCATCCCGCTGCTAAATTCCGTGCAGCAAGCGGAAGCCGCACGCGCAGCCGCGCCCTCGCCACGCCCCTACCTGCCGATGGAAGGCGCAGCCAACTATCGCAGCGCCGTACAAAAGCTGTTGTTTGGTGCAGTACACCCTGCCGTGCAGCAACAGCGCATTGCCACCATCCAGACCATAGGCGGCTCTGGTGCGCTGAAAGTGGGGGCGGACTTCATCAAGCGCTATTTCCCGCAGAGCGAAGCCTGGATCAGCAATCCCAGCTGGGATAACCACCGCGCCATCTTTGAAGGCGCCGGCATCCAGGTACATGACTACCCTTACTATGATGCCCACAGCGGTGGCCTCCTGTTCGATGAGATGCTGGCCACCCTCAAGCAATTGCCGGCGCGCAGCGTGGTTCTGCTACACCCCTGCTGCCACAACCCGACCGGTGTCGACCTGAGCACTGCACAGTGGGATGCACTGATTCCCGTGTTGAAGGACGGCAATCTGCTGCCTTTCCTCGATATCGCCTATCAGGGCTTTGGCCAGGGGCTGGATGAAGATGCGTACGCCATCCGTGCACTGGCCAATGCCGGAATCAGTTTCTTTGTCAGCAATTCCTTTTCCAAGAATCTTTCCTTCTATGGTGAACGCTGTGGTGGCCTGTCCATCATCTGCCAAAGCAAGGAAGAAGCGGAGCGCGTACTGGGGCAGATGAAAGCCACCGTGCGTCGCAACTACTCCAGCCCACCCACCCACGGTGGCCAGATTACCGCCGCCGTCATGAACGATCCGGCACTATTTGCCCAATGGGAAACCGAAGTGACGCAGATGCGAGTCCGCATCAAGGCCATGCGCCAGCAATTGTTTGCCGTGCTCAGCGCCCGCTTGCCTGGCCGCGACTTCAGCTACTTCACCTCCCAGCAAGGCATGTTCAGCTATACCGGACTCAGCCCGGCGCAGGTGGATCGCCTGCGTGATGAATTTGCCGTCTATCTGGTGCGCTCCGGTCGCATGTGCGTAGCTGGCCTGAACAGCCGCAACGTGGACTATGTCGCACAAGCCATGGCCAGCGTGCTGGAAGACTGAGATTGTCTTTACCACGCCAAGTAAAAAGCCCGTCATCACTGACGGGCTTTTTTTGTCACAACAGCACGACTCAGTCGCGCTTGTGCAGTTTCAAGGTCAGGCTTAACTCACCCTCTCCATCATTCACTGACTGGATATTTTTCAGGGTAATGCCTGTAGGCAACAGCACGCTGATGCCATGACCAATACCATATTTCGATAGCGACTTTTCCAATCGCTTGGCCATGTTCTGCGCAGGCAGCCGTGCCTCCTCATCCAACGCAAAGCCATATGTCTCGGCCGCGCTGTCAAAGGCCTGGCTCACCTGCTCCTTGCCAACAAATTTTTCAGCGATGGAGCTGACCTGTCCAGTAGACATCTCCTCTTCCGCACCACATACCGCCAGGAACTCATCCTTGAAGCGGGCCTGCTCAAGCGGGTCGGCGATCTCTTCCGATAGCTGCTCGACCACGCTGGCCACCATACGGCTACTGCTATTGGCATCCGGCACCCGCATGGCTTTGAGAAAATCATCCAGCCAGAACTTGGCTTGCTGCCCACCCCGGTCCACGGCATACACCAGCGGGCTGCTCTCCAGAATCAATGCTCCCTTGTCGATCAAGCGCGGATTGATCCCGGAAGCATGGCGAATATCAAATACTTCACCAGCCTCGATCACCGACAGAAAGTCATCACGCACTTCCGACTTGAACACCCCCAAAGCACGCAGCTCACGCTCACCATCAGACAAACCAGCAAACAGAATGACAAACAAATCGCCGGCACTGATATTCGGATGCTGTGAACGCGCATACAGATGCTTGGCAATACGCTGTGACAGCGTGAGGAAGTCCAGTTCATCACGGAAAAATTGCCGCGTGTAGTGGTAGATCTCGTTCAGATTGAGATCGGACTCATGAAAAAACTGGTGCTTTTTCTTGTCAGAAACCACACCTCTTAAGTAGCCACTCAAAATGAGCGAAGAAACGCCGTCATCGACATCACAGGCCCGCTCAGACAGTTGCAAGCCTTCGCCTCTGGCCTGATTGCCTACCCGATGCACCACCAAGCGTTCAACACGCGATTCACCAATCAACATACGCAGCCTTTGACATCTAAAACCAGATTATTGCCGCGCCGCAACGGGCTGACAATCGCAATACGCTTACCCCACACCCAAACCGCATAATTCCGGACCCACAGCCTCATCATCCCTGCGTGATCGGCCCCACCGACCAACGACCAACACAGCAGCCTCAAGCGCCAAAGCTAGCTTCAAGACACCTCATTAATAAACATGGCACAACTCAATGCGTTTCATTAATTAGAAATTGCATCAAGTGGATTACCACACCCAATCCTTAGGAATTTTCCTAGCTTCAAAAAAGATTGCTCTCAATTACTTAGCGTCCGCGATCGTTGATAGTGCCATCTAAGCAATCACTGCTTGTTGTTAACACACCTTCATCAAGGACTTAAGCCATGAAAAAACTGCTCACCACCGCATCCGCCACCTTGCTGCTCGCAGGCATTGCCACCCAAGCTCAAGCCGCTGATGGCACCATCAATTTCACCGGTACCGTATCTGCGGTTACTTGCACCATCAGCGCCGCTGGTGGCACCACGACCGGCACCGTTACGCTGCCGACCGTAGCGAAAAGCAGCTTGGCAACATCTGGTGCCACCGCAGGCACCACGCAATTTGCCATCAACTTGACCGGTTGTACCGGCGGCTCCCCTGCCCCGACTCAAGCCGCGGCCTGGTTCGAAAACAGTGGCGATGTTAATGCTGCTGGCCGTCTGATCAATTCTGCTGCCGGTGGTGCATCAAATGTGGAAATCGCGCTCTACAACCTGACCTCCACTAGTCCTATTGCGATTGGTGCCGGCAGTGGCGCAATTGGCAGCAGTGGTACTGCCTACCCAATCACCAGCGGCTCGGCTACATTGAATTATCAAGCTAAATACTACGCCACCGGTGCCGCAGGTGCAGGTCCTGTAGCCGGCAAGGTCAACTACACCATTCAATACCAATAATAATATCAGTAGTAACTAACTAGATTTAGTAACACAGACAAGGAGGCTGATAAAGGCCTCCTTGTTTAAATTAAAATACCTCGGGGAGGACCATATGAAAAAATTCATTACTTATTGCACCTTCATTTCCATTACTGGCTGGCTAGCACCAGCTAGTGCCGATACTTCTATCAATGGCACCCGCATCATCTACCCTGCAGACAAGCGAGAAATTACTTTCACAATAAATAATAATGGTAAAAAAGCATCGCTAGTACAAAGCTGGGTCGATGAAGGCAATCCGAAAGATACGCCAGACAATACTACAGCACCATTCATCCTCACCCCCCCTATTTCAGTTATTTCACCTGAAAAAAGTCAAAATATCCGCGTGCGTTACACTGCAGAGAAAAAATTACCAGAAGAGAAGGAGTCACTTTTCTGGGTAAATGTATTGGAAATCCCCCAAAACATCGATGCACCAAATCAACTACGAATCGGTTTACGCACCAGAATAAAATTCTTCTTTCGACCAAATAACCTAACAATAAAACCAGAAAATGCCACCGAAAAGCTCAATTGGCAAGTTGAAAAGAAAAATGGAAAATGGGTTGCCATTATTAAAAATAATAGCCCCTACTATATTACATTCAGCGTAATAAATATTAAAACAAAATATATAAATAGCACCGTAGAGCTAGCCCCCCAAAACTCCATGCTGGCACCGAATAGCGATACAGAATATGAGCTAAAATCTTCCAAGTCAGAATTAAAACAAGGTATTAATTTCAGCATTATCAATGACTACGGTGGCCAAAGCAGCTTTACTGCAAATACCGGGGAATAAAACAATATGCATTAATTATAAAATGCATACTACAGAGCAATCAACGTGAACACGACCACTCCATTCAATAGAAATCCAACTTACCTTCTTATCGCTGCCATACTAGCAACAATGAGTCGATCAGTTCAGGCCGAGGATAACACTCAAGCGCCGGCTTTTGACAAAAGTATGCTATGGGGTGAGTCGTTAAAAAACCTTGATTTTAGCAAATATGGCACTTCAAACACCTTACCCGATGGTACATATAGTATTGACTTGAGCATCAATGGAATTGTAAAGGGCCGGCGTGACTTAACAGTCATCAAAAAATCCAGCAAAAATACTGCAATACCCTGCGTGCCTCGTGAGCTTCTTTTAGAATTTGGCGTCAAACCAGAAAGCCTACCTATCGCAGCAGAACCTGGTGACGACGAATGTGTGGATATTGCTGACCGTATAAAAAATGCCTTCTACGAATTCAACAGCAATGATCTGCAACTAAACATTAGCGCTCCACAAATAGATATGTCACAGCAGTTACAAGGCTATGTACCACCCGAAAGATGGGAAAGTGGCTTACCTGCATTTCTATTGGATTACAACAGCAATTTCTACTATGCAAAAAATAGTGGAGATACAGCACAAAATGCCTATTTGCTAGCAAAATCAGGCGTAAATATTGGCAGCTGGCAATTCCGCAACACCACATCAGCCAGCTGGAACAATACATCCGGAAGATCCATCACTCCCATTGAAAGTTATCTAAAACGTGATATCGACTCGTTAAAATCCCAGCTGATTATTGGGGATAATTTTACCGATGGTGACCTGTTTGATTCCGTTTCATTACGCGGGATGCGCTTGGTTAGTGATGAGCGAATGAAACCGATCAATGACACAGGCTATGCCCCTGTCGTACGTGGTATTGCCAATAGCAATGCAAAAGTAACGATAAAACAAAATGGCTATATTATTGCAGAAACAACTGTTGCACCAGGTGCATTTGAAATAAAAGACATTGCACCTTCAAGCTATAATGGCGACTTGCAAGTAACCGTTACCGAAGCGGATGGCCGGAGTTCGACATTTTCTGTTCCATTTTCAGCAGTACCACGCTCCTTGCGAGAAGGATCTGATCGTTACAGTTTCAGCTTAGGCAAAGTACGCCAATTGACCAACAACCAGCCATGGCTAGGGCAATTGACTTACCAGCGAGGCCTATCCAATCTGTTAACCATGAATAGCGGCCTGACTGCTAGTGATGGCTATACAGCATTGCAATTAGGAAGTGTATTCAATACAAGTGCCGGTGCAATCGGTCTTGACATGACTACATCAAATACACAACTAGGTAGCCAATCATTAACTGGTCAATCCTATCGCATCAGTTTTAACAAATTATTCTACAATACAGGAACAAATGTTACATTAGCCGCTTATCGCTACTCTACTTCCGGTTATTTAAATATACAAGATGCATTAAATGCGCGAGATAAGATTGAGAACTATAGTAACTCACAAGGTTTCATTGATGGCTATGCACGCGTACGTAGCCGTGCAGAAATAAACATCAATCAAACATTTGGTACGAATAGTTCGGCTTACATCAGTGGCTCGACACAAAGCTACTGGGCGGCACAGCGCAGTAACAGCCAATTCCAGGCGGGGATAAGACAAGGATATCGCTGGGGAAATATAGGATTAAATGCCGGAAGACAAACTGACTTTAACGGAAAAAACATTGATACTATTATGTTCACTGTAAACTTCAATCTGGACAAAGGAAAAACATTCAGTACGTCTTTTCAGCATGACTCAAATGGTAATAATAGTAGCCAACTGAATATGAACGGAACGCTTGGAGAGGAAAGGAAACTCAGCTACGGCGTTAACATTATCAATAATAAAAATCAGCAAAATGAAAACAATAATATTGCTGGAAACTTGAACTATCAGGGAAGTAATGGAATTCTCAGCGCCAGCGCTAGCAGCAGTAACAACTCCAGTCAAATGTCACTGGGATTGACCGGCTCAGTCGTAGGCGCAGCAGGAACTGTTCTATTTGGTCAGCCACTTGGAGATAGCACCGCTATTATTCAAGCCAAAGATGCTGAAGGAGCACAAGTCGCTCCTAGCATTGGCGTTAAAATCAACCCTGATGGATATGCTCTATTACCATCATTGTCTTCATATCGAATTAATAGCGTACTCCTGGAAACTGGCAGCATGAGCGACGGGGTCGAGCTTGACTATACCAGTACCGAAGTCGTTCCACGTAGTGGCTCTGTGGTATTGGCAAAATTCAAAACAAAAAAAGGAATACCATTACTTTTCAAAACCAGTTTTTCCAATGGGCAGCCGCTACCATTTGGTGCCAGTGTATATGACAAGGATGGAAATACCGTTGGTGAAATTGGCCAGGCAGGCAAACTATTTGCCCGAGTGAAATATAGCTCTGGTCAGTTAGTAGTTAAATACTCAGAAAACAGAACATGTAACCTTGCTTACGACATAGAAAAACAAAAGAAAGATGAAATAAAAATAGTCGAATGCACTGTACTGAATACTGGGAAATAAAGGATTGTCGTACAGTAGGTAGATATTCCTACCACCTACTCCACGGTCTGCACAAAAATATCAAGACTGACTGCAGGTTTGTGTAGAAGTAAAGATGATGGCCAAGCTTGCCTAAACAGCCCAACGGACTAAATCTCTGTTGGGCTATTTTTCTGCATAGGTGAAAACCAGGGCAATCACAGTATGATCTATTTACGCTGGCAATAAAGTCATATCGGAATGCGTTTCAGGAAGATAAATAGAAAACGCCCAGACTAAGCTGGGCGTTTACAACCTTGATTTACAAGGATTTATTTGGAGGCGCGGGCCGGAGTCGAACCGACCTACACGGATTTGCAATCCGGTGCATAACCGCTTTGCTACCGCGCCGTAGCTTGTATTCAGACAGCGTTATATCTGCCTGATGAATTGTGGAGCGGGAAACGAGGCTCGAACTCGCGACCTCAACCTTGGCAAGGTTGCGCTCTACCAACTGAGCTATTCCCGCGTCGCATGGTACTGCTTGAACTGTAATGGAGCGGGAAACGAGGCTCGAACTCGCGACCTCAACCTTGGCAAGGTTGCGCTCTACCAACTGAGCTATTCCCGCGTCGCATGGTACTGCTTGAACTGTAGTGGAGCGGGAAACGAGGCTCGAACTCGCGACCTCAACCTTGGCAAGGTTGCGCTCTACCAACTGAGCTATTCCCGCGTCGCATTTACAGCGGCAAAAGTGATGCTGGAGCGGGAAACGAGGCTCGAACTCGCGACCTCAACCTTGGCAAGGTTGCGCTCTACCAACTGAGCTATTCCCGCACTCACACTACTTTTGCTTCTCTTGTCTGCCACCGAAGTGGCGTCGAGAGAGTGCGAATTATAAGGGTTTCTCGGACCCTGTCAACACTTCACACATCAATTTTTTTACCGGAAAACTCGCGTGCAGCCATGCGCAGATAATAAACCATTGACCACAAAGTCAAAATTACTGCGATCACCATGAAAATATTTCCAAGCAGCAGGCTGTCTAGCCCCGGCAACAGCGGACCGGCATACAGCAATAGCAGAATAGCCAGCATCTGCGCCGCAGTTTTCAGCTTGCCGATATAGGCCACTGCCACGCTGCCACGGCTGCCCATCCCCGCCATCCACTCACGCAAGGCAGAGATGGTGATTTCACGACCGATGATGATCATGGCCATCCAGCCGGGGGTGCGCCCCATCTCGACCAGCAGGATCAGCGCGGCAGCAACGATTAGCTTGTCGGCGACCGGATCCAGAAAGGCACCAAAGGCAGAGGTTTGGCCCAGCTTGCGCGCCAGGAACCCGTCCAGCCAGTCGGTCCAGGCCGCGAGGAAAAAGATCATGGCCCCTACATTATTGCGGTCACTGGCATGCAGCACGGTATCCGGCAGGAAAAACACGGCAACGCAGAGCGGTATCAGGGCGACTCTGAGCCAGGTAAGGAAGATCGGCAAATTGAAGGGCATCTGGATTATCTGGTTATGTTTTGTTCAATGCAGCGCGTGGTAAATCTTTTCTGCCAGCGTACGGCTGATACCATCCACCAGCGCCAGTTCATCCACACTGGCCGCCACCACACCACGCAAGCCGCCAAACCTCAGCAGCAGTTGCTGACGACGCTTGGCGCCAATCCCCGGAATATCCTCCAGCGTGGAGGCGGTCCGGGCCTTGGCACGGCGGGCACGATGGCCGGTGATGGCAAAGCGGTGTGCTTCATCGCGTATGGTCTGGATCAGATGCAAGGCAGGATGATCACTGCGCAATTGTAGCGTCTTTTGCTGATAAGGGAGGATGAGCGTTTCCAGACCGGGTTTGCGTTCTTCCCCTTTGGCCACCCCGATGATGGGCAGGGTCAGCCCCAGTTCGGCAAATACTTCTACAGCAACCCCGACCTGGCCCTTGCCACCATCAATCAGCACGGCATCAGGCAACAGGCCCTCGCCTGCCGCCAGCTTGCTGTAACGCCGCGTCAGGACTTCGCGCATGGCGGCATAGTCGTCACCGGCCTTGGCGGTTTCAATATTGAAACGGCGATACTGACTGGGCTGCATGCTTTCCTTGTCATACACCACACAGGAAGCCACCGTGGCTTCGCCCATGGTGTGGCTGATATCGAAGCATTCCAGCCGCTCTACCCCCTCCAGCCCAAGCGCTTCGTTAAGCTGTGCCACGCGATGCTGCTGGGTGGCCTTGCTGCTGTGGCGCTGCTGAATGGTCAGCATGGCATTTTTCTCGGCCATTTCCAGCCATACACGGCGCTCGCTGATGGGATTGCTGACCAGATGTACTTTGCGTTCGGATTGTTCTTCCAGCGTTTGGCACAGCGCCGCTGACACGTCGCCATTGAAGATGATGACCGGCGGCATGGGCGCGCCCAGATAGTGCTGGGCGAGGAAGGCATCCAGGTTGGCCCCGGCATCTTCCTCTTGCGCGCCCTGCGGGAAGAAACTCTTGTCCCCCAGGTGACGGCCGCCACGAATCATCACCAGATTGATGCACACCAGCCCGCCCTCCGCCGCCACGGCCACCACATCGCAATCGAGCTGGCTGGAGTTGCTGGAGACAAACTGTTTTTCCTGCACCCGGCTCAGCGCCTGTACCTGATCGCGCAACTCTGCCGCCTGTTCGAACTCCAGCTGCTCGGCAGCCTGCTCCATGCGGGCAGTCAGGGTGTCGATCAGTTCGCTTTGCCTGCCTTGCAGAAAAGCCACTGCACTTTGCACATCGCTGCGGTAATCCTCGGCCGAAACATGTTCGACACAGGGGCCAGAGCAGCGCTTGATCTGGTAGAGCAGACAGGGGCGGGAGCGATTGGCGAAGACCGCATCTTCACAGGTACGCAAGCGGAATACTTTTTGCAGGATCTGTATGCTTTCCCGCACCGCATAGCCATTGGGATAAGGACCAAAGTACTGATGTGGCTTTTTCAGCTCGCCACGGTAATAAGCCATTTGCGGGTAGTCATGGCCGGTCAGCATCAGGTAGGGATAGGACTTGTCATCCCGAAACAGGATGTTGTACTTGGGGGCCAGCGCCTTGATCAGGTTGTTTTCCAGAATCAGCGCTTCGGCTTCCGAACGGGTCACCGTGGTTTCGATGTTGGCGATCTGCCGCACCATCAACTGGATGCGCGGTGACAGATCGCTTTTCTGGAAGTAGGAACTGACCCGCTTTTTCAGATCGATGGCCTTGCCCACATAAAGCACATTGCCCGACGTATCGAACATGCGATAGACGCCGGGCAAATTCGGAAGGCTGGCCAGTACCGACTTGTAATCGAATACGCTGGCAGACACTACTTGTTACACCAGCTGGCTACATTTTGCTGGGCTGCTTGCAATAATTCGCTGCGCTGGCTGTCCGTTGCCAGGGCATTACTACCCGGCATCTTGACCCGGCCGCCTTGCTGCAGCGCAGCCAGGTTATTGCGTGCGTTCTTGCAATTTTCCTGCGCTGTTTTTTTGTTCTGCTCTTTTACCTTGGCGTTTTCAGCATCAATCTCGGCGTTTTTCTTTTCAACATCGCTCAGTGCGGTCGTCTTGGAGGCTTTGACTGGCGCAGACGCGGCTGCCGATGCCCGTACATTCAGCTGCTTGGCCCTGGCTCCCGGCGGCGGCTGATCGGAAAACACGGTTTTGCCGTTGGCATCGACATACTGGTAGACCTCGGCCATGGCCGGGGCCGATAGCAAAAATGCAACAAGCACACTCAGAATCGCGCGGGTTTTCATTCTTTGGTGTCCTAAGCTGAAACACGCTGATTGTACGGTGTCGGCACGCTGATCGCAAAAACAAGCGACAGCATTTTTTGCAACACTTCTATAGTCTCGGTATAATGCCGCTTTGCCGCAAAGGAAACGCCAGATGCGTATCATCGAGAAAGCCTATACTTTCGACGACGTTCTCCTCGTCCCGGCCCATTCTGAAGTTCTGCCGCGCGACGTAGTCCTCTCTACCAAACTCTCCCGCAATATCACGCTGAACCTGCCGCTGGTTTCTGCTGCCATGGATACGGTTACCGAATCCGGGCTGGCCATTGCCATGGCGCAGGAAGGTGGTATTGGCATCATTCACAAGAATATGTCGGCCGACAAACAGGCTGCGGAAGTGTCCAAGGTAAAACGCCACGAAAGCGGCGTGGTCAAAGACCCGATCACCATCGCACCTGACATGCTGGTGCGCGATCTGGTGCTGCTGACCCGCCAACACAAGATTTCCGGCCTGCCGGTGATCGAAAACGGCAAGGTTGTGGGTATCGTCACCAACCGTGACCTGCGTTTCGAAACCCGTCTGGAACAGACTGTCGGCTCGATCATGACGCCGCGTGAGCGCCTGATTACCGTCAAGGAAGGTGCCAGCATCGACGAAGCCCGCGAGCTGATGCATACCCACCGCCTGGAGCGTGTGCTGGTCATCAACGACCAGTGGGAGCTGAAGGGTCTGATCACCGTCAAGGACATCATCAAGACCAGCGAACACCCGAGCGCCAACAAGGACAATCAGGGTCGTCTGCGTGTGGGTGCTGCAGTTGGCACCGGTGGCGATACCGAACAGCGCGTTGCCGCGCTGGTGGCTGCCGGCGTGGACGTGATCGTGGTGGATACGGCTCACGGCCACAGCCAGGGCGTGATCGACCGCGTACGCTGGGTCAAGCAGACCTACCCGCAGGTGGACGTGATTGGCGGCAACATCGCCACCGCCGCTGCCGCGCGTGCACTGGTTGAAGCCGGTGCCGATGGCGTGAAAGTGGGCATTGGCCCCGGCTCCATCTGCACCACCCGTATCGTGGCTGGCGTAGGTGTTCCGCAACTGACCGCCATCCATAATGTTTCCGAAGAACTGAAAGGCACTGGCGTGCCGATGATCGCCGACGGCGGCATCCGCTTCTCCGGTGACATTTCCAAGGCGCTGGCCGCCGGTGGCAACTGCGTGATGCTGGGTGGCATGTTCGCCGGTACCGAAGAAGCACCGGGCGAAGTCGAGCTGTATCAGGGCCGTTCCTACAAGTCCTACCGTGGTATGGGCTCGCTGGGTGCGATGAGCCAGGGTTCAGCTGACCGCTACTTCCAGGACAGCTCCAACGCTGCCGACAAGTTCGTGCCGGAAGGCATTGAAGGTCGCGTACCGTACAAGGGCCCGATCGCTGCCGTCATCCATCAGTTGATGGGCGGCCTGCGCTCCTCCATGGGTTACCTGGGCTGCGCCAACATCGATGAAATGCATGAAAAGGCTGGCTTCGTGGAAATCACCTCCGCCGGCATGCAGGAATCGCATGTGCATGATGTGCAAATCACCAAGGAAGCGCCGAACTACCACGTTTCGCGTTAATCCTCAGTCAAAGCCGGTCCTCGACCGCTTGACGATCAAAAGCCCGCGTCGCAAGACACGGGCTTTTTTGTGGCCAACGCTCAGGCCAGCGGCAGTAGCAAGCGCGTGCGCAACAGCGCTGGCGGCGTGTTGAATGGCGCATTCAGTGCCTCGTCCAACAGGGGCCGCAGGCCAAACTGCTCACCACTGGCGGGCAGCCACTCTTGCAGCAGCCAGTTCCAGCCCTCTGCCAGTCCCTGATAAGGCCCCTGATGCACAATGCTGGCATAGCGCCCTGCCGCCAGCTCTCCATGGACAAATCCCATTGCACCCAGCTCTTCCTCTGACAAGCGCAAAACCGGTGGCGGCGTGAGGCAAGCCGCCGCACGCAGCGTCTGCGGTGCAACGGTGGCCGGGTCATCCAGATATTGACCGAATGCCCGCAAGGTTTGCGGGCCAGCCGCATGCTGCTGCAACAGCGTGCGCAAGGCGGCAAAAGCAGCAGCAATGCCAGAATAAGGCCCCAGATGCGGTTTCATCAGCACCGGCAGCGGCTGTTGGTAATGGATGATTTCTACCTGATACATGGCGGGCTCCGGTTTAATCTTGCAAGGCCAGCAGCAGACGGCTGCGCAGCTGAGTGGGCGGCGTATTGTAAGGGGAGTTCAGATACTGCTCGAGGCAAGGCAGGTCGGCGGGCTCCTCGCCGCTTTGCGGCAACCAGTGGCGATACAACTGATCCCATGCCGTTTTCAGCTCGGCATACGGGCCCACATGCTCCAGGCAAGCATAACGGCTGGCCGGGATTTCACCATGGGAAAATCCCTGGGCCGCCAGCGCTGCATCACTCAGGCTGAATCCGGCAGGCAGGCTGACACTGGCGATGGAACGCAAATCGGCCGCTGCCACCTCATCCGGATCATCCAGATACTGGCCGAACACCTGCAAGGGTTCACCTCCAGCCGGCATGGGCCCCACCAAGGCATGCAGGGCATCGAAAGCCTGCCCTATCCCCATATACGGCCCCCGATGATGCCGCTGCAATACTGGCATGGCGGGTAACAAGATGATGCTGACGCTGTGCATGACACGCTCCTGTGAAGTGGCGGAAATGAGCAAACGGCGCTGGCGATAACGCCCGGGCGTCTCGCCGTAGTGCTTGCCAAAGGCCCGCACAAAAGCGGCACTGCTGCCATAACCGGCGCGGCTGGCAATCACCGGAAGTGCTCGCCGGCCCGCAGCCAGTTCGCCAGCAGCACGGTGCAACAGCATGCGCTGCCGGCTCTGGCTTAGCGTCTCGCCCATCAGCGCATGAAACAAGCGATGAAAGTGGTAGGGCGAGAAGCAGGCCTCCTCGGCCAGCCGCTCCAGCGAGACAGGCTGATCCAGATGCCGCCACAGATAATCCAGTGCGCGCATCAAGCGTTGCGAATACAGGGTACCGGGGCCGTGCTGGCGATAGGGTTTGCTCATGACGGACAGTCTAGGTGAGATGCATTGATCGATTTTGCGATTCTAGCCTGCCTCGCCAGCACGATGCACATTCCGCCCGAATGTCTCCTGCAGCCCCTCCCCTGTCATGCAGGCGGCAGCGCCCTTCGTCTACCGTTGATGGTGAGTACGCCCTGCTTTTTCCGTACACTAAGCCCCTGCCCAACCCAGACGATTAGCTCGCCATGCCCCTTGTTCAACCCAGCCGTAGCCAATTCATCAGCCTGAACCAGCACCGTTACCATCTGCGCCACTGGGGTGAGCCTGCGGCCCCCTTGCTGATCATGCTGCATGGCTGGATGGATAGCTCGGCCACTTTCCAGTTCCTCATCGATGCCCTGCCCGGGCACTGGCATGTCGTAGCGCCTGACTGGCGCGGCTTTGGCGACAGCGACTGGAATAGCGGCAGCTATTACTTTCCCGACTACCTGGCCGATCTGGATGCCCTGCTGCAGCATCTCTCCCCCGGCCAGCCGGTCCGGCTACTGGGACACAGCATGGGGGCGATGATTGCCGGCATCTATGCCGGTGTACGCCCGGAACGCATCGAACGCCTGTCGCTGGTGGAAGGCTTTGGCTTGAATGCCACCCGTCCGGCCGAAGCACCCGGCCGCTATGCCCGCTGGTTGCGCGAGCGGCGTGACGCTCCCGCATTCAACCCACTGGGCCAGCTGGAAGCTGTTGCCAGCAAGCTGATTGAACGCAACCCGCGCCTGGATGCATCGCGGGCGCACTGGCTGGCCTCCATGCTGACGCGTGAGCAGGATGACGGCCAGCTGGTCTACCGTGCTGATCCACGCCACAAGATGGTCAACCCGGTGCTGTACCGGCTGGAAGAAGCCAAGTGCTGTTGGCAGCGCATCAGCGCGCCGGTGCAATGGGTCATGGGCGGCGATATGTGGGACCATCCCATGGCCAAAGGTGTGCTGGACACCCTGCCGGAGCGGCGTGCCTGCTTTGCCCGGCTGCAGGAAAACGTGATTGCCAACGCCGGCCACATGATCCAGTGGGAGCAACCGACAGCGCTGGCAGAGGTGATTCAGCCTTTCCTGATTTAAGCTGAAACCAGGCCCGATTGAAGACCTGGTCCATACGCGTTTGCGTGCGGTCAAAATTTAGCGGATAGCCTATAAGATGGCCTAACGCTTGGCAGGAAGGCTGATAAACTGAACGCAAATTATCTCCTGATAGCATCCAGCATGACGCCACTGATCAGTACCGACGAGCGTGACGAGCTCCTGAAAAATTTGGTTATTCCCCCGCGTCCGGATGTGCTGGACAAGCTGTTGGGACTGCGCAATGACCCGGATGTCACGCTGCAAAAGCTGGACGACATCATCAGCGAAGACCTGGCCCTGTGCGTCGCCATGCTCAAGGCGGCCAACACCCCCATTCTTGGCCGTGGCCGCCACATTACCTCCATCCATCAGGCCATCAGCCTGCTGGGCGTGAAAAATGTGATCAGCCTGGTCAGCGGTCTGGTACTGCGTACCCGGCTGACAGCAGAAACACCACCGGCGCTAGAGCAATTCTGGGATAACACCTTGCAGATTGCCGCGATCAGCGCCGCACTATGCGACAAGATCGTGCATGTACCGGATGACTGCCAGAGCTTTGCCCTGTTTCACAGCTGCGGCATAGCCCTCATGCTGATGCGCTACCCCACTTACCATCGCACCCTGCGGCTGACAGAAATGGCCAGCGACGACCGGGTTGGCCTGGTTGAGCAAGAGCTGCATGGCACTCGCCATGACGTGGTTGGCTACCTGGTGGCCCGCAGCTGGAACATGCCGGAGAACTTTGCCAAAGCGATCCTGATGCAGAACGACGACACGGTCATGAGCACCGGGCCGGATGCACCACTGGATCATGATGGCCGCATGATGGTGGCGGTCACCCGGGCGGCGCGCCATGTCTGGCGCACGCTGACACCGGGCAAGGAAGATGCCGGCTGGGAGGCACGCAAGGACGAAGTGCTGAACTATCTGGGCATGTCGGACGTGGAATTTGAAGACTGGGTGGATGCCATGCATCTGGAGCTGGCCGTCGCTGGCTAAACGCCCGGCCTCTCGCCATAAAAAAACCGCGCGCCACAATGGCCGCGGTTTTTTCATGTCAGCAGCCGGGCACTAACCCAGATAGCGCGCCTGCAAATGGGCATGGAAGTAAGCCGGATTCAAGCTTTCTCCGGTGGCACGCTGCACCAGCTCGTTGGTGTCATGCAAGCTGGCCTGGCTCCAGATATGCTGCTGCAGCCAGTCAAACACCACCGCCAGATCACCTGCGGCAATGCGCTGATCCAGATCCGGCGTGTCACGCCGCATCACGGCGAAATACTGCGCCGCATACATGGCACCCAGCGTATAGCTGGGGAAGTAGCCAAAGCTGCCATCCGTCCAGTGAATATCCTGCAAACAACCCTGACGGTAATTACCACGGGTATCCACCCCCAGATAAGCCTGCATTTTCTCGTCCCACAGCGCCGGAATATCCTCGGCCTCGATCTCGCCTTCCATCAGGGCTTTTTCGATTTCATAGCGCAGGATGACGTGTGCCGGGTAGCACAGTTCGTCGGCATCGACCCGGATAAAACCCGGATGGACCCGGCTGTACAGCCCAGCGAGGTTTTCGGCGAACAAGGCCGGCTGCTCGCCCAGATATTGGCCGACCAGCGGTGCAATCAGGCTGAGGAAGGCCGGGCTGCGCCCCAGCTGCATCTCGAAAGACAGACTCTGGCTTTCATGAATGCCCATGGAGCGAGCACGCCCTACTGGCAAATGCAGTATGTCACGCGGCAAGCCCTGTTCGTAACGGGCATGGCCGGTTTCATGGATGATACCCATCAGGCTTTGCATGAAATCGTCTTCGCGATAGCGCGTGGTGATGCGCACGTCTTCCGCGACACCACCGCAGAAAGGATGAACGCTGACATCCAGCCGCCCCCCGTCAAAATCGAAACCCAAGCGTTGCATCACGGCCAGCCCCAGCTGACGCTGCTGCTCCACTGGAAAACTGCCCTGCGGCAAGAGCAGGGGTTCGCTGCCCTGCTTGGCCATGACCTGCGCAATCAAGCCCGGCAGCCACTGCTTCACCTCGCCGAATATGCGGTCGATATCGGCACTCTGCATACCCGGCTCGTATTTGTTCATCAAGGCATCGTAGGGGCTGCAACCTTGCGCCTCGGCCAGTAGCCGGGCTTCCTGGCGCGACAGCGCCACCACTTCGCGGAAATTCTGCAGAAATCCAGCCCAGTCATTGGCTGTGCGCTGGCTGCGCCAGGCATGTTCGCAACGCGCCCCTGCCAGTGCTTGTGCCTCCACCAGCGTGGCGGGCAGCAGATTGGCACGTTGCCATTCCCGGCGCATTTCGCGCAGGCTGGCGCGCTCTTGCAGGCTGAGGTCTTCCTGCTCAGTCCGCTGCAATTGCTCGGCCAGTGCGGGGTCGGTCAGGGTGGCGTGCATCAGCACATCCAGCTCGGCCTGCGCCGCGGCCCGCGCGTCATTCCCCTTGGGCGGCATCATGGTGGCCTGATCCCAGCTGACCATGGCGGAAAGATGTTCGTAACGGTAAAGCCGGGTAAAGCTGGCAACGAGGGACTGGTAGGCCGAAGGCTGGGACATGCGTGCTCCTGCAAGAGATGAGTGGGAGCATGATGCCACGCCGCTGCCCGGCAAATCCAGCCGGGGACAGCAAAAGTGGTGTGCGCTCAGCGCTGGCGCGTGGTACTGCCCGGCTGGAGCAGGCTGATGGGTTGAGCTGCCTCCTCTGCCAGATGTATACGTTCGTGCGCCGGCGGGAAAGACAGCCAATAGTAGAAGTATTCGCGCGCCAGTTGCACGAAGGCTTTTTTGTTGCGGCTATCGTTCAGGTGCAACAGCATGGCATCGACCACCATGCGGAAGCTGTCTGGCCGGTAAGGTTGCCCGGACAGCAGGAACAGCATGCCCTTGAGCAGCATTTCGCGTTCGTGAATGTCGGCTTCCGCCATGCCATCCTCGAACAGTTTGCCCAGATAGATTTCCAGCGAGGGCGGAAAGGCATCGAAGCCCTGGCGCTGCATGCGCTCCAGCAGCGAGGCCAGTGAGTCGGCCATCTCCAGCCGGACATTGCGCGTGGTAAAGCCGGAGCGGGCGGTAATTTCCACCAGCTTTTTCACATCACCCAGCCAGAAATAATAGAACTCGCGCGCGCAGGTTAACGCCGTGACGCGGTCGATCACGGCACAGCTGCCGACAAAGCGCTCCACCACGCGCCGGAAGGAATGGGCATCGCGTGTTACCCCTTCCAATAGTGGCAGCAGTTGATCCAGCAATTGCCGCCGCTCGTCCAGCACCTGTTCGGCCGCCCCCTGGCGCATGATAAGGCGCAGATAGGCATCCAGCGCCTGCTGCAAGCCGGCCGTGTCCATGGCGGGAAGTGATGAGGCTGAGTCAGTCATTGTTGTCTACTCATGCTAGCAGCCCAGGCCGATACTGGCGGCTACCGCCAGTCTTGTGTTTCACCACACCCGTGCCAGGCGGCAGCCGGAGCAATGAATACACTGCTTCATTGTGGAACAAGCCAGCCTGTTCAGCCAGCCTGATATCCGCTGCAGCCTTGCCTGTGCGGGTCACAGAGGCGCGGCAAATGTCATGTTGATGCGGATATCCGCCCCTACCATGCGTACATCCTGAATTTTTACCTGCTGCTTGTCGGCAAGGTCTTCCAGCGCCGGCCAGGCAAACAGGCCCTGTGCCGTACTGCCGACCAGCGCTGGAGCGAGATACAGAATGGCTTCGTCAACCAGACCAGCCCGCACCAGGGCACCGTTCAGACCAGCACCCGCTTCTATCATCAATTCATTGATGCCGCGCTCAGCCAGATGGCGCATCAACATCGGCAGATTGGCATGACCGGCATCTTCCGGCAGCACCATCAGCTCGGCACCACGCTGCAGATAAGGCTGATGACGGGCCAGGTCGGCACTGCTGGTGACCAGCAGGGTATTGCCACCATGGAATATGCGCCGATCCGGCGGGGTGACCAGCCGGCTATCCAGCACCACGCGCAAGGGCTGCTGCGGCAGGATGAAATCGCGTACCGTCAGCTGCGGATTGTCGACCAGTACCGTACCGCTACCGGTGAGGATGGCACAGTGGCGGGCGCGCAGCTTTTGCACATCATGACGGGCCGCCGGGCCGGTAATCCATTGGCTTTTGCCATTGAGCAAGGCCGTCTTGCCATCCAGCGTGGCCGCTGCTTTCAGCGTGACCCAGGGGCGTTGGCGCTCCACCCGCGACAGAAAACCGCGATGCACCCGGCGCGCCTCGGTTTCCAGCAGTCCGGCACGGGCATCGATGCCGGCTGCACGCAGCATGGCCAGGCCGCGGCCGGACACTTCATGGTAAGGATCGACCATGGCCGCCACCACCCGCGCCAACCCTTCCTGTATCAGCCGTTCGGCACAAGGCGGGGTGCGGCCGTGATGACTGCAGGGTTCCAGTGTCACGTAGGCGGTAGCGCCGCGAGGGGTGTTACCGCGCGCCAGACAATCCTTGATTGCCTGAATTTCGGCATGATCCCCACCGACCTGCAAGGTTGCCCCTTCACCGATGATCTGGCCATCACGTACCAGTACACAACCTACGCCGGGATTGGGTGCGGCACGGCGGGTTGCGGCTTCGGCCAGGCGCAGGGCCTGCTGCATGAACACATGATCTTGCGGGGAAAACGACGACATCAAGCAACCTTCCAGCGGAATGAGTATGGCCGCGCCACGCCGTATAGCGCCAGCGACCGGCAACGGAAAACAGGCCCGCCGCAGCGGGCTGGCCTGTCCTTGTTCAATGATTGGACTTCTGGATTTCCTTGATGGCGTCGGAAAACTCGGAGATATCCTGGAAGCTGCGATAAACCGAGGCAAAACGCACGTAGGCGACCTTGTCCAGTTTGGCCAGTTCGTTCATCACCATTTCGCCGATCTGGCGGCTGGAGACTTCGCGCTCGCCCAGTTGCAGCAGCTTGTGACAGATGCGGTCGATGGCATCATCTACCAGTGCAGTAGGCACCGGACGCTTGTGCAGGGCGCGCAGGAAACTGGTGCGCACCTTCTCGATATCGAACTCGGAACGATGGCCGCCGGATTTCACCACCTGCGGCATGCGCACATCAGCGGTTTCAAATGTCGTGAAGCGCTTTTCGCAGGCCAGGCAACGACGACGGCGACGAATGCTGGCACCGTCCTCGCTGACTCTGGAGTCGATGACCTGAGTATCGGCATTGCCACAGAAAGGACATTTCATGACGTGTCAATCCAGTATGTTTGATGAGGTCTGATGGTATCAGCAAAGATCAGACAGGTTAATGCCTGCAACAGTAAAGCCGCCTTGATTTGCCGCAGATAAGAAAAAAGGCAGCCCACAGGCTGCCTTTCTGGCAATCAGTGTTGCGCTTACTTGGCGTAAACCGGGAAACGGTGGCACAGCGCGGTTGCTTGTTCGGCAACACGGGCGATGGCTGCATCGTCAGTCGGATTATCCAGTACATCGGCAACCAGATTAGCCACCATGACCGCTTCGGCTTCCTTGAAGCCACGGGTGGTGATGGCCGGCGAACCGATACGGATGCCGGAGGTCACGAACGGGCTTTCCGGGTCATTCGGAATGGCGTTCTTGTTGACCGTGATGTGACCACGGCCCAGCAGCGCGTCGGCAGCCTTGCCGGTCAGGCCCTTGGGACGTAGGTCCACCAGGAAGACATGGCTTTCGGTACGACCGGAGATGATGCGCAGACCGCGCTCGGCCAGGGCACGGGCCATGGCATCGGCGTTCTTCAGCACTTGTTCCTGATACACCTTGAATTCCGGTTGCAGCGCTTCCTTGAAAGCGATGGCCTTGCCGGCAATCACATGCATCAGCGGGCCGCCCTGCAGGGTCGGGAAGACGTTGCTGTTGATGCTCTTCTCGAACTCGGCCTTGGCCAGGATGATGCCGCCACGCGGACCACGCAGGGTCTTGTGGGTGGTGGAGGTCACGAAGTCGGCGTACGGCACCGGATTCGGGTACACACCAGCGGCGATCAGGCCGGCATAGTGCGCCATGTCGACCATGAAGTAAGCACCGCACTTCTTGGCGATCTGACCCATGCGTTCGAAATCGAAGCGCAGGGCGTAGGCAGAAGCACCGCCAATGATCAGCTTGGGCTTGGTTTCCATCGCTACGCGTTCCATGTCGTCGTAGTCGATTTCTTCCTGCTCGTTCAGACCGTAGGCCACGATGTTGAACATCTTGCCGGACAGGTTGGCCGGGGAGCCGTGGGTCAGGTGACCACCATGGCCCAGGTTCATGCCCATTACGGTATCGCCTGGTTTCAGGATGGAGAAGTACACCGCCTGGTTGGCCTGGCTGCCGGAGTGCGGCTGCACGTTGGCGTATTCGGCACCGAACAGTTGCTTCACACGGTCGATGGCCAGTTGCTCGACCACATCCACGTGTTCACAGCCACCGTAGAAACGCTTGGCCGGGTAGCCTTCGGCGTACTTGTTGGTCAGCTGGGAGCCCTGGGCTTCCATGACTGCGGGGCTGGTATAGTTTTCGGAAGCGATCAGTTCAATATGATCTTCCTGGCGTTGGCACTCGGCCTTGATAGCGGCGGCCAATTCCGGGTCGAACTTGGCAATCGTCTGGTCAGCTGCAAACATCTTTGACTCTTCCATCAAAGGGTTAACGATGAGGCCATTCTACACGAATCGCCCTCTGAAACATTTTCACATGAAGCGTTTTTACCAGCGCCGCTTCAGGCCTGCCCGTTCAACTGCGGCAAGTCGTCTGCGGTAAAGAACAGCGGAATGCCATCACGACTTTCCGGGTAAACCGCCGGCAGCACATGCACATCGCGCACCCGGCATTCCGCCATCAGTTCGCGGAAGTTCGATTCAATCAGTGCCACATTGTCCATGGCCGCCAGCGGCCAGACAAAGGCTTCCCAGTTACGCTCGTCGCCTTCGGCCGACAGCGTGATATGCAGCTCACCGTTATCATGAGCGGACAGAATCGCCACCGGGTCTTTCGACAGCTCGCGCAAACGACGGATCTGGCTGCTGGCAAATACCTGCAAAGCCACCTCGAAACGGGCGAAATTGCCAGCCACCAGCGCCTGCATCACCGGCAGGGGCGGACGGGCGATGGGGAACAGCGTCACGCCATCGGTGTGCAGCTGCTCGCCCAGGAATTTCATCAAGGGCATGCCCCAGGCTCCCACGGCACCTCCCAGCTGGACCGGTGCGGCATCGCCCGGCTGCTGAATCGCCACACCCAGCAGGTAGCGCAGGAATACGCCCTCTTCCTTCAGGGTAATGGCCGCACCCTCCAGCGCTTCGCCAGCCAGGGGGGCAGCCGAATCCAGTTCGCGGGTCAGGCGGTAGAGCTTGGCCGCATCCATGGCCACCACACTGTCCGGATGCAAGAGCTGGCCGAACACGCGGGCCTCGCCGTCCGAACTCAGCACGCCGTGCTGGCGCAACAAGGCATTCAGGCCATCTTCATCAGCAATCTGCGCCGGCAGCGTCGCCTGATTCTTGCTGCCAGCCACCAGCACCAGCGGCAGGGCAAACAGGTGAGCACGACGGCCATCCGGCTGTTCCACCGCAGCACGCAACGCATCCCAGACAATCTTATAAGTGTCTTGCGACGGCACCATCGCCAATGCGACCGAAATGGAGAGCAATTCGCCACGCTGCAGCATTTGCGCCATGGCATCGCGAATGGCGACAAACCACAGCTCGCGGTCGGCATCGCTCGTGGCGTTTTGCACCGACAGCGCGTTGTGGATCAGCATATTGGTCAGCGACACCGGCGGGTGGTACTGGCGCGGGTCCGGAAGAGTGAGAAGCGGCTGCGACATCATGTCATCCTGCTGAAATCGGGAAAGGCCATATTGTCGCACAATCAGCCGCACCCGGCTCACCAAGCAAGCGCTTGACTTTCACTTTCAAACATAAGCATGTGCTAATTAGCGACAGAAACGGATATTTTTTAGCTTTTCGAAAATACGGATGTTGACACCCGAGCGCGACATCCGGATAATCCGTACTCGTTGAGATGCAGCAATTGCTTCTTGATAGTTTCTCCTCTATTTCTCCTTTGTAGACTTGGCGCGGGCCTCACGGCACCGCGCATTTTTTTGTCCATTCGTCAGCCAAGCCCAGGAAAAATCTACATAACACAATGTTATTAAAGATTTTTTATACTGGCGATACTATTCCCCTTCTTATTAAGAATCACGCTGGCAGCCATGACGGCCCTGTCATGCCCCACACTGCACACGCGCAAAGCCACTGCGATGCCAGGACATTGGAATGCACATTGGCATGTTCGAATTTGCGCAATCTGCTGCAGCAAATGAAACATACACTGTATACAAGTTCAAATTGTGACAAAAAAGAAAAACCGAACATGCGGAAATGTTCGGTCTTGCTGAGCTAGCAAGGTAAAACAGCGGGAATTGCGCTGTTGATCGGGGAATCCAGCCTGGGGACCAAACTGGAAATGTTGAGACTGAGGCAAAGAAATTAAGTTCTGACTTGTAGAAAATTCCACACAGCGCATTTCCCGCATGTGGCAAGCAGTACACAGCACGCCTGCTGCGCACCATTAGGCCAGCGCCGGACGCTCCAGCTCCAGCCACTGCCGTACGGATGGCCGCTGCCACTGCAAGGCCGCATAGTCTGCCAGCCGCTGCGGCAGGGCGTCGCCATTGAGCCGCAGACGGTTGAGCATCAGCGACAGATCCACATCGACAATACTCCATTGCGCAAACAGATGATCTCGCCCCGGCAACAGCAACTGTTCGGCGACACGCAGCAGCTTGTGGGCGGCGCGCTGGCCGCTATCCGACAAGGGCTTGCTCACAGGCCGATAAAACACCACCAGCGTGTCGCGCTCTTGTCTGAGTGCCAGCAAATCACTGCGCAACCAGGCCTGGATTTGCCGCGCCCGCGCCTTGTCCTGGGCCTGCTGCGGATACAGCGCCGGACCGGTGAAGTTGTCCTGCAGATACTCGGTGATGGCAGTGGATTCACTCAGCACAAAATCTCCATGCTGCAGGGCGGGAACCCGTGCGGTCAGCGAGCTGAAGGCATAGGCCGGCGCATGGTTGGCCCCGGCATCCAGATCCAGCGTCGACAGGGTAAAGGGCAGCTGCTTTTCCTGCAGCGCCACATACACCGACATGGCATACGGGCTGCAGTACTGGGCATCAACGGTAAGATGCAGTGCAGCGTGGCTGTTCATCGGTGATCTCCTCCGGCGGTGGCGTCAAGCAGGTTGGGCCTGGTCTAGTTGCACAGGCCCCGCGACAAAGCTGGCGCTGCTTATCTTGCCTTCTTCCACGGTATACAGGCACAGCAGCTCGATATAGCCTGGGCCTTCGGCAAAATTGCGCCTGACCATTTCGTGGTCAATCACCACCTGACCCAGTACCTGACGATGCAGCAGCTGCGCATGCAGATCGGGCTCGGCGAAACGGGCGATGGCCCGCTGGCGAATCTCGGCATGACCACGTGCCAGCAAGGTAGCCGGGTGCTGATACTGGCAGGCATCTGCCGCATAGGTAGCCAGCCAGGCCTCCAGATCATGTGCGTTATAGGCATCCAGCTGTTGCTGGACCACCGTGTCCGGGGATGAATGCAGGGTTTCGGCCATGCCAGGTATTCTCCTGTTAGCGGTAAGCGCTAAAAAAAACGGCAGCCGTGGCTGCCGTTTCTGTTCAATGTAGCGGGCAGTCCGCTTATTTTTCCACCTGGGTCACGTCGCGCACTGCACCGGTATCCGCGCTGGTCGTCATGGCGGCGTAGGCACGCAGGGCGGCGCTGACCGGGCGCTGGCGATCAACCGGCTTCCAGGCATCGCGGCCACGGGCTTCCATGGCGGCGCGGCGGGCAGCCAGTGCCTCGTCGCTGATGGCCAGACGGATGCCGCGGTTGGGGATGTCGATCTCGATGGTGTCGCCCTCTTCCACCAGACCAATCGCACCGCCTTCGGCCGCCTCTGGCGACACATGGCCAATGGACAGGCCGGAAGTACCACCAGAGAAACGGCCATCGGTCAGCAGGGCGCAGGCCTTGCCCATGCCCTTGGACTTGAGATAGCTGGTGGGATAGAGCATTTCCTGCATGCCCGGGCCGCCCTTCGGGCCTTCGTAACGGATCACCACCACATCACCAGCCACGATCTGATCATCAAGAATGGCCGCCACGGCGTCATCCTGGCTTTCAAAGATGCGGGCGCGACCGGTGAACTTGAGAATGGAATCATCCACACCGGCGGTTTTCACGATACAGCCACGCTCGGCGATATTGCCGTAGAGCACGGCCAGGCCGCCATCCTGCGAGTAGGCGTTGGCCTTGTCGCGGATGCAGCCACCGGCACGGTCGTCATCCACGCCGGGGTAGCGCATGGATTGCGAGAAGGCGATGGTGGTCGGCACGCCACCCGGTGCGGCGCGGTAGAAACGGCGCGCTTCGCTGTCTTCGCCATGGCGCATGATGTCCCAGGCTTCCAGCCCCTCGGCCAGCGTCTTGCTATGGATGGTGGGCACATCGCGGTGGATCAGGCCGGCACGGTCCAGTTCGGACAGAATGGCCACCACGCCACCAGCGCGGTGCACGTCTTCCATATGGTATTTCTGCGTGGCCGGGGCCACCTTGGACAGGCAGGGCACCGAGCGCGAAATGCGGTCGATGTCGGCCATCTTGAAGTCGACACCCGCTTCGCTGGCAGCAGCCAGCAGGTGCAGCACGGTATTGGTGGAACCGCCCATGGCCACGTCCAGGCTCATGGCGTTTTCAAAGGCCTGCTTGGTGCCGATGGCGCGCGGCAGCACACTGGCGTCGTCCTGCTCGTAATAACGCTTGGTGATGTCGACGATCATGCGGCCGGCGCGCAGGAACAGCTCCTTGCGGTCGGCATGGGTGGCCACCAGGCTGCCGTTACCCGGCAGCGACAGACCCAGTGCCTCGGTCAGACAGTTCATCGAGTTGGCGGTAAACATGCCGGAGCAGGAACCGCAGGTCGGGCAGGCCGAGCGCTCCACCCGTTCCACGTCTTCATTGGAAATGGCGCTGTTGGCCGCTTCCACCATGGCGTCGACCAGGTCGAGCTTGCGGATGTCGTTGCCCCACTGCACCTTGCCTGCTTCCATCGGGCCGCCGGAGACGAAGATCACCGGAATGTTCAGGCGCATGGCGGCCATCAGCATGCCGGGGGTGATTTTGTCGCAGTTGGAGATGCACACCAGCGCGTCCGCACAGTGGGCATTCACCATGTATTCCACGCTGTCGGCGATCAGGTCGCGGCTGGGCAGGCTGTACAGCATGCCGCCATGGCCCATGGCGATGCCATCATCGATGGCGATGGTGTTGAATTCCTTGGCCACACCGCCGGCGCGTTCGATTTCACGTGCCACCAACTGCCCCATATTGTGCAGGTGGACATGACCGGGCACGAACTGGGTGAAACTGTTGGCGATGGCGATGATGGGCTTGCCAAAATCCTCGTCTTTCATGCCGGTGGCGCGCCACAGGGCGCGGGCACCCGCCATGTTGCGACCGGCGGTAGAGGTTTTGGAACGGTATTGGGGCATGTCTTGTTTCCTTGATGATCAGATGCTTGCAGAGCACATTGCCGCTGACCGTGCCTGTGTTGCAGGCAGGTCTGCCCTCTCCGGGGTGCCGCAGGATCGGGCTGGCCACATTCTGTCACGGTAATGACAGGACGCGGCGGAACGCATTCCGTATAATTTCGTCCATATTCTTTTACCGCAAACGCACCGACCTGACAAATGATCGTTCATCCGCAGTTTGACCCCGTCGCCATTCACCTGGGCCCGCTGGCCATTCACTGGTATGGCCTGATGTACCTGCTGGGCTTTGGCCTGTTCCTGCTGCTGGGCAATTACCGCATCCGCCAGGGCCATGCCTTTCTTACCGTAAAACTGCTGGACGACCTGCTGATGTATGGCGTGCTCGGCGTGGTCATCGGCGGCCGGCTGGGCGAGGTACTGTTTTACGAACCCGGCTATTACTTCAGCCATCCGGCGGAAATCTTCATGGTGTGGAAGGGTGGCATGTCCTTTCATGGCGGTTTCCTGGGGGTCCTGATAGGCATGGCGCTGTTTGCCCGCAAACAGCAGCGCAGCTTCTGGGAGCTGACCGACTTCATCGCCCCGCTGGTACCACTGGGGCTGGCGGCCGGGCGTATCGGCAACTTCATCAATGGCGAGCTGTGGGGCCGCGTGGCCAGCCCTGATCTGCCGTGGGCCATGCTCTTCCCTTCCGCCAGGGCCAATGATCTGGCCGAGGGCCAGACCTCGTCCGACCTGCTCAACATGCTGATGCAGTACGGTGCGCTGCCGCGTCACCCCTCGCAGCTGTATGAGTTTTTGCTGGAAGGCATTGCCCTGTTTGCCGTGCTGTGGATCTACAGCAGCAAGCCGCGCGCCCGTGGCCAGGTGTCGGCGGTGTTCCTGATTGGTTACGGTCTGGCGCGTTTTGTCAGCGAGTTTTTCCGCAACCCGGATGCCGGGATTTTTGGCCACTCCTACACCATCAGCATGGGCCAGTGGCTGAGCCTGCCGATGATCGTCATCGGCGTGGCTTTGCTGCTGTTGTTCGGCAAGCGCCAGCCACGCTAGGCTATAATTGCCGCTGGCAGCTTTTCGTCTGCCACCATCGCTTTATCCAGAAAGCCAGTCATCGACTGGCTTTTCGGGCTGCTGACACCATGATTTGATGCGATGGTACAGGCCCCGGCAAAGCCGGGCCTTGCGGCCAGATTATTGCCTCCGCAGCCTTCCCATTTATTCCCAATCCCCCGCCCTTGCCCTGCAAGGGAGCCTCGCTTTCTTTGCAGAAAGCGAGAGGGGGCTTGTCAACAGCCTGCTTTATTGATCCTGCGGCCTTTTGCCCGCACAGATAAGGAATACCAGGCATGAAAACCCTCAAGCTCACGCTGGCCACTGCCCTGCTGGCCGTCTCCGCTCTGGCCTCGGCCGAAGAAGCCGTGCTGAAAGTCTCTGCCATTCCCGATGAGGCCCCTACCGAACTGCAACGCAAGTTTGCGCCGCTGGGCCAGTATCTGGAAAAGGAGCTGGGCATGAAGGTGCAATTCGTGCCGGTGACCGACTACGCCGCGGTGGTGACTGCGCTCAACAGCGACAAGATCGACCTGGCCTGGCTGGGTGGCTTTACCTTTGTGCAGGCCAGCCTGCATGGCAAGGTGGTGCCGCTGGTGCAGCGCGAGGAGGACAGCAAGTTCACCTCCAAATTCATCGTCAATGCGGCAGTGGGGGCCAAATCGCTGCAAGACCTCAAGGGCAAGAGCTTCGCTTTCGGCTCGGCCTCGTCGACCTCCGGCCACCTGATGCCGCGCTACTTCCTGCAAAAGGAAGGCATCAAGCCGGAAACCTTCTTCAAGAACGTCGCCTACTCCGGCGCACATGACGCCACCGTGGCCTGGGTAGCCTCCGGCAAGGTGGATGCCGGTGCGCTCAATGCCTCGGTATGGGAAAAGCTGGTGCAGAGTGGCAAGGTGGATGGCAACAAGGTGAAACTGCTGGCCACCACCCCGGCCTTCTACGACTACAACTGGACGGTGCGTGGCAATCTGGACAAGAAGCTGCAGGCCAGAATCAGCGCTGCTTTCCTCAAGCTGGACTCGAAAAATCCGCAAGACAAAGCCATTCTCGATCTGCAACGTGCCAGCCGCTTCATTCCCACCAAGGCTGACAACTACAAGGGCATCGAAGCAGCGGCAGAAGCGGCAGGCCTGCTCAAGTGAGCCTGCAGTTTGACAGCGTCGGCCTACAACTGGGCGGCACGGACATCCTGCGCGATATCAGCCTGAGCCTGGCCCAGGGTGAGCAGGCGGCGCTGATTGGGCCGTCCGGTGCCGGCAAGACCTCGCTGTTATTGCTGGCCGCCACGCGCTACCGCCCCAGCCACGGCAGCCTCAATCTGCTGGGTGACAATCCCTGGCACTTGTCGCCGCGCTGGCTGGCCGGTTTGCGCAGCCGCATCGGCATGATCTATCAGGCGGCACCGCTGCCGGTACGCCAGCGGGTGGTGCATGCGGTGGCAGCCGGACGGCTGGGCCAGATGTCCGGCTGGAGCGCGCTGCGCCAGCTGCTGTGGCCAGACGACACCGCAGCCATCCTGGACAGCCTGCAGCGGGTGGCGCTGGCCGACAAGCTGTGGCAACGCTGCGACCAGCTTTCCGGCGGGCAACGCCAGCGTGTCGGCATTGCCCGGGTGCTGCATCAGCGTCCCGCGCTGATGCTGGCGGACGAGCCGGTCGCGGCGCTCGACCCCCGGCTGGCTGAGGACACCATCCGCCTGCTGTGCGACGAAGCCGCCGCACGCCAGTCCAGCCTGCTGGTCAGCCTGCATTCGGTTGAACTGGCACTGGCCTATTTCCCGCGCATCATCGGTGTGCGCGCCGGCCAGATCATGTTCGACCTGCCACGCGAACAGGTACACCCCGGCGTGGTCAGCGCCCTGTATGCCGGTGAAAGGCTGCGCGAGGCAGCGGAACCGCACGCCGCAGCCAACAGCCGTCAGGGCCTGCGATGCTGAGCAGCCATCCACGCGACCCGGCGCGCTGGCCGCGCCTGCTTACCCTGCTGCTGTGTCTGGCCTTGCTGGCCCCCAGCTTCAGCCTGACCCAGTTCAACCCCGCCACCCTGGCCAACCCGGATAGCTGGCGCACCATGGCCGGCTTTGTCGCCGGTTTCTTTCCCATGGCGCTGCAGGCGGATTTTCTGCGCGATGTGGCACGCGAAACCCTGACCACCCTGGCCAGTGCCACCGCCGGCATCGCCCTGGCCATGCTGCTGGGCGCACCGCTGGCCTTTGTCACCAGCCACGCCTTGCAGCGCCATGTTCTGGGCGGCGAACGCCCGGCCCGCCTGGCCTGCTGGCTCGCCAGCGTGCTGCGCGGGCTGATGGTGATATTGCGCGGCATTCCGGAAATCGTCTGGGCGCTGCTCTTGGTGCGGGCGGTTGGCCTGGGCAGCCTGCCTGCCGTGCTGGCCATCGGCCTCGCTTATGGCGGCATGCTGGCCAAGGTGTATGCCGAGATTCTGGAATCACAAACACGCGAGCTGGCTTCTGCCCTGTATCTGCAAGGCGCCAGCCGCTGGCAGTGCCTGTTGTACGGCCTGTGGCCACAAGCCCTGCCCGAGCTGCTGAGCTATAGCGTGTATCGCTGGGAGTGCGCCATCCGCGCTTCGGCAGTGATGGGCTTTGTCGGTGCCGGTGGCGTGGGCCAGTTGCTGGACACCAGCCTGAAAATGCTGAATGGCGGCGAAGTCAGCACCCTGTTGCTGGTTTTCCTGCTGCTGGTCAGCTTGAGCGAAGGCATCAGCCTGTTGTCGCGCCGTGCCCTGGGCAGTGCGGCCGCTACCCGCATGCTGCCGGCGCTGGGCCTGCTGGCCGTGGCTGCCAGCGTGTTGTGGCTGTGGCCTGGCTGGCGTGATAGTGGTTTCGACACCAGCGCCATCGCGCGCTTTGCCCGGGACTTCTTCCCCCCGGCCAGCGACATGCTCAACGAAATCGCCCACGGCATTGTGGAAACACTGGCCATGTCCGGACTGGGCAGCGTGCTCGCCTTGTTGCTTGGCGCGCTGCTGGCCATGCCGGCAGCCGGCCGCTTTGGCTGGGTCGCAAAATGGCTGAGCCGGCTCTTGCTGAATCTGCTGCGTGGCGTGCCTGACCTGCTGTGGGCTTCCATTGCCGTACTGGCGGTCGGCCTTGGCCCGGCCGCCGGGGTACTGGCACTGGCTCTGCACACCACCGGCGTGCTGGGGCGGCTGTTTGCCGAGACACTGGAAAACGCCGACCTGGAGCCGGAGCTGGCCTTGCAACAGGCCGGGGCCGGCAGGCTGCTAGCCTTTGCCTATGGCCAGTTGCCCACGGTATTCAGCCAATGGCTGGCCTATACCCTGTACCGCTGGGAAAACAATATTCGCAGCGCCACCGTGCTGGGCATCGTAGGTGCTGGTGGCCTGGGGCAGCAGCTGTATCTGGCCTTGTCCTTGTTCCAGCAGCATCGGGCGGCCAGCCTGATCATCGCCATGCTGCTGCTGTCGTGGGCGGTGGAGCAGCTCAGTCGTTATTGCCGGCAGCGCATGGGCTGAGGCCCGCTTCAGTGCTGGCTTGCCGCGCCCGTTCACTCGCTCGCTTATTCCAAATACAGATATAAAACGCTGTTTTAATCGTTTTACCTCATGACAAGCCTCGCCTAGCATGGCTCCCATTCACAGCAGCACTTACCGGTGCCCGCTGTCACTGCGATCCAACTCCACAAGAGGCTTACTCATGAAGACTACCTCCCTGCTGCTGGCACTCACCCTGCTGGGTAACGCCGGCCACGCCCTGGCCGACCGTCTGGACGACATCAAGAAAGCCGGCGTACTGCGCGTCGCCGCTTTCGACAGCAACCCGCCCTTCGGCTTCCTGGATGCCCAGACCCACCAGATCAGCGGTCTGGATGTGGAAGTAGCCCAGGCCATTGCCAAGAAACTCCAGGTGAAACTGGAACTGGTTGCCACCAACCCGGCCAACCGCATTCCGCTGCTGGTAGCCGGCAAGGCCGATCTGGTCGCCGCCAACTTTACCGTGACCGACGAACGCAAGAAGCAGGTGGACTTCAGCCTGCCCTACTTTGCCTCCGGCCAGCAATTCATTGCCCGCAAGGGCAGCCTGAGCAAGCCGGAACAACTGGCCGGCCTGCGCGTGGGTGTGGACAAGGGCACCACCCAGGAAATCTATCTGCGCGAAAAATACAGCAAGACCACCGTGGTTGCCTACGACGACACCCCGCTGGCCTTTACCGCCTTGCGTAACGGCAATGTGCAGGCCATTTCGCAGGATGGCTCCAAGCTGGCTGCGCTGCTGGCCAACGCACCGGACAAGGCCAAGTACGAGCTGGCTCCCTTCACCCTCACCCGCGAATACCAGGCCATCGGCCTGCCCAAGGGTGAAGCCCGCCTGAGCAAGGCCGTGAATGACACGCTGGTGGAACTGGAAAAATCTGGCCAGGCCCGCAAGATCTACGACCGCTGGTTTGGCCCCAAGACCAAGGCCCCGCTGCCGCGTGATTTCAAGATCGGCGACGCCGCCTGATTTTTCCCGGATCAGCCAACCGGCCTGCGCCTCTGTCGCACAGGCCGGTTTTCTGCATTTTCATCTCCCTTACTGAAAGAATGGACCGATGACTCCGCCTTCCTGGCTGGGACAAGGCTGGCTGGCGCCGCACTATCTGGGCTGGCTGCTCAAAGGTGCGGCCATGACTGCCGCACTGGCACTGTGCATCTGCCTCAGTGCCACCGTGCTGGGTGTGCTGCTGACCGCTGCACAGGACAGCAAGCAGCGCTGGCTGCAATGGCCGGCGCGACTGTTTTGCAGCCTGCATCGCAACAGCCCGCTGCTGGTGCAGGTCTTGCTGTGGTATTTCGGCGTGGGCGGCCTGTTGCCGGATCAGGCCATGCAATGGCTGAATAGCCCGCACCAGCTGCAGCTACCGCTGGGCTTGAGCCTGTCCTGGCCCTCGTTTGAATGGCTGGCCGCCTGGATTGCCCTGTCCTTGTATTCGGCCTGCTTCATCAGCGGCGAACTGGCTGCCGGGCTGCGTACCGTAGGCAGTGGGCAGCGGCTGGCCGGCCGGGCCCTGGGCATGAGCGAATGGCAGATTTTCCGTTTTGTCGTGCTGCCGCAGGCATTGCGCCACATCCGCCAGCCCCTGCTCGGCCAGTACACCGCCATCATCAAGAATACTTCGCTGACCATGGCCATTGGCGTGGCGGAGCTGTCCTATACCTCGCGCCAGGTGGAAAGCGAAACCCTGCTGGCCTTTCAGGCCTTTGCCGTGGCCACCTTGCTCTATCTGTTGCTGGTGGTGCTGACACAAGTCATCGGCAGCCAGCGTCGCCCGGGAGTGAAAGCACCATGATGCTGACCTTGCTGCATGACAATCTGGACTATTTGCTGTGGGGGAATCTCACCCGCGGCCAGCCGGGCGGCCTGCTGCTGACCCTGGGCATCAGCCTGGCTGCCGGCGTGCTGGCCACACTGGGCGGGCTGGCCGGGGGCATCGCACTGTGCATGGGCGGGCCGCGCCTGTGCCGGGTGCTGAACACGCTGGTGCAGATTCTGCGTGCCATCCCGGTACTGATGCTGATTTTCTGGTGCTATTTTTTGCTGCCGATTTTGTTCGGCATTGATATTCCCGGCGTATTGACGGTGATTGCCGCCCTGGCCGTGATCAATGCCGCCTATCTGAGCCAGTCGGTCAAGGCCGGCATCGACGCCATCGGCGACGGGCAATGGCGCGCGGCGCAGGCTCTGGGCATGACCCGCTGGCAAGCCCTGCGCTACATCATCCTGCCGCCGGCCTTGCGTGCCATGCTGCCGTCCTTCGTCAACCAGTGGATCACCTTGCTGAAAGACAGCTCGCTGGCCTATGTGGTGGGTGTGGCGGAATTCACCTTTGTCGCCACCCAGATCAACAATCGCGAGCAGGTCTATCCCTTGCAAATCTTCGGCCTGTTGGCCATCGGCTATCTGCTGCTGTGCAGTACGCTGGAATGGCTGGGACGGCGCGCCGGCCGCATGCCGGCCTGAGGCCATCCGGTTTGATGGCTGCGGCGCAATGCTGCGCCATCGACTACACTGGCTACAGGTTGATCCGGCTGATGAGCGAGGTGTTCCACATGCATGTCAAGGTTCTGGGTGCGTCCGCCGGTATCGGACAAGCGGCGCGTACCACCAGTTTTCTGGTTGATGGCAATTGCCTGATCGACTGCGGCAGCGGCGTCGCCGACCTCGATACCGACGCCCTGTTGCAGATCGACACCGTGCTGCTGACCCACAGCCATCTCGATCACAGCGGCAGCCTGCCGCTGCTGGCCGATGCCCATGTGACACATGGCGGCAGGGGGCTAGACGTCTATACCCAGCAGGAAACCATCAGCGCGCTGCAGCAGCACATGTTCAACGGCCTGCTGTGGCCGGACTATACCAAGTCGGCCCCGGGGAATATGCCGTGGGTCAGGCTGCATGCACTGGAAGTGGGTGACTCGATTCCCTTGCCCGATGGCATGGCCACCGCGCTGCCGGCCGAGCACAGCGTGCCGGCACTGGGCTGGCTGCTGGAAGGTCCATGGCGGGCGCTGGCCTTTACCGGTGACTCCGGTCCCTGCCTGGCCTTCTGGCACTGGATCAGCCATGTCCCGTCATTGACGGATGTGATTTGCGAATTGAGTTATCTGAACGAACAATCGGCGCAGGCGATGAAAGGCGGCCATATGTCGCCGGCCCTGCTGCTGCCGCTGCTGGAAATCCTGCCACCCAATGTCCACGTGTGGATTACCCACACCGAACACAGCCTGCGCAGCCAGATGCTGGAGCAGGTACGCAAGGAACTGCCCTCGCTGCTGCACCTGCATCCACTGGAGCAAGGCATCACCATCGAGCTATGAGCGCCGCTTAGCGCCGCTAACAAAAACCCTGCGGCTGCGTTGCGCCTCCTTGCCCTACTATTTGTACTGTCTGCGTCGGCAGGCCTTGCCCCAGGGACGCTACGCTATTTTGTTAGCCGCTCTTACTCGCTCATGCCATAAATGCGGTTAAGCGGTTCCATGATGCGTGCCAGCCTGCCGCTGCGCCGGATGCGCTCAAAACCATCCCGCACCTGCTGCACCAGCGCATCGCTGGTATCACGGTTGAACACCATGTACAGGCCGGACTCCAGCTCGCTCAGCACATAAACCGGCTCGATCTGGCTGCAATCCAGGCCGTGCGGCGCACACTTGGCCAGCCCCAGCGGCACCAGATCAATACGACCCGCCTGCAACATGGGCAGCAACAGATCGCTGGAACTCACCACCATCAAGGTCTTGTCACCGCCATCGGCAAAGCCCTTGCGCCGCAGGTACTCCTCGCGGAAATCCATATTGACCACGCCGATGCGATAGCGTCGGGCATCATCCAGGCTGTGTACCACCACGTCGCCGCGCCCTTTCTTGCGAAACAGGGCAATGCGGTTGCTCACCAGCGGGCCTATCCACTTGAACTTGTTCTCACGCTCCGGTGTTCTGGCCACCGGATACATCAGCGTGCCCGGCCGGGCCAGCGTGGTGGTGTAGATTCTGGCCCAGGGCTGGATGTCCACCTGGTAGGGCAAACGGGCGGCACCCAGGGTGGCACGCACGATGTCGGTGCAATAGCCCTGTATTGCCCCATCCTGCCAATAGGAAAAAGGCACATTACTCTCGGCCAGCACGGGCAGTGCCGCCGCCATGACCAGCCCGCTGCAGACCGCCAGCCAACACCATACTGCTACCCACTTGATCGAAAAGCGCATCATCGCGTCATCTGCGGCCTGTAGCCGTCTGCTTGTAAACGACTGATGCCGGTCTAAGAGCCTGTTCAGCGTCTCGCGAGCTAGAGTGAGACAAGGCGAAAACGGCTAAGGAAGCGGAGTTTACCTGGAGTAAATGAGCATTCCGCAGACGTTTTTAACGCAGTATCACCGACGCGCAGCAGACGATGAACAGGTTCTGAGGGACCGGCATCTGCAATGACAGCAGTATAAGTGTTTATACCAATGGCCGGTACCTATTCATTAGCTGGCAAGCACCTCAAATCCGGCATCCACCACGGCTGCCGCCAGTTCTTCCGGCGAGACAGTGGCCGCATCGTAAACGATGTGTGCCTGCTTGGTTTCCAGGCTGACTTCGGCGCTGCTGACACCCGCCATGGTGGACAATACCTTGCTGATGCTGTTGGAGCAGCCGCCGCAGGTCATGCCTTCGATATTCAGTTTCAGTTCGCTCATGTTTGTTCCTTTCAGTTTATTTCCAGCGGCGCAGCAGCAGCGAATTGCTGACTACCGACACCGAACTCATGGCCATGGCAGCACCTGCCAGCACCGGATTCAACAGCCCCAATGCCGCCAGCGGAATGCCCAGTACATTGTAGATAAAGGCAAAAAACAGGTTCTGCCGGATCTTGCCCAAGGTAGCACGCGACAGGCGGATGGCATCAGCTACCTGCTGTACATCGCCGCGCATCAGGGTGATGTCGGCAGTTTCCAGCGCCACATCCGAGCCAGCCCCCATGGCGAAGCTGACATCCGCCACCGCCAGCGCCGGCGCATCGTTGATGCCATCGCCCAGCATGGCCACCTTCAGGCCCGTCGCCTGGATTTGGCGCAGGGCATCCGCCTTGTCCTGTGGCCGCAAGCTGGCGCGGTAGTCGTCGATGCCGACCTCGGCGGCAATGGCAGCCGCCGTCGATGGATTATCGCCGGTCAGCATGATGACCCGCACCCCCATTTGCTGCAAGCTGCGTACGGCAGCAGCCGAGGTGGGACGCAAACGGTCGGCAATGGCCAGCAGGCCGAGCAAGACGCCATTGCGGGCAACGGCAATCACGCTTTGCCCCGGCGCACTCCACTGCGGCGGCAGGGGCTGACTGCTGGCCCACTCCGGTCGCCCGACCCGTATTTCGCCGTAAGCGGCGAGATCGGCAATCACCCCCTGCCCCACTTCGGCACGGAAGGACTGCACCGCTAGCAAGGACAGCTGGCGCGCAGCCGCCTGTTGCAGCAGGGCCAGTGCCAGCGGATGCTCCGAGCCGCTCTCGGCACTCGCCGCCAGGCGCAGCAGCTGGTCCTGATCGCCATCGGCCGCCCAGAGGCTGCTCAGCTGCGGCCGGCCTTCGGTCAGCGTACCGGTCTTGTCCACCACCAGCAGCTGGATGCGGCCAGCGGTTTCCAGTGCCGCCGCATTGCGAAACAGCATGCCACGGCTGGCTCCCTTGCCGACGCCCACCATGACGGCAGTCGGTGTCGCCAGCCCCAGCGCGCAGGGGCAGGCAATCACCAGCACCGCCACGGCATTGATCAGTGCCTGGCTCCAGTCGCCCAGCCACCAGCCATTCAGCAGCAGGGTGAGGGCAGCCAGGCCGGCCACCACCGGCACGAACACGCCGGCAATGCGGTCCGCCAGGCGCTGGATCGGTGCCTTGCTGCCCTGCGCCTGCCCGACCAGCCGAATGATTTCCGCCAACTGCGTATGAGCACCGACACTGCCCGCGCGTATTTTCAGCATGCCTTGCAGATTGCGCGTGGCGGCATAGACCTTGTCGCCCACCGTCTTGGCCACCGGCATGCTCTCGCCGGTCAGCATGCTTTCGTCGAGGCTGGCATGTCCTTCCAGTACCACACCATCCACCGGCAGGCTTTCACCGTGGCGCACCAGCACCACATCCCCCACTTGCAGCTGGTCAACCGCGATCTCCTGCAGGCTGCCATTACGCTCGATTCGCGCCGTGCGCGGTGCCAGCCGCAGCAGGCTGGCAATGGCCCCTGCGCTCTTGCCACGCGCCCGCGCTTCCAGCAGCTTGCCCAGCAACACCAGGGTAATCACGGCGGCACTGGCCTCGAAATACACATGTTGCTGCTGCCAGCCAGACAGGGTGACCACGGTGGACAGCAACCAGGCCATGCTGGTGCCCAGCGCCACCAGCACATCCATATTGGCCCCGCCGCTGCGCAGCGCATGCCAGGCTCCGCGATAAAAGCGCCAGCCAATGATGAACTGTACCGGCGTGGCCAGGGCCAGTTGCAGGCTGCGTGGCAACATCAGCTGATGCCAGCCGAACAGCATGGCCAGCATTTCCAGGAAAAATGGCAGGGTGAGCAGCGCCGAGGCGGCAAACCACAGCAGCTCGCGCCGGTATGACTGCGTCTGCGACGCGCCATCCTGGCCGGCATCTTGCTGCAGCGTGGCGGTGAAGCCAGCCTTGGCCACCGCGGCAATGGCATCAGCCGCGTGCAGCGTGCCCGGCGCAAACTGCAGGCGGGCGGTGGCCGTGGCGAAATTGACCTCGGCATTGAGCAGCGGCAGTTTGTTCAGCACTTTTTCCAGACGCACGGCGCAGGCGGCACAGCTCATGCCGGCAATATCCAGTTGCAGCTGCTGCTGCGGTACCCTGAAGCCAGCTTTGTCGATGGCGGCCTGCAACTGTGCGATGGAAGTGGTATCTGGCTGGTAACGGATGAGCGCCTGTTCGCTGGCAAAGCTGACGCTGGCACTGACACCTTCCAGTCGGTTCAATACCTTCTCCAAGCGGATGGCGCAGGCAGCGCAACTCATTCCGGCAATGGGCAGGGAAATGGCAGATTCATTCATGACGGCCTCCTCAGGTATTTCAGTATATACCCCCAAGGGGTATGTGAACACCATCATCAGCACATCGGCAGACGTGAAAAAGCCGCAGGGCCAATGGCGCTGCGGCAGTGGCTGCAACCGGATGTGGTTCAGATCCAGTTACGCTTCCAGAACAGCCAGACCAGCCCGCCGGCAATGGCGGCCATCAGGCCCAGCACGGCAAAATAGCCATAGTGCCAATGCAGTTCCGGCATGTTTTCAAAGTTCATGCCGTAGATGCCGGCAATCAACGTCAAGGGCATGAAGATCATGCTGAACACGGTCAACACACGCATTTGCAGGTTCAGCCGGTGCGACTGGGTGGACAGGTAGAGATCCAGCATGTCGGCCACCATTTCGCGTGACATTTCCAGTGACTCGATGACATGCATGGTGTGGTCGTAGGCATCGCGCAAATACACCTGGGTTTCCGGGCGGATCAGCCGATATTCGCCGCGCAGCATGGTCAGCAGCATCTCGCGCAGCGGCAGGATGGAGCGGCGCAGCTTGAGGCAATCGTGCTTCAGACGCTGCACCTTGTTGAGCACGCCCTGCTCCCGGCCATGCAGCAACAACTGGTCGGTGCGCTCGACATGCTCGGTAAACTGGCTGAGCACGCCGAAATAATCATCGATGATGGCATCCAGCAGTGAATAAGCCAGATAGTCCGCCCCCTTGCTGCGCAGCATGCTGTGCGGATTGCGCAGCCGCTCGCGCACCGGTTCGAATACCCCGGTCGGCCTTTCCTGAAAGCTCAGGACAAAGTTTTCTCCCACCACCAGATACATCTGGTCGTAGCTGAGCCGGCCGCCGTTTTTGGGAAAATCGAACACCCGCGTGGCGATGAACAGATAGTCGCCATAGTCTTCCAGCTTGGGACGCTGACGATTATTGAGAATATCTTCCTGCACCAGCGGGTGCAGCTGGAAACGCTCGCCGATGGCCTGCATCACGGCAGGGTCGTGCAGGCCATAGACATTGAGCCACAGTACCGGCTGCGCCGGCTGATACGCCAGCCCGGCCGCGATGCTGTCAAAACGGCTTTCATTCAGTTGCTGCGGGCCGAACTCCAGCAGGGCAATGCTGGCGGCCTCCACTTTGCGGGTCCCGACCGGCAACAGTGCGCCGGGCGCTTCGCCCAGCGTGGGTACCCGCTGTTTCACTTCGGCATGGCGCATGATTTAGAGCTGGCTGACGTCGAGTTCGAAACCGACATTCTTCCACTGCAACACTTCCTGGCGGAAGGCGCTGGCAGTCAGCGGATTATCATTCAGCCAATTCTGACTCATGGTCAGCACAAACCCTTTCACATCCAGCTTGAGGTCGAGCAATTCCGGCAGCGTGATCGCCATGCGGCTGCGGTAGAACAATACTGCCAGCCGCAGCGCCACCACCGCCTGCCACAAGGCGGGGTCGTTCACAACCTGCTGCATCTTGCCCATATCACCGCGATGGCCCAGCACGATGGTGGCCAGCATGGCCTGTTCGCGCTTGGAGAAACCCGGCATGTCGGCATTCTGCAGGATATAAGCCGAATGCTTGTGGTAAGCGGTGTGGGCAATGGTCAGGCCGATTTCATGCAGCTTGGCCGCCCAGATCAGCCGCTTGAGCATGTCCTGGTCCACATCTTCGCCCGCCACCATGCGATACAGCCGTTCGGCCAGCACTTGCACGCGCTCGCTCTGCGGCACATCCACGTGATAACGGCGCTTGAACAGCTGCACCGTGCTTTCGCGCATGTCCTTTTCGCGCTGGCGGCCCAGCAGGTCGTACAGCACGCCATCACGCAGCGCGCCTTCGGCCACGGTCATCTTGCTGATGCCCAGCTCTTCGAAGATGGCGATCATGATGGCCAGCCCGCCCGGCAGCACCGGCAGGCGATCCACCTTCAGGCCGTTCAGGCTGACGTTTTTCAGGGACTCTCGCTTGATCAGTTCGGCACGCAATTGCAACATGCCTTCCAGCGTGATGTCGGAAGCCGACCACTCATTGATTTCCAGAATATCGCGCAGCGAACGGGCCGTGCCGGAGGTGCCCACCGCCAGTTGCCACTCTTCCGGACGGTATTCGGTGGTAATGCGCTGGATTTCATTGCGTGCCGCCAGCGTGGCATCGGCGAAATTGCTGCGACTGAGCTTGCCATCGGCAAAATAGCGCATGCTGTAGCTGACACAGCCCAGCGGCAGGCTTTCGGTTACATGGGCCTTGAACTGGCTGCCGATGACAAACTCGGTCGAGCCGCCGCCAATATCCACCACCAGCCGTTTTTCCTTGGTGGCGGGCAGGGAGTGCGCCGCGCCGATATACACCAGCCGGGCTTCTTCGCGCCCAGCGATGATTTCAATGGGAAAGCCCAGCAGTGCTTCGGCCCGCTGGATGAAATCGGCCGAGTTTTTTGCCACGCGCAGGGTATTGGTGCCGACGATACGTACCTGGGCCGGGTTGAAGCCGCGCAGACGCTCGCCAAAACGGGCCATGCAGGCCAGGGCTTTTTCCTGGGTGACGTCGTCCAGGTATTTGTCGGCAGTCAGGCCGGCCCCCAGACGCACGGTTTCTTTCATGGCGTCCAGCGGGTAAAGCTGGTCTTCTACAACGCGGGAGACTTGCAGACGGAAGGTGTTGGACCCCAGGTCGACCGTGGCCAGCACATCCGGGGTGGGCAGGGTTGTGGTCAAAGGCTAGCCTTTTCCAATATGGTTTGCTGCGCAGCCATGTTCAGGGCTCAGCCTGTACCCGGCTACGCCATGGATTATTCAATAAAAAATGGCAGTAACATGCGCGATGTTACCGCCATTCATGCCCTTGCGTCATTGCGCTTGATCAGTGGCCCAGGGTTTCCCGCTTGATGGTTTCCAGCGAGGTGTGGCGAATATCCTTGCCCTTGACCAGATACACCACGTATTCCGAGATGTTCTTGGAGTGGTCGCCAATGCGTTCGATGGCCTTGGAGATGAACAAGGTATCGATGGACATGCTGATGGTGCGCGGGTCTTCCATCATGAAGGTAATCAGCTGGCGCAGTTCGGCAGCGAAGTCGTCGTCCAGCCGCATGTCTTCTTCCGCCAGCTCCAGTGCCGCACTGGCATCCAGCCGGGCAAAGGCGTCCAGTGCGCGGCGCAGCATGGCCAGAGCGACTTCCGCCATTTTGCGGATCTCGCGGAAACGCGGCATCTGGTAGCGCTCGGACTGGTAGATGGTTTTGCCCATGCGGGCGATTTTCTGCGCCTCGTCACCGATACGCTCCAGATCGGTAATGGTCTTGATCACGGTGATGATGATGCGCAGGTCGCTGGCGGCTGGCTGGCGGCGCGCAATGATGTGCTGGCAATCATCGTCGATGGTGACTTCCATCGAGTTGACCAGCGCATCTTCGGCAATCACCTTGTCAAACTTGGCGATGTCACCGGACATGAGCGCATCGATAGCAGAGAGGATCTGTTGTTCCACCAGACCGCCCATTTGCAGGACGCGGGTGCGGATGGTTTCCAGTTCCATGTCAAACTGCTTGGAGATGTGTTCTGCCATGTCTGCCTCTTAAACGAATCCGGATTTCAAAGAATGGATGATGGTAAGCCCGCTGGATGACAGGCTGATGACATTTAATCAAAACGGGCCTGTCAGGCTGCTGACAGGGTAAGTTGGTGCGATTGCACTGGACCCGGCAAAGCCGGGCCTTTCGACTTACTTATTGATTCCGCAGCCTACCCATCTATTCCCCTTTCCCCCCGCCCTTTCCTTGAAAGGGAGCCTCGCTTTCCTATCAGAAAGCGAGATGGGGTTGGTCAATAAACTGAACAGGTCCACAGCGGCCCGGTGTTAGCGGATCACTTCCACGCCGTTCTGGCGGCCCAGCACCAATACATCGGCACGACGGCGGGCGAACAGGCCGCAGGTCACGACACCGGCGATGTGGTTGATGGCTTCTTCCAGCTCGACCGGGGTGTTGATGGTGAGGCCATGCACATCAAGAATCAGGTTGCCGTTGTCGGTTACCACACCCTGGCGCAGTTCCGGGTGGCCACCCAGTGCCACCAACTGACGCGCCACCGAGCTGCGGGCCATCGGGATGACTTCGACCGGCAGCGGGAACTTGCCCAGTTGCAGCACATACTTGCTTTCATCGGCGATGCAGATGAACTGCTCGGCCACGCTGGCCACGATTTTCTCGCGCGTCAGCGCCGCGCCACCGCCCTTGATCATGTGCAGGTGATGGTTGATCTCGTCGGCACCGTCGATATACACCTCCAGCTTTTCCACCTCGTTCAGCTCGAATACCTCGATGTGGTGAGCTTTCAGACGGGCGGTGGAGGCCTCGGAGCTGGATACCGCGCCTTTGATACGGCCTTTGATGGCGGCCAGTTCTTCAATGAAGAGATTGACCGTGCTGCCAGTGCCCACACCGACGATACAGTCGTCCGGCACGAATTCCAGCGCCTTTTGGGCCACGGCCAGCTTGAGTTGGTCTTGGGTCAGCATGTTGATACCTCCATCAGGTGAGTTCGATTCCGCATTCAGAACGGGATTATCCCACATCGGCTGGCTTCTGTCGGTGCGCCAACCATCACTGCGCCGGCATCAGCAGACAAATGGCCTGCGCTTCGATCGCCTCGCCACGTCCCAGATAGCCCAGTTTTTCATTGGTCTTGCCCTTGACGTTGACCGCACCGGCAGCCAGCCCCAGGTCGGCGGCGATGCAGGCACACATGGCATCGATGTGCGGTGCCAGCTTGGGGCGCTGCGCGATCAGCGTGGCGTCCACATTCACTACTTGCCAGCCCGCCGCACGCACCCGTGCCGCGGCCTCGCGCAGCAGCACCCGGCTATCCGCGCCCTTGAAGCGCTCGTCGGTATCCGGAAAGTGGCGGCCGATATCGCCCAGCGCAGCCGCACCCAAAATCGCATCGGTAATGGCATGCAGCAGGGCATCGGCATCGGAATGCCCCAGCAGGCCATGGCTGTGCGGGATGGTCACCCCCCCCAGAATCAGCGGGCGGCCTTCCACCAGTTGATGCACGTCGTAACCTTGTCCAACTCGGAACATGCTGTTCAATCCTTTCTTGCGGCCAGAATAGCGCGCGCCAGCGCCAGATCGCGTGGGTAGGTCACCTTGAAATTCTGTGCATCGCCCTCCACCAGACGGGGCTTGTGGCCATATTGCTCCACGGCGGAGGCTTCATCGGTGATATCCGCCACAGCAGCAGCGGCCAGTGCCTGGGCCAGCAGCCCGGCACGGAACATCTGCGGCGTCTGCGCCAGCCACAGCCCCTGACGCGGCACGGTGGCGCTGATGCGGCCTTCTCCATCCGCCCGCTTCACCGTATCCGGCACCGGCAAGGCCAGCAGGCCGCCCACCGGGTCATCGGCCAGCGTGGCAATCAGCCGCTCCACGGCAGCGACAGACAGGCAGCAGCGCGCGGCATCATGCACCAGCACCCAGTCCTGCTCGGCGGCTTCCATGGCCTGCAAACCGTTGCGCACGCTTTCGGCGCGGCTGGCACCGCCCACGCGCTGCACGCTGAGCTTGGGCAGATCCCATTCAAAATCATCAAACCATTCGTCGCCCGGCGAAATCACCACCACCACCTGGCTGATGGCTTCCACCTGACACAGTACCTGCAAGGTGTGCCACATCAGCGGACGATTGTTCAGTTGCAGATACTGCTTGGGGCTGGGGCCGCCAAAACGGCTGCCGGAACCAGCGGCCGGCACCAGGGCAAGATAACGGCTCATGCAGCATCCCCCGCCGGCGGGTTCTCCAGCGTGCGCCACAGGCAACTGCCCTTGACCGCCTTGTCCAGATCGCCCAGATAGCTCTGGTGCGCAGCCAGTTCGTCCTCGCTGGCCCGGCGCACCGACAAGGGCTTGCGCTCGAACTGGATGTCGCCGGCCTGCTGGCTGCCATTATCGACATCGATATCCATGACCAGGCTTTCCTGGCCACGGGTCATCCACAAATAGACTTCCGACAGCAGTTCGCAGTCGATCAGCGCGCCGTGCAGGGTACGGTTGGAGCGGTCGATTTCAAAGCGGTCACACAAGGCATCCAGACTGTTGCGCTTGCCGGGAAACTGGTCACGCGCCATGGCCAGGGTGTCGGTCACCTGCTCGGCCACATCCTTGATGCGCGGCAGGCCCATGCGGTCGAATTCGGCATTGAGGAATTTGACGTCAAACGGCGCGTTATGAATGATCAGCTCGGCCCCACGCATGAAGTCGGCCAGCTCGGCCGCCACCTGGGCAAAGCGCGGCTTGCCCTCCAGCGAGGCCAGTGAAATACCGTGTACCCGTTCGGCATCCGGGTCGATATCACGCTCGGGGTGAATGTAAACGTGCAGATGCTTGCCGGTCAGCTTGCGGTTCACCATCTCCAGACCGGCGAATTCAATAATGCGGTGGCCCTGATCAGGGTCGAGGCCGGTGGTTTCAGTATCGAGAATGATCTGTCTCATGCTGCTGCTTTCGGACGGACCGGACGGAGCCGGTCGCAATCAATAAATCTGTCAGGGGGTTTACAGCGTGTCGACGCCACGGTTGGCCAGCTGATCGGCGCGTTCGTTGAACTCATGGCCGGCGTGGCCCTTCACCCAGCGCCACTCGACATGGGCATGGCGGTTGCGTTCGGCATCCAGCGCCTGCCACAAGTCGGCATTCTTGACGGGTTCCTTGGCGGCGGTTTTCCAGCCACGTGCCTTCCAGCCGTGGATCCACTCGGAAATGCCTTTCTGCACATATTGCGAGTCGGTGTAGACCACCACACTGCAAGGCCGGTTCAATGCCTCCAGCGCGCGAATCACCGCCAGCAGCTCCATGCGGTTATTGGTGGTACCACGCTCGCCACCAAACAATTCCTTTTCCTTGCCTTTGAAACGCAGCAGCGCACCCCAGCCACCAGGGCCAGGATTACCCTTGCAGGCACCATCGGTATAAATCTCAACGCGATCTTCAGTTGTCATGTGTCTCTGTCAGTTCCGCCCCGTCCTGCCGACCGGGCATGGTCATGTTGGCTGTCTCCGTACACCGGCTGGGGGTGGCAGCTTGCTTGTGCGTAGGGTGGCGCTCGTTGCCACCGGCCACCACCAGCCCCTGTGGCGACTTGGCGGTTTTCCATTTTGGGGTAATCAGCCGCATGCCGCGCTGACGCTTGATGGCTTCAATGCCATACACGCCGGCGGCCAGCGGCCACCACTTGTCGCCAGCCCGCTCCAGAAAACCAAAGCGGTCCAGCCAGTCTCGCTGCGAAACGGGGGGAGCATAAGCCATGAAACAGCCAGCGACCGGCTCCAGATCCAGCAGTTTCAGCCAGTCGCGAATGCGGATCAGCGGGAAAAAATTGCCACGCCACGGTGTATCTGCCCGGCCCTGTATCAAGCGGCGCACGCCCCACAAGGACACCGGATTGAAACCGGTCATCAGCAGACGCCCTTCCGGCACCAGCACTCTTTCCACCTCACGCAGTACCTGGTGCGGCTCGGTGGTAAAATCCAGCAAATGTGGCATCACCAGCAGATCGAGGCTGCGCGATTCGAAAGGCAGTTGTGCCGGGTGACAGATGATCTGCGCCGTCTGGCCGCTTTCGGCCGCCCGACATTGCCAGGGGATGCGGTTAGCCGCCAGAAAATCCACCTCCGGCAAGCCCATCTGCACCGCATGAAAACCGAAAATATCGGCGACAGCCCGATCGAAAAACGCCTGTTCGCACTCCAGCAGGTAATGTCCCAGTTCGGTCGTGGCCAGCCACGTGGAAAACGCTTGCATCATTGAAGGAGTCCGATCCGACCATGTTTACCATTACCCCCGTTCGGGCATTTGCCGACAATTATATCTGGGTTTTGCAGCAGGGCACCGGCGCACTTGCAGTTGATCCGGGCGACGCGGCACCACTGATCGCCTTTCTGGAGCACGGCGGTCTGGCGCTGCAAGGCATTCTGATCACCCATCACCATGCCGACCACTGTGGCGGACTGACCGAGCTGTTGCAGCGCTGGCCACAGGCAAAGGTGTACGGCCCGGCCAGCATCAGCGGCGTCAATCAGCCAGTCGCAGAAGGCGACCGGATTGACTGGCAGGGCTACCAATTCGAAGTATTGGCCCTGCCGGGCCACACGCTGGACCACCTGGGTTATTACGGCCATGGCCAGTTGTTCTGCGGTGACACCCTGTTCGGAGCGGGCTGTGGCCGGCTGTTTGAAGGCAGCCCGGCGCAGATGCTGGCCTCGCTGGACAAGCTGGCCGCGCTGCCAGATACCACCCGTTTTTATCCGGCACACGAATACACCTTGTCCAACCTCAAGTTTGCGCTGGCAGTAGAGCCGGACAATGACGAAATACAGCTGCGCCAGCTGCTGGACCAAAAGCAGATCGCCATGGGTTTGCCCACGCTGCCAACCGAGCTGGGACTGGAGAAAACCACCAACCCCTTCATGCGTTGCAACAAACCGGCCGTGCAACAGCAGGCCAGCCGGCAGGCCGGACATGCGCTGCAAGACCGCCTGCAGGTGTTCACGGTGTTGCGCGAATGGAAGAACAGCTTCCGCTGACATGCATTCCGGGTAGATCATTCTTGCCAAAAGGCTGGCTGCCAACCTTTATTAAATATATCGACTCATTCAAGCAAAGCTCATGAAATGATTTGCCTTTTTCGATTGACACACCCTTGGGGGGTGTTTAGCATCGGCCGAGATCAGAATTCCGGGCTGGCCAAATGAAAAGAATTACACCATTGGCACTTTCGTTGTCATTTGCATTTTCCGTTTCATCCCTGGCACATGCCGATTCAGGGGCATTCCGGCAATCCGTCGGTGTCGACGAAGCTCAGGCCGCTGGCCTGGACATGATGCTGCTGAACTCCACCCTGCTACGCAATGGCGACAATGTGTGGGAACGCGCACGCGAAGGTTTCCAGCTGACCGAAGTCAACGCCGACATCGTGCACAAGCAGGAACGCCTCTACAGCAGCAAGCCCGAATACTTCAAACGCATGCTGGACCGCAGCCACAAATACCTGTTTCACATCATGAATGAAGTGGAACGCCGTGGCATGCCGACCGAAATCGCCTTCCTGCCGGTAGTGGAAAGCGCCTTTGTCCCCACCGCCAATTCGCCAGTGGGCGCGGCCGGGCTGTGGCAGTTCATGCCCGCCACCGGCCGTCATTACGGTCTGGAACAGACCTGGTGGTACGACGGCCGCCGCGATGTCATGGAAGCCACCCGCGCCGCGCTGGATTATCTGCAGAATCTGTACGCGCAGTTTGGCGACTGGAATCTGGCCCTGGCCGCCTACAACTGGGGCGAGGGCAATCTGGCACGCGCCATTGCCCGCGCCCAGGCCGCAGGTCTTGAACCGACCTACGAAAACATCAAGATGCCGAATGAAACGCGCAATTACGCTCCCAAGCTGATTGCCGTGCGCAACATTCTCAGCCAGCCGGAAAAATTCGGCGTCAAGCTGGATAAATTCCCGAACAAGCCTTACTTCATCGCGGTGTCCACCGGTCGTCACATGGACATCGACGTCGCAGCCAAGATGGCGGGCATTTCCGTTGCCGAATTCAAGGAACTGAACCCCGCCTTCAATCTGCCGGTATACGCGCACAAGCCGGGCCGGCAGATGCTGATTCCGCTATCCAAGGCCGACAAGTTCGATTACAACCTGTCGCACTGGAACAAACCCTTGCTCAGTTGGCAGGTATATACCCCAAGCAGCGAAGAAAACGTGGCCAGCGTTGCCGAGCGCTATGGCATGACCTCGGCAGAACTGCAGAACGTCAACAAGGTAGGTTCACGTAATCTGACTGCCGGCCGCCCGGTACTGGTTGCCTTGCGCGGCAAGAGTGATGGTGCCAGCCCGCTGGATGGTGGCGATGGCAACCTGGGCGATAGCAGCAGCCTGATCGCCGCGGCTCCGGCCCCGGTGACAAGCTCGCCGGTCCTGGCCAGCAGGATCGAGACTCAAACGGTTGCCAGTGCTGCACCTGCCAGCGTGGCCAAACCCTTGCCTGTCAGCAATTCGGTAGCAGTAGCAGCGGCCAGCGTGGCCACGCCGCCAGTTGCCAACACGGTTGCCACAGTTGAGCCAACCATCATTGCCGACAGCACACCGGCCAAACCCGCAGTAATTGCACCGCCAGTGCTTGCTGCCAAACCGGTATTGCTGGCCAAGGCTGAAGCACCCAACCTGCCCTCCAGCACCACGCCGCCGCCCAAGCCGCTGGAAGCCCGTCTGGCCAGCGTCAACCCCGCCGCCAGCCAGCACACTGTCGCCAGTGGCGATACCTTGTTCAATATTGCGCGCCGCTACAATGTCAGCGTGTCAGACCTGAAAGCCTTCAACAATATGGCGGATAACACCGTCAAGCTGGGTCAGGTCATCAAGGTGAAGGGCAACCCGCTGGCTGCCAACACCATGCTGGCCGAAGCCGTACCGGTTCCCAGTGCGCAGGATGAAGCGATGGTCAAAGTCAGTGGCAGCATGGCTCAGGCCACCGGAGCAGTACCGGCCGAATACGTGGTGCAACGCGGCGATACCGTTTACAGCATTGCCCGCCGCTTTGGTGTCAACCACGCTGATATCCAGCGCTGGAACGATGCCAACCAGCTGACCCGCCTGCAACCGGGCCAGCGCGTACGCATCGAGACCCAGGGCCTGTAATTCACCTGCTCCTGCCAATGAAAAACCCGCTGCCGCGGGTTTTTTCTTGTCTGCCATCAGCCACTGCGGCGCTCACTCAGGGTCGCGGCTGTCCAGCAAAATGGTCACGGGCCCGTCATTGACCAGCGCAACCTGCATGTCCGCCCCAAAAATTCCCGTCGGCACTGCACGGCCAATCGCCTGGCCCAGGCTGACAACAAACTGGTCGAATACGGGCCGGGAAATATCACCACGCGCAGCCCGGCTATAGGAAGGCCGATTACCTTTGCGAGTTGAGGCAAACAGGGTGAACTGACTGACCGCCAGCACCTCGCCACCACCTTCCAGCAGGGAAAGATTCATCACGCCGGCGGCATCATTGAAAATGCGCAATTGGCTGATCTTGCGTACCAGCCAGTCGATATCCTGCTGGCCATCCACCTCCTCCACCCCCACCAGCAATAGCAGCCCTGCGCCAATCTGGCCGCACACCTCGCCGGCAACCGTCACGCTTGCTTCGCTTACCCGTTGAACAACGACCCGCATGCCCACATCTCCTAGAATCTGACGTGCCATTCTACCCGGCAGGAGCCTGTGATGAATATTCTGAAGATTGCCGCATTTTCCGATGGCGACAACGGTGGCAACCCGGCCGGTGTTGTGATCCAGCCCAGCTTGCCCAGTGACAGTGAAATGCAAAGGATTGCCGCCGAGCTAGGCTTCTCGGAAACCGTATTTGCCATGCCGCAGGGCGAGGGCTGGCGCGTACGCTATTTTTCACCGGAAGCAGAAGTCCCGTTTTGCGGCCATGCCACCATTGCCCTGGGTGCGGCGCTGGCCATGCAATACGGTAATGGGGATTTCCCCCTGCAACTGAATCAGGCCAACATCAGCGTCAGTGGCCAATTCCAGGCAGACCAGCTCAGTGCCGCCCTGCAGTCACCACCGACACGCAGTGCGCCGGCACCGGCAGCATTGCTGCAAGAGGCACTCACCTTATTTGGGCTAAGCCCCGACCAACTCTCTCCAGAGCTGCCCCCGGCCCTGATCCATGCCGGAGCCGAGCACCTGCTACTGGCCTTGCAAGAGCGCGCCACCCTGTCCGCCATGCGCTATTCGCTGGAAGCAGGCCGCGACTTGATGCGCCGTGCCGGGCTCACCACCATCCTGCTGCTGTGGGCAGAAGACCGGCAACGCTTTCACAGCCGTAATGCCTTCGCTGCGGGCGGTGTCTATGAAGACCCGGCCACCGGCGCCGCCACGGCAGCTCTAGCCGGTTATCTGCGCGATATTGGCTGGGAGCATGGCGGCCATATCGAAGTAGTACAGGGTGAAGACATGGGCCAGCGTTCTTGCTTGCAGGCCATGATCCCGGCTGAAAAAGGCAGCTCAATCCGCGTATCCGGCACCGCCAGACTCATGGAGCCGGCGCGCTAGGCGGCCGGCTCCGCTACAATCCCACCCTACCCCGCTGCAAGGATTCGCCTCATGTTGATGGTACTCTCCCCGGCCAAAACGCTGGACTACACCACGCCACCGCACACCACGCGCTACAGTCAGCCCGACTTTCTGGCCGACAGCCAGCAACTGATCACGGTGCTGCGCGAAAAAAGCCCGGCAGATATTGCCCGCCTGATGAGCATCAGCGACGCGCTGGCCACACTGAATGTGGGCCGCTATCACGACTGGACTCCCGATTTCACGCCTGGCAATGCCAAGCAGGCCGTACTGGCCTTCATGGGTGATGTTTACGAGGGGCTGGATGCAGCCAGCCTGAACGAAACGCAATTGGACTATTTGCAAAACCACCTGCGCGTCCTCTCCGGGCTATATGGCCTGCTGCGGCCGCTGGACCTGATGCAAGCCTATCGGCTGGAGATGGGAACACGGCTGGCCAATCCGCGCGGTGCCAACTTGTATGCATTCTGGGGAGAACGCATTACCCAGGCGCTGAATCAGCTGCTGGATGCAAAAGACAACCCGACACTGGTCAACCTGGCTTCCGACGAATATTTCAAATCGGTCAAACCGGCCCAATTGCATGGCCGGCTGATTACCCCGGTATTCCAGGACTTCAAAAACGGCCAGTACAAGATCATCAGCTTCTACGCCAAACAGGCGCGTGGCCTGATGGCGCGCTGGGCCGCCCTGCATGCAGTAGACACCCCAGAAGCACTGCAGGACTTCAATCTGGGCGGCTACCGGTTTGATACAGCCGAATCAGACAGCCAGCGCTGGGTATTCCGCCGCCAGCTTGCCTGAACCCGGCCTAGCAGCCACCAGACCCTCAGCTTCCCACCTTGTTGGCCAGCGCCAGCCCCTGCTCGAATGCCGTGGCGTTGGCCAGCGTGGTTTCCGCGATATTGTCCAGCGCCTCGCGAGTGAGAAAGCCCTGGTGCGCAGTGACCAGCACATTGGGGAAGGTCAGCAAGCGCGCCAGCTGGTCATCCTGCAGGCCGACTTCAGAGTGGTTTTCAAAAAACACCCCCTCCTCCATCTCATACACATCCAGCCCAACCCCGGCCAGCCGGCCATCCTTCAAGGCAGCAATCAAGGCCGTGGTTTCCACCAGCGCACCACGGCTGGTATTGATCAACACCGCACCGCTTTTCATGCCGGCCAGCGCATCGGCATTGATCATGTGCTGGGTTTGCGGCGTCAGCGGCAAATGCAGGCTGACCACATCGCACTCCTGCAGCAAACGCGCCATCGACACATATTCAAAACCAAGCTGCTGGTCCAGCCCGGCCTGGGGATAGACATCAAAAGCCAGCACCCGCATGCCAAAGCCCTTGGCAATGGCAATGGTTGCCTGACCGATGCGCCCGGTGCCCACCACACCGATAGTCTTGCGATACAGGTCGAAACCCACCAGACCATCCAGTGAAAAATCCATTTCGCGCACCCGCACATAGGATTTGTGGATGCGACGCACCACGGCCAATAGCAAGGCAAAGGCATGCTCAGCCACCGCGTGCGGCGAATAGGCCGGCACCCGCGTAACCACGATGCCGTGCTGCTGACACGCCGCCAGATCCACTCCATTGAAGCCAGCACAGCGTAAGGTAATCAAACGCACGCCTCGCTGCGCCAGGCGGGCAATGACCTCGGCATCCAGCCGGTCATTGACAAAGGGGCAGACCGCATCGACGTCATGCACCAGCTCCAGCGTGTCCTGATTGAGTCGGGGTTCGAAATAGCTCAACTGATGGCCAAACTGCTGATTGGCGAGATCCAGGCTTTGCCGGTCGTAGTTTTTGGTATCGAAAACAGCGATGCGCATGGTGGTTGTCGCCTGAAAGTGGGAGGACTTTCAGTATAACGCGGGCACAACACAGCCCCGAGGCATGAATGCAGCAGCGCAGCTGCCCGCGATATTGGCATCACCATAGACAGCGCGACAATGCAAAAACCCCGTCAAGCATCGCTTGATTGGGGTTTTTACTACCGTGCAGCAAGCTGCAGGGAATTGGTTGCGGGAGCAGGATTCGAACCTACGACCTTCGGGTTATGAGCCCGACGAGCTACCAGACTGCTCCATCCCGCGTCAGTGTTCTGTCGCTGTCTTCTGCGCTGTTTCTTCAGAAGAGGAGTGCATAGTACCTGCCATCATGGGCAGCGTCAATACTTTCTTAAAATAAATTTAATATGCTGCCGGAATCATTTGTAAAACTTATTAACATTTAGCCGCTTGCCTGACACATCTCCTCAATACCGCTGGCCTAAAGTAGGACCTGTGTTACCGCCAGTCACTTCTGCCCCATGAGTGGCTGGCCGCTTGCGGCACACCCCGTCGACTTCCCCGAGAGGCGAACGTGTTGCAGACAGGTAGCCAGTGCAGTTTGAATCGTACTGCGCCAGCTCAGGCGAAGTGCAGCGCGTATTCTCCTAAGTGTTCATCACGGAAATTTTGGGCCGCCTGTTGGCGGCCCCTTTTTTTGTCCTCAGAATGGCAATGCGCTACCCAGGCTGCGCAAACGCTGCCGCCCAAGCCAGGTCAGCCCAATCAGCAAGGCCATGATGGCATAGCTGACAAAGGGCGAAAGCAACAGAAAGCGCTCTACCGACAGCTGCGAGATCATGGCGGCACGAATCACGGCTTCCAGTGTCAGCCCCCAGCCCCACAAACCGGTCATGCGGCGGATTGCCTGACGAAAGGCCGGCTCTTGCCAGCGCCGGATAAAACGCGCTTTCCCATCTGCTGACTCGCGCGCAAGCATGGCAAGTGCCAGATGGTAAACCAGCGGCCTCCCCATCAGCAGCGACAGCAGGAAAACCACGCCAAACAAGCCCGACAGCAAGGATTCCCGCATCAGCAATACGCGCGGACTTCCCCCCAGCAACATGACCAGCAGTGACAATACGATACCGCCAACAACCAGCAAACTAAGGGTGTCTACCCGGCGAAAACGCAGCAACTCGACCACACTCCAGACAATGGGAGGGAGCGAGGAAGCCATCAGCGCGGTGGTTTCTCCCCACTGCGGCAGCGCCCAGCGGTAGCACAGCCACGGCAGCAGGAAATTGCAGACCAATTCAGGCAGCAGTTTGAAAAAACGGGACATGAGCAAGTGGAAGGGGAAAAAATCGATGATAGGGCAGAAACCATGCCTGCTACCAGCCAACTGCAGCATGACAGGAGGCCCACAAAGCAAAACCCCGCCGGCGGCGGGGTTTTGTTGTCTGTGTACTGACCGGCTTGTGCGGTCAGCAGGTACTGCAATTATGCGGCGGCGTGGATAAAACCGTTGGCCGGATAAAAGGCGCTGGCAAGACCCAGCACGGATTGGAAAGTGACTTCGAACATCTTGCCAACCTGGCGAATGCTGACGACGGTGTAGTGGACGATATCGCCACTGTCTTTATGCTCAAGAACGGTATAACCCGGTTGCAATTGAGAGATTTTCATTTAGGTATTTCCTTATTTTTTTTATCATTGCGACAAAATTTTTAGTTTGATCTAAAGGTTTAACACGTTATTGACAAATTAGCCAACAATAAAGTTCCGTATCGCACTGATGAAGCACTGTAACAGTGGCAAATGACACATTCGTGACGATTTTCCGGCAAAAATGCTACAAAAAACAAAGCCCTGCCGATACGGGATCGGCAGGGCTTTGAGCTGGGTATTGGTGTAGGGCTTAACCGATACGCATGCCAGGTGCAGCGCCCTGGTCCACATCCAGCAGGAACAGACCGCTATTGTCGTCAGCACCAGAGGCGCAGACGATCATGCCTTGCGACACGCCAAAGCGCATCTTGCGCTCGGCCAGATTGGCCACCACCACCACATTGCGCCCTACCAGTTTTTCCGGCTCCTGATAGGCAGAGCGGATGCCGGAGAAGATATTGCGCTGTTCAAAACCCAGATCCACGGTGAACTGTAGCAACTTGTCCGAACCTTCCACGAAATTGCAGGCCAGTACCTTGCCGATACGCAGGTCTATTTTGGCAAAGTCGTCGATCTTGATGGTGTCGGCCAGCGGTTCGTGGGCGGCAGCCGCCGGGGTGTTGGCAGTAGCTTGCATATTCTGTTTGTTCGCTTCGATCAGTTTGTCGATCAGCACCGGGTCGATGCGCTGCATCAGGTGCTGATAGGTGTTGATGGTCTTGCCCAAGAGCAGGCTGTCGGCATCGGCCCAGGTCAGCGGCGCCACGCCAAGGAAGGATTCCACGTCTTTGGCCAGCTTGGGCAGTACCGGCTTCAGGTAAATGGTGAGCAGGCGGAAGGCATTGAGCAGCACGGTGCAGACTTCCTGCAAACGCGCATCCTGCCCTTCCTGCTTGGCCAGTTCCCACGGCTTGTTGGCATCGACATAGGCGTTGACTTCATCGGCCAGCGCCATCACGTCGCGCAGGGCCTTGGCGTATTCGCGTGCTTCAAACGCAGCGGCCAGCTCGGCGGCGGCGGCCTGCAGCTTGTGCAGGATGGCAGTGTCGGCCACGCTGTCGGCCAGCTTGCCGGCAAAGCGCTTGCTGATGAAACCGGCAGAGCGGCTGGCGATGTTGATGTACTTGCCTACCAGATCAGAATTGACGCGGGCAACGAAGTCATTGAGGTTGAGGTCGATGTCTTCGATGCGGCCGTTCAACTTGGCGGCCATGTAATAGCGCATCCATTCCGGATTCAGGCCGCACTCCAGGTAGCTCTTGGCCTGGATGAAGGTGCCGCGCGACTTGGACATCTTCTGCCCGTCCACGGTGAGGAAGCCGTGGGCAAACACGCCGGTGGGCACACGCAGGCCGGAGTACTGCAGCATGGCCGGCCAGAACAGGGCGTGGAAATACAGGATGTCCTTGCCGATGAAGTGGTACATCTCGGCATCCGAGCCCGGCTTGAACCAGGCATCAAAGTCGATGCCCTTGCTGTCGCACAGGTTCTTGAAGCTGGCCATGTAGCCAATCGGCGCGTCCAGCCAGACATAGAAGTACTTGCCCGGTGCATCTGGAATCTCAAAGCCGAAATACGGTGCATCACGGCTGATGTCCCAATCCTGCAGGCCGCCTTCGATCCACTCGTTCATCTTGTTGAGCGATTCCGGCTGCAGATGCGGCTGGCTCACGCCATCGGCACGGGTGGTGCTGCCGCTGGTCCAGCCTTTGAGGAAGTCGGCACACTCGCCCAGACGGAAGAAATAGTGCTCGGAGGTTTTCAGCACCGGCTTGGCACCGGACACGGCCGAGTAGGGGTTCTTCAGTTCGGTCGGGTTATAAGTGGCACCGCACACTTCACAGTTGTCACCGTACTGGTCTTTGGCCGCGCACTTGGGGCATTCGCCCTTGACGAAGCGGTCCGGCAGGAACATCTGCTTTTCCGGATCGAACAGCTGCTCGATGGTGCGGCTGGAAATCTTGTCATCGGCGCGCAGGGCTTTGTACACCTGCTCGGCAAAGGCCTTGTTTTCCGGGCTGTTGGTACTGTAGTAGTTGTCGTGACCGATCAGGAAACCCTGCGAATCGGCCAGATGCAGTTCGCGCACGGCATCCACCAGCTGAGTGGGGGTGATGCCCTGCTTTTCGGCGGCCAGCATGATGGGCGCACCGTGGGTGTCGTCGGCGCACACGTAATAGCACTCGTGGCCGCGCATTTTCTGGAAGCGTACCCAGACGTCGGTCTGGATCTGTTCCAGCATATGGCCCAGATGCAGCCCCGCGTTGGCGTAAGGCAGTGCGCTGGTCACCAGAATCTTGCGTTTGCTCATTGGGTGTTCCTGAAGGTAAGCGATCTCAAGCGGACGATTATAGAGCCGGATGCCGCTGCCGGTCACGGCGCAGATCGGCAAAAACCCGGCGGACCGCGGCAAAGGCGGGCCAACCGGGCTGATTGGGGGAAACGTCGCGGAAAATCAGCTGTTCTGGGTTTGCAGTTCCGGCGGCAGATAATCTGCCGGTGCAGCGCGCTCGGCCATGGCCTGCGGCACGGTACTGCGTGCCAGCTGGACAAACAGCAGCGCCGTGAGCACCGAGCACGCGGCAAAGCCGGCCATGCCGCCCAGCATGTAGGCCAGACGGAAGATTTCGATGCCCAAGGCGTAGCCGGCCATCGACAGCATGCTCATGGAAGCCGATACCGTGCCCTTGGCCACCGGGGAAGACATCAGGGCAAAGCGGTACAGCACACCAAAACTGAGGCCTTCGCCAAAGCTCATCAAACTCATGCCGGCCACCATCAGCCATACCGGCTCTGCGGCAAACAGCACGCCAGCCAGCATCAATAGCAGGCCACTGACGATGGGCCCCATGCCAACAAACACCGAACGACCCAGCGGCCAGCGGTCGGCCAGCAACACCAGCGCGAAATTACCGGCGATCAGGCCACCAAACACCGGCAGCTGCATCATGCCGTATTGCAGGGTGCTCATGCCCAGGTCCTGCACCAGCAGCACTGGCGACAAGGCAATCCAGCCCATCAAGGGCAAAGCCAGCAAGGGAATGCACAGGGCAGACAGCACAAAGCGGCGTTGGCTGAACAGGCGCAGGTAATCGCGGCCCATTTGCGACAGCGGCAGCTTGTCATGACTGGGCTTGACGGTTTCCGGCATCTTCCAGATCAGGCCCAGCAGCGCGATAAAGGACATGGCGGCAATCACCAGGAAGCAGCTGCGCCACGGGGCGATTTCCACCAGCGCGGCACCAGCCAGCGGGCCAACCAGCGGCGCAATCAGCGCCACATTGGCCATCAGCGCCGTTACCTTGACCGCTGCGGTTTCTTCAAAAGCCTCTTGCACGGCGGCATAGCCCACGGCATTGATAAAGCACAGCCCCATGCCCTGCAACACACGCAGGGCAATAAAGCTTTCGATGGAATGCACCAGATAACTGGCCAGGCAGGCCAGGACGAAATACGCCACGCCAAACAGCAGCACCGGGCGACGGCCGATACGGTCCGACAGCGGGCCGGTCAGCCAGGGCAGCACGGCTCCGCCGATCAGAAAAGCGGTCATCGAGGTGGGAACCCACGAGGTATTCACCATGAATTCACGGGTAACCTGCAGCATGGCGGGCTGCACCATGTCATTGGCGATATAAACGGCAAATTCGAACAAGACCAGCGCGAGGGGAAACAGCAGATTGGCCGGACTGAGAGAAACATGTTTGGACTGCAATGCAACAACCTTTCTTGATGACAAAGAGCAAAGCCATGGCCTGACAGGGCCGAGCCGGTGCCGGACGACACGCGAAATACGTACCGTGGCGTGAAAAAAAAGGGGCTAATTCTACGCTTATCAAGCGCTTACGGCAAAATCTTTCGAGATGAAGCAATCAATAACAGCCAGCGACCGGCCACCAAGCGATGGCCATAGCCACTCGGGCAAGGCGGGAGTAACATGCCAGCTGGCGCAACGGGAGCAACGCACCCGTGCTAAAACATAGTAAAATTGTCGGGTATTCCACCCATCCCTATTGCCCCCATGCTCTCCAAACTGACCAAGCTGTTCGGTGCCAAACCGGACGCAGATAGCGCAGCCGACACCATGACCCTGACCGATGCCCAAGTACTGGAGGCCGTTGCCGGCCTGCTCGATGCCAATACCGGCAAACCCTATGTTGCCGCCAAGGCGGTAAAGAACATCAGGATCAGTGCCGAGCAACTGGCACTGGACGTGGTACTTGCCTACCCGGCGGCCAGCCAGTTTGCGCTGGTACGCAGCCAGTTCGAAACCGCCCTGCAAACCATTGCAGCAGGCCGTACGCTGCAGGTCACGGTGCGCAGCCAGATCACCAGCCATGCCGCACAGCGCGGCGTGCCGCTACTGCCCGGGGTCAAGAATGTCATCGCCGTGGCCTCCGGCAAGGGTGGCGTGGGCAAATCCACCACCGCCGTGAATCTGGCCCTGGCGCTGCAAGCCGAAGGCGCACGCGTGGGGATTCTGGATGCCGACATCTACGGCCCCTCGCAGCCGCTGATGCTGGGCCTGCAAGGCCAGCGCCCGGAAACGCCGGATGGCAAAAGCCTGCAGCCCATCGTCAATTACGGCATCCAGACCATGTCCATCGGTTATCTGGTGGATGCCGACCAGGCCATGGTGTGGCGCGGCCCGATGGTGAGCCAAGCGCTGCAGCAATTGCTCAACGACACCCGCTGGGACAATCTGGATTACTTGGTCATCGACATGCCGCCGGGTACCGGCGACATCCAGCTGACGCTGTCGCAAAAAGTGCCGGTTACCGGCGCGCTGATCGTCACCACCCCGCAGGACATCGCCCTGCTGGATGCGCGCAAGGGCGTCACCATGTTCCAGAAAGTAGGCGTGCCGATCCTGGGCATGGTGGAAAACATGGCCATTCACATCTGCAGCAACTGCGGCCACGCCGAACACATCTTTGGTGAGGGCGGTGCCGCGCGCATGGCTGCCGACTTTGGTGTGGAAGTGCTGGGCTCGCTGCCGCTGGACATGGGCATTCGCCTGGCGGTGGATGAAGGCAAGCCGACGGTTGCGGCCGACCCCGATGGAGCCATCGCCACCCTGTACAAGGACATTGCGCGCAAGCTGGCAGTCAAGGTGGGTGAAAAGGCGCAGGACTTCTCCGGCAAGTTTCCCAAGATCGTCATCCAGAACAACTAAGCACAGCATGATTGCGATGTTCGACTCCGGCCTGGGCGGGCTATCCATCTGGCGCGCCGTGCAAACAGCGCTGCCTGCCTGGCCGATTACCTATCTGGCTGATCAGGCCTACTGCCCCTATGGCGGCCGCAGCAAGACCGAAATCATCGAGCGCAGCCTGAAAATCGGCCACTACCTGCACCAGCAGGGGGCCAGCCTGCTGGTGGTGGCCTGCAACACCGCCACCACGGCAGCCGTGGCGGCACTGCGCCAGCAGCTGCCCATTCCCATCGTCGGGGTCGAGCCGGCGATCAAGCCGGCAGCGGCAGCCAGCCGCACCGGCCGCATTGCCGTACTGGCCACCGCGGCTACGCTGGCCAGCGAGCGGGTACAGGCACTGCTGGACAAACATGCCGGCGAGGTAGAAGTCCTGCGCCGGCCGGGGCTGGGCTGGGTGGAACAGGTGGAAGCAGGCCAACTGGACAGCACCCTCACCCGCCGCCGCGTGGCTGAGGTTGTCCGCCCGCTCTTGCAGGAAAACATCGACCACATCGCGCTGGGCTGTACCCATTACCCCTTCCTGTCACCGCTGATTCGCGAACTCACCGGCGACAGCATCGCCCTGTACGACCCGGCCGAGGCCATCGCCCGCCGTGTCGATTCGCTGTTGCAACTGCACGGCAGTGACAGCGTCGGTGATCATTGCTACCGTTTCATCACCACAGCGGAAGACCCGCACGCGATGGCAACCATGCTGCCGCTGCTGATCGGCCATGGCTACGCTGTCGAATCCCTGAACCTGGAGTAAATCATGTTGCTACGCCGTGCCATCCCGAGCCTGCTGCTCAGCGCCCTGCTCGCCCCTGCCGCCTGGGCCTTGCCGCAATGCGCCAGCGTTGCCAGCAGTGTCAATCAGCAAGCCGGCAACCGGCTGGACGCACGGGAACTGACCACCGTGCTGCAAACACTGGGACAAAGCGGCAGGCTGCCGGATCAATTCCTCACCAAGCGCCAGGCGCAACAGGCTGGCTGGCAACCCGGCCGCAGCCTGTGGGCCGTTCCCGGACTGCAAGGCAAGTCGATAGGCGGCGACCGCTTTGGCAATTATGAAAAGCAGCTGCCCAAGGGGCAGTGGCAGGAAGCCGATCTGAACTATAAAGGAGGCAAGCGCGGTGCCTATCGACTGGTGTTTTCGCGCGCCGGCCAGCGTTTTGTCTCTCTCGACCATTACCAGCGCTTTATCGAGGTGCCAGCATGTCAGTAAGCATTTGCGAACTTCATCACATCACTTCGCTGGAACAGTTCTATGACGAGCTGACCCGCCAGCTGCATCTGCCTGCGCATTTCGGCCGCAATCTGGATGCGCTGTACGACAGCCTGAGTGCAGATGTCAGCGGCCCCTTCGAAATCATCTGGCGCGATACCGAACAGTCCCGCCAGCAACTGGGTGCCGACCTCTACGCCACCCTGCTGGAAATCCTGCAATCGGTAGCGGAAGAACGCGGCGATGTCACCCTGGATATTCATCACTGACATCACCTGCACCATGCAAAAGGCTGCCACAAAGGCAGCCTTTTTCACGTCTGACACACGCAGCGCCAAGAGCGGCGAACAAACCCTCGCACAGTATCTGGGCCAAGGCGCACGGATGCCGACAGAACACCCAGTACGGCAATCAAGGTGCCCTCAGAAGAAGCTTTGCCGGCGGTCTAAGCCAAGCTAGCAATACGCGCCACCGCCTCAGTCAGTCGCTCAATACTGGTGGTATAAGCTACCCGCACATGCTGTGCGGCACGATAACAGCCAAAATCCGCCCCTGGCGTAATGGCGACATTCACCTCCTCCAGTAGCCGTGCGCAGTAGGCGAAGCTGTCATCGGTAACGTCACTCACATCCGCATACAGATAGAAAGCCCCCTCCGGCTGCACTGGCAGCTTCCAGCCCAGCGACGGCAATGCCTGCAACAGGAAATCGCACCGCCGGCCAAATTCGGCACGACGCTGCTCCAGCTCCGCAATCACCTGCGGCTGAAAAGCCGCCAGTGCCGCATGCTGCGCCATCGTCGGCGGACACAGAAACAGGTTCTGCGCCAGCCGCAGCGCCGGTTCGACATAAGCATCCGGCACCACCAGCCAGCCCAGCCGCCAGCCGGTCATCTGGAAATACTTGGAAAAACTGTTGATCACGAACACATCCGGGTCCACCGCCAACGCCGTGGCTGCATCACAGCCATAGGTCAGACCATGATAAATCTCGTCCACGATCAGGCTGCCACCATGGCGCTTGCAGCTGGCGCTCAGGGCGGCCAGTTCTGCCGCCGTCAACAAGGTGCCAGTCGGATTGGCCGGGCTGGCCACCATCGCCGCCACCGTGCGCTCGGCCCAGGCCTCATCCACATCCCCGGCCAGCAACTGGTAACGGGATTCCGGTCCCACGGCAAGACAGACCGGCTCACCACCCAGCAGGCTGACAAAATGCCTGTTGCACGGATAAGTCGGATCCGCCATCAGCACCTGGTCGCCCTGGTCCACCAGCAAGGACAAGGCAATCTGCAGCGCACCTGACGCACCCGGCGTCACGATGATGCGGCGCGCATCCACCTCCACGCCATAACGCTGCAGATAAAATGCCGCAATCGCCTCACGCAAGGCGGGCAAGCCCTGCGCGGCAGTATAAAAAGTATGGCCCTCGCTCAATGCTTGCCGGCCAGCCTCGACAATGGCTGCCGGCGTGGCAAAGTCCGGCTCGCCCACTTCCAGATGAATCACATCCCTGCCCGCCGCCTGCAAGGCCCGGGCCCGCTCCAGAATGGCCATCACCTGAAACGGCGCAATGTCATTCAGTCTTGTTGATAGTCGCACCACAATCCCCTGTTATGTCGCCAGCGGCAGCACCCGGCACGCGATGGCGGTTGTGCCCAGTGTAACAAGCCCGCCACGCCCCCTCCAGCACAGCCCTTCACCAGCCGGCACAGTGATACTCGCCAGCCAATCCGCAGCTCAAGCCGGACCCGGTGGCATCACTGTCAAAAACAATGCGCAGCCAAGCGATCAAGCTATTGACAGCCGGCCCGACTAACCATAGAATTCGTCGCTCTGAGTCGGAGAGGTGGCAGAGTGGTCGAATGTACCTGACTCGAAATCAGGCGTACGTGCGAGCGTACCGAGGGTTCGAATCCCTCCCTCTCCGCCAGACCCATCTAAAGTGTTGATTTTGCAGTAAATTCAGGCATAGCAAGGCTTTTTAGCCCCTGAGTTCTACACAACACTCCTACACATTGGCGGTAATGAGTTCAGTTTTCTTCCTGGTTCCCTATACTCTGGATCGGAACTCAATGAACCATGCCAATGTTACCCACCGGCCTGCAACGCCACCCCCAATCCGGCACCTACTATCTTCGTCGTCGCATCCCGACTGACGTTCTTGTTTGCTATCCCGGCAAAAAAGAAATCACGTTTTCACTACGCACCAAGGACTACCGCACGGCCGTCGAGCGCCATCGTGCCGAAGAAGCCCGTCTGACGACCGAATGGGAAGACAAGCGACAGCGGCAGGCGGAGCGTTACGCGCGTACGCAACTCGCCGCTATCACTCACATCGACGCACTCACCCCCGAAGCAATCGACGCCATCTGCCTGCATGCCGAGGCTGCCAGCCTGGCTGGAGACGAAGCACGCCGCGAAAACGGCCACTACACGCTTGACGAAATCGAGGAATACCAGACCGGCTATACCGAGGCCAACCGCATCCTCAAGGGTGCAGTAGCCATTGGTGACTACGAACTGCTGCGTGGCCCTCTGGAACAATTCCTGCGGCTGTACCGCTACCAGCTCAAAGCCACTGAACCCGAAATGCGCCGCCTGGCACTGGCCTATGGCCGCATGGCCATCCGCACCAACGAGAAACTGCTCAGCCGCTATGACGGCAAGGAAGTGCCGACGCCGGTGATGGCGCAACGGCTGGAAACGCCGATGCTGTCAGAAGTCACCCAAAGCTATCTGGCCTACTACCAGAAACTGGACAAGGTGGCGATGCTACGCAAGGTGACGGCAGTGATGCCGCTGCTGGTCGACATCATCGGGGACAAGCCCATCGGCCTGCTCAAGCAAACCGACCTGGAGGCTTACTTCGAAGCCGTGCAAACTCTGCCACCGCGCTGGAAAGACATTTGCCGTCAGGAAAAACTGCGCCCACTGGAACTGGCCAAGCAGCAGCGCGGCGAGATGAGCAAGGGGACCTTCGACGGCACCTACCTCGCCGTGATGACGCCGTTCATCAAATACTGCCGCCGCAAGTGGCAGGACCACGGCTGGCCGATGACGCTCACCACCGAAGGGGTGCAATACCTCGGCTCCCGCCGCGACCCTGAGGGTGGGCAGCGGGCATTTGAATCGGCAGAGCTGAAACGCCTGTTTGAAGGGCCGGAAATGGCACGTTTCGCCCAACGGCCAGCCATGGCCCACAAATACTGGCTTCCGCATCTGGGTCTATTTACCGGCGCACGGGTAAATGAGCTATGTCAGCTGAACCCGCAGGTCGATATCACCCAAGATGCGCAGACCGGCATCTGGTATATGGACATCACAGACGAATCCGAAGGTGACGCCCGCATCGACAAATCGGTCAAAACCGGTGGCTCCAAGCGCAAGCTGCCCATCCATCCCAAGCTGATTGAGCTGGGCTTCCTCGACTATGTGGCGGCAGCCAAGAAACGTGGTGATACCTTGCTGTTCCAGGCCTTCCCGACCGCTGCTGGCCGCGCCTCGCCCAAGGCAATGAAATGGTTCACCGAATTCCTGCAGGAAATCGGGCTACGCGACGAAACCCCGAATGCCCGTATTGTCGGCATGCACGCCTTCCGCTCCACCTTCCTGCACCGGGCGATGGTGCTGGGCGTGGTCAGTGCGGAAACCATCACCGGCCATGCCAGCAATATCACCAGCATCGAAACCATTCAGAACAGACAGGTGAATCAGGAAGCGTCAGCAGTGGTGAAGAAATACCGGGGTGAACTGCCGATCGACAAGAAACTGGAAATCCTGTCGCGCATCACCTTCCCGGAGGTGGAGTTCATTCGGGCGGATAAGCAATAAGAGCTACGTCACAAAAAAATGGGAAGTACTCCGGTTTAGAAGTCTTCCCAGCTCTATCCGCAAAATCCTGACACTCATTCTCCTTCTCTGTGCGACTAATACATGATTTTATTGTTCAGACTAAATATCAATAACATGTACCATAACTATTCACCAAGAAGCTCACAGAAGTATTGATAACAATCACGCGCCACCGAATAAACATACGATAAACGTAAATTATAACCAATAAAGAATTACCGACGTCTTGACGACTTCCCTTTCCCCGAAGCGAAGTTAGTCCTATTTCCACTAATGAAACTTTGGACGCTGTCAAAAGTTGGCTCGCCTGCATCCGCGAGAGATTTCCAATTAAAATATGGTACAAAAATAGCTGACGCATCCCACATGTGAGACAAGTAATCTCTAAAATTTGTTGTCCGCAAAAATCTATGCTTAATATCAAACGATTCGATATTAAGCCCACATCTTTTAGCCACTTCAGCATCAAAAATTGGCGTATCAAAAACCATCGCATCAAGATATGCAAAAGTACCAGACCAACGAATTAGATGATACGCCCCAATAGTTGTTACACGAAACGCATCTGTGAAATCTTCTATATGTTCGACACCTGCATTTTCTTCGAAAGTTATACGCTGAGTTGTTTCAATCAATTTTTTATTAGTCATTCTTATCAATGCATTTTCAGTCTGCTCAATTGAAAATCCGTGAGATTGCATTTCCTGCTGTATTCTTTTAACAGTTACAAAACCTTCTCTATTTCGATGAGATGAATCATAATTCAAATATGCCAAAATTAGTGAGCACAAAAAGTGCTCTCTTGCATCAGGAAATCTAACATCAAAAATATTCATCGCCCAAGATGAGTGAGAATCATAATGCGAATAATCACCAAGCAAGGCTGCCTTAGAGAATTCATGAACTGGTATTAAATAATCCCCAGAGGAACCAAATAGTTCAATAATCTTATCACTATCCACATTTGGACTACCCGTGAATTTTGTAACAAAATCAATCATTGATCTTACATTACCACCAGTTATATTAGATAAAAACTCTGCAACAGCCGGATTTTTTCTTAAAGCATAGAGCAGTGCTTTAAGAAAAGTAGAAACTCCTTCTAGATTAAGGCTGACACTTGAAATAGACTCAATTGGCAACCTACCCTCTGCCACATTAAGTGCAAAAATCAATCTTTTTTCCAAGACCATTTCAGGCCTGGGTGGCATGATGTAAAAAACTTTATTCGGATATGCAGAAAGTGCGCCTGCCCGCTTAGATTGGTGAAAAGTATTCGGCCTTACAGACAAGAAGACAATAGCTCCCCAATGCTCTGCAACGCCTTGTGAAACTATAAATGCTCGCTGTTGAATCTCCAGCTCTCTTTGGTCAACATTATCAAAGATAACAATAATCTGCTTGCTAGTTGACTTTTGAATATGTTTAACAACCAGTCCCAAATGTTCCTCGCTGCTTTCCAACTTGCCACTAAGATAGTCAAGCAACTTCTCTTCATACAAGGCTGGATTTGACTCCGCCAATCTCCCATACAGACCAGTTCTAAACCTCTTGATATCATTACCATAAACCGAGTATATAAACTTCTCTGAATTTATATCAATTTCATACTTTTCATACAATTGTCGCTCAACTTCACTTCTGACATAACTCTCTAATCCACCATGCAAAAATGCATTAACTCCCAAGTCCAAATAAATATAGATTGACTTTTTAAACTCTTCTTCCGCCTCAACGAGCATCAGATTTTTTATAAATGAAGTTTTACCAACGCCGACATCACCCAATAAGATAATTGGCCTTCTGGACAGGCTTTCTGCCAATATCTCTGATGAAGCACTTTTATCTTTTGACTTAACAGGAACAACAACAGGCGCTTCTTCACTAGGATGAAATAATGCGGCGTATCTAGTTTTTAATAGATTCTTGCTCACCAATGCATCTTGAGCCAATGGCCCACTATCACAATAGCATTCGCGATAAAAGCGCTGTTCGAGATCATCTGTTCGGGCAACATCCTCCAACAAAAGCTCGGCAATCATACGCAAGCTACTTTGCGATTCATTTTGATATCTGAAGGAAGGATGATTAGGAAGCCTTGTTGAAATTTTCTCAGGAATGCCTGCAATTCCATTTGCATCTAAATATGAAAGCAATTTATTAGATGCTGTAGCCAATGGAGACAATAAATTAAAAATAGTGGAGAATTCACTACGCATTTGTGAAAATCCATCTATTACAAAAGCACGTCCTTCCAAGGGAGGCTTTCCATCCGTCCGAGTTGCTACAAAAGAAATTAATTGAGGACCATTACAAATAGCAGCATACCTTACTCCACGGCGTGCACAATAACCTTGAACCTGCTCAATAGCAGCTTTCGCCTCCTGGCCAAGATCCATTAATTGGCGGATAGGAACAATCATTTCACCCCGTTTTCTTACTGGGATGTCAAAAACAACAGCATCTCGCTTTGCTTCTAAAATAATAGCAATAGGGCAACCCAATTCATAATCGCTACGCTCCCCACTCAAATATCTTTCAAGATCAATATCTGACTTATCCCAACCTAAACACTGCGTGAGAAATGAATCAATAAAGTGAAAACGTGTTTCAGCCTCATTTTTGACACCCAACTCATTATAGTCACTAGTAATTTTAACTAAATTTCTAGATGCCGTTTCGTAATCAATCATTGAATTGATCCCAAAATAATCAGGCCTAAACATAATTTTTGTTCAAGCTCAATGAATAAAATTAGTACTTATCGAAAAATTTTCTCACTACCATACATGCAATCCTAAATGCATATAAGAGATGATTCAAGGATACATCTCTTGCTTTGCAGTAGATCAAGTTCACTGTTGTATCTACCCCGAAAGTTACCTCGGCATCAACTACATCACAAACAACACTACCTGCCGCTGGTGATAACACTGAGCCAAAGCTTACAGCAGCTTTTTGGTTTATCTTCTGCGTATCTGTAGATACCTCGAGAGAGCAGGCAGACACCTGTAAGTTATCCCAACGCCAGCCGCTCTCCATGACTTATCTTTTGCACAAAAAACAGGTGCGGCAGTGGGCCATCGTATCCGCGCTGTAGCGCCGCCTCGCATAGTGCCCATGACTGGGTTCGTACGCCATGAAAGCCAGGCTGCCTGGCGATGCGTTCCAGTGTTTCCGTTATCGCGGCTTTGTTTTTCCGATTCGCCTGCATCGCGAGTAGAGTATGCAGTTCTTCCATTTCCTGTTTTGACCGTCGCCATGTCCACGCAGCCCTGCCTCGGCTGGGTTGGCGTACCAGCTCATACCCAAGCCAATTCAAGTACGGTTTATCTCCGACATCCTGCAAGGTTTCCTGCTCCAGTCCTTCCCCATCCGTTGCCAGCAGTAGCCACTCCACTTTTTCTGCAGCCAGGGGCCAATACATGACCAACACGGCATTAGCTAAGCCCTTTCCCTTACGCGTCAGTCGCTGGGCTGGAGAGCAGCCAATCCCGTACAGAGCATGAAACTTCCTCGCCAAGGCTTCGGCTTTGCTCGCGGCAACAGTGCCGTGCGTGTAGCGGTGATAGCCTTTCGGAACGCTGTCCACGATGCGGACCAGTGCTGCGGTTTTGTTGCGTGCGATGGGTGTTGAAGCAGACATACAAGTTTTCTCATTCAAGTGGCGATGCACTGTATAGCGAAGAAAACCTATGTCCTTGCAATGTGATTCGGTAGCTGCGACCTGCACGTAATGATGTTCCAAGATTTTCAGAGCATTTCGCTATACACCATCAGGAACGTTGTGTTTCAGGGCAGGCAGCCAGGTGAAGATCTGGCCGGCTCGCATGCACGGTGTTCTGCGTTATGCCCCTTTACCCTGGTGAGGAGGCAAAACGCAGGACGCCAACCTGCAAACACACACATGTCGAAAGACACGCGAAAAGCTGCCAACTTTTCGTACACCGCCTTAGCTGCATGCCGGGTAACGCTGGCTGGTGCGGCTGAAACGGGCGCTAGTGGCAGACATGCCATGTTCGACCCGATCCTCCTACGAGGTTGGGCGACACGGAAACGGGAGCTGCGGTAACGCAGACCAACCCTGCTGATTGTGAACCGGTGAAAATCCGGACTTCGGGGCGTTTGAAAATGAACGGCGTGACGAAGACTGTGCGTGCAGGCTGCTGATGCGTCAGAAATGGCGTAGGTGTACCGGGGTAAAAATACACAGGGGGGCATCACCTTCTGTCCTGGGTACATGGCACCATCGTAATGGATGGGTCGCTGGATAGCTTAAGCATGTAAATAGGGGTGAGAGTCCCCTTTATCGCAGTGAGAAACCTTGGGTACGCCCTTGTATGGGGTGATTCATTGATGACGAGTGAGGGCGGGTAAGTTGCGGCTATGGAACATCGCGCGACAGAAACTGGGCAACTGGGTAAGCGTATGCGATGCCTTCACTTTGAAATGACGTATTCCTGAATCGTGGTTTCGACACAATCAGCTAACGTGGGAATCTCTGACGGCCATTTGACCGGGTTGGCACCCGGGACGGCGCAAGAGAGGGAGCGGCGGAGAGTAGAGTTTGAGCAAATCTCGAGACCTAATCAGTCAAGGGAGGCGTGAACCAGATGAACGGTACTCGAAAACTGCCAGCGGTGGAAAATGTGTGTGCCCCTTCGGGGGAAGGGCTTGGCGGCCCATTGCAGTGATGTGCCGTGTTCTCTGCTTGGCGGCAGGAGACACGATAACTGGTCTTGGCGGATCAGTGAGCGGGATAAGGTAATGTTGATGAGGAAATTGTTCTCTCTCCAGACCGGGCATCATGCTCGATGCCCGGTCTTTCTTGTCTGTTGGCGTATGCCGGTCAGTATCACGCCAGATCCAATCTTCCATATGTCAGCATGTACCATCTTGAGTTAGTGACCCCGTAGAGCGGGTCAGACCAGAGTGACTGGTTATTGGTCTGGAAATTAATGAGTACTTGGGCGGAAGGGGCTTGCTCATGCCGCCATTCTACCGGATGGTCGCAAGCCCTGATTTGTGGAACAAGTCCCGCATCAGTTAATGTATTTAGTTATGGAAAAATTATTTAACCTTATTCACATGCTGTGATATGTAAACTTTAGGCTTCAAACCCAAGCCGGCTATGCATTTCTTCCATGACTCGACAGCCAAAAGAAATGGAAGAGAGTTAAATTCAGTTAGCTTAGCAATAGGTTTGTCAAATACGAACCATAGCGCAGCTGTTTTGACGGAGTATGTACATTCAGCTGCATTCTTCTGAATCACAGTGGATGCTGCAATTGATTGGGCAATATTATATATTAAGTCAATTTTATCATTAGATATTTTGACTGATATAATTTCTTCATTTTTATATAAGTCAGCAATTTCTACAGAGTACTTTCTCCCCCCTTTAAAATTGATTCAACTTTTACTGTAATTCTATCTAGCAATACATAGCCATTTGTTAATGATTGCATTTCATTGAAATAGAATTCTCTATATGTCAACATATCAAACTCAACATCATTTCCAGCAGCTGCTTCTGCTTCAGCCTCAACAATTATTTTTTCTTTTTCTTCTTTCCACTCTAAATATTTTTCTTCGTCAAGATCATCCATTTGTTCATGCTCGATGCTTTCAATGGAATATTTCAAGTAGTCAATAAATCGTTGATTAAAATAATACCAATCACCATTTTTTAATAGATAATGATCTTTCAGCCTGCAATCTATTAACTCTTTTAAATCCTTGGTGAAATCAAACTCTGACCTGAATTTTATTTTCACGGTGTTTATATCATCTATTGCAGAGTTTTTTGTTAAATATTCAGAAATTTGATCAATTGCTATACTACCGCCTAAATCATGCCGATTTTCCATTGGCCCATTTCCAACCCTTGTGAATATAGTACAATCGTAAATTTCAGATCTGAAATTAATATGAGTCCCGTAAGAAGTGAACTCCTCAAGAACTATTTCTGCGTTATCGTTTTTTATTAACTCAAGTAGCTCTTCATCAAGAGATTTAATGATTGATGCATCTTTTACCTCTTCAAGTTTTGGCAGTTGTATTAACTCCTCACCAGCAAGCGCACTCTCAATTTTATCAAAAAGTTCAGCAATATCCTCAATGCGACGCTCACTATCAATTTGAATAGAATCTGCTAGAATTATATTCTTCTTCCCCCATTCATTTTCATCAGCAGCTTTAATTTTTATGTGATCGACTGACTCCCCTGGCTCATAATTGTTGGGTACAAAATTTGTGTACGATGCAATATCATTTCTCTTACTTCCAGCAAAATAGCGACTTTTCTTAAGCAATGTCGTTTTCTCATCACCAATTCTCGTTGCAAAATTAATTCCAAAATCTTTCAATATGAACTTATTTAGATAAAAATGCGACTTCCCCAGACTGATTACGTATATATTTTCTGGTTTTATCTGGCTTACTCCAATAAGTAACGCAAAGTAAAACTTATTTTTAGGCTCAGCAATGCCATCATTAAAGTATTCTTCATATGCTTTCCACCACCATATTAGATTTTCTGCAACATTTTCTGAAAAATAAAATGTAATAGTGTAATCACTTACGACTTTAGTTTTTTGTTCTTTCAATCCAACACTGTCCATTTTTTCTTTTAAAGGCTCTAAATTTGGGGGGGGAAGTTTGTATATGTTGTAAGTGGTACTCATGGCATTTCCCATTCAAAAATAAAAATATATATAAATAATTATATGCATAATAAATTGATTTGTCATGCAGCATGGCTTTATTGCACGCATCAGACCTTACGGCCATCCGGTTGAATGACGGCATGTGCCCCCTCCCAAGTACCAAATCACAAACAGGCAGGCCTACAAGCAGTCCCTCAAGCAACCAGGCAGCTACTTCTAGGGATCGACAAAGTCATGAACTGACAGACTACCGCCACTGGTTAACGAGGGGTGGCAACCAACTTTTTCCGATGCCGCCATCACGTTCGGTCTCACCATCAAATGTCTATACGGCCTTGCTTTAAGCCAAGCCACAGGTATGATTGAGAGCAACTTGCACCTGGCTGTACTTGACTGGGCTGTCCCAGTCTTTAGCATACGTTCCCGCCGCAAGAAGGACCTATAGGTACGTATTCAGCGAAAGAAGAAGTAGGATTGCCGGCATCTGCTGGCGGATACGCCACGAAAACATAGTCATAGCAGGACAGATCCATACGATGTCCCTTGAACTCGTCCAACCTGGACATTCATTACGCATAGAGCTGAAACATCCTTTCAGCGACCCAATACTGGTCAAGATCCGTTCCAATCATCACTAGCACTCGAAAGATGCTGTCGGCGTAGAGCCGGACTCAATTCGATTTGCCCTCCTCATGGCGTAGACGTAATAGAAGCGTTAGCGTAGCCAAGCTATCCAATCTGGTTTGCCGCTCCAGTGCGCCCAACGGGGCCTTACAATCAGTCAATACATCAACTACAATTGCAAAATCAGTACTACACAAAGGCTCTCCTCTACGTGTGTAGAAGTACTGAAAAGCGCCAGGAAAACAGAGGGTTATGCGATAAATTTCGGAATCCCTCCCTCCCTCTCCGCCAGACCAAACAGCTAAGCCCTTGAGAAATCAAGGGCTTTTTTATTGCCTGCGATATATCCCACGCGACAGGCACCCCCATCCGGCCCGCTTGGGTAACCCACGGCATCGGCCATGGCCTGCTCATGCAGATCCATCGCCACCAAATGCATGACCAGCCCGCCAGATCAGACTATTCCAGTCGCACCTGCACGCCACGCAATTTTATTGCGCAAGACTGCCATAAATCTTGCCGGACATTCCAGCCAACGGGACAGCACCCTAGCGGAGCAAGGTTGCACCGCCATGCTGCATATACACCTGACAGCGGCACCTGATTGCTTGTTTTGACCAACCTGGCCGCACCAGAATGGTCTAAACACTCGATTTCTCCCCCAACCATCCCAGAGAATTCCACACCAAGCTGCCGTTCTGGACAGCCTGATCCAGGCCTGCACCTGCCTAGCCTCAATGTGCACTTGCAGCATAACGCCTCAAAAATCGCAAATTGAGACAGAAAATGCTAATACGTTGCACTTTGCCAACATGGTTATTTAATGCTGCCAAATGATGATTCATGCAATTTTCTAGTGATAAATACTTAGCCACGCCGATTTATCACTCAAATTTAATGTAGTTTAATTACTACACAAGAACCCATCAAAATGTAGCGATTCGGCTACATAGAATACGTTTGACCGCCAAGAACACAGAAATTAACAATGTCCGTGCTTTCAACAGCGCCAGGAACCGCCAAGAAACTCAGCGGAAATCTGTCGCCAAAAGTAGCAAAACAACAAGACGAGACAATTGGAGAAGACAAAATGCAAAGCAAGTATATTGCGCTGGCCGTGATGGCGGCCTGCGCCGGTTATGCCCATGCCGAAGACTCTGGCGTCACCATCTCCGGCTTTGTCCGTGCCGGCGTGCTGCAGTACAACGGTGCGGCCAACAATGCCTGGGGCTACACCACGAATCCGGCGGCGGTGTCCACCACCAATGTGGCCGGTCGTGGCCAGATCAACTTCAATGGTGAAGAAAATCTGGGCAATGGCCTGAGCGCCATCTTCCAGGTGAATAACCGGTTCTCGCCTACCGGCAGCGGTTACGACGAAATGGGCAAGCAGGCCAATACCTTTGCCAGCGATGACAGCTTTGTCGGCCTAAAGGGCAGCTTCGGTATGATTCGCGCCGGCAAAGGCACCGGTAACGTGGAAGACGGCAAATTCGATTACAGCGTCTGGGCAGGCCCGGACAACCACCTGGGCTGGTACGGTGGCGTGACCGGCAACAATATGGTGCGCTACGACCTGCCGGGTAATCTGGGTGGCTTCTACGGCGGGGTGCAATTCTCCACCGATGAAAACAAAACCAGCACCAGCAGCGGTACCAACCGTTATTCAGTATTGGCCGGCTTCAGTGGCAGCAACTGGACGGTTTCTGCCAACTATGGCGCATCCAGCAACACCACCAACAGCAATGCCACCAACATCAACCAGCTGGGCAGCAACCGTCAGCTGCACCTGACTGCCAACTACAAGCCCATCGATGCGCTGGAACTGGCCGTGGAATATCAGCGTAACAAGCTGGCGGATGACAGTGTGATCAACGCCACCTCGCTGTACGCTTACTACACCATCGGCAATACCCAACTGGGTCTGCAAACCGGGGTACGCAAGGACAATTCGCCGCAACTGGTGTCCGGCACTGAAAAATACGTCAACCTGCTGCTGCACTACAGCCTGAGCAAGCACACCATGGCTTATGTCGAACTGTCTCACGACAAGCCGCAAGCTGGTGGCAGTGCCCGCAATGGCGAGCTGATTGGCCTGTCCAAGAGCTTCTAAGCCTTTTCGAAAGTCAGTGATATCCTTCTCAAGCCTGCTTATGCAGGCTTTTTTTATGTCCTGCAGCAGACTGGCCGGCTGGGCAAACTGCTAGAATTTGAGCGCAAGCCACGAGGTGTCAACCCTGCTCACCGGAGCTACAGTACGCCATCTTCCTGATGAATCGAGCCCGCCATGGCCAGCCGCAAACAGCAACAACACGCAGAACTCATCAGCCGTGATCCGCGCTGGCAGGATGTGTTACAGCGTAATCATGAGGCAGACGAGCACTTTGTCTATGGTGTGGCCAGCACTGGCGTGTACTGCCGTGCCAGCTGCCCGGCACGCCAGCCTAAGCCGCATAATGTGCATTTCTTTGCTGATTGCACGGCGGCGGAACAAGCTGGCTATCGCCCCTGTTTGCGTTGCACCCCACACCAGCAATCGCCACGGCAGCGTCAGGCTGCACTGATCGAATCCGCCTGCAAGCGCATTGCTGCGGCAGAACAGGCTCCAGACCTGCAACAACTGGCAGACGAAGCAGGCATGAGCCGCTATCACTTTCACCGCCTGTTCAAGGCGGCCACCGGCTTAACACCGCGTGGCTATGCCATGGCGGCACGCCAGCAACGGCTGCAACAGCAGCTAGGCAGCGCCGCCAGCATCACCACCGCCATTTATGCCGCCGGTTATCAGTCCAGCAGCCGTTTTTATGCCGAATCGGCACAGCTGCTGGGCATGACACCCCGCAACTACCGTGCAGGTGGCAAGCAGGCGGTGATTCATTTCGCCATCGGCCAGTGCTCGCTGGGGTCCATTCTGGTGGCACAAAGCGACAAGGGCATCTGTGCCATCTTACTGGGCGAGCAGCCAGAGCAATTGCTGCAACAGCTGCAAGACCAGTTCCCGCAAGCCCAGCTGATCGGTGCCGACCATGATTTTGAGCAGCAAGTGGCTCTGGTCATCGGCCTGATCGATAATCCGCGTCAGGGCCTGCCGCTGCCGCTGGATATTCGCGGTACGGCCTTTCAGCAACGGGTGTGGCAGGCGCTACGCGACATTCCGCCTGGGCAAACACTGAGCTATAGCGAGGTGGCAGCAAGAATCGGCAGCCCCAGCGCGGTCCGCGCCGTGGCACAGGCTTGCGCGGCCAATGTCCTGGCGGTTGCCATTCCCTGCCACCGGGTAGTGCGCCAGGATGGACAGCTCTCGGGCTACCGCTGGGGTATCGCGCGCAAACAGGCTTTGCTGGACAAGGAGCAATCATGACATTGCCAAGCACCGTTCATCATGGATGATCTTTTCCCCGACAGCTTGGTTGGTCCGCCACAGCCATTGGCTCCAGGTGCAGTTTTGCTGCCCGGCCAAGCGCTGGCGCAACAGGAGGCCATCTGGCAAGCAGTCAGTCAGATACTGCAGCGAGCTCCCTTGCGGCAGATGCAGACACCCGGCGGCCATACCATGTCCGTTGCCATGAGTAATTGTGGCCAACTGGGTTGGATCAGTGACCTGCACGGCTATCGCTACAGTGCAAAAGACCCGGCAAGCGGCCAGCCCTGGCCTGAGCTGCCACCCATACTGGCCGCACTGGCTGGCACATGGGCGGCGACAGCCGGCTTTGATGGATTCCACAGCAATGCTTGTCTGATCAATTGCTACGAGCCGGGTAGCCGCATGTCCTTGCATCAGGACCGGGATGAGCGTGACTTCACTCAACCCATCGTCACCCTGTCGCTGGGACTTCCTGCCCGCTTCATGCTGGGAGGAATACAACGCCAGTCGGTTCACCAGAAAATTCCACTACACCATGGCGATGTACTGGTGTTTGGCGGTCCGGCCCGCCTGTGCTTTCACGGCATCATGCCGCTGGCGGATGGCTGGCACCCGCTGCTGGGCAGTCGGCGTATCAGCCTGACGTTTCGTTGTGCCTGAAGCTCCATCAAAACGGGGGCTGGCCGCTCAAAGCTCCACAAGAGCGGGCAGATTAGGCAGTGCAAGACAACGTGCGGCTCAGACTCTGACGTGAAAAAACCCGGCCATGGCCGGGTCTTCTGTCATTACCTTCACATCGTCAGTTGCAGCACAGCGCAGTGGCAGGCCTGAGACTCAAGGCAACACTTCACGCCTGATGGCGTTGCAATACCAAGCAGGCATTACTGCCACCAAAGGCGAAAGAATTACTGATGGCTGCCTGCAAATGCGGAGCCGCCACGCCCTTGCCCAGCACATGTTGCACCCGGCAGTTCTCATCCAGCTGCCGGCAGTTGGCCGTGGGTGGCAATTGCCGATGGTAGAGCGCCAGTGCGGTGATGGCGGTTTCCAGCCCACCCGTCGCACCCAGCAGATGGCCATGCATGGACTTGGTGGCACTCACTTGCAAGCCGGGGGTATCTTCCCCCCAGATGGTCTGCAATGCCTGGCATTCCACGACATCGCCCACCTGGGTTGCCGTGCCGTGGGTATTGCAATAGCCAATCTGCCCGGCAGCCAGGCCAGCATCCGCCAGCGCGGCCCGCATGGTCCGCACCTGACCACCGACATCGGGCTTGGTGATATGGGTGGCATCACTGCGGCAAGCATAGCCATCCAGCGTGGCATAGATACGTGCGCCACGCGCCAAGGCGAGATCCAGCCGTTCCAGGATCAGGAAAGCAGCACCTTCCGCCAGTACCAGCCCGCTACGCTCCTTGTCATAAGGGCGGCAGGCCTGCTCCGGGTGCTCGCCAGCGGTACTGGCCAGCACCTGCATGGATTGCCAGGCATTGATGATGCCAGGCAACAACATGGCCTCGGCACCACCGGCGATGGCATGGGTGACTTCACCGTGGCGAATGGCTCGCATGGCTTCACCCAGCGCAATGGCGGACGAAGCACAAGCCACGGAATAATTGACCGAGGGGCCGGTAATACCGAAACGCATGCTGATGTGCCCTGCCGGGGCATTGGCCATGCTGGCAATGACCGACAGCGGCGATACCCGCGACTTGTCGGCATAAAAATTATGGAAACCCTTGTCCAGCGCGGCACTCCCCCCCATCGCGCAGCCTACATACACGCCGAGCTGCTCCCGCTCCTCTGGCAGGGTCAGCGCAGCATCTTCCAATGCCAGCGTGGCAGCAGCAACAGCCATCTGGCTGACGCGATCCACCCCGGACAACTGCAGGCGGGTAAACCACGGTGCCGGGTCGAACTCGGCAACGCCGGCCACAGCGGGCTTGCAGCCAGTTGCCGCTTCATCCAGCAGACTGATACCCGACTCACCGGCCATCAGGCGGGAAAAAACCGCCTCTGCCTGATTGCCCAGCGGGGAAATCAGGCCAATGCCCGTAATGGCAACGGCAGTCCTCATGCCTTTGCTGCCTTGTGGCGGTCCACCAGGTTGGCCAGCTCCTGCAAATTGGCAACGTGGGCTTCTTCCTCGGGAATCGATACATCGAAATGCTCTTCGATGGCGAACAACAGTTCGATCTGCCCCAGCGAATCCAGGCCGTATTCGCCCAGCGGACGTTCTGCCTCGACTTCGTCGGCGTTCACGCCAAATTTTTCTACAATGACTTGCTTGATCTGCTCGATAGTGTTCATCACGCTGCCTTGCCCGCACAGTCAGGCACCTGGACCATGGCGGGGGTTATTTTTTCATAAGACGCTATTGTATGCCTGCGCCTGATGGAAATTTATAGTGTTTATTGTCGAGTTTTATGCCGGTTGTTGACAGCGATGCCCCACGTCAATCAAGCCCGCATCATTATCTCTGTCGGCAAGCATACCGAGGCCACACTATATTGCTGTTACAAATTGTCGCGCAACAATGTAAAAAGCCAGCACCGCGGTGCTGGCCTGATTGCCCACACAGCGGTAGCTGCCGCCTTAAACGGCTTCCACGTCGTTGTGCACTTCGCTTTCGCGCAAGACTTCCTGTGCCCATACCACCGAGTCGATGTAATAGCGGCAGGCATGCTCCACTTCGAAATTCAGCACTTTGCACAGGGCATTGATGCGCTGGTCATCTCCCTGCTCACAAGCCAGTGCCAAGGCCAGATAAGGGCTGAACATGCCCTTGTTCTCCACCACGGCGTCACGCACGGTGGGCGGCAACTCCAGCGGGTCCAGCACATCCGGGAAGGGCTGGTTCAGCAGTACGTCCAGTAGCGAGAACATACCAGTCAGGAACAGATGCTCGGCCTCCAGCTTGTTGCCGCGATAAGCGCCCAGCCGCTCCAGAAAGCGGGCGCGGATCAGCGACTTCTCCAGCAAGGCCAATGCGGTGCCATCTTCCTTCTTGGCAGTAAACAGCAGCATGGACAGCCATTTGAACAGGGTTTCGCGCCCCAGCAGCAGCAGGGTTTCCTCGATGGTCTGCACCTTGCGGGCCAGGCCGTTCACCGGGGAATTGATGAAACGCAGCAGCTTGAACAGCAAGACCGAATCCAGCTTGAATTGCGCCTCGAGTTCGCGTGGTTCGGCGTTGGCACGCAGCATGCGCATGATCTGCAGCACACGAGTCTGGTTGCTGTCGACCTTGCCGCTCTCCAGGCTACGCACGGTGGCAATGAAAGGCCCATGGAACAGGGCAAAACGATTGCTGCCCGGCGCGCGCAGGCAAACGTCCAGATCTTCGGCGGTGCCAACATTGCGTGCCATCCAGCGCGCATTGGGGTAGCGGCGCGGCAGCTGGTCCAGAATGGGGGCCAGCACGCGGGTAGAGGGTGCGGCGAAATCCAGCAGCATGAAATCCATGCGGTTGAACAGCTCCGGCTGCAAACGCTCCACCAGCACATGGGCATCGAAAGCCGCCGGCTCGATGGCAAAACGCAGGCCCTTGATGCGCAGCTCGTCCAGTACCTGCATCACTTCGGCCGTGACCGGCTCGTTCGGGTCCGGCTCCAGCACGAAAATCACGCTCTTGGCAGGCATCTGCAGCAGCAATGGTTCGGACAGCGAGCTGATGGAAATGTGAACCAGCGCGCGTCGATAGGCCAGCAGGCGGAACACTTCCATATTCTGCAGCGTGGTCAGCATCAGGCGATCAAAATCCTGATGCTTGCCCCCCTTGCTTGCCGCACCGGACTTGACGAAAAACTCGTAAGCCACCACGCGGTGTTGCCGGTCCATGACCGGCTGGTGGGTGACGAAGCCGAGGGTCGGCGGCAGCTGATCGACAATTTCCGGCTCGACTGCACGCTTGACCGGTGAAGCTTCCAATTCTTTTTCTACAGCGGCAATTTCGTCGGCCTGACTTTCTTCATTTTTTTTCAGACGACCGGCCAAACCGCCAATCAGGTTTTTCAACATGGTTCGCTCTCTCATGACACCCGGCTGAGGGACAGACAGCCTCAGTGCAGTTTAGTCGATTCGGCCCGGTATTTTTGGGGTATCCACCACCACGTCGCCACATTGGGCGCGGTGGCGCAAGGCATGGTCGATCAGCACCAGCGCCAGCATGGCCTCGGCAATCGGTGTGGCACGGATGCCAACGCACGGATCATGACGACCGTGGGTTTCCATCACGATGGGATTGCCCTGTCTGTCGATGGAGCGGCGCGGCTGGGCAATGGACGAGGTTGGCTTGATCGCCATGGATACTTCGATGTCCTGCCCGGTGGAGATGCCACCCAGAATGCCGCCGGCGTGGTTGCTGGCAAAGCCTTGCGGTGTCAGCTCGTCGCCATGCTCACTGCCGCGCTGGGTCACGCTGGCAAAGCCCGCGCCAATTTCCACACCCTTCACGGCGTTGATGTTCATCATGGCATAGGCGATGTCGGCATCAAGACGGTCGAATACCGGCTCACCCCAGCCCACCGGCACGTTTTCCGCCACCACGCGCAAGCGGGCACCCACCGAGTCCAGGCTCTTGCGGATGGAGTCCATGTATTCCTCCAGCTGCGGCACCACGGCTTCGTCGGCGGCAAAGAAAGGATTACTGTTGACCACATCCCAGCTCTTGAAGGGGATTTCCACATTGCCGATCTGGGTCATGTGGCCACGGATCACGATGCCATAGCGCTCGTGCAGCCATTTTTTGGCAATGGCACCCGCCGCCACGCGCACGGCGGTTTCGCGGGCGCTGGAACGGCCGCCACCACGCGGGTCGCGCACACCATACTTGTGCCAATAGGTGTAATCGGCATGACCGGGACGGAAGGTGTCGGCGATATTGCCGTAGTCCTTGGAGCGCTGGTCGGTATTGCGGATCAGTAAGGCAATCGGTGTGCCGGTGGTCTTGCCTTCATAAACGCCAGACAGAATTTCGACCGCATCCGGCTCGCGCCGCTGGGTCACATGTCGGCTGGTGCCGGGTTTGCGCCGGTCCAGTTCCTGCTGGATGTCCTCGGCGCTGATGGCCAGGCCCGGCGGGCAGCCATCCACCACGCAGCCGATGGCCGGCCCGTGGCTTTCGCCAAAGGAAGTTACGGTAAACAGCAGCCCCATGGTGTTGCCTGACATCTTGATTCGTCCCTTGTCATTTCATCTGGTTTGGCCTGATTCTAGCACGGCAAAACCTGTCTACGACGACCAAGCGAGTCCCGTCTGACGCCGGCGAAACCAGCCGGTGACCGATAGCCGCTGCTGTGAGGCTGGCAAGACTTCGTGCCAGAAACGGTCAGACAGGAACAACACCAGCGTGCCGGCCTGCGGCGCAACGTCCAGCGAGCGACTGCATTCATCATCCAGGTACAGGCGCATCTGGCCACCGGCATCGGCAGGCCAGTCTTCGTTCAGGTACAGCACGGCAGTCAGTGTGCGGGCGTCATCGTCACGAAAGCGATCCAGGTGTTTCTTGTAGAAGCTGCCCGGCGGATAGACCGCGAAGTGCGATTCCAGGTCTTCCAGCCCCAGATAAAAGGCCTGATTCACTGCTTGGCGTACTTGATCAAGCGTGGCGAAATAATGGGCAATGGCCGGTTCGGCATCCTGCGGCTCCAGCCACAATACCGAGTCGGAACGGATTTCACTGCGTCGTCCTTGCTGGTCGGCCCGTCCGACGGCAGCCTCATGAAACCGTCCTTCATTCCACTGCGCCAGACAGCATTGCTGCAGGCGGCGGATGTCTTCGGCACTGAACAGGGTGTGATCGACGACCCAGCCCTGCTCGGCGAGGGTATCGATAATGGGGTCCAGGCAGGCTGGGGATTGGTCTGTCACTTGAGTCATGGCGGCATTCTCCACTAGAGCCGGCTGTTCTACCACAGCCCCCCGGCCTGCGGCATGATATTTGTCAGTGGTTTTCCATAACCTTGTCATGCCGGCCACGCAACCAGTCCAGCACCAGCGGAAAATGGTCGGCCGGGGCATCCGGATGGGTCAGCAGGGACACGTGATCATAGTCATGCCAGTGCCCGGCGGCGCGTCCAAGCAAGCGCAGCCGCGACAGATGCGGGCCAGACTCGTCACGAAAGCGGCGCACATCGTCGACATGGCCACGGCAGGGGTCGTTGCGGGCAGCAAAATACAGGGCGGGTGGCAAGGAGACATGGCGGGCGGCCGCGCCATAATCGAAGCCGTCATCACTATCCACCCAGGGGCGTAGCTTGGCCCAGCGCTTGCTCTGGCGATGACTTTTCTCGGTTTCATCGTCGGCACCCAGGCCAATACGCCTGGCCGGCAGGTAGCCATAGCAGCGAATCAGCCAGCGCGCGGCGATATTCCAGATCAGGTCAACCTCCAGCCATTTGCGCAGATTGCGTACGGCTATGCTGCGCTTGCTGCCAAAGTACACCAGGCTGGCCACTTGGGCCGCCAGCTGCGGGTAGCGCAACAAGCAGCTGCTCATGTGCACCCCACCCCAGGAATGCGCCATCCAGTGCAGGCGCTGCCCGCCCTTCAGCTTGAAGATGGCCGCATGCAGCGCCGGCAGGTCCTGACAAATGATTTCGGTTTGACCATGGCGTGAGGTAGCGTCGATCTTCGGTGTACTGCGGCCACGACCACGCAAATCGGCCACAAACACATCGTAGCCGGCATCGGCCAGGAAATGGGCCAGGCCCTTGCCGCTATCGCTATAGAAAATCCGGCCATCGGCCATGACACCATGCACCAGCAATACCGGTGGTCCGTCTGCCTCGCGCCAGATACGCCGCAGATGCAGCCGCTGCTGCTCAACTTCCACATACAAGTCCTGCTGCTGCTTTTCCGCCATCACCCTCACCTTGCCAGATCACCAAGCAAACGACCGTATGATTAAGGCAAGTCCAGCGGCAGGTCAATCTGCTATACGCACGCCCCATGAAAAACGGGCCGCCATGGCGACCCGTTATTGCTACCCGTGCAAGTCTGCTCAGGCATTGAGATTTTTGTAGACAATCTCGTAGACATCATTGGACAAGGGCGCGGCCAACAGACGCTCCAGCTCGGCCTTCATCAGTGCCTGACGGCCCGGCTCCAGCTTCTTCCAGCGATTGAAGGCACGCACGATGCGGCTGGCTACTTGCGGATTGATGGCATCCAGCGCCAGCACCTGGTCTGCCAGGAAGCGGTAGCCGCTACCATCGGCAGCATGGAAATGCACCATATTATTGCTAAAGCTGCCAATCAGCGCCCGTGCCTTGTTGGGGTTTTTCAAGGTAAAGGCCGGATGCTCCATGGCGGCTTTGACATGATCCAGCGTGCCTTCCAGCTGGCTGGAAGCCACCAGCATGAAGAACTTGTCCATCACCAGCGCATCATGCTGCCAGCGGGCGGCGAAGTCGGTATAGCATTCGTCGCGTTCTTCGCCGTCATGATCGCGCAGCGCCAGCATGGCTCCCATCTGGTCTGACATATTGTCAGCTTCCAGAGCCTGCTTGCGGGCGGCCTCAGCCGGCCAGGCCACGCTCAAGCGGGTGAGCATCTGCAAGGCACGGTTTTTCAGGTCGCGTCGGCCAGCGTCTTCCGGCTTGTATTCACGGGTCTGGTTCAGGTGATAAGCCTCATGCCACTCGCCACGCAGCGCCTCGGCCAACTGGTCCAGCACAAAATCACGCACCTGATGAATGACTGCCGGGTTGGCCAGTTCCACCATTTCCAGCATTTCTGCTTCCGACGGCAAGCCCAGCATCATGGCCTTGAAGGCCGGATCGGCCACCGGATCTTTCAACACCGCACGGAAGGCTGTGACAAAGGTCTCGGGCAAGCTCAGTGCACGGCCCTGCGCCGCAGCTTCGATCAACTGGCGGAACAGCCGCTCGGCCAGGGTCTGACCGGCTTCCCAGCGGCAGAAGCTGTCGCTGTCGTTGGCCATGAGGAAGGCTAGCTGTTCATCGCGCCAGTCGTACTCCAGCCGAACCGGCGCGGAGAAACCGCGCAACAGCGAAGGCACCGGTTCTTCCGGCACATCAACGAACACAAATGTCTGACTGGCCTGCTTGATATCCAGCACACGCGTGCCAGGCTGTGCCTGCTCCTCGCCTTCCAGCTGCAGCGGCAGATCCTTGCCATCACTGCCTACCAGCCCCAGTGCCAGGGGAATGTGCAGCGGCTGTGGTGCGGGCTGGCCGCTGATGGCCCGGCAGGACTGGGCAACGGTCAATTCATAGCGCCGCGCTGCGGCATCGTAATGGCTGCTGACTTGCAGCAGCGGCGTGCCCGCCTGGCTATACCACAGGGCAAACTGGCCGAGATCGACAGCATTGGCATCGGCCATGGCCGCACGGAAATCATCGCAGCTTACCGCCTGGCCATCGTGGCGCTTGAAGTACAGATCCATGCCCTTGCGGAAACCAGACTCACCCAACAGGGTGTGATACATGCGCACCACTTCCGCGCCTTTTTCATACACCGTCATGGTGTAGAAATTGTTCATCTCGATATAGGAATCGGGACGAATCGGATGCGCGGTTGGGCCGGCATCTTCCGGGAACTGCAAGGCACGCAGGCTTTTGACATCGTCGATGCGCTTGACGCCACGGCTGCCCAGATCAGAGCTGAACTCCTGATCGCGGAATACCGTCAGCCCCTCTTTCAGCGACAGCTGGAACCAGTCGCGGCAGGTGACACGGTTACCGGTCCAGTTATGGAAATATTCGTGGGCAATGATGGCTTCCACGCGCTGGAACTCCGCATCGGTACGGGTATCCTTGCGCGCCAGTACCGCCGAGGTATTGAAGATGTTGAGGCCCTTGTTTTCCATGGCCCCCATATTGAAATCGCTGACCGCCACGATCATGTAGATGTCCAGATCGTATTCCAGGCCAAAGCGCTGCTCGTCCCACTTCATGGCGCGCTTGACCGCCCCCATGGCAAAGGCAACTTTGTCCTGGTCGGCCGGCTCGGTCCAGATTTCCAGCGCGACAGCGCGGCCGCGCTGGGTGATGAATTTGTCACGCGCGGCCACCAGCTTGCCGGCCACCAGGGCAAACAGGTAGGACGGCTTGCGATAGGGGTCGACCCATTTAACCCAGTGGCGCTTCTTGTCCAGCACGCCCTCCCCCACCTTGTTGCCATTGGACAGCAGCACCGGAAACTTCTGCTTGTCGGCAACGATGGTGGTGGTGAACTTGGCCATCACATCTGGACGGTCCATATAAAAGGTGATCTTGCGAAAGCCTTCCGGCTCGCACTGGGTAAACAGATTGCCTTTGGAGGCATACAAGCCCATCAGGCTGGTATTGGTCGCCGGTTCAAGCTCGGTTTCCACTTCCAGGATAAAGCTGTCGGGCACGGCAGGAATCAGCACACCGTCGGCCGCCAACTGATAAGCAGAGGCATCCAGCCGCTCGCCATCCAGCGTCAGGCTGAGCAGCCGGGCCGAACCGTCCAGCCACAGCGCGCTGGCAGCAGCAGACTTGTCATTGCGCTTGACCACCATACGCGAGTGCACACGCGTCTGTGCGTCCTCGATATCAAACTTCAAATCCACCCGATCCACCAGGTAAGGGGGAACGGTATAGTCTTTCAGATAGTTGACTTGAGGCTGCTGCGCCATGTTCTTCTCTCTATTAGTAGTCGTTGCCGGCTTGATCCGGTCTTGCTCATGGACCGGGCGGGATCGCCGCCCCGGTCCGGTTATGGGTGCACTATCCAGTGGCTGAATGCCTTAGCCACGCAGCCAGCCGGCCTCCTCGCCCAGCAGCTGCAAACGGCAGCATGTCCGTGGCACGGCTTGCAAACTGACATCCCGCACCAGCAGCTCATCGCGGCGGAACAGATGCAGGGTCACGGTTTCCCCCACGCCATAGCGTGCCAGCATCTTGTCCAGATCAGCCACTTTCAGGCCATCCAGTGCAATCAGTATGTCTCCGCCAGCCAGACCAGCCTGCTGTGCTGCGCTGCCATCCAGTACGTTGACCAGCCGCAGGCCCAGCGGGTCCGCAGCGGTCTTCACGCCAAGGCTGGCACGTGGCCGACGGTCTGCTGCCACCGGGCCGACACCCCCTGCATCGCCGGCATGATCCGCGTAGTCCCAGCACATGTCCAGCCCCTGCGTTGCCAACAAGTTGGCCAAGGGCAGATCTGCCGTGGAGCGCAAGGCGCTGTCGAAGAAGGCCTGCAAGTCCAGGCCGGTGACCTTCTGGGCAATCTGCTCCCACTCGTCTTCCGCCAGCCCCTGGCCATCGGCCTGCCACTTTTGCCACAAGGCACGCATCACGTCATCCAGCGACTGGCGGCCATCCGTCTGCTGGCGGATGGTCAGATCCAGCGCCAGCGCCGCCAGCGAGCCCTTGGTGTAGTAGCTGACGATGCTGTTGGGGCTGTTTTCATCCTGGCGATAGTATTTGGTCCAGGCATCAAAGCTGGATTCTTCCAGCGTCTGCTTGAGGCGACCGGCACCGCGCTCGACTCCGCTGATGGTCTGCGCCAGCAGGCCAAGATAGCGCTTGCTGTCGATCAGGCCGCAGCGCAGCAGAGTCAGATCATCGTAATAGGAGGTAATGCCCTCGAATGCCCACAGCAGGCGAGTATAGCCCTCGCGGCTCAGGTCATAAGGGCTGAAGGCAGCGGGTTTTATCCGTTTTACATTCCAGCTGTGGAAGTATTCATGGCTGATCAGTCCCAGCAGCTTGAGGTAGCCATCCGAGATCGCTTCATCTGCCGCTTGCGGCAAATCGTCGCGGTTGGCGACCAAGGCAGTCGAGGCGCGATGCTCCAGCCCGCCGTAGATGTCTTTGCCGACATACAGCATGAAAACATAGCGATCAAAAGGTGCGGGGGTGCCGAACAGCTTGATTTGGTGTTCACAGATTTTCTTGGTGTCGCGCGCCAGGCGCTTGAGGTCGCCACGGAAACGCCCGGACACCACAAACTGGTGCGGCACGCCGCAGGCCTTGAAGCTGACCGACTGAAACGCCCCCAGCTCCACCGGGTGATCCAGCAGCTCATCGTAATCGCCGGCACGGTACACGCCGAAACCATTGCGGTCGGTCTCCAGCGCCGGCAGGCTGCTGGCTACTTTCCAGTCAGCGAATGCCTTGCCCTTGGGCGCTCGGATCTCCACCGTGCAGGCTACCGACTCGTATCCCTCTACCGCCAGGAAAACGCTGCTGGCATTGAAGAAGCCACGCTCTTCATCCAGATAAGCACCCCGCACTGACAGATCATAGGCGTAGACCTGATACACCAGCGTCAGGCTGCCGGCCACCGGCTCGGCCTGCCAAGTGTGTTTGTCCAGCTTGCATAGCCCAACCTCTTTGCCAGCACTGCTCGCTTGAATGCTGACGATATGACGGGAAAACTCACGGATCAGATAACTGCCGGGAATCCACGCCGGCAAGGTAAACACTTGCCCCTTCTTGGCGGGCTTGGCAACCTTGAGCGTAATCTCGAAGCAATGGCTTTGCGGTGAGCACGGACGGATGGAATAGTGAACTGGGGCGGTCATGATCTGCCTGAAGATGGGGCGGAAACAGCAGATTTTAGCACCGGGTCCATACAGTCGTCGTGGCCGATGGCGATTTGACCTAAGTCAAGGGCTTGCACTGACATGACAATATAATCCCCAGTAAGCGGCATCAGGTGTTCAGCACCTGCGGCCCGCTCGCTTGAAATCAAGAAAATGGTGGACGTAAAAATCCCGCGAGCATACTAATCAACTGGCCCGTCATGGGTATTTGCTTTAGAATGCCTCGCTGAATAAATGGGAAAAAGCGTGTGTCTGACATGATTTGCCAAGTTTTTTTGGCAGCAAATTGTCAGCACGGGTCAAACGCTTTACTAATCTGAAAATGATCAGATTCCCCTGCGGCTTTCCTGTCAACTACAGCTTGGGGCAGTGGGCAGGAAATCAAGTCGCCATGGTTTGTCACGTTCTAAGTTAGCAACCTTGGAGAAAACCCTAAATGGAAACGCAATCCACTTATAACTATAAGGTGGTGCGCCAGTTTGCCATCATGACCGTAGTCTGGGGCATTGTAGGCATGCTGGTGGGCGTCATCATTGCGGCCCAATTGGTGTGGCCGGAGCTCAATTTTGGGCCCTGGTTCCACTTTGGTCGTTTGCGCCCGCTGCACACCAACGCCGTGATTTTCGCCTTTGGCGGTTGCGGCCTGTTTGCCACTTCCTACTACGTCGTGCAGCGCACCTGTAACGTACGACTCATCTCGGACAAGCTTGCCGCCTTTACCTTCTGGGCCTGGCAGCTGATCATCGTCCTTGCTGCCATCACCCTGCCGCTGGGTTATACCTTCGGCAAGGAATACGCCGAACTGGAATGGCCGATCAAACTGATGATCGCCGTGACCTGGGTGGTGTATGCCATCGTATTCTTCGGCACCATCGCCATCCGCAAGGTAAAGCACATCTATGTAGCCAACTGGTTCTATGGTGCCTTTATCCTGGCGGTAGCCCTGCTGCACATCGTCAACAGCGCCTTCGTACCGGTCTCCCTGACCAAGTCCTACTCCGTGTACGCCGGTGCCGTGGATGCCATGGTGCAATGGTGGTATGGCCATAACGCCGTAGGCTTCTTCCTGACCGCCGCCTTCCTGGGCATGATGTACTACTTCGTTCCGAAGCAGGCTGGCCGTCCGGTTTACTCCTATCGTCTGTCCGTGGTGCACTTCTGGGCGCTGATCTTCACCTATATGTGGGCTGGTCCTCACCACCTGCACTACACCGCGCTGCCTGACTGGACCCAATCCATCGGCATGGTGTTCTCCCTGGTGCTGCTGGCTCCGAGCTGGGGTGGCATGATCAACGGCATCATGACCCTGTCCGGTGCCTGGCATAAGCTGCGTACCGATCCGGTACTGAAGTTCCTGGTGGTTTCCCTGTCCTTCTACGGTATGTCCACCTTCGAAGGCCCGATGATGTCCATCAAGACCGTCAACGCCCTGTCGCACTACACTGACTGGACCATCGGTCACGTGCACTCCGGCGCCCTGGGCTGGGTAGGCTTCATCACCATCGGTTCCATGTACTACCTGCTGCCGCGTCTGTTTGGCCGCGAGTCCATGCACAGCGTGAAACTGATCGAAGCTCACTTCTGGCTGGCTACCGTAGGCGTGGTGCTGTACATCGCCGCACTGTGGATCTCGGGTGTGACCCAAGGCCTGATGTGGCGCGCCCTGAATGCCGACGGCACCCTGACTTACGCCTTTGTTGAAGCCGTGAAAGCAACGTACCCCTACCACTTCGTACGTTTCCTGGGTGGTACGCTGTACCTGAGCGGTATGCTGCTGATGGCCTACAACACCTTCCGCACCGTAGCTGGTGGCCGCGCTGTTGACGCCAAGATCCCGGCTGTTAACGCATCGGCTCACGCTTAAGCGGATAAAGGTAGAAGAACATGGAAAAGATCCAGAAACTGATTGAAGAACACGTAGGCTATCTCATCGTGTTCACGCTGATCGTGATCAGCTTTGCCGGCCTGGTAGAAATCCTGCCGCTGGCATTCCAGAAGTCCACGACCCAGCCGGTAGCAGGCGTCAAGCCCTATACCGCACTGCAACTGGCTGGCCGTGACATCTACATCCGTGAAGGCTGCTACAACTGCCACTCCCAGATGATCCGTCCCTTCCGCGCCGAAACCGAGCGCTATGGTCACTACTCCGTTGCGGGCGAGTCGGTCTACGACCACCCCTTCCAGTGGGGCTCCAAGCGTACCGGTCCGGACCTGGCTCGTGTAGGCGGTCGCTATTCCGACGAATGGCACCGTGTTCACCTGACCAATCCGCGTGACGTGGTACCGGAATCCAACATGCCGGCCTTCCCGTGGCTGTCCAAGAACCTGGCTGACGCCGAAATCATGCCGAAGAAAATGGAAGCGCTGCGCAGCGTAGGCGTTCCCTATACCGACAAGGATATCGCCGAAGCCAAGGCTCAGGTCGAAGGCAAGTCGGAAATGGATGCCCTGATTGCATACCTGCAGGGCTTGGGTCTTGCACTGAAGAACGTTCGCTAAGTCATGGACTGGGTAACGATTGGGCGCTCTGCCTTCACCGTAATGTGCTTCACCTTCTTTATTCTGGTGTTGTTCATTGCCTACAGCAGGCGCTCAAAGAACCGGTACGATGAAGCGGCCAATGTGCCCTTTCTCGACGACGACAAGGTGCAGGAGGCCGATAACCATGAGTCGGCTTCTAACGGAGCAAAACAATGAGTGATTTCGTAAGCGATTTCTGGGGCATCTGGATCACGGCCATCGTGGTTGCAGGTTTTGTTGGCCTGTCCCTGCTGTTGTTCACCCAATCCAAGACCACGGTCAACAAGGGTGAGCAGGTCAAGACCATGGGTCATGTATGGGATGGCGATCTGGAGGAGTACAACCATCCTCTGCCGCGCTGGTGGATGCTGATGTTCTACATCACGCTGATCTTCGGTGCCTGCTATCTGGTGCTCTACCCGGGCCTGGGCAAATGGCAAGGTATTCGTGGCTGGACTTCCGTTGGTCAGTACAAGGAAGAACGCGCACAAGCCGAAGCCAAATACCAGCCCCTGTACGACAACTACCTGAAACAGGATCTGAAGGCCGTTGCGGCTGATCCCAAGGCACAGGAAATGGGCAAGCGCCTGTTCCAGACCTACTGCGTACAGTGCCACGGCTCTGATGCACGCGGTGCCAAGGGCTTCCCGAACCTGACCGACAACGACTGGCTGTGGGGTGGCGATGCAAAAACCATCGAAACCACCATTCAAGCTGGTCGCCACGGCCAGATGCCGGCTTGGGGTGCTGCACTGGGTGAAGAGAAGGTCAAGGATGCCGCCAACTACGTGATGTCGCTGTCCGGCAAGAAGCATGATGCCGAACGCGCCAGCCGTGGCAAGGAAACCTTTGCCACCATCTGCGCGGCCTGCCACGGCCCGGATGGCAAGGGTAACCAGCAACTGGGTGCACCTAACCTGACCGACAACATCTGGCTGTATGGTGGTACTGAAAAGACCATCATTGAGACCATCACCAATGGTCGCAACAACCAGATGCCGGCCTGGAAGGACTTCCTGGGCGATGGCAAGGTTCACTTGCTGGCAGCCTATGTATGGGGCCTGTCCAACAACGCCAAGGCGCAGTAAGCCTTAGCTGACATACTGCCCGCGCAAGCGGGCAGTATGCTTTATGACAATTAATATATAATTCGGTATAATGAAAAAGCTGGCAAGAGGCTTGCGCAAAGTCCATGTTGAGAGTGAACTTTGCGAAATCCTCTTCAGGGAAACACCATGTCTGATTCGCTCAAAGATATACCGGTCAAAGTAGAACACACTCCCCCCTCCCACAAGGCCGCTCCGGAAACCGTGTCCTTGTACGAGGCACAAAAAAAGATCTACCCGCGTAGCGTCAAAGGGATCTTCAACAACTGGCGTATTCTTTTCGTACTCGGCACCCAACTGGCCTTCCTCGGCCTGCCCTGGCTGACCTGGAATGGTCGGCAGGCACTGTTCTTCGACATGGTGAACCGCAAGTTCTACATCTTCGGCCTGACCATCTGGCCGCAGGACTTCGTTTACCTCGCAGCCCTGCTCATGAGCTGTGCTTTTGGTCTGTTTGTCTGGACCACCATTGCCGGCCGCCTGTGGTGCGGCTACTCCTGTCCGCAAACCGTCTACACCGAGATCATGCTGTGGATTGAGCAATGGGTGGAAGGCGACCGCAACAAGCGCATCAAGCTGGACAATGCCCCGATGAGCCTGCGCAAGATCAGGCTCAAACTCACCAAACACGCATTGATGATTCTGTTCTGCCTGTGGACCGGCTTCTCGCTGGTGGGTTATTTCACCCCCATCCGCGATCTGGTCAAGGCCATGCCCACCTTCGACTATGGCCCGTGGGAAAGCTTCTGGATCTTCTTCTATGCCGGATTCACCTACCTGCTGGCCGGCTTCATGCGCGAGCAAGTGTGCAAGTATATGTGCCCCTATGCCCGCTTCCAGAGCGTGATGTTCGATGCCGACACCCTGATCATCTCCTATGACGAAGCCCGTGGTGAACCGCGTGGTGCCCGCAAAAAAGGCGTCGACTTCAAGCAGCAAGGCCTCGGTTCCTGCGTCAACTGCGGCATCTGCGTACAGGTCTGCCCGGTTGGCATCGACATTCGCAACGGCCTGCAATACGAATGCATCGGCTGTGCCGCCTGTATCGATGCCTGTGACGAAGTGATGGACAAGGTGGGCTACCCGCGCGGCCTGATCCGTTACACCACGGAAAACGCGCTGGAAGGCAAATACCCGGAAAAAGACATCGTCAAACACCTGCGCCGCCCGCGTGTGATCATGTACACGGTGGTGCTGCTGATTGTATTGGGTGCTGCACTGGGTTCACTGGCCATGCGCAAACCCTTCAAGGTGGACATCTTGCGTGACCGTGCCTCGCTGGTGAAAGAGACCGATGCCGGCCTGCTGGAAAATGCCTATACCATCAAGATCATCAACACCACAGAACGCGATCAAGAGTTTAAAATCTCGGTAGACGGCATGCCCGACCTGAAGCTGCAAAGCGACAGCAAGCACCTCAAGGTGAAGGCAACTGAAACCGAAAGCTTCGGTGTTCGCGTGCAGGCCGATCCCCAGGTTGCCACCAAGGGCAGCCACGAGATCCACTTCAAGGTAGAAACGGTCAGCAGCCCGGTTCTGCATGTGGAAGAAAAATCCAGCTTCATCGGAGAGTAAGTCATGCAACTGAGCAGTCCTGTTTCCCGCCCCTGGTATAAAGAGCCCTGGGTATGGTTTTTGATCAGCTTTCCACTGGCTGCCGTCATCGTCGGTTCGCTTTACATCACCACCGCCATCAAGACCGATGATGGCCTGGTAACCGACGACTACTACAACAAGGGCAAGGCCATCAATATGGAACTGCGTCGCAACACGGCCGCAGCCGCCATGGGCATTACGGCCCAGGTCATGTTCAGCAGCGATGGCCGCAGCGTCACCGTCAACACCACCAGCAAGCAGGCCCTGCCGGATGTGCTGATCCTGAAGCTGATTCACCCGGCGCAGGATGATTACGACGTGGCCGCCGACATGCACAAGATTGCCGCCAATCAGTACAGCGGCAGCTTTGCCAAGGATCTGGTCAAGGCCAATCACTGGTATGCACAGCTGGAAGACAAGGGCAATCAGTGGCGGGTACAGGCGGAATGGAAGCCGGAACAAGGCCCGGTGGTGATGCTGGGCAAACCCAAGCTGGAGGCCGTGGAATGATGGGCCGTAGCACACGGCGTAGCTTGCTGGCAGCCGGCCTGCTGGCCGTGCTGGCTGGCTGTGCCAGCCATGGCTATCAGCCGCAATACCTCAACGGCAGCGTGGTGCTCAAAGCACCGTCGTTGAAGCTGCCGCTGGCCACCACACTGGTCCGGGTACGACTGCTGGACGACAATGGCCAGGCTGATGCGCCGGCACGTCTGCTGGCAGAGCAGACACTGGAAAAGCCCAAAGCCTTCCCGCTGGCCTTCTCGCTGTGCTATGACAAGCACGCCATCCAAAGTGGCGGCAGTTACAGCCTGCAGGCCCAGGTGTATGTCGACGGTGAACTGCGACTGCAAAACACCAGCCGGGTCAATGCTTTCAGCAGCGGCATGCCACAGCTGCAAGTGGAATTGATCAAGTAGGCTCGACTAGCCACACCAAGAAAATGGCTGCCAATGGCAGCCATTTTTTATTGCGATAGCGATCAGGCCAGCGGCTTCAACCGGGCCATGAAATGACGCAGGATGGGCGGTTCATATTCAAAGGTCAGGCCACGCATGCTGGCGGCACGCTGTTTGACTTCGATCAGGCAGTCGGCGATGTAGTCCATGTGGTCGTTGGTATACACCCGGCGCGGAATGGTCAGCCGCAGCAGTTCCAGCGGAGAGGCTTCCTGCTCGCCGGTTTGCGGATTGCGCCCCAGCAGCAGCGAACCGATCTCCACCCCGCGTACCCCACCCTCCAGATACAGCTCACACGCCAGTACATGTGCCGGAAACTGTGCAGCCGGAATATGCGGCAGCAGGCGCTTGGCATCGACAAACACCGCATGGCCACCAGTCGGGTACTGGATGGGCACACCACCTTCGCGCAGCCGTTCGCCCAGATACTCCACCTGGCCGATGCGATAGGTCAGATATGCCGGATCAAGCCCCTCTTTCAAGCCAATGGCCAGCGCCTCCATATCGCGGCCGGCCAGGCCACCGTAGGTAACAAAGCCCTCCATCGGCACACAGCGTACCTGCACCGCACGGAAGAGATCGGCATCGTCCTTGAAGCAGCACAGGCCACCGATATTCACCAGTCCGTCTTTCTTGGCCGACATGGTCAGCATGTCACCATAGCCAAACATTTCCATCACGATGGCTTCAATGGACTGACCGGCGTAGTCCGGATCGCGCTGACGGATAAACCAGGCATTTTCGGCAAAACGGGCCGCATCGATAATCACCGGGATGCCATGCTGGCGCGCCAGCGCACTGGCCGCACGCATATTCGGCATGGAAACCGGCTGGCCGCCGGCGCTATTGCAGGTCACCGTAATGATCAGCCCGGCAATATTCTCGGCCCCTTCGCTGGCAATGACCTCGGCCAGACGCGGCAGGTCGAAATCCCCTTTCCAGTCATAAGCGGTTTCGGTATCCAGCGCGTGCGGCGTCAGCACATTGATGGCACGGGCACCGGCAATTTCGACATGCGCCTTGGTGGTATCAAAATGGTAATTGGAAATAAACACCGGCTGGCTGCCACGGCAGCGCTTGACCAATTCGGGGAACAGAATCTGCTCCGCACCACGGCCCTGGTGCGTAGGAATGGTGTGCTGATAGCCGAACAACTCCCTGACGGTATCGGCCAGATGAAAATAATTGCGGCTGCCGGCATAGGCCTCGTCTCCCATCATCAACCCGGCCCATTGCCGGTCTGACATGGCACCGGTGCCGCTATCGGTCAGCAGGTCGATATAGACATCTTCGCCACGCAACAGGAAAGGGTTCCAGCCTGCCTCGGCCAGTGCGCTACGGCGATATTCAGGGGTGGTTTGTTTGATCGGTTCAACCATTTTGATGCGGAACGGTTCAGGAATGCGACGTGCCATGCGTGATACTCCCTGCCCTGGCCGCATGCATAAGCCACAGACGACTACCCGCCAGGGCAGTGATCTGGACGCAACAAGGCCAAAGCTGTCAATTCAGAATATAAAGAATGAATGCAACAGAACGTAGCTGGCGCGGAGCCGCTACGTGGGGAGATCAACGACGGGGGAAGTCGTAGGCCAGCACGATATCGAGAGTAAACCAGTTTTTCGGCAGGCTGCCGTGGTTGGCAGCCGCCCGGTTCAAGCATGCCAACGTGTTCATGCAACAACACCTTAGTAAAAATCAGAGCCGGATGGCGGAGCCAGATTACTACCAGCCATTGCGGCCGGCAAGAAAATTGTCAACCGGCCACCCAGACAGCTTCACCGGCATCCGGCCGGTACTGCGCCAGCACTCAGCGCACGATCACCGTATCCGGCAGCTCATTAGCGTGCGGCCCATGTGCCGGAGCATGCACGATGAGCAGAGCATGAATGCGCCACAAGCCCTGCTGCAAACCATCCATATAATCACCCACCGCAAACGACTGCTGCATGCCGGCGCAAATGTCCTGCCAGGCTTGTGCTGGCACCCGGCGGTCTATGCCACGGTCGGCAATGATTTCGATGCGCCGCTCTGCCAGCAGGACATACACCAGCACCCCACTATTGTGCTCGGTATCCCAGATACGCAACTGGCCAAACCATTGCAAGGCGCGCTCACGCGCTGTCATGCCGTGCAAGGCCAGCTGCCAGTCCAGTGCCGACTCCAGCACAAAGCGCAGCTGTCCGGCATGTTCGCGCTCGGACAAGGCAATCTGCTGCTCCAGTTGCTGCACACTGGCTTGCGGAAACAATCGCCGAGCCTGCCAGCCGGTGCTGCGCAGGTTTTGCCATGCTTTTTTCCAATGCCTCATCACCAGTTCCCCGAAGCACCACCGCCACCAAAATCACCACCGCCGCCCGACCAGCCGCCGCCACTGCGGCCACCGCCACCGCCCCAGCCTCCTCCGCCGCCGCCTCCCAACACAATGCCGTGACTGCCCAGCAACAGGGCAAATACCGCAGCCAGCACGCCGGAGAGCAAAGCCAGCAACACGCCGCCGCCCAGTAACAAGGTCAGCACGATGGCTGCACAACCGGCAATAAAGCTACCGATCAGCCGGCCAAACATCCGGGTGAGCACACCACCGCCAAACAGGGCGATAAAGCCCAGCAGGGGAAGATTGTCCTCGATGCTGCCGGCAGCATGGGTCGTGGATTTGGGGGGAGGCAAAGCTTCACCCTTGATCAGGCCCTCGATCTGCCCGACCGCCAGCATGATGCCCTCCAGCCTTTGCCCTGCCTGCAATTTGGGTTTGAGCGTGTCCTGCAGAATGCGCTTTGCCACTGCGTCCGGAATCGGCCCTTCCAGCCCACGCCCCACCAGCAGCTGTGTCTGGTGTTCATTGGCCACGATCAGCAACAACACACCATCATCCACACCCTTGCGGCCCAGCTTCCAGCTTTCCATCACACGAGTGCCGTAATCGAAGGGCGTCTCCGGGGCGATGCTCGGCACGATCAGCACCGCCAGCTGGCTACCCTGCTGCTGGTGAAAATCGAGCAATTGCTGCTTGAGCTGCTGCTGTTCGCTCGCGCTCAGGAAACCCGCCGTATCAATCAAGGGCGCGCTGGGCGCAGGCAAGGGCTGCTGTGCCAAGGCAAGTGATCCCAGCACAAGCGAGCCCAGCACAGCAGTGCATAGCCATAACAAACACCAGAACAGGGGCCGCATGTTTACTGCCCGGCCGAAGCAGGCTGACCGAAGCTCACGGCCGGCGCTGCCGCAATGGCTTTCTCGTTCTCCACGGTAAAGTTCGGCCGTGTTTTCAGGCCGAAGGCCATGGCCGTCAGGTTGCCGGGGAAAGTACGCACCGTGCTGTTATACGACTGGATGGCATCGATATAGCGTTTGCGCGCCAGCGCAATACGGTTTTCCGTGCCCTCCAGCTGGGCCTGCAAATCACGGAAGGCACCGTCGGCTTTCAACTGCGGATAGTTTTCCGACACTACCAGCAAGCGCGATAGCGCCGAGCCCAGCTGCTGTTGCGCCGCTGCGTAATCATTCAGCTTTTTCGGGTCGGTCGCGGTACTGGCATCCAGCTGGATGCTGCCCACCCGCGAGCGCGCTGCCGTCACTTGGGTCAGCACGTCTTTTTCATGGCTGGCGTAGCCTTTCACCGTGTTGACCAGATTGGGGATCAGGTCGGCCCGGCGCTGGTACTGGTTGACGACTTCCGACCAGGCCGCATTGGCAGCCTCGTCCTGGGTCTGCATGGTGTTGTAGCCGCAGCCGGTCAGGCCAGACAGCAGCAACAGGGTGATCAGCCACTTTTTCAGCATGAAATTTCCTTTCGATTGAAATACTTGCCTAATATCAAACATAGAATATTCGAATAACCTTATAATCACCAACAAGAGCAGTAATCCGCAAATAAATCTTCCACAACTGTAGATTTTGTCGCTACTATCGCCGCCTGCCAGAAAAACTGGCAATAAAACACTACAACACGTCACCGCAGAGTGACTTCCCCAGCTACACAAGGAAATCTTTATGACCTCCAGATCCCACCCCAAAGGGCTGTACCTGCTCTTTGTCACGGAGATGTGGGAGCGCTTCAGCTACTACGGCATGCGCGCCATCTTTGTCCTGTTCATGATCAAGGCCCTGATGTTCGACAAGGCACACGCCGCCGACATCTATGGTACCTATACCGGGCTGGTTTATCTTACACCGCTGATCGGCGGTTATATCGCCGACCGCTACTGGGGTAATCGCCGCTCCATTCTGGCTGGCGGCGTGCTGATGGCTTGTGGCCAGTTCATGCTGTTCTTCTCTGGCAACCTGCACGACAGCAATGTACCGATGGCTTCCTGGCTGCTGTACGGTGGCCTGGGCCTGCTGATTGCCGGCAATGGCCTGTTCAAGCCGAATATTTCCTCCATGGTGGGCCAGCTGTATGCACCGGACGACAAGCGGGTGGATTCGGCCTTTACCATTTTCTACATGGGCATCAATGCCGGTTCGCTGATGGCCCCGCTGATCTGCGGCACGCTGGGCGACACCGGTCATCCGGGCGACTTCAAATGGGGCTTCATGGCAGCGGGCTTCGGCATGCTGCTGAGCCTGCTGGTATTCAGCCTGTTCAAGAACAAATACCTGGTCACCCCAGAGGGCAAACCCATCGGCATGGCACCGGCACGTCACCACGCCAGCGGTGAAAAAGTGGTGCATGCACCGCTGACCCGGGTGGAAAAAGAGCGTCTGGCCGTCATCCTGATCGTGTCAGCCTTTGTCATCTTCTTCTGGTCCGCCTTCGAACAGGCCGGTGCCTCGCTCACCTTCTTTGCCGAAGAACAGACCAATCGCAGCCTGCTGGGCTTTACCGTCCCCGCCTCTTACTTCCAGTCGATCAACCCGATCTCGGTCGTGATCTTCGCCCCCTTGTTCGCCATGCTGTGGACCATGCTGGGCAAGCAGGGCCGCGAGCCGACCTCGCCGGTCAAGATGGCCTGCGGCCTGCTGTTCCTGGCGATTGGCTATCTGGTCATCGCCTTTGGCGTGGATGGGCTGGAACCCGGCGTCAAGGTCAGCATGCTGTGGCTGGTCAGCCTCTATATGCTGCACACCTTTGGTGAGCTGTGCCTGTCGCCCATCGGCCTGTCGCTGGTGGTCAAATTGTCGCCCGCACGCTTTACCAGCCTGATGATGGGTATCTGGTTCCTGTCCAATGCCGCCGCCAACAAGCTGGCCGGCACACTGTCCGAACTCTATCCGGACCCGACCAAGCCGGCCCCGCACCTGCTGGGCTACAGCATCAACAATCTGCATGACTTTTTCATGGTGTTCGTCGCCATGGCGGGGGTCGGTTCGCTGATTCTGTTCCTGCTGTCGAGCAAGCTGAAGAAAATGATGCACGGCCTGCAGTAAATCCATGCTGGGCCAAGCTGGCCTGCCATCTTGAAACGCCGCCTCAGGGCGGCGTTTTTGCATGGGCGGACGGCGGCGCTTAAGACTAAAACAAGGCGGGCATGGTAAGCTGTGCGGGTTTTTTCCGACTTCCCCGGCCGCCCTGCGGCGTGCTGACTGGACTACATGAGACCGTCCTCCGATACCCGCTGGCAGCGATTTGCCACCTATGCACTGTTTGCCCTGCTGCTGATTCGCCTGCTGGCGATGTGGGCCATTCCACTGACCGACACCACCGAAGCGCGCTACGCCGAAATCGCCCGCAAGATGCTGGAAACTGGCAACTGGGTCACGCTGTGGCACGACTACGGCATACCGTTCTGGGCCAAACCGCCGCTATCCACCTGGACCTCGGCCGCCAGCATGGGGCTATTCGGTGTGAATCCGCTTGCCGCCCGCCTGCCCGCATTACTGCTGTCACTGGCGGTACTGTGGCTGGTGGCCGATGCCGCCCGTCAGCGCCTGGGGCGCGATGCGGCACTCGCCTCTATCCTGATTCTGGCCGGCAGCCTGCTGTTCTTCGGTGCGGCCGGCACCGTCATGACCGATCCGGCTCTGATGTTCTGCGTGGCACTGTCCCAACTAGCCTTCTGGCATGCCATGCAAGGACGCGGCAAGCTGTGGAACTACCTGTTTTTCGTTGGCCTTGGTCTGGGCCTGCTGGCCAAGGGACCGCTGGCCATCGTACTGGTCGGCATGCCGATTTTTGTCTGGACCTTGCTGCGTAATGACTGGAAAGCCCTGTGGCAGCGCCTGCCGTGGATCAGCGGCAGCCTGCTGATGCTGGCCATTGCCCTGCCCTGGTATCTGCTGGCGGAATACCGCACTCCCGGCTTTCTCAATTACTTCATCATGGGCGAGCATGTCAGCCGCTTTCTCGACCCCGGCTGGAAGGGCGACAAGTACGGCTATGCCCACGCGACGCCGCGCGGCATGATCTGGCTGTACTGGCTGGGGGCGATCTTCCCGTGGTCGCTGGCCATGCTGGTCTGGCTGGCACGCCATGGCAAGCAGGCACTCGGCCTGAGCAAGGATGGCGACGGCTGGCGGCTGTATGTGCTGCTGTGGAGCCTGATGACGCTGCTGTTCTTCACCATCTCCGGCAATATCATCTTCCCCTATCCGCTGCCCATGCTGCCAGGTTGTGCCTTGCTGTTTGCCACGCTGTGGCAAGCTGGACGCCAGCCACAACAGGGCAGCAGCCTGCCCTGGCTGGCACTGGCCTCCGGGCTGCTGTTGCTGATTGCTGTCGGCCTGCAATGGAGCCAGGGGCAACGTTACTTCCGCACCCAGCAGCAGGTCATCACAGCCTGGCAGCAGCAACACCCGGCTGCCGGCAGCAAGCTGATCTACTGGGATAGCCGCCGCGAGTTTTCAGCCGAGTTCTACAGCGAGGGCAAGGTGGTCACCACCAACAAGCCGGCTGAGCTACTGCAGCTGCTGGCCGCCCCGCACAACCGCTTCATCGTCACCGAGCAGCGCGATCTGCCCAGCCTTCCGGCTGCTGTGGCCGCCCGCTTCCAGCCGGTGGCCAGCTTTGAAGTGATGAAAGACCACATGTTGCTGTTACGCGCCAAGGGCGCCGACGCCACACCATGACAAGCCAGGAGACGCCGATGACCGCTACGCCACCCCGCGCCTTCGTACCACCTTATCTGCTGCAGCAGCGCGCCGCAGACCGCCCGGCCGACCCGCTGGTCAGCTGCATCTTGCCGGCTTACAACGAGAGCGAAAACATCGTTCCCATGCTGCAGACCCTGCATGGCTTGCTGAGCGAGGCCGGCTTTCGCCATGAATTCATCGTGGTGGATGACGGCAGCCGCGACGACACCGTACAGCAGGTGATGAGCCAGATTGAACTACTGCCGGTCACCCTGCTGCAGCTGTCCCGCAATTTCGGCAAGGAACTGGCGCTCACCGCCGGCATCGACCATGCCCACGGCGATGTGGCGGTGCTGATCGACAGCGATTTCCAGCATCCGCCGGAAATGGTGCCGGAGTTCCTGCGACAATGGCGCGCCGGCTACGACATGGTCTATAGCGTGCGCTCCAGTCGCGATAACGAAACCCTGGGCAAGCGGCTGTTTACCCGCGTGTTCTATACCCTGCTCAACAGCGGGGCGCGGCACAAGATTCCGGAAAACACCCAGGACTTCCGTGTAATGGACCGCTGCGTGCTGGATGCCCTGCGCCAGATGCCGGAGCGCAACCGCTTCATGAAGGGCCTGTATAACTGGGTAGGCTTTACCCAGTTGCCGGTGGAAACCCATACCGAGGAACGCCGGGCCGGCAAGAGCAGCTTCAACTTCTTCAGCCTGCTCAATCTGGGGCTGACCGGTCTGACCGCCTTCTCCAATGTACCGCTGCGGATATGGACGCTGATTGGCAGCGCCATCTCGCTGGCCTCCATTCTGTATGCCAGCTGGGAGCTGATTCACACCCTGCTGTTCGGTAACGACCAGCCAGGCTGGCCGACGCTGGCCGTGGCCATTTCCTTTCTTGGCGGGGTGCAGCTGCTGTCCATCGGCATTCTGGGCGAGTACATCGGCCGCATCTTCAGCGAAGTGAAGCAGCGCCCCATTTATCTGCTCAGCCGCGTCAGCCGCGCCGAACAGGACAAGCCATGAAGCGCGAGCTGTTCTGGTTTGGCGTGGTCGGCGTCAGTGCCATGCTGGTGCATTTCCTGCTGGTGGCCTGCCTGCTGGTACCCGCCGGCCTGCCGCCGCTGCTGGCCAATATCGTCGCCTTTCTGCTGGCCTTCCAGATCAGCTACTGGGGACATCGCCATAAAACCTTCGAAGCCGGCCATGTGCCGCATCGCCAGGCCTTGCCACGCTTCTTCATGGTGTCCTGCCTCAGCTTTGCCCTGAACGAAGCCATGTATTTCCTGCTCTTGCACTTTACTGCGCTGGATTACCGTATCGCCTTGCTGATCGTGCTGGGCAGCGTGGCCGTGTTCACCTTTGTCCTGAGCAAGCTGTGGGCTTTCTCGGGCAAGGCACAGCCGGCATGAGCACACGTCGCCTCACCCTGTGTGCGGATGACTTCGCCCAGTCACCGGCCATCAGCCAGGGCATTCTCGACCTGCTGCAGGCTGGCCGGCTGTCGGCCACCAGCGTGATGACGCAGTCGCCGCACTGGCCCGGCCTCGCCGCGCCACTGTCCGAGCTGCAGCAGCAAGCCGACATCGGCCTGCATTTCAATCTCACCCATGATTTCGCCCGCGAGCGGCAGCTGATCAAGCCCTTGTCGCACTGGCTGCTGCTCAGCCAGCTGCGCTGCCTGCCGTATCAGACCTTGCTGGACAGCCTGCTGCAACAGATCGACCTGTTCAGCCAGCACTTTGGACGCCTGCCGGACTTTATCGATGGCCACCAGCATGTGCATGCGCTGCCGGTAGTGCGCGACGCCCTGTTCGCTGCCATCGCCCTGCGCTGGACAGACAGCCGCAAGCCCTATCTGCGCGCACCGGACCACTTGGGCCATCCCGGCGACAGCCGTCTGAAGGCTGTGGTATTGCAAATGGTATGTCGCGGCTTTGCCCAGGCGGCTAGCCAGCACGGGCTGGTGTGCAATCGCTGGTTTGCCGGCTTGTATGCGCTACAAGCGGAAGCCGGTTTTGCCACGCTGATGCAGCAATGGCTGAACGCCTGCCCGGATGGTGGCCTGATGATGTGTCACCCCGGCCTGCCGGCAGACGATGCCAGCGACCGGATCGCCGCTGCCCGTGCTGTGGAATACTGCCATCTGGGCAGCACAGCTTTTGCCGATGCCTGCCGCGAAGCGGGTGTACAGCTGGGGAAATTCAGGAATTAAAGCCGGGGCCAGGCCAGCGCCCACGGAGTAGCGACCTCGCGGGCCATGCAGGCCTGCAAGGCCGGGCTGACAAACTGCTCACCCTGCTCCGGCGGGCAGACAAAGGCGAAATCGTCGCCATCAAGACTGAAGCGCAGCGCATAGGCATGCAGATAACCACGATCTGCCGCGCTGCCGCCATACAGGGTGTCTCCCAGAATCGGTGCCGATTGCGATTTCAGCGCCACGCGCAGCTGATGGGTCTTGCCACTATGTGGCCGCAACAGGAACAGGCGCAGACCGGGCTGTACCGAAAAGCTGAAAAACTGGGTAATCGCCGGATTGGCCTGACTGCCCAGCAGCCGCCACGCCCCACCACGGCCCTTGTCCATATCGCCCTTGATCAGCCCCTGTTTTTTCTGCGGCTTGCGATCTGACAGCGCCAGATAATATTTCTCCACCTGATGCGCGGCAAAGGCTGCCCCCAGTTGGCTGGCCACCTCACTGGAACGGGCAAGCAGGATCAGCCCCGAGGTAATGCGATCCAGCCGGTGCACCGGCCACAGCGCCTCGTCCTGCAAGGCCGACCGCACGCCCTCCAGCAGGCCGGCCTCTTCGCCCTCGCGATGAAAGCTGACGCCGGCATGCTTGTTGATCAGGTAAAAACGTGGGTCGGTATGCAGCAGGGTAAACATGGCCAGAAACACCAGCAGGACAAAGCCGGCATTCTACCCGCTCAGCAGGGATCGCTGGTTTTTTGCTGGGCTTCCATGCGCAGCTTCTTGCGGATCTCGGCATCGCGGAAGCGCTTTTTCTGCTCGTCGGTGTCCAGGCTCAATGGCGGCACGGCCACCGCCTTGCCATCTTCAAAGGCCACCATGGTGAAGTAGCAGCTATTGGTATGGCGCACACTGCGCCGCTGGATATCCTCGGCCACCACCTTGATGCCGATCTCCATCGAAGTGCGGCCAACATGGTTGACGCTGGCCATGAAGGTAACCAGTTCGCCCACATGGATAGGCTGCTTGAACAGCACCTGGTCTACCGACAGGGTCACCACATAGCGCCCGGCATAGCGGCTGGCACAGGCGTACGCCACCTGGTCCAGCAGCTTGAGCAACACACCGCCGTGCACATTGCCGGAAAAATTGGCCATGTCCGGCATCATCAATACCGACATCACCAGTTCACGCTGGTTTTCCTGTGCTGCCTGATCTTGCATATCCCTGCTTTCCTTACCGTTATTCATTGTGGTGGCATCACGCATAGCGAGCCAATGCCTTGTGTCCAGCGCTTAGCCCAATGGCGTGCTCTGGCTGGATCGAACTTAAGCAATGTTCCGCCATTCTGCCGCAGCCACTGCGCAGTGTCGCGTTCGACATGCGGCCCATACGCCAAGCAGCCATGCTGACCGGCCAGAAACCATAGCCACCTTGCCGCAGCAATGCGGGAGTTGGTCTGGCCCTTACCCATCATGCAGACAAGCCACAAGCTCTTGAAAAACCCAGCAAATAATCTTTTTATTCAATGAATCGAACAGCACCATGCACTACACTGAAAATGTTCAGGATGGTGCAAATCATGAGCATTTCTTCCCTCTCCGCCAGCACTGGCTACCCAATCAGCAGCGGGCTGCAACACGGCCCGGCATGCAGCTGCCCGACGTGCACGGCGGCGCGCATGGCCGCGATTGCCACCCCGGTACCTGGCGTGACACCACCCTCCCCTTCCGCCATTTACAGCGGTCAGACCCTCAGCCCCGACCAGCAAAAGCAGCTGGATGAATTGCGCTCGCGTGATACCGATGTCCGCCAGCACGAGCAAGCCCACATGGCGACCGGTGGCGCTCTGGTCAGTGGCGGGGCCAGCTACAGCTATCAGGAAGGCCCCGATGGCAAGCAATATGCCATAGGCGGTGAAGTCAGCATCCGGCTGGCCGGTGGACAAAGCCCAGAGGAAACGCTGCGCAATGCCAGACAGGTGGCTGCAGCGGCGCTCGCCCCGACCGACCCTTCCGGCCAGGACCGTGCCGTGGCGGCCGCAGCCGAACAAATGGCACAGCAAGCCCAGTCCGAAATCGACAAACAGCAGCAACAGCAACTGCAGCAAGCCCAGCACAACCCCGCCATCGATACCGCCAAGGCGATTTTTGCCGCCATCGCCAACCCGCAGGCCAGCAGCAAGGGCCGGGCGGTCGATACTTTTGCCTGAGACCCTGTCACGGTCTACCCGACCAACATTTCATCCCCTGGCAGCTTGCCCGTATTAGAATGCCTGCTTTGCAGCATGATGCGCCCGCGCGGCCATCATGACTGTTCAGCTTCCGGAGATGTTTTGATGATGAATCGCCTGTCGCAGCCAGCCATGCTGTGTACGCTGGTGCTGGCTATCGCTACCAGTGCCTGCACCACCAACCCGCAAACCGGTCAGACCGAAATCAACAAGGCTGCGCTGTACGGCATTGGCGGTGCGGTGACCTGCGGCCTGATCGGTGCCGCCACCCACGGCAGCGTCGGCGCCCGCAACTCGGCACTGGCCTGCGGTGCCATCGGTGCTGGCGTTGGTGCGTATATGGACAATCAGGAAAAGAAACTGCGGGAAAAACTGGCCAACACCAGAATTGGTGTTGAGCGCGTAGGCAATCAGATCAAGCTGTCGCTGCCGGACAACGTCACCTTTGCCACCAACAGCTTCCAGCTGGGTAGCGCCGCGCAGCAGCCGCTGAGCGATATCGCCGCCGTGCTGGTGCAGTACACCGACACCAGCATTACCGTCGCCGGGCACACCGACAGCACGGGGCCGGCAGCTTATAACCAGACCCTGTCCGAGAAGCGCGCCCAGGCCGTTACCGACCAGTTGGCAACCAAGGGCGTCAACACCGTGCGTATTCGCACCATGGGTTTTGGCCCCAGCCAGCCGGTAGCCAGCAATGCCACCATAGAAGGCCGCAGCAAGAACCGCCGGGTCGAAGTGCTGATTACGCCGGACCAGGCGGCATAGTCAGGCGCAAACAGCCTCACACCACCACACCCGGCCATACCGGGTGTTTTGCTATAAGGGGCGGACAATAGGCAAAAAAATGGGCTGACCGGATAGGGTCAGCCCGAACAACGCTCGTATGGGAGTACAACAAGAGGAGAGACACCACACACCACTCCCGATGGCATGGGCTTACTACAGAGAAATCTTGGGTCCGCTCTGTATTAGACGAACCAGGCAATCAATGGCGCGGCAAACACCGTGGCAATGCCACCCAGCATCATGGTCAGGCTGGCTACCACGCCTTCTTCCGCTCCCAGCTCATTGGCCTTGGCGGTGCCGGCACCATGTGCGGCAGCACCCAGCAAGGCCCCTTTGGCCAGACGCGACCGCAGCGGCAGCAGCATCAGCATCAATTCACCCAGCAGCATCCCGGCTACACCGGTAATCACCACGAACACGGCAGTCAGGTCGGGCGAGGCACCGATGCTGGATGCCGTCGCCATGGCAAACGGTGTACTGATCGACCGTGGTGCCAGGCTTTTCTGCAGCAGCTCGGACAAACCAAAAGCCCGCGCCAGCCACACCGAACTCAATACCGCCACCGGCATCGCCACCAGCACACCGCAACTGAGCGACAGCGCATGCTTGCGGATAACCTGGCGCTGCTCGTAAATCGGGATGGCAAACGCTACCGTAGCCGGGCCAAGCAACCAGCTCAGCCAGTGCGTATCCTGAAAATAGGTGTGGTAGGGAATATGCCCGGCCACCACAGCGCCAATCACCAGCAAGGGAACCGCCAGCAATGGTGCGCTCCACCAGTTGCCAGTACGGCGGTACAGCGTCTTGGCCAGCCAGTACAAGACCAGCGTCAACACCAGACAGCCAAAAGCCAGCAGGTTTTCCATCTCAGGACACTCCATGCTGTCGCTTGCGACGCTTCAGCAGGATTTCAAACTTGTAGCCGGCATCCACCACCAGCGAAGTCACTGTCATCACCAGTACGGTAGACAACAGGATCACCAGCACGATGCGCAGACCGATGCTGCCCAGCAACTGCGGATACTGCACCACGGCAACCGTGGCCGGAATGAAAAACAGCAACATCTCGGCCAATAGCCAGCGCGCGCCACTCTTGCACCAGGACAGGGGCAACCAGCCCAGCGCCAATGCGCCCAATACCAGGAACATGCCCAGCACACCAGCGGGCACCGCAGGCAGGAAGTAATGGCTCAGGCGGCTGGCCAGCAGCCACACCAGACTGAGCAGTACCACTTGCGACAGCGTGGACAGGCTTTGCTTGACGGCAATGTTCGGCAGGTTTTTCATGATCCGGTCACTCCGCAACCAGGAAACGTGAATCGAGTATAGTCGCCACCATTTCATTCAAAAAATGAATTAAAATTATCCAACTCATTCTTAAATGGAATCGATCATGGATGTCCGGGCGCTGCGCTACTTTGTCGAAGTGGTAAAACGGCACAGTTTCACCAAGGCAGCGGAAGCCTTGTTCGTGACCCAGCCCACCATCAGCAAGATGGTGAAACAGCTGGAAGAAGAACTGGGCACACCGTTGATCATCCGCGAGGGACGCAGCTTCCGGCTGAGCGATGCTGGCAAGGTGGCGTTTGAACGGGGGCTGGATGTGCTGTCGGCCATGAGCCAGCTCAAGCACGAGCTGAGCGATCTGGCCGGTCTCTCTCGCGGCGAGCTGGTGGTGGGCCTGCCCCCCATGGTGGGTGTGGCCTTTTTCGCGCCGGTGGTCAGTACCTTTCGCGAACGCTATCCCGGCATCGAGCTGAAAATGGTGGAAGACGGCGCGCTGGCCATCGAAAACAGCGTGCGTTGCGGCGAACTGGAAATCGGCGTGGCGGTGCTGCCGGTGGACAACAGCATCTTTCAGCAATTTGCCGTGGTGCGCGACCCGCTCTGCCTGGTGGCACCGGCCGGCTCGCCCTGGCATGGCCGTTCGGTGGTCACCCTGCCCGATATCGCCGACCAGGACTTCGTGCTGTACCCGGAAGACTTCACCCTGTCCAGCCGCATCAGCCATGCCTTCCACGAAATGGGCAAGCCGCTGCATATTGTTGGCCGCAGCGCACACTGGGACTTTATCGTCGAGCTGGTTACCGCGCGGCTGGGTGTTACTCTGCTGCCACGTTCGGTAGTGGAAAGACTGGACCGGGAACTCTACGACGTGATTCCGGTATCCAACCCCTGGCTGATCTGGCATCTGGCGCTGATCTGGCAGCAAGGCGGCTATCTGTCCCATGCGGCCCGCGCCTGGATCGCCGTCACCCAGGAAGTACTGGGTGGCCTGCAATAACACTCAAGGAATGCACATGAAACCATGTCTTGCTCTGCTCATTTGCCTGTGGCTGGTCGGCTGCAGCACGCTGGGCCTGCAAAAGCCACAGGTCAGCCTGGTCGACATCCATCCGGCCGCCTCCACCCTGCTGGAACAGAACTTCGATGTCACCCTGCGGCTGCAGAACCCCAACACACTGCCACTGAGCGCCAGCGGACTGAGCTTTGATCTGGATGTTGCAGGCAACCGACTGGCCAGCGGCCTCAGCAATCAGGCGATTGCCGTGCCGGCATTGGGCGAAGCCGAGATCACGGTACGGGTCCATACCTCCACCCTGAGCTGGCTAAAGCAGCTGGGCAAGGCAGTGAATGGCACGGGCAAGCTCGACTACCAGTTGCAAGGCCGGCTGGAGGGCTTGCAAGGCGTAGCCAGCCTGCCCTTCAGCAGCAGCGGCGAATGGAAGCTGCCGTAAGCAGGCTTACTGGCGCGGTACGGCCACGCAGTCATTACCCTCAAAGCTGACTGACTCCACCTGCTGGGTCTTGCTGTTCACCACAAAATTGGTGGTGCAGCTGTAGTGCTGGATGCCGCCACCGCTGGTGCCGTCATAGACCCAGCGCCCCGGAGTTTCGATCACCCGGCTCTGGCCGTTTTCCGTCACGGTAAAGCGGCTGCCCGGCTCGAAGCGGCGATTGTCAAAATACGGTTGCTGCTGGGTATAGGACTTGCTGTAGGTATATAGCGTGTTGCCATTGGGCATGCTCATGCTCTTGCTGGGGGCACCCCAGACTGCCAGCAATTCATTGGCATCCCGGCCCTGCCAATAGTAAGCCTTCTGGGCATAGCCCTCACGGCTGGGAAAACTGCCGCAGGCGCTGGTGAGCAACACCAGCAGACATAGCCATTTGCGCATGACATTCCTTTCTTCTGCATCATGGAGCCGGGCTGGATAGACCAAGCTGAAGCCGCGCAGTTCAGCCAGCGCGGGCACTGGCAAAGCTGCATTCTAGCGCAAAAAGAAAACGCCACCCGAGGGTGGCGTTTCAGTGTACGGCTATCCGCTAAGGGATTAGATCATGCCCTTGCTTTTCAGCAGTTCGAACATGGTCTTGCCGATTTCGGCCGGGCTGCGGGTGTAGGCAATGCCTGCACGCTCGAAGGCCTTGAACTTCTCTTCGGCCGTACCCTTGCCGCCAGAGATGATGGCACCAGCGTGGCCCATGCGCTTGCCCTTGGGAGCAGTCACACCGGCGATGTAGCCGACTACCGGCTTGGTCACGTAGGCCTTGGCAAATTCGGCTGCTTCTTCTTCGGCGGTACCACCGATTTCACCGATCATCACGATGGCGTCGGTATCCGGATCGTCCTGGAACAGTTTCAGGGCGTCGATGTGGCTGGTACCCGGGATCGGGTCGCCGCCGATACCGATGCAGGTGGACTGACCCAGACCCAGCGCGGTGGTTTGTGCCACGGCTTCGTAGGTCAGGGTGCCGGAACGGGACACGATACCGATGCGGCCCGGATTGTGGATGTGCCACGGCATGATGCCGATCTTGCACTCACCCGGGGTAATGATACCCGGGCAGTTCGGGCCGATCAGGCGGATGCCGGCTTCGTCCACAGCCTTTTTCACGTACAGCATGTCCAGGGTGGGCACGCCTTCGGTGATGCAGACAATCAGCTTCACGCCGCTGTCGATGGCTTCCAGGATGGAATCCTTGGCAAAAGCTGCCGGTACGTAGATGACCGAGGCATCAGCCTGGGTTTGACGCACGGCGTCCTTCATGGTGTTGAACACCGGCAGGCCCAAATGCTCGGAACCGCCCTTGCCCGGGGTCACGCCACCAACTACCTTGGTGCCAACCTTCAGTGCCTGTTCGGCGTGGAAGGTACCGTTCTTGCCGGTGAAACCTTGCACCAGCACTTTGGTGTCTTTGTTTACCAATACGCTCATTTTGAAATCCTTATGCGGTGCAGGTGATTAAAGCGCAGCAACGGCAGCAACGATCTTCTCGGCTGCGTCGTTCAGGCCCTGGGCGGAAACCAGCTTCAGGCCGGAGTCATCCAGAATCTTGGCGCCCAATTCGGCGTTGTTGCCTTCCAGGCGCACAACCACCGGCACGGTCACGTTTACTTCCTTCACGGCGGCGATGATGGCCTCGGCAATCATGTCGCAGCGAACGATGCCGCCGAAGATGTTGATCAGCACGCCCTTGACCGAATCATCGGCCAGGATCAGCTTGAAGGCTTCAATCACGCGGTCCTTGGTGGCACCACCACCCACGTCCAGGAAGTTGGCCGGCTGGCCACCCTTCAGCTTGATGATGTCCATGGTGGCCATGGCCAGGCCAGCGCCGTTTACCATGCAGCCGATATTGCCTTCCAGCGCCACGTAGTTCAGGTCGAATTCGGAAGCTTTCACTTCACGTTCGTTTTCCTGCGACTTGTCGCGTTGTGCCAGCAGGGCCGGGTGACGGTAAAGGGCGTTGGAGTCCAGGTTGATCTTGCCATCAACGCAGGCCAGTTCGCCGTTTTCACGCAGCGCCAGCGGGTTGACTTCGAACAGGGCGAAATCGTTTTCCACGAAAGCCTGGTAAGCACCCAGCATCAGCTTGCTGAAAGCAGCGATTTGCGAACCGGACAGACCCAGGGCAAAGGCGGCATCACGCGCCTGGAAGGGCTGCATGCCCACCAGCGGGTTGATTTCGATCTTGATGATCTTTTCCGGGGTTTCTTCGGCTACTTTTTCGATTTCCACGCCGCCTTCGGTGGAGACCATGAACACAACGCGCTGGCTGCCACGGTCCACTACGGCGCCCAGGTACAGTTCACGCTGTACCGGGTACATGTCTTCGCACACCAACACGCTGTTGACCGGCTGGCCAGCGGCGTCGGTCTGGTAGGTCACCAGATTGATACCGATCAGGCTCTTGGCAACTTCAGCGGCTTCTTCGCGGCTCTTCACCACTTTGACACCACCGGCCTTGCCACGGCCACCGGCATGCACCTGGGCCTTGACGACGGCAAACTTGCCGCCCAGTTTGTCATAAGCGGCAGCGGCTTCTTCCGGCGTGGTGGCCAGAATGCCCTGTTGTACCGGCAAGCCGTATTTGGCCAGCAGCTCTTTCGCTTGGTATTCGTGCAGGTTCATCTATGGTTTCCTTTCGGTGGAAATGATGGCGGGGCCCTGTCTGGCCAACGTCTCTATTCCTTGGTCGCTTCCTCAACCCTAATGTATCGGGGCGAACCTGTTCTCGCGGCAGGTCCTGCCCCATACCCTCTTTCGGGCCGTGTGAATTGTACACGGCCCCACGGCAATTAGCCGTGCAATGCGCGCTTGTCGGCAGCCAGTGCGGCTTCGTGCACCACTTCCGACAGACTCGGATGGGCGTGCACGATGCGCGCCAGATCTTCACTGGCGGCCTTGAACTCCATCGATACCACGCCTTCGGTCACCAGCTCGGACACCATCGGGCCGATCATGTGCAGGCCGAGGATGCGGTCGGTCTTGGCATCGGCCAGGATCTTGACCGTACCCTGCGCCTGACCCAGGCCCAGCGCGCGACCGTTGGCAGCGAAACCGGAAGTACCCTTCTTGTATTCGATGCCTTCAGCCTTGAGCTGTTCTTCGGTCTTGCCCACCCAGGCGATTTCCGGCGAGGTGTAGATCACCCACGGAATCACGCCGAAATCGACGTGCGGCTTCTGGCCGGCGATACGCTCTGCCACCGCAACGCCTTCTTCCGAAGCCTTGTGTGCCAGCATCGGGCCACGTACCACGTCGCCAATCGCCCAGATACCCGGCAGATTGCTGTGGCAGTGGTCGTCCACGGCAACAAAACCACGCTCGTCCAGTTGCAGGCCAACGGCTTCCGCACCCAGACCAGCGGTGTTCGGTACGCGACCGATGGACACGATCAGCTTGTCGAATTCAGCAGCCACGGCTTCGCCGTTCAGCTCGTAGTGAACGGTAACGTGCTTCTTGGTGGCCTTGATTTCACCAATCTTCACGCCCAGCTTGATGTCCAGACCGGTGTCCTTGGTCAGGGTCTTGAAGGCTTCCTTGGCGATCTGCTGGTCGGCAGCAGCCAGGAAGGTCGGTGCGGCTTCCAGGATGGTGACTTCTGCACCCAGACGCTTCCACACGCTACCCATTTCCAGGCCGATCACACCGGCACCGATCACGCCCAGGCGCTTCGGTACAGCGGTGAGCGCCAGCGCGCCTTCGTTGTCCAGCACCATGTGGTTGTCGGTAGCCAGGCCCGGCAGCTGACGCGGGCTGGAGCCGGTGGCGATGATGACGTTGGTCGCTTCCAGCGTGTCAACCACCGCGCCGTTGTCAGTCACTTCAATCAGCCATTTGTCGCCCTGGCGGCCTTTCAGCGCAGCCAGACCGTGGATATTGGCGACCTTGTTCTTCTTGAACAGGAAGCTGATACCAGCGGCGTTCTTGGTGATGATGCCGGTCTTGCGATCCAGCATGGCGGCCACGTCCATCTTGGCACCGGACACGGTGATGCCATGCTTGGCAAAGTCGTGCTGTACCGCGTGGAAGTTTTCCGAGGACTGCAGCAGCGCCTTGGACGGGATGCAACCCACGTTCAGGCAGGTGCCACCCAGCGAAGGCTTGCCTTCCGGGTTCTTGAAGGCATCCACGCAAGCGGTGTTGAAACCGAGCTGGGCTGCACGAATGGCAGCCACATAACCGCCGGGGCCGCCGCCGATAACGACGACATCAAACTGTTGGCTCATTGATTTTCCTTGATCAGAACTTGCCGACCTTGAACAGCAAGATCCCGAAAGCAATCATGAACACGGCGATGATGAGCTTGCCCACCAGGCTGTAGCGGTCTTCGCGAATGCCGCGCTGATGCTTCTTCCAGGTCAGTACCGCGATGGCCACACCGGCCAGGATGGAAGCTACCGCATAAAGCCAGTCAGGCAAAATCATCATTTCTCCGTTCACATTATTCAAAGTGGCCGCAAGACAACTTGCGGCCAACAACTATTACAGGTCGAGGATCAGGCGGGCCGGATCTTCGATGGCGTCCTTGATGGCTACCAGGCTCAGTACCGCTTCGCGACCATCGATGATGCGGTGGTCGTACGACTGGGCAAGGTACATCATCGGGCGCACAACAACTTGACCATTCTCAACCACGGCGCGCTCCTTGGTAGCGTGCATGCCCAGAATGGCCGATTGCGGCGGGTTGATGATGGGGGTGGACATCATGGAACCGAAAGTACCGCCATTGGAAATGGTGTAAGTACCGCCGGTCAGCTCTTCCACGGTCAGCTTGCCTTCCTGGGCGCGCTTGCCGAAGTCGGCGATCTGCTTCTCGATCTCAGCCAGGCTCAGCTGGTCAGCATTGCGGATCACCGGCACTACCAGACCACGCGGGCTGCCTACGGCCACGCCGATGTCAAAGTAGCCGTGGTAGATGATGTTGTTGCCATCAACCGAAGCATTGACGATGGGGTATTTCTTCAGCGCGGCAACCACGGCCTTGACGAAGAAGCCCATGAAACCCAGCTTCACGCCGTGTTCCTTCTCGAACTTGTCCTTGTAGCGTGCACGCAGGTCCATCAACGGCTTCATGTTGATTTCGTTGAAGGTGGTGAGGATGGCGTTGGTCTGCTGGCTCATCACCAGACGCTCGGCCACACGCTGGCGCAGGCGGGACATCGGCACGCTCTGTTCCGGACGATCGCCCAGCACGGCAGCCACGTTCACGGCAGCCGGGGTGGCGGCCAGGGCAACACCGGCGTTGCCGGCGTGGGCCAGTACCGGACCAGCTTGCGACGGTGCAGCGGCAGCAGCCTGTACGTCTTCTTTCAGCACACGGCCGTCACGGCCGGAGCCAGCCACATTGGCCAGATTGACGCCGGTTTCGGCAGCCAGCTTGGCAGCCGACGGCATGGCAGCGCCACCCGGTGCAGCGGCCGGAGCAGCTTGTACGGCAGCCGGAGCGGCAACAGCCGGCGCTGCAGCAACCGCAGCCGGTGCATCACCTGCCTTGGCGGCGGTGTCGATACGGGCGATCAGCTGACCGGAAACCACGGTGGCGCCGTCTTGTTCGATGATTTCAACAATCACGCCAGCCTGCGGTGCCGGCAGTTCCAGCACGACCTTGTCGGTTTCCAGATCGATGACGTTTTCGTCGCGATTGACGAAATCGCCGGCTTTCTTGTGCCAGGTCATCAGCGTGGCTTCGGAAACGGACTCAGGCAGTTGGGGGACTTTGACTTCAATAATCATGTTCTTCTCCAGAACGGGGCAGCTGCGGTGCTGCCCCCGTCATATCATTCGTTGTGATGGCGTGTACTTACTTGGCAATCGTCATGGCTTCTTCGACGAAGGACTTGAGCTGGGCAACGTGCTTGCTCATATAGCCTACGGCCGGGGAAGCAGAGGACGGACGACCAGCGAACGACAAGAACTGCTTGCCGCTCAGCAGACCTTCCAGGCGATGGCGAATCTGGTACCAGGCACCCTGGTTACGCGGCTCTTCCTGCACCCACATCACTTCCTTGGCTTGCGGGAAGCGTGCCAGTTCGGCGGCTACCTGCTCGGTCGGGAAGGGATACAACTGCTCGATACGCACGATGGCAACCTCGTCTTCCACGCCCTTGTCTTTGCGGCCAGCCGCCAGGTCGTAATACACCTGACCGGCACACAGCACGACGCGCTTCACCTTCTTCGGATCCTGCACCACGGCGTCGCCGATCACCGGGCGGAAGCTGCCGTTGGTGAAGGCTTCGATCGGGCTCATGGAATCCTTGAAGCGCAGCAGGCGCTTGGACAGGAAGATCACCAGCGGCTTGCGATACGGACGCAGCACCTGACGGCGCAGCATGTGGAACATCTGGCTGGCTTCGGACGGCATCACGATCTGCATATTGTGCTCGGCGCACAGTTGCAGCCAGCGTTCCAGACGGGCGGAGGAGTGTTCCGGGCCCTGGCCATCGTAGCCGTGCGGCAGGATGGTGGTCAGGCCACACAGACGGCCCCACTTGGTTTCGCCAGAAGAAATGAACTGGTCAATGGCCACCTGGGCACCGTTGGCGAAGTCGCCAAACTGGGCTTCCCAGATCACCAGCTGGTCCGGAGCGGAACAGGCATAGCCGTATTCGTAGGCCAGCACGGCTTCTTCGTTGAGGATGGAGTCGATCACCAGGAAATCAGCCTGGTTGTCCGACATATTGCGCAGCGGTACGTAGGAACCCTGGTCCCAACGTTCGCGGTTCTGGTCGTGCAGCACGGCATGACGATGGGAGAAGGTGCCGCGACCGGAGTCTTCACCGGACAGGCGTACACCGAAACCATTGGTCACCAGACTGGCGTAGGCCAGAGTCTCGGCCATACCCCAGTCGGCATTCTGTTCACCGGCGGCCATCGCCTTGCGTGCAGCCAGCACTTTCTGCACGGTGGGGTGCAGCTTGAAGCCTTCCGGCAGGGTGGTGAACTTTTCAGTCAGACGCTGGATGTCGGCGCGCGGCAGCGAGGTATCGGTGGGGTGTGCCCAGTGGGTACCCAGATACTGGCTCCAGTCCAGGGCGTGTTCGCGCTTGTAGTTGGTGAGCGCGGTCTGTTCCACGTGCTCGCCCTTGTCCAGCGCGTCGCGGTAGGCCTGGATCATGCCTTCGGCTTCTTCGGCCTTCAGCACGCCTTCCTGTACCAGACGCTCGGCATACATGGCGCGCACGCCCTGATGCTTGGCAATCTTCTTGTACATCATCGGCTGGGTCAGGAAGGGATCGTCACCTTCGTTGTGACCCAGTTTGCGGTAGCAGACCAGGTCGATGACCACGTCCTTGTTGAACTGCATGCGGTAGTCCAGCGCAGCCTGCATCACATAGCAGACGGCTTCCGGATCATCACCGTTGACGTGCAGGATGGGCGCTTCGACCATCTTGGCCACGTCGGTACAGTACAGGGTGGAACGCATGTCGCGCGTATCCGAGGTGGTGAAGCCAACCTGGTTGTTGATCACGATGTGGATGGTGCCGCCGGTACCGTAGCCACGGGTTTGCGACAGGTTGAAGGTACCCTGGTTGACACCCAGGCCGCCAAAGGCGGAGTCACCGTGGATCAGCACCGGCACGGCGCACTTGCGCTCGTTGTCCTTGCGACGATCCTGACGGGCGCGTACCGAACCTTCCACCACCGGGTTGACGATTTCCAGGTGGGACGGGTTGAACGCCAGCGACACGTGCATCGGGCCATTGGCCGTGGGGATGTCGGAGGAGAAGCCCATGTGGTACTTCACGTCGCCGGAGGCCATTTGCTGGGCAGCCTTGCCTTCGAATTCAGCGAACAGGTCGCGCGGCTGCTTGCCCAGGGTGTTCACCAGCACGTTCAGACGGCCACGGTGGGCCATGCCGATGATCAGTTCCTGCACGCCCACCGAGGTGGCGTTGTGGATCAGGTGATCCAGCGCAGCGATGGTCGATTCGCCGCCTTCCAGCGAGAAGCGTTTCTGGCCAACGTATTTGGTATGCAGATAGCGTTCCAGGGTCTCGGCCGCCGTGATCTGCTTGAGAATGCGCAGTTTCTTGCCGGCGTCGTAGCGCGGGGTGGACAGATCGCCTTCAAAGCGCTTCTGTACCCAGTGCTTCTCGTCCGACTTGGTGATGTGCATGAACTCCAGGCCGATGTTGCCGCAGTAGGTCTGCTTCAGGCGCGACAGGATGTCGGACAGCGGCAGCTTCTGCGGAGCCACCAGCGAGCCCACATTGAACTGCACCGCCATGTCGGCATCGGTCAGGCCATGCTTGACCGGATCCAGCTCGCGCAGGGTTTCCTGATCCATGCGCTTGAGCGGGTCGAGGTTGGCCTGACGGGAACCCAGTACGCGGTAGGCCGAAATCAGCTTCAGCACACCCACCTGCTTTTGCATGGTTTCCCATTCGCCGCCGCTGCTGTTGCGCGGGCCGCTGGCCGGTTTCTTGGCCAGTTGAATGAAGGATTCCTGGATGGGCATGTGGGGTACATCGCGCTCGGCTGCGCCCGGTGCCTGGGCCAGCTTGTCGAAGTATTCACGCCATTCGGCTGGAACCGAATTCGCATCAGCGAGGTACTGTTCGTACAGTTCCTCGATGAACGGTGCATTCCCACCGAACAGGTAGGAATGACTGTACATGGATTGCATCATTATTCGACCCTTTGTTATCTACGTACGTATCTACGTTTGGCTACATTGCTGCGTGGAGAAAGCGTTGTGGAAAAGACGCAAGAAGGGCCTTCGTGAGGAAGGGCAAATCCGTCTCCATTCTTTTCCGCAGCGCTCTGTCGGCGTCTGTCGTGAAACCGGCTACTGTATTCTGTTAAACAGGCTAAAAAGTTGGCCGAAACGTGTCCGGCCAACTTGTCACAGCTTGATCAGCGCTTGTCGATATCGACAATATCGCGGCGCGGGGCGCCGGTGTACAGCTGACGCGGACGGCCGATCTTCATCGCCGGGTCACCGATCATTTCGCTCCAGTGCGCGATCCAGCCCACGGTACGGGCCAGGGCGAAGATCGGAGTGAACATCGATACCGGAATGCCGATGGCGGACAGCACGATACCCGAGTAGAAGTCCACGTTCGGGTACAGCTTGCGCTCGATGAAGTACGGATCTTCCAGGGCGATCTTTTCCAGCGCCATGGCCAGCTTGAACTTCGGATCGTTGTGCAGGCCCAGTTCGTTCAGCACTTCGTCGCAAGTGGTCTTCATGATGGCGGCGCGCGGGTCCATGTTCTTGTACACGCGGTGGCCGAAGCCCATCAGTTTGTAACGCTTGTCCTTCACGCCTTGCATGAAGTCGGCCACGTTGTCCACGCTGCCGATTTCGTCCAGCATCTTCAGCACGGCTTCGTTGGCACCACCGTGGGACGGGCCCCACAGGCAGGCGATACCGGCAGCGATACATGCGAACGGGTTGGCACCGGAGGAGCCGGCCAGACGCACGGTGGAGGTGGAGGCATTCTGCTCGTGATCGGCGTGCAGGGTGAAGATGCGGTCCAGCGCGCGCGCCAGAACCGGGTTCACCTTGTACTCTTCACACGGGGTGGAGAACATCATGTGCAGGAAGTTTTCCGCATAGGTCAGGCCATTCTTCGGGTAGGAGAACGGCAGGCCCTTGTTGTAGCGGTAGGCTTGTGCAGCGATGGTCGGCAGCTTGGCCACCAGACGGTGGGCCGAAATGCGACGGTGTTCCGGATTGGTGATGTCCAGCGAGTCGTGGTAGAAGGCAGACAGCGCACCTACCACACCCACCATCACGGCCATCGGGTGTGCGTCACGACGGAAGCCCTTGAACAGGCTCATCAGCTGATCGTGCAGCATGTTGTGGCGCATCACGCCACGTTCGAATTCCTTGCGCTGTGCGGCAGTCGGCATTTCGCCGTTCAGCAACAGGTAGCACACTTCCAGGTAATCGCTCTTTTCTGCCAGCTGTTCGATCGGATAGCCGCGGTAGTAGAGCTGACCCAGATCACCGTCGATGAAGGTGATGGCGGACTCGCAGCTGGCGGTAGCCAGGAAGCCCGGGTCAAAGGTAAACATGCCGGTTTTGGAGAAGGCACGGATATCGACGACATCCGGACCCAGAGTGCCGGACAGAACCGGCATTTCCAGGTTGTCCTTGCCCTCGTTGTAAGTGAGCGTCACTTTGCGGTTGGTTTCCACAGCAATACTCCCAGTCAGTTTTGTGGTGTTGTAATAATCGTTTTGGGCCCTGCATCCTGTGGCTCAGACAGCCCGCAGGATCTCGATGATGGCGGCCTCTTCCGGATCGTCCAGGTCAGCCTTGCCGTTCACCACATCCAGAAAATCGGTGTCGGGCAAATCGAGAATACGCTTGTAGGCGTCGATCTCCGCCGGGGAGAGTGAATCGAAACGCTGGGCAAAAAACCGCTCCAGCACCAGATCCAGCTCCAGCAAGCCCCGGCGGGACCGCCAACGGATCCGTTTGAGTTCAATCGGATCGTAGGCGGTCATACTGCACGCTTGACCATCAGGTCCTTGATCTTGCCGATGGCCTTGGTCGGGTTCAGACCCTTGGGGCAGACATCAACACAATTCATGATGGTGTGACAACGGAACAGGCGGTAGGGATCTTCCAGGTTGTCCAGACGCTCGTTGATGGCGGTGTCGCGGGTATCGGCAATGAAGCGATACGCTGCGAGCAGGCCGGCCGGGCCAACGAATTTGTCCGGATTCCACCAGAACGACGGGCAGGACGTGGAGCAGCAGGCGCACAGAATGCACTCGTACAGACCGTTCAGCTCTTCGCGGTCTTCCGGGCTTTGCAGGCGCTCGCGTTCCGGCGGCGGCGTGTCGTTGATCACATACGGCTTGATCGAGTGGTATTGCTTGAAAAACTGGGTCATGTCCACGATCAGGTCGCGCACCACCGGCAGGCCCGGCAGCGGGCGCAGTTCGATCGGTTGCTTCAGATCGCGAAAATCGGTCAGACAGGCCAGGCCGTTCTTGCCGTTGATGTTCATGGCATCCGAACCACATACGCCTTCGCGGCAGGAGCGGCGGAAGGTGATGGTGTCGTCCTTCACCTTGAGCTTGGTCAGCGCATCCAGCAGTTTGCGGTCGGTGGAATCCAGCTCGACGCTGATGTCCTGCATGTAGGGCTTGGCATCCTTGTCCGGATCGTAACGGTAGATGCGGAATTTGACGGTTTCAGTAGTCATCTTGTTCAAGCCCTTAGTAGGAACGGGTCTTCAGAGCGATGGTGTCGACAGTCAGCGGCTGCATGTTCACCGGCTTGTATTCCAGACGGTTGCCATCGCGCGACCACAGGGTGTGCTTCAGCCAGTTGGCATCGTCACGACCATTCGGCGTTTCGGCAGTATCCGGCGCATCGTCACGCACGTGGGCACCACGGGATTCGGTACGGGCATTGGCCGAGATCATGGTGGCCTTGGCCACTTCGATCAGGTTTTCCAGCTCCAGGGCTTCGATACGCGCCATGTTGAATACGCTGGATTGGTCGGAAATTTCGGTCTGTTGAACCATCTTTTCCACTTCCAGAATTTTCTCAACACCTTGTGCCAGCATGTCCTTGAAGCGGAACACACCGCAGTGCGCCTGCATGGTGCGCTGCATGGCGGTACGGGCATCGTTCACGGCAACGCCATTGGTCTGCTTGTTCAGGCGCTCAACGCGAGCGACGGAACGCTCAACATCGGACGTGGCCAGATCCGGCAGCTCCAGCGGTTGTTGCTTGATGAAGTCGATCATCGAATTGGCCGAGCTCTTGCCGAATACCAGCAGGTCGAGCAGGGAGTTGGTACCCAGACGGTTGGCACCGTGTACCGATGCACAAGCACATTCGCCAGCAGCATAGAAACCGTTTACCGGCTTGCCGCCTACCACCACTTCACCGTGGTAGTTGGTGGGGATGCCGCCCATCTGATAGTGGCAGGTCGGCACGACCGGAATCGGCGCCTTGATCGGGTCAACACCGGCAAACTTGATCGAGATTTCACGGATGCCCGGCAGCTTGGACATGATCACTTCGGGGTCGAGGTGAGTGATGTCCAGCAGCACGTGATCCTTGTTCGGGCCGCAACCACGACCTTCGTTGATCTCGGTCACCATGGCGCGGGATACCACGTCACGCGAAGCCAGATCCTTGGCATTCGGTGCATAGCGTTCCATGAAGCGCTCACCTTCGCTGTTGCGCAGAATGCCGCCTTCACCACGTACGCCTTCGGTAATCAGCACACCAGCACCGGCCACGCCGGTGGGGTGGAACTGCCAGAATTCCATGTCTTCCAGCGGGATGCCGGCACGAGCGGCCATACCCAGGCCATCACCGGTATTGATGAAGGCATTGGTGGAAGAAGCGTAGATACGACCGGCACCGCCAGTAGCAAACAGGGTGGCCTTGGCCTGGAATACCACGATTTCCGAGGTTTCCATTTCCATGGCGATCACGCCCTGCACATTGCCGTCGGCGTCGCGAATCAGGTCCAGCGCCATCCATTCCACAAAGAAATGGGTGTTGGCGCGCACATTGCGCTGATACAGCGCGTGCAGCATGGCATGACCGGTACGGTCGGCGGCAGCACAGGCGCGACGCACCGGCTTTTCACCGAAGTTGGACATGTGACCGCCAAACGGACGCTGGTAGATGGTGCCATCAGCGTTACGGTCGAACGGCATGCCGAAGTGTTCCAGCTCGGTCACGACCTTCGGTGCCTCGCGGCACATGAATTCGATGGCATCCTGGTCGCCCAGCCAGTCCGACCCCTTGACGGTGTCGTACATATGCCAGTGCCAGTGATCTTCCTCGGAGTTACCCAGCGAGGCGGATACACCGCCCTGTGCTGCCACGGTGTGGGAGCGGGTGGGGAATACCTTGGACAGTACGGCAGTCTTCAGGCCAGCTTCGGACAGCTGCAGGGCGGCACGCATGCCGGCACCACCTGCGCCAACGATTACTGCATCAAAATGACGAACAGGTACGCCCATTACAGCCCCCAGACAACTTTAACGGAATAGATGAAACAGGACACAAGCCACACGATGGTGAAGGCATGCAGCGTCAGACGCAGGCCGGTGGGCTTGATGTAGTCCATCCACACATCGCGAATACCAACCCATACGTGCAGGAAGACTGCCAGCAGGGTGGTCTGGGTCAGCACTTGCACCCAGGTTTGTGCGAAGAAGTCTTTCCAGCCTGCATAGCTGGACGGCATGGTCAGCAGGAACAGCGCCAGAGCTACGGTATAGATCACCATGATGGTGGCCGTCACGCGCTGCATGACCCAGTCGCGCAAACCGTAGTGAGCGCCGATGACAGAGCGGTTTACCATAGAGCTACTCCCAGAATCAGAGTCAGGGCCAGGCTAACCACCACCACAGTCTTGGCGGTAGCACGGGCAGTTTGCAGTTCCAGACCCTTGTGGATATCCAGGAACAGGAAACGAATACCGGCACAGAAGTGATGCATGTAGGCCCACAACAAGCCGATGAGGATGATCTTCATCAGCGGATGCGCGACTACGGCACGGTAGGTTTCAAAGGACTCTGCTGAACTGAGCGAACCATGAAGGAGGTAGATCAACAGCGGGAGGGAAAAGAAGAGCGCCACACCACTGACCCGGTGCAGGATCGAGACAATACCCGGGATGGGCAGTCTGATCGTGGCCAGATCCAGGTGCTTCGGTCGTTGCTTCTGCATATGGCTTCCTTGGATGTATTTGAACCAAGTGGTTATCTCCGGGCCCCTGTCTGGAAGCCCGCCTGAAAGGTCCGCCCTTGTAAAAACCGGGTGGTCCCTCTCAATACTGAACATCATGCTGCCCGATGCTGCAGGGCAATATGATCTGGAAATTCTAGCAAAAATCACCTGCCTGCTGCCCGTTTTTTGCCGGACAAGCGACATTGCCATGCTGGCAGGCGACATCAACAGCCCTTTTGCAGCAGCGCCAGATCACGACTCAGGCAGTAGCGCTGCCGCCATTCCACTCTCTCTCCAACTGACGAAAAGGTCAGTCTGAGCACACTCAATACCGGCTCTTCCAGCGCTGCGCCGGACAAACCCAGCAAACTCGCATCTTCGCGCGGCAACATGACAGCGCGGTACTGCTCGCGGCTTTCTACCACCCTTACACCAAAGCGCTGTTGCAAGGTGGCATACACCCCGGTTGCAGAGCGAAACCAGCGCGCTTCCATGCCATCAAATCGTTCAGCCGGCAGGTAGGCTTCATCCAGCGCCACCGGCCTGCCCTGCCCGCGCCACAACTGGCGCACCCGAAACATCGGCGCATGCCGGCGCAACTGCAGCGCCACCGCCATGTCATCGCTGGCATTGACCCGCGAGATGGCAAGAAACTCACAGCTCAGACGATCCGGCATTTCGTCGAACACCCCGGGCGACTGCAGCAAGGACGCTCCCCAGTCACTGAGCACGGCGGCAACAAAAGTGCCCTTGCCCTGCTGACGGTATAGCAGGCCATCCGCCACCAGCTCACCCAGCGCCTTGCGCACTGTTCCCTGACTCACCGACATCTCTGCCGCCAGGTCCCATTCACTGGGCAGTGCATCATGTTCCAGCCACTCGCCCTCGGCGATACGACGCAGCAAAAACTGCTTGATTTGCACATAAAGCGGCTGACGACGCGGAGCATTAGCAATCATGTAGTGGCTTTGTATCATCAAATAAATCAAGCGTAAAGGGATGTCTTATATAAGACACAAGACATAAGGCAGCTTATCAGAATTTCTGATGGGGAATCCAGTGCCACATGGTCTACACTCCGTGATACACTCGCTTCACACTTATAGTGCAGAGCAACATCTGCAATTTGAGACAGTCCCGGATATCTAAAGGAGAGTCCACCAATGAAAGCTCCCGTTCGCGTTGCCGTTACCGGCGCTGCTGGTCAGATTGGCTACAGCCTGCTGTTCCGTATCGCCAGTGGTGAAATGCTGGGCAAAGACCAGCCGGTCATCCTGCAACTGCTCGACCTGCCGCAAGCCCAGACCGCCGTTAAGGGCGTGATGATGGAACTGGAAGACTGTGCCTTCCCGCTGCTGGCCGGCATGGTTGCCACTGACGACCCGAACGTCGCTTTCAAGGACGCTCAAGTTGCACTGCTGGTGGGTGCCCGCCCGCGTAGCAAGGGCATGGAACGCAAGGACCTGCTGGAAGCCAACGGCGCCATCTTCACCGTTCAGGGCAAGGCACTGAATGACCATGCCGACCGCAATGTCCGCGTTCTGGTGGTAGGCAACCCGGCCAACACCAACGCCTGGATCGCCATGAAGAGCGCTCCGGACCTGAACCCGAAAAATTTCACCGCCATGTTGCGTCTGGACCACAACCGCGCCCTGTCGCAACTGGCTGCCAAGACCGGCAAGCCGGTGGCTTCGATCAAGGACCTGGCGGTATGGGGCAACCACTCGCCGACCATGTACGCCGACTACCGCTTCGCCACCATTGATGGCCAATCGGTAAAAGCCATGATCAACGACGAAGCCTGGAACCGTGACGTATTCCTGCCGACAGTAGGCAAGCGTGGCGCTGCCATCATCGAAGCACGTGGCCTGTCCTCTGCTGCTTCCGCCGCCAATGCCGCCATCGACCACATCCACGACTGGGTGCTGGGCAGCAATGGCAAGTGGGTGACCATGGGCATTCCGTCCGACGGTTCCTACGGCATTCCGGAAGGCGTGATGTACGGTTTCCCGGTTGTATGCGAAAATGGCGAATACAAAATCGTCGAAGGTCTGGAAGTGGACGAGTTCAGCCGCGAACGCATGAACTTCACCCTGGCCGAGCTGGAAGAAGAGCGCGCAGCTGTCGCTCACCTGTTTGGCTAAGCACTAGCCAGATCAGCGAAAAGCGCACCAACTGGTGCGCTTTTTGTGTTTGATCAATACAAGCAAGTACATTTGAATTTACTAATACAGACTGCTACTGGAGCAAGAGCATGATTGAAGTCGAAGTCCTGAACCAGATTGCGGCCACGATTGAAAACCTGGCCGAGCGCGCCACCGATATTCGGGGGTATCTTTGACTACGACGGAAAAAAAGACCGTCTGGAAGAAGTAAGCCGCCTCACTGAAGATTCCGATATCTGGAACGACCCCAAGCGCGCCCAGGAGCTGGGCCGCGAACGCAAGCAACTGGAAGATGTGGTACTGGTGCTGGACAGCATCAACGCCAGCATCGCCGATGCGCGCGAACTGCTGGAAATGGGCAAGAGCGAAGAAGATGACGAAACCATCTTCGCGGTAAAAGCCGACATGGAAGAAGTCGAGGCCAAAGTGGCCAAGATGGAATTCCGCCGCATGTTCCACGACCCGATGGACCCCAACAACTGCTTCCTGGACATCCAGGCCGGTGCTGGTGGCACCGAGGCACAGGACTGGGCCGGCATGCTGTTGCGCATGTATACCCGTTATGCCGAGCGCAAGGGTTTCAAGGTAGACGTGCTGGAAGTCTCCGAAGGTGAAGTCGCCGGCATTAGCAGTGCCACGCTGAAGATCGAGGGCGAATACGCCTACGGCCTGCTGCGTACCGAAGTGGGCGTACACCGCCTGGTGCGCGTGTCACCGTTCGACTCCAATGCCCGTCGCCATACCTCGTTCTCTTCGGTATTCGTGTATCCGGAAGTGGACGACAGCTTCGAGATCGACATCAACCCGGCTGATTTGCGCGTTGATACCTACCGCGCCTCCGGTGCCGGTGGTCAGCACATCAACAAGACCGACTCGGCCGTACGTATTACCCACTTGCCCACCAACACCGTGGTGCAGTGTCAGAATGACCGCTCGCAGCACCGCAACCGCGATGAAGCCATGCAGATGCTGCGCGCCAAGCTGTACGAGCTGGAACTGAAAAAGCGCAACGAGGCCAAGCAGGCCCTGGAAGACACCAAGACCGATGTGGGTTGGGGTCACCAGATCCGCTCCTACGTGTTCGACCAGTCGCGCATCAAGGACCTGCGAACCAGCTATGAAGTGGGCAATATCAAGGGCGTCATGGATGGCGACCTGGATGGCTTCATCGAAGCCAGCCTGAAGCAGGGCGTGTAAACGTCCGGGCTGGCTGCTACAGCCAGCCTGCATTAGCGCAGCGTAATACCTTAATTGTTGGCCGATGAGGCCTGGCGGGGGAATGGCCCCCTGCCCTTACCCGCAGTAGTCAACGGAGTCATCATGTCTGAACGTGAACAAGCATCATCCCCAAGTCAGGACGAAAACCAGATCATGGCGGAACGCCGCCAGAAGCTGAAGAGCATCCGCGAAAAACGCGTCGCTTTCCCCAACGATTTCAAACGCAGCCACTTTGCCAAGGATCTTCAGGAAAAACACGCGGGTAAAGACAAGGAAGCTCTGGAAGCCGAAAAGATCGAGGTTGCCGTTGCCGGCCGCATGATGTTGAAGCGCGTCATGGGCAAGGCCAGCTTTGCCACCCTACAGGATGGCAGTGGCCGCATCCAGGCCTATATCGCCAATGATGGCGTGGGCGAAGAAGTACATGCCGAATTCAAGCACTACGACCTGGGCGACATCATCGCCATCCGCGGCGTGCTGTTCAAGACCAAGACCGGCGAACTGACGGTACAGGCCAGCGAAGTGCGCCTGCTGTCGAAAAACATCCGTCCGCTGCCGGAAAAATTCCACGGCATGACCGATCAGGAACAAAAGTACCGTCAGCGCTACGCCGACCTGATCATGAGCGAAGACAGCCGCAACACCTTCATCAAGCGCTCGCAGATCGTGCAGAAGATTCGCGACGTGATGGTGAGCGAAGGCTATCTGGAAGTGGAAACCCCGATGATGCACCCCATCCCGGGCGGCGCCACAGCCAAGCCTTTCGTCACCCACCACAATGCGCTGGACATGCCGCTCTACCTGCGCATCGCACCGGAACTGTATCTGAAGCGCCTGGTGGTTGGCGGTCTGGAACGCGTGTTCGAGATCAACCGCAACTTCCGTAACGAGGGGATGAGCACACGCCACAACCCCGAGTTCACCATGATCGAATTTTACGAAGCCTACAGCGACTACCAGCGCATGATGGAGATGACCGAAAACATCATCCGCCGCTGTGCCGAAACCGTCTGTGGCGGCACCACCATCAGCTACAACGGCAAGGAAGTGGAACTGGGCAAACCGTTCGACCGCTTCACCATCGTTGGCGCCATCAAGCACTACAACCCGCAATATACCGATGAGCAACTGGGCGATGCCGCCTGGGTAGCCGCCGAAATCAAGCGCCTGGGTGGCAAGCTGCCGCCGGCACCGGGCCTGGGCAGCCTGCAACTGGCCCTGTTTGAAGAATGTGCCGAAAGCCTGCTGTGGAACCCGACCTTCATCATCGACTACCCGGTGGAAGTGTCCCCGCTGGCGCGTGGCTCCGATGCTGATCCGGCCATCACCGAACGCTTCGAGCTGTTCATCGTCGGCCGCGAACACGCCAATGGCTACTCCGAGTTGAACGATCCGGAAGACCAGGCAGCACGCTTCCTGTCGCAAGTGGCCCAGAAGGACGCTGGTGACGACGAAGCCATGCACTACGACGCCGACTACATCCGCGCCATGGAATACGGCCTGCCGCCGACCGGAGGCTGCGGCATCGGCATCGACCGTCTGGTGATGCTGCTGACCGACGCCCCGTCCATCCGCGACGTCATTCTCTTTCCGCAAATGAGACCAGAATAAGCCGCCAGCTCCGCTGGGGACTCAACAAAAAACCACGCTACGGCGTGGTTTTTTGCATTGTGGGCGAACAGCAATCACGCAGCAGGCCAGCCAAAACCGCCCGCACGCAGGGGCCTTGAACAAGCCCCTGCCAGCCATGACACTTAGCCCTGACAAATACAGTTGCGCCCCTGTAGCTTGGCACGGTACATGGCTACATCCACGGCATGCAATATGCCCTCCAGCTCGCCATGATCAGCGGCGCAGGTATAGCCAATGCTGACGGTCAAACCAAGCTGTTGCTGCTGCCATACCGGCTTGCTGTCGGCTATCTGCTGGCGTAGCCGTTCGGCGGCGATGGCGGCACCCGCCAGATCGGTAGCTGGCAGGATAAGCAAGAACTCCTCACCGCCCCAGCGCACGATATCCGCTTGCCCATCAAACAAGGCGGTAAGCTGATCAGCAAAAAACACCAGCATGTGGTCGCCACAGGCGTGGCCGTACTGATCGTTGACATGCTTGAAGCCATCGATATCACACAGCAAGACCGAGAACATCTCCCTCTCGCGTTGCCAGCCTTCCCAGGCCAGTTGCAAGCGCTTGCTGGCTTCACGCCGGTTCAGCAGCCGGGTAAGAAAATCGGTACGGGACAGCCGGATGTTCTCGTCCACCGTGCACTTGAGTTCGTGCACATCGCGAAAGGTGATGATCTGCAGAAATGGCAAGGTGGCCGCTTGCGTCTGCGCGGTGATGATGAACCAGCGTTGCTGGCCATCGGCACAGCACACCAGGGCGGTGAGTTCAGCCAGCGGCTGGCCACTGGCCAGGCAACGCTCCACCTCCCGCTCCCAGGTCTGCATGACTTCCGCCCGGTAGCCCGCATCGGGATAAGCCAGCTGGAACCAGCTATCGATATCCGGCATGTCTTCCAGACTGTAGCCAATCTGCTGACGAAAGGCCTGATTGGAAAAACGATGCCAGCGGCCGGAATTGATGTCGCCGCTATTGCTGCATTCGGAAATCAGGATGGGGATGGGAATGAATTCGAAACTGTTGGCCAGCAGTTCTCTTCCGACAGCCGACATGGCCTGATCATTTTCAAAAAACATGGCTTTCTTTCTCTTTCAGCGCCAGTCCGGGCTTGTCGAAGTGCGCTAACACACTGCGCGAGTGCCAGGCACATTGATAACCGAACGAACACATCAACAGGAACTATCTGAATATATATATTCAAGATACCAATTTACTGAAAGAAAGCCAGCTGGCGCGGCGCGGAAGCTGCCTTATTCCTCGGGCAGCAAGCTACCCCTGGCCAGCAGGCCGGCAAACTCCTCCGGCGGCATCGGTTTGGCCAGCAGATAGCCCTGAATCAGGTCACACCCTTCCTGCTTGAGGAAGCGCCACTGATCGATGGTTTCCACGCCTTCGGCCACGACTTGCATATTGAGGTTTTTCGCCATGTTGATGATGGCCCGGGCAATGGCGGAATCGTCGGCATCATTGGGAATGTCGCGCACGAAGGAGCGGTCAATCTTCAGCTTGTCCGCCTTGAAGCGCTTGAGGTAGGACAGGCTGGAATAGCCGGTGCCAAAGTCATCGATGGACAGCTGTACCCCCATGCCCTTGATGCTGTCAATGGCCTGCACGGTGCTGGTCACGTCTTCCATGATCACGCTTTCCGTCACCTCAACGTCCAGCATGTCGGCAGACAAGCCATGGGTACGCAGAGCGGTTTCCAGGACCTCGGCCAGATCCTGCTGGCGGAATTGCAAGGCTGACAGATTGACTGCCAGCGACATCTTGGGCAGCCCCTGGCCATGCCACAAGGCCAGTTGGCGGCAGGCTTCGCGGATCACCCAGTTGCCGATCTGCACGATGAAGCCGCGCTCCTCGGCCACTTCGATAAAGCGCGCCGGTCCCAGAATGCCCAGCGAGGGGTGATTCCAGCGTATCAGTGCTTCGGCCCCGGTAATGCGGCCATCGGCCATCGCCACTTGCGGCTGGTAATGCAGGATGAATTCGTTGCGCTCCAGTGCAAAGCGCAGCTGGCTCTCAATGGCCAGAATTTCACGGGCACGGGCGTTCAGGTCGGCCGTGTAGAACTTGTAGCTGTTACGGCCCGACGACTTGGCGTGGTACATGGCGGCATCGGCATTGCGCACCAGGGTTTCGAAGTCGCGGCCATCATCCGGGTAGACGCTGATACCGATGGACGGCGTGATGGTGATGGTGTGGTTATGCAGCTCGATGGAAGCATTGAAGGATTCGCGGATGCGCTCCGCCGCCAGTGCAGCCTCGCTCGGGTCGGAAATCGCCGGCAGCAGGATGATGAATTCGTCGCCCCCTTGCCGCGCCACGGTTTCACCGGCAGCCAGCGAGGACTTGATGCGGTCGGCCGCCACCTGCAGCAAGATGTCGCCAGCAGAGTGCCCCAGTGACTCGTTCACCGTCTTGAAGCGGTCGAGGTCCAGCAACAGCAGCGCCATTTGCTCGTTATCGCGGCAGGCATTGTGAATCGCCAGCTCGACTCGGTCGTGCATGTGGGCGCGGTTGGGCAGGCTGGTCAGCACGTCGAAATGCGCCAGGAACTGAATACGCTCGTCGGCGGCCTTGCGCTCGGTCAGATCGCTGAAGATGGCGACATAATGGGTGATTTCGGACAGCGGGTTACGCACCGCGTTAATAGCCAGCCACTCCGGGTAGATTTCGCCATTCTTGCGCCGGTTCCAGATTTCGCCCTGCCAGGAACCCTGACCATCAATGGCCAGCCACATATTGCCGTAGAAGGCTTCATCGTGACGGCCGGAAGACAGGATGCTGGTTTTCTGCCCCAACACTTCCTGCTGCGAATAGCCGGTAATTTCGGTGAATGCCTTGTTGACGCTGCGAATGCGCTTGTCGCTGTCGGTGATCATGATACCTTCGACGGTGTTTTCAAACACCTTGGCCGCCAGTTGCACCCGCTCTTCTGCCGCACGCTTTTCGGAGATGTCGCGCACCATGCGCCATACCGCATTGATGCGGCCAAAGGCATCACGCATGGCCACAGTCTTGACACTGACCGGCACCTGATTGCTGAAGCGGTTCATGTACACCGCCTCGAATTCGTCGCAATAACCGAAGCGCAATACCTTGTTATCCAGGTTGAAGCGCTCCAGCGCCTCGCTCTCCTGCCCCACCAGCGACCAGAAATTCTGCTGCTTGAGCTGGTCGAGGTTGTAGCACATCAGGTTGAGAAAGGCCGGGTTGGCATCCATCACCTGGCCATCCAGCGAACTGATGACAATGCCATCCAGATTGGACCAGAACAGTTCACGGTATTTGTTTTCCGAGCGGCGCAGCGCATCTTCCACCTCGCGGCGGCGGGAAATATCCGCCTCCAGCGCCAGTGTTTTCGCACGCAACTCGTCAATCAGCCGTTTCAGTTCGGAGCGGGTCCATTCCAGGTGCTTGCCCAGCTTGCCGATTTCATCACGCCGCGCCCAGTAAAACGGCGACTCCAGCTTGAGTTCGGCCAACTGGGTGGCCTGCTCGGTGAGGCTGTGCATGGGGCGCAGGAAACGCGAATGCAGAATGCTCATGATCAGCAGAATGGACAACACCAGCTGCGCCACCAGAATCAGCAGGATGTTCTTCACTTGATTGTGCAGGGCGTTGGCCAGATGCTCGGTATCAAACTCCAGCGTGACCTGGCCAATTTCCTCGCCACGGTAAATCACTGGTTTTTGTACGAAAGAAACGCCGCCGACGCGCCGCTCGCTACGCAAGGCGGACAGGAAAACCTGGTTGGACTGGGTGTCGGTCACCCGGATGGACACCACGCGGGCGTCTTCCATGACCGAGGAAATCAGCGGGCTGCCGGCCTGACGGCTGAGGTTCCACAATGGCTCCTGCATGCCCAGCGCCACAATGTCCAGCAAGCGCTTTTCGTCGGTTTCCAGCTGGGCGGTGAGGTTGTCCCGCTGAATATTGATGCTGAGATAACTGATGATGGAGGCGGGAATCAGCAAGCCGAGTACCACGGCGATCATGAAGACCGTGCGCAGGGAGAGGCTAGAGGTGACTGGGTTCTTTTCTTCTTGGGATGCCATCGGTATCGATTATCAAAAAACGTTCATGGCGCGGAAAACCCGCTATCAATATTTAGCTGCAAAATTGCAGCTCATGTGCTGTCAATCAGATTAATCGCATAATAAGGCAGACCTTTCCCAGTTATAAGCGATTTTTTCTTTACATAACAGTTTATGCGGTACGGCCACCGCCCACGCGGTCAATTTGCCATGCCCAGAGCAGCAGCCTACAATCCCCAGCATTCAGAATTCGGCAGGACTTTATCCATGTCAGCAACACAATACGACACGCTTATTTCGGCACGCTGGATCATCACGGTAGAACAAGATGGCGAAGTGCTGGAAAACCATGCGGTCGCCATCAAGGATGGCCAGATCGCCGCCATTCTGCCCGCCAGCCAGTGCCCTGCAATCAACGCCAGTGAAAGACTGGAACTGGGTAATCATGTGCTGATGCCTGGCCTGATCAACCTGCACGGCCACTCGGCCATGACCCTGCTGCGCGGTCTGGCCGACGACAAGGCGCTGATGGACTGGCTGAACAATCATATCTGGCCGGCCGAAGGCAAGCACGTGCGCGATGATTTCGTGTTCGACGGTGCCAGCCTGGCGATGGCGGAAATGATTCGTGGTGGCACCACCACCATCAACGACATGTACTTCTACCATGCCGCCATGGGCCGCGCCGGCCTGGCATCCGGCATGCGCACCTTTGTCGGCTGCTCGATTCTGGAATTCCCCACCAATTACGCCAGCAATGCCGATGAATACATCAGCAAGGGCATGGCCGAGCGTAGCGAATTCCTGGGCGAAGAGCTGATTACCTTCACCCTGGCCCCGCACGCCCCCTACACCGTATCTGATGACACCTTCCGCAAGGTGGTTGATCTGGCCGAGCGCGAAGACATGCGGATTCACTGCCACATCCACGAAACCGCGGATGAGGTGAGCAACAGCGTCAAGGAACTGCAACAACGCCCGCTGGCGCGCCTGCAACAGCTGGGCTTGCTGTCGCCGCGCCTGATTGCCGCCCACATGGTGCATCTGAATGCTGAGGAAATCGACATCGTCGCCCGGCATGGCGTGGCGGTCGCGCACAATCCGGCATCCAATATGAAGCTGGCCTCCGGCATCGCCCCGGTACAGCAACTGCTGGCAGCCGGTGTGGCCGTCGGTATCGGCACCGATGGTGCAGCGTCCAACAACAAGCTGGACATGATGGCAGAGACCCGTCTGGCCGCCCTGCTGGCCAAGGTGGGCACGCTGGACCCGACCGCCGTGCCGGCAGCCACCGCCATTCGCATGGCTACGCTGAACGGCGCGCGCGCACTGGGTATCGCCGACAAGGTAGGCTCGGTCAAGGTGGGCAAACAGGCCGACCTGATCGCCATCGACCTGTCGGCACTGGAAACCGCCCCGGCTTTCGATCCGGTATCGCATGTGGTGTACGCCGCCGGCCGCGAGCAGGTGAGCCATGTCTGGGTTAAGGGCCGCTGCCTGCTGGACGCACGCCAGCTGCAGACCATGGACGAAGCTGCACTGAAAGCGCGCGGTGAAGACTGGCGCAACCGTATTCTGGCGAGGTAAGCAATGAGCAATGTAGACGAACTGGAAATCGACAAATTCAGCCAGCTGGCACACAAGTGGTGGGACAAGGACAGCGAATTCAAGCCGCTGCACGAGATCAACCCGCTACGGCTGGACTATATCGATGACTTTGCCGGCATCAAGGACCTCAAGGTACTGGATGTGGGCTGTGGTGGCGGGATTCTCGCCGAGAGCATGGCCCTGCGCGGCGCGCAGGTCACCGGCATTGATCTGGCCAAGAAATCGCTGAAAGTGGCCCAGCTGCACAGCCTGGAGTCGGGCGTGGCCGTGGAATACCGCTGCATCGCCGTGGAAGAACTGGCCGACGAAGCGCCGGGCAGCTTTGATGTCGTCACCTGCATGGAAATGCTGGAGCATGTACCAGACCCGGAAAGCGTGGTGCGCAGCTGTGCCCGTCTGGTCAAGCCGGGTGGCTGGGTATTCTTCTCCACCCTCAACCGCAATGCCAAGGCCTATCTGCTGGCAGTCGTGGGCGCAGAGTACGTGCTCAACATGCTGCCGCGCGGCACCCATGAGTATGCCCGCTTCCTCAAGCCGTCCGAGCTGTCGCGCATGGCGCGCAATGCCGGGCTGGAAATCGGCAACGTCAGCGGCATGAGCTACAAGCCGCTGACGCGCATTTATTCGCTGGGCGACGACACCCAGGTCAACTACCTGATGGCCACCCGCCGCGCGGCGCTGTAAACACAGCACGCCTGCGCCAGACCCCTGCCCCGCTCCAAGCCGGCCAGGGGTTTTCTTTTTTCCACGGCACCCATGCAGATAAAAAAAGGCCTTCGCCGCAGCGAAGGCCCCAATCATCCCCCGGTCCAGGACCGGTAAACAACCCGCTAGATTGTGAGAAAACACACCGCACCCTCAGGTGCACTGCTTGCCTCAGGCAAGTTTGTATAGCCCCATTCCTCGTGTCAGCCATTTCAAACAAGCGTTTTAATCCTAAAGCCTATTCCGAATACAGACAAGGGATTTCCCTAACAAGGCAAAGAAACATCATCAAAATGCAACAGGCTTTGCCTAATTGCATCACCCTGCCCGACAGCCCAATTGCCAGACAATTCCACATTCCAATTGCCGTGCAGGCCAATATATATGAAAATAATAATATTCGATAATGGAGACGCTGATGACGTTCAAGGCCAACGACTCGCTCACGGAACAAATAGCCCAATACCTTGGCAAAAAGATCATCCAGGGAGAAATGGCACCGGGCGAGCGGATACAGGAACTGCGCATTGCGGCCGAGCTGGAGGTCAGCCGGGGTTCGGTACGGGAAGCCTTGCTGATTCTACAGCGGCGTCATCTGGTGGAAATTTTTCCGCGCCGTGGTGCCGTGGTGTCCAGCATCTCCGGCCAGGATGTACGCGACTTCTTCGAACTGTGGTTCATGCTGCTGGACCGGGTGGTCAGCAACCTGGCCAGCAACTGGAAAAACGACGATCTGGCACGCTTTTTCGAGCTGATGACACAGTTGGCGGAATGCCATCGCCAGGATGACATGCCGGGTTATTTTGATAGCGGCGTGGAATTTCTGCGTGCGCTGTACGACTTCTCCAGCAACCGCTACATGAGCGCTGCCCTGCAAGACTTGCTGCCGCTGACCCAGCGCTGCCTGTTCGCCATCCTGCGTGCTGGCCGGTCGCAAATGGATCTTACCCAACAGTTTCTGGAAGACCTGCTGAAAACCATCATCGCCCGCGACACCACGCGCCTGCGCATCATGGTGGCGGAGTTTGGCCAGGACTACAGCAAGCTGGCACAGAAATCCGCCGAGGCACTGGCTGGCAGCCAGCACTGAGCCGGGTAGTCACAAGCGGCTTTCAAATTGTTGACAAGTCCCTCTCGCTTTCTGGAAAGAAAGCGAGGCTCCCTTGCAGGGCAAGGGCGGGGGGATTGGGAATAAACGGGAAGGCTGCGGAAGCAAGCAGCTGTCGAAAGGCCCGGCTTCGCCGGGTCCAGCGCAATCGTACCAACTTACTTGGTCAGCAGCCTGAAAGCCGCTTGCTCGCGGCTTTTGTCATGGTCAGATCAGCTTCTGCCTAGCCAACACTGCAACGTCGGTAATCGACGAAAGCGTAGGCCAGCCCCTGTTCGCTGCAATGCTCGCTGCGCGACTCCTCCTGCCAGGCCTCCACATCAAACGCTGGGAAATGCGCATCGCCATCGAAGGGTTGGGCAATCTCAGTCAGCCGCAGGCGATCCGCTGCGGCAATCGCTTGCCGGTACAGCTCGGCACCGCCAATCAGGCAGACTTCTTCCACGTCAGCGGCCATTTCCAAAGCCTGCTCCAGTGAATGTGCCACTTCCACACCAGCCGCCTGCCAGTCGGCTTGCCGGGTAATCACGATATTGCGTCGGCCCGGCAGTGGGCGGCCAATCGAATCGTAGGTTTTACGCCCCATCAGCACCGGCTTGCCCAGCGTCACCGCCTTGAAATGCTTCAGGTCTTCCGGCAAGTGCCAGGGCAAGGTGTTGTTGATGCCGATCACCCGGTTGCTGGCCATGGCGGCGACCAGCGTCAGAACAGGCTTGCTCATACCGCCACCGCTCCCTTGATGTGCGGGTGCGGGTCATACCCTTCCAGCGTGAAGTCATCAAAGGTGAAGGCAAACAGATCGTTCACCGCCGGGTTGATCTTCATCTGCGGCAGCGGGCGTGGTTCGCGGCTCAGCTGCAGGCGGGTCTGTTCCAGATGATTGCTATACAAATGGGCATCGCCCAGCGTGTGCACGAAATCGCCGGGCTGCAGGCCGCACACTTGCGCCACCATCATGGTGAGCAAGGCATAGGAGGCGATATTGAAGGGCACACCCAGGAAAATATCGGCCGAGCGCTGATACAGCTGGCAAGACAACTTGCCGTCCGCCACATAAAACTGGAACAAACTGTGGCAAGGCGGCAGCGCCATTTCATCCACCAGCGCCGGATTCCAGGCGGAAACCATCAGCCGGCGTGAATCGGGATTGCGCTTGATCATCTCCACCACATTGCTGATCTGGTCGATATGGCGGCCATCCGGCGCCGGCCAGCTGCGCCACTGGTAGCCGTAAACCGGGCCCAGATCACCATTTTCATCGGCCCACTCATCCCAGATCGATACCCCGTTTTCTTTCAGATAGCGGATATTGGTATCGCCGGTCAGAAACCACAGCAGTTCGTGAATGATGGAGCGCAGGTGGCATTTTTTGGTGGTGATCAGCGGGAAACCCTGCTGCAGGTCGAAGCGCATCTGGTAACCGAATACCGAGCGGGTGCCGGTGCCGGTGCGGTCGGACTTGTCATGGCCATGTTCCAGCACATGGCGCATCAGGTCGAGGTACTGTTGCATGCTGCCATCCATCCATAAGAATCCGCCGATTGTACCGCAGGCAGCCGCAGCCCGTCGCCTCGGCCGCCCTTGCTGTAAAAACAGCAGGGGCAATAACCATGATGCCAAATCGGACTGGCCGGCCGCCCCCGGCATACGCTACCATCCGCTTTAAAATACAACGTCAGAAAACTGGAGCTCAATGGCAGAAGATTCCGATCTCGAACGGACCGAACCCGCGTCAGCCAAACGGCTGCAAACCGCACGGGACGACGGCAATATCCCGCGCTCGCGGGAATTGTCCACGTTCGCAGTCACCATGACCGGAGTCGCATTGCTGATGACCCTGGGCGGCAAGCTCGCCGGCGCCATCATGCTGATGATGAAACAGCTGCTGATCTTTGATCAGCACACGGTGCAACAGGCCGAGCCGGCCATCATCCGCTTCAAGGAGGCACTGTTCTCCATGCTGTGGCAGCTGATGCCGATATTGGGCGGGCTGGCACTGGTGGCGGTAGCCACTCCCATTCTGATCGGCGGCTGGAACTTCACCCTCAGTCCGCTCGAGCCCAAGCTGACCAAGCTGAACCCGGCCAGCGGCATCAAGCGCATTTTCTCGCTCAACTCTGCCACCGAAGGCCTGAAGGCCATCCTCAAGAGCATGCTGATCGGCGGCGTGGCGGTATGGATCATCTGGCGCGAGCGCAGCGACATTCTCGGTCTGCTCACCATGCCGCTGGAAGCAGGCATCCTCAAGATGACCGACATGCTGATCACCACCTTCTTCACCGTCACCGCCGCCATGCTGATGCTGGTGGTGATCGACGTGCCTTTCCAGCTGTGGAACTACCACAAGCAACTGCGCATGACCAAGGAAGAGATCAAGCAGGAATACAAGGAAATGGAAGGCTCGCCCGAGGTCAAGGGCCGTATCCGCCAGCTGCAACGGGAAGCCGCACGCAAGCGCATGATGGCTGAAATCCCCAAGGCCAATGTGATCGTGACCAACCCAACCCACTATGCGGTGGCACTGAAATACGAAGAAGGCATGCAGGCACCACAGATTGTCGCCATGGGCACGCTGAAACTGGCCGAAAAAATCATCGAAAGCGGCAAAGAACACAAGGTCACGGTGATGCGCTCGCCCAGTTTTGCCCGGGCGCTGTATTTCCATGGCGAATTGGGCCGGGAAATCCCCGCCAGGCTGTATACTGCGGCAGCGCAGATTCTGGCTTATGTTTACCAGTTGAAAGCTTATGAATACAACGGCGGCCTGGCACCGGTCTACCCGGACCAGCTGGAAGTCCCCGCCGACCTTGACCCGGAAAGCAAACGCCAGCAAGATGCGGCCCCGAAAGCGAGACAGTAATCCCGCATGGATAATTTCCTCACCCAGCTGAAGCAGTTCAACGTCACCAAGCTGGCCGGCCCCATCCTCATCATCCTCATTTTGTCGATGATGGTATTGCCGTTGCCACCGGTGCTGCTGGACGTGTTCTTTACCTTCAATATTGCGGTGTCGGTGATTGTTCTCTTGGTGGGCATCAATGTCCGCAAGCCGCTGGACTTCTCATCCTTCCCCTCGGTACTGCTGGTCACCACCCTGCTGCGCCTGTCGCTCAACGTGGCATCCAGCCGGACGATCTTGCTGGAAGGCCACAGCGGCCCGGATGCCGCCGGCAAGGTGATCGAATCCTTTGCCCACTTCCTGATCGGCGACAACGTCGCCATTGGTATCGTGGTATTCGTCATCATCACCATCATCAACTTCGTGGTGATCACCAAGGGTGCCGGCCGTATCGCCGAAGTATCCGCCCGCTTCACCCTGGATGCCATGCCCGGCAAACAGATGGCGATTGACGCCGACCTCAACGCCGGCCTGATCGGCGAAGACGAAGCCCGCAAGCGCCGCTCCACCATTTCCGAAGAAGCCAACTTCTTCGGCTCGATGGACGGTGCCTCCAAATTCGTGCGCGGCGATGCCATGGCCGGCATCATGATCATCGTCATCAATATCGTCGGCGGCCTGATTGTCGGCGTGGTACAGCATGATCTGGATGCCGGCACCGCCGCCAAGACCTACACCCTGCTCACCATCGGCGATGGCCTGGTGGCACAGATTCCCGCGCTGATCATCTCCACCGCCGCCGGTATCGTGGTGTCGCGTGTGGGGACCGACAAGGACATGTCGGAGCAGTTCTTCGGCCAGCTGTTTGCCAAACCGCAAGTGCTGTACATCACGGCCGCCGTCATCGGCATGATCGGCCTCATCCCCAATATGCCGCACTTCGCCTTCCTGCTGATCGCCAGCCTGCTGGGCGCGCTGGGCTGGACCATGGACAAGAAGGAAATGGCCGCCGCCGCCAAGGCAAGCAAGCAGGAAGCCCTGGCCGCCGCCCCACCCGACCAGCCCATGGCCGAAGTCAGCTGGAACGATGTGCAACACGTGGACGCACTGGGACTGGAGGTCGGTTACCGGCTGATTCCGCTGGTCGACCGCAGCCAGGATGGCGAACTCTTGCGCCGCATTCGCGGCATCCGCAAGAAAATCGCCCAGGAACTGGGCTTTCTGGTACCCGCAGTCCACATCCGCGACAATCTGGAAATCAAGCCCAATGCCTACCGCATTTTGCTCAAGGGCGTGGAAATCGGACAGGGCGAGGCCTATATCGGGCAATACCTCGCCATCAATCCGGGGCGGGTAAACGGCAATATGCCCGGCACGCCCACCACCGACCCGGCCTTCGGCCTGCCGGCGGTGTGGATCGATGCCGCCAAGCGCGAAGAAGCCCAACAGATGGGCTATACCGTGGTCGACTCCAGCACCGTGGTGGCCACCCATATTTCCAACCTGCTGCAAACCCACGCCGCCGAACTGCTGGGCCGCGAAGAAGTGCAGGCGCTGATCGACCATCAGGCCAAGGAATCGCCCAAGCTGGTGGAAGACCTGGTGCCCAAGATTGTCCCCATCGGCATTCTGCAAAAGGTATTGCAGCAGTTACTGACCGATGGCATCCATATCCGCGACTTCCGCACCATTCTGGAAACCCTGGCAGACCACATCGGCACCACCCAGGACGTGGACGACCTCACCTCCTCGGTACGGACTGCGCTGGCGCGGGTCATCGTGCAGCAGCTGTTCCCCGGCGAGACCGAACTACCGCTGATGACGCTGGACCCCGCACTGGAAAACGTGCTGTCACAGGCAGTCAACTCCAAGACCGGCGGCGGTCTGGAACCCGGTCTGGCAGAAAACCTGCTGTCCAGCGCTGCACAACAAGCCGAACAAGTGGAGATTCAAGGTTACAATCCGGTATTGCTGACACCACCAGGTTTGCGGCCACTACTGGCACGATTCTTGAGAAGGGCTCTCCCACAACTGCGTGTGATCTCGCATAATGAAGTACCGGACAATAAATCCATTCGTATAATTGCGGTAATTGGGGGAAGCAAGGGCTGATAAACAATGGTGGTAAAAAAATTCTTCGGAAAAACCACACGTGATGCACTCAGACAGGTCCGCGAGGAGCTGGGTGCCGACGCCCTCATCTTGTCCAATCGCCCGACAATGGGGGGCGGCGTAGAGATCATGGCCGTGGCGGATGCAGATGTCGCCAACCTGGCCACCAATCTGTCCACGCCTGGCAGCAAGCACCCGGCCCGTAACGCGCCGGCGGTCAGCCGTCCGGTGCAGCCTGCGCCGGCGGCCCCCAACGCCGCCACCAACCGCGCCATTGCCCGTACCTATGCCATGCCGGTGGAGCCGCTGGAAAGCCCGGCACCACCCCGCATCGACAGCCCTGCCCCGCGCCCGCAGCAGCGTATCGAACCTTCACTGGCCGAAACACCCGCCGTCAATTTCAACGTCAGCCCGCAAACCCCGCCCCCGGCTCGGTCAGTGCCGGCCAGCATGGTGCCGGAGTCCCTGGTGAAGATGCAGACGGTAGCGGCCGGTCCGGCAGTCAACGGCAATACGCCGCGACCGGGCAAGGCGGCTCCGGCTGCGGAAGATGAAGAGCCGGAGGTGATGGCGCAGGAACTCAAGCAGATCGGCGATGAAATCAAGCTGCTACGCAGCCTGCTGCAAAGCCAGCTGGCCAGCTTTGCCTGGTCGGACATGGAGGGCAAGACGCCCAATCGCATCGAGCTGTTCAAGCATCTGTTGGGCATGGGTTTTTCTGCCAACCTGATTCGCCAGCTGATCGAAAAGATGCCAGCCCAGTACGAGGGTGACATCGCCATCAAATGGGCTCGTTCGGCGCTGATGCACAATCTGAAATGCGCCGACGCCAATCACGACATCATGGACAAGGGTGGCGTGTATGCACTGGTCGGCCCCACCGGCGTGGGCAAGACCACCACCGTGGCCAAGCTGGCCGCGCACGCCACCATGCGCTTCGGTGCCCAGCATGTGGCGCTGATCACCACCGACAGCTACCGTATCGGTGCCCAGGACCAATTGCGCATCTACGGCAAGATTCTCGGCATCCCGGTGTTTTCCATCCAGAACGAAGGCGATCTGCAACTGACCCTGGCCGACCTGTCCAATCGCCATCTGGTGTTCATCGACACCGTCGGCATGAGTCAGCGCGATGCCCGCGTCACCGGCCAGATCGAGATGTTCCGTGGTGCAGGCCGCCAGGTGGAACGCCTGCTGCTGCTGGCCGCCAATGCCGACGGCCATACCCTGGAAGACGTGGTGCGCCACTACCGCGGCAACGGTCTGGCCGGCTGCATCCTGTCCAAGATCGACGAAGCCGTCAGCATGGGCCCCAGCATGGATGTCATCATCCGCAACCGGCTCAAGCTGTTTTACATCACCAATGGCCAGCGCGTGCCGGAAGACCTGCATTCGGCCAGCGCGGCCTTCCTGGTGGACCGTGCCCTGCGCGCGCCACAACCGGGCTCCCCTTTCAGCCTGCAAGGTGATGAACTGACCATCATGAACTCCGCTCAGGCCAGCTGGTTATGAGCAGCAATATGCAAGACCAGGCCGCCAGCCTGCGCCGTCTTTCCGCCCAGGCCAGCCGTGCGCCCAGCTTTGCCTTCATCGGTTCAGACAAGGCCGGTGCCAGTACGCTGGTCACCGAGCTGTCGCTGGGTCTGGCCTACGCCGGCCACCGGCCGCTGGTCGTCGACTGCAGCCTGGGGCAGATACAGGCACGCCGCCTGGGCGCCCCCACTACCGCCACCCTGGAAAGCCAGATGGTCAGCGTGGGCGGGCTGGATGAAATGATGACCACCTCGCGCCAGGGCATCCAGCTGATCAACCTGTATGCCAGACCGGAAGAACGCGCCCTGTTCTCGGCCCAGCTATGGTTAAGGCTGGGCAGCGAATTTGCCGCACTGGAGCGCGACAGCACGGTACTGATGATCGACGTCCCCGCCACCTCCACCGACCCGGTGCCCGCCAGCGTGGCGGACAACCTGATTCTGGTGCTCAGCCCGGCGGCCGACTCGATGACCAGCGCCTACGCCAACATCAAACGCCTGTCCGCCGGCTTTGGCCGCCAACGCTTCAATGTGCTGATCAACCGCGCCCGGCATCTGGAAGAAGCACGTGAGCTGTTCAACCGGCTGGCCGCCGTGACCAGCGAATTTCTCAGCGTCTCGCTGCGCTGGGTCGGCTTTGTGCCGGCCGACAATGCAGTGCGCCGCAGCCAGGCCCTGCGTCGTCCGCTGATGGAAGCCTTCCCCGACAGCGAAGCCGCCACCGCCTTCGCCCAGCTGGCGGCGGTGCTGCCACAGTGGGACAGCCCGGAAACCGAGCGCCACGACACCGGCTTCATGGACATGCTGATAGCCACCTCGCGCGACTGGGCCGAGGCAGATGGAGCAAAACGACGATGACACTGCCGTCCCTACGCCGCAAAGGCTATGCGGGTGCGGTCACCGCCCCGGAAATCGATGTACAGAACCACCTGCCGCTGGTTAAGAAACTGGCCGGCATGCTGATGGCCCGCCTGCCGGCCTCGGTGGAAATGGACGATCTGGTCCAGGTCGGCATCATCGGTCTGATTGATGCCGCCCGCCAGTTCGACCCCGGCCAGGGCGTGCAGTTTGAGACCTTTGCCAGCCAGCGCATCCGTGGTGCCATGCTGGACGAGCTGCGCCGCGAGGACTGGCTGCCGCGCCAGGCACGCCGTCAGGCACGGCAGATCGAAGACAACATCAACAAGCTGGAACAAAAGCTGGGCCGCGCACCGCTGGAATCGGAAATCGCTGCAGCACTGGGCGTAGAGCTGGACGACTACCAAGGCATGCTGGGCGACTGCAAGGGGCTGAGCCTGGTGCACTTCGAAGATTTCTCCGATGGCGAAGGCGAAAGCCTGAATGACGCCATTGCCAATATCGAAGACAACAACGCCCCCAACCCGCTGCAGGTACTGGCCGACGGCGACTTCCGCCAGGCACTGGTCGATGCCATCAAGACCCTGCCCGAGCGCGACCAGCTGGTGATGGCCTTGTACTACGAGCAGGAACTGAACCTGAAAGAAATTGGCGCGGTACTGGAAGTATCGGAATCCCGCGTCTGCCAGTTGCATACCCAGGCTATTGCCCGTATTCGGGCCAAAATGAAGGAATGGATCTAGAGCGTGTTGACGGTCTGGCGCACTGCGGCTCGCACAAGCCCCCCCTGCCCCGCCTCCCGGGCAGGCCAGGCCAAGCGACCGCCGTGCCCGGCCATCCGATAGCAGCACATCGGAAACCGCTGGTGAAACCATCCGCTTGCTCAGATAAAGATAACGGAATTCAGCGTGGACAAGATCAGCATCATCGCCATCGTCATGGGCCTGACGGCCATCATTGCCGGCCAGGCCATCGAAGGGGGCAATATTGGCTCCCTGTTGCAACTGACTGCCTTCATGATCGTGATCGGCGGCACCATGAGTGCCGTCATGCTGCAGAGCACGCCCAAGCAATTTGTCGCCGGCATGCGCATGGTCAAGTGGATTTTCCAGCCGCCGCCGCAAGACCACGAAAAACTGATCCGCGAAGTAGTGAACTGGAGCCAGACTGCCCGTCGCGGCGGCCTGTTGTCGCTGGAAGGCTATGTCAGCCAACAGAAAGATCCGTTCACCAGGAAAGCCCTGCAAATGGTGGTGGATGGTGCCGAACCCGATGTGCTGCGCGGGGTGATGGAAGTGGAAATCGGCATGTTCGAACATGCCCGCAAGCAGGCGGCGCGGGTGTGGGAATCGGCCGGGGGCTATGCGCCCACCATGGGTATTCTTGGCGCGGTACTGGGGCTGATCCACGTCATGGAAAACCTGTCTGACCCGTCCAAGCTAGGCGCCGGCATTGCCGTGGCCTTTGTCGCCACCGTGTATGGTGTCGGCTCCGCCAACCTGTTTTTCCTGCCGGTGGCCGCCAAACTCAAGCACCTGGTCGCCGCCGAGATCGCCCTGAAAGAAATGGTAGTGGAAGGCCTGGTGGCCATCGCCAATGGTGAAAATCCACGCATCATCGAAAGCCGCCTGCGCAGCTTCCAGGCCATGCACGAGTAACAGCTAGGGCTTGTTAACACTATGTTTTCTGCGGCGCAGGCCCTGAAAGCTTGTCAATGCAAGGCGGAGGGTGCAGCGCTTGGTGGCCCCAAGCGCAAATCCGACAACGTAGCAGTGGCAAGCTGGTCGGGCCTGCCCTGCGGGGCAGATGTTGAGCGGCGCACTGCCTTGTCAAACCGCGCTGGCAGGGAATGCCCTGCGGCGCGCGGTTTTTCGCGCATTGCATCCCCTCAATATCCGCCGCCGTGAAAAAAATAGCGTTAACAGGCCCTAGGCCAGCAGCCTCAGGCTGCTACCCTCTGCCGGCTTTTTCAGATAGGCATCCAGCAATTTGTAGGTATCGATGTCAAAGCTCGGCGCACCAGCCAGGGCCTGCTCACCGACGGCACGCGAACCCAGGTAGCACCAGCGGTCGAAGACATGCTCCATCGCCACGCCGGTGACTTCGTCGGTTTCCACCACGGCCACCGGTGCCGGAAACGGCCAGGGCTTGACCTTGATGCGCGCCAACGCCTGCATCAGCCGCATATTGTGCTGCGGCGCGGCTTCCTTACCGATGCAAGCGCCACGGCAACGCCCGCTGCTGATGCCCGCACAGCCCACGCCCTTGCGGCTGGTCAGCGCCTCCACTCCCAGTACCGACTGACACAAGCCATTGCCATTGGCGATTTCGGCCAATACCTTGCGCGCTTCTTTCGGGCTACGAAACAGCCCATACAGATCAGCCGTGCGGCTGAAATCCAGCTGGTCGGCATACACGATGGCCGGTCGCATGAACTCACCCTGGCCATGGTCCAGCTGAATCGAGCACAAATCATTCGCCAGACGGCTGCGGTGATTGTAAAACGGCTGCAACTCGCGCAGCAGGCGCTGTTCCAGCAGATGCGCCCCCAGCTCGCCCACCGTTTCCTGACACTCGATACGCCGGATAGGCCGCTGTATCGACGGGTCCTTGCCGTATTTGCCATCCTGCGCCAATTGCGAAACTACCTTGCCACGCACATTGCTGGCGCGCCCCACGTACAGCGCAGCGCCCTCTTCACCCCAAATGGTATAGACGCCGGGCAGATCAGGCAGATCATCCACCAGCGCGGCGTCCACTCCTGGTGGCAGATCCGGCTGTGCCAGCACCTGACGGATGGCATCTTGCACCGTAGCCTCGCCCAGCTCGGCGATAGCCGACTGCAAGAACAGCAACAGCGCCTCGGCATCGGCCATGGCGCGGTGCCGGTCCGGCAATTGCAGGCCATGACGCTGAATGATGCTGTCCAGATTATGTTTGAAATGCTGCGGATACAGCCGGCGTGACAGTTTTACCGTACACAGGGTTGCACTTTGCAGACGCAAGCCCTGGCGACGGAATTCGTTGCGCAAAAAGCCGTAATCGAAACGCACATTGTGTGCCAGCAGCAAACGCCCCTGCAGCATGGGCAACAGCTCGCCAGCGATAGCCGCAAACGGAGGCTGTACCTGCACCATCTCGTTGCTGATTCCAGTCATGTTTTCGATGAATGGCGGAATCGGCTGCAAGGGATTGACCAGTGTCTGATAGCGACGTAGCTGATCACCATCCAGCATGATCAGGCCGATTTCGGTGATGCGGTCGCGACCGATATGGCCGCCAGTGGTTTCCAGGTCGACAATGGCCCAGGGGATATCAAACAGCATGCAGTCTCATCGGGCGAAATAATGAGCCGGAACAACCGGCAGGGGATGGATCAAGCGCCAAGGCTGATCCGCAGCGCCATCTTACACGGGCTGCCCGCATTTGCCGAACCCGCTCGCCAGGGCGCGTTGCGGCTGGTGCAACAGGCTCGCCCCGCGCTTCGGCGGGCAAAGCAAAAAAATATTTGTCGCAGTGTTGACACAAAAAAAGTGAATCTGTATAGTTCGCCCTCTCGAAAGACAAAACGTTTTCGAGACAGTGCACCCGTAGCTCAGTTGGATAGAGTATTTGGCTACGAACCAAAGGGTCGGGCGTTCGAATCGCTCCGGGTGCACCACTACAGCGTCCCTATAGTTTAGCGGTTAGAACACCGCCCTTTCACGGCGGTAGCCGGGGTTCGATTCCCCGTGGGGACGCCAGCTTTGCACCCGTAGCTCAGTTGGATAGAGTATTTGGCTACGAACCAAAGGGTCGGGCGTTCGAATCGCTCCGGGTGCACCAAAGTCCCTATAGTTTAGCGGTTAGAACACCGCCCTTTCACGGCGGTAGCCGGGGTTCGATTCCCCGTGGGGACGCCAGGATTCAAGATCAAGCCCAGTCACCAGACTGGGCTTTTTCATGGCCATCACGCAATCAGCTGTTTGCCCGAGCCTGCAAGGCAATCTCTACTGCAGCCCCCTTGGGTAGTTCAGCCACCCCTACCGAAGTACGTGCATGACGCCCGGCGTCGCCCATTACCTGCAGCAATAGTTCCGATGCGGCATCCGCCACCTCGCTCTGCTGCGCAAAACCGGCCGCCGAACGCACATAAACCGTCATGGTCAACATGCGGGCAATCTGCTCCAGGCTGCCCAATTCCCGTTGCAGCAAGGCCAAGCAGCGCAGCACGGCAATACGCGCGCCGTGCTGAGCAGCGGCCAGATCAATCTCCCCACCCACTGCGCCTTTCACCACCACCTCACTACCGATACGCGGCACCTGCCCGCTGACATACAAGAGATTGCCATCACGGACCAGCGCTTGATAATTGCCGCCAATACGTATTTCATCGTCCGCATCAAAACCCACTGCTGCCGCTTGCTGCAAAAAGAGCTGTGCCCTGGTTTCTGCCATTGTCTCTTCTCCAATAAAAACGCCACCATGAGGTGGCGTATGGACTTGAACCGCGACTCCCCTGCCCACTATACGCGATAGCTGGTAGCGGTCATCAGCTTGGCAGTCAGTTTCATCAATCCCTTAACCGGAGCCGGCAGGCTGGCTGCACCAAACTCATGCGCCATGTCGGCATGGCGCAATTCGTCATCCCGCATCTGCGTCACGATGGCGCGGCTTTTGGCATCCGCCTCGGGCAGTGCAGTCAGATGACTATCCAGGTGAGCGCCAACCTGATGCTCGGTTTCTTCCAGAAAACCCAGATTCCATTTATCCCCCAGCAGGCCGGCCGTTACGCCTAGCGCCAGCGAACCGGTATACCACAGTGGACCCAGCAGGCTGGGGTGACCACCCAGTTCGCGAATGCGCTGCTCAGTCCAGGCCAGGTGTTCGACCTCTTCGAATGCGGCATGCTGCAGCGCCTCGCGCGCTTGCGGGTTGCGCGCAGTCAGCGCCTGCCCCTGGTACAGTGCCTGGGCGCATACTTCGCCGCAGTGATTCACCCGCATCAGGCCCATGGCATGGCGCTTTTCCGCAGCGCTCAACTCCGCCTCCTCCAGCCCGGCATCCGGCCGTGGCCGCTGGCTTTCCGCCTGGGCAAACAGGGTACGCAAACCCTTGTCGAATTCAGTAATCAGCGTATCAAACATATGGTTCCCGACTGGTGCACAAATCCGTCAAAGATTATACCCGTGCACCGCACAAGACGGCAGCTGCTGATATAATCCGGCATGATTTTCCATGTAAACAACCACCATCTAACAAAGGATTCTGCCTGATGAACCTGGAACTCATCGGCCCGGGCAAAGACATGCCGGGCGACTTCAACGTCGTGATCGAAATCTCCGCCAACGCTGCGCCGATCAAATACGAATTCGACAAAGAGTGGAACACCCTGGTGGTTGACCGTTTCATGGGCACCTCCATGATGTACCCGGCCAACTACGGCTTTGTGCCGCAAACCCTGGCCGGCGATGGCGATCCGGTCGACGTGCTGGTCGTTACCCCCTTCCCGCTGCCGCCCGGCGTGGTCATCCGCTGTCGCGCCCTGGGCCTGATCAAGATGGAAGACGACGGCGGCGTGGATGCCAAGCTGGTTGCCGTACCGGTAGAAAAGCTCTGCCCGATGTACAAGTCCATCCAGAAACTGGAAGACCTGCCGGAACTGCTGCGCGCGCAGATGGTGCACTTCTTCGAGCACTACAAGGACCTGGAAAAGGGCAAGTGGGTCAAGATCAACGGTTGGGGCACGCTGGAAGATGCCAAGACCGAACTGGTAGAAGGCATTGCCCGCTTCGGCAAGTAAGCCTGCCTACCCAGCCCGCCTTGCGGGCTTGCTGTCCCTGCGGACAAGACAAAACGCCAGTGCATGCACTGGCGTTTTTGTATGGGAGAGTGCCAGGCAGGGAAAGCTGCCGGCAGTCTGCTTAGTGGTTGCGATAATCGGCGGCATTGGCTGCAATAGCCTTGCCGGCACGATCATCAGCAGCCTTGCGCTGCGCATCGCTCTGACTGAACTGCTGTTCGTACTTTTGCACGACATCTTTGTCCGGGCGGCTGCGTACATCGCTCTGGGCCATGGCAGTTGCTACCAGTGCATTCGAAACAACAAGGGCCAGCATCAATTTCTTCAACATGATTCACTCCATTCGGTTAGCAGGATGCAAGCTTTGTGCAGCTGAGCATCAAAATGCTTCAATTTTTTTGATGTCACTACCTGATAGGTCTGTACAATTAATGCTTGAAAAACTGCCTTGTCACTTGCATCGGGTTGGTGAAACAGATATTAAACGCGAGCGATTCCTGTTGATAGCGAAATGATCTGAACGGCTCATTCAAAAAATTCGAACATGAAAATATCCCTGGATGCCCTGCTGGTTCTGGATGCCATCGATCGCAACGGTAGCTTTGCCGCAGCAGCAGACGAACTACACCGGGTCACCTCGGCCGTCAGCTACGTCATCCAGAAGCTGGAACAAGATCTGGATGTACAGCTATTCGACCGCAGCGGACACCGCGCCCGCCTGACCGCTGCCGGGCAAGTCCTGCTGCGCGATGGCCGTAATCTGCTGGATGCCGCGCGCACGGTCGAACACCGGCTGCTGCAACAGGCGGCCGGCTGGGAAAGTGAGCTGGTCATCACCATCGGCGATCTCATCCCCTTCGAGCAGCTCATTCCGCTCATCACCCGCTTCGATCAGCTGGGCAGCGGCACACAGTTGCGCTTTACCCGTGAGGTTTTCGGCGGCATCTGGGATGCGCTGTATGACGCGCGTGCGGACCTGGTGCTGGGCGCACCCGGTCACCCGCCAGCAGGTGATTATTTCCACCGGGAAATCGGCACCATCGATTTCGTGTTTCTGGTCAGCCCGCAACATCCGCTGGCCACCGCCCCCGAACCACTGGCCGCCCACACCTTGCGCCAGCACCGGATTATTTCGCTGGGCGACACCTCGCGCCGCTTGCCGACACGAACTGCAGGCATACTCAACGGGCAGGACGTGCTGACCGTGCATACACTGGATGCGAAGCTCGCATTGATGACTGCGGGACTGGGCATTGGCTACCTGCCACGCATGCTCGCCGCTCCCTATCTGCAAAACGGCCAACTTGTGGAAAAATCACTCAAGGAAAAGCGCAGTTGCACCAAGATGTTTTACGCATGGAAAGAAGAATGTCCCGGCAAAGCACTAGCCTGGTTTATTGACAACCTGGCACTCGCCATTCAGCAACAGCAACTGATCATATAAGGCCAAGCAATGTTTCAGCCTCAGGGCAGCGCTCCTCATCTGCACTGGCTCAGCCAGCGCCTGCAAGCAGGCACCCTGCTGCGCGCAGCGGAAGCAGGCCTGCCCACATGGCTACCGGCCGAGTGGCAAGGCTTTGCCGGAGAGCACTGCTGGCTGGATCTGGCGGCAGACGACAGCAAGCACCTGCTGGAGCGTGCCGGGCATTGCCGGCAGCACGACATTGCCTTGCTGGAAGTGTGTGGCCAATGGCTGCCACAGGGTGAGCAGTTCGGTTTCATGCTGCTTTGCGGCGGAGAACTCCCCGCGAGCAGCGAAGCCCGCCACTGGCTGGATTGCGCCGCGCCGCTGGCAGGAGGCTGGCTGCATTGCGGGCCGCTGGGCAGCGCCCGCTACACCCTGCATGTCATCAACGCCATGCGCCATGCCTGGCAACTGGCCTTGCAACAGCTGCCAGCCAATGGCCAGCCCGCCAGCATCAACTGGGAACAGCTGATGCAGCAGCAGAGCGAACTGGCTGACAAGCTGTATTTGCTCTCCGCCGACTATCTGCAGCGCCAGGGCATCAACCCTGCCGCATATAGCGCCAGCGAGGCGCGCAGCAACTTCGCCCTGCCTGCCGCCGCACAAAGCCATTTTGCTGCCAATCTGGCCATCCTCATCGTACTGGCCATGCAACAGCGTGACACCTTGCACAGCATGCTGCAGCAGGTGTTTTCCACCCTGCACCAGCCTTAGAACCTGTTCATAGTCTGCTGCGCTTCGGTGATACCGCGTTAAAAACGTCTGCGGAATGCTCATTTACTCTATGTAAACTCCGCTTCCTTAGCCGTTTTCGCCTTGTCTCACTCTAGCTCGCGAGACTTTGAACAGGCTCTTAGCCAGCAGAATGGCAGGCAATAAAAAAACCCGCCGGTTAGGCGGGTTTTCTGTATTACTGCAACAAATCAGGCAGCAGCGGGCGTAGCCGGCTTTTTGCGGCTTACCGCAGCAGCAGTGGCCTTGGCCTGGGTGCTGGCAGCTTCTACGCTGGCTTCAGCAATTTCGGCGCTAACTTTTTTGGCGGTCTTGGACACGCTTTCGAAAGCAGCATTGGAGCTGTTAACGAAGGTTTTCAGTGCGGAAACGGCAACATCGGAACCAGCCGGGGCGTTCTTGGACAGACGGTCCAGATTGCTCAGCAGCAGCTTGTTCTGTTCAGCCAGTTGTTCTTCCACGAAGGAGCTCAGTTCGCCCTGGGTAGCAACAGCCACGTCGTAAACTTCGCGCGCCACGCTGAAAGCCTGATCCAGGCTGGGCTGTGCCAGGCTGGTTTGCAGCTCGGCAAATGCCTTGGGGTCTTTCACTTCGGTCAGTGCCTTGAAGTGCTTGGCGTTGTTGTCCAGCAGCTTGCGGGTCAGTTCCAGCTGCAGGTTGGCAAAACGCTCGGCACCAGCCAGAACGATGGAGGACAGGCGAACGGCTTTGTCGAACTGCGCCTGGCCGAGAGCAGAAAATTCTTGGGTGTTGGTAAACATGGCTACTCCTGGAAATGTCGAAATACAACTCAGCTTTAACAGTCACAACAACCGTTTCGCCGCCAATGCTGCACAGCAGCAAATGTAATTTAACCAAATGATTGGTTCCGGTCAAGTAAATGCTGCACCGCACAATCACGTAAACAACTATTTTGTATGTGTTTTTACAACATCAACATTCCAAATGAATGACAGTATTGCGACAATTACAGCCTGCGCCAGGCTGCTGGTATTTTTTGCAGCGCAATATCAACAGAAGGCCGTGCTCGCCGATTAGTTCACCGGCATTGAAAGGGGGGCGGCAAGCCAGTACACTCGCTCCATAGAAGAAATCTATTTATATAAAGCCTACTCATGAGCTCTGCGGTCACCGCCTTTGACATCAAATCTGCCAGCCTTGATCTGCTGGCCCTGATTCTCCGCACGGACAATCTGGAAGAACTGACTACTGCGCTGGAGGCCCGTTTCGGCCCGGCCGGTGATGCCCCGGCCGAAGCTTTCCTGCTGGATGTGGAAGCCCTGGTAAATGCAGCCGACGCCGATTACGGCCGCCTGCTCCCCATGCTCAGCCGCCATGGCATTCGTGCCGTCGCCCTGCGCCATCCGGATAGCAGCATGGCCGAGGTCGCCAGCCGCTATGGCCTGGCCTATGTGCGCGGCAATACGCCGCCACGCCAGAACCTGAGCGAGACCGTGGCCAAGCCGGTGGAGGTGGCAGCCGCCCCCGCCCCGGTGGCCGCCATGATCGTCGACCGCCCGGTTCGTGCCGGACAGCAGATTTACGCCCGTGGCGGCGACCTGGTGGTCCTGGCCATGGTCAGCGCCGGTGCCGAGGTGATTGCCGATGGCAACATCCATATTTATGCCCCGCTGCGTGGCCGCGCACTGGCTGGCGCACGTGGCAACACAGCCGCCCGCATTTTCGTGCGCAGCATGGAGGCCGAACTGGTTTCCATTGCCGGGGTCTATCGCACTATCGAACAGGCCCTGCCCGAAAGTATCAAGGGCAAGCCTACCCAGATCTATCTTGAAAACGAGCGCCTGGTCATGACCGCGCTTGGCGAATAATTCAATTATCCAAAGGGATTTACCGTGGCAAAAATCATCGTCGTGACTTCCGGCAAAGGTGGTGTCGGCAAAACCACTACCAGTGCCAGCTTTGCATCCGGCCTGGCCCTGCGTGGACACAAGACTGTGGTCATCGACTTTGACGTCGGCCTGCGCAACCTGGACCTGATCATGGGTTGCGAACGCCGCGTCGTGTACGACCTGATCAATGTGGTGAATGGCGAGGCATCGCTGAACCAGGCCCTGATCAAGGACAAGAACTGCGACAACCTCTACATCATCCCGGCCTCGCAAACCCGCGACAAGGATGCCCTGTCGCAAGAGGGCGTGGAAAAGGTGCTGAAGGAACTGGCCGACAGCGGCTTCGAGTTCATCGTCTGCGACTCGCCTGCCGGTATCGAAAAGGGTGCCCTGCTGGCACTGTACTTTGCTGATGAAGCGCTGATCGTCACCAACCCGGAAGTGTCTTCGGTACGCGACTCCGACCGCATCCTGGGCATTCTGGCCTCCAAGTCGCGCCGTGCCGAACAGGGTGGTGATCCGGTCAAGGAACACCTGCTGATTACCCGCTACTCGCCGGCCCGTGTCGACAAGGGCGAAATGCTGTCGGTAGACGACGTCAAGGAAATCCTGCGCGTGCCGCTGATTGGCGTGATTCCGGAATCGCAGACCGTATTGCAAGCCTCCAACTCCGGCACGCCGGCCATTCACCTGAAGGGCAGCGATGTGGCCGAGGCCTATTCCGACGTGATTTCACGTTTCCTGGGCGAAGATCGCCCCATGCGCTTCCTGGACGCGCCCAAGGTGGGCCTGCTCAAGCGCCTGTTCGGAGGTTAAACCATGTCTCTTATCGACATTCTGTTCGGCAAGCGCCAGAAGACGGCCGCCATCGCCAGAGAACGTCTGCAGATCATTCTGGCGCACGAGCGCAATGGTCGCAGCGCCCCTGACTACCTGCCTGCATTGCAACGCGAACTGATGGAGGTGATCTCCAAATACGTGGCGGTGAATCTGGATGACATCAAGGTGCAGGTAGAACGCCAGGATGACTTCGAGGTGCTGGAGGTCAATATCGTCCTGCCGGAGCACCAGCGCTAAACCATGACGCTGACCGAACTCCGCTACATCGTGGCAGTGGCGCGCGAGCGCCACTTTGGCCGCGCCGCACAAAGCTGCTTTGTCAGCCAGCCCACCCTGTCCATCGCCATCAAGAAGCTGGAAGACGAGCTGGGCATCACCCTGTTCGAACGTGGTGGCCAGGAAGTGGCGGTGACGGAAATTGGCGAACGCATCATCGAGCAGTCGCAACGCGTGCTGGAAGAAGCCGAAACCGTCAAACGGCTGGCGGGTGAGCACCAGAACGAGCTGGTCGGCCCGCTCAAGCTGGGGGTGATCTTCACCATCAGCCCCTATCTCTTGCCCAAGCTGATTCCGGCCCTGCGCATTCTGGCACCGGACATGCCGCTGATTCTGGAAGAGAACTACACCGTCCGTCTGGCTGAAATGCTCAAGCGCGGTGAAGTGGACGCCATCATCGTGGCCGACCCCTTCGAAGAAGCCGGCACCATGACCTGGCCGCTGTACGATGAATCCTTCGTGGTCGCCACACCCAAGGGCCATCCATGGGAAAAGCTGGCCTGCATCGAAGCCAGCCAGCTGACTGACGAGAGCGTACTGCTGCTGAACCAGGGCAACTGCTTCCGCGACCAGGTATTGCAGGCCTGCAGCGAACTGGCCAGCAAGCAGAACCACCAGTCCGGCCTTGCCACCACCCTGCAAGGCAGTTCGCTCAACACCATCCGGCACATGGTGGCCAGCGGCATGGGTGTGACCGTGATGCCATCCACCTCCATCGGCCCTGGTGATGACAGCCTGCTGTCCATCCTGCCCTTCCAGGAACCGGCACCGCAACGCCGGGTATTGCTGGTCACCCGCAAGCAGTTTTTCCGCAAGAAAGCCGTGGAAACCCTGCAGCAGGCGGTGTTCCGCTCTGGCCTGGCCGGTGTGGAAATGCTGGAAAACGAAGGTCCGCTTGGCAGTTGATCCGGACACTGCAGATAAAAAAGCCGCTCCTGTGAGCGGCTTTTCAGATTATTGACAAACCCGTCTCGCTTTCTCAAAGGAAAGCGAGGCTCCCTTGCAGGGCAAGGGCGGGGGGATTGGGAATAAATGGAAGGCTGCGGAATTAATTAAGTGAGTCGAAAGGCCCGGCTTTGCCGGGTCCCGCGTAATCGTACCAACTTACTTTGTCAGCAGCCTGAAGCCGCTCCTGTGAGCGGCTTTTTCATTGCAGCAAAACTCAACGGTGAGCGGCACGCACCAACTCGGCCAGACGGGCAATGCCCTCGTCGATGCGCTCAACAGCAGCATGGCTGAAGTTGAGGCGCAAGTGACCGATGCCATCCTGCGGATTCGGGTAGAACGGCTCGCCCGGCATGAAGGCGACATTGCGCTCGGCCAATGCGGTCTTGAGCAGCTCGCGCGTGTCCTGCGGCTGCTTCAGAGTCAGCCAGAAGAACAAGCCGCCCTGGGGCACCTGCCAGTCGGCCAGATCGGCAAAATGCTTTTCCAGCGCAGCCTGCATGGCATCGCGACCCACACGGTAGGTATCGCGCAGCGATTGCAGATGGGCCGGGAACGCCGGGTCAGCCAACTGCTGGGCAATAAACCACTGCCCCGGACGGTTGCTGTGCAAATCAGTGGATTGCTTCAGCTTGACCAGATGCGGGTACAGCTCGGGCGAAGCAATCAGGTAGCCGATACGCAGCCCGGGAGCCAGTGTCTTGGAGAAGGAACCGGCATAAATCCACGGTGTATTCTTCAAGTGACTCACCAGCGGTGCCGGTGCTTCGCCATCATAAGACAGGGCGCGGTAAGGATCATCCTCGTACACCGGCAAGCCGTGGGCATCAATCACCTCGGCCAGCGCACGACGGTTTTCCTCGCTGTAACAGGCACCGGACGGATTCTGGAAGCTGGGGATCAGATAGGTCAGCCGTGGCTTCGCCGTACGCAGGGCCTGCTCAAGTTTGGCCGGCGGTAGTTGGCCATTTTCCTGGGCAACGGCAGTAATGGCGGCACCAAACAGATTGAAGGACTGCAAGGCCGCCAGATAGGTCGGCCCTTCCGTCACCACCGGTGTACCCGGATCGATGAACAGCTTGGACGCCAGATCAATGGCTTGTTGCGAGCCGGACAACACCAGCACCTGCTGGGCGCTGCACTCCAGCCCCAGAGCCCTGGCCTGGGCGGCAATCAGTTCGCGCAGCTGCGGCTCGCCCTCGGTCGTGCCGTACTGCGCCAGATCAGGCGGCAGGCCGCTGAAATCCAGCTGCGGCAGACAACTGGCTGCAGGCAGACCACCGGCAAAGGAAATGACTTCAGGGCGCTGGGCGGCGGCAAGGATTTCGCGGATCAGCGAACCCATCAGTCGTTCGATACGTTCTGAAAACATGGTAATCTCCATGACTGTCGCACCAGCATGTCTGCCATATTGCCGTGGCCGAGGGTGGTAAGCCTACGGAAGCCCAGCTCCTGCAGCAGTAAGGATGATTTCTTCTGCTACCGCTTTATGGTCTGCTATTGCGCCAGCCCAATAGACAATAAACGTCAATTTTTTTGACCTAATTTACCCCTGACAGGGGATGTCGTCAACATGCCTGACAGCGATAACGCGATTGATCTGCGCGCAGCCATGGAAGTGTTCTTCCATGCCTATAAAGCCTTTACCGCCAAGCCGGATGAAATCCTGGCCCGGCGTGGCCTGGCCCGGGTGCATCACCGCATACTGTTCTTCGTGGCCCGCTATCCCGGTCTGTCGGTCAAGGATCTGCTAAGCGCGCTGGACGTGACCAAACAGGCCATCAACATGCCCTTGCGCCAGTTGGTGGAGATGGGACTGATTGCCAGCGTGGCCGCCAACCACGACAAGCGGGTCAAGCAGCTGACGCTGACCGGCGAAGGCCGCAAGCTGGAAGAAGCCCTGCACAAAGAGCAAGCCCGCTTGCTCAGCCAGGCGTTCAGTCGTATCGGCGATACCGCCACCCGCGACTGGATGGCCGTCAACGGCCAACTGGCCGGCCGTGCAGACGCCGACGACGCCAAGCACTAAACCCGGCCAAGCTTCGGCAGCATATAAAAAAGCCCGCGTCTTCCGACACGGGCTTTTGTTTGGGCAGAACACAGCGCTTCAGCTGATTTTCTGGTAGTACACTTCGAGGATTTCGATGTCCTCGTCGCCGTCCGGGCCGCGAAACAACACACTATCTCCCTCGCGCGCCTTGATCAGGGTGCGGGCAATCGGCGAAATCCAGCTGATATGACCGCGCGGCAGATCAATCTCGTCCACCCCGACAATACTCAGCAACTGCTCGCTGCCATCACCCCGCTCGATCAGCACGGTGGCGGAGAAAAATACCTGGTCAGTGGCTTCACGCGCCTCGGGATCGACCACTTCAGCCAGCTCCAGCCGCTTGGTCAGAAAGCGGATACGGCGGTCGATTTCGCGCAAGCGGCGCTTGCCGTACAGATAGTCGCCGTTTTCCGAGCGGTCGCCATTGCTGGCCGCCCAGTTGACCACCTGCACTACCTCCGGCCTTTCCTTGTTGACCAGCTGGTACAGCTCGTCCTTCAGCCGACGCCAGCCACCGGGTGTGATGTAGTTCTTGCTGGAGGCCGGCAGCCGCTGCTCGACTGGCAGATCGTCTTCGGCCTCGTCATTCTCTTTGGTAAATGCCTTGCTCATGCCTGCTTCCCTGCCTTGCGCTGCAATCCGCTACCTTACGTCGAGAATGGCGGCAGCGGCAAGTTGTCACTCGTCAACCGGCCACAGCCATTCCCGGCAGTACACCAGCAGATTCTTCGGCCGCAGCTTGACCTGCTGCAGTTGCGCGTAATCCAGCCACACCAGATGGTATTGATTATCCGGCGTCATGCGCGCCAGCTCTGGGCCACCCAGCCGCAGCGTGCCACGAAACTTGCTGGCCAGAAACACATGCTCGATGCGCCCCTTGTGCTCCAGCGTGCATAGCTGCTCGGCCAGCCAGATGCTCAGGCCGGTTTCTTCGCGGGTTTCGCGCACGCAGGCCATGGCCGGGGTTTCGCTCGCCTTGATGGTGCCGCCGGGCAGTACGAAGTACTCCCTGCCATTCTTGATACGCTGCATCATCAGCAGGCGGCCATCCTGAATGATGACCACCGAAGCACGCGGTCCGCGACGCAAGCCCAGCAGGCCACCACCACCTGCGGTGGCAGCCGGCGGCACGACCTCATCCTGCAAGCCCGCCGAAAGCAAAACGGGCGACCGCCAGGCGGTCACCCATTTGCAGCAGCGCGCAGCCAGTGCCGTCAGCAACGGCCAGCTGCCACGGCTCACTCTGCCTTGCTTCCGCGGGTTTTCTTGCGGCCGGTCATGGTCAGGTCAGACCACTTCATCACCGCAGCCACTTCGGCTTCGTTCAGTTCGTAGAACTGGCCACGCTTCAGGCGCGGGGGCAGGCCCAGGTTACCGAAACGGACGCGGATCAGGCGGCTGACCGTGAGGCCGAAGTGTTCGAACATGCGACGCACTTCGCGGTTACGGCCTTCCTTGATCACCACGTTGTACCACTGGTTGGCACCTTCTTCGGCACCACCGCGCTGGAACACGCGCTGGAAAGCGGCCGGGCCGTCTTCCAGTTCCACGCCAGCGGTCATTTCCTTGGCGATTTCCGGGGTCAGCTCGCCCAGCACGCGCACTGCGTATTCACGCTCCACTTCGAAGCTGGGGTGCATCATGCGGTTGGCCAGTTCACCGCTGGTGGTGATCAGCAGCAGGCCGGAGGTATTCACGTCCAGACGGCCCACGGCCACCCAGCGGCTGCTCTTGGCTTGCGGCAGGCGTTCGAACACGCTGACACGGCCTTCCGGGTCGTCGCGGGAAACGATTTCGCCTTCCTGCTTGTGGTACATGATGACGCGCGGCAGGCGGTCGGCCCACTTGAGCTTGATCACATCGCCTTTGGCGGTCACGCGGTCTTCCGGACCCACGCGGTCACCCAGGCTGGCTTTCTTGCCGTTTACCAGCACCAGGCCGGCTTCGATCCACTCTTCCATCTCGCGACGGGAACCGACGCCAGAAGCCGACAGGGCCTTTTGCAGGCGAACCGGCTCAATCTGTTCTTTGTCGAGGCGCACCTCGCGCAGCCGCTTGGACTTTTCTTTCACGTCCTGACTCGGGCTGCGCAGACGCAACTTTTTTGCCTTGATTACCAGCGACTTGCCTTCTGCGCGCGGCTTGCCCGCGGCCGGTGCACGGCGCTGTTCACGCGGGCTTTGCTCACCTTCAGCCACCGGCATGGCGGCATTCTTGTTGCCAAAGCGGCGTTCGTGCTGCAATGCCTCACCACCCTGGCCTTGCAGACGCTCGGCTTTTTCCTGGCGACGGGCAGCTTGCTGCTGGCGGTTGTTTTCCGACTGGCTGCGCTTGCCGCTGCCGGTGGGATTGCTCTGTACTTCGCCACGGCGGTTGACCGTTTCCTTGCGACGGCCAGCAGCCGGCTTTTTCGGCTCAGCAACATTGCCGTTGGCCTCGCCGTTTTCACCACGTACCACCTGGCCACGGGCCTGGCGTTGCAGTTCCAGCTGGGCCAGCTCGGAACGGCTCATCTTGAACAGCGGGGCGCTTTCATGCGGTGCGGCATGCGGCTGCGATTGCAGCAGATTGCCATAGGCATCGCGCGGTGCAGCAGGACGACGGCCCTGCGGCTTGCCACCCTGGCCTTGCGCGTCTTGCGGATTGCGCGCCTTGCCAAAGCCTCCCGGCTTGCCACGACCCTGTTGCTGCGGGGCGTTGCCGCGCGGCGCATCGGGCTGACGGCGCGGAGAAGATTCGCGGCCCTTTACACGCGCCACCGGCTGGCGGGCGTTGTTTTGTCCTTTGGTAGACATAAATCATGCTCTTTCAGTACGAGCGCACAGCAAAACGGCGTCCAGCCTATTCTGCCTGTGGCTCCAGATTGTCCGCCTCATCGTCGAGGGGGAGAGTGTCTTCGGCTTCATCGCTGCCGATCTCTTGTGGCTGGGCATCGGGTATGACCAGTGTTCCCAAGTCTGCCAGTGGTGGCAGGTCCCTTAGCGAAACAAAGCCAAGATCATCCAGAAACTTGCGGGTGGTGGCATACAGCCCCGGCCGGCCGGGCACGTCCTTGTGCCCGATTACTTCAATCCATCCCCGCTCCAGCAGGGTTTGCATCACGCTGGTGGACACCGATACGCCACGAATGGATTCGATATCACCACGGGTAACAGGTTGTTTGTAGGCGATAATCGCCAGGGTTTCCATCACGGCGCGTGAATAACGCGGCGGTTTTTCCGGATTCAGCCGTGACAGGTAGGGTGTGAACTCGGCCCGTGCCCGAAAGCGCCAGCCGCTGGCCAGTTTCACCAGCTCCACACCACGGCCACGCCAGTCAGACTGGATGTCTTCCAGAATGTCGTTCAGCAGGGTGGCCTTGATGTCTTCGGTAAACAGCTTTTTGAGCTGGGATACCGACAAGGGTTCCGTCGCGGTCAACAATGCCGTTTCCAGCACGATCTTGAGATAGTTTAAGTCGGTGATGGTGGACATCGGACCAGGTCTCGCCCGGCCTGCGCACAGGACTGGGGGCGAAAAAATATACATTGCGCGGGGAAGGCGCGGATTTTACCTGATTTCCCGCCAAGCAGCACGGTCAATTGACGCGTTACTGTCATGCGCGCAACAGTCGCGGCCATCAGCTGATGGCGATACGCACGTAAATCGGCTGGTAGGCGACTTCCTGGCTGACCTTGATCAGCCCTTCCTTCACCAGTTCCAGCACGGCGATGAAGTTGACCACCAGGTGTGGCACGCCCCTGTCGACTTCGAACAGTTCCTCGAACGGCACGTACTCGCGTTCGGCCAGATAACGCAGGATCCAGCTCATCTGCTCGCGCACCGACAGTTCGTCCTTTTCCACCTTGTGGCTGCGCTTGTGCTTGGCCCGCGACAAAATCGCCAGCCAGGCCTGGCGCAGATCGACCGCTGCCACATCGGGTAGGCGCGCTTCGGCGCCCTGCTCGATCAGCACGGCCAGCCAGGCAAAGTCGCGGTCGGCCTGTGGCAGCTTGTCCAGCGCCAGCGCGGCCAGCTTCATCTGCTCGTAGTCGAGCAGGCGGCGTACCAGTTCGGCGCGCGGGTCGTCCACTTCGCCCTCTTCGTCCAGCTGCGGGCGTGGCAGCAGCAGCCGCGACTTGATTTCAATCAGCAAGGCCGCCATCAGCAGGTATTCGGCCGCCAGCTCCAGCCGCTCGCCCTGCATGGCATCGACATAGCTCATGTACTGGCGGGTGATGTCGGCCATGGGAATGTTGAGCACATCCAGATTCTGCTTGCGGATCAGGTATAGCAACAGGTCGAGCGGGCCTTCGAAGCTTTCCAGAATCACCTGCAAGGCATCGGGGGGAATGAACAGATCCTGCGGCACTTCCAGCACCGGCTGGCCAAAGACATGGGCAATGGGCAGGCCGGCCGGCAGTTCCGGTGCAGTCAGGGTGAAATCGGTGGCGGTGGTCAAGGTGCTCATGCGACAGAGTGTAAGCCAGGCGGGTGGTCTTTGAGCCATTCCAGAAACAGCCGGGCCGGGCCGGACAGGCTCACTTTGCGGTGATAGGCCAGCATGATGGTGCGAGCTGGCTCGTATGACTGCAAAGGCAGCCGGCACAGACCGCTGCTGATCATCACCTCGGGCAGGGCGCTCCAGCCCAGCCCGGCCTCCACCAGCATGCGCAGGGCTTCCAGATAATTGGACGGCTCGCGCACATCCAGCGGGGTGACATGCTGCTGAAACAGGTTTTCGATCAGCCGGCGGCAACGGGTATTGCTGCCGGGCAATAGCGCCGGATAGCGTGCCAGATCCTGCAGCGTCAGCGCCTCGAGCAAGGCCAGCGGATGCTGCTGTGCCACGGCAAAGCACAGCCGCTCGTTCAGCACCTCTACATACTCCAGCGCCTGCTCATGCAGCGGCGGTTCGGACATGAAGCCCAGTTCCAGCTCGCCCTGACACAGCAATTTGTGGGTTTCCGCCGAGGTCTTGAAATCCACGGTGAGATCAATGCCCGGATACTGGCGCACAAACTCCGCCAGCAGCGGCTTGAGGTAGTACAAGCCGATGTGCTGGGTGGTCGCCAGATGCAGCTTGCCGATCTGCGCTGGCAGCAGGCTGCGCAGCAGTTGGCCGGCCTCTTCGGCTTCGGCCAGGATGCGCAGCGCATAGGGCAGGAAAGCGCGCCCGGCCTCGGTCAGCACCGTGCGCCGGCCGATGCGGTCGAACAGCTCCACCCGCAGGGCATCCTCCAGGCTGCGGATGCGCTTGGACAGGCCGGGCTGGGTGAGGTGCAGGCAGTCGGCGGCCCGCGAAAATGAAGACTCGCGCGCGGCACTGACAAAGGCCTTGAGGGCGGCTAGATGAAAATCCATTCCAAATCATTATGGAGATGTCAAACAAATCCAACTTTTTGTTTGATATAGGTCTGGCTACTATACCAGCACCCTCCACACTTTGCCTCCGAAACCATTACATGGGAAATCAGAATCTGCCCTGGGTCGCCCCCCTGTCACTGACCCGTCCGGCACAAGCACAACTGGCTCGCGCCGTGGTCATGGTGCGCCCGGTCGACTTTGCCTTCAACGAACAAACCGGTGCCGACAATGTGTTCCAGCACCGGCTGCAGCTGGCACCGGCCGAGGTCACCGCACTGGCTCTCGCCGAATTCGAGGCTATGGTACAGCGCCTGCAACAGCACGGCCTGCAGGTGATGGTGCTGGAAAAAAGCCCCGATGGCATTGCCACCCCGGATGCGGTGTTTCCCAACAACTGGTTCAGCACCAGTGCCGATGGCAGCCTGCAGGTCTACCCCATGCATACCCCCAACCGCCGCCAGGAGCGCCGGGTGGAAGAACTGGCGCGACTGCTGCTGGGCCATGGCTATCAGATCAACCAGATCAGCTGGATTGGCCATCCCTGGGAGGAGCAGCTGATTCTGGAAGGCACCGGGGTGATGATTTTCGACCACGCCCGCCACCGTGTATATGCCGCCCGCTCGCAGCGTTGCCACCCGCTGGCACTGTATCGCTACGCCAGGCTGCGCGGGCTGGAAGATGTCCAGTTGTTCGACACCGCCGACAGCCACGGCGTGCCCATCTATCACAGCAATGTGATGATGTCGGTGGGGCAGGACATCGCGGTGATCTGCGCCGACAGCCTGTACCAGCCGGAAGAACGACGCCGGGTGCTGGAGGCGCTGGAATCCACCCACGAGGTGATCCGCATCAGTCATCAGCAGGTAGAACAGCACTTCTGCGGCAATATCCTGCAACTGGCGGCGCAGGATGGCACCCCGCTCTTGGCCATGTCGCAACGCGCCTGGGACGGCTTCACCCCGCAACAGCAGCGGGTACTGGAGCGGCACGGCCAGCCGGTGGTCAACCCCATTCCCACCATCGAAGCGGTAGGGGGTGGCAGTTGTCGCTGCATGCTGGCGGAAATCTTCCTGCCACGGATGGAGCACTGAGCCGCCAGGCAAAAGCAGGATACCCCCATGCCTCGTTGGTACGCGCCGGACAACGTGCTTGCATCGTATGGCGGGGCGGCCTCGCCAGCCCCCTTGCAACCCCAGGCGACCTCGACGGCCCGCGTATTTCCGCCTGCCCGACCACGGCCAAGGCGCCACCGAACTCGCGGCGCGCTATCGTCACACCTCTCAGACATGCGGTGGCTTAAAACCTTGACCGTGGCCATTCCGTCGGCGCGTGCCAACGAGGGATCGGGCATATCGGTTCGAATCTCCGCTTCCCTGCCACTCACCTCCACATACACACTGCGCGCTACCCCAAATTCCTCATAGAGAAAAAGCCGCATGACAAGCCATATGGAGATCCGCTTGGGGTAGTACCTTCCCCAGAAAATGAAAAAGCCGGAACGTTTGTTCCGGCTTTTTTCCATCCACCACCGCTGCTACAGCATGGTGCGGCTGACAAATTAGCATAGCGCCCCTGGCGCAAGGCGCGCCGACGCAGACAGGAGGCGCGACACCGCAACAGGGGTTTTGTCAGCTGCGCTTAGAAACCCAGCCCCATGGCCGCGCGCACGTCGGTCATGGTTTCCTTGGCCACTTTCTCGGCACGGCGACAGCCTTCGAACACGATTTCCTTGACCCGGTCCGGGTGGGACAGATACTGCTCGGCCCGCTCGAACATCGGTTGCTGTTCGCGCAGCACACCTTCGATCACCGGCTGCTTGCAATCCAGACAGCCGATGCCGGCGCTGGTACAGCCCTGCTTCACCCATTCGCGGGTTTCGTGATCGCTGTACACCTGATGCAGCTGCCATACCGGGCATTTCTCCGGATTGCCGGCATCGGTACGGCGCACGCGGGCCGGATCGGTCGGCATGGCCTTGACCTTCTTGCTCACCAGCTCCGGCGCTTCGCGCATGGTGATGGTGTTGCCGTAGGACTTGGACATCTTCTGCCCGTCCAGGCCCGGCATGCGCGAGGCGGCGGTCAGCTTAGCTTCTGGCTCTGGCAGGATGGTCTTGCCCTTGTTTTCCAGCCAGCCGGCCAGGCGTTCGCGGTCGGCCACGCCCAGGTTCTGGCTGGCAGCCAGAATCTCGCGCGCCGCTTGCAAGGCTTCGGCGTTGCCGTCCTGCAAATAAGCAGTGCGCTGCTGCATGAACTGCTTGCCCTGCTTGCCGATTTTCTTGGCGGCGGCCTGGGCCAGTTCGTCGAAATTGGGTTCGCGGCCAAACAGATTGTTGAAGCGGCGTGCCACTTCACGGGTCAGTTCGATGTGCGGCACCTGGTCTTCGCCCACCGGCACCAGCCCGGCCTTGTACACCAGGATGTCGGCGGCCTGCAGTAGCGGGTAGCCGAGGAAGCCGTAGGTGCCCAGATCCTTGGTGGACAGTTTTTCGATCTGGTCCTTGTAGGTGGGCACGCGCTCCAGCCAGGACAGCGGGGTCACCATGGACAGCGCCAGGTGCAGCTCGGCATGCTGCGGCACCTTGGACTGCAGGAATACCGTGGCCTTGTCCGGGTCGACACCGGCGGCCAGCCAGTCGATCACCATGTCCCAGATGCTCTTTTCGATGATGGAGACATTATCGTAATTGGTGGTGAGGGCGTGCCAGTCGGCCACCATGAAATAGCAATCGTGACTGCTCTGCAGCTCTACCCAGTTCTTGATGACGCCGTGGTAATGGCCCAGGTGCAGGCTGCCCGTGGGGCGCATGCCGGAAAGGATGCGGTTGGCAAACATGGAGCGGATTCCAGTTAGAAAAAGAGACTGAGCAGATGATACACCAGCTGGCGCAGCGGATTGAGCAGCGGCATGAGCGCGCCGGTAAAGATCAGCGCGATCAGTATCCACATGCCATAGGGTTCCAGCCGGGAATACTTGTAGGCCAGGCCCGGCGGCAGCAGGCTTTCCACGATGCGCCCGCCATCCAGCGGCAGCAGTGGCAGCAGGTTGAGCACCATCAGCATGACGTTGATATTGATGCCGGCCTTGCTCATCAGCGCCAGCGGTTCGGAATAGCTGTTGTTCATCATGATGGCGAGTTTCAGCAGCAAGACCCACATCACCGCCATGACAAAGTTGGCCAGCGGGCCGGCTGCCGCCACCCAGCGCATGCCGACGCGCGGATTGCGCAAGGCACCAAAACTCACCGGCACCGGCTTGGCCCAGCCAAACAGCACGCCGCCCATCATCAGCGACAGCAGGGGCAGCAGCACGGTGCCGACCGGGTCGATGTGCTTGAGCGGGTTAAGCGTCATGCGCCCCAGCATATAGGCGGTGGCATCGCCAAAACGCTTGGCGGCATAGGCATGCGCGGCTTCGTGCAGGGTAATGGCCAGCAGCACCGGCAAGGCATAGATGCTGATCTGCTGGATCAGTTGAGAGGTATCGCCCATAGCTTCTTTTCTGGTTGGGTAAGATGAACCACTACTAGATGGGGACAGCCGGCCATGGTTCCAGCCGGGCTGGCTATAAACCGAAAACGGCCGGGTCGCCCTTGCCGCGACGCAGCAGTTCCACGCCGTCGGTCATGTCGATCACCGTGGTGGGGTCGGTGCCGCACCAGCCGCCGTCAATCACCGCATCCACGCTGTGCTCCAGCCGTTCGCGGATTTCATACGGGTCGGTCAGTGGCTCGTCATCGCCCGGCAATAGCAGGGTACAGGACAGGATGGGCTCGCCCAGCTCTTCCAGCAGGGCCAGCGCCACCTTGTGGTCCGGCACGCGCAGGCCGATGGTGGCGCGCTTGGGATGCAAGGTGCGGCGCGGCACTTCCTTGGTGGCCTGCAGGATGAAGGTGTAGCTGCCCGGCGTGGCGGCCTTGAGCTGGCGGAACTGGCTGTTGTCGACGCGGGCGTAGTTGGCCAGCTCCGACAGGTTGTGACAGACCAGGGTCAGGTGATGCTTGAGCTCGATCTGGCGGATGGCCAGAATGCGCTCCATCGCCTTCTTGTCACCCAGCATGCAGCCCAGCGCGTAACAGGAGTCGGTGGGATACACCACCACCCCGCCGCCCCGCAGGATGGTCGCCGCTTCCCGGATCAGCCGCGCCTGCGGATTGTCCGGGTGAATCATGAAGAACTGTGCCATGTGTGTGCTTTTGTGTTGGTTTATGCCGCGCGTGGGGCGCGGATGATGCGCTCTTGCAGTGCCTGCCACACCGGCTGGCAGATGGGCGGCAGGTCATCGGTGCGGCCCACGTCGCGGCCGCCTTCGCCCGGCGCGTGAAAATCGCTGCCGGCACTGGACAGCAGGCCGTAGCGCTGGGCAATCAACGCGTACTTGTGCATATCGTCCAGGCTGTGGCTGCCACTGGCCACTTCGATGCCACGACCACCAGCGTCCTTGAAATCCAGGATCAGCCGCTCGGTAAGGGTGCGGCCCATATCGTAACGGCCGGGATGGGCGATCACCGCCATGCCGCCGGAGGCGACGATCCAGCCTACTGCATCGGCCAGATTGGTCCATTCATGCGGCACATAGCCGGGCTTGCCCGGCGTCAGGTATTTGCGGAACACGGTGCGGACATCTTTCACCTCGCCGCTATTCACCAGGAAACGGGCAAAGTGGGTACGGCCTATCATTTCCGGGTTTTCGCATACCGCCATCGCCCCTTCGAAAGCACCGTGGATACCGATACGGGCCAGCGAGTCGGACATTTCGCGGGCACGCTCCACCCGGCCATCGCGGATGGACTGCAGACCGGCCAGCAGGCCGGCATGCTCGGGGTCGATGCCCAGGCCGACAATATGCACGGTGTGCTTGCCATTCCAGGTGACCGATACCTCGACCCCGTCGAGAAAATCCACGCCATGGGTCGCGGCGGCAGCACGGGCTTCGGCCAGCCCGCGCGTGCAATCGTGGTCGGTCAGCGCCACCAGCGTGGCCTCGCGCTCAGCGGCACGGGCAATCACCTCGGCCGGCGGCAGCGCGCCATCGGAGGCGTGCGAATGAAAATGCAGATCGATACTGGCCATGGCTTATTGTCCGTCCTTGTTCTGCCGTAACGGCTGCCGCGCCTGCCAGGCGGCCAGCCGGCTGCGGTAGTCGCGCAGTTCGGCTTGATAGGTGTCGAGAATGCAGGGATCACAGCCGCTGCCGCAGCACATGTCGTCGCTCACCTCGAACGGCGGCTCCGGCATGGGATCGGCAGCATCTGGCGCCAACGGAAGCGGCTCGCTCATCAGGCAGCAAGCACCTTGATGGTAAAGCCCTGCCCGCTCACCACCTGGCCGGCGCGGATCTTGCAGGTCTTGCGCAATTCCTGCACGCCATTCACCGCTACATTGCCTTCGGCGATGAAATGCTTGGCTTCGCCACCGGAAGAACACACGCTGCAGCTTTTCAGCAGATCGCACAGGGCGATGTATTCGGTAGTCAGTTTGTAGATTTCATTCATTTTTACACATCCATTCTGGACAGGCTTGTGCACCGGCTGTGGACAAGACCTGCAACTGTTTGAGCGAAAAGCCATTTTTCGCAGTGCCTGTTTTTTAGGCAGGTACTGCCGCTTTTCCACCTGCCTGCGGGACAGGGCTGTGGGGTAGCTGTGGAAAATGGGGACAAGGCCATGAAATATAAAGGCTTTGTCACTACTGCTTATTTTTTAGGCAAATCTGCGCGGCCCAGCGCCTGCAAGGCCTGCGCCAGCCGTGCGGCCTGCCCGCCCTGCACTAGGGTATATGCCACGCCTTGCCGCGCCAGCTCGGCCTGGTACAAACCCAGCAACCAGTCGCGCTGCTGGGGATGGCTGCGCAGCGGGTCCGGCTGCCAGGGGATGTCGGCCGCGGTCAACAAGGTGAACCCATAGTCTTGTGGCCGGTACAGCTGCAGCAGGGCCGGCGAAGGCTGGCCAAACGCCACATCGGCCCAGATCTTGCAAGTCAGCACCGTGGTATCGCACACCAGCCAGTCCTGCCCTGCTGCCGCGTCCTGTTCGGCCTGCAACTGGCCGGCGGCAATGGCTTCGATATCGGCCATGCTCACCTGGTAGTCCCGTTCGGCGTAATAGGTGCGCGCATATTCGGCCACGGCCACGGCGCGCAAGCCCTGGCTGCGCAAGGCGGCTGCCAGCTGCAGCGACAAGGTGCTCTTGCCGCAGGATTCCGGCCCGATCACGGCGATTCTGATGACTGACACGGCACGGCACCGGCAAAGAGTCTGATTATACGTCGGGATGGCAGCCTGCCAGTAGTGTTGCCGCGCATTTCTGCACACGGTGCACGGTTTCGCACAGCCAGCGGGGACAGCCTTGTGCGTGGCTTGTGGACAAACAGGCTAAGTCGCTGAAAGCAATCAGCCTTCTCTATACTGCCTGTTTTTTAGGCAAGTACCCGTTTCCTGCTGCCTGCCTGTGCCTGGCAGCGTCGCCGCAGTTTTACACATGGCGCGGGGACAGCCTTGTGCACGGTCTGTGGGCAAGTTGGCTAAGTGCATGAAACGCGACAGGGTTTTACTGACTGCCTGTTTTTTAGGCAATGGCCATTTTATGCAGCCTGCTGGCGCTCTCCACCGCTGAAACTGGCTGTTGGCCATGGTTTTGCACAGCAGGCGGGGACAGGCTTGTGCACCGCCTGTGGGCAACTGAAGCAAAGCACTGAAAGAAATGGACTTTTCCTGACCTGCTGCTTTTTTAGGCAGCAGCCAGCCGTCCACACCAAGCCAGCCCTCCTGCGCGGTAGCACACGGTTTTACACAAGCAGAGGGGACAGCCTTGTGTGTGGGCTGTGGACAAACTGTCTAAACCATTGAGTGGTAACAGGCTTTCTGCCATTGCCTGTTTTTTGGGCAGTTGCCATGTTTTTCCCCACCCCGCGTGTACCACGGTGTGGAGGGCTTGTGGATAGCATGGGCAAGCTACTGATCTGGCAATGAAAAATCAGACCGCTTATTTTTTAGGCAATTTATTGCACCGGACAGCAACAAGGGCGTGCCGCAGGCACGCCCTTGTTCTTTACTACAGACTAGCCTGGCAAGCTTAGCTGCTCTCACCCAGCAGCGGGGTAGCCAGCTGCTGGCGCAAGGCCTCGCCACGCAAACCCTGCGACAACAGCACCAGCAGCTTGGCTGTGGCCGCTTCTGGCGTCAGGTCTGCCCCGGCCACCGCCCCGGCCCGCGCCAATGGCTGGCTCGCCGCATAAGCCCCTACTTCGACCGCACCATGCACCACCTGGCTGATGTTCAGCACGGCACCGCCACGCGCCGTCAGCGCGGCCACACCAGCGAGCAAGGCCGCATCAGCCGGGGTATTGCCGTTGCCATAGCTCATCAGCACTGCGCCATCCAGCTCGCCATCCTGCATGATCTGGCCCGCCAGCGTGCTGGCATAGCCGGGAGTCAGGAAAAAGGTGGCCAGCTTGAGCGAGACATCCAGCTTTACCGGGGCAAAAGCGCCAGTGCGCGTCAGCCAGTGCTGGCGCTGCCACTGGGCCTGGATGCCAAAGCTGGCCAAGGCCGGCGCATTGGGGCTGGCAAAGCCGGCAAAGCTGGCCGCATCCAGCTTGCGCGCACGGCAGCCGCGCAACAGCAGGCGATTGAAGGCAATGCACACTTCGTGCAGATCGGGCTGGCTGGCGGCTTCCAGTGCATCGGCCAGATTGCTCCAGCCATCGGAGCGCGGATGCACCAGCGGCAGTTGTGAACCGGTGACGATGACCGGCTTGGCCAGGCCTTGCAGGGCAAAGGCCAGCACGCTGGCGGTATAGGCCATGGTGTCGGTGCCGTGGATCACCACGAAGCCGTCGTAGTCGGCATAGCGGGCAATCAGGTCATCCAGCAGTTGCTGCCACTGCGCCGGCATGATGGCCGACGAGTCGATCAGCTGCGGGTATTCCAGCACATCGAAATCCAGCGCCGGCGTGCGAAAACGTTCCAGCAGCCGTGGCAGCAGGCCCGGCACCGGGGCCAGGCCATCCGGGCTGTGGTCCATGCCAATGGTGCCTCCGCTATAGAGGACAAGCAGGCGGGTCATGGTTGCATCCTTGGTCAACATCAAACAGCCGGCATGGTAGCGCAAAACCGGCAACTTGGCGGCAAGCCGCCCGCCTGGCAGTAAAAACCCCCGCGACAGTCGGGCGGTGGCGGGGGGACGCAGCGGTGAGGGTTTAACGCCGCGAACAAAACCTCGCAGAGAACCCGGGCCAGGGCGCGCCGACCCAGACAGTACCAAGAGTACGGCAAGGAGACGCAACGCAGGCGCGGGGGTTTTGTTAGCGAGTCTTAGCGCAATGCTTCGTTGATGGCGTCATTCACAGCATGCTGGGCAACAGCAATCTGGCCGATGATGTAATGCTGCAGGCCGCGCAGATAGGGGTCGTCTTCCTCATGGTTGGCATCCTGCCTGGCCTTGTCCAGCAGGCGCAGCGCCTGATGGAAACGGTCGTCCGGGCGGTACTGTGCATCCGGCGGCATGCGCTGGAAGGGGTCTTTGCCATCATCAATAGCCGCATCATGCATGGCATGCAGGGCCTGGTTGATGGCTTCCACGGCACGGCGCTCGCCCTGCTCGACACGCGGCTGGTCCGGACGGGACAGCAAATCGCGGGCGATGCGCAAGTCGGTCATGGCATGGCTGTAGTAAGGATGCTGCTCCGGCTGCCAGTGGTGCTGCTCGAAGCGCCAGGGCATGCCCTCTCGCCACTCGCGCTGCATGTCCGGGCGCCAGTCATTGCCGTGCCAGTCGTCGGCCATCGCCGTACCCGTTGCCAACAGGGCCAAGCCAGCCAGCAGCAGGTTGGCGACAGATTTCTTCAGGATCAACATGGTTGCTCTCCTTGATTGCAAGCGACGTTTTTTATTGTTGCGGTAAATCGGTATGACAGCCTGGCTCAACGCAGTGCGTCGGCAATGGCTTGCTGGGTGGCGCGGTGAGCATCGTCGATGTGATGCAGGATGCGCCCCTGCAGATCGCGCACCCAGGGATCATCCTCGCGGTGGCTGGCATCGCGCCGGGCCTGTTCCAGCAATTGCAGGGCCTGATGGAAGCGGTCGGTGGGGTTCAGCCGGGTATCGATGGGTTGTGGCTGCCAGGGGTTCTTGCCGTCCTGGATCGAGGCCTGGGTCATTTCCTTCAGGGCGGCATCGATGGCACCGACGGCCCAGCGCTCGTCATCCTGCACCGGCTGCACATCCGGACGCGCCAGCAGAGCACGCGCCTGGCGCAGATCGCTCATGGCATGGCCGTAATAGGGGTGTTCGGCAGGATTCCAGTGCGGGGCGACAGCCACCGGGGCGGGCTTGTAGACGACCTGGGTGCGCGGCGGAACCACCACGCAGGCACTCAGGCCAGACACAGCGGCGGCCAGCATCAGCCAGCGGCCACTACGCAGGATTTGCGCTTTCATTGAATGCTCTCCGGAAATGAGGAACTGCTTGCAGCATGTCGCACGCAGTCATTGCCGGTCTGTAGCCATGCTGTATCGCTTGGTAAGCATTTGTAATGGAACTGTGTGCAATTGTTAATTCATGACAAAAATGACAAATAATTCACACATCAACCCATTGGCATGACCGTAATACCCAGATCACCTGGCTCTGTCGGCAACTGGCTGTCCACCGACAAGCGGATGGCATCGTGCCGCCAGTACTCGACATCGCAATCAATGATGCGCTGCTGCTGGTCGTAGTTGATGCGGGTGATGCGCAGGATGGGGCTGCCATCGGCCAGCATCAGTGCCTGTGCCACCTCGCCGCGCGCGGCTGTCGGAGTGATGTCGAAGCGCGAACGGCGGTAATGCAGGCCGTAACGCGTCTGGTACAGCTCGGTCAACGATTGCGACAGGTCTTCGTTCATGATGCCGGGAAAGCATTCCGGCTTCAGATAGTGCTCGACATACATCACCACGCGGCCATCCAGGCTGCGCTGGCGACAAATCTGCAACACCCGCGCCAGCGCCGACAATTGCAGCCGCTGGCTCATCGCCGGTGTCGCCACCATGCTGCGCACCGACAGCACCCGGGTATCCACCCGCCGCTGCTGCTGTTGCACCATCTGCTGGAAATGCACCCGGTACTGCGGGTTGTATTCCAGCCGGGGCGGGGCGACAAACCAGCCACGCCGGTCTTCGCGGTAGATGCAGCCTTCGGCCTCCAGCGCCAGCAGAGCATCCTTCAGGGTGATACGGGTGGTATCGAACAGCTCGGACAAGCTGCGTTCGGACGGCAATTTGCCGCCGGGCGGCAGCAGTCCGCCTTCGATCTGTGCCAGCAGGGACTGTCTTATCCGGGCGACTTGTGTCTGGTTATTTTCTACTGACATGCTCTGGACTAGTCCATATTGATTTGACTGGAGCTTAGTGTTTAGCAAACTCAAATGACAAGCCTGCGACAGCATGTCGGAATATGACCAAAACAGGTCGCACGCAAGACTTCACACAATAGACACGGAACTGAAACTTGCCTCACATCATTTCGTCACCTGCACTGCCTATGATCGCCCTGCTCATATTGACCTAGTCCAAAGGATGGAACCAATGAACAAGAAGCTGATGGCCGCAGTTGTATTGTCCGCACTGAGTGTTGGTGCTTCCGCTGTGCATGCACAGGATCTGAACAGCCTGATCAAGGCGGCAAAACAGGAAGGCGAGCTCACCACCATCGGCCTGCCGCATGACTGGTGTGGCTATGGCGACCTGGTGGCCGGCTTCAAGGCCAAATACGGCATCAAGGTGAACGAACTGAATCCGGACGCCGGCTCCGGCGATGAAATCGAAGCCATCAAGGCCAACAAGGGCAATAAGGGCCCGCAAGCGCCGGACGTGATCGACGTTGGCCTGTCCTTCGGCCCGCAGGCCAAGGCCGCTGGCCTGATCCAGCCGTACAAGGTTTCCACCTGGAACAGCATTCCGGCTGAAGTGAAGGACAAGGATGGCTTCTGGTACGGCGACTACTACGGCGTGCTGGCCTTCGAAGTGAATACCGACATCATCAAGAAAGTACCGGCCGACTGGGCTGACCTCCTGAAACCGGAATACAAGAACGCTGTGGCGCTGGCCGGTGACCCGCGCACCGCCAACCAGGCCATCATGGGCGTGTACGCTGCCGGCCTGTCGCAAGCAGGTGGCAACCCGGCCAAGGCCGCCGATGCCGGCCTGAAATTCTTCTCGCAGCTGAACAAGAGCGGCAACTTCGTGCCGGTGATCGGCAAGGCTGCCTCGCTGGCCCAGGGCACTACCCCCATCATCGTACGCTGGGACTACAACGCCCTGGCCGACCGCGACACCCTGAAGGGCAACCCGAAAGTGGCTGTAGTGGTGCCGAAATCCGGCGTGGTGGCTGGCGTGTATGTACAGGCCATCAGCGCCTACGCCCCGCACCCGAATGCCGCCAAGCTGTGGATGGAATACCTGTACTCCGACGAAGGCCAACTGGGCTGGCTGAAGGGCTATTGCCACCCGAGCCGTTTCAACGACCTGGCTGCGCGCAAGAAAGTACCGGCTGACTTGCTGTCCAAGCTGCCGGCTGCCGCCAGCTACAAAAAGGCCGTGTTCCCCACCCTGGAACAACAGGAAGTGTACAAGGCCACCATCACCAAACAGTGGGACAGCGTGGTGGGCAGCAACGTCAAGTAAGCCCGCCAGCATCTGAGCACCCAGACCTCATGGCCGTGCAAACGGCCATGACGGTTTTTGATCCCACCCATCAGGGACCAGACCCGACCCTGCCCGCGTGGCAGTACAACAGCAAGGCAGCGGCAGCCCACCGGCTCCACCGTTGCTGATGCCGGGCACTCCCTTGTACACGAGGCTGCACCACGGATGAGTACTTCACCCGATTCCCTCACCCACCATCCCGAGCCCGGGACAGGCCAGATCCGCAAGGGCCTGACGCTGTCTTCGCTCAACTGGCTGGGCGTGGCACCGTTTTTCCTGTTTGCATTGCTGTTTCTGATCCTGCCCACCGCCACGCTGATGATAGGCGCGTTTCAGGATGCCGACGGCCATTTCACCCTGGGCAATATCGCCAAACTGTTCGACGACAGCATTCTGTCGGCCTACTGGATCAGTTTTGAAGTCAGCGCTGCCTCGGCGCTGGGCGGCACGGTAATCGGTCTGGCGCTGGCGCTGGCCGCCATTCAGGGCGGCCTGCCGCAATGGATACGCCCCACGCTGATGACCTTTTCCGGCGTGGCTTCCAACTTTGCCGGCATTCCCCTGTCTTTCGCCTTCCTGTCCACCCTGGGCCGCATGGGCCTGGTGACGGTATTGCTGCGCAACTATGCCGACATTGACCTCTACGGCAGCGGTTTTTCCATTCTCAGTTTTCTGGGCCTCACGCTGACCTACCTGTACTTCCAGATTCCCCTGATGGTGCTGATCGTCACCCCGGCCATCGATGGCCTGCGTGCCGAATGGCGCGAAGCCTGCGAAAGCCTGGGCGGCAGCAGCGTGGCCTACTGGTGGCATATTGCCCTGCCCATTCTGTGGCCCAGCATCATGGGCTCGGCGCTGTTGCTGTTTGCCAATGCCTTTGGCGCGGTGGCCACGGCCTATGCGCTCACCGGCAGCTCGCTCAACATCGTGCCCATCCTGCTGTATGCGCAGATTCGCGGCGACGTGCTGCACGACCAGAACCTGGGCTACGCCCTGGCTCTGGGCATGATCGTGGTGACCGGCCTGTCCAATGCCGGCTATATCTGGCTGCGCAGCCGCGCCGAAAGGGGGCGTGAATGAAATCGACATCCCGACTGGGCGCCTGGGTGGCCATTGCCATCGGCACCCTCTACTTTGTACTGCCGCTGATCGCTACCTTCGAATTCAGCCTGAAGATGAACCGCGACGGCTACAGCTTCGAGGCCTACAAGGTGGTGCTGGCCGACCCCGGCTTTCAGGCTACCTTTGGCTATTCCACGCTGATGGCGGTGCTCACCATCATCGTCGGCATCCTGCTGGTGGTGCCCACCGCTTACTGGATTCAGCTGAAACTGCCACGGCTGCGGCCGCTGGTGGAGTTCATCACCCTGCTGCCGCTGGTGATTCCGGCCATCGTCATCGTGTTTGGCTACCTCAAGCTGTACAACAGCAGCTCCTGGCTGCCGCTGACCGGCAACGAGCGCGCCACCGACCTGCTGCTGATGTGCAGCTATGTCACGCTGGCGCTGCCCTATCTGTACCGCTCCGTCGATGCCGGCCTCAGGGCCATCGACGTGCGCACGCTGACCGAAGCGGCCGAGAGCCTGGGTGCCAGCTGGCCCAGCATCCTGCTGCAGGTGATCTTTCCCAATGTGAAATCGGCCATCCTGTCCGGCGCCTTTCTCACCTTTGCGGTAGTGATTGGCGAATTCACCATGGCCAGCCTGCTGGGCCGCCCGGCCTTCGGCCCCTATCTGCAGCTGATTGGTGCCAACCGGGCTTACGAGCCTTCGGCGCTGGCCATCATCGCCTTCATGGTGACCTGGGCCTCGATGGGGCTGATCCAGGTATTCGCCCGCAATGCCCGCCCGGCCCGCAAGACGGCCTGAGCACAGACAGAACTCAAGGAACCAGCATGGCCTATCTCACCATCAATAATCTGCACAAGCGCTTCGACGACCACGTCGTGGTGCACGACTTCAACATGAGTATCGAACAGGGCGAGTTCGTGACTTTCCTCGGCCCCTCCGGCTGTGGCAAGACCACGGTACTGCGCATGATCGCCGGCTTTGAAACCCCTACCTCCGGCCGCATCTGCGTCGGCGGCGAGGACATCACCCACCAGGCCGCACAAAAGCGCGGCATCGGCATGGTGTTCCAGAGCTATGCGCTGTTTCCCAATATGAACGTGACGCAGAACATCGGCTTTGGCCTGAAAATGCGCAAATGCCCGGCCGATGACATCAAGCGCAAGGTGGCCGAGGTCATCAAGCTGGTGGAGCTGTCCGGCAAGGAGAGCCACTACCCGCACGAATTGTCCGGCGGCCAGCGTCAGCGGGTGGCACTGGCGCGCGCGCTAGTGGTGGAGCCACGCATCCTGCTACTGGACGAACCCTTGTCGGCACTGGACGCTCGCATCCGCAAAAACCTGCGCGAGCAGATCCGCGACATCCAGCGCCGCCTTGGCCTGACCACCATTTTCGTCACCCACGATCAGGAAGAAGCGCTCACCATGTCCGACCGCATCTTCGTGATGAACCAGGGCAAGGTGGAGCAGGAAGGCCGCGCCGAAATCGTCTACACCGAACCGGCCACCGAGTTTGTCGCCCGCTTCATGGGCAATTACAACCTGCTGGGCGCTGCCGACACCAACCGCCTGCTGGGGCTGAACATCAGCGGCCACCTGGCCATCCGCCCGGAATCCATTCACGTGCTGGACGGCCACAGCCAGCAGGATGGCACCCTGGCCGGCACCATCCGCCAGCACCAGCTGCTGGGCAATATCATCCGCTACCAGATTGAAAGCGCCGGCATCACCCTGCAGGTAGACCGGCTGAACCGCACGGCCAGCGACCTGATGCCCGCCGGCACCGAAGTCAGGCTGCAAATCAGCCGCGACGACATGCGCGAGGTACGCTGATGCTGGCCATTTTTGATCTGGACGACACCCTGACTGACGGCGACAGCTCCAGCCTGTGGCTGCAATTCATGGTGGAACACGGCCTGGCCGCTGCCGACATGCTGCCGCGCGAGGCCGAGCTGATGGCAGCCTACCGCCGTGGCGAACTGCGCATGGAAGACTATATGGAATTCACCCTGCAGCCGATGCAGGGCCGCAGCATGGCGGACATGGCCGAGTGGGTGGAACGCTTCATCGCCGACAAGATCGCGCCCATCGTCTTTCCGGCCGCGCGGGAAACACTGGCGCGCTACAAGGCGGAGGGGCGCACCCTGCTGGTGATTTCTGCCACTGGCGAGCATCTGGTGGGGCCGATTTCACGCTTTCTGGGGGCGGACGACTTTCTGGCCATCTGCCTGGAAACCCACGATGGCTGCTATACCGGCCGCACCCATAGCGTGCTGACCTATCAACACGGCAAGGTGCTGCGCCTGCAAGACTGGCTGACGCAGCACGGGGCTGCGTTGGCAGGCAGCCATGGCTATAGCGACTCCATCAACGATGTGCCGCTGCTGCAGGCAGTGGAACAGGCCCATACCGTGAATGCCGACCCGAAACTGGCGGCAGTGGCTGCCCAGCACGGCTGGACCCAGCTGAACTGGCAGCGCTGAAGCCGCTGGCCAGGGCCTGTCGACGCGATCTGTATTGCAGTGCAGGCCCTGCCGCCCTAGTGCGGCATGCCGGGGGGCGTGCTGCGCCCCGGCGGCCGGGCTGGCGGCTTGAGCATGGCACCCCGCACCTCGAAGCCGACGGCCTCCACCTTGTTGCCCTTGCCATCGCGCAGCTCCAGCCGGTGCCGGCCCGGCCAGGGAAACCAGCGCAAGGCCGCGCCCTTGCCCAGCCATTTGCCATCCAGCCACCACTGTGCCGCCACCACACCACGAGCGCGCAGCAGCAGCCGTTGATTGGCCGGTGGAATATCCGGATCGATGGCAAAAATGCTGCCATCCAGCGGGGACACGATGCCCGGGCTTTGCGCCGTGGCCTTGCTGTCCGCGCTCTCGATCAGGCTGCGCTGGCTGCCCGCCAGAAACCACTCCTGGCGCTCGGCCTCCTCGCCACCACGGTAACGTACCAACTGACGCACCACGCCGGCCGGCACTGACGGTGGCAGCGATGGCCCGGTGCTGCTTTGCGCCTTGTCCAGCACGGCCATCCAGATTGGTGCGGCACCATGCATGCCGGACACATCCCACATCGGTTCGCCATTGCTGTTGCCCACCCAGCTGGCCACGGTGAACTGGCGCGAGAAACCCACCGCCCAGTTATCGCGCATGTCCTTGCTGGTGCCGGTTTTCACCGCGCTCCAGTAGCGGGTGGACAGCACGCTGTCCAGACCAAAAGTGCGCGCGCGGGCGGTGCGGTCGGACAGGATGTCGGCAATGATGAAGCTGCTGGCGGCATCCAGCTGCCGCTGCCAGCGCGGCGGCGGATCGGCCATGGTCCAGCGCAATGCCGAGGCACGCCCCTGGTTGGCCAGGGTGCGGTAGGCATTGGCCAGTTCCAGCAGGCGGATGTCGGCCGCCCCCAGCGCCAGGCTGTAGCCGTAATACTCGCCGTCCTGTTGCAGGCTGCTCAGCCCCAGCTGCGTCAAACGGTCGCGCAGCGCCTGCGGCCCGACCATTTTGATCACCCGCACTGCCGGCACATTCAGCGAGGCCGCCAGCGCGGTGCGCGCCGACACCAGACCCTTGAAATCCTTGGCGTAATTCTGCGGAGCATACAAGCCGCTGCCGGTCTGCAAATCCAGCGGGCTGTCATTGAGCAAGGAGGCCGCAGTCAAATAACGACGCTGCAAGGCCAGCTGATACAGAAAGGGCTTCAGGGTGGAACCGGCCTGGCGCAGCGCCGTGACGCCATCCACCTCGGCCGCACTGGACAGCGCGGCACCGCTGGAACCCACCCAGGCCAGGATGTCGCCGCTGGCATTGTCCAGCACCACCAGCGCACCATCCTGCACATTGCGCTGCGCCAGTGCGGCCAATTGCCGGCGCAGCACGCTAGTGGCATAACGCTGCAGGGGCTGGTCCAGCGTGCTGCGCACCACCCCGCCCTGCGCCATGGGCTGGCGCTGCAACAGCTTGCGGGTAAAGTGCGGCGCGTCCTGCTCGGCCTGCGGATTGGCGGCGCGGCTGCGCGCCAGCGCCTGGCTGGTATGGATGGCCACCACATCGCAACGTGCTGACTGGCCCAGATCGTGCAGCAGCTGGCAGGCGCGGGCCGACACCTTTTCCACTGCTGCATTCGGGGCGCGGATCAGCGCCACGGTGATGGCGGATTCTTCCTGGTTCAGCCCGGAAGGCAGCTTGCCAAACAGAGTGGACGACAAGGCAGACAGGCCGACCAGCTCGCCACGGAAGGCCACCAGATTCAGGTAAGCCTCCAGGATTTCCGCCTTGCTCCAGTGCTGTTCCAGTTCGGCGGCAGACCAGCTCTGGCCCATTTTCTGCCACAGGCTGCGGCCATTGCGCCCGGCCTTGAGTTGCTGATCCAGCAAGCCGGCCAGCTGCATGGTGAGGGTGGAGGCACCACGGGTACGGGTATTCCACAGATTGCCCCAGGCCGCGGCAGCCACCCCGGACCAGTCCACCCCGCTGTGCTGGTAGAAGCGTTTGTCTTCCGACAGCACCAGCGCCTGACGCAAGGCCGGCGAGGTATCGACCAGGCTGACCCAGTCCTGTCGCCGCCCCTGCTTGTCCACCCGCCAGCGCTGCAGCGGCTGGCCGTGGCGGTCTTGCACGATGACATCCGACGAGCGCCATGCCGCCTTCACTTGCGCAAAGCCGGGCAGCGCCAGGCAGGGGCCGCTCAACAGCAGCGCCGCCAGCAACAGCGCGCCACGCCCTCCCTTACTGGCCATCGATCACACGGAAAGCTGCATTGGGCAACATGCCGAACACCTCGGGCGCATACAGCGCCTCGACCCGGGTCGGGGGCAACTGGAACAGCCCGGCATTGCCCAGCCGCATGCTGTATTCCACTTTCAGGCTGCCGCGCGGCACGAAACCGTAATAGGCGCGATAACCGGCAAAGCGCCGCTCGACATAATCGGCACTGTCGCCTTGCCGCGCGGCCGCGCCGGCGATTTGCGAATCCCGACCCAGCCCGCTGCCCTGGATGCTGGCTCCGGCCGGAATCGGATCATCCACCACCACCCAGCTCATATCACTCTGCGCGGTGATCTCCAGCGTCACCTTGACCACATCACCCACCTGATAACGGCCGGCAGTGTGCTGGCTGATGGGGGTCAGCGTCTTGCGTATGCTGTAGCCGGCGTAGCGCGGGCTCTTCAACACCATCGCCGCTTCGGCCTGCACCGTGGCCCAGGGTGCACCGCTGCCCTGATGACTCAGTTGCAGCGTGCCGCGTCCGCCAGCCGGCCACGGCAACAACACGGCGGCCTGATTGCCAGCCTGCGGCCAGCTCAGCTTCTGGCTGCTGCCTTCCAGACTCAGCGTGCTGCTGCCGCTGACCGGGGTGCTTTCAAACTGGCGCGAGAACTGCGCCACTGCCAGGCTGCCCCACAGATTGGCCGTGGTGGTCTGCCAGTGGCCCTTGTTCTGCCGCGCCAGCAGGCCGGTGAGCAGGCGTGGCACATCGGCCTGCCATTCCGGGCGACGGCTGGCCAGCAGCAACAGGCGTGCGGCATTGACATCGCCATTGCCCATCAGCCACCAGGCATTGTCGGCGGCCTCGGTGGTAAAGCCCATGTGGCTGCCCTGATAAGTCAGCCGCGCCCGCAGTAGATTGGTCGCTTCCACCAGCCGGCTGGCGCGCTGGGGAATGGTGGCAGCGCGATCCAGCAGGCTCAGCCAGTCCAGCAGCATCGCCGTGCTCATTTTCTGCGGGTTCAGTTCCAGCACTTCCAGCATGGCCGGACGGAAGCGGCCATAGCGCGCCAGCGCCTCCATGGCACTGAGCCGGCGCGCATCCAGATCCTGGTGCGAGGACAACAGCTCGCGCTTGATGCGGCCTTCGACAAAGGCGGTCAGCCCGTCCAGCATGCGCTGGCTGCCGGCTTGCGGCAGGCTGGCCCCGGCTTCGTGCGCCACGGCCAGCAAATGGGTAGTCAGGATATCGCTGCCCCGGTCGGCCGCGCCCTCGCCCAGCGGGAAGTAGGCCGCCAGGCCGTTGCCATCCAGATACAGCGGCAGCTCCTGCCCCAGCACCTGCCAGGCAGCCTTGTCGCCCAGCCCCAGCGCCACCGCGCTACGTTGTTCCAGGCAGTGATAGGGATATTCGGCAAACCAGCGCCGCACCGCCGGCAAGCTGCTGCCCAGGCGGTCCTGCAGCTTGATGCGCAAGCCCCCGCGCCCCGGCAGGGCTGCAGGTGGCAAGGCCACGGGCAGCGACAGGGACGGAGCCAGTCGTTGCAGGCTGGCCTGCTCCACCGTCACCGGCACAGCCGGCTCCACCGGCTGGGCTACTGCCAGCCGGTCGCTGGCCTTGCCATTGCGCTCGCTGGCCTGGAATTGCCATTTCAGCTGCGACAGCTCGGCCGGCACGGTCACCGGCCAGCTCACCCAGCGCGACTCGCCCACCGGCAGGCTGATGGCCTGCGGCGGCAGTGAGGGCAAGCCTTCGGCCGCAGCCTGAACTTGCAGTTGCAAGGGATGATCGCTGCCATTACGCACGGTGATGCCAGCCTGTAGCTGGTCGCCATTGCGCACCAGCGGCGGAATGCCAGCGCTGATCTGCACATCCTGTACCACATTGATGCCGGCCTCGCCGGTGCCGAACTGGTCGCGCCCGACATCGGCTACCGCCACCAGGCGGAAGCGGCTGAGGGCGTCATTGGTATTGAAACGCACCCGGGCGTGGCCATTGGCATCCAGCACCACGCGCGGCTGCCAGCTGAGCAGGGTGTCCAGCAGTTCGCGGGTGGGTGCCTTGCCGCCACCACCACCCGGCGGCAAGGCCTTGCGGCCAAAGTGACGCTTGCCCACCACCTGCTGCTGCGCCGTGGCGATTTCCACCCCGTAACTGTGGCGCTGGTACATGGCCTGCATCAGCTCCCAGCTGCGATTGGGCTGCAGCTCGAGCAGGGCTTCGTCCACCGCGGCAAAAGCCACTTCGGTGCCGGCCGGTGCCGGTTTGCCATTGGGCAGCTTGACCTTGATGTCGGCCTCAACCGGCTGACGGATGCCATAGCTCTTGCGCAGCGGGCTGATTTCCACCGCCAGCCGCTTGGCGGCATCACCGACGCGGATTTCGGCAATGCCGTACTTGAAGGCCGGCCGGGCCAGATCCACCAGCGCCGTGGCCGGGGTATAATCCCGCCCTTCATGCCAGTAGGCATCCCACCACTCGCCCGGTGTTTTCCAGCCCCAGGTAAAGAAGGAATACCACGGCACTTCGCGCACCCGGCCACGGATGGCCAGCACCGACACATAAACATTGGGCGTCCAGTCCGGCTCGACCTTCAGTTCGATCACCGGCTGCTTGCCTTCCAGTTCCAGCACGCGGGTTTCCATGATGCCGTCGCGCTCGATGCCGACCCAGGCCGTGGCCTTGCGAAAAGGCATGCGCACCTGGAAGCGGGCGATATCGCCGGGGGCGTAGTCGGTTTTCTCCGGCAGCACATCGATGCGGTCGTTGTTGTCGACATCGAACCACAGCTCGTCATGCTCGCTCACCCATACTTGCTGGGCGGCCTGCGCCAGATTGCCCTTGTCATCCTGGGCCTGGGCCACCAGCTCCATTTCACCGGCATCCTTCAGGCTGATATCGCACAACAGCAGACCACGGGCATCGCTACTACCGCTGCACACCTGGCCCTTGTCCGCGACTTCTTCATTGTGTTCCCAGGCGTAAAAGCCGCCCACCAGCCGCTTGCGGCTGGACAGATAGCGATGCTCACGCAGGCTGACCTGCACCTTGCGGCCAGCCACCGGCTTGCCGGTGGTATCCAGCACCACCACCTTGAGCGGGACTTCGCGCCCGCTGTTCATCCAGCTTTCCACGCTGATGCCCAGTTGCAGGGCGGATGGCCACAGCGCCAGGCGACGGCTGATGGTCTGCACCTCGCCATTCGGGTCGCGATAGGCGGCTTCGGCCTGCAGATCGTAGCGGCGGTCCAGCTTGGGCAGGCCGTTGACCATGGTTTTGCCGTTGCCGTTGCCATCCAGCACCACGGCGGCCTTGTCCAGCACCACCTTGCCATCCAGCGAACTGTCGCGCTGTTCGCGGCTGCGTTGCGGCGCAGAAAAGTTGTAGTCGTCGTAGCCCTTCCAGTGGCCATAGCTTTCCGTCAGCATGGCGCTGACTTCCACCGGCCAGCCTTTGGCCGGGCCGCCGTTGCCCCAGCTGAGCGACACGTTCAACGGCAGGCTGCTGGCGGCAATGCCGGCGTCACGCGCACTGCTGATCCGGCCACGCATCACCGGCAGCCGGAACTCTTCCACCCGGAAACTACCGCTGTGCAGCGAGTAGCCATCCAGCTCGGGACTCGATGCCTGGCCCGTGTCCCCGCTACTGCGACTGCCCTTGCGTTCCAGATAAAGGGTGTATTCACCCAGCTTGGCCTCGCGTGGCAGGGTAAAGCTGCTTTCGGCATAGCGCCCTTGCCGCCAGCTCAGCGGCAGCACGAATTCGTCGCTGCTGCCATCGTGCACAATGCGCAACTGCTGCGGCAGCTGTCCGGCTTTCAGCAACGACAGGCCACGGCTGCTTTGCACCCGCAGCAGGTGCTTCATCGACACGGTTTCACCGGCACGCAACAGGCTGCGGTCCAGAATGCTGTGCGCCAGCAGGGCCGGGGCGGCGTCGCTGCGCGTGGGGAAGGGAAAACGCCAGGACTCGATGCCCTGGTTCCAGCCGGAACGGACAAAGGACACATCCTCATTGCCCTGGGCATCACGGGCATGGGCAGTGACGAACAAGCCGGAAGACTGCTCGTCGCCGTGCTCGCAGCTGCCCTCGTCCAGCCGGCTGCCGACAAAGGCCACGCCCTTGCTGTCGGTACGGCCCTGCCACAGGGTGGCGCCCTTGCAGTCATACACGGCGATGTGCGCATCCGGCACCGGCCGCCCCTTGTCCAGGGTAGTCACCCACACCGCCGCATTTTCCGGCGAGCGCTTCAGATGCACCGCCAGATTGCTGACCAGGGCCGCCGTGCGCACATACATCGGCTTGTCGGCAGCCAGCAGCGCTTTGCCCAACAGGCGCGAGGACACCTCCACCACGTACAGGCCCGGCTTGGGCAGCGGAATGCCCACCACCTCGAACGGCCATTTGCCCTGGGCATCCGGCTGGGTGGGCAGCTTCAGTGGCTGCGCGGCGCGCTCGTGGCTCAGCAGTGACAGCCGCCGGCTTTCCACCTCCTTGCCCGCCTTGTTGGGAATGCGCGACTCATGATAGCGCTCCACCTTGTTCAGCCATTGCAGCATCTGCCGGTCGTCGGACAAGCGCAGCGCCTGCCCGCCCAGTTGCACCGTCTTGATGTTCAGGCCGGCTTCCACCCCGCGCAGGGTAATGGGCAGGGCGGCATCCGGGCCGGATTCGATAATGCCGAAGGGGGCAGCGGCAAACTTGGCCAGTGGCGGATAGTCGGCCAGCTTCACCGCCAGCGGAAAGCGGGCAGCATTGGCCAGCGGGCGCTCCACCTCGTCACGCAGCTTGTCCGGCAACACCAGGCTGAAGTTTTCCAGTGGCGGAAACGGTGGATCGAAACGCACGCTGTCCACCGGTTCGCCATGGCTGTTTTTCACCGCTGCCGGTTTGCGCTCACCCTCACTGCCACGCAGCCGGATGGCCATGGCCAGCTTTTCCGGTACCGGCGAAGTGAAGTTGAGAGTAATCGAGGCAAAGGGAATGCAGGCACCGCGCGCATTTTCGCGCTGGCAGCTAAGGGCGGCAGTAAAGGGCGGCCGCACCTGGAAATTCAGCTTGTCCGCCATTGCATTGCCGCGCGGATGCAGCAAGGTCAGCTTGCTATCCGCTGGCAGGCGCTGGCTGCAGCGCACGGTGGCCACGCTGGCGGCCTCGTTCTCCAGCCGCAGATGCTTGAGCAGGATGCCGCGCTCGGCCGCACTGACCGGCTGCGCGGGCAAGCGCTCCGGCGAAGCAGAAGACAGGCAGAACAAGGGGCCGGCCTCGACCACCCGTGCATTGAACTGCAGCGCAAAGACCTGATCTTCCTCGATATGGCCGGGATCAGGCCAGCTATTACTGATGACCGGCAGCCCGGTAAAGAAACGGAACTGCCGCACACCGCCAGGCACGCCGCCCTGCATGTCTTTCAGGCCGGGTTTGAGATTGAAGCGGCAGTCGGTATTGGCCGGCGGCATGGCGCTGATGTCCAGCACCCAGGTCTTGTCGTCCACCCAGTGGCCCTGGCCCTTGAGCGAGCACGACCAGCTGAATGGCGCGGCGGCAGCGCTGTTACCCAGCGCCACCATGCTGTCGCTGAAACTGGCGCGCACCTGGCTGACGGTCTTGATCTCACCTTGCGGGCTGAAGGTGACAATGCTGGAAGCGCTGGCCAGGGTGCAGCTCAGCAGGGCAGCGGTGAAGACAAGGGGGCGTAGCAGGGTTGCCATGGCACAATCCGGTGAAATTTGCCAACATCATACAACGCTGCGCCGCGCTCACCCACTTATCGCGGCGACGATTCCCCTGCCCCGCTGCTCACGACGCGGTGCCGCGAGCCATGCACTTCTGATAACGGCCATCCACGCGGCGGGCAAACCACTCGGTGGTCAGCTGGTGGGTGAACTTGGGGCTGATCAGCACGATCTGCGGAATGATCTGGCGCGGCGCGGCCTTGCCGGACTGATCGGCCAGCGCAAACACCCGCTGGTAAAGCGCGGTTTGCGAGAAGCCGGACAGCTTTTCCTGGCGCAGGTCACGTGCCATCTCGTCCGGGCTCATGCGCAGGCGACCGGCCAGGCCATTCAGCGCGCGCTGGGTATCGCTGGTGGCACCCGACAGCACGCGGTTCATCTTGTCGCTGTACAGCATGATGTCGCCATCCAGCGCCAGCTTCTGCCCGGACAGATGCTGCACTGCCTGCTGGAAGGCGGCATTGCGGCTGGCGTAGCGGCCGGCGTTGTAGTCGGCAAAGCGGTACACCATGTCCGGATAGCTGATGGGATATTGCAACAGGATGGCCGAACCGAAGTACACGCTGCCGCGCAGGCTGAACACCTCATCACGCAGGCTGCTGTAGCTGTAGGGATAGGGCCAGGCGCGCACCTGGGTTTCGGCAAAAGCCACGCTCACCTGCATCGGCCCGCCATCGCGGATGGGGTTCTTGTGTTCGAAGATGGTCTGGCCGAACGGCAGCTCGCGAATCATGTCCTCAAACAGCGCATTCATCTGCTTCTTGGTGCGCAGCGCATTCACCCGCTCCTTGTAGCTCTGGCCATTGGGCGATTTCTTCAGCATGGCGGCATCCACCACCAGCGAGGGAATGAAATACTTCTGCCGCCGCTCCTCGATCTGCCCCCAAACAATCTTGGACAGATTGGGTACTACCGGATCGGGATTGAAGCCAGACTCCTGCTCGGCCACTGCCAGCACCGCGCAGAAGTATTGCGGGGCATACGGAATTTTCAGATGGCTAAAGGCGCTCATGATGTCGCCATGCCATTCGCGGCGGGCCGGAATGCCGCGCGGCAACAGCCGCTCCAGCAAGGCGGAACCCGCCTGTTCGTTGTTGTAGGCCGGCTGCAGCGGAGCCGGCACTGGCTTGCTTACCGGCGCACTCGCCGGCGGAGCCGGCTGGACCGGTGCCGGCAGCGGCGCGGGCAGCAGGGTTTGCGGATCGGGCATCGGTGCCGGGCGCACCGCCGGGGAAACCACCGGAGCGGGGACAGGAGCCACGCTGCTGGCGCAGCCGGCGAGGGCCAGCAACAAGCCGGCAGACAGATAACGATACATGTGGATTAACCTCGAAATCCCCCACGCCATTAACGGCGCGGCAGGCAAAAATGCGGCAGGCCACAACGGTAAACAATGGCGGCAGTTTTGCCCAGCCACTTGTCCGCCCCGGCCTGCCTGTGTTCAGTGTTTCACCTTGGTGCTGGGTGCCGGCGTCGGCAAAAAGCCCTGGCTGAGCAGATGAAACAGCAGCCAGCCCAAGGCGCAGACCCCGACCAGCGCCGCCACGCCCAGCAGCAGCTTCACCAGCAGCGCCATGCGCGGCGAATTCAGCAAACCGTCCTTGCGTGCTGGCCGCGCCACACTGTCGGCGGCGACAGGCTTATCAGCGTCCGTGCGGATCGCTGCCGTCTCCGGCGGCTGCTCGCTGCTGGCTGCCGTTGTGGCCACCTCCTCCACGCTGGCAGGCGGGGATCTTTCAGATACCGGGGCCACCACGGCCGCATCAGCAGACATGACGGCTGGCACAGTGCTCACCGCCATCGCCTCGGCATTACCCTGCGGTCCGGTATGCTCGACCAGCGTAGCCACAGCGACGACCTGGGGCGTAGCGCCCGCTTCGCCAATGCGCGCCAGCCGGCCCATCAGGCCATCCAGCCAGCCCAGAGGCGGCGGTGGAGTCAGTGCCTGGGCACGTTCTCGGATAATGCGGCTTTCCACCAGCACGAACACCACGCACAGCAATGGCACCACCACCTGCAAGGCCGGGGCCTGGGTAGTGATCCAGTCAGCCAGCAGCGGGTCGGTGACAGCGATCTGGCCGGCCACCCAGCCCAGCAGGGCGGCACCCAGCGGAATCAGCAAGGGGATCTCACCCAGCAGGCGGGCGATGAACAGGCTGCCATACATCAGCAGCGGCACGCTGAACAGCAGGCCGAGTATCAGATAGAGCACGCTGCCCTGCGCGGCGGCGGCCAGCGCCACCACATTGTCCAGGCTGAGCACCAGATCGGCCATCACCACCACCGACACCGCCGACCACAGCTGACGGCTGTCGGCAGCACTGCCGGGGAGCGCATCGCCGTCGTCATCACCCAGCAGCAGCTTGATGGCAATGCTGACCAGCAAGGCCGCGCCCAGCAGTTTCAGCAGCGGCACTTGCAGCAGGAAACCCACCACCGTGGTCAGCAACACCCGCAGCAGAATGGCAAAGCCGGTGCCCAGCAGCACCGCCTTGCGCATCAGCGCTGGCGGCAGCGAGCGGCAGGCCACCGCAATCACCAGCGCATTGTCGCCGCTGAGAATCAGGTCGAGAAAAAACACTTGCAGCGTCATGCCCAGCGCATGCATCAAACCATCCAGCTCCATCACAGCCTTTCATTCAGCACAAACGCGCCCGGTTCAGCCATGCAAGGCTCCGGTCACCCCGGCGTACAAACCCAGCCCGCCAGTCAGTAAAAACAATATTCCCACGGCCACGGCATAGCGCCCTTGCAGCCGCAGCCCCGGCGGCAGCTCGCTGCGCGCCAGCCAGAACAGAAAGCCCAGCACCAAGGGCAGCAGCACGGCATTGAGCACGGCGGTGGCAATGGACAGCCGCACCAGGCTGTGGCTGAGCACCACGGTCAGTGCGGCAGCCAGCAGCAACAGGGCAAACGCACCGTAAAACCACGGTGCCTGCAGCGGATGCTGCGCCAGCGAGTGACGGGTGCCGCGCATTTCCCCCAGCGCCCAGGCAGCCGACAGGCAGACCACGATGGTGGCCACCAGCGCGCCGCCACTGAGCGCCAGGGCAAACAGCAAACGGCCAGCCAGCGGACCCAGCACACGACCAAAGGCATCGGCCAGCTCCGGCACGGTATCCAGCACCACCCCGCCATGTCCGGCAAACACCGCTGCCGAGGCAATCAGCACGGCGGCGGTAACCAGCTGGCACAGCACTGCCCCCAGCATGGTATCCAGCCGCGCCGCGCGCAGGTCGCGCAGGTCCAGTCCCTTGTCGATCAGCGCCGACTGCTGATAGAACACCGTCCACGGCATCACGCTGCTGCCCAGATTGGCCGCCAGCAGGTAGAGATAGCTGGCATCGTGCAGCGGCATCACCAACACCTGTTGCCGGATATGCTGCCAGTTTGGCTGGGCATGCCAGGCCATGTAGAGGAAGGCCAGCTCGGCCACGCCAAACAGCATGGCCACGCGTTCGACCGCCCGATAGCTGCCGCTGCACACCATCAGCAGGATCAGCCCGGCCACCAGCGCCACGCTCTGCCATACCGGCACGCCATAAAGCTGGCCGACACCAGCCAGCCCGCTCATTTCGGTGAGCAGCGCACCAAAACAGCTGGCCACCAGCGCCGCGCAGGACAGCTGCGCCCAGCAGCGGCCAAAGCGTTGCAGGATCAGCTCGCTATAACCCTTGCCGGTGGACAGCGCCAGCCGCACCGTCAGCTCCTGCACGATGAACAGCAGCGGAATGATGAGGAACTGCAGCAGCAACAGGCGATAACCCCACTGCGCACCACTCTGGGCTGCTGTCAGCACGCTGCCGGCATCGGTATCGGCCAGCATCACCACCAGCCCCGGCCCCAGCGTGGCCGCCAGTCGGCGCAGCCGACTCGCCGACGGCCACTGCGGCACAGCCAGCTGGCTCATGGCTTGCCGGCTGCCGGCCCGTTGCGGAAGTCATGCAGCAGCGCCGAATCCGGCGTCAGCAGCAAGGTAGGGGCCGAATCGGACAGCGCCTGACGGTAAGTCTGCAGCGAGCGATAAAACTTGTAGAACTTGGGGTCCTTGCTGAAAGCCGCCGCCAACACCTTGTTGGCCTGGGCATCGGCCTCGCCGTGAATGATGGCGCTCTGCCGCTGCGCCTCGGACAGGATCACCGTGCGTTCGCCATCGGCCTTGGCCTGGATTTCCTGTGCCCACTGCCCGCCCTGGGCGCGCAGTTCGCGTGCTTCCTGCTGGCGGGCCGACTTCATGCGGTCGTAAATCGCCTGGCTGGTTTCCAGCGGCAGGTCGGCGCGGTGCAGGCGGACTTCGGTGACTTCGATGCCCAAGGAACGGGCGCGGGTAGCGGTTTCCTGCTGGATCTGCTGCACGATGCGGGTACGTTCTTCCGATAGCAGGGATTTGAGCGGCACCTTGCCCAGCTCGCGCCGCAACGAGGTGCTCACCAGCTGAGTCAGTTGCAAGCGGGCCTGGTCTTCCGTGCGCAGCGCCTGATAAAAGCGCAGCGGATTGGCAATGCGGTAGCGGGTGTAGGTTTCCACCTCCAGCCGTTTTTCATCACCCAGAATGATCTGTTCCGGCGGCGGTGCCAGCGTTTGCAGCCGCACATCATAAAACTGCAGGCTGTCCACCAGCGGCAGCTTGAACTTGAGGCCGGGCTCGGCATCCACCTCGATGGGCGCACCCAGGCGGATGATCAGCCCCTTCTGCCCCTCGCTGAGGGTGTAGAAAGAGGAGGACAGCAGCCACAACACTGCCAGCGCGCCGAGGATGCCGGCGCCTTTGTACGAGCGGGCCATCAGCGGGTCTCCTTCGCCGGCTTGGGTTTGTCCTTGTCCTGCAATTGCAGCAGCGACAGCACGCCGCCATTGCCAGCCTTGCCAGACGAATCCACCACCACCTTGCTGGCCTTCTTCAAGACTTCGTCCATGCTGTCCAGATACAGCCGCCAGGCGGTGACATCCTTGGACTGGGCATAGCTCTGGTAGACCGAATCAAAGCGCTTGGCCTCGCCCTGTGCCAGATTCACCACCTGGCTCTGATAGGCCTGCGCTTCCTGCAGGATGCGGGCGGCATCGCCACGCGCCTTGGGCAGGATATCGTTGCTGTAGGCCTGGGCTTCGTTGCGGGCACGTTCCTGGTCGGCACGGGCGCGCTGCACATCGTTGAAGGCATCGATCACCGCCGCCGGTGGGTCCACCCGCTGCAGCTGCACCTGGGTGACGATGATGCCGCTTTCGGCTTCATCCAGCCGGCTTTGCAGCAGGGCGCGGGTTTCTTCAGCCACCTGCTGGCGGCGGTTGGACATCACCGCCTGAATCGGCGTGCGCGACACCACCTCGCGCATGGCGCTTTCTGCGGCAATACGCAGCGAAGTTTCCGGATTATTCACCTTGAACAGGAACTGCCCGGCGTCCTTGATGCGCCAGAACACCGCGCAATCGGCCTCGACAATGTTTTCGTCGCCGGTCAGCATCTGCTTTTCGCGCGGGTCGCTGGAGTCGGTGGCCGCGCCGTCAAACAGGTTGGCCAGTTTCAATTGCTTGATCTGGGTGACCTTGGGCAGCAGCACGGTTTCAATCGGCCATGGCAGGTGATAATGCAGCCCGGCCTGGGTGGTATCCACCCAGCGGCCCAGGCGCAGCACCACGCCCTGCTCGTCCGGCTGCACCTTGTAAATACCCGCCATCACCCAGCCGGTGGCCAGCAGACCGCCCAGCAACAGCAGGCCCTTGCCGCGCATGCCCATTACATCCAGATAGTAATCCAGCCGCTGCGACCAGCCATGCTGGTGCCCGGCACTGCCCGCTATCGCGGCCGGAGCGTGTTGTCCGGCTTCGTCTTGTTGCACAGCCATGCCTCTCTCACTATTGGGCGACGGTCGCCCTCGCTTGCCCGGCAAGCGACCTGGGTGCCGGCCCCTGCCCTGCACCCATCATTGTCTACAACGCAGCAGGGTTATGACGGATGACACACCGCCCCTGCCACCACTCAAAACCAGCTGCTTGCTGCCAGACCGATGCCGCCCAACGCCGACAGGATAGACACCGCCAGCAGCCAGCGACGCTGGGTCAGCACGGTGATGGAAGCCATGGCCACGGCAATCTGGATCAGCGTCATCGCCAACGCCATGCGCTCGTGCGGACGCAATACCCGCTCCGACTCCTCGCTCAGCCGGCGCGACTCTTCCTGCAAGGCTTCCGCTTTTTTCTGCTGCTCCAGCTTCTGCTTTTCCTGCTTTTGCAGATCAAGCTGGAACTGGGCCTTTTGCGCCGGATCGGTCACCAGCACCAGCGCCAGCTGGTCCAGATGCGCCTTGGTCGATTTGGCCTGGTAATAGCCCCAGGCATCCGAGGCCTCCGACTGCTTGAGAATGCTCTGATTCTTCAGAAACAGCGCCTCGTTCTGCTTGGCACCGCTCTGGTAACTGAACACCGCACCGATAGTGGCCAGAATGGCGGTCAGCAAGGCGATCTTCTGCGCCAGCTGGCCTTTTTCCGCTTCTTCCTCCAGCAGCTTTTCATGCAGACCCGCGATTTCGTATTCCTCTTCTGCCATCACCATTCCTCCCTTGCTCGACACGGCGGCGCGCCAGTACCCGCGCGACTGTCAAATTATTCCGCGGGCATCGTGCGGAATACTCCCCTGCGACCCAGGCTAAAACAAGCGGATTAATGTGCTGATTTTGTATCAGCGCCGGCCCACCCTGCCGCCCAGGGCAGCACCGCCACGGGATAGCCACCACCGCATGCCCTCCCCCACCAGCACCGCCCCTTGGCCGACATCACACAAGCGGCTACCCAGCAATGCAAAACCCGGTTACAATGCCACCCTTCGCGGGCGTCGTATAATGGTAATACCCAAGCTTCCCAAGCTTGTGCCGTGGGTTCGATTCCCATCGCCCGCTCCATACCGAATTCCTGTAGATCCTTGATCTGCAAAAGAAAAAGCCAACCGTCAGCGGTTGGCTTTTTTCTTGTCTGGTCGATAGCTGGCAACCGGTCTGGTTTTGCCAGTCACCCTGTTCAGAGCGAACCGCTGTAGGCTTCCTCGCCATGCAGGGTCTGATCCAGCCCGGTTTCCTGCGTATGCTCGTCAATCAGTACCGGCGTCATCTTGTTGATCAGCCAGAGCATGCCGTAGGTAAAGCCGAAGGCCCACAAGCCGGACACCACCGCGGCCACCACCTGTTTCCACAGGAAATCCGGGTTACCCATCAACAGGCCATCCGCGCCGGCCGGGTTCCAGGCCTTGCTGGCAAACACGCCCAGCAGCAGTGTGCCCAACAGGCCGCCCACACCGTGTACGCCCCAGACATCCAGCGCATCATCCCAACCCAGACGGTTTTTCAATTGCACTGCGTAGTAGCAGACGACCGCAGCAATCACGCCGATGACTGCGGCAGTACCCAGCGAGACATAACCCGCCGCCGGGGTAATGGTGGCCAGGCCAGCCACCGCGCCGGTCAGCAAGCCGATGAATTTGGGCTGACGGGCATGCGACCACTCCAGGAAAAACCACGCCGTGCCGGCAAACGAGGCGGCTACGTCGGTATTGAGAAAGGCCGATGCGGTGATGTAATCCACGCGCAATTCCGAGCCGGCATTGAAGCCATACCAGCCAAACCACAGCAAGCCGGTACCCAGGGCAATCAGCGGCACATTGTGCGGTTTGTTTTCTACCACCGAGCGGCGTCCCACATACAGCACGGAGGCCAGCGCGGCGAAACCGGCGGTGTTGTGCACCACGATGCCGCCGGCAAAATCGAGCACGCCCCACTTGGCCAGCAGGCCGTCAGGACTCCAGATCATGTGGACAAAGGGGAAGTAGACCAACACCAGCCAGCCGGTGAGAAACAGGAAATACGCTTTCACCGTGACCCGGTTGGCAAAGGCACCGGTGATCAGCGCGGGAGTGATGATGGCGAACATCATCTGATAGGCCACGTGCACGATCAGCGGTATGCCGGCGTCGTTGCCGGTATACATGGTATGCAGGGTCACGCCATGCATGAAGGCATAGTAGGTGGGGTCACCCACGATGCCGTGCCATGTCGGGCCAAAGCACATCGAATAGCCAAAGGCAAACCACAGCACCGTGGTCCAGCCCAGTGACATGAAGCTTTGGGCCATGATGGTCAGCACATTCTTGCGGCCGACCAGACCACCATAAAAGAAAGCCAGACCAGGCGTCATTAACATGACCAGGCTGGCGCAGAGCAGCATGAAGCCGGTATTGCCGACATTAAGCGGCATGAGCGAAGTCGTCATCGAACACATCCCCAATCGATAAATAATTATTTACTAATACTATTGTGGGTGGGATGCTGCGCCTCGCCGCATTGACGGCATTTGCTCCAGATCAAGTGAATGCACGACATGAAAAAAGCCAGCAGGCAGTGCCACTTTTCCGCCGCCACACCGTGGCAAAAAAGCTGAAATCACCGCAGAAAACAGCCCGGTCACGCGACTCAAGCACAGGTCCGCTCGCTGACGATATTGCCGTCTGGGCAGCCGCCATTTACGGCCTGACTGTTTACGGCCTGACCATTTACGGCCTGACATAGTACGTTGACATGGCTCCGGCACATGGCCGGAAGCTACGCATGCAAGTCCCCCTTGCGCGCATATCGACAGGTGGGCTGCCCTTGCTTGCATCGCGAGTGCTCACGAGCAGCCCTGGCCACTGACCGCTGCGCCAAAGCCAGCACAGGGCGGATGGAAATTCGACAGCAACATGGCCATTCAATCCCCTGCTACGCCTGATTTCCCGGGGCTTGCCGGCCGATTACGGCCCACCTGCTAAAGCATGCTAAAATTCACGCTTTACAAATGCCGGCTGCCCGGTAATATTTTGGCTTCGCCAAATTTGGGCAAGCGGCTGCCAAGCCCCTGTCAGCCACACCATGCTTGCAAATAACATCATCCTGCTAAGCCCCCCGAAGACGCACTCATGAAATGGAACTCCGGCCGGCTATGGCTTCGTATCTCGGTCTACGGCGCGACGACGCTGCTGACGCTGTTTGTCATTATCCAGGCACTGATTTTCTGGAAATTCGATGAAGCGTCGATCAGGACCACCCTCGCTGCCTCACTGCGCGATACCCAGCGCCAGGTGGTGGTGGAAGGCAAGATCAGCCCCACGCTCTTCCCCTCGCCCGGCCTCAGCATTCACCAGCTCACCATCAGCGAACCCGGCAGCAGCCTGCCCTTTGCCCGGGTAGAACAGCTGGACGTTTATCTGTCCTGGCTGCCGCTCTTAACCGGCAACCGCGAAATCAAGGCACTGGAACTACATGGCGTCAGCGCCAGCATCATCCGCGCCGCCGATGGCCGGCTGTCGGTAATGGACCTGTTCCAGCGCCATACACCGGGCAATGTCAGCATGAAGCTGGACAGCCTGCTGGTGCGCGAAGGCACGCTGGTCTACTCCGACCGCATGACCGGCAATGACCAGAAGCTCGATACCATCAGCCTGGATGCCGACGACCTGCGCAGCAGCGCCAACCTGAGCGCCGCCGCCATTCTCAGCAATGGCAAACGCCCCATTCGCCTGGCCATCAGCACTCCGCTCACCATTCAGGACGATCAGGTCAGCCTGGAAAAAGTGGATGCCGTTGCCCTGTCCGAGCTGCCCGGCCTGGGTGAGAGCAAGTTTGCCGCCACCGGCCAGTACAAACTGAACTTCGCCACGCTGCAAACCACCGGCAAGGATCTCGGCTTCAACTTCAGCAGCGAACGCCCCAGCAGCCAGCTGGAGCTGAAAGTGCCGGAGCTGAACGCCAGCTTCAATGAAATCACCATGCCTTCCGCCCATCTGGCCGGCAAGCTCAATTACGCCCACAGCCAGTACCAGCTGGATGCCGGCCTGGACAACCTCAAGCTCACCGAAGGCGGACTGGCCGCAGACAAGGTCAAGGGCGACTTCAACTGGCAGGCCGGCGATACCCGGCTCAACTTCAAGCTGGATGCCCCACTCGCGCTGATGGGCATGAAACAGCTGCGCATGCAGCCGCTGAACATGACCGCCACGCTCACCACGCCGCTGCTGCCGCGCGGCAAGCTGTTTTCCAGCATGGAAGGTGCGCTGGATGGCGATCTGGACGAACCGCGCCTCAATCTGCGCGTGGCCGGCAAGCTGGATGGCTCCGACCTGTCGGTAACGGTAAGCCAGTTCGGCCTGATGAAACCGCGCCATGAGGCCACCTTGTCGGTTGGCAAGCTCGACCTCAACCGCTACCTGCCAGAAAGCAAGGGCGACCCGGTGGCCATCTTCCAGAACAGCAAGCCGATTCCGCTCGACTGGCTCGACTATTTCGACCTGACCGGCAAGATCGCCGTCGGTGAACTGGCCATGGGCCGTTTCCGCATGAACAACCTGAGCGCCAGCGTGCGCATCAATCCGCGCGAACTGGAGCTGGACCAGATGTCGGCCGACATCTATCAGGGCCGCTTGCAAGGCGACATCTTGCTGGCGCGCCGCGATACGCCTCACCTGGAGCTCAAACAAACGCTGAAGGACATGAATATCCGCCCGCTGCTGGTCGATCTGTTCAACTTCAGCCGTCTGGACGGCAAGGGCAATGGCCAGATCAACATCAGTGCGGATGGCAAATCCTTCCTCGACCTGCGCAATACCTTGACCGGCTCGGTGGAAACCAGCCTGAACAAGGGCGCGCTGTCCGGCATCGACCTGGTGGCCGCACTGAAAAACCTGCCAGCCGAGCTGAAAGAGTGGAATACCCAGGCCCAGGCCGATCAGAAAACCACCTTCTCGACGCTGTCAGCCGGCTTCCGGCTGGACAAGGGCGTGGCCCGCAGCCAGAACATGCAGCTGGCGTCGCAGCTGGTTAACGTGAAGGGTTCGGGCAAGGTCGACCTGACACAGAACATCGTCGACTACACCATGGATGTAGAGGCCAACCCGCAGGAGTTCAGCCGCCTGAAGGGGGTCAACGTGCCGCTGAAGATTACCGGCCCGCTGAATGCACCAGTGTATGCGCTGGACTTCAACGCCATGGTCAAGGGCAAGAAGACCGAAGGCGAAAAGCAGCAGGCACTGAAGCAAGAGCTGAAAAAGCAGATCACTACCATTCTGCCCTGAGCCAGCAGGCCGGGCAGACAAGCACAAGGCCGTGTCGATGACACGGCCTTGTTCATTGCAGCGGGGACAGGCGACCAGTCAGCCTTTCAGCCTTTCAGCCTTCCAGAATCCGCGCCTCGGCCAGCGCCAGTTGCTCTGGCGTACCCAGCAGCACCAGCACATCGTTGGCATCGATTTCAAAATCGGCATCGAAGTCCAGCCGGCGAATACTGTTGCGGCGCACCGACTTCACCTCCACCCCCAGCCCTTCCAGATGCAGCTCACCCAATGGCCGACCGATGGCATGGGCACCGGGGCAAGCCTGAATACTGAGCAAACGCGGCACCAGCGCCTCGTCCAGCCCCTCGGCATCATCACTGGCACCACGGAAGAAGCCACGAAACAGGTTGTAGCGTTCTTCCCGCACCGAACGGATACGGCGCAGCACCCGGTTCAGCGGCACGCCCAGCACCATCAGCGCCTGCGAGGCCAACATCAGGCTGCCCTCCATTACCTCGGCCACCACCTCGTCCGCACCGGCCTTGCGCAGCAAATCGATATCGCTGTCATCAACGGTGCGCACGATCACCGGCAGATCCGGCCTGGCAGCCTGCACCGTATGCAGAATGCGCAAGGCGGCATGGGTATCGGCAAACGTCACCACCACCACCTTGGCCCGCATCAGGCCACCGGCCACCAGCACTTCCTTCTTGCCAGCATCGCCGAACACCACCGGGTCGCCCGCCTCACCGGCCTCGCGCACCCGCTCCGGGTCCATATCCAGCGCGAAAAAGGGAATGCTTTCGGTTTCCAGCAAACGGGCCAGCGCCTGACCGCTACGGCCATAGCCGCAAATCAGCACATGGTCGGACTTGCCCATGCTCTCCACCAGCAAGTGGTGCAGGCTGAAAGCCTGCATCATCCAGTCCTGCTTCACCAGCCGGCGGGTAATGGCTTCGCCGTGCATGATCATGAACGGTGCCACCAGCATCGACAGCAAAATGGCGGCAATGGCCGCTTGCTCGGTGCTTTCGGCAATCAGCCCCAGGTTGCCGGACAGGGCCAGCAACACGAAGCCGAACTCCCCACCCTGCGCCAGCGCGAGGCCAGCACGCATGGAATGATTGGGCTGATGGCGCAACAAACGCCCCAGTACAAACACAATGGCCAGCTTGGCCAGCAGCAGCAGGCCCAGCATCAGCGCCACTTCGCCAAAGCGCTCAAACAGCACCGACAGTTGCAGCCGCATGCCTACCGTGACAAAGAAAAAGCCCAGCAGGATGTCGCGGAAGGGCTTGATGTCTTCTTCCACCTGGTAGCGGTATTCGGTTTCGGAAATCAGCATGCCGGCCACAAAGGCCCCCAGCGCCAGCGACAGGCCGGACAACTCGGTCAGCCAGGCCACCCCCAGGGTGATCAGCAACACATTGATCATGAACAGCTCGCCGGAGCGCTGACGCGCCACCAGATGAAACCACGGCCGCACCAGGCGCTGCCCGAAGAACAGCAGCAGGGCCATCACCACCACCACTTTCACCGCAGCCAGCCCCAGATCCATCCACAAGGTTTCGCTGCCCCCGGCAAAGGCCGGCAGCAGGATCAGCAAGGGCACCACCGCAATGTCCTGGAACAGCAGCACGCCAATGGCCAGCTGGCCGTGCTGCTGATTCAGCTCCAGCCGCTCGGTCAACAGCTTGCTGACAATGGCGGTGGATGACATGGCCAGCGCACCACCCACGGCAAAACCGGACAGCGCCGAGCCAGAGAGCCAGCCCATCACCAGCGCAATCAGCAGCATGGTCGCCAGCACCTGCGCCAGCCCCAGGCCAAACACCAGGTGCCGCATCGCCCGCAGCTTGGGCAGGGAGAACTCCAGCCCGATGGAGAACATCATGAAAACAATGCCGATCTCACCAAGAAACTGGGTTTCCTCGCCATCTGGAATCAGGCTGGTCACGCCGGGGCCGGCCAGAAAGCCCACCACCAGATAGCCCAGCATCGGCGGCACCCGCAGGCTGCGACACAGGGTAACGGACAGTACGGCGGCCAGCAGAACCAGCACAATGGGAGCAAGCGAATGCATTGGTGCGACAATCTCCTGTAAAACCGGGCAAGAAATAAGGACATGATGCTGACAGGGCCAGCCGGACTCTAAAAGATAAATCGCGCCCGACCCCGGTATGAAACAGTCGCCACAAGGGCTAAAACGGTGCCGCGCAATGATTGTTAATCAGCCGACAAGCAAAAGATGCACCAGCTTGTGACTCCACCGATTATAACCTTTGATATACTTTCCCCCATGGAAAATGCTCAAGCAACATCACGACTCGACCTGGCACGCGAAGTGCTGCACACCGAAGCCGACGCCATTCTGGCGCTGTCGCGCCGTCTGAACGGCGACTTTCTGCGAGCAGTCGAGGCCATTCTGGCCTGCACCGGCCGCATCGTGGTGACTGGCATGGGCAAATCCGGCCATGTCGGCCGCAAGATTGCCGCCACCCTGGCCAGTACCGGCAGCCCGGCCTTCTTCGTTCATCCGGCCGAGGCGGCCCATGGCGACCTCGGCATGATTACCGCACAGGACGTGGTCATCGCCCTGTCCAACTCCGGCGAATCCGGCGAAGTGGTCGCCCTGCTGCCCGCTCTCAAGCGCAAGGGTCTGGTGCTGATCGCCATGACCGGCAATCCGGCCTCCTCGCTGGGACGCGAAGCCGACATTCTGCTGGACACCCAGGTGGAAAAGGAAGCCTGCCCGCTGGGCCTGGCCCCCACCACCAGCACCACCGTGCAAATGGCACTGGGTGATGCCCTTGCCGTTACCCTGCTGGACGCGCGCCAGTTCGGCCCGGAAGACTTCGCCCTGTCGCACCCCGGTGGCAGCCTGGGCCGCCGCCTGCTGGTGCACGTCAAGGATCTGATGCACAGTGGCGAAGAGCTGCCACGTGTCGCCCCCGGCACCGCGCTGAAAGACGCCCTGCTGGAAATGTCGCACAAGCGACTGGGCATGGTGGCCATCGCCAACGCAGACAATGTCATCTGCGGCATCTATACCGATGGTGACCTGCGCCGCACGCTGGAACATTCCGGCAATATCTACGACCTGAACATCGACCAGGTGATGAGCCCCGCCCCGCAAACCATCCTGCACAGCAAGCTGGCCACCGAGGCGGTTCACCTGATGGAGCAGCGTCGCATCACCAGCCTGCTGGTAGTGGATGCCGACGGCAAACTGGCCGGTGCCATCCACATGCACGACCTGCTCAAGGCCGGCGTGGTCTAGCCCCGCTAGCCCGCCAACAAGGAAACTCATGCAAGCCATCACCGAACAAGCCCGTAAAATCAAGCTGCTGATCATGGATGTGGACGGCGTCATGACCGACGGCCGCATCTACTACAACGCCCAGGGCGAAGAAAGCAAATCCTTCTACGTGCAGGACGGGCTGGGCCTCAAGCTACTGCAGTCCACCGGGGTCAAGCTGGCCATCATCTCCGGCCGGGCCGACCGCTGCGTCGAGCATCGCGCCCGCGCGCTGGGCATCGATTTCTATTTCGGCGGCATCCACAACAAGCAGGAAGCGCTGGCCCAATTGCTGGAGCAGGCCAATGTCAGCGCCGAACAATGCGCCTTCATCGGTGACGATCTGATCGACCTGCCGGTGCTGCGCCGTGTCGGGCTGGCCGTGGCGGTACCGGCCGCCCCCACCCTGGTGCGCCAGCACGCCCATTACGTCACCGGTTTCCCCGGTGGTCAGGGTGCGGTACGTGAACTGGCCGAACTCATCATGCAGGCCCAGGGCAACTTCGATGCCATCCTGGCCAGGTATCTGGCATGATCCGCTCGCACCGGCTGTTTCCTATCCTGCTGGTCCTCATCACCGGCCTGCTGACGGTCTGGCTGGATACCGTATCGCGCTGGGAGCCCAGCAAGCGCGAACTCGACCCCAACAAGCCGGAAGTCGTGGTTGATGCTGTCGTCGCTACCCGCTACGACCCCAAGGGCATGCTGCAGGAAAAAATGATTGCCAGCCGCATGTGGCAGTACCCTGACCGCACCGAGTCCTATTTCGAAACGCCAGACCTGCAAAGCTACAAGAACGGTGTGCTCGCCTACCACGCCATTGGCGAAAGCGGGCGCTATAACAGCAAGACCAGACAGGCGCTGTTTGACAAGAAAGTCACGCTGATCCAGCCGGCCAGTGCAGACCAGCCGGAAACCCGCGTGGTCAGCAGCAATATGCGTATCGATACCGTGCGCCACATCGCGCAGGCCGCCACGCTGACCCACTTCTATCACGGCAAGTCGAGCGGCAGTGCCGTCGGCTTCATCTATGAACAGCAGACCGGCCAATTGCAGCTGCTGTCCAATGCAAAGGTCACCTATGAAAAATAAATGCCGCACTTACGCCCGCCTGGCCTTGCTGGCGCTTTCCCTGTGCGCGGGCCACAGTGCACACGCCGAAAAGGCCGACCGCGACAAACCCATTGAAATCAGTGCAGATCGCGGCAATCTCGACCAGCTCAAGGGCGTTACCGTCTGGCAGGGCAATGTCATCATCGTGCAAGGCACGTTGAAACTGAACGCCGACCGCGCCACCGTCACCCAGGACAAGCAGGGCAACCAGACCATGCAGGCCACCGGGCGTCAGGTACTGTTCCGCCAGAAAATGGATGGAAAAAACGAATGGATTGAAGGCCAGGCCAACCAACTGGACTACAACACGGTCAGCCATGTCGCCGTCCTCACCGGCAATGCCCGCGTCAAGCGCGGCAACGATCTGGTCATCGGCAACGTCATCACCTACAACACCGAAACCGAGCTGTATGAAGTCAGCAGCGGCGCCAGCAGCAATGGCGGCCGCGTCACCGCCATCATCCAGCCCAAGCCCAGGGACACCACCGCCCCTGCCGCCAAGAAACCCGACGGAAACGCACCATGAGCGGCCCCAGCATTCTGAAAGTCGAGCGGCTGAAAAAGCGCTTCAAGAAACGTACCGTCGTCAAGGATGTCGCCCTGCAGATCCAGAGCGGCGAAGTGGTCGGCCTGCTCGGCCCCAACGGCGCGGGCAAAACCACCAGTTTTTACATGATTGTCGGCCTGATCGGCGCCGATGAAGGTGAAATCACCCTGGATGGCAGCAGCATCACCCACCTGCCCATCCACCAGCGCGCCCGCCTTGGCCTTGGTTACCTGCCGCAGGAAGCCTCGATTTTCCGCAAGATGACGGTGGAGGAAAACATCACCGCCGTACTGGAAATCGCCGGCTACAAAGGTGACAAGCTGGAAAAGGAACTCAGCCTGCTGCTGGACGACCTCAATATCGCCCACCTGCGCGAAAGCAATGCCCTGTCGCTGTCCGGCGGCGAAAGACGCCGGGTGGAAATCGCCCGCGTACTGGCCACCCGCCCGCGCTTCATCCTGCTGGACGAGCCTTTTGCCGGCGTCGACCCGATTGCCGTGATCGACATCCAGAAAATCATCACCTTCCTGCAACAACGTGGCATCGGCGTACTGATTACCGACCACAACGTACGGGAAACCCTGCGCATCTGTGACCGCGCCTACATCATCAGCGACGGCTCGGTACTGGCCTCCGGCGAACCGGAAGAACTGGTCAACAACGAGAAAGTGCGCCAGGTCTACCTTGGCGAACACTTCCACCTGTAAGCCATGAAACAGTCACTACAGCTCAGGGTTTCACAGCAACTCACGCTTACCCCGCAACTGCAGCAGTCGATCAAGCTGCTGCAGCTGTCCACCCTCGACCTGCAAACCGAAGTCGAGCGCTTCCTGCTGGACAACCCCATGCTGGAACGCGGCGACGACACCCCGACACAAGAAGGCAGCACCAGTACCAGCGACACGCCGGCGGCCGGAGAAGAGAGCACGCCCGCCTCCGACAGCAATGACAGCGACAGCAACCCGCGTGACGACAGCAGCGGCGAACTCACCGACTGGGGCAGCGGCAGCCGCCGCAACGACGGCGACGACGAGTTCGACCCCATGCTCAACGTCCCCTGCCCGGTCAGCCTGCGCGAACATCTGCTGGCCCAGCTGGGCGAACTGACGCTCCCCACCCGCGATCAGGCCATCGTGCAATTGCTGATCGAAGAACTGGACGACAACGGCTTTCTCAGCGTCGATCTGGAAGAACTGGCCAGTCATTTGCCGCTGGAACTGGAGCTGGAAGCCGACGAACTGATGGTCGGCCTGCGCCTGTTGCAGCAGTTCGATCCGGCCGGCATCGCCGCGCGCTCGCTGGCCGAATCGCTCTGCCTGCAGCTGGACCGTCTGCCACCGCAGGAAAACGGCCATGCCCTGGCGCGCAAGATCGTGGCAGAACACCTCGGTTTGCTGGGCAATCGCGACTATACCCGGCTCAAACGCCTACTCGGCGTCGACGACGCCGCCATCCGCCAGGCCCAGCAACTGATCGCCCGGCTGACCCCCCATCCGGCAGCCGGTTTCGGTGGCGAGGACGTGCACTACGTCATCCCCGATGTCACCGTGCGCAAACGCCGCGGCCGCTGGGTGGCCGAACTCAACAACGGTGCCGTACCCCGGCTGCGGGTCAACCAGCTGTATGCCCAGATGCTGTCGGAAAACCGTGCCGGTGCAGGCGAGCTTTCCGGCCGCCTGCAGGAAGCAAAATGGCTGGTCAAGAACATCCAGCAGCGATTTGACACTATCCTGAAAGTGTCGGAAGCTATAGTGGAAAGGCAGCAAGCGTTCTTTGAACACGGAGAAGTGGCCATGCGTCCGCTCATCCTGCGCGATATCGCAGACGAGCTGGGACTGCATGAATCAACCGTTTCCCGGGTGACTACCCAGAAATACCTGCTCTGCCCGCGCGGCTTGTTCGAGCTGAAATATTTCTTCGGCAGTTCCCTGGAAACCGACAGTGGCGGCGAATGCTCGGCCACTGCCATCAAGGCCCATATCCGCCGCATGATAGACGGCGAAAATACGGCCAAGCCACTTTCTGACAGCGCCATTGCCGACGAATTGGGTAAACAGGGCATGCAGGTTGCAAGACGTACCGTTGCGAAGTATCGTGAAGCTATGCAGATTCCACCGGTCAACCTGCGCAAGGCATTGTAGGACGCCTTGAAGAATATCCGCTTGCCCGGCCGACCCGACCGGGCAGTCAACACAAGAAGGAGTTAGGGTATGAACCTCAAAGTAACCGGTCTCCACCTCGAAGTAACCCCGGCCCTCCGCGAATTTCTGGAAAGCAAGCTGGAACGTATCACCCGCCATGTCGATCACGTTATCGACGTTACCGTCACACTGTCGGTAGACAAGCTGGTGCAAAAGGCAGAAGTCAACGTTCACCTCTCCGGCAAGGACATCCACGTAGAAGCCACCGACTCCGATATGTACGCTGCCATCGACTCGCTGATGGACAAGCTGGATCGACAGGTACTCAAGCACAAGGAAAAACAGAGCGAACACCGCGTGACTCCGCAGGTTCAACCGGAAGCCACCCTGTAATCACCTGACCGACGATGCGGGAACCCAGCGGGTTCCCGTTTTTATTTGCACGGAGCCTTTTTCATTTTGATGAAGGCAACGTAGAATTGGCCAGTTTTTGTAGCCGCGTGCACACATTCCTATGAGCCTGATCGGCAAAATCCTGACACAGGATCACATCCTCCCGGACCTGGATGTCGCCAGCAAGAAGCGCGTCTTCGAGCAGGTGGGCCTCCTTATCGAAAACACCCACGGCATTGCGCGCAGTGAAATTTTCGACTGCCTGTTTGCCCGGGAAAAGCTCGGCTCCACCGGACTGGGCCAGGGAGTCGCCATTCCGCATGGCCGTGCCCGTGGTCTGAAGGAAGCCGCCGGCATCTTCATTCGGCTGAAGAACCCCATCCCCTTCGATGCGCCGGATGGCAAGCCGGTGCAAAGCCTGTTTGTACTGCTGGTACCGGAACAAGCCACCGACCTGCACCTGCAGGTACTGTCGGAACTGGCCCAGCTCTTCTCCAGCAAACAGCTGCGCGAACAATTGCTGACTGCCACCAACCGCGCCGAGCTCTACCAGTTGCTCACTGCATGGAATACCAATAATGCCTAGCATCACCGTGCGCCGGCTGTATCAGGACAATCAGCAAAAGCTCAATCTGACCTGGGTGGCCGGCACCGGTGGTGCCGACAGCCCCATCGGCAATGACGAGCAGCGCCCTACGCTGGCACTGGTGGGTCACCTCAACTTCATCCACCCCAACCGTGTACAGGTGTTGGGTCTGGCCGAAGTCGACTACCTGAACCGGCTGGAACAGTCCGCCGCCAAGACCGCGCTGGACCAGCTGTTCCACAAGACCATGTCGGTGGTGATGGTGGCCAATGGCCAGCAGGTACCCAAGCTGCTGCGCGACTACTGCCACACCCATAACGTGCCACTGATGAGCACGCCGCTGGAAAGCCCCTACCTGATGGATGTGCTGCGCATCTATCTGGCGCGTGCGCTGGCGGTTTCAACAGTGCTACATGGGGTTTTTCTCGATGTGCTGGAAATCGGCGTGCTGATCATGGGCGACTCGGCCATGGGCAAGAGCGAGCTGGCACTGGAACTGATTTCACGCGGTCACGGCATGGTGGCCGATGACGCAGTGGAACTCTACCGCATCGGCCCGGAAACACTGGAAGGCCGCTGCCCGCCCCTGCTGCGCGACTTTCTGGAAGTGCGCGGCCTGGGCATTCTGAATATCCGCACCATTTTCGGTGAAACCGCCGTCCGGCCGAAAAAGGTGCTCAAACTGATCATCCATCTGGTCAAAGCCAACGACCAGGCCATGCAGGCACTGGATCGGCTGAATATCCAGTCCGAAACCCAGGACATTCTGGGTGTCACCGTACGCAAGGTGGTGCTGCCAGTGGCTGCAGGCCGCAACTTGGCCGTGCTGGTGGAAGCGGCAGTACGCAATTACATCCTGCAACTGCGTGGCATCGACAGCACGCGTGAATTCATCGAACGCCATACCAACTTCCTCAGAGATCAGGAAAATGCGCCTGATATTGATTAGCGGCCTGTCCGGCTCCGGCAAATCCATTGCCCTGCGCGCGCTGGAGGACTCCGGCTATTATTGCGTGGACAATCTGCCAGCCACCATGCTGCATGAGGCCATGTCGCTGTATGCCGACTATGGCTACGAGCAAATCGCCATCAGCGTGGATACCCGTTCCAGCCCTTCGCTCGGCGCATTGCCACAGGAAGTGGACAAGCTGCGCCAGCAAGGCGTGGACGTACGACTGCTGTTTCTGGAAGCCAAGCCGGAAACCCTGGTCAAGCGCTTTTCTGAAACCCGTCGTCGCCACCCCTTGTCCGGCAGCGGCTCCACGGTGGAAGAATGCATCCGGCTGGAGCAGGAGTTACTGGCCAGCATCCAGGAAATGGGCATTCGCATCGACACCAGCGAGCTGTCGGCCAATGCACTGAAAAGCTGGATCAAGGAATTGGTAGAGGCAGACAGCAGCCGGCTGACCATCATCTTCGAGTCCTTCGGCTTCAAGCATGGCGTCCCGCTGGATGCCGACTATGTCTTCGATGTGCGCTGCCTGCCCAATCCCTACTACGACCCTGCCCTGCGTCCACTGACCGGCCGGGATCAACCGATTGTCGATTTTTTCCTGCAGCACCCGCTGGTCGCTGAAATGACCGAAGACATTCGTCACATGGTGGCCAAATGGCTGCCGGAATTCAGCCGTGAAAACCGCAGCTACCTGACAGTCGCCATCGGTTGTACCGGTGGCCAGCACCGCTCGGTCTATATTACCGAACAACTGGCGCGGGCCTTTCCCGCCTCACAGGTGCTGCTGCGCCACCGCCAGCTGTTCCGCGAAGCCTGAACCCGCGCGGCCCCCTGCAGCCGGACAGTGCGGCTCCCCCATACCTCCCGGCCATTGCGGATCCTGCCCACAGCATCGGCAAGATCCCTGCCCATGGAAGATGCTGATGACCATACCCAAAACCGTTACCGTCGCCCTGACCGGAGCCTCCGGTCTGCCTTATGGCCTGCGCCTGATCGATGCACTGATCGCCGCAGGTATCCGCGTGTGGGTTTTATATTCACAGGCGGCCCAGGTGGTGGCCAAGCAGGAGATGAATCTGCTGCTGCCCTCTCGCCCCGCCGAAGTACAACAATGGCTGTATGAACGTACCGGCGCACAAGCCGAACAACTGGCCGTGTTTGGCCGTGAAGAGTGGTTTGCCCCGGTCGCCTCGGGCTCGAATCCGGCAGATGCCATGGTGGTCTGCCCCTGCTCGATGGGAACCCTGGCCGCCATTGCCCATGGCATGAGTGATAATCTGATCGAGCGGGCTGCCGATGTCAGCATCAAGGAAGGCCGCAAACTGATTCTGGTGCCGCGCGAAACCCCACTGTCGGTCATCCACCTGGAAAACATGCTGCAACTGGCCCGGCTGGGGGTCGTCATCCTGCCACCATCACCAGGCTTCTATACACATCCAGCTAGCGTCGATGACATGGTGGACTTTGTCGTGGCACGCATTCTGGACCAGCTGCGCATCCCCCATAGCCTGATGCCGCGCTGGGGTGAAGCACACAAGGAGTAAGCCATGCGGGAAAACGCGTTGTGGAGCCTGCCGGACTTGCGCCGGCTCGAAACCGAAGCCGAACGACAAGGCCTCGATCTGATGCAACGCGCTGCCCGCGCCACTGCCGACTGGGTGGGCCAACACCTGGACCGCGACGCACACATCCTGGTGGCCGCAGGCCCCGGCAATAATGGTGGTGATGCGCTATATGCTGCCTTGTTGCTGATGCAGGCAGGCTACAGCGTGGATATCCTGCTGCCGCAAGCCGCCACCAGTCCGCAAAGCCAGGCCGCACTGCAGGCCATACGCCAAGCCGGCGGGATTCCCCTGCAGCAATTGGCAAGCGACTACCCCACGCCAGACCTGCTGATAGACGGCCTGTTCGGCATCGGCCTGAGCCGTCCCCTGTCAGCCGACTGGGTGGCCGTCATTACCCGGCTGAACCAGCTATCCTGCCTGAAACTGGCCCTGGACTGCCCCAGCGGGCTGGACCCTTACACCGGGCAGGCACAACAGGCCTGCATGGATGCCAGCCATACCCTGACTTTTCTCTGCCACAAACCGGGACTGTTCTATGCCGCGGGTGCCGACCATGCCGGTCAAATCGAACTGGCCGAACTCGACTGCCCGCAAGCGCTGCTACCACCAGCCGAAGGCTATCTGAACCGACAGGATGCCAGCCCACTGCAACGCCGACGCGACAGCCACAAAGGCAGCAACGGCACGGTATGCATCATTGGTGGCAATCGCGGCATGCTGGGTGCAGCCCTGCTAGCCGGACGCGCAGCACTGGCCGCAGGCGCAGGCAAAGTGCATGTACTGACACTGGATGGCAGCCTGCCGGTCGACCCCGCCTGCCCGGAACTGATGCTGCAGCATGCCGATCCGGCCATGCCGCTGCCATCAGCCGACGTGCTGGCGCTTGGGCCTGGCCTGGGACAGGACAAACCGGCCCGGCAATGGCTTGCGCTGGCCTTGGCCAGCTCCTTGCCACTGGTGCTGGATGCGGATGCCCTTAACCTGCTGGCCTGCAGCATCGACATTCAGCAGGCACTGGCCAAGCGCCCAGCCACCAGCATCCTGACGCCGCACCCGGCAGAAGCAGCCCGCCTGCTGGCTTGCTCAACCGCGACCGTGCAAGGCGACCGTCTAGCCGCCGCCCGTCAACTGGCCGAGCGTTTTCAGTGTACGGTGCTGCTAAAAGGAGCTGGCAGCCTGATCGTAACTGTTGGACAACCCTATCTGCTCAATACCAGCGGCGGTCCGGCACTGGCCACTGCCGGGCAGGGAGATGTGCTGACCGGACTGATCGCCGCCTTGCTGGCGCAGGGCATGGATGCGCGAGCAGCCAGCAGCCTGGCGGCTCGGGTACACGGACTGGCCGGGGATGAATATCAGCAACAGGCAGGCGGCCCCATCGGCCTGACTGCATCGGCTACCAGCCAACGCTGTAGCAACTGGCTGAACCGCCTGCTCTAGCCCGCAACAAGTTCAATCCCAGTTTTTGTATACAAGAACGATTCCCGCAGCCCGCTCGCCATGTGTAAAATGAGCCACCAATATGGTGGAGAATTGTCTTGCCTCAACAAAAAAAAGCTTATCTGCTAGGGCTTTCTGCCGTTCTTGCCTGGTCTACGGTGGCCGCTGCCTTCAAGATCAGTTTGCAGCATCTGTCGCCCGCACAGCTTGTTTTGTATGCAAGCATCGCCTCCACACTCAGCCTGTTTTCCATCCTGCTGTGGCAAGGTCGTCTTGCCAGCCTTCTGCCGGCCCTGCGCCAGCACTGGCGCCGCTCACTGCTGCTAGGCGCAGTCAATCCGCTCGCCTACTACCTGATCCTGTTCCAGGCTTACGCCCTGCTGCCCGCGCAAGAAGCACAGGCCATCAACTACACCTGGGCACTGACCATGACCTTGCTGTCAGTGCCCCTGCTCAAACACAAGCTGAGCCGGCCAGACATGCTGGCCGCCGTGATTTGCTATCTGGGGGTGCTGGTCATCGGCACCCATGGCCAGCTGCTGCAACTGCATTTCTCCAGCCTGAAAGGTGTTGGCTTCGCCCTGGCCTCCACCCTGCTCTGGGCCGGCTACTGGATTTTCAATGCCCGCGATCAACGCGAACCGGTGATCGGGCTTACGCTCAATTTCCTGCTGTCCTTGCCGCTGACACTGGCTTTTTGCGCCTTCAGCGGCGAACTCAAGCCAGTCGCCTGGCAAGGCCTGGCGGGTGCCGCCTATGTCGGCGGCCTGGAAATGGGTTTCACCTTCGTACTGTGGCTAAGCGCGATGAAGCTCACCAGCAGTACTGCGCGCATCGCCAACCTGATTTTCCTGTCACCACTGCTGTCACTGGGATTGATCCACTTCATTGTCGGCGAACCCATCCTGCCCTCCACGCTGATCGGACTGGGCTTGATCCTGGGCGGACTGCTGCTGCAAAAACTGGGAAAAAGCAACTAGCACCATTAGCCAGAGCAGTGCCAATATGCTGATGGCAACTGGCTCAAGCTGCACTTGAGTGCAAAAAAACTGCATTTCTCAACCAACGCCTGCTGGTTGTGCTGCCATTTGCAAGCGTAAACCATTAAATTATCCCCATCACGCATAACAGCCGTGACAGCTTCATACTGCGATGCCAACATGCTTAGCAAACAGTTGTAGCAATTCCCGTGTTGAGTTTCTAGGATTCAAACAGGGTAAGAGGGATAATAAAAGCAATGAACAGTATCAAATCAAAGCTCAGGCTCTGGCTGATGATGGGGGTGACCGTGATCGTGGCAATCACCGGTCTGTTGTCTTATAACCAGAACCGCAGCCAGGATGAAGCAGACTACCAGGCACAACGCGCCTCACTGCAGGCGCGGCTATCCTTGTCCCTGCCACACGGGGTCTGGCAGATGGACGACTCCTACACCCGCCTGACACTGGATGCCGAGCTGGGCTGGAACTCGGTGGTGGCCATTCGCATTACCGGTGACGCTGGCCTGAACATCGGCCGCATCCGCAGCGACAGCAACACCTTGCGCGACATGGCACCATCCGAAAAGCCCAGCAGCGATGATGTGCTGAGCTTACCCATCATCTACCAGAACCGCGAAAAGCTCGGCACAGCCACCGTCTACCTGTCCCGTAGCCAGCTGGAACACCGCCAACTGGTGCACTTGCTGGAAATCCTGCTGGAAATCGTGGTACTGGACGTGTTGATCTTCTTCGTGATGACCTACAACCTGAACCGCTTCGTGTTCGATCCACTAAAGCGCTTGCAGGATGCACTGAATCGGGCGGCCAGCAGTGATGACGCCAAGTCCTCACGCATTTCGCAGGAAACCCAGGATGAGTTCGGTGCAGTCACCCGCAGCTTCAACCGCATTGTCGACCGCATTTCGGCTGACCTCGCCATGCGTACGGCGGCCGAGGCCCAGGCCCGTCTGGAAAAGGACAATGCCGAGCTGGCCCTGCGCCAGCTGGTGCACACCCAGCAAACCCTGGTTGAGGCTGAAAAACTCGCCTCGCTGGGCAGCCTGGTGGCTGGCGTGGCCCATGAAATCAACACACCGGTGGGCATTACCCTGACCACGGCCTCACACCTGGCCACCACGACCCTGCATATCACGGAAAAACTGGATAACGGCGGCATCAAGAAAAGCGACTTCCAGGCTTATCTGGATACCGCCAAAGAGTGCTGCGAACTGATTCTGTCCAATGCAGAACGCGCCGCCAACCTGATCCACAGCTTCAAGCAAGTGGCGGTGGATCAAACCAGCGAACAGCGCCGCGACTTCCAGCTCAACGACTATCTGAGTGAAATCGTCACCAGTCTCAAGCCGCGCTTCAAGCGCTCGCAGACCAGCATCGACATCTCCTGCGAAGACGACCTGCTGCTGGACAGCTATCCGGGAGCGGTGTCGCAAGTCATCACCAATCTGCTGGTCAATGCACTGGTGCATGGCTTTGATGAAAAGCCCGGCGGGGCCATCAGCATCCATGCCGAGCGCAGCAGCAACAATAATGTAAAGCTGAGCATCAAGGATAACGGCAAGGGCATCCCTGCCGAAAACCTCAGCCGCATCTTCGACCCCTTCTTCACCACGCGCCGTGGCAGCGGTGGCAGCGGGCTCGGTCTGCATATCGTCTACAACATCATCCGGCAACGTTTGGGTGGCAGTATCGAGGTGCACAGCGAAGTCGGCAAAGGTAGTAGCTTCATCATCACCATTCCCTGCATCGCCCCTGAAATTCAGCACAAGGAGTTCAACCAATGAGCCAGCAGCAAGCAAATGACGACGACTGGCTGCTGGATGATGATCCGCCAGATCTGAGCGCACCTGTGCCCCCGTACAGGCATCCATGGAAAATCCTGATCGTGGATGATGAGCCGGATGTCCACAGTGCCACGGCGCTGGCCATCCGCAATATGCGCTACAAGGATCGTGCACTCGAGCTGCTCAGTGCCTACTCGGCAGGCGAAGCCCTGCAGATGCTGCAACAGCATGGCGACGTCGCGCTGATACTGCTGGACGTGGTAATGGAGACCGATGACGCCGGCCTGCGCCTGGTGCGCCGCATCCGCGAGGAACTGCAGATCAGCACCACCCGCATCGTGCTGCGCACCGGCCAACCCGGCCAGGCACCGGAACAGGAAGTCATCCTCAACTACGATATCAACGACTACAAAACCAAGACCGAGCTGACGGTACAAAAGCTGTTTACCACGGTCATCGCCTCGCTGCGGGCCTACGAGAACCTGATCACCATCGAAAAAAACCGTCAGGGTCTGGCCAAGATTCTGGAAGGGGCGGCCGATCTATACCAGATGTTCTCGCTGAAGGAGTTCGCCTCTGGCGTGCTCAAGCAGATCAGCGCCATTCTGGATGTGGGCACCGATGGCATTCTCTGCGTGGAAAGCACGCCAGACATGACGGGCCGGCCACAACTGGAAATCCTGGCCGCAGCCGGTGCCTATGAAAGCCTGCTGGAAAGTGGCAGCCTGGACGACTACCCGGAACTGGCCAGCGCCATCCGGCAGGCCTTGCAGGAAAAGCGCAATATCTACCAGCACCCCTATGATGTGCTGTGCATTACCGCGCAGAACGGGCGCGAATTCGCCGTACACTTCACCCCGCCCTGGCCGCTGGACGATGTAGAGCGCAATCTGCTGGAGGTGTTCTGCCAGCGTATTTCCTCGGCCTACGACAACCTTTATCTCTACAACCAGCTGCGCCATTCGCAGGAAGCCACCGTGGTGGCCCTGGCAGCGCTGGCTGAATATCGTGATACCGATACCGGTGCCCACGTGCTGCGGGTGCAGAAGCTCACCGATGCCATTGCCGGCGAAATCCGCCAGCGCGGGCAGTATCTGGACTTGCTCACTGCCGAATTCATGGACATGGTGGGCATGGCCAGCATCCTGCACGATGTCGGCAAGGTCGGCACGCCGGATCACATTCTGTTCAAACCGGGCAAGCTGGACCCCGACGAGCGGCGCATCATGGAGCAGCACGCCGGTATTGGTGCCAGCATCCTGGCCAAATCGGCACAGATGGTGGAGGGGCAGAGCTATCTGTCACTGGGTTCTGAAATTGCCGGCGGCCACCACGAGCACTTCGATGGCAATGGCTACCCGAACAAGCTCAAAGAGCAGCAAATACCGCTCTCTGCCCGCATTGTGGCGGTGGTGGATGTGTTTGATGCCCTGCTGAACAAGCGCCCCTACAAGGAGCCATGGGAGCTGACGGAAACCCTGGACTATATCCGCAGCCGCGCAGGCAGCCAGTTTGATCCGGTAGTGGTCAGTGCGCTGTGCGATATGGTGGACGAAGGCAGGCTGCCCTTTGAACTGTAAGCAAATCCATCCCCATGACAAAGCCGCCAGCAGCATACGCTGTGGCGGCTTTGTCATGGTCAGGCGGCGCTAATCAGGCGACGTAAAACATCACACTGACAAACTGGCAGATGCTGCCACCCAGCACAAACAAGTGCCAGATACCGTGGCCATGGCGGATTTTCTCGTCATTGAGAAACCAGTAAATACCCACGCTGTAAATCAGGCCGCCCAAGGCCAGCCAGAACAGCCCGCCCCAGGACATGGCGGCAATCAGCGGCTGCATGGCAATCACCACCAGCCAGCCCATCACCACATACAGAATCATCGACAGCAGCCGGGTGCGCCGCCCCAGTGTCAACTCCTGGATAATGCCGAAAATGGCCAGGCCCCAACTCAGACCGAACAGTGTCCAGCCCCAGGCTCCACGCAAGGTGACCAGACAATACGGCGTGTAGCTGCCGGCAATCAGCAAATAGATGGCCGAATGGTCACACTTCTGCAAAATGGCCTTGGCCCGTCCTCTGGCGCTGTGATACAGCGTGGAAATCAGATACAGCAGCACCAGCGTAGAACCATACAGGCTGAAGCTGACAATTTTCCAGGGATCGCCCTGCTCTGCCGCCACATACACCAGGCTGATCAGCCCGGTAATGGCCAGCACGGTGCCCACCAGGTGGGAAATCCCGTTGAAGCGCTCTCCGTAATACATAACACCTCTTTCTCTTGCCCGGCAGGAAATATGGCAAAACCGAAGCTGCCGCCCCGGACAGGCTTGGGCAAGCAAAACACCACCACAGTTCCAGTGTATACCAGCAAGATAGCGTCAATTCATCGCAATACAAGCATGGGCAAGGCGAAAATGCTGCGACAGCAATAACAAAGCGGGCCGCAGCCCGCTTTGTTTCATCAAGCACTCAGTCTGCAGCTCAGGCGCCCAGCGCCTTCAATACATTGCCACGCACGACATCTACCGGCTGGGTGCCATCGATCTTGACGTACTTGGGAGCCTTGGCATCGCCGCTGGCAGCGCGCTCGCCATAGAAGCCCACCAGCACTTCGGTTTGCTCGTGATACACCGCCAGACGCTTTTTCACGGTTTCTTCGTGGTCGTCATCACGCTGGATCAAGTCTTCACCGGTCTCGTCATCCTTGCCGGCCACTTTCGGCGGATTGAAGGTGATGTGGTAGGTACGACCGGAGGCCAGATGTACACGACGGCCAGCCATGCGCTCAACGATGGCCGCATCCGGCACATCAATCTCAACCACGTAGTCGATATCCACGCCGGCAGCAATCATGGCTTCGGCTTGCGGAATGGTACGCGGGAAACCGTCGAACAGAAAACCGTTGACACAATCGGCTTCGGCGATACGTTCCTTGACCAGACCGATGATGATGTCGTCGCGCACCAGACCGCCGGCATCCATGATGGATTTGGCTTCCAGGCCCAGCGGGGTGCCAGCCTTGACGGCCGCACGCAGCATGTCGCCAGTGGAAATCTGCGGAATGCCGAACTGTTCACGAATATAGTTGGCCTGAGTGCCCTTGCCAGCGCCCGGAGCGCCCAACAGAATCAATCGCATAATTACTCCCGTCAGTTTGTATGTCGTTTATTGTGTTTGGTGTTCATCGGCCGTCTTCTGCTGCGGCCTTGCCCGGCGCTCAGCGCCCGGCCAGTACGGCACGCACCCGTTCCAAGTCTTCCGGCGTATCCACGCCGGCCGCGGGTGCTTCACTCACCGTGGCCACCATGATGGGGTAGCCATGCCACAGCACGCGCAGCTGTTCCAGTGCTTCGAACTGCTCCAGCGGTGCCGGGCTCAATGAGCTGTAAGTCTGCAAAAAACCTGCCTGATAGGCATACATGCCGATGTGCCGCAAGACCGGTAGGTCGGCTGGCAAGACGCTTGTATCGTGTACAAACGCGTCACGGGCATAGGGAATGGGCGCCCGGCTGAAATACAGGGCCCGCCCAGCATGGTCCAGCACAACCTTGACCACATTGGGATTGAACATATCTTGTGCTGCATGAAACGGGTGGGCCACGGTGGCCATTGGCACCTTGGTCTCGGCCATCAGGGCGGCCAAGCGGTCGATCAGTGCCGGATCGATCAAGGGCTCATCGCCCTGAACGTTGACCACGATCTGCGCGTCATCCCACTGCATCTGCTGTGCGACCTCGGCCAGGCGGTCGGTGCCGCTGGCGTGATCAACACGCGTCATCACCGCGGCGATGCCATGTGCAGCACAGGCTTGCAAGATATCGGCATGGTCGGTAGCCACCACCACCTGGCTGGCTGCACTTTTTGCCGCCTGCTCGGCCACCCGCACCACCATGGGCTTGCCGGCCAGATCAGCCAGCGGCTTGCCCGGCAAACGGCTGGAGGCCATGCGCGCAGGGATGACGACGGCAAAACCGCTCATTTTACTTCTTCTTCCGGCGGCAGTTCGCGCGCTTCGGTTTCCAGCATCATCGGGATGCCGTCCCCCACCGGGAATGCCAGACGATCGCCCTTGCAGATCAGTTCCTGCTGGGCCTTGTCGAATACCAGCGGGCCCTTGCACAGCGGGCACACCAGGATGTCCAGAAATTTAGCGTCCATGTCTTATCTTCAATCGGGAAAGTAGCCAGCCCGCCAGATCCGGCGTCAGCTGTGCCGTAACCGGCAAGACCCATAGTCTAGCACGCTGCGCCGCATCATGAATCACCCGCCGCAATTTCACCGCATCTTTGCTGGTGACGATGATGGGGCTGTCGCCAGCAGGCAAATCCGCCGCGCTGAAATCGTGGTGATCAGGAAAGCTGAGGCAGTGCTGCAGCGAAAATCCCAGGCCTTGCAAGGTGTTGAAAAAACGCTCGGGGTGACCGATACCCGCCAATGCCAGCACCGGCTCGGCACCGAAATCCGCCACGCTGCGACTCCGTGCCGGATCGGCCAGCGCCACCAGGCGCTCTGCACTCAGCCGCATCTGAAAGCATGGCAAAGTGGCAGGCAGTGCCAGGGAGGAGGCTGCGCCATTCACCACCACCGCATCTACGCTGGCAAGACGTGCGGCCGGCTCACGCAGCGGGCCTGCCGGCAACAAATGGCCATTGCCCAGACCGCGCCCACCGTCCAGCACCACCACTTCCAGTGTGCGGGCCAGCCGGTAGTGCTGCAGGCCGTCATCGGTCAGGATCAATTGCAAATCAGGATGGCAGTGCAGTAACCATTCACCGGCGGCAACCCGGTCCCGTCCCACCACAACCGGTGCACCACTGGCAGCCAACAGCAGTGGCTCGTCCCCCACCAGTTCCGGGCTACAGTCGGCACTCACCAACCTTGGCTGCCGGTGCGTCCCGCCATAGCCACGACTCACCACCCCCACCCGCACGCCCTGGGCTTGCAAGCTGGCCAGCAGACTCAAGGTCAGCGGTGTTTTACCGACACCACCCACATTGATGTTGCCAATCACCACCACCGGCACCGCCAGCTTATGGCTGCGCAGCAGTCGCAGGCGATAAGCCGTGCGCCGCAGCGCCGACACCAGTGCAAACAGCCCTTCCAGCGGAGCCAGAAGGGCTGTCAGCCACCAAGTAGGTTGATACCAGTGGCGTTCGATACGTTGACTGATGCGACTCACGGTGTGCTGTTTTGCGTGGCAAAAGTCAGCTGGGTCAGGCCAGCAGCCCGTGCGGCCTCCATGACACTCACTACCGACTGATGAGTCGCCTTGGCATCGGCGTTGATGATGATCACCGGGTCTTTCTTGCCGGCAGCTGCATCGCGCAACTGCACCTGCAAGGCAGATTTGTCGCCGGCGGCCAGCTTGTGTCCTGCCACCTCCATTTCACCGGAAGCCGCCACCGCTACCGTGATCTCGGTAGCCACAGGCTGGCTGGTTTCGGCCTGGGCACTGGGCAGATTGATCTTCAGCTCGGCGAATTTGGAATAGGTGGTGGTGACCATCAGGAAAATCAGGATCACCAGCAGCAAATCAATCATCGGGATGAAGTTGATTTCCGGCTCCTCGCGTTGCCGTCCGCGACGAAAATTCATGACTTGCTGCCGTTCTGGCGGTCGCCGTGCAGCACTTCCACCAGTTTCACCGCCTGGGACTCCATCTCGACCAGCAAGCCATCCACGCGGGCGCGGAAGTGGCGATAGAACATCATGCTGGGAATGGCCACGATCAAACCAAAGGCGGTGTTGTACAGCGCAATGGAAATACCATGTGCCAGTTGCTGGGGATTGGAAGAACCGCCCGGAGCCTGCGACCCGAAAATCTCGATCATGCCGATCACCGTACCCAGCAGACCCAGCAAGGGGGCCATGGCCGCGATGGTGCCCAGCGTATTCAGAAAGCGTTCCAGTTGATGCGCCACCACGCGGCCTTCGTCCTCGATGGCGTCTTTCATTACCTCGCGGCTAACGCTGACATTGCGCAGGCCGGCGGCAAACAGCTTGCCCAGCGGTGAGTGCTTGTTGAGTAATTGCAGCAGGTCTGCAGAGGCGCCAACCCGGCGATATTCGGTTACAGTCTGCGCCAGCAGGCCATCCGGCACGATCAGCGATGCGCGCAAACTGAACAGCCGCTCGAAGATGATGGCCAGCGAAATGACCGAGGCCAGAATGATGGTCCAGATCGGCCAGCCGGCCGCTTCAATGATTGACCACACGAAACATTCTCCAAAGCTTTAGCTAAACGCTAAACTTTAGCGGTTGCCAGGGTTCTCGGCAACCGTAGTCAGAGACTTGCCGGTAATAAAAAAAGACATTTCCCAAACCAATGTAAGGAAATTCGCTAAGAGTCGATTTTCTAAGGGAAATTTGGCCGCATCCACAGATGCTGTGGATAACTTTGTTGATAAGCTTGTGAACAGACCGCTCATATCCTGCTGGCACGGCGCTTTCATCCGGCTGCACGCAATTTGAACAAAATACACAAGCTATTGTTTTTAAAAGAATTTAATCAAAGCAACATACCCCCAGCCAAAAGCATTGTCCGACAATTTACAGACGACAAAAAACGGTATTCCTGCTGTGGATGACTTGACAACCATGAATTTCAATACCTCGGCCAACGACGTTATCAGTGTCTCCTCGCTTAACCGCATGGCGCGCGACCTGCTCGAATCGGGCCTGCCCCCCATGTGGATCGGCGGAGAAATATCCAATCTGACGCTGGCAGCCTCCGGTCACGCCTATTTCTCGCTCAAGGATGGCGGCGCACAAATACGCTGCGTCATGTTCCGTCACAAGCTGAGCCTGCTCCCCTTCCGCCTGGCCGAAGGCATGCAGGTGGAACTCAAAGGACTGGTCACCCTGTACGAAGCCCGCGGTGACTTCCAGATCAATGTCGATACCATGCGCTCGGCCGGACTGGGCCGACTGTACGAAGCATTTGAAAAGCTCAAAGCCAAGCTGAATGCCGAGGGTTTGTTCGATCAGGCCCGCAAGCGTGCCTTGCCGCCGCACCCACGCGCCATCGGCATCGTCACCTCTCCAGCAGCGGCAGCACTGCGCGATGTCGTCACCACCCTGGCTCGACGCATGCCTGGCATTCCCGTCATCCTCTACCCGGCACAGGTGCAGGGAGAAGCGGCCGCCCGGCAAATTGCCACCGCCATCCAGCAAGCCTCGACCCGGCAGGAAGTGGAAGTACTGATTGTCTGCCGGGGTGGCGGCAGCATCGAAGACTTGTGGTCATTCAACGAGGAGATCGTTGCCCGCGCCCTTGCCGCCTGCAGCATTCCCACCGTCAGCGGCGTTGGCCACGAAACCGATTTCACCATCTGCGACTTTGTTGCCGACCGCCGGGCCCCCACCCCGACGGCCGCTGCCGAGCTGGTTTCTCCCAGTCAGGAACAACTGCGGCTGCAACTGGAGCAAGGCAAGCGCGGGCTGGAGCGGGCCTTGTCCCGTCTGCTGACCGACAAGTCCCAACGACTGGACTATCTGGCCCGTCGTCTGGCACATCCCGGCGACAAGCTGCGCCGTCAGGCCCTAGCCCTGACCCAGGCCTGCGACCGTATGCAGCGCGGGCTGGACACCCTGTTCTCACGCCGGCGCTGGGCACTGCAACTGGCCAGCAGCCGCATGCAGCGGCACCAGCCACAGCTTGCCCAGCAGCAGCAACACCTTGCCCGCCTGGCCGAGCGCATGCAACGTGGCATCAGCCAGACGCTGGACCGACAACAGCAATTGCTACAGCGACATCACGCCACACTGGAGGCAATGAACCCGGAAGCGGTGCTCAGCCGTGGCTATGCCATTGTTCAAAAGCGCGACGGGCAGGCAGTTAAATCGCCACAAGAGTTGTTGAATCAGGAGAGAGTGCTGCTCCGTCTGGCCGAAGGCATCACCGAAGCCATCATCGATCATCCGCAAGGCGCGCAGCCAGAATTGCCATTCTGAAAGCAGACGAACCGAAAACAGGTTTACTTGACATGGATCAGCTTTTTGCCGAGCATGTAAATCAAACAACCGTTTGAATGCAGCCATGTTGAAACCTTCGCCGCGCCTGATCAAGACCATCATCAACCTGTGGCCGCCCTTTCTGGGAGCGGGCATCAAGGTTTGCCACATTGCCGCCGACTGGAAACAAGTTGATGTGCGCTTGCGGCTTGGTCTGACCAACCGCAATTATGTCGGCGTGCACTTCGGTGGCAGCCTGTATTCAATGACCGACCCGTTTTTCATGCTGATGCTGATACAGTCGCTCGGCCCGGACTATGTGGTGTGGGACAAGGCCGGCTCCATCGAATACCACAAGCCCGGCACCGGCGTGGTCAGCGCGCGCTTCCGCCTGGACGAGATGCAATTGCAGGACATCCGCCAACGTACCGCCGGCGGCGAGAAATATCTGCCGGAGCTGCAGGTTGATATCCGGGATCAGGCTGGCGATATTGTCGCCACCGTTAACAAAACGCTGTATGTAAGACGCAAGAAAGGCCGCTGAGCGGCCTTTTTTCATTGATATCGGCTGGCAGATGGGTCAGTCGACAAAACCACAGAATACTTCACGCATCATCTTGAGCACTTCCAGTGTCCGGATATCGCCAACGCGGTAATAAACCCGGTTCGCATCCTTGCGTGTTCGCAGCACACCTTTGTCGCGCATGATGGCCAGATGTTGCGAGATATTGCTCTGCGAGGTTCCCACCTGTTCCACAATATCCTGCACACTGACTTCCTGGTCGCCCAGTACCGAAATGATCTTCAACCGCAAGGGATGCGACATTGCCTTCATCGCCCTCGAGGACTGTTCGATCTGGTCATCGTTGAACAGCAAGCTCTGCTCCTAAGTAGATTGCAATGCGTATTTATATTGGTTTGACTACGGTACAATACTAACTAAAAAAATCAATACCATCAAGAATTTCTAATATTCTGATTGTGGACATCATGACAGCTATCACACCGGTATTACTCCTCATCCTCGACGGCTTCGGACACCGACTGGAGGGCGACGACAACGCCATCCTGCATGCCAATACCCCCACCTGGAACGCACTGAAACAGGCTTTTCCCTACGGTGTCATCGATGCCTCCGAAGGCCATGTTGGCCTTCCCAAAGGGCAGTTTGGCAACTCGGAAGTCGGCCATCTCAACATCGGCGCTGGTCGGATTGTCCAACAAGACATCAGCCGCATCGATTGCGATATCGAAGAAAACCGTTTCGACCAGAACCCTGTCCTGCAACAAGCCATCCAGCAAGCAAAAACCTCTGCGCTGCACGTGATGGGCCTGTTGTCCGATGGCGGCGTCCACAGCCATGAAAATCACATTTTTGCCCTGATCCGTGCCGCTCAGGCCGCGGGCGTCAGCAAGATTTACGTGCATGCCTTCCTGGATGGCCGCGACACCCCGCCGCGCAGTGCAGAAACCTACCTCAAGCGTCTGGATGAGGTGCTGGCGGACTGCCCGGCAGCGCGTCTGGTATCGGTCACCGGCCGTTACTGGGCCATGGATCGCGACAAACGCTGGGAGCGGGTAGAGCCTGCCTATCGCCTGCTGGTGGAAGGCGAAGGTCTGTACCATGCCGATAGCGGTCTGGCTGCATTGACCGCAGCCTATGCTCGCGACGAGAACGACGAATTCGTCGCAGCCACCAGCATCGGCCAGCCAGTGAAGATGCAGGACGGCGATGTCGCCCTGTTCATGAATTTCCGCGCCGACCGCGCCCGCCAGCTCACCACCGCACTGACCGACCCGGCCTTCAGCGGCTTTAGCGCCCGCCAGCCCAAGTTGGGCCTGTTCGCCACCCTCACCTCGTATGGCGAGGCTTACCGCAATCCGGTGGCCTATGCTCCGCAAAAAATCAGCAATGGTCTGGGCGAATACCTGTCCGCACAGGGCCTGCAGCAGCTGCGCATTGCCGAAACAGAAAAATATCCGCACGTCACCTACTTCTTCAATGGTGGAGAAGAGCAGGTGTATCCGGGTGAAGAGCGCATCCTCGTGCCCTCGCCCAAGGTAGCCACCTACGACTTGCAGCCGGAAATGAACGCGGCCCAGGTGACCGACCACATCGTGGAAGCCATTGCCTCGGGCAAATATCAGGCCATCATCTGCAATTACGCCAATGGCGATATGGTGGGCCATACCGGCAAGTTCGATGCGGCAGTGAAGGCGGTAGAGGCACTGGATGGCTGCATCAAGCGCTGCGTGGATGCCATGCGCGCCGCCGGCGGCGAAGTGCTGATCACCGCCGATCACGGGAACTGCGAGCAGATGTTCGACTCTGTGCATCACCAGCCGCACACCCAGCACACGCTGGACAAGGTGCCCTTCCTTTACATCGGCCGCAAAGCCAAGATCAAGGAAGGTGGCGCACTGCGAGACATCTCGCCGTCGCTGCTGGCCATGATGGGCCTGCCCCAGCCGGAAGAAATGACCGGCCGTTCGCTGATCGACTTCCAGTAAGTCGCTGCGCCGGTCTGCCATGCAGACCGGCTGCCTCTCCGGCCACATCCCTCCGCATCCGCCTGTTATCATGCAGGCCACAGGCTTAATCCGAAGCGATAATGGAATGAAACCGATACTGCTGTTCGCCCTGCTGGCCGGCGCGGCCCACGCCGCGACACCCACTGCCTCTCCTCCCCTGTCTACCGCACCACAGCAGCAGAATCTGCAATCGGTGCGCAAGGAAATCGACAGCTTGAAAAAGGACCTCGCCCAGAAGCAGGTGGTACAGCAGGAAGCCAAATCGGCCATTCAGGAGTCGGAACAGGCCATCGCCAAGACCAGCAAGGTGATTGCCACGCTGGAAAACAAGCAAAGCAATTCGGCACAACAACTGGCCGAGCTGCGCAAGCAAGTACAAGACACCGCAAACAAGCTGGCTACCACTCGGCAGCATGTCGCGCAGATGCTGGCCAGGCAGTACAAGAATGGCGATCACGACGCCATGAAGCTGATGCTCAACGCCGACGACCCCAACCAGACCTCGCGCGACATGGTGTACTACCAGCACATTGCCAAAGCCCAGCAGCAGATGGTGGCGCAGCTGATTACCCACCAGCACGAACTGGAAGCGCTCACCTACCAACTGGAACAGGAGCTGGCCCGGCTGGACGCCCTGTCGAATCACAAGAGCCGGGAAAAAAGCGCCCTGCTCAACAACAAAACCAGCAAGCAGGCCCAATTGAACAAGCTGTCCGGAGAAATCCAGGCCGGGCAAAGCCGCTTGGGCAAGCTGCAAGAGGATGAAAAGCGGCTGACCAACCTGATTGCCCAGATCAATCAGGAAATCGAACGCCGCCGCAAGGAAGCCGCCCGCAAGGCGGCAGAAGAACGCAAGGCCAGACAGGCCGCGGCCATGGCGGCGAAGAAGGAAAACGAGCGCCGTCGCAAGCTGGCCGAAAACGCCCGCAAGCAAGGCAAGCCGGTGCCGGAAGTAGCCAAGAAAACCGTGCCGGTGCCACAGGAAAAACCCGTCGACGATGTGGCAGACAACAGCGCTGCCGGCAAGGCTTTCACCAGCCTGCAGGGCCGCATGAAAATGCCGGTATCAGGCGTACTGGCCGGCCGCTTTGGCAGCGCCCGTAGTGAAGGGACTTCGTGGAAGGGCCTGTTCATCAAAACGGCAGCGGGTCAGGCCGTGCATGCGGTCGCCGACGGCAACGTAGTGTATGCTGATGCGCTGCGCGGATTCGGCAACGCCGTGATCATTGACCATGGCGGCAATTACCTCACGGTGTATACCGGCCTGTCCTCCATCGGCAAGAGCGTGGGCAGTTCGGTCAAAGCAGGTGAAACACTCGGCAACACAGGCGCACTGGACAGCGGCGAATCCGGCCTGTACTTTGAAATCCGGCATATGGGACGACCTCTCAACCCGCAAACCTGGGTACGCTAAGCCACCCGCGGTATCGGAGACCAACACACAATATGACTAGTCATCGCATGAAAAAAATTGCCTGGCTCGCGGCCGGCGCTCTGGCCGGCGGCGCCCTTACCCTCAGTGTGCAGGCTTTTGCCGGCAAGGAACCCACTGCGCTGCCGCTGAACGAATTACGTACCTTTGCCGAAGTATTTGGCCGCATCAAGCAGGATTATGTTGATCCGGTCGATGACAAAAAGCTGATCACCGAAGCCATCAAGGGCATGCTCAGCGGACTGGACCCGCATTCCGACTACATGGATGCCGACGCTTTCAAGGAATTGCGTGAAGGTACCCAGGGCGAATTCGGTGGTCTGGGCATTGAAATCGGTGCCGAAGACGGCCTGGTAAAAGTCGTCTCGCCGATTGAAGACACGCCGGCGCAAAAGGCTGGCATCAAGAGTGGCGACCTCATCATCAAGATCGATGACACCCCGGTACGTGGCCTGTCGTTGAACGATGCGGTCAAGCGCATGCGTGGCAAACCCGGCACCAAGGTCACGCTGACCATTGCCCGCAAGAGTGAAACCAAACCGCTGGTATTCACCCTCAACCGCGCCATCATCAAAACCAAGAGCGTCAAGTTCAAGCTGCTGGAACCGGGCTACGGCTATGTCCGCATCACCCAGTTCCAGGAACACACCACCGAGAACCTGGCCGAAGCCGTGGCCAGCATGACCAAGCAGAACAAGCAGCCGCTCAAGGGCCTGGTGCTTGATCTGCGTGATGACCCCGGTGGCCTGCTGACCAGCGCCGTTGGCGTATCCGCCGCCTTCCTGCCCAAGGATGCGCTGGTGGTCTACACCGAAGGCCGCACCGCCGATGCCAAGATGAAGCTGACTGCCACGCCGCAGAACTACGGCCGCCCGGGCATGCCCGATCCGCTGTCGGTCCTGCCGCAGGAAACCCACAAAGTACCGCTGGTGGTGCTGGTCAACGGCGGCTCGGCCTCGGCCTCGGAAATCGTCGCTGGTGCGCTGCAAGACCACAAGCGCGCTGTGCTGGTGGGTACCCAGACCTTCGGCAAAGGCTCGGTGCAATCCATCCTGCCGCTGGGCAGTGCCGGTGGCATCAAGCTGACTACCGCCCGCTACTTCACGCCAAGCGGTCGCTCCATCCAGGCCAAGGGCATTGTGCCGGATGTGGTGGTGGAAGACGCTACCGTGACGGCCGCCGACCAGGCCCTGCGCGTGCGCGAAGTGGATCTGGAAAACCATCTGGCCAACCCCAATGGCGACGACGCTCCGGCCAAGGCGAGCAAACCGGCAAAACCGCCGGTGGCCGCTCCGCTCAAGCAGGAAGCGCCCAAGCAGCAGGATGACAAGAACGCCAGCCCGGATAATCCGCGCGAACCCAATCCGAAGCAGGATTACCAGCTATCGCAAGGTCTGAACATCCTCAAGGTGCAGCAGCTCCTGATCAAACAAGGTAATTGATACCGCCTCAGACAGCCACCCCGCCACGTGCGGGGTGGCTGTTTTCGTTTCTTCCCCGCAGATGACAGGTGGCAAAAGCCCTGCCCATGCCGTCCTATTCCTGCTAGGCTTGTCACTTCTGAAGTCCTTCCATGGCGGGAGCCAATCCAACAATGCTGAATCGGGAATTTGTCCTCTCATTCCGTGAAGCCGCCCCTTACATCAATACCTTTCGTGGTAAAACCTTCGTGCTCGCCATCAGCGGCGAAGCAGTGATGGAGGGCGGTTTTTACAATCTGTCGCAGGATATCAATCTGCTGGTCAGTCTGGGTGTGCGCGTGGTGCTGGTGCATGGCATCCGCCCCCAGATCGAAGCCCTGCTCAAGCGCTTCGGACTGAACCGGCTGTTCCACCGCGACCGACGAGTGACCGATGCCAGTACCATGGAAATCGTCAAGCAAGCCTGTGGCGTTACCCGGCACGGCATCGAGGCACAACTGTCGATGGGTATGCCCAATTCCCCCATGTTCGGCGCTCATCTGCGCGTGGCCGGTGGCAATTTCATCACCGCCCAGCCGCTGGGTGTGCTCGATGGTGTGGACATGCAGTACACCGGACAGGTACGGCGCATCGATGTGGACGGCATCAATACCCGGCTGACTGCCGGCGAGCTGGTCTTGCTGTCGCCGGTCGGTTATTCAGTCACCGGCGAAGCCTTCAACCTGACCATGGAAGAAATGGCCGCCCAACTGGCCTCGGCACTGAAAGCCGAGAAGCTTATCTTTGTGATCGAGGGTCGTGGCGTCACCAACGAGCTGGGTCAGCATGTCAGTTCGCTCACCGCCCAGCAGGCCGAAGACCTGCTGCAGGCCGGTCACTTGCAACGCGATGTCACCGCCTACCTGCCCTATGCCGTGAAAGCCACCCGCGACGGCATCCCGCGCGCGCATCTGGTCAGCCATCATGAAGATGGCTCGCTACTGGCTGAGCTGTTTACCAATGGCGGCACCGGCACCATGATTGCGCGCGATTCGCTGGTGAAGGTGCGCAGCGCCAGCATTGATGATGTCGGGCCCATACTCAATCTGATTCGCCCGCTGGAAGAACAAGGCATTCTGGTCAAGCGCAGTCGCGAACACCTGGAAATGGAAATCTCCCAGTATTCGGTGCTGGAACACGACGGCAAGATTTATGGCTGCGTGGCCATGCACGCCTTCCCCGAGGCCGGCATGGCCGAGCTGGCTTGCCTGGCGGTAGCACCCGAGCGGCGCGAAGGCCGCTTTGGCGAAACCCTGCTCAAGCATGTGGAATACCAGGCGCGCACCCAGGGCCTGAAAGCCTTGTTCGTGCTGACCACCCAGACCGCACACTGGTTTGTCGAGCGCGGTTTTGCCGAAGCCGGCCGTGGCCAGTTGCCACTGGCGCGCCAGGCCTTCTACAACAATCAGCGCCGCTCGAAAATATTCGTCAAACAGCTGTAAACCCACCTTCAGCCACAGCCGTGGCATGGTTGGAAGGGTTTCATGTCTGTGACACAATACTGCAGTATATTCGGTTTAACTTTTGCAAGGATTCGCAATGGCAAGAAACGTCAATTGCATCAAGCTGGGTCGCGAGGCTGAAGGTCTCGACTTCCCCCCGTTGCCGGGCGAGCTTGGCAAGCGTGTGTATGAAAGTGTTTCCAAGGAAGCCTGGCAAGGCTGGTTGCGTTATCAGACCATGCTGATCAACGAAAACCGCCTGAGCCTGGCCGATGCCCGTGCCCGCCAGTATCTGGCAGCGCAGCTGGAAGCCTATTTCTTCGGTGCCGGTGCAGATGCACCAGCCGGCTACACGCCGCCGCAGCAGTAAGCAATACGCAGAGCCCTCCTGACCGAGGGCTTTTTTGTCTCAATCACTCTCAATTATTGGCGCGAAACCGTATGTCACAAACCCACGAGTTGCTGCTCAACCGTGAACTGGGCCTGATCGAATTCAACCGCAGAGTACTGGCTCAGGCCGAAGACCCAAGCCTGCCGCTGCTGGAGCGCCTGAAGTACCTGTGCATCGTCTCCTCCAATCTGGACGAGTTTTTCGAAGTACGCATGGCCTGGCTGAAGGATACCGCCCTGCTCACCCCCAGCCGCATTCTGGCCGACGGCTCGACACCGGCACAGATCATGGCCAAGGTATCAGCCGCCTCGCACGAACTGGTCCGCCAGCAATACGCCGTGATGAGTGATGTATTGTTCCCGGCGCTGCGTCAGGAAGACATCATTTTCCTGCGCCGTACTGAATGGACCGAGCAGCAACAGCAATGGGTGCATGATTTCTTCAGTAACGAGCTGCTGCCCATCCTTACCCCCATCGGACTGGACCCGTCCCACCCCTTCCCCAAGGTGTTGAACAAATCGCTCAACTTCGCGGTGGAACTGGAAGGACGCGATGCCTTTGGCCGCCAGTCTGACATCGCCATCGTGCAGGCCCCGCGCATCCTGCCGCGCGTGATCAAGGTGCCGCCGGAAGTGTGCAACGGCCACCCCCATACCTTTGTTTTCCTGTCCTCCATCCTGCACTCGCATGTGCACGAGCTGTTCCTCGGCATGACGGTCAAGGGCTGCTACCAGTTCCGCGTCACCCGCGACAGCGAACTGACGGTGGAAGACGAAGACCTGAAAAACCTGCGCACCGCCCTGCAAGGCGAATTGCGTCAGCGCCAGTTTGGCGATGCAGTACGGCTGGAAATCGCCGATACCTGCCCGCCGCACATGGAAGAATTCCTGCTCACCCAGTTCAATCTGAAAAAGCAGGATGTCTACCGCGTCAACGGCCCGGTCAATCTGGTACGCCTGATGCAGGTGCCGGATCTGGTCGACCGTCCCGACCTGAAATTCCCGCCCTTCGTACCCTCCCTGCCCGACCAGCTGGACAAGAAAGTGCCGCTGTTCGACGCCATCCGCAAGGGCGATATCCTGCTGCATCACCCCTTCCAGAGCTTCCAGCCGGTCATCGACATGCTGAATCTGGCCGCCACCGACCCGCAGGTCGTGGCCATCAAGATGACGGTATATCGCACCGGTACCGACTCGGTGCTGATGGAATCGCTGATTGCCGCTGCCCGTGCCGGCAAGCAGGTCACCGTGGTGCTGGAGTTGATGGCGCGCTTCGATGAAGAAGCCAACATCAGCTGGGCCAGCCACCTGGAAGATGCCGGCGCACACGTGGTATACGGCGTGTTCGGCTACAAGGTCCATGCCAAGATGCTGATGGTGATCCGCCGCGAAGACAAACGCCTGCGCCGCTATGTGCATCTGGGCACCGGCAACTACCATCCGCGCACCGCCCGCTTCTATACCGACCTGGGCCTGCTGACCTGCAACGAAGACATCGCCAGCGATGTGAACGACATCTTCGTGCAACTGACTGGCCTCGGTCGTGCCAGCCAGCTCAAACAGCTGTACCAGAGCCCGTTTACCCTGCACAGCCTGCTGCTCGACTCCATCGAACGCGAAATCGAACACGCCCAGCAAGGCCGTCCGGCGCAGATCATCGCCAAGATGAATGCCCTGCTGGAACCACAGGTAATTCATGCCCTGTACCGCGCCAGCCAGGCCGGGGTGAAGATCCAGCTGATCATCCGTGGCGTGTGCGCCCTGCGCCCGGGCGTGCCGGGCCTGTCGGAAAACATCACCGTGCGCTCGGTGGTCGGCCGCTTCCTCGAGCATCCGCGTGTCTACTACTTCTATAACGACAAGCAGGAAAACCTCTACATCGCCAGTGCCGACTGGATGGGCCGCAACCTGTTCCGCCGCATTGAAACCTGCTCGCCCATCCTCGACCCCAAGGTCAAGCGCCGCATCATCAAGGAAGCGCTGCGCCTGTACCTGGAAGACAATGTCAACGCCTGGGACATGCAATCTGACGGCAGCTACAAGCGTCGCCCCAGCCGTGGCAAGGAGCGCTGCGCACAGAACGTGCTGCTGGAAGAATACGCCCGCTAAAACCTGAGCCCAGCAGGCAGATGACATGGCGGCCGGCCGGCGGAACTTCCGTCGCCCGGCCGCTTTCTCATGGTGTTGCCGCTACTTCGAGGAGCCCACGTGACTATCCTGCTCTACTTGCTAGCCAGCCTGCTGATCATCATCGGCATGGCCGGCGTCCTGTTTCCCGCTCTGCCCGGTCTGCCGCTGATGCTGGGCGGCATGCTGCTCATCGGCTGGGTCGATGACTTCCAGCACCTGGGCAGCCTATCGCTCACCATCCTGACGCTGATCACCCTGTGTGGCGTTGCCGTCGATTTTCTCGCCGGCCTGCTGGGCGCCAAGATGACCGGTGCCAGCAAACAAGCCTTGTGGGGCGCCTTTATTGGTAGCATTGCCGGTCTGCCCATGGGGCTGGCCGGCGTCATTCTGGGGCCGCTGGTGGGTGCCATGATTGGCGAATTCATTGCCCGGCGCGACGCCTGGCAGGCCGGTCGCGTGGGTGTGGGCACGCTGGCCGGCTTTCTGGTCGGTACCGCCGCCAAGATCGGCTGTGCCTTCGCCATGCTCACCACCGCCATCCTCGCCTGGTTCTGGTAAAGCAGTCTCGAAAGCAGGCAACGCCAGCGCGGCCTGCTTTTGGTAGAATCCCCCCATTAACGATTACCTTCTGCGTGGTCCCTCATGGCTCAATATGTAATGTCTATGCTCCGCGTGAGCAAAGTGGTGCCGCCCAAGCGCCAGATCATCAAGGATATTTCGCTGTCCTTCTTCCCCGGTGCCAAGATCGGCCTGTTGGGTCTGAACGGCTCGGGCAAATCCACCGTGCTGCGCATCATGGCCAATGTGGACAAGGAATACGACGGTGAAGTCCAGCATCTGCCGGGCGTGAAAATCGGCTACCTGCCGCAGGAACCGCAGTTGGACCCGGAAAAATCCGTGCGCGAAGAAGTGGAAAGCGGCATGGGTGATGTGATGGGCGCGCAAAAGCGTCTGGAAGAAGTGTATGCCGCCTACGCCGAAGAAGATGCCGACTTCGACGCCCTGGCCGAAGAACAGGCCAAGCTGGAAGCCATCATCTCCGCCGGTGCCGGTGACAATGTACAACTGCAGCTGGAACTGGCCGCCGACGCACTGCGTCTGCCGCCGTGGGACGCCAAGATCGGCCCGCTGTCCGGTGGTGAAAAGCGCCGCGTGGCGCTGTGCAAGCTGCTGCTGTCCAAGCCCGACATGCTGCTGCTGGATGAGCCGACCAACCACCTGGACGCCGAATCGGTAGAGTGGCTGGAACAATTCCTGGTGCGCTTCCCCGGCACCGTGGTAGCCGTCACCCACGACCGCTACTTCCTCGACAACGCGGCCGAATGGATTCTGGAACTGGACCGTGGCGAAGGCATCCCGTGGAAGGGCAACTACTCCAGCTGGCTGGAGCAGAAGGAAGAGCGCCTGGAGAAGGAAGCCAAGAGCGAAGGCGCGCGCATGAAGGCGATGAAGCAGGAACTGGAATGGGTGCGCCAGAACCCCAAGGGCCGCCAGGCCAAGTCCAAGGCGCGTATTGCCCGCTTCGAAGAACTGTCCAGCTACGAAACCCAGAAGCGCAACGAAACCCAGGAAATCTTCATCCCCGTAGCCGAGCGCCTGGGTAATGAAGTGATCGAATTCGACGGTGTGTCCAAGGGCTTTGGCGACCGCCTGCTGATCGACAACCTGTCGTTCAAGGCACCGGCTGGTGCCATCGTCGGCATCATCGGCCCCAACGGTGCCGGTAAATCAACGCTGTTCAAGATGATTGCCGGCAAGGAGCAGCCGGACTCCGGTAGCGTGAGTATCGGCCAGACCGTACAGATGGCCTTTGTCGAACAGAGCCGCGAAGGCCTGGAAGACGACAAGACCGTATTCGACGACGTGTCCGGTGGTGCCGACATCCTGACGGTTGGCCGCTTTGAAATGTCCAGCCGCGCCTATCTGGGCCGCTTCAACTTCAAGGGTGCCGATCAGCAGAAGAAGGTAGGCATGCTGTCTGGGGGTGAACGTGGCCGTCTGCATCTGGCCAAGACCCTGCTCAAGGGCGGCAATGTGCTGCTGCTGGATGAACCGTCCAATGACCTGGACGTGGAAACCTTGCGTGCGCTGGAAGATGCGCTGCTGGAATTCGCCGGCACCGTGTTCGTGATCTCCCACGACCGCTGGTTCCTCGACCGTATCGCCACCCATATCCTGGCGGCGGAAGGCGAATCGCAGTGGACCTTCTTTGACGGCAACTATCAGGAATACGAAGCCGACAAGAAAAAGCGTCTGGGCGAAGAAGGTGCCAAGCCCAAGCGTATCCGCTACAAGCCCATCATCCGCTGATCAGCCAGTCACAAGAAACCCCGCCTTGGCGGGGTTTTTCTTTACAACACCAACAGCTCAGGACAGCTGGCTGTGCGAACCATCGCACAAGGGCTTGCCTTCACTCAACTTGCAGCCACAGAAGTAAACCAGCCCGCTTTGCTCGGCCACATACTCCACCGGGCTGAAACAGGAGCCGGCATGACTGCCATCGCAGAACGGCTGCTTGTCGCTTTGTCCACAGGCGCACCACCAGTAATGCTTGCCGGCCTCCACTTCTACGGCATAGGGAAAGCTCTGTGGCGAGAACGGTTCATCGGCCATCGTGCACTCCTTTCAAAACTGCAGCGGGGCTTTCAGCTTAGTGGGCAAACGGCACGAAAACCAGCCAAGTCGGCCGGTAGTGCAGGGCAATGCTAAAATGCCCGCATGCAATCCCTTCTTCGCCGCTGTTACCTGCTGCTGATACTGGTCATCACCGCCTGCAGCACGCTACCAGACTACCCGCCGGCACCGGCAGGCTTTTACCGTGTTCAGCCCGGTGACACGCTGTACCGCATTGCGCTCAAGCATCGCCAGAGCGTCGGCAATCTGGTGAGCTGGAATCAACTGAAAGACCCGGCCAGCATCAATGCCGGCCAGCTTCTGCGCATCAGCCCGCAGGCCACCAGTAGCTCCACCCAGGCCAAGCCACCAGTCAAACCGGCCACCAGCACGCCAGCACGCCCGGTCGCCAGCGCCATCACGCTGCAATGGCCGGCCACAGGGCAATTAATTGGCAAGTTCAATGGCAGCAGCAACAAGGGCATCGACATCGCGGGCAAAGCAGGCGACCCGGTGCGTGCGGCCGCCAGCGGCACCGTAGCCTATGCCGGCAAGGGCATACGCGCCTATGGCAACCTGCTCATCATCAAGCATGGCAATGATTACCTCACCGCCTATGCCCACAACCAGACGCTGCTGGTGAAAGAAGGCCAGGCAGTCAAAGCCGGGCAGCAAATTGCCACGCTAGGCCGCTCCGGCAGTACACGCGACATGCTGCATTTCGAGCTGCGCCACCAGGGCCGGGCCACCAACCCGCTGGCGGTACTGCCCGCTCAGTAACCGCGCTCTCTCAGCACCAGGCCCTGCGGCGGCACACCTTGCTGCAGCGCCTGCAGATTGGCCACAATCTGCGCCACCGCCGGCTCGGCCAGCGTCATGGCGGCAATATGCGGTGTCAGCAGCACCGCCGGGTGGCGCCACAATGGATGGACACTCTCCAACGGCTCCACTACAAACACATCCAGCAAGGCAAAGCGCAGATGGCCGCTATCCAGCATGCCCAGCAGGGCCGCTTCGTCCACTTGCTCGCCACGCCCGGCATTGATCAGCGCCGCACCACGCGGTAGTTGCCGCAATAGCTGGCTGTTCAGCAAACCACGGGTTTCTGCCGTGGCCGGCAGCAGATTGATCAGGATGTCACTGCGCGCCAGCAAGGCAGGTAAGCCCTGCTCACCGACAAAATCAGCCACGCCCGGCAACTGCCGCCCCTGCCTGCTCCAGCCAGCCACCTCGTAGCCCATTGCCGCCAGGCCTTGCGCCACCCTGCCACCAATCTCTCCCAGCCCCAACACGCCAATCCGGGTCTGGCCGGCAGCCGTAGCAGCCAGCGCCTGCCACTGACGGTGCTGTTGCTGGCGCTGATACTGGTCCATGCGGCGCTGCACATGCAGCACACCGTAGAGCACGTACTCCAGCATCTGCTGCGCCATGCCGGCATCGCTCAGCCGGATCACCGGCACCGCCGGGTCCAGATCATCACGGCGCAGAATGCGATCCACACCGGCACCCAGTACGAATACCGCCTGCAATTGCGTCATGCCGGCAAAAAAACCGGCCGGCGGATTCCACACCACGGCATGCCGCACCTGCGTAGCCTCCACCGGCTGCGGCCAGCAGACTACCTGCCGCTGTGGCAGCGCTTGCTGCAGTAACTGGCGGTACTGCTCGCCGTCTTGCGCGCTATATAGATAAATCATCGGTCTCTCCCACCTGTGGCTTGTTGCTGGGCGCTGATGTTTGCGCCGGCCCGGTCATGCATTGTAAATAACAGCGCGGCCAGCAACAGCATTTTCCTGCCTGAGCGGCCCATGCTTGCCGATACGGCAAGACTGCAAGCATTGCCGCACCGGCGCAGATAGCCTAAGGTCTCGGCTTGGCCTCTTGGACTTTATCCGTATGACCCGTCATCTTTTCAGCCTGGCGCTGCTAGCCGGGCTTTGCGCCTGTAGCACCACGCCGACAAATCTGGCCCCCGTACCAGTACCTGCACCCGTTATCCCTACCGCAGCCAGCGAGCCCGCCGCCACGGTTGTGACCACTCCCCCGCCAGTCACCCCACCCGTCACTATCAGCCCGGTCACTCCCCCCGGCAGCAAAGCACCGCTGACAGAAAGCCAGGCACGCACCTTGTTGAACCGCCTGCTGCCACCTGGCATCGGTGATCGCCAGGGCTGGAACAATGACATCCTGAGTGCCTTTACCGCACTCAAGCTCCCCTACCGAGCCGACAATTTCTGCGCCGTAGCCGCGGTGATCGAGCAGGAATCCAGCTGGCAAGGCGACCCCGGCGTGCCTAATCTGCCAGCCATTGTCTGGGGCAAGATCGGCGAGCGTGCCAACAAATACCTGGTACCGCTGCCGGTGGTCAAAGCCGCCCTGCTGAAAACCTCGCCCAATGGCAAAAGCTACAAATCACGCATAGACAATCTGCGCACCGAGCGCGAGATGAATCTGTTATTCGAAGACATGTCAGCCGAAGCCAGCAAGCTGGGGCTGCCGATGAATATGAAGAACCCCATTCGCACCGGCGGGCCGATGCAGGTAAGCGTGGAGTTTGCCGAAGCCCACGTCAAAATCTGGCCCTATCCTTACCAGACCGGCAACAGCATCCGCAATGACGTCTTCACCCGCCGTGGCGGCGTGTATTTTGGCAGCGCCATCCTGCTGCAATACCCGGCTCCCTATCAGGACATGCGCTATCGCTTCGCCGACTTCAATGCCGGGCGCTACAGCAGCCGCAATGCGGCATTCCAGGCCGCGCTCAGCCAGCTCACCGGCCGCAAGCTGGCACTGGATGGCGATTTGCTCAGCTATAGCGGCAAACAGGCCAGTGGCAGCAGCTACCGGGCGCTGCTGGAACTCAAGACAAAACTGGACATGAAACAAGGCGAGATCGAACGGGATTTGCAGCAGGAGAAGAACAGCGCCTTTGCGCAAAGCGAGCTGTACCGCAAGCTGTTTGCACTGGCAGACAAGCAGGCCGGCAAGCCCCAGCCACGCGAACGCATGCCGCAGATCGACCTGCACAGCCCGAAAATCAGCCGCAAGCTGACCACACAATGGTTTGCCGACAAGGTGAATGTGCGCTACCAGGCCTGCATGGCACGGCAATAGCGATGATCAGGCAAGCAGGCCATGTATGGTCTGCTTGCCGAACTGGAAGGAAACACGTACGGCAGGAATACCGCAACAGGGAAAAGGAAAACAGAAACGAAAAAGCCCAGTCTTGCGACTGGGCTTGATCTTGAATCCTGGCGTCCCCACGGGGAATCGAACCCCGGCTACCGCCGTGAAAGGGCGGTGTTCTAACCGCTAAACTATAGGGACTTTGGTGCACCCGGAGCGATTCGAACGCCCGACCCTTTGGTTCGTAGCCAAATACTCTATCCAACTGAGCTACGGGTGCAGATTCTGGCGGAGAAAGAGGGATTCGAACCCTCGATACAGGTTTAAGCCCGTATGCTTCCTTAGCAGGGAAGTGCCTTCGACCACTCGGCCATTTCTCCGTTCAGAGAGCGCCATATTAAGCAAGCTGGCGCGCCCTGTCAAGCATCTACCTAAAAAATTATGCCGGCTGATCCAGACCAAATACCTTGTGCAGAACGCGCACGCCCAGCTCCAGGTATTTCTCGTCCACCAGCACCGATACCTTGATTTCCGAAGTGGAAATCATCTGGATATTGATGCCCTCTTCCGCCAGGGTGCGGAACATGGTGGAGGCCACGCCACAGTGCGAGCGCATGCCCACGCCGACGATGGAGATCTTGGCTACCTTGTCGTCGGCATCGATCTTGGCGGCGCCGATATGGGTTTGCACTTCGCGCAGGATGTCCATGGTGCGCGGGAATTCGCCGCGCGGCACGGTGAAGGAGAAATCGGTCGTGCCGTTTTCGCCCACGTTCTGGATGATCATGTCGACTTCGATGTTGGCATCGGCAATCGGGCCCAGAATCTGGTAAGCGATGCCCGGCTTGTCGGGTACGCCCTTCACATTGATGCGTGCTTCGTTACGGTCAAACGCGATGCCTGCAACTACGGCCTTTTCCATGTTTTCATCTTCCTCGAACGTAATCAGCGTGCCTTCCCCTTCCTCTTCGAAGCTGGACAGTACACGCAGACGTACCTTGTATTTCCCGGCGAATTCCACCGAACGGATCTGCAATACCTTGGAGCCCAGCGAGGCCATCTCGATCATTTCCTCGAAGGTAATGGTCTTGAGACGGCGGGCATCCGGCACGACGCGCGGATCGGTGGTGTAGACACCGTCGACATCGGTGTAGATCTGGCATTCGTCGGCCTTCAGCGCAGCGGCCAGCGCCACGGCGGAAGTGTCGGAACCACCACGACCCAGCGTGGTGATGTTGCCGTTTTCATCAATGCCCTGGAAGCCTGCCACCACCACGACCGAACCGGCCGCGAGGTCTGTCCGCATGGCGGCTTCGTCGATGGATTGAATACGTGCCTTGTTGTGCGAGTCGTCGGTGGTGACGCGCACTTGCCAGCCACAGTAGCTCTTGGCGTCGACGCCAATTTCCTTGAGTGCCATGGCCAGGAGGCCGATGGTGACTTGTTCGCCGGTGGAAATGATCACGTCCAGCTCGCGCGGGTCCGGATAGGCCTGGATCTCTTTGGCAAGGGCAATCAGTCGGTTGGTTTCGCCGCTCATGGCAGATACCACTACTACGACATCATGTCCCTGCGCTTTCCATTTGGCGACACGGCGGGCCACGTTCTTGATGCGCTCCGCAGAGCCCATCGAGGTACCGCCGTACTTTTGTACGATGAGTGCCATGCTTGCTTCTTATATAGAAAGGTTGATATGTCGGACTTCGATTCTGGCCCGATCTTCGCCATAAAAGCAAGGCCATTGTTCGACAATGCCCATCTGCCTTTGCGCAATGCAACAAATCGCGGCCACGCGGCTATCAGCCGCTGCTGAAGCACAGCTGGAATCTGCCTGGCCGCCCCGTCCATCTGCCACAAGCTGGCCAGCCGTGACAGCCGCTGGCTCAGCCAGCCAATAGCCGCTGCGGATGGGTGTAGACATTCACCCTGCCCGGCCGGGCAAAACCCAGCAGGGTAAGGCCGTACTGTTCGGCCATTTGCACCGCCAGCGCGGTGGGGGCGGCAACCGCCACCAGGATTTCAATGCCGGCAGCAGCAGCCTTTTGCACCATTTCGTAGCTGGCGCGGCTGGTCACCAGTGCCACGCCCGCGCCCCAGTCACTGATGGCCCGCCGGCCGATCAGCTTGTCCAGCGCAACATGCCGGCCAACGTCCTCGCACACCTTCAGCAAGCTGCCTTGCAGATCAAGCCAGGCGGCCGCGTGGACGCAGCCGGTCTGCTGCGACAGGGTTTGCCGCTCGGGCAGCGCCTGCAGCGCCCGCTTCAGCGCTGGCCAACCCAGCCTTACCGTATCCGGCAAAGCGGGCAAGGGACGAAAGATTTCTGCCAGTTGCTCCACACCGCACAGGCCGCAGCCGGTACGGCCGGCCAGTTGGCGGCGGCGCTCCTTGAGGGCGGCAAAGCAGGCCGTGGCCAGCTCGACATGCACCTCGATGCCGCTGGCGGCGTTGCGTACTTCGATGTCGTAGATATCGCTGACCTGCCGGGCAATGCCCTCGGCCAGCGAGAAACCACGGGCAAAATCTTCCAGTTGCTGCGGGCTGGCCATCATCACCACATGCGCCAGACCGTTGTAGACCAGTGCCACCGGCACTTCGCAGGCCAGGACATCGGCCTGGTGCAGCATGGGCTGTGCCTCCTGCCACTGGATTCGGGCAATATTGCTGGAGATATCAAAGCCTTCGAGAGCGGAATCGGTCATGGATTAGGATTTTTTAGGGGTTTCATTGTCACTCGCTATTTGAGCTTACAGAAATTGCTGACGATAATGGGGTCAGGCGACAACTCTCACAGATTGGCCAGACCCGTCTTTCTGCCCGGTATTGGCGTCGAGCAAGCATATTGCTGCATTTGACGACCAGAGCGGAAAGTCAGTCAACATTCCCCATGAAGGAGACCCCATGCAGGTCAATCGGCGGCAGTTCTTCAAGCTGTGCGCCGGGGGTATGGCAGGTTCCACGATTGCAACGCTGGGTTTATTGCCGGAAAAGGCAATGGCTGATGTGCGCAGCTACAAGCTGATGCGCGCCAGTGAAACCCGCAACACCTGTCCGTACTGCTCGGTAGGCTGTGGCATTCTCATGTACAGCCTGGGCGATGGTGCCAAAAACGCCAAGTCCGAAATTTTTCACATCGAAGGCGATCCGGATCATCCGGTCAATCGTGGCGCGCTCTGCCCCAAGGGGGCCGGCCTGGTGGACTTCATCCACAGCCCTAATCGCCTGAAATATCCGGAAGTCCGCGAAGCCGGCAGCAACGAGTGGAAACGCCTTAGCTGGGACGAGGCTTTTGCGCGCATCGCCAAGCACGTCAAGCAGGACCGCGATGCCAACTTCATCGAAAAGAACGCCGATGGCGTGACGGTGAACCGCTGGCTGTCCACCGGTTTTCTCGCTGCGTCTGCCTCCAGCAATGAAGCTGGCTGGCTGACCCACAAATTTACCCGCAGCCTGGGCATGCTGGCTGTCGACAATCAGGCGCGTGTATGACACGGACCAACGGTGGCAAGTCTTGCCCCAACATTTGGTCGCGGTGCCATGACAAACCATTGGGTCGACATCAAGAACGCCAATCTGATCGTGGTGATGGGTGGCAATGCCGCCGAAGCACACCCGGTTGGCTTCCGCTGGGCCATTGAGGCCAAGACCCGCAACAAGGCCAAGCTGCTGGTCATCGACCCGCGCTTTACCCGTACCGCCTCGGTGGCGGACTTCTACGCGCCTATCCGCACCGGCACGGACATCACCCTGCTGTCCGGCGTGATTCGCTATTTGCTGGAAACCGGCAAATACAACAAGGAATACACGCTCGCCTACACCAATGCGGCACTGCTGGTGCACCCGGACTTCAGCTTTGAAGACGGCCTGTTCAGCGGCTATGACGCGGAAAAGCGCAAATACGACAAATCCACCTGGGCCTACCAGCTGGACGAGCAAGGCATGGCCAAACGCGATGACACGCTGAGCGACCCGCGTTGCGTGATCAATCTGCTGAAACAGCATGTGTCGCGCTATACCGACGACGTGGTGACCAATATCTGCGGCACGCCCAAAGAAGCCTTCCAGGCCATTTGCGCACACCTGGCAGAAACCAGCGCAGCGGACAAGACCACCTCCTTCCTGTATGCCCTGGGCTGGACCCAGCACTCCATCGGTGCGCAAAACATTCGCACCATGGCGATGATCCAGCTGTTGCTGGGCAATATGGGCATGGCCGGTGGTGGCATCAACGCCTTGCGCGGTCACTCCAATATCCAGGGGCTGACCGACCTGGGCCTGCTGTCGACCAATCTGCCTGGCTACATGACCATGCCGTCGGAGAAAGAGCCGACGCTGTCATCCTATCTGGACAAGTACACCAGCAAGCCGCTGGCCGATGGCCAGATGAACTACTGGCAGAACTATCCCAAGTTCTTTGTTTCCTTCATGAAAGCCATGTGGGGCGACAAGGCGACGGCAGACAACAGCTGGGGTTATGACCTGCTGCCCAAGTGGGACAAGGGCTACGATGTGCTGCAGTACTTCGAGCTGATGCATCAGGGCAAGGTGAATGGCTATTTCTGCCAGGGCTTCAACCCGGTGGCGTCCTTCCCCAACAAGAACAAGATCGTGGAATCCCTGTCGCGATTGAAGTTCCTGGTGATCATGGACCCGCTGACCACGGAAACCTCCACCTTCTGGCAGGACCACGGCGAGCAGAACGATGTCGATCCGGCCAAGATCCACACCGAAGTGTTCCGGCTGCCCACCACCTGCTTTGCCGAGGAAGACGGCTCCATCGTCAACTCCGGCCGCTGGCTGCAATGGCACTGGAAAGGTGCGGAAGGACCGGGCCAGGCACTGACTGACCCGCAAATCCTCGCCGGCATCTTCCTCAAGCTCAAGGCCATGTACGCCAAGGACGGCGGCACCTTCCCGGATGCCATCAACAGCCTGTCCTGGGCTTATGGCGACCCGCACGAGCCCAAGCCGGAAGAGCTGGCCAAGGAGCTGAACGGCAAGGCGCTGGCTGATCTGCCCGATCCGAAAAACCCCGGCCAGACGCTGGCGAAAAAGGGCGAGCTATTGCCCGGCTTTGCCCTGCTGCAGGCCGATGGCAGCACCGCGTCCGGTTGCTGGATTTTTGCCGGCAGCTGGACCCAGGCTGGCAACCAGATGGCGCGGCGCGACAACAGCGACCCATCCGGCCTTGGCAACACCCTGGGCTGGGCCTGGGCCTGGCCGGCCAACCGCCGCATCCTGTACAACCGCGCCTCCTGCAAACCCGATGGCACGCCATGGGACAAGAAGCGCACGCTGATCAAGTGGAATGGCGAAAAGTGGGTGGGCGTGGATGTGCCTGACTTCAAGGCCGACGAGCCGCCAGGCAGCGCCATGGGCCCCTTCATCATGCAGCCGGAAGGTCTGGGACGACTGTTTGCGCTGGACAAGATGGCCGAAGGCCCCTTCCCCGAGCATTACGAGCCGTTTGAGACGCCGCTGGGTACCAACCCGCTGCATCCCAAGGTGATTTCCAACCCGGCAGCGCGGCTGTTCAAGGGCGACAAGGAGCAACTGGGCCAGCATCAGCAGTTCCCTTATGCCGCCACCACCTACCGCCTGACCGAGCATTTCCATTACTGGACCAAGCATGCGCGGCTCAACGCCATCATGCAGCCGGAACAGTTCGTGGAAATCGGCGAAGAACTGGCCAGGGAAAAGGGCATCGTCCACGGTGACATGGTCAAGGTGTCGTCGCGGCGCGGCTATATCAAGGCCAGGGCGGTGGTGACCAAGCGCATCAAGGCCATGCCGGTGAACGGCCAGTCGGTGCACCATGTCGGCATTCCGATTCACTGGGGCTTTGAGGGACTGACCAAGAAGGGCTTTATTGCCAATACGCTGACGCCGTTTGTCGGGGATGCCAATACCCAGACGCCGGAGTTCAAGTCCTTCCTCGTCAACGTTGAAAAAGCATAGGAGCGACCATGTCACTGCAATCGCAAGATATCCTGCGCCGCTCCGCCAGCCCTACCCAGCCGCCGATTGCGCGCGAGCACAAGGCGGAAGTGGCCAAGCTGATCGACGTGACCACCTGCATCGGCTGCAAGGCCTGTCAGGTGGCCTGTTCGGAGTGGAATGACCTGCGCGACGAAGTGGGCAGCAATGTCGGGGTGTACGACAACCCGGCCGACCTGTCCGCCGAAAGCTGGACGGTGATGCGTTACAGCGAAACCGAGCAGAACGGCAAGCTGGAATGGCTGATCCGCAAGGACGGCTGCATGCACTGCGCCGACCCCGGCTGCCTGAAAGCCTGCCCCTCGCCCGGTGCCATCATCCAGTACGCCAACGGCATCGTGGACTTCCAGTCCGAGCACTGCATCGGCTGCGGCTACTGCATTTCCGGCTGTCCCTTCAATGTGCCGCGCATCAACCAGAAGGATAACAAGGCCTACAAGTGCACCTTGTGTTCCGACCGGGTAAGCGTCGGCCAGGAGCCGGCCTGTGTGAAAACCTGTCCGACCGGGGCCATCCGCTTCGGCAGCAAGGAGGACATGAAGGAATACGCACAGGAACGGGTGGACGAGCTGAAAACCCGTGGCTATGCCAATGCCGGCCTGTACGATCCGCAAGGCGTGGGCGGCACGCACGTGATGTATGTGCTGCACCATGCCGACCAGCCCGAGCTGTACCACGGACTGAAAAAAGACCCGCAGATCAGCCCGGTGGTCAGCCTGTGGAAGGGCATACTCAAGCCGCTGTCCACCATTGGTCTGGCCGCTTCGGTGTTGTTCGGCTTCTTCCACTACATCGGCGTCGGCCCCAACAAGGCCGAGGATGAAGAAGAGGAGGACAAGGTATGAGCAAGGAAAAGCTGATCAAGCGCTACAGTGCCGCAGAACGCATCAACCACTGGATCGTGGCGCTGTGTTTCGTGCTGCTGGCCATTTCCGGCCTGGCCTTCTTCTACCCGGCCTTCTTCTGGCTCACCGGGGTGTTTGGCACGCCGCAGCTGGCGCGCATCGTGCACCCCTTTGTCGGGGTGCTGATGTTCCTCGGCTTTGCCCGCCAGTTTTTCCGTTACTGGCATCACAATTTCATCGACAAGGAAGACATCAAGTGGATGAAATCGGTGAAGTCGGTGCTGGCAGGCCATGAGGTGGGCGATACCGGCAAGTACAACGGCGGCCAGAAAGGCATGTTCTGGATGATGACCGGCTGCCTGCTGGTGTTGATCTGTACCGGTGTCATCATCTGGCGGCCCTACTTTGCCTATTACTTCCCCATCGAGCTGATCCGCGTCGCCCTGCTGCTGCATGCCTGGAGCGCCCTGGCGCTGATTGCCGGCATCATCGTGCATGTCTACGCCGCCATCTGGGTGCGCGGCACCATCCGCGCCATGGTGGAGGGCGTGGTCACCCATGCCTGGGCCAAGAAGCATCACCCGCGCTGGTACCGCGAAATGACAGGAGACAAGAACAAGCCATGAGCATTCGCATTGTGCCGGTAGAACAGCTGGCAGAGCGGCAAGCGGCCAGCCTGGACATCACCCCGCTGCTGCTGCCGCAGCCAGCCACGCTGTATCGTCAGCGTGCGGCCCGGCTGCAGCAACTGGCGGCAGGGCATGTCATGGCCGATTACCTGCAACTGGCCAGCCGCATTGCCGAAGCACAACACCAGCTGGTACACAGCCAGCCGGTGTTGCTGCCCGCGCGGGAGGACTACTTCCAGCAGTGCGCCGAGCACGGCCTGCCACCACTGGGTGCCATGGCCTGGCAACGCGACGGGCAATGGCGGCAATTGCTGCAGGCCCTGTGTACACAGCTGGTGGATGGCGCCAGTCCGGCCGTGCAGCAGGTGCTGACGCAGTTGCTGGCCGCACCGGCAGAGCAACATGAAAAGGCAGCCCAGTCACTGTTGTCGGGTGATCTGGCGGCGGTGGACAGCGCCCAGGCACCCTTCATCTGGGCGGCCTTGTCGGTGTACTTCAGCCAGTTGGCCAGCCAGCTGAAAATCGCCGCCGTGGCCGAGCCGGGCGATGCCCGCCACCTGTGTCCGGTGTGCGCCAGCGCGCCGGTGGCCAGCATCGTGCATCAGGGCAATGAGGCCGGCCTGCGCTATCTGCACTGCAGCCTGTGCGAAAGCGAGTGGCATCTGGTACGGGCAAAGTGCAGCAACTGCGAGGCAACGCGCGACATTGGCTACTGGTCGCTGCAAGACCAGCATGCGGCGGTGCGCGGGGAATCCTGCGGCGATTGCGGCAGCTATCTGAAAATCCTGTCACTGGATAAGGATCAGCAGGCCGAGGCCGTGGCGGACGACCTGGCCAGCCTGGCGCTGGATGCCGCGCTGGAAGAACAGGGCTTTGCCCGCAGCGGCATTAACCCGCTGCTGTTTCCCGGCTGAATACCTTACTGCCAATCAACAACCGGCCCGGGTGGCCGGTTTTTTTATTGCGACAAGAAACAATGTTTAAAAAATCATGACCAGTAATAATAAATAAAACACATCGCCCTGCCATTCCCCTTTGCATTCGACAAAGGCAGCAACTACAAAACTAGAAAGACCAAGCAGCAGTCGCTGCCACAAAAATAGCCCGTCCGGGCACCAGCCGCCTGCCAACCTGTGGCAATACGCCAGCCGCAGCAGGCTGCAACGTCAGCGACGTACAAGGGGAAAATATGGCCAAGACCATACTAGTCGTGGACGACTCCACCAGCCTGCGGCTGGTGGTGAAGATGACACTGGAAGGTGCCGGCTACGATGTCATCGAGGCGGCCGATGGCCAGCAAGCGCTGGCCTTGCTGGACGGGCGCAAGATCCATCTGGTGCTGTCGGACCTCAACATGCCGGTGATGAATGGCCTCAGCCTGCTGGCACAGATCAAGCAGCATCCCGACTATCACAGCACCCCGGTCATCATGCTGACCACCGAAACCGCCGACCATCTGCAACGGCAAGGTCAGCAACACGGTAGCTGCGCCTGGGTCATCAAGCCATTCGAGCCGCCGCAACTGCTGGACGCCATCGCCCGGCTCATCCTGCCCTGAGCCAGCGCCATGGCCCACCTCATCACCCTGGCTGCCGAGCAGACCATCTACCAGGCCCCGGCCCTGCACCAGCAGCTGGCAGCGGCCCTGCGCGAGCATGCGCAGCTGGAGATCGACCTGTCGCAAATCGAGGAAATCGATAGCGCCGGCGCACAGGTGCTGCTGTGGTTGCACCAGGCCGCGCCACAGCAGCCATGCCAGCTGACGCTGCGCCATGCCAGCCCGGCGCTAGTGGATTTCATCCGGCTGCTGGGCCTGCAAGCCTTGCAGAGTGCACTGGAGGCTGCGGATGAATCTTGAACTGGCCATGCAGTCCTTCTTGCAAGAGTCTGCCGAACTGCTGGAAGAGATGGAATGCATCCTGCTGGACGCCGAAGCCGACAGCATTAGCACCGAACAGCTGGGCGCACTGTTCCGCTGCATGCACACCATCAAGGGTTCGGCCGGACTGTTCGAGCTGGCAGAGATTGTCCGTTTCACTCATCAGGCGGAAAACCTGCTGGACCAGCTGCGCGATGGCAAATTGCAACTGGATGCCGAACTGAGCGGCGTCTTGCTGCGCAGCCACGATCACGTCAAGGCCCAGCTGGCAGCAGTGGCCGCCGGGCAGGCCATTCCGGCGGGCGAGCAGGACCGCATTCTGGCGGACATCGCGGCCCTGTTGCAGCAGCCGGGTATGTCGCCCCAGCCGGCCGAAACCAGCGCAAGCAGCCCCGAGCAGGCCGCCGACAGCGACTGGCTGCTGTCACTGCGCTTTGGCCCGGAGGTCTTGCGCAATGGCATGGACCCGGCATCCTTTGTGCGCTACCTGGCCACACTGGGACAGATACAGGCCATTGCCGCCTGTTGCAGTGCACTGCCCGCGGATGACAGCTTCGACCCGGAGCGCAATTACCTGCGGCTGGAAATGCAGTTCCGCGGTGCGGTGGATGCTGAGCAACTGGCCAGCGTATTCGCCTTTGCCAGTGAGGACAGCCAGTTCATCATCAGCCCGCGCAGCGAGCTGGCCAGCCATCTGCAACAAGCCTTGCAGGCCGGCGACGCCGCCGAGCAGCAACGCTGCAGCGACATCTGGCAGCAATGGGGGCTGTGGCAGCCCACGGCTCAGAGCGCGCCGGCCACTCCTCCCAGCACAGCCACCGACACGACAGCGGCAGTGGCCACGCCAGCAGACAGCAAAACCACCCGCAGCAGCGAAAGCAGGTTCATCAAGGTGGAAGCCGGCAAGCTCGACAGCCTGATCAATCTGGTCGGCGAACTGGTGATTGCCGGCGCAGCGGCCAATCTGCTGGCGCGCGGCAATGGCAGCAGCCCCTTGCTGGAATCCACCGTGGTGATGGCCGGGCTGATCGAGCAGATCCGCTCGCATACACTGGCCATGCGCATGGTGCCTATCGGTGAAACCTTCAGCCGTTTCCCGCGCGTGGTGCGCGATGTCGGCCACGAGCTGGGCAAATCCATCAAGCTGGAAATCAGCGGTGCGGAAACCGAGCTGGACAAATCCATGGTCGACAAGCTGGCCGACCCGCTCACCCATCTGGTGCGCAATGCCATCGACCACGGCATCGAAGATGTGCAGCAGCGCCGGGCCGCCGGCAAACCGGAGCAGGGTCATGTCTGGCTGAATGCCTATCATGAATCGGGCAGCGTGGTGATCGAGGTGGCCGATGATGGCGGCGGGCTCGACCCGCAGCGCATCCTGGCCAAGGCCGTGCAGCGCGGCATCATCAGCAGCGATGCCATGCTAAGCGAGCAGGACATCTACCGGCTGATCTTTGCCGCCGGCTTTTCCACGGCCGAGCGCGTCAGCAATCTGTCCGGCCGTGGCGTGGGGCTGGATGTGGTGCAAAAGAATATCGAGGCGCTGCGCGGTACGGTGGAGATAGACAGCGAAGTCGGGCTGGGCAGCACCTTCCGCCTGCGTCTGCCGCTCACCCTGGCCATCATCGACGGCTTTCTGGTGGAAGTGGGCAGCTCCACCTTTGTCATTCCGCTGGAAACCGTGGTCGAGTGCATGGAACTGCCCGCCACGCCCGGCTGCCGTGACATGCAGGAGCGGCTGCAGCTGCGCGGTGAAATCCTGCCACTGCTGTATCTGCGCCAGTTTCTGGAGCTGGACGGGCAGCCCGGCCGCCGCCAGAACGTGGTGGTGATCCAGACCGGTGCCAGTCGGGTGGGGCTGGTGGTGGATGCACTGCAAGGCGAATTCCAGACCGTGATCAAACCGCTGGGCAGCCTGTTCCGCCATCTGAAAGCCATCAGCGGCTCCACCATTCTGGGCAATGGTGCGGTGGCGCTGATTCTGGACGTACTGGCTCTCATCCAGCATGCCACCCAGCAGGAAGCCAGCCGCTACGCGCTGGAGCAGGAAGCATACCCGCCGGCCGGCGGCCTGCAATCACATAACAACGATCTGCATTCGGGGAAATGACCATGAACAAATCTGCACCCATAAGCATAGCCATGCGGCTGGGATTGGGCTTTGCCAGCCTGCTACTGCTGCTGGTGCTGTGCGTCTCTGTCGCCTTGTTCGGCTTCGTGCGCATCAACGGCATGCTGGGCGACATGCGCATCAACGACCGTGATGCCACGCGCGTGTCCATCCTGATCGAGCAGGCGCAGGAGCTGCGGATCAATTACCGCAACATCATCATCTATCCCGATCTGCATGCCATCAACGATGCCATCCAACGCTATAACGAGGCCAAGCGCCGCTATCTGGACAGCGAACAGCTGCTGATCCGCGACATGCTGGCCGAACCGGCGCTGAGCCAGCGCGAAAGAGAGCTGATCGCGCAGATCCAGTCGATCCGCCCACTCGCCTTCACTGCCATGGACAAGTCCGAGGCGCAGGCCGCCATCAATGAAAAAGACGCTGCCATCCAGCTGATGCAGTCAGAGGCCAATCCGGCCATGAACCGCTTCACCGAAGTATTGCGCCAGTTGTACGACACCGAACTGCGGCTGAACGAACAATCACGCCAGGAGAGTGAAGCCGGCATCCAGCAGGCACACGACATCATGCTGCTGCTATCGGCAGCCGCCCTGCTGCTGGGCAGCCTGCTGGCAGTGCTGATCATCCGCTCGCTGCGCCGCACCCTGGGCGGCGAGCCACATGCCGTCGCCGACATCATGCAGCAGCTGGCCAGTGGCCGGCTGGATACCCAGCTGCCACTGCGCCCTGGCGATAGCAGCAGCATGCTGTACTCGGTGGCACAAACCGTCAGCACCCTGGCCGGCCTGATGGCCGAAGTGAAAAACGGCGCGGCCAATCTGGCCTCGGCCTCCCAGCAACTGAATGCCACCTCGCAGTCACTGTCGCTATCGGCCAGCGAATCGGCCGCAGGCATCGAGGAAACCACCTCCGCCATCGAGGAAATGTCGGCCGCCATCAACCAGACCAATGACAATGCCCGCGTCACCGAAGCCATTGCCGAACAGGCCGCCCGCGAGGCTGCCGAGGGGGGAGAGGCCGTGCGCCAGACCGTACACGCCATGCGCCAGATTGCCGACAAGATCGTCATCATCGACGACATTGCCTACCAGACCAATCTGCTGGCACTGAATGCCGCCATCGAAGCGGCGCGTGCCGGCGAACACGGCAAGGGCTTCGCCGTGGTGGCGGCAGAAGTACGCAAACTGGCCGAGCGCAGCCAGATCGCCGCCCAGGAAATCAGCCAGGTTGCCGCCGGCAGCGTCGGGCTGGCCGAGCAAGCCGGCAAGCTGCTGGGTGAAATGGTGCGTTCCAGTGGCCGCACGGCTGATCTGGTGCAGGAAATCGCCGCCGCCTCCAATGAACAGGCCAGCGCGGTCAACCAGATCAGCAGCGCCGTCCAGCAACAGAATTCCACCACCCAGCAAACCGCCTCGGCCAGCGAGGAGCTGGCCTCCACCGCCGAGCAAATGAGCAGCCAGGCGGAAAACCTGCTGGAGCTGATGAGTTTCTTCCGGCTGCACGACAGCGCCGCCCCGCTGCCCTCGCCGCCCAGTGGCCGGGCCGGGCAGTACGGCATGCCACAGCAGCTGCGTCGCGTCGGTGCCAACCCCACCGACGAATCCGACTACATCCGTTACTAGGCACAGCCGCATGGGCGCACAACAACACTGGCGCAAACCGAAACAGGCTGCCGCCGCTCCCCCGCCGCTGCCGCAACTGGTGCAATACCTGCGGCTGCGCGCCGGACCACACCAGCTGGGCATCAGCATCGATGTGGTGCGCGAACTGCTGGAGTACCAGCCGCTGACCACCTTGCCCCATATGCAGCCGCCGCTGTGTGGCGTGCTCAACCTGCGCGGCAGCGGCGTACCGGTCATCGAACTGGCGCAGTGCCTGGGGCTGCCCACCGCCGCGCCACAGCGCCGCAGCTGCATCATCATCCTGCAGCTGGCCGACAGCCAGCCAACACAGGAAATCGGCATGCTGGTTGACGAAGTGTATGCCGTGCTGGAACTGGCGCGCAGCGAGATCGAAGCCGCACCGCAGCTGGGTGGGCTGCTAACCGAGCACTTCATTGCCGGCCTGCTGCGCGAACCGCAGGGCTTTACCGTGCTGCTGGATGCCAGCCGCCTGCTGGCGCTGGACGAACTGGCAGGCTTGCTTCTTCCGCCAGCGCCATCAGCACAGCCAGACTTGCTGCTGCAGGAGGATGCCCATGACTAAGCCGGCCGAACCGGAGCAGTACCTCAGTTTCCAGCTGGGTGCCGATGTCTTCGCCTGCAATATCCTGCAGGTCAAGGAAATCCTGGAATACCACCGGCTGACCGGCGTGCCGCAAATGCCCGCTTTCGTGCATGGAGTGATGAATCTGCGCGGCACGGTGGTGCCGGTCATCGACCTGGCCCAGCGCTGCGGCCGCCCCGCCAGCGCCATTCTGCGCCGCAGTTGCATCGTCATTCTGGAAGCCGGCCATGAAGGACAGCGCCAGTTCATCGGCATGCTGGTGGATGCGGTACACGAGGTCATCAGCCTGAGTGCCGCCGACATCCTGCCGGCACCAGCCTTTGGCAACCATCTGCGGCCCGACTTCATTGCCGGCGTCACCCACCGGCAGCACGGCTTCATCATGCTGCTGCACATGGACAAAGTGCTGTCGATTGAAGAGATGGCCGGCCTGTCCTCGCCACTGGGTGTGCAGATAAAGGCGGAAAGCGCCTGCCTGATGAACTAGATTGGATGAGGATCTGTTCACGCCATCTGCCCTGCGGTGCTGGCCCGACAGGGTCGCAGCGGCCAATTCATCGGGCCTGCCCAGCACCTTCGGCATGGCGTCCGGTGGCAGCAGCAAACAAGTGAAAGCATCATGACCAGCAGCCCGCGTAAAGAAGTGTTTCTGCACCCCGGCGAATGGCTGTTCGCCGACCGGGAGCATGTCATCAGCACCTTGCTGGGCTCCTGCGTTTCCATCGTGCTGTGGCACCCGCAGCTGCAAGTGGGCGGCATGTGTCATTACCTGCTGGCGCACCGCAACGAGCGGAGCAGCCAGTTGTCCGGTCGTTATGGCGACGAGGCCATGTTGCTGTTGCTGCGCGAAGTGCTGGCCACCGGACGGCCCTTGCAGGAATTCCGGGCCAAGCTGATTGGTGGCGCAGCCATCCTGGCCACGCTCGAAGGAGAACACGGCAGCAACGATGTTGCTGCACGCAATGCCGACATGGCCCGTTTGCTGGCACGGCAACTGGGGCTGACGGTGCAGGCAGAGGATCTGGGCGGGGCGAGTCCCAGAATGGTGGTATTTGATGTGCAATCCGGCGATGTCTGGGTGCGCCTGTCGCAGGACCCCGATACAGGCCCGACCCTGACCGGTACAAAAAGGAAAAAAACATGAGCATCAAGGTGATGATTGTCGACGACTCCGCCGTGGTACGGCAGGTATTGAGCGAAGTCTTCAACGCCAGCAGCGGCATCGAGGTGATGGATGTGGCGACCGACCCCATCGTCGCCATGGAAAAAATGAAACAGCACTGGCCGGATGTCATCGTGCTGGATGTGGAAATGCCGCGCATGGACGGCATCACCTTCCTCAAGCAGATCATGGCCAGCCGCCCTACCCCGGTGGTGATCTGCTCCTCGCTCACCCAGAAGGGGGCCGACATCAGCATGCAGGCCATGGCCGCCGGGGCAGTCGAAGTCATCGCCAAGCCGCACGCCGGGGTGAAGCAGTTTCTGCAGGACAGCAACAATCTGCTGATCCAGGCCGTCAAGGGTGCGGCCGCCGCCCGCATGAGCCGCATGCGCAGCCTGCCGCCCACCCCGCTGGAAACCCGCCCCAAGTTATCGGCCGATGCCATCCTGGCCGCCCCCACCGGGCAGCAGATGTTCCAGACCACCGAACGCATCGTCGCCATTGGCACTTCCACCGGCGGCACCCAGGCGCTGGAAGCCATTCTCACCAAGCTGCCGCGCACCTGCCCGGGGCTGGCCATCGTGCAGCACATGCCGGAAAAATTCACTGCCTCGTTTGCCGAACGGCTGGACCGGCTGTCGGAAATCGAAGTCAAGGAAGCAGCCACCGGCGATCGCATTTTGCCGGGGCGGGCGCTGATTGCCCCCGGCGGCAAGCACATGATGATCAAGCGCAGCGGCGCTTTCTATCAGGTGGAAGTGGTGGACGGCCCGCTGGTCAGCCGCCACAAGCCCTCGGTCGATGTGCTGTTCCGCTCTGCCGCCAAGTTCGCCGGCAAGAATGCGCTGGGCATCATCATGACCGGCATGGGTGACGACGGGGCCAAGGGCTTGAAGGAAATGCATGATGTCGGTGCCCGCACCATTGCCCAGGACGAAGACAGCTGCGTGGTGTTTGGCATGCCCAAGGAGGCGATCAAGCTGGGGGCGGCCGATGAGGTCATCCCGCTGGACGCCATGGCCAAGGCCATTTGCCGCTAAGGGAGCGCCATTCATGCCGTTTGCTGACATGCAGGATGTGCTGATCGTGGAAGACAGCCAGCTGCACCGGCTGCTCGCCACAGAACTGTGCAGCCAGCTGGGCTTTAGCAGTATCCGCCATGCGGCCAACGGCGAGGAAGGCATGGCGCAGGTGCGCCAGCAAGTGCCGGACCTGATGCTGCTCGACCTGGAAATGCCGCGCATGGATGGCGTGCAGGTCATGCAGCAACTGGCGCTGGAAAAGCTGACGCCTTACATCATCCTCACCTCTGGCAAGGACTACATGCTGATTTCCACGCTGGAGCTGATGGGCTGCGGGCTGGGGCTGCCAGTGCTGGGTGGTTTGAAAAAACCGCTGCAAGCCGGAGCAATGCAGGACCTGCTGGCACGGCTGTGCCAGCAATCCGCCAAGGCCAAGGAAAGCTGCGCGCTATACGACCCGGACGCAATACGCCTGGCACTGCAAGAGCAGCAGATCATTCCCTATTACCAGCCCAAGATCGACCTGGACAGCGGCCAGCTCAAGGGCGCGGAAATGCTGGCGCGCTGGCAGCACCCCAGCCGCGGTTTGGTCATGCCGGGCAGCTTCATCCCGGTGATCGAACAGCATGGCTGGGCCACCGAGCTGACACTCTCCATGCTGGATCAGGGGCTGCTGCAATGGCAGGAATGGGCCCGCCAAGGCCTGCGCCTGCCCTTGTCCATCAATCTGTCCGCCCGCTCGCTACAGGGCAGCACCCTCATCGGCGAAATGGAAAGCCGCCTGCACCGCAGCAAAGTACCGGCCCGCTACATCACGTTTGAAATCACCGAAACCGCCATCGCCGACAATCTGCCGGAAGCCATCGGCATTGCCGCACGCTTGCGGCTGGCCGGCTTCGGCCTGTCCATCGACGATTTCGGCACCGGTTTTGCCACCTTGCAGCAGCTCACGCGCTTTCCTTTCACCGAGCTGAAAATCGACCAGTCGCTGGTGACCTCGATTAGCAGCAAGCCGCATTTGCAGGCCATCGCCAACAGCATCATCGAACTGGGTCAGCGCATGCAGCTGACTACGGTCGCCGAGGGGATAGAAACCCGGCAGGACATGGAGCTGATGCAGGCGCGCGGCTGCAATCTGGGGCAGGGTTATTTCATTGCCCGGCCCATGGAGGCCGCACTGCTGCAGCCCTGGGCCAAGCAGCACCAGCGGATGGTCGGCGAAACGCCTCCGGCCATCCGCTAGTTTGCGACAGGCAGGCTCAGGGCAGACGCCACAAAGGCGGCTCGTCCATCAGGGCAATCTGCTCGCGCAGCGACAGAATCTGCTCTTCCCAGAAGCGCGGCTGGGCAAACCAGGGGAAGGCCGCCGGGAAGGCCGGATCATGCCAGCGCCGCGCCAGCCAGGCCGAATAATGCAGCAGGCGCAAGGTACGCAAGCCCTCCAGCAGATACAGCTCGCGCACATTGAAGTCGCAGAAATCCTCATAGCCCGCTAGCACATCAGCCAACTGGGCTGACTGCTCCTCGCGCGAGCCGGACAGCAGCATCCACAAATCCTGCAATGCCGGCCCCATGCGGCTGTCGTCAAAGTCGACAAAGTGCGGGCCATCGTCGGTCCACAGCATGTTGCCGTTATGGCAATCGCCATGCAGGCGCAATTGGCGCACCGTACCGGCACGGTCGAAGCAGCGCCGCACGCCATCCAGCGCCTGGGCCGCCACGCCGCGATACACCTCGCGCAGATCGGCCGGCAACAGATTGTTGGCCAGCAGATAGTTCACCGGCTCCACCCCGAAACTGTCGATATCCAGCTGCGGCCGCTGGGCGTAATCCTCGACCTGCCCCAAGGCGTGAATCCGCCCCAGGAAACGGCCAATCCACTCCAGCGTGCGGCTGTCACCCAGCTCCGGCACCCGTCCGCCACGGCGGGCGAACAGGGTAAAACGGAAACCGCCATGCTGATGCAGGCTGGCACCGTCAAACAGCAGCGGCGGCACCACCGGAATCTCGCGTTCGGCCAGCTGCTGGCTGAAAACATGCTCCTCCAGTATCTGTGCATCGCTCCAGCGCTCCGGGCGGTAAAACTTGGCGACCAGCGGCGGACCTTCTTCCATGCCCACCTGATAGACGCGGTTTTCATAGCTGTTGAGTGCCAGCAGGCTGCCGGAGGCGCGCAGGCCCAGGCTTTCCACCGCATCCAGCAGTGCATCCGGCGTCAAGCCGGCAAAGGGGGGAGTGGCATCATGTGTCATCGCGCCATTATACGTGCAGTTCCACACCCGCTACCCATTGCTGCGTCGGCTCGGCTAGTATGCAAGGTGAGAGACCTCCCGAACTTGCAGGAGCCACACCATGCATACCCGTGATCCGCAGCAGGACAACAAACTGCTATCGCTCCCCGCCGATATCGCCGAAGCCACCTGGAGCGGCTGGCAATGCATCGCCCATACCCTGCACCGCCAACGCTGCGAACCGGCAACGGATCAGCACAGCCAGTGGCGGCACATCCTGGGCTGGCTGGCCGGCAATCTGCTGCTGGTGGCCCTGCTGTATCTGCTGTACCGATTTTCCCGATTCTGAGAAGGCCCCATGGAGCTGAAAAACCTGTATGCCCGCCTGCCCTCGGTAGACCGGCTGCTCAATCACCGCCTGCTGGAAAAGGTCATCGACCGCCATGGCAGCGCCGCACTGGCCGAAGCCGTGCGCCAGACGCTGGATGAGGCACGCCAGTACATCCGCGCCAACCACAGCCTGCCCGGCTGGGCCGAAGACGAACAACAACTGGCACAGGCTGCCAGCCAGCGTGTGGCCAGCCGCCAGCACATGCAGATGCGGCCGGTGTTCAATCTCAGCGGCACCGTGCTGCATACCAATCTGGGCCGCGCGCCGATGGCGGAAGAAGCCGTCGCCGCCGTCAGCCGCGCCATGCGCGAATCGGTAACACTGGAATACGATCTGGACGGGGCCGGCCGTGGCCATCGGGATAACGCCATCAGCGAATTACTGCAGGAGCTGACCGGTGCCGAAGCCGCTTGCGTGGTGAACAACAATGCCGCTGCCGTGCTGATCCTGCTCTCCACCGTGGCAGCCGGGCGCGAGGTGGTGGTGTCGCGTGGCGAGCTGGTAGAAATCGGCGGTGCCTTCCGCATGCCGGATGTGATGCGTCAGGCCGGCTGCCGGCTGGTAGAAGTGGGCGCAACCAACCGCACCCATCTGCGCGATTACAGCCAGGCCATCAATACGGAAACCGGGCTGCTGATGAAGGTGCACACCAGCAATTACCATATCGAAGGCTTCACCCACAGCGTCAGCGAAGCCGAGCTGGCCGAACTGGCCCACCATCACGGCTTGCCAGCGGCAACCGATCTGGGCTCGGGCGCGCTGATCGACCTGTCCGCCCATGGCCTGCCGGCCGAACCCATGCCGCAGCAGATGATTGCTCAGGGCGTGGATCTGGTGAGTTTCTCCGGCGACAAACTGCTGGGCGGCCCGCAAGCCGGGCTGATCATCGGCAAGAAAAGCTGGATAGACAAAATCCAGCAACACCCGCTCAAGCGCGCCCTGCGCTGCGACAAGATGACACTGGCCGCGCTGGAAGCCACGCTGCGACTCTATCTGCAACCGGACAAGCTGACCCGGCAACTGCCCACCCTGCGTCGGCTGACCCGCCCGCAAGCCGACATGCAAGAGCAAGCCACGCGCCTGCAGGACAGTCTGAGCAGCTTTGCCGGGGCTGAATTCGACACTGCCAGCGCCGCCTGCCTGTCGCAGATTGGCAGTGGTTCGCTACCGGTGGATCGCCTGCCCAGCTGGGCCATTACCTTCAGTGCCCGCGATGGCCGCGGCAGCACGCTGGAAGCGCTGGCCAGCCGCCTGCGCAGCCTGCCCGCCCCGGTGATTGGCCGGCTATACGATGGCAAACTGTGGCTGGACCTGCGCTGTCTGGAAGATGAAGCCGCTTTTCTCGCCAACCTGCTGCCGACAGACTCAGCCAGTTCGCCCGGCTAGCCGTGCCAGCGGCTCCAGGCCTGGATCAGCACAAAGGCTGCCACCGCCCAGCTTAGCGTGGCGGCGGCCAGTGCCCAGGGCAGCCGCAGGCGGTCGACCAGGCAATACAGGCTGAACAGGTAAACAAAATACGGTAGCAAGGACCACATGCCGAACAGCACGGTGGTTTTCAGCGCAACCGGTCCGCGCTCGCTACCGACAATGTAGTGGGCAATCAGCGCAAAAGTGGGAAACAGCGGCACCAGGCCGGCAATATAGTAATTGCGCGAGCGCGACAGCAGGCTGATCAGCACCACCGCCAGCGCACCGAGCAGGGACTTGAGCAACAGAGCCAAGATCATTCCGGAGCAGGAGGGATAACAGGCGGTATTCTGACATGATCAGCCGCCAACATCGCCGAAATGCAGATCATTCTTATTATTGTTTTTGTTTACCATAAAATAGAACCCAATTAATAAAAACTTAAGCCAGCTATGGCATACTGCACTCCCCCACCTGATCCGGACTGTTTTGCCATGACCATACACACCAGCCATTCCCCACACGAGACGGTAGATGATGCCGCACGCAACAAGGCAGCCCACCGCAGCACCATGGTCAGCGTCTGGGTCAATATCGTACTGGCCAGCGCACAGATCCTGATCGGCATGTTCGCCAAATCCCAGGCGCTGGTGGCCGACGGTATTCATTCGCTGTCCGACCTGCTATCCGACTTCGTGGTACTGCTGGCCGGCCATCACAGCCGCAAGGCCCCGGATGCCGACCACCAGTACGGCCACCAGCGCTATGAAAACGCCGCCTCGCTGGTACTGGGCCTGCTGCTGCTGGCCGTGGGCATCGGCATGCTGTGGTCGGCAGCGGTGAAGTTTCACGATCCGTCGGCCATTCCCACCGTGCACAGCATTGCGCTGTGGGTAGCACTGGTGGCGCTGGTCTCCAAGGAATTGCTGTTCCGCTTCATGCTGGCCGTCGCCCAGCGTGTACGTTCCAGCATGCTGGTGGCCAATGCCTGGCATGCCCGTTCCGATGCTGCATCGTCGTTGGTGGTGGCCATCGGCATTGTCGGCAACCTGATGGGCTATCCGATTCTCGATCCCATCGCCGCACTGATTGTCGGCTTCATCGTCGGCAAGATGGGCTGGAGCTTCGCCTGGAATTCGCTGCACGACCTGATGGACCGCGCTGCCGATACCGAAGAAACCGAAGCCATCCGCCAGACCCTGCTGGTCACGCCCGGCGTGCTGGCACTGCATGATTTGCGCACCCGCAAAATGGGTGACCTGATCGTGGTGGATGTCCACCTGGAAGTGGATGGCCACATGAATGTATTTGATGCCCACGACATCGCCGAACGCGCCCGCGACATGGTGATGCAGCAACACCCGGTACTCAATGTCATGACCCATATCGACCCGGTGGGGCTGGAACATCCGGCCGATCACTCCATCGCATGATTTTCGCCACCGCCGGCCACATCGACCACGGCAAAACCGCGCTGCTGCAGGCGCTGACCGGCCACAATGCCGACCGCCTGCCCGAAGAGAAAAAGCGCGGCATGACCATAGACCTGGGTTATGTCTATCTGCCGCTGGCGGATGGCCGGGTGCTGGGCTTTGTCGATGTGCCCGGCCACGAGAAATTTCTGGCCAATATGTTGTGCGGCCTGTCCGGCATTCCCCACGCCCTGCTGGTGGTGGCTGCCGACGACGGCATCATGCCGCAAACGCGTGAACACCTGGCCATTCTGCAACTCAGCGGCATCCCGCAACTGAGCGTGGTCATCAGCAAATGCGATCTGGTCGACCCGGCGCGTCTGCAACAAGTCGCCACCGATATCCGCCAATTGCTGCAAGACAGCCGCTGGGCCGACGCCCCGCTGTTTGTCGTCTCCAGCCACAGCGGCGAGGGAATCGACAGCTTGCGCCAGCATCTGCTGCAGCAAAGCAGCCTGCCGGAGGCTGCCGCCAACTTGCGCTTCCGGCTGGCCATCGACCGCGCCTTCACCCTCAGCGGTGCCGGGCTGGTGGTCACCGGCACCGCACTGGGCGGGCGCGTGGCCGTTGGCGACAAGCTGTGGCTGAGCGGGCGCAATGTGACGGTGCGGGTACGTAGCCTGCACGTACAGAATGCCGCCGCCACCCATGGCCAGGCCGGCCAGCGCATTGCACTCAATCTGGTTGGCGATGTGGAAAAGCAGCAGCTTCAACGTGGCGACTGGCTGCTGGCCAGCGCTCCGCCGCCGCCCAGCCAGCGCATCACCATCGCCCTGCAGGCCATTGCCCCGCTCAAGCACTGGCAGGCCGTGCATATCCACCACGCCGCCCGCCACACCACCGGCCGCCTGGCGCTGCTCTGCCGCAGCCAGCTGGAAGCCGGTGCCCAGACGCTGGCCGAACTGACGCTGGATCAGCCGCTGTGGCTGGCCGATGGCGACCGGCTCATCTTGCGTGACGCCAGCGCCCGCGACACCATCGCCGGCGCACAAGTGCTGGAATTGCAACCGCCAGCGCGAGGCAAGCGCCTGCCTGAGCGGCTAGACCATCTGCATCACTTGCAAGACCCCATGCTGAGCCTGCCAGCCAAGCTAGCGCTGCTCAGCAGTCAGCAGGCGGTCATGCTGGACGACTTTGCCTGGGCCAACCAGCTGCCGGTCGCCAGCATGCAGGCCCTGCTGCAACACAACACTGGCCAGCAGGTAGCGGACCGCCTCTACGCGGCCGAGCGCTGGACCGGCTTGCAGCAAAAACTGCTGGATGGACTGGCCAGACTGCATCAACAACACCCCGACCAGCTGGGTGCCAGCCGTGGCCGCCTGCGTCGGCTGGCCTTGCCTGGCGAACCGGAAGCAACGGTCAATCTGCTGCTGGAGCAACTGCTGCAACAAGGCAGCCTGCGCCAGACCCGTGGCTGGGTGCACCTGCCGCAACATGTGCTTGGATTCACGTCTCAGGAAGAAGCGCATTGGCAGCAGCTGGCCCCCTGCTTTGCCAATAGCAGCGAGCCACACTGGGTGCGCGATCTGGCCGCCGCCAGCGACATCGAAGAAGAACAGCTCAGGCAGCTGCTACGCAAGGCCGCCCGGCTGGGCCATGTCGTCGCCGTGGTGCAAGACCGCTACTTTGCCGCCGACACCGTGCAGCACATGGCGGACATCGTCCGCCAGCTGTGTCAGCAACACGGCCATGCCGATGCCGCCAGCTTTCGCAACCAGCTGGGTTGTGGCCGCAAGCTGGCGATCCAGATTCTGGAATTCTTTGATCGCAGCGGCTTCACCCGCCGCCTGGCCGACCGTCACCTGCTGCGCGAAAACCTGCTGTTCACCCACCACAGCACCACCCCCGCCCAGGCGGAGGGCCAAACTTCACCCAGCGGCTGAAACCGGTATAATCGGCCGACACGGAAGAGAGGCATCCCCGGTGGGGTGGCTGGTCTTCAAAACCAGAGGGGGCCGCCAGCGGTCCCAGGTGGGTTCGACTCCCATTCTCTTCCGCCATTCACAAGCCACACCAAACCGCGCAAAACCGCGTAAAACCAAGGCCCAGCAAGGATTTCAGCCGAACAGCGCTGATGTGATGGCGGCTTAATGCGGCGTCAGAATTCGCACAAATTTCGCACAAGAAACTGAAGGCAATTCAGCCCGGGCGCAGCAACCAGCCTTCGCAGTGCGATAGCGCTGCCTCTTGTTGCCCCCAAGCAATTCATTCTTTGCGGCGACGCCATTAATCGACATCCGCACTAGCGCGTGCTTTTCACAGCAGGGTGTGGGCAGGAAATGACTATGGAAATTGACCGCCCGCTTGCACTCTGGCGGCGCCTTACACCGTGTGCTGTGCGGTGGAGCTATCGGTCACAGGCTTGGTCCATGCAGTGGGAAATACGGGGATGACAAGCGCAGAGCCACGGGAAAGTCTGCTAGATCAGATTGAATAAGCAGTTAAATACTTCTACACTTTATTTGCTTCAATGCACCATTTTCTTCAATGCATCGCCGGGGCAGTGAGAACCACTACCAACAACGAAGTATTTAAAAAAACAAAGCAGGGAAATTTAAAATGACAGTCGCTCAGAGAATACTTCTACAAATCGGCCTGGCACTTGCTGCCATTTTAGTCATCAGCGGGTTCAGCATTTATACGCAAAACTCCCTGGCAGATACTGCTAGAAATTTTTCAAATAGCGACTATCCAAGCATTATAACGCTAGCCAAATTTGAAAAATCAGCACTACGTTTACGGCTATCGGTGACTCAATACTTGATATCCGAAAATCAAAATGAAAAAGATGCCACCAGAGATCTTTTTGAAAAAAGATATAAAATAGCGCAAGACTCCATTGCCGATTATGAAAAATTCATCAATAGCGATGAAGATCGCCGTGACTTTAATGATGATAAAGTAAAACTCAATAGCTATTACGAATCAGCCAAGCCATTATTTGCCGCCTTTGACCAAGGCAACTTAGCCCTGGCCAAAAAAATACGCGTCGAACAAGTCATTCCCAAAGCAGATGATTTGCTGAAAAATATTGAAAAGCATATTGAATATAACCAAAAATATGTCGCGGAAGAAGTCATTAAATCCGAAAAAGAAGCAGCTAATGCAAAAACAGTCACCCTCATCACACTGATACTGACTGTCATCATACTGGCAGCCAGTGGATACAGAACATTCAACGCCGTTACCAAACCGCTGAATGAACTAAAGAATGCCATGTCTGAAATTCAGGCCAGCCTGGATTTCACCAAAAAGGTTACGGTACATCATCCCCATGATGAAGTTGGCACTACGGCAACAGCATTCAATAAATTGATTGAAGGCATCAATGGCAGCCTGCGCCAGATCGCCACCACATGCAAACAAGTGACCGACTACACCGGCAAGCTAACCCTGGCTGCCAACCATGTTTCCCAAGCGGCCAGCCATCAAAATGAAGCGTCGGCCAGCATTGCAGCAACCATGGAAGAACTGACTGTCAGTATCAATCACGTTGGTACACGTGCGGGTACGACCAGCGAAAAAACGATCGAAGCCAATGCCTTGGCCGGTACCGGACAAGTGGTCATTGGCAAGACAGTACAAGATATTCGTTCAATTCATACCACCGTGAATCAGGCAACACAGCGCATCAATCAGCTGGAGCAGGAAAATAGCAAAGTGGCTGCTGCAGTTGGGAGTATCAAGGATATTGCCGAGCAAACCAATTTGCTGGCATTGAATGCAGCCATTGAGGCTGCCCGAGCCGGAGAACAGGGACGTGGTTTTGCCGTGGTGGCAGATGAAGTGCGTAAACTGGCGGAACGTACCACAACACTGACAAGTGAAATAGATAGCGTCATTCGCAGTATTACCGAGACCTCAAGACAAAGTGCAGTTGCTATGGCGGATACGCAGAAACTGGTAGATGCAGGTGTCCATGGCGCAGATGATGCCTTGCAGTCCATTGAGCAGATCGGCCATGCCTCATCAAATGCCAAAGAATTGGTAACAGAAATTACAGAAGCCATTCGTGAGCAAGCCACTGCCAGTACCACCATTGCCGTTCAGGTGGAACAAATTGCACAGATGGCAGAACGATCAAGCGACGCCGCAAAAGAAACCGCGACCACAGCAGACAAATTGGATCAGGCAGTTGCATCCATGACGGAGGCCGTACACCGCTACCGGCTTTAAACCAGCAATATCATTTAAAAAAGCCCGCACAATGCGGGCTTTTTGACTGACCATGATCAAACTGATGTAGTTGCACGGAAAGCATGATGACACCGCCTTTGCATAATGGGCTACTCAGGCCAGATTACCTTTCAACATTTGGCGGTAATATTCAAGATAAACCGCATACAGATGATTCAAAACATTGGCCCCACGGCGGCCAGACTTTGCCATACAGGCCTGCTTGGCAGCGGTCAGTTCTCTTATTTCGTAAGGCATCAGCACGATTTCATCCCGTGACTGATAAACCGAATAAACCGATTTCAGATTTTCGATCACGTGCTGAATCAACCTGGCTTCCGGTGTATGAACATTGACATACAGCACGTGAAATGCCTTGAGCAGAGCAATCATCTGGACGATTTTTTCTTCGTCCGCCTTTCCGGAGCAAAGATCCGCACAGCAATTAGTCAAATTTTGTTTGATATTTATCATGATGCGACACTGACCTTGACTGACTATTGCCGAATAACAAGCTGCACTCACCGGCCAGAATGGAGCCGGCAGGTAACTTCAAACTCATTCAAAGTGTCAAAAAATTAATCGATTAACAAAACAAATACCATACGACTAAAGTATTTATCTTCAAATAAAAACAAATAATCTGAGCAGCAAAAGTACTTAAGCGACCCTGCTGACTACGGTGACACATCGACAAGCACAATCGCTTGCTGAAAACTCACAACCCAAGCATATCACTTCAATCTGCCTTGCCAAGTGTGCGCGGCAAATGAAAAGAGCTGCAAGATGCAGCTCTTTATCTGTATTGAATATTGACTATTATTGCTCATGCAATTGTATTGGCAATGTTTGAAACTGTCACTCTTTTCACAGAAACATACCACCAGAAGCCTCGATACGCTGCGCATTGACCCAGCCGGCCTCATCCGACAACAGCAAAGCCATTACCGCACCAATATCATCTGGCAGGCCGACTCGTCCCAGCGCCGTCTGGCTGGCAATAAACTGGTTAAGCTGGTCATTATCACGCACAGCCCCGCCGCCAAAGTCGGTTTCAATCGCACCGGGGGCCAGTACATTCACCGCAATACCACGTGGGCCCAATTCCTTGGCCAGATAGTGGCTAAGTACCTCAACCGCGCCCTTCATGGCGGCATAGGCCGCATAGCCGGGCAAAGCAAACCGCGTCAGGCCGGTGGAAACATTCAGGATACGGCCACCATCAGCCAATAGCGGCAGTAGTGCCTGGGTGAGGAAGAACACACCCTTGAACTGGATATTGAGCAACTGATCGAACTGGGCTTCCGTGGTTTCGGCAAAACCGGCATGGATGCCAATACCGGCATTGTTGAGCAGGTAATCAAACTGTGACCGCTGCCAGCGCTGCTGTAACAGCTGGCGAAACTGTTCGGCAAATGCCGGAAAACTGCTGCTGAGTGCCACATCCAGCTGCATGGCAGCGGCCTGGCCACCGGCAGCGGTAATCTGCGCCACCACCGCCTCGGCCGCAGCCTGATTCATTTGGTAGGTCAGCACCACGGCCACACCACGGGCGGCCAGCTTGCGGGCTGCATTCTGGCCCAGACCACGGCTGCCACCGGTGACAAGGGCAATTTTCTGTTGCATGTGAAGCTCCTGATGAAAGGGCAGAAGCAGGGTGCATCTGCAGGATTGCAGTGTATTGTTTTGTTTTATGGTGATAAACATGCCATCTGCGATCATACTGTTCGTAATTTCCAGACAATAGAGTGCCATGCCATGGATCAGCTACAAGCCATGCGTATTTACCTGCGCGTGGCCGAGATGGGCAGTTTCACCCGGGCCGCAACACAGCTGTCCTTGCCCAAGGCCAGCGTTTCCACTGCCATCCAGCAACTGGAAAACAGCCTGGGCGCACGCCTGCTACACCGCACGACGCGGCAGGTCAGCATGACGCCGGACGGGCAGATGTATTACCAGCGCTGCAAGGACTTGCTGGATGAAGTGGAGGAGCTGCAGGCGCTGTTTGCCAGCACACCGACACGCTTGTCCGGCCGCTTGCGCGTGGATCTGCCGATTGCCATTGCCCGCCACACCGTGCTGCCCCACTTGCCAGACTTCCTGCACAGGCATCCGCAACTGGAAATCGAGCTGAGCAGCACCGACCGGCTGGTCGATCTGGTCAGCGAAGGTTTCGACTGCGTGCTGCGCGTGGGCCAGTTGCGCGACTCCAACCTGATTGCCCGCCATCTGGGCTGGCAGCGCCAGATCAATTGCGCCAGCCCGGACTATCTGGCGCGTCATGGCACACCGCACAGCCTGGACGATCTGGCCGACCACCGCTTGATCCATTACCAAAGCGTACTGGGTGGACGGCGCGGTGGTTTCGAATATCAGGACAGCACCGGCAGCCTGCGCCAGCACAGCATGCCGGGCGCACTGACGGTGAATAATTCTGATGCCTACCATGCCGCCTGCCTGGCTGGAATGGGGATCATCCAGGCACCGCAGGCTGGCGTGACAGCCCAGCTGGCCACGGGGCAGCTGGTGGAAATCCTGCCAAACTGGCAGGCACCGCCGATGCCGGTCTCCCTGCTGTATGCCAACCGCCGCCAGTTACCGCAGCGCTGCCGGGTGTTCATGCAATGGCTGAGCGAGCTGCTACAACCTTGCCTGCATAGCAATAGCGGCGACGCCACTGTCAGAGCAGACGCCAATCCGCTATAACGATTAAAAGCAGGACGATAACGGGGAAAACATGTTCGATCGCAAACTGAAACAAGAAATAGCCGATCTCAAGCAAGGGCTCTATGCCGGGCAGCAATTGAGCAAGGCACTTGACCGCTCCATGGCCGTGATCCGCTTCAATCCGGACGGTAGAATCATCGAAGCCAACCAGAATTTTCTCTCCGTCATGGGCTATCACAGCCAGGCAGAGCTACAGGGCAAAAAACACAGCCAGCTGTGTGACAGCGCCTATGCCGCCAGCAGCGATTACCAGCGTTTCTGGGACAGACTGCGCCGTGGCGAGTTTTATCAGGGAAGGGTGAAACGTTGCGCTGCGGATGGTCGCACTATCTGGCTGGAAGCCACTTACAACCCGCTACTGGATGAGCAAGGCCAGGTCGTCAGCATCGTCAAGTTTGCCACCGACATCACTGCCGCGGTCAATGCCGCCGCTCGCAACGACGCCATCCTGCAAGCCATCAACCGCGCCATGGCGGTGATCGAATTTACCCCGGACGGGCAGATCATCAGTGCCAACGACAATTTCCTGCAGGCCACCGGCTATACCCGTGACAGCCTGATCGGCAAGCAGCACCGCCTGCTGTGCCCGGCGGAATTCGCCGCCAGCCAGGCATACGAAGCGCTATGGCAGCGCCTGCGCAACGGTCAGCACTACAGCGGCCGCATCCAGCGACTAACCCGCGATGGCCGCACCGTGTGGCTGGAGGCCAACTACAATCCGGTGCTGGATGAAAGCGGACAGGTGCTCAGCGTCATCAAGTTCGCCACCGACATCAGCCAGCAGGTAGAACAACAGGTCATGGAACGGGACTCGGCGCTGCTGGCTTATAGCTCCTCGAAAGAGACGCAGGAACTGGCCAATGCCGGCGTATTCGACATCGAGCAAAGCATCGAAGGCATCATGACCATGGCGACCGACATCGAACGCGGCAGCCAGCAAGTGCAGCAGCTGGGTGATCGCTCGCAACAGATTGGCTCCATCGTTCAGACCATCAAGGAAATTGCTGACCAGACCAATCTGCTGGCACTCAATGCCGCCATCGAGGCCGCACGTGCCGGTGAAATGGGGCGTGGCTTTGCCGTGGTCGCCGACGAAGTGCGCAAACTGGCCGAGCGCACCAGCTCCTCCACCGGGGAAATCAGCAGCATGGTGCAGGATATCCAGGGACGCACCGATACGGCGGTGGCCAGCATGCAAAGCCTGCTGCAACAGGCCAATGGCAGCGTGGAGTTATCGCAGCGCGTGGGGCAGACCATTGCGCAGATCAATCACCAGGCCAAGGGCGTGGTGCAGGTGATCAGCCGTTTTGCCGAGATGAAAAACCAGAACGATCAGGCGAACTGAGCACGGCGGGAGCAGGCTCAAGGGTAATTCCGCATTGGCAAAGCGGGGGAAATGGGGATTAAATGCAGCCAGTCCCCTGCTCCAGCCTGTCGGAGGCCCCGCGCACCATGAAAATCGGCCTGTTCATTCCCTGTTTCATCAACGAACTTTTCCCTCATGTGGCCATGGCCACGCTCGAGCTGCTGGAAAGCCTGGGCTGCGAGGTGGAATTTCCGCTGCAACAGTCCTGCTGTGGCCAGCCGCTGGCCAATAACGGTGACAGCAAGGGGGCCTGTGATGCCGCCCGACGCTTTACCGGCGTATTCCAGCAATACGACTATGTGGTCGCCCCTTCTGGCAGCTGCGTCTCGCACGTCACCCACCACTACGACTGGTATATCGCGGAAGACCCGGCCTATCAGCAGCTCAAGCCCAAGGTCTACGAGATCATCGAATTCCTGCAGGACGTACTCAAGCTGGAAAAATTGCCCAAGCCGGTCTACTTCCCGCACAAGGTATCCATTCACCAAAGCTGCCACGGCCTGCGCGAGCTGCACCACGCCAGCCCGTCCGAACTGATGATTCCCTACCAGTCGCGGCTGGAAAACATCCTCAAGCTGGTGGATGGCGTGGACGTACTGCTGCCCGAACGCCGCGACGAATGCTGTGGCTTTGGCGGCACCTTCTGCGTGGACGAACCGGAGCTGTCCACCGCCATGGGCGAGGATCGCATTGCCCAGCATGAGGCCACCGGCGCGGAATACATCGTCGGTGCCGACCCCTCCTGTCTGATGCACATGGGCGGCATCATCCGCCATCAGGGCAAGCAGATTCGCCCGCTGCACATCGTGGAAATTCTCACTGGCCGGGGGGCAGGCGCATGAAGGACGACAGCGTAAAACACCCGCAGGCAGCGGCAGAATTCCTCAAAGACCGTGCCCAGGCCAAGTGGCACGACAGCGCCATCTGGTGGGTACGGCAAAAGCGCGATGCCCAGGCCAAACAGCTGCCGGAATGGGAAGAACTGCGCCGGCTGGCACGCGAAATCAAGGCCCATACCCTGTCGCAACTGGACGATTACCTGGCACAGTTTGAAGCCAATGCGCAAAAAAATGGCGTCACCGTCCACTGGGCAGCCGATGCCGACGAGCACAACCGCATCGTGCACGGCATTCTGGCGGCGCGGCAGGTGAAGAAGCTGGTCAAGTCCAAGTCCATGCTCACCGAAGAGTGCGGGCTGAACCCCTATCTGGAGCAGCGCGGCATCGAGGTGGTGGATACCGACTTGGGCGAGCGCATCGTGCAATTACGCCACGAAGCCCCCAGCCATATCGTGATGCCGGCCATCCACCTGAAGAAAGAGCAGATTTCCGAACTCTTCCACAAGGAGCTGGGCACCGAAGCCGGCAATAACGACCCCACCTATCTCACCCACGCGGCACGCGCCAATCTGCGTGAGCATTTCCTGACTGCCGATGCCGGCCTGACCGGGGTGAATTTTGCCATCGCTGAAACCGGTGGCGTGGTGGTATGCACCAACGAAGGCAATGCCGACCTTGGCACCAGCCTGCCGCCGATTCACATTGCCAGCATGGGTCTGGAAAAAATTATCCCCAAGCTGGAGCACCTGGGGGTATTCACCCGCCTGCTGGCCCGCTCGGCCATTGGTTCGCCGGTGACGACATATACTTCGCACTTTCACCAGGCCCGCCCTGGTGGCGAGATGCACATCGTCATCGTCGACAATGGCCGCAGCGACATCCTGGGCAATGAAGACTTCTACCAGAGCCTGCGCTGCATCCGTTGCGGCGCCTGCATGAATACCTGCCCGGTTTACCGGCGCAGCAGCGGCTTCAGCTACAGCTACATCATTCCCGGCCCCATCGGCTCTACCCTGGGCCCCAGCCGCGACATGAAAAAACACGGCAGCATGGCCTTTGCCTGCAGTACCTGCGGCTCCTGCTCCAATGTCTGCCCGGTCAAGATCAATCTGCACGAGCAGCTGGTGCTGCATCGCAAGAAAGCCTTCGACCAGAACCTGCTGCCCACCGGCAAGAAAATGGGCCTGCTGGCCATGCGTTTTCTGACCCAGCATCCGGCCCTGTTCGATCTGGGCGGCAAGGTGATGCGCAAGGTGGTGCCCATCATCCCGGAAAGCCTCACCCGCCACAGCGCCTGGAGCCGCGCAGGCCGTGATCTGCCACCGATGCCGGCCCAAAGCTTCAAGGAACAGTACCAGCAGCGCAGCCAGAACAAAAAAGATAAACAGGACAAGAAGGACAAGGAGGAGCAGCAATGAGCACGCGTGACAGCATACTGGCCCGTATCCGCCAGAACCGCCCGCAAGCCACGGCATTGCCGGACATCCATGCCGTGCCCTTCATTCGTTACGACAACCCGTTCGAGGCGTTTGCCACGCTGATTCGCAATCTGGGTGGCGATGCCGTCCAGTTAGCAGCGGGCCAGAGCGTGGCCGACATCGTCGCCAGTCGCTGGCCGGATGCCGGGCGCACGGTGGATCTGACGCTGCCGGAGCACGAAGAAGTCAGCGATCCGCATGCCTGGCACGATGTCGATGTCGCCATCGTCCCCGGTCAGCTGGCGGTGGCAGAAAACGCCACCGTGTGGGTCAGCCACCCGGACAACCACTTCCGCTCCATCTATTTCCTGACCCAGAAGCTGGTACTGGTGGTGCCACGTGACGCCATGGTAGACACCATGCGCGATGCCTATGCCCGTATCGACATGGCGGAGCACGGCTTTGGTGCCTTCATTTCCGGCTCATCCCGCACCGCCGATATCGAACAAAGCCTGGTAATGGGTGCCCATGGTGCCATGGCCGCACTGGTGATTTTTGTCTGATTTGTACGCACGGAGCATTGCTTCCTTGGGGCCCCTGCGGGGGCCATTTTTCTGCCCGCCATTTCTACCCACCCTTTCCATCAGACATGAAAAAACCGCCGGTCTGGCGACGGGCGGTTTCGGGCTGGCAGCGGCAAATACTCAGCGGTTGGCTTCCACCTTGTAACGCGGCGGCAGCAGCAGTGCCGGTACTTCGCGCTGCGCCTTGCGGCTACGGCGGCTACCGGCGGTCGGATTGATGGTTTTCAGGCCCTCGCCCGACTTGCCCACCATCAGGGCAGATGCCGGCAAGGACATCGGATCACGCTGCGATTCGCGCGGGGCAGAACGCACCGGACTCGTACGCCCTTCACGACCTCCTTCACGCCCCCCGTCTCGGCCATAGTCACGACCACCCTCACCACGGGAAGACTCGCGACGCGGTGCCGATTCTTCACGTGGGGCAGCTGCACCCGGCTGGAAGCCTTCCACCACCTGCGGCGTCAGTGTCTGGCGGGTCAGCTTTTCAATGGCCTCATGCTGGCGGGTTTCCGCCGGGCTCATCAGCGAAATGGCGATACCGCTGGCACCGGCACGGCCAGTACGACCGATACGGTGTACATAGTCTTCCGGCGAATTGGGCAGCTCGTAATTCACCACGAACGGCAGCTCGGTAATATCCAGGCCACGGGCCGCCACATCGGTGGCCACCAGCACGCGCAGGCTGCCTTCCTTGAAGGAGGACAGGATTTCCAGGCGCGAAGCCTGTGCCTTGTCGCCATGAATGGCTTCCGCCACCAGGCCATCGCGCTTGAGATCACGCGCCAGTTGGTCGGCACTGATCTTGGTCTTGCAGAACACAATGACCTGGCTCATGTCGCGAGTCTTGATCAGATGGCTCAGCAGATGGCGCTTGCGGCCGGCATCCACCGAATACACCAGCTGTTCCACCTGCTCGTTGGTGGCGTTCTGACGGGCCACTTCAACCGTCTGCGGATCTTTCATGAAGTCCGCAGCCAGGCGCTTGATTTCTGTGGCAAAGGTAGCCGAGAACAGCAGGGTCTGCCGTTCCTTGGGCAACATGCTCATAATCTTGCGGATGTCCTGGATGAAGCCCATGTCCAGCATGCGGTCGGCTTCATCCAGCACCAGCACTTCCACCTTGTTCAGCTGGATGGTTTTTTGCTGGATATGGTCGAGCAGGCGGCCCGGCGTGGCGATGACGATTTCCATGCCACGGCGCAATTCGGCGGTTTGCGGGTCCATATTCATGCCGCCAAACACCGTGGTGGCACGCAGCGGCAAATACTTGGTATAGGTCTTGACGTTGACGCCGATCTGGTCAGCCAGTTCGCGCGTGGGCGACAGCACCAGCGCGCGCACCGGATGCATGGCAGGCGATACGCTGGTATTGGCGAATTTCTTCATCCGCTCCAGGATGGGCAGCATGAAAGCGGCAGTCTTGCCGGTACCGGTTTGTGCAGCCGCCAACAGATCGCGACCAGACAGAACCAGCGGAATGGCCTTGGCCTGGATGGGGGTAGGCTCGGTATAGCCTTGTTCTTCAATGGCACGAAGAATCTCGGGCGACAGCCCGAGTTCGGAAAACAGCATGTGTGTGCTCCTGCAATTCGGTTGGGTGATGGCGGCGCAGTGGGCGACGCATCCCCTTGTTCATGAACATGGCCGTGCTGAAATGGCAACGCCGCCCATCACGGGCGGCGATTAGCAGGCATCAGGCCATGTGATTGGCAACGCTGAGCAACAGGACGACAAACAACCATAACAGGGCCGAGCGCCACACCAGTCCGACGGCACTTTTCAGGAAGCCGGGATCCGCCTCGTCGCCCAGGCCCAGTTCAGGCCGGAACTTGATGGTGTAATCCTGTCGGAGCGGATCGCCCAGTTTGACGCCCAGCGCGCCGGCCGCCGAGGCCAGCAGAATGCCGTTAGCGTAATTACCCCAGGTTTTTGCCTGCGAGCGCCAGCAGTAAACCGCGTCTTCAAAATCGCCCATTACGGCGAAGCTGGCTGCAGTCAGACGCACCGGCAACCAGTCAAGCCAAGCAGCAGCACTGCCGGCAAATCGGCCAAAGCGGTCTTCCTCAGCCTGACGACCACCCCATTTCTGGCCCAGCATGCTGCACAGACGGTACAGCAAGGCACCGGACGGCCCCGGCAACAGTACGAACCAGAACATGGTGCCGAACACGTGACGATAGCTGTCTACCACGCCCTGCTCGATGGCCAGCCGTGAAATCTCACCCACCGACAATTCGGCTGCCGGCAAACCGGTCCAGCGCGACAATGCGGTGCGCGCATCCAGATCACGCCCCTCGGCCAAGGCCAGGGATATCTCGGAAAAAGCGCTGGAAAAGTGACGGAAGCCCATGGTGAGGTAAAGCACCAGCACGTTCCACAGAATGGCAAACAGCGGGTTGGCAGCATACAAGGCGTAGTACACCAGCAGGCTCAGCAACACCGGCGGCAGGATGGCCAGCATCCACGCAAACACGCCATGCCGGTTGGCACCGGCATTCAGGTTGCGTTCCAGGTGATTGGCATAACGGGTAAACACATGCCAGACGCGGTTACGGTTGCCCAGTGGGCGCAGCTGTTCAAGTGCCAGCGCAAATATCAGGGAAATCAGGGTCATCAGATTTTTGGATGGTGGTTTGCTCAGGCCTAGCGGCGAAGATACCACATAAGGGACAGATGCGCCCACCACATCGCAGCGACAGGCGGGAGAAACAGCGAGAAAACGGACTCAGGCCGAACCAAGAAAGCGCCGGCCACCTACCGGTTGCGGCTGCTGGCCGCCACGGTCATAGCTGAGCGTGGCAGCAGCGGCCTGGCGCAGTACCGTCAGCGATTCTTCGACCTGCCCCAATTGCTGCTCGATAAAGCTGCCATTGAGCTGGTTGATGCCCTGGGCACGGTGAATCTGGTCTTCCAGTGCCAGCCAGGCCTGGCGCTCGGCCGGCTTGTCAGCCAGCCAGATATACACGGTATCGCTATCAGACAGGCCCAGCGTCTTCATCAACTGGCCGCGCTGCTGCGACTGTCTGGCGAGTTCGTCCAGCACCTGGCTCTTGCTGTCGGCCAAGGCCTCCAGAAGATGCACCTGGCCGGCGATCATCACCTGCTGCTCCTGCTGCAGCAGCTCAACCAGGCGCAGTACATGGGCGGTTTCAGCCTGGCACAGTTCGGCAAAGCCTTGTTGTTGATTCATGGCAGCGTCAACCATTTTGCCGGGCTTACTGGTTCAGCAATTCTTTGGTGGAAGCGATCAGGCTGTCGGCGATCTTGCCGGGGTCGACCGAAAAGCTGCCAGCAGCAATGGCGCTCTTGATGGCATCCACTTTGGCAGCATCGAACGACGGCGCGGCGTCACCAGCCTGGGTTGCCAGTGCGCTGATACGGCTGGCCAGCGGATTGATTTCCACGCTATCGGTCGGGGCCGAGCCGGCAGCAGTCGCTTGCGTGCCGGCATCGCGCTTGGCCAGCTTGCTCTGGCTGGCATAGGCACCAACCGCACTGCCCGAGTTGTCGATTTTCATGGTGGGACCTTCCAAACTAACTAGGGGTTTGATCTATTATCGGCTGAAAAAGCAATCTCTTGAAACTTTATTCAGTATGTCAGACTGACCGTGCCATCGGGCTGTACCATTCCACGCACCATCCTGCCGCTGCTGAGGCGGACCGACACAGCTTCGCCGATGGCCGCATTGCCATTGGCCGTACCTTCGGACAAAACACTGAAACCGTCGCCGCCGGCCGATACCTTGACCGGCTGCCCGGTGCGTACCGCATAGGGTGCATGCACCATGAAATTGCGTAGCCAGCTGCCCGCCGGCGCCCCGCTGCGCATGCTCTGGCCCACAGCCAGAGCCAGTTCGTTCAGCACATTGCGCGCCATCCCCGGGTTGGCAATTTCCACCAGCTTCACATCCCCCTCCTGCAGCACCTCTCCGGCGGCCACGGAACGGGTCAGGACCACGCCCAGCTGCTTTTCATTGACGGCGACCGGCAGCCGTATGCTCCAGCCACTGTCAGGGCAGACAATCACCAGGCTGGTATTGCCACTGGTCTGCGCGGTATTGGACCAATCCACCTTGGGGCTGGAACATGCAGGCAGCACCAGCCGGCGATCCAGCCGCCCCAGCTTGTAGCTGGCTTGGCGATGGCTGACTTCCTGCTGCATGAAGCGGTCGGCCAGTTTTTCCAGTGCCACCATATCCTGGTTGGCCGCAGCGCACACCATGCCGGACAGCAGCATGCTCAGAAACAGATAAGGGAATTTCATCCTGCCATTGTATCCAGTCCGGTTGCCCATGCGTATCGGCGTAAGCTGACTGCCATCAGAGTGGCAAAGCCGGCAACAGTTGCAAGCTGCAATGAAAAACAGGCTCCTGACGGAGCCTGTCTGGCTGACACGGGCAGACTTCAGCCGGCCAGGGTCTGTTCGACAAAGGCCTTGACCCGTGCGGCGTCGGCGTCGAACACCACCACTTTTTGCGGCAGGTCTTCCAGACCATCAAAACCAGCCGGACGCGGCGGATCGCGGTCCAGCGCTTCGCGGATGGTATCGGCAAACTTGGCCGGCAGCGCCGTTTCCAGGCAGACCACGGTTTCACCCGGCAGGCGCAGTTCGCGCGCCACCTTGATACCGTCGGCGGTATGGGTATCCACCACCACGCCATCGCTGGCATCCACGGCACGAATGGTGGCCAGGCGGTCGGCATGGCTGCTCTTGCCGGAAACAAAACCAAACTTTTGCGCAGCATCGCCCAGCTTGGCCGACAGATCAAAACCCTTGCCAGCGTCCACATCCGCCCACAATGCCTTCACGGCGGCACCATCACGGCCGACCAGATCGAACACGAAGCGTTCGAAGTTGGAGGCTTTGGAGATGTCCATGGACGGGCTGGAGGTGACATAAGTATTGGCCGTGCCACGCGGACGGTAAGCACCGGTGCGGAAGAATTCGTCCAGCACGTCGTTTTCATTGGTGGCCACGATCAGGCGCTGCACCGGCAGGCCCATCTGGCGGGCAATATGGCCGGCGCAGACATTGCCGAAGTTGCCTGACGGCACGCAGAAGCTGACCTGTTCGTCGTTGCTGCTGGTGGCGTTGAAATAGCCCTTGAAGTAATACACCACCTGCGCCACTACACGCGCCCAGTTGATGGAATTGACGGTGCCGATCTGGTATTTGGCCTTGAAGGCGTGGTCATTCTGCACCGCCTTCACGATGTCCTGACAGTCGTCGAACATGCCCTTGATGGCGATATTGTGGATGTTGGCATCCTGCAGGCTGAACATTTGTGCGCGCTGGAAGGCGCTCATCAGGCCATCCGGGCTCAACATGAAGACATTGATACCCTTTTTGCCGCGCATGGCGTATTCGGCAGCGCTGCCGGTGTCACCGGAAGTGGCACCCAGAATATTCAGCGATTGGCCCTTCTTGGCCAGCACATATTCAAAGAGGTTGCCCAGCAGCTGCATGGCCATGTCCTTGAAGGCCAGCGTCGGGCCATTGGACAGTTCCAGAATCACCAGGCCATCGGACAGGCGCTTCACCGGGGTGATGTCCTCGCTGCCAAAGACGGCCGCAGTATAGGTGCGGCTGACGATGTCCTTGAGGTCGGCCTCGGGGATGTCGGTGGCGAACAGGCGGATGATTTCGAAGGCCAGCTCGGCATAAGACAGGCCGCGCCAGGCATCCAGCTGGCTGCGGCTGATTTGCGGGTAGCTTTCCGGCAGCGCCAAGCCACCATCCGGTGCCAGGCCCATGAGCAGGATGTCGCTGAAACTTTGCGGCTGCATGCCGCCACGTGTGCTGAGGTACTTCATGATCAGTTGGTCAACCTGTCCAGACATTGAAAACTGGCCTTGACGATCTTTTTCTTGATCTCGGGTGAAAAGGCCTTGAAGGTATTGCTGCCACTCTCGGTCTTGCTGCCAGACATGCTGTTGGCCACGGCTTCGCTCAGGTCATCGATGGTCAGCGCCTGCATGGCCTTGTCGGCGGCACCACTACAGTAGCTGCTGCGGTTTTGCTGGGTAATGGCATGACCAAGCTGCTGTTCCAGCTGCTTGAGCTTTGCACTGTCATTGGCAAAGCTGGTCATGCAGCCCTTGCTGATCAGCTGGCTGAAATTCTGGACATAGGGTGCCATGCTGGGATCGTCCGCCAGACTGCCGCTGGTGGTATCAGCCCAGGCAGACAGTGGCAACAACAGCAACGACAGCAGCAAGCGTTTGGGGAAGGTAGCCATGATGTGTTCCATTGGGTAGCTGAGTCTCAGTCGGCGCTACTTGCATCCAGATGACGGCTACAGGCAGCAGAGGCTTCCACCAGCCGTTTCTTGCCGCGCGGATCGTCCTTGCGGATCTGTCCGGTCAGCACGCCCATCACCTCTTCCGAGGTGAAGGTGTTGGCCAGATGCTCGCTGGCGCACTGGCAATATTTCTGGACCTGGGCGTCGGAGTGCTCGGCCACCCCGTCAGATGCCGGGGTGCGCTTGATACAGCCGCGCATCAGGAAGCCCTGCAGCAGATTATGCTGGCCGGGCGTCAGCGGCGTGGCATACAACGCCGATGCAGTCAGGGCACAGGCCATGCCTACGCCGTTTATCCAGAGTCTTGCCATTGCCACCATCCAGTTGCCACCCCGTCGGCGATGACGGGGCGAATGCCTTAGAACCTGTTCACGCTCTGCGATACTCGGGTGATCCAGTGTTGAAAAGTCGTTCAAAATGCTCATGGACTCCCTGTCCATTCCGCTTTTTCACGCCCTTTCGCCTTGGCTGACCCTTCGTTCGCTAGAACGTGAACACGTTCTTAGTCGTTGAGTTCTTCCATGCGCAGGCGCACTACCTTGCCCGCTACGCTTTCCAGTGCCTCGATGGCGGCGATGGCGGCGTTGATGGCCCCTTCCTGCACCCGGTGGGTGAGGATGACCACTTCGGCATTGCCTTCGCTGGCCGAGCCCTTCTGGATCAGCGCTTCGATGGAGATGTCGTTTTCTGCCAGCAGGCCGGTGATATTGGCCAGCACACCGGCGCGGTCGGCAGCGCCGATACGCAGGTAGTAAGAGCTATATACCTCGTCGATCGGCAGGATACGCAGGTCTTTCAGTTGATCCGGCTGGAAGGCCAGATGCGGCACGCGATGCTCCGGGTCTGCGGTCAGCAGGCGGGTCACATCGACAATGTCCGCCACCACGGCCGAGGCGGTCGGCAGCGCGCCGGCACCCGCGCCGTAATGCAGGGTCTGGCCGACGGCATCGCCCTTGGCCAGCACGGCATTCATCACGCCGTTGACGTTGGCGATCAGCTGGCTTTCCGGAATCAGCGTCGGATGCACGCGCAGTTCCACGCCGGCATCGGTGCGGCGGGTAAAGCCCAGCAGCTTGACGCGGTAGCCCAGTTCTTCAGCGTACTTGATGTCCACGCCGTCCAGCTTGCTGATGCCTTCCAGGTAACAGCTATCGAACTGCATGGGGATGCCAAAGGCCAGCGCGGCCATGATGGTGAGCTTGTGGCCGGCATCGTGACCTTCGATATCGAAGGTGGGATCGGCTTCGGCATAACCCAGGCGTTGCGCCTCGGCCAGCACATCGGCAAAGCTGGCACCCTTCTCGCGCATTTCGGTCAGGATGAAGTTGGAAGTACCGTTGATGATGCCGGCGATCCATTCGATACGGTTGGCCGACAGGCCCTCACGCAGCGCCTTGATGATGGGGATGCCACCAGCCACGGCAGCCTCGAAGGCCACCATCACGCCCTGTTCCTGGGCACGGGCAAAGATTTCATTGCCATGCACCGCCAGCAGCTTCTTGTTGGCCGTCACCACATGCTTGCCATTGGCGATGGCCTTGAGCACCAGCTCCTTGGCCACGGTGTCGCCACCGATCAGCTCGACCACGATGTCGACTTCCGGATCGTTGACCACGGCAAAGGCATCGGCCACCAACTTGACATCATCGCCCACCAGCTGGCGTGCCAGCTCCAGATTGCGGCGCGAGGCAATGGTCAGACGGATTTCGCGGCCAGCGCGGCGGGCGATTTCCTCGGCATTGCGCTTGAGTACGGTGGCGACACCGCCACCGACAGTCCCCACGCCCATCAGGCCAATATTGATTGGTTTCATTACCATCTCCATGTCTGTCTCTAGTGTTTTGTCCCGGGCCGACGGCCTCTTGGCAAGGCGGCCATACCGGCTTGCCAAGAGGTCTTCACGCGGATGACACAGCCGGCGGGCTGTTGCGCCGCCGGCTGCATGGAGCATCAGGCCGTGCCGTGACGCTGGCGGTAACGCGCCAGGAAACGGGCGATGCGACCTATCGCTTCGATCAGGTCATCCGAGTTAGGAAGGAATACCACGCGGAAGTGATCCGGCGCAATCCAGTTAAACCCGCTGCCCTGCACCAGCAACACTTTTTCTTCCTGCAGCAGTTCCAGAATGAATTGCTGGTCGTCGCTGATCGGGTAAATCTTGGGGTCCAGCCGCGGGAACAGATACAAGGCCCCCTGCGGCTTGACGCAAGTCACCCCGGGAATGTCGGTGAGCAGCTTGTGCGCCAGATCGCGCTGGCGGGCCAGGCGGCCGCTGGGTGCCACCAGATCATCAATGCTCTGGTAACCGCCCAGTGCAGTCTGGATGGCAAACTGCGCCGGTACATTGGCACACAGCCGCATCGAGGCCAGCATGTTCAGGCCTTCGATATAGTCGCGCGCGTGTTTTTTCTCGCCACACAGAATCATCCAGCCGGCGCGATAGCCACAGGCGCGGTAGTTCTTGGACAGACCATTGAAGGTGACCACCAGCAGGTCTGGTGCCAGCGAGGCGATGGAGGTGTGTTTGACTTCGTCGTACAGCACCTTGTCGTAGATTTCGTCGGCGTAGATGATCAGCTGATGCTGGCGCGCCAGATCGACAATCTGCTGCAACAGTGCCGGCGGATACACGGCACCGGTGGGGTTGTTGGGGTTGATCACCACGATGGCGCGGGTATTGGGGGTGATCTTGGCGCGGATGTCGTCGATATCGGGGAACCAGCCCTGCTCTTCGTCGCAGACATAGTGCAGCGCCTTGCCACCGGCCAGGCTGACGGCAGCGGTCCACAGCGGATAGTCCGGTGCGGGCACCAGCACTTCGTCGCCATTATCCAGCAGCGCCTGCATGGCCATCACGATCAGCTCGGACACGCCATTGCCGATGATGATGTCGTCCATGCTGACATTGGGCAGCTGTTTTTCCTGCGCGTAATGCATGATGGATTTACGCGCGGCAAACAGGCCCTTGGAATCGGAATAACCGGAGGCGGACGGCAGGTTGACGATGACGTCTTCGATGATTTCATCCGGCGCAAAAAAACCGAATGGCGCAGGATTGCCGATATTCAGCTTGATGATGCGATGGCCTTCGTCTTCCATCTTCTTGGCATGCTCAAGCACCGGGCCACGGATGTCGTAGCAAACATTGGCGAGCTTCTGCGATTTGTGTACTGGCTGCATGGTGGCCTGTTTTTCCGTCACGGGCCGCGCCCCGGACACTGCGGCGGTCTTGCGGCGGCGCGGTTTGTTGTCTTTCATTAGAGTCCCTTGTCTGTCCCGGCCATTGGCGACACCGTCTGGCAACAGCAGGTCAGGGTATAATCCTATCCCAAACCGTGCTGCACTGCATTACGGAGTGCGCGCTTGCGCTGCCGTGCTGCAACACCCGACGCCAGCACCACCATTACCCTTGCAGGAAAGCGAGCCCATGAAAATGCATCAGGCCCTGGGACAGGGCAGAAACCTGTTTACCGGCTATGGCGAAGGCCATGTGCTGATCAATGCCGAACGTCACGATGGCAACCTGATCGTGACGCCGGACAGCGTACAGGCCTGGGGTGTGGATGACTTTTCCAGCCTGGCAGAGTCACATTTCAACATGCTGCTGGATTTGCAACCTGAGCTGGTGCTGTTCGGTTCCGGCGCCAGCCTGCGCTTTTTCCACCCGCGCCTGATGGCCGCGCTGGTCAACGCCGGCATCGGTGTGGACGTGATGGATACCCAGGCGGCCTGCCGCACCTTCAACATCCTGATGGCGGAAGACCGCCGCGTGGTGGCCGCCATTCTGGCGATTTGACACAACAAGGCCGCCATGACAAAGCCCCGCATCAGGCGGGGCTTGGCTATTGGGGCATGGGCTTGCGCTGCCAGGTCAGGCGGCCGCCGGTTTCTCGCCGCCAAACTCTTCAAAAGCCTGCAGCGCCTCGGCCGCGGTCATCAGCGACGGGCCGCCGCCCATGTACACCGCCACTTGCAGCATTTCCATGAATTCGGCGCGGCTGCAGCCCAGCTCCACCAGCGCCTTGCTGTGGAAGGCCAGACAGCCCTGACAACGGTTGGCGATGCCGATGGCCAGCGCGATCAGCTCCTTGGTCTTGTTGGACAGCGCGCCATCGGCATGGGCGGCGCGGCTCATCTGGCCGAAGCCTTTCATGGTTTCGGGTATTTCACGGCGGAATTCCGCCAGCTTGCTGCCCAGATCGCGGGCCAATGCGGTGTAGTCATGACTCATGGAATGCTCCTCGGCGTTTTTGCATGATTTATATTATATATTTTCATATAATATTGCAAGCATGCCAAGCTGCTTGGCGATGCGCCCAAGCTGCGTGGTAATCTGCCTCATCCACGTCGCCCAAGGACAGACCGTGCCCCACTCCGCTACCGAACTGGCAGATTATGATCACGTCCGGCAATGGGCGATGCAGTCGCTGTTCCAGCATATGGATGATATTTACCAGGGAACGGTGATCGTGGATGAGCAGGCCCGCATCATCTGGATCAATGCCCGCTATGCCGGGCGTTTTGGCTTTGCCGACCCGCAGAGCACGCTGGGCCAGCCGGTGGAAAGCGTCATTCCCAATAGCCAGATGCGCGAAGTGCTGCGCACCGGCGAACCCATGCTGCTGGACATCATGCCCACCGGCGGCGACCAGCTGGTGGTCACCCGCCTCCCCTTGAAAGATGCCACCGGGCGTACCGTTGGCGCGGTCGGCTTTGCCCTGTTCGACAAGATCCAGTCGCTGGCACCGCTGGTGGCCAAATTCACCCGTTTGGCCGAGGAGCTGGCCGCCACCCGTGAATCGCTGGCCCAGGCACGCCGCGCCAAATACAGCTTCGAACATTTTGTCGGCGACAGCCCGCTGATCAGCGAGGTCAAGCGCCAGGCGCGGCTGGCAGCACCGCTGGAAGGTGCAGTGCTGCTGCTGGGTGAAACCGGCACCGGCAAGGAAGTGCTGGCCCATGCCATTCACGCCGCCTCGCCACGGGCAGGCAAGCCGCTGGTCAGCCTGAACATGGCGGCCATTCCCGATACCCTGCTGGAAGCCGAGCTGTTCGGTGCCAGCGCCGGTGCCTATACCGGGGCAGACAAGAAAGGCCGCAGCGGCAAGCTGCAACTGGCTGATGGCGGCACGCTGTTTCTGGATGAAATCGGCGACATGCCGGCCGCACTGCAAGCCAAGCTGCTGCGGGTATTGCAGGACAAGGAATTCGAACAGCTGGGCTCCAACCGCGTGCTGCGGGCGGATATCCGCATCATTGCCGCCACCTCGGCCCGGCTGGAAGAAAAGGTGGCAGCCGGCAGCTTCCGCGCCGACCTCTACTACCGGCTGAATGTGCTGACCATCCAGCTGCCGCCGCTGCGTGCCCATCTGCAGGATTTGCCTGCGCTGTGCGAATCGCTGCTGCTGCAACTGGCGCAGCGCGGCCACATGGGGCGCTGCCAGTTGACGCTGGCAGCCATGCAGCGGCTGGCTGCCTATCACTGGCCGGGCAATGTGCGTGAGCTGCGCAATATTCTGGAGCGGGCCAGCATGCTCAGCCAGGGCGGCATGCTGGACGAAGCCGACATCAACAGCCTGCTGGGCCCCATGCCTGCCGCGCAGCAGGATGGTGGCGATTACCAGCAGCAGATGGCGCGCTTCGAGGCGCAACTGCTACGCCAAGCGCTGGCCGCCGCCGCCGGCCATGTGCCAACCGCCGCCCGCCAGCTGGGCATGGGCCGCGCCACCCTATACAAGAAGCTGGCCGCGCTGGGCATCCGCACCCTGCCCTAGCCGCCAGCACAAGCCCAGTCAGCGGCAGGACATCCGGCCTCGTCTCGAAACAGAGACAGCGTCTACCAAGCGAGACGGGCCGCGCTCCCCCCGCCACTAGCGGCCCTGCCACTGTCCTAAGCCGCCATAGCGTCTCCAAACAGAGACAGCAAGCCCTCACCGCCAGCACAATTCACAGCAAGCTATTGATTTAATTGAATATCCAATTCAGGCACGCTTCCTGCTGTTATCCCGTTCAGGGACAGGGCCATGCGCCAGGTCCACACAAGGGCCCCGCAGTGGGCCACACAACAATAGAGGAGATGCACCATGAGTTTTATCGTGGTTTTACTGGCACTGTTCTTCCTGATGCTGGCGGCCTATCGCGGCTACAGCGTCATTCTGATGGCACCACTGGCGGCATTGGGCGCCGTCCTGCTAACCGAACCCTCTGCCGTGGCACCTGCCTTCAGCGGGCTGTTCATGGACAAGATGGTGGGCTTCGTCAAACTGTACTTTCCGGTATTCCTGCTGGGTTCGGTGTTCGGCAAGCTGGTGGAGCTGTCCGGCTTTTCCAAGTCGATTGTTGCTGCCGTCATCCGCTTTATCGGCGAGAAACGCGCCATCGCCGTCATCGTAGCGGTATGCGCGCTGCTGACTTACGGCGGGGTTTCGCTATTCGTAGTGGTATTCGCCGTCTATCCCTTTGCCGCCGAGATGTTCCGCCAGAGCAATATTCCCAAGCGGCTGATTCCCGGCACGGTGGCACTGGGGGCCTTCTCCTTCACCATGGATTCGCTGCCGGGTACGCCGCAGATCCAGAACATCATCCCCACCACTTTTTTCAAGACCACGGCCTGGGCGGCCCCGGTACTGGGTGTGGTTGGCGCGCTGTTCATCACCCTCGTCGGGCTGGCTTATCTGGAATGGCGCCGTCGCAGCCTGATGGCCAAGGGCGAAGGCTATGGCACCGATTTGCACAACGAGCCGGAACACATCGACACCAGCAACCTGCCCTCGCCCTGGCTGGCCATGGCCCCCTTGCTGTTGATCGGCATCAGCAACTTTGCCTTCACCCGCTGGATTCCCGCCTGGTATGGGGTCAGCCATGAGCTGAAACTGGCCGGCATGAGTAAACCAGTCACCACGCAGATCTCCACCGTCACCGCCATCTGGTCGGTAGAAGCCGCCCTGCTGCTGGGCATTGCCTTCGTTGCCCTCAGCGCCTGGCCGGCCATCCGCGAGAAATTTGCCGAGGGCAGCAAGGGTGCCATCGCCGGAGCCATGCTGGCGGCGATGAACACCGCCTCGGAATACGGTTTTGGCGCGGTGATTGCCGCCCTGCCTGGCTTCATGGTGATTGCGCATGCCTTGCAGAACATTCCCAATCCGCTGGTCAATGCCGCCGTCACGGTCAGCACCCTGGCCGGGGTGACCGGTTCGGCTTCCGGCGGCATGAGCATCGCGCTGGCCGCCATGGGCGAACAGTTCATCAGCGCCTGCCAGGCGGCCGGCATTCCGCTGGAAGTGCTGCACCGCGTAGTGGCCATGGCCAGTGGCGGCATGGACACCCTGCCGCATAACGGCGCGGTGATCACCCTGCTGGCAGTCACCGGCCTCACCCACCGCGAGGCTTACCGCGACATCTTCGCGGTCACCCTGATCAAGACGCTGGCGGTGTTCTTCGTCATCAGCGTGTTCTACCTCACCGGCCTCGTTTAATTCTCTATAGCGTTCAGGCTCTGCCAGCCGGCGGGGCCTGACAGGATATCCATCATGACTTCACTGGCAGGAAAAACCGCGCTGGTCACCGGCTCCACCAGCGGCATCGGCCTGGGCATTGCCCAAGCACTGGCCGAAGCCGGGGCCAATATCGTGCTCAACGGCTTTGGCGATGTGGCAGCCGCCCTGGCACAGATACAGGCACTGGGCGTGCAGGCCTGGCATCATCCGGCAGATTTGTCCGACCCGGCCCAGATTGACGCGCTGTGCGATTTCGCCACTGCAGAGTGCGGCGGTGTGGACATTCTGGTCAACAACGCCGGCATCCAGCATGTGGCCCGGATAGAAGACTTTCCCCCGGCGCAATGGGACAAGGTGCTGGCCATCAATCTGAGTGCGGTGTTCCACACCACCCGTCTGCTGCTGCCGGCCATGCGCGAGCGCGGCTGGGGCCGCATCATCAATATCGCCTCCACCCACGGCCTGGTGGCCTCCAGCGGCAAATCCGCCTATGTGGCAGCCAAACACGGCGTGCTGGGCCTCACCAAAACCGTGGCGCTGGAAACCGCCCACAGCCCCGTCACCTGCAATGCCATTTGTCCGGGCTGGGTGCTCACCCCGCTGGTGGCACAGCAGATTGCCGACCGCGCCGCGCAGCAGGGCAGCAGCCCGCAACAGGCCCAGCAAGCGCTGCTGGCCGAGAAGCAACCCTCCGGCCAGTTTGTCACGCCGCAGCAGCTGGGTGCGCTGGCGGTGTTCCTGTGCAGCCCGGCGGCCGATGAAGTACGCGGTGCTGCCTGGGCCATGGACGGCGGCTGGACTGCCCAGTAAAGCAAGCAAGGAAAACCAATGAACAAGCTTTACCCGGATGCGGCCAGCGCCCTGGCCGACATCGTGGCCGATGGCCAGACCATTGCCGTGGGCGGCTTCGGCCTGTGCGGCATTCCCGAAGCGCTGATCGCCGCACTGCGCGACAGCGGCGTGTGCAATCTCACCGCCATTTCCAATAATGCCGGCGTGGACGGCTTTGGCCTGGGCCAGCTGCTCAACACCCGACAGATTCGCAAGATGATTGCTTCCTACGTGGGGGAGAACAAGGAATTCGAACGCCAGTACCTGAATGGCGAGCTGGAGCTGGAATTCACCCCGCAAGGCACGCTGGCGGAAAAACTGCGCGCTGGCGGCAGCGGCATTCCCGCCTTCTTCACCCGCACCGGCTACGGCACGCTGGTGGCGGAAGGCAAAGAGGTTCGCAACTTCAATGGCCAGCCGCATATCCTGGAACAGGCCCTCTGCGCTGATGTGGCGCTGGTCAAGGCCTGGAAGGCCGACCGCGCCGGTAACCTGATCTATCGCCGTACCGCCCGCAATTTCAATCCCAATGTCGCCATGGCCGGGCGCATCACCGTGGCCGAAGTGGAAGAAATCGTGGAAAACGGCATGCTGGACCCGGATGCCATCCACACCCCCGGTATCTTTGTGCAGCGACTGGTGCTGAACCCCCATCCCGAAAAACGCATCGAGCAGCGCACCGTGCGCGCTGCCAGTCTGGCGGAGGCTTGAACATGGCCTGGACCCGAGAACAAATGGCCGCCCGTGCGGCACAGGAATTGCAGGACGGCTTTTATGTGAACCTGGGCATTGGCCTGCCGACGCTGGTGGCCAACCATGTGCCAGCCGGCATGGAAGTGTGGCTGCAATCAGAAAACGGCCTGCTGGGCATCGGCCCGTTTCCGACGGCAGAGCAAGTGGACGCCGACCTGATCAACGCCGGCAAGCAGACCATCACCACCCTGCCCGGTTCGGCCATCTTCAGCTCGGCCGACTCCTTCGGCATGATCCGTGGCGGCAAGATCAAACTGGCCATTCTGGGTGCCATGCAGGTCAGCCAGAGTGGCGATCTGGCCAACTGGATGATTCCGGGCAAGATGGTCAAGGGCATGGGCGGGGCGATGGATCTGGTGGCCGGCGTGGGGCGGGTGGTGGTGCTGATGGAGCACACCGCCAAGAAAAAGGATGGCAGCGAGGAAGCCAAACTACTGGAGCGCTGCACCCTGCCCTTGACCGGTGTCGGCGTGGTCAGCCTGATCATTACCGATCTGGGCGTAATCCGGGTGGAGGTCGACGGCCTGCATCTGCAGGAGCTGGCACCGGGCGTCAGCCTGCATGACATCAGCTCGCGCACCGCCGCGCCGCTGCATGTGCCGGCAACGCTTCAGCCCAGGGGAAGCGCCATCGCCGGCTAACACCATGGCTATTGCATGAAAAAAGCACGCGCTGCCAGCAGTCGCGTGCTTTTCTGTTTCCCCATCCCGCAGATTACAACAAGGATTTGGCCAGCAAGGCGGTCAGCAGAATGGCAATCAGCGCCAGCAGGAAATTCTGCCGCTTCTGCTCTCGCATCAGCTGGATATACCCCTCCACCAGCAGGTCGCTCTTGGCGGCAGACAGCGCCTCATTCAGCTTGCGCGGCAGCGTAGGCAGGGTGGTGGCCCATTGCGGAGCCTCCTGCTTGAGGGTGCGCAGCATGCCACGCCAACCCATCTGCTCGTTCATCCACTTGGTAAGGAAAGGCTTGGCGGTCACCCACAAATCCAGGTTGGGGTCCAGCTGGCGTCCCAGTCCCTCGATATTGAGCAGGGTTTTTTGCAGCAGGACCAACTGCGGCTGGATTTCTACATTGAAACGGCGGCTGGTTTCAAACAAGCGCAGCAGCACCAGGCCGAAGGAAATCTCCGACAAGGGTTTTTCAAAGATGGGCTCGCACACCGTGCGTACTGCCGCTTCCAGCTCCTCAGCGCGGGTGGTTTTCGGCACCCAGCCGGATTCAATATGCGCGGTGGCCACGCGGTGGTAATCGCGATTGAAGAAGGCGAGGAAATTCACCGCCAGATAATGCTTGTCTTCATCAGTGAGGCTACCGACGATGCCGAAATCCAGCGCGATATAGCGGCCATCTTCCGCCACGAAGATATTGCCCGGGTGCATGTCGGCATGGAAAAAACCATGGCGGAACACCTGGGTAAAGAAGATTTCCACCCCGAAGCGCGACAGCTTGCTCAAGTCCACACCCTGCTCGCGCAGGCGCTCGATCTGCCCCACCGGCGTGCCGTGCATCCACTCCAGCGTCAGCACATTGCGGTTGGTGTAGTCGTAAAACACTTCCGGCACGATCAGCATGTCCGAGCCGGTGAAGTTGCGCCGCAGCTGCGAGGCATTGGCCGCCTCGTGCATCATGTCCAGTTCGTCGTGCAGATACTTGTCGAACTCGGCCACCACCTCGCGCGGTTTCAGCCGTTTGCCATCAATGAAGAAACGCTCCACCCAGCGGGCCAGCGTGGACATCAAGGCCAGATCCTGCTCAATCACCGGCTGAATGCCGGGGCGCAATACCTTGACCGCCACCTCGCGGCCACGGCTGCCATCCGGCTGCTTGAGCCAGGCCTTGTGCACCTGCGCCACCGAGGCACTGGCCACCGGGGTGATCTCAAAATCCACAAACAAATTCTCTACCGGCTGGCCGAAGCTCTGTTCGATCACCTGCCGCGCCAGCGCGCCGTCAAACGGGGCCACCCGGTCCTGCAACTGGGCCAGCGCATCGGCATAGTCGGGCGGCAGCAGGTCACGCCGGGTCGACAAGACCTGGCCGAACTTGACGAAAATCGGCCCCAGCCCTTCCAGTGCCAGCCTCACCCGTTCTGGCAAGGGCGCGCTGACATCTCGCGGCAGCGGACACAGCTTCAGCAGCGTGTGGACAAAACCCAGGCGCGAATGACCTTCGAAAAAATCATCCAGACCATAACGGTAAAGCGTGGAAACAATCTTGAAAAAACGCGAAATCCGCATAATGACCGGGCTAGCCCTTATTCCTTTGGTTTCACCAGCACCGCTTCCAGCCGCGCCAGTCTTTTTTCGCTACGCGCCACATCATCGCGCAGGCTGTCCACCGCACGCAGATAGCTGCCCACGGCTTGCCGGCTGGCCAGCATGGGCGCTTCTTCGCGCAGGTGCTCTACCCAGTTTTCCAGCAAGCGCCAGGCAATTTCACCCTTGAAGCCCAGCGAGGCCCGTGCCACGCGCTGCAAACGGTTGGCCGCCACATCGCCCATGACCCGCGACAGGTCTTCGCCAGCATCCCAGCGCAGACGCGCAATCAGACGGCCAATGGCCACAGCCAGCTCGGCGTCGCCTTCCAGGCTGACATCACTCAGCGCCGGATCACGACCGCTCACCGCTGCCAGCGCAGCGGCATGCTGCAAGCGGATGACGGCCTCAGGCTCGCCCTCACAGGCAGCCAGCCAGCCATCATCGGTAATCACCCCACGCACGGTGAGCGGAGCCAGGGCGATGCCAACACGGCGGCCGGCATGGGCCGCCAGCTCGGCGCGCACGGCGGGCTGCTGGTTCAGCAGATGATTGAATACGGCAATCTGGATACGCATCAGCAATGCTCCACAAACAAGCGGCCCGGTTTCAGTGTTTCAGCCGGGCAAACAAGAGATTGATACCCAGCAGGATAAACAGGCCGCCACACAGCTGGTCCAGTCGCTGCGCCACACCCTTGCGCCGCAGCCAGTCGCCCAACCGGGCCGACAGCAAGGCCAATGCCGCACACCAGGCAAAGCCGGTGGCAACAAAGCTGAGGCCCAGAATCACAAAGGACACGGCGGTGGCACCCGGTTTGACAAACTGCGGCAGGAAGGCCAGAAAAAACAGCGCCACCTTGGGATTGAACAGATTGGTGAAGAAGGCCTCGCGCAGAATCTTGGCTGGCCGCGCGGCTTCCAACCGGGCAGCATCACCAGCCACGCTGCTGCCAGGACGACGCAGCATCTTCACGCCCAGCCACAGCAGATAGCCCGCCCCCAGCAGCTTGACTGCCAGAAAGGCCATGGCCGATGTCGCCAGCAGCGCTGACAGGCCAAAGGCGGCCAGCAGGGTGTGCCCGAGACTGCCCAGGCCTATGCCCAGCGCTGACAGCAGGCCGACACGACTGCCCTGTGCCGTGCTGCGACCCAGGATGTAAAAAGTGTCCGGGCCGGGCGTCAGGTTAAGCAACAAGCCTGCCGCCATGAAGGCCCACAGATTGGTGATGCCGTCCATGGAATCTCCTTGTCATGCTTTCACCGGCAGACCCGGCACAGGGGCTTTAGAGTTTGTAGCCCTTGTGCAGCGCCACCACACCACCCGTCATATTGTGATAGTCCACCTTGCCGAAGCCGGCTTCCAGCATCATGGCCTTCAGGGTTTCCTGATCCGGATGCATGCGGATGGATTCGGCCAGGTACTGGTAGCTGTCGGCATCGCCAGCCACCATCTTGCCCATCACCGGCAGCGCCTTGAAGGAATAGAAGTCATAGATGGGCGACAGCGGTTTCCATACCTTGGAGAACTCCAGCACCATCAGCTTGCCGCCCGGTTTGAGCACGCGGCACATTTCCTTCAGTGCGGCGTCCTTGTGCGTCATGTTGCGCAGGCCGAAGGCCACCGACACCGCATCGAAATAATTGTCCGGGAACGGCAGTTTTTCTGCATCCGCCAGCGATACCGGCAGAATCAGGCCCTCGTCCAGCAGGCGGTCGCGGCCCACGGTCAGCATGGAGCTGTTGATGTCGGTGAGCCATACTTCGCCCTTCTTGCCCACGCGCTTGGACCAGCCACGTGCCAGGTCGCCAGTGCCACCGGCGATATCCAGCACCTTGTCGCCGGGCTTGACGCCGGAGGTGGTCAGGGTGAAATGCTTCCACACGCGATGCAGGCCACCGGACATCAGGTCGTTCATCACGTCGTACTTCTTGGCCACCGAATGGAAAACATCGGCTACCTTGCCGGCCTTTTCACTCTCGGCCACCGTCTTGAAGCCAAAATGCGTTTCTTGATCCATATTCACTCCCTGCTCGCGCCAGCGGCGGCGAGGCGATTCAGATAATCCTGCCAGTATGCCGCTTGCTGCGCACCCAGCTCGTAAAGGTAAGACCAGCTATAGAGGCCGCTGTCGTGGCCATCATCAAAGGTAATCTTCAGGGCGTAGTGGCCCACCGGCTCCAGCGCGGTGATCGCCACCTGGCGCTTGCCCACCTGCAGCACTTCCTGGCCGGCACCGTGGCCACGCACTTCGGCAGAGGGCGAATACACCCGCAGGTATTCGGCCGGCAGCTGGAAGCGCTCACCATCATCAAAGCTGATTTCCAGCGTACGCGAAACGGCATGCAGGGTGATTTCCTGCACTTGGGCACTATTGGGACTGATTCCTGCCATGTCTGCCTCGTCGTTTTCAAAGATGGGCGCTTAGCCCTGCTCGTCCTTGCGTTCCAACAGCATGGCATCGCCATAGCTGAAGAAACGGTATTGCTGCTGCACCGCATGGGCGTAGGCAGCACGCATTTCCGGATAGCCGGCAAAAGCCGAGACCAGCATCAACAAGGTGGACTTGGGCAGGTGGAAATTGGTCAGCAAGCGATCTACCACGCGGAAACGGTAACCCGGCGTGATGAAGATGTCGGTCTCGCCACGGCCAGCCACCAGCTCGCCACTGCGCGCGGCAGATTCCAGTGCGCGCATGCTGGTGGTGCCCACCGCCAGCACCTGGTTGCCCCGCGCACGCGCTGACTGGATCAGCTCAAAGGTGCGCTGCGGCACTTCGTAGATTTCGCTGTGCATCTTGTGCTCGGCGATGTTTTCCACCCGCACCGGCTGGAAGGTGCCTGCCCCCACATGCAGGGTGACATAGGCCAGTTCCACACCTTTGGCCTGCAAGGCCGCCAGCATTTCCTCGGTAAAGTGCAGGCCGGCAGTGGGCGCCGCCACCGCGCCCTGCTCGCGGGCGTAGACGGTCTGGTAGCGCTCGTCGTCGTCGCCTTCGGCGCTTCTCTCTATATAGGGAGGCAGCGGCAGCTTGCCGGAAGCCTCCAGGATGTCGAACACATTGTCTTCGGCCAGAAAGCGCAGCTTGAACAGGGCATCGTCGCGCTCGACCATTTCCGCTTCCCAGCGTTCGGCAAAAATCAGCCGCGTGCCGGGCTTGGGTGACTTGGAAGAGCGCACATGGGCCAGTACGGTGTGGGCATCCAGCACGCGCTCTACCAGCGCCTCTATCTTGCCGCCACTGGCCTTTTCGCCAAACAGTCTGGCCTTGATGACGCGGGTATCGTTGAACACCATCACATCACCGGCCTTGAGCTGGCTGGCAAAATCGGCAAACTGCCCGTCGGTCAGGGAAGTGCCGGCAACATGCAGCAAACGGCTGGCACCGCGCACGGCGGGCGGATGCTGGGCAATCAGGTGTTCTGGCAGGTGGTAATCGAAATCAGACAGCAGCATGGCGTGAAGCTCGAATCAAAACCGGCAAATTATACCCGCGCCAGCCAGCCCCGGCACGGACTTGTTCGGCCAAGCGCCGAATTTGAGCTTGATCAAGAGTGCGGCGCAAGAAACTGTAAAAAATTTGCCACCGTTTAAAATGCGGTTCACTGTAGTGCATTCGCTCGAAATGGCGGGCTTTCCGGCCAAATCCGCAGCATCCGCCAACCATCAAACAACCGTTTGAAATACTCGAAAAGCTAGACATCGTGTCGCTAATTGCGGCAAACTCGCGCCCATGTTGAACTCAGGAGCAAAGCTTTGACCGGAAAAATCCTCGTGCTGCACGGCCCCAACCTCAATCTGCTCGGGACACGGGAACCACAGCACTATGGCCGGGATACGCTTGCCTCCATCAACCAGCGGCTGACCGAACAGGCCAGCGCCGCCGGTTTCGAGCTTGAGGCGCTGCAAAGCAACGCCGAACACCTCTTGATTGATCGCGTCCACGCCTGCATGACAGACGGAACGTCGTTCATCATCATCAATCCAGCGGCCTTTACCCACACCAGCGTTGCCCTGCGTGACGCCATTTCGGGGGTGAAGGTGCCATTCATAGAAGTACACCTGTCCAACGTCCACGCCCGTGAACCCTTCCGCCAGCATTCGTATTTTTCCGATCTGGCGGTCGGCGTGATCTGCGGTCTGGGCGCGCAGGGCTATGAGCTGGCACTTGCGCACGCCATCCGGCGTTTGTCCGCGCAAGCCTGAGCATAATAAAGTACATCCCATCCGAAGGATTACCATGGATCTGCGTAAACTGAAGAAACTGATCGATCTCGTCGAAGAATCCGGCATTGCCGAACTCGAGGTGACCGAAGGGGAAGAGAAAGTCCGCATCACCCGCGTATCGGCCAACACCCAGATCGCCTACGCCCAGCCGATGATGCAGATGCCGATGCAACAGCAAATGGCACCGGCCGCCGCTCCGGTAGCCGCAGCAGAAGCCCCGGCCCCGGCCAACAACGCCAATGCGCTGAAGTCGCCGATGGTCGGCACCTTCTACCGCTCGGCCAGCCCGGGTTCCAAGCCTTTCGTGGAAGTAGGCCAGAGCGTGAATGTCGGTGATACCCTGTGCATCATCGAAGCCATGAAGCTGATGAACGAAATCGAAGCCGACCGTTCCGGCGTGGTGAAGGCCGCACTGGCCGAAGACGGCCAGCCGGTGGAATACGGCGAGCCGCTGTTCATCATCGAGTAATTCTTCTCTGCCTCGCTAATAGACGCCAGAGATGACAGGGCACGAGACACAGCGTCTGTGCCCTTGTCGTTTGACGCGCCACTCTACGGACGTCCCTACCATGTTTGAAAAAATCCTGATTGCGAACCGCGGCGAAATCGCCCTGCGCATCCAGCGCGCCTGCCGCGAAATGGGCATCAAGACCGTGGTCGTGCATTCCGAAGCCGACCGTGAAGCCAAATACGTCAAGCTGGCCGACGAGTCGGTCTGCATTGGCCCGGCCCCGTCGACCAAGAGCTATCTGAACGTGCCGGCGCTGATCGCCGCTGCAGAAGTGACCGACGCCCAGGCCATCCACCCCGGTTACGGCTTCCTGTCGGAAAACGCCGACTTTGCCGAACGCGTGGAACAATCCGGCTTTGTCTTCATCGGCCCGCGCCCGGACACCATTCGCCTGATGGGCGACAAGGTGTCGGCCAAGGACGCGATGATTGCTGCCGGTGTGCCTTGCGTACCCGGCTCGGCTGGTGCTTTGCCGGATGATCCGGCCGAGATCGTCAAGATCGCCAAGAAAATCGGCTTCCCGGTCATCATCAAGGCCGCCGGTGGCGGCGGTGGCCGTGGCATGCGCGTGGTACATACCGAAGGCGCGCTGATCAACTCGGTACAGATGACCCGCACCGAAGCCGGTGCGGCATTCGGCAACCCGACTGTCTACATGGAGAAATACCTGCAGCAGCCGCGCCATATCGAAATCCAGATTCTGGCCGACGAATACGGCAATGCCATCTATCTTGGCGAACGCGACTGCTCCATGCAGCGCCGCCACCAGAAAATCATCGAAGAAGCACCGGCACCGGGCATTACCGACGAGCAGCGTCAGCGCATCGGCACCGCCTGCGCCGAAGCATGCAGCCGCATCGGCTACCGTGGGGCCGGTACCTTTGAATTCCTGTTCGAAAACGGCGAGTTCTACTTCATTGAAATGAACACCCGCGTGCAGGTAGAACACCCGGTCACCGAGATGATTACCGGCGTGGACATCGTGCAGGAGCAGATCCGCATCGCTGCCGGCGAAAAGCTGCGCTACAAGCAAAGCGACATCATCCTGCGTGGCCATGCCATGGAATGCCGCATCAACGCGGAAGATCCGTTTACCTTCGTACCCTCGCCGGGCAAGATCGAAAGCTATCATCCGGCCGGTGGCCCTGGCATTCGCATCGATTCGCACATCTACCAGGGCTATACCGTGCCGTCGCACTACGACTCCATGGTAGGCAAGCTGATTTCCTACGGTGACACCCGCGAACAGGCCATGGCCCGCATGCGCGTGGCGCTGTCGGAAATCTCCATCTCCGGCATCAAGACCAATATCCAGCTGCATCAGGAATTGTTCATGGATGCCGCCTTCCAGCGCGGCAGCACCAGTATTCACTATCTGGAAGAGCGCCTGTCGCAGATGAAAAAGGGAGAGGCATAATGGCTTGGCTACAAGCCACCATCGACACTGATTCGGCCGTGGCAGAACGCCTGGCCGATGCCCTGATGGACGCCGGCGCGCTGTCGACCGCCATTGAAGATGCGCTGGCCGGCACCGAGCTGGAACAGCCCATCTTCGGCGAACCCGGCATGCCGGTGGACAAGCTGTGGAATCACAGCCGCATCATCACCCTGTTTGCCGAAGATGCCGACGTCGCGCTGCTAATCGCCGCCGCCTGCACCGCCTGCAAGCTGGCCATGCCGGCGTACAAGACCGAACGCGTGGAAGAGCAGGACTGGGTACGCCTGACGCAATCCCAGTTCGAACCCATCCGCATCTCGGACCGCCTGTGGATCACCCCCACCTGGCACGATGCTCCGTCGCCGGACGCCATCAACCTGCAGCTGGACCCGGGCCTGGCTTTCGGCACCGGCAGCCATCCCACCACGCGGCTGTGCCTGCAGTGGCTGGATGCGCATATAGAGGGCAATGAAAGCGTACTGGATTACGGCTGCGGCTCCGGCATTCTGGCCATTGCCGCCCTCAAGCTGGGCGCAGGCTCGGCGCTGGGGGTGGATATCGATGCCCAGGCGGTGCGTTCCAGTCGCGACAATGCCGACCAGAACAACGTGACTGCCACCTTCTGCCTGCCGGATGCCAATCCGGCCGCGCAGTATGATGTCGTGCTGGCCAATATTCTGGCCAACCCGCTGCGCATGCTTGGCCAGCTGCTGGCAAGCCATGTAAAAACCGGTGGTAGAATCGTTCTTTCCGGTATTCTTGCCGAACAGGCTGATGAACTGTCTGCCATTTATGCGCAGTGGTTCACCATGGATACGCCCGTGTTCGACGAGGGTTGGACACGATTGACAGGAACCCGACGCCCAAGCGTATGAGCTATACGACACAGTGCCCCAGTTGCCAGACCCGTTTCAAGGTTAACGACAAGCAGTTATCTGCCGCCAACGGACTCGTCCGCTGCGGGCGCTGTTCGCATGTATTCAACGCCACCGAGCATTTTGTCAGTACCGACACGCCGCCGGTACTGACACCGCCAGCCGCACCGCAGCCCGTGCCGGCCACGCCGCCCGCTGCCGCCGTGCCCCGCGCGCAGCCGCCTGCCGATCCGATGGACGATTTCGAGCTGGAACTGCCCGACTTCGACCCACAGACCGCAGTCAGCCCGGCCACTGCCGACGATTTCGATCTGGAGCCTGCCCCTGCGCTCGCCCCTGCCAATACCATGCAGCCGCCCGACAGCGGCAGCAGCCGCGAGGCCGAAGAGTTCCAGCGTGCGCTGGCCGAAGCCTTGCAAACCCGCAAAACCAGCCCGACGCCCAGCCAGAACTATGCGGCCGAGCTGGATGAGCCAGAGCAGGCTGCCCCCCTGCCCGACGTGTTTGGCAACAAACGCCGCCGTGGTGAGCAGGCCGACGATGTTCCGCCGCCCGCCGCCGCTGCCAGCGCCGAACTGGCTGAAACCCCGGCACCGCCAGCCCGCCCGCCCCATCCCTATGGCGATCTGGGTGAAGCCGACGAAGAAAGCAGCGAGCCGCACCGGCGCAATCCGCTGCTGACTACCGTCATGGTATTGCTGGCCATCATCGGCAGCGTACTGCTGGCCGGCCAGCTGGTTTACTTCAATCGCACCCGCATTGCCGCCGAAGTACCGGAAGCGCGTCCGGCACTGGAAGCCTTCTGCCATATTGCTGGCTGCAACGTGCCCTGGCCTACCGATATCGCCCAGATCCGCACCGAATGGTCGGAGCTGGCCTTCGTGCCGGAGCATGCCAACCTGATCCAGCTGTCCGCCACCCTGAAGAACCATGCCGCCTTTGCCCAGAACTACCCGATGCTGGAAGTTTCGCTGAAGGATGCCGACGATCAGGTGCTGATCCGCAAGGTGTTCTCGCCCAAGGAATACCTCAAGGCTGACGACTTCAAGCTGCAGCGCTTCAATGCCAACAGCGAGGTGAAAGTCACCATGCGGCTGGATGCCGGCAAGGTGCGCGCCATGGGATACAGCCTGTACTGGTTCTATCCCTGAGCGGCACACACCCCACACCAAGCGGCTTCGGCCGCTTTTTTTGCGCCTGCCCGTCAACAGAATGTCGAATCGGCCTTGTATTTGGCTCTGTGCGGTCCAGCATTAAAGGATAAGGAGGCAGCGCATGCACGATTTCATACTGCAGTATGGCGACGAGGCCATTCCGGTGAGCGGCGAGTTCCCGCTGCCGGACAGTTATCTGCCCAGCTTCATGCTGGTGGACGAACACAAACGCGATATTGCGCTGGAGGCTTTTGCCGGCCAGCCCAAGGTCATTCTGACCCTGCTGTCGCTGGATGAAGACGAACACGGTGGCCTGGCCCTGCTGCGGGATACCCGCCGCTTTCTCGAAAACTGGCCAGACCTGCAACTGATCGTGGTGTGTGTGGATTCGCCCTCTTCCCTGCTGCGCAGCCGGCACGAGCACGGCCTGCCTGGCGTCACCCTGCTCTCCACCCTGCGTGGTCGGGACTTTCACAAGCAATACGGGGTGCTGGCCAGCGGCTACCCACTCAGCGGCTATACCGCCCCGGCCATCCTGATTGCCGACAGCGACAATGTCATTCTGTACGCGGAGCGGTTGTGCCATAGCAACGGCCGTTTCAAGCAGCACGACATTGCCGCACGGCTGCAGCTGGCAGAGCCGCCCGCTGACCATCCTGACAGGACAGCAGGAAGCGACGACAGTAGCAGCTCAGCCTGAGTCAACAGCAGAACCACGTACTGGTGCTATGACATGACAGACCGGTGTCGACTATGCGCACCGGCCAAAGTTTCGTCCTATTAAACACCAATAGTAAATAAATGGTTTAAATAATAGGTATTTATTGAACTGATTACTAAAAATATACTGTTCCCAAGCTGTAGAACACAGCAGACACACAATCTCATCAGCAAGGAAAACAGTATGAAAACCCTAGCCATCGCCCTGATTACCCTGATCACCAGCAGCGCCGCTTTTGCCCATGACACCGAGAACAACCCGCCGGCAGCAGCCACGGTAAGCGCCTGGCAGGCCGAGCAGCAAACGATCAAGAATGACTTCGCCAAACTGCCGGCCGCCGAGCAGCAGCGCATCCAGAACATCAATGCCTACTGGGATGCACAGAGCCTGCGTGAGAACCAGCGCACGCACTAACAGCCGCTGACAAAAACCCTGTTGCGGCCTTGCGCCTGCTGGCCGTCCTGCTGGTACAGTCTGCGTCGGTGCCTTGCCCCAGGGACGCTACGCTCTTGTTAACCGCTCCAAGCCTGAAGCAGCCCCCATCACTGCCAGGGCATGAAACATTAAAAAAAGCCTCCATGATGGAGGCTTTTTTCATTGGTACACGGCAAGCATCAATCCAGCGCACCGCCACCTTCGGACTTGGGCGCGCGGCTCAGCAGCCCTTCCACCACCCGATGCGGATCATTGCCCTGATACAGCAGGCCGCACACGGCCGCGGTAATCGGCATTTCCACTTCCAGTCTTTCCGCCATGGTCAGCACTTCGCGAGCGGTGCTCACGCCTTCAGCCACATGGCCCAGCTCGGCCAGAATGATCTCCAGCGATTTGCCTTCGGCCAGCTTCAGTCCCACCTGACGATTGCGCGACAGCGCGCCGGTGCAGGTGAGAATGAGATCGCCCATGCCGGACAAGCCCATCATGGTCTGCTGGCTGGCACCCAGCGCACTGGCCAGACGGGTGATTTCCGCCAGACCACGGGTAATGAGCGCGGCGCGGGCATTCATGCCAAAACCCAGCCCATCGGCTACGCCTGTGGCAATGGCCATCACATTCTTGACCGCGCCACCCACTTCAACACCCACCAGATCATCATTGGCATACAGCCGCAGCAGCGGGCTGTGCAGCTCACGCGCAATACGCCGGGCAAACTCGCCGTCATCCGCGGCGATGGTTACTGCAGCCGGCAGGCCTTCTGCCACTTCGCGGGCGAAACTGGGGCCGGACAATACGCCACAGGGGTGATCAGTCGGCAACTCTTCGGCCACCACCTGATGCGGCAGCAGGCTGGAACCGGTTTCGAAGCCCTTGCACGCCCACAGGATGGGCGGCAGCGCGGAAGACAGTGCCGTCAACGCCCGCAAGGTAGGCCGCAGGCCAACGATGGGGGTGACGATAAGGATCAGCTCGGCGCCGTGGATGGCACGTGGCAATTCCGCGGTCAGCGTGATGCTGTCGGGAAAGGGACAGTCCGGCAGATAGCGGCGGTTGACACGCTCGGCCGCCATGTCGGACATCTGGGCGGCATCGCGCCCCCACAGGCTGACATCATGATGACGGGCAAAAGCTAGCGCCAATGCGCTACCCCATGCCCCACTCCCCAGAATGGCCAGTTTCATGGTTTACAGGCCCCACAGATCGGTGATGCGGGCAAAGCCGCTGCTGCCGTCGCGGTGCTTGACCTTGACCCAGCCATCCTTGGGCGCTTCCTGCCATTGCAGCACGCCATCGCGGGCCACGCTGAACACGGGTTGGCCATCGGCAGAGGCCGTGGCGCGCACCACGGTCTGGTCGGCCGTCACCAGCAACCAGCGCTGGCCGGACAGTGCCGCCAGCGGAATCCAGGCGATGCCGCCAGTGGCGTCACGCACGCGCGACCACTCTTTCTGGCTGGACAACACTTCCACCGGATAATAGCGGCTGACCACGAACAGCTTTTTGGCACTCAATGTGGGCGCCTCGTACAGCGCCACACCGGTTTCCTTGACCGAACGGAATTCCAGCGCCTGCGCCGGCAGGGCATACAGCCCGGCCAGCACGGCAGCAGCGGCGACGAGGCGGCGCAGCATCAGGCGTTGCCGGCTTCGGCTTGCTGGGCGCGCTGCTGCATGTACAGCGCTTCGAAGTTGATCGGCGACAGCAGTACCGGCGGGAAGCCAGCGCGGTTCACCAGATTGGAAACAGTCTCACGGGCATAGGGGAACAGGATGTTCGGGCAGGCCACGCCAAGAATGGGTTCGATGTCTTCGACCGGCACGTTTTCGATGCGGAAGATACCGGCTTCGGTCACTTCGCACAGGAACATGGTTTTTTCCGGCAGCTTGGCGGTCACGGTCACGGTCAGCGCCACTTCATAGAAGCCGTCATCAATCTGCTTGCCTTCGCTGGCCAGCTGCATGTCGATTTCCGGCTGGGCCGCTTCCAGATAGACCTGCGGTGCATTCGGCACTTCCAGGGACAGATCTTTTACGTAGATTTTTTCGATGGAGAATACCGGTTGCAGCTCTTGTTGCTCGCTCATGTCTCAGTCTCGCTGATGGCCGCCCCGGGCGGCCGGTTGCAAAGGAAAATCAGGTTTGCATCATCGCATGAAAGCACGGTGTGCGGCCAGTGCGGCCCAGCGGGAATGGGCCATGGCAGCAGGCGACTCCGTGCTTGCTTGATGGCGGTCAATCAGCCAGCAGCACGTCCAGCTTGCCGGCCTGGTTCAGAGCCACCAGATCGTCGCAGCCGCCGACATGGGTGTCGCCGATGAAGATTTGTGGCACGGTGCGCCGGCCGGTGCTGCTCATCATGTGATCGCGTGCCGCATCGTCCAGATCAATGCGGATTTCTTCAATGCCGGTCACGCCCTTGCTGGCCAGCACTTGCTTGGCGCGGATGCAGTAGGGGCAGACTGCGGTGGTATACATGGTGACGTGTTTCATGACAAAACCTGTTTAATGCGTGGTGGGATTCAGGGCTGCATTATAGCTTCTGCGGCTGGCAGCTGGCTGCTATCCGGTGCGCTGCGGTCGAAGCGGTGGATCAGATCCGCCACGATGCCGTCCAGTGCCGGCCCCATCGCCAGCGCACGCGGGCTGTTGATGATGGCCACGATGGCCAGCCGTCGCCCGTCGGCAGCCTGCCAGTAACCGGCCAGCGCCTTGACGTCCTTCAGCGTGCCGGTTTTCATGCGCAGCCGCGGGCCGATGCTGGCAAAGCGCCGTTTGAGCGTGCCGTCCTCGCTGGCCAGCGGCAGACTGGCCAGCAGCTCGCCACCATAGGGGCCACGCGCGGCATTCAGCAGTACCTGGCCGAGCAAACGGGCCGACACCCGCTCGCGCCGCGACAGGCCGCAGCCGTTTTCCAGCACCAGCGCTTCGTCGGAAATATGCTGCTCGGCCAGCAAGCGGCGTACCGCGCGCTGGGCGGCGGCCGGGGTATCGCTCCCCCCTTCTTCCCGCCCCAGTGTCAGATAGACGGTGCGTGCCATGGTGTTGTTGCTGTATTTGTTGATATCGGCCAGCGCCACGGTCAGCGGCTCGGACTGGAATTGCGCCAGTGTGCGCGCCCCTGCCGGTGCCGGTGCAATCGCCACGCTCTGCGGGCCGCTGCCCCCAAGCTCGGCCCACAGCGCGGCAAACGACTGGGCGGCAAAGTCATTGTGCTCCAGCACATTCACATAGGCCTGACTGCCATCGCAGGCAGCCGGCAGCTTGCCGCTGACCTCGATCTGCCCGGCTTGCTGGCGGATTTGCACCCATTGCCTGACGTCCGGGCAACTGGCGCTGCCACCGGCACTGCTCAACTTGGCCTGCACACTGACATCGGCCAGCGGCGGGTCCAGCACCACCCGTGCGCCATTGGCGTCATTGAAAAAACGCAACCAGGCCACTTTCAGGCCGGTGAGATGGGTATCCGGCTCAACCGTAAACGACTTGCCCTCGTCACCACCGAAATTTTCCGCCGTGCCTATGCTGCTGAAAGCGCTCTTGTCCAGCAGCAGCCGGCCATCGATACGCTGCACGCCACGCTGGCGCAGGCCACGCAGCAGCTCTTGCAGATTGGCGGTACTAAAGCGTGGATCGCCCGCCCCCACCCAGACCAGGTCGCCCTTCAATACGCCGTTTTCCAGCGGAGCCGCCGACACCAGCCGCGTAGTCCAGTGGTAGCCGGGCTTGAGGCGGTTGAGTGCGGTCCAGCTGGTCACTAACTTCATGGTGGAGGCTGGATTAACCGCCGCATCGGCGCGCAGGCTGGCCAGTTCGGTACCGCCCTCGACCGGTGCCGCCCAGATGGCGACTTCATCCGGCTTCAGCCCGTGCAGGTCCAGCGTGGCGGCACCCGCCGTACTGGTGAGCAAGATCAGGGCGAATGCGTGTATGACTGACTTCATTACATCTCCTGCGGGTCGATATCGAGCGACCAGCGCAAGCCACGGCCGTGCTGGCGCGCCTGGGCATCCAGCAGCGGGGGCAGTTGATCAAGAAAACGGTGCAGGGCCTGACGATTGGCCGACTCCAGCACCAGTTGCGCCCGTTCGCGATTGGCCAGCCGCACCATCAGCGCCGGGGCCGGGCCGGATATCAGCACCTCGGCCGCCAGTGCCTGCATCTGCTGGCGGACGTGGGTGAGAAAGGCCGTAGCACTGGCAAGCTCCGGGGCATCGGCGCGCAACAGGGCCTGATAGACCGAGGGCGGGAAAGCCGCCTGGCGGCGTTCCTGCAGCAAGCTGGCGGCAAAACCGTCGAAATCATGCGCCACCAGGGCCTGATACAGCGGGTGCTCCGGCCACTGCGTCTGCACCAGCACTTCACCCGGTGCATCGGCCCGGCCGGCGCGGCCGGCCACCTGGGTGAGCTGGGCAAACAGCCGCTCGGAAGCACGATAATCGGCCGAGTACAGCCCGCCGTCAGCATTGAGCACCGTCACCAGCGACAAGGTGCCAAAGTCATGCCCCTTGGCCAGCATCTGGGTGCCGACCAGCATGTCGACCTCGCCGGCATGGACCTTGCGGTAAATCTCGTCCCAGGCCTGCTTGCGCTGGGTGGTGTCGCGGTCGATGCGCAGGATGCGGGCCTCCGGAAACAGCCGGCCCAGTGCCGACTCCAGCCTTTGCGTGCCCTCGCCCAGCGGCTTGATATCCGGTGCGCCACATTCCGGGCAGGCATGCGGGACGTTCTCCTCCCAGCCGCAATGATGGCAGCGCAGCTTGCGCTCCAGCAGATGCAGTACCAGCCGGGTGGAGCAGCGCGGACAACCGCTGGTCCAGCCGCAATCCGTACAAGCTAGCACCGGGGCAAAGCCACGGCGGTTGATGAACACCAGGCTCATTTCCTGGCGCTCCAGCCGCGCCGCTAGCGCCTTGATCACCGGATCGGACAATCCCTCGACCAGCTTGGCGCGACGGGTATCCACCAGCCGCACCGTCGGCAAGCGCGCAGCCCCGTGGGCGCGCTGATTGAGCTTGAGCTGGCGGTAGCGGCCAGCCTCGACATTGGCCACGGTTTCCAGGCTGGGCGTGGCGCTGCCCAGCACGATGGGAATGCCGGCACGGCGCGCACGCCAGATCGCCAGGTCACGCGCATGGTAGCGCAGGCCGTCCTGCTGCTTGAAGGAGCCGTCATGTTCTTCATCCACCACGATCATGCCCAGCCGTGGCATGGGGGTGAACACCGACAGCCGGGTGCCGATGATGATGTCGGCCCGCCCCTGCCAGGCATCCAGCCAGTTGCGCAGGCGCTCTCCCTCGGCTAACTGGCTGTGCTGTACGGCAATGCGACTGGCGGGAAAGCGCTGCAGGAAGCGCTCGATCAGTTGCGGGGTCAGGTTGATTTCCGGCACCAGCACCAGCACCTGCTGCCGCTGTGCCAGGCAGAGCGCAATGCGCTGCAGATAGACTTCGGTCTTGCCACTGCCGGTAATGCCATGCAGCAGCCAGGCCTGGAAACCAGCCGGCTCACAGCTCAAGGCATCCAGTGCCGCCTGCTGGTCGGCATTCAACTGCGGACTGGGGCCCAGCTCTAGCGGCTGGATTTCCGGCTCCAGCCGCTGTACCAGGCCTGCGGCCAGCCAGTCGGCCAGGATCTTGCCAGCCTGCGGCGTGATCTGCCGCGCCTGGGGCTGGCTGAGCGGGCCATCGCCCAAGGCCTGCCACAAGGCTAGCCGCGCCCGCTGCCGCGCGGCCGGCATCGCGGCGAGGCCCGCCTCAGTCAGGCCATACGGGCGCTCGTCCGGCGGGGTGATGTCGCGCGCCTCGCGCAGCCCGGTGGGCAGGGCGGTGAACAGGGTCTGACCCAGGGGAAAGTGATAGTAAGCGGCGGCGAATTCGGCCAGCGCGAGGAAGTCGGCCGACAAGGGGGGCAGGCTGTCAAATACCTGCTCCAGCTGTTTGAGCTGGCTGTCGAGCAAACCCTCGGGGGGTATGCCAGTGACAACCACGCCACACAACAGGCGATTACCAAAGGGAACAGCCACCCGCTGACCGGGGCTGACTGCAAAATGAGACAGGTAGGTAAATGCGCCAAATAGGGGCAGATCGACCACCACCTGAACTCTCTGAAGACCCACGGCAATTTTCCCTTTTACATCAAACCCAATTCCGACAAGGCTTTGCGCGATCTATGCACAGAAGCTGTGGATATCTTTGTGAACAACTCGTTTACTGGCCGGGGAAAGGCTATTAAATCAGCATTTCCATTAGATTGCACAAAAATTAATCAGAAGAATAAGTGCTTATTTTTCAATTACTTAAAAGCGCAGCACTAATATTGCCCAGTGGGCTTGACAAGTCTGCACAGCTACAGTTCCCAGTGTGAATAACTCTGAGAACACCACCGGGCAATGCTGTCAACACCCCTTTGATCAGCAGGGCAAAAAAGGCTGCACATACTGCAGAAAGTCCGTCCCGGCTGGGGCGATACCCCACACCCCGCAATGGATGAAACAGCTGATAAATCAGACTGTTTTGAGAAATACCTTTGCAACAAAGCGGGAATTGATCAGGCCGTACTTGCAAATGCCAACAGGCCAGGGCGCAGCCCCGGCCTATGCACACTTACTGGTGGAAGGGACGGGACAGACGATGCACGGCCGCTACCAGGGCGGCGGCGTGCTCGGGGTCGGCATGCTGGGAGATGCCGTGACCCAGATTGAAGACATGGCCGGAACCCTGTCCATAGGCCGCCAGGATACGTGCAGCCTCGGCTTCGATGGCTGCCGGCGAGCCAAACAGCGCGTTCGGGTCGAAATTGCCTTGCAGGGCGACTTTGTCGCCGACACGGGCACGGGCCAGACCGATATCGGTGGTCCAGTCCAGGCCTACGCAGTCGGCACCGATGGCGGCAATCTCTTCCAGCCACTGGCCACCGTTCTTGGTGAACACAATGACCGGCACGCGGCGGCCATCGGCCTCGCGCTTGAGACCGGCCACGATGCGCTGCATATAGGCCAGCGAGAATTCCTTATAGGCCGCATGACTGAGCGCGCCGCCCCAGGTGTCGAAAATCTGCACGGCTTGCGCGCCGGCATCGATCTGGGCATTCAGGTAATCGGTCACGGTCTGGGCGTTGACGGCCAGAATGTGATGCAGCAATTCCGGACGGCTGTACAGCATGGCTTTGACGTTGCGGAAATCATCCGAGCCGCCGCCTTCGATCATGTAGCAGGCCAGGGTGAAGGGGCTGCCGGAAAAGCCGATCAGCGGCACGCGGCCGTCCAGTGCCTTGCGGATGCTGGAGACGGCATCAAACACGTATTGCAGCTTGTCCAGCGCCGGCACGCTCAGGGCGCGGATGGCGCTTTCATCGCGCAGCGGGCGCTCGAACTTGGGGCCTTCGCCTTCGGCGAAGTACAGGCCCAGCCCCATGGCGTCCGGCACGGTGAGGATGTCGGAAAACAGGATGGCTGCATCCAGCGGGAAACGCTCCAGCGGCTGCAAGGTGACTTCGGTGGCGTAATCCGGGCTGGTGCACAAGCCCATGAAGCTGCCGGCGCGGGCGCGGGTGGCGCGGTATTCCGGCAGGTAGCGTCCAGCCTGGCGCATCATCCAGATGGGGGTATATTCAACCGGCTCCTTCAGGAGCGCGCGCAGGAAAGTATCGTTCTTGAGCTGGGTCATGATGGTATGGGCTTGCTAGCTTGGCGTAATGGAATCAGCCGGCATTATACCTGTCCCTGCCTTGCGCCGGGGTATTACCGGCAGGCCGGTGGCGGGAGTGGCACGCCACTGGCGCAGGCAGATTGCCTGGCTGAAACGGCCATCCCACTCCAGCCGGGCAGAGACGAAACGCTGCGGCAGCGCCTGCCAGCACAGCTGTGGCCACAGATGGTGCACACCGCGCAAATGGCTGTTGAGCAGACACAGGCCCAGCCAGCGCGGCAGCGCCAGATTGGCGGCACGGCGCGCATCGCCCAGCGGCTGGCCGGCAAAGCAGACGTGATCGGTCAGCGAGATCAACAACGCACGCGCCAGCAAAGCCAGCCACAGCATCCAGTCGTGCGCGCCGTAGATCAGCAATGACAGGCCGGGCAGCAGCCAGGCCAGCAGGGCATCCAACCGCGCGCAGTGTCGCTGCGGGCTGCGCCACACACGACGCTGCAACAAGGGCAGCAAGGGTGCGCGCCCGGCCAGCCAGCGCCAGCGTCCGAGGGCCGGGCAGAACAGCAGCAGCAGGCTGCCGGCCAGCGCCATCAGATAGGCCGCACCACACAGCCGCAGCCACAGATAAAGCCGGCGCTGCCAGCCCGCCTCCTCGCCCGGCTCATACACCTCCACCCGACAGGCCGCACTGCGGCTGTAGCGGTGATGCAGATGATGCGCCTGCCGCCATACATCAAAGGGAATGCCCAGGCTGATGCCCAGCAGGCGTCCGGCCAGCCGGTTGTAACGCACCGAAGGCAGCAGCAGCCCATGCACGGCTTCGTGCAACAGCTGCCAGCGCAGCGGAATCAGCAGTACCGCCGCCACCAGCAACAGACCGTAAGCGGGATGAAACCAGGCCACCGCCAGCGGCACTGCCACCAGTTCGACCAGCCACAAGCGCAGCGCCAGCAGCAGCAAGAGCAGATTGAGGCGTACGGGAATGGCAGAGGAAGACATGCAGGCTCCGGCGGCGGCAGTAAAGCGCAGTGTGACGGCTCTGCATGAAACACAGATGACGCCGCCCGGCACCTGCCGGAACCGGGGCGCTCAGATCCAGCCAGCAAAGCCCAGCAGTGCGCCGCCAGCCAGCAGCCACAGCGGATTGACGCGGGTACGCCAGGCCAGCACGGTGCTGCCGGCACACAACAACCAGCCGGACCAATGCTGGTTGGCGGCCTCGCTCATCAGCATGGCACTGCCGGTCACCAGGCCGATGGTCAGTGGTGCCAGACCGCGCTCGATGGCGCGCCGCCATGGCGAGGCATGCCAGCGTTGCCACAGCCGGGCCACGTAATAACACAGCAGTGACGAGGGGCCACACATCCCCACCGTGGCGGCGAAAGCTCCGGCCAGGCCGGCCACCTTCCAGCCGATCAGGCTGACCACCAGCACATTCGGCCCCGGCGCAGCCTGGGCAATGGCAAACAGCGCGGCAAACTCCTGGCCACTCATCCAGTGATGGCTTTCCACCACGTAATGATGCATTTCCGGAATCAGGGTAATGGCACCACCCACTGCCATCAGCGAGAACACGGAAAAACTGGCCAGTAGCGACAGCAGCAGCATCATGCTTTCTCTCCTGCCCGACCGCGCTGGCGCGCCAGCCATACCGATACCGGAGCCAGCACCAGCAACACCAGCAGCAGCGGCCAGCGCAGCACGCCAACAGCCAGAAGGGTAAGCAGCGCAAACACGGCGGCCACCGCATGGCGCTCTATTTTCTCGCCCATGCGCAGCGCCATGGCCAGCAACAGGCCGGCCGCCGTTGAGGCAAGGCCACGCAAGGTACCCTGCACATCCGGCAGGCTCTGGTAATGGTCGTACAGCATGGCCATGCTCAGCACGATGACCAGCGGCGCCAGCATCAGGCCGGCCACGGCCAGCCAGGCACCTGCCACGCCATGAAAGCGTGAACCGATGGCGATGGACATATTGACGATATTGGGACCAGGCAGAATCTGCCCCAGGCCCAGCAGTTCGGTGAATTCTTCTTCGCTCAGCCAGCGGCGCTGCTGTACCAGCATGCGATGGGCCAGCGGCAGCACACCGCCGAAACCGCTGAGTCCTATGCTGAAAAAGCCCAGGAACAACTGGCGGCGGCTTGGAATGATCAGGGATGAAGTCATGCTGCAAGCCTAGCCCGCCCAGCCCTAATCAACAAACGAGTTTTTATGGCTTTCCATGTGAGCTAAACTCACCAGCATGAACCGACGCCTTCCCCCGCTCAATGCGCTGAAAGCCTTTGAAGCCGCTGCCTGCCACGGTAGTTTCAGCGCAGCCGCCAGCGCGCTGTATGTGACCCACGGTGCCATCAGTCGCCAGATCCAGCAGCTGGAACAGTGGCTGGGCGTGGAGCTGTTCGAACGCCACGGCCGGCGCGTGCGGCTGTCGGTGGCCGGCCAGTCCTACCTGCCAGCCATTCAGGCGGCACTGGACAGCATTGCCGGTGCCACCGAAAAGCTGACGGCACGCAAGCAGGGACGGCGGCTGAATATCAATGTCACCCCCACCCTGGCCATGCACTGGCTGCTGCCGCGGCTCACCCGCTTCCAGCTGCGCTATCCCGGCGTCGAGCTGCGGCTGGCGACCTCGGATGCCAGCATCAACAACCAGAATGCCGATTTCGACATCGCCATCCGCCGTGGCAAGGACCATTGGCATGGTTTTGTCTCGCATGCCTTCCTCACCGAACGGGAGATACCGGTGTGCAGCCCGGCCCTGCTGCAGCGCCTGCCCATCAGGCAGCCTGCCGACCTCGCCGCCCATACCCTGCTGCACGCGGAAACCCGGCCGGTGGCCTGGGCACGCTGGCTGGCCGCGGCCGGGGTGCCGGCCTTGCAATCAGCAGCCGATCAGCATTTCGACCATTACTACCTGGCTTTACAAGCCGCAGTGGACGGACTGGGGGTGACGCTGGGGGCGCTGCCGGTCATCGAAAGCGAGCTGGCCAGCGGCAAGCTGGTCGCACCGCTGGCCGGGCCGGAAATCACCGTGCGCGGCTATTCCTGGGCGGTGCCACAAGCACTGGTAGACGATGAACTGGTAACGGCATTCTGCCGCTGGCTGGAAGAGGAAGGCAGCCAGCACTGAGGTGGCTGGCCGATGTCAGGGGCGATACCACAGGCTGGAATCCTGTAGCGGGGTGGCTGGTGGCAACAAGGGATTGTCCAGCTCGATCAGCGTGCGCTTGGCCAGCGCCAGCCCGGCCAGAACCTGACCGTTATAGCGCTGGAACAGCTGGTTGAAACGGCCATCCTGCAAGGCCATGCGCAAACCCTGCTCCAACTGGCTGGCCAACTGGGGCTGATGCGGGCTGACAAAGAAATACATGGCGGCGGGATAGCGCAGCAGCAGGTGCGGATCGATCACCAGCCCCTGCGCCACCGGCAGGGCAGCCTCGCGCTGCACTTCCATCACACTGCGCGGGAAATAGTCGAAACGCTTGCGCTGCAACATGGGAAAGAGATTGCCATAATCCTGGCTGGTCAGCACTTTCAGGCCAGCACTGCGCAGGATGCTCGTATCCGGCCAGTCGTCCACCTGTCCGGCCACCAGCCGCGCCAGTTGCTGACGGGTGCTGATGCCCGCCAGCAAATCGGGCCGTTCGGCCGGAACCAGTGCCACACGCCAGCCAATCAGTCCCTTGTCCAGCGGAATGCGGATCGGCAAGGTCTTCTGCTCGCGCTCCTTGCTGGTCATGCCCCAGAACAGGTCGATGCCACCATTGGCCTTGCTCAGTTGCACCAGGGCGCGCGACTGGTTCATGGTGCTGGTGCCAAGCAGCTGGCAGCGCAGCCGGGCTTCGTCGCAGGCCAGTTGCAACAGGGCCAGCATATAGGCGCGATGCGGATCGCTCAGCCCGGACACCAGCGCATAGCGCACCGGCTGCACCGGCACGGCGGCCAGGGAGTGGGCACTCAACAGCAAGGACAACAACAGGGTGGCAAGTGGCTTGAACATGGCAGCTACCTTACTGTTTATTCATACTGTTATAACAGATGCATCAAACAATCACTGCCGCAGCGGCTGCGGGGTATTGCAGTGTAGGCAGGACCTGGGCCAAGCATGCTGCGATACTGACGGAATGGCCAGCTAGCGCGGCAGGTCAACGCCACTGCCGGCGGGTGCCAGCCAACGCCGCAACCATAGCCGCAAGCTGTCCAGATAGCTGTAAACCACCGGCAGCACAATCAGGGTCAGCAGGGTGGAGGTGATCATGCCGCCGATAATGGCATACGCCATCGGCGCGCGGGTTTCTGCCCCTTCGCCGCCGCCCAGCGCCATCGGCAGCATGCCGAAAATCATCGCCAGGCTGGTCATCATGATGGGGCGTAGCCGGACCCGGCCAGCTTCGATGATGGCCTCGCTACGGCCCAGGCCCTCACGCCGCGCCTGATTGATGAAATCCACCAGCAGAATGCCGTTCTTGGCCGCCAGCCCCATCAGCATGATGATGCCGATCACCGAGAACATATTGAGGGTGGAGCCGGTCAGCCACAAGGCCAGGAATACCCCGACGAAAGCCAGTGGCAGCGCCACCATGATGGCCAGCGGCTGGGTAAAGCTGCGGAACTGCGCCGCCAGGATCATGTAGATGAAGATCACCCCCATGGCCAGCGCCTGCACGGCATAGCCCAGGGATTCTTCCATGTCGCGGCGCTCGCCTTCCTCGGCCAGCACCACGCCGGGCGGCAGTTTGAAAGTAGCGGTGATCTTGCTGATGTCGGCAAACACCGAGCCGGCATCCCGCCCGGCGATATTGCCGGTGACAGTCACCTGGCGCAGCAGGTCGACGCGGTCGATCTGGCGCGGGCTGAGGCCAGGGCTGAGCCGGGTAACCGTGGACAGCGGCACCATGCTGGCTGCGCCATTGGCATCCGGCCGCCCGGCCACGGTAATGATGTCCAGCAATTCATTGCGCCGCTCACTGCGCGGCACTTGCAGCAGTACATCGTAGTTTTCGCCATCCGGTGCTTCCCAGCTGCCCACCACATCCCCGGCCAAGAGCTGCGACAGCGTGCTGCCCACGCGATTGAGATCCACCCCCAGGCTGGCCGCCGCATCGCGGCGGATGTCCAGCTTGAGCGCGGGGTCGGCATCGGCCAGGCTGCTTTGCAGATCGCCCACTCCTTTTACCTTGGCCAGCTGCTTGATCAAGGCATTGGCCGCGACATCCAGCTCGGTCAGATTGCTGCCGCGCAGGCCGATATTGATGGGCTTGCCACCGGGGCCTTCCTTGCCCATTTCTTCCAGCGAGAGGATCTCCACCCCGGCCACCCGGCTGACGGCAGCCCGTGCCTGCTGCATCACGCTGAACAGGCTGTGACTACGCGTGCTCTTGCTACCCAGATCCACCACCAGCTGGCCATCGCTCTTGCCCGAGCCGAAACTGCCGCTGCCGGCAGTCAGCTGGATGGACTGCACGGCCGGCAGCCGACGCAGCAAGGTTTCCAGCTCACGCCCCTTGCTGGTGGTGTAATCCAGCGAAGAGCCGGGAGCGGTCTTGTACGATAGCGAAAACTTGCCCTTGTCCTGCCGTGGCATGAATTCACCACCGATCAGTGGCACCAGCATGCAGCTACCCAGCAGCAGGAGCAGCGCACCGCTCAGCACCGTCTTGCGATGCCGCAGCGTCCAGCCGATGGCCGTCACATAGCGCTCGGCCAGCCGGTCCAGCGAGCGTTCACACCCATCCAGCAGCCGGCCCAGCGGGCCGCGATGGCGGTCGCCGTGCTGGTGCGGATCGGGCCAGATCGACGACAACATCGGGTCGAGGGTAAAGCTGACCAGCATGGAAATCAGCACCGCCACGGTCACGGTCAGGCCGAACTGGTGGAAAAACTTGCCGATGATGCCGCTCATGAAACCGACCGGCAAAAACACCGCCACCACAGTCAAGGTGGTGGCCAGCACCGCCAGGCCGATTTCATTGGTGCCATCCAGCGCCGCCTGATAATGGCTCTTGCCCAGATGGCGATGCCGCACGATGTTTTCGCGGACCACGATGGCGTCATCAATCAGCAGGCCGATGGACAGCGACAGCGCCATCAGCGTCATCAGGTTCAGGGTGAAACCCAGCGCCTGCAGCGCAAACAGGGTGCCGATCAGCGCTACCGGCAGGGTAAGGCCGGTAATCACCGTGCTGCGCCAGCTGCCCAGAAACAGGAAGACGATCAGCACCGTCAGTGCCGCGCCCTCCAGCAAGCTGGCTTCGACATTGGCCAGCGATTTCCTGACGTCTTCCGACTTGTCATAGGTAAAGCGCACCTGGGTGCCCGGCGGCAGCTGGCCTTGCAACTGGCGAATCACCTGCTTGACGCCGTCGGCCACCTCCACCACGTTGGCACCGCGTGCCGCGCGGATATCCATGCCAACGCCGGGCTTGCCGTCGATCAGCGCCAGGCTGTCCGCTTCGGCCTCGGCATCGCTGACACTGGCGATGTCGGACAGGCGGATGGGGCTGTCATTGCGATAGCCGGTGACCAGGCTGGCAAAGTCGTCCGGTGACTTGAGCTTGCCGCTGACGCGCACGCTCAGCTCATTGCTGGCCGTGCTGACGGCACCGGCCGGGTAGTCGCGGTTACCGGCGCGGATGGCATCGGCCACTTCCTGCAGCGACAGGCCACTGGCTTCCAGCCGGTAGGGGTCGACGTCGATGCGGATCTGCCGCTTCACACCGCCCACCACCTTGGCCTCGCCCACGCCGGACACTGTTTGCAGCCGCTTTTTCAGCGTGTTTTCCAGCCAGGTGGTCAGCGTGCGCTGCGACACCTGGCTGGAGCTGAAGCTGACCGACAGCAGCGGCTGGTCGTTGGGATTGAATTGCGATACCGATGGCGTAGCGATTTCACGGCGAAAACGGCCCTGCACCCCGCCCACCCGGTCGCGTACATCCTGTACACCGATATTGGGGTCTACTGTCAGCGCGAACTCCACCACGATGGTGGAACTGCCTTCGAAGGAATAGGAGCGGATGTGCTTGACGCCATTGATGGTGTTGATGGCCTCTTCCAGCGGGCGGGTGACTTCGCTTTCTACCACTTCGGGCGAGGCACCGCTGTACTGGGTGGTGATGACGGCAACCGGGAAACGGATGTCGGGCAGCTCCTCCACCGGCAGCCGCGACCAGGCAAACAGGCCAAGCACCAGCAAGGTCAGCATCAACACGGTGGCGAAGTAGGGATTGCGCACGCTGACACGGGTCAACCACATGGCATCATCCCCTTACTTGAGGCCGGCCGGCAGGCTGACGGCATCACCGGCAGCCACACCCAGCAGCGCGGCGGACAGAACCAGCTGGCCGGGCTTCACCCCTTGCAGCGCCACCTTGCGTTCGGTCTGCGACCATAGCAGCAGCTGCACCGGCAGGCGCTGTAGCCGGCCATGTTCCACCAGCATGACCCAGGGCTTGCCCTGCAAATCCTGCACCGCGTTCTGCGGCAGCACCACCTGCCCCTCCAGCTGGCGCAATACCACGCCGCCCTTGGCAAACTGCCCGGCCTTGAGCCGGCCGTCGCGGTTGTCGACACGGATATAAATCAGAAAACTGCGGGTGCCGCTCTGCGCCACCGGATTGACGCGCACCACGGCACCGCTCAACTCGTCGGGCAGGCCTTCCACGCTGAAGCGCGCCTGCTGGCCGGGCTGAATGCGGCCTATCCATTGCGCCGGCACCGTCGCGCTCAACTCCAGCACGCTGAGGTCGGCAATGGAAAACAGCCGGGCATTCTTGGCGGCGATTTCACCGGGGTTGATCTTGCGCTCGTAGACCACGCCGGCTATCGGGGCGCGCACCACGCTATCGGCCTGCAAGCGCCGCGCCCGTGCCAGCTGGCTGATCTGCGCCTGCAGCTCGCCCTGGCGCACGGTGAATTCGCTCTCGGCCTCGTCATAGGCCAGCTGGGAAATGAAACCCTTTTGCAGCAGCTCGTGCTGCTTGTCCAGCTTGGTGCGCGCCAGCTTCAGCCGCGACTGGTTAGCGGCCAGCTGGGCCTGCTGCTCGCTGACCGACTGGTCCAGCGACTCGGAGTCCAGCCGTGCCAGCTCCTGCCCCTGCCGCACGGACTCGCCTTCGCGCACCAGCACATCCTTGACCCTGGCTTCCACCTCGGCGGCGATGCTGCTGCTTTTCAGCGCGGCCAGCGTACCGGTAAACGGCAAGGCATCACGCAAGGCAGACAGCTGCGCCACCTCCACATCGGCGCGCGACAGCTCGCGTGCGCCGGCCACGGCAGCGGAGGCCACGGCCTTGCCACTGGCAGCACCCTCGCCTTGTTTGCCGCAAGCTGCCAACAGCGCCAACAGCATTCCCCATCCCAGCCAGCTTGCTTTCATCCGTTCTTGTCGTCCGTTGTCATGTTAAGAGCCTGCTCAGCGTCCCGCGAGCCAGAGTGAGACCAAGCAAAAACGCGTAAGGAAGCGGCGTTTACCTAGCGTAAATGAGCATTCCGCAGGCGTTTTTAACGCAGTATCACCCCCATCTCGGCTCAATCCAGCAGCCTATGAACAGGCGCTAAGGCGCTGCCGCCATCGACGGCGTCATCCCCTTGGGCAGCAGCATCCACATGCTGCCATTCTGTTTCATCCGGCCGGCATACATGCCGGCCTCGCTGCCATAGCCCCAGAACAGATCGGCGCGCACCGCGCCACGAATGGCGCTGCCGGTATCCTGGGCATGCACCAGCCGGGTCAGTGGTTGTTGACTGAGCGGCCAGGTCGTTGCCAGATAGACCGGCGTCCCCAGCGGAATGTAATGCGGATCAACCGCAATGCTGTAACCACCGGTCAGCGGCACGCCCAGTGCACCGGCCGGGCCACTGTCGCCGCCCGGCAGCGTCTTGAAGAAGACATAGCTGGGGTTGACTGCAAACAGCTCCTGTTGCCGGCCGGGGTTGGCCTTGATCCAGCCCTGTATGCCCTGCATCGAGGCGGCAGACAGCGTCAACTCGCGCTTTTCCACCAGCCATTTGCCAATCGACTGATAGGCATAACCATTCTGCTCGGCATAGCCGACATGCAGAAAACTGCCGTCTTCCAGCTGGATGCGGCCCGAGCCCTGTACCTGCAGGAAGAACAGCTCCACAGGGTCCTCCACCCAGGCCAGTACCGGCGCACTGGCCACGCCCTTGCCCTGGGCAATCTCGGCCCGGGTGTAATACGGCAGCAGACGGTTACCCGCCAGCCGCCCCTTGAGCTTGTTGCTGCGGCTGTCCACGGGAAAATCCGCCGGGCGGATTTCAATCTCGCCCGGCGCTGCTTCATTCTTGCCCGGCAGCAACTGCAGACGATTGCCACCAGCCTTGCGTGCTACCAGCACGCTGCGACCATGCAAGGCGGGCGGGTAGTCCAGTACCAGCAGGTCGGCCGGCACGCCATATACCGGATAAGGCGTGCGCTCGCTGCGGCTGCGGCTGCCATTGAGCAGAGGTTCGTAATAGCCGGTAATCAAGCCGCCGCTGCCGGCGCTATCGCGTACCGCCCAGGCATTGAAGCGACTTTCAAAAAACTGCCGCGCCTGTGCACCATCACTAGCAGGAATGCGTGCGGCATCGGCACAGACCGCCTGCCAGGCCGGCTTGCGCGCCGTGACCTTGCAGCTTTGCTGCAGGGCCGACAGGGTGTCGCCCATATTCTGCTGCTGCCAGGCCGGCAACGCTGCCGGACTCAGCAGGCCGCCATCGCCCGGACGCGGCGTGGTAGGGGTGGTGGTGGAACAGGCTGCCAGCCACAGCAGTGGCAACAGCAACAACAATCGTTTCAGCATGGACGGGAACTTGCGTAATTTAAAAATCAGGGTGGTGACTGGCTGGAAACAGCCAGCCGCCATGTTACCGTGCGCGGCGCAGCGCTGCACGGTCAGGACTCGCGTCTGACCCGGGCCTGGCAAGCGAGTTCGCCAAATGCACTATTTCATCGAGCCGCAACAAAACTGCAAACAAAGCTGGATAACATGTCGCCACAACACAGTCCACTGGCGATCCATCGCAATGGTCGGCCAGGCCATCACGCTGCTTGAAGCAAGGAGATAACCATGAAACACCTTTTCGCTCGTTCCGCCCTGTTGGCAACCCTGGCCCTGAACATTGGCTTCGCCCCCCTCATGGCCCACGCCGAAGATGCCATTCCCACTGACGAACAGCTGGCTAGCAATGTGAAGAACGCCCTGGATGCTGATCCGGAACTGAAAGCACTGAATCTGCACGTTGCCAGCAAAAAGCAGGAAGTGACCATCGACGGCAAGATGACCGATGACCAGCAGATGTTCAAAGCTGGCGTCATCGCCGAGAAGGTGCCGGGCGTCAAGTTCGTCATCAATAATATGAATATGTAAGCACAAGGCCCGATCAGGGCCTTGCCTGCTACCAGCGCCTCCGCCAGCCGGAGGCGTTTTCACGTCCGGCCCGGCTCGGAGGCTTCCCAGCAAAGCCAGGAATCGCCCGGAAAGCCGGTAGAACCAGCCACGTCTCACCTCATCCCTATCCTGGGCAGACCACGCATACGTAAGCAGGCCCCGACCTTCGGTACAGCAGCAGCCCGCCCTCTCCAAGCTGCCAGCCCGTAGAGGCCGCCCATCTTGCCTGCAATTAAAAGAAAATATACAAAAATAAGCGCAAATTTACGTAAATAATCGCCAAACACCCACCCTACCCTGACGCATTGACGCTGACTCGCCCGCCTCAGCACACTCAGCCCGCCCAGCCTTCCGCCACTGCGGCAATGGCTAGTCCCGTCAATTATCAGGAAAACCCATGAACCCACGCATTCTGGTCGCAGCCCTGGCCTGTACCCTGCCCGCACTGGCCCTGGCCGACGTATCCATTTACGGCTCCATGCGCGTTGGCATCAACAGCATGAAAAGTGCCGATACCCACTACCGCCAGACCACCGGCATCGACGACTACGGCAGCAAGATCGGCTTCAAGGGTCGCGAGGATCTGGGCAACGGCTTGCAGGCCATCTGGCAGGTGGAAACCGGCATGGCACTGGATGGCGTACCCAACAACGGTACCGGCAGCGGCCGGCTGGCCAACCGCATGAGCTTTGTCGGGCTGGAAGGCGGCTGGGGCAGACTGCGCGCCGGCTTTATCGATGACGTCCTGACCGATACCGAGGCCACCGACATCATGGCCAGCCCGCGCCGCGACGTGAAAGGTGGCATTGCCTACCCGCTGTACGAAGCGCGCGACATATTCGGCAGCAACAACTACGGCGACAGCCGCGCCAGAAACAGCCTGCGCTACGATAGCCCACGCCTGTACGGCGTGCAGGGCAGCCTGCAATATGGGGCCGGCGAAAAGCAGGTGGATGGCAAGAGCAGCGGCGACACCTGGGGCTTGCGCCTGTCTTACGCCGACGACGGCTACTTCGCCACCTACGCCTATCTGACCAAGCTCAACAGCATTGCCAGCAACAATAGCGGCGTGCACCGGCTGGAATTCGGCTACAACGCCAACAATCTGGCGCTGGCCGCCACCCTGCAAAAAACCACGCTGTACGGCAATGCCCACAAGAACCAGGACAATAGCGACGACTTCGAGATTCCAGGCATTATCGAAGCCGGCATCGCCAAAACCGGCAACAACAAGCTCACCAGCCAGGTGTATGCGCTGAGCGCCGCTTATCGCATGGGCAACTTCAAGCCCATGGCGGTATATTCGCACCGCCGCCAGGTCAAGATAGATGGTCAGAGCCTGAACTGGGGCGCCAATCAGTGGGCCATCGGTGCCGAGTACTACCTGAGCAAAACCAGCTGGCTGCAAGCCGGCTATGGCCAGGTCAGGCAAAACGCTGGCGGCCAACGCGCGCTGGGACTGGAGCAGCCGGATGCCAACACCAGCTGGCTGATGCTGCGCAAGGAGTTCTAAGCCAGCACCTGCACATGAAAAAGCCCGCCTTAACGGCGGGCTTTTTTTGCCAGGATCGCAGACTTACACCGCCTCCAGTGCCAGCAGCTCGGCCATGGTCTGACGGCGACGGATCAAGCGCGGGCCCGCCTCATCCAGCAATACCTCGGCCAGCAGCGGGCGGCTATTGTAATTGGACGACATGGTCGCGCCATAGGCACCGGCATCGTGGAACACCAGCCAGTCGCCCACAGCCGCTGGCGGCAGGTCGCGGCTTTCCACCACCCCGCCCTCCTGCTGGGTAAACACATCACCCGACTCGCACAAGGGGCCGGCCACCACGGTGGCGACCTTGCCGGTTTTCTCCTGACCACTGCGCTCCAGCACCGAAATTTCGTGGTAGCTGCCATACAGCGAAGGGCGCATCAGGTCGTTGAAGCCGGCATCCACCAGCACGAAATGGCGGTTGCCCATGGCCTTGACCGCACGCACTTCGGCAATCAAGGCTCCAGACTCGGCCACCAGGAAGCGGCCCGGCTCGATTTCCAGCCGCACGGCATGGCCCAGCAGTTGTTCCACCTCCTTGCGGGCGGCGTCCCACAGCTGGAAGTAATGCTCGGTATCGATGCGGCTATCGCTGTCGCGATAAGGAATGGACAGGCCGCCACCGGCGGAAATGGCCTCGATGTCCTGCCCCAGGCTGCGTACCAGCTCCACCATGGCACCGCATACCTGCTGCAGATGGCCATAATCGACGCCAGAACCGATATGCATGTGGATGCCCACCAGCTTGAGGCCGGTAGCGGCAATCACCGCCAGCGCCGCCGGCAGATCGGCATGCCAGATGCCGTGCTTGCTGTTTTCACCGCCGGTATTGGTCTTGTGGCTGTGGCCATGACCAAAACCGGGATTGATGCGCAGCCACACGCGGTGGCCCGGCGAACGCTCGCCCAGCTGGCGCAGCATGTCGATGCTGCCGGCGTTGACCACGATACGCTCGGCCACCACCTGCTCCAGCGTGGCGCGGTCTAGCACATCGGCGGTGAATACCACCTCGGACGGCTCGGCGGAAGACAGATCGTAACCCGCCTGACGTGCACGCTCGATCTCGCCCAGTGACACCGCATCCACCATCACGCCCTGCTCACGCATCAGGCGCAGGATATGGGTATTGGAATTGGCCTTCTGTGCATAACGAATCACATCAAACCGCTTGAGCTGGGCAATGCGGGCGCGAATCACGGCGGCATCGTATACCCACAGCGGGGCGCCGAATTGTTCGGCCAGGGCGGCAAGTTGGGGGGCGACGAAAGTTTTCATGGCATTCCATTCAATGATTGCCATGATACTGCCGCAGCCTGTGACGAAAATAAAATATCAATTTATCGCTAGGTCTTTCATTTATGATATGGCCGTCCCCAGCAAGCCGAGCCATGCCATGTCCTTCAACCTGCGCCATGTGGAAATCTTCCACGCCATCATGACCACCGGCAGCGTCACCGAAGCCGCCATCCTGCTACACAGCTCGCAGCCCACCATCAGCCGCGAACTGGCCCGGCTGGAACAACTAAGTGGCCTGACGCTATTCGAACGCGTCCGTGGCCGGCTGCGCCCCACCCGTCAGGCCCTGCAATTATTCGAAGAGGTCCAGCGTGCCTATCTGGGGCTGGAGCGCATTGTCAGCACCGCCGAAGCCTTGCGTCACTTCGACCATGGCCAGCTGTCCATCGCCTGTCTGCCGATGTTCTCCCAGGCGGTGCTGCCAACGGTGTGTCAGCGCTTTCTGGCACGCTATCCCAAGGTCAGGCTGAGCATCGCACCACAGGAATCGCCCTTGCTGGAGGAGTGGCTGGCCGCGCAACGCCATGATCTGGGACTGACCGAAAGCCAGCTGCAACCGGCTGGCACCAGTCAGCAGCAAATCTTCTGTGCCGATGAAGTCGCAGTGCTGCCCAGCGGCCACCCGCTGTGCCACAAGGCGGTACTGGAGTTGGCCGACTTCGCCGGCCAAGCCTTCATCAGCCTGTCAGTCAGCGACATCTACCGCCAGCAGCTGGATAGCCTGTTTGCCGAACAACAGGTGCAGCGGCAAATGGTGCTGGAAACCCACAGCGCGGCCTCGGTATGCAGCATGGTGCGTCAGGGCGTCGGCATTGCCGTGGTCAATCCGCTCACTGCGTTGGAGTTTGCCGGTCAGGGTGTGGTGGTGAGAAAGCTGGCCGTGTCCCTGCCCTTCCGCGTTCATCTGGTGCGGCCCTTGCACCGCCCGGCCTCCGCCCTGGTCGACAGTTTCGACCTGTTATTGCAGGAGGTACTGCAAGAAGCCAGCCAGCGTACCGCCTGCCTCGTGTAAAGCCTTGCACAGCATTGTGCACGGTCAAGCAGCAGTGGAAGAAAAATTATGGCATTAGGGTTTTTCGACTATACCGGTAAAGAAACAATACCGGCCGGTGCCGGCTTGCGGCCGTCGTCATGCCCACCTTCGCTGCACGGCACCCCGGACAGAAGCATTACTCAGGGAGCCCGTCATGCGCATCAACCAGCCGGTTACGCAGCAGGAACTGTTTTTGCATCCGCAGCGCCCCATCGTCACCAAGACCGACCTGAAGGGACTGATCACCTACGCCAACCGCGCCTTCATTGATATCAGCGGTTTCAGCGAAAGCGAGCTGATCGGTCAGCAACACAATGTCGTACGCCACCCGGACATGCCACCGGAAGCCTTCGAAGACATGTGGCAGACCATCCAGGGCGGCCATCCCTGGCGCGGGCTGGTCAAGAACCGCAGCAAACAGGGGGATTTCTACTGGGTGGACGCCTATGTCACCCCCATTCGTGAAAACGGCCATACCGTTGGCTATATGTCGGTGCGCAGCGCTCCGGACAAACAGCAATGCCAGCAGGCCGAACAACTCTATGCCGATGTGCGTGCCAAACGGGCCAGCTTTCCCCAAACCCGCCAGCCAAGATCAGCAAGCCTGCAAAACCTGTTGATACTGGCCATGCTGCCACCGATACTGGCCTTGCTTTCCCAACTGCTCCTGCCCGATAGCCTGCACGACTACCTCAACGCAGCCAGCATCCTGTGGCTGATTGGCGCTGCAGTGCTGATTCACCAGCGGCTGGCGGCACCACTGGAACAGGCGAAACAGGGCCTGGCCCGATTGTCCGAAGGCAATTTCAAGCAAGCCATTCCCCAGTCTGGCTGCCAGGATGTGCGACAGATGCTGGAAATGCTGGAAACCATGCGCATCAATACCCGCGCCGTACTGGCCGATGTCGTAGTGGGCGCGCATGACATCAGCCAGGCCGCCACGGCCACCCATACCGAGGCCAGCAATCTGCAACAACGCGGCGAGCATGCTCAGGAAGGCATCACCCGCGTGGCGGCAGCGCTGGAACAGCTGTCGGTATCGGTCAATGAAATCTCCATCACCACCCGCACCGGTGCCGGACATGCCAGCGCCGCCAACCAGCTGGCCGATCAGGGCGAGGACAAGATGCTGCAAACCCGCGAGGCTACCCGCCAGGTGATGGGAGAATTCCAGACCACGCGCGATGCCATCCTGGTTCTGGAAAAATCAGCCGAGGAAATCGGCTCGGTCACCTCGGTCATCAAGGAAATCGCCAACCAGACCAATCTGCTGGCCTTGAATGCCGCCATCGAGGCCGCCCGCGCCGGCGAACAGGGCCGTGGTTTCGCCGTGGTGGCCGACGAAGTGCGCAAGCTGGCCGAGCGCACGGCGGGCAATACGCTGGAAATCGAGCAATCGATCAATGTGCTGCACCAACGCACGCATCAGGTATTGCAGAACGTGCATGCCGCACTGGAACGGGTACAGGGCGTGGAAGATGCCATCGGCACCGCCAGCGCCAGCCTCGCGGCCATCCGCGAGGCCAACCAGGGCGTGGCGCAATCGGCAGCCAACGTGGCGGAAATGCTGCAGCAGCAGTCATCGGCCTCCACCGAAGTGGCACAGAATATGGAGACCATGAGTGCGCTCACCGAGCAGAACAGCCACAGCATCGCCACCACCAGCGAGGTAGCACAGCAACTGCACACCACGGCCCACGACCTGAAGCGGCTGGTCAGCCACTTCGAACGGCATCTGTAGGCAGGCAAGCGTCCCCGCGAAGGCGAAGGCATTTGCTACAATAGCCGGCTGCCGCCATTGCGTGCGGCTTGACCCGAATCACAGCAGGCGGCCAACGGCCGCCTTTCTGCTGGTCGCCGGCACTGCCCGGTGCGCCGCAGCCCGCCCCGAGGATTGGATTTCGCTTGAAACTGCGTACCGTACTGCGCATAGCGCTATTGCTGGTGCTGATGGACATTGCCGCCGTCGCCTCTTTTCGCGCCAGCGTGGACGGTTCGCTGGACGAGCTGCGCTCGGCCAATACCCAGCGGCTGGAACTGTACGCCAACAGCCTCAACAGCGAGATCGGCCACTACGCCCGCCTGCCCAGCCTGCTCGGCCTGTCGCCCTATGTGGAACGGCTGCTGCACGCCCCGCAAGACCGCCAGCGCCAGCAGGCTGCCAATGACTATCTGGAACGCCTGAGCCAGCGCACCGGGGCCAGCGCCATCTACATCATGGACAGCAGCGGCATCGTGCGCGCCACCAGTAACTGGCGTCAGCCCGACAGCTATCTGGGCGAAAACGATGCCTTCCGTGCCTATTTCACCGATGCCATCAATGGCCAGCCTGGCCGCTTTTTCGGCGTGGGCACCACCCGCAGCGAGGCCGGCTACTATCTGTCCGAGCCACTGACCAGCCACGGCCGCATCATTGGCGTGGCGGTGGTCAAGATCAATATGGAATACCTGGAAAAGCTGTGGCGCGAAAACAAGACCATGGTGATGGTGTCCGACCAGAATGAAGTGGTCATCCTGGCCACCGAGCCGGGCTGGAAATTCAGTACCCTCAAGCCTTTCAGCAAGGCCCTGCAGGATGCCTTCGACCGCAACCGGCAATACAACCGCAAACGCCTGCAACCCCTTGGGCTGGAAGAACGACGCAGCCTGGGCAACGGCAGCCACATCTACCGGCTGGACCAGAGCGGCCGGCGCACGCTGAGCCGGCTGGCCTACCCGCGCGACATGCTGGGGCAATCGCTGCAACTGCCGCTGTCCAACTGGCGGCTTACCGTGCTGTCCAGCCTGGAGCCGGTTTATCAGCTGGCCTATAACCGTGCGGCGCTGGCCGCCCTGCTCACCCTGCTCAGCCTCACCGGTATCCTGTGGCTGAACGAACGGCGTCGTCGCCTGCGCGACAAACTGGCCGCGCGCGAGGCACTGCAGCGCGCCTACCGCGAGTTGGAACGCAAGGTGGAAGAGCGCACCGCCGACCTGTCCCGCACCAATCTGCAACTGCAGGCAGAAGTCAGCGAGCGCATCCGCGCCGAACAGCACCTGCGCCAGACCCAGGACAATCTGGTACAGGCCGGCAAGCTGGCCGTGCTGGGGCAACTGGCCACCGGTATCGCGCACGAACTGAACCAGCCGCTGGCCGCCCTGCGCACCCTGTCCGGCAATGCCATCAAGTTTATCGAACGCCAGCAAACCGACACCGCCCGCAGCAATCTGCAAACCATCTGCCAACTGGTGGATAAAATGGGCGAAATCACCAGCGCGCTCAAAGGCTATGCGCGCAAGTCCACCAGCAGCCTGGGCACGGTGGACATCAGCCTGGCCATCGACAGTGCGGTGCTGCTGCTGCGCAACCGGCTGGAGGGCAGCCAGGTACGCATTGTGCGCCCCAATGCGCCGGAGCCGTGGCAGGCACGCTGCGACCCCAACCGCTTTGAACAAGTGCTGGTGAATCTGCTGGCCAATGCGCTGGACGAGCTGCAAGACCGGCCACAGCCCATCATCGAAATCAGCGGCCATCGCACCACAGAACACCTACAATTGCAGATTCGCGATAACGGCCCCGGTTTGCAGGATGCCGTACGCGCCCAGCTGTTCGAGCCCTTTGTCACCACCAAGCCCGCCGGCATCGGCCTGGGCCTGGGGCTGACACTCAGCGCCGGCATCATCGCCGAAGCCGGCGGCAGCCTGAGCGCCGACAACCACCCGCAGGGTGGCGCGGTATTCACCATTACCCTGCCGCTTGCCACAAAGGAAAACCGCCATGTTTGATGGCATGAAAGTGTTGATTGTCGAAGATGATCCGGATGTCCGGCTGGGCTGCGAACAGGCACTGGCACTGGAAGGTCTGGAAGCACGCGGCGTCGCCAGCGCCGAGCAGGCACTGTCGCTGCTGTTGCCCGGCTTCCCCGGCGTGGTGGTGAGCGACATTCACCTGCAGGGTCAGGATGGCATGGCCTTGCTACGCCAGCTCAAGGCTCGCGACAGCGGCCTGCCGGTCATCCTGATCACCGGCCATGGCGATGTCAGCCTGGCAGTACAGGCGATGAAGGACGGGGCCTACGACTTCATCGAGAAGCCGTTTTCATCGGAAAGACTGCATGAAGTGGTGTGCCGCGCCATGGAGCAGCGCCGCCTCAGCCTGGAAGTGGAAAGCCTGCGCCGGCAATTACATGACAAGCAAAGCCTGGAAGCACGGCTGATTGGCCGCTCGCCGGCCATGGAGAAAGTGCGGCGCATGATCGCCGATCTGGCCGATACCTCGGCCAATGTGCTGATCCTGGGCGAAACCGGCACCGGCAAAGAGCTGGTGGCACGCTGCCTGCATGAAATCAGCCGTCGTCAGAAAAACAATTTTGTCGCGGTCAACTGTGGCGGGCTGGCAGAAAACCTGTTCGAGAGCGAGATCTTCGGCCACGAAGCCCATGCCTTCACCGGCGCGGCCAAGCGCCGCATCGGCCGCATCGAATACGCCAATGGCGGTACGCTGTTCCTCGATGAAATCGAAAGCATGCCGCTGCCGCTGCAGATCAAGATGCTGCGCGTATTGCAAGAGCGCACGCTGGAACGGCTGGGCTCCAATACCCCGATCTCCGTCGACTGCCGCGTGGTGTCGGCCACCAAGGCCGACCTCAAGGCCATGGGCAATAACGGCAGCTTCCGCAGTGACCTCTACTACCGGCTGAACGTGGTCACCCTGCAACTGCCGCCGCTGCGCGAACGGCGCGAGGACATCCCCCTGCTGTTCGAATACTTCCTGCTGCAGGCCGCCAGCCGCTTCGACCGCCCCACTCCGCAGCTGGAGGCCCATGAACAGGCCGAGCTGCTGGCCTACGACTGGCCGGGCAATGTGCGCGAACTACGCAATGTGGCCGAACGCTATGTGCTGGGCATCCGCAGCCCGCTGTCCGAATCCGGCGAACTGAGCCAGAGCCTGCCCTTGGCCGAAACCGTCGAAGCTTTCGAACGCGCACTGATCGCCGAAGAATTCCGCCGCCACGGCTTCAGCCTCAGCCGCACCAGCGAAGCCCTGAAAGTGGCCAAGACCACCCTGTTCGACAAGCTGAAAAAATACGGCCTCAACCAGCCGGGCTGATTGTGTCGCTATCGCCCGGCCTGCGCCGGGTTGCGGGCGTAAAAAAAGCGGCCATCGCGGGCCGCTTGCCAAAGGCTGCATGAGCAGGCACTGCGCCATGCTGCCGTTGCGGGGGGATCACGCCGGCTCGACACCGGCATCACAACGGGCAGACAGGCCGGCACAGTACCCGGCCCTGCGGCTCAATAGGTGTAGAACATGCGTTGCAGTTCTTTGGTGTCGTGGGTCTTGGTCAGGCCCAGCATCAGCAGAATGCGTGCCTTCTGTGCATTCAGCGTGTCGCTGACCACCAGATCTTCCTGATCGTCATTGGCCTCGCCGTTGCGGGCGACAATACCGTTGCCCACGCGCGAGCTACGCACCAGCACGACGCCTTTTTTACGGGCATCACGGAAGGCCGGCATCATCTGTGCGGCGATACTGCCATCACCCACACCAGCCTGCACGATGCCCTGGGCGCCGGCAGCGATGTTGGCATCCATGGCCACGCGGTCCATATTGGCATAGCCGTAAACGATATCCACGCGCGGCAGGCTGTTCAGCTTGCTCACGTCAAACTCGGTATCGGCCGTGTTCTTGCGGGTGGACATGCGGTAGAAATGCGGCTTGTTGTCCTGCATGTAACCGAGGTAGCCCAGTTCCGGCGTCTTGAAGGTATCGGTGGTGGAAGTGTTGGTCTTGGTCACTTCGCGTGCAGCATTGATCTGGTCGTTCAATGCAACCAGTACCCCCTTGCCGGCAGCATCCTTGCTACCTGCCAGAATCACGGCGTTGTACAGGTTGATCGGGCCGTCAGCACTGATGGCGGTAGACGGACGCATGGAACCAACCACCACCACTGGCTTCTTGCTCTTCACCACCAGATCCAGGAAATAAGCGGTTTCTTCGATGGTATCGGTACCGTGGGTAATCACCACGCCATCCACATCCTTCTGCGCCAGCAGTTCGTTCACGCGCTTGGCCAGCTTCAGCCACACTTCGTTGGTCATGCTTTCGCTGGCGATCTGGGCCACCTGCTCACCACGCACATCAGCCACCTTGGACAGCTCGGGCACGGCGGCAATCATCTTGTCCACGCCCAGCTTGGCAGCGGTATAACCGATGGTGGTGGTGCTGTTGGCACCGGTACCAGCGATGGTGCCGCCGGTAGCCAGAATCACCACGTGCGGCTTGGCCGCTTCGGCTGCATGGGCAGATTGACCACACAGGGCAGCCATCACGGCGGCGCTGGACAACAGCAGATTGAACGATTTTTTCATGTCTCTATCTCTTTGTAGAAAGACTAGTGGGGATGTCGTTGCCGGGAAGCAACTGGCTGCAGCGATCAGCCCCGCGTCCTGCCTGTCCGCCTGTATCGGCGGCTTGGGCAGGCCGGGGTCTGTCACTGGATTTTTATGGGGTCAAACGGTGGCAGGGCCTTAGAACTTGTTCAAAGTCTCGCGAGCTAGAGTGAGACAAGGCAAAAACGACTAAGGAAGCGGAATTTACATGAAGTAAATGAGCATTCCGCAGGCGTTTTTAACGCAGTATCACCGAAGCGCAGCAGACTAGGGACAGGTTCTCAAGGCGCTCAGGCCTGGTCTTCTGCCAAAGCCGGGTTGACATGCGCAGCCTCGGCATCGATATCGCCTTCGGACGCAGCCACCACGGTAGTGGCAATCGCATTACCCAGTACATTGGTCGCCGTGCGGCCCATGTCCAGGAAGTGGTCGATACCCAGGATCAGCAGAATGCCGGTTTCCGGCAGATTGAACATCGGCAGTACGGCAGCCACCACCACCAGCGAGGCACGCGGCACACCGGCGATACCCTTGCTGGTGATCAGCAGGATCAGCAGCATGGTGATCTGCTGGCCCAGGGTCAGGTGGATGTTGGCAACCTGCGAGATGAACAGCGCAGCAAACGAGGTGTACATGATGGAGCCATCCAGGTTAAACGAATAACCCAGCGGCAGCACGAAGCCAGAGATACGCTCCTTGATGCCAAAACGCTCCAGCTGTTCCAGCAGGGTCGGATAGGCAGCTTCGCTACTGGCAGTGGCAAAGCCCAGCATCAGCGGCATGCGAATGGTTTTCAGCAGCGCGAAGATCTTCTTGCCGACAAAGCCATAAGCCGCAGCAATCATCAGCAGCCACAGGCAGGTCAGCGCCAGATAGAAGCTACCCATGAACTTGGCGTACATCGACAGCACGCCCAGGCCATCAGCGGTAATGGTGGCGGCAACCGCACCAAACACACCTACCGGAGCAAACATCATCACGATATTGGTCACGCGCAGCATGATGCTGGCCAGCTGCTCCAAGCCTTTCATCAGGATGTCAGGCTTCGGACCCTTGTAGGAAGCGATGGCCACACCGAAGAACACCGAGAACACCACCACTTGCAGCACTTCGTTTTTCGCCATGGCGTCAAAGAAGCTGGTGGGGAACATGTGGGTGATGAAATCCTTCAGGTTCAGCGCAGTAGCCTTCACTACCGGAGCGGAAGCATCAGCCATCGGCAGGGTGTAACCCAGACCCGGCTGCAGGGTATTGGCGAAGATCAGGCCCAGGAACAGGGAAACCAGCGAGGCACCCATAAACCAGCCCATGGCTTTCAGGCCAACGCGGCCAATCGAACGGGAATCACTGCTGCCAATGCCATGCACCAGCGTGGACATCACCAGCGGGGCGATGATCATCTTGATCAGACGCATGAACACGTCGGTCAGGATGGAGAAGTAACCGGCAACCTCTTTCAGCTGCTTGGGATCGGTAATCGAGGTGTGACAGCCGTAGCCGACTGCGATGCCCAATACCAGGGCGATCAAGACCCACAGGGTAATCTTGTTGGTTTTCACGAGCGTTTCTCCAGAGTAACCCGGCTTTAAGACCGGTGTTGAGTCCGCTCGTATCAGCAGTAATCATGCCAGAAAAAATTCACAAAACAGCAAAGCAAGTCATTGTTTTTAAACAATAAAATTAAAAATACAATGACATGCATTCGGAAAGCCGAACAGAGGGGCCGAGGTGCGTTTGGAAACCCGACCGAACAGCTGGGGGAAATGCAGACACGAGCTAGCGTGGCAGCGAGCTAGACCCGCTGGCAAAGAAAAAGTTTCTGCAATGCAGCATCATAGCGGGCCATCCCGCACCTTGCCAGCCACGGCGGTCGGCAATGACCAAGCGATAGTAAAGCCAATAAAAAACGGCTTGCCGCGAAATCGCAGCAAGCCGTTGTCTGAATTTGGTGGGCCCTATCGGACTTGAACCGATGACCAAAGGATTATGAGTCCTCTGCTCTAACCAACTGAGCTAAAGGCCCGAAGGGGGGCATTATAGCAGAGACAAATAAAAATCCCCAAGCCCTGATGCAAGCGGCTTGGGGATGATGTCTGCCTACAAGGCCAGCTTACTGACCGCCCGGCTCATTATCCAGGAAGCTGCGCAGACGTTCCGAACGGGTCGGGTGACGCAGCTTGCGCAGGGCCTTGGCTTCGATCTGACGAATCCGCTCACGCGTCACGTCAAACTGCTTGCCCACTTCTTCCAGGGTATGGTCGGTATTCATGTCGATACCGAAACGCATGCGCAGTACCTTGGCTTCACGCGGCGTCAGGGTGTCCAGTACTTCCTTGGTGGCGTCTTTCAGGCTGGAGTACATCGCAGCATCAGACGGTGCCAGGTTGTTCTGGTCTTCGATGAAGTCGCCCAGATGGGAATCGTCGTCGTCGCCGATCGGGGTTTCCATGGAGATGGGCTCCTTGGAAATCTTCATGATCTTGCGGATTTTCTCTTCCGGCATTTCCATCTTTTCCGCCAGTTCGGCCGGGTCCGGTTCGCGACCGGTTTCCTGCAGGATCTGACGGCTGATGCGGTTCATCTTGTTGATGGTTTCGATCATGTGTACCGGGATACGGATGGTACGGGCCTGGTCCGCAATGGAGCGGGTAATGGCCTGACGAATCCACCAGGTAGCATAGGTCGAGAACTTGTAACCACGACGGTATTCGAACTTGTCCACCGCCTTCATCAAACCAATATTGCCTTCCTGGATCAGGTCGAGGAACTGCAGGCCACGGTTGGTGTACTTCTTGGCGATGGAAATCACCAGACGCAGGTTGGCCTCGATCATTTCCTTCTTGGCACGCCGCGCCTTGGATTCACCCGCCGACATCTGGCGGTTGATTTCCTTGAGCTCCTTGATCGGCAACATGGCGCGATCCTGCAGCTCGGACAGCTTGGTCTGCTTCTCGATGATGGCGTACTTGAAGCGGGTCAGTGCCTCGCTCCAGGCTTTGCCGGAATCGATTTCGGTTTCCACCCAGGCGGTGTTGATTTCGTTGCCCGGGAAAACCTTGATGAAGTGGGTACGGTCCATGCGCACGCGGGTGACGCAGATGTCCTGAATATCGCGCTCGAAGGTGCGGATTTCATTGACACGGCGACGCAGCGATTCGCACAGCGACTCGATCTGACGGGTGGAGAAGCGCACCAGCATGAATTCGGTGGTGATGGCGTCTTGCAGTTCCAGATAGCCCTTGGACTTGGAGCCTTCCTTTTCCAGCACCTTGACCATCTTGTCGAACATCATGCGCACGCCGGCAAAATGCTCCAGCGTTTGCTGTTTCAGCTCTTCCAGATTGGCCAGATTGGCGGCTTCGGCACTGGCCTCGTCGTCTTCGGCTTCTGCTTCCTCGTCTTCGAGCAGCGCATCCTCCTCGACTTCCGGCTCGGCAAACGGCAGCGCCGCTTCAGCCGTATCGGCATTCGGATCGATGAAACCGTCCACTACTTCATCAACGCGGATTTCTTCCTTGCTGATGCGCTCGACCAGCTCCAGCACTTCGGCCACGGTTCCCGGACAAGCCGAGATCGCCAGAATCATGTGCTTGAGGCCGTCTTCGATGCGCTTGGCGATTTCGATTTCGCCTTCACGGGTCAGCAGCTCCACCGAACCCATTTCGCGCATATACATGCGCACCGGATCGGTAGTACGGCCGAATTCGGAATCGACCGAGGACAAGGCTGCCTCGGCTTCTTCCACCGCGTCTTCATCAGCCACGGCCGGGGTGGCATCGGACATCAGCAGGGTTTCTGCGTCCGGGGCTTCGTCGTAAACCTGGATGCCCAGGCCGGAAATCATCGTGACGATGTTTTCGATCTGTTCGGCATCGGAGACATCTTCCGGAAGGTGGTCGTTGATCTCAGCATAGGTGAGATAGCCACGTTCCTTGCCCAGGGCAATCAGCTGGCGCAGGCGTTTACGCTGCTCTTCCAGGCTCATTACCTGTTCTTCGTTGTCCTGTACGTCTTTTTGATTTTCGGGAGAGGCCGCCATTTTGCTTCCTGCTTAAAATAAGCCGAAAAAAACAGTTGATTATAACACAACTACGTCACTTCTGCCCTGGCTCACGGGGATGAGCCGAGCAGGTCTCGGAGCAGTTCCCTGAATAATGCTTTCTCTTCCGGCGTTAGACCTTCGTTGCGGTCTTTCAGTTTTAGCCTTTCCACCTGGGCTTCACGCAGCATTTTCAACAGCTTGGTATTGCCGTGTTGAAACTGGGTGCGATCATCCTCGCCGGGGTCGGCAAACTCGTCCGGATCCTGCATGGCCTGGTGCAGCACACTGTCGATCAGCCCTTCGTAGGGGGTGCCGCGCAGCCCCTCTATCAATTGCGCCGTATTGGGCGGCTGTTCGTGTCCCTGCACACTCTCGGCCAACATCGCAAAGCAGGCCAGTTCGTCGGACAGCGGCAGGCTGTCCGGCAATGTCACATCACCGGCCCACGCCGGGTTCATCAGCAGCCACTTGATCTGCTTGTGGACGATGGGCGTGTTGATCTGGCGATATGATTCTTCCGGCAGGCGGTATTCCCGCTTGCCCTTGCGCTCCGGCGCCTTCTTGCCCGTGGTCAGCATGTCGAAATCGTCGACGTCCATGCCGGCGAGTTCCGCCAGCCTTTTTCTGATCATGAAGCCCAGCGCCGGTGCTGCAATCTGTGCCAGTAGCGGGCTGGCCTGCTTGATCAGGTCTGCCCGCCCTTCCGGCGTATTCATATCCACGCGGCCTGTCAGCTCGCGGGTAAAGTAAACCGACAGCGGTAGGCTGTGTTCTTCCAGCTGCTGTTCAAATGCTTCTGTGCCGAATTCCCGTATATAGCTGTCCGGGTCGTGCTCCTGCGGCAAAAACAGGAAATTCAGCGCCTTGCCATCCTGCAATTGCGGCAGGCTGTTTTCCAGTGCACGCCAGGCGGCTTTCTGGCCAGCCTTGTCACCGTCAAAACAGAAATATACCTGGTCGGCATGGCGCATCAGCTTGCGCACGTGCTCGCCGGTGGTGGCCGTCCCCAGCGTAGCCACAGCATAGCCAATGCCAAACTGGGCCAATGCCACCACGTCCATATAACCTTCCACCACCAATACGCGGTTCTTTTCGCGGATGGCCTGGCGGGCTTCATACAGGCCATACAACTCGCGGCCTTTTTCGAACAGCACCGTTTCCGGTGAGTTCAGATACTTGGGCTCCCCCTTGCCCAGCACCCGGCCACCAAAACCGATGATGGCGCCGCGCTGGTTACGAATGGGGAACATCACCCGCTCGCGGAAGCGGTCGTAACGCTTGCCGCTTTCTTCATTCAGAATCACCAGGCCGGCATCCACCAGCTTGTCGTCCTGGTATTGCGGGAAAATGGCCTGCAAATTCTGCCATTCACCCGGCGCATAACCCAGCCCAAAACGGCCGGCAATTTCACCACTGACACCCCGGCCTTTCAGATAGCTGATGGCGACTGGGGCCGATTTCAGCTGCTGCTTGAAATAGCCCGCCGCCAGCTGCATCACTTCTTCCAGCGACAGCTGACGCTCACGCGCCGCACGGGTAGCTTCCGGATTGATACTGCGCACTTCCGGCACTTGCATGCCGATGCTTTCCGCCAGCATCTTCACCGCATCGACAAAGCCCAGCCCCTGGTATTCCATGACGAAACCAATGGCAGAACCATGCGCGCCACAACCAAAGCAGTGATAGAACTGCTTGCTGGGACTAACGGTAAAGGAAGGGGATTTTTCCTTGTGGAAAGGACAGCAGGCCAGATAGTTCTGGCCGGCCTTCTTCAGCGGGACATAGCGATCCACCACGTCGACCAGATCGACACGGGACAGCAACTGATCAACAAAGTCCTGTGGAATCAACGGCGAACACCTGCCTTAACACGAGGGAACAAAATACCGGGCCATACAGCACCCGGCCATAGGTCAGGCGCTCAGCTTGGCCTTGATGCGGGCAGAGACCAGTGCCATATCGGCACGGCCCGCCAGTTGCGGGCGCAACAGGCCCATGACCTTGCCCATGTCCTGCATGGAGGCGGCTGCACTGTCGACAACAGCCTTGGCGACCAGTTCGTCGATTTCCGCTTCGGACAATTGCTGCGGCATATAGGCCATCAGCACGACCATTTCGGCCTTTTCCTTGTCGGCCAGATCCTGGCGCTGAGCGGCTTCGTACTGCGAGATGGAGTCACGGCGCTGCTTGAGCATCTTGTCGATCACCACCACGATGGCTGCGTCATCCAGCTCGATACGTTCGTCCACTTCCTTTTGCTTGATGGCAGCCATCAACAGGCGGATGGCGGCCAGACGCTCGGTGTCCTTTGCCTTCATGGCGGACTTCATGTCATCGCTGATGCGAACTTTGAGGCTCATGTCGTGCTCACAAGGGCCATGTCAAGACATGGCGTAAGAATTCTGGAGTACAAATGGCAAAACCGCAGGCCATGCCTGCGGTCCCGCTTTATTGCCGGAGCAACTCTTAGAAGAGTTTCGGCGGCAGCATCTGGCTGCGGATGCGCTTGTAGTGGCGCTTTACGGCAGCAGCGTGCTTACGCTTGCGTTCGGTGGTCGGCTTTTCGTAGAACTCACGAGCGCGCAGTTCGGTCAGCAGACCGGTTTTTTCTACAGCGCGCTTGAAGCGACGCATGGCGACTTCGAACGGCTCGTTTTCTTTAACGCGAATATTCGGCATTGACTCAAGTATCCTTAGATCCGTAGGTATGGACGTACCGCTACCTATAAAAAACAGCATTTTAACAACAATACGCGGTTTGGAAAAGTCTGAAGCATTCCCGACAAGCTTTTTGTGGCGCTTTTGTGCATCACGGCTTGCGAGAAGAAATCACCCCCTCACTAGGAGAACTTGGTACAGCGCTATAAAAACGTTTCGGCATCCGCTCCGCACAATAGGCGGCGCGGCCTGCTTCGACAGCCAGTTTCATGGCATGTGCCATCAATACGGGATTGCCGGCAGCGGCAATCGCGGTATTCATCAGCACGCCATCACAACCCAGTTCCATGGCAATGGCCGCATCGGATGCGGTCCCCACGCCGGCATCTACCAACACCGGAACACTGGATTGCTCGATGATCAGTTTCAGATTCCACGGATTCAGGATGCCCATGCCCGAGCCGATCAGACTGGCCAGCGGCATGATGGCGCAGCAGCCGATTTGCTCCAGCTCGCGCGCAATGATCGGGTCATCCGAGGTGTACACCATGACATCAAAGCCCTCGGCCACCAGAACTTCGGCTGCTTTCAGGGTTTCTTTGACATTGGGGAACAGGTTGCCGGAGTCGCCCAGCACCTCCAGCTTGACCAGACGATGGTCATCCAGCAGCTCGCGCGCCAGGCGCAAGGTGCGGATGGCATCCTCGGCGGAATAACAGCCCGCCGTATTGGGGAGCAGAGTGTAACGGTTCTGCGGCAAAAAATCGAGCAGATTGGGCTCACCGGCGTGCTGACCCAGATTGACACGCCGAATCGCGACGGTAACGATGTCACAGCCGGAGGCATCCAGCGCCTCGGCAGTCTGTTCGAAATCACGATACTTGCCAGTACCTACCAGCAGGCGTGAGTTATAAGCCTTGCCTGCAATGACCAGTTGATCCTGCACTTTCCACTCCTTTGGCGCAGCGTCAGCCACCGCCAACCGCCACCACGATTTCCAGTTCATCCCCATCCGCCAGCGCGGCTAGGCCATGCTGACTGCGGGGTACGATCTCGCCATTGAGTTCGACGGCAACCCGTTTGCCGACCAGCTCCAGCGCCTGCACCAGCTCTGCCACGGTAGCCAGCGCGGCAAATTGTTTCATTTCGCCATTGATGCACAACTGCATGGCTTATCTCCTCTCCGCCCGTTGCACCACGACCAGATTCTGGATTTCGTTCAGCACGCGTGACAGATGCTCGACACTTTCCACCTGCAGGCGGAAATGAATGTGAATAAAGCCGTCGCCCACATGGGTATCCTGGGTATCGACGCTTTCGATATTGGCAGAAGCCTGTGAAATGGCGGCGGCGATATCCGCCAGCGCACCGCGTTCATTGCGCGCCAGCACGCTGACAGAAACACCGAACATGCGGTCACGCTGGGTTTCCCAATTGACGTTGAGCACCTTGTCGTGATCAACCCGCTGCACATTCGGACAAGCGATGCGGTGGATCACCAAGCCCTGCCCCTTGGTGATGACGCCAAGAATCTCGTCACCCGGCAAAGGATTGCAGCAACTGCTGAGCTGCACGGTGCCGCCTTCGTTGCCGCGAATGGTGATGGGACCAACACGCACATCCTCACCCAGTCGCTCACCGGCCAGCTCAACCAGACGGCGTGCCACCGCAATGGGCAACAGTTTGCCGGCACCGATTTCGGCCAGCACTTCAGCAAATGCATGCAGCTTGTCGCCATGCACCGCCATGTATTCAGACTTGAGCGCGTCATCCAGCAGCAGCGGTGACACCGCCAGTGCGCCGATGGCTTGCTTGAGCATCTTCTCGCCCAGCGTGGACGCCTCTTCGCGCTGCAGGCTCTTCAGGTAATTACGGATGCCGGAACGCGCACGACCACTTTGCACGAAAGTGAGCCAGGACGGATTGGGCTTGGCCTGGGTCGAAGTGATGACTTCGACGGTATCGCCATTACGCAGTACGGTGCGTAGCGGCATCAGCACATGATTGACGCGCGCGGCGATGCAGCGATGACCTACGTCGGTGTGTACGGCATAGGCAAAATCGACAGGGGTGGAGCCTTGCGGCAGCACCATGATCTTGCCCTTGGGGGTGAACACGTACACCTCGTCCGGGAACAGGTCGATCTTGATGTGTTCGAGGAATTCGACGGCGTCGTCGCTCTCCTCCTGCATGTCGAGCAGGCTTTGCAGCCACTGGTGGGTGCGTTGCTGGGCGGTATTGATGCCGGCGTCGCCGCTCTTGTACATCCAGTGCGAGGCGACACCCGCCTCGGCCACGCCGTTCATTTCACGGGTGCGAATCTGCATTTCGACCGGCGTGCCGTAAGGGCCGAATAGGGTGGTGTGCAGACTCTGGTAGCCATTCCCCTTGGGGATGGCGATGTAATCCTTGAATTTACCCGGAATAGGCTTGTACAGGCTGTGCAGGGCACCCAGCGCCAGGTAGCAGCTGGGGATGTCATTCACGACAACACGGAAGCCGTAGATGTCCAGCACCTCGGAAAATGACAGGTGTTTTTCCTGCATTTTCTTGTAGATGCTGTAGAGGTTTTTTTCGCGCCCCTTGATGGTGGCTTCGATATTACTTTCCACCAGCCGCTGGCTGACGGTTTTCAGAATCTTGTTGACCACTTCGCGGCGGTTGCCGCGCGCGGCACGTACGGCCTTGGACAGTACGCTGTAGCGATGCGGATGCAGGTGCTTGAAAGCCAGATCCTGCAGCTCGCGGTAGACCTTGTTCTGACCGATGCGATTGGCAATCGGCGCGTAGATTTCCAGTGTTTCCAGGGCAATGCGCTGGCGCTTGTCCTCGCGCATGGAGTCCAGCGTGCGCATATTGTGCAGCCGGTCGGCGAGCTTGACGATGATGACGCGAATGTCGCGCGCCATGGCCAGCACCATCTTGCGGAAGTTTTCCGCCTGGGCGGTTTCCTTGGTCTGATATTCCAGCCTTTCCAGCTTGGACAGGCCATCCACCAGATCCGCCACCACCTTGCCGAACTTCTCGGCCAGCGTGGGCTTGGTGACACCGGTATCTTCCAGCACATCATGCAGCAAGGCAGCAGCCAGACCCTGCACATCCAGCCGCCAGTCGGTCAGCATGGTCGCGACCGCCAGCGGATGGGTGATGTAGGGCTCGCCACTCTTGCGGGTCTGGCCTTCGTGCGCCTCACGGCTGACATCGAAGGCCTGGCGCAGCAACTGCACGTCTTCCGGCTTGAGATAACGGGCGGCTGCCTCGAAAAATGCCGCCGCTTCGCGTTCGATCAATGCCTTGTAATCGATGGCGATCTCCAGCCCGGTCTCCATGTGTCGCTCCGCCTGCACCCTGATCAGCTCTTGCTACGGGTGAGAACTTCCTTGCCTACATGGCCGGCAGCGATTTCGCGCAGCGCAACAACAGTGGGCTTGTGACGGCCGGCATCCACGAAGGAAGTTGCGCCGGAGGCAACCTGACGGGCGCGATAGGCTGCGGCCAGAGTCAGGTCAAAACGGTTCTGGATGCGATCCAGGCAATCATCTACGGTAATACGTGCCATCTGATTTCTTTCGTAAATTGCGCGATGTGGATAACTATATCGAGTTTTGCCGGAGCAACCAATGCGTGCTAGTCGTGCTGCACGCCCATGCGGGCCAGCGCCGGCGCCAGTCGCAGGGTTTGCACTGCCGCACGCAGGCGGCGTGCGCGGAAAATGCTGACCAGATCACCTTTGGCGCGTTCGAAATCGTCATTGACCACGATGTAGTCGTATTCGGCTACCTTGTCGATTTCGGAACGGGCCGAAGCCAGACGACGCAGAATCACTTCTTCGCTGTCGGTACCACGGCCACGCAGGCGGCGCTCCAGCTCTTCGATGGAAGGCGGCAGAATGAAAATGCCGATCGCCTCCGGGAATACCTTGCGCACCTGCTCGGCACCCTGCCAGTCGATTTCCAGCAAGATGTCGCGGCCCTGCTCCAGCCGGCTTTGCAGCCAGCGCACGCTGGTGCCATAAAAATTGCCGTATACCTCGGCATACTCCAGGAAGTCCTGGCCTTCGATCATGGCCTGAAATTCGGCATGCCCGACAAAGTGGTAATGCTGGCCATCCACCTCACCCGTGCGCGCAGGGCGCGTGGTGTAGGAAACGGACAGCTCAACGGTTGGCTCTGCCTGCAGCAAAGCCGCCACCAGCGAGGTTTTGCCCGCGCCGGAAGGTGCCACCACGATATAGATGTTCCCGACTGCTTTGGTCATCAATCGAGCTTCCTGCCAAAGAAAGGGTAATTTTTCAGAATACCACAGAGTGCATTTCCGGTTAAGGGTAAAAGTATCTTCATGTCAAGATTTAGGTGTTTGTCTTCACACCGAAGTAAAATCCCGCGTCTTAACCAAATCATAACTAAGGCTCGGAGCATCTCTGTCATGCAACTACTGGAAAGCTTTTTCAAGCTGAGGGAACACGGCACTTCGGTGAGAACCGAAGTCATCGCCGGCTTCACAACCTTTCTGACCATGGCTTATATCGTACTGGTCAATCCGCTGATCCTGTCGGCTACCGGCATGGACCTGAATGCCGTATTCGTGGCGACCTGCCTGGCTGCAGCACTGGGCACCGCCATCATGGGCCTGGTAGCCAACTACCCGATCGCTCTGGCGCCTGGCATGGGCCTGAATGCCTACTTCACCTTCAGCGTGGTCAAGGGCATGGGGATCCCCTGGCAAGCGGCACTGGGTGCGGTATTCATTTCCGGCCTGGTCTTCCTGGCTGTCAGCTTGTTCAAGGTGCGCGAAGCCATCGTCAACGCCATTCCGCGTTCGCTGAAGTTTGCCATTTCCGCCGGTGTCGGCATGTTCCTGGCTATCATCGCACTGAAGAATGCCGGCGTGATTGCTCCGCATCCGGCCACCTACCTGACGCTGGGTGACATCCACAATCCGACCACTCTGCTGGCGATTCTGGGTTTCTTCCTGATCGTGGCACTGGAATACCGCAAGGTACCGGGCTCCATCATCATCGGCATCCTGATTGTCACCGTGCTGTCCATCGTATTTGGCCTGTCCAAGTTCGAAGGCATCTTCGCTCCGGTGCCGAGCATGGCCCCCACCTATATGGCCATGGACCTGCACGGCGCCATGAATGCCGGCCTGGTTGGCGTGATCTTCGTATTCTTCTTTGTCGATCTGTTTGACACCACCGGCACTCTGGTAGGCGTATCGCATCGCGCCGGCCTGCTGGACAAGGATGGCAAGCTGCCGCGCCTGAAGCGCGCCCTGCTGGCCGACTCCATTGCCATCACCGCTGGTGCCGTGATGGGCACCTCCTCCACCACTGCCTATATCGAATCCGCTGCCGGCACCGCCGTGGGTGGTCGCACCGGCCTGACCGCCATCGTCGTGGCCATCCTGTTCCTGGCTTGCCTGTGGGTATCCCCGCTGGCCAAGACCGTACCGGCCTACGCTACTGCACCGGCACTGTGCTACGTCGCCGTGCTGATGGCGCGCGGTCTGGCAGAAATCGAATGGAACGACCTGACCGAGTCCGCCCCTGCGGTGATGACTGCACTGGCCATGCCGTTTACCTTCTCGATTGCCGATGGCATTGCTTTCGGTTTCATCAGCTATGCTGTGATCAAGATTCTGGCTGGCCGCTTTGCCGACCTGAAACCGGCCGTGCTGGTGATTGCCGCGCTGTGGATCTTCAAGCTGGCTTTCTTCGCCTGATCGACATCGGGCAATACAGGGCCTGCCGCTTGTTGCGGCGGGCCTTTTTACTTTCAGCGCAGCCAAACACGCTCGCTTCATTTGAAAGTACAATAGCGCCATGGAAAATCTCAGCAATCTCGACTACTCCAGCTACCTCAAGGGCTGGATCCGCACCGTGCCCAACTGGCCCAGCCAGGGCGTGATGTTCCGCGACATCACCCCGCTGCTGCAAAACCCCAAGACCTTCCGCATGCTGATCGACATTTATGTTCATCGCTACATGCTGGAAGAAGTGGACCTGATTGCCGGCCTGGATGCCCGTGGCTTCATCATTGGCTCGGTACTGGCTTACGAGCTGAATGTCGGCTTCGTGCCCATCCGCAAAAAGGGCAAGCTGCCCTTTACCACGGTGGCGGAGGAATACGAGCTGGAATATGGCAACGCCACGGTGGAGATTCATACCGATGCCTGCAAGGCGGGCGACCGGGTGATTCTGATCGACGACCTCATTGCCACCGGCGGCACCATGATGGCCGGCTACAATCTGCTGAAAAAGCTGGGGGCGAACGTACTGGAAGCCGCCACCATCATCGAACTGCCCGAACTGGGCGGCGGCCAGCTGATTCGCGATGCCGGCCTGGATGTGTTCACTGTCTGTTCTTATGAAGGGCACTGAGTCAGATACTGCAACACCACATCCATACAAAACGGACCTCACGGGGTCCGTTTTTACCTATGACAATGCAAGGACTCAACTATCCAGTCTCCTAGCCTTATCCAGCAAGCCCAACTGATAACGGCCATAGGAAAGCAGACCACGCCAAGTCCAGCGCGCCAGCAGATAACACAGGAACACCCCACCACCACCCAGCAATATCATGACTACGCTGGCAATCCAGGCCCCCTTGCGACTAAAGCCCCAATCCAGCGCATCAATATCCACCCGCCCTTCTTCGTCTTCGATGCGCAACTGACCGGTGGCATCGCTAGCATTACGCTCCAAGCTGACCGTGCCACCGCTGGACTGTATGTTGATGCGGGCCTGCCCGGAGGAAGCATCACGCACCACATCCACCTTTTCGCCATGACTGCCACGAATATGGATATTACCCGTCGGACCACCTTGCTCAAATACGGACCAGACCGCTCGCATGTCTCGTGCCTCATGCAGGGCCGGCCAAGCAAACAGCTCATTGCATGCCAACGTGCCGAACAACATCACTCCACCGATCAGGATGCCGGTAGCAGCCAGTGCCGCCATGGTCAGCAGCCACAGATAGAACAGGAAGGGAATGGCCAGCATGAAATTGAGAAAACCCAGGCCAGCAATGGCTCCCACCACGGCAAACAGGTTGCCGAAGCTCTTGCGGCTCTCCCAGCGCGCCATGTGATGACGCGCCATCAGTTCCCGCGCCAGCTGGTGCGGATCACCCAGGGCAGCTGCAATGTCCGCGTCGCTGCGGCCGGCCGCCAGGCCATCACGGAAATACTCCTGATAATCAGCAATGATGTCTTGCCTCTCCCCTTCCGGCAGCCGTGACAAAGCATCCTGCAATTGTTCGATGAATTCCTGCTGCTTCATGCTGTTTCTCCCTTGGCCCGGCCTGCGGCCAGTTGCAACACACTGTTCACATCAGTAACGAACTCCTGCCATTCCTGCTGCATTAGCACTAACTGTCGCCGCCCTTCAACGGTTAAGGTGTAGTACTTACGTGAAGGCCCGCTGGCCGATTCCACCAGATAAGTGGAAACCCATGCCTCGGCCTGCAGCCGGCGCATCAGCGGGTACATGGTGCCTTCGCTTACCTCCATGCTGCGCGACAAAATGCTTACCAGTTCGTAGGCATAGCTGTCACCCGCTGCCAGTGCCGCCAGCACGCACATGTCCAACGTGCCCTTTTTCAACTGCGTTTTCATGGTCAGACTCCCATACCTTGCATTACACGGTAGATAGGCGTGCCAGATGCAAGAACAAGCCGGATATTATTCCCAACTACTATGCATTACAAGGTACATGGTAAAACCACGTAGTGGTGGTCACCGAATCACTGACGATGTGAATTTAAATTTTTTACTATGCAATAAGTAAATTCATCATCCATAAAGCATAATTCCTGACAGATCATCACCCGGAATCACAAGCATGCACTCCAAAAAGAAATCGCTGGCGCTGGTACTGGGTGGTGGCGCACCCAATGCCACCCTGATGGCAGGTTCGCTAGTAGCCTTTATCGAAGCGGGCGTTGAGTTTGACATCATTTCCACCTCGGGGGCAGGAGCGATAGTTGGCTTGCTCTATGCCGCAGCCAGGGGCCAGGACGCCAAAAGCGCGCTGGAAAAGCTGGCCGACATGGGGGTGGCCGATGCGCTGTACTCCGCTTTCCCGGTCAATTTCAAGGTATTCAACAAACCCGGCCCGCTGGCAGACATCTGGCGCCAATGGCAGCAAGCCAATCCGGTACTGCAGGCCATCCAGGCCCAGGCCGACCGGGGGCCACTGCAGCGATTGGCCGCCGACTGGAGTAACTGGCTGATGGCCAGCCTCTGCCCCAGCGACCTGACCGCGCAGAGCAAGGGCTTGTGTGCCCATGTGCCGTTCATCGACCAGGTAGTCGATTTCAGCAAGCTGGCCAGCCTCAAGCCACAGTTCTATCTGAATGCCTACAACCTCAGCCGCAAGCGCATGGAGTGCTGGGACAAGCAGCAGATCACCCACGAACACTTTCTGGCAGCGCTGTCTTTTCCGCTGATCTACCCGCCCTACTTGCTGGATGGCGACTACTATATCGAGGGTGCGGCCATCGATACCCTCAACTTCAAGCGCCTGTTCCAGGACCACCCGCATATCGACACCACGGTGGTCTTTGATGTGCTGGGCAGCGAACAGCTGCTGCATCCGCCACGCGATCTGTACGATGCCTGGGTGCAGTCCATCATCACCCCGCTGACCGAAATTGCCCGCGACGATCTGAAACTGTTCGAAGCAATCCATAACAAGGATGCCGACGGCAAGCCGCGCACCCAGTTGCTGCGCGTAGCATATGACCAGTTCATCAGCCCCGCGCAACGCGAGCAGGAGCTGGACTGGTCTTACTCCAATCTGTCGCAGATGTACCAGGCAGGCTACTCCGCCGGTCTGGCACTGTGCCATGACCATGCCGCGGAACTGGGACTCGCCTGATTCTGCCGCGCGAATGCAACAAGGGCTGCCATGGCAGCCCTTGTGCACTACACGTAAAACGCCTGATGCCAGGCGCGCCGCCGCAGACAGTACAAGCAGTACGGCAAGGCGGCGCAACGCAGCAGCAGGTGTTTTAGCGCCCTAGCTCAGTACCACTCGGTCCCGGTCTTCTCGGTCGAGATGATGGTGCCGGCTTCGCCCTTCACGATCTTCTCGATGTCTTCCAGCGCGCCAATCACCGCACGCTTGCCGGTCAGACGGGCAAACTCGCAGGCGGCTTCCACTTTCGGACCCATCGAGCCGGCGGCAAAGCCCAGCTTGTCCATTTCGTCCGGGTGGGCGTGACGGATGGCCTTGGCTTCCGGGGTGCCCCAACCAACAAACACGCTCTTCACGTCGGTGGCGATGACGAAGTAGTCTGCGTCCACTTCACGGGCCAGCAGGGCCGAGGCCAGGTCTTTGTCAATCACGGCTTCCACGCCCACCAGCTTGTCGCCCTGGTACATGGTGGGGATGCCACCGCCGCCAGCGGCAATCACTACGGCGCCTTTTTCGATCAGCCATTTGATCGGGCGCATTTCGAAGATGCGCTTCGGTTTCGGGCTCGGCACCACGCGGCGGTAGTAGTCGCCATCGGCTTTCACGGTCCAGCCGTGGCTGGCGGCCATGGCTTCGGCTTCTTCCTTGCTGTACACCGGGCCAACAAACTTGGTCGGGTTCTGGAAGGCCGGGTCGGCTGCGTCCACTTCGGTCTGGGTCAGAATGGTGGCCAGCGGCACTTCGAACGGCAGGACATTGCCCAGTTCCTGTTCGATCATGTAGCCGATCATGCCTTCGGTCTGCGCACCCAGTACGTCCAGCGGATACGGAGTGACCTTGCCATCGACGTGGCGGGCATAGGCGTCGTTTTGCAGGCCCAACAGGCCTACTTGCGGGCCGTTGCCGTGGCACATCACCAGGTTGTGGCCCAGGCGGGTGACGGCGGCCAGTTGTTCGGCGGCCACTTTGACGTTGGCGCGTTGGTTGTCAGCGGTCATGGCTTCGCCACGACGTTGCAGGGCATTGCCGCCCAGGGCTACGACGACTCGCATGGTGTTTCCTTTCCTGCCCCGCCCCGCTGTGCTTGGGGTGGCGGCGTTGACGGCCTGCTTGGGCAGTCCATCTGATTTTTGATGTGGTGGCCGGTCTGCCCGAGGGAAGACGGGGCCGGGATGGGGGTGAGATCCGGCTGAGTGAGGGGGGGCCGGATCTCGGGCCACTCCACGGCTTCAGGGGTGTGCCGTCGCGGAGGGTAAAACGGTGTGGCTGTCAGACTTCAATGACTGGCAATCCGGTAGGGCTTTGCTACCTTGCCCATTCCGCTGTCGCTGAAGACTGATTCCACTCTGGCGAGGCAGCAAAGCCAGCGTAGCGCCTGCTGCCAGGCGCGCCGCCGCAGACAGTACAGGTCGTACGGCAAGGCGGCGCAACAACGCAGCAGGGCTTTGCCACCTTGCCCATTCCGAGGTGGCTGGCGAGCGAGCCACAGCAGGCCGGTGAGCGCCGCAGCACAGCTGCCGCAGTGGACATCAAGTCCATGAGGACAGCGCGCAGCGCCGACCACCGGGATGCAAAGGCGCAGCCGTCAGACGCCCGGAATTCAGTCACCCAGGGTGGCGACCAGGATGGCCTTGATCGTGTGCATGCGGTTCTCTGCTTGCTCGAAGGCAATGCAGGCTTCGCTCTCGAACACGTCTTCGGTCACTTCAATGCCATTGGACAGGTCCGGGTATTGCGCGGCAATTTCCTTGCCTACCTTGGTTTCGCTGTTGTGGTAGGCCGGCAGGCAGTGCATGAACTTCACTTGCGGGTTCTGTGCAGCAGCCATCAGCGCGGCATTCACTTGGTAAGGCTTCAGCAGGCGGATACGTTCGGCCCAGACTTCGGCCGGTTCGCCCATCGATACCCACACGTCGGTGTGGATGAAGTCGGTGCCCTTGACGGCTTCGGCGGCATCTTCGGTCAGGGTGATGCGGGCACCGGTCTTGGCGGCGATTTCACGGCATTCGGCTACCAGCTCGTCGGTCGGCCACAGGTGTTTCGGGGCGCCGATGCGCACGTCCATGCCCAGCTTGCTGCCGATTACCAGCAGGGAGTTGCCCATATTGTTGCGGGCGTCACCCAGGTAGGTGTAGCTGATTTGCGAGATCGGCTTGTCGCTGTTTTCCCACATGGTCAGCACGTCGGCCAGCATCTGGGTGGGGTGCCATTCGTCGGTCAGGCCGTTGTAAACCGGTACGCCGGCGAATTTAGCCAGTTCGTTCTCGACCATCTCTTGGTCGAAACCACGGTATTCGATGGCGTCATACATGCGGCCCAGTACGCGGGCGGTGTCTTTCATCGATTCCTTGATACCGATCTGCGAGCCGGACGGTCCGAGGTAGGTAACGTTGGCGCCCTGGTCGTAGCAGGCCACTTCGAAAGCACAGCGGGTACGGGTGGAGGTCTTTTCAAAGATCAGGGCGATGTTCTTGCCCTTCAGGTGTTGCTGTTCGGTGCCGGTGTACTTGGCGCGTTTCAGGTCGCGGGCCAGATCGAGCATGTAGCGGATTTCGCGCGGGGTGAAGTCCAGCATGCGGAGGAAATTGCGGTTGCGCAGATTGAAAGCCATGGTAACACTCCTTGTTTCGGTGCCGGGTGGCGGGCTTGGGCCAACGCCACCGGGCGATATTGATGTGCTTGGTTTGCTGCTGGTGCAGCGACTTAGATCTTCACTTCGTCACGGATGATCGGGCAGGTCATGCAGTGACCACCGCCACGGCCACGGCCCAGTTCGGAGGCCGGAATCTCGATCACTTCCACACCGTGCTGACGCATCAGCTTGTTGGTATGGGTGTTGCGGTCGTAGGCCACCACCACGCGGCGATCCAGTGCCACCACGTTGTTGCCGTCATCCCATTGTTCGCGTTCGCGCTGGTAGGCATCGCCAGCGGTCTGGATGATGTGCACTTCTTTCAGGCCCAGTGCCTGACGGACCACTTCGGTGAAGGCCACGCCTTCGTGACGTTCGAAGCGGATTTCGCCTTCCTTGTCACCGGCATAGATGCTGGTGCAGACGATTTCGTTGACCACGTCCGGGAACACCGACAGCAGGTCGATATCCAGGAAGCTGAACACGGTGTCCAGGTGCATGGCAGCACGCGACTTGGGCATCTGGCAGGCGATGACGCGGGTGGCGCCGCCTTCCTTGCCCAGCACGCTCTTGGCCACTTGCACCACGGCTTGCGGGCTGGTGCGTTCGCCCATGCCGATGAGCACCACGCCGTTGCCGATTGGCATCACATCGCCGCCTTCCAGCGTGGCCGGGCCGTGGTTCTTGTCACAGTCGCCCCACCATACTTTCACCTTGCCGGCGAAGTACGGATGGTGCTGGTAGATGGATTGCAGGATCAGGGTTTCCTGACGGCGAGCCGGCCAGTACATCGGGTTCAGCGTCACGCCTTCATAGATCCAGCAGGACGGGTCGCGCTGGAACAGGCTGTTCGGAATCGGCGGGATGACGAATTCGGACTGGTCCAGATAGCCGCCGAACAGGCCTTTCGGGTCAAACGGCAGTTCAAACTTGGCAATACCACCGATCAGATGTTCGGCCAGTTGGGTAGACGGCATTTCGTCCAGCCAGCTGCGCAGGTCGGTCAGCATGCCGATCCCCACATTGTCGGCCTTGACCTTGCGGTCCAGCAGCCAGCTACGGGCGGCCTTGTCGTCCAGCACTTGGGCCAGGGCGTCGTGGGCTTCGATCACGTGGATGCCGCGCGCACGCATTTGCTCAACCATGAAGGCGTGGTCTTTTTGGGCGCGTTCAACCCAGATCACGTCATCGAACAGCAGGTCGTGGCAGTTGTCGGGGGTGAGACGTTTGTGGGCCAGGCCCGGACGGCACACCATCACGCTACGCAGCTTGCCGCATTCGGAATGAACACCAAATTTAGTCATGATCAAACTCCTTCAATGTGTGGTAAGGGAGTCGGGGAGCGCCTGGTGGGCGCTCCTCATTAAACAGTTGTTGTCTTAGAGGGAGAGCTGACCGGTAATCAGTTCGTAGGTGGCAATGGCACCCAGTACGACGATGATGGCGGCCAGTACGGCTTCAGCACCCTTGAACGGCTTCTCGCCATGTTCTTTCTTGGCCCACAGGTAGAACAGCAGGCCCGGGGCATACAGCACCATCGACAGGAACAGATACTTCACACCAGCGGCGTAGATCAGCCATACACCGTACACACTGGCAATACCGGCAATACTCAGGTCACGGCCCTTGCCTTCACCTGCCTGGTAGCCTTCGCCACGCTGGGCCACCATGAAGGAATACACAGAACACAGCAGGTAAGGAATCAGGATCATCGAGGTCGCCAGCGACAGCAGTGCCAGATAACCGGCCGAGCTGAACAGAGTGATGACCAGGAACAGTTGGATCAGGCCGTTGGTCAGCCACAGCGAGGCAGCAGGCGAACCGTTGGCATTGGTGGTACCGAAAATGCGCGGCATCACGCCATCTTTACCGGCCAGGTAAGGTGCTTCAGCAGCCAGCAGGGTCCAGGCCAGCAGCGCACCACCGACAGAGATCACCAGACCAGCATTCATGATGTTGGCACCCCAGGGACCAATCGCCTTTTCCAGCACATAAGCGGTGGACGGGTTCTTCAGTGCGGCCAGTTCCGGCTGGGTCATCACACCCAGTGCCAGTACCGATACAGCAACCAGCAGGGCAATGGTCAGCAGGAAACCCACTACGGTCGCCTTGCCCACATCACTCATCTTCTCGGCACGGCCAGAGAACATCGAGGCACCTTCGATACCGATGAACACCCACACGGTCACCAGCATGGTGCTCTTCACCTGATCGACGATGGAACCCAGCTTCGGATTACCCCAGAAGTCGAGATTGAAGGTGTCAATCTTGAAGGCAAACACCACCAGGACGATGAACAGCGCCAGCGGTACCAGCTTGGCAATGGTGGTGATGGTGTTGATGAAAGCCGCACCATGCACACCGCGCAATACCAGGAAATGCAAGGCCCACAGCACTACCGAGGCACAGATGATGGCCGTCGGCGTGTTGCCGTCGCCAAAGGCATGGAACCAGAAGCCCAATGCCGAGAACATCACGACAAAGTAGGAAACATTACCGATCCAGGCCGAAATCCAGTAACCCCAGGCCGAGTTGAAGCCCATGTAGTCACCGAAACCGGCTCGGGCATAACCATATACCCCGCCTTCTACTTCCGGTTTGCGGTTGGCCAGCATCTGGAAGGCAAATGCCAGCGTCAGCATGCCCAGAAAGGTAATGGCCCAACCAATGATGATGGCGCCTGCTCCTGCGCCTGCCGCCATGTTCTGCGGTAGCGAGAAGATGCCGCCGCCAATCATGGACCCCACTACCAGTGCGGTGAGTGCACCCAGTTTCAGTTTGGGTGCTCCGCCACCTTGTGCTTCAGTTTCAGTGGACATTTTCGTTCTCCGTGAAATACATTTACCTGAAAACTATCTGTATATTATTAATTTCTTATTCGTTGATGTAATGATAATGGCGAGACCGATCTGATTCCAGAAACGTCAAACACATGTTTGATCAAGATCAAATAGGCAGGGCAGGCAACTTCTGATTGACACTAGGGGTAACGAGGGCGTTATAGGAGGAAGCGGGAAGATATCCCAATAGAATTTTTAAATTCAAAATGCGCAATCATTCACAAAGACAACGTTAAATTGTTTTTACAAATTATCGCAGGCAAAAAAAATGGATACGGCCCACCACCGTATCCACCAACACACACATCAAGAGGAAATCTAGACACCAATCACAATCAGGCCAGCTCAGTCATTCGGGCCGGCGTTTTTCACTTTGCGTGTAATCACTACGATCACTCCCACAACAACCACTGTGGCAAAGACAATGGTGGCCAATCCCAATACACCGACATCGTCGGATAGAAGTTGTCCCAGCAGTTCCATCTTCCACTCCTCTAGCTGGCGGTATGCCGCCTTGATTGATTAGTCGATAGTCATAATAGCCATACTCAAAACAGGGATGTTGATGCAGGTCAAAAATACGCATGCCGGGCAGATTGCTGACCGTCAATGTGGCAAAGCAGATGATGACAGGCAGCATGCTGCCATCAGCACAGAGCGGGATTGCAAATGAAAAACCCCTGCATGCAGGGGTTTTGTCTTGGTACGGCTAGGTGCGATTACTTGCTGCCACCCATGTCCTTGGACAGGAAGAAGGCATCGGAGAAGAATTCGTCTTCCGGCAGCTGGCGCTCCTGAATAAAGCTGCGATGGGCAGACTCCACCATCACCGGTGCGCCACAGGCATACACCTGATAGCCGGACAGATCATCAAAGTCATCCAGCACCGCCTGGTGCACAAAGCCGGTGCGCCCCTGCCATGCATCTTCCGGCAAGGCTTCGGACAACACCGGGATCACGGTGATGTTGGCATGCTCTGCCTGCCAGCTGGCAGCCAGTTCAGCCATGTACAAGTCGGCCTTGGTACGTGCGCCCCAGTACAGCACCATCTGGCGCTGGATGCCATGATGGATGGCATGCTCGATAATGCCCTTGACCGGTGCAAAGCCGGTGCCACTGGCCACCAGAATAATCGGCTTGTCCGACTCTTCGCGCAGGAAGAAAGAACCCAGCGGACCCTTGAAGCGCATGATCTCGCGCTCTTTCATCTGGCTGAAGACATATTCCGAGAAGCTGCCACCCGGCTGATGGCGAATGTGCAATTCCAGGAAGGCATCGTCATGCGGTGCATTGGCGATGGAGAAGCTGCGCTTCTTGCCGTCCTTCATCAGAATGTCGATGTACTGGCCGGCGCGGAATTGCAAGCGTTCCGATACCGGTAGCTTGAGCTTGAGCACAGCCACATCATGCATTTTCACCATGCTTTCCACGCGGCACGGCAGGGTCTTGATCTGGATATCACCGGCACCGGCCACTTCACGGGCTTCGATGGTGACATCGCCCTGTGGGCGGGCACAGCAGAACAGGGTCATACCCTGGACGCGTTCGCTTTCCGGCAGCGCTTTGTCCTGATAGCCATCCTGGCATACTTCGCCTTCCACTACCTTGCCCTTGCAGGCGCCACAGGCACCGTCACGGCAGCCATAAGGCAGGCCGACATTCTGGCGCAAAGCCGCTTCCAGAATGGTTTCATGCGCTTCAACACTGAACGTATGCCCACTCGGGAGCACTTTGACCTGGGAACTCATTGGGTACCTTTATTCCAAATCTGGGTAATATGCTGCCTATGCGTACTTTATTGATTGCAGGTCTGGGCGATGTCGCCCGGCGCGCCCTGCCCGAGCTGGTCCGGCACTGGCGCGTTTTCGCCATTGCCCACCATCCGGCCGCAGCCGAGGCAGCACGCCAGGGCGGCGCCCTACCCATCATGGCCAATCTGGACTGCCAGGATAGCCTGCACAGAATCGCGGGGCTGGCCGATGACGTATGGATTACCGCGCCGCCTCCCGGCAGCGGCGTACGGGACAATCGCACGCGCAAGTTGTTGTACGCACTGGCAAAAGCCGACAGGATACCACAGCGTCTTAGCTATATCAGCACTACTGGCGTGTATGGAAATGGGGATGGAGCCTGGCTGGACGAGTGCTCGCCACTGCAAGCCCAGACCGGGCGCGCCCAACGCCGGGCCGATGCCGAAACCGCATTGCGCGGCTTTGCCGGCCGCCATGGCTGCCAGCTGAATATCTTGCGCGCACCGGGCATTTACGCGCTGGAACGCCTGCCACTGACCCGCTTGTTACAAGGCACGCCCCTGATCCTGCCGGCGGAAGACAGCTATAGCAATCACATCCATGCCGATGATCTGGCGCGCTTGTGCATCGCCAGCCTGCAGCAGCAGCGAGGTGGCATCCGGGTATTCAATGCCTGCGATGACGAACCGCTAACCATCACCGACTGGTATGCCATGCTGGCTGGGGCACTTTCGCTGCCCATGCCACCACAGCTGAGCCGCGCCGAAGTCCGCCAGCAGGTGAGCCCGGCCTTGTGGTCGTATATGGCGGAGTCGCGGCGCATCCGCAATGCGCGCCTGGCGGAGCTGGGCGTCACACTGCGCTATCCCACAGCCCGCCAATTTGTCGCGCAACTGGCGGCAAATCCCGCCTGGCAAGCCGTGGCACTCGCTAAGGCCGGCAAGATTCGGTAACATGCGCGTCTTCCCGCAATTATCTGTTTGAATCACATGGAAAATCCGGCATTCGGGCGCGCCATCAGAAGCTTTGTGCTGCGTCAGGGACATCTCTCGGCAGGCCAGCAGCGCGCCATGGACGAAGGCATGCCCAAATGGGGCATCGAATATCAGGCTGAAGCCATCGATCTGCAGCAGGCTTTTGGTCGCCAGGCTCCCAAGATTCTGGAAATCGGCTTTGGCATGGGTGGAGCAACAGCGGAAATCGCTGCCGCCAACCCCGAGCGCGACTATCTGGGCGTGGAAGTGCATTCGCCAGGCGTGGGTAATCTGTGCAAGCTGATTGCCGAAAAAGAGCTGAGCAATCTGCGCATCATCCGCCACGATGCGGTGGAAGTGCTGGACCACATGCTGGCTGATGGCTGCCTGGACGGGGTGCATATTTTCTTTCCCGACCCCTGGCACAAGAAGCGCCACAACAAGCGCCGGCTGATCCAGGCCCCGCTGGTGGAAAAGCTGGTGAAAAAGCTGAAGCCGGGTGGCTATCTGCACGCAGCCACTGACTGGGAAGACTACGCCATCCAGATCATGGAAGTATTCAGCGCCAATGGTGATCTGGCCAATACCGCTGACGGCTATGCACCGCGCCCGGACTATCGTCCGCTCACCAAGTTCGAAGCCCGCGGCATCAAGCTGGGGCACGGCGTGTGGGACATCATCTTCAGTCGTAAATAAACCATGGCGGGCATCAGCCGCTGGCTGCTGCCCGTTTCAGCAAGTTCTCGATATCCTCCTGCAGTTCATGCGGCTCCACCGCCGGCTCGTAGCGCTTCACCACCCTGCCCTCTGCATCCACCAGAAACTTGGTGAAATTCCACTTCACCGGATGCGGGTGCGGTGTATCCGCCTGGGTCAGCCAGCGCCACAAGGGATCGGCCTGCGCACCGTTTACCTCGACCTTGGCCAGTACCGGAAAGCCAACGGCAAAACGGCTGCTGCAAAAAGCGGCAATATCCTGATCGCTACCTGGTTCCTGCCCGCCAAACTGGTTGCAGGGAAAGGCCAGTACGCTCAAGCCTGCGGATGACAGCTGTTCATGCAGCTGCTGCAGTCCGGCATATTGCCGGGTATAGCCACATTCACTGGCGGTGTTCACCAGCAAAACCACCCGGCCTTGCAGGCTGGCCAGGGGCAATTGACTGCCTGTGGCAGTCAGGGCCGAGAATGCGTAAAGCGTGGTCATGGCTATCTCCCTTCCGTATAATCCTGGCTTATCCGAGAAACGTACTCAGGTATTGCACATGCTGTTTTCACCCAGCCGCCAGGATGCACGCGGCTTCTTCTTCGACACCTGGAAAAAACACCAGAATGGTGTGGTATTGACCGATCTGGAAAAGATCGTGCTTTCCATTCTTATAGACCACCCTGAGTACCACTCCATCCTGAATCATCCAGAAAAATACCTGGAACAGGAATGGACGCCGGAAATGGGCGAGACCAATCCCTTCCTGCATCTTGGCCTGCACGTGGCCATTGAGGAACAACGCTCGATTGACCAGCCCTTCGGCATCCGCTCACTGTACGCGCAACTCGCCCTGCGCCATGGCGACGAGCATCGCGCCCAGCACGAGATGATGGAGTGCCTGGGAGAGATGATCTGGCATGCGCAGCGCTATGGCGGCGGCCCGGATGTGAACCGCTACATTTCCTGTGTACGGGGCAAGCTGGGCATGGGCGAGGAAGAACGCCCGCGCATCAATCCCAACGATATTCCGGACTGAACAGCCCGTCCTTGCAGTCCCCTGGTCTGGCAGCTGGGCTGCAGCCTAAGTCTGGAGCAGACAAAAAAAGCGCCGTGGAAGACAGAGCAACCACGGCGGATCAAGCGGGGCAGCCTGAACCCGTTACGGGCCCAGACCATTTAATACTATGCCTTAATTCAATCATTAACAATATTTAAAGCAATCCAATTGGCATTATTGCCCAATACCGACATTGCTCATTAAGTATTTTTTCTGATTAAACAATGTTTAACAAAAACTGCGTTTGGCCAGCCGCCTGCGCCAGGCTCAGGCCAGCCGGTTTTCTGCTCTGCCCGCCACATAGGCGGCGATATTGTCGACCAGCTGCTGCGCCAGCCGCTGCATGGCCTGCTGACTGGCCCAGCCAATATGCGGTGTCACAATCAAATGCGGCAGACGGGCCTTGAGCAGCGGATTACCTGCCGTAGGCGGCTCGGTACTGAGCACATCAAAACCGGCACCACCCAGCTGACCGTACTTCAAGGCGGCAACAAGCGCCTGTTCATCCACCAGCCCGCCGCGCGCGGTATTGATCAGGATGGCCCCCGGCTTCATGGCCATCAATTCGTCCTGGGCAATCATGTTGCGGGTGTCATCGTTGAGTGGACAGTGCAGTGACAGCACGTCGGACGTCGCCAGCAGGTCGGCAAAGCTGACATAGCCATCACGCACCACGCTCGCTCCCTTGCGCTCACCAAACTGCACCCGCATGCCAAAGGCACGGGCGCGCTCGGCCAGCGCCTGACCGATGCCGCCAGAGCCGAAAATGCCCAGCGTAGCCCCTTTCAGATCGCGAATCGGTGCACCGAAATGACAGAATTGCTGGGCCTGCTCCCATACCCCGGCAGCCACATCGCGCTGATAGGCCGGCAGGTTTTTCACCAGCGCCAGCATCAGCGTGAAAGCATGCTCGGCCACGGTTTCATCGCCATAGTGGCGAATATTGGCCACGGCGATCCCCTGCTCACGACAGCATGCCAGGTCGACATGGTTGTAGCCGGTCGCCGCAATGGCCAGCATTTTCACGCCTGGCAGTTGCAGCAGGGTTTCGCGGGTGAAAGCCACCTTATTGGTGATCACGATGTCGGCGTCGCCAACATGCCGGACAATCTGCTCCGGAGTAGTGGCGGCGATTTCGCGGTAGGCATGCTCAAACGGGAAAACGGGAACCGGGACAGGCAGGCTGTCCCGGTCGAGGAATACGATGGAGGGGTGGGTCATCGGTCAGGCATCAGCTTTCATAAGTGATCATGGCGCGGTAGGCATGCCAGCTGGCCAGTCCAAGCACCGGCATGATGATGATCAGGCCGATGAAATAGGTGGCAAAACCCACGGCAGTAAGGATCACAATCATAGCGGCCCATACGGTCATCGTCAGCAGATTCTTGTATACCGCCTGCAGGCTGTTGACCATGGCGGTCACCGTATCGACCTCCTTGTCCAGCAGCATGGGAATGGCCACCACACTAAGCGCGAACACTGTCGCCGCAAACAGGAAACCGACGCCAAAATAGGCCAGCAGGAAAGGTAGGTTGGCGGGCAGCATGGCATTGGCCAGTAGCTCGTCCAGACTCGGCAAGGCTGCCGTATCGTAGAACAAGGCAAACAGCAGCAAGGACACACGGAACCAGCCAAACACCAGCACCGCCAGCAACGCGGCAAACAGGGTGAAACCCGGCAGGTTGGCCTTCCAGGCGCTCATGCTGTGCCACAGGCTGACGCGCTGCGGCGCGCGGATCTCCTCATGCTGGCGCGCCAGATCATACAGGCCGATGGCGAGAAAAGGTCCACCGAGCAAGAACAGCGTGCTGAGCGTCAGCACAAACTGTGGGGCGCTGTCGAAATAGCTGATCAGCAAATAGCCCATCAGCACAAAGGCTGCACCGTAAAACATGGCATCAGCCGGGGCTTTGCGCAGGTCTTTCAGGCCCTGCCTGAGCCAGAGCAGTGGTTGGGTAACAGAGACATGGTGAACAACCGGGTGTTCCCGGGACGTGCCGTGGGTAATGTCCATGACGAATCCCCTTCTGGTGGTGGGTGGGTAAACCAGACAGTTAATTTCTTTATAAGCTATTGATTGCAAAATACAAATACAACATGAACCTCCAGCAGCCACACCAGCTGGCGGATGGTACAATTCCGCCTTGCTTGAACCAGATACAAGGACTACGAGAAGATGAGCGCATTGATCATTGAAGATCTGACCGTCGGCGAAGGTGCCGAAGCCGTTGCTGGTGAAGAAGTCACCGTGCACTACACCGGCTGGCTGACCAATGGCAGCAAGTTCGACTCCAGCAAGGATCGTTATCAGCCCTTCAGCTTCCCGCTGGGTGCCGGCCATGTCATCAAAGGCTGGGATCAGGGCGTGGTCGGCATGAAGGTAGGTGGCAAGCGCAAGCTGACCATCCCGCCGGAACTGGGCTATGGTGCACGGGGTGCCGGCGGGGTGATTCCGCCGAATGCCACCCTGGTGTTTGAAGTGGAATTACTGCAGGTGGGTTGAGTCTGGCCCGAAAAAAAAGCCACCGTCTGGTGGCTTTTTTCACGCTTGGCAATCTATTTTTTCAGCTCGGAAGCAGCACAGCACTTTTTACGGCGGCACAGATAGACGATGAGCAGCACCGTCAGCAGCACGCCGACAGCCGACAGAATGCCCACCTGGCCGCGATGCACCATGTGCATCAGCCACTCGCGCTGGGTTGCGCCGTAGTGGCCCAGATACACCCAAACGGGTACGGAAATCAGCGCGGCAAAACCGTCCATCAACAGAAAGCGCCAATACGGGACGCGACGGGTCATGCCGGCAGTAATGAAGATGGGCGAGCGCAGGCCAGGCAGAAAACGGGCAACAAACAACACCCAGGTGCCGTACTTTTCAAACTTTTCCTGTACCGCTTCGAAACGCTCCTGGGTCAGGATGCGTGCAATGGGCCGGAAGCGCTGCACCTTGTGCCCATAAAAGCGGCCGGCTGCAAACATGATGCCATCGCCCGCCAGCACCCCGGCCATTCCGACCAGAAACATTACATCCACATCGGCATAACCCAGACCGGAGATGATGCCACCGGCGACCAGAGTGATGTCCTCCGGAATCGGAATGCCGAACCCACACACCAGCAATACGGTAAAGACAGCCACATAACCGTAACCGGTAAAGAAATCGAGAAGTATCTGCAGTATGTCCATAGTGCTCCGCCGACCGGCGCGGTCTTGTCCTGACACAAGATTTGGCCGCGGGCTGATTGTCCGAGTGCATGATCGGGCGCTTATAATAGCACACCTCGACCTTATCCTTTCTTGACATGACACGCCCTATACGGGTGGAAATCAATCATTCCGCCCTGCGCCATAATTATTTACAATCCCGCAAGCAAACCGCAGGCCGCCGCGCGCTGGCCGTGATCAAGGCTGATGCCTATGGTCATGGCAGTCTGGGCTGTGCACTAGCCCTGGCCGACAGCGCCGACGGATTTGCCTTGCTCAACATCGAAGACGCCATCGCCCTGCGCCAGGCCGGCATCCAGCAAGACATCGTCCTGCTGGAAGGCCCTTTCGACCGTGCCGAAGTCGAAGCCATGGCCACTTATCGCATTGGCGGTGCCATTCACTCCCCTCACCAGATTGCCTGGCTGCGCGAAGGTTCCCTGCCACAAACGGTGGAGGTCTGGCTCAAGGTGAACAGCGGCATGAACCGGCTGGGCTTTCGCCCGGAGCAAGTTGCAGCGACTCTGGCCAATCTGCAGTCCCTGCCCCAGGTCCGTACCAGCACCATCATGACCCACTTTGCCACCGCCGATGATGCCCGTGGCGTCGCGGCACAATGGCAGGCCTTTGCTCCAGTGGCCGCAGCCAGTGGCCTGGCGGTCAGCGCCGCCAACTCCGCTGCGGTATTCCGCCATCCACAGACCCATGGCGATGTGGTGCGGCCGGGCATCACCCTGTACGGCTGCTCGCCGTTTGCCGAATGCCACGGTACCGCGCTGGGCCTGCAAACCACCATGACACTGAGTGCCGACATCATCGCCATCCAGCAACTACAAGCTGGTGATACGGTGGGCTATGGGCTGAACTTCCGAGCGGAACAGGCCATGCGCATCGGCATCGTCGCCTGCGGGTATGCGGATGGCTATCCGCGTATTGCCGCCAATGGCACACCGGTGATGGTGGCTGGCCAGCGCAGCGCCACAGTGGGCCGGGTATCCATGGACATGCTGGCCATCGACCTCAGCCACATCCCTGCGGCCGATATCGGCAGCCAAGTAGAGCTGTGGGGGCCCAATGTAGCGATTGAAGAAGTGGCTGCGGCAGCCGGCACCATCGGCTACGAGCTGATGTGTGCCGTGGCACCACGGGTGCCGCGCAAGTATTGCTGACACCCCTGCTCCATGCAAAAGGCCACTACCTATAAGGTAGTGGCCTTATCATTTTTACTGCCAAACAGAAAAACCCGCTCAGGCGACCCGCTCTATGGTGGCAGCAATTTCTCTGGCCCACTTTTCCGATAAGCCACGGTCGCTCGCTTCCACCATCACCCGTACCACCGGCTCGGTACCGGAAGGACGCAATACCACGCGCCCCACGCCAACCAGCGCAGCCTCGGCAGCGGCCAATGCCTCGGCAGAAGCCGCTTTCCAGTCGCAACCATTGTGACGGACATTGATCATGGTTTGCGGGAATGGCGTCCAGTCGTGACAGGCTTCTTCCATGCTGATGCCCATTTCGGCCAGACTGGCCAATACCTGCAGACTGGAGATGATGCCGTCCCCTGTGGTGTGCTTGTCCAGACACAGGATATGGCCAGAGGCCTCGCCCCCCACCTGCCAGCCATTGGCGTGCAGCATTTCCAGGACGTAGCGGTCACCCACCTTGGCACGACCAAAAGCCACACCCAGCTTGTTCAGGGCCAGTTCCATCGCCATATTGGTCATCACGGTCCCCACTACGCCGCCCCGCAGGTCGCCGCGCGCGGCACGGGCCCTGGCAATGATGTAAATCAGCTGGTCGCCGTCATACACCTTGCCATTGCGATCCACCATGATCAGCCGGTCGCCGTCGCCATCCAGCGAAATGCCGAAATCGGCATGGTGTTCCAGCACGGCGACTTGCAGGGTCTTGGGGTAGGTCGCGCCCACCTTGTCATTGATGTTGTAGCCATCCGGCTCCCCGCCAATGACCACCACTTCGGCACCCAGTTCGTGAAATACCTTGGGCGCGATATGGTAGGTGGCACCATTCGCGCAATCCACCACCAGTTTGAGCTGTTTGAGATCGCGCTCGCCGGGGAAGGTACTCTTGCAGAATTCGATATAGCGTTCGGCGGCACCGGAAATACGACGGGCGCGCCCCAGCTCCACCGAGCTGTTGGTGGTCATCGGCTGCTCAAGCATGGCCTCGATTTCCAGCTCCAGCGTGTCATCCAGTTTTTTGCCACCTTCGGCAAAGAACTTGATGCCATTATCCTGATACGGGTTGTGCGAGGCAGAAATCACCACCCCGGCCTCCAGCCGCAACGCACGCGTCAGATAGGCGATGCCCGGAGTCGGCAAAGGCCCGGTCAGCAGTACATTGACACCGGCAGCAGTAAAGCCGGCCTGCAGCGCCGCCTCCAGCATATAGCCGGAAATCCGGGTGTCCTTGCCGATCAACACCGTGGGGCGATGCACCTTGTCATGATCGACCAGCACCCGGCCAGCAGCATGGCCCAGCTTGAGAACAAAATCCGGCGTAATGGGGAACTGCCCTACTTCGCCACGCACACCATCCGTTCCAAAATATTTGCGACTCATCTCATCATCCTAATCACGTTGCCGCAGCATGGCTGGCAACGCATAACAGCAAAATGGCCCCTGCGGGAGTCATGCATTGTACCTGTGCGCCAAGTCGCACAGCAAAACTCTGCGGCTATAACGGCGTCAGTCGGCATAGGCCTGCATCGCGCCCCACACCTGCAAGGCCTGATGGCTGGCCTTGACATCGTGTACCCGTACTATCCTGGCGCCCTGCTGCAAGGACAACAGCGCCACGGCCAGGCTGGCCCCCAGCCGCTCGCAGGGAATGGCCTCGCCGGTAATGGCACCGAGCATGGATTTGCGCGACAGCCCCACTAGCAAGGGAAGGCCGCTGATGGCCTCGATACGGCGCAGTCCGGCCAGCAATTGCAGATTGTGCTGCAGAGTTTTTCCAAAGCCGAAACCGGGATCGATCAGCAGACGGGCATCGGCAATACCGGCATCGCGGCACAGCTGTACCCGGCGCAACAGATAATGGCCCACTTCATCCACCACATCCAGATAGTGCGGGGCCTGCTGCATGGAGTCCGGATTACCCTGCTTGTGCATCAGGCAGAGCGCCACATTCGATGCAGCCACCGCGTCCACCGCACCATCATCCTCCAGCGCAGAAACATCATTGATCAGATCCACCGCCCCCAATTGCAAGGCGGCACGCATCACCGCAGTACGGCGGGTATCCAGCGACAAGGGCGCGCCGATGCCCTTCAACTGTTCCAGCACCGGCATCACCCGGTCCAGCTCCTGCTGCACACTGACTTCCGGCGCACCGGGACGGGTGGATTCACCACCGATATCCAGAATGGCCGCACCGTCTGCCAGCATGCTTTCGGCACGTTGCAGCGCACTATCCAGGGAGTTGAAGCGACCGCCATCGGAAAACGAATCCGGCGTGACATTGAGGATGCCCATGATCATGGGCTGGGTCAGATCGAGCTGGAAACGCCCGCATTCAAGCAATTGCATGGGAAATATCTGCCTGATAAATGCAAAACAGGGCGACAGCCTAAGCTGCCGCCCTGCAAAAACCGGTGATCAGAGTTCCTGAGCCGGCGTAGATGTTGCTGCTGCCGGGCTGGCTTCAGCCGGCTTGTCTTCCGGCTTGGCCGGGAAACCGCTGCCCGGTTTGGGCGGACGCGGCGGCTTGCCATCCATGATGTCGTTAATCTGCTCGGCATCGATGGTTTCCCATTCCAGCAGGGCTGCGGTCATGGCTTCCACCTTGTCGCGGTTATCTTCCAGCAGACGGCGGGCCAGCCCGTACTGCTCGTCGATAATGCGGCGGATTTCCATATCCACTTGCTGCATCGTGGCTTCGGACAGGTTCTTGTGCGTGGTGATGGAACGACCCAGGAAGACTTCACCTTCGTTGTCGCCATACACCATCGGACCGAGCTTGTCGGACATGCCGTAGCGGGTCACCATGTCGCGCGCCATTTGTGTGGCACGTTCGAAGTCGTTGGAAGCACCGGTGGTCATCTGGTTCATGAACAGCTCTTCGGCAATACGACCGCCGAACAGAATGGCCAGACGGTCCATCAGGTAGCCGCGATCATAGGCAAAGCGGTCCTGTTCCGGCAGCTGCATGGTCACACCCAGCGCACGTCCGCGCGGAATGATGGTGACCTTGTGCACCGGATCCGACTTGGGCAAGAGCTTGGCAACAACGGCATGGCCGGATTCGTGATAAGCGGTATTACGCTTTTCTTCCTCCGACATCACCATGCTGCGGCGCTCGGCACCCATCATGATCTTGTCCTTGGCCGACTCGAAATCCACCATGTCCACCAGGCGCTTGGCGCGACGGGCAGCAAACAGCGCAGCCTCGTTCACCAGGTTGGCCAGATCAGCACCGGAGAAACCCGGCGTGCCACGAGCGATGACCGAAGGTTCCACATCGGCAGCAATCGGGACTTTGCGCATGTGCACGGACAGAATCTGTTCGCGACCACGGATATCCGGCAGCGGCACCACCACCTGGCGGTCGAAACGGCCCGGACGTTGCAGGGCTGGGTCGAGTACGTCAGGACGGTTGGTCGCGGCGATCACGATAACGGTGGTGTTGGTTTCGAAACCATCCATTTCCACCAGCAGCTGGTTCAGCGTCTGTTCGCGTTCGTCGTTGCCACCGCCCAGACCAGCACCACGCTGGCGGCCGACAGCATCGATTTCATCGATGAAGATGATGCAAGGCGAGTTCTTTTTCGCCTGCTCGAACATGTCGCGGACACGGGCAGCACCCACGCCGACAAACATTTCCACAAAGTCGGAACCAGAGATGCTGAAGAACGGCACCTTGGCTTCGCCAGCGATGGCCTTGGCCAACAGCGTTTTACCGGTACCCGGGGAGCCACACAGCAAGATGCCGCGCGGAATGCGCCCACCCAGACTCTGGTAGCGGGACGGATCGCGCAGGTAATCGACGATTTCCTTTACTTCTTCCTTGGCTTCATCGCAGCCGGCCACATCCGCAAAGGTCACGGTATTGGTGTCCTGATCCAGCATGCGCGCCTTGCTCTTGCCGAAGGAGAAAGCACCGCCCTTGCCGCCGCCCTGCATCTGACGCATGAAGAAAACCCACACGCCAATCAGCAACAGCATCGGGAACCAGCTGATGAAGATGCTCATCAGCATGGACGGTTCTTCTTCCGGCTTGGCGGAGAAGCGTACGTTGTTCTTGATCAGGTCTTCGACCAGTTGCGGGTCGTACGGAGCGTAGGTGGCAAATGCCGAACCGTCTGTCCGCTTACCCTTCAGCCACTGGCCACGCAGGGGATGGCCCTCAATGCTCAGGGATTGCACCTTGCCGGATTCGACATCGCTGATGAATTGCGAGTACTCGATCTGGTTCTGGGCGTCCTGGCGTTTGTTGAACTGATTGAATACTGTCATCAGTACCAAACCGATGATGACCCAGATGGCTATGTTTTTGCCGATATTGTTCACGAGTAGCGGACTCCTCTGTGCCCTGACTTTGCGGTTGCGTATTTCATTGGTATGGATTGTAAACCCCGAGGGGTTGTATGTCAGCGTCGGCCCTTGCCCAGCAAGTAAATTTCACTGGAACGATCGCGCGAGGCCTTGGGTTTGCGGGTGACCACCTCTTCGAACAGCTCGCGCATGGCCTGGAGGTAGGACTGGAAATCACTGCCCTGGAACACTTTGACGAGAAAACTGCCGCCGGGTTTCAGGTGATCGCGCGCAAATTCCAGCGCCAGCTCACACAGGAGAAAACTTCTGGCCTGATCCATGGCGCTCATTCCTGAGATATTGGGTGCCATATCGGAAATTACAAGGTCCAGCGCACGACCATCCAGCAGGTCGACAAACTGCTGCAGAATTTCTTCTTCACGAAAATCGCCCTGGATGAATTCCACATCGGCAATCGGATTCATCGGCAGAATATCCAGCGCAAACACCTTGCCCTGCTCACCGACGATACGGGCGGCTACTTGCGACCAGCTGCCTGGGGCGCTCCCCAGGTCGGCCAGCACGGTACCGGGGCGTATCAGTTTGTCTTTTTCGTTGATTTCCAGCAGCTTGTACGCTGCCCTTGCCCGGTAGCCGTCTTTCTTGGCCATCTGTACATACTGGTCGTTAACATGTTCGCGCAGCCAGATATTGCTGCTGGTACTTCTTGCCATGGGTAGCTTTCTGCCAATCTCGTCCAGCATAGCCGGTGGGCTATCCTGTTGTTTTTCAGTCTGTTTGTGGCCAGAGTTTGGGCAAAGGGCCAAACTCTAGTAGAATCCGGTTTTGCTTTGAAACCAAGCCTGTCCAATGAAAATCGAACTGCAACCTTTCCAGCGCCAACACCTCAAGGGTCTGGCCCAGACGCTCAACCCGGTCGTGATGATCGGCAATAATGGCCTGAGCGACTCCGTACTGCGCGAAATCGCCATCAGCCTGGATGCCCACGAGCTGATCAAAATCCGCGTACAAGGTGATGACCGCGCTGCCCGCATCGCGCTGTACGAGCAAATCTGCGATGATCTCAGTGCTGCTCCGGTACAGCATATCGGCAAACTGCTGGTGCTGTGGCGTCCCAGCGACAAACAGCGCATCGTACTGCCGAAGAACAAAAAGGCACTGAAGCTGGCGTCGCAATCCTGAGCCAGCTCTTGGCCGGTATAGCAAAAGCGGTGGGACTCCACCGCTTTTATTTTGTCCCGGCCCTGCTGGTGCTCAGACCTGCTCAGTCACGGCGCAGGATGTAGGCCAGGCCCATCAGGCTTTGCACCAGATAAATCAGGCTGGAAATGGCGTGCCAGGTGGCAAAGCCACCGCCAAACAGCCCTTCCGCCGCATGGTTCATCTGCAACTTCAGCTCGGCGATGATGGGGGTGACCGCAAAGTGGTTGATGACGGTGCACAGCAGCATGCCGACGATCAGCCAGAAGCTGCTCTCCTTCATGCCGCGCACGCCATTGCGCCAGACATTGTCCACCAGCAAAAATACACCGCAGACCAGACCAACCCAGGCAATGCCGGCAAACAGCTTGCCAGCCACCATGCCTGCGGTCACCGTATCCAGCATCTTGAACAATACCGGCGTGACAATCAGGCCAATGACCCACAGCCCGCCTATCCAGAAGGTTCTGGTAATCGCTCGCAACCCATCCATGCGCGCTCTCCCTGAAACACAGCAAAAACGCGCGATAGCCGCGCGTTTGATCTGACAGTTTTAGATGTACTTGACGTCTAGCACTTCGTATTCGCGGATGCCGCCCGGTGCCACCACCTCGGCCACATCGCCGGCTTCCTTGCCGATCAGCGCACGCGCAATCGGCGAATTGACCGAAACCTTGCAGACCTTGATGTCGGCTTCATCGTCGCCCACGATCTGGTAGGTGACTTTGTCTTCGGTTTCCAGATCCATCAGTTCGACAGTAGCACCAAACACCACGCGACCATCGGCATCCAGCTCGGCCGGATTAATGATGATGGCATTGGAAATCTTGCCTTCGAGATCGGCAATGCGGCCTTCGACGAAGCCTTGGCGTTCCTTGGCTGCATCGTATTCGGCGTTTTCCGACAGGTCGCCATGCGAACGCGCCTCGGCGATCGCTTCGATAACCGCCGGACGTTCCACGCTCTTCAGGCGTTGCAGTTCTTCTTTGAGAAGCTCGGCGCCACGCAGAGTCAACGGGACTTTGTTCATTCGGGTGTTCTCCTGAGGCGGTACCCCGCCGTCATCAAAAACACAAGCCGCCGTACGAGACGGCGGCTTGGGTGTTGCGGGTTCAATAGCTAGATTGTAACGGCAAATCGCTTGTGGTTCAAAGCTTCAACGCACAACTTGTCCCTTAGCTTCCAGCTGGCAGCAAGATTAGTGCTTGATGGAGGCGTGCAGTTCCTGAACGCTGTAAACATCAAACTCTTCCACATGCGCCATGCCCACACACACGGCCTTGGCACCAGCCAGGGTAGTGTATTGCGGAATACGGGCCTGCAGCGCGCTGCGACGGATGGAGTGGCTGTCCTGAATGGCCTGGCGCTTTTCATCCACGGTATTGACCAGCACGTCGATTTCGCCGTTCTTGATCATGTCGACGATGTGCGGGCGACCTTCGTTTACCTTGTTGACCACCTGCACCACGATGCCGGCTTCGGCCAGGGTCTTGGCCGTGCCACGGGTGGCACACACGCCAAAGCCCAGACGCTGCAGCTCACGTGCCACGTCTACCGCACCGTTCTTGTCGGACTGGCGTACCGACAGGAACACCTTGCCGGTGCGCGGCAGCTTGTCGCCGGCAGCCAGCTGGCTCTTGACGAAGGCTTCCGCAAAGCTCTTGCCCACACCCATCACTTCACCGGTGGACTTCATTTCCGGCCCAAGGATGGTATCGACACCAGGGAACTTGATGAAGGGGAATACGGCTTCCTTCACCGCGTAATACGGCGGGATGACTTCCTGGGTAAAGCCTTGCTCGATCAGGCTGATACCAGCCATGGCACGAGCGGCAATCTTGGCCAGCGATGCGCCGGTTACCTTGGAAACAAACGGCACGGTACGCGAGGCACGCGGGTTGACTTCCAGCACGTAGATGGTGTCACCCTGGATGGCGAACTGTACGTTCATCAGGCCAACCACATTCAGCGCACGCGCCATGGCTTCGGTCTGGCGACGGATTTCGTCCTGCACCGCCGGGAACAGGCTGTACGGCGGCAGCGAGCAGGCGGAGTCACCGGAGTGCACACCAGCCTGTTCGATATGCTGCATGATGCCGCCGATCACCACCGAGGTGCCGTCAGAGATGCAATCCACGTCGACTTCGATGGCGTCATTGAGGAAGTGATCCAGCAGTACCGGGCTGTCGTTGGATACCTTGACCGCTTCGCGCATGTAGCGCTCGAGGTCGGCCGGCTCGTGCACGATTTCCATCGCACGGCCACCCAGTACGTAAGACGGGCGCACCACCAGCGGATAGCCGATTTCTTCGGCCAGCTTCATGGCATCGGCCGGAGTACGCGCAGTGCGGTTCGGCGGCTGTTTCAGGCCCAGGTCGTGCAGCAGCTTCTGGAAGCGCTCGCGGTCTTCCGCGGCGTCGATCATGTCCGGGCTGGTCCCGATGATGGGCACACCATTGGCTTCCAGCGCGCGCGCCAGCTTCAGCGGGGTCTGGCCACCGTACTGCACGATGACACCAAACGGCTTTTCGATACGGCAGATTTCCAGCACGTCTTCCAGCGTCAGCGGCTCGAAGTACAGACGGTCGGAGGTGTCGTAGTCGGTGGAGACGGTTTCCGGGTTGCAGTTGACCATGATGGTCTCGAAACCGGATTCACGCAGCGCCAGCGCCGCATGCACGCAGCAGTAGTCGAATTCGATGCCCTGACCGATACGGTTGGGGCCGCCACCCAGTACCATGACCTTCTTGCGGTCGGACGGGTTGGCTTCGCACTCTTCTTCGTAGCTGGAATACATATAGGCGGTGGAAGTGGCGAACTCGGCCGCGCAGGTATCCACACGCTTGTAGACCGGGTGCAGACCCAATGCCCAGCGCTTGGCGCGCACGGCAGCCTGGTCGGTATTCAGCAGTTCACCCAGACGACGGTCGGAGAAGCCCTTGCGCTTCAGACGACGCAGTTCGTCAAAGCTCAACTCTTCCACCTTGCGGCCGGCCAGGGCTTTTTCTTCGCCCACGATGTCTTCAATCTGCGCCAGGAACCACGGGTCGATCTTGCTCAAGGCAAACACATCGTCGCGGCTCATGCCCACGCGGAAGGCGTCGGCCACGTACAGGATGCGTTCCGGTCCCGGGGTGCTGACTTCGTGACGGATGGTTTCTTCGTTGCTGGTCACCGAGTTGAAACCGGACAGACCGGTTTCCAGGCCACGCAGCGCCTTGTGCATGGATTCCTGCAGGGTGCGGCCCATGGCCATCACTTCGCCCACCGACTTCATCTGGGTGGTCAGGCGGTTGTCGGCCTGCGGGAATTTTTCGAAGGCAAAACGCGGGATCTTGGTGACCACGTAGTCGATGGACGGTTCGAACGAAGCCGGGGTTGCGCCGCCGGTGATGTCGTTTTTCAGTTCGTCCAGGGTGTAGCCCACGGCCAGCTTGGCAGCCACCTTGGCAATCGGGAAGCCGGTGGCCTTGGAAGCCAGTGCCGACGAACGCGATACACGCGGGTTCATCTCGATCACGATCATTTCGCCGTTGACCGGATTGGTGGCGAACTGCACGTTGGAGCCACCGGTATCCACGCCGATTTCACGGAGTACCGCGATCGATGCATTACGCATGATCTGGTATTCCTTGTCGGTGAGGGTCTGTGCCGGAGCCACGGTGATGGAGTCACCGGTATGCACGCCCATCGGGTCGAAGTTCTCGATGGAGCAGATGATGATGCAGTTGTCTTTTTTGTCGCGCACCACTTCCATTTCGTACTCTTTCCAGCCGAGTACGGACTGCTCGATCAGCAGTTCATGGGTGGGAGACGCTTCAAAGCCGCGCTCGCAGATCGCCAGGAATTCTTCCTTGTTGTAGGCGATGCCGCCACCGGAGCCGCCCATGGTGAAGGACGGGCGGATCAGCGTGGGGTAACCCACCTTGGACTGCGCTTCCAGCGACTCTTCCATGCTGTGGCAGACAAAGGACAGCGGGCAGGACAGGCCGATCTTGGCCATGGCTTCCTTGAAGCGGCCACGGTCTTCTGCCTTGTCGATGGCGTCTTCGGTGGCACCGATCAGCTCGACATTGTACTTTTCCAGCACGCCATGCTTGGCCAGGTCCAGCGCACAGTTCAGTGCGGTCTGGCCGCCCATGGTGGGCAAGATGGCGTCCGGACGTTCCTTGGCAATGATTTTTTCCAGAACAGGCCAGGTGATCGGTTCGATGTAGGTGACATCGGCCATGTTCGGGTCAGTCATGATGGTGGCCGGATTGGAGTTCACCAAGATGACTTTGTAACCTTCTTCACGCAGGGCCTTGCAGGCCTGGGCGCCGGAGTAGTCAAACTCGCAGGCCTGGCCAATGACAATGGGGCCGGCGCCGATGATGAGAATACTCTTGAGGTCGGTACGTTTCGGCATGTTATCGCTCAGTCAATTTCAATTGTTCAGTTCAGGCTGGCTGCCGCCAGTTTGGCCCCGAAGCCCAGAAACAGCGCGCCCACCCCGCCAGACATGGCGGAGGACAGTTTGCGGCGGCGGCGGAAGGCTTCGGCCAGTCTTGCTCCGGACACGATGATGGTGGCCAGATAGAGGGCGCTGCAGCACTGCAGCAAGCCGCCCAGCACAAGAAAGGTCAGCACCGGGTGCGGATAGGCCGGGTCGACGAATTGCACGAAGAAGGACACGAAGAACAAGATGGCCTTGGGGTTCATCAGGCTGATGACCAGCGCCTTGACGAAGGGACGGCTGGCGTCCACTTCGCGCTGTGCTTGCGGCGCAGCGTCTTCCGTACGGGAAGCACTGCGCCAGGCACGCCAGGCGCCACGCAGCATCTGCAGGCCCAGCCAGGTCAGGTAAGCACCACCGGCATACTTGACCACGGCAAACAGGGCCGGATTGGCCTTGAGCACCCCTGCCGCCCCCGTGGCGGCCAGCGTCATCAGGATTGCATCACCGGCAAATACCCCGCAGGCCCCCACAAAGCCGCGGCGGATGCCGCGCTGTGCCGCCACCGACAGCACATACATGGAGTTGGGGCCTGGCAGCAACACGATGATGATGGTGCCAATCAGGTAGGTGGTGATATCGGTAATGCCCAGCATGCTTGTTCTCCGTTCTGGTCCGTTTACTTCGCCTGGCTCATCGCCGTGATGAAGCGGTCAAACAGATAGGCCACGTCTTCCGGACCGGGGCTGGCTTCCGGGTGTCCCTGGAAGGAGAATGCCGGGCGGTCGGTCAGCGCAATGCCCTGTACGGTCTGGTCGAACAGGCTGCGATGGGTCACGCGCACATTGGCCGGCAGGGTGGACTCATCCACCTGGAAGCCGTGGTTCTGGCTGGTGATCATCACGCGGCCGCTGTCCAGATCCTGCACCGGGTGGTTGGCACCGTGGTGGCCAAACTTCATCTTGCTGGTCTTGGCACCGGAGGCCAGACCCAACAACTGGTGACCCAGGCAGATACCGAATACCGGCAGGCGGGTTTCCAGGATGTCGCGGATGGCGGCGATGGCGTAGTCGCACGGTTCCGGATCGCCCGGGCCGTTGGACAGGAACACGCCATCCGGATTCAGCGCCAGCACATCCTTGGCCGGCGTCTGCGCCGGAACCACGGTCAGCTTGCAGCCACGTTCGGCCAGCATGCGCAGGATGTTGTGCTTGACACCGAAGTCGTAGGCAACGACATGGAAGGGGGTTTCGGCCTGTTCGCTATAGCCGGCACCCAGCTTCCATTCGCCCAGTTTCCACTGGTAGGACTCGGCACAGCTGACCACCTTGGCCAGATCCTGGCCAGCCATGGAGCCGAAACCACGTGCCAGTTCCAGCGCGCGGGCTTCGTCCAGATCGGCACCAGCCATGATGCAGCCAGGCTGGGCACCCTTCTCGCGCAGAATGCGAGTCAGGCGACGGGTATCGATATCGGCGATGGCCACGACATTGTTCTTGGCCAGATAGTCGGACAACGAATCTTCCGCACGGAAGTTGCTGTGCAACAGCGGCAGATCGCGAATGATCAGACCGGATGCAAAAACGGCGCGTGATTCGGTATCTTCCGAATTCGCGCCGACATTACCGATATGGGGATAAGTCAGGGTGACGATTTGTTTGGTGTAGGAGGGATCGGTGAGGATTTCCTGATACCCGGTCATGGCGGTATTGAATACCACTTCGCCGACCGTATGGCCGGTGGCTCCGATGGCACTGCCCTTGAAGAGGGTACCGTCAGCCAAGACGAGGATCGCTGGTACGGTTGACACTGACTAGCTCCTGTTGCGTTTCGCTTGTATGTTTTTGCGGATTTTTATGTGAATAACGGGACACGACGTTTTGCGCCTGTCCCGTTTGGTTAAACCTTTCAATCATACCGCTTTCGGCCAGTTGAAACAAGTCACAAGCACCTGTTTTTGCATCACTTCCTGATTTTCCCTGCACAATTTCCAATAGCTTTACTTAAAGAAACAGCCACCCGCAGGTGGCTGTTTCGGCTGGCAGGACTTCAGCTTAGAACAGGCTGTCGTCCAGTTCCAGCACGCTGTCGGCACCATCCACAATGGCCGCGGCCAGGCCGCCGACCTGCGGCAACATATGCTCGGCAAAGAAGCGGGCGGTGATGATTTTGGCCTTGAGGAAATCCTCATCCACACCGTCTTCCCCCAGTTTTTCGCGGGCGATCAGCGCGGCGCGGCCCAGTTGCCAGCCACCCAGCACAATACCCATCAGCTTGAGGAAAGGTACCGAACCGGCGGCTGCCAGCTGCGGCTGACTACCGAAGCTATCGAGAATGAAAGCAACGCAGCGTTCGGCCTCGGCCGCAGCCTGCTGCAGATTGGCGGCGATACTGGCGTAACCGGCGGCTTCCAGCTTGCCAGCCGTGGCACGCGCTTCATCCAACAGCGCACGGGCCGTCGCGCCGCCTTCGCTGAAGGTCTTGCGGCCAATAAGGTCCAGCGCCTGAATGCCGGTAGTGCCTTCGTAAATGGCGGTGATGCGCGCATCACGGTAGTACTGCGCCACGCCGGTTTCTTCGATAAAGCCCATGCCGCCATGCACTTGCACCGCCAGGCTGGTCAGTTCATTGGCCTGCTCGGTATTCCAACCCTTGACGATGGGAATGAGGAAATTCACCAGCGCCTGATTGCGCGCTGCTTCGCTGGCCACCGGATGGCGCGAGGCACGATCCAGCGCCGCAGCGGTGTAGAAGGCCAGCGCGCGCTGGGCTTCGATCTGGGCGCGCATGGTCATCAGCATGCGACGGATGTCGGGATGCTTGATGATGGCCACACCAGCCGGGTCGGGCGAACCGACAGCCCGGCTTTGCACGCGGTCGCGGGCATATTCCACTGCCTTCTGGTAGGCGCGCTCGGATACCGACATGCCCTCCACCCCCACCCCAAGGCGGGCGTGGTTCATCATGGTGAACATATAGCCCAGACCCTTGTTGGCCTCGCCCACCAGATAGCCGATGGCACCATCGTTATCACCAAAACTCATCACCGCCGTCGGGCTGCCGTGGATGCCCAGCTTGTGTTCCAGCGATACGCAACGTACGTCGTTACGCGCACCCAGGCTGCCATCAGCACTCACCAGGAACTTGGGCACGATGAACAGGGAAATACCCTTCACCCCGGCCGGAGCGTCCGGCAGACGGGCCAGCACCAGATGGACGATATTGTCGGCCATATCGTGCTCACCCCAGGTGATGAAGATTTTCTGCCCACTGATGCGATAGCTGCCATCGGCCTGCGGCACGGCACGCGAGCGTACCTGAGCCAGGTCGGAACCGGCCTGCGGCTCGGTCAGGTTCATGGTACCAGTCCACTCACCACTGGACATGCGCGGCAGATAAATGGCCTTGAGTTCTTCCGAGGCATGATGGTGAATGGCTTCCACCGCACCCAACGTCAACAGCGGTGCCAGTGAAAAGGCCAGATTGGCCGAACACCACATTTCTTCGGCGGCAATCGCCACCAGCGCCGGCATGCCCTGCCCGCCAAAATCAGCCGGCGCACGCAGGCCCACCCAGCCGGATTCGACATATTGCTGCCAGGCGTCCTTGAAGCCCGGCGCGGCGGTCACTTCGCCGTCTTTCAGCGTGGCCCCTTTGTCACCCTGCTTGTTGATGGGAGCCAGCACCCCTTCGGCAAACTTGGCGGCTTCTTCCAGAATGGCATCGACCAGCTCCACCGAGCAGTCTTCATAACCAGGCAGGCTGCACACCGAGGTCAGCTCGGCCAATTCATTGAGAACAAAGCGAATTTCTTTAACTGGCGCGTTATAAATCATCAGCCTCTCCTTATTCTTGCTGCACTACAATCGTCGTAGATATGAAAAAACCGGCTCGCCGTCCACCTGATGCATGAGCATGCCTACCCACCGCGAGCTGCGGCGGGAAAGCTTGCTCCTCCATGAAGCAGACCGGTCGTAGCCGGTTTTTATTTTTTGATTCCGGCGGCTATGCTGCCTGCTCGGATGGGGAGGGCTGCCCCTCCCCACACACCTTTACTTGGCCAGTTCGGCCAGCAATTCCGGCACCACGGTGAACAGGTCACCCACAATGCCGTAGTCAGCCACCTGGAAGATCGGCGCTTCTTCGTCCTTGTTGATCGCCACGATCACCTTGGAATCTTTCATACCGGCCAGATGCTGGATGGCACCGGAAATACCCACAGCGAAGTACAGCTGCGGTGCCACTACCTTGCCGGTTTGGCCAACCTGGTAGTCGTTCGGGGCGTAGCCCGCGTCAACTGCGGCACGCGAAGCACCAACGGCAGCTCCCAGCTTGTCGGCCAGCGGTTCGATCACGGCCTTGAATTGCTCTTCCGAACCCAGCGCACGACCACCGGAAACGATGATCTTGGCAGCGCCCAGTTCCGGACGGTCAGATTTGGTCAGCTCCTGGCCAATAAAGCTGGACAGTTGCGGATCAGCCGCCACGGCGACGCTTTCCACCGCAGCGGAACCACCTTGAGCTGCCGCAGCATCGAAAGCCGTGGTACGCACGGTGATCACCTTGATGGCATCAGCCGATTGCACAGTGGCCAGCACGTTGCCGGCGTATACCGGGCGCACAAAGGTATCAGCCGATTCGATGGCAGTGATTTCGGAAATCTGCGCCACATCCAGCAAGGCAGCCACGCGCGGCAGCAGGTTCTTGCCAAAAGAAGTAGCCGGAGCCAGCACATGGCTGTAGCTCTTGGCCACGTCCACTACCAGGGCGGACAGCGATTCGGCCAGACCGTGGGCGTATTGGGCCGCATCAGCCAGCAGCACCTTGCTGACACCAACCACGCTCTTGGCGGCGTCGGCAGCAGCTGCGGCATTGTGGCCGGCCACCAGTACATGCACTTCGCCCAGCTTGGCGGCGGCAGTTACGGTATTCAGGGTGCCTGCTTTCAGGCCCTGGTTGTCGTGTTCAGCGATAACGAGAATGGCCATGGCTTACAGCACCTTTGCGTCGTTTTTCAGTTTGGCTACCAGCTCGGCAGCATTGGCTACCTTGATGCCGGCAGAGCGCTTGGAAGGCTCGGCCACTTTCAGCGTTTTCAGACGCGGAGTGACATCGACGCCCAGATCGGCCGGGCTGGTCTTTTCCAGCGGCTTTTTCTTGGCGGCCATGATATTGGGCAGCTTGATGAAGCGCGGCTCGTTCAGGCGCAGGTCGGCAGTGACCACGGCCGGCAGGCGCAGCTTCAGGGTTTCCAGGCCACCGTCGATCTCACGAGTAACGTCGACGGTTTCGGCAGCAACATCCACCTTGGAAGCGAATGCGCCCTGGGCCCAGCCCAGCAAAGCCGCAGCCATTTGGCCGGTCTGGTTGGCATCATCATCAATGGCCTGCTTGCCGACGATCAGCAGTTGCGGCTGTTCCTTGTCCGCCACGGCCTTGAGCAGCTTGGCCACGGCCAGCGGCTGCAGTTCGGTATCGGTTTCCACCAGGATGGCACGGTCAGCGCCCATGGCCAGAGCGGTGCGCAGGGTTTCCTCGCACTGCTTCACGCCCATGGAAACAACAACAATCTCGGTGGCCTTGCCGGCTTCCTTCAGACGCACGGCTTCTTCCACCGCGATTTCGTCAAAGGGATTCATCGACATCTTGACGTTGGCGACATCGACATCAGACCCGTCAGCCTTCACCCGAACCTTCACGTTGTAATCGACAACGCGTTTAACAGCGACTAGAACTTTCATATTCCTCCAGCGAATAGCTCTCTGGGTTAATCGAACTCGGAAGGGACTTGCTACCGTGGTGTTTCCCGAATTATGCCCCAACGCCATTTCAAACGAGCGTTTGGTTGAATTTTAGTGTGTGGCACGTAGCAAAAAAACAACTGATTGCAGATACTACGTCATTTCCGCTTAATTTGCATTTCGTCTGCTGCATGGCACAATGCAGTGCAGCAATTTCAACGTCATAGCCGGAGGCTCCCTCATGACAGTCTACTTTGAAGATATCAAGGTCGGCGATTCTGCCGAATACGCCAAAACCATTACCGAAGCCGATATCCTGCTGTTTGCTGCTGTTTCCGGCGATGACAATCCGGTGCACATCAATCAGGAATACGCCGAAACCACGCCGTTTGAAACGCGTATCGCTCACGGCATGCTGACCGCCAGCCTGATCTCCACCGTGGTCGGCACCCGCCTGCCGGGCAACGGCACCATCTACCTGTCGCAATCCACCCGCTTCAAGGCTCCGGTACGTATCGGCCAGACCGTTACCGCCCGCGCTACCGTAGTGGAAATTTTCCCGGAGAAGAAGCGCGTCAAGCTGGCAACGCAGTGTCTGGTGCAGGGCAAGGTGATTCTGGATGGCGAATCACTGGTGATTGCACCGTCACGTGGCGACTGAAATGGCCCTGTCTTTGCGCATCGTGCCGCTGACTGACGAAACCGGCAAGGTCACCGAGCCGGAATTACTGGCCCTGTGCAGCAGCCTGCACCGCCAGCTGCGCCCCATGCTGCCGGAGCACGGCCACAGCTATGCGGCAAAAATGCAACGCGTCTGCTCGTTTGGCGCACGCATGGTGGCGGCGCTGGATGGTGACGGCAAGCCGCTGGGACTCGCCCTGTACCGGGTATACGAAAACACCTATGAAGACCTGCGGCTGTATATCGATGACCTGGTCAGCGATGAAGCCCATCGCTCGCAAGGCATAGGCAGCCAGTTGCTGGACTGGTGTGCCGACGAAGCCCGCCGGCTGGGTTGCGGCTTTCAAGTGCTGGATTCCGGCACCTGGCGCACCGAAGCGCACCGCCTGTATTTCCGCAAGGGATTCAGCATTAGCTCGTTTCACTTCACCAAGCCGCTCAACTGAGCTGGCCGCAGTGATGCACCGGGGAGCCGCAAGGCTCCCTTTTTCATTGGCTGTCTGCAGCACGCAGCCGTTGTTGTTGCAAAGCCCAGCGCACGGGCTCGGCCACCAGTGCTTCATCAGCATGCTGATGCCCTTCCAGTGCAGCAACGATAGCCGGATCGTATGGCGCATTGCCCAGCCCCACCGCCAGATTGGACAGCCATTTGGGGTAACCGATACGGTAGATCGGACTGCCCGCCAGTTTTTCCTTGAACATGGCTTCGCTCCAGCCAAACAGCTCAAGCAGGCTGACGTGATCCAGACCATGGCGCACGGCAAAGTCAGCCTCGGCGGTATTGACGGCAAAGCGGTTCCACGGGCAAACCAGCTGGCAATCATCACAGCCATAGACCCGATTGCCGATCAAAGGCCGTAGCTCCAGCGGAATGGCTGATTTCAGCTCGATGGTCAGATAGGAAATACAGCGGCGGGCATCCACCTTGTAAGGCGCGGTGATGGCCTGGGTCGGGCAGATATCAATACAGCGTGTGCAGCGGCCGCAGTGCCCATCCTCCTCCTCATTCACCGGCAAGGGCAGGTCGGTAAACAGTTCGCCCAGAAAGAACAGCGAACCCTGCTGCCGGTTCAGCAGCAAGGTATGCTTGCCGCGCCAGCCAAGGCCGGACTGGGCGGCTAGCGCCACTTCGGCCACCGGTGCGCTGTCGGTGAACACCCGATAACCGAAGTCACCGATGGCCTGACGGATCTGATCGGCCAGCTTCTGCAAACGGGCACGTATCACCTTGTGATAGTCCCGCCCCAGCGCATAACGCGACAGATAGGCCAGCCGGCCATCCTGCAACACCGACTCGCTTGCCTGCGCGTCTGCCGGCCAGTAGTGCATGCGCACGCTGATGATGGTCAGGGTGCCGGGCAGCAGTTCGGCCGGTTTCACCCGCAGCGCACCGTGCCGCGCCATATAGTCCATTTCGCCATGGCAGCCCTCATCCAGCCAGGCTTGCAGCTTGTGCTCAGCCTCTGCGGGCAGCCGGGCATGGCCGATTCTGGCATCGGCAAAGCCCAATTCTCGTGCCCAGGCTTTGATTTGGCGCGCCAATTCGGGATAATCCATGTTTTGATAGGATTTCTCAGTCATATGGCCATGGATGATACCAGCGTTCACTGCGGCAGCCTGCCCGATGAAACCGCCACCCTCGCCCTGGGCGGTGCGCTGGCGCGCGCCTTGCAAGCCGGCGTGGTAATTTTCCTGCAGGGCGATCTGGGTGCCGGCAAAACCACTTTCAGCCGTGGCCTGCTGGCCGGCCTGGGCCATCAAGGCAGGGTGAAAAGCCCGACCTATACTCTGGTTGAAAGCTACCCGCTGGCCGACCTGACCGTGCACCATTTCGACCTGTACCGCTTTGCCGACCCGGAAGAGTGGGACGACGCCGGCTTTCGCGACTACTTCGGCCAGGACACCGTCTGCCTGGTGGAGTGGCCGGATAAAGCTGGGGACTTATTGCCCATTGCTGACCTGACGCTGGAACTAGAGGTCAGCGGACAGGGTCGCACGTATCGTTTAACCGCAAGCACAGAAACCGGACAGTCATGCCTGACTCGACTTTCGACCCCACCCGCCGCCGCCTGATTGGCGCGGCTGCCGCCACCTTCCTGCTCAGCGTCAGCAAGCTTGGCTTCGCTGGCAGCAGCCAGGTAGTCGCCATCCGTATCTGGCCGGCCTCCAGCTATACCCGCATCACGCTGGAAGCCAGCGATGCCATCAAGTTCAAACAGTTCACCATCAGCAATCCCAACCGGCTGGTGATTGACCTGGAAGGTGTGCAGCTCAACAGCGTATTGAAAGACATCAGCAGCCAGATCGCCGACGCCGACCCCTACATCAAGACCGCCCGCGCCGGCCAGTTCAGCCCGGACACGGTACGACTGGTGCTGGAGCTCAAGACCGACGTCAAGCCGCAGGCCTTCACCCTCAATCCGGTCGCCGAATACAAGCACCGGCTGGTGGTCGACCTCTACCCTGCCACTGGCACGCAAGACGATCCGTTGATGGCACTGCTGGACGACTACAACAAGGGCAAGCTGACCGAGCCGCCACCCCAGGTCAAACCGAAGAAGAATGATGCGAACCGGCCGATCGTGGTGATGCTGGACCCGGGCCATGGCGGCGAGGATCCGGGCGCCATCGGCATGAATGGCACCCGCGAAAAGGATATCGTGTTGCGCATCGGCAAGCAGCTCAAGCGCATGATTGATGCCGAACGCAATATGAAAGCCTTCATGACCCGCGAAGAAGACATCTTCATTCCGCTGGGTGTGCGCGTCGCCAAGGCACGTAAACTGAATGCCGACCTGTTCATCTCCATCCATGCCGACGCGGCACCCAATCGCAGTGCACGTGGCTCATCGGTATTCGCCCTGTCGGAAAAAGGTGCATCCAGTGCCTTTGCCAAGACCATGGCGCAATCGGAAAACAGCTCGGACCTGATTGGTGGGGTGAAGATCGCCAGCAAGGATAAATTCCTGGCGCACACGCTGCTCGATCTCACGCAGACCGCCACCATCAACGACAGCCTGAAGCTGGGCAAGATCATGCTGGGCAAGGTGGGTGGCTTGAACAAGCTGCATAGCGCCCAGGTGGAGCAAGCAGGATTTGCCGTACTCAAGGCCCCGGACATCCCATCCATCCTGGTCGAGACCGCCTTCATCAGTAATCCGGAAGAAGAGCAGCGCCTGCTGGATGGCGATTTCCAGCAGCAAATGGCTGGCTCCATCCTCAGTGGCGTCAAATCCTACTTCACTCAGGGAGCCGCACTGGCCGCCCGCGCCTGAGTGTGCCTCCAGCAATGATCAAGGCCCGCAATTGCGGGCCTTGTTATTGGTATCGCCGAAATGGCTCAAGAGTAGCGCGATGGATCGATCTCGCTGTCCGGGCTTTCCTCCTGCGCCGGCACACGGTAAGTCTCGCTGGCCCACTCGCCCAGATCGATCATCTTGCAGCGCTCGCTACAAAACGGACGAAACTGGCTGGCTGGCTCCCAGCGCACGGCAGCGCCACAGGTAGGACAAGGTACGGTACGAACAGCTTGGGACATGGCTCAGAACTTGCAGTTGGTCAGGGTAAATTCGACATCACACTCTGTCTGCCGTGGCCGGCTTTCACCGGTAACGGCACTGACGAAGCGGACATTGATCGCATATTTGTTGGCAGACAATTCCGGCAATACATTCAGGCTGGGGTCATAAGCGATGCGAATCATCTGCACCACCTTACCGCCGGACATCTGCTGAAAAGCACCATTGCGGGCAACATAATGATGCGTCTTGCCACTATCGCGCAGCAGATGCAACAGGATGCGCGCGGCCTCTGCAGTCGGCATCAGCGGTGCAGCCCAGCGCCGCATGTCGCGCCGCCGTTCCTCAGCAGGCTTCTGCTGCCACAGGTGATAAGACGGCAAATCAAACTGGCAGGTACCACCGGGAATGCCTGCACGCTGCTTGATGGCCATCAGCCACTCGTTTTCACGCAGGTGCTGGCCAAACTTGCCCGTCACACCGAGCAACTGGCTGGAGGACAGCTCGATTTCGTCCAGAACTTTTTCCAGCGTTTCTTCCGCCACATTGGGATTTTCACGCAGCGCTTCCAGCACCTGTTTCTGCCGCTCGAGCTCCTGCAGCAGATCAGCCTTCAAATCGGCACGTGACGCCGTTTCCAGCAATTCGAACAACACCAGCAGGCCGGCATGATGATCCAGCGGATGATCCTTGCCAAGAAAATAAGCCAGCCGGTCATACAGCTGCTCCAGTCGAAGCAGGGTACGGGTGCGCTCGGTGACAGGAAACTCAAAACTGATCACAAGACGTTTGCCCTTCTTGGTGGCTTGGAAAATGCCTTGTCACTGGCCGTGGGCAAGGTTTGCAAGATAATACTGGTGTTTGGCCTCGACTTGAAGCTGCAATGCCGCAAGCGAGCCGTCATTATCAATGACATCGTCCGCCCGTGCCAATCTTTGCACACGCGGCATCTGCGCCGCCATGATGGCGCGTACCGCTTCGGCGGTCAAACCACTGCGGGCTTGCACCCGCGCCAACTGCACCTCTTCCGCACAATCCACCAGCAGGCTACGCCGCACCAGTGCCAGATAATCCGGATTTTCAAACAACAAGGGCACCACCAGCAAGACATAGGGCCCGCGAGCGGCATCCAACTGGCGGACAGATTCGGCGCGGATCAGCGGATGCAGGATGGACTCCAGCCGGCGGCGGCTATCCGGATCGGCAAAGGCCAAGGCCCGCATCGCCGCCCGATCAAGAGCGCCATTCTCCGCGACCACCTGGCTACCGAATTCTGCGGCGAGCAGCGGCATGGCAGCACCATCAGCCGCAGTCAGTGCATGCGCAATGACATCCGTATCCACCACCGGCACGCCCAGTTCAGCGAACTGCGCAGCGGCGGCGCTTTTACCGGAACCGATACCACCGGTCAGGCCAACAATATTAATGGGCATACATGCCTAGATACCAAGCAACAATGTCTTGACCCCATAGCAAGGCAATCCAGCCGGCAGCGGCCAGATATGGGCCAAATGGCAAGGCCTGGCCACGGCCCATGCGTGCCAGCAGGATCAGTACGATACCGACCACCGCCCCCACTAGAGAAGACAGCAGGATGATAAGCGGCAACATGCTCCAACCCAGCCAGGCACCAAAGGCTGCCAGCAATTTGAAATCACCATAACCCATGCCCTCCTTGCCGGTAGCCAGCTTGAACAGCCAGTACACCAGCCACAAGCTCAGATAGCCAGCCATCGCGCCCAGCACAGCATCGGACAGTGCAACAGTACCGGTCAGTAGATTGAACAGCAGGCCTGCCCACAACAAGGGCAGCGTCAAGCTGTCCGGCAGCAACTGGGTATCGGCATCAATGAACGCGAGTGCCACCAGCACCGCAGTCAGCGCCAGGTAAGCAGGCAACTGCACACTCCAGCCATAATGCCAGGCCAGCAGCGCAAACAGGCCTCCGGTCAGCAACTCAACAGCCGGATAACGCAGGCTGATCGCCGTACTGCAACCATGACAGCGGCCACGCAGCAAGGCATAACTCAACAAGGGAATATTCTGCCAGGGGCGGACTTCCTGCCGGCACACCGGGCAATGTGATGCGGGCACCAGCAGGTTGTACTTGGGCTGCACCGTCTGCTCCCGTCCCAGGTAAGCATCACACTCCTGCTGCCAACCCAGCTCCATCATCTTGGGCAAACGATGAATCACCACATTGAGAAAGCTGCCGACCAGCAGACCAAACAGCAATACCACCACCACCAGCAAGCCGGCATTGCCAGCGAATACACTTGCCATTTCAGTCATGCTTAACCTACCACCTGACCCATCTTGAAAATCGGCATGTACATGGCGATGACCAGACCGCCAATCAGTACACCCAGAATCACCATGATGGCCGGCTCCAGCAGACTGGACAGCGAGGCCACCGCGTTGTCGACTTCTTCTTCATAGAAATCGGCAATCTTGTCGAGCATCTGGTCAAGCGAGCCGGACTCCTCACCAATCGAAGTCATCTGCAACACCATATTGGGAAACAGCCCGGTGCGCTGCATGGAATAGCTGAGGCTGGAACCGGCACTGACATCATTCTGAATCAGCTTGGTCGCTTCGCTATACACCTGATTACCCGAGGCACCACCAACCGAATCCAGCGCTTCGACCAGCGGCACACCGGCAGCAAACAAGGTGGACAGGGTACGAGACCAGCGGGCAATGGTCGCTTTGCGGATGATGTCGCCAAGCACGGGCAGCTTCAGCAAGATGCGATCAAACTGCTCTTGCAGCTTGGGCGTGCGCTTGAAGGCATAGAAAAAAGAAAAAATGCCACCGAAAATGGAACCGAAAATCAGCCACCACCAGTGAACGAAGAAATCTGACAACCAGATTACGACTAGCGTCGGTGCTGGCAGGTCAGCACCAAAGCTCGAGAACAAGTCTTTGAACGCCGGGATCACGTAAATCATGATCACTGCAGTAATAATGAAGGCCGTGGCAATAATCGCCGTCGGGTAGATCATGGCGGATTTGATCTTACCCTTGATCGCCATCACTTTTTCTTTGTAGGTGGCCAGCTTGTCGAGCAAGGAGTCCAGCACACCACCGGTTTCGCCAGCCGCGATCAGATTGCAGAATAATTTGTCGAAATACAGCGGCTTCTTGCGGAAGGCCTCCGCCAGTGACAGACCCGTCTCCACATCAGCACGGACCTCCAGCAGCATCTTGGTGACGGCGGGATTACTGTGCCCCTTGGCCGTGATATCAAAAGCCTGCAGCAAGGGCACGCCAGCTCGCATCATGGTGGAGAGCTGACGGGTAAACAGCGTGATGTCTTTTTCGGTGATCTTGCGACCAAAACCGCTGCGCCGGCGCTTTACCTTGAGTACATTGATCCCCTGCCGCCGCAATTGCGTCTTGGCAACAGCCTCGGTTTCCGCACGCAGCTCGCCACGGATGACCTTGCCGGACCGGTCCTTGCCTTCCCACTCCCAGATAAACCCCGGATTTGTCTTTTTCGCCACGGTCGCCATGCTTGTCTTTCTTGTATCTAGTCGTTGGTCACTGCCTCAATTTCAGCCAGCGAGGTCAGCCCTCGCTTGACCTTGAGCAGGCCTGCATGCCGCAGATCGACCATGCCCTCTTTCAAGGCCAGATCATTGATATCAATCGCCGTGCCATTTTGCATGATTAGTCGGGTCATCGCATCGGTAATCGGCATCACCTCATAAATACCGGTACGACCCTTATAGCCGGAACCGCGGCACTCATCGCAACCGACCGGGCCATAGGGTTTCCAGCTGCCATCCAATTCTTCCTGCCGGAACCCAGCCCTCAGCAAGGCCGTATCAGGTATATCCACTGGGGCCTTGCAATGGCCGCACAAACGACGCGCCAGACGCTGCGCCATGATAAGCAGTACGGAGCTGGCCACGTTAAATGGCGCCACCCCCATGTTGAGCAAACGCGTCAATGTGGCCGGAGCATTATTGGTATGCAGCGTGGAGAATACCATGTGACCAGTCTGCGCGGCCTTGATGGAAATATCCGCCGTCTCGAAGTCACGGATTTCACCCACCATGATCACATCGGGATCTTGCCGCAAAAAGGCTTTCAAGGCCGAAGAAAAAGTCAGACCTGCCTTTTCGTTGACGTTGACCTGATTGATGCCCGGCAAGTTGATTTCGACCGGGTCTTCTGCCGTGGAAATATTGATATCGGGCTTATTCAGGAGATTCAGGCAGGTGTAAAGCGACACTGTTTTACCACTACCGGTTGGCCCGGTAACCAGCACCATGCCATACGGGCGACCAATTGCCTCTAGCAGCAATTTTTTCTGTTCCGGCTCGAACCCCAGCTGCTCGATATCCAGCGATGCCGCGGAGGCATCAAGAATACGCATCACGATCTTCTCGCCATACAAGGTCGGCAAGGTACTCACGCGAAAATCAATCGAGTGGGTCTTGGAAAGAACCAGCTTCAAGCGGCCATCCTGAGGAACTCGCTTTTCTGAAATATCCAGGCGGGAAATCACCTTGATGCGAGAGGCGATTTTTTCTTTCAGCAGCAAGGGCGGCTGGGCAATTTCCTTGAGTTGGCCATCGACCCGGTAACGAATACGATAAAATTTTTCATACGGTTCAAAGTGAACGTCGGAAGCACCACCCGTAATCGCATCCAGCAACACCTTATGGATGAACTTGACCACCGGCGCATCATCGACATCTGGCTGATTGGTTTCGCTGTGTGCGGTAGGTGCATCCGGATCGACAAACTCCAGATCACCAAAATCCTCGTTTTCAAGGGCCTTGATGGCAGCAGTAGCATCCTCGGTGTACTTGCCGATCACCTTGGACAGCTTGTCATCCTCAACCACCACCACTTCAACCGTCAGGCCGGTCTTGAAGGTAATGGCATGAAAGGCCGAGGTCTGGGTAGGGTCGGAAGTGCCGATATAAAGTCTATTGCCACGCTTGAACAAGGGAACCAGACGGCGACTGCCGATCAATTCTTCATCAACCATACCCTTGGGTAACAGGGCAGGATCAATCGCGCCCATATCCAGCAAAGGGTAGCCAAACACGCCAGAGGCAAAGGTCGCCACCTCCACGGCCGACATCTTCTTGCTGGCGATCAATTGCTCGACAAAGCTGATACCGGAAGCCTGCGCCAGACGTTGAATCGCCTCTGCATCCTGCAACAGCAAGGCATTATTCTGAACAAGTGCCCGCCCCAGGCCAGATATCCCCGCAGAAGCTTCCATAAAATCCCTTTGTCTATTCTCAGCGCCCGTAGCACAGAGCATTGCACTACCCTGCAGGCATTATATGCGCAGGTGGCACAAAGTGGCAGCACCGTCAGCACCTACAAGCCAGGTGGATTCGGCATAAATCGCTACTGATCACAACGCCGACACAGACATAAAAAAAGGACTGCCGAAGCAGTCCTTTTTCTTAAGTTTAACTCTCGAAGCGAGAATTAGAACTTGTGCTGAACGCCAACAGCAACAGTGTGCTCGTTGGAGTACTTGTCGTTGGTGGAATCACGATAGGTGTTTTGAACGTAGCCGTAGGAAGCGTAAGCAGTGGTACGCTTGCTCAGAGCATAGTCAGCACCCAGTACGTACTGGTTCAGGTGACCCTTGATATCGGAACCACCTTCAACCGAAGCACCCCATACGCGACCGTAGGAGAATTTCGGGGTGATAGCGCCAATGGTGTAACCCAGGGTCAGGCCAGCTTCCTTATGGGATACGCCGGAAGTACCAACTGCAGTCGACCCTGCAAAGTTATTAGAAATAACATCAGAATCCAGCTTGGAATGACCGTAGTAAGCAGCAGCCAGGATGTTATTGGCGTTGTAACCGCCTTCAACGCGCCAGTAGTTAGCAGCCTTGTCGGTACCAATAGCGTTAGCTTTACGAACGTAGCCAAAAGTGCCGAAGTAGCCGGAGTTGGTGTAGGTAGAACCAATGCTCCATACATTCTGCTTGTTGTTAGCGTTGGTTTCATCAACGCCATACTGAATAGCACCGCTCAGGCCAGCTACAAATTCCGGAATATCGTAGCGGATGGAATTCTTGTAACGATCATCCAACTGATTGATCGAGCTATAGGTCAGGCCATTCACGCCACTACCATAGATCCAAGCGTCCGGAGCACCAGCATCGGAATTCAGGAAGGAGCTGAGATTACCCAGACGAACCTTACCAAAAGAACCTTGCAGACCAATAAAGGAGTCACGGGTAGCAAACGTGTTGCTGGCATTAGCACCGGTCGTAGGCTTGGATGTACCGTCAATGCTCAGACCTTGCTCAACCTGCCAGATAGCTTTCAGGCCATTGCCCAGATCTTCGTTACCCTTGAAACCAATCAGGGAGCCGGTGTCGTCGATACGGGTAGTAGACTTCAGCTTGCCACCGCTAGTAGCACTGTTGGAGTAAGCCTTGCTGCTTTCCATGTCGGCTTCGATGGTGCCGTAAATGGTTACATCAGCCATTGCGTGGGCTACCGGCAGAGCGGCCAGAGCCAGGGCGATCAGCTTCTTGTTCATCGCTAATTCCTTTCGAAGTCAGTTTAATGTAGTCCTGTTAGATTGCCCCTTACATCTGAGGCCCCCGGACATTTTTTCACTGCCGATTGATCGGCGAGTTGCTGGCTGAAATATAAAGCGCTCGTTGCAAAAATACAAAACATCGCAGCAGGCGATTCAGGATTATCCCCGTACCAGCGAGAAAAAAAACATCGTAAGCAATTGATTTTTATTGAAAATAACAAAGAAAAAGCAATGAAAATCATCAAACCAAAAATACAACACCCCCTCGAATGTGTTGCAAAAATGATGAAAAATTGGATGATCCACCCTTAAACATATCAACAAGGCCGCGCATACCCATGCCTCAAACACATATTTTCTGGTTTCGCCGAGACTTGCGTATTGATGACAATGCCGGCCTCTTTCATGCCCTAAAGTCTGGCGCAGCAGTGCGCTGTGTTTTTGTGTTTGATACCGACATACTTGCCACACTGCCGGCAACTGACCGGCGCATTGCCTTCATCTGGGAGTGCGTCGCAGCCCTGCAACAAAGACTTGCGGCTGCAAGCAGTGATTTGTATGTGGCACATGGCCGGGCACAGGACATCATTCCGAACCTGGCACAACAATGGGGAGCCCATAGGGTTTTCGCCAACCGGGACTACGAGCCGGCGGCGATAGTGCGCGACAAACTGGTGGCCGAGAAGCTGGCACAACAATCGGGGCAACTTGAGCTATTCAAGGATCAAGTGATTTTCGAAACAGATGAGCTGTTAACTGCGGCTGGCCGCCCTTATACCGTGTTCACACCTTATAAGAATGCTTGGCTCAAGCGGCTGGCCCCGATCACCCTGCAGTCCTACCTCAGTCAAGACCATCTGGAGCAGCTGGACCGCGACTGGCAAACTCCGCCATCACCATCACTTGAAACCCTCGGCTTCACGCACACACACACTGTTTTGCAAGGAGGCGGTGAAGCAGCAGAGCAACTGTTTGCCGACTTCATGCTTCGCATTAGTCATTACAAGAATTGGCGTGACTTTCCGGCAACAAAGGGCGTCTCTTATCTGTCCACGCATTTACGCTTTGGCACCATTTCCGTCCGGAAATTGGCGCAATTTGCCTGGCAGCAAGGTGGAGAGGGGGCGGAGTGCTGGCTGGGAGAACTGATCTGGCGCGACTTTTACCAACAGCTGCTATGGCACTTCCCGCTAGTGGTGGGCAGCAGCTTCAAGGAAGAATACCGCCAGCTTGAGTTTGAAAATTCGCAGGAATGGTTTACAGCTTGGAAGGAAGGGCAAACCGGCTATCCCATCGTCGATGCCGCCATGCGGCAATTGAAGCAGACTGGTTATATGCATAACCGTCTGCGCATGATAGCAGCCAGCTTCCTGGTCAAAGACTTGCTGATTGACTGGCGCTGGGGTGAAGCCTACTTTGCCGAGACCTTGCTAGACTTTGACCTGGCTGCCAATAACGGCGGCTGGCAGTGGGCTGCATCGACAGGTTGTGACGCCCAGCCTTACTTCCGGATTTTCAATCCGGTAACACAGTCAGAAAAATTCGATCCGGAAGCCAAGTTCATCCGTCGTTACGTGCCAGAACTGGCATCACTTAACAACAAAGACATTCATGCACCCTGGCTGGCTAAAAATCCACCACTGGGCTTCAAATTGAAACGCGACTACCCTGCCCCCATCGTGGACCACGCAATACAGCGACAACGTGCCTTGCAATTATTCGGCAAGAACAAGAGCTAGGTAAAAACAAAGCGCCCCACGGGGCGCTTTGCTGTTTGCGATCAATACTTATTTCTTTGCCGCTGGTTTGGAGGCTTCTTTCTTACCTGCTACAGCCTTGCCTGCTGGTGCAGCCGCCTTGGCTGGCGCTGCTGCCGGTACGGTGCTGCTCCCACTAACGGCAATATCCTTACGCAGCTTTTCCAGCGTCTTGTCGCCGATACCAGACACCTTCTTCAAGTCATCCACCGACTTGAAGGCACCGTTCTTGGTGCGGTAGTCGACGATCGCCTTGGCTTTGACTGGCCCGATACCATTAAGCGACTCCAGCTGTTGCTGAGTTGCCGTGTTGATATTGACTGCAGCAAAGGCAGAAGCGCAGATAAACAACAGGCCAAAAATCATGGCAAACAGTTTTTTCATGAAGCAGCTCCTCATTACTAATGAAAGTGATGACAAAAAATATAACCCGCTACAACAACTGGATCATGCACGATGCAACAACAACTCCAATACCATTTTGCTGCCGATATAAGCCAATAGCAAAGCAGCGAAGCCAGCCAATGTCCAGCGTATGGCCACCTTGCCACGCCACCCTTTGAAGTGACGCCCCAGCAGCAGTCCTGCAAACAACAGCCAGGAAATAACAGAAAAAACTGTCTTATGGCTAAGAGCCACAACCTTGCCAAACACTTCTTCCGAAAAGACCACGCCCGTCAGCAAAGATACAGTGAGCAACATGAATCCAATACCAATCACCTGAAACATCATTTTTTCCAGCGACAGCAATGGTGGCAATTGCCGCACCAGAGACAACCAGCGCTTGTCATGCAATGCTTTTTCCAGAAACAGCATCAGCACTGCCAGCAAGGCTGCGATGGCAAACAGACTGTAAGCCACTATTGAGACCAATACATGCAGGGCGAAAGCCGGGTTGCCCAGATCGTGCATGATGTGCTCACCCGGAAAAACCAGCGCAAATCCCAGTGTCGTCATGGCCAGGGGCATCATGAACAATTGCAGCCCTTCAACCCGATAAAAAAAACTGCAGGTCCAGTAGATCACCAACATCATCCACACCACCACCGACAAGGCACGCCCCACCCCCAGTGAAATCATGCTGCCTTCGGACAGCGGCGACATGACAGCATAAGCATGCAACAGCAAGATGACACCCAGCAGAGTGTGCTCGAACCGGGGGTTGCGCGGCAAACTGGCAACACCTTTCCAGTTACCGATAAAGTGCCAGGAAAGGCCGCCATAGGCGAAGATGAGCAGGATTGTCAGAACAAAAATAAAAGCAGTCATGGTGTTAGCGCCATCATTTGCGGGCGTCAACCCGGCAGCTCGTGGTAAAATCGACAGTTTGAAAGTCTACACCAACCTGTCCCTCGTTGGCAGACAGAAGGACTCAGCATGCTAGACAACCTGACCAACCGCCTGTCCGGCGTCATCAAGAATCTGCGCGGCAATGCCCGCCTGACCGAAAGCAATATCCAGGACGCCTTGCGCGAAGTTCGCATGGCCTTGCTGGAGGCCGACGTTGCACTACCTGTCGTCAAATCCTTTATCGCCCAGATCAAGGAGCGCGCCCTTGGCCAGGAGGTCATGGGTAGCCTGACACCAGGCCAGGCCCTGGTTGGTGTTGTCAACGACGAACTCGTCAAATTGATGGGGGAGAAAAACGACGCCCTCAATCTGGCCGCCGTTCCGCCCGCCATCGTACTGATGGCAGGTTTGCAGGGTGCCGGTAAAACCACCACGGTGGGCAAGCTGGCCAAATTGCTGAAAGAAACGCAGAAGAAAAAGATATTGGTGGTATCCGCCGACGTATACCGCCCCGCTGCTATTGAACAGTTGAAGCTGCTGGCCGAGCAAGTAGACGTTGAGTGGTTCCCCTCCGATAGCCAGCAGCAACCTGTCGAGATCGCCCGTGCCGCCGTAGATCATGCCAAGCGCCATTTCTTTGATGTGCTGATGGTCGATACTGCTGGTCGCCTGGCCATTGACGAAGCCATGATGGCGGAAATCAAGGCGGTACACGCAGCGATCAATCCGGTGGAAACGCTGTTTGTTGTTGATGCCATGCAGGGCCAGGATGCCGTCAATACCGCGCAGGCTTTCAATGAAGCCCTGCCGCTGACTGGCGTCATTCTGACGAAAATGGATGGTGACTCGCGTGGCGGTGCTGCGCTTTCCGTACGCCACATTACTGGCAAGCCGATCAAGTTTATCGGTGTAGGTGAAAAAGTCAGCGGACTGGAAGCCTTCCACCCTGACCGTATCGCCAGCCGCATTCTGGGCATGGGCGACGTGCTGTCGCTGATTGAAGAAGTCCAGAAGGGCATCGATCAGGACGAAGCAGCCGCCATGGCCAAGAAATTGAAGTCCGGCAAGGGCTTCGATCTTGAAGATTTCAAGGCGCAAATGCAGCAGATGAAAAAAATGGGTGGCATGTCCAATCTGCTGGAAAAAATGCCCGGCCAACTAGGCCAGATGGCCAAGGGTATCCAAGGCGCAGAAGCCGAAAAATCCATGCGCCGCATCGAGGGCATCATCAACGCGATGACCATGGAAGAGCGCCGCAAACCTGAGCTACTGAAAGCCAGCCGCAAGCGCCGTATTGCCGCCGGCTCCGGCGTGACCGTGCAGGAGGTCAATCGCCTGCTCAACCAGTTTGAACAGACGCAGAAAATGATGAAGCAGTTCTCCGCCAAGGGCGGGTTGATGAAAATGATGCGAGGCATGAAGGGCATGATGCCCGGGATGTAAGCGAAACGGGTGCCTGGCACCCGTTTTTCTTGACGTGAAGGAAATGCATGCAGTTTGATGTAGTCGTACTAACCAAGCAATCCCTACTCCAGCTGAATGAGGCCGACTGGTATAGCCGTCAGGTTCATCACGAAGACGGCCTTGTCATGGCAGCCCTGTCAGCTCGAGGACTACGCGTTGCGCGCAAGGCCTGGGACGACCCGGATTTCGACTGGACGCAGACGCGCAGCATACTGTTTCGCACCACCTGGGACTATTTTGACCGCTTTGGCGAGTTTAGTCCTTGGCTCAGCCGGGTCGCCCGGCAAACCACGCTGTTCAATAGTGCCGACTTGATCAACTGGAATATCGACAAACATTATCTGGCGATACTGGCAGAAAAGGGTATCAACACGGTCAGTAGTCACTACATTGAGAAGGGTGATACCCGTACGCTGGAGCAGTGCCTGCAGGACTGCGCATGGGAGCATGCCATTCTCAAGCCGGTAGTGTCGGGCTCTGCCCGCCACACCTACCGGCTGGATGAAGGAAGCAGCACGGCGCTGGAATGTACTTTTGCCGAGCTGATCCAGCAAGAAGCCATGATGCTGCAACCATTCCAGCAGCACATACTGAGTCAGGGCGAGTTGTCACTGATGGTTATCGATGGCGCTTTCAGTCATGCCATCCGCAAGCTGCCACAAGCAGGCGACTTCCGGGTGCAGGATGACCATGGTGGCAGCGTCCATTCCCATCAAGCCACTGCTGAAGAACGCACTTTCGCCGAAGCCACCGTGGCTGCACTGCCTTTTGATGTGCTATATGCCCGTGTCGATATCATTCGCGATAACCACGGGCAGCTTGCCTTGATGGAAGTCGAGATGATCGAGCCCGAACTGTTTTTCCGCTTCAAACCGGAAGCCGCCGACAAACTGGCTGCCGGACTAGCACGCAGGCTGGCATACCAGCCTGACCCAAACGATTTGTTTTGTACTGAAACCTGCCAGCCCGACTGGCAAACCACGCTTGGAAATACCTCGTCATGAATCTGAACCCGCTGACCGCCCTGAGCCCGCTGGATGGCCGCTATGCCGCCCAGGTTGAAGGCTTGCGCAACCTGTTCTCCGAATATGGCTTGATGAAGTTTCGTATCAAGGTAGAACTGGAATGGCTGAAAATGCTGGCTGCCGAGCCAGGCATCGAGGAAGTGAAGCCCTTCTCTGAGGCAACCATCCGCGAAATCGATGATGTCATTAGCAACTTCACTGTGCAGCACGGCGAAGAAGTAAAAGCCATCGAAGCGCGCACCAACCACGACGTCAAGGCCATTGAATACTGGCTGAAAGAGCGCTTGTCGGGCAACACCGAAGTCATGGCTGCCAGCGAGTTCATCCATTTTGCCTGCACATCAGAAGACATCAATAATCTGTCGCATGCGTTGATGCTGAAAACCGCACGCAATACCGTGGTATTGCCGGCACTGGACGAAGTCATCCTCAAGCTGCAACAACTGGCACACGAACTGGCCGACCTGCCAATGATGTGCCGCACACATGGCCAGCCGGCAACGCCGTCCACCATGGGCAAGGAAATGGCCAATGCCGTATATCGCCTGAAACGCCAGCGCGAACAGCTGGTCGCCCAGGAAATCCTCGGCAAAATCAACGGTGCAGTCGGCAATTACAATGCACACCTGGTTGCCTATCCGCAGATTGACTGGGAAAGTCTGTGTGGCCGCTTCGTATCCGGCCTGGGCCTTACCTTCAATCCCTATACCATCCAGATCGAGCCGCATGACTACATGGCCGAGCTGTATCAGGTAGTGGCCCGCGTCAACACCATCCTGATCGACCTGAACCGCGACATCTGGGGCTATATCTCGCTGGGCTACTTCAAACAGAAGGTAAAGAAGGACGAAGTTGGCAGCTCGACCATGCCGCACAAGGTCAACCCGATCGACTTCGAGAACTCCGAAGGCAATCTGGGCATGGCCAATGCCATCCTGAACCATCTGGCAGAAAAGCTGCCGCTGTCACGCTGGCAGCGCGACCTGACCGACTCCACCGTACTGCGCAATATGGGTGTCGGTTTCGGCTATACCATGCTCGGCTTCAAAGCCTGCCTGAAGGGCCTGAACAAGCTGGAAATCAATCCGGCGGCCATCACTGACGAACTGGGCCGCAGCTGGGAATTGCTGGCAGAACCGATCCAGACCGTGATGCGTCGCTACGGTGTGCCCAATCCCTACGAGCAGCTGAAAGAGCTGACCCGCGGCAAGGACGGCATTACGCGCGAGACACTGTCTGCCTTCATCAAAGGGCTGGAAATTCCCGAAGCAGAAAAATCTCGCCTGCTGGAGCTGACGCCGATTGCTTATGTTGGCAAAGCTGCCGAACTGGCAAAGCGCATTTGATCAGCACTGCAATGAAAAGCCGCCCAAGGGCGGCTTTTTCTTTATCCGGCGTTTACGAAGTGCAAAAGAATGGGCCACATTCCAAAGAATGCGGCCCTAAATAGATGACTCGAGGGAATACGTTCTGAACAACAAACCGAACGTATGTACTACCGTGCACCACAGTACACACAAGAAAAGACCACTCAATTGAGTGGTCTTTTCTTGAAAACTTGGTTGCGGGGGCAGGATTCGAACCTACGACCTTCGGGTTATGAGCCCGACGAGCTACCAGACTGCTCCACCCCGCGTCAGAGAAATGCATCTTATCGCACTAACCGGATGACGTCAAGCACTTGACCAAAAATAGCTGAACAAGCGCTCTGACACCACCGCAAAGTACCAAGCTTATTTGATATTGCTTTCAGCCTTGGCCTTGGCAATCACATCATTCATCACTTCGATCAAGCGTTCCGGCGTTGCAGGTGCCAATGCATATTTGCCATTCACCACAATAGTAGGCGTACCTTCGATATTGTATGCACGGGTAATCTGGCTGGCACGGGCAACCTGGCTGTTGATGCCGAAAGAATTGTAGGTCTGCATGAACTTGCTGACATTCACACCAGGCTGCTTTTTCAGCCAGTCGCTCAATATCGCAGGATCAGCCAAGTTGATTTTCTTCTGCATGACTGCATCAAACACCGGGCTGTTCAGCTTTTCCATCGAACCGGTCACATTCAGCGTGGCAAACAGTCGGGCAAATCCTTCCATCGGCTTCTGCCAGACAATTTGTTCGCGACGATAATCAACATACGATGGTTTTTTCTTTTCCCAGGCACTGATCAGCGGGTCAAGATGGAAACAATGGATGCAGGTATAGGAGAAGAATTCGATGACTTCCACTTTCTTCGGATTAGCTACCGGCTGCGGCTTGCTCATCAGCATGTAGTCCTTACCCAGCTCCGATGCGGCACTGGCAGCGCCACTCAGCAGCAGAAAGCCCATCATCAACCACTTTTTCATTTTTTATCCTTTAGACGCTATGACGTTCACTCTGCCTTGACCACGGCAGCATTGATACCATCCTGTTTCAGTTGGGAGCGAATCCGGTCCACATCCTCTTGCTTGCTAAGCGGCCCCACCCTCACCCGATGCACCATGCCCTTGTCAGCCAACGACACGGACTGGATTTTGGCTTCCACACCCAGCAAGGCCAGCTTGGCCTTAAGATTGTCAGCCTCGTTTTCGTTCTGGAAAGCGCCCAGCTGCAGGTAGACCTTTTTGGCCGGAGCAGCTGCGGAAGGTTCCCGCTCCTTGCCATTTGTCTTGCCATCAGCCGGGACGGCATCTACCTGACCCGGCAGAATTTTGTAGAAGTCAAAACGCTGCTCATCCTTGCTAGTGTTGGCAGCGGGTGCAGCCGGCTTGCTCTTGGCTGCGGGAGGCGTTGCGGCCGGAGGAGACACTTCGGCTGGCATAGGTGGGACAGGCGGAGCTTCGACTTTCGCTGGTGCCGAGGCTACGGGAGCGGCAGGCTGTACATCGGCGATCTTGGTACCGGGCTCCAGCAACTCTGTCGACGGAGCCGAAGCCTCAGATGACGAATTTTTGTGATCCAGTTTTTCCAGGTTGGAAAAGGGAGTAGCAGAACGATTCAAATACATCGCCAGCCCAACTGCAACGGCAACACCGACAATCAGGCCAATAACAATGCCTGCCACCATGCCACCACCACCGCTTTTGCCGGCAGTGCGCGCTCGCCCAGAGGACGATGAACGCGACGAATTTTTCACATCACGATTAGCCATGTACTACTACCATTTCCATGCAGTCAATCCGCTCATTATCTATTAAAACTCAGTGAAAATATATTTCACAGCATTATAAGGTCAATCCACTACGTCGCAATTGGATGGCCTGCAGCATATGCTGCCGCCCGAGCCGCACACTGCCATCCATGTCCGCCACAGTGCGCGCAATGCGCAGTATCCGATGATAGCTTCTAGCGGACAAGCCAAGGCGATCCAAGGCCTGTGCCAACAAGCCGAGGACATCGGCACTGGCATGCAGATGGCGCTCAAGCTCTGTCCCGGCCAGACGGGCATTACAGCACCCCTGTCTTTGCAGCTGACGGTCTCTTGCATGCTGTACCCGCTGGCGAATGCTGCTGCTAGCCTCGGCAGGCTGATCACTGGTCAGCTCCTGTGCGCTGAGGTTGGCCACCTGTACATGCATGTCGATGCGGTCCAACAAGGGGCCCGACAATTTACCGACATAGCGGGCAATCTGCTCCGGGGTACACTGGCAACGACCGGAAGGCTGCCCCAGATAGCCGCAAGGACAAGGATTCATGGCGGCAATCAGCTGAAAATCTGCTGGGAAGGTCGCTTGCCGTGCTGCACGGGAAATATGGATTACCTGCGACTCCAAAGGTTCACGCAACACCTCCAACACTTTGCGCTCGAACTCGGGCAACTCGTCCAGAAACAACACACCATGATGTGCCAGGCTGATTTCACCCGGACGAGGATCAGATCCACCCCCGACAAGGGCGACTGCCGAGGCGGTATGGTGCGGGGCACGATACGGTCGTTGCCGCCACTGTGCAGTATGAAAACCGTGCGAACCTAGCGACTGTATTGCGGCGGTTTCCAATGCTTGCTGGTCATCCATAGCGGGCAGAATGCCAGGCAGACGCGAGGCCAGCATGGACTTGCCCGTACCGGGAGGCCCGACCAGCAACAAGCTATGTCCGCCTGCAGCTGCGACTTCCAGTGCGTGCCGTGCGGCTAGCTGGCCCTTTACATCAGCCAGATCAGGATAAACGGGACTGATGCTGTTCTGGTTGACCAAGACGGGTTCACACAACTGCACTCCATTGAGATGGGCACAGACCTGCAACAGGCTGTCGGCTGCATAGACACTTCCCGACAACACCAGTGCAGCTTCAAGAGCACTGTTACGCGGCAAAAAAAACATTCGGCCAGCCTGGCTGGTCTGGCAGGCCATGGCCAATGCACCCCGAATGTCTCTTAACTGCCCGCTGAGTGCTAACTCTCCAGCAAACTCATAGTCAGACAGCTGTGGACACTGCAGTTGGCCAGCCGCAGCCAGAATGCCAATGGCAATCGGCAGATCAAAACGGCCGGAATCCTTGGGCAGATCTGCCGGTGCCAGATTGACAGTAATGCGGCGGGCGGGAAACTCAAAACCGGAATTGATGATGGCAGCTCGCACACGGTCACGGCTTTCCTTTACCTCGGTATCGGGCAGCCCAACGATGGTGAATTGCGGCAGTCCATTGGCCAGGTGTACTTCAACCGCAACTTCCGGAGCCTGCAGCCCCGCCAGTGCGCGGCTTGCGACAACGGCAAGCGCCATCGTCGATCAGGAGTGTCCCAGCTCGGCCTGAGCTTCAGACTTAGCTTGGGCTTCTTCTGGGAAAAGCTGGTTTTCCAGCCGGGCAAGCCGCGCTTCCAGAGCAGTCAGCTTTTCGCGGGTACGGACCAATACTTCTTGCTGGACATCAAACTCTTCCCGGGTCACCAGATCCATACGGGAAAAAGTCGATGCCATCATGGCCTTGATATTCTTTTCGATATCCTTGGCCGGACTGGCAGCGATGGTATCGCTGATCTTGGCGCTGATTTCCTCAAACAATTTCTGACTCAACATTTCAGCTCTCCTTAGGACGGTGGGTTCGATGATCTGTGTTGAGTTTAGCAAAATCCCTTCCGCACTGCAGTTTTGCCCTGGCGCACCAAAGCGGTGCAGTCTATTTATGATAAATGCTCCTCAGTGGTGCCGATGCCTAGTTTCAGCTGGCAAATGCCAGTTGTTGCAAAGAAATTTCTTAGCTAACAGTCAGATAGCAAGCTGGCACGGTTTATGCAATGACCTCCATCAGCTAGGCAAATACACATCTGGGTCCATTACAAAGGAGTGAACATGAAACTGGTCACCGCCGTGATCAAGCCGTTCAAGCTTGATGAAGTACGTGAAGCGCTATCCGCCATTGGCGTACAAGGCATTACCGTCACGGAAGTAAAAGGCTTTGGTCGTCAGAAGGGTCACACCGAGCTCTACCGCGGTGCCGAATACGTAGTGGACTTTCTGCCGAAGGTAAAACTGGAAATCGCCATCGATGACAACCTGCTCGACCAAGTGGTTGAGGCCATCGAGAAATCGGCTCGTACCGGCAAAATCGGTGATGGCAAGATTTTTGTCTTCGACCTTGAACAAATCGTGCGGATCCGGACCGGGGAAACCGGTATCGACGCGGTTTAAGCCACGCTCTACAGGGGAAATGAAATGAAGAAAAAATTTGCTGCATTGGGTACCGGCCTGCTGGCGCTGGCACTCCCGGTTCTGGCTGATGCACCGGCCGGCCCGGCCATGGCCGATTTCAAGGTCATCAATTCGGGCGATACCGCCTGGATGCTGACTTCCACCGCACTGGTGCTGTTCATGACCATTCCGGGTCTGGCACTGTTCTACGGCGGCATGGTCCGCAAGAAAAACGTGCTGGCCACGCTGATGCAGAGCTTTGCCATCACCGCACTGGTGACCGTACTGTGGGCCGTTATCGGTTACAGCCTGGCCTTTACCGTAGGCAGCCCCTACCTGGGCGACCTGAGCCGTTTCCTGCTGAGTGGCATGGATTACCTGGCGGACACCAAGAAGATTGCAGTGCACCCGTCGGCTGGAACCATCCCGGAGTCGGTGTTCATGATGTTCCAGATGACCTTCGCCATCATCACTCCGGCCCTGATCACCGGCGCCTTTGCCGAGCGGATGAAGTTTTCTGCACTACTGATCTTCACCGCGCTGTGGTCGCTGCTGGTTTACGTACCGGTTGCGCACTGGGTCTGGGCTCCGGGCGGCTGGATGGCTGACAAGGGTGTGCTGGATTTCGCTGGTGGCACCGTGGTGCATATCAATGCCGGTATCGCAGGCCTGATCTGTGCACTGGTCATGGGCAAACGTGTGGGTTTTGGCAAGGAAGCCATGCCGCCGCACAACCTGATTCTGACCCTGATTGGTGCTTCCATGCTGTGGTTTGGCTGGTTTGGCTTTAACGCCGGCTCCGCCGTTGCTGCCGATGGTCGTGCCGGCATGGCGATGATGACCACCCAAGTTGCTACTGGCACTGCGGCCCTGGCCTGGATGCTGGTTGAATGGGTGACCAAGCGTAAACCGTCGGTACTGGGTCTGGCATCTGGTGCAGTGGCTGGTCTGGTTGCCATTACCCCTGCGGCTGGCTTCGTGGATGTGAAAGGCGCGCTGGTTATCGGTGCTGCTGCCGGGGCAATCTGCTTCTGGGGTGCCACTGGCCTGAAACACATGCTGGGCTATGACGACTCGCTGGATGCCTTCGGTGTGCATGGTGTGGGCGGTATTGTGGGTGCGCTGCTGACCGGTGTATTCGCGGTTAAGAGCATTGGCGGATCGGAAGGCAGCCTGGCGACACAAGCACTGGGTGTGGGTGTGACCGTGGTGTACTGCGCCATCATCACCTTCATCCTGCTGAAATTGATTGATCTGGTCGTGGGTCTGCGTGTGGCTGAAGACGAAGAACGTGAAGGCCTGGACGTGGTTCTGCATGGCGAACGTGTGGAATAACAGCAGACCAATACCGATTTACTTGTTGTGGTAAGGGACTTAGGGGCGCTTCGGCGCCCTCTTTTTTTGCCTGCCGCAAGAGCCATGTTCGGTTTCAGTGCATAAAAAAAGCACCGGATTCACATCCGGTGCTTTTGCCTTGCTTTAAGCTTCTGCCAGCTTACAGGCCAGCGTCTGCGCGCAGGGCCTCTACCTTGTCGGTGCGTTCCCAGGTGAATTCCGGCTCTTCGCGGCCAAAGTGGCCGTAAGCGGCGGTTTTGCCGTAGATCGGACGCAGCAGGTCCAGCATCTGGATGATGCCTTTCGGACGCAGGTCGAAATGCTTCTTCACCAGCTCCACGATCTTTTCGTTCGGGATCTTGTTGGTGCCGAAGGTATCCACAGCAATCGAGGTCGGCTCAGCCACACCGATCGCGTAAGAAACCTGAATCTGGCATTGACGCGCCAGGCCGGCGGCTACGATGTTCTTGGCCACGTAACGGCCAGCATAGGCTGCCGAGCGGTCGACCTTGGACGGGTCCTTGCCGGAGAAAGCACCACCGCCGTGCGGTGCAGCACCGCCGTAGGTATCGACAATGATCTTGCGACCGGTCAGGCCGCAATCGCCCATCGGGCCGCCAATGACGAAGCGCCCGGTCGGGTTGACCAGGTATTTGGTTTCGGCAGTCAGCATTTCCGGCGGCAGCACCGGCTTGATGATGTCTTCGATCACGGCTTCGGTCAGCGTCTTGTGATCGATTTCCGGGCTGTGCTGGGTGGACAGAACCACGGTGTCAATGCGCTTGGGCAGACCGGTTTCGCCATCGTAGACGCAGGTGATCTGGCTCTTGGCATCCGGACGCAGCCACGGCAGACGGCCATCCTTGCGCAATTCGGCCTGGCGCTGTACCAGACGATGGGCGTAATAGATGGGGAAAGGCATCAGCGTCGGGGTTTCATCGCAGGCGTAGCCGAACATCAGGCCCTGGTCACCAGCACCCTGGTTCAGGTCCATGCCTTCGCCTTCGTTGACACCTTGTGCGATGTCTTGCGACTGCTTGTCGTAGCAGGCCATGACGGCGCAGCCGTGGTAGTCGAAGCCCAGTTCGGAGTTGTCGTAGCCGATGCGCTTGATGGTTTCGCGTGCGACCTTGATGTAGTCGATATTGGCCGAGGTGGTGATCTCGCCAGCCAGCACTACCAGACCGGTATTGACCAGCGTTTCGGCAGCAACGCGAGCGTATTTGTCTTCGCGCAGGATGGCATCGAGGATGGCATCAGAGATTTGGTCGGCGACTTTGTCCGGATGGCCTTCCGATACCGACTCCGACGTAAACAGATATTCGCTCATTTGTTTGTTGATTCCCGAATAAAGCAAAACAGTGTGATGATAAAATAGGCCGCTTTACGATCACCACTGACTAAACCATGTCCAAGCTGGTCCAACTCATGTTGTCCTTGCTGGCGCGTTTGCCGCTGTCGTGGCTGCAAAGTCTCGGCGCCATACTGGGGCGGCTAACTTATCTCGCCTCCCCCCGCTATGCGCAAAGGATGAGAGATAATCTGGCGTCGAGTAAAATCTGTGAAAATTATCAGGTTTTACAAGGACTAGTCAAACAATCCGCACGAGAAACCGGCAAAGGTGCATTGGAATTGTCCATTGCCTGGTGTCGAGAGCCGGAAGACATCGCGGCGCTGGTCAAGGCATGTCACGGCTGGCAGCACGTGGAAGCGGCATTGCAGGCTGGTCGCGGCATCGTGTTCGTTACCCCACACCTGGGCAGCTACGATATCGCAGGACGCTATATCAGCTCGCGCCTGCCCTTTCCGCTTACCGCCATGTATCGCCCGCCCAAGCTTGGCTGGCTGGAGCCGGTCATGCAGGCTGGCCGGGCCAGAGGCAAGGGCAAGACTGCGCCGGCCACCGGTGCCGGCGTCAGAATCCTGATGAAAGCATTGAAGTCCGGCGAGGCAACCATCATCCTGCCCGACCAGGTTCCGGGCAATGGCGAGGGTGTATGGGCGCCTTTTTTTGGCAAACCGGCCTACACCATGAGTCTGGTGCCGCGTCTGGCACAGGTGAGCGGGGTCGAGGTGTTGTTCTTCGTCGGCGAGCGCCTGCCACAGGGAGAGGGCTTTGTCGTGCATATTGAGTCCATGCCGCAGCCTTTCAGCGGTGACAAGGATGCCGACTGCGCCTTGCTCAACCACACTGTGGAAAACCTGATCCGCCGCTTCCCCAGCCAATACCTGTGGAGCTATAACCGTTACAAATGTCCGGCCGGCGTCACTCCGCCAGACCATCTGCAAGGAAACCCATGAAGATCGCTTTTGCCCTGTTGTGGCTGATTCGCCTGCTGCCCATGTGGGCCATTGGCATGCTGGCTGATGCCATTGGCCTGCTTGCCTACCACCTGGCGGCAGATCGTCGCAAGGTAGGGCTAACCAATCTGCGGCTGTGTTTCCCACAGATGACGGAAGCCGAGCGTGTCCAGCTGGTCAAGGCCAACTTCGGCTTCATGATCCGGCTGGCGCTGGAATATGGCGTGGCCTGGTGGAGCTCAGCCGAGCGTATCCGCAAGCTGGTCACCATCAAGAATCTGCATATCGTGGAAGAGCTGCGGGCCAAGGGCGAGGATGTCATCCTGTTCTATCCGCACTTTGTCGGCTTTGAAATGTGCGTGTTTGCGCTCAATCAGGTGCTGCCGCTGGTCAGTGTTTATTCGCAGCAGAAAAACGACACCCTGGACGCACAGATCTATGCGGGTCGCCAGCGCTATGACAACTGCTACATCGTGCCGCGTAATGAAGGGCTGCGCTCCATCATCAAGGCCATGCGCAAGGAGCATACGCCCTTCCTCTACCTGCCCGATCAGGATTTTGGCGCGCGTGACTCAGTCTTCGTGAAATTCTTTGAAAAAGACGCCGCGACCATTACCGGCTTGTCGCGCATCAGCAAGCTGGCCAAGGCGCGCGTTGTACCCTTGATTGCACGCCGGGTTGGGAACCGCTTTGAGCTGGAGTTCTACCCGGCCTGGGAAAACTATCCGAGTGATGACGTGGTAGCCGATACCCGCCGCATGAATGCCTTTCTGGAGGAGCGTATCCGCGAAGTACCTGCGCAGTATTTCTGGCTGCACAAGCGCTTCAAGACCCGGCCAGAGGGTGAGGAACGCATCTATTGATGCAATTTGCGTTTCAGTTCCTGCCTGATTGCTACTGTCCCGGCTACGCGCCGGGTTTTTCTTGTCTTTGCCAGCCGCCTCCTTGTTTCACCTCTACTGCACGCCACTTCAGGCGACGACATAGACTCTGCTGAAAAGCAGCCTGGGCTGACAAGCGTCTCATCCACATACAGCCAATAAAAAACCCGGCCAGAGCCGGGTTCTTCAACAACACAGTACAGCTTAACTGCTACGTTTCTTCCAAAAGGTTTGATACACAAACCCGGGGAAAGCGAACACCAAAAACAGGGCCGCCGTTGTCACGTAAAACTGCCAGTGCTGTGGCTGAACAGGCATCTGCCGCGCTTCCAGAAAGCGGGCAAACACACCGACCAGCACAAACAGCACCAGCAGCTCCAGCAAGCGCCAGCCAAAGTGCTTGTTGCCCATGCGGATCACACCGCCCAGACGCTGGGTCAGGAAGGGCAGATTGGCTGCCACAAAGGCGACAATCAACAAAGTAGCAACACTGGCTTGCATGCTGGCAGCTTTCCTATCAGATAACGGTGAGCGATTGCTTCATCGCCTGAATGCACAACTCGATCACACGCTCCGGCAGCATGCCCAGCACCAGCAAGGCCAGTGCATTGATGGACAGCACCAGCTTCATGTCAGCACGCATCACGATGGCCGACGTATCCTGGGCTTCATCAAAGTAGATGTTCTTCACTACGCGCAGGTAGTAGAAGGCACCGATCAGCGACATCATCACGGCAATGATGGCCAGCCAGTACAGGTGAATGTCCACGATAGCCTTGATCACGGCAAACTTGGCATAGAAACCTGCCAGCGGCGGCACACCGGCCATGGAGAACATGGTCAGCAGCATCAGCAGGGCATACCAGCTGTTGCGGCTGTTCAGGCCCTTCAGGTCATCCAGGGTTTCGCATTCGAAACCGGCACGGGACAGACCCAGCAGGATGCCGAAGCTCACCATGGACATCAGCACATAGATCAGCGAGTAGAACAGTGCAGCGGCATAGCCTTCCGGCGTACCGGCCAGCAGGCCAAGCAGCAGGAAGCCCATGTGCGAGATGGTGGAGTACGCCAGCATGCGCTTGATATTGGTCTGAGCAATGGCGGTGATGTTACCGATGGCCATCGACAGCACGGCAACCAGTGCCAGCATCGCTTGCCAGTCAGCCACCATGGCCTCCATGCCTTGCACCAGGATGCGCAGCACGAATACAAAGGCAGCCAGCTTGGGTGCAGCACCAATCATCAGCGTCACGGCAGTGGCCGAACCCTGATACACGTCCGGTACCCACATATGGAAGGGAACCGTACCCAGCTTGAAGCACAAGCCAGCCACGATGAACACCAGGCCAAACACCAGCAACATATCGTTGGCAGTGTGCATCTTGATGGCCTTGGCTACCAAGGCCAGGTCCAGCGTGCCGGTGGCACCGTAAACCATGGAAATACCGTAGAGCAGCAGGCCGGAAGCCAGCGCACCCAGTACGAAGTATTTCATGGCAGCTTCGGTTGCCTTCACTTCATCACGTTGCAAGGCGATCAGCGAGTACAGCGACAGCGACAGCAGTTCCAAGCCCATGTACAGCGACAGGAAGTGCGACGCCGACACCATGATGTTCATGCCCAGCAGGGCGAACACGGCCAGGGTGAAGAACTCGCCACGGAACAGACCCCGATCAGCAATGTACTGACGGCTGTATACCAGCACCATGGCGGTGCTGCCGTACATGGCCAGCTTCACCAGACTGGACAGCGCATCGCTAACAAACATGCCGGAGAAACTATGCACCGGCACGGCGGAGTAGGTATACACCTGCAGCGCCGCACAGCCTGCCAGAGTCAGCAGGGTGAGGCCGTAGGTGATGCCGCGCTTCGCATCCGAAATGAAAGCATCGAGCATGAGGATGACCAGCATCGCCAGGAACATGAACAGTTCGGGCAAGGCAGGCATCAGGTTCAGATCAGCCCAATTCATTATGTTTTCCTTATGGCCTTAGAGCTTGGTCTGCGCAACATGCGCAATCAGGTCATTCACCGACAGGTGCATCTTTTCGACGAAGCCTTGCGGGTACAGACCCATGCCCAGCACTGCAATGGCCAGCACGGCCAGCACCAGGAATTCGCGTTTGTTCACATCAGCCATTTCTTCCACATGGTGATTGCTCACCTCGCCGAAGATCACCCGCTTGTACATCCACAGGGTGTAGGCAGCGCCAAAGATCAGCGTAGTGGCAGCCAGAGCCGCATACCAGAAATTCACCTGAACTGCGCCCATGATCACCATGAACTCACCGGCAAAACCGGAAGTAGCCGGCAGGCCGGAGTTGGCCATGGCAAACAGCATCATGAAAGCGGCAAAGATAGGCATCTTGTTCGCCACACCACCGTAGTCGGCAATGTTGCGGCTGTGTACGCGGTCATACATCACACCGATACAGAAGAACATGCCGGCGGAAACAAAGCCGTGCGACACCATCTGAACCAGCGCACCTTCCACAGCCCACTGGTTCAGGTGCGAACCGCTGAACATGAACAGACCCAGGGTAACGAAGCCCATGTGAGAAATGGAGGAGTAAGCCACCAGTTTCTTCATATCGCTCTGTACCAGCGCCACCAGGCCGATATACACCACGGCTACCAGCGACAGCGCCACCATGATCCACGACAGTTCACGTGCCGCATCCGGCAGGATGGGCAGGGCAAACCGCAAGAAACCATAAGCACCGATCTTCAGGGTAATCGCTGCCAGCACCATGGAGCCGCCAGTCGGGGCTTCAACGTGGGCATCCGGCAACCAGGTATGAACCGGCCACATCGGTACCTTGACTGCAAACGACAGGAAGAAGGCGATGAACAGCAGGATCTGCACGTTCAGCGGAATCTTGGCAATCGCCTGGAAAGCCTGGATGTCGAAGGTCTTGCCAGCCTGGAAGTACAGGTAGATCAAGGCCACCAGCATCAGCAGCGAGCCGAGCAGGGTGTACAGGAAAAACTTGAAAGACGCATACACACGACGCGGACCACCCCAGACACCGATGATGAGATACATCGGAATCAGCATGCCTTCAAAGAAGACATAGAACAGGATGGCATCCAGTGCGGCGAACGCACCGTTGATCAGACCAGACATGATCAGGAAGGCGGCCATGTACTGCGCCGGACGCTTCTGGATGACCTGCCAGCCAGCCAGCACCACCATCAGAGTGGTGAAGCTGTTGAGGATGACGAACAGCATGGAAATGCCGTCCACGCCCAGGTGGTACTGGATGCCGAACGAGGCAATCCACGGCTTCACTTCCTCAAACTGCATGCCACCGTTGAGGTTGTCGAAGCCGGTAAACAGCGGCAGAGACAGCAGGAAACCGATCAAGGCACCGGCTACTGCCAGCCAGCGGGCCAGATTGGCCCGTTGGTCTCCTCCCGTAGCCAGCACCAGCAACCCGGCCACGATAGGGGCCCAGATCACCAGACTTAACTGATTTGTGAACATAGTCAAAACCTAAGTAGTTATTCCAATTCCAGAGGTCTGGGCCTTAGCGCAGGATGATCTGCGAGAACCACAGCGTCATCAATGCCAGCACGCCGATAATCATGGTCATGGCGTAGCTGTAGATGAAACCGGTCTGCAGCTTGCGTACCAGCTTGGAGAAGGTTCCCACCAGCTTGGCTGCACCATTCACCACCAGGCCATCGATCAGCAGCATGTCACCCACCTTCCAGAAGAAGGTACCCAGGGCGCGCGAGCCCTTGGCGAACACGGCGTAGTACAGCTCGTCCAGGTAGTACTTGTTTTCCAGTACCTGATTGATGAAGCTGAACTTCTGCTTGATGGCGGCCGGAATCTGCGGAGCCTTCATGTAGAAGAACCAGGCTGTCACCACACCGGCCAGGGCCAGCAGGAAAGGCAGCGAGGTAAAGGCGTGCATGCCCATGGCGCTGGCACCGTGGAATTCATGCGCCAGTTCTTCCAGTGCCGGGTGTGCCTCGCTGTGAATGGCGATGACACCCTTGAAGAAGGAACCGTAAACCAGCGGTTCGATGGCGAAGAAACCAACCAGTACCGACGGAATGGCCAACAGCACCAGCGGCAGGGTCACCACCCACGGCGATTCATGCGGCTTGTCATTCGGACCCAGACCATGGTGATGGTCATGGTCGTCGTGACCGTGATGGTGATCATCCTTTTTCTCCATCCAGCGTTCCTTGCCATGGAAGACCAGGAAGTACATGCGGAAGGAGTAGAAGGCCGTCACGAACACACCGGCAATCACCGCGAAGTAGGCAAAACTGGCTGCCGGCAGGTGCGACAGCTGTACCGCTTCAATGATGGAGTCTTTGGAATAGAAACCGGAGAAGAACGGGGTACCGATCAGCGCCAGCGAACCCAGCAGCGAAGTCAGCCAGGTAATCGGCATGTACTTGCGCAGGCCGCCCATATTGCGCATGTCCTGATCATGGTGCATGCCCATGATGACCGAACCGGCGCCAAGGAACAGCAGTGCCTTGAAGAAGGCGTGGGTCATCACATGGAACATGGCGACCGGGTAGGCCGAAGCGCCCAGGGCAACCGTCATGTAACCGAGCTGCGACAGGGTGGAATAAGCCACCACGCGCTTGATGTCATTCTGCACGATGCCAAGGAAGCCCATGAACAGCGCGGTGATCGAACCAGCCACCAGGATCACGTTCAGCGCAGTATCGGACAGTTCGAACAGCGGGCTCATGCGCGACACCATGAAGATACCGGCCGTCACCATGGTGGCGGCGTGGATCAGCGCGGAGATCGGAGTCGGACCTTCCATCGAGTCCGGCAGCCACACGTGCAGCGGGAACTGTGCCGACTTACCCATGGCACCGATGAACAGCAGGATGCAGGTAACGCTCAGCAGCGACCAGTCGTGGCCCGGGATGATCTGGATGGTTTTGCTGGCCAGCGCCGGTGCTGCAGCGAATACATCGCTGTAATTCAGCGAACCGCCGAAGTAAGCCAGTACCAAGCCGATGCCCAGCAGGAAACCGAAGTCACCCACACGGTTGACCAGGAAGGCTTTCAGGTTGGCGTAGATCGCGGTCGGACGCTTGAACCAGAAGCCGATCAGCAGGTAGGACACCAGGCCCACCGCTTCCCAACCGAAGAACAGCTGGATGAAGTTGTTGCTCATCACCAGCATCAGCATCGAGAAGGTAAACAGCGAGATATAGCTGAAGAAGCGCTGATAGCCGGGATCTTCCTGCATATAGCCGATGGTGTAGATATGCACCATCAGCGACACGAAGGTCACGACCACCAGCATCATTGCCGTCAGCGAATCCACCAGGAAGCCGACGGAGAACTCATAGCCACCGACGGTCAGCCAGGTATAGACCGGCGCGTTGAAGACTTCTGCCTGCCCGCTAAGGAAGGCATAAAGTACCTTGAAGGACAGGGCTGCCGAGACTGCCACGCCGAGAATCGTCACGACGTGGGAAGCGCGGCGGCCGATTGCCCATCCAAACAAGCCTGCGATGATGGATCCCACCAGTGGTGAGAGCGCAATCAGCAGGTATAAGCTTTTCATATCCATGCTTGTGTGCTTTGTAGTTTGGTAACCGGTTTGCCTTAGCCCTTGAGGCTGCCCAGGTCTTCAACGTTGATGGTCCGCATATTGCGGAACAGCACCACCAGAATGGCCAGACCAATGGCCGACTCTGCCGCTGCTACCGTCAGGATGAAGAATACGAAAATCTGGCCTGCTGTATCGGACAGGTAATGCGAGAAGGCAATGAAATTGAAATTCACTGCCAGCAGCATCAGTTCGATGGCCATCAACAGCACGATCAGGTTCTTCCGGTTCAGGAAAATCCCCAGCACGCTGATGGCAAACAGGATTGCGGCCAGCACCAGGAAGTGAGTTAGTGTCAGCACATTTCCTCCCTTATGTTGTTCGGCCGTCAGGCCTGTTGCTCACCGGACTCGGCAGTATCGGCCGCTTCCACATTTTTTTCGGCTTGCATCTTCACGATGCGCACACGGTCCTGACTGCGAACCTTGACCTGATCTGCAGCATCCACCACCTTGGTGTCCTTGCGGCTACGCTGGGTCAGACCGATGGCAGCCACCATGGCCACCAACAGCACCACAGCAGCCAGTTCGAACGGCAGCAGGTAGGTGGTGTACAGCTGGCGACCCAGTACCTTCACATTGCTGGCATCAGCCGCCAGCGCCGCACCGGCTTTGTAGTCAGCCAGACCGGTATGCGGATTGGTCAGGATCAGCACCATTTCGAAAGCCATGATCAGGCCAACGGTGGCAGCCACCGGGAAATTGCGCCAGAAACCCTCGCGCAGTTTTTCCACGTTGATGTCCAGCATCATCACCACAAACAGGAACAGCACCATCACCGCGCCCACATAAACCAGTACCAGGGTAATGGCCAGGAACTCGGACTGCAGCAGTAGCCAATGACCAGAGCTGGTGAAGAAAGCCAGCACCAAGTACAACACGGCGTGAACCGGGTTCTTGGCAGTGACCACCCGTATCGCCGCAAACAGCAAAATGGCGGACAGGATGTAGAAAATAACCGTAGTCATGCTCATGAGGCCCCCTTAGCGGTACTTGGCATCCGCCGCCTTGTTGGCAGCGATTTCGGCCTCGTACTTGTCGCCAACCGCCAACAGCATCGGCTTGGTGTAGTACAGGTCGCCACGTTTTTCACCGTGGTATTCGAAGATGTGCGTTTCCACGATTGCGTCGACGGGGCAGGCCTCTTCGCAGAAACCGCAGAAAATGCACTTGGTCAGATCGATGTCGTAGCGGGAAGTACGGCGCGTGCCATCTTCACGTTGCTCAGACTCGATCGAGATGGCCATTGCCGGGCACACTGCCTCGCACAACTTACAGGCAATGCAACGCTCTTCACCGTTGGCATAGCGGCGCTGCGCATGCAGGCCACGGAAGCGTGGGGAAATCGGCGTCTTCTCTTCCGGGAACTGGACGGTGATCTTGCGGGCAAAGAAATAGCGCCCGGTCAGCATCAGGCCCTTGACCAGCTCCACCAGCAGGAAGGTTTTGAAAAAGTTGCGAATCGTATCCATGTTCTTTACCTATCCCCTCAGTTCCACAGCGACAGCGGGGTCATCATCCAGATACCCAGGACCAGGATCCACACCAGGGTGACCGGAATGAACACCTTCCAGCCCAAACGCATGATCTGGTCATAGCGATAGCGCGGGAACGTGGCACGGAACCACAGGAAGCAGAACAGTACAAACGCCATCTTCATGGCCAGCCAGAAGAAACCGCCGGCACCCAGCAGGCCCCAGCTTGCCGGGAAGGGTGACAGCCAGCCGCCCAAGAACAGGATGGAAGTCAGTGCCGATACCAGAATCATGTTGGCGTATTCAGCCAGGAAGAACACCGCAAACGCCATGCCGGAGTATTCCACGTGGAAACCGGCCACGATTTCGGATTCACCTTCAGCCACGTCAAACGGTGCGCGGTTGGTTTCAGCCACGCCAGAGATCAGGTAGACGATGAACAGCGGGAACAACGGCAGCCAGTTCCAGGAGAACAGCGAACCACCAGCCATGCCATGCCCCTGCTGCTTGACGATGTCAACCAGATTGAGGCTGCTGGATACCATCAGTACACCGACCAGCGCAAAGCCCATGGCCAGTTCGTAAGAAACGATCTGGGCCGCGGAACGCATCGCACCAAGGAAGGAGTACTTGGAGTTACCCGCCCAGCCAGCGACGATGATGCCGTATACACCGATGGACGACAGCGCCAGGATGTACAGCAACGAGGCGTTGACATTAGCCAGCACCAGCGTGTCACTGAAGGGAACCACCGCCCAGGCAGCCAGTGCCGGGCCAATGGCCAGCACCGGAGCCAGCAGGAACAAGCCCTTGCTGGACTGCGCCGGCAGAATGATTTCCTTCATCAACAGCTTGAGGCCGTCAGCCAGAGGCTGCAGCAGACCCAGCGGACCAACCCGGTTGGGGCCGATACGGATCTGCATGTAGCCGATTACCTTGCGTTCAAAGTAGGTCAGATACGCGACGGCAATCATCATCGGAGCCACGATGGCGATGATCTTGAGCAGGGTCCACACCGTGAGCCCCGCTTCATTACCGAGAATGCCTTGCAAGAACTCCATGTTTTACCCCTGTGTAAGCTCGATGGAATCGAACATGCCACCCAGACCAACAGTCAGCGGATGTGCCGTTGCCAGACGTACCGTGTCAGCCGGCAGGCTGTCATCAGCCTCGACCAGCACCTTGAGCTCGCCAGAACCCTGACGCAGCAAGCCTTCCTTGCCGGCGGCCATATTCAGGCGGGCCAACAGGCTGGAATGGGCAGTTGCCAGCGGTGCAGCAGCATCAGCAGTCTGCTGCAGCGACTGGGCGCGGCGGCAGATGGCATCAGCCTGGTACAGCGGGACTTCACCGATACGCACCAGACCAGTTGCCGCAGCGGTATTCACCGCCACATCACCCAGTGCATTATTGAAGGCCGACTCCAGCGCGCCCTTGGCCAGCAGTTCGGCACGGACTTCTTCCGCACTGTTCTGCTCGAAACCGGTCAGACCCAGCATATTGCCCAGCACGCGCATGACCTTCCAGGCCGGACGGGTTTCGCCCAGCGGGCGGACCACGCCGTTGAAGGACTGCAGCTTGCCTTCCATATTGACGAAGGAACCCGCAGTTTCCGAGAACGGGGCAATCGGCAGCAGCACATCGGCGTAATCCAGCAGCCCTGCGCCCTTGTAGGCAGTCAGTGCGATCACGGTGGCAGCCTGCTTCATAGCGGCCACGGCAGCTTGCGGATTGTAGCTGTCGAATTCCACTTCGGTATTCAGCAGGAAGTAAGCCTTGCGCGGCGCGGCGATCATCGCGGCGGCGTTCAGGCCAGCCGTGGTGGTGGCACCAAAAGCGGCACGGTGCGGCAAGACACCCACCAGCTCGGCACCGGTGCTATTGGCAGCTTCAGCCAACAGGCCAAAACGTGCGCCGGTCAGCGCGGCGATTTCCTGCGCCAGCTTCAGCAGCTGGGCAAAGGCCGGATGGTGTTGTGCCACATTGCCCAGCACGATGGCGGCGCTTTCGCTACCTGCCAAGCTGGCGGCAATCGCTTGCGCCTCGGCACCCACGGTTACGGCAGCCAGATCGACGGCGGTTTGGGCAGACTTGATCTCAACCACAGCCTTCAGCACCTGGGCCAGTGCATTGACCAGCGCCAGCGGCGATACGATCAGCTTGGCATTGAGTGCAGTCAGCAGGGCATCGTCGGCAACGTGGATCACGTTGAGCGCACTACCCTTCTTCACTGCCTGACGCAGATGAGAAGCCAGCAGCGGCTGTTCCTTGCGCTGGGTGCTACCCACCACCAGGATGGACTTGGCAGCAGTCAGCTCGGCAATGCTGGAACCCAGCCACTGCGCACCCTGCTGGGCGGCATCGGCGGAGAAGTCACTGCGACGCAGACGGTAGTCGATATTGTTGACACCGAAGGCACGGGCCAGTTTTTGCGCCAGATACAGCTCTTCGGTGGTGGAGTGCGGACTGGTGAGGAAACCGATGGCATCCTTGCCATGATCGGCCGATACGCCGTTCAGGCCCTTGACCACATACGCCAGCGCGGTTTCCCAGTCGGTTTCGTGCCACTTGCCGTCGAACTTGATCATCGGCTTTTGCAGACGTTCGGCGGAGTTCAGGCCTTCGTAGGAGAAACGGTCGCGGTCGGCGATCCAGCACTCGTTGATGGCTTCGTTTTCCAGCGGCAGAACACGCATCACTTCGTTGCTCTTGACCTGCACCACCAGATTGGAACCCAGACCATCGTGCGGGCTGACCGATTTGCGGCGCGACAGCTCCCAAGCACGGGTGCTGTAGCGGAAAGGCTTGGAAGTCAGCGCACCCACCGGGCAGAGGTCGATGACGTTGCCGGAGATTTCCGAATTCACGGTCTTGCCCAGGTAAGGCATGATTTCCGAGAATTCGCTACGGTTGGCCATGCCGATTTCCTGGAAGCCGCCGATTTCTTCGGTGAAGCGTACGCAGCGGGTGCAATGAATGCAGCGCGACATTTCTTCTGCGGAAACCAGCGGGCCCATATCCTTGCCAACTACGCTGCGCTTTTCTTCCTGATAACGGGAAGAAGAGTTGCCATAGCCTACGGCGAGATCCTGCAACTGACACTCACCGCCCTGATCGCAAATCGGGCAATCCAGCGGGTGGTTGATCAGCAGGAATTCCATCACGCCGGCTTGCGCCTTCTTGGCCATGTCGGAATGGGTATGCACCTTCATGCCGTCGGTCACCGGCGTAGCGCAGGCGGGTAGCGGCTTGGGTGCTTTTTCCACTTCCACCAGACACATGCGGCAGTTGGCGGCGATGGATAGTTTCTTGTGATAGCAGAAGTGAGGGATGTAGGTACCCACGGAATGGGCGGCATCCATCACGGTACTGCCTTGCGGGACAGTCAGTTTTTTACCGTCGATTTCGATTTCAAGCATCGCTCAACACCATTTGTGGTCCACCAAGGGCTTCTTGTGCTCGATCAGGTACTCGAACTCATTGCGGAAGTGCTTGGTGAAACTGCGAACCGGGAACACGGCAGCATCTGCCAGTGCACAGATGGTACGGCCGGCCATGTTATTGCCTACCGAATCCAGGAGCTCCAGATCACCCGGGCGACCTTCACCCTGGGCAATGCGATGGATCACCTTGTACAGCCAGCCGGTGCCTTCGCGGCACGGCGTGCACTGGCCGCAGGATTCTTCGTGATAGAAGTAGGCCAGACGCTCCAGCGCCTTCACCATACACACATCTTCATTCATCACGATGACAGCGCCCGAACCGAGCATGGAGCCGGCCTTGGCAATGCTGTCGTAGTCCATGGTGCATTGCATCATGACGTCGCCAGGCAGGATGGGGGCGGAAGAACCACCCGGAATCACTGCCTTCAGCTTTTTGCCATCACGCATGCCGCCGGCCATTTCCAACAGTACCGAGAACGGGGTACCCAGCGGAATCTCGTAGTTACCCGGACGATTCACATGGCCCGACACGGAGAACAGCTTGGTGCCGCCATTATTCGGTTTGCCCGCTTCCAGGAACTTCTGTGCACCATCACGGATGATGAAAGGCACGGAGGCGAAGGATTCGGTGTTGTTGATGGTGGTGGGCTTGCCGTACAGACCGAAGCTGGCCGGGAACGGCGGCTTGAAGCGCGGCTGGCCTTTTTTGCCTTCCAGCGATTCCAGCAGCGCAGTTTCCTCACCGCAGATGTAGGCACCATAACCATGGTGGGCGAACAGATCGAAGCTGAAATCGCTGCCCAGGATGTTGTTGCCAAGGAAACCAGCCTGGCGGGCTTCATCCAGTGCGGCTTCGAATAGTTCGTACTCTTCGAAGATTTCACCGTGGATGTAGTTGTAACCAGCCTTGGTACCCATGGCATAACCGGCGATGATCATGCCTTCGATCAGGGCGTGCGGATTGAAACGCAGAATGTCGCGGTCCTTGAAAGTACCCGGCTCACCCTCGTCGGTATTGCACACCACGTATTTGTCGCCCGGAAAGGAGCGCGGCATGAAGCTCCACTTCAGGCCGGTGGGGAAGCCCGCACCGCCACGACCGCGCAGGCCGGAATTTTTCACTTCGGCAATCACGTCCTCTTGCGCCATCTTGGATTCGATGATGCGACGCAGAGCCTGGTAGCCGCCACGGGCCACATAGGCCTCCAGCTTCCAGCAATCCTGTGCAGAGGTATCGATGCCGTCGAAAATCACACCATTGACGAAGACTGCCATTAGTTCAACTCCGCCAGTTTCTTGTCGATTGCTTCGGGCGTCATGAAGCTGCACATCTTGTGGTTGTTCACCAGCAAGACCGGCGCATCGCCGCAGGCTCCCATGCACTCCCCTTCCAGCAAGGTGTACTTGCCGTCAGCACTGGTTTCGCCAATGGCGATGCCCAGTTTCTTGGAGATGTACTCGGCAGCGTTGACGCCACCGGACAGGGCACAGGGCAGATTGGTGCAGACCGTGATCTTGTACTGCCCAACCGGCTTCATGTCGTACATGTTGTAGAAGGTGGCGACTTCGTAAGCAGCTACCGGCGCAATCTGCAGGTAGTTGGCAACGAATTCGATCACCTCGGTATTCAGACAGCGCTCTTCCGGTGTCTTGCCGGTTTCACGGCGCTCCACCAGGGCAATGCGCAGCGCGCCCATGACCGCCGAGCGTTTCTGGTCGGCCGGATACTTGGCGACTTCGCGGTCAATGGCGGCGAGTGATTGTGCGGATAGCATTAGCGGTCGATCTCCCCAAACACGATATCCTGGGTACCGATGATGGCCACCACGTCGGCAATCATGTGGCCCGTAGCCATTTCATTGAGGGCTGCCAGATGTGGAAAGCCCGGGGCACGGATTTTCAGTCGGTACGGCTTGTTGGCGCCGTCGGATACCAGATAGATACCGAACTCACCCTTCGGATGCTCTACCGCGGCGTAGGCTTCGCCTTCCGGCACATGCATGCCTTCGGTAAACAGCTTGAAGTGGTGAATCAGGTCTTCCATATTCGACTTCATGCCCTCGCGGGACGGTGGAGCCACTTTATGGTTGTCGGTGATGACCGGACCCGGATTGTCACGCAGCCAAGCCACGCATTGCTGGATGATGCGGTTGGACTGGCGCATTTCTTCCACGCGCACCAGATAGCGATCATAGCTGTCGCCGCCCTTGCCCACCGGAATATCAAAATCCATGCGATCGTAAACATCGTAGGGCTGCTTTTTACGCAGATCCCACTCGATGCCGGAACCACGCAGCATCGGGCCGGAAAAGCCCAGATTCTTGGCACGTTCCGGGCTGACTACGCCAATGCCAACGGTACGCTGCTTCCAGATACGGTTATCGGTCAGCAGGGTTTCATATTCGTCAACATAGCCAGGGAAGCGCTTGGTGAAGTCGTCAATGAAGTCCAGCATCGAACCCTTGCGGCCTTCGTTCAGGCGCGCGAGTTCCTTGGCATTCTTGATCTTGGAGATGGTGTACTGCGGCATGGAGTCCGGCAGATCACGGTAAACGCCACCCGGACGGAAATAGGCGGCATGCATACGGGCACCGGACACGGCTTCGTAGCAGTCCATCAGATCCTCGCGCTCACGGAAAGCGTACAGGAACATGGTCATGGCGCCGATGTCGATGGCGTGTGCGCCAATCCACAGCAGGTGGTTCAGGATACGGGTGATTTCGGCAAACATCACGCGGATGTATTGCGCGCGCAGCGGCACTTCGATCTGTAGCAGCTTTTCGATGGCCAGGCAGTAGGCGTGCTCGTTGCACATCATGGATACGTAGTCGAGACGATCCATATACGGCAAAGACTGGATGAAAGTCTTGCTTTCAGCCAGCTTCTCGGTACCGCGATGCAAGAGGCCGATATGCGGGTCGGCACGCTGGATGACTTCGCCGTCCAGTTCCAGCACCAGACGCAATACGCCGTGGGCTGCCGGGTGCTGGGGACCGAAGTTCAGCGTGTAGTTACGGATCTCAGCCACCGTAGTTCTCCTCACGAATGATGCGCGGGGTAATTTCGCGCGGCTCAATGGTGACCGGCTGGTAGATCACGCGCTGCTGGGTCGGGTCGTAACGCATTTCAACATGACCGGACAGCGGGAAATCCTTGCGGAAAGGATGGCCGACAAAGCCATAGTCGGTCAGGATGCGACGCAGGTCGGGGTGACCTTCGAAGACGATGCCGTACAGGTCGAAGGCTTCGCGCTCGAACCAGTTGGCAGCATTCCATACCGGATTGACCGATGCGAGCAGCGGGAAGCTGTCATCCTCGGCAAATACGCGCAAACGGATACGAACATTGTGCTTGAGCGACAGCAGGTGGTAGACCACGGCAAAGCGCGGGCCATCCCATACTTCGTCGCGATAGGCACTGTAGTCCATACCGCACAGGTCAATCAGTTGTTCGAAAGAAAGTTCAGCATGATCACGCAGCGTGGTGGCCACGGCGATCAGATCTGCCGCCTTGCAGACGATGGTCAGTTCATCGAGGGCCAGCGTGCTTGAAACAAGCTTGTCGCCCAGCACCCGCTCGACGACCGATCCCAATGCTTCCATTTTCTTGGAGGCCATAAGTGCTTACCTTATCGGGCGATGGTGGAGGTGCGTTTGATCTTGTTCTGCAACTGGATGATGCCATAGAGCAGTGCTTCGGCAGTCGGCGGACAGCCTGGCACGTAGACATCGACCGGCACGATGCGGTCACAGCCACGGACGACAGAATAGGAGTAGTGGTAATAGCCACCACCGTTGGCACAGGAGCCCATGGAGATGACCCAGCGCGGTTCCGCCATCTGGTCATACACCTTGCGCAGTGCCGGCGCCATCTTGTTGCACAACGTACCGGCCACGATCATCAGATCAGACTGACGGGGACTGGGGCGAAAAACGATGCCGAAACGGTCCAGGTCGTAACGCGCGGCACCAGCATGCATCATTTCCACGGCACAACAGGCCAGACCAAAGGTCATCGGCCACAGCGAACCGGTACGGGTGTAGTTGATGAGCTTGTCGGCCGTCGTGGTCACGAAGCCTTTTTCCAGAATACCTTCTACTCCCATTCCAGCGCTCCCTTTTTCCACATGTAGACGAAGCCCAGCGTCAATACCGCCAGGAACTCCACCATTACACCAAAGCCATATGCACCCAGCTCTTTCAGGACCACAGCCCAGGGAAACAGAAACGCAATTTCCAGATCGAACAGAATGAAAAGAATGGCAATGAGGTAGTAGCGAACGTCAAATTTCATGCGTGCATCTTCGAAGGCCTCGAATCCGCACTCATAAGGAGAGAGTTTCTCAGGGTCAGGACGATTGGGGGCGAGGACCTTGCCAAGAACAATAGGACCCACGCCAACCAGCAACCCGACGATGACAAACAACAGAATGGGAAAATAATTTTGCAGCATTTCCCGTACACCCCCAAAAAAAGGAGGAATTACCCCCCTTGGCTCCAAATAAAATAGGCCACCGGAATCCCGGTGGCCTATTTTTGAATGGTGGTGCCGACAGTGAGACTCGAACTCACACAGCCTACGGCCACTACCCCCTCAAGATAGCGTGTCTACCAATTTCACCATGTCGGCACAATATAACTTTACTGTCACTCCGGAATTTTTGACGTCGTGCCCGAAGCTTTGCCAGTGGTTGCCCCGACCGGGATTTGCGGCGCAACTTGTTCAACCTTGCCACCCATCACACCCAGATCTGTTTTTCCGCCCCCCGACAGATAAACAAGAGTGAGACTCGTGGAGAAGAATACAACCGCTGCAACCGCAGTGGTTCTACTCAAAAAATTCGCAGAGCCAGACGCACCAAACAGACTTCCGGAAGCGCCGCTGCCGAAAGCTGCACCCATATCCGCACCCTTGCCATGCTGCATGAGGACAAGGACAATAATCGTCACTGCGGAGAGCAGGTTAACAACCCAAATAAGCGTCTTAATAAGTTCCATACTATATCAATTTTCCTGCGGCCTGGCAAATCATCCTGAATGATCCGGCGTCCAGAGATGCCCCACCAACAAGGGCTCCATCGACATTGTCTGTCATCAGGATTGACTCGGCATTCTCTGCCTTTACACTGCCGCCGTAGAGGACGCGAATATTAGCGGAGGGCTTGGCATTTTGCAAGCACCACGTTTTGATGGCGCTGTGAATCTCGGCAATTTGCTCCAGCGTTGCGACCTTACCGGTGCCAATAGCCCACACCGGTTCATAGGCGACCAGGTACTCGCCGGCATCGATATCAGCAAGAATGGACAATTGCTGATAAATGACCTGCAGGTAGTCCCCTTGCTCGCGCTGCTCCAGCGTTTCGCCCACGCACAGCACTGGCACCACGCCCGCGGCAAGGGCATTGTTCATCTTGGCCAGCAGTAGCGGGTTGCTCTCGGCAAAATACTGCCGGCGCTCGGAATGGCCGACCAGAACATAAGCACAACCGACATCCCGCAGCATGGCCGCCGAGACCTCCCCGGTATACGCACCGTCATTAGCAAAGGCACTCACATCCTGCGCAGCCAGTTGAAGAGATGCACCCTGCAGCCGATGCGCAAGCATAGCCAGGTACACGGCAGGGGCGGCCACCCCGACCCACGACTGATTACATGCCGGCTCAGCAAGCAGTGCATCCAGCAGGGTTTGCGCGCCTTGCGCGCGGGTGTTCATCTTCCAGTTTCCGATAATCAGCTTGCCTGCCATGTCCGGGTGCCTCCGTTTAAGTGCTGCGGATTATATCCCTAGTCCCGTCATCGTCAAAACTCCGCAATCTGCTTTTCCACGACTTGTAATATTTCTGAAAACTTGAAGGGATAGGATGCGCCTCAACACCTCGCAGGGCCTTACCCTAATAATTCAGGAGCAAGCATGAAACAGTCCGTACGTCTGGTCGCCTCGCTGGCCTTGTCCGCCGGCTTCGTCGCTGGTGCAGCCATGGCTGCCGACATCACCGGCGCCGGCGCTACTTTCCCGTATCCCTTGTATGCAAAGTGGGCAACCACCTACAAGGCTACAACCAATAACAGCATGAACTACCAGTCCATCGGCTCTGGTGGCGGCATCAAGCAAATCCAGTCCAAGACTGTTGATTTCGGTGCTTCCGACATGCCGCTGAAAGCTGAAGAGCTGGAAAAATCCGGACTGACCCAGTTCCCGACCGTTATTGGCGGCGTGGTTCCGGTTGTCAACGTTCCGGGCATCAGCGCAGGCCAGGTCAAGTTTACCGGCCCGGTGCTGGCTGACATTTTCCTCGGCAAGGTTTCCAAATGGAATGACCCGGCACTGGCCAGCCTGAATCCGGGCGTCAAGCTGCCGGATCAGAAAATCACCGTGGTGCGCCGTTCCGATGGCTCGGGTACCAGCTTCATCTTCACCAACTACCTGTCCAAGGTTTCCAGCGAGTGGGCCAGCAAGGTTGGTTCCAACACTGCGGTTAACTGGCCGACCGGTGTAGGTGGCAAGGGTAATGAAGGCGTGGCCAACTATGTAACCCGCATCAAGGGTGCCATTGGTTATGTTGAGTACGCTTATGCCAAACAGAACAAACTGGCTTATGGCCAATTGAAGAACGAATCCGGCAACTTTGTTTCCCCGGATGAAAAAACGTTCAAAGCCGCAGCGGCCAATGCTGACTGGAAAAAAGCCCCTGGCTTCTATCTGATTCTTACCAATCAGGCAGGCAAGGACAGCTGGCCGATTTCTGGCGCCACCTTCATCCTGATGCACAAGAAGCAGGACAAGCCGGCACAAGGTACTGAAGTACTGAAGTTCTTCGACTGGGCTTACAAGAATGGCGACAAGACCGCTCTGGATCTGGATTACATCCCGATGCCGGACAGCGTGAAGGCCGTGATTCGCACCAGCTGGAAGCAGATTACCGACGCCAGTGGCAAGCCGGTACTGAACTGAGTGCAGCATGGCGACACCGGCCAGCGGCATGCAAGCTGATGCAGCTGCCGGTGTGGTACCAAGGCCGGGGTGAGCAACCCCGGCTTTTTGTCTGAGACGCGACCGAGTATCCTCATGGAAAAGTTCAGCAATAACCAGCAAATGCAGCGCCAGATGCTGCTAGACAATATCTTCAGGGTATCCACTCGCTGCTTTGCCTTTTTGGTATTGGCCTTGCTGGTGGGCATCCTGATTTCCCTCATCATTGGTGCCATGCCCAGCCTGAGCCGTTTCGGCTGGAGCTTTCTGATCGATAGTGACTGGGATCCGGTCGCACAGAAATTCGGCGCTCTGGTGCCGGTATTCGGCACGCTGGCCACATCGGTGATTGCCTTGCTGATTGGTGTACCAGTCAGCTTCGGCATTGCCGTGTTTCTGACCGAGCTTTGCCCCAACGTTCTCAAGCGCCCGCTGGGTATTGCTGTTGAGCTGCTGGCAGGCATTCCCTCTATCATTTATGGCATGTGGGGCCTGTTCGTGTTTGCCCCGCTGTTTGCCGACCATATCCAGCCCGTGCTGATCGACAATCTGGGCGATATCCCGCTGATCGGGCTGCTGTTCCAGGGCGCGCCGATGGGTATTGGCGTCTTTACTGCCGGGCTGATTCTGGCCGTGATGGTGATTCCCTTTATCGCCTCGGTCATGCGTGATGTGTTTGAAGTGGTACCGACCATGCTGAAAGAGTCGGCCTATGGTCTGGGCTCCACCACCTGGGAGGTGGTGCGCTATGTCGTACTGCCTTACACCAAGACCGGTGTGGTCGGCGGCATCATGCTGGGGCTGGGCCGCGCACTGGGTGAAACCATGGCAGTGACCTTCGTGATCGGTAACTCATCGCGCTTTGCCGTCGGTCTGTTCGAGCCGGGCCAGTCGATCTCCTCGGCTCTGGCCAACGAGTTTGCCGAGGCGACTGGCGAGTTTCATATGGCCTCGCTGATCGAACTGGGTCTGATCCTGTTCTTCATCACCTTCGTCGTACTGGCCTGCGCCAAGCTCCTGTTGCTGCGTCTGCAGAAACAGGAAGGCAAGGCATCCTGACAAGGCGCTATCATCATGGCTAACAGCACATTGAGCGAATCCCTGAACGTTCAGGATCGCAGCGGAAGCAGCAGCACCATGAATACTTCTATCTATCGTCGTCGCCGTCTGGTCAATGCCTTCAATATGGGTGCGTCCACCCTGACGATGGCCTTTGGCCTGTTCTGGCTGTTCTGGATTTTATTTACCCTGCTGCAACACGGCCTGTCCGGCATCAATATGCAGGTATTCACCCAGAGCACGCCACCACCCGGCAGCCAGGGCGGCCTGGCCAATGCCATTTACGGCAGCCTGGCCATGACCATTTCCGGCACGCTGATCGGCACCCCGATCGGCATTCTGGCTGGTATCTATCTGGCGGAGTTCGGTCAGCGTGGCTGGCTGGCACCGGCCACCCGTTTCATCAACGACATTCTGCTGTCGGCACCGTCCATCGTGATCGGCCTGTTTGTCTATGAAGTCTATGTTGTCAGCGTCGGGCACTTCTCCGGCTGGGCCGGATCGCTGGCACTGGCACTGCTGGTGATTCCGGTCGTCGTGCGCACCACGGAAAACATGCTGCGCCTGGTACCCAATACCCTGCGCGAAGCCGCCGCCGCGCTGGGTTCGCCGCAGTGGAAAATCACGCTGTACGTTACCTTGCGTTCGGCCAAGGCCGGCGTGATGACCGGTATCCTGCTGGCCATTGCGCGCATTTCAGGGGAAACCGCACCCTTGCTGTTTACCGCACTGAACAACCAGTTCTTCAACAGCAATATGAACCAGCCGATGGCCAACTTGCCCATCGTGATTTTCCAGTTTGCCATGAGCCCGTACGAAGACTGGCACACCCTGGCCTGGACCGGTGCTTTGCTGATTACCCTGAGCGTGTTGACGCTTAATATTGTTGCCCGCTGGATGGGCAGCCAGAAAACCCAATCGCATTAAGGCATGACGACTATGGCTGATAACAATGTCAAGCTTCAGGTCAAGAATCTGAACTTTTTCTACGGCAACTTCCACGCATTGAAGAACATCAATCTGGATATTGCCCCGCGCATGGTCACGGCCTTCATCGGCCCGTCCGGCTGCGGAAAATCCACGCTGCTGCGTACCTTCAATCGCATGTACGAGCTATATCCGGGGCTGCGCTCCGAAGGTGAAATCCTGCTGGACGGTAACAACATCCTGGGCCGCGACGTGGATATCAACCTGCTGCGCGCCAAGGTGGGCATGGTGTTCCAGAAGCCAACCCCCTTCCCCATGTCCATCTACGACAACATCACTTTCGGGGTGAAGCTGTACGAGAAGCTGGCCAAGACCGAAATGGATGACCGGGTGGAGTGGGCCCTGCGCAAGGCTGCGCTGTGGGATGAAGTGAAGGACAAGCTGAAGCAGTCCGGCAATTCACTGTCCGGCGGCCAGCAGCAGCGTTTGTGCATTGCCCGCGCGGTGGCATCCCGCCCGGAAGTACTGCTGCTGGACGAACCGACCTCTGCGCTGGACCCGATTTCAACTGCTCACATCGAAGAACTGATACATGAGCTGAAAGAGGACTACACCATCGCGATTGTGACCCACAATATGCAGCAGGCAGCCCGGGTATCCGACTTCACTGCCTATATGTATCTGGGCGAGCTGGTGGAATTCGGCGAAACCGACAATATCTTCACCGCGCCCAAACAAAAGGCTACCGAGGATTACATCACCGGTAAATTCGGCTAAGACAGCTGGCTGCTACCGACACCCCGCCTGCCTCCATGCATGCGGGGTGTTGCTTTATGCAGCAGTCGCTTCTTGCTTGATATTCCTGCGCCGGCCATCCGATAAATCCTGAAAAAACCGGGCGAAAGACCAGCCTGTCAAGAACAGCCCCATTGCCACGACGGGAAAACGACAAGCCCCGTTTTTTTTGTTTCATTTACTTGACGCCTGAAGGTCTGGACACAACAATCCCGGCTTTCCTTTACACGATTTTCACGATCATGCTGGACCTCTTTGCAGGGCTGGACACCCATGTGGCCATTACCCTGATTCTGTCGCTGGGCTTTGTCCTGGCCTTCGAGTTCATCAACGGTTTTCACGATACGGCCAATGCGGTCGCTACCGTCATTTATACCCAGTCGATGAAGCCGCGTCTGGCGGTTTTTGCCTCGGGCGTCTTCAACTTTCTCGGGGTATTGACTGGTGGCCTGGCCGTCGCCTACGCCATCGTGCACCTGCTGCCGGTAGACCTGCTGGTTTCAGTCAATACCGCGCGCGGCATGGCCATGGTGTTTGCCTTGCTCGCGGCAGCCATTGCCTGGAATCTGGGTACCTGGTATTTCGGCCTACCGGCCTCCAGCTCGCACACCCTGATCGGCGCCATCCTCGGTGTGGGTCTGGCCAACTGTCTGATCAACGGCACCCCTTTGTCGCAAGGGGTGAACTGGGGCAAAGCCATCGATGTGGGTTTGTCCTTGCTGTGCTCGCCACTGGTCGGTGCCTTTTTGTCCGGCCTGCTGGTCATCAGCCTGCGGCGTGCCCGTCCGCAAAGCAATATGCACAAGACGCCTTTCCAGCGCCAACAGGTTGAAGGACGCAAGCATCCTCCATTCTGGATGCGTTTCATGCTGATCGTCAGCTCCATGGGGGTCAGCTTCTCCCACGGCTCCAACGATGGTCAAAAAGGCGTCGGCCTGATCATGCTGGTGCTGATCGGCATCGTTCCGGCCAAATATGTACTCAATCTGGACAGCACGCCTTACCAGATCGAACGCACCCGCGATGCGGCCTTGCACCTGCAGCAATTCTACAATCGCCACCAGACTGCGCTGGATACCATGTTCAAACCGACGGTCGCAGGCAGCAATATCCACGACTGCCGACCGCGTGACACCCTGCGTACCGCTGATAATCTGATCACCGCACTTGGCGATGGCAGCAGCTACCGCAGCCTGCCGGACAACAAGCGCTGGGATGTCCGTACCGACCTGCTCTGCCTGGACGATGCAGCCAAAAAGGCGGCTTCGCTGCCGAATCTGAATGCCGATGACAAGCAGCTGCTGAGCAATCTGCGCAAGGACCTGACCGTTACCACCGAGTATGCACCCACCTGGGTCATCATCGCGGTGGCATTGGCACTGGGTGGTGGCACCATGATCGGCTGGCGTCGCGTGGTAAAAACCGTTGGCGAAGGCATTGGCAAGAAAGACATGACTTATGCACAAGGGATGTCGGCGCAGCTGACAGCCGCGGTTTCCATTGGCCTGGCCAGTCAGTTTGGCTTGCCGGTTTCGACCACGCATGTGCTATCCAGCGGCGTAGCCGGCACCATGGTGGCCGACAAGGCCGGCCTGCAGTGGTCTACCGTGCGCTCCATTCTTCTCGCCTGGCTGTTTACCATGCCGGTTGCCATGTTGCTATCTGGCAGCCTGTATTACCTGGCTAGTAACTGGCTGAAGTAATCCAGCTTGCGACTACCGAAAAAGCCGCCCAAGGGCGGCTTTTTCTATGATCCTCATCATGACGGGTCAAATTTGACCTACATCAAACAAGCGATTATTCAGCATTGATTCCGAACTTTATAATTTGCTAATATAATCATGTTTCATCATGGTTTCTCCTTTGTTGTTTGCAGCAATCCCTTGACGCCTCATCCTTACGGATGAGGCGCTTTTTTTTGCATACGCCTTACCTATCTGCAATAGCGATTGCACAGATCAATAACGGAGAAAAACCACAGCCCGCTTCCAGCTGAATCGCGGCCCGCACTAGCCAGCTTGACCTGTCACTGCGCGGACATTCATGCCTTGAGGAATTGTTCGCGGCCAGACAGCCAGCGCTCCAGATGGGCATCTGCGGCCTCTGGCCAGCGCGCCAGTATTTCCGGTGCCAGCTCCCGCGCCGCCTCCAGCAGTTCGATATCGTCTTCCAGATTGGCAAAGCGCAGCATGGGCACTCCGCTTTGGCGCGCACCGAGAAACTCGCCCGGGCCACGGATCAGCAAATCCTGACGAGCGATCTCGAAGCCATCAACATTCTCATAAATCACTTTCAAGCGTGCCTTGGCAATATCGGACAGCGGGTTTTCAAACAGCAGCATGCAGACGCTGCGTGCGCTGCCCCGCCCTACCCGGCCCCGCAACTGGTGTAATTGGGCCAGCCCCATGCGCTCGGCATGCTCTATCACCATCAGCGAGGCATTGGGCACGTCCACACCAACTTCGATGACTGTGGTGGCCACCAGGATTTGCAACTGGTTACTGCCAAAAGCGGCCATGACGGCTGCCTTTTCATCCGCTTTCATGCGGCCATGCAGCAGGCCAACATGCCACTGCCCCAGTTGCGCAGCCAGTTGGCGGTGGGTTTCGACCGCAGTCTGCAGTTGCAGGGTTTCCGACTCTTCGATCAGCGGGCACACCCAGTACACCTGCTGGCCTTCACTGCAGGTCTTGTGGACGAAATCGACGACTTCCTCACGCCGACTGCTGTTGATCAGCTTGGTGACGATGGGAGTTCGTCCCGGCGGCAGCTCGTCGATGACCGACACATCCAGGTCGGCGTAGAAGCTCATGGCCAGGGTGCGCGGAATCGGTGTGGCCGACATCATCAGCTGATGTGGTTCCTGGCCTTTTTGCTTGAGCGCCAGCCGCTGGCCAACACCAAAACGATGCTGCTCATCGACAATGGCCAGCCCCAGCCGGGCAAAATCCACGCCGTCCTGAAACAGGGCATGTGTTCCCACTACCAGATGGGCCGTGCCACTGGCCATCTGCTCCAGCGCTAGCTCTTTCTGCTTTTTGCGCAGGCTGCCAGAGAGCCAGCTGACGGTCAGCCCAAGGGGGGCAAGCCAGCCGGACAACTTGCGATAATGCTGCTCGGCCAGGATTTCTGTCGGTGCCATCAGTGCCACCTGAAACCCGGCCTCGATGGCGGTGAGTGCGGCCAGCGCCGCCACCACGGTTTTGCCACTGCCCACGTCGCCCTGCAGCAAACGATGCATGGGATGCGCCTGGGCAAGATCGGCATCGATTTCGTCCAGCACCTTGCGCTGCGCCGCCGTGAGACGGAACGGCAGGCTGGCAAACAACGCCTCACGCAGACGGCCGCTGCCGCGCACCACCGGAGCCCGGCCCTGCCGTCTGGCACGATAAGCCAGACGCATCGATAACTGCTGCGCCATCAACTCGTCAAACTTCAGCCTTTGCCATGCCGGCAAAGCAGGCTCGCTCAGCTGGCTGGCACTGTATTCCGGTGGCGGTGAATGCAAGAGCCGCACGGCATCGGCAAAGCTTTGCAGCTGCAGATGGGCAATGGCGGCGGGGGGCAAGGTTTCCGGCAATGGCAGGCTTTGCAGCTCGCTGCGAATCAGCTTGCGCAACATGGGCTGGGTCACGCCGTTGACCGTGGGATACACCGGCGTCAGGCTTTCAGCCAGCGGCGTGCCATCGACCACCTCGCGCGTTTTCGGATGCACCATCTCGTCGCCGTGGAAGCCACGGCGGATCTCACCCATGGCCCGCACCAGGGCACCATCGGCAAACTGCTTGAGCTGGCTGGGATAAAAGTGGATGAAGCGCAGCAGCAGCACACCGCCGGCATCCTCGATGCGCACCAATAGCTGTTTGCGTGGACGGAATTGGACTTCGTGGCCAATGACCCGCCCCTCGACCAACACCGGCTGGCCGTAGGGTGCCGCCGTGATGGGATAGAGATGGGTTTCATCTTCGTAGCGCAGCGGCAGGTGCAACACCAGGTCAAAGCGCCGGTGCAGGCCTAGCTTGTCGAGTTTCTTGGCCAGGGCTGGTGCTACATTGAGCGGCTGCCCGGCGAGGTCGTTGGCATGGGTCATCAGCGCCGATTGTACCCAAAAAACAAGGCGGAGGCCGCTGCCGGCACTCCGCCCTGGCTGTCGCGTCGGACAGGCTTATTGCTGACGTTCCCACACCTGGGTACGCCCCAGCAGCGACACGCCCAGGAAGCCGCGTACTTCCAGCCTTTTGCCACCGTCTACCAGTTTCATCTTGGCGCTGTAAACCTTGCCGTTATGCGGGTCAAGAATCTTGCCATTGGCCCAGCTGTCGCCGTCTTTCTTCAGGCCCCACAGAATGGTCATGCCGCTGACCGGCTTGCCCTTGCGGTCGCCATCGCAGGCCTCGCACACCACTTCCGGGTTCTGGAACAGCTTGACGATCTTGCCGGACAATTCGCCGTTGGCACCTTCGGCAATCTGCACCACAGCCTTGGCCTGCTTGGTGTCGTCGTCGATGGTTTTCCAGCTGCCAATCGGGCTGTCGGCCAGCACGCTATGCGACAATGCGGCTAATCCAAGGGCCAAAGCGGCCGCTTTCCACAACTTGCTCATGATGTCTTTCCTCGTGTTGTCTGTCTTTATGAAACGCTAGTTTGGAGCTGCGACTCTAGCATGCCAACGGGTCGGCATTGCGTCAAGTCACACGCTTGTTTCACAAAGTCAACTCGCCTTGTGCCAGCGCCACCACCTTACCGCCGACATAAATACGACGCGCATCATCCACCGTCAAGTGCAATACACTGGGGCGCTGCAGCACCGCGCCCTGCTCTACCCGCCATTGCAAGGGATAGCGCTGGTGCAGGCTGCACCAGCCGCCCAGATTGGCGCAAGCCGAGCCAGTACCCGGGTCTTCCAGCACCGCACCATCCTGTCCGTAAAACAGCCGAACAGTCGCCACACCATCGGCCTCGTGCCACAGATAGGCCACACTGCGGCCGGGCTGCAAGCAGGCATCACGCAGAAACAGCTCGGCTACCGGGCGTGCCGCCAAAACGGCATCGCGGCTGGCTGCCGCCACCAGCAGCTGCTCGCTGCCGGTATTCAGCCATGCAGGAGCCTCCAGCACCGCCTGTGCCGGCAAACCCAGCATGGCTGCGGCCTGTTCGGCATTCAGGCCGGATGGGCGCTCGCTGGCGGCATTGGCCTGCAGGGTAAACAAACCATCCTGATGCTGGATGGGAATCACGCCAGCAGCAGTCTGCAGGGTGAACGCCTCCCCCAGCGACTGCCGGCGATGCAGCACACTGGCGGCTCCGAGTACGGGATGGCCGGCAAAAGGCAGCTCATGCGCTGGCGTAAAAATGCGCAGCTGTGCATTCGCTTGCGAGGACGGCAGCAGGAATACGGTTTCCGACAGGTTCATCTGCCGCGCCAGCAGCTGCATTTCCAGCTCGCTCAGCCCCTCGGCCTGGCAGAACACGGCCAGCGGATTGCCACCGAAGGGCGTTTCAGCGAATACATTGACGATTTCAAAAGTGTAGCGGCGCATGGCGGTCTCGCATCAGGATAGGCAAGCCGCATCGTGCAAGTCATTTGCCATACTGGCAAGCCGGCTCTGCAAACGCTGTGTTTGCAAGGGAGAACGGCTGAGGGTCAACTGGCGCTGCAGCGTTTGCTGTCTGGCTTGCAGGCGGGCGCACTGTTTGCGTTGCTGCAGAGCCTGCCGCTGGCGCAACTGCAGCGCCTTGGCTTGCTCCTGCTGCATGGCCCTGGCTTGTTTGGCCGTTTGCTGCCGGCTGTCTTGCAGCTCGCGCAGCTGATAGGGCTCACGCGTTACCAGACTGAAGCTGCCACCCTGCAAGGTATGACTGCGGTGATCGGCCGGACAGGGATGGTCCTGATAACTATGCTGCCCTTGCGGGCCAATACACTTGAATACGGCAGCCTGTAGCACGGCCGGCACCAGTAGCCAGAACAGCAGGGGAAGAAGACGCGACATGGCCAGCACTCCACCAGCAGGGATCGGACTCCAGATGAAAGCCGATTCCAGCTGTGCTGGCTGCTGCGCCATCAGTCAGGGACAGCCGCACAATAAAAAACAGGCGATCAAGATCGCCTGTTTCTAGTGCAGTCGGGCGGAAAATCAGCCCAGGAACAGTACCGCTTCGGCTTCCACCTGCACGCCCTTGGGCAGGCTGGCCACACCCACGGCAGCACGTGCCGGGTAAGGCTGGCTGAAATACTGGCCCATGATTTCATTGAAGGTGGCGAAGTTGGACAGGTCGGTCAGATAGGCATTGAGCTTGACGATCTGGTCCAGGCTGCCTCCGGCGGCTTCGCACACCGCTTTCAGGTTCTTGAATACCTGATGGGTTTCGGCAGCAAAGCCACCTTCGACCACGGTCATGGTGGCCGGGTCCAGCGGGATCTGGCCGGACAGGTAAACGGTATTGCCTGCCTTCACAGCCTGGGAGTAGGCACCGATGGCGGCCGGGGCATGTTCGGTATGGATGATTTCTTTGGTCATTTACTGGTCTCCGTCCCCGAGAAACAGGGTTAACAGGTCATTGAGAAAACGTTGCCCCTGCAGAGTGGGGCGAATGGTGGTGGCATCCTGCTCCAGCAATCCTTGCTGGATGGCCTGCTGCAATTCATTGCGGATACAGGATACAGGCAAACCGGTACGCTCGGTAAACAGGCGCGTCTCGAAGCCGCCGGTCAGCCGCAACAGATTCATCATGAATTCAAACGGCAATTCGTCGCGCTTCACCTTGCGGCTGCTTTGCACCGGCTGGCCGTCGGCCACCGCCTGGATATAGGCCGCCGGCTGCTTGTGGCGCATTTCGCGCACGATGCCTTCGTGGTTGCTGATCTTGCCGTGGGCACCGGCACCAATACCCAGATAGTCGCCAAACTGCCAGTAATTGACGTTATGACGGCTACGCCGCCCCGGACGGGCAAAAGCTGACGTTTCGTAGTGTTCGAAACCAGCTTGCGCCAGCCGCGCTTCGATGGCGTCCTGCATATCGGCAGAAATCTCGTCATCCGGCAAATTCTGCGGCGTGCGCACCGCGTACAGCGTATTGGGCTCGATGGTGAGGTGATAGGCCGACAAATGGGTGATGCCATAAGACAGCGCGGTATCCAGATCCTGCAGCGCCTGCTCCACGCTCTGGCCGGGCAAGGCGTACATCAGGTCCAGATTGACGTTATCGAAACAGGACAGCGCGATGTCGATGGCACGACGCGCCTCGTCGCCGTCGTGGATACGGCCCAGCACTTGCAGATGCTGCGGGTTGAAGCTCTGAATGCCGATGGACAGACGGTTGATACCCGCCTCGCGATAGCCACGGAATTTTTCTGCTTCGAACGTGCCGGGGTTGGCCTCCATGGTGATTTCCGCATCCGGTGCCAGCCGCAGCCGGGCACGGATGCCAGCTAGCAAGGTATCCATGGCTGTGGCAGAAAACAGGCTGGGCGTACCGCCGCCCATGAAGATGGTGCTGACGCTGCGGCCCCAGATGGCCGGCAGGCTGTATTCCAGATCGCGCAGCAGGGTTTGCACATAGGCCATTTCATCGAAACCACCGCTGGCAACGCCAGCTTGCGGATTCCACTGTACGGTCTGGCCGCTGCTGCTTTTCAGTTCATGCGAGTTGAAATCGCAATACGGGCACTTGCGCACGCACCAGGGGAAATGGATGTACAGCGACAAGGGCGGCAGTTCGCGCAGGCCACCCTTGAGCGCCGAAAGGTCAATCACGCTCATACCAGCTCACGCAGTCTGCTCAGCAGCGCCTGCATGGCCTTGCCGCGATGGCTGACGCGGTTCTTGTCTTCCGCGGCCAGCTGGGCCACGGTGCAGCGGAATTCTGGCAGGTAGAAGTAGGGGTCGTAACCGAAACCACCCTCGCCCGCTGCAGTATCTTGTACTTCGCCATACCACATGCCATCGGCCACCAACGGTTGTGGATCATCGGCATGGCGCACCAGCACCAGCACGCAGTAATACCAGGCGCGGCGGTTGGCCTTGCCTTGCAGCTTTTCAATCAGCTTGGCGTTGTTGCGCTCGTCAGACTTGGGTTCGCCGGCATAGCGCGCCGACAACACGCCGGGCTTGCCGCCCAGCGCTTCCACGCAGATGCCGGAATCGTCGGCCAGCGCCGGCAGGCCGGTGACATGGCTGGCGTGGCGGGCTTTTTCCAGCGCATTTTCCAGAAAGGTGTAATGCGGCTCCGGGCACTCCGGCACATTGAGCTGACCTTGCGGAATGACCATCACGCCCAGCGGGGCGAGCAGCGCGGAAAATTCCTTCAGCTTGCCGGCGTTATTGCTGGCCAATACCAGTTTGTCGAACATGCGGATTCATCCTGTTGAATGCAGACCAAAGACGCAGGGTAAGCGGCGACGCATGGCGCGTCCACCCTGCTGTCAGGACGGATTATTCGGTTTCGCCGACGCGCGATGGCATGGCCGCCAGCGCCTGCAGCAGCAGGCCTTCGTCCGCGCCATCCAGCAGCTTGGCGTCGGACAGCATGCGCCGCCACTGGCGTGCACCCGGCATACCCTGGAACAGGCCCAGTATATGGCGCGCAATATTACGCAGCTTGTGGCCTTCCGCCAGCCGGGCGCGGATATACGGCAGCATGGCATCCACCACCTGCGCACGGCTGACCGCGGTACTGTCATCGCCATAGAAAGCGGCATCCCAATCGGCCATCAGCCAGGGATTGTGATAAGCCTCGCGCCCCACCATCACCCCATCAACATGGCGCAGATGTTCGGCGATTTCGGCATTGGTCTTGACGCCGCCATTCAACAGGATTTCCAGCTCGGGGCGCTCCCGCTTCAGCCGGTAGACATAGTCGTATTTCAGCGGCGGGATTTCGCGGTTTTCCTTGGGGCTGAGGCCCTTGAGGATGGCATTGCGCGCATGCACGATAAAGGTGCTGCAGCCGGCCTCAGCCACCTGGTCGACAAAGCCGGCCAGATAGTCGTAATGCTCGATCTGATCGATACCGATGCGGTGCTTGACCGTGATGTCGATATCCACCGCATCACGCATGGCCTTGACGCAGTCGGCCACCAGTTGCGGTTCGGCCATCAGGCAGGCACCGAAGGCCCCCTTCTGTACCCGCTCCGACGGGCAGCCCACATTGAGGTTGACCTCATCGTAACCCCACTGCTGGGCCAGCCGGGCGCATTGCGCCAGCTCAGCCGGATCGGAACCACCCAGTTGCAAGGCCACCGGGTGCTCAGCCTCGTCAAAGCGCAAGTGACGCTCCACATCGCCATACAACAGCGCACCGGTGGTCACCATCTCGGTATACAGCCAGGTGTGGCGGCTGATCAGCCGGGCAAAATAGCGGTAGTGACGGTCGGTCCAGTCCAGCATGGGGGCCACGCTCATGCGCCGGGAGGACTTTTTCCCTGGGAATGCTTGACTGGCGCTCGTTTCAGCGCCGTTGTGGATAGTCTTATTTACGTTCATTCCAGCCAATTTCTGCCTGTTATTCGCCACATTGGCGCTAGCTAAGGCACTACCCGTGCAGGGATCTGGCAACACTCTCGCGCTACTTCCTGGCACCGGAATACCCGCCACATGGCAACGACCACTAAGCAGTTGAAAAAACGGAGAATTATCCTATCGCGCACAAGTGCGGGTCAAGCACGCTGGCAAGATTAAGCATCCATGCAGTGCTCAATTTCCTGCCTTCGTTTTCCAGCTTGCCGCGCGTGAAATCATCCTGCCTCGAAAAGCTGGGCGACTCAGTCCTGCTGCAGACAGCGAAAAGAATCCCGGGCATTGCAATTGCCTATCCCGCCATTCGCCAACATATAAGGCAGGCCATTGACAGGCGCATCAGCTAAATGCTCGATGAGTCATGCGCGGCTCACCGACTCCCCGTATAAATACCTAGCCATGCCATTCCACCTTGTCCAGCGCATGTTAGGCGCATAAACTGTTGAACTTTCAACAGAATGTGAAGATTCACGTCAGCAGACGTGATGAGACGCCATGGACTTTTCTGCACTGCTCGCCAGCTTCGCCGCCGCCTTTTCCCAGCACCAGCGCCTGCTCACCCTGCAGCTGGATGGCGGGCAGATCGCCGCCGAGCAGCTGCTGCCGCACACCCTGGACGGCAGCGAGGGCGTGTCCGAGGCCTATCGTTATCAGCTCAGCTGTCTGTCACCCGACGGCACTATCGAGCTCAAGTCGCTGCTGGGCGTAGCCGCCCGTCTCGGGGTGCTGGATGCCGCTGGCAGCGAGGTGGTGCGCTGTGGCGTGGTGTCGCGCGCCGAGCTGTTGGGTTCTGATGGCGGCTTTGCCAAGTATGGCCTCACCATCGAACCGCCGTTTGCCCTGCTGCGCCTGCGCCGCACCTCGCGGGTGTTTCAGGACCTGTCCGTCCCGGACATCGTCAAACAGATCCTGGCCGAGCATCAGGCCAATAATCCGGTGTTTGCCCAGGTGCAGACGCTGGAATTCCACACCGCATCAGCCAGCCCGCGCAGTTATTGCCTGCAGTATCGCGAGAGCGATTTCGACTTCATCTTACGGCTGTTGCACGAAGAAGGTTATGCCTGGCGTTTCGAGCATGTCGATGGCGAGCATCCGCAGGTCAAGCTGGTGGTGTTCGACGACGCTTACAGCCTGCCGCCGGCGGCCAGCGAGCGCGTGCGCTTTCACCGCAGCGATGCCACCGAGGACGAAGACGGCCTGACCGATTGGAGCACCGCGCGCCAGGTGGTGTCCGGCAATGTCGCACTGGCCAGTTTCGACTACCAGCCGGTAAGCACCCAGCACACCGGCGACCAAAGCCGCATCCAGCAAGGCCGTAGCGGTGATGCCTTGCAATCCACCCTGCAGGATTACGACCCGCAGTCGCTGTACTACGCCAGCGATGCCGAGCAGCTCAGCCAATACGCCCAACTGCGCCAGCAGGCGCACGATGTGCAGGCCAAGCAGTTCTCTGGTAGCGGCAGTGTGCGCAGCCTGCAGGCCGGCCAGTGGTTCCGGCTGGACGAACACCCAGCGCACGAAGCCGACAGCAGCGAGCAGCGTGAATTCGTCGTCACCGGCCAAACCTTCCGCGCCAACAACAATCTGCCGGGCGATCTGGCCAGCAGCCTGCGTGGCTTGCTCGGCCAAGACAATGCTGCCGATTCGCAGAACAGCAGCCCCTTCCAGACCCAGATCACCGCCCAGCGTCGTGGCATCCCGCTTACCCCGGCCTATGCCCACAGCACCCAGGCCAAGCCGACAGCGAAAGGTGTGCAGACCGCCACCGTGGTCGGCCCCGCTGGCGAGGAAGTCCACACCGACGAACTGGGCCGCATCAAGGTGCAGTTCCACTGGCAGCGGCCGGACGAACACCCCGGCATCGGTGCCAATCTGGACGACAGCTCCTCCTGCTGGCTGCGCGTGGCCATGCCCAGCGCCGGTGCCGGCTGGGGCCACCAATTCATCCCGCGCATCGGTCAGGAAGTACTGATCGACTTTATCGAAGGTGATATCGACCGCCCGGTGATTGTCGGCGTGCTGTACAACGGCAGCCACGCCACCCCGGCCTTTAGCGGCGCCGGAGCCTTGCCGGCCAACAAGACCCTGTCCGGCATCAAGTCCAAAGAACACCAGGGCGGCCAGTACAACGAACTGCTGTTCGACGACACCCCCGGCGAAGTGCGGGCCAAGCTATCCAGCGAACCCGGCAAAACCCAGCTCAACCAGGGCTTCCTCACCCACCCGCGCAGCAATGGCAAAGCCCAGCCGCGCGGTGAAGGCTTCGAACTGCGCACCGACCAGCACGGTGCCATCCGCGCCGGCCACGGCCTGCTCATCAGCACCGAAGCGCAAAACGGCGCAGGCGGCAAACAACTGGCGCGCGACCACGCGCAAAGCCAGCTCGACGCCGCGCTCAGCCTCAGCCAGAGCCTGGCGGAAGTGGCCACTGGCCAATTGGCCGACACCATGGAAACCGGGCCGGACGGCATCAAGCCGGACAACAGCAAAGACGGCAAGAAAGACAGCGGCCACCTGCAACACCACGCCGCCGCCGTCAAGGCCTGGGAAGCCGGCAGCAACACCGACAAAGACGGCAAAACGGCCAAAGACCAGGCCGGCCAACAGCCGCTGCTCATCCTGTCCGCCCCAGCCGGCATTGCCAGCCTGACCGAACAAAGCCAGACAATTTCTGCCGGCACCAACCTCAACCTCATCGCCCAGCGCGACAGCAACCACACCACCGGCCGCCGCTGGCTGCACAACGTTGGCCAGCACATCAGCCTGTTCGTGGCGGGAGTAAAAGACCAGATCGCGCTGAAGCTGATTGCCGCGAAGGGCAAGGTGCAGGTGCAAGCGCAGAGCGATGCGATGGAGATCACCGCAGACAAGGATGTGACGATTACATCCTGCAAAGACAAGATTGTGGTCAATGCCAAGCAGGAAATATTACTGACGGCAGGTGGCGGCTATATCCGCATCGCCGGCGGCAATATCGAGGTGCATTGCCCGGGTACGGTAACCGTAAAAGGGGCAAGCCATGACTTGAGCGGGCCGGATAGCATGAATATCCCACTACCCAGCTTGCCCAAAGACAAATACACCCCACCCAATACCCACCCTTTCTCTGAATAAGCGGGTAACAACATGATTATCAGTCCACCTATTCTCAAAACACCTCAGGGTAATGCCAGTGATGAACAGTGGCTAGCTGCTTTGATACCCTTTACCTCTCGCGGAGGTTTTCCAATTGCCAGTCGTATGGCTTGGCACGGTGGCCAACATATCGAACATACCGATACCGGAGCACAGGGGGAGCCGGTGCGTGCAATTGCCGATGGAGTGGTGGTTTATAAGCGCGACCCATCTCCTGATGCAGACAAAAAGCCTTTGGCCTATCAGGGAGCAACCGATAATGGCTGTGTGGTCATCAAGCACAGCACAGAAATTGGTGAAGGTCCGGATGGGCAGATCGAGTACTACTCGATTTATATGCATCTCAAGCAGGTTTTTGTCAAAAAAAAGCAGCCGGTCAATCGCAAGGATAGCTTGGGCAGCGTAGGTAGCTGCAACGGTAATAATGCTATCCATCTGGAAATCATCTGCGACGATGCCAATCTGAAAAAAATCGTCGGTAGAAACTCGGGCAAGCTGGATATCAGTAAGGATGGGCGGGACAAGATTGTCTACGGCGATATACATTTCTATCTACCGCCAGGCACACCATTTTTTGCTTCTATTGCATCGCCGCAAGCTCCCTCAGGAAGTGGCGCTGCGGTGCATACATCCAACGTCCCATTGTTTGTGACGATGCACTTTGAACGCGGAAAATGCCTGCTAACAACTAGGCAAAAGGATACTCAGCAAGAGGGTATCTTCATTGAGATTGGCTCGCCATTAGCAAATAGCGATGACAAATATGAGTACAGTCTTTACAACAAAGCAACTGCATTAGGGGATGCCTTCCATATTGCACCGAGCGCTGCTTACGAATTGTTGCGATTTGGTCGGGTCATCAACACTGAAAATGAAACATCGCTCTCTGCCGGTACAGTACCACATTGGCACAAGGTCAATTATCCAGGCGGCCAAGGCTGGGTTAACCTGAATGCTGTAGACATCAAAAAATTCAGCGATGCCGACTTCCCCCACTGGCTTGGCTGGACCTTGATTGAGGATGATCCTACACCGGATAGCCAATGCAACTCCCCCACGCTTGAGAAATGGCTCACAGGAAATAGTGGGAAGAAGTTGGAAAAAGGCGTACTAGCAGCCGCACTGAGCGATAGCAAAGTTCAGTCACGGCTTTCACGAACAATTTGTAAATTTCCGACTGAGTGGGAAAGATCCACAATTGATACGCGATATGCCTGGCTAAAAAGTAAAAGTGATGTATTAGACGATCCAATGGATGAGAAGAAATATGCCGAATTCAAGGGATATGTTGAATCTTTATCATTTTGGGAAGAGGCTGAATTGGAGATCCCTAGTACCCATTGGCATTTTCATCCTAGATTATTTGTTGAGCAGTTTAGGCGGTGCAACTGGATCGATAAGAACGAACTAAAGAGAATATATCCTGATGACATTCAAAAGAAAGATAAAGGAAAAATTCAGACTGCTAAAAATGGATTGAGCGAAACTATTCGAGAAAAGTATAGGAGAGAGATTTGCATCGCAATCAGAAAACATCTAATTAATAAAACTGGCTTGCGAATGACGAATTTTTTTGCGCAAGGGGCGGAAGAATCCCGTACACTTACATGGATGAGTGAATCACGATCTGAAAAATCATGCAACGACCTGTATGGTGGTAAACTTGGCAATGATCTTCCTGGTGATGGATATAAATACAGAGGCAGGGGAATTAAACAGCTTACAGGTAAATCCAACTATGCTGGCTATTGGATTTATCGAGGCAAAATAACAAGGAGTTCATTTGACTCTGCGTGGTGGTCTAAAAAGAACGCTAGAAGACCTGAAATCAATAATCCTGATTTATTAATTAATGACATCTATGCAACAATAGATGCAGGGGCATGGTACTGGGAGTCAGGACCAAGAAGAGGTGAGCCAAGGAAAAATAGTACAATTAATAAAATTATTGACGAATTTCAAGGCGATCTTAGTGCCATCGCAAGGACAGTTTGCGTGGAAATTAATGGAGGAACTAACGGACTGGAGAATAGACAGTACCATACCGTCAGAATTGCAAAAATACTAATGGACTTAGTTTAATGAATAAAAAATTATTATTTATAATTTTCCTTGCACTTTTTTATATCAGCCCTACATCGCAGGCAGAATCCATTGCATTAAAAAACAAGCAGCAAGTAAGTAAAGCCGGTGGCAATTTGTATCGCAATATAAGCTTTAGCGAAAGTGCTGGGGAAATTTATATTGATTTATTTTTGGCAAGAAGTCGAGATGGTTACGATTCAGATTCCATGCAAATATGTACATCTGCTGAAATGTGTGCAAAAGATGACTGGGCTCAAATTGGTGGAGCTGATTACTTCAATACCCCACTTTACTCTGAAGTGAATACTGTGAAGTTGGATGAACATCATATTTACACGGCATTTAATTTGTGCCAAATAAGCAATGAAAAGGGTGAGGTTTCCATGGGGGGGCAGTGCCTAACAATAACTGGGCAAAATGAAAATAAGAAGTTTGTTTATAATTCCTACTTAGGCCGTGCCTCAAAGTGCAGGCCAGATAGTATGTGCTGGCAGAAACTCGTGAAAGAAAGAGTCTCATTTTTTTCGAAATTTCTAAAAGAATATAAAATTAAAATATTTGAGCGAAGCAAGTAACTACTATTCGAACAGATACTATAGACTGATCTCAGTAATCCAAGTGAAAGCTTACAGCGCCATTATGAAAACACTCAGGGTCGGCTAGCATCAGGGGGGGGCGTCTCCCCAGTATAGAGTATACTCGCGATTTTCACGCACAACCACGCACATCTCAAGCTAGAACGACTGCTTTGTCCAAAAAATGAACGTTCATAAAGTACTGATAAGGGCGTGTACTGAATTTTGTGTAAACGGACATTTGGCAGGAAACTGCCACCTAGTCTGGAGACACAATGAGCTCGAAAAAACACGACGTACCTGACGCACTACTGAACAGCTTGCTGGCCGATTACCAGAAGCCCGAAGACCTCATCGGTGAGAACGGCCTACTCAATGACCAAGCTGCTGGTCGAGAAAGCCCTAGATGCCGAGATGGCCGCACACCTTGGTCATAGCAAACACGAGCCAGTGCTCAATCCCGCCAGCAACACCCGGAACGGCAAGAGCCGCAGACCCTCAAGGGCGAGTTCGGAGAGTTACCTATCGAGCTACCACGCGACCGCCAGGGTACCTTTGAGCCGCAACTCATTCCCAAGCACCAGACCCGCTGGACCGGATTCGACGACAAAGTCATCTCGCTTTACGCCCGGGTAGAGCCTGTCCGAATTTTTGTGTAAACGGGGTTTGGGCGACGTCCCCCCAGTATTGATCAGCCTTACACCCAGCCGGTCACTTGGCATTGCATGAATGCCCCACAACTCAATAGCTGCCGTAGAAAGCCCTGTACTCAGCCCAGACAAAGAAAAACCTCCGCGGCAGCCATGCTGCAGGCGGAGGTTTGATCTGATGCGGGCAGTGCTTACAGCATCCAGCCGATATGTGCCGGTACCTGGCCATCCACCGCCATCATCACCGACAGTGCGGTCACGGTGATGATGGAGAAGAAGAACACTTGGCGCGCCCAGATGCGGTCGTCGGTGCTTTCCTTGTAACCGGACAGCGCCATCTTCAGCCACCACAGGCTGGTGGCACAGGCTACGGCCAGGTAGCCGTAGCCGGCATAGCCGTAGAACACCAGCAGCAGCGTGGCCACGGCGAAAGCCAGGATGTACAGCACGATCTGCTGCTTGGCCTCGGAAATGCCCTTCACTACCGGCAGTACCGGAATCTTCGCGGCTTCGTAATCCTTGAAGCGGAAGATGGCGATGGCGTAGGAGTGCGGCATCTGCCACAGGCAGAACATCAGCAGCAAAATGGCCGCACCGCTGTCAAAGCGGCCACTGGCGGCACAGTAGCCCGCCACTGGCGGTACTGCGCCGGACAGGCTGCCCACCAGGGTGCCGTATACCGACTTGCGCTTCATATACAGGCTGTACACGCCCACATAAATGAGGAAACCGAACAGCGCGCAAGCCAGGGCAAGGCTATTGGTCCAGATCCCCAGTGTGGCAAAGCCGGCCACTCCCAGCACGAAACCGTGTGCCAGCGCCGCCTTGGGGCTCATGTCGCCAGTCACCAGCACCCGTTTCTGGGTGCGGGCCATGCGCGCGTCGATATCGCGGTCGATGCAGTTGTTGATGGCGCAGCCGGAGGCCACCACCAGCGACAATCCCGCTACCGTGGCCAGCAGCAGGGTCCAGTCCAGCCGACCCTGCGTGGCCAGCAGAAAACCGCCCACGGTAGAGATGAGATTGCCGAAGATGATGCCCGGCTTGGTCACCTGCAAATAACGCTTGAGCTTCAATGCAGCCTCGCTCAGCGCAGCATCAGCGCGTCGGCGGTGGAGATGATCCACACCGACAGGCCAACCAGCATCACGATGATCATCGCGGTGAACAGGAAGGAGAAGCTGTTGAGCTTGCCTTCCTTAGTGAAGTTCAGATGCAGGAAGTATTTCAGGTGCACGATGATCTGCACCACGGCAAAGCCGAAGATGCCGATCATCGTGGCCTGCTTGGTGAGGCCACCGCTCATCACCATCCAGAAGGGAATGGCGGTGAGGATGATGGCCAGCACGAAGCCGGTGAGGTAGCTTTTTACGCTGCCATGATCGGCGGCATGTTCATGTGCCTGGCTCATTACATGGCTCCTTTCAGGTAGACGACGGTGAATACGCAGATCCACACGATGTCGAGGAAGTGCCAGAACAGGCTGAGGCAGTTCAGGCGGGTCATGGCGCGGCCGGTCAAGCCGGTCTTGGCCACTTCGATCATCATCACCGTCATCCAAATCAGGCCGGCAGTCACGTGCAGGCCGTGCAGGCCCACCAGGCCAAAGAAGGATGACAGGAAGGCGCTGACATTGGGGCCGTGGCCTTCGGCGATCAGGTGGTGAAACTCGTTCACTTCCATGCCGATGAACACTGCGCCGCAGGCAAAGGTGACAGCCAGCCAGCCCAGCACGGCCGACTTGTTGCCCTTGTAACCGGCAATCATGGCAAAGCCGTAGGTGATGGAGGACAGCAGCAGGGCTGCGGTTTCACCCATCACATAAGGCAGCTCGAAGATTTCCTTGCCCGAAACGCCGGTGGCGACGTTGCGGTACAGCACCGCGTACGCCGCAAAAGCAGTGGCGAACAGGATGCAGTCGGTCATCAGATAGAACCAGAAGCCCAGCACGGTTTGCGAACCGCTGTCGTGGTGCTCGTGGTCGTCATGCGCGTCGTGCGCGTGCTCTACATAAGTACTCATCTTGGCTCAACCTGTTAAGCGGTAGTGGTGGGACGGCTGCCACGACGCGGCTTTTCAGCATCGCGTTCGGTGTAGTTGTCCACATCAATGCCCATCTGCTCGAAGTGGGCACGCTCGATTGTTTCGACTTCATCCGGCTGCACGTAGTAGTCCAGATTGTTGTCGTAGGCACGGGCCAGCATGGCACCGATGATGCCGACCAGGCCGACAATCGCCAGCCACCAGATATGCCAGATCAAGGCAAAACCCAGCAGGGTGGTGAAGCCGCCGATGTACACGCCGGTGGCGGTATTGCTCGGCATGTGAATCGGTGCGTACTTCTGCGGCACCTTGTAGGCCTCGCCCCTTTCCTTCATGTCGGTGAAGGCGTCGATATCATGCACATGCGGCACGGTAGCGAAGTTGTAGAACGGCGGCGGCGAGGAAGTGGACCATTCCAGGGTATGGCCATTCCACGGGTCGCCGGTCACGTCGGCCAGTTTCTTGCGGTCGCGGATGCTCACCACGATCTGCAGCAGCTGGCAGCCGATACCGCAGGCAATCAGCACCGCGCCCACGCAGGCCAGGTACAGCCACGGGTCCCATGCCGGATTATCGGTATGGTTCAGACGACGGGTCATGCCCAGGAAGCCCAGGATGTACAGCGGGATGAAGGCGAACATGAAGCCGCTCTGCCAGAACCAGAAAGCCGCCTTGCCCAGCTTTTCATTCAGCTTGAAGCCGAAGGCCTTGGGGAACCAGTAGGAGAAACCAGCCAGATAGCCGAATACCGCGCCACCGATGATGGTGTTGTGGAAGTGGGCGATCAGGAACAGGCTGTTGTGCAGCACAAAGTCGGCACCCGGTACGGCCATCAGCACGCCGGTCATGCCGCCGATGGAGAAGGTCACCATGAAACCCATGGTCCACAATACCGGCGGGGTAAAGCGGATACGACCCTGATACATGGTGAACAGCCAGTTGAACAGCTTCACCCCGGTCGGCACCGAAATCACCATAGTGGCGATACCGAAGAAGGCGTTGACGTCCGCACCGGAACCCATGGTGAAGAAGTGGTGCAGCCACACCATGAAGCCCAGTACCGAAATCACGCCACTGGCGATGATCATCGAGGTATGGCCGAACAGGCGCTTGCCGGAGAAGGTGGAGATGACTTCGGAGAAGATACCGAAAGCCGGCAGCACCAGAATGTACACTTCAGGATGGCCCCAGGCCCAGAACAGGTTCAGGTACATCATGGCGTTGCCACCGGCTTCCGCAGTAAAGAAGTGGAAGTCCAGGTAGCGGTCCAGGCTCAGCATGGCCAGGGCGCCGGTCAGGATGGGGAAGGAAGCCACGATCAGCACGTTGGCCCAGGTGCAGGTCCAGGTGAAAATCGGCATCTGCATCAGCTTCATGCCCGGTGCGCGCATCTTGATGATGGTTACCAGGAAGTTGATCGCCGTTAGCGTCGTCCCTATCCCGGATATCTGTAAGGCCCAGGTGTAGTAGTCCACCCCCACATCAGGACTGAAACCCAGCTCGGACAACGGCGGATAGGCCACCCAGCCGGTACGGGCAAAGTTGCCCACACCCAGCGACAGGTTGACCAGAATCACCGCCGACACCAGCAGCCAGAAACTCAGCGAGTTCAGGAAGGGGAAGGCCACGTCGCGCGCGCCAATCTGCAGCGGCACCACGATGTTCATCAGGCCGGTCATGAAAGGCATGGCCATGAAGATGATCATGATCACACCGTGGGCGGTGAAGATCTGATCGTAATGCTCTGGCGGGAATACCCCCAGATGCCCGTCAGTGGCCATGGCCAGCTGGGCACGCATCATCAGCGCATCGGCAAAGCCGCGCAGCAGCATGATCATGGCGACGATGATGTACATCACGCCGATTTTCTTGTGGTCAACCGAAGTCAGCCACTCATGCCACAGATAGCCCCACTTGCCGAATTTGGTAATGAGTGCCATCACCAGCAGGCCCATCAGGCCGGCGCCGGACAGCGCAGCCACGATGATGGGCTCGTGGAGTGGAATGGCATCCAGAGTCAGTTTGCCTAACAACATCGATTATTGCTCCTTGACGGCCGGGGTTTCGCACAGACGCTTGGTCAGTGCAGCCAGCTTCAGTTCGTCGTCCGTGGCAGCCAGCGACTGGCGGCCTGCCATGTATTTGTGCAGCACGGCATCAAACAGACGCGGTTCTGGCGTGGTGTAGAAGGCCGCGGCATTGTTCTCGCTCGGCTTGACCAGCGCGAGGTAGGCATCCGCGTTCAGCGCCTTGCCCGACGCACGGACCTTTTGCACCCAGGCATCAAACTGTTCCGGCGTTTCGGTGGCAATGGCATTGAACTTCATGCCGGAGAAACCGGCACCGCTGTAGTTGGCGGAGAAGCCCTTGTAAGTGCCCGCCTCGTTGGCCACCAGATGCAGCTTGGTTTCCATGCCGGCCATGGCGTAAATCTGGCCACCCAGTTGCGGGATGAAGAAGGAGTTCATCGCGGCATCCGAGGTAATGCGGAAATTCACCGGCACATTCTTGGGGAAGGCGATCTGGTTGACGGTGGCGATGTTCAGATCCGGGTAGATGAACAGCCACTTCCAGTTCATGGCCACCACCTGCACGTTGATCGGCTTCTTGTCCGAATCCAGCGGGCGGTAGGGGTCGAGCTTGTGGGTGGTATTCCAGGTCACCACCGCCAGACAGGCCACGATGATGATGGGGATGATCCAGACAACGGCTTCGATCTTGTTGGAGTGCGACCACTTGGGGGTGTAGATGGCATCCTTGTTGCTGGCGCGATACTTCCAGGCAAACAGGAAAGTCATCACGATGACCGGGATGACAACCAGCAACATCAGCAGGGTGGCCGTGATGATCAGGGACTTTTCATCCGCCGCTACCTGTCCTTTGGGGTCAAGAATGCCACCTTGACACCCCGAGAGCAGTACAGCCAGCACGGGCGAGAGTCCCCACAACAGGCGGGTGGGTCTAAAGTTTCTCATCATACGACTTTACGGGTTAAAGATTCGTTGCTCGCGCCTTGGCGCGGGTGACAGTGCACGGCCTGGCACTGTCGGTGATGCAGCAGCCGGCAACAGGGCCGACCCGGCGGGCAGAGCGCACGACCTTGCCACTCTACCCGTAATGAATATCATTCCATCCCCATCTGCCCAACCCTCCCCGCCAGCACCAGTCATCACGCGCTGACCATGCTGTTGCTGGATGGTCTGCGCCTGTGCAGACCGCCGCCAAACGGAAAAGGTGAAACGGTATACGGCCAGCAGATCTGGCCGGCAGCGCCGTCATGCCGCAGCGCACAAACGGGGGCTGACAACGCTGCGACAATTTGTCACAGTGACGGGCGCGCTATTACAAATCAGTTTCATTCCCCAGGGCAAGCCGTCACTGCCGGGCATTGCCCGGAAAACCGCATCAAAATGGTGCATGCTTGATTTATGTCAATATCAAGATGGCAGCTTCATGATAAGCGCAGCAAGGATTTACGCCTTTCGCATGGTCTGTGCGATACCGCACACGGATTGTTGCAATTAGTTACAAAAAACACCCACCAGCCAGAACAGAAGCGCGCAGCAGAAGCTGCCAGGCATGAAAAAACCGCCGCTTGCAAGCAAGACGGCGGTGTTGTGTATGGCGAGGTAACTATGCGGCAGACAAGCTGTCATTGCCGGCCCTGGCCGGGCAGAAACTACACCGGCAATGCAGATTGCGAACCGGCGATCAGCGTTCGAGCGCCAGGATGGCCTCCAGATCCTGATCCACCTTGCGCATGCGTTCGTACAGCTCGCCCGTGCTGTCCACCATCTGGTCCAGCTGCTGCTGACTGCTGCCCGAGGACGCCGCCAGCTTGGCCAGCAAGTCCATGACCTGCTGCATTTCCTGGGCAAAGCTGCCGACATGGGCATTCATCTCGCGCATGTCCACACCCACCTGCTGCACCCCGCTCATCACATGCTCCACCGCGCCACCGGTGGCATCCAGATTCGACTGGGTGTTGTTGGCCAGCTTGCGCACCTCGTCGGCCACCACGGCAAAGCCACGGCCGGCCTCGCCCGCCCGCGCCGCCTCGATGGCCGCATTCAGCGCCAGCAAATTGGTCTGCTCGGCAATCTTCTTGATCATCAGCATCACGTCGCCAATCTGGCGCGCGTCTTTTTCCAGCTCAACGATACGCTGACTGACATTGGCGGAAGTCTTGTTGCCCTGCTCCACGCTATCGGAAAAACGCGCAATTTCCTGCTGGATGGCGATCAGATGCGTGACCAGCTCGGCAGAGGCCTGGCGGAACAGCGGCAGGCTTTCCATCAACTGGCTGGCAAAGCTCTTGTAGCCCTGCAGCTCGTGGATGACCTGGGTTTTCATACGGTCAATACAGTGGGCACGCGATACTTCGCGGCTGTAGAAGTAATTCTTGAAGTTGGCGTAGTGCACCGGGAAACGCTGCACAAAATCGTCCTGGAAGTTTTCCACCGCCGGATAGAAGAACACTGCGGTCTGGGTCTGGTTGATGTTCACCCCCAGCAGCTCGCCGAAGGAGGAGAAACCGGCCACCGGGATATTGCCGTAGACATTGCTATTGGCCAGCGCGCCGCTGTTATTGAGGCGGCGCAGGATGCAGTCGTTGAGCAAACCGCCAATGGCCGCCGGCTTGCCCTGGCTGAAGCGGGAAAAATCACTCTGCGTGCGCTCCACCAGCCCCTCTTGCTTGAGCAGGTGCAGTTCTTCACCAAACGACAGGTCACAGGCGAATTGCAATACGCCCTTCTCGGCATCCACCCCCAGCACGGAACGGACAAACATCTCGTTCTTCAGCTTGATGCCGAAACTGAATTTGCCCAGCCGCTCAGCCACTTCGGCAGGTCGACAGGAAAAATGGCGCGCCAGCACATCCACCACATTGCACACCTTGCCATCGCGGTCGAATACCGACTCGACCCGGCGCAGTTCCGAGCTGGCCTTGGCAATGGTGAAGGCCGTGCCGGTTTCCTGGAAGTTCTGCGACTTGAACACGCCATAGCGATAAGCCGGTGCCAGCTTGATGAACACCAATACGGCATGGCCATCGCGCGCGCTCTGGCCATCATGCAGGCGGGTCATGCTGAAATCCAGCGGACCGCCGGCCGAGCCGCCGATAAACAGGTAGGGAAAGCGGTCCGACTCGTAAATGGCTTCCATCAGATAGCTTTCGCTATTGGACAGGCCATCCACCAGGGTCAGTACAAAACCTTCCTGATAATTCATGGAAAACGACGGCTGCACCCGCGACAGATTGTCCACCAGACGGCGCACCCGCTCATCATGCCCCAGCTTGGGCTGGCCGGACTTGATGTCCTCGCAGGCCAGCGGCACGCTGGCTACATGCACGTCAGCCAGCACCTGCTGGTCGAACAGCTGGAATACCATGCTGTCCCAGCCCGGATTGGCCGGCAGGTAGAGCGCATCACCCGCCTTGGCCGAGCACAGTTCACCCGCCGTGGTGGTCAGTACCACCTTGGCCCCCGGAAATGCCGTAGCAGCACTGCGGGCGACCTGGTCCAGATTGGCGCTCGGGTTGATAAACCCCAGCACCAGCTTGATGTCGCTGCGGCTGGCAGCGCGCAAATCATTATCCATGGAGCTGCTACGCGTGCGGATAAGCTGGATGGGGTCTAGCCCGAGATGGCTGGACCGCGTGGCGTTTGTTGTCTTATTACGCTTGAAGAACATCCCGACTCTCCCATTGCATTGTTTTTACTAATTATCATTCACATGCAAAAAACATGAACCACCTTGATATTAGCAAGAAAAATCCCAAATTTATTGTGGTTATTCTTAAGTCATGAACTAATTCGCTCACCGGCCAGCCATGCGGCAAGGTTGAGTCTGCCGTCGCCAAGCGCCATACTCCTCCGGTATTGAATCAACCCGATGGATTGCATGGCATGACTTACCGTATCGTGTTTGTGGAAGACGACCCCGACCTGGCCGAACTGATCAGCGACTTTCTGTCCCGCCACGAGATGGACGTGGTAATCGAACCGCGCGGCGATACCGCGCTGGCCACCATTGAGCGCGAGGCCCCCGACATGGTGTTGCTGGACATCATGCTGCCAGGCAAGGACGGCCTGTCCATCTGCCGCGAATTACGGCCGAACTTTGACGGCCCCATCATCATGCTCACCTCGCTGGACAGCGACATGAACCAGATTCTGGGGCTGGAGCTGGGCGCCAACGACTACATTCTGAAAACCACCCCGCCCTCGGTGCTGGTGGCACGCCTGCGCTCGCAGTTGCGCAATATGCGGCCAGCTCAGCCGGCAACGGAAACCCAGCCGCTCAAGACCCAGCGCAAGCTGGTATTCGGCCAGCTCTCCATCGACCCGGTCAGCCGCGACGTCATCCTGGAGCGGGAGAAAGTGGCCCTGTCCACCTCGGACTTCGACTTGCTATGGCTGCTGGCCAGCCATGCCGGCGAAACGCTCAACCGCGACATCCTGCTCAAGGAAATGCGCGGCGTCAGCTATGACGGGCTGGATCGCAGCATAGACGTAGCCATCTCCCGCCTGCGCAAAAAACTGGGCGACAACCCGACCGAACCCTTCCGCATCAAGACAGTGCGCAACCGCGGCTATCTGTTCTCGCTGTCCGGCTGGGAATAAGCATGCGGCGTCTGTTTATCCAGTTTTACCTGCTGCTGGTCACCTGTTTCATGGTGGCGGTGGTGATGGTGGGCGCGGTATACAAGCAAGCAGTGGACGATGTGGGCGAACGCTATCTGTCCGATCTCCTGCGCACCACGCTCTCGCTGATCGAGGCCGACCTGCACGGCATACCGGAAGACCGCTGGACGGAAACGCTGCAAAGCTCGAATCACGACTTCACCTTCAAGGTCACGGTAGAAAAGCAAAGTAACTACCTGCTGGACGAGGAATCGGAAGAAGCGCTCAATCGCGGCGAGATCGTGATGCTGGAAGACAAATACCTGTTCCTGCAGAAGATCGAAGACAGCAACTACCTGCTGGTGGCTGGTCCGCTGCGCTACCTGTTCTTCCTGCATCAGCTCAAATCGGTGGATTACGCCTTGCTGGCGCTGTTGGGCCTGTCGCTGGCGATACCGGTATTCCTGTGGATGCAGCCACACTGGAAAGATCTGGTTACGCTGGAAAAAACCGCCGGCAAACTGGCTGGCGGTGATTTCTCGGCACGGGTCCACCTGCCCAGCCGCTCTGGCGTGCGCCAGGTTGCCGCCGCCTTCAACCACATGGCGGACAGCATCGCTGCCCTGTTGGCCAGCAAGAAGGCGCTGACCAATGCGGTGGCGCACGAACTGCGCACCCCGCTGGCGCGGCTGCGCTACCGGCTGGCCCTGCTGGAAGGCGACGAAGACTCCCCGGCCAAGAAAGCCATTGAAAAAGACCTGGACGCCATCGACTCGCTGGTGGAAGAGCTGTTGTTCCATGCCAAGCTGGACCGGCCGGAAGCGCCGCTGCAACTGAACCAGTTCAATGCCATTGCCTGGGCCAAAGAGCGTATCCACGAACAGGCCACGCTGGCACCGGACCTGAACTGGATAGAACCATCCGGCCAGGAGCTTGATTTTCTGGCTGACCAATACCTGGTCACCCGGGCGCTCGACAACTTTCTGTCCAATGCGCGCCGCTATGCCGAGAGCACCATCCAGACCACGGTTTGTGTGGAAAACCGCAACTGCATCATCATGGTGGATGATGATGGCCCCGGCATTCCGGAGACGGATCGCGCCCGTGTGTTCGACCCCTTTATCCGGCTGGATGAAAGCCGTGGCCGCAAGACTGGCGGCCATGGTCTGGGCCTGGCGATTGTCGCCGGCATCGCCCGCCTGCATCACGGTGAAGTACTGGTGGAGAAATCGCCATTGGGTGGAGCGAGATTCATTCTTCGTTGGCCAACATGAGAATGTACATTTTGTTACATTGAGAAACATCGCACGGGTAGACGTTGCGGTGCAGCACCGTTAGGATGCCCCCCTGAATAGGACTATCTGTCCTCCTTCAAACTTGATTTTCAAGATGAACTTAGGAGTTTTACAAAAATGAAAAAGCTGGCTCTGCTCGCTCTGACCGCCGCCTTCGGCCTGACCTCCACTGCTTCCTTCGCTGCTGACACCTCCGCTCCGGTAGCTATCCACAAGGCCAAGAAGGCTGAGAAGAAAGTAAAGAAAGACGCTTCCGCTCAGAAGGCTCAAGCCGCAGAAGCTTCCGCTCCGGCCAAGAAAGCTAAAAAAGTAGCCAAGAAAGACGCTTCCGCTCAGAAAGCTCAAGCTGCTGAAGCCTCCGCTCCGGCCAAGAAAGCTAAAAAAGTAGCCAAGAAAGACGCTTCCGCTCAGAAAGCTCAAGCTGCTGAAGCCTCCGCTCCGGCCAAGAAAGCTAAAAAAGTAGCCAAGAAAGACGCTTCCGCTCAGAAAGCTCAAGCTGCTGAAGCCTCCGCTCCGGCCAAGAAAGCCAAAAAAGTAGCCAAGAAAGACGCTTCCGCTCAAAAAGCTCAAGCTGCTGACGCTTCCGCTCCGGCCAAAAAGCACGCTAAAAAGCACCACGCTAAAAAGCACGCTGCCAAGAAAGTAGACGCTTCCGCTCAGAAAGCCCAAGCTGCTGACGCTTCCGCTCCGGCCAAAAAGCACGCTAAAAAGCACCACGCCAAAAAGCACGCTGCCAAGAAAGTAGAAGCTTCCGCTCAGAAAGCTCAAGCTGCTGACGCTTCCGCCCCGGCCAAGAAAGCCAAGGCTAAGAAAGTAGCCAAGAAAGACGCTTCCGCTCAAAAAGCCCAAGCTGCTGACGCTTCCGCTCCGGCCAAAAAGCACGCTAAAAAGCACCACGCTAAAAAGCACGCTGCCAAGAAAGTAGAAGCTTCCGCTCAAAAAGCTCAAGCTGCTGACGCTTCCGCTCCGGCCAAAAAGCACGCTGCCAAAAAGCACGCTGCCAAAAAGCACCACGCTAAAAAGCACGCTGCCAAGAAAGTAGAAGCTTCCGCTCAGAAAGCTCAAGCTGCTGACGCTTCCGCTCCGGCCAAGAAAGCCAAAGCCAAGAAGGCCGCTTCCGCTGCCAAGTAATCGGCATGGAATCAACAGCTGACTACGGTTGGCTGTAGCCATACCTGCGGGGCGCTTCGGCGCCCCGTTTGCATTTGAAAGCCCATCCCATGCTGCGCATCACCCTGCTTTGCCTGTCTCTCTGCCTGTTGCCGCTGCCGTCCCAGGCCAAACCCACGGCCGAACAGCTCATCCTGTTTTTTGGCAAGGATGAACGCGTGAAGACCGACCCCGACAGCGCACAATGGCAGCCGGTGGGGCAGCTGGAAACCCGCAGCCATCTGGTGTGTACCGCCACCCTGGTGGCCGAGGATGTTGTCGTCACCGCTGGCCATTGCTTCATCAACAAACGTGGCCGTTTCGATCCTGCCGTCAGCTTTACCGTGGGGCTGTCAGGCAGTGAATATGCCGAGCAAAGCGGCATCAGCGAGGTACAGGTCGACAAGGGCTTCCTGGCCGGGCTGGAACACCGCCCCGACGGCACCTATATCCCGAAAAAAATCGCCAACCGCGACTTTGCCTTTGTCCGGCTAAGCCAGCCGCTGGGCCGCAGCCGTGGCGTGATACCGGTATTTGCCGGCGACAGTGCCGCACTGCAGCAACAACTGCAGGCGGCCAACTGGAAAGTCACCAATGGCGGCTACCCGCTGGATGATCTGAACCACCTCTTGGTGCACAGCAACTGTCAGGCCACCGGCCTGCTGCCAGACGGCCGGCTGACCCACCGCTGTGACACGCTGGAGGGCAATAGCGGCTCGCCCATGCTGGCTCGGCTCAACGGCCGCATGACGCTGGTCGGCATACAAAGCTCGGCCCCCAGCCCGGCACGCCGCCATAAAGAAGACAATATGGCGCTCGCCACCCCCTTGTTCTATCAGCAATTGCAACAATTCATCCAGCAAGGCAAGCGCAAGAAATGACAAAGGGGCCCAAGGCCCCTTTCGCTTCATTGCCGTGGACACAGCGGCTTGGAGCCTGTCCTTACACGCCCAATGCCTGCTTCTGCAGGGTAATCAGCTCGGCGATGCCTTGCTTGGCCAGGCGCATCATGCTGGCCATTTCCTCTTCCGAAAACGGCTCGCCCTCGGCCGTGCCCTGCACTTCGACAAAGCGGCCGTTACCGGTCATCACCACATTCATGTCGGTTTCGCAGTCGGAATCTTCCAGATAATCCAGATCCAGCACGACCTCGCCCTGGTGAATGCCCACCGAGATGGCGGCGACAAAATCGCGCAAGGGGCTTTCACTCAGCTTGCCCTGGGCAATCAGGCCGCTGATGGCATCGTGCAGGGCGACAAACGCGCCGGTAATGCTGGCGGTGCGGGTGCCACCATCCGCCTGGATGACGTCGCAATCGATCTGGATCTGCCGCTCGCCCAGTTTTTCCATGTCCACCACCGCCCGCAGCGAACGGCCAATCAGGCGCTGGATTTCCTGGGTGCGGCCGCTTTGCTTGCCGGCTGCGGATTCGCGGCGCATGCGGCTGCCGGTCGAGCGCGGCAGCATGCCGTATTCGGCCGTCACCCAGCCCTTGCCCTTGCCTTTGAGGAAGCCCGGCACCGACTCATCCACACTGGCGGTGCAGATGACTTTGGTATCGCCAAACTCCACCAGCACCGAACCTTCGGCATGCTTGGTGTAATGACGGGTCAGGCGGATTTCGCGCAGGGCATCGGTATTGCGTTGAGAGGGTCGCATCGTACTTTCCAATATAAAACGGCATCAGGTGGCAACCGGTCTGCAGCCACCACCGGCCTGAAAACAATAACGCTGCCTACAAGGCAGCGCCGGGTTGAAAATGCCGGCCCAGCCGGCGTCAGCTTTGCTTGCCGGAAGGCGCTGCCACGCGGCTGGCCAGGATTTCCTTGTGCATCAGTTCCAGATTCGGGTCCAGAATCACCCGCCCGGCATGGCGTGGCGGCGTCAGCAGCGTATCCAGCGCATCGGCCTTGCCAGTGATGTCGGCGCTATCATCCAGCAGGGTAACCGCCACCGCAGACAGATTGTCACCGGCACTGCCGGCACGGCGTTCGGCCACATTCATCAGCGCCGGCATCACCTGCCCCACCGCGCGGCCGATAAACACCTTTTCCATCTCGCTATCGCTGATCTGCGACCACAGTCCATCCGAGCACAACACGATGGAGGCACCGGGCTGCAAAAACTGCTTTTCTCCGATGTCGATATCCGGATCGCTGGTGGCACCCAGGCAGTTATAAATCTTGTTGCGCTCCGGGTGCGTGCGCGCGCCCTCTTCGGTCAGCTTGCCCTGATCAATCAGCCGCTGCACCTGGGAGTGATCGCGCGAGCGCAAACGCATGCCCTGCTTGTTATCCAGCAGATAAAGCCGCGAATCACCCACATGGCACCAGTACAGCATGCCCTGCTGAATGATGGCCGCCACCACGGTGGTACTGGGAATTTCCGGCAGACGCTGGTCGGCGGCATAGTCCAGGATGGCCTGGTGCGTGGAGCTGATGGCATTGACCAGAAAACGGTTGGGATGCGACAGCGTGGGGGTGGCTTGCTGATAAAACAGTTCGCTCATCAGATCGATGGTGATCTGCGCCGCCACCTCGCCTTGCAGGTGGCCACCCATGCCATCGGCCACCACCAGCATCACGGCTTCCCGCGAATGGGCAATCACCTGGCGGTCCTGGTTGTAGCTACGGCCGCCGATACGGCTTTCCTGAAAAATGGATAGTTTCATCGACAACTCCTCAGGAAGAACGGCCGCCGGCCAGCCCCTTGATCCAGCCTACCAGCCGCTTGGCGGCCTGGGTGGATTCGGGCATAGGCTCAGGGTCACTGTAATCGGCATCCAGCAGGCGCTTTTGAATCGCCATCACACTGGGTGGACGCTCGTCAGGAGCCAGGTTCAGGCATTGATCCGTCAATTCAAGCAACTCTCTGGAATAATAATGGCGGAACAGCTTGCTTGCCGGCACCAGCTTGTCCGCTTCGCGCCGATGCTCGGCAATTTGCGGGGTATGGCCGCCCATGCAGACATACAGGCAGGCACCGATGGCGTAGATATCAGTCCACGGCCCCAGCGGCTGATCTTTCTCGTACTGTTCCGGCGCGGCAAAGCCGGGCGTGTACATCGAGGCGAAATGCTTGTCGCGCCGCGACAGCGTCTGGCGCGCAGCACCAAAATCCAGCAATAGCGGATGCCCGCCACGGCGCAGGTAGATATTGGCCGGCTTGATATCCAGATGCAGCAGACGGTGCAAATGCACCTCGCGCAGGCCCGACAACAGGGCGGCAAACCATTTGCGCAAGCGCCGCTCTTCGATGCGGCCACCGGTCACCTCCAGCTCACGCCCCAGCGAACGGCCATCGGCATACTCCATCACCATATACACGGTCTGGTTGGCCCGGAAAAAATTGCTCACGTGCACCACATTGCTGTGGCTGATTTCCGCCAGAATGCGGCCTTCTTCAAAAAAACACTTCAAACCCAGATTGAAGGCATCGCGGTCCAGCTCGTGCGGCACGGTCACCATGCCTTCATCATCGCGCTCGGCCAGATTGCGCGGCAGATACTCCTTGATGGCGTATTTGCGGTCGGCATCGTCCAGCGCCAGATAGACGACGCTGAAGCCGCCTACGGACAGCTGGCGAACGATGGTGTACTCCGCCAGGCGATAACCTACCGGCAAGGCAGTCAGTTGGCTGGATTGAGTCATGACATGGCAGTTGCTATAGTGTTCGTTGGCCCGGAATTGAGCTACAACAGCAATTCGGGCCCGGTATCGTTTTGACTGACATCACTATCGGGGACCCACAATGATTCTAAGTATGACAGGCTTTGCCTCCATCAGCAGAGACTTTCCCGGCGGTTTGCTCAGCCTGGAAGTCCGCGCAGTCAATCACCGCTATCTGGATGTACAGATGCGCCTGCCGGAAGAGCTGCGCGTCATCGAGCCACAGCTGCGTGAGATGGTGTCATCTCGCGTGACCCGTGGCAAGCTGGAATGCCGTGTTGGCCTGAACCAGCTGGAAACCGACACCACCACGCTGGAACTCAACGCCCAGGCGCTGGACAGCCTGCTGCAAGTGGCCGCCCAGGTCGAGCAACGTGCCCCGCAGGCCAAGGGCCTGTCCGTCGGCGAGCTGCTGCGCTGGCCCGGCATCCTGAAAAGCAACTCACTGCCGCCGGAAGTACTGCAACAGCTTTGCCTGCAAAGCTTGGCCACCGCCCTGGAAGACTTCAATGCCTCGCGCGGCCGCGAAGGTGAAAAACTCAAGCTCATCCTGCAAGAGCGCGTCACCTCGATGGAAACCATCATCGCCGGCATCAAGCCCAAGCTGCCGCTGATTCTGGAAGCCTATATGAACAAGCTGTCCGGCCGCCTGCAAGAAGCGCTGGGCAATGTCGAGGATGACCGCATCAAGCAGGAATTTGCCCTGTTCGCCCAGAAGATCGACGTGGATGAAGAGCTCTCCCGCCTGACCACCCACCTGAGCGAAGTCAAACGCATCCTCAAGACCGGCGGCCAGACCGGCAAGCGCCTGGACTTCCTGATGCAGGAACTGAACCGCGAAGCCAATACCCTGGGCTCCAAATCGGTCTCCACCGAAACCACCCAGGCCTCGGTCGAACTGAAGGTGCTGATCGAGCAAATGCGCGAGCAGATCCAGAATATCGAGTAAACCTTCATGCCGTGTCACAGCGTGGCACCGCACCAACAGAAGCCCCGCCAGTCGGGGCTTTATTCATTTCAAGTCGTGCCAGCCCACTACCAACAAAGCACATGACCAGTCCTGGCCAAACACATGAACCACAAGCTCAAGGGCGAGGAAGGCATTAACCGCGTCTGGCTGACGCTACCATTCTGACCAGCGCGTGCTAGCGCAAAGGGGAAAGAAAAATCGCCCACCCGGGAGAAGGTGAGCGATATCAACAACATCAATGGAGGTGTGAGAGCGCTGCCAGTATTACGGGGGCGACTTGCACCGTCCACCGGCGATGACCATCCCCTTGCCCTGCATCAATACCGGTATGTCCAGGCAGCGCCGTGACTGGATCGCCAGTGTGATGGGCCGTACTTCATCGGCAGGGAAAGCGGCACACGCGCCATGCCTGCCATGGAAAACACGGGTTTGTGCATGGTGGTGACAGGCGGGCCGCCGGCCAGCTGAAGGTCATGCTTACAATCTTTACATCGGAATGGTATTCATCCACCGCGCTTGCCACCTAGAATGCCGGCTCACACATAAGGAATGAGTCATGCGCCGGATCGTGTTGGCAATGGGAATAAGCATCTTGCTGGGCGGGTGTAGCTATGGAGATTTGCTCAATACCATCCCGGCCAGCAGCAGTGATCCTTATCTCCCGTCATCACCACCATTGGCTGTCGTGGCACCGGTAGCGCGTGAGGAAATGGCCTTCCTGCAGGCAGGTGCTTGTAGCGAATGCCGTGCGGCCGACCGGTTTTATCGGCATATTCATGCGGACCCGGATGTGAGGAAATCCCGCATCCCGCGCAATGACGCGCTGGCAGAGAACGCCAATCTGGCGAAAAAGCAGTGGGTTGATCAAGCACGGACCGCTGTTTATTTTTCCAGGCGTATCCGTCTGGCCAACGGACAGCTCCTGTTTGAGCTGATCACGCACTGTGGCAAGGGCTGGGATAGTCCGGCGACGCAAGCCACGCCAGATATCCCTGCCAGCGGCATGGCTGGGTTCAACATCCAGTACCTGATCAGCTTCAAGAAATATGGCCAGCCCATCGGGCTACAGATGCGCGCGCTCTTCAAGCGCCGGGGTGAGCAGCTGATTGCCAACAACGCTTTTGCCGAGTCCCTGCTGCAAAATCCCGACTTCATGCGCGCCAATGGCCTGCGCTGCTGGAATGACTGAGTACTGCGCGGAGCGAGCAGCCACCAGCAGCCAGCCGGTTTTGCATTTCTTTACCCGCCCGCGGGGCGGCCAGTCCGCCCGTACGTTCGCACTAGCGTTAAGATGCCTGCACAAAACAGCGCACCACACGTGCCGGGCATGCACCTCCAGCCCCACAGGCATGCGGCTCTGCGCTTGCCGCCACCCTCACCTCGGATCAGTCTTTGATGTTGAAACCATTGCCGGCCTCGGCGCTGCGCCCGCTACTAATCAGACGGCCTGCCCTTCTGGCAGCACTGGGCGCGCTAGCCCTTTGCCTGGTGGCGTGCACCACGGCCGACTACACCACCTACGAATATCGCAACGGCAACAAGGTGATTGATGGAGAGGGGGGCAGCAAGCGGCTGGTGGACGGAGTGGAAATATGGGACGCCGGCGACCCGCCACACCGTTACCGGATCATGGGCATGCTGCGTGTCAGCGACTATGATCAGCCCTATGTGAATCTCAGCATGCTACGGGCTATCGCCCAGCAAGTCAGGCGCAATGGCGGCAGTGCGGCCATTCTGCTCAGCGGCAATGGCGGCATGCGGCATGCCGGCGACAGCCTGACCTGGCATGAGCGTTTGGGCATGCTGCAGGAAAACGGCTACCGGACCCAACTGGCACTGATGGTGCAGTACCTGCCCGAGCCAGCCGAAAAGGCCCCGGCCAAGCCAGTCAAGGCGACTCGTTAAGCTGCTTCGCCAATAAGTCGGCGGCAACACTGCTGAAGCACACATCCTGTTCGTGGGCATACAGGGCCGCGCCAGCCCTGACCAGCTTGTCCAGCTCCTCTACACTCAATTTCGCCGCAATGCCGGCAATGGCCTGCGCCAACAGCAAGGGAATGGCAGACAGGCTGACTGGCTCTGGTGGCGGGTGGTTTTTCATCAGGCCCAGAATATCAATGGCATCCATGGCAGCCTCCTGCTTGGCAGACACGGTTAGAGTGCCGCAACCGGCATATCGTTCAGTTGCCTTCTGCCAGGCGGAAGGATGTTGCACCGGACAATAGCGCCCTACTCCGCGCACAGTGATCTTTGCTGGCGCACCACAGTACACCGGAGTGTGCTTTAGCTGGATGTGCACATCCGCACGGCACGAACAGCGAGCGAACGCGGATCGCAATGCCGTATACCTCAGCCCAGCGTTCAGCTTGCCGCGCCATGGAAGCATGGCCGAGGCCACTATTACCCCGCCAACAAGGCTGTCCGGATTTGGCTGGATGATGTCCGGGCCAGGCCTGTTCCCCCCAAGCGATGGCAGCTAGGCTGTGACATCACCATCAGGAGACTTGAGCATGCTGGAACTTCGCCCAAACTGTGAACACTGCCGTACGCCGCTTCCGCCCGACGCAGCTCATGCCCGTATCTGTTCATTTGAATGCACCTTCTGCACAGAATGCGTGGCCTTGCTGCAGCAGGTCTGCCCCAACTGCGGCGGTGGCTTCAGCCCGCGCCCGCTGCGCCCGGCCAGCGGTGGCCGGCATGATAATGATCTGCAGCACTACCCGGCGAGCCAGCGTGAGGTCTATCGCCCGGTGGACCTGGCCGCTCACGCGCGGTGGCTGGCAGAACGGCAACAGGACTGAGCAGGCCGTGTCGTGCGAAAACTGAAACCGCTCCGCAAACTGCGGAGCGGTTCAGATAATTAGCCCCTGGCCGGGGGCGGACTATCCAGCAGCAGATACAAAGAACCCCGCCTACGCGGGGTCCTTAATCTCACTCAAGCCATGTCGCCCACAGCTAGCCAAGCCTGCAAGCGGCTTAGTTCTGCTGCCAGATCAAGCGGGCGATGGCGGCAGAGTCCAGCTCGCCCTCTCCCTGCTCGACCAGTTGGCCGATCAGGCCTGCTACCCGCTCGGCTTCCGGCAGACGGATGCCCAGCTGACGGGCGGTATCCAGCACGATGCCCATGTCTTTCAGGTGCAAATGGGCTTTGAAACCCGGCGCATAGTTGTCATCAATCATGCGCTGGCCATGGATATCCAGTACCCGGCTTTGGGCAAAGCCCCCCAACAGGGCCTCGCGTACCGGTGCCGGGTCAACGCCGCAGGCCTTGGCCAGCTTCATGACTTCAGCCACGGCAGCCACGCCCACACCAACGGCGATCTGATTGCAGGCCTTGGCCACCTGGCCGGCACCTGAATCACCGATATGGGTAATGGTCTTGCCCATGGCCTCCAGTGCCGGGCGGACTTTGGACAGCGCCTCGGCCTTGCCGCCCACCATGATGGTGAGGCTGCCATTCACAGCGCCCACCTGGCCGCCGGATACCGGGCAATCAAGAAAATCCACTCCAGCAGCGGCCAGTCGGGCGGCGATGTCGCGCGCGCCAATCGGAGAAATGGTGCTCATGTCGACACACACCAGCCCCTTTGTCGCACCATGCACGGCCCCCTGCTCGCCCAAGAGCACCTGCTCCACATCGCGGGTGTCGGAGACATTACTGACCAGCACGTCCACCTGGGCGGCCAGTTGCGCCGGGCTATCCGCCCAGCTGGCTCCGGCAGCGAGTGCCGCTGCTGCGCTGTCCGGGCGTCGCGACCAAACGGTGACCGCATGTCCGGCTTTCAACAGGTTCAAAACGCAAGGCAGGCCCATGATGCCCAGTCCGATATAACCGACTTTCATATCCACTCCAGCTGTATGCGAAGGCAAAGCATAAGATTACCGCAAACCGCGGCTTTTAAGGGCAAGCATTGGGAATAAAGCAGATGGCCACACACAGATGGCAGGTGGGGTTTCAGCTGGATGGCTGCTTGTTCTGACGCCCGGCCAGCCAGGACTCGAACTCAAAATCAGCACCGGTTGCCTTGTTTTCCAGGAAGTAGACAAAGGCCAGAATTTCGGCCACGGCGCGGTAAAGCTCTTCGGGAATATGCCGGTCCAGATCGACCTGCATCAACAGCGATACCAGCTCGGGCGAGTCGTGCACAAAGACACCGGCATCCTTGGCCCGGTCAATGATGCGCTCGGCCAGTTGGCCATAGCCCTTGGCCACGACGGTAGGCGAGCGTTGGCCTTCGCGGTAGGCCAGCGCAACGGCCGACTTGCGGCCTTCTTCAGCCTTGGGAGACTGTGCCATGTTTCACCATCAGGTTGGCCAGCGTCAGCCCGGCCGCTTCCATGCCGCTTTGCAACTGGGCTGCATGTTGCTGAATCAGGCCGCCAGCTTCGTCTTCTTCGGCCACAAAGGATACCTGCACGCTCTGCCCTACCAGCCGCACCCGCGCCGACAAACCACCCAGCGCCGGCAGGCTGAGCGACAAGGAAGTACTCCATACACCAGCCTCGTCAGCACCCAGGCTGCCGGTGCGCTCCTGGGTTTCTTCCTGTTGAATCTGCAATTGCATGGGCTGTCCTGGCCAGGCATAGCCGTTGAGCTGCAGTTGCTGGTTTTCCACGATATCCAGCTGGCGCTGTACCAGATTGGCCAGTTCTGGTGCCACCGTTCTGGGGCTCAGCGTATTACTTGCGGTGGCATTACTGCTGGAGGCATTGCTGGCCAGATCATCATTCAGCTTGCTGAGCAGGCGCGACTGCGGCTCCTGCTGTACCTGGCTCAGGTTGTGGCGGCCGTCCAGCCATTCCTTGAGATGGGACTCATAAAACAAGCCGCTCTGGCTGACATTGTTTTTCAGATTCTGTGCCAGATTGGCGGGCGTTTGTGTGGCCGCGTCCAGACTGAGATCGGCTGCCGGCAAGCCCGGCTTGCCGGTCTGCAACATGCCGGTGAGGTACTTGGAGGCTGGGCTCAATTGCACTTCCACCGAGCCATCTTGCGGCAGCTCCTTGCTCTGCTCCTGCAAGGCAAAGCTGAGTGTCGGCGACAGGGTCGCCACTTTCAGCGACAGGGTATTGCCACTGACCGTCATCCCTTGCGGCACGATCAGGTTGAACAGGCTGTTCTTGATCAGCACCGACAGTTGCTGGCCATTGTCCTTGCTATCAACGACCTGGGCATCCACCTGCTCGCCCAGTAGCAGTGGCGGCAGCTTGGCCGGCAGTACGCTGGCATCCAGCAGCGCCCGGCCCCCCTCCAGCAACAAGCGGACGGAGGAAACGGTTTGCGGCGCCAGGGTGCCGGTGGTGATCGCGGGCGGCAGGGATGGAATCATGAGGTGGAGTTATTGCGGTACAGAGAAATGATCAGCTCGGCTTCGCTGCGCGAAATACCGCATTGCATCGCGACTTCGGAAGCGGGAATACCCTGCTTGATCATTTCGATGGCCTGATTATAGGGACTGAGCACAGCCGGCTCAGTGCGCGACTGCTGTTCCAGCCGGGCCATGAGCCGGGCCAGATCGCGCTGCAAGGCGCTGATCTGCTGCTGGTGCTGATCCAGATACATTGCCGTCAGGCTATCGCGCCGGCCTTCCAGCTGATGCAGACGCCAGTACAGATAGCCGCAGGCAGCAGCCAGCCCCAGCAGGAACAAGCCAACCATATAGAAAAAGAGCGAACCGGACATGGTATGAACCTCACGCTGCACTTTTTCTAAGTGTATGGTGAAACCGGCAACAACCCAAGCCAGCCTTTATAAAGAATATGTCTTGAGCAGACGACTGTTCTGGCTGACGGTTTGCATTTCTTCGCGCATCTGGGCAATCCAGTCGGCAATATGCTGTTGCAGCAGCTCGCGCTGTGTCACCAGCTGTCGCAGTTTCGCGCGGGTCTCTTCCGGGATACCGGCGGCGATGGGCTGCAATTGGTGCAGCAAGGCGGCCAGTTCGCTTTCCTGCTCGGCCGCCAGGCGCGTCACCGATTCAAAATCCTGCGCCTCGCAAGCCGCAAGGGCAGCTGCCATGCTGGCGAGCATGGCATCGATTTGCAGGGGATTGAAATCAGCGCTCATGGCAACTCCTCGTCAGGGCCGGCTCAATAGGCATTGCTGGCCGCGCCTGTCGCCATGCCGGAACGATTCAGTTCCTGCCAGGCAGGCAGGATGGTTTCCAGCAGGCGGCGAATCTCTGCCAGGATTTCCAGATCATTCTTGAGATTGGCAATGCTCAGACGCTGCTTCATATAGATGTAGAGGTCATTCAGATTGCTTGCCGCCTCGCTGCCTTGCTGCAAATCCAGCGACTCACGCAGGCCATCAATGATGTCGATGGTCTTGGAGATCAGCCGGGATTTTTCATCATAACGCTGCGACTCTATGGCATAGCCGGCCTGACTGATCGCCTTGATGGCACCTTCGTAGAGCAGTACAACAAGGCCCACCGGGCTGGCACCGTACACGGCTGCCTTTAGCGCATCATCTTCATAGGCCTTGTTGAACTGCTTGAGCATTTTGGAATTCAGCATGGTTCTTTACCGTCTCTATCTGTCCTAAGCCAGCAGGCTGGACAAGTTACTGGTCGATTGCTGCATTTTCGACAATACGGCATTCAACGCTGTGTATTGCTGGGTATATTGAGTCTGCCGCGCACTCAGCTTGGCGCTCATGCTGGTCTGATAACTGGTTTCAGAGCTAATCAGGCTATTGATCGAGCTTTTGCTGGTTTCAATCACCCCATTCGGGCCGAGCAAGTCATTGACCGCCGCGCTCAGCCGGTCACCAAAGCCGGTATTGCTGGTGTTGCCGAACAGATTGGCCACCGCGCTGGGGTTGGCGCTCAGCGCCTTGTTGAAGGCGGTCTGGTCCAGCTTGAGCGAGCCATCCTTCTGAATGGCGATACCGGCCTGGGACAGGTAGGCATACGAAGTATTTGCATCGACACCCGGAATCGGCGTACTCAGGATGCTGGTCAGTTTTTGCTGGATGGCAAGTACCGATGCATTCGCCTTCAGGCTGCCGGAACGTGCCGAGTCTACCGCAGATTTCACCTGATTGTAGGCATCGACAAAACCTTGCAACGAAGAAGTAATGCCGCTGCTATCCGAGGCCATGGTGACGGTGGACTGCCCCAGCTTGGTAATATCGACATTGACACCCGAAATGACGTTGGTCAGGTGGTTGCTGCCCGAGGAGACACTGACGCCATTCACGGTCAGCAAGGCATCGCCCGCTGCAGTCGATTCGCTGGCAGCCGTAGCACTTTGCGTCAGGCCGGCCAGGGTTGAACCGCTTGTCGTGCCAGAGTCGCTGCCACCTGCCTTAATGCTGAAAGCGTTATCACTACCGGAAACAGCAGAAGCCAGCACCAGCTTGTACTGGCCGTTGTTTTGCACCACCGAGGCATTCACCCCGGCACCGCTCTGGTTGATGCGGTCAGAAATGGACTGCAGGCTGACGGTATCTGTCGCACTGGGCGTCAGATTGATCACGGTGTCCTTGCCAGCGACAGTGAGTGTCAGCGAGGTGGGTGCCCCGCTCAAGGTTGCCTTGGGGTCTGTCACATTGCTGCCACCGAACTGGTCAAACACCAGTTGGCGCGATTTGGCCAACTGCGTCACGTTGAGCGCATAACTACCCGCCACCCCACCGGTGGTGGTGGTGACATTGGCAATGCTGGTATCGGTGGAAGCAGCCTTGAATTGCTGCAGGAATGATCCGGTCGACATCTTGCCGGAGACGCTTTGCAAGGCCGACAGGGCGGAGCTGATCTGGCCGATCGAACTCAGTTGGGTATTGTATTTGCTGGAGCGCTGCTGACTGGCTTGCAGAGGCTGCTGCTCAATGGTCATCAACTGGCTGACGATAGACTGTACATCCAGCGAGCCGACACTGGTCGTGATGGAAGCCATGGGGCACTACCTCCTTACATACTGAACGCTACCGCCGTCAGGCTTTATCCTTGAGCAGCAAACCCTTGAAATCGCCGATTGCCTTGGCAATACGGATGGCATCTTCCGAGGGAATCTGCCGGATCACTTTCTGGGTTTCCTGATCGACAACCTTGACGACCTGAATATTGGTATCTTTGTCGACAGAGAACTCTAGCTGACTGGAGTACAGCTTGGCCACATCATTCAGCTGCTTTACCGAATTCTGCAGCTCAGATGGATCTGATTTTTTCTGCTGAGTTCCATCATTGGTAGTGTTTTGCGCTTGGCTTTGCCCTACCGCAGTCACGCCGGCGGCAGAATTGGGCAAGACCGAACTGGCGGTGGCATCTGCGGTATTACCCTGAATCAGCTGATTCTGCTGACGCGCAGTCGGGGTGGTCGCCAAAGGCAGAACGGGACCATTCGTCGATGATATTTGCATGGCAACTACTCCTGTGCAGACGGCCCCGGTTAGCATGCCAACCGAGGCCGATTTTCAGCTTATGGCTTCAGTGTAGCTTACTGCAGCAGTGTCAGTGCCGATTGCGACAGCGAATTGGACTGCTTCAGGATGGAAGTGCCGGCCTGTTGCAGAATCTGGTTCTTGGTCAGGTTGGCGGTTTCCGATGCGAAGTCCACATCCACGATACGGCTGTTGGCGGCGGTCAGGTTGGTCACGTAGTTTTGCAGGTTGGAAACCACTGCATCAAAACGGTTTTGTACCGCACCGAAGGTGGAACGAATGTTCGATACCGATCCGATATCCGCATCCAGTGCCGACAGCTGAGCCTGGGCGCCAGTCTGGGTCAATACGTTGATGGTATTGGTATTGGTCAACGAAGAGTTGTAGGACGACAGCTGAGTGGTCAGGTCAGATGCCGATACTGATACGGTGTTGTCGGTAGAACCGGACGAACCCACCTGGAAAGTCAGAGTGTTACCACCAGACAGCAGTTTGGTACCGTTAAACTGGGTGGTTTGTACGATACGCGAAATTTCCTGGGTCAGCTGGTCGACTTCTTTTTGCAGCTGCGAACGGTTAGTGTCGCTAACCGAGCCGTTGGACGACTGGGTGGCGATTTCACGGATACGCTGCAGGTTGTTACCGATCTGACCCAAGGCACCTTCAGCCGTCTGGCCTACGGAAGTACCGTCGTTAGCGTTACGGATGGCCTGGTTGTTACCACGGATGGCGGCAGTCAGGGTTTGGGAAATGGCCAGGCCGGCAGCATCATCCTTGGCACTGTTTACGCGCAGACCGGAGGACAGGCGTTGCAGGGACAGGTTGAGCGAAGAACTGGAGTTGCTCAGGTTGTTCTGTGCGGTGAGCGACGCAATATTGGTGTTGACGGTAAGTGCCATGATGATTCTCCTTAGAGCATTCGGGGGGGCGACAGTGTGGGCCTTGACTAGTTATCGGCCCCCCGTTGGCAAACTTTAGCGGCCCTGTGATTATTTTTTGGGAATCTGGCCGCTTAGTGCCAGTTGCCAGTCATCCAGGTGATCATCAAGCCAGTAATGTTGATCCACCCAGGCGCGCAGGGCAGCGCCCTCCGCATAAGCTGCGTCCAGGTCATGGATGCGGGCGCGGATGGCCTCGACCCAGGCCTTGGTGGTATTGGGCACACGGCATACTGGCGCAGCATTGGTCTGGTACGGATAAATATCCGTGCAGATGACCGGCCAGCGCATGGCGCCATATTCCAGCAAGCGCAGATTGCTCTTCGACTCATTGAAGACATTGACTTCCAGCGGAGCAATGGCCAGATCCAGATCCAGTGCCGCCACCTTGGCGGGATAGTCCTGGAAAGGTACCCAGCCATGCTCCTCTGCGATATAGGGTCGCATCTCCGGCAGGCACATACCCATGAATACCCAGTCAACTTCATGCGCTGTCTGTTTGACGACTTCAAGAATCAGCGCCAAATCACCCTGATGCTGCTGGGCACCGACCCAACCGACACGCGGCTTGCGTCCTTGGCGGCGGCCAGACGTCAAGTCGCCCCACATATGCCGCGCCAGGCGGTTCGGAATGATGTGGATATCATCAATCATGTTGCGGCAGGCATCAGCCAGTGGCTCGGTCGATACGATCAGGCTATCCGAGTGCTTGAGCATGGCGCGCAAACGCGGGCGGGCATCCGGCATGGTCTTGCGCCACAGGCGGTGCAGGATGTTCTTTTCCGGCAGCGCTCCCACCAGATCGTCCAGCCCGAATACCACGCGCATGTCTGGCAAGTACTCCCGGTACTGCTGCAAGGCATGCTGCATGCCATCTGACAGGATGGTGTGCACCAGCAGGATTTCCGGATTCAGCCTGGCCATTTCCACCACGGACAGTACCGGCATGGCACCGCCCTTGACCGGTGAAATCAGATCGGTATCCAGTCGCCCCGCCTGCTGCAGCGCATGGAAAGGCATTGATACGCGGTATTCGCCACTGCCACCGGCAATGGGTAGCCCCAATACCTTGGTCTTGCCTTGTTCACGTGGTGACCAGCTGACCGTGCAGGTGTTTTCGATGAGCATGCTCTTGGAACGCAGGCTCAGGTGGCGGTTATAGGCCGGGTCATGCGCCAGTCGGGGCAACCAGCGTTTGAGCATGACACCCAGTTCCTGCTGCTCGCGTGCTGCCGCACGCAGGGCGATGGTCGGATCATAGGTTTGCTTGCCGATACTCTTGGCATGGTGATGCACCAGCGTGATATAGGGCGTGAAAACATTCAGCAGCCCCTGCTGCTGCAATTTGAGGCAGAAGTCGACATCGTTGAACAGCACGGTCAGATCATCTGCATCAAAACCATTCACCGCCAGGTATTTATCCTTGGCGACCAGCAAGCACGCCGCAGTCACCGCCGAGTAGTTTTGTTCGGTCAACAAGCGGTTCATGTAGCCAGGTTCATCCAGGGCTGCTTTTTCATGCACATGATCCGCTACCGACAACATGCCGGCGGGCAGGCCGAGCACAATGCCGGCATGCTGGATGCGGCCGATCTCCGGATAAACCAGTCGTGGCCCCACGGCACCGACTTCCGGGCGCTGGGCAATGCCCAGCATCCGCTCCAGCCACTCCGGCTGGATGATTTCGGTATCGTTGTTCAATAGCAGTACATATTCACCCTGTGCAGCAGCGACGCCGCTATTGCACTGGGCGGAAAAATTGAAGGCCTGCGGATATTCGATGATGCGCACCCGCCCAGGGTAGTCTTGCTGCAGGCTGGCGTAGAAATCGAGCGTGTCAGGATCAATCGACTGATTGTCGACAATCAGCAATTCGAAGTGCGGATACGTGGTATTGGCAAACAGACTCTCCACGCAGGGCTGTAGATACTCCAGCTTGTCGCGGGTGGGAATGATGATGGACACCAGCGGCGTACCGCTCAGCTGGTAATCCACATGCAGGGTATTGTCCACATAACCACTACTTACCGTTGCCGCGATTCCCAGTCTTTGCAGATGGTTCTCCAGCGCTACCTGACGCGCCGCTTCACGTTCGTGCCGCACACCAAGCGGCTGTGCCGGCAGGTGGAACAAGACCTCATCCAGATGATGGACGACGCCAAGTCCGTAGTTTTCCGCCAGCCGCAGCAAGTGATTCCAGACCTCGGCCCCCGGGTAGGCTTCAAAACCGCCCAGGCTGGCCAATCCCTGATAAGACAAGGCAACCGCACTATCCACGTAGTCATAGGCACGCAGATAATCGAGCGAAAAATCAGGCTTGAGGCTAGGTTGAACATAGCATCCCGGCTGGGTGTAGCTGTCGTGGTCGGTATAAATCGCCAGTGCCTGGGCTTGCGCCTGGATAGCGTCGCCCATGCGCAGCAGCAGTTGCGGAGCCAAGGCCACCCCTGCCGGCAGCAACATCACCCAGTCACTGCGCACCTCGCCCAGCAAGCCGTTCAGCGCAGCGCTCAGCAGCTGCGGATCATCCAGCGTATCCAGCTGTAGCCAACCCAGCGTGTCATTGCCGGTGAAGATCGGATCCGGCTGTTTCCAGTCAGCCAGCACGATCAGTTTCCAGCGCTGATACATTTGCTGCTGCAAGCTGTCGATGGTTGTCGCCAGGCGGTCACGCTCAGCATAAGAAACCTGCATGATGAGCAAGAACTCAGGCTGCTGCCGCCACTGCATGACCATCCGCCCAGCCATCATTTCCGCATCGATTTCCCGTATTTGATGGCTTTGTTCCCATTTATTCCAGGCTCGGTAATCATCAGCGTGCATCAATGAAACGGGCTGTCTGTGCACCGGACCATGATGCTCGGCCGCATAACTATCCAGTACCTGGCTCAGGCTAGGCGGCAGTACATCCTGCAACAAGCGCACCCAGTGCCCAAGCTGGTCTTCCATCGTGGCGTACTGCTGCAGGTAGTCGTAGGAGCGTGCTTGCAACTGGGTCCGATAGGCCTGGTCTTCGATCAGCCTGGCAATGGCGTCTTCCCAGCTGCGGGCATCATTGGCGACCACTTCGGCCAGCCCCAGTTGCTTGGCTTCCTGATAGGCCGCCACATCACTCAGCACGGCCGCCGCACCGACTGCGGTGTACTCCAGCCATTTCAGATCGGACTTGCCATGGTTGAACACACTGTCTTCCAGCGGTGCCAGCGCAATATCCAGCCCCAGTCGCTGCAGCTCCTTCAGATAATCCGGATAGGGAACCGACTTGTTGACTACCGTCACATTCGAGGCGCTTTCAAAACCAAGCGGCACGCAGCCCCAAAACACAAAGCGGACCTGGCCTTGGCCAAAGCGCTGCTGAATGCCCAGCAATGCCTGGTTGATCATCTTCACGTCGCCGACATGGGTAGAGGTACCGGCAAAACCAATGGTGATCGGCTCATCCGGCTTTCTGCTACGGGGCGAGAAGCTGGTGTAATAAGCCCTGGACAGCGTGTTTGGCACAACCCTGACATCAGGAATCAGTGATTTGAGCTGCTGAGCCAAGGGCTCGGTGCTGACGGTTGCCGCCGTGCACTGCGGCAGATGCTGCTGCCAGAAGCGCCACAAGTCGCAGGGTGAGAAGTCATTGAACTGCGGATGTGAAGCGGGCAAGGCGGGTAGCCAGTCATCCAGCTCGAAAATGATGGGCTTGCCGGTGGCAAACAGTTTGCTGACAAAATCCTGATTGCGTTCGCTGCAAATCGCACGCTGGATCACGAACAGATCAGCCCACTGGGTAAATGCATCGATATCCACCGCCTCGTGGGTGCAATCGTACATGCCGTTGCCGGGGAAAAACACGGTGTCCAGCCAGGGAGACAGCAGACTGAACGGGTCAAACAGGCGCAAGCGCATGCAGGCACCATCCAGCACATCGCCAGACAGAATGCCGAGACGGATCTTTTCCTGTGGCGGGAATGTCGCGGCAGCGGCAAATGGTTTGGGCTGCAGGCGGCGCGTTGGCAGCAAAGGCAAGCCAGACAGCCCGGACAGCTCGACCGTAGACGACGATGTGGCTGCAGCGTGCTTCTCCACCTGCGGTGTGGGCTGCAAAGGTAAGCTGGTTTTTTGGGCCTGCAGATAGATTTTCTCATCCTGCGGCAGCGGCAAGGCCTGCAACAGCCGGGGTTGCCACTGGCAAGGCTGTATCTGGCTCAATAACTGCTCTACTGCCTGCTGCACGACGGCAGGCCGCAATTCATCCATGCAATAAGCATGGCCACGCCGGCACAGCGGCAGGGCGTCGGGAGCCAGCTCGGCCAGACAACCCTTGCATTCGATATCTGCGATAAGGCCAATTGATTTGCCCTGCAAAGACAGACGGGTCTCTGGCAAGGCCATGCCAAACAGGCCGACCACCGGCGTTCCCACCGCATTGGCGATATGGATCAGACCAGAATCAGGTGCGATCAGCACATCGGCCACGGCAATCGCGGCGGCGGTTTCGGCAATGCTGCCCTCCGCCACCATGCTGATGACGTTCTTTTGCAGGGCTCTGGGCAGCGCCTGCAGACGAAGATCCTTGCTGCCCCCTAGCAAGACCAGGGCAATATCATGCTGCTGCAATGCGGCAAGCAGCTTGAGCCAATGTGGCAAAGGCCAGATGCGGTCAGGCGATGCCGATGCCATGTGAATGGCAAGCACATAGCCCGGTGTGCGCTTGCCCAGCCAGCCGGCCTCCAGCACTTTACCTGCCAGCAGACGGTAATCCTGTGACAGCCGTGGCAACTGCGGTGCCGCCGCAGCGACACCCGCCTTAGCCGCATAAGCCTCAATGATGTGCAATGCCCGCGCTTCTTCGTAGGCATTATCCAGATTGATGTGGATGTCCTCCGGCCGCACACTCAAGGACATGCAGCCGACAATATCCAGCTCGGGCACGCCCTGGAATACCTCCACGACCTGCGTTTTCATCACCAGTTGATGGTCTGGATATGTGCTGCGCAGTGCCGGGAACAAGCTGCTGGCGAGCAAGGCATCGCCCATGGCGAAACGGCGCTGCAACACGACGCGTGCACCATGCTGACGCACTTTCGGCTGCTGCAAGATAATGACAAAACCCTCGTCCTCTCCCGCCTCTGCCAGCCCTTCATGCAATAGCCCCGACTGGAAGGTTTCCGGTGTAATCAGCGACAGCCGCAGTCTGATCAGGTGTACCGAATCAAACACCCGTTCACACAGGCGGCGTACCCGCTGTTCATTCCAGTTGGTCCAGTGCGTGGGATTCAGATGCGACCCTGCCCAACGCTCCGTGGGCAGACTCAACAGCAGGCGGCCACCTGGCGCGATGCGCTCGGACAGGTCCCACAGAAAGATTTCCGGGTCGTCGGTGTGCTCGATGGTTTCAAAGGAAATCACCGTGTCGTAAGCCGCCTTGGGCAGGGTATCCAGCAAGCGGGCTTCAAACTGGCAACTGGCTGGTGCATGCGGAATGAAACGGCGCGAAAAGGCAATGGCATCGGGATTCAGGTCGATACCGGTATAGCTATCCATGCAGTCGGCATCGTGCAGCAATTGCCAGCCATAGCCGGCACCGGAAGCGCAATCCAGCACCCGCCCCAACCTGCCCTGCCCGGCCGCGAAACGATAGCGTGCCGTGTGTTGTACCAGCGTGGCATAGCCTTCCATGCCCGGCAGGAAGCGACCATTGCCGATATCGCCCAGTTCACGGGCAAAATCGCCATCCAGCAACACCACCTGATTGCGTTGTGCTTGCTGCTGCATGGCATTGAGCATGGCCGTCAGTGCATTCAGCTTTGCCTCTGCCCAATGTTGCAATACCGCGGGCAAGACCCAGCGGCCATCTGGCAGGCGATACAGCGCCATCAACTGGAAGATGCAGCCTTCGGCATCCAGCCAGGTGGCATCGAAAGCCTCGATGATCAATATCTGGTCTACCCGCACCAGTTCGCTGCGCATGACCGCAGGTCGCAAGCTATCGGCGCGGGCCTCCCATACAGCAGCCTGCTGATGACTGATCACCTGAATGCTGTCGAACTGCGCCTCACTGACCAGCACCCACTCCCGCCCCTGTTTCAATACTGGAGCCAGGGATGGTGCATCCGGGCAATTCTCTCGGAACACGTCGGCAAGCACTGCATAGGCCGAACCTTCGGCAGCCCGCGGCGTCAACAGCCAGGGGCGATGTTGCTGCACCAGGGCAAGCACTGTCTGGCGCAGAGCAGACTGGCCCGGATTCTGGCCCAGCAGCACAAGCAGCCAACTGACCATTTCCCGTTGCGAAGCTTGCACTTGCACCTGTTCCGGCAGTCTGTTGAGCACCGGCAACAGCGCGGCGGCAACCGGCAGCACCTGCAAGCGTACCGCCTTGCCTTGCTGCAGATCAGTCAGCAGCCTGTGCTGCAGCCACTCGCACGGCACCATGCAAGCGCCCGGCGCGGCATCTTGCAGCAACCATTCCTTGCGCAACCAGCTGACCGGCTGGTCCAGCAGCAGCCAGGCCGGATCGTGACTGCGTTGCAGCAGTTGCTGCCAGGCGCTCAGGTCCTGCAGCACATGCAGGCGGTAGTCCTGTTCATTCTGCATGCTGCGTTCGTGGCGGAACGGCAGTTTGTCTTGCAGAGAAGCCCACCAGTCGGTCACCACCCAGTCGGCATCGGGTGTTTCGCTCCAGGGCTGTTGCAGCAGATAGCTGCCCGGCGAGGCAAAACCCAGCCACTCACCGGCAGCACCCAGGTCCGCCCCGGCAAGCATGGGCAGGCCGTTGTTGAAACTGACAAAAACTACAGGCAGGGTATGCGCGGGCAAAGGCGCATTCTGCAGCTGCACATCGATCAGCAGGATCACTTCATGCGAGCCTGCATTCTGCTGCCAGTGATCCCAAACTCGTTGGATCTCTTCTACCGATTGAATGAGGATAAACAAAGTCAGCATAAACTTTACTTTCTTCTGGCATGGCCGACATGCCGTGAGGGTGAAATGTTCGAGCAGGCAGGCAAAGCCTCAAGCGGGCAAAGGTTCGCCGTAAGCAACGGTTTCCCACAGGGTATTAGGTGAATGGTGCCGCAAGATCAGGCGGTAGTTTTCCCCGTGTTCGATGATGAACATGGGTACTTCGATCAGATCGCGGGTAGTGTGATAACTGCAGATAGCCAGCCGCGGCCGTACTTGCTGGATGATTTGCCTGCTTCCTTCCAGCGCAGCCAGCTCACTCCCCTCGATATCCATCTTGATCAATGTCGGATGGATTGCCCGTGCAAACAGATCCTGATCGAGTGTAATCCGCTCCACCGCCTGTTCGCCAGGAAGATCACGGCAGTTGTAACTCAGACCGGTATCGTGCTGACCACCCACAATGCAATGCCGCATCTGTGCTGCAATCTGGTAGCGCTGCAAGTTGGCTTGTGCATTCAGGTAATTCTGACGATCACCCTCGTAAGCGATGATCTGATGTTCATCACCCAGTGCGCGGACGAACGCGACAATCGAGTCACCATCGAATGCACCGCAATCCACATAGACTTGCCTGCCACGAGGCTGCCAGACGCGATGATCAAAATACTGGGGCGAACTGGCAAGCGGGTTGAGGAAGATATTGCCCTGCATGGGGAAATGGAACTGCTGGAACAATCTGGCAGCCATCGTATACAACAACACCTGGCGCGAGTGGTTTTCCTGCAAGGAAGACCACAGTTTGTCTACCCGTTCTGGATGCCGTAACAGCCAATGACCAGGCGTGCGGCCAATACTACCGTCACGCTCGGCATACCAGACATCCAGGCCCAGCTCCTGCAATGGCTCACCCAGGCCATGCACCTGCATCGCAGCAATCACCACCGCCGTTCCTGCCGGTAGCTGTGCCAGCACAGCCGGAGACTGGATGGTCATCCCCTCCAACTCCCCTCCCCATTTGGCGGGGTTGCTATCCACCAACCCTTGTGGTTGATATCCGGCCTGCTGCCACTGTTGCAGCACTTCTCTGGCAAAAAAACCTGCGCCATACAGCACACAAGCACCAAGACCAGCCAGAGCGCTGGGGGCGAGTGTGCAATCAGATGTTTGCCGGCGCAGTAATGTCCAGAGCTGATCGGGATGAGACAGCGACTGGAGATGCCGAAACAATTCAGCCTGATTCATGAGTGCATTCTTTCCGATGGTAAGGCGTAAATCACGGCAGCCGTTCCGCACCAGCCATGCAGGCGGAACAGCAAACGATAGTCCGGCAAATGCTCCGCGAGCCATGCGGGCAGCTCGGCCATACCCTGACGGTTATGATAGACAGTCATCATCAGCACCGGTCTTTGCTGCAACAAGGTCTGCAGCGCGCCACGCAAAGCCGCCAGTTCATGCCCTTCCAGATGCAGTTTGATGATGCTGGCAGGCAAGCGCAGGCTGTCGAGCGTCACTTGCTGCACCAGCTCGGTTGCCAATGCAGTGACTTGCGAGGCATAGCCTTGTCCGCCCAGAAAGGGCTGCGGCCGGTTGCTGTCGCCAACGCAGAGCGGCAACAACTCAAAGGATGGGCATTGCTGCCGGATGACTTGTGCATTGGCAGGATCGGCCTCTATCAGGATAAAGCGGTCATCCGCACCTTGTCGTTCCGAGTGGATACGCTGACTGACCTCTCCGTGATGCGCTCCCACATCCAGCCAACATTCCCGTGCCTGCCAGCAGGCGCGCAGCTCGGGGATGAAATAGCGCTGTTCAGGCAGCACAGGATGGCTGGCATCCACCCAGTCTTCACGCAAACAGCGCCAGGCAAGAAACTGCAGATAATGTGCTCGCGAGTGGGCATCGTCCCATCGTGCCAGTGCTTGCTGCATGCCCTGTATTTCCAGCGGGCTCAGCGTGTCGGCAAACCAGCCATTGCTCAGAGGGTGTCGGTCGCGATAGGCCTCGGCCACATCATAAAACGGCAATACATCGTTCCAGCCGGCAGCCCGTAATTGCTGCTGCAATACACTGAAGGGCAAGGTGGAAATGGTCACGGCCAGCAGGCCTTGCTGCTGATCGGTATCGCTTAGCTCATCAGGTGCATACAGGGCGATTCCCTGCCAATCATCCTGCCCACGCCAATGCGCGGCCTGGCGGTCGACCACCCCGGCTACCGGAATGCCCAGCCACTGCAGGTAGGCATAAGCCATTCGCCCCAGATTACCTGCGCCATAAAGCCATAGCGGCTTGTCCACCTTGCGCGGTGCCGCAGGGATAACGCGGCTACAGATCTCGCCCAGCAGCGCCTGCGCATGGGCCAGGTCATCCATGTCAGTCAATTCGCGTTGATACATGCCAATGCCTTACTCCAGCCGCTCAACTGCGCATTATCGGGAAAGCAGTCATGGAAATGAAAAACACTTCCCTTAGTTTGCTCCAGCACGGCATAGCGCCCATCTCCGTTCAGCAACTCACTCCATTGCTGCTGTAAAAATTGCTGAGGCTGTGGCTGGCAACTGAGAAACCACTGCTCGGGCTGACTGCCTATGGCCCGGGAAAATGCGTGCATGCCTTTATCTTGTGACATCAGGTCCTGATAACACGCAGCAAAGGATTCCGCCATGGCCGTATCGGTAAACTGCGCACGTACCTGCCTGGCTGCAGCCAGGCCCATCTCCAGCCGGCGTGCAGGATCTTGCTGCAGCATGTGCAGGACTTGTGCCATTTCCTGTGGAGTCTCGATGACAAAACCGGTGTGGCCATGCTGCACAATCGCCTGTTCTGCCGGATTGGCCAACACGATGGGCAGCACTCCCATGGCCATAGCTTCAAGCAAGGCATTTTCTGCCGTGCCGTAATGTGTGGGGTTCAACAGATAAGGCAGCACGTTGATTTGGGAGAGGAATTCACCGGGCCGGGCGGTAAACCCTTCGAACTGCAATAAGCCCGGCCTGTCCATCCTGGCGGCCTGTTCTTGCAATAGCGCCTGATTCAGCACATCGCCCGCCATGCGGATGGCCAGCGTCTTATCTGCCACCAGACGGAAATACTCAACATAGCGCGGATGTAGCTTGGAGAAATTGAGGCTACCCAGATAACCGGCCAGCAAGGGCTGACTGACAGCACGTTCCGGTATCGGCTGATTGGCCAGCCCGCTGCCACTCGAGATCACTCGGAGCCGATGTGGACGCCGGGCCTGCAGCTTGGCGATGCCTTCTGCCTGTAGCGAACAGGCCGATGTCAGCACCACCTGATCGCAGACCTCCAGCAAACCCAGCGGCAGGACCGGGCTGAACAAGCCAGATACATGACACCAGCTCACCAGCCGCATCGGGATGCCATCCAGACCGGCCAGGCAGTGCAGCGTGGCCGGGTGATTCCACCACTCCAGCTGCACGATGTCGGCCTGCCGGAGAATATGCTCCAGTTGCGCCCGGTCCGGGCACACCGATACCTGGGCACCCAGCTGGCGCAACTGCTCTATCCACAATTGCTTTTCCGGGCGCTCCAGGCAAAGAAAGTGGTGCTTGATCCCCTGCCGGCCCCCCGCAACCAGGCTGCACATGGCCTTGCCGACCCCGCCCCCAAGGTGGGCAGTCAGATGCACGATGGTCAGCATGTCGCCAACAGCGCCGGACACTGCTTAGCTCCGCCCCAGAAAGCGCTGCATGCGCTCCAGCAGCATGGGCGCGTGGGCATCGATATTATCCGGCAGGCAATGCGATAGCTGGCCGCACTTGCCGCATACCGGATGCGACTTGCGCTTTCCTTCCAGATGCAGAATGCGCAAATCGTTCATCGCAGGCGAATTCCATATATCGACCAGCGATTGCTCGCGCACATCACCAATCAGCAGCTTGCGCCCCCAGTCCAGAAAGCAGGAGCTGACCTGACCATCCGCATTCACCGACATCGAATAAAAGATATAGGGGCAGGTATTGGTTTCACTCACATCCTGGTCGTAGATGCCCCGGCTAATCTGGATGCCGGTTCTGGCCTCAACATCGAACTCCGGCCAGCATGGCGCAAAGTTCTCGATATAGATGCGATCCGCGATCTCGCCAAAAATATCCAGGAACTGCTGCCGCTGCGCCGTGGTGATCAGTTCCGAGGGAATCTTGATGAATACTTCACAATCGCCCCGGTTCTCATACAAATGGCGGATATTGGCCACCATCTGTTCGAAATCGATATCGAACTTGGTGAAGCGCAGGTATTGCTCTCGGTTCATGCCATCAATAGAGATATTGATGCGATCCAGGCCGGCCTCAATCACCGGCAGCACACGTTCCGGCTCCAGCAAAGAACCGTTGGTAGTGGTATCGATATAGGCGGCGCGCCCGCTACGGCGCGCGTAGTCGACCATCTGCGCCAGATTCTTGTTGAGGAAGGGCTCGCCATCCTTGTACAGCCGTAGCACTTTCAAGGGCTGCGGAAAGGCTGCCAGGTCGTCAATGATCTTCTGGAACACTTCCAGCTTCATCCGCCCCTGAAAACGGCCGGTATCCTTGATCAGGCCGCGATCGCCAGTGGGGCAGAAAGTACACTGGAAGTTGCAGGCACTGGCCGGATCAACATTCAGGATAAACGGGGTGGATAACGGAATCACCGTCTCCAGAGGGGTTCTGTCATCCAGATGGATGCGGGGTTTGACCACGGCTTTCACGGCACACTCCTCATATATTCTTGGGCTCGAACCTGGCCGGGACACCCCAGAAGGCCATTGGCTCATGTTGCGGATAAGGGTAATGACCCAGGTTCAAGTCTATGTTCCAGCCCTGCTCGGCAATCCAGCCTTCCACCAGACGCCGCACCGATACCGGCTGGCCGGAACAGATATTACACAGTGCAGGCTGGCCGGGGGCGCGTACCAGCGCCAGCAATTGCCGGGCAACTTCGGCCACCGGCAGATAATCACGCAGCTGCTCCCCACCCGACATATTGAAACGTGTCTCGCCTCTTGCCACGGCGGCCTCCAGCTGTGACCACAAGGTCTGGGGTGGCTGGCCGCTACCATGCATGTAGAACAGCCGCGCCCAGCTCAGGGAAAAGCCGGTTTGCTGCGCCAGAAAACGCAGCTGCTGATGCAGGACATGCTTGGCCAGCGCATAGGGTGTGGCAGGTTGTGGCCACTGTGCCACGGACAGGGCCCCTGACTGCAGGCCGTACTCAAAACACGTTCCGGCCACCACCAGCGCCGGCAGTCCCTCGGCCACCAGCTGGCGCAAGAAGGCATACTGCCGTGGCAATTCCTGCTCGAAATGGTGCAAGGACTGATAATTGGGCAAACCCTGCCATGCCAGGTGCAGCAAGACATCCGGCCGGCCCATCTGCTCATAAGCATCGGCCGGTGGCTTGGCATGATCCAGCTGCAGTACTTCCACCCGTGGCTGCCACTGCTGCAGGCGGGAAGGATCGCGACACAGCGCGACGATCTCGTCATCGCTGTGTTGTAAGGCTGCCAGTACATGCTGGCCAATAAAACCACTGGCACCGCTAATGGCAATACGCCGCACGGACTTGCTCATAAGCACACCGCCTGAAAGTCTGGCAGCAGCGGGTAAGTGCGGTCCCGCTCCGACATTTCGCTGACTGGCAACGGCCAGTCAATCGCCAGCGCAGGATCGAGCGGATTCAGGCCGGCATAATGTTCCGGATCAAAAAATTCGTCCACGAAATACAAGGTTTCGGCATCGTCAACCAAGGTCTGAAAACCATGGGCAAACCCTTGCGGCACAATGATACCCACATGATTCTGTTCACTCAGGACCTCGCCATGCCATTGCAAATACGTTGGCGAACCGGCACGGATGTCGACGATCACGTCGAAAATGGCACCGCGCAGGCAGGACACCAGTTTGACTTCTGCCCGGGGCTGATACTGGAAATGCATGCCGCGCAGGGTGCCGGCACGGGTGCTGAGCGAGCGATTGATCTGGGCCAGCGGCTTGCCGATCAATGCTTGCAGCTCCTCGGCACAATACAGGCGCTCAAACAAACCCCGACTATCCGCGATGGGCTGGCGGCTTACCCGGTAAGCGCCCGCCTGCGGCAGGGCTTGGATTTCAAATTTGCTGCTCACGGTATTCCTTGCTACCCGGTCAGCGCTCAGCTGCGGGCTGACAGGACGAGATAATCTGCGATCTGCTGCTCAGTGAGCGCTCGCGCCAGATCAGGTGCATCCACGACCTGGCGATACCAGTCGGCAGTCCACTGCAAACCCTGCTCCAGGCTCAAGGCCGGTCGCCAGGCCAGTTGCAGATTGGCTCGTGTGGCATCCAGGGCCAACAGCGCGGCTTCATGCAAAGGCGATTCGTCACCCAGCTCCCAGCGCAGCGCCGGCCAGCTGGCCTGCAAGGCCTGCAAAACATGCAGCACTGTTAGGTTATCGGCAGCGGCAGGGCCAAAGTTGAATGGCTGGGCAAGATTTCTTTCGCCGGCCAGCAAGCGTTCGGACAAGGTAAGGTAACCATCCAGGCAGGAAAGGACATGCTGCCAGGGCCGGGTGGCACCAGGAAAGCGAATACGCGCCGGGCTGGCGTGCTGCATGCCGCGCACGATATCAGGGATCAGGCGGTCCTCGCTCCAGTCGCCGCCGCCGATGACATTGCCGGCACGGGCCGTGGCCAGCAAGGGGCCTGCAGCATCGAAATAACTTTGCCGATAGCTCTGCACCACCAGCTCGGTAGCAGCCTTGCTGGCACTGTAGGGGTCATGGCCTCCTAGCGGGTCCGACTCGCGATAGCCCCAGTTCCAGTTCTGGTTTTGATAGCATTTGTCCGAGGTCACCACCAGCGTAGCTTGCACCGCAGGACAATGCCGTACCGCCTCCAGCAGATGAACCGTACCCATGACATTGCTCGACCAGGTGTCCACTGGTTGGGCATAGCTGCGCCGCACCAGCGGCTGGGCGGCCAGGTGGATCACCAATTCGGGGCTGAATTGCTCCATCACCTGCGCCAGCATGGCGGGATCGCGAATGTCCTGCTCGGCATGCAGCTCGAACAAGGCGTCCAGCCCGGCCTGGCGAAACAGGGAAACCGGCTCTGCCGGCAGGGCATAACCGGCCAGCCGGGCACCAAAACCAGCCAGCATCAGGCTCAGCCAACTGCCCTTGAAGCCGGTATGCCCGGTCAGCAACACCTTGCGGCCGCGCCAGAACTGCGGATTCATGGCCAGACTTTCCACGGGGCGTTACCCGAGCGCCACAAATCATCCAGCTGCGACTTCTCGCGCAGGGTGTCCATCGGCTGCCAGAAGCCATTGTGCTCAAATGCCATCAATTGCTGATGGCCGGCCAGCTCGGCCATGGGCTCGCCTTCCCAACTGGTGGCATCGGCCTCCACAAAATCAATGGCCTCAGGCTGCAACACAAAAAAGCCACCATTGATCCAGCCACCATCACCTGGTGGTTTTTCGCGGAAACCGGTCACCTGCGCGCCATCCGTCAGCAAAGCACCATAACGCCCTGGCGGCTGCACGGCAGCCACGGTGGCCAGCTTGCCATGCTCACGGTGAAAGGCCACCTCGGCGGTAATATCGATATCGGCTACGCCGTCGCCGTAGGTGAAGCAAAAGCTCTCACCCGCAGCCAGATAGTTGCGGACACGTTTCAGACGGCCACCCGTCATGGTGTTTTCACCGGTATCCAGCAAGGTCACACGCCAGGGTTCGGCATGCCGCTCGTGCACTTCCATCTGGTTGTTGGAGAAATCAATGGTGACGTCTGACATGTGCAGGAAGTAATTGGCGAAATACTCCTTGATCACATAGCCCTTGTAACCCAGGCAGATGATGAAGTCATTGATGCCATGTGAAGAGTAGATCTTCATGATGTGCCACAAGATGGGCTTACCTCCGATATCGATCATCGGCTTGGGCTTCAAATGGCTTTCTTCGGATATTCTCGTCCCCAGACCACCCGCCAGAATCACTGCTTTCATTGTTGTTCTCCATCAGCCATTGCTGTTGACCTCAGGCGATGTGGCCGTAGCACTCGCCGAGCAGGATATTCATGAAATTGGCCATGTCTTTTTGCACCGTCAGGTACTGCGCCAGGATCGGCGAAGTCTGTTCGCTGATCTGGGTGAAGTCGAGTCCATAACATTGCAGGGTATTGCGATACTTGAGCAGGCAGCAGTTCACCACGTTATTGATGAACATGTCGCGATCGACTCCTGGCGGCAGGTTACGCCGGATGACATCCATATAGGCATTGATCTGGTTCTCGAAGCTCTGGAATCCATCCACCCCGTCCAGCATCAGCTTGCGCTTGTAGGCTTCCGGGTCACCAAAGTCGTGCGCCTGGCGCAGGAAAAACAGCACTTCCGGGTTGTGGGCGAACTCACCCAGGCTGGCCATTTCGAACAGCATGACGTGGTCGATGCCCATGATGGGCATTTGCACATCACGATACTGCACCTGGCGGAAGGCAGACATACGGTTCAGGCCATACAGCTGATAGGCAAAGGTCAGGCCCCATACCACCACCGTCATGCGTGAAAGCTTATCAACGCCACGGGTATCGTAAGCACCGCCAATCACCGACCCTACGCCACTATCGTTGAACCAGGCGGTGGCGGCGGTGGCCAGCACTACATTGGGATTGTCATCCAGCTGCTGCACGCAGCGCTCAATGAAACTGGCGTGATAGAGATCATGACCAGCCGCAAACATCATGTATTCGCCACGCGCACGTTCGAAAATGCGGTAGAAATTCTGGGGGGCGGCAATGGTTTGCTCGGTACGCAGCAACTGGATACGGCTATCCATGCTGGCATAGCGTTCGGCGATTTCGTAAGTACCATCATCAGAACAATTATCCGAGATGATCAGTTCAAAATCGCCGAATGTTTGCGCCAGCAGCGACTGGAGGGTCATGTCCAGGTAGCGGGCTTCACGGTAAATCGGCATCCCGATGGTGACACGTGGAGTCGTCATGCAGTCTTCCTCGAAACGGAAACGGTTGAGTTCTGGCCCGGCCTAGTCAAATACACCCAGATAGCTGCGCAACTGCTGAACCGTCCAGTCCAGCGCAGCCGTGGTCAGCCCAGGATACAGTCCGATCCAGAAGGTATCGTGCATGACGGTATCGGTTTGCTCCAGACCACCGCTGACGCGATGCGGCACGCCTTTCATATAGGGCTGGCGCAGCAAGTTGCCACCAAACAGCAGGCGGCTGCCAATCTTCTGGCTATCCAGATAGGCCAGCAGGTCCACCCGCGCCACACCCGCTTCGGGACGCAAGGTCAGCGGGAAGCCGAACCAGGAAGGCTCACTGCCTGGCGTGGCTTGTGGCAGGAGCAGGCGATCGGCCAGTGGTTGCAGCGCCTGGCTCAGGTAGTCGAAATGCTGTTGGCGTGTAGTAATGAAACCGGGCAGACGGTCCATTTGGGCCAGGGCACAGGCCGCCTGCATATCGGTGATTTTCAGGTTGTAACCGACATGGGTGTACACGTATTTGTGGTCGTAGCCGAAGGGAAGCTCACCAAACTGCCAGCCAAACCGCTTGCCACAGGTATTGTCACAGCCGGTTTTGCAGTAACAGTCACGGCCCCAGTCGCGGAAGGATTCGACAATGGCCATCAGCTCGGCAGAGCGGCCAAACACCGCACCGCCCTCGCCCATGGTGATGTGGTGGGCCGGATAAAAGCTGACGGTGGCCAGGTCGCCAAAAGTACCGACATGCTGGCCGTTAAAGCGCGCACCCAGGGCATCGCAGCAGTCTTCCACCAGCCACAGGCCATGCTTGTCAGCCAGCGCCTTCACCGCCGCGACATCAAACGGGTTACCCAGGGTATGGGCCAGCATGATGGCGCGGGTTTTGGGCGAAATGGCGGCCTCGATGCGGCTGACATCGATATTGTAGGTAGGCAGCTGGATATCGACGAAAACCGGGATGGCACCAAACTGGATGGCCGGATTGACCGTGGTGGGAAAACCAGCGGCCACGGTAATGACCTCGTCACCCGGACGGATGGCGCGCTCACCCAGCCGTGGCGAGGTCAGGGCCATGAAGGCCAGCAGATTGGCCGAAGAGCCAGACGAGGTGGTGAGCACATGCGGCACACCGACAAACTGCCCCAGCGCCTGCTCAAAGCGGGTATTGAAGCGGCCGGTGGTCAGCCAGCCATCCATCACGGCATCGGTCATGGCCAGCAGCTCGGGCGTGCCAATCACCTTGCCGGATGGGGGAACGGTAGTTTGTCCAGGGACAAAAGGCGGAGTCTGGTCGAACTTGCTGGCGCCATGCCGCGCCACCCAGTAGCGCGCTGCCCAGCGATGCACTTGCTCCAGCTCACTCGGCGTAGCGGCATGCAAGCCATGCAGCTGCGATGAATCCAGATGAAATATTTCCGCCACCGCAGGCGCATTGCCCGAGGACAGACTGGCCAGCAAGTCGACCAGCGGCAATGGCAGTCGCATGACAAGGCATTGTCGATCAGCCTGCTCCAGTACGAGAACTTCCGTTTCAGTCGCTGCGCCACTGGCCGGATCAAAATACCGCGCCAAGGCCAGTTGCCCTGCAAACTCACTCATTATTTACCTTTCAATCCATCCATGGTTGCCGTGGCTACGGCAAACCGCTCTGACCTGATAGCCGGGGCTGCGCTCAAGACAGCATCGCCAGCAGCACTGCGGTGACATCGCTGATGCCGGCTTCGGCCGTCGCGGGATCGAAATTCACCGTGGCGCTGCCACCCTTGCCGGCGGCCCAGTTCACGACCAGGCACAGGTGGGCATAGGGCAGGTTCAATTCGCGGGCCAGGCAGGCTTCGGGCATGCCGGTCATGCCGACTATATCGGCACCATCGCGCTCCAGCCTGAGGATTTCTGCTGCGGTTTCCAGTCGTGGGCCCTGGGTGCAGGCGTAGATACCCTGGTTGACGGCTGGTTTGCCGCTGGCCTTGACCGCCTCGATCAACTTGCTGCGCAGGCCGTCGTCGTAGGGATTGCTGAAATCCACATGCACCACCGGCCGCTCCGGGCCATCAAAAAAGGTGTGCTTGCGGCCCCAGCTGTAATCGATGATGTTGTCCGGCACCACCAGCGTGCCCGGTCCCATGTCGGCGCGAATGCCGCCGACCGAGCCGATGGACAGAATGCCTTTCACGCCCTGGTTGTGCAGCGCCCAGATATTGGCGCGGTAATTGATTTCATGCGGTGCCAGCGAGTGGCCGTGGCCGTGGCGGGCGATGAACACCACGTTTTGCTCACCGATGCGGCCAAAAGTCAGCGCGCAGGATGGATCACCGTACGGTGTTCTCACTACCTGGCGATGGGTTACTTCCAGAACCGGCAGCTTGGCTAGACCGCTGCCTCCGATAATGGCCAACATAGTCGGTCCCCTTGTTATGGCATGGCGTGGATGCAAGTGCCATGCGGCTTGGTTTTGCTGGCATTATGGCTTAATCGGGCGGGGGGATAAATTGCTTTATCCGGTACGGCAGTCGATTGGCATGGAAAAACCTGCTGACAAGGGCCGCCGGATGTCCGGCCTCCCTGCTGACGCTTCAGTCTTGCCCGCGCCACAGCAGCCAGGCAGCCACTACGGCCATCAGCAGCGCAATCACCTTGCCCACCCAGGCGGTCCAGTGCTGACCGGTTTCCAGGCAGGCTTCGGCCGGATTGGCCGGGTTGTAATACACCCTTACCTGCGCGCCGGCGGGATAGCGCGCCAGGATGGCAGCCACTTCCTGCTGGCTGCGGCTGTAACCGGGGTTGGGAAAGCGCCGGTTAGTGGATTGATAGTCCTGCCCCTGCACCTGGTAGTGGTAGCTGATGTGGGGAAAGTATTCCCAGGTATTGTCGCGATCGCCACCGGCATTGACCTGGCGCTGTTCCAGTTGGCTTTGCTGCACGATGCCGACCGCACTGGGCCAGCTACTCGACGCATCGCCCTTGGCCCCCAGCCACCATAGATAGCCGAAAGCGGCCAGTCCGGCCAGCAGCATCAGGCTTTGCAGCAGCTTTTCAACCATGCGCTGCCGCCCGCTTGCCGCGCCCCAGCCGCCAGCGTTGCAGCAGACGGTCGAGCAAGGCCCAGCCAAACAGGGTGCTGAGCGCCGCCAGAATGAACTGCCCGCTGCCGATGCTGCTGTCGCCGGCGCGGATCAGCACCGCGCGCGTCGGCTCGTGCGGGTTGTAATACACCACCACGGCCTTGCCGGCAGGAAAGCGACGGGTGATGTCTTCGGCACTGCTGTGATCGCCCGGCAGGCCAGCAGCCACGGCGTATAGCTGATCACCGTGGTAGAGCTCGCCGTTTACCGTGTACAGGTACTGCACATAAGGCTCCCAGTGGATCTGGTCGGGGTGCTCGGGCGGGCTATTGACCAGAATACGGCTGGATTCGACATGGCCGGGGGCCGGCTGCCACTGGCTGGCACTGCGCGCCGGGTCCAGCAGCAGGTATACCAGCCCTGACAGGCTGAGCAGGAAGGCCAGCATCAGGATGGATGTCTGCAAACGGGGCGATAGATGCATGATGATAAATGGTTCAGACGGCGATGCCGGGGCTTTCGAACCAGGTGGCCAGAATGGCCTGGGCAGCCACCTGGTCCAGCGCCGGTTTCTGTTTGCGGCCACGCACGCCGGCCTCTTCCAGCATGGATTCGGCAATTACCGAAGTCAGCCGCTCGTCCACCAGCCACACCGGCAGGCCGAAACGGCCCTTGAGACGGTTGGCAAAACGGCGCGCCAGCTGGGTCATTTGATGTTCGGTGTCGTCCTGGTGCATGGGCAGGCCCACCACCAGTTGCGCCGGCCGCCATTCGTCGATCAGCTTGCCGATGGCAGCAAAGCGGGCGTCGGTGATTTCGGTATCGATGGTCAGCAGCGGATGGGCAATGCCCAGCATGGTTTCACCCATGGCCACGCCGATGCGCCGTTCGCCAAAATCAAAAGCCAGTACCGTTCCCTCAAGCATGCCCGATATCTCCCGACAGCAAGGAGGGATCAAATCCCAGCAAGGACATGGCGGCGTCGTAGCGCAGCTCTGCCGCCAGATCAAACAGGATGGAAGGCTCGGCCTTGACGGTCAGCCAGCTGTTGTCGCGGATTTCCTGCTCCAGCTGCCCGGCGGTCCAGCCGGCATAGCCCAGGGTAATCAGCATGCGCTCCGGGGCACGGCCCTCGGAAACGGCAATCAGCACATCCTTGGACGTGGTCAGCGCCATGCCGTCCTTGACCTGCAGGCTGGACTGCCAATGCCCGGCTGGCGCATGCAGCACAAAGCCACGGTCTGGCTGTACCGGCCCACCGAAGTACACCGACTCGCCACGCAGCGGATCGTTTTCCAGCGGCAGGTCGATCTGCTCGAACAACTGCACCATGGCAATGCCGGATGGCTTGTTGATGATCAGGCCCATGGCACCGTGTTCGCCGTGCTCGCACAGGTAAATGAGCGAGCGGGCAAACAGGGGATCAGCCATATTGGGCATGGCAATCAGAAAGTGATCGGTCAGCGATAGCGGTTCCATGCGGGCATTATGGCACAACAAAGTTGACAACAGCGCTGACAACTCCTGGCGCAGTTTGACGCTTGATCTGCAGCAAATCCGACCAAATGCCGCCACCCTGATAAAATGCCGCCGTTGCTTCATTCACCCAGCGAGGACGCCTTGCGCCTGACCCACGTCAAACTCTCCGGCTTCAAGTCATTTGTCGATCCCACCAGCATTCCGGTCCCCGGCCAGCTGGTGGCGGTAATCGGCCCCAATGGCTGCGGCAAATCCAATGTGATTGACGCGGTGCGCTGGGTGCTGGGCGAATCCAGCGCCAAGCAGCTGCGCGGCGAGTCGATGCAGGACGTGATCTTCAACGGCTCATCCACTCGCAAGCCGGTCAGCCGCGCCTCGGTGGAACTGGTGTTCGACAATGCCGACGGCCAGCTCACCGGCCCGTGGGGGCAGTACACCGAAGTGGCCATCAAACGGGTACTGACCCGCCAGGGCGAGTCCAGCTACTACATCAACAACCAGCAAGTGCGCCGCCGCGACATCACCGATCTGTTCCTCGGCACCGGCGTGGGCGCGCGTGGCTATGCAGTCATCGAACAGGGCATGATCTCGCGTATCATCGAAGCCCGCCCGGAAGAGCTGCGCGCCTATCTGGAAGAAGCCGCCGGCGTCTCCAAATACAAGGAACGCCGCCGCGAAACCGAACACCGCATCGCTGACACCCGTGCCAATCTGGAACGCATCGAAGACCTGCGCCAGGAGCTGGAGCGCCAGGTGGAACGGCTGAGCGAGCAAGCCGAAGTGGCCGCCCAGTACCACGACCTGCGCGGCACCCTCACCCACAAGCAAAACTTGCTGGCACTGGCCCGCCGTGAAGAAGCCAGCCGCAACGAAGCGCACGCCCGTGCCGAGCTGTCGCGCATTGAAACCGAAGAAGCCGCCATGGAAGCGGCGCTCACCCATCTGGATAGCGAACTGGAAACCGTGCGCGAAAGCCACTACGCGGTGAGTGATGCAGTACATGAAGCACAACAGCGGCTGTTTGAAGCCAATGCGGCACTGGCGCGGCTGGAAGAACAGCAACGCCATCGCCAGCAAAACCAGGTGCGGGTGGAACGCGAACTGGCCGCCGCCCGCAGCGAACGCCAACAACTGGCCGAAAGCCGCCGTCAGGCCGGCATGGAGCTGGACGACTGGCTGCCCCGGCGCGAAGAAGCCCAGATGCGCCTGGAAGAAGCGCAGATGGCGCTGGAAGACGGTGCCGACCTGCTGCCCATGGCCGAAGCCGAATTCCGTGCGCGCGACCAGTTGCAGGCACAGCTGCTGGCACAGCAGGCCAACCTCACTCGCGAGCGCGACCTGGCGCGGCAAAAAGCCGAGCACCAGCGCCGTGCACTGGAACAGTTGGCCGGCCGCGAACAATCGTTGCAGCGCGAGCTGACCGAACTCAATCTCCCCGACCACGCCCAGCAAGCAGCGGCGCAAGCTGAAGTAGAACGGGCGCGCTCGGCACTGAACGCGGTGCGCGCGCGGGTGGTGGCCGACGAAGCCAAACTGGCCGATCTGGCCTCGGAGCGGGAAAAGCTGGACGAACAACTCGCCAGCCAGCGCGCCGAACTGGCCAGGGCCGAAGCCGAAGTGGCCGCGCTGACTGCTGTACTGGAACGCGAGGCCGCCGGTGAAAAACTGGCCGACTGGCTGGAACAACAAGGCCTCAGCCACAGCCCGCAGCTCTGGCAGTCGGTGCAGATCGACCCGCTCTGGCAGGGCGCGCTGGAAGCGGTACTGGGCGAGCGGCTCACCGCCCGTGCCGCCCATTGCGCCGAGCAGCCACCGGCAGCGCTGACCGTGGTGGATGGCCAACAGCCGGCGGCCACGGCCGCCCAGCCCTGGCCGCGCCTGCTGGACAAGATCAGCGCCAGCGCGCCATTTACCGCCGCGCTGGCCGACTGGCTGGACGGCGTGTATCTGGCCGATGACCTGGCCCAGGCCATCGCCCGCCGCGCCCAGCTGCTGGCTGGCCAATGCCTGCTCACCCCGCAGGGCCACCGGGTCAGTGCCAGCAGTGTCAGCTTTCACAGTGAGGCCAGCGGCGCCGGCGTGATGGTGCGCAAGCAGCAACTGGAAGCCGCCCACGGCCGCCAGCAGCAATTGGCACCGGACATCGACAAACTGCAAAAGCGCCGTGAATCGCTGCAAAGCATGAACGGCATGCTGGCCGAAGCAGTCAGGGCGCAAAAAGGTTCGCTCACCCGGCTGGAAGCCGAGCTGAATGCGGTGACGCTGGAGCACGTCAAGCTGGATCAGGCTGCCCGCCAGGGTGCAGCACGCTTGTCCTTTATCGAGGCCGAGCGCTTGCGCATCCGCCAGGAGCAACAGCAGGCTGCGCTGGAAATCGAAGAAGGCGAACTGCTGAGTGAAGAGTCGGCCATGACACTGGAAGAGCTGACCGTACAGCTGGAAGAAGTGCGGCTGGACCGCCTGAATGCCGAAACCGGCCTGCAACTGGCCCGCAATAAAACCCGCGATGCCGAACGGCAGCTGCATGAAATCCGCCTGGAACTCAACACCGCCGAACAGAAAGCCGGCGAACTGGCGCGCCGCGCCCGCGAGCTGGACGAACGCGACCAGCAATTGGCCGAACGGCTAGAAACCCTGGCCGAAGAGGCCGAGACCGTCGACGACACCGTGCCGGAAGAGGCCATGCAACAAGCGCTGGAACTGCGCGAACAGCACGAAGCAGCACTGGCGCACACCCGCGACCGCCTGAACGGCATGACCGAGCAACTGCGCCAGCTGACCCAGCGTCAGCACGAGGTCAACGCCGCCCTGCCGGCACTGCGCGAAGGCCGTTCCGACTGGCTGCTCAAGCACCAGGAAGCCCGCCTGGCCATGGAACGTTTCGCCGAGGAGCTGAAAGAAGCCCAGGCCGACGAGGCCGCGCTGCTGGCCGACCTCACCGATGCCATCAAGCCCAATTCACTGGCCGCAGAAATCGCCCGCCTGGCCCGCGCCCTGGAAGGGCTGGGGGCGGTCAATCTGGCCGCACTGGAAGAACTGGAAGAAGCCCGCAAACGCGGCGAGTATCTGGGCAGCCAGGCCGAAGACCTGAACCAGGCCATGGCCACGCTGGAAGAAGCCATCCAGAAGATAGACGGTGAAACACGCCAGATGCTGCAAAGCACCTATGAAGCAGTCAATGGCAAGATGCGTGAGTTTTTCCCCACCCTGTTTGGCGGTGGCCGTGCCGAGCTGGTGCTCACCGGTGAAGACTTGCTGGATTCCGGCATGCAGATCATCGCCCAGCCGCCGGGCAAGAAAAACAGCACCATCCACCTGCTGTCCGGTGGCGAAAAGGCGCTGACGGCGATGAGCCTGGTGTTTTCACTGTTCTCGCTCAACCCGGCTCCGTTCTGTCTGCTCGACGAAGTCGATGCGCCGCTGGACGATGCCAACACCAGCCGCTTCTGTGATCTGGTCAAGCAAATGTCCGAACGCACCCAATTCCTGTATATCTCGCACAACCGTCTCACCATGGAAATGGCCGAGCAGCTGGTGGGCGTCACCATGCAGGAACAGGGCGTCAGCCGCATCGTGGCGGTGGATATTGTCGAGGCACTGAAGATGCGCGAAATTGCATGACGCATCTACGCAAGTTTCAACATGGCGCAGTTGATACATCGCAATCTATGCTCGACAGGTGGCGCTCATACTGCGCGACTTGCGTTGCCATGACGCACATTTTGACTTCTTCGAGACCTCGGGCATGACGGTAAGCATCAAGCGCTGGGAGCCGGAAAACATCATTTTCTGGCTAACCCGCGGCCGCAGGATTGCCAATCGCAATCTCCTGCTCTCCACCCTCGCCCTGCATCTGAATTTCAATGTATGGATGATGTGGAGCATCGTGGTCAGCAATTTGCCGGCAGTCGGCTTTGCCATGACTGGCCAGCAACAATTTCTGCTGGTGTCCATTCCACCACTGGTGGGGGCCATCATGCGGCTGTTTTACGCCTGCATCTGGAGCTGGGTGGGCGGTGGCACCTGGCTGGGCATTTCCACGCTGTTCCTGCTGATTCCCGCGCTGGGCGTGGGCTGGCTGGTGCAGGACATCAGCGCGCCCTTCCCCTTGCTGTTGCTGGTGGCCGCCTGCTGCGGCATTGGCGGCGCCGCGTCGTCATCACACTTGTCCAACACCAGCTTTTTCTTTCCCAAGTCGGCCAAGGGCTTTGCCATGGGCCTGAATGCCGGCATGGGCAATCTGGGCGTGTCGGTGGTGCAGATCGTGGTGCCCTTGGCCATTGCCGTCCCGCTGTTTGGCAGCCTGGCCGGCGAGCCGCAAATCTGGGGCCGTGGTGCGCAGGTGCATCCCATCTGGCTGCAGAACGCCGGCTATATCTGGATCATCCCCATCCTGCTGATTGCCACCCTCTGCCTGCTGTATGCACACGACCTGCCCAAGCTGCGGCTGACCCTGCACGACCAGTGGCTGATGATGAAAGAGCGCCACACCTGGTATATCTGCCTTTTGTATCTGAGCAGTTACGGCACCTTCATCGGTTTTTCCGCGGCCTTTCCGCTGCTGGCGCACGCGCTGTTCCCACTGGTCAATGCCACACCCTATCTGTTCATGGGGCCGATGATCTGCGCGCTGGCCCGGCCTATAGGCGGCTGGTGCGGTGACCGCATCGGTGGCGGCATCACCACGCTGGTGTGCAATGCACTGATGGTCATCGGCACCCTGCTCATTCTGGCCAGCCTGCCCGGTGAGCTCGACGGCGGCAGCTTCATCCTGTTCTTGTGTGCCTTTTTGCTGATGTTCTTTGCCGCTGGCGTGGGCAATGGCTCGTCCTACCAGCTGTCACCCAAGGTATTTCTGATCGAGGCCGGCCGGCAGGCCAAGAGCAGCGGCGAGAGCATTGCCGACGCCTATGCCCGAGGCGGACGGCGCGGCGTGGCCGCCATGAGCATCAGCTCGGTCTCGGCCACGCTGGGCGGCTTCTTCATCCCCAAGGCCTTCGGCAGCGCACTGGACTGGTTCGCCAGCTTCGTGCCCGCCTTCATGCTGTTCCTGGTTTTTTATCTGCTGTCGATGGCAGTCGCCTGGTGGCAATACGCACGCCCGTCGGCCAACATGCGCTGCTGAGTCACTACATGCCGCGACTGCCGCACCTGTCATTGTCCCTGTCCACGGCCTTGCTGCTGTCGCTCTTGCTGCATGCCGGGCTGCTGGGCTACGGCCACGCGTTCTGGCCGGCAGCGCCCGCAGCGGCCCCGGCACAAACCGGCCTGCAATTACAGTTACAAACAATGCCGGCGCGGATGCCGCAGACGCCGCACACCGTCAGCCCGCCAACAAAGCATGTGCAAGCCTCCACACCGCCCCTGCTCACCACCCCGCCCACACCGACACCCGGCCCACGCCTGCCGGCGGACAGCAAACCACAGCAGGCTATAGCCAGCCCGGCACCGGCCACTCCGGCCAGCAGCCCTGCCAACGACAAGCTGGCCGCAAGCCCCCCAGGCAAAGCCGTCACTATGCCGGCGACCAGCGGTGCAGAGAATCATCCCGCGCTATACCGCACGGCCTATCTGCATAACCCCGAGCCGCCCTATCCGGAGCGTTCGCGTGAACTGAGCGAACAAGGCCGTGTCGTGCTGCGGGTGCTGGTCACACCCGAAGGCCGCGCCGGCCAGATCGACATCGTCGACGGCAGCCACTCGCGCCGGCTGGACGAAGCGGCCCGCGCCGCGGTGGCCGACTGGCGCTTTGTACCGGCCCGCCAGGATGGCACGGCCATCGCATCGCGCATTCTGGTGCCAATCAGCTTCAGCCTGCAGTCGCACTGAGCACCCCGCCATTCCATGAAAAAAGCCCGCATCTGCGGGCTTTGGTCTTGCTACAGCAATAGCGGGATTACTGTGCCTTGACGGCTTCGATGCTCACTTTCAGGGTGACATCGTCGGCAATCGCCGGCAGGAAAGTCTTCATGCCGAAATCGCTGCGCTTGATGGTGGTTTCGGCGTTGGCACCGTAGGTTTCCTGGCCGCTCATCGGGTTCTTGCCGCCACCGAAGTTGGTCACGGTCAGGGTAACCGGCTTGGTCACGCCCAGAATGGTCAGGTTGCCGTTAACAGCAGCCAGCTTGTCACCAGCAAACTTCAGATCGGTCGACTTGAAGGTGATGGTGGGGAACTGGGCCACATTGAAGAAATCCTTGCTCTTCAGGTGGGTATCACGCGCAGCCAGGTAAGTTTGCAGCGAGTTGGTATCGATGGTGATGTCTACGGCACCCTTCTTGGCCTCGGTATCCAGCACCACATTACCGGCGGTCTTGGTGAATACACCGGTTTGTACCGAGAAACCAAGGTGACGCACTTCGTACTGGGCCACGGTGTGTGTCGGGTCCACGCTATAGCTCACCGGGGCAGCCAGGGCGGCACCAGCAAAGGCCGAAAACGCAACAGCGAACAAGGCTTTCTTCATCATGACTTAACTCTCCTGAGTGTTATTTGCCGGCCGGAATGGCCACTTTGAACTTGATCTGTACTTCATCGGCCACGGTGCCGGTATCGGCCCAGTCGCCCTCACCAATCTTGTAAGCCAGCCGCGATACCGGCAGCACGCCTTCCACCACGGTCAAGGCACCTTCCTGACGGGCCACGAAGGGAGCCGTTACATCACGGGTATTGCCCTTGATGGTCAGCTTGCCAGCCACCTGCAATTTGCCACCACCCAGGTTCTTGATGCTGCTGCTGACAAAGCGGGCCGACGGGAATTTAGCCACATTGAACCAGTCTGCCTTCTTGGCCTCGCCCACTGCTTCGGCGGTCGGCAGGCTGATGCTGGCGGTGTCGATGCTGATGTCGGCCTTGCCGGTTTCTGGTTTCTTCAGGTCCAGCACCACGGTGCCGCTGAATTTCTTGAAGCTGCCGGTCACCGGCACATTCAGCTGCTTCATGCTGAAGTTGATCTGGCTCTTGCCTGTGTCCAGCGGCGCGGCCTGCAACAGCGGGGCGACCAGCAGCAATGCAGCAGGAATCAGTCTCAGTTGTTTCATGCTCGTTCTCACTTCAGGTAAGGGTTTATTGACGCGGGCTGTGCAGGCTCATGCGATACAGCATGCCGTCCTTGTCGATGACATGGTGCTTGATGGCGGCCAGCACATGGCCTGCCACACAGGCGGCCATGATCCAGTTCAGGGTTTCATGCACAGTCTTCAGGGTGGCCGCCAACTGTTCGTTTTGGGCGATCAGATCAGGCAGTTGCACCAGTTTGAACAGCACCACCGGGAAACCATAGGCTGAACTCATCAGCCAGCCAGTCAGCGGCACAGCGAACATCAACAGGTACAGTGCCAGGTGGCCACCATGTGCCAGCAGACGCTCCAGACCATTCATGTGTGCCGGCAAGGCTGGCGGGCGCTTCAGCAGACGCACCAGCAAGCGCACGGCGACCAGCGCCAGAATGGTGATGCCTGCCCACTTATGCCAGGCGATGTATTTGAATTTGGCTGGCGACAATGGCATGTCGGATACCAGCAGGCCAACAATAAAGGTAACGACAATCAGCCCGGCAATCAGCCAGTGCAATGCGATGGCCGGTGAGGAATAACGCTCACTCGATTTCATGTTTTTTTTGCTCCAGTACCTGGTTAAATGCAGAACGCAGCTGAGCCAGCCGACGGCACAATTCGTCCATGTCCGCCGGTTCCAGCAGGTCGAAGGCGGTTTTCATATAGGCGATGTGCGCCGGAAACACGTGCTGGAACAAAGCCTCGCCTTGCGGGGTCAATGCCACCATGACGCTGCGGCGATCCTGTTCCTGCGCGCAGCGACTGACGACGCCTTTTTCAATCAGGCGGTCGATCACCCCGGTCAGCGTTCCCTTGGTGATCAGCGTTTTTTCCGACAGTTCCTTGCAGCTCATGCCCGGCGTATTGCCCAGTGTCGCCACCACATCAAATTGTGGCGGCGTGAGATCCATCTGGCGGATATGAAAAGCCGACAATTGTTCAAACGCCTGGAATGTCCGCGCGAGTTCCCGGATAAGCGACAGAGACGGCTCCTTTTTTGCATGACTCATAGCGTCATCAACCTTTTGTTCTAATCAGTATAGTTCATACTAGAACTAATTTGCAATCAATGTTAAGAAAAATCCACGTCTTTCACAGACATAACCGTAGCAGAATGCCGACAAATCAGGACAAAGAGCAGTGGACCACGACAAACGACAATAATTCCTAACGCCTTTTACCCAGCAAGGTTTGGCGCTATTCTGCTCAATATCAACCATCACGGCAGCCCCGTGGTGACTTAACCTGGTCGCACCATCATGAATATCCTGCAGGACCGCTTCGGACGCAGCATTGAATATCTCCGCCTGTCGGTAACGGATCGTTGCGACCTGCGCTGCAGCTACTGCATTCCCAAAGGCTTCAAGGACTTCGAAGAACCGGAAAACTGGCTCACCTTCGACGAAATCGAACGCGTGGTGGCGGCCTTTGCCAGCCTGGGTACGCGCCGGGTCAGACTGACAGGCGGCGAACCTTTGCTGCGGCGCAACCTGCCGCAACTGGCGGGCCGGCTGGCAGCCCTGCCCGGCCTGCAAGACCTGTCGCTCACCACCAACGCCACCCAGCTGGCGCGTCATGCCGACGCGCTGTACCGCGCCGGTGTCAAGCGTGTCAATGTCAGCCTGGATTCGCTACGGCGCGAATGCGTCAACACCATCACCGGCCGCGACAGCCTGCCGCAAGTCATGGCCGGCCTGGAGGCAGCCCGCGCCGCCGGCCTGTCACCCATCAAGATCAATATGGTGGCCATGAAGGATGTCAACGAGGCGGACATCGAAGCCATGGTCGGTTTCTGCATCGCCAACGGTTTTGTGCTGCGACTGATCGAAGCCATGCCGATGGGCGACAGCGGCCGCAATACCGCCTATCTCGATTTGCAGCCGGTACTGGAACAATTGCGCCTGCGTTTTGGTCTGTTTCCACAGAACAGTGAAATGGGCGGTGGTCCGGCACGTTACTGGCGCAGCGTCGATGGGGCATTCACGCTGGGAGTGATCACTCCGATTTCCCAGCATTTCTGTGCCACTTGCAACCGCGTCCGCCTGTCGGTCGACGGCACGCTGTATATGTGCCTGGGGCAGGAGGAAAGTTTCGAATTGCGGCCATTACTGCGCGCCGGCATCAGCGATGAAGGCTTGCGCGCTGCCATCCGCCAGGCCATCGAGCTGAAGCCGGAACGGCACGAATTTCGCGAAAATCCGGGCAAACTCATCCGTATCATGTCGATGACTGGCGGTTAATGCGCCCAAAAGCAGCTAGTTTGTGCCGGCCATAGCCTGCAACAGCCCGCTTTCGTTATACTATTGGCAAATTATTCGCCTTAACGCGGACGGCCTAATGAGCGAATTGCAGATTGGTGTACTGATATTGGGCGTTGCAGTCATCGCCCTGGTGTTCGGATTCAATGTTTTTCAGGAGTGGCGCTTTCGCAAGAAAACCAGCCAGGCTTTCGCGCGCCCTCATGACGACGTCCTGCTGAACGTCCCGAAAAACAATGTCCGGGATGGCGTACGTGCCGACCGCATGGAACCGGTGCTGGTCGACAGCGCCCACTTGCCGGCCGGTTACGACGACGAACCGTTCGAACCGGAAATCCCGGAAGACACTTCCCTCACCCTGCCGCCAGCGGTAGAACGCCCGGCACCGATACCGGAGCCGATGCCGCAACGCGAAGACGACGAGTCCGGCCAGTTTGAATCGGCCGATCATCAGGCGCTGGTCGCCGCCCTGCTCGACCCCTCGCTTGACTTCATCGCCGAGGTCGTTTTCCACGAACCGCACGAGCTGGCAGCCATGCCGCGCTTCAATGTCGGCAAGCGCACCCACATCATCGGCCGCACCGAAAAAGGCTTGTGGAAACCGGCCGAAGCCGTGCCCGGCACCCGCTACAAGCAAATCAACATCGGCATGCAGATGGTGGATCGCAGCGGCTCGGTTACCGAACCGGAACTGGCTGGCTTCTGCCAGCAGGTATCGCGCTTCGCCGAAGAACACGATGCCGCAGTCAGCTTTCCGCAACGCCAGCAAAAACTGGTGGCCGCACGCGAACTGGATCGCTTTTGCGCCGATGTCGACGTGCTGATCGGCATCAATGTCGTCCCGCGCGAAGCCGTGGAAGGCACCCGCCTGCGCAGCTTTGTCGAGGCCGGTGGCCTGCAGCTGGAGCCGGACGGTGCCTTCCATTACCTGGCCGACTCTGGCAACACCTTGTATTCGCTGATGGCAGCCGACCAGATGCCGTTTACCTTCCACACCCTGCTGGACAAGTCCTTCCCGGCGCTGACGCTGCTGTTTGATGTGCCGCGCGTGGCCGGTGGTGTGGAAGTATTCGACCGCGCCGTGCTGTTTGCCAAACAGCTGGCCGCCGAATTCGACGCGCAACTGGTGGATGACAACCGCCGCGTCTTGTCCGATGTCGGACTGTCGCGTATCCGCGACCAACTGGTGCATATTTACAGCAGCATGGACGATCGCGGCATTGCACCAGGCAGTGTCGCCGCACTCAGGCTGTTCGCCTGAATCCACAGCGCGCAGGCCGGCACATGCCGGCCTTTTTCCGTTTTGAGACTATCCGATGACCACCAACGACCTCGCCGCCCGCGCCCATGCCCTGCGCCAGCAGCTGACCCGCTATGGCCATGAATACTATGTGCTGGATGCCCCCAGCGTGCCGGATGCCGAGTACGACCGGCTGTTCCGTGAACTGCAAACGCTGGAAAATGCTCATCCAGAACTGAAAACAGCTGATTCCCCCACCCTGCGGGTAGGCGGCACACCGCTGCCGGAATTCAGCCAGATCACCCACAGTGTGCCCATGCTGTCGCTGGGCAATGCTTTTTCCGACATGCAACGGGACGACTTTGCCCAGCGCCACGCCGAACTAGTGCAATTTGACGAACGCATCCGGCGCGAACTGGCCGAATCCCCGATCCGCTACGCCACCGAGCCCAAATTTGATGGCCTGGCCATCAGCCTGCTTTATCGTGCAGGCGTACTGGTACAGGCCGCCACCCGTGGCGATGGCATCACCGGCGAGAACGTCACCGAAAATATTCGCACCATCCACGCCATTCCACTCAAGCTGGAGCGGGAGCAGCCACCCGCGCTGCTGGAGGTGCGTGGCGAAGTGCTGATGCTCAAGCGCGACTTCGAACGCCTGAATGCCGAACAGCAGCAACGCGGTGACAAGCCCTTCGCCAACCCGCGCAATGCCGCCGCCGGCAGCCTGCGCCAGCTGGATTCGCGCATTACCGCGCAACGGCGGCTGTCTTTTTACGCCTATGCCATCGCCCAAGTGGAAGGTGCCGACTGGCCACTCAGCCATGCTGGTGAAATGGACTGGCTGCAGCAACTGGGTTTTCCAGTCGTCGAAGCCAGCCTGCGCCCGGTCGTCAGCGGCGCGGATGGTCTGGCGGCCTATTACGAAAACGTGCTGCAACGACGCGCCACCCTGCCCTTTGAAATTGACGGCGTGGTGTACAAGGTGAACAGTCGTGCCCAACAAGAAGAACTGGGCTTCGTCTCGCGCGCACCGCGCTGGGCCATCGCCCACAAATTCCCCGCCGAAGAGGCACTGACGCTGGTAGAAGCCATCGAAGCACAAGTGGGCCGCACCGGTGCCATTACCCCGGTGGCCCGCTTGCAGCCGGTATTCGTTGGCGGTGTTACCGTCACCAATGCCACCTTGCACAATGAAGACGAAGTGCTGCGCAAGGATGTACGCGTCGGCGACACGGTGATCGTGCGTCGCGCCGGCGATGTGATTCCGGAAGTGGTCTCCGTGGTGCTGGAGCGCCGACCGTTGCGACCGGCCGCTGGCGGTGATTTGTTCATCCAGGGTGAGGAAGCACAATATCCGCCCTATCGCCTGCCCAGCCACTGCCCGGTGTGCGGCAGCCATGTGGTACGCGAAGAAGGCGAAGCCATTGCCCGCTGCTCCGGTGGACTCAGCTGCAAGGCGCAGCGCAGCCAGGCCATCCAGCACTTTGCCGGGCGGCGCATGATGGACATCGACGGCCTGGGTGAACGCTATATCGACAAGCTGGTGGAATATGGCTATGTCCACGGCGTGGCCGATCTGTATCAACTGACGCTGGACGATTTGCTGGAGATGAAGCGCCGCGCCGACGAAGATGAAGGCGTGACGCCGGAAACCGTCAAAGCCGGCAAGGTCGCCAGCAAATGGGCAGAAAATCTGTTGCAGGCCATCGCAGCCAGCCGCCAGCCACCCCTGGCCCGCCTGCTGTTTGCGCTGGGCATCCGCCATGTCGGCGAATCCACCGCCAAGACCCTGGCCGACTGGCTGGGCTCGCTGGCACTGATCCGTCGTGCCCCAGCGGCCTTGTTTGCCGCCCTGCCGGATATTGGCGGCGTGGTAGCCCAGTCGCTGGCCGACTTCTTTGCCGAAGAGAATAACGAAGCAGCACTGGACGCGCTATTGCACTATGTCGCTCCGGCCGACGAGCATGCGCCTTCAGCCAAGCTGGCCGAGCGGCTGGAGCCAGCAGTCCTGCTGGCGCGACTGAACATTCCGCGCCTGACCGAGGTGCGCAGCCAGCAGCTGGCGACACAAATCAGCGGGCTGGAGCAACTGGCCCGCATGGAGCGCCGCCAGCTATTGCTGCTGCAACTGCCAGCCGAGGTCATCAATGCGCTGGCCGACTGGCTGGACGAAGCGGCCAATCGTAGCGCCTTGCAACAGCTGGCTGACTTGCGCACAGAAATCCTGCACAGCCTGCCACAAGACACGGGGAACACCCACCCGCTGTTTGATGGCAAAACCTTTGTACTGACTGGCACCCTACCCACACTGTCGCGGGATCAGGCCAAGGCACTGATTGAAGCAGCCGGTGGCAAAGTGGCTGGCAGCGTGTCGAAAAAAACCCACTTTGTCGTGGCCGGTGCCGACGCCGGCAGCAAGCTGGCCAAGGCCCAGGAACTGGCCGTAGCCGTGCTGGATGAAGCCGCCCTGCAAGCCATGCTGCAAGCGGCAGCCAGTTGAAAGGACGAGCATGACCGAAAGCGCTTTCGAACGGGGCAACCGTCTGGCAGCCGCCGGAGACCAGCAGCAGGCCATCGCCGCCTTCAGCGAATGCCTGCGCCGCAATGCCCAGGACTGGCAGGCCCTGTTCAACCGTGGCACGGCGCAGATGCGGCTGAAGCAATATCCGCTGGCACTGGAAGACTATCTGGCTGCCGCCGCGCTTAATCCTTCCTCCAGCAATATCAAATGCAATCTGGCCGTGCTGCTCAAGGAGCTGGGCGAATTGGCGCTGGCAGAAAACCTGCTGCTGGAAGTGCTACAGGCGGAACCCGAGCATGTCGATGCCTGGAGCAATCTGGGAGTGGTGCTGCAATATGCCCTGCGCTATGACGATGCGGCTATCTGCCACCAGAATGCACTGCAACTGGCGGGTGCCAGTGCGGGACGGCTGAACAACCTGGGCAATGCGCTGACCTGCGCGCTACGACTGGACGAGGCGGTCAGCGCCTACCAGCAAGGCATGGCATTACAGGCCGACGATGCCTTCCTCGCCTTCAACCTGTCGGTGGCCCTGCTGCTGCAGGGCCGTTACCGCGAAGCTTGGCCGCTGTACGAACAACGCTGGGGCACCATCATGCAGCCGCGCTATCGTGAAAAGGCCTGGCAAGGGCAGCCGCTGGGCCAGCAAAGCCTGCTGATCTGGGCCGAACAAGGCTTGGGCGACACCCTGCAGATGGTGCGTTTCCTGCCCAAACTGCAGCGCCGCCATCCCGCTGCCCGGCTAATCCTGGCCTGCCAGAATGCCTGCCTGCGGCTGTTTGCCCAATTACACAATATCGAACTGGTGCCGCTGGAGGACACACCTCCGCCGCATGACTGGCAACTGCCGCTGATGTCGCTGCCGCTGCAACTGGATGTCACATTGGCAAACTTGTCTGATCAGCCCTATTTGCAAGCCGATCCGGCACTGGCTACAAGCTGGGATGCCAGACTACCGCCACGCCAGCCTGGCCGGCTACGCATTGGCATTGTCTGGGAAACCGGCAGCTGGGGGGTTGGCATTGCCGACCATGGCCGGCAGAACAAATCCGTGCCGCTGACTGACTTTATGCCTCTGCTGGACGACATGACCGCTGACTTTGTCTCGCTACAACTGGGCGAGCTGCCTGCCGCGTTGCAAGACCGGGTATTTGCCCCACAGATTGGCGACTTTGCCGATACCGCTGCCATCATCAGTCAGCTGGATCTGGTGATCAGTGTGGACACCTCGGTCGTCCATCTGGCGGGGGCACTGGGCAAGCCGGTATGGGTATTGATGCGGGCGGAAAGTGCCCCCTTCTTCATGGCCCAGGGTGAAACTTCACCCTGGTATGCCAGCATGCGTATCTGGCGGCAGGCCACCCCTGGTGACTGGCCGCCCCTGATCGCCAGCGTGGCAAAAACGCTGCGGCAATGGCCGCGGGATTGAGTTGTTGTTTGGTGCGGCGCGCAAGACAGGATAGAATGCGCGCCAGTCAGAAATATTTTCAATTGAAGACTTCTACGACGATGAAGAAAATCAGCAAGGCGGTATTCCCGGTAGCCGGTCTCGGTACGCGTTTTTTGCCCGCCACCAAGGCCAGCCCGAAAGAAATGCTGCCGGTAGTGGACAAACCCCTTATCCAGTACGCGGTAGAAGAGGCCATTGCCGCCGGCATCACCGAGCTGATTTTCATTACCGGCCGTAACAAGCGCTCCATCGAAGACCACTTCGACAAGGCCTACGAGCTGGAAACCGAGCTGGAAAACAAGAACAAGCAGAAGCTGCTGGACACCGTGCGCGGCATCATCCCGCCCTCGGTCAGCTGCATCTATATCCGCCAGACCGAAGCACTGGGCCTGGGCCATGCCGTGCTGTGCGCACGCCCGGTAGTGGGCAATGAGCCTTTTGCCGTCATCCTGGCCGACGACCTGATCGATGGTGAGCCAGGTGCGATGGAGCAGATGGTCAGCCTGTTCGATACCACGCACAGCTCGATTCTGGGGGTGGAAACCGTGGCCCGCGAGGAAACCGGTTCCTACGGCATTGTCGAAACCGGCAGTAATGCCCAGGGACAGCAGCAGGTCTTGAGCATCGTGGAAAAGCCGCACCCGGATGTGGCACCGTCCAATCTGGCCGTGGTAGGGCGTTACATTCTCACCCCGCGCATTTTCGACAAGCTGCTGAACACCCCCCCCGGAGCGGGCGGTGAAATCCAGCTGACCGACGGCATTGCCGCCCTGCTGAAAGAAGAGGCGGTACTGGCCTTGCCATTCAAGGGAACCCGCTACGATTGCGGCTCGAAACTGGGCTATCTTAAAGCTACCGTCAGCTATGGTTTGAAGCACCACGAAGTGGCCAAGGAATTTTCTCAGTATCTGCAAGACCTGCGGAACTGATCTGCTAATTTTCCATTACGCCGCTCTGTAGACGGAGCGGCGTTTGTATTTTTTCAAGGAGTCAACATGCCCAACATTGCCGAAGCTCGCGGTCTGATCAATAGCTCGGACATTCTGTTCACCGCAGAAGAGGTGAGCACTGCCGTCGATCGCATGGCAGTGGAAATCACCGAAAAACTGGGTGAAACCTATCCGCTGGTCCTGTCCGTGATGGGTGGTGCCGTGGTGTTTACCGGCCAGTTGCTGCCGCGCCTGAATTTCCCGCTGGATTTCGACTACGTGCATGTATCGCGCTATGGCGACAAGACCCACGGCGGCGAACTGGTATGGAAACAGGCCCCCAAGGAAGATGTACGCGATCGCGTGGTACTGGTGCTGGATGACATCCTGGACGAAGGTCATACCATGGCGGCCATCCGCGACAAGGTGATGGGTATGGGTGCCAAGGAATTCTACAGCGGCGTGTTTGCCAACAAGCTGATCTCCAAGGAAAAACCGATCGCTTGTGACTTTGTTGGTCTGGATGTACCGGACCGCTATGTCTTTGGCTACGGCATGGACGTACGCGGTGCCTGGCGCAATCTGCCGGCCATTCACGCACTGAAGTAAGCCGCCAACGGCTGGCAAGCAAAACAAACCGCGAGCGGGTCTGCCCCTCGCGGTTTTTTCATGGACCGACCTCCACCCAGACTAGCGGGCTGTCGCCTGCAGCAGCTCAGGCAGGATGGTCTGCACCCAGCGCCGTTGCCCATCGTAAGCATGGGCCAGTTGCAATACTTCGATATCTGCCCGTGGGCGACCAATGATTTGCACACCCATCGGCAAGCCGTTGCTGCCCAAGCCAACCGGCACGTTCATCACGGGCAAGCCGGCCATGGTCGGCCCGATGACCACCTCCATCCAGCGGTGGTAGCTGCTCATGACGCGGCCACCCACCATGCGTGGCCAGTGCTGTTCCAGCGCAAACGGATAAACCTGGGCGCTGGGCAATAACAGAAAATCAAACTGCTCAAACAACTGCAATACGGCACGATACCAGTCACTGCGTATGCGCGAAGCGCGGTACACATCCAGCGCGGTCAGTTGCAAACCACCCTCGATCTCCCATTGCAATTCGGGTTTGAGCTGCTGGCGACGCTGCGGGTCTTGATAATCCGCCAGCAGACTACCCGCCATCAGCCAGTGGCGATGGACTTCCCAGCTTTCCCATAGCAGCGACGGATCAAAATTCACCGTGCAAGCCTCAAGCTGGCAGCCCAGAGCGGCAAAGTCGGGCAAGGCTTGCTCACACTGCTGCAACACCCCCTGCTCCATCGGCAAGTAGCCATTCCAGTCACCCAACCAGCCCAGCCGCCAGCCACTGACATCCTGTTGCAGCGACTGCTCCAGCCCGGCGATGGCACCATGCGCCAGCGGCGCTCTGACATCCGCACCAGCCTGAGTACGCAGCAATGCCAAAATATCCGGCACAGTACGCCCCATCGGCCCTTCGGTCGCCAGTTGCTGCAAGAACAGCTCCGGGCTTGGCCCCAGCGGCACTGTTCCCCAGCTGGGGCGAAAGCCGAATACATTATTGAAAGCCGCCGGATTACGCAGCGAACCCATCATGTCGCTGCCATCGGCCACCGGTAGCATGCGCAGGGCCAGGGCTACGGCGGCACCGCCCGAGCTGCCACCAGCACACAGCTCTGGCTGATAGGCATTGGCGGTGGCGCCGAAGACCGCGTTATAGGTATGTGAACCGGCACCGAATTCCGGGGTATTGCTTTTACCAATGAAGATGGCCCCCGCTTCCCGCATGCGCTCCACCATGATGCCGTCACTGGCTGGCTGATGCTGGCGGTACAGGCTTGAGCCCATGGTCGTCGGGATGCCGCGCGTGGCAGAGAGATCCTTGATCGCCTGTGGCATGCCATGCAGCCAGCCACGGGATTCTCCACGAGCCAGCTCGGTATCGCATTGCGCGGCCTGCTGCAGCAGTGAGGCCTCATCCTGCAGCGACACCAGCGCATTCACCTGCTGGTTGACCCGGTCGATATGCTGCAGATAGCTGCGCATCACTTCGACACAAGACAGCTGCCGCTGGTGGATCGCCTGCGACAGGGGAAGCGCATCCAGCGCCACGATGGGATCAAGAGCTGAAATAGGCTGAGTCATAGTGATTTCCCGGATGCAGCATTGGAAGTGGCCAGCGAGGCCGGCACGATTTCAGTCGTCGCCGGGCGGCCACGAGGCAGAAAATAACAGGCAATCACGCCCAGTGCGGTAGAGAGCAAAAGATAGTAAACCGGCGCAATCGGCGAGCCCGTGCTACCGGCCAGCCAGGTGACGATGAAGGGGGCGAAACCGCCGAAAATCATGACGGCCAGATTGTAGCCAATGGAAACGCCGGTAGAGCGCACCCGTACCGGGAACAGCTCAGATACCGCTGTTGGTGCTGGTCCGAAAGCCAGCCCCAGCAGCGTGCAGAACAATAGCTGCACCACCAGCAGCCGGCCCATGCTCGGCGCGTCGGCCAGCCAGGCAAAGCCGGGATAGACCATGAGCAAGAAAATGAAATAGGGCCATAACAGCAAGGGGCGTCGGCCTATCCGGTCGGACCAGGCCCCGGAAAAGGGAATCAGGATGGTCATCCAGGCCACGGCCAGCATCTGGATGGCAAAGGCCTGATCCAGCGGCAAGCCAAACTGGCGATGCACATAGCCCGGCATATTCACCAGCAGGACATAAAACCCTGCCGTACCGGGAATGGTCAGGCCGATGGTCAGCAGAATATTGCGCCGGTTCTGTTGCAGTTGCCCACCCAGACCGGGCGCAGTCGCCTGCGGCTGGCTGGCTTCGAGGAAGGCCTCGGTTTCGTCCATGTGGCGGCGCACCCACCAACCTACCGGGGCAATCAACAAACCGATCAGAAACGGAAGCCGCCAGCCCCAGCTCTCCAGCTGGCCCTGATCCAGATTATGTGTAATCAGCGCGCCCATGCCGGCACCGCCCAGAATGGCCAGCATCTGTCCCACCAACTGCCAGGAACCGTACAGGCCGCGCTGATCAGCGGGTGCCGCTTCCACCAGAAAGGCCGTGGCACTGGCATATTCGCCACCGGTTGCAAAACCTTGCAGCAGCCGCGCCAGCACGATCAGCAACGGGGCTGCCATGCCGATGGCCGCATAGGGTGGCGCGCAGGCAATCAGCAAGGACACCAGGGCCATGATGGCCATGATCAACTGCATGGCCGCCTTGCGGCCCTTACGGTCGGCATAGATGCCCAGCAGCACACCACCCACAGGCCGCATGAAGAAGCCGACCCCAAAAGTGGCTGTCGCCATCAGCAAAGAAATGAATTCATTGCCGTCGGCCGGGAAAAACAGCTTGGAAATAATGCTGGTCATGAAGCCGTAGACGATGAAGTCGTACCACTCCAGCGTATTGCCCACGACCGCCGCAATAATCTGCCGCCGCCGGGAAATCGATTTGTCAGGCGTCATGCCTTGCCACCTCTAGCTGCCAGATAGGATTAGCCCAATCGTGTCGCTGGCAGCACACCGGGCCTGCCATGCGGACGAAACAGAGGTGCAAGGTAGGTCGGCTACCATGCTGGCAGCTACTGTCCGCTTTGGCAGCACACTGGCATAGAGATCAGCCCGACCCAGAACACAGCAAATTGGCCTGCAGCAAATAAGGAATGAGTAAAGCGGAAAGCCAGACAATTGAACACTAGGCTGCCATGGCTATGGCCACGTCAGTTCTGGATCAGTCGACTGATGGATGATCGGCGGATTTGCTGATAAGCAAGTTTGCGCTGCAAAAACACCGAATCGTTAGCGCCGATTCAGGGATTGGCGAAGCTGACCTTATTTTTGGCCCGCTCTCGAAAAGCCAGATACATGGGGAATGACACCGCCAAGCCAATCGAAAAACAGAGAAATATATAAGCCCATGGCCACTTAAGCTGTGATTGACGTGAATCGCTGATTACCCAAGCGGAAAATGCAATGGCTGACAGATAGACATCAATGGTGATAGCTGTTGTGAGCGGATTGGCAAAGGCGGCAACAAAGAACTCGGCAGGCCCCAGACCACCACCCTGCATCAGGTACTGCAGGTTGTAGTACCAAGTAATTACGAAACCAATGATGGCTAGAGCAAAGAATGCCAAGGCAGTATGGTCTTTCTTCAAGCTCATTAATCACCTCCTGTAGGGGATATGCGAATGTCTAGTCTAGAGCGGACAGTGCACTGAGATTTACCAGTTCAGTGAACTACAGGCCTCATGAGGCATCTGGACGAAAGCCAAACTGGCGAGCAAGGTAAAGAGAAGAGGACCGTAGCGCTACTGTCTATTCAGGCTACATACCCACATATTGTGGCTGGAACCCATAAGTCACATGGCATAAAAAGCCACGACAACGCCTCTCTTACAAAACTAGAGCAAAAACATATCTGGTGATATGAACTTCAAAACGAACATCGAAACAGGATTGCGCCATGCTCCTAGCTGCATTCTGCGCTATCCGGTTATCGACAAAACCGATATCAATCTTGTGGGCCGCGAGAGGCGTGCTTGCGCTTTTCCTTTTCGCTCATCATGGCTTCGCGGGCAGCAGCTTTCTGTGCGGCCAGCTCCTTGGCACGCTTTTCCCACACGATCCATTCCTGCGGACGCTCCAGGGTAATACGGCCGGTATTGCCATCGCGAAAATCGGTGAGCACGATTTCAGCAGCTTTCTGGATATTGACGCGACCACCACCGAGCATGGCACCACGCTTGCGGCCTATCATTTCCAACACCTGCCAGTCTTGCAGGCCGTCCACCTCGTCCAGGCGATAGCGGGCAGTCAGCTGTGGCACGTAGTGTTGCAGCAGGTATTTGAGCAGCTCCAGCGAGACTTCTTCCTCGTCCATGGCATTGCGACCGACGGCACCGCTGGCGGCCAGATTATAGCCACCCTCTTCCACTTCGATCTTGGGCCACAGCATGCCGGGCGTATCGTAAAGCTCAACATCATCGTCCAGGATGATGCGCTGCTCGTTCTTGGTTACCCCTGGCATATTGCCGGTCTTGGCGATCTTGCGGCTGCTCATGCTGTTGATCAGCGTGGATTTGCCCACGTTGGGAATACCACAGATCAGCACGCGCAACGGCTTGTCCAGGCCGCCGCGATTGGGGGCCAGTTCGCGGCAGGCTGCCACCAGCTTTTGCGATGGCGCGCGCTCTCCGGCATCCAGGCCAATGGCCTGGGTCTGCTTTTTGGCGCGATACCAGTCCAGCCACTGCGTGGTGATGGCCGGATCAGCCAGATCCTGCTTGTTGAGTATCATCAGGCGCGGCTTGCCTTTGGCCATGCGCGCCAGCATCGGATTGGCGCTGGACGCCGGCAAGCGCGCATCCAGCATTTCGATGACCACATCGATGTCTTTCAGGCGCTCCATGACATCTTTGCGCGCCTTGTTCATGTGGCCGGGAAACCATTGAATTGCCATGCTTTTAACGCTTTCTTAACGGGTCCAGTAAATAACTCAGTCCATTGTGGTCGATCTCCTGCATCAATTGCAGCAGGCGGCCAATCTCGCTCTTGGGAAAACCCTCGCGGGCAAACCAGTTGAGATAGTTGCCGGGCAAGTCGCAAAGCAGGGTGCCCTGGTGTTTGCCAAAAGGCATGGTCGTGCTGACCAGCCGTTGCAGATCTTCTTGTTGCATGATTTCACATCGGACTGAAGGTTGCGCATTGTGCCAAAGCCGGAGCCATTACGCCACAGCCTTGTTTTGTCGGGGTTTTGTTCTGCTATGGTAGAACTTGACCTACGACAAGTGACGTTGTCATTTTGCTATCGGCCAAGCGCACCGGCAGCTAGCATGGTGGCGCTTCGTCTGGGGTGACAATCCGCCTTGCGCACCAGCCAGACCTAGTCAGTTTAGTGATAGCGACGCAGGCCCTGCAGCACAAAAACCGTGTCAGCACACGGTTTTTCATTGGGACGGATTACGTTCCGGCAACCGGCTCAGGGCCTCTTGGGGCAGCCGGCAACGGTTGCCCGTCTTTTTATCCAGCCTTACAGCGGCAGCGGCTTGCCGTCATTGAAAGCCAGAAAACCACGCAGCACGCGGTACAGGCACCACAGCCAGGTCAGGCCCAGAATGGCAAAACCGACCAATATCCATACCAGCGCATAGCCCAGCACCGTGCCGAGCAGCCCCAGCCAGAAGGTCTTGATCTGCCAGCGGAAGTGGCTTTCATACCAGCTACCACGGCTATCATCCAGCTTGAGATAGTTGATGATCACGCCGACCAGCATGGGTACGCCGGTAAACAGGCTCAAGCCCTGCAGGATATACACCACCAGGGTCAGATTATTCAGTTTGCGCTCATCATCACGCGTTTGCAGTTGCATAACATTCCCGCTTATCGGTGTATCAGCCGCGGCGTGCTACCTGCAGGCCGTGCCAGAAGGGTTGCAGCCGCTGACGACATTGCTGCGCCACCAGGCGCGAGGCCATCAGCATGGATTGCATGCCATGCACCGTGCCCAGCATGCCGCTCTGCCGCTGTCGGCTCCAACCACGCAGTACGCCGGGTTCGGCCTCAGGTGCGGTCAGCAGCACGGGGGCTGCCGGCGACAGTGTAAGCTGCAACTGTTCCGACAGCAGCTTGAGGCGGCGGTTCGCTTCATCCAGCTGAGTCAGTTCGGGCAAGGTCACGGCAACATGGCTGAGTTCGAGCACGACAATGCGGGCCGCCAGCCAGTCCGTCGCATCGGCAAAGCGTTCGGGCGAACAGCGGTGGTGCCGGCGCGTGGAAGCCAGCAGCATGGCAAAGGCACGAATGTCCGGCAGCAGCGATTCCAGCAGCGGCGTGGCCGCTGTCTGGTCTTGCTGCAGGTAGCGATACAGGCTGTCCGCTTGTGGTGCGACAGCGTTGGCCAAGGCCTCGCCATCGGTCAACAGGGTTACGGACCATGCAGCACCGTCCAGCGCCAGACTGGCGCTTTCTCGGGCTATCTGCCTTGCATCACTGACTTCATTCATGACCTGCATCTCCAGTCGGGCTTGCCTGGGTGGGTCCGGAGCTGATTTGTCTGCTGAAAAAACAAATGCCGCCGGAGTGACCGCGGCGGCATTTATCGGGTTTGTTCGTTCTCTTGTACTTTTTCTTAGTCCAGAGACGCCCCTTGGAGCCGCCGTGAGCTGCGGTACCAATAAAAATAGGCGTTAAAGACTGCGGAGAAAGTAATCATGCTGACCATCCTGCCAACAAGGCCTGCTACCTGTCAAGGTAGACAGGTAAAAAACATTGCATTGCACAAAAAAGCCCGGCGATATGCCGGGCTTTTGCAACAAGCAGCGACAAGGGCCGCTTACATATTGGGATAGTTGGGGCCGCCGCTGCCTTCTGGCGTACACCAGTTGATATTCTGGCTGGGATCCTTGATATCACAGGTCTTGCAGTGCACGCAGTTTTGCGCGTTGATCTGCAAGCGCGGGCTGCCCTCGTCCTGGCCGACGATTTCATACACACCAGCCGGGCAATAACGTTGCTCCGGCGCATCGTACTTGGCCAGATTCAGGCTGATCGGTACAGCAGCATCTTTCAGCTTGAGATGGGGTGGCTGGTCTTCGCTGTGATTGGTGTTGGAAATGAACACCGAGGACAGACGGTCGAAGGTCAGTACGCCATCCGGCTTCGGATAGTCGATACGGTTGCACTGGCTGGCAGGCAGCAGTGTTGCGTGGTCGGCATGCTTGTGTCGCAGCGTCCACGGTGCCTTGCCACGGAACAGGAAGGTGTCGATGGCCGAATAGATCATCGCCGGCCACAGGCCCCAGCGGAAGGACGGGCGGATATTGCGCACCTGGTGCAGCTCTTCGCGCAGCCAGCTTTGCTTGAAGCAGGCGGAATAGCCGACGGCTTCCTGTCCCTGTGCTTCCGGATTTGCCTGCAGCAGTTCGAATACCGCATCGGCAGCCAGCATGGCCGACTTCATTGCGGTATGGGTACCCTTGATCTTGGGCACATTGAGGAAGCCGGCGGTATCACCGATCAGCGCGCCCCCCGGGAAGGTCAGCTTGGGCAGACTCTGGATGCCGCCTTCGGACAAGGCACGTGCGCCATAGGACAGGCGACGGCCGCCTTCGAACACACCCTTGATGGCCGGATGGGTCTTGAAGCGCTGGAATTCCTCGAACGGTGACAGGTAGGGATTGCTGTAATCCAGACCGACCACATAGCCCACCACCACCTGGTTGTCTTCCAGGTGGTACATGAAGGAACCGCCATAGGTGGCGGTGTCCACCGGCCAGCCCACGGTATGGGTGATGGTGCCCGGCTTATGGTTTTCCGGTTTCACTTCCCACAGTTCCTTGATGCCGATGCCGTAGGTTTGCGGGTCGGCACCATCACGCAGCGCAAAGCGCTCGAACAGCATCTTGGTCAGCGAACCGCGACAGCCTTCGGCAAACAGGGTTTGCTTGGCCCACAGCTCCATACCCGGCTCACCCGGCTCATCGCCCAGTTTGCCGGTACCCATGGCACCAGTCGCCACGCCCTTGACCGAGCCATCGGCGTGATACAGCACTTCGGCAGCGGCAAAGCCAGGGTAGATTTCCACGCCCAGCGCTTCGGCCTGCTCACCCAGCCAGCGGCAGAAATTGCCCAGGCTGACAATGTAGTTGCCGTGATTGTGCATCTGCGGCGGGGTCGGCAGCTGGATGGACTCGGTTTCCGTCAGGTAGAGGAAACGGTCGGACAGTGCCGGGATATTCAGCGGCGCGCCCTTTTCTTTCCAGTCCGGTATCAGTTCAGCCAGTGCGCCGGTTTCAATCACGGCGCCCGACAGGATATGCGCCCCGATTTCCGAGCCCTTTTCCAGCAGACAGACACTGATTTCCTGGCCCTTGGCCTCGGCCACTTGCTTCAGGCGAATCGCGGCAGACAGCCCGGCAGGGCCGCCGCCGACGATTACTACGTCGTATTCCATATAATCGCGTTGCACCACATCTCCTTTGCGCCCGGTGGGCTGTCCTTATTGGCTGGCAGTCATCATGCAATGAAGCGGCCTCGCTCGTCAAAATCAAACAAGCGTTTAAACGGTGCCTTGCTCACGCAGTGTGGCAATCCTGGCAGCGTCGTAGCCCAGCGCGCGCAGTACGTCGTCGGTATGTTCACCCAGTTTGGGAGGGGCCTGATTGTACTCGACTGGCGTGCCGGAAAGTTTGATCGGACACCCTACCAGGGGCACATTTTGCCCTACGCTGTCCTGCAAGTGTATTTCCATGCCGCGGTGCTGAATCTGCGGGTCGCGGAAGGCTTCGTCCACCGTATTGATCGGCCCACAAGGCACACCGGCTTCATCCAGCAGCTTCAGCCATTGGTCACGGCCTTTTGCCATGAAGGCCTCGGCCAGTAGCGGCACCACACTGTCACGATGCTTGACCCGCTGCGGATTGCTGGTAAAGCGTTCGTCGTCCGCCAAGGCAGACAGACCAATCACCTGGCACACCGCACGAAACTGCTTGTCGTTGCCGCAAGCCAGGATGAAATGTCCATCGGCACAGGCAAACACCTGATAGGGCACGATATTGGCGTGGGCATTACCCAGCCGTGGCGGAACTTGCTGGCCGATCAGCCAGTTCATATTGATATTGGCCAGCGAGGCCAGCGCGCAGTCAAACAAGGCCATGTCGATGTATTGACCCTTGCCACTGCTCTGGCGCGCGATGATGGCCGCCAGAATGGCATTGCTGGCATAGATGCCGGTAAACAGATCGGTCACGGCCACACCTACCTTGTGCGGCTCGCCATCGGCCGGCCCGGTGATGCTCATCAGGCCGGACATGCCCTGCACGATGTAGTCGTAGCCCGGCAGTTCGGCATAAGGGCCATCCTGGCCAAAACCAGTAATCGAGCAATACACCAGCCGCGGGTTGAGCTGGCTGAGGCTGGCGTAATCCAGCCCGTATTTTTTCAGCCCACCCACCTTGTAGTTTTCAATCACCACGTCGGCATCGCGTGCCAGCGCACGGACAATCTCCTGCCCTTCCGGCTTGGTGATGTCCACCGTCACCGAGCGCTTGCCGCGGTTGGCGCACAGAAAGTAGGCCGCCGTGCCATCCGGCAGGCTGGGTGGTGCCCACTGCCGGGTATCGTCACCGGCCCCGGGCCGCTCGACCTTGAGCACTTCGGCACCCAGGTCAGCCAGCAACTGGCCCGCCCAGGGGCCGGCCAGTACACGGGATAGATCCAGAACCTTGATGCCTGCGAGTGCGCCCGCCATATTGTTCTCCTGATGCGTTTGATGGCCGCTTAGACAGCCGCCGGATGGACAGAGTGATGCCGCCGCCACGGCAGCCGCATTACGCTGTGCACCAAAAAAAGGGCCCGGTACTCACCGGGCCTCACAAGGACAGACAGGAACCAACAACAGGGGCAGGTGGAGCCATACCCCCGCTGTGCTATCAGGCAAATGCCTGAATACCGGTCTGGGCTCGGCCCAGAATCAGGGCATGCACATCATGCGTACCCTCATAAGTGTTGACGGCTTCCAGGTTCATCACATGGCGGATGACGTGGAACTCGTCGGCAATGCCATTGCCACCGTGCATATCGCGAGCGATACGGGCGATGTCCAACGACTTGCCGCAATTGTTGCGCTTGATCAGCGAGATCATTTCCGGCGCGGCCTTACCTTCGTCCAGCAGACGGCCAACACGGATAGCTGCCTGCAGGCCCAGGGCGATTTCAGTCTGCATATTGGCCAGTTTCAGCTGGATCAGCTGGGTGGCGGCCAGCGGGCGGCCAAACTGCTTGCGGTCCAGCGTGTATTGACGGGCAGCATGCCAGCAGAACTCGGCAGCCCCCATGGCGCCCCAAGCGATGCCGAAGCGGGCCTTGTTCAGGCAGCCGAACGGGCCTTTCAGACCCTTCACACCCGGCAGGATGGCATCTTCCGGCACCAGCACTTCGTCCATGACGATTTCGCCGGTAATGGAGGCACGCAGGCTGAACTTGCCATGAATCTTCGGTGCCGACAGGCCCTTCATACCTTTATCCAGCACGAAACCGCGAATCTCGCCTTCATCATCCTTGGCCCACACCACGAACACATCGGCTACCGGGCTATTGGTAATCCACATCTTGCTACCGGACAGCACATAGCCGCCGTCTACCTTGCGGGCGCGGGTTTTCATGCCGGCCGGGTCGGAACCGGCATCCGGCTCGGTCAGGCCGAAACAGCCCACCCATTCACCAGTGGCCAGCTTGGGCAGGTATTTGTCTTTCTGTGCTTCCGAGCCGTAGGCCCAGATCGGATGCATCACCAGGCTGGACTGCACGCTCATGGCCGAGCGGTAGCCGGAATCGACGCGCTCTACTTCGCGAGCCACCAGGCCGTAAGCGACGTGGCTGAGGCCGGCACAGCCGTAGCCGTCGATGGTGCAGCCCAGCAGGCCCAGCTCGCCCATCTCGCTCATGATTTCGCGATCGAAGCGTTCTTCACGATTGGCCGTCAGCACGCGCGGCATCAGGCGATCCTGGCAATAGGCTTCTGCGGTCTGCTGGACCAGACGTTCTTCTTCGGTCAGCTGATCGGCCAGCAGGAAGGGATCTTCCCAGGCAAAGGGTGCGCGGCTGTTGGATGCGGCCATCGAGAGTTCTCCTTGGGTTTGCTTGTTCCGCATTGCGGAATTACGTTTTACATTGCAGAATAGACTAACAACTCCAAATTCGGCTGTAAAGCGTTTTGTTTGATCCTGACCGCAAGCAGGCTATGCTTGCCGCTCGCGCCGCAACGCCAGGCTGGAAAATCCAGGCCATCAATATAGAAATGAGGAAAGCAATGCAGGAAGAGGATGACAAGGACCGGCTATTCGTCACCGCGCTGGCACGTGGTCTGCAGGTGTTGGCGGCTTTCCGCCCCGGCGAATCGGCGCTGTCCAACCTGGAAATCGCCAAGCGTACCGGCCTGCCCAAATCCACCGTGTCACGCCTGACTTACACCCTGACCAAGCTGGGTCATTTGTCGCAGGATGAACACAGCGGCTTTTACCGCCTGGGTGTGGCACTGCTGGCGCTGGGCTCGGTGGTGCTGGCCAGCTATGACATCCGCCAGGTTGCCGGCCCGCTGATGCGCGAATTTGCCCTGGAAAACAATGTGTCGATCAGCCTGGCCATGCGCGATGGCACGGATATGGTGTATCTGGAGACCTGCCGCAGCCAGTCACGGGTCAGCGTGCAGCTGACCGTTGGCTCGCGGGTGCCGATCGCCACCACCGCCATTGGCCGGGCTTTTTATGCCGGCCTGCCGGACAGCACACGCCGTCAGCTGGATGCCGAACTGGCCGCACGCTATGGCGAGCGCTGGCCGGCCTTGCAGCAGCGTCTGCAACAGGCCAGCGATGAGTATCTGCACTGTGGCTATTCAGCATCATTTGGCGAATACGAACCTGACGTGATGGCGGTGGGCGTGCACCTGCCCTCGCCCAACCCGGGCCAGCCGCCAATGAGCCTGAACGCCAGTGGCCCGGCCTTTGCCTTCACTGCCGAGGTGATGCAGCAGCAAGTGGCCCCGGCGCTGATTGCCTTGCGCCAGCGCATCGTGCCGGTCGCCTGATTTGCCGCGCCAGATAGCAAAAAGCCGCCTGATGGCGGCTTTTCCTGTATGCAGCAGCACAATCAGGCGCTCTGGATATAGTGCACCAGCTGGTTGATCACCTGCGCCTGCTCCTGAATGGTGGCATGGACCAGATCGCCGATGGACAACATACCCTGTACCGTCTTGCCCTCCAGCACCGGCAGGTGGCGGATGTGCTTTTCCGTCATCAGCGCCATGCACTGGTCGGAGTTCTGGTCTGGCGTGACATACACCACCTTGCTGGTCATGATGTCGCGGATGCGGGTGCCGGCAGAAGTACGCCCCTGCAGCACGATGCGCCGCGCATAGTCGCGCTCGGAGAATATCCCCACCACATCGCCGCCCTCCATCACCAGCACGGCACCGACATCGTGCTCTGCCATCACCTGCAAAGCCTGAAACACGGTACTTTCCGGCGATACCGTCACCAGCACACGCCCGGACTTCTGCTCCAGCAACTGTCTGACTGTCTGCATTGCACCCTCCTGTTCGGCCACGAGAACCTGAAACAACCTGTTTTAATACTATAGAACAAGACTGATCAACGAAATGGCACAAGGTATGCCGCGCGGAAGCGGTGCATGTGGCACGCAGATGAAAAAGGCCGGTCAACATCGCTGTTGCCGGCCTTGCTTGTCGTGTGCTGACGCCTAGCCGGCGCGGATCATGGTGCCGACACCGTCGTCGGTCATGATTTCCAGCAGCAGCGCATGCGGTACGCGGCCATCGATGATGTGCACGGTATTCACACCACTACGTGCCGCATCCAGCGCCGAACTGATCTTGGGCAGCATGCCGCCGTGGATGGTGCCATCGGCAAACAGGGCGTCCACCTGCTCGGCGGTCAAGCCAGTCAGCAGCTTGCCTTCCTTGTCCAGCACGCCCGGGGTGTTGGTCATCAGGATCAGCTTTTCGGCGTTCAGGGTTTCGGCCAGCTTGCCGGCGACCAGGTCGGCATTGATATTGTAGGCTTCGCCCTGACTGCCCACACCGATGGGGGCGATCACCGGGATGAAATCCTGGCGATCCAGCAGCGACACCAGCGCCGGATCAATGCTGGAGATCTCGCCTACCTGGCCAATGTCGATCTTGTCTTCGCTCTCATCGCTGAGGAACATCTTTTCTGCGCGGATGAAATGGCCATCCTTGCCGGTCAGGCCCACGGCCTTACCACCATGCGTGTTGATCAGCGACACGATTTCCTTGTTCACCAGGCCGCCCAGCACCATTTCCACCACATCCATGGTTTCCTGGTCGGTCACGCGCATGCCCTGGATGAATTTGCCTTCCTTGCCCACGCGCTCCAGCAGTTCGTTGATCTGCGGGCCGCCGCCATGCACCACCACCGGGTTGATGCCCACCAGCTTGAGCAGCACGATGTCCTTGGCAAACCCTTCTTTCAGCGCATCGTCGGTCATGGCGTTGCCACCGTACTTGATCACGATGGTCTTGCCGGAAAAACGGCGGATATACGGCAGGGCCTCGGCGAGAACCAACGCTTTTTCAGCGGCATTTACAGACACGACAATCTCCTTCTGGGGGTAAGGACCGGAGCCATTCCGGCCACTGGCGACAATGTGTTGCATTCTAATCAATCAAGCTACTGAACAGTGATTTATTAATTGCCATGACAAGGCGATTGCACTACATTGCGGAACATTAATGAACAGACATTCAGTTAAATCCATGACCGAAAACTGCCCGATCGCCCGCTGGCGCAGAAAAAAAGAAGCCCGCCCCGCTGAAATACTGGATGCCGCCCTGGGCCAGTTTGTAGAAAAAGGCTATCGCGCCACCAAGATGGAAGACATCGCCCGGGCAGCAGGTGTCACCAAGGGCACGCCCTATCTGTATTTTCAGAACAAAGAAGAAATTTTCAAGGCGATTGCCCGTGGCACCATCGTGGCCAATCTGCAGCAACTGGCCCTGGTTGCCCGCGACTTTGACGGTTCGGCCAGTGAATTGCTGCACCGTATGGTGGAACAGTGGTGGCAAGAAGTGGGCAGCGCCCAGTCCGCCGGGCTGTGCAAGCTGATGATTGCCGAAGCCGCCAACTTTCCGGAACTGGCCCAGTTCTATTTCGATGAGGTCATCTCCCCCAGCAACCAGATGCTGAGCATGGTGCTGCAACGCGGTATCGACAGTGGCGAATTCCGTGCCGTGCCGCTGGCGCACACGGTTGATGCCCTACTGGCCCCCTTGCTGACCACCATGATTTTCAGCCACTCCTTCGGCCAGTTGCCTGGCTGCTGTATCGGCTCCACCAAAGACCCGCTCGGTTTTCTCAAAGACGCGCTGGATCTGGTGCTGCACGGCCTGAAAAAGAACTGACAGGAAACACACCCATGTCCACCTCTCCCCACCACTGGCGTCTTGCCCTGCTTGGCTTGCTACTGCTGGCCGGTTGCAGCAAACAGGCAGCCCCCAGCGAAGAAATCCGCCCGGTCCGCGTGGTTAGCGCCGGCCAGCGCGGCATAGACAACGGCAACTGTTTTGCCGGACAAGTCCGCGCCCGCACCGAAACTGACCTGGCCTTCCGTATCGGCGGCAAGGTCATCGCCAAGCTGGTCAACAGCGGCGAGCATGTCAGGAAAGGACAGGTACTGGCCCGGCTGGACGCCAGCGACACCACGCTGGACAGCAATGCCAAACAAGCTCAGCTGGCCGCAGCAGAATCCGACCTCGCTCAGCAGCAGCTCAATCTGAAGCGCTATCAGGAGCTGCTGGCCAAGCAATTCATCAGCCAGGCGCAGGTCGACAGCCAGCAAAATGGCGTCAACGCAGCTCGCGCCAAGCGCGACGAAGCCCGCGCACAACTGACAGCCAGCCACAATCAGGGCAGCTATACCCAATTAGTCGCCGATGCAGACGGCATCGTCAGCCAGATGCAGGCGGAGCCGGGACAGGTAGTTGCCGCCGGACAAGCCATCGCACGGCTGGCGCATGACGGCGAACGGGAAGTCGCCATCCAGATTCCGGAAAATGCCCTGGCCAGCGTGCGTAAGCAAACCGAATTCACCATCAGCCTGTGGGCCGGAAAACAGCAATACCACGGCCGGCTACGCGAACTGGCCGGCGATGCCGACCCGGCCACCCGCACCTATGCCGCGCGCATCACCCTGCCGCAAGCAGACAGCCTGGCACTGGGCCAAACCGCCACGGTTTCCTTGCCCACTGCCAGCCATGGCGACAGCGCCGCCATGCGGCTGCCGCTGACCGCATTGCTGGATGAGCAGGGCAAGCATTCACTGTGGATTGTCGATGCCAAGACGCTGCGCGTCAGCCGCCGCGCCGTCAGCGTCCTCAACATGGACAGCGACAGCGTCACCGTGCGCGGTGCCCTGCAGCCAGGCGACAAGGTGGTCAGCGCCGGCGTGCACCTGCTGCACGAAGGTCAGCGCGTGCTTCTGCTGCAGCAAGGCGAACAGTGATGAAGAAAATCAATCTGTCGGAATGGGCGCTGCGCCACCAGGCGCTGGTGTTCTACTTCATGGTGATGCTGATGGTGTCCGGCCTGTGGGCCTACACCCAGCTGGGGCAGAAAGAAGACCCGGAATTCACCTTCAAGGCCATGCTGGTGCAGACTTACTGGCCGGGGGCCAAGGCCGAGCAGGTGGAGCAGCAGATCAGCGACCGGCTGGAAGAAAAGCTGCAGGAAATGCCGGAAATCAAATACGTGCAAAGTTACAGCAAGCCGGGCGAATCGCTGTTGCTGGTCACGCTGCGTGAAGATGTTCCGGCCAAAAACGTGCAGGGCCTGTGGTACCAGGTCCGCAAGAAACTGGGCGACGTGCGCAGCAGCCTGCCGAGCAGCGCGCTGGGGCCCTATTTCAATGACGAGTTCGGCGATACCTTCGGCAATATCTATGCCTTCACCGGCGATGGCTTCAGTGCAGAAGAACTGCGCCGCTACGTGGACCGCGCCAAGGAAGAAATCCTGCGCGTGCCGGATGTGGGCAAGGTCAGCCTGGTGGGCGAACAAAGCGAAAACATCTATATCGACCTGTCCAGCAGCAAGCTCGCTTCGCTGGGGCTGGACACCAGCACCATCTGGACCGCGCTGCAACAACAGAATGCCATGCTGCCGGCCGGCAGCTACGAAACCGCCAGCGACCGTATCTGGGTACGCCCGACCGGCAATTACAGCACGGTAGAGGCCGTGGCCAACACGCCCATCGTGGCCAATGGCAAGACGCTGCGCCTGGCTGACATTGCCAGCATTCACCGCGGCTTCATCGACCCGCCCTCCTTCCGCATGCGCTTTAATGGCCAGCCGGCCCTGGGCCTGGCCATCAGCATGAAAAGCGGCGGCGATGTGCTGAAGCTGGGCGAGCATCTGGACGCAACCCTGCAGACAATCCAGGCCAAGCTGCCGGTGGGCATCCAGATCCATGCTGTGTCCGACCAGCCCAAGGTGGTAAAGGGTGCGGTTGGCGAATTCATGAGTTCGCTGATCGAGGCGGTGCTGATCGTGCTGGCCGTCAGCTTCTTCAGCCTGGGCCTGCGTACCGGCGTGGTGGTGGCACTGTCGATTCCACTGGTGCTGGCCATGACCTTTCTGGCCATGTACTTCTTCAAGCTCGATCTGCAACGCATCTCGCTGGGTTCGCTGATCATCGCGCTGGGCCTGCTGGTGGACGATGCCATCATCGCCGTGGAAATGATGGCGCTGAAACTGGAACAGGGCTGGAACAAATTCCAGGCTGCCACCTATGCCTACACCAGCACCGCCTTCCCCATGCTCACCGGCACGCTGATTACCGCCGCCACCTTTCTGCCGGTGGGGCTGGCCAAGTCCGATGCCGGCGAATACGTGTTCAGCCTGTTTGCCGTGGTGGGGCTGGCGCTGATCCTGTCGTGGATCGTCGCCGTGGTGTTTACGCCGTTTCTGGGTTACAAGCTGCTGCCGGAACAGGCCATGCATCATCAGACGCATGATGTTTACCAGAAGCCCTTCTACATCCGCTTTCGTGCGCTGCTGGAATGGTGTCTGCACTACCGCAAGACCGTCATTGCCACCACGCTGGGCATTTTCGTACTGTCTTTGCTGGCCTTCCGCCTGCTGGTGGCCCAGCAGTTCTTTCCTTCGTCCAACCGGCCCGAGCTGATGGTGGACATGTGGCTGCCACGTGGTGCCAGTTATGCCGCCACCGAAGGCGAGGTGAAAAAGCTGGAAGCGCTGATCAAGCAGGACAAGAACGTGCTCAGCGTCACCAGCTATGTGGGCAGCGGCAGCCCGCGCTTCTACCTGCCGCTGGACCAGCAGCAACAGCATCTGAACTACGCCCAGCTGATGGTGATGACCGGCGACGAGCATGTGCGCGAACAGGTCAAGGCGCGGCTGGAATCCATCTTCGACCACGATTTCCCGCTGGTGCGCGGCCGGGTGACCCGGCTGGAAAACGGCCCGCCGGTGGGCTACCCGGTGCAGTTCCGCGTCATGGGACCGGATCATGACAAGATCCGCGCCATTGCCGCCCAGGTAGAACAAAAAGTGCGCGCCCATCCGGCTAGCCGTCACGTCAACATCAACTGGGGCGAACAGCTGAAGGCGCTGCGCATTACGCTGGATCAGGACAAGATCCGCCTGCTGGGCATCAACAGCCAATCCTTGTCGCAACAGCTGCAGATGCTGATTTCCGGTGCCACCATCACCGATTATCGCGATGGCAACCGCAGCGTCGGCATTGTCGCCCGTCTGAACAAGCAGGAGCACAGCGACGTGGCCGCGCTGGGTAATTTGCAGGTGCAAACCGCCAGTGGCCGCTTTGTGCCGGTCTCCCAGTTGGGCAAGATCGAATACCAGCCGGAAGAATCCATCATCTGGCGGCGCAACCGCCTGCCCACCATCACCGTCAATGCCGATGTGGCCGACGGCGTGCAGGGTGATGATGTGTCCGCCGCGCTGTGGCCGCAGATGCAGCAGCTGGAACAAAGCCTGCCGCTGGGTTATCACATCGAGCTGGGCGGTTCGATGGAGTCCAGTGGCAATTCGCAGACCGCCATCGCCGCCGTCGCACCCTTCATGATCGTGGTGGTGCTAACCCTGCTGATGCTGCAGCTGCAAAGCTTCCAGCGCACCCTGATGGTATTGCTGACCGCACCGCTGGGCATGATAGGCGTCACGCTGACGCTGATCATCTTCCACTCGCCCTTTGGCTTTGTCGCCATGCTGGGGGTGATTGCCCTGTCCGGCATGATCATGCGCAACTCGGTGATCCTGGTCGACCAGATCGAACAGGACATCCGTGAAGGCATAGACCGGCACGAAGCCATCATCGGCTCGACGGTACGGCGCTTCCGCCCCATCATGCTGACGGCGCTGGCCGCCATCCTGGCCATGATTCCGCTCACCCGCAGCACCTTCTGGGGGCCGATGGCCGTGGCCATCATGGGTGGCCTGCTGGTGGCCACGGTGCTGACCCTGCTGTTTTTGCCCGCCCTGTACGCCCAGTGGTTCAGGGTGGAAAGCAAACCGAAGAGAACATCATGAAGACATACGCCCACTGCGCACCGCTGCTGAGTGGACTGGCCCTGATGCTGGCCAGCACGGCCACGCCGGCCTTCGACCTGACCCAGGCCTGGCTGGCTGCACGCGACTACAACAGCGACTACGCCGCCTCGCGCGCCGAGCTGGGAGCCGGCCGCGAACTGGCCGTGCAGGGCCGCGCCCAGTTGCTGCCGCAAGTCGCCCTGACCGGCAGCTACAGCCATACCAACCCGACCCAGCCGGCCGGACAGTCCACTTACGACAGCTCCGGCTATGGCGTGCAACTGAGCCAGCCGCTGTTCGACACTAGCAAGTACAGCGCCTACCAGAAAGGCAAGATTGCCCGCCTGCAGGCAGAAACGGCCTTCAGCGCGGCAGAGCAGCAATTGATCGTCGACATCGCCCGCGCCTATTTTGATGTCCTGCTGGCCGAAGACACCCTGGCCGCCACCCGTGCCAGCAAAAAAGCCTATCGCACACAGCTGGAGCAGGCGAAAACCGCCTTTGAGCTGGGCACCGCCACCATCATCGATACCCACGAAGCCCAGGCCGGCTTCGATGCTGCCAGCGCCAAGGAAATCGTTGCGCTGAACCAGCAGGAAATCAGCCAGAACAATCTGCGCCGGCTGACCGGGCTGGATACCAGCGCCATCCAGCCCTTGCAGCAACAGCTGCCGCCACCGCCAGCCGGCACCTTGCAAGGCTGGCTGGAGCGGGCGACCAACAATAGCCTTACCTTGCAGGCAGCGGAGCAGGCACTGGCCTACGCCAGCCAGACCGTGACCGAAAAGCGCGGCAACCAGCTACCGGTAGTCGCCCTGAATGCCGGCTACAACGACAACCGCAGCAACCAGCCCAATGCCCTGCCGGTGACACGCGGCAGCAGCATAGGCGTGTCCGTCAGCCTGCCGCTGTTTGCCGGGGGCGGCATCAACTCGCAAATTCGCGAAGCACTGGCCCGCGAAGAATCCGCACGCGACAAGCTCGAGTCCGCCCGCCGCCAGCTCAAGGAGGATGTCCGCAAAAGCTGGCTGGGTGTGACCAATGGCGCGGCACTGGTACGGGCGCAGCAGCAGTTGCTGGTATCGGCCAAAAGCAAGGTTGACTCCACCAAGCTGGGCAAGGAAGTGGGCATTCGTACCAACCTGGACGTGTTGCAGGCAGAGCAGGCTTACTACGATGCGCTCACCAGCCTGGCTACCGCCAAATACGATTACCTGACGGCACGCCTGCAACTGGGACAGGTGGCCGGCACGCTGGATCAGGACCAGCTGCAAGAGGTGAATGCGGCAGTGCGGCATTAAGAAAATTTGTGACTTTTGATCAAATGGGGCTACTGTGCGCACAGCGGCCCCATTTTTCATGGTGTGCTGGTCTTGCAACAAGTGTTTAACTTTTTGTAGCAAGTGTAGCTTTTTGCTAAACACCTGATTAGAATCAAACGACTCTGGAAGCCGCCGAATTATCGCCCCGGCAGCTGGTTGACCCGGCAAAAAAGCATCGAAAGTGCCGCCGCCGCAACCAGCCCTTCCGTCCAGGACATCGCCGCCAGGCACCCCAATCTTAGGAGAGATGGAATGAGCAACAAAGATCTGATGCAACGCAAGGCCGATGCAACCCCGCGCGGCGTGGGTGTAATGTGTACATTCTTTGCCGACAAGGCCAAGAACGCCGAAGTATGGGATATCGAAGGCAACCGTTACATCGACTTTGCTGGCGGTATCGGCGTACTGAATACCGGCCACCTGCACGCCAAGGTACAGGCCGCCGTCGCCGAGCAACTGAACAAGTTCAGCCACACCTGCTATCAGGTTGTTCCGTACGAATCCTATGTTGACGTGGCCGAAAAGCTGAACAAGCTGACCCCGGGCAACTTCGCCAAGAAAACCGCTTTCTTCAGCACCGGTGCTGAAGCCGTCGAGAATGCCATCAAGGTAGCCCGCGCCGCCACTGGCCGCCCGGGTGTGATCGCATTTGGCGGTGCTTTCCATGGTCGTACCATGCTGGGCATGGCACTGACCGGCAAGGTAGCCCCGTACAAAATCGGCTTTGGTCCGTTTGTCGGTGAGATCTACCACGCTGCCTACCCGAATGCCCTGCACGGCGTATCGGTGGAAGATTCGATGGCCAGCATCGAAAAACTGTTCAAGTTTGATATCGAAGCCAAGCGCGTTGCCGCCATCATTTTCGAACCGGTACAAGGCGAAGGTGGTTTCTACTCCGCTCCGGCCGAATGGGTTCGTGCCATCCGCAAGCTGTGTGACGACAACGGCATCGTGATGATTGCCGACGAAGTGCAAGCCGGCTTTGCCCGTACCGGCAAGCTGTTTGCCATGGAACACTACGATGTGACCCCGGACCTGACCACCATGGCCAAGTCGCTGGCAGGCGGTTTCCCGCTGGCAGCCCTGGTCGGCAAGGCCGAACTGATGGACGCACCGGCACCGGGCGGCCTGGGTGGCACTTACGCCGGCAGCCCGCTGGGTCTGGCTGCTGCCAGCGCCGTCATCGACGTGATTCAGGAAGAAAACCTGCTGGAACGCTCCAACAAGCTGGGCGACCTGCTGAAAGAAAAGCTGCACAGCCTGAAGAAAGACATCCCGCAGATCGCCGACATCCGTGGTCTGGGCGCGATGGTCGCTGTCGAGTTCAACAAGCCGGGCACCCACGAACCGGATGCCGAGTTCACCAAGAAGGTACAGACCAAGGCGCTGGAATCCGGCCTGATCCTGCTGACTTGCGGCGTGTACTACAACGTGGTGCGTTTCCTGTTCCCGCTGACCATCGAAGATGAAATCTTCGCCGAAGCGCTGGCCAAGCTGGAAGCGGCCCTGAAGGCCTGATCGCTTAACGGCTGATGGCAACGGCCAATCCCGGCAGCGGGGTTGGCCGTCTGCACAAACAATATCCTCCGCCCACCTACTGGAGAGAGACATGCTGAATCTGAAAGATCCTTCCCTGCTCAAGCAGCAGTGCTATATCAACGGCCAATGGCTGGATGCTGACAACGGCGCAACCATTGCCGTCACCAACCCGGCTACCGGCGAAGTCATCGCCACCGTACCGAAAATGGGCAAGGCCGAAGCCGAACGCGCCGTGGCCGGTGCTGCCGAAGCCTTCAAGAGCTGGAAAAAGAAATCTGCCAAGGAACGCGCCACCATCCTGCGCCGCTGGTTTGACCTGATGATGGCGAACCAGGACGACCTGGCCGTCATCCTGACCTGCGAACAGGGTAAGCCGCTGGCCGAAGCCAAGGGCGAAATCGCCTATGGCGCTTCTTATATCGAATGGTATGCCGAAGAAGCCAAGCGCCTGTACGGCGACACCATCCCGGCACCGGCTGCGGACCGCCGCATTCTGGTGACCAAGGAGCCGATCGGCGTGACCGCCGCCATCACCCCGTGGAACTTCCCCAATGCCATGATCACCCGCAAGGCTGCTCCTGCACTGGCAGCTGGCTGCCCGATGGTGGTGCGCCCGGCCAGCCAGACCCCGCTGTCGGCCCTGGCCATTGCCGTACTGGCCGAACGTGCCGGCATCCCGGCTGGCGTATTCTCGGTACTGACCGGTGGCTCCAGCGAAATCGGCAGCGTGCTGACCGGCAGCGACACCGTGAAGAAATTCTCCTTCACCGGCTCCACCGAAGTGGGTCGCAAGCTGATCGCCCAGTGTGCCGACACCGTCAAGAAAGTATCGATGGAACTGGGCGGCAACGCGCCGTTCATCGTGTTTGATGATGCCGATCTGGATGCCGCCGTAGAAGGTGCCATGATCTCCAAGTACCGCAATGCCGGCCAGACCTGCGTCTGCGCCAACCGCCTGCTGGTACAGGATGGCGTCTATGATGCCTTTGCCGAAAAGTTTGCTGCTGCGGTTGCCAAGCTCAATGTCGGCAATGGTCTGGAAAACGGCATTACCCAAGGCCCGATGATCGACACCAATGCCGTGGCCAAGGTGGAAGAGCACATTGCCGATGCACTGGCCAAGGGCGGCAAGCTGGTAGCCGGTGGCAAGCGCCACGCACTGGGCCACAGCTTCTTCGAACCCACCGTGATTACCGGCGTGACCCCGGCGATGAAAGTGGCCAAGGAAGAAACCTTCGGCCCGCTGGCACCGCTGTTCCGCTTCAGCACCGAAGAAGAAGCCATCCAGATGGCCAACGACACCGAATTCGGTCTGGCCAGCTACTTCTATGCCCGCGATGTGGGTCGTATCTTCCGTGTATCGGAAGGCCTGGAGTACGGCATGGTCGCCGTCAACAGCGGCATCCTGTCCAATGAAGCGGCACCCTTCGGCGGCGTGAAGCAATCCGGCCTCGGCCGCGAAGGCAGCAAGTACGGCATTGAAGACTATCTGGAAATCAAATACGTACTGCTGGGTGGTCTGGACAAGTAAGTCCGGTCATCCCTGCTGAAAAAGGCCGCTTGCGCGGCCTTTTTTCGTACCCGCCAAAGACAAGGGCCGCTCACGCGGCCCTTGTCTTTGGCATCTGCCCACAAATCAATGTAGCTTGACGATGGTTTCCGACAGCGGAATATCCGCCTCGCGCAAGCAATCGCACAAGTCCTGCCAGGTCGCATCCTTGTCCGGAGCCACGTCCGGCACCATCAGCCAGGGCGAGCGCGCCAGCAGCTCTTCGCTGCCACGCAGCTTGAGGCCCACCTCATAACCCTGCATTTCCGGCTGATATTCGGCCACGGCTTGCAGGTCTTGCAGACCGCCAACCCGAGTCGCGATCAGGGCCACGGTCAGCCCCAGCCGCTTGCGGTTCCAGGCGCGTACGCCGGCCTGCAAGGACTCCCACCACGGCAGCGGAGCAAACAGCTCGGCTTCGCCATACTCCATCTCGGCACCGATGGCCTGTTGCACCAGCGGCATCACCGCATCCAGCGCCTTGCGCGACAATTGCCGCGCCTGCTCCACCGGCAGCGCGCCACGCTCCACCAGGAAAGGCAGCCAGGAGATCACCAGTTGCGGGTCCTGCGTCTTGCGCGCCGCCTCGTAAGTGGCACGGGAGGAGTCCGGATCCAGCGGCGCAAAATCACAGCCAGCATCCATCACCCCGGCCAGATGCATCAGGTTCTGGCAGGCGCGCTCATTCAGCATGTCCACGGTAAACAGCGTGGGAGAAATCCACAAAATGGCCTTTTCCGGCACATCCAGCGCATCCGCCAGCGGCGTTTCCAACCGTTCCAGTAGCGGGAAGTGCCACCACACCCCACCCTGTGCCCGGGAAAAGGCAAACGGCAAGGCCCACAATTCGAAAGACATCACCGAGCCATCCGCCCGCACCACCTCGGGAAAGGCAATGGCATCGCGTGCGCTGTTCACTAGCAAGGCACGCGCTGCCGGCTCGCCCAACAGGGACAGCTGGGCTTCGGTGAACACCGCCTGATCGCCCCCCATCAGCGCCTGCTGCACCTGGGCGGCAAAACCTGCGCGATGGATCGGGTCCTGTGTGGCGGCACGCGCTGCATCACGCAAGGTGCGGATGGCACGGCTGCGCTCGGCCGGTGGTAAGGGCTCGGTCGGCCCCTGACGCATTTCCCTGACCTTGGGACCCACTTCGCGTTCGGCATAGGCCTCATGCAAGCGCTGATAGCAGGCAATGGCTTCGTCGCAAATGGCCTGCAGACGGGATGCCGTCGGGGCCTCGCCACTGAAGTTGAAATCAAACAGGCGCAAGCCGCGGTTGCATACGTATACGCTGCGATTGCCGTCCACATCGAACAACAACGCACTGGCAAATTCCTCTTCATCACGACCGGCAAAGTCGGTGAAGTCATTGCCAACCAGTCGGCAGACAAAGGCCGGAGCAGCGGTATGCACCAGATACTCGGTCGCTTCCAGACCGGACTCGTCCACGGCGTCGCCAAAAATGAAGCGGTTGGGCAATTGCGGCTCGCCCTTGATATGGGCATTGCGGGGATGAGGTGTCATCAGTCAACCAGAAAAATTCAGCAAAAACATCCCATTGTACCCGCCAGCCCGCCCGAGGTGAAACCTCGGGGCAGCCAAATCACGCAATTTGCCTTATTGCTGTGCGCCTCTCCAGCTAGTCATTATGGCAGCCAATGCCTGCCGCTGCTGTCCTGCAGCATCGAAATTATCAGCAGAAAGCCATTGTTCCAGCAGCTGGCGCACCATCGGCCACTCACTATCCAGTATCGAATACCAAGCGGTATCGCGGTTACGCCCCTTGCTGACCATCGCCTGCCGGAACAAGCCTTCAAACAGAAAGCCCAAGCGCTCGGCCGCGCGGCGTGAAGGCAGGTTGAGGGCATTGCACTTCCACTCATAGCGGCGGTAGCCCAGCGCGAAGGCATGGCGCATCAGCAAATACATGGCCTCGGTCGCGGCCGGCGTGCGTTGCAGCAGGGGCGAGAAATTGAGATGACCCACTTCGATCACCCCATTGGCCGGGTCGATGCGCAAATAGCTGGCCAGACCAACAGCCAGCCCCGAGCCGATATCCACAATGGCATAAAACTGCGGATCAGCCAGGCCTTCCATACTGCGCAGCCACTGCAGATAGCTTGCCAGATCAGCAAACGGACCATAGCCCAGATAGGTCCAGTTTGCGCCCTCCACATCCCGCTGCATCGCAGCGTAGAGTGCCTCGCCATGGCGAGCCACCGACAGGGGCTCCAACCGGCAATACTGACCTTGTAACACCACAGCAGGCGGGTGCGGACAGGGCTGCCACGTCGGCAGCGGCAGACCATGCAATTGGCCCAGTGCATTGGCTTCGCCTGCTGCCAGACGCTGCTCGATAAAGACATCAGACATGATCACTCCTAACAGGCACATTGAATGGCGGATGCCGCCACGGCATGGCTGCCAACGGTAGCGTAGCCATCACGCTTCCACCAGTCCAGCCCACCCTGCAGCTCCTTTACCCGAAACCCCAGCTGCAACAGCTTGATCGCCCCATTGGTCGATCCATTACAGCCTATGCCATCGCAAAACGGCACCAGCAAGGCATCACGCGGCAAAGCGGCCGTGGTCTGTACCGACATGGTACGGTGCGGTAATGACAAGGCACCGGGAATGGTTTCCCTTTCGAACGCACTACTGGCGCGGGTATCGATCAGAATCAGCTTCTCCCCGGCATCCAGCGCTGCCTTTACATCAGCGGCATCGATTTCATAGGCCAGCTTGGCCTGATAGAACTCCAGCTGCGTCATCAGCCTCTCCTTGTTCATGCATTGCAATATCAGCAGATTACGGGCAAATTGATTCCTCTAAAAGAACCACTTATTACCCTCAAGCAGGAACCACTCACCCTCGTGCAAACCGACTGGATTATCGAACACCTGCAGCGCTGCTTGCTGCGCGATGGGCAGGCCACGCTGGGTCAGCAGCTATACCGTCTGCTGCGCGAAGCCATACGCAGCCAGCAGCTCAAAGGCGGCAGCGCACTGCCTGCCAGCCGCGCACTGGCACAGGCGCTGCAACTGGGCCGCAATACCGTGCTGGCGGCTTATGATCAGTTATTGGCAGAAGGCTATCTGCACAGCAGACAGGGAGCCGGCACCTTTGTCAGCGAGGTGTTTGCCCAGCAAACTACCCAAGCTCTCGTCATGCCGCATGCCGGTCTGTCACAGCGAGGCCAGCAGTTGACCGCACAGTGCCGCTTGCCTACCGGACTCACCGGTGCCTTTGCGCCCGGGCTACCGGAGTTAGAACAGTTTCCACACCACACCTGGCAGCGATTGCAACAAGTGCGCAGCAAACAGGCTCCCGCTCACTGGTGGCATTATCAGCAACAAGGTGGCTTGCCAGAACTCAGGCAAGCGGTGTGTGACTATCTGCAGCTGTCGCGCTCGGTGCGCTGTCAGCCCGAGCAGATACTCATCGTACAAGGTGCCCAGCAGGCACTGGAACTTACCGCTAGGCTGCTAAGCGATGCCGGCGACTGCGCCTGGATGGAAGATCCGGGTTATGTCGGTGCTCAGGCAGCACTGCAAGCTGCTGGTCTGCAGCTCACACCGGTGGCAGTAGATAACGAAGGCTTGAATCCGGCCGCAGCCCCTGCCGGCAGCACCCCACGGCTGATCTACATCACCCCCTCCCACCAATACCCCAGTGGCGTGGTGATGTCGCTGCAACGGCGGCTGGAGCTGCTGCAGCTAGCCGAAACCGGTAATAGCTGGATCATCGAAGACGATTACGACAGCGAATTCCGCTACGATGCTCAGCCCATCGCCTCCCTACAGGGCTTGGCCAGCAGCGAGCGGGTCATCTATGTCGGCACCTTCAGCAAGGTGATGTTTCCGGCGTTACGGCTAGGCTATTTGGTGATCCCACCGGCACTGATCGACAGTTTTCGCGCAGCCTATGCCCGCCTCTACCGTGAAGGCAGCTATGCCCAGCAAGCAGCACTGGCCGACTTTATCGAACAGGGGCACTTTGCCCGCCACATTCGTCGCATGCGCGAACTGTACCGCATACGCCAGCAGTTGCTGCGGCATACGCTGGACCATGCCCTGGGCAGGGCACTCCCCCTATCTGCCGGCCAGGCCGGCATGCATCTGGTGGCCCGACTGCCCGCCCATGTCGACGACCAGCAGCTAAGCAGCCATGCCGCCCGGGAGCAGCTATGGCTACGCCCGCTATCCGGCCATTATCTGGAGCAGCCCCAGCAAAACGGGCTGGTACTGGGTTATGCCGGCGTCGAAGAAACCCTTATCCGCCAGTCTGCCTTGCGGCTGGCGCAATTGCTGGAGCCCATGCTGTGACCCATCACAAACCACCATTACTGATCAGTGCCTGCCTGCTGGGGCAACCTGTCCGCTACGATGGTCAGTCCAAGGGTCAGAATGCCGCATGCCTGACACAGCTTGCGGCACATTACCAGCTACTACCCGTCTGCCCCGAATGCGCAGGAGGACTGCCAGTACCACGCCCTGCTGCTGAAATCATCAATGGTGATGGCCGAGGGGTCCTGCTGGGCCTGGCCAGGGTGGTGACGGCCAGTGGCGAAGATGTTAGCCAGCCATTCAAGGCCGGAGCAGAGCATACCTTGCAGTTGGCCAGGCAATATGGCTGCCAGCTGGCACTGCTCAAAGCCAATAGCCCATCCTGTGGCAACCACGACATCTACGATGGAAGCTTCAGTCAACAACTGCAACACGGCCAGGGTGTCACTGCCGCCTTGCTGCAACAGCATGGCTTGCAGGTATTCAATGAAAATGAAATAGACCAACTGCTGGAGCTAGTGACTGACAGACATTGATTTGATGAGATCAGAATGCAAAAAGCCCGGAACAAGTCCGGGCTTTTTGCTAGCCAGCATGCTGGCAAATGGGAAGTTTGGCGGTGTCCTACTTTCACATGGCGAATGCCACACTATCATCGGCGCTAAGGTGTTTCACGGTCCTGTTCGGAATGGGAAGGCGTGGGACCACCTCGCTATGGCCACCAAACACAAGCTGTCGTCTGTTTTCCTGCCGGAATGACTCAACAGTCAGCAAAACAGCTAAATCAAAGCCCAGCTCTGTTGAGCTGGGCTTGTGTATGGGGAGTCTGGCGGTGTCCTACTTTCACATGGCGAATGCCACACTATCATCGGCGCTAAGGCGTTTCACGGTCCTGTTCGGGATGGGAAGGCGTGGGACCACCTCGCTATGGCCACCAGACATAAACTGTCAACAAACTCGAAGAAGCTTTGTACCCCAGACTCCGTCTGGAACACTGAATTAATTAGATATCTTACTCTTGGATCTTTGATCGCGTCGCACACTCACTATCCATTCGGTCTTGGTCTCCCAAGCCACTCAAATGATAGGATCAAGCCTCACGAGCAATTAGTATCGGTTAGCTTAACGCCTCACAGCGCTTCCACACCCGACCTATCAACGTCCTGGTCTCGAACGACTCTTCAGGAGGGTCAAGCCCTCAGGGAAGTCTCATCTTCAGGCGAGTTTCCCGCTTAGATGCTTTCAGCGGTTATCTCTTCCGAACTTAGCTACCCGGCAATGCCACTGGCGTGACAACCGGTACACCAGAGGTTCGTCCACTCCGGTCCTCTCGTACTAGGAGCAGCCCCCGTCAAACTTCCAACGCCCACTGCAGATAGGGACCAAACTGTCTCACGACGTTTTGAACCCAGCTCACGTACCACTTTAAATGGCGAACAGCCATACCCTTGGGACCGGCTACAGCCCCAGGATGTGATGAGCCGACATCGAGGTGCCAAACACCGCCGTCGATGTGAACTCTTGGGCGGTATCAGCCTGTTATCCCCGGAGTACCTTTTATCCGTTGAGCGATGGCCCTTCCATACAGAACCACCGGATCACTATGTCCTGCTTTCGCACCTGCTCGACTTGTCGGTCTCGCAGTTAAGCTACCTTTTGCCATTGCACTATCAGCACGATTTCCGACCGTACCTAGGTAACCTTCGAACTCCTCCGTTACACTTTGGGAGGAGACCGCCCCAGTCAAACTGCCTACCATGCACTGTCCCCGATCCGGATAACGGACCAAGGTTAGAACCTCAAAGGGGTCAGGGTGGTATTTCAAGGTTGGCTCCACCAGAACTAGCGTCCTGGCTTCAAAGCCTCCCACCTATCCTACACAAACCACTTCAAAGTCCAATGCAAAGCTACAGTAAAGGTTCACGGGGTCTTTCCGTCTAGCAGCGGGGAGATTGCATCTTCACAAACACTTCAACTTCGCTGAGTCTCAGGAGGAGACAGTGTGGCCATCGTTACGCCATTCGTGCGGGTCGGAACTTACCCGACAAGGAATTTCGCTACCTTAGGACCGTTATAGTTACGGCCGCCGTTTACTGGGGCTTCGATCAAGAGCTTGCACCCCATCACTTAACCTTCCAGCACCGGGCAGGCGTCACACCCTATACGTCCACTTTCGTGTTGGCAGAGTGCTGTGTTTTTGATAAACAGTCGCAGCCACCGATTCTCTGCGACCTCTCCAAGCTCCATCCGCAAGGGATCTCACCTAAAGAGGCATACCTTCTCCCGAAGTTACGGTATCAATTTGCCGAGTTCCTTCTCCTGAGTTCTCTCAAGCGCCTTAGAATTCTCATCCTGCCCACCTGTGTCGGTTTGCGGTACGGTTCTTGTGTAGCTGAAGCTTAGTGGCTTTTCCTGGAAGCGTGGTATCAGTCACTTCAGGTCCGTAGACCCTCGTTATCACTTCTCGGTGTTGAATGAAAGGGCGGATTTGCCTACCCTAACCACCTACCAGCTTGAACGACCTATTCCAACAGGCCGCTGACCTAACCTTCTCCGTCCCCACATCGCACTACACAAAAGTACGGGAATTTTAACCCGTTTCCCATCGACTACGCTTTTCAGCCTCGCCTTAGGGGCCGACTCACCCTACGCCGATGAACGTTGCGTAGGAAACCTTGGGCTTTCGGCGAGCGGGCTTTTCACCCGCTTTATCGCTACTCATGTCAGCATTCGCACTTCTGATATCTCCAGCATCCCTTACGAGACACCTTCACAGACCTACAGAACGCTCCCCTACCATCTGCACTTACGTGCAAATCCGCAGCTTCGGTTATCAGTTTGAGCCCCGTTACATCTTCCGCGCAGGACGACTCGACCAGTGAGCTATTACGCTTTCTTTAAATGATGGCTGCTTCTAAGCCAACATCCTGGCTGTCTGGGCCTTCCCACTTCGTTTACCACTTAACTGATCATTTGGGACCTTAGCTGGCGGTCTGGGTTGTTTCCCTCTTGACGATGGACGTTAGCACCCACCGTCTGTCTCCCATGCTCGCACTTTCCGGTATTCAGAGTTTGCCATGGTTTGGTAAATCGCAATGACCCCCTAGCCATAACAGTGCTTTACCCCCGGAAGTGATACATGAGGCACTACCTAAATAGTTTTCGGGGAGAACCAGCTATCTCCGAGTTTGTTTAGCCTTTCACCCCTATCCACAGCTCATCCCCTAGTTTTGCAACACTAGTGGGTTCGGACCTCCAGTGCGTGTTACCGCACCTTCATCCTGGCCATGGATAGATCACTCGGTTTCGGGTCTACGCCCAGCAACTAAATCGCCCTATTCGGACTCGGTTTCCCTACGCCTCCCCTATGCGGTTAAGCTTGCTACTGAACGTAAGTCGCTGACCCATTATACAAAAGGTACGCAGTCACCCCTTACGAGGCTCCCACTGTTTGTATGCATCCGGTTTCAGGTTCTATTTCACTCCCCTCCCGGGGTTCTTTTCGCCTTTCCCTCACGGTACTGGTTCACTATCGGTCGATCACGAGTATTTAGCCTTGGAGGATGGTCCCCCCATCTTCAAACAGGATTTCGCGTGTCCCGCCCTACTTTTCGTATGCTTAGTACCAAGAATGAAATTTCGTGTACGGGGCTATCACCCACTATGGCGGACATTTCCAGGTCCTTCCACTATCTCAATCTCTATCACATACAGGCTATTCCGCGTTCGCTCGCCACTACTGACGGAATCTCGGTTGATTTCTTTTCCTCGAGTTACTTAGATGTTTCAGTTCACTCGGTTCGCCTCCACAGACCTATGTATTCAGTCTGGGATACCTATTGCTAGGTGGGTTTCCCCATTCGGACATCGCGGGATCAAAGCTCTATTGCCAGCTCCCCCGCGCTTTTCGCAGGCTTACACGTCCTTCATCGCCTGTGATCGCCAAGGCATCCACCAGATGCACTTAGTCGCTTGACCCTATCATTTCAGTAACCTAAATTACCAATCCGACAGAATGTGTTTGTGCGACGTGCCACACCGCCCCTTTTGATATGGCGACATGACACTAGATACAATCAAATTCCCAAGATGACGATTTGTCCTACATGCAGAATTAACTCCATGTATTTCATCTCGCCGTCTAATTAATTCGGCTTCTTCAGTTTGTTAAAGATCGGGCATTGTAAAAACAACGCAAACAGAAATTCACGCAACCCTGACAGGTTGTGTGCGCTTTTGTTTGCACTGTAAGAATGGTGGAGGATGACGGGATCGAACCGACGACCCCCTGCTTGCAAAGCAGGTGCTCTCCCAACTGAGCTAATCCCCCAAACTGGTGGGTCTGGTAGGACTCGAACCTACGACCCCTGCGTTATCAACACAGTGCTCTAACCAGCTGAGCTACAAACCCAGTTACTACCCTTAAATCACGAATAACCGATAGGTTGTGAATACTTGACGATCGCCTTCTCTAGAAAGGAGGTGATCCAGCCGCAGGTTCCCCTACGGCTACCTTGTTACGACTTCACCCCAGTCATGAATCCCACCGTGGTAAGCGGCCTCCTTACGGTTAGCCTACCCACTTCTGGTGAAACTCACTCCCATGGTGTGACGGGCGGTGTGTACAAGACCCGGGAACGTATTCACCGCGGCATGCTGATCCGCGATTACTAGCGATTCCGACTTCACGCACTCGAGTTGCAGAGTGCGATCCGGACTACGATCGGTTTTATGAGATTGGCTCCACCTCGCGGCTTCGCGACCCTCTGTACCGACCATTGTATGACGTGTGAAGCCCTGGTCATAAGGGCCATGAGGACTTGACGTCATCCCCACCTTCCTCCGGTTTGTCACCGGCAGTCCCATTAGAGTGCTCAACTAAATGGTAGCAACTAATGGCAAGGGTTGCGCTCGTTGCGGGACTTAACCCAACATCTCACGACACGAGCTGACGACAGCCATGCAGCACCTGTGTGTCGGTTCTCTTTCGAGCACCAAGCCATCTCTGGCAAGTTCCGACCATGTCAAGACCAGGTAAGGTTTTTCGCGTTGCATCGAATTAATCCACATCATCCACCGCTTGTGCGGGTCCCCGTCAATTCCTTTGAGTTTTAACCTTGCGGCCGTACTCCCCAGGCGGTCAACTTCTCGCGTTAGCTACGCTACCAAGGATTCAAACCCCCAACAGCTAGTTGACATCGTTTAGGGCGTGGACTACCAGGGTATCTAATCCTGTTTGCTCCCCACGCTTTCGTGCATGAGCGTCAGTGTCATCCCAGGGGGCTGCCTTCGCCATCGGTATTCCTCCGCATCTCTACGCATTTCACTGCTACACGCGGAATTCTACCCCCCTCTGACGCACTCTAGCCGTGCAGTCTCCAATGCAGTTCCCAGGTTGAGCCCGGGGCTTTCACATCAGACTTACACAACCGCCTGCGCACGCTTTACGCCCAGTAATTCCGATTAACGCTTGCACCCTACGTATTACCGCGGCTGCTGGCACGTAGTTAGCCGGTGCTTATTCTTCAGGTACTGTCATCCCCCAAGGGTATTAACCTTAGGGATTTCCTCCCTGACAAAAGTCCTTTACAACCCGAAGGCCTTCTTCAGACACGCGGCATGGCTGGATCAGGCTTGCGCCCATTGTCCAAAATTCCCCACTGCTGCCTCCCGTAGGAGTCTGGGCCGTGTCTCAGTCCCAGTGTGGCGGATCATCCTCTCAGACCCGCTACTGATCGTCGCCTTGGTGAGCTCTTACCTCACCAACTAGCTAATCAGACGTCGGCCGCTCGAATAGCGCAAGGTCTTACGATCCCCTGCTTTCCTTCTCAAAGCGTATGCGGTATTAGCTATCCTTTCGGATAGTTATCCCCCACTACTCGGCACGTTCCGACGCATTACTCACCCGTTCGCCACTCGTCAGCGGAGCAAGCTCCCTGTTACCGTTCGACTTGCATGTGTAAAGCATGCCGCCAGCGTTCAATCTGAGCCAGGATCAAACTCTTCAGTTCAATCTCATAGCAAATTTTCTGGCACGCAAGATCAAAGAAATAAACAAGTACTTCTTCTTCTTGCAGTGCAAGTATTTGGCTTTCGCCAAGTACTCACACCTATCGGTTATTCTGTTTTTTAAAGAGCGGTGCAGGTCGCTGCGTTTCGTTTCCGTCGCTGCGTTGTCTGCTGAGGAGGCGAACTATACCGCCGCACCCTGTCCTCGTCAACACTTTGTGCGAAGAAAAGTGCAGATTCTGGCCAAACATCGACTCGCATCGGGCTAAGTCACTGATGGGCAATAAACTATGCCATAGGGGTTTTATTACAGCCTTGCTGCGGACGCACAAAAATACGCGCCTCCCCGTTCGCACTTGCCGTGATGGGTGGGGCTGGCTGACGTAAAAAGCAGGTCACCGCATCGACACCGACAGCAAAAAGCCCGGCTGACGCCGGGCTTTTTGTACAAAGTACGACTCATCGCTGTATCAGCTACGGTAGTCCGCGTTGATCTTTACATAGTCATAGGAGAAATCGCAGGTCCAGACCGTAGCCTGGGCTGCGCCACGCCCCAGTACGACACGTACGGTGATTTCGCTTTGGCTCATCACACGTTGGCCATCTTCTTCCTGGTAATCCGGGTTGCGACCGCCATTGCAGGCAACCAGTACATCATCCAGATAGAGAGAGAGGCGATCGACATCCAGATCGCTGACACCGGCATAGCCAATGGCGCACAGCAGGCGACCCAGGTTCGGATCAGAGGCAAAGAAAGCGGTCTTGACCAGCGGCGAACGGGCGATGGCGTAGGCGACGTCCTTGCACTCGGCAACGGAACGGCCACCTTCGACCTTGACGCTGATGAACTTGGTGGCACCTTCACCATCGCGGATGATGGCCTGAGCCAGTTCGGTAGCCACATCCACCAGCGCGGCCTTGAGGATGGCATAGGCCGGGTGATTGACCGAGTCGATGCGCGGCGCGGCGCTCTTGCCGGTGGACACCAGAATGAAGCTGTCATTGGTGGAAGTGTCGCCATCAACCGAAATGCAGTTAAAGGAGAGGTCGGCCACTTCCTTGACCAGTTGCTCCAGTACCGGGCGGGTGACCGGCGCATCGGTCGCCACGAAACCCAGCATGGTGGCCATATTGGGATGAATCATGCCAGCGCCCTTGGCGATGCCGGTGATGCTGACCTTGGCACCGTCGATCTCCAGCGTACGGCTGGTGGCCTTGGGGGCGGTATCGGTGGTCATGATGGCTTCGGCCGCTTCGGCCCAGTTAGCCTCACGACGGGTGGGCAATGCCTGGATGATCTTGTCGACCGGCAGCGGCTCCAGAATCACACCGGTAGAGAACGGCAAAATCTGTTCGACAGCGCAATCCAGCTCACCAGCCAGTGCCTGGCAGACCGACAGCGCACGCTGGCGGCCATCTTCACCGGTGCCGGCATTGGCGTTGCCGGTATTCACCACCAGTGCGCGAATCTGCACGCCGGCATCCAGGTGTTTCTTGCTGATCTGCACCGGGGCGGCACAGAAGCGGTTTTGCGTGAAGACGCCGGCTACGGTATTGCCTTTGTCGATGCGGATGACCAGCACATCCTTGCGATTGGCCTTTTTGATACCGGCCTCTGCCACATTCAGTTCGATGCCATCGATGATGGCCAGTTGGTCGGCGCTAACCGGGGTCAGATTGACTGCCATGATGAGTTCTCCAATGCCTGCACGCTGACACGTGCTTGTTGCTTGCGTGTTGTGTGGCTCGATTGTAACGGAATCATTCCTGCTGGCTATCCAGGATTTGTTGCAACGCACTACCGTAGCGCGCCAGTTTCAGCTCGCCCAGACCATACACTTTTCCCAGTTCACGCAGGTTTTGCGGGCGGCGCTCGACGATATCGCGCAGGGTGCGATCAGAAAAGACAGCATAAGCCGGCACATTGTGCTCATCCGCCATCTGCCGCCGCCAGCGGCGCAGGGCCTGCCATAGCCGTTCTTCGCGCTCGGTACGCAGCCAGCGATCGGTATTGACGCTGCGCGCCTTACTGTCTTCAGCCAGCGGGCGCAGATAGATTTTCTCCTGCCCTTTGAGCAGCGATCTGCACGCATCCGTCAACACCAGCGACTGGCCACGGGCAATATCCACCTGCAGGATCTTGCGGGCGACCAGCTGGCGGATCAGCGAGCGCCAGGCGCGCTGATTGTAATCACGGCCGATACCGAAGGTGGACAGCTTGTCATGACCGAAACTGGTGACTGACTGGTTGCTGCGTCCCAGCAGCACGTCCACCACATGATTGGCGGCAAAGCGCTGCTCTACTCTATAGATACAGGACAGCAGTTTTTGCACCGGCACAGTGGCATCAAAGGTAATGGGGGGATTCAGGCAATTATCACAATGACCGCAAGGCTGGCTGCTTTCGCCAAAGTGGCTGAGGATTTGCTGGCGGCGGCAACTGGCGGTTTCGCAGAAGGCCAGCATGGCATCCAGCTTGGACAGCTCCACCTGTTTTTGCAGCTCGGCCATTTCCGAACCCTGAATCATCTGGTTGAGCTGCACCATGTCGTTGAGGCCATAGCACAGCCAGCTGGAGGCTGGCAGGCCATCGCGCCCGGCGCGGCCCGACTCCTGATAGAAGTTCTCCGGACTCTTGGGCAGATCGATATGGGCGACAAAGCGCACATCCGGCTTGTCGATACCCATGCCGAAGGCCACGGTGGCTGCCATGACAATGCCCTCTTCACGCAAGAACTCGCGCTGATGGCGCTCGCGCACTTCGTGGCTGAGGCCGGCATGGTAAGGCAGCGCGGGAATGCCGTTCTGGCTCAGCCATTCGGCGGTTTCTTCCACCCGTTTGCGCGACAGGCAGTACACGATGCCGGAAGCACCGGGATATTCATTATTGATGAAGTCCAGCAGCTGCTTTTTGGCATTGTGCTTTTCCACCACCTGATAGAACAGATTGGGGCGGTCGAAGCTGGACAGAAACACCCGTGCGTCGCCCAGTTTCAGGTAATGCAGGATGTCTTCGCGGGTTTGCGGATCGGCCGTTGCCGTCAGGGCAATACGCGGCACTTGTGGATAATGTTCGGCCAGCATGCCCAGCTGTTGGTATTCCGGGCGGAAATCGTGCCCCCACTGGCTGACGCAATGCGCTTCGTCGATGGCAAACAGTGCAATATCCAGTTGGGCCAGAAAATCGAGAAAACGGGGCGTCAGCAGCCGCTCGGGGGCGACATAGAGCAGATCCAGCGTGCCGGCCCGCGCCTGCATGGCGATGGCGCGTGCGTCTTCCGGCGAGGTGGCTGAATTAAGGCAGGCCGCTGCGACACCCACTTCGGTCAGCGCGGCCACCTGGTCCTGCATCAGCGCGATCAGCGGCGACACCACGATGGCGATGCCCGGCCGCAGCAGGGCTGGTATCTGGTAGCACAGGCTTTTGCCGCCACCGGTAGGCATCAGCACCAGTGCGTGACCGCCTTCGACGATATGATTGACGATCTCCGCCTGTTGCCCACGAAACGCCGGGTAGCCAAAGATATTGCCAAGTAGGGAGAGTGCGTCCTGCATGCGGAAAAGAGACCAGATCCGGCTGGAAACACCAGCGCGACAAATGGCAGCAACCTGTCGAAGTCATGGGAAGCTACCTATTGTACGGCAAAGCGGCTGGCAGCAAAAAAAAGCCGCCCGGGAAGGGGCGGCAACAAGTTGGATGGAGACAATGTGAAACGAAGAGGAAAATGCTCTCGTGCATGAAAGACCCTGCTGCCACTAGGAAAGTTCCTAGCCGTATGCGCTATAAACTTTCAGAAATTGTAAAAAATCGTTCTCGCCACAAGATATTCTCCCCTCGCTGCTGAACCGCTGGCAGTAACAAAACTCCAATCGCGCTGCAACTTGCCGCCGCATGGCCCGCACGATTTCCCCCTGAGGGCGGCCTATGCGAAACTGTGCGCATCAAACCGGAGATCAAGCATGTTTTATCGTCTGCTCGCCCTGGCAGCCTGTGGCAGCCTGCTGGCCGCCTGCACCACCCTGCCGCCCCAGACCAGCCCGACCAAGCCGCGGCCAGGCCCCGGCCCAACGCTGTCACAGGCAAATGCCGACTGGGAAAACCTCGGTGTCTCGCCCAACGGCAATATCCTGAACGAACTGGACAAGCTGTCGATCAAGCCGCAAGGCTCGGTGGTCACTTTCCGCGACCGCAAGACCATTTTCAATCTGCGCAAGGAAAACTTCCTCTCCACCCCGCGCCACAAGGTCTCCATCAACAGCTGGCTGATCGACTGCTCGGCACGCACCTTCCGGCTGACCGCCATGGTGCTGTTTGATGAAAATGGCCGGCAGATTGCCAGCTACACTTACAATGACAGCCAGATAAAGGCCATGCCGGTGACACAAAACTCTGCCAGTTTTCAGCAGATGCAATACGTATGCAAAGGCCTGGCCGGCTTCTGATATATTCGGAGCCAAACCAACCGATAAGCACCGCCCAGCCTGCATCAATCAGACAGGCTGGCGGCAAAATCACCGTCATTGATTTGTCAGCGCATTCACCGGCATTGCCAGAGGGAGATCCCATGCACGCCATCCGTCGTGTGGTGTTCAATCAGAAAGGTGGAGTAGGCAAATCCACCATTACCGCCAACCTGGCGGCGGTTGCCGCCCGTCGAGGCAAGAAGGTATTGCTGATCGATCTGGATGCCCAGGGCAATGCCAGCCAGTATCTGAGCGGAGCCATCCAGCCCGCCGCCGAAAAATCGGCCGCCGGTTTTTTTGGCCAGATGCTCAATATCAGCATGTACAGCAAGGATTTGCAGGATTTCGTCAGCGACACGCCGTTTGATGCACTGCAACTGCTGGCCTCGCACCCGGAGCTGAGCGAGCTGATGGTGAAGCTGGAAAGCCGCTACAAGATGTTCAAGCTGAAAGAAGCACTGGACCAGGTGGCCGGTGACTTTGACGAAATCTGGATCGACACCCCGCCTGCGCTGAATTTCTTTACCCGCTCGGCGCTGATTGCCGCCGACCGCTGCCTGATTCCATTTGACTGCGACGCTTTCTCGCGCCAGGCGCTGTACAACCTGATGGCCAGCGTCGAGGAAATCCGTGCCGATCACAATCCGGCGCTGCAAGTAGAAGGCATCGTGGTCAACCAGTTCCAGCCGCGCGCCAGCCTGCCGGTACGACTGGTGGCCGAGCTGCGTGCCGAAGGCCTGCCGGTACTGGACCCGCCCTTGTCGGCCTCGGTCAAGATCCGCGAATCGCACGATGTAGCACGCCCGATGATCTATCTGGATCCCAAGCACAAGCTCGCCGTCGAATTCGCTGCGTTGTACGACAAGCTGGCCTGAGCCAGCGGGACATCATGTCGACCAGCCTGAGTCGCTTCACTTCCCTGCTGCTGGGAGCGCTACTGACCATTATCCTGCTCTGCGCGGAATACGCGCTGCTGCTGGATAACGACCGCGTGCGCGAACAGGAAAAACTGCAGCACTGGGGCGAACTGGGCACCGAACTGCTGGCCACCCGGCTGCAGGAAATGCTCGACCGTACCGACCTGCTGGCGCAAAGCCTGATCCGCCAGCGCCACAGCACCGGCACGCCCCCCAATCTGGGCGAGCTGGCCCCCACGGTACTCAAGGAAGAAAGCCGCTTTGGCGGCATCGGCATCGTGCGCCGTATCGAACCGAATCAGCGCACCGAGTTTGAAACCGCCATTGCCAACAGCATTCGCATGCTGAAAGACCGGCATCTGGTCACCAGCCCGCAACAGCCCATGTATTACCCGGTGGAAAGCTATCTGCCGGACGATGGCAATGCCCTGCCGCAAGGCATGGATCTGGGCAGCCTGGACAATGCGCGCCGCAAGATGGAGCAGGCGCGCAATCGCAACCAGCCCATGCTGATGTTCAACACCCTGATTCCCGGTGCGCCCCCCCGGCTGGACATCATGGCCAACCTGAATGACGACGGCCACCTGCTGCTGGTGAACCTGCGCAGCGACCTGCTGCTGCAAAGCAGCCAGAGCAATCCCGACCAGCCCAATCCCTTGCAGCATGTGCGGCTGGTCGCCTGGAACCAGGATGCGCCAGACCGGCCCAGCCTCGACTCTCATCCGCTGCAGGCCCTGCCATCCGGCAATCCGCTGCTGACCACCCGCCGCAGCATCGGCGGCTACGACCTGCTGTTTGGTGCCTATCCGCTGGAAGACAACCAGCCGGCGCTCAGTGCACAGGGCTATGGCATTCTCGCGACTTCCGCCCTGATCATGTGCCTGCTGCTGATCCTGCAACAACGCCAGATCAGCAACAACCAGGGCCTGCGCACCCTGCTGCGCCGCCAGCATCATCAGCTGGAGCTGAATAACCGCACCCTGCGCGAACAGATCAACGACCGCGCCAGCTCGGAACAGGCGCTGGCCGAAAGCGAGGCGCGCCAGCGCGCCATTCTGCAAGCCAGTTCCGATGCCATCATCCTGATCAACCGCAGCGGCCTGATTACCCATGTCAATCCGGCAGCCGCCAAGCTGATCGGCCAGAGCGCCGAATCCATCGAACACCTGCCGGTCGGCTCCCTGCTGACCGAGCTGTACAGCCTCAGCCCCAGCATCAGCTTCGAATCGATTGCCGCCGCCCGCGAAGGTCGTACCTTCGAAGCCCACCTGCTGCGCAGCGACAACAGCCAGATGCCGGTCGAACTGTCGCTCAGCCGGGTAGAGGCACCGGACGACTCCTTCTATGTGGCGGTATGCCGCGACATCAGCCTGCGTAAAGAACAGGAAGCGGCGCTGATCCGGCTGAAAAACAGCCTGGCCGAACAGGTAGAGGTACAAAGCCGGCAACTGGCGGCGCTGCTGGAAGCCAGCCCCATGGCCATGGCCTATATCGTCGACCGCCACCTGCGCCGGGTTAACGGCGCTTTTCTCGACCTGTTCGAACGCGAGGAAGACGAAGTCATCGGCCAGACCACACTGCCCTACTTCGAGAGCCAGGAGCAATGGGAACGCACCGGGCGGGCGCTGTACAACCTGCTGAACGATGGCAAGGTGGTCCAGTCCGAAGTCAAGCTGCGCACCGGTAGCGGCAAGCTGATCTGGTGCCGCATGTTTGGCCGGGCAGTCAATCCCTCGGTACCCAAACTGGGCACCATCTGGCTGTACCAGGACTTCTCCGCCCAGCGCGAGATGGAAGATGCCCTGCGTCAGGCCAAGACCCTGGCCGAGGAAAACAGCCGCGCCAAAACCGAATTCCTGGCCAATATGTCGCACGAACTGCGCACCCCCATGCACGCCATTCTCGGCTTTACCGAAATTGGCGAAACCCGCGCCAGACTGCTGCAGGACGACAAGCTGGAACAATACTTCCAGCGCATCCACAGCAGCGGCAACCGCCTGCTGCAATTGCTGAACGACCTGCTGGATCTGGCCAAGATGGAAGTCGGCAAGATGGACTACCACTTCGGTCACTTCGATCTGGCTCACTGCCTGCGCGAAGCCTGCGATGAAATGACGCCGCTGGCCAGCAACCACAACATCAAGCTTTACCTGTACTGCACGCCGGAAAAGCTGACGGCCGACATCGACCCCTTCCGCCTGGGCCAGGTGATACGCAATCTGCTGTCCAATGCCATCAAGTTCAGCCCGGCCGGCGAAGTCATCCGCGTCACCGCCCGGCTGCAACTCAATAACCAGCAGCAGGAGGAAATCCTCATCTGCGTTGAAGACAGCGGCCCCGGCATTCCGGTGGACGAGGTGGAAACCATCTTCGACAAATTCATCCAGAGCAGCTCCACCAAGACCGGAGCCGGCGGCACCGGCCTGGGCTTGGCCATCTGCCGGGAAATCATTCAGGCACACCACGGCATCATCTTTGCCGAAAACCTCAGCCCGCGCGGTGCGGCCTTTACCGCGGTACTGCCACGCCGGCACGACAATAGCGCGACATCCCAAGAGATAAGCCATGTCACATCGACTTTTACTCGTTGACGACGAGCCCTTCAATCTGGAGCTGATGACCGAACTGCTGGAAGCAGCCGGTTACGAAACGCTGTGTGCCGAGAGCGGCGAGCAGGCCTGGGAGATCCTCCAGCAGCAAGGCAGCAGCCTGTCCACGGTGCTACTCGACAAGATGATGCCCGGCCTCAACGGCTTTGATGTGCTCAAGCGCATCAAGAACACCCCCGAGCTGAATTTCCTGCCGGTCATCATGCAGACGGCCATCAATTCGCCGGCCAGCGTGCAGGAAGGCATGGAGGCCGGTGCCTTCTACTATCTGACCAAACCCTTTTCCCGCGACATGCTGCTGGCCGTGGTCAAGGCAGCGCACAGTCACTGGGACCGCCACCAGGCTTTTCGCGAGCTGGCCAAGCAGCATCTCGATGCACTGGCGCAATTGCAGCAGGCCGAATTCCGGCTGCGTACGCTGAAGGAAGCGCAGACCGTCACCGCATTGCTGGCGCGCACCTGCACGCAACCGGAAAAAGTAGCCACCGGCCTGTTTGAGCTGATGGTCAATGCGGTGGAGCACGGTAATCTCGCCATCAGTTACGAGGAAAAGACCCGGCTGCAGGCCGAGGGCGACTGGGAAAGTGAACTGGAGCGCCGCCAGCATGACCCGGTACTGGGCCAACGCGAAGTCAGCATCAGTTTTGTGCGCGAGCCCGACCGCTTCAGCTTCACCATCCAGGACATGGGTGAGGGCTTTGACTGGCAGCAATATGAAGACTGCCCGGCGGCTTCGCTGATGGCCAGCCACGGGCGCGGCATACTGATTGCCCGCAAGCTGTCGTTTGACCAAGTGGAATACCAGGGCAAGGGCAACTGCGTGGTGGCCCGCGTACAGCGCCAGCGGTAGCCGCTCCTCATTTTAGCCGGGCAGATGCCGGTGCTGCCGGCTCGCCATCCTGGGCACAAGGCCCGGCACTGCGCCAGTAGCGTGCCGCCTGTTGGCGATAGCAGTCATAACGCACCTCCGCCCCCAGCGTCAGGCTGAGCAAGCCATCGGCATCGGTACGCAATACCCGGCCCTGTTGCTGCAGGGCCGCCAACACCAGCGGATGCGGGTGGCGGTAACGGTTGAGAAAGCCCGCACTCAGCACCGATAGCTGCGGCTGCAATGTTTCCAGCCACAGCGGCGCAGTGGAAGTACGACTGCCATGATGCCCAACCACCAGCACACTGCTGCGCAATTGCTGGCCATAATCCGCCACCAGCCGCTCCTCCACCGCACGCGGTGCATCGCCGGTCAGCATCAGCGCATGCCGCTGGCCCGCCACCCGCAACACACAGCTATGACTGTTGTCATCCGTCAGCACTTCCGCGGCCGGCGGCCAGAGCACGTCAAAGCGGATACCATCCCAGACCCAGCTCTGAGCGCGCTGGCAGCGCTGACCGGACAAGCCGTATTGCTCCAGCGTGGCCTTCTGGCCGGTCAGGATGCGCCGCACCGGCAGAGCAGCAGCAACATCGGCAGCGGCGGCATCGTGGTCCTTGTCGTGATGCGACAGCAGCAAGACATCCAGTTGCCGTATGCCCAGCCCCTGCAATTGCGGCAAGACCCAGCGCCCGCCCTCGGCCGCCCCGGTATCAAACAACAGGGCGTGCTGCCGGGTCTGGATCAGTACCGACAAGCCCTGCCCCACATCCAGCACCACCGCCCGGAACTCCCCGGCCTGCGGCGGTGGCGGCTGATAACACAAGGCCGGCAACAGCAGGCTGGCCCCCAGCCAGTGACCGGGCATGCCGGCGGGAGCCAGCAAATATAGACTGCCGATGCCCCCCAGCAGCAACAGCGGCCACGGCGCGGCGGCCAGTTGCAACATGGGCCATTGCGCCAGCCAGTCCACGCCACGGTAAAACCACTCGGCCAGCCAGCCGCTCAGCAACAAGGGCCACTCCCACGGCAAGGCCACGGCCAGCAATGCCAGCGGCGTCAGTAACACCGACACAAAGGGAATGGCCACGGCATTGGCCAGCGGCGACACCAGCGGAAAATTGCCAAACAGGCTCAGCAGCGGCAGTAGCGAGGCCACGGTAGCCGCCCATTGCCCTCGCCACAGCTGGTACGCCTTACCGGCTGGCCGACGCCGCCCTGCCGACGACAACATCAACGCCGCCACCAGCCCGAAAGACAGCCATAGCCCCGGCGCCAGCACTGCAAACGGGTCAATCAGCAACACCAGCGTCAAGGCCAGCCACCACATATGCAGGCCAGACCAGTGCCGCCGCCACAGCAGCATCAGTACCATGCAGCCCAGCATGTACAGGGTGCGCTGGGTGGGCACCGAAAAGCCGGCCAGCACCGCATAGCAGGCGGCCGCCACGACACCACTACCGACAATGAGCAAGCGCGGAGGACAAAATGCCAGCGGCCAGCGGCGCAGCACACCTGCCACAAGGGCAGCGACCATGCCGGCCACCATGGTGATATGCAGGCCGGAGATCGACACCAGATGCGTCAGCCCGGTACGTGCCAGGCTCTGCCACTCGGCACGATCAATGCGCTGCTGCGCCCCCACGGTGAGGCCGGCCACCAGTCCGGCGGCCCGGCTGCGCCCCAGCACCGCCTCGATACGCAACACCAGCCGCTCGCGCAGCCTGTCCACCCAGGCCGTGGCATCCTGCGCCTCGCCCAGCTGCCGGGCAGCAGGCTGCACCGTGCCGCTGGCCAGCACGCCTTCCGACCATAGCCACTGCTCGGCATCAAAGCCGAAGGGGTTGGCGGTGGACTGGCGCGGGCGAAAGCGCGCCGTCAGCTGCCAGCGTTGACCGGCATGCCATGGCGCAGCCATGACCAGTTCACCCTTGCGGGCAAATACCGTCAGTTGCACGCGCGGTGGCAAATGGGCTCCGGCAGTCAGCACCCGCTCCACCTCAAACTGCATGCGCACACCATAATCCCCTGCTGCGGGCAGCCCGCGCACCACACCCTCCAGCAACAACGGCTGCTGCCACTGCGTGGCGGGTAATTCCTGTGCCAGCCGCCATTGCGCCCGTGCATCGGCATAGCCCAAGCCCAGCAGGAAGGCCACCAGCAAGCCGGCCAGCATGGCCGGGCGCGGACGGGCCAGCCGCGTCAGCAGCCATGCCAACAGGCTCAGACCGCTCAGATTCCACAAGGAAGGCAGCTGTGGCAGAAAGGCGCAGCACACCACGCCGCACACGAACAAGGCGAGTTTCAGCATGCGGCTGTTATGCCGCTTGCCGCTGCCGCTGGCAATGTCGAGCCGGACAGGCGGCTTGCCGCCGTCCGGCGCATCCCGTATCGTGCCGGCAGTTATTCAAGGAAGCCTCATGACCGTCACGCCCCTGTTCTGCGCCGAAAGCGCGCGCCGCGACTATGCCGAAGGACTGGCCAGCCGCTTTGCCCTGCCCTTGCTGAGCCGGCGTCCCGACGCGGGATACTGGCTGGAGCTGGGCCCGCAGCGGCTGGAACTGGTCACCACCGGCAACAAGCATGGCGCGGTATACGCCGAGTTTGTCGAAGGTGCCGCACGCCACCGCCGCGAACAGGGTGGCGGCCGTGGCCAGCCGGTAGCCAAGGCAGTGGGACTGAAAGGGGCCAAAGACCTGCCGCACATCGTGGATGCCACGGCGGGCCTGGGGCGCGACAGCTTTGTACTGGCCAGCCTGGGCTGTCAGGTCACCATGGTGGAGCGCTCGCCGGTGGCAGCCGCCCTGCTGTTTGATGCACTGGAACGCGCAGCCCGCGCGGCGGATACCGCCGCCATTGCGGCACGCATGCAGCTGGTGCATGCCAACTCGGCGGACTGGTTGCTGCAATTGCCGCCGGAACAACGCCCCGAAGTGGTATTTGTCGATCCCATGTTTCCCGATACCGACAAGAAAACTGCGGCCGCCAAGAAAGACATGCAGGCCTTTCAGCAGGTGATTGGCGATGATATGGACAGCGCCCGTTTGCTGGAGGCCGCCATCACGGCGGCCAAGGTGCGGGTCGTGGTCAAGCGGCCACGGCTGGGTGCCCCGATTGAAGGGGCCAAGCCTTCGGCAGTGCTGGATGGCAAATCCACCCGTTTCGACCTCTACATCATCAAGGCGCTGCGCCCACAAACTGACAGCCAGTAGCAGCAAGCTGCTTGCCTGTCTGACCGGCCAGGCCTAGCCTTGAAGTGGCACCCACGGATACCAACAAGAAAGCCCTCCATGAGCATTACCTTTGCCCAACTGCTAGACCAGTACTGGTCGGCCCAGAAATGGGAAGTCAACCTGCTGATTACCTGCAATCTGCTGGGTGGCCTGATCCTGGGCTGCCTGGTCGGCTATGAACGCTGGTCGAATGGCCGCGCTGCCGGCATGCGCACCTATGGCCTGGTGTCGATGGCTGCCACCGGCGTCATCAGCATGATCGGCTATTCGGGTTTCTGGTATGGCGGTGCGCACGCCGACATCATGCATGGCGACATGACCCGCGTGGCACAAGGTGTATTGACCGGGGTGGGTTTTCTCGGAGCCGGCATGATCATGAAGGAAGGCATGTCCATCAGCGGTCTCACCTCGGCCGCGTCGGTGTGGATGTCCTCGGTGATCGGCATCCTGGTGGGGGTGGGCTTTTACCTGTCCGCCATCGCCGTCACCTTGCTGTGCATTGCCTGCATGCGGGTGTTGAACTGGATGGAAAACCGCCTGCCCCGCCGCTTCAGCCTGTATGTCAATCTCACCGTGCCGGGCGAGCAGCACTGGACGGTAGACAAGATTTCAGGCGATCTGCGCAGCCTGGGGGTGATCGTGCATGAGGAAAGCATCTCGTTGAAGGTAGGCCCGGACGGCAGCGAGTGGAGCTTTATGGTGTCGGCCATCAACAAGCACCATCTGATCAATGTGGTCGACCTGTCGAGCGCCATCATGGAGCTGGAGGCCATCGAGACCTTCAGCATTCAGCCGGCCCGCAACTAAGCCGGCTTGGCTTCACCCCTGCGGTTGCCAGCCATCATGCCGCAAGCGCTCGGCCACCGCCGTGGCGGAACGACGACAAGCCAGCACCGGAATGCCATGCGCCGCTGCGGTATCGCGATAGTGACGCATGGTGTTGTGACCCAGGTAGTCGGTCAGCAGAATCAGCATCTGGGTGTTTTTGGGCAGCGGCACCTTGCGCTGGTGCTGGGTATTGCGGCCGGTAATATGGCGGGCAATGCGGATATCGTACAAGGCCAGCACATCCGGGATCTGTCCCAGGCTATCGCCACCGATCAGCAGGGCATCCATGTCAGTCCTCCTCCTAGTGCCGCACTGCGGCCGGGTGATGGACAAACTGTAACTGGCTCGGAAAATTCCTAAAAATAATAAAAACTGGATTTGATATTCCAGCAATGCAGCTCAAGACTGCGCCACCGCTCCATCCCCTGAGGTAAAATGCCGCCATGCATACCGAAGACCGCCTGAATGAACTGGAAGTGAAAATCGCCTTCCAGGACGACCTGCTCGACAGCCTCAACGCCACCGTAGCGCGCCAGCAGCAACAGATAGACCTGCTACAGCAACAGCTACGCCTGGTCTACCAGCAGTTCAAGGCTGCCCAGCCCGATAGCGGCAACAGCGGTGGCTCGCTGCGCGACGACATCCCGCCACACTACTAAAACTCGCTTCCTCGTTCCGGCCTGGCACCGCCTCGCCGTACCCGGCTTACGGCGGCCATCAGTCCTTGCGACGTTTGCGTGCCACCACCGCTTCGATATTCTTGCGCGCAATCAGCTGCACCGGCGGCGCAGTCGTCGCGGATGCAGCTGGCTGTTGCAGCCATTTGTGCATGATCAGGCAATCTACCAGCCCCAGACTCTGGTGCCGGTACGCACCCGGCACGCGACCTACCTCGGCAAAACCCAGTTTCTTCCACAAGGCTACTGCCACGGTATTGCTGGCCACCACTGCATTGAACTGCATGGCAAGAAAGCCCAGTTCGCGTCCACGCTGCTGCGAATGCAGGCACAGCGCCGCTGCCACCCCTTTGCCACGCGCTGCCGTAGCCACCATATAGCCGCAATTGCACACATGGCTGCCCGGCCCGGCCGCATTCGGCTTGAGAAAATAGCTGCCCAGCAACACCCCGTCCTCTTCGGCCAGCCAGGTTTCCTGCGGCAGTTCGCACCATAGCGCCCGTGCCTGCTCCTCGCTCAGTTGCGGGTCGTAGGCATAGCTGTCCTGCGCCTGGATGATGCTGTGAAACGTCGGCCAAAAGGCCGGAAAATCGTCCGCGTGCATACGCCGGATATTCATGCTTTCTCCTGTGCAGCCACTGGCTGCGTCATCTTGCCGGAGAGCAGGCTGGCACCCGCGATCAGCGCACCGCCCAGCCACTCCTGCAGGCTCATGTTTTCGCCGGCCAGCCAGTAGGCCGACAGCGCGGCAAACACCAGCTCCAGCAGCATCAATGTCATGGTCTGGCTGGCCGGCAACAGGCTGACACCATGCTGGGAAATGATGCTGGTGGCCAGCAAGGTCATCCCCAGCAGTGCCAGCAACAACCATGCTTGGCCTGTCGTCTGCAGCACCGCACCCAATTGCTGGCGACTGGCCAGTGCGATAAAGCCCATCAGCGCGACACCAAACCAGATGGTGGCCGACTTCACCGGCACCGGCAGATTGCGGGCGCGCTTGCTCAGCACATTGCCCAAGGCAAAGCTGATGCCGCCAGACAGGGCCAGCCACTCATAACGCTGGCTGAGCAGCGCGGCACCCTCCAGCAGGCCGGGACGATACAGGATGGTCAGGCAACCTGCCAGCGACAAACCCACCAGCAGCCAGCCAGTACGGGTCAGCCTCTCCTGCAGCAGCAGGCGGGAAAACAAGGCCGTCCACAATGGCGACAGGTAAAACAGCAGCAGCACCCGCATCACCATGCCTTCCGACACCGCCCAGGTGTAACTGAAATTGCACCAACCAAACAGCAAGGCCAGCAGCGGCAATACCGGATGCCAGCGCAACTGGCGGCGATAGACATCCCAAAACAGGGCAATGCCGAGAATGGCGGCAATCAGGTATACCTGCAGCGAGGTTTGCGCGATGCTGACACCACGCTCATTCAGCGCACGAAACGGGTACCACATCAGGCCCCATACCAGTGCGGTGGTCAGAATGGCAACGATGGCAAGAAGCTTTTGTTTTACAAGAGGCATCACGATTTCTTAAGATGAGCGATTCTGTGGCTTTGCAGTAGCAAGGCCAAACAAGACCAGAAGCAGCTGGCATGGCCAAGCTGCTCCCACAGCATAGAGAGAACCAAGCGTGAATCCCCACCTGGACAGCCTGCAACCCTATCCCTTCCAGCGCCTGCGCCAGCTGATGGCTGGTGCGGTCCCGGCTGACAAGCCGCATATCAATCTGTCGATAGGCGAACCCAAGCACCCGACGCCGGACGTCATCAAACAGGCGCTGGTCGATGCACTGGGCGGCCTGTCGGTCTACCCGGCCACCCTGGGCAGCGTGGAGCTGCGCCAGGCCTGCGCCGACTGGATGCAGCGCCGCTACGGCCTGCAGCTGGATGCCGAAAAGGAAATCCTGCCGGTCAATGGCAGCCGCGAAGCCCTTTTCGCCTTTGTACAGACCGTGATCGACAGCCAGCAGGCCGTCAAACCGGTGGTATTGTCGCCCAACCCGTTTTACCAGATTTACGAAGGCGCGGCACTGCTGGCAGGGGCCGAACCCTTCTATGTCAACTGTACGGCCGACACGGCTTTCCAGCCGGACTGGGCCAGCGTGCCGACCGAGGTCTGGGCCCGCACCCAGTTGGTCTTTGTCTGCAGCCCGGGCAATCCCACCGGCGCGGTCATGGCACTGGACGACTGGAAAAAACTGTTCGAGCTGTCAGACCGCTACGGTTTTGTCATTGCCAGTGACGAGTGCTATTCCGAAATCCACTTTGGCCAGCCGCCGCTGGGCGGGCTGGAAGCAGCAAGCAAACTCGGCCGCAGCTTTGAGCGACTGGTGATGTTTACCAGCCTGTCCAAGCGCTCGAACGCGCCGGGCATGCGCTCCGGCTTTGTCGCCGGCGACGCCGCCCTGCTGGCCAAGTTCATGCTGTACCGCACCTATCAGGGCGGTGCCATGAGCCCCACCATCCAGGCCGCCAGCGTGGCCGCCTGGAATGACGAAACCCACGTCGAGGAAAACCGCGCCGCTTATATCGCCAAGTTCCAGGCCGTAACACCGATACTGGCCGAGGTACTGGACGTCGCCTTGCCGGATGCCAGCTTCTATCTGTGGGCCAAAATCCCGGGAGGCGACGATGCCGCCTTTGCCCGAGCCCTGTTCGAGCAGGAGCACATTACCGTGCTGCCGGGTTCATTCCTGGCACGTAGCGCACATGGCGTGAATCCGGGCAGCGGCTATATCCGTATCGCTCTGGTCGCGACACTGGCAGAATGTCAGGCTGCCGCCGAACGCATCGTGCGTTTCGTCAAGACAACTACTCAATAAGCGACATCCACCAGACATGACTGTTTCCATTCACCTTGCCAAAGGACTCCATCACATGCATCCGATCCAAGCCCTGATCGAAGAGGCGTTCGAAAAGCGCGCCGACATCACCCCCGCCACCGTATCCGCCGAACTGAAGGCCGCCATCGGCCAGGTGATCGACGAGCTGGATAATGGCCGCCTGCGCGTGGCCGAAAAGGTAGACGGCGACTGGGTCGTCAACCAGTGGGTCAAGAAGGCTGTGCTGCTGTCCTTCCGCATTCGCGACAATGTGGTACAGGACGATGGTGTGAGCCGCTACTTCGACAAGGTGGACACCAAGTTCCATGACTGGAGCGAAGCCCACTTCAAGGAAGCCGGCTTCCGCGTGGTACCGGGTGCCGTGGCACGCAAGGGCAGCTTCATTGCCAAGAACACCGTGCTGATGCCGTCCTACGTCAATATCGGCGCCTATGTCGATGAAGGCACCATGGTGGACACCTGGGCCACTGTCGGCTCCTGCGCCCAGATCGGCAAGAACGTGCACCTGTCCGGCGGCGTCGGCATTGGCGGCGTACTGGAACCGCTGCAAGCCGGCCCCACCATCATTGAAGACAACTGCTTCATCGGTGCCCGCTCCGAAGTGGTGGAAGGCGTGATCGTGGGCGAAGGCTCGGTAATCTCCATGGGCGTGTACATCGGCCAATCCACCAAGATCTACGACCGCGAAACCGGCGAAGTGACGTATGGTCGCATCCCGCCGGGCTCGGTCGTGGTGTCCGGCAACCTGCCGTCCAAGGATGGCAGCCACAGCCTGTACTGCGCCGTCATCGTCAAGAAAGTGGACGCACAAACCCGCAGCAAGACCAGCATCAACGAACTGCTGCGCGGCGTATAAGCCACACACCGCGCTGGCAGGCCCTGCCAGCGCAGGCTGACCGGACCCGGCCCTGCCGGGTCTTTGTCATTTTCTGGCCGCCAGCACCACGCATTGCCGGAAAACAGCTTGCCGCCACAACATGCCAATGAAATAATCGGCACTTGTGATTTTTATTATTGCTTCAAACTTATTTAAACAATCTTCGCCAGCAGCACTTGTCAAGATTTGTCCTTGCAATGCAACATCGTTACACGCTGAAACCTTATGTATTTGGCGAGACTCCTACAACCCTATAAAATCCACCTGTCTTGAGCCCAAGCAAGCCGGGACTTCACTCGTGTTTTTATCCGGAAAATCCGTGTCTTCAGACCATTTCATCGAATTCAGGAATGTCAGCTTCGCCTATGGTGAACGCCCCATCCTGAACAACATCAGCCTCGCCATCCCGCGCGGCAAGCTGGTCGCCATCATGGGTGGCAGCGGCAGTGGCAAGACCACCATGCTGCGCCTGATCTCCGGCCAGATCCGTCCCAGTGCCGGCCAGGTGCTGGTAGACGGCCGCAATGTGGCGGACATGAACCATGCCGAGCTGTTCGAGCATCGCCGCCGCATGGGCATGCTCTTTCAGTTTGGCGCGCTGTTTACCGACCTGTCGGTAGAAGACAATGTTGCCTTCCCCATCCGCGAACACACCCGGCTGCCGGACAGCATGATTCATGATCTGGTGATCATGAAACTGTCCGCCGTGGGCCTGCGTGGCACACAAGGATTGATGCCGGCCGAGCTGTCCGGCGGCATGGCCCGCCGCGTGGCACTGGCGCGTGCCATCGCGCTGGACCCGCAACTGATGCTGTACGACGAGCCCTTTACCGGTCTCGATCCGATCTCGCTGGGTGTGATTGCCCACCTGATCAAGAAGCTGAACGATGCACTGGGCACCACCTCCATCATGGTGACCCACGACGTGCACAAATCGCTGGATATCGTCGATTACGTCTACTTCGTCTCCAATGGCGCGGTGGTCGCGGCGGGTACACCGGCAGAAATCCGCGCCTCTCCCTCGCCCTGGGTACACCAGTTCATGTGGGGCGAGGCCGATGGCCCGGTACATTTTGCCTATCCTGCCAGCACTTCGCTGCAGCAGGACCTGGGCCTGAAAGGAGGCCAGCATGACTGAGCTGCTGCTGTCACCGCTGCGCCGGCTGGGGCACACCACCATCAACGCCATCTGGCGGCTGGGTTTCATCACCCGCTTCCTGCTGGCCATCCTGCGCTATTCCGGCCAGAGCCTGCTGCGCTTCAACCTCACCATCCGCGAAATCTATTTCGCCGGGGTGATGTCGGTCATCATCGTGGTGGTGTCCGGCCTGTTTGTCGGCATGGTGCTGGGCTTGCAGGGTTACAACACCCTGTCGCGCTTCGGTTCGGCCGATGCGCTGGGCGCGCTGGTAGCCCTGTCGCTGCTGCGCGAGCTGGGACCGGTGCTGGCCGCACTGCTGTTTTCCAGCCGCGCCGGCAGCGCCATGACGGCGGAAATCGGCCTGATGAAGGCCACCGAGCAGCTGGACGCCATGAGCGTGATGGCAGTCAATCCCATCGCCCGCGTGGTCGCCCCGCGCTTCTGGGCCGGGGTGATCTCCATGCCCATCCTGGCGGCCATGTTCAATGTGATGGGCATCTTTGGCGGCTACCTGATTGGCGTGGTGATGATCGGGCTTGATTCCGGCACCTTCTGGTCGCAAATGCAGAACAACGTCGACCTGCACTACGACGTGGTCAACGGCCTGATCAAGAGTCTGTGCTTCGGCATCGCCGTCACGCTGATCGCGGTATTCGAAGGCTATGACGCCACGCCCACCGCGGCCGGCGTATCCGCCGCCACCACCCGCACGGTGGTGACTTCGGCTCTGGTAATCCTGGCGGTGGACTTTGTCCTCACCGCCTTCATGTTCTAGGAAATGGGTAATGAAACGCTCTACTATTGATTTGTGGGTAGGCCTGTTTGTGGCAGTCGGCATTGCGGCGGTGGTGTTCATGTCGCTCAAGGTGGCCAATCTCACACCGCAAAGCGCGGACCAGACCTACACCCTGTATGCCGATTTTGACAATATCGGCGGCCTGAAGGTGAAGGCACCGATCAAGGAAGCCGGTGTAGTGGTTGGCCGCGTCGGCGGCATCCAGCTGGACACCAAAACCTACCGTGCCCGCGTCACCCTGAACCTGGACAAGCAATACACCTTCAGCCGGGACGCCAGCGCCGAAATCCTGACTGCCGGCCTGCTGGGCGAGCAGTACATCGGCCTGCTGCAAGGGGGAGACCCGGACGAACTGAAAGCCGGCGAGCACATCACGCTGACCTCGTCTGCCCTGGTACTGGAACAGCTGATCGGCAAGTTCATGACCAGCTTCTCCGGCGGCAATACGGCCAAGAGCACTGCCTCGGCCGCGCAGTAAATTCCAGACATAGTGCATAACCAATAAAGACTGACACACATCATGAAAAAACTGATCGCATGCTTTCTCGTCCTGCTGGGCCTGAGCGCCCACACCATGGCTGCCAACGACAATCCGGCTGATCTGGTACGCGACACCTCGCGCCAGATCATGGATGTCCTGAAGCAGGAAAACGGCAAGAACACCAAGCAGATCCGTCAGCAGGTTGAAGCGCTGGCCGTGCCGCAATTCGACTTCCAGCGCATGACTGCCCTGGCCGTCGGCCTGGGCTGGCGTCAGGCCAGCCCGGCGCAGCAAGGCGCGCTGGCACAGCAATTCCAGACCCTGCTGGTGCGTACCTACTCCACCACCATGACCCGGTTCAAGAGCGCCCAGATCGACATTCAGCCTAATGTCGTCGTCGGCAACAGTGGCCGCGAAGCCACCGTCAAGTCTGCCGTTACCCTGCCGGGCAACGACAAGGGCCCGGTTGCCGTCGACTACACCCTGTACAAGACAGCGCAAGGCTGGAAAATTTTCAATGTCAGCGTGGAAGGTGCCAGCCTGGTCACCGTCTATCGCAACCAGTTCAATCAGGAAATCAACAAGAGTGGTGTGGATGGCCTGATCAAGATGCTGCAGGACAAGAACGCCGCCCTGCCGGCTGCCAAATAAGGACGCACACCATGTTCGAGGAAACCGCCACCGGGCAGGGCCGCCTGTCCGGCAAGCTGGACATGAACAGCAGTGGTGCCTTGCTGGCCCCCCTGACTGCCCGTGTCGCCCGCGCCCCGCTGCAGCTGGACCTGTCCGGCATCAGCGAAGCGGACTCCTCGGCAGTCGCCCTGCTGCTGGCCTGCCGCCGTGCCGCAGAGCAGGCCGGTCAGACCCTGCAGCTGCAGAACTGGCCCGCCCGCCTGTCCGATCTTGTTGAACTGTATGCACTGCGCGAGCTGCTGGCCAGCCCGCAAGGAGAGTAAACCATGACCCGCAAGCATCGCCTGCTGCCCGCGAGTCTGTTGGTCGGCACCCTGCTGCTGGCCGGCTGTGCCAGCCCCCACCCGGCCACGCCGCAAGACCCGTACGAATCATTCAACCGCTCGATGTATTTGTTCAACGATGCCGCTGACCGATGGGTGATGAAACCGGCCGCCCAGGGCTATCGCGCCGTTACGCCAGGCCCCTTCCGCACGGCTGTTGGCAACTTCTTCGACAACTTCAAGGATGTGTACAGCGCCGCCAACAACCTGCTGCAGGCCGAGCCGGAAAAAGCGCTCAACGACATCATGCGGGTAGCGCTGAATAGCACCTTTGGCTTGTTTGGCCTGATCGACATCGCCACCCCCGCCGGCCTGAAGAACAACAAGACCTCGCTGGGTGACACCTTTGCTCACTGGGGCTGGAAGAGCAGCAACTACCTGGTGCTGCCGTTCTTTGGTCCCAGCACGGTACGCGATGGTCTGGGGCTGGGTGTATCGCTGGGCATCAATGGGCCGGAGCATCTGGTCTACCACAATACCAACGAGGCGGTCGCTTTCTACGGGGTGTACGGCATCAATACCCGCGCCCGTTATCTGGACCTGGATGACAGCCTGTCGGCGGCAGCCATCGACCCCTACACTTATATGCGTGACGGCTTCCTGCAATTGCGGGCCAGGCAGTTGGGCCAACCCAATCCGACCCAGAACGACGACATGAATATCGACGATCTGGTCAGCAGCCCGGCCGCTGCTTCGGCCCCTGCCGCAGAAGCTGCCCCTGCGGCCAGTGCCAACAGCCATGCCGAAGCCTCGGCAGCCGCACACGCCGCAGCCTCTGCTGCGCAATAAGCCTTCCGCTTTGACAGATAAAAGGCAGCCAGCAGGCTGCCTTTTTCATTGATAGCGCAGCGGCGCTTGATCTGGCACAAGATCATGTCCGGCATAAATATTAGAATTTACTAAATTATTTAATCGGAGTTGATCATGGAAGACCGCCGCATCCCGCAACAAGCACTGGAATACCTGACCCGCTGTCTGCGCCATGCCGTTTCCAACGGCCAATACCTGACTCCCGAGCTACTGGAAGAGGCCATCGCCGAATACAGCGCCGAACATCCGCAGCAAGCCATCCAGATTCTGCATTGAGTGCCACGCAGCAAAGAAAAAGCGGCCACAAGGCCGCTTGTTGTACATCGGGCATGAGCCACTGCGCTACAGTTTGAAGCGCCCGATCAGGGCTTCCAGCTCGTCTCCCAGCTGATGCAGGGTTTCGATGGCCAGATAGCTCTGACGCACCGACTCATCCGACTGCTGCAACATGTTGTGGATGCTTTCAATATGCTGGGCAATCTCCTGGCTGGCGGTGGACTGTTCTGCCGTTGCGACGGCAATATCCCCAACCGTGCGCACCACCTGCTGACTATTGTCGGTAATGCGGGTGATCGACGAGGCGGCCAGTTCGGCTTGCCTGACGCCACTTTCCACCTGTGACAGCGCCCCTTCCATGCTGCCGGCCGCCCGCTGGGTATCCTGCTGGATGGCCTGGATCATGCCACCGATTTCCAGCGTGGCCTGCGAGGTACGCTCCGCCAGCTTGCGCACTTCGTCCGCCACCACGGCAAAGCCACGCCCCTGCTCACCCGCACGCGCAGCCTCGATCGCCGCATTCAGCGCCAGCAGATTGGTCTGATCGGCGATATCGCGAATCACATTGATGATGCTGCTGATGTCGCCGGAGCGCTGCTGCAAGCCGGACATCACCTTGGCCAGCCCACGCACGGTATCGGCAATACCGCTGATTTCGCGCGAGGTGGCATGCACACTGTCAGCCACTTGTGCCGACATGCCGCCGGCCTCATGCGCCAGACGTTCGGCCGACTTGCTGGCATCGGCAATCAGGCTGATGCTGACCGACAACTCTTCCACACTGGCGGCGGTGGCATTGGCCGCTTCCGACTGCCGTGCCGAACTGTCGCGAATCTGGCCGATATCCACCGTCATGGTGCGCACCGAACCGGACACGCCAGACGCATGGCCGCGTACATCCAGCATCATGTCATGCAGCGAGCCGGTAAAGCGGTTAAAGGCCGAGGCGGCCGCACCGATTTCATCGCTGCTGATGATGGCCAGCTGCCGTGTCAGATCCCCACTGCCGCTGGCCAGTTCGGTCATTGCGCTTTGCAGCCGTCCCAGCGGACGCAGCAGGTAGGTCAGCGTCAGCCCCAGCAGCAGCAGGATCAGCAAGAGAATGGCCACGCTAACGGCCACCGACTGCCAGGTCGCCGCCCAAACCGGTGCCAGTGCGGCCGCCGGCGGAATGCTGATGCGCACCGCCCATGGCTGGGCGATGTCCCCCACCCGCACCGGCAGCACGAAATGCCACAGGCCATCGGCAGTCTCGTACTGCACTTCCTTGCCGCTCTCGATAGCCTGTTTGATCTCGGCAGGCAGGCTCGGGTCCGGCTTGCCGATCAGGCCTTGCTCCGGCCCCGCCAGCATGACGCCCTTGTTGGAGTACAGGCTCATCGCACCGCTGCCATAAGGCTTGACCTTGGCGGCCAGCTCGCGCAAATGGCCCAGTGCCAGATCGACCCCGGCCACGCCCAGCACCTTGCCATCCACTTGCAGCGGAATGGCCAGCGTCCCCATCAGTATCTTGATGTCTTCATCCACATAGGGCTCGGTCAGGACCGGCTTGCCACTGGCCTTGGGCAGCTTGTAGTAGTCGCTGGCATCCACACCTTCGCCACCCCACACCACATCCACCTTGCCACCCTTGTTGAACCAATACACACCGCTGCGGCCTTGCTTGTCATTGTGCTCGCTGCCAGCCAGCTCCTTGTCGCGCCCATCGAAGGCGTCGGGGTCCCAGATGACCCAGTAGCCGACCGCATCCGGATTATGCGGCAGCTGGGCTCGGGTCATCTCCGACACCAGCTGCCGGCCATTGGCCGGCATATTGCGTTTGACTGCACCAGCCGCTTCGGCCAGCGTCTCTACCGCGTGATAGGACGACTCCAGCAAGCGCTGCACATTGCCGGCCTCGCGCTCGGATAGCAGGCGCGCATTGTCGCGTACCTGTTCCCGTGCCTGCTGGTAATGGGCATAGGCATTCAGCCCGATCAACAAGGCAAAGCCAATGAGTATCAGCAGGCCGCTGCCGATCAATATCTTGTTCCTGATTGTTTTGAACATAAGAACTCCGTCTGCCGCTCGATTATTGTGATGTCGACAGGGATGCCGCCGTAGCGGTCCGGTTTGCCCGCCAAGGGCAATCTCCGGGCACTTCCCCTTTGTAACTGGCCATTTATTATTGGCCGCTCTGTCCATTTTCACAGAAATTCTTATGATTTGATCAAAAAATATGACATCAATCCGCATTTACGCGATATTGATGCCATATTTGGTCAAATTATTGCCAAGCGACGCTAAGCGTCAATCCTGGCGCAAACGACAGGTCTTAGCTGATACGTTCGATCTGCGCGCCGACAGCGCCCAGTTTCTTCTCGATGTATTCGTAGCCGCGGTCCAGGTGATAGATGCGGTCGACGATGGTTTCGCCTTGCGCCACCAGGCCGGCCAGCACCAGGCTGGCCGAGGCGCGCAGGTCGGTTGCCATTACCGTGGCACCGGACAGCTTGTCCACACCGTGCACCACGGCGGTATTGCCTTCCACTTCAATGCGCGCGCCCATGCGGTTCAGCTCCGGCACATGCATGAAACGGTTTTCGAAGATGGTTTCAGTCACGATGCCGGTACCTTCTGCCACACAGTTCAGCGTCATCAGCTGTGCCTGCATGTCGGTCGGGAAAGCCGGGTAAGGCAGGGTACGGAAATTGATGGCTTTCGGGCGGCGCTTCATGTCCAGCGAAATCCAGTCATCGCCAGCCTCGACAATCGCACCGGCTTCCACCAGCTTGTCCAGCACCGACTCCATGCTGCGCGGAGCGGCATTGCGCAGGATCAGGTGCCCCTGGGTAATGGCAGCGGCCACCAGGAAGGTACCGGCTTCGATACGGTCGGGCATGATGGCGTATTCACAGCCATGCAGCTTGTCCACTCCCTCGACCACCAGACGGTTGGTACCGATGCCGCTGATGCGCGCACCCATGGCCACCAGACAGTTGGCCAGATCAGTCACTTCCGGTTCGCGTGCGGCGTTTTCCAGAATGGTGGTGCCATCGGCCAGTGCGGCTGCCATCAGCAGGTTTTCGGTACCCCCCACGGTCACCACATCCATCACGATGTGCGCGCCACGCAGACGCGCGGCCTTGGCCTTGACGTAGCCATGCTCGATGACCACCTCCGCCCCCATGGCAACCAGGCCCTTGATGTGCTGATCCACCGGCCGGCTGCCAATGGCACAGCCACCGGGCAGGGACACGGTGGCTTCGCCAAAGCGCGCCAGGGTCGGGCCCAGCACCAGAATGGAAGCACGCATGGTTTTCACCAGATCATACGGTGCCACCAGGCTGTCCAGGTGATCGGCGGTGATTTCCATTTCGTGCACATTGTCGGTCATCACCCGCACACCCATGCCCTGCAGCAGCTTCTGGGTGGTGGAGATGTCGCGCAGCATCGGCACATTGGTAAAGCGCATGGTGTCGGCAGTCAGCAGGCTGGTGCACAGAATCGGCAGCGCCGCATTCTTGGCGCCGGACACGCGGATTTCGCCATTCAGCGGACCATTGCCGCAAATTCTCAGTTTGTCCATATCGGGGATCAGCCTTGCAGTTTTTCCCACTCGTCCGGCGTGGCTGCCTTGACGATGGAAAGGGCGTGGATTTCATTGCTGGCCAGACGGGTGGCAATCACTTCCTTCACCAGGCGGTGACGGTCGATCAGGCGCTTGCCGGCGAATTCCGCCGACACCACGGTGGCGTAAAAATGATGGCCGTCGCCTTCCACTTCCAGATGGGAGCAGTTAAGGCCGGCGGCGATGTATTGTTTGACCTGTTCGGTGGAAATCATGTGTGCATCCTGAAAACGCATCCTAATGGCGCAGCTTGTAGCCTGATTTGATCAGCCACAAAGCCAGCCCGGAAAGCAAGATAAAACTGCCGCCAACCACGCCCAGCGACAGCCAGGGGCTGACGTCGGCCTGGCCGAAAAAGCCGTAACGGAAACCGTCGATCATGAAAAAGACCGGGTTCACATGCGATACGGCATACCAGAATGGCGGCAGACTGTTAATGGAATAGAACACGCCAGACAGGAAAGTCAGCGGCATGATCAAAAAGTTCTGGAATGCAGCCAGTTGATCAAATTTTTCTGCCCAGATGCCGGCAATCACCCCCAGCGTGCCCAGCACACCGCAGCCAAGAATGCCGAATAGCAGTGCCCAGCCCGGATGACTGGGCAGCGGCAAGCCGAACCAGGCCGTCACCACCAGCACGCCAGCGCCAACGGCCAGGCCGCGCACGATGGATGCCAGCATGTAGGCGGCAAAAAACTCCAGCGCCGTCAGCGGCGGCAACAGCAAGAACACGATATTGCCGGTGATCTTGGACTGGATCAGGCTGGACGAACTATTGGCAAAGGCATTTTGCGCCATCGACATCATGGCAAGACCCGGAATCAGGAAAGCGGTATAACCCACCCCCGGATAGGCCTCGGCATGGCGCGACAACACATGGGAAAAGATCAGCTGGTACATCAGTGCCGTCAGCACCGGTGCGGCCACGGTCTGGAAGGACACCTTCCAGAAGCGCACCAGCTCCTTGCGGAACAAAGTCAGGAAGCCCTGCATCAGCTACGCCCCCCGTGCATCATGTTCACGAACACGCTTTCCAGATCCACCTCCACCACATTGAGTTCGCGTACACGTACGTCAGCTTCGCGCAGCGTGGCCAGCACGCCTTCCAGCTGGCTCAGCTCCGCCAGCTTTAGCACGATGCGCCCATCTTCCTCGCGCACCTTGCTGGGCAGCAGGCTATCCGGCAAGGGTGCCGACAGCTTGAATGCCACCTCGCGCTCCTTGCCATGCTGCAACAGCTTGTCCTTGCTCTCCAGCGCCACCAGCTTGCCGCGCTTGAGCATGGCAATGCGGTTGCACAGGGTTTCTGCTTCTTCCAGATAATGCGTGGTCAGCACGATGGTATGACCGGCCTCGTTCAATTCCTTGACGAAGGCCCACAGACTCTGGCGCAGTTCGACATCCACCCCGGCGGTCGGCTCGTCCAGCACCATCACCGGCGGACGGTGCACCAGCGCCTGCGCCACCATCACCCGGCGCTTCATGCCACCGGACAGCGCACGCAAATTGACATTGGCCTTGTCGGCCAGGCCCAGCTTGAACAGCAGCTCGTCGATCCAGTCGTCGTTGCGGGTCAGGCCGAAATAGCCGGATTGAAAGCGCAAGGTTTCCCGTACCGACAAGAAGGGATCGAACACCAATTCCTGCGGTACCACACCCAGGCTCATGCGGGCCGCACGGAAATCGCGCACCACATCGTGTCCCATGATGCGGATACTGCCGCTATCAGGCCGCGACAAACCGGCCATGGCAGAAATGAGCGTGGTCTTGCCCGCCCCGTTTGGCCCCAGCAAGGCAAAAAACTCGCCGGCCTCCACACGGAAGCTGACATCATCCAGCGCCTGCAGCGCACCATAGCGCTTGCTGACCGCTTGTATTTCGATGGCCGAAGGCATGAGGTTGGTGAATGCTCGGAAAAAAGAGAGCGATTATACCGCCGCCCTTCCGGCCTAGGGAAAAGTTGTGCCCCTGTGGCGGCCTGCTCACAGGGCAAAGCACTGCATCAGCACACTCACCGTCCCAGCTGTCGCACCTGCCCTTGACCTGCAATGCGGCCAAGCAGGGCGGCCACCCGAGTTCCGTCCCAGCCAGCCGCCACACATGCATGATTCATCCTGAGCGAGCGACCCGCTTTCACCCAGCCCTGTCGCGGCCTGCCCAGCGCCCTGCCTGGGCCGGAGGTGTTGTTTTTTAAGTACATTTACCCGGTGAGGGTAATGGGCTATTCCCCCCTGACAGGCCGGTAATTTTCAAGATCTTTTTGCCAGCGCGCATGGATAAGAACGAATTTTCCTAAGTATTGTCTTTATTTATCAGAAATTGATGCTGTATTCGTATTAACACCATTTTACATACAGACACGAATGTATATAGAATGCGCACTCTCCCTTGCTGCCTGTCACATGACTATGTCACCTTGCACATAGGCCAGCATGACAATCAATACAGTAGACAACACTGAAACTAACAATATGCCCCTGCCTGCCGCCCCGTCGGGGCCTGCGCAGCTTGCAGGGGATGCAGATTTTCACTTCAACTTGTCGAGGACATTCCATGTCTATGCACTCACTTTCCCTGCCCGCGCGGCATGGCAAATGGCTGTTATTGAGCGCCCTTGCCGTCAGCCTTGCCGGCTGCGGCCAGAAAACCGATCCGGCGGCACAAGCGGCCATGCCCGCCATGCCGGTATCGGTCATCAAGATTAGCGAACGCAATATTCCGGTGAATTTTGAATATGTCGGCCAGGCGGCCGGCTCACGCGAAGTGGAAGTGCGCGCCCGCGTAGGCGGCATCCTGCTCAAGCGGGCCTATACCGAAGGCCGCCCGGTGAAACAGGGCGATTTGCTGTTCCAGCTGGACCCCGCCACTTACCAGGCTACGCTGGAACAGGCCGCTGCCGCACTGAAGGTGCAGGAAGCCCAACTGGCCAGCACGCGCCAGGACTACGACCGCGTGATGCCCCTATTCAAGGAAAATGCGGTCAGCCAGAAAGACCGTGACGATGCCGTAGCCGCCTATCAGGCTGCGCAGGCACAGGTTGCCGCCGCACGCGCCAAGTTGAAAGAAGCCCAGATCAATCTGGACTACACCCGCGTTACCGCACCGATCTCTGGCATGACCAGTCAGGAAACCCGTTCCGAGGGCAGCCTGGTTTCCACCAGCGCCGACGGCAGCCTGCTGACCAAGATTTCGCAACTGGACCCGATCTACGTCAACTTCAGCATGTCGGACAGCGATCAGATGAATCTGCGCAAGATGCAGGACAAGGGTTTGCTCAAGCTGAAGGACAACGGCCACTTTGAAGTGGCGCTCAAACTGGCCGACGGCAGCCTGTTCGATCACAACGGCTTCCTCAACTTCACCGACAGCCTGGTGGACAGCACCACGGGCACCATTCGCTCGCGCGCTTCGCTGGCCAATCCGCAGGGCAAGATTCTGCCGGGACAGTTTGTGCGGGTCATCCTGAAGGGTGCCGAGCGCATCAATGCCATTGCCGTGCCACAGCGCGCGGTGCTGACCACCCAGCAAGGCAAGATGGTGTGGGTAGTGGGAGAAGGCAACAAGGTCCAACCGCGGCCGATCACCGTATCACAGGACGTGGGCCTGGAAGTCCTAGTGGAAAGCGGCCTCAAGTCGGGTGAGCAGGTGGTGGTGGACAACATCATCAAGCTGCGCCCGGGTGCCGAGGTCAAGCCGCAGCCCTATCGGGCCGATGCCAGCGCTCCTGCTGCCAAGCAACCCGCTTAAGAGGTCCTGAGCCATGTTTTCCGCCTTCTTCATCAGGCGGCCGATCTTTGCCAGCGTGATTTCCATCATCATCATGCTGGCCGGTCTGGCTGCCATCAAGGCTTTGCCCATCGAGCAATACCCGGAGATCGTACCGCCGGTGGTCCAGGTGACCGCCAGCTATCCGGGCGCTTCGGCCGAAGTCATCGCCAACACCGTGGCGGCTCCGCTGGAGCAGGCCATCAACGGTGTGGACAATATGCTGTACGTGCAGTCGGTCAGCTCCAGTAGCGGCAAATTGTCGCTTAGCGTGTCGTTCAAGATCGGCACCAACGCTGACCAGGCCACCATCAACGTCAACAACCGGGTGCAGTCGGTCACCTCGCAACTGCCGGAAGAAGTCCGCCGCCAGGGGGTGAATGTCACCAAGAAATCGTCTTCCATCCTGCAGGTGATTTCGCTGTACTCGCCGGATAACAGTTACGACACGCTGTTCATCAGCAACTATGCCTTGCTGAACGTGGTGGACGAACTGAAACGGGTACCGGGCGTGGGTGATGTGGTCAACTTCGCCGGCCAGGATTACTCGATGCGGATCTGGCTGAAGCCGGACCGTCTGGCCCAGCTCAAGCTGACTCCCAGCGACGTGTCCAATGCCATCAAGGAACAGAATGCCCAGTTCGCCGCCGGCAAGATCGGTGCCGAACCCCAGCCGGGCAAGCTGGACTTCACCTATACCGTCACCACCCAGGGCCGCCTGTCGGAGCCGGAAGAGTTTGAAAACATCATCCTGCGTTCCAATAGCGATGGCTCGGCGGTACGGCTCAAAGACGTGGCACGGGTGGAGCTGGGTGCCTTGTCCTACGACTTCAACGGTCGCCACAATGGCCGGCCAACCATTCCTATCGGGATTTTCCTGGCGCCGGGTGCCAACCAGCTGGCCACGGCCCAGGCAGTGGAAGCTGAAATGCAGAAGCTGTCCGTCAGCTTCCCCAAGGGCATGAGCTACGGCATTCCCTACGACACCACCAAGTTTGTCGAAGTATCGATCAATGAGGTCTACCACACCCTGGCCGAAGCCATGCTGCTGGTATTCGCCGTGGTCTTCCTGTTCCTGCAGAACTGGCGCGCCACGCTGATCCCCTGCCTGGCCGTGCCGGTGTCCATCGTCGGCACTTTTGCAGGGATGTATCTGTTCGGCTTTTCCATCAACACGCTGACGCTGTTCGGCATGGTGCTGGCCATCGGCATCGTGGTGGATGATGCCATCGTGGTGCTGGAAAACGTCGAACGGCTGATGACCGAGGAAAAGCTCAGCCCGCTGCAGGCCAGCTTCAAGGCCATGGAAGAAGTATCCGGCGCACTGGTCGCCATTGTGCTGGTGCTGTGTTCGGTGTTTATCCCGGTGGCCTTCCTGGGCGGCATCGCCGGTCAGATGTACAAGCAGTTCGCCATCACCATTGCCGTCTCGGTCACCATCTCCGGCCTGGTGGCACTGACGCTGACCCCGGCGCTGTGCGCACTGATCCTGAAGGAAGGCCATCAGCATCCGGCGCGCTTCTTTGTCTGGTTCAACAACTGGTTTGACCGCCAGACGGCACGCTACACCGCTGGCGTCAACTTTCTGATCAAGCGTGCGCTGCTGGGGCTGCTGCTGTTTGCTGGCCTGATCGCACTCAGCGCCGGGCTGTTCCGCACCATTCCGTCCAGCCTGGCACCGGATGAAGACCAGGGCTATATCCTGGCCGTGGCCATCTTGCCTGACGGTGCTTCGCTGCAACGTACCGAAGCCACCATGGACAAGCTGGATAACATGATGGCCAGCAACCCGGCGGTGAAAGACCGCATGTCCTTCGCCGGCTTTGACATCCTGTCCGGCGGCAACCGCACCAATGCCGGGGTGTCCTTCATCACCCTCAAACCGTGGGATGAGCGCAAGACACCCGACCTATCCTCACAGGCAGTGGTCAAGGACGTCTTTGGCAAAGGCATGATGGGCATTCGCGATGGCATCGTGCTGGCCTTCAACCCGCCACCGATCTCTGGCATGTCCAATACTGGTGGCTTTGAAAGCTATGTGCAGTCGCGCGCCGGTGGCAGCGCCGTGGAGCTGGGCAATATCACCAAGAAACTGGTCGATGCCGCAGCCAAGCGTCCGGAACTGAAAGGCATCCAAACCACCTTCTCCGCCAGCGTGCCGCAGTTGTTCGTCAAGCTGGACCGGGCCAAGGCCAAGTCGCTGAATGTGCCGATCAATACCGTGTTCGACACCATGCAGAGCACTTTTGGTGCGCTGTATGTCAACGACTTCAACAAGTTTGGCCGCACCTTCCGCGTGCAGCTGCAGTCTGAGGCCGATTTCCGCAGCAAGGTGGATGACCTGCGCAATATCTATGTCCGCTCGCAGGATGGCAATATGATCCCGCTCACCGCACTGGTGAATGTGGAACAAACCACCGGCCCGGAAAGCCTGGAGCGCTTCAACATCTTCCCCGCCGCCAAGGTCGTTGGTGGTCCGGCACCGGGCTACAGCTCGGGTGATGCACTCAAGGCGATGGAAGAAGTTGCACAGGAAACCCTGCCGGAAGGCTATAGCCTGGCCTGGACCGGCTCGGCCTTCCAGGAGAAGTCCAGCAGCGGCTCGTCGGTGATGGTGTTTGCCTTCGGCATGATCATGGTGTTCCTGATCCTGGCGGCGCAGTACGAGCGCTGGAGCCTGCCGATCAGCGTGCTGATGGCTGTACCGTTTGCCGTATTCGGTGCGCTGATGGCCAACTGGCTGCGCGGACTGGCCAACGACGTGTACTTCCAGGTGGCACTGGTGACGCTGATCGGCCTGGCTGCCAAGAATGCCATTCTGATCGTCGAATTTGCCGTGATGAAAATGGAAGAAGGCATGGAACTGGCCGACGCCGCCCTCGCCGCAGCGCGGCTGCGCTTCCGCCCCATTGTGATGACTTCGCTGGCCTTCGTGCTGGGCTGCGTACCGCTGGCTATTTCCAGTGGTGCAGGCTCAGCCAGCCGCCACTCCATCGGTACCGGGGTGATCGGCGGCATGCTGGCAGCCACCTTCATCGCCACCTTCTTCATCCCCATGTTCTTCATGGTGATCATGAAATTTTCCAAACGAAAACCGCCTCAGGCTGATACCGAGGCAGGAGGCAAGGATCATGCGTAAACGCACTCTCCCCTTGCTGCTAAGCCTGGCCCTCTCGGCCTGCGCAGTCGGCCCGGACTACAGTCGGCCCAAGCTCGACCTGCCGGCCAGCACGACAGCACAACAGGCCAGCGTGCCCAGTGACTGGTGGCAGCAGTTCCACGACCCGGTGCTCGACCAGCTGATCACCGAGGCTCTGCAGCACAACCAGGATCTGGCCTTCTCTGCCGCCCAGGTGGATGAAGCCGCCGCACTGGCCGGCATTGCCCGTGCCCAGCTGCTGCCCAGTGTGGCAGCCAACGCCGGCTACCAGCGCGCTCGTACTTCCGCCGAAACCACCACGCCTGGCAGCCCGCTGATTGCCGATGTCCGCAATGCCAATCTGACGGCCAGCTGGGAACTGGACTTGTGGGGCAAGCTGCGCCGCAGCAACGAAGCAGCACGCGCCACCCTGGCCGCCAGCCAGTACAATCGCGATGCGGCCCGACTGTCGCTCAGCGCTCAGGTTGCACAAACCTATTTCCAGATGCGTGCCTTTGACGCACAGCTGGACATTGCCAAACGAACGCTGGACAGCCGTGAATCCTCCTTGCAATTGCGCCAGAAGCGCTTCAAGGGCGGCATGACCTCTGAGCTGGACATGCGCCAGGCTGAATCAGAAGCCGCATCGGCACGTGCCACCATTCCGCAATTGAACAAATCGCTGCGGCAAACCGAAACCGCCCTCGCCGTCCTGCTGGGCCGCTCGCCCCGCGAACTGCTGGAAGGCAAACTGCAGCGTGGCCAGGCCATTGAGATGCTGAATGTGCCGCCCAGCATTCCGGCTGAGCTGTCATCCAGCCTGCTGGAGCGCCGCCCGGATCTGGCTGCCGCCGAGGCACAACTGGTCGCTGCCAATGCCCGTATCGGCGTGGCCAAGGCCGCCTACTTCCCCAGCATCAGCCTGACCGGAGCACTGGGCTCGCAGAGCCTGTCGATGGAAACGCTATTCAGCGGTGCCACCCGCACCTGGAGTTTTGTCGGTAATGCAACGGCCCCCATCTTCAACTTTGGCCAAACTGGCCTGAACGTCGATGCCGCCAGCGCCCGCCAGCGCCAGGCACTGGCCCAGTATCAGAAATCAGTCCAGACCGCCTTCAAGGAAACACAGGATGCACTGATTGCCAGCAGCGCAGCCCGCGAAGTGCAGGAAGCCCAGACCACCCAGTTGACCGCGCTGAACCGGGCACTGCATCTGGCGACACTGCGCTACGACAACGGTTACTCCAGCTATCTGGATGTGCTGGATGCCGAGCGTAACACCTTCCAGGCAGAGCTGAATCTGGTCAATGCCAAGCTTGATCGTCTGAACGCCGCCATCAGCCTGTACAAGGCCATGGGTGGAGGCTGGGAGAGCAAGACAAGCTGATTGGATTCAAGATGAACAAAAGCCGCTGCAAAGCGGCTTTTTCTTGTGCACGACATCCTGCTCAGTGTTTCTGACGGTACTGCTTGAGCGCAGCCCGTAGCCAGAGTGCTGACTCCTGTACCGGAGCCCCCGGACAAGCCAGATGGTATGGCTTGCCGGAAAGGTAGCTTTTGCTGGCAACCCCCTGGATAAAATCATCGGCACTACGCACCTGATCTCCGGCTTTATCCAGCTTCATTTTCAGGTGATCCACCGCAGTCGGGGCATCATACCAACTACCGCTACGCTCGAATCGGCACTGTGAGCTCGCAATTTTATCCAGTAAAAACTGGATCTCCTGTCCGGCCACCCCGGTGGGCATCGCCAGTGCCTGCTGTACAACCAGCAGCAGCAGGGCTGCTCCATATTTCTGCATCGTGTCTCCGCTCATCAAGAACTATTGGCACCATCGCCACAAAGCCACGATCATGCCTGCCCTCATTCGATATTGCCAGCTGCAGCAGCAGCCCCGCCTGACCAGGCCCCAGATACAACCAAGCCGCCCTTAGGCGGCTTGTGGGCACTCAGGCCAGGCCCAAACGCACAAAGCCCAGCTCTGTTGAGCTGGGCTTGTGTATGGGGAGTCTGGCGGTGTCCTACTTTCACATGGCGAATGCCACACTATCATCGGCGCTAAGGCGTTTCACGGTCCTGTTCGGGATGGGAAGGCGTGGGACCACCTCGCTATGGCCACCAGACATAAACTGTCAACAAACTCGAAGAAGCTTTGTACCCCAGACTCCGTCTGGAACACTGAATTAATTAGATATCTTACTCTTGGATCTTTGATCGCGTCGCACACTCACTATCCATTCGGTCTTGGTCTCCCAAGCCACTCAAATGATAGGATCAAGCCTCACGAGCAATTAGTATCGGTTAGCTTAACGCCTCACAGCGCTTCCACACCCGACCTATCAACGTCCTGGTCTCGAACGACTCTTCAGGAGGGTCAAGCCCTCAGGGAAGTCTCATCTTCAGGCGAGTTTCCCGCTTAGATGCTTTCAGCGGTTATCTCTTCCGAACTTAGCTACCCGGCAATGCCACTGGCGTGACAACCGGTACACCAGAGGTTCGTCCACTCCGGTCCTCTCGTACTAGGAGCAGCCCCCGTCAAACTTCCAACGCCCACTGCAGATAGGGACCAAACTGTCTCACGACGTTTTGAACCCAGCTCACGTACCACTTTAAATGGCGAACAGCCATACCCTTGGGACCGGCTACAGCCCCAGGATGTGATGAGCCGACATCGAGGTGCCAAACACCGCCGTCGATGTGAACTCTTGGGCGGTATCAGCCTGTTATCCCCGGAGTACCTTTTATCCGTTGAGCGATGGCCCTTCCATACAGAACCACCGGATCACTATGTCCTGCTTTCGCACCTGCTCGACTTGTCGGTCTCGCAGTTAAGCTACCTTTTGCCATTGCACTATCAGCACGATTTCCGACCGTACCTAGGTAACCTTCGAACTCCTCCGTTACACTTTGGGAGGAGACCGCCCCAGTCAAACTGCCTACCATGCACTGTCCCCGATCCGGATAACGGACCAAGGTTAGAACCTCAAAGGGGTCAGGGTGGTATTTCAAGGTTGGCTCCACCAGAACTAGCGTCCTGGCTTCAAAGCCTCCCACCTATCCTACACAAACCACTTCAAAGTCCAATGCAAAGCTACAGTAAAGGTTCACGGGGTCTTTCCGTCTAGCAGCGGGGAGATTGCATCTTCACAAACACTTCAACTTCGCTGAGTCTCAGGAGGAGACAGTGTGGCCATCGTTACGCCATTCGTGCGGGTCGGAACTTACCCGACAAGGAATTTCGCTACCTTAGGACCGTTATAGTTACGGCCGCCGTTTACTGGGGCTTCGATCAAGAGCTTGCACCCCATCACTTAACCTTCCAGCACCGGGCAGGCGTCACACCCTATACGTCCACTTTCGTGTTGGCAGAGTGCTGTGTTTTTGATAAACAGTCGCAGCCACCGATTCTCTGCGACCTCTCCAAGCTCCATCCGCAAGGGATCTCACCTAAAGAGGCATACCTTCTCCCGAAGTTACGGTATCAATTTGCCGAGTTCCTTCTCCTGAGTTCTCTCAAGCGCCTTAGAATTCTCATCCTGCCCACCTGTGTCGGTTTGCGGTACGGTTCTTGTGTAGCTGAAGCTTAGTGGCTTTTCCTGGAAGCGTGGTATCAGTCACTTCAGGTCCGTAGACCCTCGTTATCACTTCTCGGTGTTGAATGAAAGGGCGGATTTGCCTACCCTAACCACCTACCAGCTTGAACGACCTATTCCAACAGGCCGCTGACCTAACCTTCTCCGTCCCCACATCGCACTACACAAAAGTACGGGAATTTTAACCCGTTTCCCATCGACTACGCTTTTCAGCCTCGCCTTAGGGGCCGACTCACCCTACGCCGATGAACGTTGCGTAGGAAACCTTGGGCTTTCGGCGAGCGGGCTTTTCACCCGCTTTATCGCTACTCATGTCAGCATTCGCACTTCTGATATCTCCAGCATCCCTTACGAGACACCTTCACAGACCTACAGAACGCTCCCCTACCATCTGCACTTACGTGCAAATCCGCAGCTTCGGTTATCAGTTTGAGCCCCGTTACATCTTCCGCGCAGGACGACTCGACCAGTGAGCTATTACGCTTTCTTTAAATGATGGCTGCTTCTAAGCCAACATCCTGGCTGTCTGGGCCTTCCCACTTCGTTTACCACTTAACTGATCATTTGGGACCTTAGCTGGCGGTCTGGGTTGTTTCCCTCTTGACGATGGACGTTAGCACCCACCGTCTGTCTCCCATGCTCGCACTTTCCGGTATTCAGAGTTTGCCATGGTTTGGTAAATCGCAATGACCCCCTAGCCATAACAGTGCTTTACCCCCGGAAGTGATACATGAGGCACTACCTAAATAGTTTTCGGGGAGAACCAGCTATCTCCGAGTTTGTTTAGCCTTTCACCCCTATCCACAGCTCATCCCCTAGTTTTGCAACACTAGTGGGTTCGGACCTCCAGTGCGTGTTACCGCACCTTCATCCTGGCCATGGATAGATCACTCGGTTTCGGGTCTACGCCCAGCAACTAAATCGCCCTATTCGGACTCGGTTTCCCTACGCCTCCCCTATGCGGTTAAGCTTGCTACTGAACGTAAGTCGCTGACCCATTATACAAAAGGTACGCAGTCACCCCTTACGAGGCTCCCACTGTTTGTATGCATCCGGTTTCAGGTTCTATTTCACTCCCCTCCCGGGGTTCTTTTCGCCTTTCCCTCACGGTACTGGTTCACTATCGGTCGATCACGAGTATTTAGCCTTGGAGGATGGTCCCCCCATCTTCAAACAGGATTTCGCGTGTCCCGCCCTACTTTTCGTATGCTTAGTACCAAGAATGAAATTTCGTGTACGGGGCTATCACCCACTATGGCGGACATTTCCAGGTCCTTCCACTATCTCAATCTCTATCACATACAGGCTATTCCGCGTTCGCTCGCCACTACTGACGGAATCTCGGTTGATTTCTTTTCCTCGAGTTACTTAGATGTTTCAGTTCACTCGGTTCGCCTCCACAGACCTATGTATTCAGTCTGGGATACCTATTGCTAGGTGGGTTTCCCCATTCGGACATCGCGGGATCAAAGCTCTATTGCCAGCTCCCCCGCGCTTTTCGCAGGCTTACACGTCCTTCATCGCCTGTGATCGCCAAGGCATCCACCAGATGCACTTAGTCGCTTGACCCTATCATTTCAGTAACCTAAATTACCAATCCGACAGAATGTGTTTGTGCGACGTGCCACACCGCCCCTTTTGATATGGCGACATGACACTAGATACAATCAAATTCCCAAGATGACGATTTGTCCTACATGCAGAATTAACTCCATGTATTTCATCTCGCCGTCTAATTAATTCGGCTTCTTCAGTTTGTTAAAGATCGGGCATTGTAAAAACAACGCAAACAGAAATTCACGCAACCCTGACAGGTTGTGTGCGCTTTTGTTTGCACTGTAAGAATGGTGGAGGATGACGGGATCGAACCGACGACCCCCTGCTTGCAAAGCAGGTGCTCTCCCAACTGAGCTAATCCCCCAAACTGGTGGGTCTGGTAGGACTCGAACCTACGACCCCTGCGTTATCAACACAGTGCTCTAACCAGCTGAGCTACAAACCCAGTTACTACCCTTAAATCACGAATAACCGATAGGTTGTGAATACTTGACGATCGCCTTCTCTAGAAAGGAGGTGATCCAGCCGCAGGTTCCCCTACGGCTACCTTGTTACGACTTCACCCCAGTCATGAATCCCACCGTGGTAAGCGGCCTCCTTACGGTTAGCCTACCCACTTCTGGTGAAACTCACTCCCATGGTGTGACGGGCGGTGTGTACAAGACCCGGGAACGTATTCACCGCGGCATGCTGATCCGCGATTACTAGCGATTCCGACTTCACGCACTCGAGTTGCAGAGTGCGATCCGGACTACGATCGGTTTTATGAGATTGGCTCCACCTCGCGGCTTCGCGACCCTCTGTACCGACCATTGTATGACGTGTGAAGCCCTGGTCATAAGGGCCATGAGGACTTGACGTCATCCCCACCTTCCTCCGGTTTGTCACCGGCAGTCCCATTAGAGTGCTCAACTAAATGGTAGCAACTAATGGCAAGGGTTGCGCTCGTTGCGGGACTTAACCCAACATCTCACGACACGAGCTGACGACAGCCATGCAGCACCTGTGTGTCGGTTCTCTTTCGAGCACCAAGCCATCTCTGGCAAGTTCCGACCATGTCAAGACCAGGTAAGGTTTTTCGCGTTGCATCGAATTAATCCACATCATCCACCGCTTGTGCGGGTCCCCGTCAATTCCTTTGAGTTTTAACCTTGCGGCCGTACTCCCCAGGCGGTCAACTTCTCGCGTTAGCTACGCTACCAAGGATTCAAACCCCCAACAGCTAGTTGACATCGTTTAGGGCGTGGACTACCAGGGTATCTAATCCTGTTTGCTCCCCACGCTTTCGTGCATGAGCGTCAGTGTCATCCCAGGGGGCTGCCTTCGCCATCGGTATTCCTCCGCATCTCTACGCATTTCACTGCTACACGCGGAATTCTACCCCCCTCTGACGCACTCTAGCCGTGCAGTCTCCAATGCAGTTCCCAGGTTGAGCCCGGGGCTTTCACATCAGACTTACACAACCGCCTGCGCACGCTTTACGCCCAGTAATTCCGATTAACGCTTGCACCCTACGTATTACCGCGGCTGCTGGCACGTAGTTAGCCGGTGCTTATTCTTCAGGTACTGTCATCCCCCAAGGGTATTAACCTTAGGGATTTCCTCCCTGACAAAAGTCCTTTACAACCCGAAGGCCTTCTTCAGACACGCGGCATGGCTGGATCAGGCTTGCGCCCATTGTCCAAAATTCCCCACTGCTGCCTCCCGTAGGAGTCTGGGCCGTGTCTCAGTCCCAGTGTGGCGGATCATCCTCTCAGACCCGCTACTGATCGTCGCCTTGGTGAGCTCTTACCTCACCAACTAGCTAATCAGACGTCGGCCGCTCGAATAGCGCAAGGTCTTACGATCCCCTGCTTTCCTTCTCAAAGCGTATGCGGTATTAGCTATCCTTTCGGATAGTTATCCCCCACTACTCGGCACGTTCCGACGCATTACTCACCCGTTCGCCACTCGTCAGCGGAGCAAGCTCCCTGTTACCGTTCGACTTGCATGTGTAAAGCATGCCGCCAGCGTTCAATCTGAGCCAGGATCAAACTCTTCAGTTCAATCTCATAGCAAATTTTCTGGCACGCAAGATCAAAGAAATAAACAAGTACTTCTTCTTCTTGCAGTGCAAGTATTTGGCTTTCGCCAAGTACTCACACCTATCGGTTATTCTGTTTTTTAAAGAGCGGTGCAGGTCGCTGCGTTTCGTTTCCGTCGCTGCGTTGTCTGCTGAGGAGGCGAACTATACCGCCGCACCCTGTCCTCGTCAACACTTTGTGCGAAGAAAAGTGCATTATTTTGCAGAAAACAAGGCAAGTATTTGATTTTAAATAAAACAGCAAATCATTACCCAGTAGAAGAAAGATGTAAGCGTTGGAAGTCTTGCACTTGGCTCATGATAATAGCCGCTTCCTAACATTTGCTTTGACCCGTCATATGTCTGTCCCCACCTGGATTTTTGATCTCGATGACACGCTGCATCAGGCGAGCCTGGGCATTTTTGCCCATATCAGTCGCATGATGAATTTGTATATGGAGCGGCATCTTGCCATGACGGAGGAGGAAGCCCGGCGGCTGAGACTGCAATACTGGCATCGTTATGGTGCAACGCTGCAGGGTTTGGTACGCCACCATGGCGTGGATGCCCGGCATTTCCTGCAGGAAACACATTTGCTGGATGAGCTATATCGCTGGCTGGTATGGGAGCCGGCACTGGGGACGACCTTGCGCACTTTGCCTGGCCGCAAGATCGTGCTCTCCAATGGCCCACAACACTATATAGAGGGGCTGCTGCGTAGAATGCATATCCGCCAGCAGTTTGCTGCCTGTTATGGCATGGAGAAAATGCGCTTCCAGCCGAAACCGGATCGGCGTGGCTTTCGCTGCATGCTGCAGGCGGAGCGACTCGATCCGGCGCGCTGCATCATGGTGGAGGATTCACTAGCCAATCTGTACGCAGCAAAATCATTGGGCATGCGTACAGTGTGGGTCAGCCGGCAATCACGTAAACCGGCGTTTGTCGATGTGCGGGTCAGCAAGCTAAGTCAGTTGCTGCGGCAACGCTGGTAGGGGTCGCCGCAGTTGATCGCATGGAGTTACCAGCGGCCTTCGAAGAAGAAGCGACGATAGCGCTCTACCCATGATGCAATTTGGTGGCCATTATCTTCCAGCCACTGCGGGTTGTAGTAACTATTGAGATAGCGATTGCCATCATCGCAGATCAGCGTAACTACCGAGCCGTGCCGGCCATTACGCACCATATCGCTGACCAGTTCACACACGCCGAACAGGTTGGTGCCAGTGGAGCCACCACACTTGCGGCCCATGACCTGCTCCAGGAAATGAATAGCGGCATAGCTGGCCACATTGGGCACGCGGATGACCTTGTCGATAACGGTGGGGATGAACGATGGTTCGACGCGGGGGCGGCCAATGCCTTCAACACCGGAACCGCCTTCGCAGCGACAGTCGCTGTTGCCGCTGTAGTAACTATCGAAAAATACCGAATTTTCCGGATCGACAACGCAGATCTGCGTCGTCAGCTTCTGATAGCGTACGTAGCGACCAAATGTGGCCGATGTACCACCGGTACCTGCCCCGCAGACAATCCACTCCGGCACTGGATTCGCTTCCAGTTCCATCTGTTTGAAAATGGTATCGGCAATATTGTTGTTACCACGCCAGTCGGTGGCTCGTTCGGCATAGGTGAACTGGTCCATGTAATGGCCATTCAACTCCTGCGCCAAACGTCGGGATTCTTCATAGATGGTGGCCGGGTCGTCCACCAGATGACAACGACCACCATAGAATTCGATGGAGCGAATCTTCTCGGCCGAGGTGCCACGCGGCATCACCGCAATAAAAGGCAGACCCAGCAAGCGCGCGAAATAAGCTTCGGACACTGCCGTACTGCCACTGGATGCTTCGATGATGGTGGTGTTGTAGCGGATCCAGCCATTACACAAGCCGTACAGGAACAGCGAGCGTGCCAGTCGGTGCTTGAGGCTGCCGGTGGGATGGGTGGATTCGTCCTTGAAATACAGCTGGATTTGCGGCAGGGCCGGAATCTGCAGCGGTATCAGGTGGGTGTCACTGGAGCGATTGAAATCTGCCTCGATTTTACGCACTGCCGTACTAGACCAACTACTCATGCCTTATCTCCTGGATTTATAAATTTAGAATACAATATTCTATTGCCAGAAAATAAAAAAGCGCCTCGATTTCGAGGCGCTTTCTTGAGGCCAGACAAGTTGCTTAGAACTTGGTGCCGATACCGATACCGTAAACCCACGGATTGATCTTCAGGGTGCCCAGATCGGAACCACCCATGCGAGCCTTGGTTTTGATGTCGATCTTTTTCACGTCAAAGTTGATGAACAGGTTCTTGCTGATGGCAACGTCAGCACCAACTTGAGCGGCCAGGCCCCAGCTGTTCTGATCGATGTCAACAGCGGTGTTGCCAACTTTCAGACCGTTATTGTAGAAACGAGTGTAATTCACACCAACACCAACATACGGACGGAAGGTCGCTTCCGGCATGAAATGGTATTGCAGGGTCAGGGTCGGCGGCAGAACCGAAACCTTGCCCAGGGAACCCAGATCGCTGTTCACTTCGTGACGGGAAGTACCCAGGATCAGTTCGGCACCAATGTTATTGGTGATCATGTAGGTGAAGTCCAGTTCCGGCACGGTATCGGACTTCACATCGGTGTGAATGGCGGACAGGGTGCTATCAGCACTGACATCCGGGTTCACGTTGATCACACGGAAACGGGCCAGGATATCGCCTTGAGCGGCGAAGGCGCTAGCGGAAATCAGACCGATGGCCGCAGCCAGAGCAAGCTTTTTCATTTGTATTCTCCAAGAGTGTAGGCAAGTTCACGGTCTTGGGCTTCTACCGTAATTGACTTTCTAATAGGTCGGCAGTAGCTTGCGACGTTCAAGCGGAGGTTAACCAAACCTTCCGGTCAAAACTTTGCTTAAGATCATGAAACAGTCATGAAATATGCCGACCTGCGGGACTTTGTTGCTCAATTGGAACAGCAAGGCGAATTGAAAAGAATCAGCCTTCCGGTTTCGCCACATCTGGAGATGACAGAGATTGGCGACCGGGTACTGAAAGCGGCTGGCCCCGCCCTGCTGTTCGAACAACCCCGGCACGATACGCAGACTTACCACATGCCGGTACTGGCCAATCTGTTTGGCACGCCCAAGCGGGTCGCCATGGGCATGGGGGCCAGCGACGTGATGCAGTTGCGTGAAATCGGCAAGACCCTAGCCTACCTGAAAGAGCCGGAACCGCCCAAGGGGCTGAAGGAAGCCTGGGACAAGCTGCCACTGCTCAAGCAGGTGCTGTCCATGGCCCCCAAAGTGGTCAGCAAAGCCCCTTGCCAGCAGATTGTCTGGGAGGGGGATGAGGTTGATCTGTCACGCCTGCCCATCCAGCATTGTTGGCCGGGCGATGTTGCCCCGCTGATTACCTGGGGACTCACGGTCACCCGTGGGCCGAACAAGAAGCGGCAGAACCTGGGCATCTACCGCCAGCAAGTCATCGGCAAAAACCGCGTCATCATGCGCTGGCTGGCCCATCGCGGCGGTGCACTGGATTACCGTGAATTTCGCCAACAGCATCCTGACCAGCCCTATCCGGTGGCCGTGGTACTGGGCTGTGATCCGGCGACCATTCTGGGCGCAGTCACTCCGGTGCCGGATACCTTGTCCGAATACCAGTTTGCCGGGCTGTTGCGTGGCAGCCGTACCGAGTTGGTGAAGTGCATCGGCTCTGATCTGCAAGTGCCGGCGCGGGCCGAGATTGTGCTGGAAGGCCATATTCATCCTGATGACATGGCCCTGGAAGGCCCTTATGGCGACCATACCGGCTATTACAACGAGCAGGACTATTTCCCGGTATTCACCATCGACCGTATCACCATGCGCGAAAACCCGATCTACCACAGCACCTATACCGGCAAACCGCCAGATGAGCCGGCTGTGCTGGGGGTGGCGCTGAATGAGGTGTTTGTTCCCATTTTGCAAAAGCAGTTTCCGGAGATTGTTGACTTTTACCTGCCGCCGGAAGGCTGTAGCTATCGCATGGCGGTGGTCAGCATCAAAAAACAATACCCCGGCCATGCCAAGCGCGTGATGATGGGCTGCTGGAGTTTCCTGCGCCAGTTCATGTATACCAAGTTCATCATTGTGGTGGACGATGATGTGGATTGCCGCGACTGGAAGGAAGTGATGTGGGCCATCACCACCCGCATGGATCCAGTGCGCGATACCACGCTGATCGAGCATACCCCCATCGACTATCTGGACTTCGCGAGCCCGGTATCCGGCCTCGGCGGCAAGATGGGGCTGGATGCCACCAACAAGATGCCGGGAGAAACCAATCGTGAATGGGGGGTGCCCATCGTGATGGATGAAACGGTAAAACAGAAGGTCGACAGCCTCTGGCAGCAATTGGGGCTGTAACGATTGCCGCTGCAGCCGCTATTTTCCTGCCGCCCGGCAATGCCTGTTATCATCGCCACGTCTTTTTGTAAGGAGTCATCATGTCCGATCTGCACAACCCCAACTCCACCCAGCGCCTGAAGCGTCTGAACCATCGTCAGCGCAAGAAAATGCGTGTTGGCGAATACCGCGAGCTGGGTTTTCACCTGATCGCCACCATCGCCAAGGGTGTTGATACCGATGCGCTGCTGGACGACTGGCTCAACTGCATCGACGATACCGCCATCAGCTTCGGTGGCCATTTCGATGGTAATGAAAAGCTGGAAGGTGTGGTTTTCCCGGTGGGTGAAGTAGCCATTACCGAAGAAATCCGCAGCAAGCTGGTAGCCTGGCTGCAAGCACGCAGCGAAGTATCCAATGTGGAAGCCGGTGACCTGATCGATCTGTGGCATAGCGCCTGATTGTGCGGTACCGATAAAAAAACCGGCCTTGAGCCGGTTTTTTTACATCTATTCAAGCCGCCACATCCCTACGATCAGGACAGCTTGCGAAACACCCGGTAGCCGACATATAGCCAGGTTTCCCTGACCAGGAATTTGACCTTGTTGCTCCAGCTGACATAACGACTGGACTCCGTAGGAGCTGGCGCAGCAGCCATGCCCAGGTCATGTGCCATCAGTACTGCGCGCCGCATATGCAGTGGATCGCTCACCAGCAGAAAGGAGCGTATGCCAAACGGTGCCGCCAGTTTGTGGGCGTTTTCCAGATTCTGCCAAGTGGTGCGCGACTCGTTTTCCGCCAGCATGGCGGTCATCGGCACCCCCTGGCGCAAGGCGAACTCGCGGCCGACATCGGCCTCGGTGGGATAGCCGGGCTCCGGAGTACCTCCGGTAAACACAATCCAGCGCACCCGGCCTTGCTTGTAAAGCGTCACCGCGTGGTTGATGCGCTCGCGCAGCACGGGCGAAGGCTTGCTGCCCCAGGCCGCGGCACCCAGTACCAGTGCGGCATCAGCCGGCTGCGTGGCGGGCTCATCGGCATAACGGGCAATGCCCCAGGCCATGTAGCCAAAGCCCAGCAGCACCAGCAGCACGGCCAGCAAGAAACCTTTGAGCATCAGACGCAGATAAAGCATGAACCTTGGGCGCAGGAGGAGGGAAAGCCTGATTGTAACGCCGTTGGCCTAGGGATGGCAGCCATTGGCTACCAGGCAAGCGGCAGTCGCGGACGGGACAGGAGCCGTCGCAGGCCTGAAAACAGCTGCAACCGACCTATTTTTCCAGTTCCCAGATGGCAGCCTGCAGTGACTCCATACGGCTGCTCAATGCCTGCTGCGCATCGTCCAGCGCCTTGTTATAGATCTGCCGGCCTATCTTGGCGGCGACAAAATCCAGCAGGAACTGGGCATCAAACTGGCCGACGTCAAGATTCAGCTGGGTGGCCAGATAATCTTGCAGCTCGGGAGCCAATTGTTGCAGTTGCTGCTGGCTGAGCATGGATTGGCTGGACATGGCGGGACTCTCTGAATGCGTAAAGAGCGGCATTGTGCCCTGCCCAGCAGCGACTGCAAAGCCATTCGCACCGCCACGGCCGCACAATCAGCGCGACAGGGCGCGCCCGATATCGACCAGGCCGTGCAGGCAGGCCTCGCCGGTACGCTGCTGCAAGCGCTGCCCCAGGGTATACAGCTGGCAGGGGTCGTGTTGTGGCGCAGGCAACTGGCTGCACAGCTGCAATTGCACCTCGCCATGGTCATGCAGCAGGGTGATGGCATCAGAACAGGAACGGCGTAGCAAGCGGGACAGCTTGTCCGGCAAGGGCGCCGGGCTGCACAACACGTGACCGGTATGGAAGGTGGCCGCACGCAATACTTCTTGCTGGCAACGCCATTGCGCGCTGAAGCTGCTTAGCCAGCGGGGGCTGTTCTCCAGCCACCAGATGAGGGCTTGTGTCATGTTCCACTCCTTTTTGTGCAATGCACAATACACTTATACATCCAGCCCTCCCTCGGCACAAGCCAGCAAAAAAAATGGCCGGGTAAATACCCGGCCAACACAGGAAAGTCGGTACCGGACAAGTACCGACAGCAGAACACCTTTTAAGACAAGCAGCGCGGCTGGGTCAGGGCTTCCGGCTGCAATGCCTCATCCAGTTGGGCGCGCTGCATCAGCCCGCGCTCCAGCACGATATCGTAGACACTGCCACCGGTAGCGTGCGCTTCGGCAGCCACGGCGGTAGCTGCGGCGTAACCGATGATGGGATTGAGTGCGGTCACCAAGCCAATAGAGTTGAGTACGTCTGCGCGCAGCTTGGCTTCGTTGGCGGTAATGCCCTTGACGCAATGCTCGGTGAGCGTGGTGCAGGCATTGGCCAGATGGCGCACGCTGCGGAACATGCTATAGGCGATGACCGGCTCGAAAGCATTCAGCTGCAGCTGGCCACCTTCCGCGGCCATGGTGATGGTCATGTCGTTGCCGATGACTTCAAAGGCCACCTGGTTGACCACTTCCGGAATCACCGGATTGACCTTGCCCGGCATGATGGACGAGCCTGCCTGACGGGCCGGCAGATTGATGTCGCCAATGCCAGCGCGCGGCCCGGAGGACAGCAGGCGCAAGTCGTTGCAGGTTTTGGACAGTTTGACCGCCACACGCTTGAGCACACCGGACAGCTGCACAAAAGCGCCGCAGTCCTGGGTGGCTTCGATCAGATTGGGCGCGGTCATCAGCTTGAGGCCGGTCAGTTCGGACAGGTGCAGGCACACCAGCCGGGCGTAATCCGGGTGGGCAGTGATGCCGGTGCCGATGGCAGTGGCACCCAGATTGATTTCCAGCATCAGCGCACGGGCTTCGCTCAGGCGCTGCTCATCTTCACCCAGCATCACAGCATAGGTCTGGAACTCTTGTCCCAGCGTCATCGGTACTGCGTCTTGCAGCTGGGTCCGGCCCATCTTCAAGACATTTTTGAATTCATCCGCCTTGGCCGCAAAGGCTTCGCGCAACACGAACATGGTGCGTTGCAGGCGCAGTACACCCCAGTAAGTGGCCAGGCGCAGCGCGGTGGGATACACGTCATTGGTACTCTGACTCATGTTGACGTGTTCGTTGGGATGCAGCTTGTCGTATTCGCCCTTGGCATGGCCCAACAGCTCCAGCGCGCGGTTGGCGATGACTTCATTGGCATTCATATTGGTGGAAGTCCCTGCCCCACCTTGAATCACATCCACCACGAACTGCTCGTGCAGCTTGCCATCCACCAGTTCGTCGCAGGCATCGACAATAGCCTGGGCGCGTACACCATCCAGCAGCCCCAGATCACGATTGGCCTGGGCAGCCGCTTTCTTGATCTGCGCCAGTGCGATGATCAGGTCGCCATAGCTGGCAATGGTCTGACCGGTAATGGGGAAGTTTTCCACCGCGCGCAGGGTGTGGACACCCCAGTAGGCAGCAGCCGGAACGGCGCGATCGCCAAGCAGGTCGTGTTCGATACGTGTGGACATGCAGAAACCCTTGTCGATGGTCTCCGCCAGCGCGGAGTGATGGGGGCAGACTGTAGGCTGCCAGCCAGCGGCTTGGCCAATTCCGATTCGCAATCAGTCCATGCAAATTTTGCATAACCATGGAAAATACCCGGCCAGAGTGCGGGCTGGCCAGCCAAAACAGCAGGTCCACCAGCTGGGTGGCGGGCGTTTTGCTCAGACAGGGCTGCCCGTAATACGGCTTGGTATATCGCGGGAGCAGCCCTCGCAGGAACTGACGCAGGCTTCAGCGTGCTTGCTGATAGCTGACATCGCCGGCGTTGAGCAGCTGGTACTGGCCATTCTGATAGCGCAGCAGGGTGATGCTGCTATTGGGAATATCGGTGTTCTTGGCCTGACCGGGCACAAAGATATCGAGGATGCTGAGAATGGCACCACCATGGCTGACCAGCAGCACATTGCCGCCACCCGCCGCCACGGCCTTGCTCACGACATCCTGCATGCCGGCACGCAGTCGCGCTTCGATCTGCGGATAGGTTTCCGCCCAGCCACGCGGGTCGTTATCGTGAATGGCCTGTGCAATGGCCCGATCATTCATCTTGTGGGTAAAGGCAGTCCAGTTGCCCCAGCCAGGATCGAACACCATGCCCTGCTGGCGGAACAAGGGTGTCCACATTTCGGCATCCGGCCGGCCTTCAAAACTGCCATAGTTCCATTCGCGGAAGCGCTCGTCTTCCTGCAAGGACAAGCCCTTACGCTGGCCTTGCGCCAGTACGATTCTGGCAGTGGCACGCGCCCGCCCCAGATCGCTGCTGTAGGCCGCAATGAAGGGCGTGCTGGCCAGTCCTCTGGCGGCGGCCTCCGCGCCCTTGATGCCTGCCGCGGTCAGCGGCGTGTCCGACCAGCCCTGCACCTGACTGGTGGTATTGAACAGCGTTTTGCCGTGGCGCAATAAATAGATGTCCACTACCGGTCCGCTGGCATTGCTGGGGGCGGCCAGCGCGGCCGGCCCCGACAGTACTGCCAGGCAGCACAGTATCCATTGCATAACTTTCCTGCATTTCATCTCGGCCTCTCCAGTGTTGAGCAACATCAGGGTTGGCCATGCTAGGAAAATATTCAGCCGGCAGCAGCAGGCAAGCGCCTAAAAGCGGGTGGGTTTCGTCCCGATCAATGGGGCCAATTCAGACCGGATCGGCACTGGCGGCCAGGTAATCCCAGAAGGCGTCCAGCTCGGGCCGGCTGCGCTTCTTGTCGCGGTACAGCCTCACCTCCATATCCACGCTCCAGCCCTGGTCCGCCGCCAGCACCAGCTGGCGCGAACGCAATTCGCGCTGAACCGAGCTGGTGGGCAAAAACGCCACGCCATGCCCTTCCAGCACCATGTTTTTCAGACCTTCCGCCATATCGGTTTCATAGCGTAGCGACAGGAAAGTGGGCTCCGGGGCCGCTTCCAGAATCAGGTCGGTCATCAGGCGGAAATAGGCATTACTGGCATAGCCCAGAAAGGGCAGTGGCTGGGCGGCGCTGCCGGGCAAGGCATGGCGCGGGCTGCGATCCGGCTTGCTGCGCACATAGGGACGCAACGATTCCACTCCCAAGCGCAAGCCGCTATAGCGTGGATCAGCCAAATCTACCGGCTGCTTGGGGTGGTGATAGCACATCAGCAGGTCACAGCCGCCCTCAACAAATGCCAGCAGCGCATCATGCACATTGCTGGCTTGCAGGCGGCAGGACAGCGAACCAAACCCCTGCTCCACCCTGCTTAGCCACTTGGGAAAAAACGAGAAGGACAGCGTATGCGGCACGGCCAGGCTGAGCGTGCCGGCCGGCAACGGTTGCAGGCCGCGCAGTTGGGCGCGGGTGCTGTTGATCTGCCCCAGCATCAGCACCGCCTGTTCGCGCAGCAGCTCGCCAGCCGTGGTGAGTTTCGTTGGATAAGTGGTGCGGTCGATCAGATCGGCACCAAACCAGCTTTCCAGCGACTTGATGCGACGGGAGAATGCCGGCTGGGTAAGGTGGCGTACCTCGGCCGAACGGGTAAAACTGCCGGTGTCGGCGAGTACCAGAAAATCTTCCAGCCAGCGGGTTTCCAAATGGCAGCCCTCCTTCGCCTTGTAGCATTAAATATTATTTAAAATCAGCCAGCTATTCAGAATGTTCGCGACTAATTTCCGCATGATTTGATATTTTACAAGGTCGGAGAGCACATTGCCCCTACAATGCTGCAAACTCAAAACTTGTCTGACAATGAGAATCACACACACCATCTGGCGGCGGATTCTTGGCCTGCTGCCCGGCGAGATCGCCAGTAATGAAACCAGCTGGCTGTTGAGCCCACACCAGCACATGCCCTTGTTGGAGCAACGCCGCGCGCTGATGCTGGTCAATCGCGTGCGTCTGTTCGCCCTGCTGTTTGCCCTGCTCACCCCTTTGTGGATCGTGGTGGATGTCATGACCCTGCCATCCGGGCTATGGCAGATGCTGGCCACCATGCGGGTGCTGGCCACCCTGGCCTTTGTGGCGCTGGTCTTGTGGTGTCCGCAGGATGGTCAGCTATCCGGGGCCTATCGCGGCATGGCGGTATTGTTTGCCATCCCCACGCTGTTTTATATCGGCTCGCACCAGCTGATGACGCAATACCACCTGGAAGGGGTATCGGCGGCCATTGGCACGGGTTATGCCTTTCTGCCCTTTGTCTTGCTGGCGGCCTTTTCCATTTTTCCGCTCACCCTGATCGAGAATCTGGCCTTTGCCACACCGGTCTTGCTGGCTTATGCCATCGCCTGGTCGCTGGACTGGTCGGTCGCCAGCTGGCCTTCCTTCGGGGGTGAATTCTGGCTGCTGTCGCTGCTGGCGAGTGTTTCCTCACTGGCCAGCATCAGCCAGCTGGCCTTTATCATCGCCCTGGTAGGCCAGACCATCCGCGATCCGCTGACCACCGCCTTCTCGCGCCGTAGCGGTATCGAGATGCTGGAACTGCAACTGGTCAATGCCGAGCGCAACCAGATGCCGCTGGCCATCGCCTTTATCGACATTGACCACTTCAAGAGCATCAACGACCAGTTTGGTCATGCCGCTGGCGACAAAACCCTGAAACAGCTGGTGCAAAAAACACTGTCCTGTGTGCGGCGTGGCGATGTGCTGGTGCGTTGGGGTGGTGAAGAGTTTCTGCTGTTGATGCCCAATACCGACATGATCCAGGCCAGGCTGGCGCTGGACCGGCTGCGCCAGCAGGGGCTGGGCCAGCGGCCGGATGGCACGGCGCTGACCGCCAGCATCGGCCTGGCCGAGCGGCTGGCAGACAAATGCAATGTCCGCCGCCAGCTGGTGGAGCTGGCCGATGCCCGCATGTATCAAGCCAAACAGCTGGGGCGTGACCGGGTGATCAGCGACGGACTCCCGACAGCCTGACAGCCTGTTCGCGATCCAGCGAACGAAGGGGCAGACAAGGCGAAAGGGCGTAAACCGGTTCTCAGCCCTGCTGCAACACCACCCAGTCCTGGGTCGCCGGGCTGGCCCGGAATTCATGTACAACCTGCTGCATCAAGGCAAAGGCGCTGGCGGCGTCCAGTTGCTGGCAGGCCTGTGCCAGCTGCTGCATGAATTGCGCCAGTTCCGGCGCGGACAGATGGTATTCCTGCGCCCGCAGGATGCGCGGATGATCGGTGGGCAGCACGTTGTCGCCAATCAGCAGTTCTTCGTACAGCTTCTCGCCCGGACGCAAACCGGAAAAGCGGATTTCGATGTCGCCGTTCGGGTGCTTGTCATCACGCACCTCCAATCCGGACAAATGCACCATGCGCCGCGCCAGATCGGCAATCTTCACCGGCTCGCCCATATCCAGCACGAACACATCACCGCCCTCGCCCATGGCCCCGGCCTGGATCACCAGCTGGGCGGCTTCTGGAATGGTCATGAAGTAACGGGTGATGTCCGGATGGGTGACAGTCACCGGGCCACCGGCCTGAATCTGCTTCTTGAACAAGGGCACCACCGAGCCGGAACTGCCCAGCACATTGCCAAAACGCACCATGACAAAGCGGGTGCTGCTGCCACGGGCATGGCGGCCCTGCAAGGTCAGTTCGGCCAGGCGCTTGGTGGCACCCATCACATTGGTGGGACGCACCGCCTTGTCGGTGGAAATCAGCACAAAGGTATCCACACCGCAATCTTCCGCCGCCTGCGCCGTGGTGTCGGTACCGAAGGCATTGTTGAGGATACCGGCTACCGGATTGTGTTCCACCATCGGCACGTGTTTGTACGCGGCGGCGTGATAAACCGTTTCCACCTGGAAGGCGCGCATAATCTGACACAGCCGGGCATGGTCGGTGGCCGACCCCAGTACCGGCGTGCGCGGGATGGACGGTGCCAGCTGCGACAACTCGTGGTCGATGGCGTAGAGGGCGAACTCGGTCAGCTCGAACAGCACGATGCGCGCCGGATTGTTGCGGGCGATCTGCCGCACCAGCTCGGAGCCGATGGAGCCGCCGGCACCGGTCACCATCACCACCCGGCCCTGGATATTGCGCGCCAGCAGCTCGGGGCTGGGCGGCACCGGGTCACGGCCCAGCAGGTCTTCGATTTCCACTTCCTTCAGCTCTTCCACCCGCGCTTCGCCGGACACCAGATCCGCCATGCCGGGCAGGCGCTTGATGGGAATGCGCAGATGCTCCAGCGATTCCAGAATCTCGCGCTGGCGGCCACGGCTGACCGAGGGCATGGCCAGCAGGATGCAGCTGGCGGCCGTGTCTTCGATCAGCAGCGGCAGGTCGGTGGGGGCATGCACGCTGAGGCCGCGGTAGGTGCGTTTCCAGCATTCCGGATTGTCATCGACAAAGGCCATCGGCCGGTATTCCTTGCCCGCCTGCAAGGCCAGCAGCAGTTGTACCCCGGCCTGCCCGGCACCATAGATGATGACGTGTTCGCGCGGGGCATCCACCGAATCGATACGCCGCACCAGGCCGCGCAGCACAAAGCGGCTGCCACCGATATAGGCCATGGCGAACATCCAGAAGATGATGATGGACGAGCGCGGAAACGGCGCAATACGCGCCATCACGATCACCGCCGTCAGCACCAGCACCGCCAGGCTCACCCCGGTAAACACGGTGTAGACGATCTTGTCGTCCAGATACTTCAGCACCGCGCGATACAGGCCCAGTTTGACGAAGATGGGAATCACCCACAGCGGCGGCACGATGAAGATCCACAGATACGGGTCCAGCTTCGGGTCCCAGTAGCCGCCCAGGCGCAGCACCACGGCACTCCACAGGGCCAATGGCAGCAACAGGGCATCCATCAGCGCCAACAGCGCCATCTTGTTGTGACGGGAAAAGGTCAGCAGTTTGTCTAGCATGTCGTTTGGCTTTCGCGCCGGTCAGCGCAGCACGATTTTCAGCAAGGTGGCAAAGATGATGCGGATATCTTCCAGCAGGCTGTGGGTTTGCGCATAGCGCACGTAGTAGCCCAGCTTTTCCGGCAGTACCTGTTCGATATAGGCCTGCTCCGGATCGGCGGCACGACCGAGGATTTCATTTTCGTCGATCATGCGGATGGAGGCCCAGTCGGTGATGCCGGGGCGCACCGATAGCACGATGTCGCGCACATCCTCCGGGTAATGTGCCACGTACTTGGGCACTTCCGGGCGCGGGCCAACCAGGCTCATGTCGCCGAACAGCACGTCCAGCAATTGCGGCAGTTCATCCAGCTTGCTCTTGCGCAGAAAACGCCCGGCCCCGGTGACGCGGCTGTCCGCCCCCACGGTGAGCTGGCCTTGCACCTCGGTATTCACCTGCATGGTACGGAACTTGTGAATGCGGAACAGCAGGCCGCCGCGTCCTACCCGCACCTGGCGGAAAAACACCGGGCCGGGTGAGTCCAGCTTGATCCACAAGGCGACCAGCAGCAGCGGCAGCGCCAGCAGCAGCAGGCCGGCACTGGCCGCGATCAGGTCGAACAAGCGCTTGAGCAGCGGCGAACCTGCACCCGGCGGGCGGCAGCACGGCGGCAGCAAGGCCGGGGACTGGCCCAGCCCGGAGTCACGCGGCTGGCTCATGCGCCCAGAATCTCGCGAACCGCAGCGATCACGCGGGTCTGATCGTCCTCGTTCATGCGGGTGTACAGCGGCAGGGTGACTTCGGCCTCGAAGGCGGCATCAGCCACCGGGAAGGCACTGCGCGCCAATTGGTAGCCATCACGCCATACCGGCTGGCGGTGCAGCGGAATGAAGTGCACCGAGCAGCCAATGCCCTTCTCGGCCATGCGCAGGATGAAGTCGTCGCGGCTGATGCCGGCCTCCGGCTTGATACGCACCGGATACAGATGCCAGGCATGCTGGCCGGCGGCATCGGCCGGACGCGCTGGCAGGATCAGCGGCAGGTCGGCCAGTTCACGGTCGAAACGGGCGGCCATCAACTCACGCTTTTGCTGGAAGCCGGCAATTTTCTTCAACTGGTGAATGCCCATGGCCGCGGCGGTGTCCGGCATATTGTATTTGAAGCCGGGGGCGACCACTTCGTAGAACCAGGCCGGGGTCTTGGACACATAGCGGTCGAAGGCATCGCGGCTGATGCCGTGCAGACGCATGATCTTGCAGCGGGCGATGAGGTCCTTGTTCTTCGACACCACCATGCCACCCTCGCCGGTGGTCATGGTCTTGTTGGCGTAGAAGCTGAACACGGTGACATCCGAATCCAGCGTGCCGATCAGCTTGCCCTTGTAACGGGTGGGCAGCGCATGGGCGGCGTCTTCCACCACCTTCAGGCCGTGTTCGCGGGCGATGGCCAGAATCTCGTCCATCTCGCAGGCAAGGCCGGCAAAGTGTACTGGCATGATGGCGCGGGTTTTCGGCGTGATGGCAGCACGGATGGCAGCCGGGCTGATATTGAAGCTGGCCGGGTCCACATCGACACAGACCGGATCCGCCCCCAGATAACGCACCACTTCGGCGGTGGCGGTAAAGGTGTAGCTGGGGACAATCACTTCGTCACCGGGCTGGATGCCGATGGCTTCCAGCGCCAGATGCAGGCCGGCGGTGGCGGAGTTCACCGCAATGGCTTCCACGCCTTCGCCGATGAAGGCGGCAAAGTCGGCTTCGAACTGCTTGGTCTTGGGCCCAGTAGTCACCCAGCCGGAACGCAGGGCATCCACCACTTCATTGATTTCTTCTTCGCCGATATCCGGCAGGGCAAAGGGCAGGAATTTCTGTTCGCTCATTTTCGTCATCTTCAATAGGCGTCGTTGTTCATGGCTGGCAGCCGACGCATGGTTGCCAGTCGCGTATTCGGTCTTGTCAGCTACGCTTAGAGCGGCTAACAAAATAGCGTAGCGTCCCTGCGGCAAGGCGCGCCGCCGCAGACAGTACAATGAGTACGGCAAGGCGGCGCAACGCAGCAGCAGGGTTTTTGTTAGCTGCGCTTACTGGCGCGCCAGCTTGTCCGTGGCTGGCTTGTCTTTCAATGCATCGGCGGCGCGCTTGCCCAGCTTTTGCGTGGGCAGCTCCACCCAGCGGTTGATAGCCAACGCCAGGCACCAGGTCATGGCGGTGGCAGCTGCCACCAGCAGCCACCACGGCAGATTGTACTCAGCCAGCACTTCCATCAGCACATAGCCGGCATTGGAATGACACACATACCAGGCGTAACTGACGGCGGCGATACGCGCCAGCCAGGGATGGGTCCACAAGCCCGGGCGCACTACCCCCAGTACAAACAGGCTGATGCCGATCAGGTAGCTGCCGTACAGCTCCGCCGACGGCCAGTTGGTGACCCACACAAACATGGCCAACAGGCCGACAAAATGCAGCACGGTTTCCAGCTTGCCGGCCTGGCCGGTGAGATAGAAATAACACCAGCAACCGGCAAACATCAGCGGGAAATAGCACACCACCGAGGCCAGGAAATACTGGTCATAGGCCCAGAAGTGGGCCAGCTGGCCGTGCAGGCCCTGTGCATTCGGGCCACGACACAGCATGGCCACCAAGGGCAGCAGCAGCCAGATCGCCCATTTGATCCGCCGCCCGGTCAGCGCAAAGGCCGTACCCAGCAAGGCGTAAAACCACAGTTCTACCTTCAGCGTCCACATCACCGGGTCGATATTGCGTCCGCCCAGCATGTCCTGAAAGGCGATGCTGACATGGCCGATGACATCGCGCCGGGTGATATCGAATTCGTTATCCGCCAGCCAGGCGGCAATCCACAACGCCACGAGCGTCACCGCCAGCCCGGCCCAGTAGGTGGGATAAATACGGAATACCCGCGACACGGCAAAGCGCAGCCCGCCCATGCGGGTGAGCGACAAGGGAATCAGCAGGCCGGAAATCAGCAGGAACAAGCCCACCCCCACTGCGCCCAGATTGAAGGGCAGTACAAAGGATGCCCCGGCATAGCCTTCCAGCGGCTCCATATTCAGAATGTCGCTGATGCGTTCGCGGTGCTGCCAGAAGGTCTGGGTGAAATGAAACAAGATCACGCACAGGATGGCCACGCCGCGCAGGCCATCGGCAAAATCAAAACGGATATGCTGCTTGTTGCTACTCATCCCGCACTCACCTGTCTTCCGGCGTCACATTACGCCGGTCATGAAGGTTAAAACCGCTATTATCCTCGCCGTTAGGACAGGTTTGCACGGTTTTTTGTCTCTGTTCTGCCTGCTCAAACGACTGCTGCAAATCAAACTGCGCCGGATTGGCCGTGAAGACATCAGCCGGCGGAGCCTGCACCCGCTCACGGCGACGGCGCAGCTGCTTGACCAGCATTTCCAGCAAGGTAAGCGGCAAAAACAGCAACACCAACACGATCCAGCCCAGTCCATGCCAGTGCGCCAGCAGCTTCAGCCACTCCGGTGCGGGCTGACCGCCGCCGCCATGCTTGTCCCAGTAGAACATGGCACCGCAGAACAGGCCGAACCAGCCGGCCAGCAAGGCCGTCTGCAGGCGGCCCCATTGCCACCAGCTGGCCAGCGCGTAACAGCCCAGATACACCGCCAGCAGTGCCAAGGCCCACAGCGGGCCGGCATCCAGCAGCATGGCCAGCAGCACCATGCTGCAGAAGAACACGGCGACCCAGACCGCCAGCTTCAGCCCCAGACGCAGCAGTTTTCCCAGCAGGCGCAACATGGCATCAACCCTTGCGCAGTACCGCTTGCAGGAAACGCTGCGCCAGCACGCGGTAGTCGTGATGGGCCAGCACATACTGCCGCCCCGCCGCGCCCATGCGGCCACGCTCGTTGGGCGTCAACGCTGCCATGCGGCGTACCGCCCCGGCGATGGCAGCCGGGTCTTCCGCGCCCACGCTAATCCCCGCCCCGGCTTCCTTGACCATATCGTTGCCCGCTTCCACCGAATGGATCACCGGCTTGCCGGCCATCAGGTAGTCAAACAACTTGTTGGGATTGATGCCGAAACGGTAGATGGGCAGCTTGCGCCAGCCGATGAACAGGCTGTCCATCTGCGCGAGGAAGGCCGGCACCGCCCGCTTGGGAATGCTGGGCAGGAACAAGACATTGGACAAGCCCATCGCCGCAGCCTTTTCCACCAGCGCGGCCTTGTCCGGGCCATCGCCCACCAGCACGAAGCTGACCGCCGTGTCCTGCAATTGCGCGGCGGCCTCCAGCAGGAAATCCAGCGCATTGGCCAGACCATGCCCGCCGGCATAGCCGATGAGGAAACGCCCGTCGGCCTTCAGTTGCGCCAGCACCGCCAGGTGTTCAATCGACAACTGGCTGTTTGCGCCCTGCCATTCGGCCACATCCACGCCATTGGGCACCACATGGTATTTTTCCGCCGCCATGCCGTGCTCCATCATGTAGTCACGGGCGCAGGGCAACATGGAAATGACGGTATCGGCCTTGCGGTAGCCAAAATCCTCGGCCCACTGCATCAGGCGGATGAAGGGGTGGGAGCGCGACATGCCGCCCACTTCCACCGGCGTCAGCGGCCACAGGTCGTGCACCTCGTACACCAGCCGCGCACCGGTCTTGCCGGCAATGAAGGCAGCGGGAATGGTATCCAGCGGATAGGTGGACGAAGCAATCACCACGTCCGGCTTCCATTCTTTCAGGTAGCGTCCGGACAGGCCCATCACCTTGCCCAGAAAGCTGAAGATGTTGATCACCCGCTTCAGGCCATTGCCCGGATAGGCCGGAGTCTTGCACCAGGTATAGCGGATGCCGTCGATGTCTTCGTCCTGATACTTGGCCGTCAAGCGTGGATTGGTCTGGCGCAGATGCGAGGTATCGGCCGCCAGCATGTTCACTTCATGGCCGGCCCTCACCCATTCGCGCGCCAGGTAATAGGGGCGGAATTCCATGCCGTGGCGCGGGCTACCGGCATAGTGATTGATATAGAGAATGCGCACGCTGCTGCTTTTCCGAAAAGGTTAGGGTCCGCCTGTCAGAACAGGCCGGCGGCGATGTTGATCATCATCGCCAGCACGGTGGTATTGAACAGGAAGGACAAAATGCAATGCACGGAGCCGATGCGGCGCATGGCCCGTGAGCTGAAACTGATGTCGGCGGTCTGGCCCGAGGTGCCGATCACCGCCGCAAAATAAAAGAAATCGCTGTAATTGGGTTCTTCCTCACCGGGGAATTCCAGCCCCGGCTTGCCGCAACGGAACAGCGCCACGTAGTACTGGTGGGCGTAATGCAGGGCAAACATCACCTGGGTGAACAACCAGCTGGTAAAGATGGTGAGCACCGACAGGCCGATATGCAGGCCACGGCTGCTGCCGTGCAGGTCTTTCGCCACCGACAGCTCCGCCACAATGGACAACAGGCACACCACGGCCGCCAGCACCACCAGTGCCAGAATCGCCATCTCGCCCTCATCCTGCCGCGCCGCCCGGTGGCGGATCTGCTCGGCATCGGCCCCGTGCATCATGTGCAGCGCCAGCAGCAGATACAGGCCGGCCCCGGCATTCCAGCCCATTACATAGGCAGTCAGTGTGCGCATGGGGGTGAACATGGCCAGCGCCTGCGCCACCGCCAGGCCAAACACGATGGCGACAAACAGCCGCGGCCGGGTGCGGATGAGATGGCTCAGGTGAGCCAGCGGGCCGTGATGATGGCGGGTGGGTTTGTCCATATAGCGTCTCCTCAGGCCAGTTGGGCGTAGAGTTCCACCAGCTTGCGGCCCTCTGCCGCCCAGCTGTATTTCTGTAGCACCGCCTGTTTGCCGGCTTCGCCCAGTGCACGCATGCACTCTTCATCCGCCATCAGGCTGTTGATGGCCTCGGCGATGGCCGACGGGTCTTGCGGGTCCACCAGCACGCCGCAGCCAGCGTCATCAACGATTTCGCGCCATACCGGGAAGTCGCTGGCAATCACCGGCATGCCGGCCGCCATGTATTCAAACAGCTTGATCGGCAGTGCATCGACGTAATTGGGGGTGGGAAACAGCGTCACCAGACCGATCTTGCTTTGTGCCAGCACCTGGGCCACGCCCTTGCGGTCCAGCACGCCCAGATCATTCACTCTTGCCCAGCCGGGCTGGGCTTCCAGCTCGGCGCGCAAGTCGGTTTCGCTCCAGATGCCGGCCAGATTCAGCCGGGTGGCGGTATCCGGCAACGCGGCCACAATGGGGGCGATGCCACGAATGCGGCTGATGCCGCCGATATAGCACACCTCGTTCTTGCGGCTGTCCCACGGCGTGTCGCGCACCAGCTCTTCCAGAATCGGGAAATTGCACACATCCAGCACCCGGCCGCCCAGCTTGGCAAAGCGCTTGCGGATGTGCGGGGTGGAGGTGACTACCGCGTCAAAACGCTTGGCCGCCCAGTCTTCCACCGTTTCGAAGCTGCCAGACACCAGTGGCCGCACCGCACCGGGAATCCAGTGCTTGGCCAGAATCTGCCGTGGCATGTCTTCGTGCACGTCGTAAATCACCTTGATGCCGGCCTGCTTCAAGCGCAGCGCAGCCGGGATCAGCTCAGGGTCGTGAAAATGCACGATGTCCGGGCGTAGCGCCAGCGCTGCTTCGTACACCCGGCGCACCGTGCCGGTCATGCGGGCAAAGCGGCCACCGGTCTTGGGGCCGACATCGTGAAAGCGCACACCCTTGTTGATTTCCTCGCCCAGACCATCCGCCACGATCAGGGTCACCTCATGGCCGGCAGCGGCCAGGGTGGCGCATTCCTTCACGAAAATGCGGATGTCGTGACGCGGATGGGCGGAAGTGAGATGGGCTACTTTCATACGACAGAATCCTTGTGCGCCGGCCCGGACAACAGGCTGGCATAGAGATCAGCAAAGTGCTGCATATTGGTCTGGTGTAGCGCCTTTTGCGCCACCAGCTGACGGTTCAGCTGCACCGCCTGTTGCAGACGGGCATTGTCCGCCGCCCAGGCCATGCCGGCGTGCAGACTGTCGGCCAGACGGGCGATGTCTTCGGCAATCAGGCCGTTGAGGCCATCGATCACCCACTCGCCATTGGCCGGCAGATTGGACAGTACCGGCAGGCAACCGTGCCCCATGGCTTCCAGCAGGCTGATGCTGGTGGCGTCCGAGCGCGGCACGCTGACAAACAGCCGCGATTCCTGATACAGGCCAGCCAAGACCGCAGACGACACAAAGCCGGTGAATTCCACCCGCTGCAGCCCCAGGCTGGCAGCCAAGGCTTTCAGGCTATCCGTGGATTCGCCGCTGGCGGCCACGGTAAGACTCCAGTCCGGATAACGGCCACTGGCTTCCACCTGCTGCCAGGCATGCAGGATAGCGTCGATGCGATAGAGCGGCTTGTGCAGGCGGCAGGACAGCACCTTGTTGGCCTTGGCGGCAATATCCGGCTGCGCGGGCAAGGCGTCCATGCCGAAATTCAGCACATCGATACGGCAGTCCTCGCCCGCCAGCTGGCGGATTTTCGCCGCCATGTACAACGAATCCGAGGTAATGGCGCTGGCCGCGCGCAAATTGCCCGCCACCATCTGCCGCATCAGCCGGTTACTGTCCGGCAGCAGCAGCACATCCGAGCCCCAGGCAGTCAGCACCATGGGCACATGGCTGCCCACCAGAGCACGGCGCGCATGCCAAGCCACGCTATTGGCCTGATGCACATGCACCAGGTCCGGCCCGATCTGCGCTATCCAGCGGCGCAGTTTGCCAGCGCTACCCAAGGCCTTGAGGCCAAAGTCCAGCCGCAGCTCGCCCTTGAGATTGGCCGGGCGCTTGTCCGCTGGCACTTCGCCATTGCAGGCCAGCCAGATTTCTGCCACATGCGGGGCGATGCCGGCCAGATAGCGCCAGGTATGTACCGAGGCCGAGCCGATCAACAACAGCTTCATTGAATGTTTTCTTTCTCGATGCAGCGCAGCTCGGCCAGCAGCTTGTCCAGCCGGCCAGCCAGCCGCGCATCGTCGGCCAGCGCGATATTCATCGGCAGATTCAGCACCGTGGCGGCCAGTTGCTCGCCCTGCGGCGCACTACCGGCCACATAGCCGTGGCGGAAGGAGCCGGCCGGGTGAATCACATCATCAAACCACACGCCGATATTCAGCCCGCTGGCCTGGCTCAAGCGCCGCGCCACGGCGGCCTTGTTGCCCACCGGACGGGACAGCGCAAACGGGTAGCGCACCCAGTGGCACTCCGCCCCGGCCGGTAGCGGCCATTGTTTGATAAACGGCAGTGCTGCCAAAGCCTGCTGATAACGCCGGGCCAGCGCCTGCTTGTGCGCCAGTGTGGCAGACAGATGGGCCAGTTGGCGGCGCACCAGTACGCTGGACAGCAGCGGCATGGCGCGTACCGGATGCGGCACGCCCTGCGTCACTTCGGCATCAGCCGAGCGGTAAATCAGCCCCACACGACGGTTAATCGCCATGGTGATGCGCCCCAGCAGTGGCCAGCGCGCAGTCAGCAGATGGGCTTTGAGCGTGGCCAGCAAACGCCATTCATCGGCGCAGGACAGCTCCGGCCACTCTTGCTGCGGTGCGGCCATGCCGGACGGAAAGATGGCCAGCCCGCCGATGCCACCGCTCAGATTTTTGGAGTATTCAAAACTGAAGAAAGCGCCATCGTGATAGCTGCCCAGCCATTGGCCGTCCAGCTGGCTGGCAAAACCGTGGGCGGCATCGTCGATGAACTTTACTTGCGGATGGGCAGCGCGCAAGGCCTCCGGCACCCGGCACGGCAGGCCGAAATTGTGCGGTACGATGACTGCGCGGGTGGCCGGGCCAATGGCGGCGGCCAGTATGTCCCAATCGAAATTCAAGGTGTCAGCAGAGACATCGACAAAACGCAGCGTGGCTGCCAGTGCCGGAATCTGGTTGGGCACCACCACGCAGGTATAGGCCGGCACGATGACTTCAGCGCCCGCGCCTATGCCATGTTGCTGCAACAGCACGCGCAGTGCGGCACGGCCGGTGTCATACAGGCCGATGCGCGCCTCGTCCACACCAAAGCAGACAGCCAGCTCGCGCCGCAGCGCCGCGCGCTGGAATGCCCGGCCACGCAGCATGCCGGGCAAGGCGGACAGGTAATCGCACAGCGTCAGCGAGTTAGCCGTGAGCATGTTCTTGCTCCAGTTGGCGACATAGCCGGAATACCCAGACCATGTAAACGATGTAATAGATGGAAACAGCCACCGACAGCAGGCGGAAAACCTGATGTGCGTCCTCGCCGGCCCAGTACACCACGCCCAGCGAACCCAGGTTCACCACCACGCCTAGCAGGGCAAACAGCAGCGACTGGCGCTGGCGCGACAACACCATCGGCACCATGAAACAGGGCGCAGCCAGGAACATGCAGAAGAAGGACGGGGTCAGCGTGGCGGCAATCAGGCCGGCATCACGCCATTGTTCGCCAAAGGCAAAGGCAAACAGCGGCCCACCCCAGGCCATGATGATGAGAAAAGGCGCAATGGCCAGCGCCGACAGCACCAGCAGCGCCTTTTTCAGCAAGGGACGCAGGCTGTGGCCCTTGGCATGGGCTTCGGCCAGATCGCGGTACAGCACTTGCGATACCGCCTGCCCCAGCAAGGCGGCGGGCAGCTTCAGCACCCGCACCACCAGGCCGTAGTGGCCCATCAGCTCGGCGGTGGCCAATATCCCCAGTAGCTGCACCATCAAGGAGTCCTGCAGCGCCACCACAAAGGCATGTGGCGTGTTGACCAGCGGAAATTCACGATAGCGGCGCAGAATGCGCCCCATGCCACCGCTGCGCGCGGTGCGCAGCCATTGTGGCAGTGCGCGCCAGTCCTGCCGCGCCTGCACCAGCCAGGAGGCGGTCTGGCCAGAAATCTGTGCCAGCAGCAGACCCAGCGCACCCAGCTTGCCGAAACCGGCGGCCAGCTGCACCGTCACCATGGCGGCAGACTGCCCCATGCGGCCCTGGGCATTGGCACTGTAACGGCGCTGGCGGTTATTCCAGTTGGTCCAGATCTGATTATTGGCCGCCACCCAGATGCCCAGTGGCAGCAGGGGCAGCCAGGGTGCCATGGCCGGCGCATGCAGCTGCGCGGCAATCCACGGCCCGGCCAGCAGCAGCGGCACGCTCAGCCCGGCCAGCAGCAGGGTATTGAACAGCAACGCCAGCACCATCAGCCGCATGGCGTCGCTGTCTTCTTCCGGCAGCACCACCGCCATGTCGTAGCGCCAGGTGGCAATCACCACCAGATTGGACAGCCAGGCAACAAACTGCGTCAGCACGCCAAAATCGGCCGGGCTGTACAGGCGGGTCAGCAAGGGAGTGAACAGCACCGGCAGAAACTGCGCCACCGCTGCGCCACCAGCCAGGGTGGCGACATTGCGGGCAAAGCCGCCCTGCGCCAGCCTGGCCTTGAGTTTGGCCAGCACGCTCAGCTCAATGCCTTTTTCACCGCAGCGACAATGGCGTCCTGGGTGGCTTCATCCAGGAAGGGGTGCATCGGCAGGCTCATCACGCGCTTGCCGGCGGCTTCGGCCAGCGGGAAGCTGCCTTCGCCCTGCCCCAGATGGGCAAAGGCCGGCTGCAGGTGTAGCGGAATCGGGTAATGCACGGCGGTGGGCACGCCCAGTTCCTGCAGGGCTTTCTGTACTGCTTCGCGATTGTCCACCTCGATGGTGTACTGGGCGTAGACATGGGTATTGCCCGCGCCGATCACCGGCACACGGGCCACGTCCTGCAGCAGCGCGCTGTAGCGGGCACCGATGCGCTCACGCGCCGCCACTTCGTCGGCAAAGCTGGGCAGCTTGGCCAGCAGCACCGCGGCCTGGATGGTATCCAGCCGGCCATTCAGGCCGATTACCGGGTGGTGGTAGCGACGGTCCTGGCCGTGAATGCGGATTTCGCGCATTTTCTTCGCCAGTTCGTCGTCATTGGTGAAGCAAGCACCGCCGTCGCCATAGCAGCCCAGCGGCTTGCTGGGGAAGAAGCTGGTGCAGCCGATGGTGGACAGGTTGCCCGACTTCTTGCCGTGCTGGCTGGCACCAAAGCTTTGCGCACCGTCCTCAATCACCGCAATGCCGTGTTTTTCGGCAATGGCGTTGATGGCGGAAAAGTCCGCGCACTGGCCATACAGGCTGACCGGCATGATGGCGCGGGTACGCGGGGTGATGGCGGCTTCCAGCAGCGCCGGATCAATGTTGTAACTGATGGGGTCGATGTCGACAAACACCGGGGTGGCACCCAGCAGGGCAATCATTTCACCGGTGGCGATAAAGGTGAACGGCGTGGTGATGACTTCGTCGCCACGCCCCACACCCAGCGCCATCAGCGCAATCAGCAGCGCCTTGGTGCCATCGCACACGCCGATGGCGTGCTTGACGCCAGTGTAGGCGGCCAGTTGCTGTTCCACCTCTTTGACTTCCGGCCCCATGATGTACTGGCCATGATCCAGCACCGCGTGGATGCGGGTGTCGATGTCGGCTTTCAGATGCTGGTACTGCGCTTTGAGGTCGATGAACTGGATGCTCATGGCTCGATTCCTTGCTGGGGCCAGGCTGTCCTGCGGACAGCCGTCAATGATGAAAGAGAAAGGCGTGGCGCAAACTGCCGCGTCTCAGGCCGGTGCGCAGTGATTGCCACCGATCTGGTAAAAGCTGTCGCAGGCCGTGCAGGCGTGGGTGCCGATATCGTTGGGCAGGCGCTCGCCGCAGGCGCACATCCAGCCGATGCGCTTGGCCGGCGTACCCACCATCAGCGCATAGGCCGGCACATCGCGGGTCACCACGGCACCGGCACCGATGAAGGCATACTCGCCCACATGGTGGCCACAGACGATGGTGGCATTGGCGCCGATGGAGGCACCACGCTTCACCACGGTACGGCGGTATTCATCCTTGCGGCTGACATGGCTGCGCGGATTGTTGACATTGGTGAACACCATGGACGGGCCGCAGAACACGTCGTCTTCCAGCGTCACCGCATCGTAGATGGAGACGTTGTTCTGGATCTTGACGTTGTTGCCGATCTCGACGTCGTTGCCGACAAACACGTTCTGCCCGAATGAGCAGCGCTCACCGATGTTGGCACCGCTGCAGATATGCACCCAGTGCCAGATACGGGTGCCGGCACCGATGTGCGCGCCATCATCGATGATGGCAGTGGGGTGTACGGTGTATTGGGTCATGTCCAGGCCTCGCGCTCAGATTCAGAAAAACAGGAAAAAACCGTCGGCAAAATACACCAGGCCCAGCAGCCCCACCGGCAGTGCCGCCAGCCAGATCAGCTTGCGCTTGAACAGACCGGCGATGGAAGAAATCAGGATGGCCACCTGCAGGAAAATCACCGCCACGCCAAAGGGCTTGCCCTGACGCTGGGCGGCATCGCGTTCCACCTCCAGCTGGCGGGCCATCTTTTCGATGTCCTTGCGTTCGGCACTGTAGCGCGCCACCTTGTCGCCCAGCTTTTTCAGCTGCTGCTGGTAATGCTCGCGCTGTGGCGCCGTGGCCGGCAGCTGCTCCATTTCGAATTGCAGCCGTTCACGCTCGACATCGTACAGATTGCCCTTGATGCCCTTGGCCTGATAGTAGGCCCACTGGTCCGAGGCCTGAGCCTGGGCGATGACGCTGCGGGTGGAAAAACCGCCGCCCTTGAAGGTGGACAGCGTGGCGCACACGGCCAGGATGACGGTGGTGAGCGCCAAATAATTCAGCCAGGGGTCTTTCTTTTCTTCAGCCATGAGTGTGTTTCAGTGTTGCTGTATGCCAATCGGGATGACAGACCGGCCCGCGTGTTACGGGCCGGGACAAGGCTCGATAATCCAGATGCTGCCGGGATTAATCTGTCTCTTTACTCAAATTCAATTTATAGCCGGATTCAGGCGTAATCAGCTCTGCCCGGTCCGGCGAAACGCTGACCAAGGATTTATTGAACGGAATCTTATAGGCCGAGGCGATATCCACGGCAATGCGATACCGGCTCTGTCCAGGCTGTGCCGGAATAAAGGTAGGTGCCTGGAAAACATTCAAGGCGTTGGCAACCACGACTTGTTTCAGCACACCTTCACGCGGCCAACTGACTTGCCATGGCCCGATGTCGCCATTGCCCATCGTCAGCACCTGGCCATTGTTGTGGACCAACGCAGCCCCCAGGCCATTCATCCCCAGAGCGGAACGCGGAGAAGGTTTGCCGGGCATTGTTTGGCCATCAGGCTGCACAAACTCCACAACCCAGTGCTCACTATCCGCCTTGGTTTCCAATAAACGAAACACCGGAGGGAATGGATCAGTCGTCAGCGTGACACCGCCATCCGCCTTCTCCCACAGACCGGAAGCCTCGCCTTTAATCCCGGAGCCCAGGATTTCAAACGAAAACCGATGATCGGCTTTTAATTCAAGCTTGGTCGCCACATAGCCACCCTGCTTGTACACGCCCACCACGCTTTCAGCAGCCTGGGCAATACCCGCCATGCCAAGCAAGGCTACCGACACCATCAATGCCTTCATCGCTACTCTCCTCCGGGACATCCGGAACCTGAATCAGATCAATAATCCAGCGGCAGGCTGACGCGACGGCCATCGCGGGCCGACAGATACATGGCAATCAGCAGTTCCAGCGACTTCAGCCCTTCGCGGCCGTCGGTTTCCGGCTCGGCCTTGCCCTGCATCACGTTGATCACGTTGTCGTAGTACAGCGGGTGGCCAAAGCCGTAGACGCTGGTGGTGGCGTAGCTGGCGTTCTTGATTTCATCGTCCATGGCGTGCGGCTCGGCGAATTCCCAGTGCTGGATTTCATTGACCGCCACCCCACCCACCCGCACCGAACCCTTTTCGCCCAGGATGGTGATGGAGCCTTCCAGGTTCTTGGGGTAGGTGAGCATGGTCACGTTCATGCTGCCCAGCGCGCCGGAGCGCCATTTGACGCTGACCGTGCCGGTGTCTTCCACTTCGATATTGCGTGCCAGCGTGGCGGTGTAAGCCTGCACGCTTTCCACCGGGCCGATCAGCCAGTCCAGCAGGTCCACATAGTGGCTGGCCTGGTTCATGAAGGCACCGCCGTCGAATTCCCAGGTGCCACGCCAGCCGCCCTGATCGTAATAGCTTTGCGGACGGGTCCAGAACACATTGACGTTGACCATGTAGATACGGCCGAAACGCTTTTCCTGCATGGCGCGCTTGAGCAGTTGCAGGGTGTCGTTACGACGGTTCTGTTTCACCACGAACATGCGCTTGCCGGCCTTGTCGGCAGCTTTCACCATGGCCAGGCCATCTTCCCAGCGGGTGGCCATCGGCTTTTCCGTCATCACGTGAAAACCCGCTTCCGAGCATTCGATGCTCTGTGCCGGATGCAGGCCGGACGGGGTGGTCAGCACGATGATGTCGGCATTGGTGGAGGCCAGCATGTCGGTGAGATTGCTGTGGCCACGGGCACCGGTGCGCTCGACTGCTGCTTGCAGCGCAGCCGGATCAACATCACAGACGTCTACCAGCTCGGCGCGATCGGCATGCTGTTCCAGCGAGCCGAAATGGTTGTTGGCAATGCGGCCACAACCAACCAGCGCGAAGCGGATCTTGCGGTCGGTAATGGGGGCGTGGTGTACGGTTTTCATGGTGGGTTCCGTTCTGTGCTTAAACGGCAAAAGGCGACCGTGGGGTCGCCTGCTTGCGTTATGCCGACAAGATCAAGCCTTGACGATGTGGTCGGCGGGTTCCAGATACTTGCCACGGCTGTCGACGATCAGCTGGGCGTGTTGCTTCAGCAGCGCATAGTCGAACTTGTCATGGTCGGTGGCCAGCAGCACGCAGTCGTAGCTGGCGATGGTGGCGGCATCCAGCGCGACGCTGGACAGCTCGAAGTGGTGCTCGCGCATTTTCGGGAACACCGGCACGTGCGGGTCGCTGTAGGACACTTCTGCACCCAGATCACGCAGCTTTTCCATCAGGAATACCGACGGGCTTTCGCGCATGTCGTCCACGTTCTTCTTGTAGGCAATGCCCAGCACCAGCACGCGGCTGCCATTGATGGCTTTCTTGCGGGTGTTCAGCGCAGCAGCGACTTTCGCCACCACCCAGTCAGGCATATTGCTGTTCACTTCACCAGCCAGCTCGATGAAACGGGTGTTCACGCCGTATTCACGCGCTTTCCAGGTGAGGTAGAACGGGTCAATCGGGATGCAGTGGCCACCCAGGCCCGGGCCCGGATAGTAGGGCACGAAGCCGAAGGGCTTGGTGGCAGCAGCGCGAATCACTTCGTGAATGTCGATGCCCATCTTGTCGGCAACGATCTTCATTTCGTTGACCAGACCGATATTCACCGCACGGTGGATGTTTTCCAGCAGCTTGGTCATTTCGGCGGCGCGGGTGGACGACACCGGCACCACCTTGTCGATCACCGCGCTGTACAGCGCCACACCGATTTCCTGGCAGGCCGGGCTGTAACCGCCACATACCTTGGGAATGGTGCGGGTGGTGAAATTGGGATTGCCCGGATCTTCACGCTCCGGCGAGAACACCAGGAAGGCATTCTCCCCCACCTGGAAACCACGGGACTGCATGCGCGGCAGCAGCTCTTCGTCGGTGGTACCCGGGTAGGTGGTGGACTCCAGCGACACCAGATGGCCTTCGCGCAGGTAGGGCACCAGGCTGTCCATGGTATCCAGCACGAAGGACAGATCCGGCTCGCGGTATTTGTTCAGCGGGGTCGGCACGCACAGGATGAGGGTGTCGGCTTCCGGCGCGCGGGAAAAATCGGTGGTGGCTTCAAAACCACGGGTCAGCGCGGTAGCGATGCTGTCAGCGCTGATATGCTCGATATAGCTCTTGCCGGCGGTCAGGGCGTCAACCTTGCTCTGGTCGATGTCAAAGCCCAGTACCTTGTAGCCCACTTCGGCAAAACGCAGCATCAGCGGCAGGCCGACATAGCCCAGACCCACGATGCCGATGACGGCGGATTTGTCCGCGATACGGTTAAGCAATTGCTGCTTGATCACAATGATAGTCCCAACAAAGTAAAAACCTGCCATGGCCGCCCACGGCGACCATGCACTGAATTCGGTAAGGTCTGGCAGTGTGCCTCGCCTGGCTGGCGGGCTTGCTGATCTGGCTCAAACCGCGCGTGTGCAGTTTCAAGCGCCGCATTATACGCCTGCTTGACGGGCTGCTGGGGTTACCAAACGTGACAAAATGCCCGCCACCACACAACACGGCGCAATCAGATCAGCAGATGCCCGGCCGTGCTCTGGTTGGTCTGTTTCAGCCGCTGGACGAAGTCGCCAAACTCCAGCCCGAAGCGGCATTCCATGCGGTCGGCACGCTCCTTGAGCGCTTCCCACTGGGTCAGCGTGGGGCTTTGGCGGAAGGCCATCACCGCCACATTGCCATGGCTGGCCGAAGGCAGCTCCAGCACGCGGCCCTCGAATACCTTGAGCAGACGCTCGACAAAGCTGTGATAGCGCTTGTCGCCGCTCCACCAGTTGGTGACGAACACGCCATGCGGACTGAGCGCGCGTTTGCAATCTTCGAAGAAATCTTCGCTGGTGAGTTCGTCAACAATCTGCAAGCCGTCGAAACCGTCCACCAGGATGGCGTCGGTGGAGCCACGGAAAATCTTCACGTAATCCGCACCGTCGGCCTCGATGATTTCAAAGAAATCACCCTCTTCCGGCAGCTTGAAAAAGGCACGCGCCACGGCGATGACTTGCGGATTGATATCCACCGCCACGCTAACCGCGTCCGGCAGATATTCGTCGATGAAGCGGGCGAAAGATCCGCCGCCCAGGCCGATCTGCAGAATATGGCGCGGGTCGTCGTTCCACAGCAGAAAGGCCATCATGGCGCGGCTGTAGGACAACACCAGCTCGGCCGGCTCGTCCATGTCCATCGAGCTCTGGATGGTTTCCGAGCCCAGATGCAAGGACCGGATATTGCCGGCTTCGGAGATTTCCACTTCCGGCATGTCGTCTACCGCCGCACGCACCCGGCGGCGGAAAGGATGCAAGGCTCTACGCGCCACAAGCGCTCCCCTCGCCCGGCTTGCGGGAATCCAGAATGCTGATGGTGCGCCTCAACGGAACATCCTCATCCTCCGCCGCAGGCAGTGGATCATTGAACTCTTCCTTGTCAAAGGCGGTGTCGCCATTCTCGAAGGGACTGTCGCCGGTTTGCAGGCCGACAAAGTCGAACAGGCCGGTATCGCACAAATGCGAAGGCACCACGTTTTGCAGGGCGCGGAACATGCTTTCCACGCGGCCGGGGAAGCGCTTGTCCCAGTCGTTGACCATTTCCTTCACTACCTGGCGCTGCAGATTGGGCTGCGAGCCGCACAGATTGCACGGAATGATGGGGAACTGGCGCAAGTCGGCATAGCGGATGATGTCCTTTTCGCGGCAATAGGCCAGCGGGCGGATCACCATGTGCTTGCCGTCGTCCGACACCAGCTTGGGTGGCATGGACTTGAGCTTGCCGCCGTAGAACATATTGAGGAACAGCGTGTGCAGGATGTCGTCGCGGTGATGGCCCAGCGCGATCTTGGTGGCCCCCAGCTCGTCGGCCACGCGGTACAGGATGCCACGGCGCAGCCGCGAACACAGGCTGCAGGTGGTCTTGCCTTCCGGCACCAGCTTTTTGACGATGGAGTAGGTGTCTTCCTCGATGATGCGGTATTCCACACCAATGGAAGCCAGATAGCCGGGCAGCACGTCTTCCGGGAAGCCGGGTTGTTTCTGGTCCAGATTCACCGCCACGATGGAGAAATCGATAGGGGCGGATTTTTGCAGACCCAGCAGGATGTCCAGCATGGTATAGCTGTCCTTGCCGCCGGACAGACACACCATGATCCGGTCGCCCTCTTCGATCATGTTGAAATCATTGATGGCATCACCCACATGGTGACGCAGGCGCTTGGCCAGTTTATTGCCCTCGAAGGCGGCCTTTTTGGCCTTGTCGTCGAGTACGGCGTTCTGTTCGGACATGGGGTACGGCTAAGAAATTGAAAAACAGGCGATTTTACTGTTTTTCCCCGCCAAAATCCACGCTCTTTCCCGGCATGGCCTGCGGCTGTGGCGGCAAGACCTACAGCACGATGCTGCGACCACCATCCACCGCCAGGATCTGGCCGGTGACATAGCTGGCATCCAGCAACAGGAAAGCCACGGCGCGGGCAATGTCATCCGGCTGGCCGGTACGTTGCAGCGGAATGGTGGCCTCGATACTGGCACGCTCGGCCGCATCAAACGAGGCATCGTCCTCCGGCCACAGATTCACCCCCGGTGCCACGCCGTTCACCCGCACCAGCGGGGCCAGCTCCAGCGCCAGGCTGCGGATCAGCTGGGCATGGCCGGCCTTGGCCAGGTTGTACACCACGTGGCGACGCATGGGCCGCTCGACGTGAATGTCGGAAATGCCAACGATGGCCCCGCCACTACGACGCAGGGCCGGGGCCACTGCCTGGCTGAGAAACAGCGGTGCCTTGAGATTGCTGCCCATCAGGTCGTGCCAGGCCAGCTCGTCGATCTCGCCCAGCTCGGTAGGGAAAAAACTGGAGGCATTGTTGACGAGGCCATCCAGCCGGCCAAAAGCGGCCACCGCCTGTGCTGCCAACTGCTGCAAGCCCTGCATGTCCAGCAAATCAGCCTGCAACAGCCGCACCGAAGCCGGCCGCCGGCCATTAAGCTCGGCCGCCAGTGCCTCGGCCTCGCGCTGCGAGCCGCGATAATGCAGCAAAAGCCGCAGGCCGCGCGCATGCAACAACCGGGCAATGCCCGCACCAACCCGGCGCGCCGCACCGGTAATCAACACCACGCGCTGCTCGAGCACCTGCTCGGCGGCTTCTTGCTGTCGCGCCATCTGCTGTTCATCTCCGAATGGTTACCCACTGCCGGCGACACGCACCGGCCAGCGCTAGACGGCGATAAAATGCGCGGGGCCTCTTCTCCCGCGCCCTGCTTTCGCCCACAATCGCCGCACATTGTAGCAGGATGCATTCCATGACCACCTTACCCGCTCCCAGCACGGCGGCACTGGCCACCAGCCAGGCACTGTGCACCCATATCCGCCAGGCCATCAGCGACGCCGGCGGCTGGATTCCCTTTTCACGCTATATGGAACTGGCGCTGTACGCACCCGGCATGGGCTATTACTCGGCCGGCAGCCACAAGCTGGGCAGCGCCGGCGACTTTACCACCGCGCCGGAGATGTCGGCGTTTTTTGGCCGCACCCTGGCCAGACAGATTGCCGAACTGCTGCCGCAAACGGCCGGCAAGCTGTATGAATTCGGTGCCGGCACCGGCAAGCTGGCCATCGACATCCTCACCGAACTGGAAGCGCTGGACTGCCTGCCGGAACAGTACATCATCATCGACCTGTCGGCCGACCTGATCGAGCGCCAGCAAAACGCCATCCGCGCCGCCCTGCCCCATCTGGCGGACCGCCTGCAATGGCTGAGCGTGCTGCCGGCCGAACTGGATGGCGTGGTGATCGGCAATGAAGTGCTGGATGCCATGCCCTGCGAGCTGTTGCACTGGACCCCCGAACCGCAACAACGCGGCGTGGCGCTGGAGGGTGAGCAGTTCATCTGGCAGGACCGCCCCATCCAGGACCCGGCCCTTCAAGGGCAGGCAGCGGCACTGAACATCAGCCAGGCCGGCTATATCAGCGAACTGAGCCTGAGCAACACCGCCTTCATCCACACCCTGGCGCGCCACCTGGTGCGCGGGGCCATCCTGCTGGTGGACTATGGCTACCCGGCAGCCGAGTTCTACCACCCGCAACGCCATATGGGTACGCTGATCGGCCATTACCGCCACCACACCGTGGACGATCCCTTCTTCCTGCCCGGCCTGATGGACCTCACCTGTCACGTGGACTTCACCGCCATTGCCCAGGCCGGTATCGATGCCGGGCTGGACCTGATCGGCTACACCACCCAGGCGCAATTCCTGATCAATGCCGGCATCACCCAGCTCTTGGGCGAACTGGATGCCGACGACAGCGCCAGCTATCTGCCAGTGGTGGCCATGGTGCAAAAGCTGCTGTCCATGCAGGAGATGGGAGAACTGTTCAAGGTGATCGGCTTTGGCCGTGGCATCAGCATCGACTGGCTGGGCTTTACCCAGGGCGACCGCTGCCACACCCTGTAACGCAGCAAGCCCGCCGCAGATCGCACGCATTTTTGGTTGACAGCCGAAAAAACGCTGCGTATAGTTCGCGTCTCGGTGCAAGCGCATCGAGAAATGTGGCGAATTAGCTCAGTCGGTTAGAGCGACGGAATCATAATCCGCAGGTCCGGGGTTCGAGTCCCTGATTCGCCACCACAGTTTTCCGAGTTTTGCTCACGCAAAGCTCCCGGCGAATTAGCTCAGTCGGTTAGAGCGACGGAATCATAATCCGCAGGTCCGGGGTTCGAGTCCCTGATTCGCCACCAGCATTACCGCAAAGGCCAGCTCCAAGGAGTTGGCCTTTTGCTTTTGTACGTGCGTCGCAGGCCACCGCGCTGCCTGCGGCATGTCAAGGACAAGCAATATTCCGCCTTTCGGGCGCTACCGGCATGCATTAGATTGAGAGAACAGTCCCCTGAGTGGACTGCCCGATCATCTGATGCGAAAGACCACCATGCCTGTCGCCTCCCCCCTTTCCGCCACCGCTGCTGACTGCAGCATCCATGTCGACCTGCGCGAAGTGATACACGCGCTGTCCGATGCGCTTGATCTGGTCGGCATCGATGATGTGGCCCACGGCAAGCGGGTCGGCATCATGGCTTATCACTGCGCACTGACGCTGGGCCTGAGCCGGCAACAGGCCAATTTTCTGTTCGATCTGGGCCTGCTGCACGATATCGGCGTCTCCTCCACCCGCACCCATCAGCATCTGGTCAGCGAGTTCGACTGGGCCGGCTCCCAGCAGCATTGCCTGACTGGCGCAGCCCTGCTGGCCAGCTTTACCCCGCTGGCCGCCATGGCAGAGCCGGTACGCTATCACCACACCCCATGGGAAAAACTGGCGGCCATGCCTGGCCTCAGCCGCGAAATAGCCGAACAGGCCAACCTGATCTATCTGGTAGACCGGGTGGACGCCATGGCAGCGGCCTTTTACAGCAGCGGCGAATTGCTCACCCACACGCCGGCCATCCGTGAGCAGATCGCCCAGCGTAGCGGCCAGCACTTTGCCCCGCAGTTGGTCGAGGCTTTTCTGCAAGCGTCGCAAGCCGAAGCCTTCTGGTTGCAACTGGAGCCACGCGGCATTGCCGGCATGTTGCAGGACATGCGCGAACTGAGCCTGCCCTGCCAGGCCAGCACGGCGCAGCTCAAGCAACTGGCCACGCTGTTTTCCTGCATTGTCGATGCCAAAAGCCCGTTTACCGCGCGCCACTCGCAAGGCGTGGCCGGCCTGTCGCGCTGGCTGGCCGAGCGACTGGGGCTGACGCCAGGACGTTGTGATCAACTGGAAATTGCCGCCCTGCTGCATGACCTGGGCAAGCTGCGCGTGCCGGATGAAATACTGGAAAAGCCCGCCGGCCTCACTAGCCGCGAACGCAGCCTGATCAATGCCCACAGCTTTGAAACCTACCAGATCCTGCGGCATATCCGCGGCTTTGAAGAAATCGCCTGCTGGGCGGCCTATCACCACGAAGAACCGGATGGCCACGGCTATCCCTTCCACCTGAGCGCAGCCAGCATGTGCATCGAGGCGCGCATCCTGCGCGTGGCCGACATCTTTCAGGCACTGGCCCAGGACAGGCCCTACCGCGCCGGACTCAGTGCCGACGCAGTGCTGGCCACCCTGCAGCAACTGGCGGCGCAACAGCGCATCGACCCGACCATTCTGGCCCTGGCTGCGCAGGACATGGATGGCGCCATGGCGGCCGCACTGCCGGCAGGAAAAGCCGCCTGAGTCTGGCGGCACGATTGCCAGCACCCGGGCGCAGGCGGATAATCGCCGACCCCGACCCTGCGTCGATCCCACTGGAGTACCGCAATGAGTGAACAGGAACTGCGTTTGTCCAAACGCATGGTGGAGCTGGGGCTGTGCTCGCGCCGCGAAGCCGATGCCTTCATCGAACAGGGGCGGGTCAGAGTGGATGGCCAACTGGTGCAACAACTGGGCAGCCGCGTGCGGCCGGAACAGCGCATCGAGCTGGACAAGCCGCGCATGACGCTGGGCGAACTGAGCATCAGCCTGCTGCTACATCGTGCCGCTGCCGAGCCCTTGCCGCTAGCCGCGCTGATTACCCCGGACAATCACTCTCTGCGCGATGGCAGCGAGGTGGTCTTCAATCCGCGCCACCTGAAGCCGCTGCAACAGGCCGGCGCGCTGGAGCCGGGCTGCCATGGCCTGGTGGCCCTGACACTGGACAAGAAGCTGGCGCGCAAGCTGGCCGATGCCGAGCAGGAATACCTGATTCAACTGGAAGCAGCACCCAGCGCAGAAGACCTGAAACAAGCTCTGCAACAGCTGAAGCTACCGGGTAAAGCGCCGCGTGGCCTGAAAGTGAGCCGCCAGAGCGACCGCCAGCTGCGACTGGTGCTGACGGCAGTACAGGCCGGCCAACTGGCCGCCATCTGCCAGGGCCTGGGCTTGCAGCCGCTGGCCCTGCGCTGCATCCGTATTGGCAAACTGGGCATTGGCGAGCTGCCTGCCGGGCAATGGCGCTACCTGCTGCCGATGGAGTCCTTCTAGGCCCAAGAACTGGCAGCCAGCCTGTGGCTAGTCAGCCGCCAGCGCTGCCACTGCCTGCAAGGCCGCAGCAGCAAAGCCCTCGCCCGAGGGCATGGCCTCCGGCCACAGCCGCCGCCGATGTCCCGCAGCCTCTCCCACCCGATAGTCGACCCCCAGCGCATCCAGCCCCAACAGCTGGATGCCATCGGCCACCACCGCCTGGCGCAACAGCGCAGCCTCGTCTTCCAGTGCCAATAAGGGCAAGCCATCCAGCTCGGGCGCTTCCAGCCAGCCCATGCGCCCGACGCCGCCGATATAGCGCAGCCGCAAAGGCTGCAGGCGGAAGAACATGAAATCCAGCTGCAACAGATCCGCTGCCGCCGGCTGATAACGACAAAAACGTTGCAGCAGCGCCGGTTCAGGCTCGATACGCTGCGCATCGGCCACCAGGGTCAGCCGGGCACCAGCCTGCACATCGCTCACACCGTCTTCCACGATGGACAAGCTGCAACGGCCATCGGCCAGCAGATTGCGGGTGTGTTCGGCCAGCGCGCTGATCAGCAACAGGGGCCGGTGCGCCTGATCCAGCACATAGGGCAATACCGTGGCATAAGGATAGCCGGGCAGCTGAATGGAATGGCTGGCCAGCGTGGCGTAATGGCTGCCATGCATCAGTTGCAGGGCAACAGTGGATGGAATTTTCACAGCAAGATTCTCCCTTGGACGGCAGGATAGTGAGCCGGCATGTTATGCCACAGCCGCTACGCTGGCGTCAGCGCCATCCGGCAGCGGCTTGCGCTGGCGCAAGCAAGATCAGCGCGAATCCTGCGCCTGCGGCAGCCGGGCCACAAAACGGAACAGCTCGGCAGCCGGCATCGGGCGGGCAAAGTGGTAGCCCTGCATCTGCGCGCAACCCATGGCCTGCAGGCAGCGATGCTGGGCCTCGGTTTCCACCCCCTCGGCCACCACATCCATGCCCATGTCGCGCGCCATCGACAGCGTGGCACGCACCACCGCTTCGTCATCGCCACTGCCCGGCAAGGTGCTGACAAAAGCCTGGTCTATCTTCAAGCGGCTGATGGGGAAGCGCTTGAGCCGCGACAGCGAGGAATAGCCGGTGCCAAAATCATCCAGTGCAAAGCGGCAGCCCAGCTGCATCAGCGCATTGAATACCTCCAGATGGCGTGCATCCTCGCTCATCAGCGCGCCTTCGGTCAGCTCCAGCTCCAGCATGCCGGGGGCGATCTGGTAGCGTTTCACCAGCCCGCGCACATAAGGGGTGAGATCGCTGCGTTCCAGCTGTACCGGCGACAGATTCACCGATACCGGCAGCATCAGGCCGGCCGCAGCCCAGCGCGCCTGTTCGGCGCAAGCCTCGGCCAGCACCCAGCGCCCCAGTTCAACAATCAGCCCGCTGCGCTCGGCCAGGCTGATGAACTCACCGGGCAACATCAGCCCACGCAAGGGATGACGCCAGCGCACCAGCGCCTCGCAACCAATGCAGCGGCCGCTGTCGGCATCCAGCTGCGGCTGGTAATACAGCACCAGCTGGGCCGGGTCGTCCTGCAGGGCACGGCGCAGGTCGCGCTCCAGCGTCAGGCGCTCCATGGCCTGGGTATTCATGTCCGGGGTGTAGTAACGCAGGGTGTCACGGCCGGCTTCCTTTGCCGCATACATGGCCATGTCGGCATGGCGCAGCAGGGTGTCCGGGTCTTGCCCGTCCTGCGGGAACAGTGCCACCCCAATGCTGACCGTGCAGCGCAACTCGTGCTGCTCCACCACCACCGCCGGGTCGAACAGGGCCAGCAATTGCTCGCCCAGCGCATCCAGCTCTGCCTGCTGCTGATAAGGCAGCAAGATGACAAACTCGTCGCCACCCAAGCGGGCCAGCATGGCATCCGGCGGCAGCGGCTGCTGCAGACGGCGTGAAATGCCCACCAGCAGTTGGTCGCCGACCGGATGGCCCAGGCTGTCGTTGACCGTCTTGAATTCATCCATGTCCAGAAACAGCACCGCCAGCTGACGTTTGTCCTCTTCGGCCATGGCATGGCGTGCCATGGTCAGCCAGCAGGCACGGTTGGGCAGGCTGGTCAGGCTGTCGTGCAAGGCCAGGTAAGTCACATTGGCCTCGGCCTTGCGGGTGGCATCCAGCTGGGTTTGCAGCTGCTGGTTGATATCGGCCAGCTCGGCAGTGCGCTGCTGCACCTCGCCTTCCATGCGTCGGGTATAGCCGGTGACAATCAGCAGAAAACCGCCAAACAGGCCGGTCATGGCCAGCCCCACCACAAAGGTGATCCACTCCAGCCAGCTGCGCAGCCCGGCCAGATAATCCTCGCTGGCACGCAGGCGCAATGCCCAGTTGCGCCCGGCAAAGGAAAACTGGCTGAGCAAATGCGGCCGCTGACCGAACCAGCCCTCCTTGCCGCAATTGGCCGGGCCGGACAGGCGGTGGAAACCGGGCGCGCCGTCGCGATCAATCAAGCACACTTCGATATCGTGACGCACGCCATGCTGCAGCGTGCTGCTGACAATGTCATCCATGCGAAACAGGCTGGAAATCACCCCGCGCAGCACCTGATGCTGGCTATCGTCCGTCGGGGCGTATACCGCCTGATACAGCGCCACGCCCTTTTGCTTCTGCGCTTCCTGCACCAGCCGGATGGCCGGACTGGCCATCGGCTGGCCACTTTGCAAGCTGTGCCGGATGGTAGTGGCCAGCTCGGGCGAGGACAGGATGTCCAGCCCCAGCGCACGCTTGTTGCTGGCCAAGGGTTCGATATAGCGGACCGGCAAATAGGAAGGACGCTGCGGCGACGGCGCGACATGACCGGCGGCATCACGTGCCAGAATGGAAGAGCCTGCCAGCGCGTGGCCTTCGAATGCTACACGCTCGGCATCGCTCACCAGCGGGCACCAGCCCAGGCTTTGCGTACCCGGCAGACGCGCCAGCCAGGATGCCGTCACTTCGCGCCACTGGCTGGCGGAATCGCCCGGGGAGCGGGTCTGCAATTGTTGCAGGGCCAGCATGCCATCCAGCTGCATGTCCAGGCGCTTTTTCAGCGCCAGCTCGATCTGGCCGGCATCGCGGTTGAACTGGCTTTGCACCCGCAGCGCTTCCCAGTGATGAATCAGGGCGCTGAAACCGACCATGGTCAGCGCGGTCAGCAGCATCGGCCACAGCAAGGCAGGGCTGCGGGCGCGCCATTCGCTGCGCGGGCGGCCAAACCACGCCAGCATCAGTGGCAGCATGATGAGACAGCCAAAGGTATCGCCCAGCCACCAGTTCCAGACATTGAACAGCAGATCGCTGGCCGGCAGCACACCCAGCGCAGCCAAGGCCGGCACGCTGATGCCGCTACTCAGCAGACAGGACAGCGGAATGATGAACAACATCAGCCGGATCACGCTGTCTGCGCGATCCAGCGGATTGGGCCAGCCTATCCAGCGCTGGATCAGCCAGCAGGAGCCAAGCGCCTGCACGGTGGCTGCCAGCGGCACCACCAGCAGCGCAAGATATGCCCAGCCATGCACGCCGGCTTGCCCGCTGGCCACCAGCTGCACCAGCAGCGAACCCAGCAGCACACCCGGCCACAGCGCGCGGCCCCACAGCAGCAAGGACATCATGGCGATGCCGGCAGCCGGAAACACCGGTGCGGTATAGCCCGGCGGAATGGCACTGTACAGGGAAGGAACGCCGATCAGGGCATAGACCACAGCCAGCCGCAACATGGCGGGAAATCGAGCAGACACGGAACGTCCTTGCAGATAGATGACAGCCGCCCGACATTAGCATGTCGTGGGCAGAGCGTCACTCATCGCTCTGAAAAATAGATGTTCATGGCATACGCCCGTCGCAGACCATGAAATGGCCGGGGCGGCGTGACTTAACGGCTGGTGATTCTGGCGGGAATCGCCACATCGGCCTTGGCCGGTGGCTGGCCTTGCAACAGGGAAAAGATCTGTTGCAGGCATTGATCCGCCATGGCCTGGCCATCCTGCACGATGGCATCCACCGGAATCGGCAGGCAGTCCAGCAACGGATGATCGTCGAAGGTCATCAGACAGGATGGCGCTTCGCGCAGACGGTGGGTCTGGCTCATGAAGGACAGCACCCCTTCCAGCAAGGTGATGGAGGCGGTAAACAGCGCCTGCGGATAGCGCCCTTCGCGGGCATGCCACTGCTGCATCATGTCAAAACCGGAGGCGCGCTGGAAATCGCGCTCCTGCACCCAGTGCGCCTGCTCGGCCAGCCCGTGCGACTGCAAGGCCTGACGATAGCCGGCCAGACGGTCGCGGCTGGGCGACAGCGTGGGCTGGCCGCCGAAATACACCACCTCGCGCACGTCCTGCGCGAGCTTGCTGCCGATCAGCCGTGCCACGGTATCGGTGGCATCGGTCACCACGGAAGGTATGCCACTGCCGTCAATGCGCCGGTCGACAAACACCAGCGGCAGCCGGGTGGTCCACGGCTGATAGCGGGCAGCATCGCTGCTACAGGGCACCACCGCCATGCCGTCTACCTGGCGCGCCACCAGATGCGCCATGCCTTCGGCCTCTCGTGCCGGGTCCTCATCGCTGGTGACCAGCACCAGTTGGTAATCGCGGGCGCGGCACAGGTTTTCCATGGCCTGGGCCAGCGCGGCATGGGCCGAGTTGGTCAGATCGGGAATCACCAGCCCAATGCTGTTGCTGCGCTTGCTGCGCAGGGAGCGCGCCGACTGCGACGGGTTGAAGTGATGCTCGCGCGCCACTTTTTCCACTCGCTCCACCGTGGCCGGTGCAATACGGTAGCGTTCGGCATGGCCGTTCAGCACCATGCTGGCCGTGGTGCGCGAGACGCCGGCGAGACTGGCAATATCATCGATGGTGAGACGCTTGTAGGCAGTCACGGCGGGCTTTCCTGTCAGGAATTGATCACAGATGGCAACAACCCCCGGCAACCATGACAGCAGCGGGGGTTATGCGCGATGTAGCAATTGTATTACAAGCCAGCCGGAGTGAGGCAGCCCCGCTCCGGCAGAGGGCTGGTTTACTGCTTGATCAGATTCAGCGGCACCGGGATGAACTTGTCCACGCTCTGGCCGGCAGCCAGCTTCTTGGCCGTCTGGATGCCATACTGGCCGATCAGCTCGGGCTGCTGCTGCACGGTGGCGGCCAGCGTGCCGGCTTTCACTGCGGCAACGGCATCGGCCGTGGCATCAAAGCCCACCACCACCACGTTTTTCAGACCCGCCGCCTGAATGGCCTTGAGCGCGCCCAGTGCCATTTCGTCGTTGTGGGCAAACACACCCTGGATGTCCTTGTTGCCCTGGATGATGTTTTCCATCACCGACAGGCCCTTGGCACGGTCAAAATCAGCCGGCTGCTTGGCCAGCAGTTTCACGTCGGCCTTGCCATCCACCACCTTGTGGAAGCCTTCGCCGCGCTCACGGGCGGCAGACGAACCGGCAATGCCTTCCAGCTCGACGATACGGCCCTTGCCACCCAGCTTTTGCAGCAGGAACTCGCCAGCCATCTTGCCGCCAGCCACGTTGTCCGAGGCAATGTGGGCGCTGACTTCGGCACCGTTCACGCTACGGTCCAGCGATACCACCTTGATACCCTTGCCAGTAGCTTCCTTCACCACATTGGCCACGGCGGCGGAGTCGGTCGGGTTGATCAGGATGACGCTGACCTTCTTCTGGATCAGGTCTTCCACACTGGCCTGCTGCTTGGCCGGGTCGTCCTGCGCATCCACGGTAATCAGCTTGATGCCATCCTTCTGTGCTTCGTCTTCTGCACCCTTGCGCAGCGAAACAAAGAAAGGATTGTTGAGGGTGGATACCGCCAGGCCTACGGTCACCTGGCCATCAGCGGCAGCAGCAGCGGGGGCGCTGGCGGCAGCCGGTGCGGCACTGTCCGGGCCTTGCTTGGAACAGGCGGCAATGCCGAATACCAGCAGACTGGCCAGCAGCGGGTGAAGAATGCGATTCATGGTGAGTCTCCCTGATTAATGATTTAGCTTGCGTTGACTGGCCCTGGCACAGGGCCATTGTTGATGCGAAAACCAGTACTTACTTCTTGCCGCTGCGGTCGATCAGCACCGCCAGCAGAATGACCACGCCCTTGATCACCTGCTGATAGAAGGACGATACCCCCAGCAGATTAAGACCATTGTTCAGCACGCCGATCAGCAACGCGCCCATCAGCGTGCCGAAGATCCAGCCGCGGCCACCGGTGAGGCTGGTGCCGCCCAATACCACGGCAGCGATGGCATCCAGCTCGTAGCCGCTGCCGGCAGTAGGCTGGGCCGAATTCAGCCGCGAGGTCAGCACCACGCCGGCCATGGCCGACATGGCACCGGACAGGGTGTAGACCCACAGCTTGATCTGGTCCACCTTCACGCCAGACAGGCGGGCGGCTTCTTCATTGCCACCGGTGGCGTACACATGCCGGCCAAACACGGTTTTCTTCAGCAGGAAGGCAAACAGGCCGAACATGATCAGCATCCACAGCACCGGAATCGGCAGCAGGCCGGCGACATAGCCGCCGCCCAGCATGGAGAACAGATCGCTGTTGAAACCGGTAATCGGGCTACCACCGGACACCACCAGCGCGAGGCCACGCAGAATGGTCATCGATGCCAGGGTGGCGATGAACGGGGCCACCTTGCCCTTGCTGATCACCAGCCCGTTGAACAGGCCCATCAGCCCGCCACCGATTACACCCAACAGGGTAGCCAGCATCGGGTTGACGCCCGCCTGGATCAGCGTGGCGATGGCGACTGAGGACAGGGCGAGAATGGAACCGACCGACAGGTCGATGCCGCCCAGCAGGATCACCAGCGTCATGCCGAAGGCAATCAGCGCATTGATCGATACCTGACGCATCACGTTCAATAGATTGGCCACGGTGAGGAAATCCGGGCTGAGCACGGCCAGTCCCACCGACACCAGCACCAGGGCGATAAAGGGGCCCAGACGCTGCAGGGTGGCTTTTTGTTTTGGAGTCATTGTGTATTCCTTGCTCTGAAATCAGGCGGCATGCGCGGTGCCGGTGGCGGCCGCCATGATGCTTTCCTGGGTAGCGCTGGCCGCCTCGAACAGACCGGTCTGACGACCTTCATGGATCACCAGGATGCTGTTGCTCATGGCCATCACTTCCGGCAGCTCCGACGACACCATCACGATGGCAACACCGGCGGCAGCCAGCTGGTTGATGATGTGATAAATCTCGGCCTTGCCGCCCACATCCACCCCGCGGGTGGGTTCGTCCAGCAACAGCACCTTGGGCGGCTGTGCCAGCCATTTGGCAAACACCACTTTTTGCTGATTGCCACCAGACAGCGATTTCACTTCCAGTTCGGCGTCGCGGGTGCGGATGCGCAATTGCTCGATCAGCCCGGCCACTGCCTGCTGCTCGGCAGCGTCCGATACCACGCCCAGCCGCGCATACTGCGGCAGATGGACCAGGGTGGCGTTTTCGCGTACCGACATGCCCAGCACCAGGCCCTGGCTCTTGCGGTCTTCCGTCACAAAAGCCAACCCGGCCGCAATGGCCGCACCGGGGCTGCCCAGCTCCACTTGCTGTCCGTCCAGCAGCACCGTCCCTGCGCTGCGGCGGTTCAGGCCAAACAGGGTCTTGAGGATTTCACTGCGCCCGGCACCCATCAGCCCGGCTACGCCCAGCACTTCGCCGGCGCGCACGGCAAAGCTGATGTCGCGCACATGACGCTCGTCAGCCAGCCCGTCCACCTGCAGGCGTACGGCACCCGGCTGCACGGTGCGCTTGGGAAAGCGGTCGCCAATCTCGCGCCCCACCATCATGCGCACCACTTCATCAAAGTCGGTGTGGGCAATCACCCGCTCGCCGACAAAACGACCATCGCGCAACACGCTGATCTTGTCGCAGATGCGGAAGATTTCCTCCATGCGGTGCGACACGTACACGATCGCCACGCCGCGCGCCTTCAGCGCCCGCATCAGGCCGAACAGGGTGTCGATCTCGCGCTCGGTCAGTGCTGCCGTCGGTTCGTCCATGATCAGCAGCTGTGCATCCATGGCCAGCGCCTTGGCGATTTCCACCATCTGCTGCTGGCCGATGGACAGCAGGCCGGCTTCGCATTCCGGGTCGATATTGCCAGCCCCCAGCGCCGCCAGCTGCGCCGATGCCTCGCGTCGCATACGCGCGCTGTCGATCACGCCGAAACGGGAAGGCTCGCGGCCGAGGAACAGGTTTTCCATCACCGACAGCTGCGGAATCAGGTTCAATTCCTGATGGATGATGGCAATGCCGCAGGCTTCCGCCTGACGGGTGGAGCGAATCTCCACCGGCTGGCCATCAATGCGGATGGAGCCGCCATCGCTGCGGTATACCCCGCTGAGGATTTTCATCAGCGTGGATTTGCCGGCACCGTTTTCGCCCATCAGGGCGTGAATCTCACCGCCGGCAATGGCAAAGTCGACCTCTTCCAGCACGCGGACCGGGCCAAAAGCCTTGCTGATGCCCTGCATTACGACATTCATGCGCCGCCCCTCAGAAAATCACGCCGGAATGCAAAATCACATTGGCGTAGGGTGTGCACTCGCCGGTGCGGATCACCACCCGCGCAGCCTGACAGCGTTGCTTGAATTCTTCATGACTGATCCACTCCAGCGCCACACCCTGCCGTGACAGGGCAGCGGCGGTGTCCACCACCGCCGGGTTGTGTGCGCGACACTCGTCGGCAAACACCGCGCGTTCGCACTGAAAATCAGCCAGAACACTGTCCAGCACCCGGGCAAAACCCGGCTCGCCCAGCGCCAGCGCCAGGTCGATGCACTCCACCCCGGGCGGAATCGGCAGGCCACAGTCGGCAATCACCAGGCTATCGGTATGCCCCATGCCGGCCAGTACCCGCGCGATGTCGCGGTTCAGATGTCCCAGTTTCTTCATGACTGTTGTTCCAGAAATTGTTGCAGCGATTCCAGGGTGGGCATGCCGCCCTGCGCACCGCGCCGGGTCACCGACAGTGCGGCAGCGGCATTGGCACGCCCTACCGCTGCGGCCAGCCCCATACTCCAGAATGCCGCCAGCGCACCATTAAAGGTATCGCCGGCACCGGTACTGTCCACTGCCACCACCGGGAAACCGGCAATCTGCTGCAGGCTGCCTTGGGCGTCGGCATAGCTGGCACCCTGGCTGCCCTGGGTCATCACGATGCCGCCAGGACGGCCGGCCAGCAATTGCTGCCAGGGCTGTTGACTGGACAGGGCGACGGCCAGTTCGTATTCGTTGGGGGTCAGCAGGCTGACCTGCTGCAGCAAGCTTTCCGGCAAGGGCTGCGCTGGTGCCGGATTCAGAATGAAGGGCTTGCCGTGGCGCACGGCCAGCATGGCGGCATGCTCTACCGTGACCAGCGGCACTTCCAGCTGGGCCAGTACCACGTCGGCGTCGATGAAGGCCTGCTCGGCGGCGTCCAGCTGCGCCGGCAGCAGCGCGTGGTTGGCGCCGGGTACAACCAGAATGGCATTGTCACCACCGGCCAGGGTAATGCTGGCCATGCCGGTGGCTTCATCCACACGGCTGATCCAGCGGGTATCGATACCCTCGCTCTTGAGGCCGGCTAGTAATTGGTCGCCAAAAGCGTCCTTGCCCAGGCAGGCGATCAGGCTGACTTCGGCCCCCAGACGGGCGGCGGCCACCGCCTGATTGGCGCCCTTGCCGCCGGGATAAGTGGCAAAGCGGTGGCCAAACAGGGTTTCACCCTGGCGCGGAAAGCTGTCCGCTTCCACCACCAGGTCCATGTTGACGCTACCGATCAGCAAAACTCGGCTCATGTCTTGTCTTTCCAGGCGCAGCGCCACCAACTTGGCCAGGCGCGGCGGTGTCATTTGACACGGCGGGCGCAGGCAGTGGCAGGCTGCTGTTCATTAGAGGCTAAAACGTACTCAGCAATTGGGTGAACTTATAGCAGAGCCGGCATGTCGGTGGAAGCACAACACGCAATAAATGTAAGTTTTCAACTACATGGCAGCGAAAAAAAACCACACCGTGGTGCAAGACTGCCAGCCAACGGCGCGCTTTAGCCAGTAGCACGCACCACGGCGGTGCCAAGGACGCTCGCCATGTAGTTGCAGCGCACAAATCATCAGCCCCTTGTCCGGCAAGGATTCCTGCTTGTCCTTGTCGCACCGCAGCAGGAAAACTCCGCGCGCGCGCTGCCGACAAGTCCCCTGCGCCAGCAAGCCGGCTGTGCTAAAATCGGCCAACACATTCATTTGATTATGAAAACACTCATCATCGCCCTCTTGCTCTGCCTGCTGTCACTGCCAGCCATGGCCGTGAACAGACTGCTGCCCGCCAATATCCTGGCCGGCACCATCTCCAGCGTGGACAACAACACCGTCACTTTCGTGAAGAGCGAAAGCTCCTTGCTGCGCGCGCTGCTGGCGACGCTGATCCCCTCCGGTCAGAGCTATGCCACCGCGCCCGGCCTGCGCATTTTCGACGGTGACAACCGCTTCGTGCTCACCGGCCAGTTGCCCACCCTGGTGGGACAGACAGTCGGCATCACGCTGGATCTGCAAGGCAATATCAACCGTATCTGGGTGCTGAGCGAGGCTGAAATCGCGCTGCTGCAGCAGCGTCAGCAGTAAGGCCCACCCCATGAACCAGCTGGAATCCGCGTAGCAATGAAGAAGGTATACATCAAGACCTTCGGCTGCCAGATGAACGAATACGACTCTGACAAAATGGTCGACGTTCTGGGCGATGCCGAAGGCATGATCAAGACAGACAATCCCGAAGAAGCCGACGTCATCCTGTTCAACACCTGCAGCGTGCGGGAAAAAGCCCAGGAAAAGGTGTTTTCCGACCTCGGCCGCATCCGTCCGCTGAAAGAAGCCCGCCCCGACCTGATCATCGGCGTCGGTGGCTGCGTGGCCAGCCAGGAAGGCGACACCATCGTCAAGCGTGCGCCTTATGTCGACGTGGTGTTCGGCCCGCAAACCCTGCACCGCTTGCCGGAGATGATCCGCGCCCGCCAGTACAGCGGCGCGGCCCAGGTGGATATTTCCTTCCCCGAGATCGAAAAATTCGACCACATCCCGCCGGCCAAGGTCGACGGTGCGGCGGCCTTTGTCTCCATCATGGAAGGCTGCTCCAAATACTGCTCCTTCTGCGTGGTGCCTTACACCCGTGGCGAGGAAGTATCGCGCCCGTTTGAAGACGTGCTGACCGAAATCGCCGGCCTCACCCAGCAGGGGGTGAAGGAAATCACCCTATTGGGCCAGAACGTCAATGCCTATCGCGGCCTGATGGCGGATGGCGAGATCGCCGATTTCGCCCTGCTGCTGGAATACGTGCACGAAATGCCGGGCGTGGAGCGCTTGCGCTTTACCACCAGCCATCCGCGCGAGTTCACCCAGCGCATCATCGACTGCTATGGCAAGCTGCCCAAGCTGGTCTCGCATCTGCATCTACCGGTGCAGAGCGGCGCCGACCGCATCCTCAGCGCCATGAAGCGCGGCTATACCGGGCTGGAATACAAGTCCATCATCCGCAAGCTGCGCGCGCTGCGCCCGGACCTGTGCCTGTCATCCGACTTCATTGTCGGCTTCCCCGGTGAAACCGAGGCTGATTTCGAACAGACACTGAAGCTGGTCAAAGACCTGGAATTCGACTTCAGCTATGTTTTCATCTACAGCGCCCGTCCCGGCACGCCGGCGGCCAATCTGGTCGACGACACCCCGCACACGGAAAAGGTGCGGCGGCTGGAAGCACTGAACGAAGTGATCGAGGCACGCGGCTATGCCATCAACCAGAGCATGGTCGGCAGCGTGCAGCGCGTATTGGTGGAGAATATCTCCAAGAAAGACCCGAACATGCTGGCAGCCCGCACCGCCAACAACCGGGTGGTGAATTTTGTCGGCCAGCCGCGCCTACTCAAGCAGATGGTGGATGTGGTGATTACCGATGCCCGTCCGCACTCGCTGATGGGTGAAATCCTGACTCAAGAAACCGCGTAAAGCCCTCGCGCAAAGGCCCGTCATGTTTATTGTTGCACTCAGTTATATCGCCCCGCTGGAAGAGATCGACGCCCAGCTGGCACAGCACGTGCTGTGGTTGAAACAGTGCTACGCCGACGGGCTGTTTCTCGCCTCCGGCCGCAAGGAACCACGCACCGGCGGCATCATTCTGGCGCGTGGTGAACGGCAGGCCCTACAACAAAGACTGGCGCAAGACCCGTTCGCCCTGGCCGGGCTGGCGCGTTATGACATCACCGAATTCCACCCCAGCATAACTGCCCCCGGGCTGGAAGGGCTGGCCGATACTGCAGTGGAGCCTGCTCCTTGAACCAGAACCCCGCTAGCCAGCTGTTGCTGGCACCCCGTCCGCTCAGCCGGCATGCCCGCCGGGCTGCCCTGGCCTGCCTCATCGCCCTGCCGCTATTGCTGCTGCCCAGCCTCTTGCTGGGCCAGCCCGGCGTGAATGGCGGCTGGGGTAGCCGCTCGCTATTGCTGCTGACCGGCCCGGCGGCCATTGGCGGCACGCTGGGGCTGTATGCCGTGCTGCTGTATTTGCTGGACAAGCTCACCCTGGCTGGCCTGCGCAATGGCCTGTTCATGCTGCTGACCCTGCTGGCCTGCGTGCTGCTTGTTCTGGAAGCCAGTTTCTGGTTTGCCTTGCTGTTCAGCCACTGAACCCTCTTTCGCCTACACGATGAATACCACTCCTCTCAGTTTCAATCCGGTCGACAATGAACGGCTGGCCCGTCTGTGCGGTCCGCTGGACGAAAACCTCAAGCAGATCGAAACCGGTCTGGATGTGCAGATCCAGCGCCGTGGCGAGCACTTCAAGTGCAGCGGCGAACACGCCGATCTGGCGGTCTACAGCCTGACCCGGCTGTATCTGCTGGCGGAAAAGCGCGACATCTCCATCGACGACGTGCAGCTGGAACTGGTGGAAGTACGCCAGCACGAGCAGCAGGATGCCGATGTACCCGTGCTGCTGACCCGCCGTGGCGATCTGCGTGGCCGTACCCCGCGCCAGAGCGGCTATATCAAGGCCATCAGCCAGCATGACATCACCTTTGGCATCGGCCCGGCCGGTACCGGCAAGACCTATCTGGCCGTGGCCTGCGCGGTGGATGCCATGGAGCGCGATGCTATCAAGCGCATCGTGCTGGTGCGCCCGGCGGTGGAAGCTGGCGAAAAACTGGGCTTCCTGCCCGGCGATCTGGCCCAGAAGGTCGATCCTTATCTGCGCCCGCTCTACGACGCCCTGTACGATCTGATGGGCTTCGACCGCGTCACCCGGCTGTTCGAGAAGAACCTGATCGAAATCGCGCCGCTGGCCTATATGCGCGGCCGCACGCTCAACAACGCCTTCATCATTCTGGACGAGGCGCAGAACACCACGCCGGAGCAAATGAAGATGTTCCTCACCCGCATCGGCTTCGGCTCGCGTGCGGTGATTACCGGCGACGTGACGCAGATCGACCTGCAGCGTCATCAGAAAAGCGGGCTGGTGGAAGTGGAAAAGATCCTGGGCCAGGTACGTGGCATTCATTTCCACCATTTCCAGAGCGAAGACGTGGTGCGCCATCCGCTGGTGCAGAAAATCGTCGATGCCTACGATCACTATCAATTGAAGAACGATGAAACAAGCCAAGCGAAATAATCCGCTGCCGCGCCTAGCCGCCCGCCTGCAGCTGACACTGGAAGACCGCAGCCAGGCACAGCTGCTGCCGGACGACAAACTGATCCGCCGTTGCTGCCAGGCCGCCCTGCAAGCTGATGTAAAACAGGCCCAGGTCAGCATCCTGCTGGTAGGCAGCGAGGAAGGCCGTAGCCTCAACAACACCTACCGTGGCAAGGACTACGCCACCAATGTGCTGTCTTTTGCGCTGAATGAAGGCGAAAATGTCGCCGGCCTGCCCTTGTTCGGCGATCTGGTGCTGTGCACCGAGGTGGTGGAAAAAGAAGCCGCCGAGCAAGGACTGGACCTGATGGCCCACTATGCCCACCTGCTGGTACACGGCATGCTGCACTTGCAAGCTTATGATCACGAGGATGACGAAGAAGCGGAAATCATGGAGACGCTTGAAACTGTCATTCTTGCGAAGTTAGGATATCCCGATCCCTATCTAGAGGAAAAACGCTAACCCCATGGAAGACCCCAGTAAACACAAGCCCAGCCTGTTGGAACGCTTGTCCGCCATGCTCCTGCGCGAACCGGAAGACCGCGAGGAGCTGATTACCCTGTTGCACTCCGCCTTTGAACGCAATCTGCTGGACGCTGAAGCGCTGGCCATGATCGAAGGCGTGCTGGAAGTCAGTGACCTGACCGCTCGCGACGTGATGATTCCGCGCAGCCAGATGGACGTCATCCGTATCGACGACCCCATCGAGCGCCTGCTGCCGGATGTGCTGCGCACCGGTCACTCGCGCTTTCCGGTCATCGGCGACAACAAGGACGACGTGCTGGGCATTCTGCTGGCCAAGGATCTGCTGCATTACTTCCATGCGCCCAAAACCTTCGATCTGCGCGCCACGCTGCGCGCCGGCGTGTTCGTGCCGGAATCCAAGCCGCTGGACGTGCTGCTGCGCGAATTCCGCTCCAACCGCAACCACATGGCCATCGTGGTGGACGAATACGGCGGCGTGTCCGGTCTGGTGACCATTGAGGATGTGATCGAACAGATCGTCGGCGATATCGAAGACGAATACGACTTCGAAGAAGACGACAACAATATCGTACCGGTGCGCGACCAGCGTTACCGCGTGAACGCCCTCACCGAAGTGGCCGACTTCAACGAATACTTCGCCACCGACTATGCCGACGACGACGTCGATACCGTAGGCGGCCTGGTGATTTCGCTGATCGGCCACCTGCCCAAGCGTGGTGAAACCGTGGAATCCGGCTCGCTGCGCTTCACCGTATTGCGTGCCGACAGCCGCCGCCTGCAGACCCTGCTGGTGGAACGTCTGCACCCCAATACCACCGATAGCAGCCACGACTGACATGCGCACCCTGTTTGTGCTGATTGCCGCCGCCCTCGCCGGCACCCTGACCCTGTACGGCTTTGCGCCGTACCGCCTGTACGGTCTGCTGCCGCTGTCGCTGGCGGCGCTGGCACAACTGGTGCAACGCAACCCGCAGCTCGCCTTCCGCACAGGCTATGTCTGGGGCGTGGCGGCCTACACCAGCAACTTCAACTGGATCTACCACAGCCTGCACGATGTCGCCGGCCTGCCCGCGCTGCTGGCCGCGCCGCTGGTGCTGCTGCTGCCCGCCTATCTGGCCATCTGGCCAGGCCTTGCCTGCTGGTTGACCACGCGCATCGATCAGCGGCCCTGGGTGCGCTGGCTGCTCGCCTTCCCCGCGCTGTGGGAGCTGGGCGAATGGCTGCGCAGCTGGGTGATGACCGGCTTTCCCTGGGGGGCCATCGGCTATTCGCAGGTAACGGAAAGCCCGCTGTCCGGCTTCATTCCCATTGGTGGCGTCCACCTGGCCAGCTATCTGGTGGCGCTTACCGCCGGCGCACTGGTCTTGGTCGCCAGTGGCAACCGCCTGCAACGCATGGCCGCCGTGGTCGGCATCACCCTGCTGTGGAGTGGTGGTTTCTGGCTGCAATCCATCAACTGGACCACCCCGACGGGCAAGCCCTACCGGGTGGCACTGGCCCAGGGTGATATTGCCCAGGCCATCAAATGGGACCCGGCTACCTTCGAGGAAACCCTGAAGATTTATTACCAGCAGGTGGCCAGCACGCAGGCCGAGGTGATGATCCTGCCCGAAACCGCACTGCCGGTATTCCTGGACGACCTGCCTTCCGGCTATCTCACCATGATCGCCGGCGATGCCCGCCGCAAGAACATGGCACTCGCCACCGGTATCCCACGCCGCACCAACGACGGCCGGGGCTACCTGAACGCGGTGGTCACCCTCACTGACACCGCCCAGCCCTATTACGCCAAGGACCATCTGGTGCCTTTTGGCGAATTCATTCCGCTGCCGGCGCTGATCGGCTGGATTTACCAGTACATGAACATGCCACTGTCCGGCTTCAGCCGCGGCGGTGCCAACCAGGCTCCGCTACTGCTGGCCGGCCACAAGATCGCCTTCAATATCTGCTATGAAGACAGCTTTGGTGAAGAGCTGATCGGCCCGGCGGCACAGGCCGGCATACTGGCCAATGTCAGCAATCTGGCCTGGTTCGGCAAAAGCGTGGCGATGAGCCAGCATCTGCAGCTGTCCCAGGCGCGGGCGCTGGAAACCGGCCGCTTCATGCTGCGTGCCACCAATACCGGCATGACCGCTATCATCCGCCCGGATGGCGAGATCGCCAGCGTGGCCGCACCCTTTACCCAGCAGGTACTGGAAGGCATGGTGCAGGATTATCAGGGCCTCACTCCCTATATGCAGCGCGGCAACCAGCCGGTGATCGGCAGCTGCATCGCCCTGCTACTGCTGGCCATCGGCCTGGGGGCCTGGCAGCGGCGGCAAAGCAGCCGCCCGCCCGAGCAGGCGGCATCATAGAAAAAGCCCTCCTGCGAGGGCTTTTCTGTTTGGATCACCAGACTCAGACATGGAAGCGGGAGACCAGCTGCCGCAGATCATCCGCCAGGGTGTGCATGGCCTGCACTTCCTGCGAAGTGCCAGCGGATTCGGCAGCATTGCTGCTGGCGCTGCGGGCAATCAGTTCCACCTGCTGGGCAATTTCGGTACTGGCACTGCCCTGCTCTTTCAGCGCATGGGAAATTTCGTTCACCACATCCACCACCCCGGTGGCGCTGTCGCGAATATGCGAGATGGCCTCGCCCCCCTGCACCGCCAGTTGCAAACCGGTTTTCACTCGTCCTACCGCCTCTTCCATACAAGCACGCGACTGGTCCGAGCTGGTCTGGATTTCCTGGATCATGCCGGCGATTTCCTGAGTCGCCTGGCCAGTACGCTCGGACAGCTTGCGCACCTCGTCGGCCACCACGGCAAAGCCACGGCCCATCTCTCCGGCGCGTGCTGCTTCGATGGCCGCATTGAGCGCCAGCAGATTGGTCTGGTCGGCAATATCCTTGATCACCTGCATGATGCTGGAAATGGTCTGGGTCTTGCTGGCCAGATCGGCAATCGTGACCGCCGCCTGATCCACCGATTCATTGATGCGGTGCATTTCACTCACCGCGCTGGAAATCACTTCGCCACCCTCCCGCGACAAGCGGCCTGACTCTTGCGACAGATTGCGCGCATCCTGGGCATGGCTGGAAATATGATTGATGCTGACCGTGAGCTGTTCGATCGAAGCCGCCATGGCCGCAGCAGCCTCACTTTGCTGGTCAGAGCCACTGACCACGGCATCGGAGCGGCGCGCCACATCGGAGCTCATCTGCGACAGGCGACCAGCCTCGTCAGCAATCTCACGCACCAGTTGCTTCAGGTGCTGCTGCATGTCGGCCACGGCGGCCATCACGCTGCTCTTGTCACCGGCTTGCAAGGGCACCACGGTATCCAGATGGCCATCGGCAATACGGCGCACCACGCGCATGGTATCGCCAGGATCGGCCCCCAGCTGTCCCAGGATGCTGCGCATCAGGAACACCCCGGCAATCAGCAACAACAGCAGAATGACGCCAACCTCCAGCAGCGTCAGCCACAGCTGCTGCATGAAGGCGGCACGGACATCATCCAGGTAAATGCCGGTACCAATCACCCAATGCCAGCGCGCGCTGGTCATCAGGTAGGAAATCTTCGGCTGGGGTTGATCAAAGCCGGGCTTGTCCCACACATATTCAGCAAAACCCTGGCCATTGCCCTTGCTGACCGTATCGATGAACAACTGCCCCAGATCGACACCGGTCGGCGTCTTCAGCCCCTGGACATTCTTGCCCAGCATGGCGGCCTTGGCACCGTGGATGACGTAGTTCCAGTTCTGGTCGTAGCCGAAGAAATATTCTTTCTTGTCGTAATGACTGGCCATCAAGGTGGTGGCCGCCATCTGCTTGGCCTGCGCCTCACTCAGCTTGCCACTGGCTTCCAGCGCTTCATAACTGCTGATGACGCCCAGCGCGCTTTCCGTCAGATTGCGCGTCTTGTCCTGTCTGTCCTGCAACATGGCATTGCGCTGGTTGTATAGCGCCAACCCGCTCAAGGCACAGATCAGCAAGGCCACCAGCAATAGCCAGGCGATCAGGCGAGCGCGCAAGCTCATTCCGGTATTTGTTTTCATGGTTTTCTCTCTGGTCCCGTTGGCAGTGTTTCTAGCAAGCAACTGCTCTAAATATCAGTACGACGTCATTCTACCGCGATGCAGGCCACTCGCCACAGGGGTTTACCCATGGATATATTTCAAATTAGAAGAGCATCTTTCAGAATACATCCTCAATTTCATCAAATCCGGCTTTTTCTACCACCAGGGCGACCACACCAGACATAAAAAAACCCGGCCTCGGGCCGGGTCAAAAGAGATGGGTAGCCCGCAGGCTCCGCCTCTGGGTCGTCCTTATTTCATGGTGGGCATCACGAATTCGGCAGTCAGCTTTTCCGGCCAGCGGCTGGTGATGGTCTTCATGCGGGTGTAGAAACGCACCCCTTCCGGACCGTGCATGTGGTGGTCGCCAAACAGCGAGGCTTTCCAGCCACCAAAGCTGTGGAAGGCCATCGGTACCGGAATCGGCACATTCACGCCGACCATGCCCACCTGGATGCGGTGGGAAAATTCGCGCGCCGCACCGCCGGAGCGGGTAAAGATGGCCGTGCCATTAGCATAGGGGTGGGCGTTGATCAGATTGACCGCACTGTCAAAATCCGGCACCCGTACCACCGACAATACCGGCCCGAAAATTTCTTCCTTGTAGATGGTCATGTCAGGGGTGACGTGATCAAACAGGCAGGGGCCGAGGAAGAAACCGTTCTCATGCCCCGGGTGCTGGTAATCACGCCCATCCAGCAACAATGTTGCGCCTTCGGCCACACCTTGGTCGACATAGCCTTTGACCTTGTCGCGATGTTGACGGGTAACCAGCGGGCCCATCTCGGCGGCGGCATCGGCCCCCACGCCAATTTTCAGCGTGGCGGCACGCGCCTTCAGGCGCTCGACCAGTTGATCGGCTACATCGCCCACCGCCACCGCAACGGAAATGGCCATGCAGCGTTCGCCGGCAGAGCCGTAGCCAGCGCCCATCAGTGCTTCCACCGTGCCATCCAGATCGGCATCCGGCATCACCACCATATGATTCTTGGCACCACCCAGCGCCTGCACACGCTTGCCGTGGCGAGCACCGGTTTCATAGATGTACTGGGCAATCGGCGTGGAGCCAACAAAGCTGATGGCGGACACATCCGGGTGGGTCAACAGTGTATCCACGGCCAGCTTGTCACCATGCACCACATTGAACACACCATCCGGCAAGCCGGCTTGCTGCAGCAGATCCGCCAGGAACAGGGCGGCAGACGGATCGCGCTCCGACGGTTTCAGGATGAAGCAGTTACCGCAGGCAATGGCTACCGGCAGCATCCACAGCGGCACCATGGCCGGGAAGTTGAACGGCGTGATACCGGCCACCACCCCCAGCGGCTGGCGCATGGAGTGGCTGTCGATACCGCTGCCCACCTGCTCGGTGAACTCACCCTTGAGCAGCTGCGGAATACCACAAGCAAACTCCACCACTTCCAGACCACGGGTGACTTCACCCAGTGCGTCCGACACCACCTTGCCGTGTTCGGCGGAGATGATTTCGGCCAGCTTGCGCTGATTGGCTTCCAGCAACTCCTTGAACTTGAACATCACTCGCGAACGCTTCAGTGGCGAGGTTTCAGCCCAGGCAGGGAAAGCGCGACGGGCGTTGGCGACCGCCGCATTCACTTCATCCACACTGGCCAGACCGACCTGCGCCACCACTTCGCCCAGTGCCGGATTGTAAACATCGGCCACACGGCCGCTTTGGCCCTGATACAGTTCGCCGCCAATAAAATGTGCAATGGTTTTCATCTTGAATCCTGTCCGGTCTTTCTGGAGGTATACGTTCAGGCCGTGGCCTGGATAGCGTCGCCAATCACGGCAAACAAGCGGTCGATTTCGGCTTCGCTGATGATCAGCGGCGGCGAGACGGCGATGATGTCGCCGGTAAAGCGCACCAGTACGCCGGCTTCCCAGCACTTGAGGAAGACATCGAAGCCACGCGCACCCGGCGCACCCGGACGGCTGTCCAGTTCGATGCCGGCGACCAGGCCCAGGTTACGGATGTCCTTGACGTTTTTCACGCTCTTAAGCTGGTGCGCCTTGGTTTCGAACAGGCCGGACAAGGCGGCGGCGCGCTGGAACAAGCCCTCTTCCTGGTACAAGTCCAGCGTGGCAATCGAGGCAGCGCAGGCCAGCGGGTGTGCCGAATAGGTATAACCATGCGGGAACTCGATGGCACGGTCGGCGGCAGCCGCCATGAAGGCATCGTGAATTTCCGGCTTGACCAGCAGCGCGCCCATCGGCACCACGCCATTGGACAGGCCCTTGGCGCAGGTGATGATGTCGGGCAGCACATCGAATTTGTTGGCAGCCCAATCCGCACCCAATCGGCCAAAACCGGTAATCACTTCATCAAAAATCAGCAAAATGCCGTATTTGTCGCAGATCTGGCGCAGGCGCTTGAGATAGCCCTTCGGCGGAATCAGCACGCCGGTGGAGCCGGCCATCGGCTCGACAATCACTGCCGCGATGGTGGACGGGTCGTGCAGGGTGGTAATGCGGGCGTCCAGCTCATCGGCGAATTCGGCACCGAATTCCGGCTCACCACGGGTAAAGGCATTGCGGGCCAGGTCATGGGTGCTGCGCAGGTGATCTACCGTCGGCAAGGCCACCGGGAACAGCTTGCGGTTGCCGGCAATGCCGCCCACCGAAATACCGCCGAAGTTGACACCGTGATAACCACGTTCGCGACCGATCAGCTTGACCCTTGCGGCATCGCCCCGCACGCGGTGATAGGCCACCGCCATCTTCAACGCGGTGTCGGCAGCTTCGGAACCGGAGTTGACATAGAACACCTTGGACAGACCCTGGGGCGCCATGGCCGCCAGCTTTTCCGCTGCCTCGAAGGCCTTGGGATGGCCAATCTGGAAGGGCGGCGCATAGTCCAGGGTGGCAATCTGCTTCTGGATGGCTTCGACGATGGGCTTGCGATTGTGACCAGCATTCACACACCACAGGCCGGCACAGCCGTCCATGATCTCGCGGCCAGCGTCGTCCTTGTAGTACATGCCATCAGCGCTCACCAGCATGCGCGGTGCGCTCTTGAAATGGCGGTTAGCCGTAAACGGCATCCAGAATGCATCCATATTGAGTTCGGTCATGTGTTCTTCCTCCTGACGGCAGTCGTCTCTGCCTGATGTCTGACAATTTAGTCATCACACCAATACAATTACAGGTACAGTTATGCAGATATTTGTCATGACCGTATCGGTAAATTCACCAGTACAGTTCAGCAAGCACAGCGGTTAGCTGCCTGCTTGCCTCCCGTGGAAAGCAACCATGACCAGCCTGAGCATCAGTCCACAAGCCGGCCAGACCCTGGTCGACGCCATTGTCAGCGCCATTAGCCATGCCATCGATGCCGGTCACTGGCGGCCCGGCACGCGCATTCCCTCGATACGCCGCTTCGCCACGGATAATGGTGTCAGCCCGTTTACCGTGGTTGAAGCCTACGACCGCCTGTTGTCACAGGGCTATCTGCGTTCGCGTCCGGGTTCGGGCTTTTACGTGGAAGTGCGCCAACGCAGCGGTACGCTGCGCCAGGCAGCGCGTCTGGAAGACTTGCCCATCGATGAGCACTGGCTGCTGCGCAATGTATACGAGCATTCAGAACAGGCATTGCAGGCCGGTTGTGGCTGGCTGCCCTCCGCCTGGTATGACATCGAAGCGCAACAGAAAGCCCTGCGTGCACTGGCGCGGCATGGTGATATGAATCTGCGCTATGGCGACCCCAAAGGCTATCCGGTGCTACGCCGGCAGCTGGCACAGCAACTGGCAGAAAAAGGTGTACCAGTACAGGGGGACGACATCCTGTTGACACAGGGGGCCAGCAAAGCGCTGGATATGGTGGCCTGCGCGCTGCTACGCCCCGGCGATACCATACTGGTAGACGATCCCGGCTATTGCAATCTCATGTCCTGCCTGGCATTTCGCGGCTTCAACCTGGTGGGCGTCCCCTGGACCGAGCAAGGACCTGACATCCCCACCTTGCAGGCCTTACTCGAAACTCACCGACCGCGCGCCTTCTTCACCAATCCCTGGCTGCAAAATCCTACCGGTGCCAGTTATTCGGTACAAACGGCGCATCAGGTGCTCAAGCTGGCCGAGCAATACGATTTGTTGCTGGTGGAAGACAATGTTTCGGGGGACTTCACCCATGGCCGCCAACCCACGCTGGCCGCACTGGATGGCCTGCGTCGTGTCATCTACATTGACAGTTTTTCCAAGACGCTGTCGCCAGGCTTGCGCGTGGGTTTTATTGCCTGCCCGGCGGATAGTGTGGAAAAGCTGCTGCGCTACAAAATGATGTCCGGCCTGACCACACCGGAGCTGAATGAGCGAGTGGTGCTGGAAATGCTCAACGAAGGCCGCTACCGGCGACAGGTGGAAAAACTGAAGTCACGCTTGGCCGAAGCACAGTTTCTTGCAGCCGAACGCTTATTGGCACTGGACTGGCAATTGTTTACCCGCCCCAGCAACGGCCTGTTCCTGTGCGCCAGGCCGCCACAGCCCATTGATACCATGCAGTTGGCCGAGCAAGCCTTGAAACAGGATATCCTGCTGGCACCGGGGCACCTGTTCCGCCCCTACGGTGAAGCCAGCCACTGGCTACGCTTCAATGTTGCCTACAGCCAGGATGAGCGCTTATGGCGCTTTCTGCAGGATCACACCAGTGCCAGAGCTGGCCAGCAATGCTAGCATGAGCGGCAAACCACCATTTTTAGCGGAGTTTTCATGCAACTGAGCCAGATGTTCGTGCATCCGATGAAATCGGCCCGTGGTATTAGCTATAGCCGTGCCTATGCCAGCCAGCAAGGCTTGCTGCACGACCGCGAATGGCTGCTGGTCACACCGGAAGGCCGCTTTCTTACCGCGCGCGAATTTCCGCGCATGGTGCTGATTGAAATGGATCTGATTCCGGGCGGCATGCTGCTTAAAGCACCCGGCATGCCAGCTGTGATGGCCATGACCCAGGTTTATACCCTGCCGGTTGTCACTGCAGTTTGGAAGGATGAATTCAGCGCGCTGCACGGTGACAGTCATGTGGATGGCTGGTTTAGCCAGTACATGGGCATTCCTTGCAAATTGCTGTGGCTCGGCATGCACTCCCGCCGCACCCTGCAATCTGGCAATACGCCAATGTCGTTTGCTGACGGCTACCCCTATCTGCTAGTCAATCAGGCTTCGCTGGATGCCTTGAATCAGGACTTGCCTCAGGCGGTCAGCCTGCGCCACTTCCGCCCGAATCTGGTTATCGATGGCGCCATGCCTTATGAAGAAGATGACTGGAGCGTCATTCGCATTGGCGACATCCTGTTTGATGTGGCAAAGCCATGTACCCGCTGCCAGTTGACCACAGTCGATCCACAAACCGGTGAATTCTCCAGCGACAACGAGCCAATGCACACGCTGATTCGCACCCGCCAGCTGCCCGAAGGCATCTGCTTTGGAGTCAACCTTGTCGCCCGCAGTGAAGGGATACTGGAACTGGGTGCTGCGGTGGAAGTTGTAGAATCACGCTACACCTTCTGAATAGATAACAGAGCATAGCGGTCATGCCCGGCGGTCGAAACATCAGACTTGATTAGTCTCGTGTGAAAATCGGCCGGCCACCAGCCCGGTTTGAGCTGCCCGACAAGGGATTCTGGCCTGCGAAACAGACTCAGAAATGAAAAAAGCCAGCTTACGCTGGCTTTTTTCACAACTTCACTGAAAATTACTCAGCGGAGTCATCTACGACTGCGACGGCATCTTCAGCACGATCCACCAGCTCTACCAGAGCCATCGGGGCGTTGTCGCCCTTGCGGAAACCGTACTTCAGGATACGCACATAACCACCATTGCGGGCGGAGAAGCGCGGGCCGAGTTCGTCGAAGAGTTTAACCACGATATCGCGGTCACGAGTGCGGTCAAACGCCAGACGACGGTTGGCGAGAGACGGCTTTTTGCCGAGCGTAATCAGCGGCTCGGCCACACGACGCAGTTCCTTGGCTTTCGGCAGCGTGGTCACGATAACTTCGTGCTTCAGCAGCGAATTCGCCATGTTGCGCAGCATCGCCAGACGATGGCTGGTCGTGCGGTTCAGTTTACGATTACTGTAACGATGACGCATTGTTAATGTCCTTTAGTCTCAAACTTACGGCTTTTCCAGACCAGCCGGAGGCCAATTCTCGAGCTTCATGCCGAGAGTCAGGCCCTTCGAAGCGAGAACTTCTTTGATCTCGTTCAGCGACTTGCGACCGAGGTTCGGAGTCTTCAGAAGCTCGGTTTCAGTACGCTGGATCAGATCGCCGATGTAGTAAATGTTCTCTGCCTTCAGGCAGTTGGCCGAACGAACCGTCAGTTCAAGATCGTCTACCGGACGCAGCAAGATCGGATCGATCGGCGGCGCCTTTTCAACGACTTCTTCAACCGCTGTGCCTTGGAGGTCAGCAAAGATCGACAGCTGATCCATCAGAATACGTGCAGCATTACGCACGGCCTGTTCCGGTTCGATGACGCCATTGGTCTCAATATCGAGAACCAGGCGGTCGAGGTCGGTACGTTGCTCAACACGGGCGCTTTCCACTGCAAAGCTCACACGGCGAACCGGCGAGAAGGAAGCATCCAGTTGAATGGTACCGATGGAACGGTTTTCTTCATGCATGGACCGAACAGACACAGGCTGATAGCCACGGCCTTTTTCGACCTTGATCTCCATGTCGATTTTGCCACCAACGGAGAGATGAGCAATCACGTGTTCCGGATTGATCACTTCCACGTCATGCGGCAACTCGATATCGCCAGCCAAGACAGCGCCTTCGCCTTCCTTTTTCAGGGTCAGCACAACACTGTCACGACCATGCAGCTTAAGCACTACGCCCTTGAGGTTGAGGAGGATGTCTACGACATCCTCACGCACGCCATCAAGTGCGGAATACTCATGCAAAACGCCAGCGATAGTCACTTCGGTAGGAGCAAAGCCCGGCATCGACGACAGCAGAATGCGGCGCAGCGAGTTTCCCAGAGTATGGGCGTACCCACGCTCGAACGGCTCCATCGATACGCGTGCATGGGTCGCGGAGACCGGCTGCACGTCAATCAGACGAGGTTTCAAAAATTCCGAAGCGCTGTTTTGCATAGTCATTCCCTAAGAGCTAGCGATTACTTGGAGTAGAATTCCACAACGAGTTGTTCGTTGATATCGCTAGACAGTTCGGAACGTTCCGGAGCAGATTTGAAGACGCCTTCCATCTTCTTGGAGTCAACCGACACCCAAGTAGGGAAACCACCTTGCTCAGCCAGAGCCAGACCTTCTACGATACGGGCCTGTTTCTTGGCCTTTTCGCGGACAGACACAACGTCACCAGCTTTAACCTGGAAAGACGGAATGTTAACTACCTGGCCGTTCACAACGATAGCCTTGTGGCTTACCAACTGACGTGCTTCTGCACGAGTGGAGCCAAAGCCCATGCGATATACAACGTTGTCCAGACGGGCCTCGAGCAGCTTCAGCAGGTTTTCACCAGTGGAGCCTTTACGACGCACAGCTTCCGCAAAGTAGTTGCGGAACTGACGCTCGAGTACGCCATAGATACGGCGGATTTTCTGCTTTTCACGCAGCTGGACACCGTAGTCAGACAGGCGGCTCTTACGAGCGCCATGCTGGCCAGGAGGGGTGTCCAGTTTGCACTTGGAATCCAGTGCACGACGCGCGCTCTTCAGGAAAAGGTCGGTGCCTTCACGACGAGCGAGCTTACATTTCGGGCCGATATAACGTGCCATGTTCTCACACTCTCCGAATTAAATACGACGTTTTTTGGGCGGACGGCAACCGTTGTGCGGTACCGGCGTCACGTCGGAGATGCTGGTGATCTTGAAACCCAGCGCGTTGAGTGCGCGAACAGCGGATTCACGACCCGGACCCGGGCCCTTGATACGAACTTCGAGGTTCTTCACACCGTATTCTTGGGCAACTTTACCAGCGTGCTCTGCTGCTACCTGAGCAGCAAAGGGTGTACTTTTGCGCGAGCCCTTAAAACCAGCGCCGCCAGAGGTAGCCCAAGACAGTGCATTGCCTTGACGGTCGGTGATAGTGATGATGGTGTTGTTGAACGAAGCGTGCACGTGCACGATACCTTCGCTAACAGACTTGCGCACTTTTTTACGTACACGGACAGCTGTGTTTGCTTTAGCCATTTCTGTGTTCCTTTAGTTACTTCTTGCCGGCGATCGCCTTACGCGGTCCCTTGCGGGTACGAGCGTTAGTGCGAGTGCGCTGACCGCGACACGGCAGGCCACGACGATGACGCAGACCGCGATAGCAGCCCATGTCCATCAGACGCTTGATGCTCATGGTGATTTCGCGACGCAGGTCACCTTCAACGGTGAACTTCGCCACTGCTTCACGCAGAGTTTCCATCTCAGCTTCTGTCAGATCCTTCACCTTGGTGGAGGGATTCACGCTGGCAGCAACACAAATCTGCTGGGCGCGAGTCTGACCGATGCCGAAAATTGCCTGCAGGCCGATAACGGCATGCGCATGATTGGGGATATTTACCCCTGCAATACGGGCCATACTCTTTCCTTAAGCCTTAAGACCTTGAAAAGTTTGCGATTGTAACACGCAAAGTCAGGTCTAACAAATGTTAGCCTTGCTTTTGCTTGTGACGCGGGTCCGTGCAGATCACGCGAACTACGCGATTGCGACGGATGATTTTGCAGTTACGGCAAATCTTCTTTACCGAAGGCTGTACTCGCATGTCAGTTCCTTTCGTTACTCTAAAAGAGCGAGTGCGTTATTTCGCACGGAACACGATACGGGCAGAGGTCAAATCGGATGGAATTAGTTCCACCGTAACCTTGTAAACAGCCAGGGCACAGATGCGAACATCTGTGTCATTACTGCTTACGCCCAATTACTACGTGTCCATTCTCAAGTTTGATCCTGCAGCAGCACCCAGGTGCTCCTGCCTGATCTCACCCTGCATCTGGATGGTGTCTTACCTAGCCATATAACCCAGCGAGAACACGTGTGTCAGCGGGTAAGGGCATTGCCTTTGAAGTTAGCCTTCTTCAGCAAGCTCTCATACTGATGCGACAGTACGTAGGACTGAACCTGAGCCATGAAATCCATGGTGACCACCACGATGATCAGCAGTGATGTACCACCGAAGTAGAACGGTACATTCCACTTCAAGATGAGGAATTCCGGCAACAGACAAACCAGCGTAATGTAGATCGCACCGATAAGTGTCAGCCGCAGAATGATCTTCTCGATGTAACGCGAAGTCTGCTCACCTGGACGGATACCTGGGATGAAAGCACCACTTTTCTTCAAGTTGTCTGCCGTCTCTTTCGGATTGAAAACGAGAGCGGTGTAGAAATAACAGAAGAAAATGATGGCCGTTGCATACAGCAGCACATAGATGGGCTGTCCGGGATGCAGCTTGTCAGCTACGCCCTTGAGCCAACCCAGGCTTTCATTGTTGCCCAGCCAGCCAAGAATGGTGGCAGGAAACAGAATGATGCTGGATGCAAAAATCGGCGGAATCACCCCTGCCATGTTGAGCTTGAGCGGCATGTGCGTGCTCTGGCCCTGCATGACACGATTACCAACCTGACGCTTGGCGTAGTTGACCAATACTTTACGTTGACCGCGTTCTGCGAACACAACAACGTAAGTCATCAGTGCAACACCAACAAACAGCACGATGGTAAACAGGATGGGCAGCGAGCCTTGACTGGTCAGCGTGAGCGTCTTGCCAATGGCAGCCGGAACACCTGATGCAATACCTGCACAGATGATCAGCGAGATACCGTTGCCGATACCGCGTTCGGTAATCTGTTCACCCAGCCACATGAGGAACATGGTGCCGGTAACCAGGGTTACCACGGTTGTCAGGTAGAACTCCCACTGGGCAGTCACCACCAGGTTAGGCTGCTTAAACAGCATTACCGCGATACTGAAACTCTGAAACGAGGCCAGCAATACGGTTGCATAACGTGTGTACTGGGTTACCTTACGACGTCCCGCGTCGCCTTCCTTCTTCAGCTGCTTCAAACTAGGCAGAACCTCGGAAGCCAGCTGAAGAATGATGGAAGCAGAGATGTACGGCATGATGCCCAGGGCAAATACCGTAAATCTCGAGAGGGCACCGCCCGAGAACATGTTGAACATGTCGAGCAGGCCCGTCTGCGACGTGTGGAACAACTTCGCTAGTTCGGCAGGATTGATACCAGGCACCGGAATATGAGCGCCGATGCGGTAAACAATCAAAGCTCCGATCAAAAACATGATACGGCGCTTCAAATCACCAAATTTATTGGTATTTCCAACTAGAGAAGTATTCGACACGTAAGTGCGCCTTATTCAATACTGCCGCCGGCAGCTTCGATAGCAGCGCGAGCGCCAGCAGTCGCTGCAATACCACGCAGCTTAACAGCACGCTCGATCTTGCCGGACAGTACCACCTTGGCTACCAGAGCCTGAGCAGCAACCAGACCAGCTTGCTTGAGCGACAACAGATCGATTTCATCGACCGGCAGCAAGTTCAGTTCGGACAGGCGAACCTCTGCATTGAAGCGAGCCGTCAGCGACTTGAAGCCACGTTTCGGCAGGCGACGTTGCAGCGGCATTTGACCGCCTTCAAAACCGACCTTGTGGAAACCACCTGCACGGCTCTTTTGACCCTTATGGCCACGACCGGCAGTCTTACCCAGGCCGCTACCAATACCGCGACCTACACGACGCTTCGCATGCTTGGCGCCGTCACCGGGTTGAATGGTGTTCAGCAGCATCTCTTAGCCCTCGAATTTGAGCAGGTAGCTGATCTTGTTGATCATGCCACGGTTTTCAGGGGTATCGAGCACTTCCACAGTCTGGCGGATCTTTTTCAGACCCAGGCCACGGGCGCAAGCCTTGTGGGATTCCAGACGACCGATCAGGCTCTTTACCAGAGTTACCTTTACAGTGTTGGCGTTACTCATGATTAACCCCCAGGATCTCGTCAACGGTCAGACCGCGCTTGGCGGCAACCTGAGAGGCGGTGCTAATCTTGCTCAGGCCGTCCAGAGTTGCACGAACCACGTTGTACGGGTTGGTGGAACCATGAATCTTGGCCGAAACATTGTGAATACCCATTGCGTCAAAAATTGCACGCATCGGGCCACCGGCCTTAACGCCAGTACCTTCTTTAGCCGGCTGGATAAAGACGGTAGTAGCACCGTGCTTACCCGATACGGTGTGGTGCAGGGTACCATTACGCAGCGGGATCTTTACCAGATTGCGGCGGGCCTGTTCCATTGCCTTTTGTACGGCAACCGGAACTTCCTTGGAACGACCTTTGCCCATACCGATGCCGCCATCGCCATCACCAACGACGGTCAAGGCGGAGAAAGCCATAATACGGCCGCCCTTAACCACTTTGGTGACGCGGTTGACGCTGATCATCTTCTCGACCAGACCGTCGCCACGATCTTCCATTTCGTGCTTAGCCATTCTTCACTCCGAATTAGAATACGAGACCGTGTTCACGGGCTGCGTCTGCCACAGCCTTCATACGGCCATGGTATTTGAAACCGGAACGGTCAAATGCCACGGTCGAAATACCGGCTGCCTTGGCTTTTTCAGCGATGCGCTTACCGACTACGGCTGCAGCGGCCACATTGCCACCATTGGAAACGTCAGCGCGTACTTCGGCTTCCAGAGTGGAAGCGCTTGCCAGTACCTTACTGCCAGTTTCATCAATGATCTGGGCATAAATGTGGCTGTTGGTGCGGTAAACAGTGAGACGCACCATCTTGAGCTCCGCAATCCGAGCACGGGTTTTACGTGCACGGCGGAGTCGAGCTTGTTTCTTGTCCATGTCAGTGCCTCAGTTACTTCTTCTTGGTTTCTTTCAGAACCACAACCTCATCAGCGTAACGAACGCCCTTGCCCTTGTAGGGTTCCGGGGAGCGGTATGCGCGGATTTCGGCAGCGATCTGGCCAACGAGTTGCTTGTTAGCACCCTTGATCAGGATCTCGGTCTGAGTCGGTGTCACAGCTTGGATGCCAGCGGGCATCTGGTGAGCTACCGGGTGAGAGAAACCCAGAGACAGGTTCAGAATGTCGCCTTGAGCCTGGGCACGATAGCCCACACCTACCAGCTGCAGCTTCTTCTCGAAGCCCTTGGAGACACCAATCACCATATTGTTCAGCAGAGCACGCAGAGTACCAGACATGGCACGTGCGAACTTGCTGTCGTTTTTAGCGGCGAAAGTCAGTTCATTGTTGTCGAACTTGACTTCAACCTCTTGGCACAGAGCGGTGCTCAGGCTGCCCAGGGCACCCTTAACAGTCACTTCTGCAGCACCGAATTTTACTTCGACGCCGGCCGGAATGGCCACCGGATTCTTAGCTACGCGAGACATTTGACCCCCTTACGCCACGACGCAGAGCAGCTCACCGCCGATACCGGCAGCGCGTGCTTTACGATCGGTCATGATGCCCTTGGAAGTAGACAGAATCGCTACACCCAGACCATTCATTACCTTCGGGATTTCGGTGGAGCCCTTGTATACGCGCAGGCCGGGACGCGAAACGCGGTCAATGCGCTCGATCACCGGACGGCCAGCGTAATACTTGAGCTGGATATCAAGAACAGGCTTCTTGGCTTCGCCGGCAACGGCGAAATCTTCGATGTAGCCTTCTTCTTTCAGCACCTGTGCCAGCGCAATTTTCAGCTTGGAAGACGGCATTGCAACAGCCACCTTGGAAGCCATTTGGCCGTTACGGATGCGGGTCAACATATCGGAAATAGGATCGTGCATGCTCATTTATGTATCTCCTATTACCAGCTGGCCTTAACAACACCCGGAATTTCGCCCTTCATGGCGATTTCGCGGAGTTTGTTACGACCCAGACCAAATTTACGGAACACGCCACGCGGACGACCGGTGATAGCACAGCGACGACGCTGGCGAACCGGGGAAGCATTGCGCGGCAGCTGCTGCAGTTGCAGGCGAGCGGCAAAGCGTTCTTCTTCCGAGAGGCTTTGATTGTTGATGGTAGCGATGAGGGCTTCGCGCTTAGCGGCAAATTTTTCAGCCACCTTAACGCGCTTCTCTTCACGCTTGATCAGTGCAAGTTTTGCCATGTGCTTAACCCTTGAACGGGAACTTGAACGCGGCCAGCAGTGCGCGGGCCTCTTCGTCAGTCTTCGCCGTAGTGGTAACAGTAATGTTCATACCACGCAGAGCATCGATCTTGTCGTACTCGATTTCCGGGAAGATGATCTGTTCCTTGACGCCCATGTTGTAGTTGCCGCGGCCGTCGAAAGACTTGGCGGAAACACCACGGAAGTCACGGACACGCGGCAACGCGATGGTCACCAGACGGTCCAGGAATTCGTACATGCGTTCACGGCGCAGGGTTACCTTGCAGCCGACCGGATAGTCATCGCGAATCTTGAAGCCAGCGATGGATTTGCGAGCGGTGGTGACAACCGGCTTCTGGCCGGCGATCTTTTCCATATCGCCCACGGCAAATTCCATTACCTTTTTATCGGCAACAGCTTCGCCCACACCCATGTTGACGGTGATCTTTTCGATGCGCGGTACTTCCATGATCGACTTGTAGCCGAACTGTTTCATCAGTTCCGGCACTACGCTGTCTTTGTAGAAATCGTAGAAACGTGCCATGTTTGCTTTTCCTTACGCGCCGATAACTTCGCCGTTGGACTTGAACACGCGTACCTTGCGGCCGTCTTCAAGAGTCTTGAAGCCCACGCGGTCAGCCTTTTGGCTAGCCGGATTGAAAATAGCGACGTTGGAAGCGTCAACAGGCATGATCTTTTCGACGATACCACCAGCAACACCACGTACCGGATTCGGCTTCTGGTGTTTCTTGGCGATGTTCACACCTTCAACAACCAGTTTCTCTTCCAGAACACGCAGAACGGTGCCGCGTTTACCCTTGTCTTTACCGGTGATTACTACGACTTCATCACCTTTACGAATTTTGCGCATGCGACCTCCTTACAGCACTTCAGGAGCAAGCGACACGATCTTCATGAAGCGCTCGGTACGCAGTTCACGCGTCACGGGCCCGAAGATGCGAGTGCCAATCGGCTCAAGCTTGTTGTTGAGCAGAACGGCAGCGTTGCTATCAAACTTGATCAACGAGCCGTCCGGACGACGCACGCCCTTGGCGGTGCGTACTACTACTGCGTTGTACACGTCGCCTTTTTTGACGCGACCGCGCGGAGCAGCATCCTTGATGCTCACCTTGATGATGTCGCCAACGCTTGCATAGCGACGCTTGGAACCGCCCAATACCTTGATGCACATAACGTGACGCGCACCGGTATTGTCAGCGACCTCAAGCATGGTCTGCATTTGGATCATTTGATGATTACCTTTCTAATCCAACTTTATCCGTCACTTTCACCTGCCGGTTTCTCGCATAAGAGCAAGACCAAACAGACGAAACGCCACAGCAAGACTGTGGCGTGTCAAACGGCCAGTTTTGGACCCCGTAAGGGCGGAATTCCTATCCGACACGGATAAGAAGATGGCCATTATACAAGGGACTTTCGTCCCTTGCAAGTCTTATACCTGGCGAGATTTCTCTACCAGGGCAGTTACCACCCACGATTTGGTCTTCGAGAGGGGACGGGACTCGCTGATTACTACGATGTCACCGGCCTTAAACTCGTTGTTCTCGTCGTGTGCGTGGAACTTCTTGGAACGACGGATAATTTTGCCGTAGATCGGGTGCTTAACCTTGCGCTCGACCAGAACGGTTACAGTCTTATCCATCTTGTCGCTGACGACGGTACCGGTCAGCGTACGTACAACTTTGGTTTCGCTCATCTTAAACTGCCTTTTCTTTCAGAACGGTACGTACACGAGCGATATCGCGACGCACTTTCTTCAGTTCAGAGGTCTTGGCGAGTTGCTGAGTAGCGTGCTGCATGCGCAGGGCAAACTGGGCCTTCAGGAGGCTCAGCAGTTCCACTTTCAGCTCGTCAACAGTTTTGGCTTTCAGTTCGGACGCTTTCATTACTGACCTACCTGTCTAGTTACAAACACAGTGGCGATCGGCAACTTGGCTGCGGCCAGACGGAAAGCTTCACGAGCGAGTTCCTCGTTAACACCGTCCATTTCGTACAGCATCTTGCCAGGCTGGATTTCGGCCACGTAGTATTCCGGAGAACCCTTACCCCCACCCATACGTACTTCAGCAGGCTTGGAAGTAATCGGTTTGTCCGGGAAAATACGGATCCAGATACGACCGCCACGCTTGATGTGACGAGTCATGGCACGACGGGCCGCTTCGATCTGACGTGCAGTCAGACGACCACGACCAACAGCCTTCAAACCGAAATCACCAAAGCTGACCTTGTTACCACGGGTAGCGATACCAGTGTTGCGGCCTTTATGCTGTTTACGGTACTTGAGTCTAGTTGGCTGCAGCATTGCGTGGGCCCTTTCTCGTTTTCTTCTCGGTCGCAACCGGAGCCGGCGCTACTTGACCCGGCTTCAGCTCACCTTTGTAAACCCATACCTTGATGCCGATGATACCGTAGGTAGTCTTGGCTTCAGAGGTAGCGTAGTCAACATCGGCACGCAGGGTATGCAGCGGCACGCGGCCTTCGCGATACCATTCGCTACGAGCGATATCGATACCGTTCAGACGGCCGGAGGACATGATCTTGATGCCCTGAGCGCCCATGCGCATGGCGTTCTGCATGGAACGCTTCATGGCACGACGGAACATCACACGCTTTTCCAGCTGCGAAGCGATACCGTCGGCGATGATTTGCGCGTCCAGTTCCGGCTTGCGAACTTCTTCGATATTCACGTGAACCGGCACGCCCAGACGAGCTTGCAGTTCGCGCTTCAGAACTTCGATGTCCTCACCTTTTTTACCGATCACCACACCCGGACGGGCACTGTGAATGGTAATGCGTGCCGACTTAGCCGGACGCTCGATGGTGACACGACCAACAGCCGCATGACCCAGGCGCTTCTTCAGGTATTCGCGGACTTCCAGGTCTTGCATCAGCATTTCCGGGAAATTCTTCGAATTGGCGAACCACTTGGAAGACCAGTTTTTGTTAACGGCAAGACGGAATCCCGTCGGATGAATCTTCTGACCCATTTCTTACCCCTTAATTGCCAACGGTCAACGAGATGTGGCAGGTCTGCTTTTCGATGCGATTGCCACGACCCTTAGCACGGGCAGTGAAACGCTTCAGACTAGCGCCTTTGTCAACAAAGATGCTGGTGACACGCAGGGTGTCAATATCAGCGCCTTCGTTGTGCTCGGCGTTAGCGATGGCAGATTCCAGCACTTTCTTCACAATAACCGCGCCCTTCTTCGGGGAGAAGGCCAGGATATTCAAAGCCTGACCAACGGATTGACCGCGGATCAGATCGGCCACCAGGCGGCACTTTTGTGCCGACAGGCGGACGCTTTTCAGATTTGCAGATACTCTCATCGCTTCACCTTATCTCTTCTTCGCCTTCTTATCGGCCGCGTGGCCTTTGAAGGTACGAGTCAGCGAGAATTCGCCCAGTTTATGACCGACCATGTTTTCGGAAACATAAACAGGCACATGGGTGCGACCGTTGTGAACCGCGATGGTCAAACCAATGAAGTCCGGCAGGACGGTCGAACGACGCGACCAGGTTTTGATCGGACGTTTGTCACTGGTTGCACGCGCCGCGTCGACCTTCTTCAGAAGGTGCAGATCAACGAACGGGCCTTTTTTCTGCGAACGTGCCATTGTCAATTACCCTTTAGTAGAATAGCGACGGCGTACGATCATATTGTCGGTACGCTTGTTGCGACGGGTACGGAAGCCCTTAGTCGGAGTGCCCCATGGGCTAACCGGCACACGGCCTTCACCAGTACGGCCTTCACCACCACCATGCGGGTGATCGACCGGGTTCATCGCCGTACCGCGAACGGTCGGACGAATACCACGCCAGCGACTAGCACCAGCCTTACCCAGCTTGCGCAGGGAATGCTCTTCGTTGCTCACTTCGCCAACAGTCGCACGGCAATCGACATGCACCAAGCGGATTTCGCCGGAACGCAGACGCAGCTGAGCGTAAACGCCTTCGCGGGCCAGCAGCATGGCGGAACCACCAGCGGAACGAACCATCTGGGCGCCCTTGCCAGGTTGCAGCTCAACGCAGTGGATAGTGGTACCCACCGGGATGTTGCGGATCGGCAGAGTATTACCAGCCTTGATCGGAGCCTCGGCACCGGACAGCAGAACAGCACCCGGCTTCACACCGCGCGGAGCGATGATGTAGCGGCGTTCGCCATCGGCGTAGCACAGGAGAGCAATGTGGGCAGTGCGGTTCGGATCGTATTCGATGCGTTCCACTTTTGCCGGGATGCCATCCTTGTTGCGACGGAAGTCGACCAGACGGTAATGTTTCTTGTGACCACCACCCATGTGACGGGTAGTGATACGGCCATTGTTGTTACGGCCAGCAGTGGAAGATTTTTTCTCTACCAGAGCGGCGTGCGGAGCGCCTTTATGCAGATCAGGGTGAACCACCTTGACAACTGCACGACGACCCGCGGAAGTCGGTTTTACTTTAACGATAGGCATGCTCTATCTCCTTACTCCGCAGCGGCCGGGGTGGCGGTCAGATCGATTTCCTGACCCTGAACCAGGCTAACGTAAGCCTTTTTCCAGTCTTTACGACGGCCAAAGGTACGGCCAAAGCGTTTTACTTTGCCCTTGACGTTAACGGTGGATACGCCTTCAACTTTCACGTTGAACAGCATTTCAACCGCAGCCTTGATCTCCGGCTTGGTAGCATCGGTAGCAACACGGAATACAACTTGCTGATGCTTCTCAGCAACCATGGTGCTCTTTTCGGAAACAACCGGGGCCAGAATTACTTGCAACAGACGTTCTTGATTCATGCCCACTGCTCCTCCAGATGCTGCACCGCCTCACGAGTGATGACGATCTTCTTGAAACGCAGCAGGCTGTACGGGTCAGCTTGTTGTGCTTCGATCACCAGCACGTTCGGCAGATTGCGCGAAGACAGATAGAGGTTTTCGTCCAGTTCACGGGTAATGAACAGAGCCTGTTCCAGACCCATGGACTTAACCACACCTACGAATTCCTTGGTTTTCGGCGATTCAACCGACAGCGAATCAACCACAACCAGACGTTCGTCGCGAACCAGCTGGGACAGAATAGCTGCCATACCAGCGCGGAACATCTTGCGGTTAACCTTCTGCGAGAAATTCTCGTCCGGGCTATTCGGGAAAGCACGACCACCACCACGACGGTTCGGCGTGGAGGTCATACCAGCACGCGCATTACCAGTGCCCTTCTGTTTGAAAGGCTTCTTGGTGGAATGATGTACTTCGGCACGAGTCAGCTGGGCACGGTTACCACTGCGAGCATTCGCCAGGAATGCAGTCACAACCTGGTGAACCAGCGCTTCGTTGTATTCGCGACCGAACAGAGTCTCGGATGCCTGCAGGCTGCCAGCAGCCTGACCTTGGCTATTGATTACTTTCAATTCCATCACGCACCTGCCTTCACGCTAGGACGAACGACTACGTCGCCGTTCTTGGCGCCAGGAACGGCACCCTTAACCAGAAGCAGCTGACGCTCGGCATCAACACGAACAACTTCCAGGCACTGAACAGTGCTCTTGACGTTGCCGTACTGACCAGCCATGCGCTTACCCGGGAAAATACGACCCGGATCCTGAGCCTGACCGATGGAACCCGGCGTGTTATGCGAACGCGAGTTACCATGGGAAGCACGGTTGGAAGAGAAGTTGTGACGCTTGATCACACCGGAGAAACCCTTACCCTTGGAGGTACCGGTTACATCAACCAGCTGGCCTACGGCGAAGATTTCAACGGACAGTGCATCACCCGGCTTCAGGGTGGAGAGGGCTTCTGCGGACAGAACGAATTCGTTCAGACCCAGACCTGCCTCAACGCCAGCCTTGGCAAAGTGACCGGCAGCCGCCTTATTAACGCGGTTTGCCTTACGGGTGCCGAAGGTTACTTGAACGGCGGAATAGCCATCAACTTCAGCGGTTTTGATTTGTGTGACGCGATTAGCAGACATGTCCAGCACAGTTACCGGGACGGATGCACCGTCTTCAGCAAAAATGCGGGTCATGCCGACTTTGCGACCGACAAGACCTAAACTCATGTTTATTTCCTTTTGCAGGCGCCGATTACGATTGACCGGCATACAAAAACAAAAGCGGACTCGCAAAATTGCGAGTCCGCTAATGTATCACAAGAAATTTAGCAATCGCAAGCACTTAGCTCACAATTACTAGGTTTCCAGCAATTACTGCAGCTTGATTTCCACATCCACACCGGCCGGCAGGTCGAGCTTCATCAGAGCATCAACAGTCTTGTCGGTCGGATCTACGATGTCCATCAGACGCAGGTGAGTACGGATTTCCAGCTGATCGCGGGAAGTCTTGTTCACGTGCGGGGAACGCAGTACGTTGAAACGCTCGATTTTGGTCGGCAGCGGAACCGGGCCTTTAACAACAGCACCAGTACGCTTGGCAGTTTCAACGATTTCCTGGGCGGAACGATCGATCAGGTTGTAATCGAAGGCCTTCAGGCGGATGCGGATTTTCTGGCTTTGCATATTATCTGCTCCGATTAGGCGATGATTTTGGCAACAACGCCGGCGCCAACAGTACGGCCGCCTTCACGGATGGCGAAACGCAGACCTTCTTCCATAGCGATCGGAGCGATCAGTTCTACGGTGATTTCTACGTTGTCACCCGGCATTACCATTTCCACGCCTTCGGACAGGGTTACTGCACCAGTCACGTCGGTAGTACGGAAGTAGAACTGCGGACGGTAGTTAGCGAAGAACGGGGTGTGACGGCCGCCTTCATCCTTGCTCAGTACGTATACCGAAGCAGCGAACTTGGTGTGCGGGGTGATCGTGCCCGGCTTGGCCAGAACCTGGCCACGCTCTACGTCTTCACGCTTGGTGCCACGCAGCAGTACGCCTACGTTGTCACCAGCCTGACCTTGGTCCAGCAGCTTGCGGAACATTTCAACGCCGGTGCAGGTGGTCTTCGCAGTTGCCTTCAGGCCCACGATTTCCAATTCTTCACCAACCTTAACAATGCCACGCTCTACACGACCCGTTACTACAGTACCGCGACCGGAGATCGAGAACACGTCTTCGATCGGCAGCAGGAACGGCTTGTCAACGGCACGTTCCGGAGTCGGGATGTAGGAGTCCAGAGCATCGGCCAGACGGAAGATGGACGGTTCGCCCATTTCGGATTGGTCGCCTTCCAGTGCCAGACGAGCCGAACCGATTACCACCGGAGTGTCATCGCCCGGGAAGTCATAGGAAGACAGCAGATCGCGCACTTCCATTTCAACCAGTTCCAGCAGCTCAGCGTCGTCAACCAGGTCAGCCTTGTTCAGGTAAACGATGATGAACGGTACGCCAACCTGACGGGACAGCAGGATGTGTTCGCGAGTTTGCGGCATCGGGCCGTCAGCAGCGGAACATACCAGGATAGCACCATCCATCTGGGCTGCACCGGTAATCATGTTCTTAACGTAGTCAGCGTGACCCGGGCAGTCTACGTGAGCGTAGTGACGTGCTTCGGTTTCGTATTCTACGTGCGCGGTATTAATAGTAATACCACGTGCCTTTTCTTCCGGCGCGCTGTCGATCTGGGAGTAGTCCTTGGCTTCGCCACCGAACTTCTTCGACAGAATGGTGGTGATCGCTGCGGTCAGGGTGGTCTTACCATGGTCAACGTGACCGATGGTGCCGACGTTTACGTGCGGTTTGTTCCGCTCAAACTTTTCTTTTGCCATTTTGCAAAAATCCTTAATTAAAGAACATTAGATCAGAGCTGACCGAAAACCGGTTCCGGTCAGCTTCAGCGCGCATTACTTCTTGGCAGCCATTACCGCTTCAGCAACATGCTTCGGTGCTTCAGAGTAGTGCTTGAACTCCATGGAGTAGGTAGCACGACCCTGAGTAGCGGAACGCAGGTCGGTGGAGTAACCAAACATCTCGGCCAACGGTACTTCTGCCTTGATCTTCTTGCCACCCAGACCATCATCGTCCATGCCTTGCACGATGCCACGACGACGGTTCAGGTCGCCCATTACATCGCCCATGTACTCTTCCGGCGTTTCCACTTCAACGGCCATCATCGGCTCAAGGATGCACGGACCAGCACGGCGCATGGCTTCCTTGAATGCGATGGAACCAGCCAGTTCGAAGGCGATCTGCGAAGAGTCGACATCGTGGTAGGAACCGAAAGTCAGACGCACAGTAACGTCAACCACCGGGAACCCAGCCAAGATACCGTTGCTCAGCGAGTTACGGATACCCTTGTCAACGGAAGGAATGAATTCACGCGGAATCACACCTCCCTTGATCTCGTCGATGAACTTGTAGCCCTGACCTTCGCCGGACGGCTCCAGAGTAATCGTACAATCACCGTACTGACCCTTACCACCAGACTGCTTGGCATGCTTACCTTGCACATCAGTAACAGTCTTGGTGATGGTTTCGCGGTAAGCAACCTGCGGAGCACCCACGTTGGCTTCAACGCCGAACTCGCGACGCATACGGTCAACCAGAATTTCCAGGTGCAGTTCACCCATACCGGAAATAATGGTTTGGCCGGATTCTTCGTCAGTACGTACGCGGAAAGACGGGTCTTCCTTGGCCAGGCGGTTCAGGGCAACGCCCATCTTTTCCTGGTCAGCCTTGGTCTTCGGCTCAACGGCAACGTGAATCACCGGATCCGGGAACTCCATGCGCTCCAGAATCAGCGGGGCATCAACGGCACACAGGGTTTCACCGGTGGTCACTTCCTTCAGGCCGATAGCAGCAGCGATGTCACCAGCGCGTACTTCTTCGATTTCCTTACGGTCGTTGGCGTGCATCTGTACGATACGGCCGATACGTTCCTTCTTGCCCTTGACGGAGTTCAGTACGGTATCACCGGACTTCACCACACCAGAGTAAACACGGAAGAAGGTCAGCTGACCTACGTACGGGTCATTCATCAGCTTGAAGGCCAGAGCGGAGAAGCTCTCGTCGTCGGAAGCCTGACGGGTAACCGGAGAGCCATCGTCCAGCTCACCTGGAACCGGCGGAACATCCAGCGGGCTCGGCAGCAGTTCAATCACAGCATCCAGCATGCGCTGAACACCCTTGTTCTTGAACGCGGAACCGCACAGCATCGGCTGGATTTCGCAACGCAGGGTGCGCTGACGCAGGCCGTCAACGATTTCTTCCTCGGTCAGCGCTTCGCCGCCCAAGTACTTGTCCATCATTTCGTCGCTGACTTCAGCAGCGGCTTCAACCATCTTTTCGCGCCATTCTTCGGCTACGGAAACCAGGTCGGCCGGGATGTCACCATACTCGAACTTCATGCCTTGCGAGGCTTCGTCCCAGATAATGGCCTTCATCTTCAGCAGGTCAACCACGCCGGTGAAACCGTCTTCTGCACCGATCGGCACAACGATAGGCACAGGGTTGCCACGCAGGCGAGTCTTCACCTGTTCAACCGCACGGAAGAAGTTGGCACCTTGACGGTCCATCTTGTTCACGAAAGCGATACGCGGAACCTTGTACTTGTTGGCCTGACGCCATACGGTTTCCGACTGGGGCTGAACACCACCCACAGCGCAGTAAACCATCACGGCACCATCCAGTACACGCATGGAACGCTCTACCTCAATGGTAAAGTCCACGTGACCCGGGGTGTCAATGATGTTGAAGTGGTGAGCCGGGTACTGCAGGCCCATACCCTTCCAGTAGGTGGTGGTGGCAGCAGAGGTAATGGTAATACCACGTTCCTGCTCCTGCTCCATCCAGTCCATGGTGGCGGCGCCATCGTGAACTTCACCGATTTTGTGGTTAACACCGGTGTAAAACAGAATACGCTCGGTAGTGGTTGTCTTACCGGCGTCAATGTGAGCGGAGATACCGATGTTACGGTAGCGCTCAATGGGGGTCTTTCTAGCCACGATCTACACCTTATTGTGTGGTTGAGCTTAGAAACGGAAGTGCGAGAAGGCCTTGTTGGCTTCTGCCATACGATGCACTTCATCACGCTTCTTCATGGCACCGCCACGGCCTTCGGCCGCATCGATAAGCTCACCAGCCAGGCGCAGGTCCATGGACTTTTCGCCACGCTTACGCGCAGCGTCACGCAGCCAGCGCATGGCCAGAGCCATACGACGGGACGGACGAACTTCAACAGGAACTTGATAGTTAGCACCACCTACACGGCGGCTTTTTACTTCTACAACCGGCTTGGCATTGGTCAGTGCGCTATTGAACACTTCCAGTGCGTTTTTGCCGGTCTTCTTTTCGATCTGGGCCAGTGCGCCGTAGATGATGCGTTCTGCAACAGCTTTTTTGCCGTCGATCATCACTACGTTCATGAACTTGGACAGATCTTGGGAACCGAACTTCGGATCCGGCAGAATCTCGCGCTTGGGGACTTCTCTGCGTCTTGGCATGTTACTTCCTTCAATATTCAGTTGAGCTTGGGCTCATGACCACCCATTAAAAGCAGTCACTTACTCGACGACCTCAGGCCGCCGCTAATACATCCCAATTACTTAGGACGCTTTGCACCGTACTTGGAGCGGGACTGCTTACGGTCTTTAACACCGGCGGTATCCAGGGAACCGCGCACAGTGTGGTAACGCACACCCGGCAAGTCTTTTACACGACCGCCACGGATCAGCACTACGGAGTGTTCCTGCAGGTTGTGGCCTTCACCACCGATGTAGGAGATCACTTCGAAGCCGTTGGTCAGACGAACTTTGCACACTTTACGCAGAGCGGAGTTCGGCTTTTTCGGGGTGGTGGTGTAAACACGGGTGCACACGCCACGCTTCTGCGGGCAAGCTTCCAGCGCAGGCACCTTGCTGTTCACGGTCAGGACCGTACGGCCCTTGCGAACGAGTTGGTTAATGGTTGGCATTACTATCAGTTCCTAGTTGATTCATTCTGCAGACAACACGTCTCCAGAAGGACGGAGGATTATATTTTAGTCAATCACTTACCGTCAAATAAAAAACGCTACGCCCTCAACGTTAACCGTTGATGGCGCAGCGTTTTTTCAACACTCAGCTGGCTTTAGCAAAATCAGCTGTTGTTTTCCACTTCGTCTACTGGCTGTTCTTCCAGCAATTGCGAATGCGTGGTGTCCAGACCCAGGCCTTGACGGCGACGGGTACGGTGGTAAGCCAGACCGGTACCAGCCGGAATCAGACGGCCCACGATCACGTTTTCCTTCAGACCGCGCAGATCATCCTTCTTGCCCATGATGGCCGCTTCGGTCAGTACACGGGTAGTTTCCTGGAAGGAAGCCGCCGAGATGAAGGAGTCGGTGGACAAGGATGCCTTGGTAATACCCAGCAGTACGTTTTCGTACTGAGCCGGTTCCTTACCTTCCGCCAGCATCTTGTCGTTCATTTCCAGTACATCGGCGCGTTCTACCTGTTCGCCCTGGATGAACTCGGTGTCGCCGCTGTCGGAGATGATGACACGACGCAGCATCTGGCGAATGATCACCTCGATGTGCTTGTCGTTAATCTTCACACCCTGCAGACGGTACACTTCCTGCACTTCCTGCACGATGTAGCGGGCCAGCGCCTCGATACCCTGCAGACGCAGGATGTCGTGCGGATCAACCGGACCGTCGACAATGGATTCACCACGGTTGACCACCTGACCATCGTGCACCAGTACGTGCTTGTCTTTCGGGATCAGGTTTTCGTAACCGCTACCCTCAAGATCGGTAATGATCAGGCGCTGCTTGCCCTTGGTGTCCTTACCGAACGATACGGTACCAGTCACCTCGGCCAGCATGCCGGCATCCTTCGGCGAACGGGCTTCGAACAGCTCGGCCACACGCGGCAGACCACCGGTAATATCGCGGGTCTTGGAGGATTCCTGCGGGATACGGGCCAGTACTTCACCCTTGCCCACATCCTGACCGTCACGCACGGTAATGATGGCGCCAACCTGGAAGGTAATGGATACCGAGGCATCCGAACCAGCCAGCTTCACTTCCAGACCATTTTCGTCCAGCAGCTTCACCAGCGGACGCAGCATCTTGGACTGCGAACCGGCACGACGCTTCGGATCGATCACGACCAGAGTGGACAGACCGGTCACTTCGTCGGTCTGCTTGGCAACGGTATTGCCCTCTTCCACGTTTTCGAACTTCACGCGGCCAGCGTATTCGGTAATGATCGGACGGGTATGCGGGTCCCATGTTGCCAGGACTGCACCAGCCTTGATCACCAGACCATCAGTCACCATCAGTGTGGCACCGTACGGTACTTTGTGACGTTCGCGCTCGCGGCCCATGTCGTCATGGATCACCACCTCGCCAGAGCGGGTGATCACGATCAGCTCGCCCTTGGAGTTGGCCACATAACGCATCTGGCTGGAGAAGCGTACGGTACCGTTCGACTTGCCTTCTACCTGGCTGGCAGCGGCATTTCGCGACGCAGCACCACCAATGTGGAAGGTACGCATGGTCAGCTGGGTACCCGGCTCACCAATCGACTGGGCTGCAATCACGCCAACAGCTTCACCAGCATTGACGCGCTTGCCACGTGCCAGGTCACGACCGTAGCACTTGGCGCACAGACCATAGCGGGTGTCGCAGGTAATGGCGGTGCGAACCTTGACTTCATCGATACCCAGGCTGTCGATCACATCAACCATGTGCTCGTCCAGCAGGGTGCCGGCTTCCAGTACGGTTTCGCCAGTGGACGGATCCACCACGTCTACCGCGGTCACGCGACCCAGGATACGGTCACGCAGGGCTTCGATCACGTCGCCGCCTTGCAGAACCGCCTTCATCACGAAGCCATTATTGGTGCCGCAATCATCCACAATCACCACCAGATCCTGCGTCACGTCAACCAGACGACGTGTCAGGTAACCGGAGTTAGCCGTCTTCAAGGCCGTATCCGCCAGACCCTTACGGGCACCGTGAGTGGAGATGAAGTACTGCAGAACCGTCAGACCTTCACGGAAGTTGGCAGTAATCGGCGTTTCGATAATGGAACCGTCCGGCTTCGCCATCAGACCCCGCATACCGGCCAGCTGCTTGATCTGTGCTGCGGAACCCCGCGCACCAGAGTCGGCCATCATGTAAATGGAGTTGAAGGATTCCTGATCCACTTCCTTGCCGTCGCGATCCAGCACCTTCTGCTTGGACAGCTCGTCCATCATGGCCTTGGCGATCTTGTCGCCGGTACGGCCCCAGATATCCACAACCTTGTTGTAGCGTTCGCCCTGGGTAACCAGACCTTGACGGTACTGCTCTTCAATCTCTTTGACTTCTTTCTGAGCTTCGCCCAGCAGCTCGACCTTCTTGCCCGGGATTTGCATGTCGTCCACGCAAATCGAGATACCGCCACGGGTGGAGTAGGCAAAACCGGTGTACATCAACTGGTCGGCAAAGATCACGGTATCGCGAATGCCGCAACGGCGGAACGATACGTTGATCAGCTTGGAGATTTCTTTCTTCTTCAGCGCCTTGTTGATGTGCTCGAACGGCAGGCCCTTCGGCAGGATGTCCGACAGGATGGCGCGGCCGACAGTGGTGTCGTAGCGCTTGATCACCGGCTGGAATTCGCCCTGCTCGTCCTTTTCCCATTCCTTCAGGCGGACGGTAATGCGGGTAGCCAGTTCGACCTGACGGGTTTCGTAGGCACGATGCACTTCCTTGGTGTCAGCAAACACCATGCCTTCGCCCTTGCCGTTTACCTTGTCGCGAGTCATGTAGTACAGACCCAGCACGATATCCTGGGACGGTACGATGATCGGGTCGCCGTTGGCCGGGGACAGCACGTTGTTGGTAGCCAGCATCAGGGTGCGGGCTTCCATCTGCGCTTCCAGCGACAGCGGCACGTGAACGGCCATCTGGTCACCGTCAAAGTCGGCATTGAATGCCGCGCAGACCAGCGGATGCAGCTGGATGGCCTTGCCTTCGATCAGTACCGGCTCGAATGCCTGGATACCCAGACGGTGCAGCGTCGGCGCACGGTTCAGCAGCACCGGATGTTCGCGGATCACGTCTTCCAGGATGTCCCATACTTCCGGCACTTCCTGCTCGACCAGCTTCTTGGCAGCCTTGATGGTGGAGGCCAGGCCCATGACTTCCAGCTTGTGGAAGATGAAAGGCTTGAACAGTTCCAGCGCCATCTTTTTCGGCAGACCGCACTGATGCAGACGCAGGGTCGGGCCTACGGTAATCACGGAACGACCGGAGTAGTCCACGCGCTTACCCAGCAAGTTCTGACGGAAACGACCGCCCTTGCCCTTGATCATGTCGGCCAGCGACTTCAGCGGACGCTTGTTGGCGCCGGTCATGGCCTTGCCGCGACGACCGTTGTCCAGCAGCGAGTCAACCGATTCCTGCAGCATGCGCTTTTCGTTGCGCACGATGATGTCCGGTGCACGCAGTTCCAGCAGACGCTTCAGGCGGTTGTTACGGTTGATGACGCGGCGATACAGGTCGTTCAGGTCGGAGGTGGCGAAACGGCCGCCATCCAGCGGTACCAGCGGACGCAGTTCCGGCGGCAGCACCGGCAGCACTTCCAGAATCATCCATTCCGGCTTCATGCCGGAACGTTGGAAGGCTTCCAGCACCTTCAGGCGCTTGGCAATCTTCTTGATCTTGGTATCGGAATTGGTGGCTTCCAGCTCGCGACGCAGGGTCTCGATCTCGGTATCCAGATTCAGACGCTTGAGCAGTTCGCGTACGGCTTCGGCACCCATCATGGCGACGAACTCTTCACCGTACTGGTCTTCCTTGTCCAGGAAGTCTTCTTCGGTCAGCAGCTGACGATATTGCAGCGGGGTCATGCCCGGATCGGTCACGACAAATGCTTCGAAGTACAGTACGCGTTCGATGTCGCGCAGGGTCATGTCCAGCACCATACCCAGACGGGACGGCAGGCTCTTCAGGAACCAGATGTGCGCGGTCGGGCTAGCCAGTTCGATGTGGCCCATGCGCTCGCGGCGAACCTTGGACAAGGTCACTTCCACGCCGCATTTTTCGCAGATCACGCCACGGTGCTTCAGACGCTTGTACTTGCCGCACAGGCATTCGTAGTCTTTTACCGGTCCGAAAATGCGGGCGCAGAACAGGCCGTCACGTTCCGGTTTGAAGGTACGATAGTTGATGGTTTCCGGCTTTTTAACTTCACCATAAGACCAGGAACGGATCTTGTCGGGTGAGGCGATGCCGATTTTAATCGCATCAAACTCTTCTTCTTGCGTTACTTGCTTAAAGAGGTCGAGCAGAGCTTTCATTGCGTCTCCAGTCAGGGGACAGGAGGCGCGGCATGATGCCGCGCCTTCTCACCCAATCAATAACGTTCCAGGTCGATATCCAGGCCGAGCGAGCGGATTTCCTTCACCAACACGTTGAAGGATTCCGGCATGCCCGCGTCAATCTTGTGTTCGCCCTTGACGATGTTTTCGTAAACTTTGGTACGGCCGGTTACGTCGTCGGACTTCACCGTCAGCATTTCCTGCAGAGTGTAGGCGGCGCCATACGCTTCCAGCGCCCACACTTCCATCTCACCGAAACGCTGGCCACCGAACTGCGCCTTACCACCCAGCGGCTGCTGGGTAACCAGGGAGTACGGGCCGGTGGAACGGGCGTGCATCTTGTCATCAACCAGGTGATGCAGTTTCAGATAGTGCATCACACCCACGGTAACCTTGCGGTCGAAAGCTTCGCCGGAGCGGCCATCGTACAGGGTCATCTGGGTCTTGGACTCGTTAAAGCCCATCTGCTCGGTCAGTTCGTCGCCGCTCGGATAAGCCAGATTCAGCATGTGCTTGATCTCGGTTTCCTTGGCGCCGTCGAATACCGGCGTGGCAAACGGCATGCCCTTGCGCAGGTTGTCCGCCAGATCCAGGATCTCGGCATCGGAAAGGCCTGCCAGATCTTCGGTCTTGCCAGTATCGTTATACAGCTGCTCCAGGTAGGCGCGAACGTCGGCAACATCCTTCTGTTGCTTGATCATGCGATCGATGCGCTCACCAATACCCTTGGCAGCCCAACCCAGATGCACTTCCAGAATCTGACCGATGTTCATACGCGACGGTACGCCCAGCGGGTTCAGCACGATGTCGACCGGACGGCCATCGCCCATATAGGGCATGTCTTCGATCGGCAGGATGCGGGAAACCACACCCTTGTTACCGTGACGACCAGCCATCTTGTCACCGGCCTGCAGGCGACGCTTCACGGCCAGGTAAACCTTGACCATTTTCTGCACGCCAGGCGGCAATTCATCGCCCTGGGTCAGTTTACGCTTCTTGTCTTCGAACTTGAGGTCGAATTCTTCGCGCTTCTGTACCAGGCTTTCCTTGATCAGCTCCAGCTGCTTGGCGATGTCTTCGTCGCTCATGCGGATGTCGAACCAGTCGTGCTTGACCGGCAGGCTGTCCAGGTATTCGTTGTCGATGGCAGTACCCTTGGCCAGACGCTTCGGACCACCATTGGCAACCTTGCCCAGGATCAGACGTTCGATACGGCTGAAGGCATCGTTTTCGAAAATACGCAGCTGGTCGTTCAGGTCGAGACGGTAGCGCTTCAGTTCGGCATCAATGATGGACTGGGCGCGCTTGTCGCGCTCGATACCTTCGCGGGTGAACACCTGCACGTCGATCACGGTACCTACGGTGCCGGTCGGAACACGCAGCGAGGTATCCTTCACGTCGGAGGCTTTTTCGCCGAAGATCGCGCGCAGCAGCTTTTCTTCCGGCGTCAGCTGGGTTTCACCCTTCGGTGTTACCTTGCCCACCAGTACGTCACCGGCTTCCACTTCGGCACCGATGTAGACAATACCGGCTTCATCCAGACGGCCTGCCATGCGCTCGGACAGGTTCGGAATATCACGGGTGATTTCTTCCGGTCCCAGCTTGGTGTCACGGGAGACAACCGACAGTTCTTCGATATGGATCGAGGTGTAGCGGTCTTCTGCCACCAGCTTCTCGGAGATCAGGATCGAGTCTTCGTAGTTGTAACCATTCCACGGCATGAAGGCGATGGTCATGTTCTGACCCAGCGCCAGTTCGCCCAGGTCAGTGGAAGCACCATCGGCTACCACGTCGCCACTGGCGATCTTGTCGCCCACCTTCACCACCGGACGCTGGTTGATGTTGGTGTTCTGGTTGGAACGGGTGAACTTGGTGAGGTTGTAGATATCCACACCCACTTCACCAGCAACCGCTTCTTCATCGTTGACACGCACCACAACGCGGCTGGCATCAACGTAGTCCACCACGCCGCCGCGACGGGCAACCACGGTGGTACCGGAGTCAACAGCGACCGAACGTTCGATACCCGTGCCGACAAACGGCTTTTCCGGGCGCAGGCACGGTACGGCCTGACGTTGCATGTTGGCACCCATCAAGGCACGGTTGGCGTCATCGTGTTCCAGGAAGGGAATCAGCGAGGCAGCAACCGACACCACCTGACCCGTGGCCACGTCCATGTACTGCACGCGGTCCGGGGTAGCCAGAATGGTTTCGCCTTTTTCACGGCAGGTAACCAGTTCGTCGATCAGGGTACCGTCTTCGCCCAGCTCGGCATTGGCCTGAGCAATGACGTAACGACCTTCTTCAATCGCCGAGAGGTAGTCGATCTCGTTGGTGACCTTGCTGTCCACCACCTTGCGGTACGGTGTTTCCAGGAAACCGAACTCGTTGGTGCGTGCAAACACGGACAGCGAGTTGATCAGACCGATGTTCGGACCTTCCGGGGTTTCGATCGGGCATACACGGCCATAATGGGTCGGGTGTACGTCACGCACTTCGAAGCCGGCGCGTTCGCGGGTCAGACCACCCGGGCCAAGGGCCGATACACGGCGCTTGTGGGTGATTTCCGACAGCGGGTTGGTTTGGTCCATGAACTGCGACAGCTGCGAGGAACCGAAGAATTCCTTGATCGCGGCCGACACCGGCTTGGCATTGATCAGGTCGTGCGGCATCAGGTTGTCGGACTCGGCCTGATTCAGGCGTTCCTTCACTGCGCGCTCAACACGTACCAGACCGGCACGGAACTGGTTCTCGGCCAGTTCGCCCACGGAACGCACGCGACGGTTACCCAGATGGTCGATGTCATCGACTTCGCCACGGCCGTTACGCAGTTCGCACAGGATGGCAATGACGGAAACGATGTCTTCAGTCGACAACGTGCCTTCCATCACGTCGCGGCGATGGGCGAATTTCTCGCCAATCAGCGACTTGAACCACTCCGGGGTCTTTTCATCGAACTTGTACTGATAAGTACGCGAGCTGAACTTCATGCGGCCCACGCGCGACAGATCGTAAGTTTCTTCGCTGAAGAACAGACGCTGGAACAGTGCTTCCACCGCGTCTTCAGTCGGCGGTTCGCCAGGACGCATCATGCGGTAGATGGCAACGCGAGCCTGCAGGCGGTCCAGGCTGTCGTCGGTACGCAGGGTCTGCGAAATATAACCGCCCTGGTCCAGATCGTTGGTGAACAGCACTTCCACCTGGTCGATCTCGGCCAGTGCCAGCTTGGCCAGCAGCTCTTCGGTGATTTCTTCGTTGGCGCGCGCCAGCACTTCACCCGTATCCACATTGGTGACGTTGTGCGACAGCACCTTGCCCAGCAACACGTCAGCCGGCACTTCGATGCGATCCAGCTGTGCAGTCTGGATATCACGGATGTGCTTGGCGGTAATGCGCTTGTCCTTGGCCACGATCAGCTTGCCATCGGCAGCCACGATATCGAACTTGGCCACTTCGCCCTTCAGACGTTCCGGCACCACGCGCATGAATACGCCGGTCTTGGTCAGATAGAAAGTATCGAAGCTGTAGAACTCGGACAGGATCTGTTCGTTGCTGTAACCCAGTGCCTTCAGCAGGATGGTCACCGGCATCTTGCGGCGACGGTCGATACGGAAGTACAGCAGGTCTTTCGGGTCAAACTCGAAGTCCAGCCAGGAACCGCGGTAAGGAATCACGCGGGCGGAGAACAGCAGCTTGCCAGAGGAGTGGGTCTTGCCGCGGTCGTGCTCGAAGAACACGCCCGGGGAACGATGCAGCTGGGAAACGATAACGCGTTCGGTACCGTTGATGATGAAAGAACCATTGGTGGTCATGAGCGGAATTTCGCCCATGTACACTTCATTCTCGCGCACTTCTTTTACCACCGGCTTGGACGACTCTTTGTCCAGGATGGTCAGACGAATACGGGCACGCAGCGGAGCGGCATAGGTAATGCCACGCAGCTGACATTCCTGCACGTCAAACGGCGGCTCGCCAAGGATGTAGTGAGCAAAATCAAGACGCGCATAGCCATTATGGCTGTTGATCGGGAAGATCGACTTGAACGCGGCTTGCAGACCAGCATCCTTGCGCTGATCTAGCGGTACACCCAGTTGCAGGAAATCGGCATAAGAATCAATCTGGGTCGCCAACAGGAATGGGACATCGAGAACACTGGCGCGTTTCGCAAAGCTCTTACGAATACGCTTCTTCTCAGTAAACGAATAACTCATAGAGTCTCCATCGAGGTGGTAGTGGCGCAAGAAACCAAAAGTCAGCAGCCACGCCGGGTAATTGCTGGCTTTTACTATCTTTGTTTCGGCCAATTACAAGCGCAATAAGGCTGGCGGATTTCTCCGCCAGCCTCACCTTCTTTTTTCAAAGAAGATTATTTGATTTCAGCCTTGGCACCGGCTTCGGTCAGTTGCTTCAGAACTTCTTCAGCTTCAGCCTTGGAAACGGCTTCTTTCACGGTCTTCGGAGCGCCGTCAACCATGTCCTTGGCTTCTTTCAGGCCCAGACCGGTGATAGCACGAACAACCTTGATCACGTTTACCTTGTTGTCGCCAGCAGCGTTCAGAACAACGTCAAACTCGGTTTTTTCTTCAACAGCAGCGGCACCAGCAGCCGGGCCGGCAACGGCAACGGCAGCAGCGGAAACGCCGAACTTCTCTTCGAACGCCTTAACCAGGTCGTTCAGTTCCATTACGGTCAGACCAGCAACGGCTTCGAGGATGTCTTCTTTGGTGATTGCCATGTAAAAATCTCCTGAATTCTATAAGAATCAAATAAGTTAAGCGGCTTCGGCTTGCTTCTCTGCCAGTGCTGCCAGGGCGCGGGCGAAGCCTGCAACCGGAGCCTGCATAACGTAGAGAAGCTTGGACAGCAGTTCTTCGCGGCTCGGGATAGAAGCCAGCTCAGCAACCTGAGCAGCATTCAGCACGTCGCCATTGTAAGAACCTGCCTTGACGATGATCTTGTCGTCAGCCTTGGCAAATTGATGCAGCACCTTGGCAGCAGCAACCGGATCGGTAGAGATACCGTAAACGAGCGGGCCAACCATTTGTTCGGCCAGCGCTTCGAATTGGGTACCAGCTACCGCACGGCGTACCAGCGTGTTCTTCAGAACGCGCAGGTAAACTCCTTGCGCACGCGCCTGAGCGCGCAGCTTGGTCATGCTGCTTACCTCGATGCCCCGATATTCGGCGATGACGAGGGTCTGAGCAGCGGCCAGCTCGGCAGCTACAGCAGCGACGACTGCCTTTTTATCTTCGATATTGAGACTCAAGGTCTACCTCCTAGACTGAAATGAAGCAGAAAAATTTCTGCTCCGCTTTGCAGCGGCGACCTATCAGGAGACAACATAGAGAAGGGAAACTGGTGCTCATGGGCGGAATTGAACCGCCGACCTCTCCCTTACCAAGGGAGTGCTCTACCCCTGAGCTACATGAGCCCTGAACTCTTCAGAAGCCTACTACGGGTACACCATCTGCGTAGGATACTTACCGCTGGGCAGCGGTTTGCGATTAAGCCTTGCGGCACCTACGGTCTTTGACAATCCGGCAAGCAAGCTTGCCAGCCCAAAGCCAATGGCAAGGCGGCGAACCGCCCTGCCTAACTCGCATCAGCTTAGGCGCTGATCGAGCTGGTATCTACACGAGCGCCAATACCCATGGTGCTGGATACGGCGATCTTTTTCAGATACACGCCCTTGGAGGCTGCCGGCTTGGCTTTCACCAGGGCATCAACCAGAGCGGTGAAGTTTTCACGCAGCGCATCGGCTTCGAAAGAAGCGCGACCGATAGTAGCGTGAATGATACCTGCCTTGTCGGTACGGTATTGAACCTGACCGGCCTTAGCGTTTTTCACGGCTTCGGCAACGTTCGGGGTAACAGTACCAACCTTCGGGTTCGGCATCAGGCCACGCGGGCCGAGGATTTGACCCAGCTGACCAACAACGCGCATTGCATCCGGGGAAGCAATGACTACGTCGAAGTTCAGGTTGCCGGCTTTCACTTGCTCGGCCAGGTCGTCGAAACCGACAACTTCAGCACCGGCAGCCTTGGCGGCTTCGGCGTTGGCACCTTGAGCAAATACAGCAACGCGTACCGACTTACCAGTACCACGCGGCAGAACAACCGAACCACGAACTACTTGGTCGGATTTACGCGGATCAACACCCAGGTTGATGGCGATATCGATCGACTCATCAAACTTGGCGGTAGCTGCGGTCTTAACCAGAGCAATTGCTTCTTCAACAGCGTACAGCTTGTTGCGATCAACAGTTGCCTTCAGGGTTTGCAGGCGCTTGGAAAGCTTGGCCATTTACACACCCTCCACTTCAAGACCCATCGAACGGGCGGAGCCGGCGATGGTGCGTACAGCGGCGTCCAGATCAGCAGCGGTCAGATCCGGCTGCTTGGTCTTGGCGATTTCTTCCAGCTGAGCACGGCTTACCTTGCCTACCTTGTCGGTATGCGGCTTGGCGGAACCGGACTTGATACCAGCAGCCTTCTTCAGCAGAATGGTCGCCGGCGGCGTCTTCATGATGAAGGTGAAGGACTTGTCTGCATAAGCAGTGATCACAACCGGAATCGGCAGGCCCGGCTCGATGCCTTGGGTCTGGGCGTTGAACGCCTTGCAGAATTCCATGATGTTCAGACCACGCTGACCAAGGGCCGGACCGATCGGAGGGGACGGGTTGGCCTTACCAGCGGGCACTTGCAGCTTTACATAGCCGACAATTTTCTTTGCCACGTTTAAAACTCCTAAAATGGGTATAGCGCGAGCGTGCACTCGCTTCCCGGACGAAAGCGCAAGAGTATATACGCTTACAAACTAACTGCCAAGCAGAATTACAGCTTTTCTACCTGACTGAATTCAAGCTCAACCGGCGTGTCGCGACCAAAAATCTGCACAGACACACGCAACTTGTTGCGCTCGTAATTAACCTCATCCACCGAGCCATTGAAGTCATTGAAGGGACCATCGATAACACGGACCTTCTCACCCACTTCAAACAGCACCTTCGGCTTCGGCTTCTCCACACCCTCTTGCATCTGCTGCATGATGGCCTCGACTTCCTTCTTGGAAATCGGCGCCGGGCGGTTAGCCGTACCACCAACAAAACCAGTCACCTTGGGAGTGCTCTTCACCAAGTGCCAGGTATCGTCGGTCATGTCCATTTCGACCAGCACGTAACCGGGGAAGAACTTGCGCTCGGTAATGGAGCGGCGACCGTTCTTGACGTCCACCACCTCTTCGACCGGAACAAGGATCTGACCGAACAGGTCAGCAACCTCGGAACGCTCGATGCGCTCACGCAGCGCCTTCTGCACACTCTTCTCAAAACCAGAATAAGCATGCACAACATACCAGCGCTTTGCCATTATCTACCTCGACCAAGAATTACATCGTAAAACAACCAGGACAGACCCGAATCCACCATCCACATGAACAGGGCCAATACCAGAACGAAGACGAAAACCATGCCGGTCATTTGCATGGCTTCTTTGCGCGTCGGCCACACAACCTTGCGCGCCTCGACCAGCGAGTCATTGGCATAGGCAACAAAATCCTTGCCCGGATGCGACAACCAAACCGCACCCGCCGCCAGCGCAACGCCAGCAATGAATGCCAGCGCGCGCAACACGCCCTGGTCTTCAGGAATCATGTAGAAGCCAACAACACCGGCCACTACCAACAGACCGGCCAAAGCCAGCTTGAGTTTATCTTGCATTTCCATGTGCGGAATGTTCTCTGCGCGTATGCGACAAAAGACCAACCGGCGCAAAGCGCCGGCTGGTCTTAATTGGCAGGCCAGGAGGGTCTCGAACCCCCAACCCTCGGTTTTGGAGACCGATACTCTACCAATTGAGCTACTGGCCTATAAACCTATTAATCAAGCAAGAATTTTTGCTACCACGCCGGCGCCAACAGTACGGCCGCCTTCACGGATGGCGAAACGCAGACCTTCTTCCATAGCGATCGGAGCGATCAGTTCTACGGTGATTTCTACGTTGTCACCCGGCATTACCATTTCCACGCCTTCGGACAGAGTTACTGCACCAGTCACGTCGGTAGTACGGAAGTAGAACTGCGGACGGTAGTTAGCGAAGAACGGGGTGTGACGGCCGCCTTCGTCCTTGCTCAGTACGTATACCGAAGCAGCGAACTTGGTGTGCGGGGTGATCGTGCCCGGCTTGGCCAGAACCTGGCCACGCTCTACGTCTTCACGCTTGGTGCCACGCAGCAGTACGCCTACGTTGTCACCAGCCTGACCTTGGTCCAACAGCTTGCGGAACATTTCAACGCCGGTGCAGGTGGTCTTCGCAGTTGCCTTCAGGCCCACGATTTCCAATTCTTCACCAACCTTAACAATGCCACGCTCTACACGACCCGTTACTACAGTACCGCGACCGGAGATCGAGAACACGTCTTCGATCGGCAGCAGGAACGGCTTGTCAACTGCACGTTCCGGAGTCGGGATGTAGGAGTCCAGAGCATCGGCCAGACGAAAGATGGACGGTTCGCCCATTTCGGATTGGTCGCCTTCCAGTGCCAGACGAGCCGAACCGATTACCACCGGAGTGTCATCGCCCGGGAAGTCATAGGAAGACAGCAGATCGCGCACTTCCATTTCAACCAGTTCCAGCAGCTCAGCGTCGTCAACCAGGTCAGCCTTGTTCAGGTAAACGATGATGAACGGTACGCCAACCTGACGGGACAGCAGGATGTGTTCGCGAGTTTGCGGCATCGGGCCGTCAGCAGCGGAACATACCAGGATAGCACCGTCCATCTGGGCTGCACCGGTAATCATGTTCTTAACGTAGTCAGCGTGACCCGGGCAGTCTACGTGAGCGTAGTGACGTGCTTCGGTTTCGTATTCTACGTGCGCGGTATTAATGGTAATACCACGTGCCTTTTCTTCCGGCGCGCTGTCGATCTGGGAGTAGTCCTTGGCTTCGCCACCGAACTTCTTCGACAGAATGGTGGTGATCGCTGCGGTCAGGGTGGTCTTACCATGGTCAACGTGACCGATGGTGCCGACGTTTACGTGCGGTTTGGTCCGCTCGAACTTTTCCTTAGCCATGGCAAAATTTCCTGATTTGAATAACTACAAACAAATGGGTGGTGCCCATGGGCAGAATTGAACTGCCGACCTCTCCCTTACCAAGGGAGTGCTCTACCCCTGAGCTACATGGGCCCTTTAACAGGCATTAACGCTTGGAGCGGGTGAAGGGAATCGAACCCTCGTCGTAAGCTTGGAAGGCTTCTGCTCTACCATTGAGCTACACCCGCCTGCAACAACTATACGGCCTTCAAACTACACGCCGCCAAGACGTAAAAAATTCTGGTGGGGGGAGAAGGATTCGAACCTTCGAAGGCTGAGCCGCCGGATTTACAGTCCGGACCCGTTGACCGCTGGGGTAACCCCCCCTGAGAGACCCGAATAGTATAGATACCCACTTCCCTCGTCAACACCTGTGCTGCAATTTTTTTCATTATTTTTGCCAGAAAAAGAACAAAGCCCCGCAAACTGCGGGGCTCTGTCTTTTTCATCAAGCACTTAGCTTCAATCAGGCTTTGCCGGAAATGACCAGGTACTTAGCATGCAGCTCATCCTGGGTTTCCGGATGGGCCGGATCCAGCGGGATGCAATCCACCGGACAGACTTGCTGGCACTGCGGCTCGTCATAGTGGCCTACACACTGAGTGCACAGACTGGGGTCGATCTGATAGATCTCCTCACCCTGCGAGATGGCATTGTTCGGGCATTCCGGCTCACAGACGTCGCAGTTGATGCATTCGTCGGTAATCATGAGAGACATAGTAATTTCCTCAGGTATTCACAGTATTGATTCTGTCATCCGTGCAGCACGGTCGCAAGTTCGCCCCGTTATATCCTTATGCGGCGACCTGCCTACGTATTACAGCGATTCTTCAGTCGCAGGCCGGACCAGTGCGTAATGCACCATGCCGGCCTTGTCCTGCTTCAGGATCTGCCAGCCTGGCAAACTTTCCGGCCAGTGCCTGGCTTCGAAATACAATACGCCGTCAGTAGCCAGCAACGGCTGCAACAAGGGCAATGCCTGCTGCAGCAAGCTGGAGTCATACGGCGGATCGACGAAAATGATGTCAAATTGCTCTCGACAGCTTTTCAGGTACAGCAAGGCATCCATTGGGACGACGTCGATGGCATGCGCCGCGAGCAACTGGCGATTGGCCTTGAGCGATTCCGCTACCTTGCGCGACTTTTCCACCATGACCACACGTGCCGCTGCGCGCGAGGCCGCTTCGAAACCGAGGGCGCCGCTGCCGGCGAACAGGTCGAGACAGCGCTTGCCGTGCAATTCCTGACCCAGCCAGTTGAATACCGTCTCCCGCACCCGGTCCGGCGTTGGGCGCAAACCTTCGGCATCCGGAAAGGGCAGCAAGCGACGACGATACTGGCCGCCGATGATTCGGACTTTGTTTCGCTGTTGATTCATGACGCTTGGGCTAAAAACTCAAGGGCGAGAGTTTACCCGTTTCCCGTCCGGCATGCTGCATCTGACGCAGATTGGCGTTCAAAGGTGTCGCACCCGCCGTCACAGTGCGTATCCAGACAAGACCCTGGACCAACAAGCAGACAGCGCCGCGTAGCCATGCCACAGGCAAGCACAACATGCCCCATCAGCGCCATTACCAATCTGCCTGCGCCAGGCACATCCTCTATGCTCTATATAGACGTGTGGGTAGCAAAGCACACACACCCGGTTTCTGCATGCCGATTAGCCATCGCTTGATAAATAGCCCCAATGACAATGCTTGATTGATCAGCCTGATCAACAGCGCATGCCGCTTCGGCGGAACCATGCCATTACAAACCACCGTGGCACACGGTGCTTGCCACCTAGCCGGGTGACGTAGCCTGAGAACACCCAGCTTGCACACCATCTCGTCCAATCAACGTGACTGGCAAACTCACCCACTCACCTCATCCGCAGCCGCGACCTGCCTTCACCTTCAGACATGGGCGCAGCAGCATAGGCATGCTGGTTAGGCTAAATGCCCTCCTCCAATCGACAGTGCCAACGCCCTTCACCACGGCCAATCAGCCCGGCTTTGGCTTTCATCACCATCGTTTCTGCCCAGTGGCTGATTTAAGGATACAATTTAGCCATTTATCGCCTACCGTTGACTACGCAGACGCATGTTCAGTTTCTTCAAGAAAAAGCCAAAGCCGGTTGAAACCCCGGCTGCAGAACCCCTAGCCAGCCAGCCGGCAGACATCCCGGCGGCGGCTCCCGCCACCTTGCAAGCCACACCGCTTGCTACACCCGACATCCCTGAGGCGCCCGTACCCGCGCCGGAGAACCCGACTCCTCCCCCCGTCAGTGCCGCAGCAGAACCGCCGGCACGCAAGCAGAGCTGGACCGAACGCCTCAAGACTGGTCTGTCCAAAACCCGTGACAAACTGGGCAAATCGCTGGCTGGCCTGTTTGGCGGTGGCAAGATCGATGAGGAGTTGTACGAAGAGCTGGAAACCGTACTACTGACCGCCGACATGGGCATGGATGCCACGGTGCACCTGCTGCAGGATGTGCGCGAGCGCGTCAGCCTGAAGGGCCTGAAAGACGGCAGTGAGCTGAAAGGCGCACTCAAGGATTCGCTCAATGATCTGATCCACCCGCTGGAAAAGCCGCTGGATGTCAGCGGCAAGAAGCCTTTTGTCATCATGATGGCTGGGGTGAATGGTGCCGGGAAAACCACCTCGATTGGCAAGCTGGCCAAGTACTATCAGCAGCAAGGCAAGAGCGTGCTGCTGGCTGCTGGCGATACCTTCCGCGCAGCTGCGCGCGAACAGCTGATGGCCTGGGGCGAACGTAACAATGTCACCGTAATTGCCCAGCAAGGTGGCGACGCTGCTGCCGTGTGCTTTGATGCCATCCAGGCGGCTACCGCCCGTGGCATCGACATCGTACTGGCGGATACGGCGGGGCGCCTGCCGACCCAGCTGCATCTGATGGAAGAAATCAAAAAGGTAAAGCGCGTCATCCAGAAAGCGCTGCCGGATGCGCCACATGAAATCATCCTGGTGCTGGATGCCAACATCGGCCAGAACGCCATCAGCCAGGTCAAGGTATTCGATGACGCCCTGGGCCTGACCGGGCTGATTCTGACCAAGCTGGATGGCACCGCCAAGGGTGGTGTGATTGCCGCCATTGCCAAGCAGCGGCCGATTCCGCTACGGTTTGTCGGTGTGGGCGAAAGCATCGACGATCTGCGCCCGTTCAACAGCAAGGATTATGTCGACGCCCTGTTCGACTGATCGACACACTTTATAGAGACCCGCGCCGGTGATTGCTTGCCGGCGACACCTCACCCGGCAGGCCCTGGCGAATACGCTGGCCTGCAGCTCAGGATCAAGGGGAATGCAGCGCATGATTCAGTTCGACCAGGTCACCAAGCGTTATCCCGGTGGCAACGAAGCCCTGAAGAATCTTTCCTTTACCATCGACACTGGTGAAATGGCTTTTTTGGCCGGCCATTCCGGTGCCGGCAAATCTACCTTACTCAAGCTGGTGGCTGGCATCGAGCGCGCCAGCAGCGGCAGCGTGATTGTCAGCGGCCAGAATCTGTCCAAGCTGCGCAGCAGTCAGATTCCCTATGTGCGCCAGCATATCGGCATGGTATTCCAGGACCACAAGCTGCTGTTCGATCGCTCGGTCTTCGATAACGTTATGTTGCCGCTGGACATCATCGGCTTCGATCGACGTGATGCCGCACGCCGGGTGCGTGCCGCACTGGACAAGGTTGGCCTGCTGTCCAAAGAAAAATCCATGCCGATTCGCCTGTCTGGTGGCGAACAGCAACGTTTGTGCATTGCCCGCGCCGTGGTGCACCGCCCCAGCCTGCTGCTGGCAGATGAACCATCAGCCAACCTCGACCGCGCTTACGCGCTGGACATCATGGAGCTGTTCAAATCCTTCCATCAGGTTGGGGTGACCGTGGTGATTTCCGCCCATGACGAAACCCTGATGGAAGACTACGGACGTCGCATCATCCGGTTGAAAGAAGGGCAGTTCGCCGCATGAAACACTTTCTCTATCTGAACTGGCAAAGCGCCAGACAGGCGCTGGTGAAGATCCTGCGCCAACCGTTCGGCAGCCTGCTCACCTTGTTGATGCTATCCATCGCGCTGGCCCTGCCCTTGTCGCTTTATCTGACGGTAAGCAGCATCCAGGAATGGGCTGGCCGGCTCACCGCCACGCCACAGATCACCCTGTTCATGGAGCAATCAGCCGAGGAAGCCGACCTCGCCGCCGTCTCCAGCACCCTCACCAAACACCCACGCATTCAGAGTTACAGCTTCGTCGGCAAGAAGCAGGCGCTGTCCGATCTGGAAAAGCGCAACGGTCTGCCAGGACTGAGTGATGGTCTGACTGACAACCCGCTGCCAGACGCCTTTGTAGTCACCCCCAAGACGCTGGAACCCCACGAACTGGAAATGCTGCAAAAAGAACTATCCGGCCTGCCCATGGTGGAAACCGCCCAGTTCGATGCCCGCTGGGCCAAGCGCCTGTACGGCATGGTGGAGATGGGCAAACAGCTGACCTGGTTTCTCGGCGCGGCACTGGGCATTGCCCTGGTTCTGGTCACCCACAATGCGGTACGGATGCAGATTCTGGCCCGTCGCGATGAAATCGAAGTGGCCAAGCTGATTGGCGCGCCGGACAGCTTTATCCGTCGCCCCTTCATGTACCACGCCATGTGGCAGGGCCTGCTTGCCGGTCTGGCCGCATGGGGGCTGACCAGCTGGCTGGTAATGACGGCCAACCCCGCCATCCACGAATTTGCCCAGCTTTACAACGAAGCCGTGCAGTTACGCGGCCTCAGCGTTGTCGAGTTGCTTGTTGTGCTGGCCATTTCCGCCCTGCTGGCGATGCTGGGCGCCCGCCTGGCTTCCGACCATCACCTGCGGCAGATTCAACCTCGTTAACAATCATTCCCTTTCACTTCTGGCTGAATGTCGCTTATGGTGACATTCAGCCGATGTCGACCAGCAGAATATTCCCAGCGATTTTCCACTGAAAAAGCTATCAGCCCGATAGGAAAAATCATTGACGCTGGAACCTTTGCTTGCTAGCACTCTCAATATACGAGTGCTAACATAGCACTACCCAAGGAGGTAGTTACACTGATGACCACAACATTTGCCTTGCCCGTTCCGTCGTCCAGCGGCAGCCTGGAGCAATACATCCAGGCGGTGAACAGTGTTCCCATGCTGACCCCCGAACAGGAAACCGAGCTGGCCACCCGCTTCCAGCAAGACAATGATCTGGAAGCCGCTCGCCAGATGGTGCTGTCACATCTGCGCGTTGTCGTATCGATTTCGCGTGGTTATGCCGGCTACGGCCTGCAACAGGCCGACCTGATCCAGGAAGGCAATATCGGCCTGATGAAAGCGGTAAAACGCTTCGAGCCGGGCCGTGGCGTACGCCTGTTTTCCTTTGCCGTGCACTGGATCAAGGCTGAAATTCACGAATTCATCCTGCGCAACTGGCGCCTGGTGCGCATTGCCACCACCAAGCCGCAGCGCAAGCTGTTTTTCAATCTGCGCAGCATGAAGAGCAGTTTTTCTGCGCTGAGTGAAAACGAAGCCCGGCAAATCGCCGAAGACCTTGGCGTGAAGCCGGAAGAAGTGCGTGAAATGGAAACCCGCATGAGCGGGCAGGATATCGCGCTGATGGCCGACGATGGCGACGATGAAGGTTTTGCCCCCATCGACTGGCTGGCCGACGCCCATCACGAACCGACTCGTGCGCTGGAACGCAAAGCGTTCGACCATCTGCAAACCGAAGGCATCGAATACGCACTGGCATCGCTGGATGCCCGCAGCCGTCGCATTGTCGAAGCCCGCTGGCTGGCCGATGATGGCGGCGCCACCTTGCACGAGCTGGCTGCAGAGTTCGGGGTTTCTGCCGAGCGCATCCGCCAGATCGAGGCCAAGGCACTCGGCAAAATGAAAACTGCGCTGAGCGAAGGCGTCGTTATCGACAACTGATTGCCTGCTACTGCAATGAAAAAAGCCCGCGCCATTCAGCGCGGGCTTTTCAATTTTACAGCGACCGCTTATTCCCCTTCGCCACCGCGATACTTGGCTGGCAGGCGGTCAAACACCTGCTGTGCGATCTCGCGCAGCGGCTGCCACGCCGGGACTTCTTCATCAATACCGTCCAGATAATCCTTGGCATAAGTCGGGAATGAGGCCAGTGCCGTGCTCACCGTCGCCTTGGCTTCCGCCTCGCGTCCGGCCAGCGCCAGCATTTGTGCCTTTTTCATCATCACATCCGGGTAAGGGCGGAAAGCTGTCAGCCGCTCCTCCCACTGCAACTTGCGCGTCAGATTGTTCTTGTCGGCAACCAGATAGTCATCCAGCGTGCTCAGTGCATGGTAGGCAAACAGCGGGTGCTGCTCCATGATCTCGGCCAACCGCTGCTGTCGCTTGGCATCACGCGCCGGGTTATCCGTCTGGGTATAGAGCCCAACCAGCTCGTTATAGGTAGACCAGGTCACCACCGACATATAGCCGATGAACAGCATGCCCAGCATCCAGCACGCCCGCAGCATCCAGCCCGCGCGACCGGTACGCGCAGGAGACATCGAGGCAAACACCACCAGCATCGCCAGGAAATACAGATACCAGAGTGGGTACTCCAGCATGGAGTGAATCAGGGTGACCGCCATGCAGCCCAAGGCCAGCATCCCCTCAGCCTCGGCCTGCTCGCTGAAGAAAGGCCAGATCACCCAGGCAAAGCCACCCACCACCAGCAAGGTGATCGGCAGTCCCATTTCCACCAGCAATTGCAGAATCAGATTATGGCAATTGGTAAACAAACCGCTATTGAAACCGGCAGAAGCAAATTGCGGCAAAGGCTGCAAGCGCACACTTTCCGCTGCATATTGCGACCAGCCCACCCCCCACAGCGGGTGCGACTTGAAACTCAACCAGGCCTTGCCCATTTCCGCCAGCCGGCGCGAGCCCATATCATCGCCGTTGGCTGCCAGCCGCTCCACCCCCGAAGCGTTGCTCACCGTGGCATGTGTCAGCAAAGAGAGCAGATGATTCACCAGCGGCAAGGCAAACTGCGCCGCAAACACCACCACACAAGACAGCAGCATCGCCCACATCAAGCGGCGCGATACCGCAGACTGCATCCGCCAGTGCCACAAGCCACCCAGCAAGGTCAAGGCCAGCAGATACAGCAAGGTAGTACGCGATGCGGCATAGGCCAGCATCAGCCCCAGCCACAGCACCAGCAGCACCAACCAGCCACGCGCCAGGCGATCCACCGCAAACAGATACACTCCACTGACCACCGACCACATCAGGTAATGCGCATACTGGTTGCGCTGCCCGATATGGCCAAAGATATTGGTCGTCGGGTGGGCGCTGTCATAAAACAAGCCCAGGCTATTGGCCAAGCCCGTCAGTTGCGCCAGACCGATCAGCGACTGCACCAGCCCGCCGACAATGATGGCGCGCGCCAGCCACACCGCAAACTCGCGACTGCCAAAGGTCTGCTGCAGGCTATAAGACAAACCAGCCAGCAAAGCCACCACCAGCCAGGCCAGCGCGGTGGCATAAGTCATACCGGGAAACAGCGCATGGACCAGCTGCGGCTGCAGCGCCCACACGATGGCCAGCCACAGACACCACCAGCTGGCACGCGGCACCCGCTCGAACAGCATGCCGCTGGGCAACAGATAAACCGCTGCGGCCAGCATCAGCCACACCACATTCATCTCGCCAAACCACTGCGGCAATGGCACGAAATGGATACGGGAGGCAAAAGGCATGATGGCGATCAGGCAAAACGCCAGCAAGGCCAGACGGCGGGAAAAAGTTGGAAAAGACATGATGGAGTCTGGGGCTAAAAGCAAAGCATGGAGGATACCGCATGTAGCGCGGTGAAGACACCGCCAGCCAGAAGACTGGCAGTGTCGTTAACTACCTAGAACAAGGGCTTGCGGGTGGCCGGGGAGGCAACTGTCATGACTGCCGCGATACGGCCAGGATCGGTCTGAACACCATGATCGACATATGCCTTGGCCGCCTTGGAGGTAATCAGCTGCAATGGCTTCAGTTCATCTTTCTTCATCACGGCCAAACGGTAATCAAAATTGGGCGCATAATCTGGATAGTTGGCGATTGCCAGCTTTATCGTATGCTCGGCTTTGGCCATCTGCTTATCCAGTGCATACAAGACTGCCAATTTCAGTAGCACTTCAGGGTAGGGTCGGTATGCTGCCAATCGGGAAAAGTGCTGCAGCTTCAGATCCAGCTGCTCACGCGAGGGAATCAAATAATTGGCCAATACCATATCTGCATCATTAGTCCACAACGGATTTTTGCCAACATCAAACAAGGCTCCCATCCGCCGCACATTCTCTTGTGCATTTGGTGCTGGCAAGTCATAGGCGACCATTGTTTTAAAGGCTGCAATACCAGTCCCAAGATAAAGCAATGTCATTATCGCGACAACCAAACCCGCCACCCTGACAAATGATGGCCGCATCGAAATTGTTACTCTTGGCGCTGGCGCTAGCAAAAGAACAATCAAAAACATACTCAAAAATGGCAGATACCATAGCGGGTATTCAAACATGCTGTGCGCCAGGATCACGCCACCAATACCCAGCAACAGCAAGTTTTCCGCCGACTGCTGTCCTTTTCTAAAAAAACTGCCCAGTGCGTAGCCAAGTGTGGCAAATACAATCAGTACACCAACAATGCCGGTTTCAGCCAACAGCTGGAAAAACAGGTTATGGCAATGAACAAACAGCCAGCTCTCAGGATATTTCGGTAGACCACCAGTCAGCTCCATCTCCACCGACTGAGCGGGGAAACCTCCCCAACCAACGCCAAACCAGGGATGTTGCAGAAAAATTTCCCATGCTTTAGTCCACTCAATACGGCGACGAATACCAAAACCAGCAGAAAAGAAACGGTCTGCACCACTAACAACATGGATGGGAATACCGAGCCAGGCCAACAGTGCTGCAATCTGCTTACTAAATAATTGCGTCAATACTATCAAGACAACTGCGATCATCACAGCCCGGATCATTCGGCGGACTGTTTCAGCCTTATTCTGCCTTGACCAATACCATCCCAGCCCGGCAAAAATCAGCACATAAGCCCACACCAGACGTGCACCTGCACATGCTGACAGCCAAGCCAGAAGAAAAACGCTCCCGATGAAGAAAGACATACGCAATCGTCTTTTAGCATAAAGATAGCAGGCAGCCAGGATTCCCCAGCTTAAAAATTGGGCATACTGATTACGCTGCCCAATATTACCCATGATATTTGAATTTACCTCAGACTGATCAAATACCACATAGCCTTGAAATAAAGGAGCAAGACTCAACACCTGCAACAAGCCCAACACCACTTGCAGCATGGAAAAAATAAAAATGACTGTCGCCAGAATCAGCAAAAAATCTTCGCTGTTATTTTTATTGAAATGAATGGAGAACTGCAAACTCCAAAGAACAAGAAAGCCCAGTATTGCAATCAAGATTGTGAAATTCGCCAAATTATGACCAGTCATAGCCAGATAAATGGCAAAACACAAAAATGGTAGCAATACTGCAGAGATATTTAGTGAGGAATTATTCCGTGCTGGTAGGATAAATAGCATGGAAGTCGCCAAGAAAAACAAGCACGATGCATCCGACACCCAATCAGGCAGAGGCGCATAGCGCAGCCAGCTCAAAAAAGGCATGGTTACTGCCGCAGCAATTAATAAGCTGCCCATGGTTATCTTTTTAATCATCATAAAAAAAGGTGCTCTTTGCAGAGCACCTTCCCTAATTAATTACTCAATGATCAAAATCAGTTACCGTTGCGGCAGTTGGAAGGTACCCAGTTTGTTGGAAGGGTAGCTGCAGCACATTTCCACGAAATTGCACCACTTCCCGAACTAGGGCTCAAGGTCAAAGTATTAGCGGACCCGGTAGAGTCAACTAATGTGTTATAAGTCACGGTAATAACACCAGAGGTACCAACCACCACACTGGAAACAGCATTACCTGAAATAGATGTTGACAAACCTGCCGAAGCATTTGACGTCGGAAACTGGTTATTAGATGCGTAATATTCAGATACGGCAGTCTTGGCTGCAGATGCCAGCGACAAACCTTCCGTTACACGCGCACGCTTGGTGTAATCCTGGTAGGCCGGGATAGCGATGGCAGCCAGAATACCGATGATGGCAACAACGATCATCAGTTCGATCAAGGTAAAACCTTGCTGAATTTTGCTATTCATAACGTATTCCTCTTTATAAAGTTAACGACAACTCGATGGAAGGTACTGTGAAAATGTTGCACTGGCTTGACATGTCCACATGATTGAACCACTAGAAAGTTGTGGCATCATGGTTACGGTCAATCCAGACAATACCGTACTAGCATTAAAATTTACTACTATATTGCTGACTGACGATGCTGCCACTATATTGATTGAATCAATATATTTCGTTGCATAAGTGCTTGCCGACAAAATACCTGCTGACGCATTACTGGATGGCCAGCTATTATTACTGGTATAGCTATCCCAAACTGCAGACTTGATCGCATCGGCAGCCAGCAACCCTTCGGCTACCTTTGCTCGTATCGTGTAAGCCTGATACGCCGGTATGGCAATCGCGGCCAATATGCCGATGATGGCAACAACAATCATCAGTTCAATCAAAGTAAAACCATTATTGCCCCGCATGACCCTCTCCGTGGTATGCACTATCCATACCATGCAGAAAGCGTGCCAAGCGGCCCCATCCAGTAAATTCAGTCCGTCAGTACATCCCATAGCCCGCATTACGCGGCAGGATGTGACGTTTTTTGTCAGTTCGGGTGGTGCTTGCGGGCTGTGTTAGCATCCAGCCCATTCCCCATTCAGGAGTTTGCCGTGAGCAATCAGGACTGGCTGCAACGCAGCCGCCAGCATGTGTGGCATCCATGTACCCAGATGAAGCGCCATGAAACCTTGCCCATCATTCCCATCGCGCGCGCCGAGGGCGTGTGGCTGGAGGATTTCGAAGGCCGACGCTATCTGGATGCGGTCAGTTCCTGGTGGGTCAATCTGTTCGGCCATGGTAACCCCAGGATCAAGCAGGCAATCAAGGATCAACTGGATCAGGTAGAGCATGTCATTCTGGCCGGCTTTACCCACCAGCCAGTGATTGAGCTGTCCGAGCGGCTGTGCGCGCTGAGCGGCCAGGATCATGCGTTTTATGCCTCGGATGGTGCTAGTGCCACCGAAATCGCGCTGAAAATGAGCTTTCATTACTGGAAGAATGTCGGTCGTCCGGAGAAATGCCGCTTTATCAGTCTGGACAACAGCTATCACGGCGAAACTGCCGGTGCGCTGGCAGTGACCGATGTGCCACTGTTTTCCGCGACCTATGCGCCGCTGCTGAAACCCGGGGTACGTGTCCCCACCCCGGATGCGCGCCAGGCTGGCCCGGGGCAAAGTGCAGCCGATGTGGCAAGGCAGGCATTGCGCTCGTTGGAGAATGTGCTGGCCAAGAAAGCTGGTGAAATGGCGGCCATCATCGTCGAACCACTGGTGCAGGGCGCTGCCGGCATGGCCATGTACGATCCGGTTTACCTCACGGAGCTGCGCCGGCTGTGCGATCAGTATCAGATACACCTGATTGCCGACGAAATCGCGGTCGGCTTTGGCCGCACCGGCACTCTGTTTGCCTGTGAGCAGGCTGGGATCACGCCAGACTTTCTCTGTCTATCCAAGGGGATTACCGGCGGCTTCCTGCCCCTGTCCTGCGTGCTGACCAGCGATACGGTCTATCAGGCCTTCTATCACGATGAGGTGACGCGCGGCTTTCTGCATTCACACAGCTACACTGGCAATGCGCTGGCCTGCAGTGCGGCACTGGCAGTGCTGGATATCTTTGCCGATGAAGACATCATCGCCCGTAACCGCGAGCTGGCCGCAACCTTTAGCGCCATTCTGGCACCGCTGGCCGAGCGTGCCGACGTACGGCATTTCCGCCATACCGGCATGATCTGGGCCTTTGATGTCGACAGCCCCCGCTCGGACTTTGCACAAGCCTTTTTCTCAGCCATGCTTAAGCATGGTTGCCTGGTAAGGCCAATTGGCAAAACCGTGTACTTCATGCCGCCTTACATCTTGCAAGCAGAGGAGATGACTCAACTGTTTCAGGCCACAACACAGGTACTGGATGAGTTAAGTCAACAAAACGATGTTTTGACCGGGCCTGTGACTGCCTTGCCCTGAGTGCTACCTTGCTTTGGCCGGCTTAATTCAAATAGCATAGAGAGTGATACATGGCAGGGAACGATTTACATCCGCTTCCCCGCCTTTCATTCCCAGCGCTACGCCGCCTTGCCATGAGGACGCACGATGCAGCTTGCCTTGCCCGCCCTCGATAGGGATCCACGATTGGTCGACACCAACCCCGACAGCGTAGCCAGCTGGGTAGAGCGCTTGCCGTATAGCGACCTGCAGGAATGCGGCCGCCTATTGCTTGAGGCCCTGCGAGGCCTGAGCCGCACGCCGATGGAAGTAGGCAATCGGCACAAGCTGCTATTGCACTACCTCAAAGGGCTGGATCGCTACTATCCGGCGCTGGAAAGTGAGATTGTCCAAACCGACCTCACTTCGGTGGTGCGCACCCGCCAGTTGGCCATGCTGGGTGCCGCGCTGTTCGAGTCTATTTTTGTCGCGTTCAAGCTCACCCTGAGCGAACGCCTGGCCAAGCGCGGCCTGCTGGAGCGTGAGCAACAGCGCATTGAACTGCTGCTGTACACCATGATGGCGGCGCGGCAGCTGCTGAACATCTGTTGCCAGAGCTACAGCCCGCCCCCCGCGCACTTCTGGCAAGACTGCCACCAGCTGTACAGCTTTGCCCTAGCACGCGGCTGGCAGGAAAAACATCTGGAAAAGGACGACTCACCAGAGCTGATCTATCGGCAGATTCTGCTGCTGGGGCTCACCTCCACCAACCGGCTGTCGATGCCGGAATTGCTGGTGGCCAAGCAACTGATCATGGATCTGTCACGCCAGACCACCCTGCTGCCGGTGGAAGCCCTCAAGGGCAGGGTACATGGCTATCTGGTGGACTCCAGCCGCGACGAACCGCCACGCTTCCTGCGCGTACAGAGTGAAACACTGGATGCCGCCTGCTATCTGCTCGACCTCTCCCCTGCCATCACGGTACTGACGCATAGCGTGGAGCAGCTGACCCGGCTGCAAAACACCAGCCATAGTCCGAGCCAGGTTTACGATGAGCTGGCCCTGCTGCAATCGCTGGCCGCCGAATGGCAACAACCACGGCGGCGGCGGCATCAGCGCCTGCCGATACAGGAAGTCATCGAGTTGATTTCCACCATTCCTGCCATCTGGTATCGCAGCAATGGCATGAGCTGGGTACAGGCTGGCAACGAGCAGGCTGCGCCTCCGGCCAGCACCCGTGCACCACCGGCGCCCAGCCTGTTTGTGGTGGTGAATCAGAGTGCGACCGGCTTTTTGTTGCGCGGCCAGCCGCGTGGCCAGACACTGCGAGCCGGCGAGGCCATTCTGCTGACCCAGCCGGGCAAACCGGACACCGCCCAGCTCTGCATGATTTGCTGGGTATCGCTATTGCCGGATGGTATCGATGTGGAATGCGGCGTCGAGATCATCGGCCGGCAGCCCGAAGCCGTGATGCTCATCCCCAGCATCACCCATCCAGCCGATACACCACAATACGCGCTACGCCTGCCGGCCATCACCAGTCTGCACCGGCCACCGCTACTGGTCACCCAAGGCCGTCTATTCAGCCGGCTGCGTGAATTCCGCCTATGGGATACGGCTGGAGAAAGCCTGATTCGCAGCTCGCGGCTGGATAAGCAGTCACCCCATTTCCAGCTGATGGAATTTCGCGCCAGCGAGTACTTCTGAGCCATGCCACGGCAGTTTGCGGTACACTGGCTAGCTCGATATTCATAGCCAGACAGAGGATTTTGTATGCGTTCGGTGATTCATGCCGCCAGCCGTATCGTGGTCAAGGTAGGCTCCAGCTTGGTAACCAATGACGGCAAGGGGCTGGACCTGTCGGCACTGGCGCGCTGGGCAGCGGAAATCGCCGAACTCAAGCGTCGTGGCAAACAGGTGGTGCTGGTATCCAGCGGCGCCATCGCCGAAGGTTGCCAGCGACTGGGCTGGTCGGTACGCCCCAAGGGGGTGCACGAACTGCAGGCCGCTGCCGCAGTGGGCCAGATGGGCTTGTGCCAGGCTTATGAAACCGCCTTTCGTGAATTCGGCCTGAAAACCGCGCAAATCCTGCTGACCCACGAAGACCTGGCCGATCGCACCCGCTATCTGAATGCCCGCTCCACCCTCACGACCCTGCTCAACCTCAATGTCGTCCCCATCATCAATGAGAACGACACCGTGGTGACCGATGAAATCCGCTTTGGCGACAACGACACCCTGGGCGCGCTGGTCACCAACCTGATCGAAGCCGACGCGCTGATCATCCTGACCGACCAGCAAGGCCTGTATAGCGCCGACCCGCGCAAGCATCCGGATGCCATCTTTGTCCACGAGGCGGAAGCGGGCGACCCCAAGCTGGAAGACATGGCAGGTGGTGCCGGCTCCAGCGTGGGCACTGGCGGCATGATCACCAAGATCCTGGCCGCCAAGCGCTCGGCACGCAGCGGTGCTGCCACGGTGATTGCCTGTGGCCGCGAGCATGACGTGCTGTCGCGCCTGGCTGATGGAGAAGGGATTGGCACCCAGTTGCTGGCACCGACCAATCGCATGGCCGCCCGCAAGCAGTGGCTGGCCGATCACCTCAAGCTCACCGGGCGCATCGTGCTGGACAACGGCGCCGCCCTGGCCGTGCGCGAACGTGGCACCAGCCTGCTGCCGGTCGGCGTCACGGCTATCGAAGGCGATTTCCTGCGCGGCGAGGCCGTGGCCTGTGTTGATCCGCAAGGGCTGGAAGTAGCGCGTGGCCTGGTCAACTACAGCTCGGACGAAGCCCGCCTGATCATGAAGAAAACCACCCGCGAGATCGAAGCCACGCTGGGTTATATGGTGGAACCGGAATTGATCCACCGCGACAATATGGTCACGCTGTAATTAATACGGCAGCAAATAGAAAAGGCAGCGCAAGGCTGCCTTTTTCATATCTACAGATATCGTGACTCAGAAAGAGTACGACAGATTCATACCGACTTCCTTGGTGGTATTGCGTGGCTCCATACCGGAAATGATCCAGTTGCCACATACGGCAGTAGATGTATCACTGTCCTTGATATTCCAGTAGCGATAATACGGAGCCAGCGACAGGTAGTTACCACTGCTCAGCTTACGGTCGAAAGACAAGTTCAACTCATAGCCATAACCGTCTTTCTGACGGTTATTCAGATTGCTGCACGAAGAACTGATATCGCTCAACCGCGACTCCTGGCTCCCGCTTATCACATACTTGTAGGCTATGCGAGGCGAGATCATCCAGTCGGCGTTGAGCGTGTTACGGCTGCTAATGCCAAACAGCAAATAGCTGTACATGGAATTGCGCTCATAGCCACCCCAGCCAGACTGTTCCAGATGGTCATCCAGTCGGCGATAACCAATGCCGAACTCTGGTGTCAGCGTAGTAAAGCTCAAAGCAAAATCATGCTGATAAACCAGGCTGAAATCAAAATTCTTACGACTAAGGTCACTGAATTCACCTGATGCGCTGGAGTAATCAGCACTGCCCCAAGCATAACGACCACGCAACAGGAATGCATCGCCCTTATCGTTCACATCTTCACGTATAGCCATGTTAATACCCAGCATACGTGCTTTTTCCGTCATGAAACTGGAGCCGTCCACCGTTTCATGATAGGTCTCGTGATACCCCTCAATACCCAATTGCACTGGCGGCATGGTATTGGCAGCCCATGTCGAAGTTGAGGCAACAGCAGCAAGCAGAAAAGCGAATTTTTTCATTTTAATGACATGATTATAAATATAGGGAGTGATCATTTTGATTTCATGAAATGCCAATGTCAAATAATGTAAATACCATCAAATTGCTGTGCAAAATAAAAAACACCGCCCGGTACAGGGGCGGTGTCCAAATAAGCACGATCAGCCGAAGGCCACTACTCAAGAGACATCGATATCCTTAATCTTGCTCCGCATCCGGCTGCCTGGCATCAACTTGCAAATCGCGGGACCGGCGTAACTCCAGCGAGCGGGCAATCACATACGCCATCATCGAGCACAGGAAAAACAGCAGCATCACCAGTGCAATCGAACGCAGGGTTTCAGTCAGTGCATTCCACAGCTCCAGCAGCCAGCGCGCACCGGTAATTTCCAGCTGGGTACTCCCCTTGCCTGCCGATGGCGGCAGGTACTGTTCCAGATTCCACGGCCGCACTCCACCGGAAATACCCGCCACCAGAATGGCAAAGCTGATATAGCGGCGCCAGGCATCGGCCAGATCCTGCCCCAGCGTGCGTAGCAGAATCTTGTACACCGCAGGATCGAAAAAACGCACCACCGCCAGCGAAGCGGCCAGCGCCACTGCAACAATGGCGGTAAACAGTGCATAAAACATGATGTTCCCTTTCTGGAAAACAAAGATGAACCGGGACGGCCGGATCAGGCCGCCTGGTATTCGAGCAAACGGGCAAAACGCTGCAGCAGCCCCGCCGCATGCGGGGTAGGTCGCAAGGACTGATGCAAGGCCTCTGCGCTTGTTCCTGCAGCCTGCAAGGCCGGGGCGAGATGGCTCAGATAGGCCGCCATGGCGGCAGTATCGAACTCGGGATGGAACTGCACGCCCCAGGCCGAACCGATGCGAAAAGCATGGTTGGCTTCGAAATCATTGGCCGCCAGCCGCACCGCACCGGGCGGTAAGGCAGTCACCGATTGCCAGTGAATCACCGCCGCAGGGAAAGCCGGCGGCAACCCGGCCAGCAGCAGATCCTGCCCCGCCTCCGGCAACAGCTGGATATCCACCACGCCGGCCTCAGGCCCCTGCGGGTGATAGCCCACTGTACCGCCCAGCGCATCGGCCAGTAGCTGGTGGCCATAGCAAATGCCCAGCAGGGGAACATTGCCCTGTACCGCCTCGCGCAGCCAGGCCGCCGTGCTGACACTCCAGTCTTCATAGTCGCTGACCATGGCAGGAGAGCCAGTCAGCACCGCACCACGGCAATCAGCGACCGGTGGCAGTGCTTCGCCGCGCTGGACATCGACCACCCGCCACTCGCCTGGCGCGGCGCCCAGTTCACGTTCAATCCACTGTTCGAAATCGCCCAGTTGTTCGGCCAGTGCCGGATAGGTTCGGCCGGTCTTGATGATGATTTTCTGCATGAGGCTAGTCTTTGAGCGGCAGGCCGAAATGGGTGTAGGCCAATGCCGTGGCCATCCGCCCGCGCGGTGTGCGCTGCAGATAGCCTTGTTGAATCAGGAAGGGTTCGATCACGTCTTCGATGGTGTCGGTCGACTCACCAATGGCCGCACCCACATTGTCCAGCCCTACCGGGCCACCGCCAAACTTCTCCAGAATGGCCGCCAGTAGTTTGCGGTCCATCACATCCAGCCCGGCCGGGTCCACGTCCAGCATGGCTAGCGCGGCATCGGCCACCTGGGCGGTGACGATGCCATCGGATTTCACTTCGGCATAATCGCGTACCCGCCGCAGCAGGCGGTTGGCGATACGCGGCGTGCCGCGCGAGCGACGGGCCACTTCGAATGCGCCATTGTCCGCCAGCGTGACATTGAGTAAGCCGGCCGAGCGACTGACGATTTTCGTCAGCTCCTCGGCGGTGTAAAACTCCAGCCGCGCCACAATGCCGAAACGGTCGCGCAGGGGATTGGTCAGCATGCCGGCACGGGTGGTGGCACCAATCAGGGTAAAGGGCGGCAGGTCCAGCTTGACCGAGCGCGCAGCCGGCCCTTCGCCGATCATGATGTCGATCTGGTAATCCTCCAGCGCCGGATAGAGGATTTCCTCCACTACCGGGCTTAAACGGTGGATTTCGTCGATGAACAGCACATCATGCGGTTCCAGATTGGTCAGCAGCGCCGCCAGATCGCCAGCACGCTCCAGCACCGGGCCGGAAGTCTGGCGCAGATTGACACCCATTTCACGGGCCACGATGTGGGCCAGCGTGGTCTTGCCCAGGCCGGGCGGGCCGAACAACAGCACATGGTCCAGTGCCTCGCCGCGCCGCTTGGCCGCCTCGATGAAGATTTCCAGCTGTTCACGCGCTTTTTTCTGGCCGACGTATTCATCCAGCAGCTTGGGCCGCAGGGCGCGTTCCAGCGCTTCTTCCTGGGTGGACAGGCTTTGCTGGGTCACGATGCGGCGCTCGGGTGCGCCGCCGATCAGGTTGTCGGTTTCAATCATGTGCCGTTGCCATAAAGCCGAATGGTGCGATCCCGCCATCTTACCACTGCGTTATACTGGCCGCTGGCCGACGCACAGTGCGCGGCCTTGCTACGTCTTCAGGGCGGGGTGCAACTCCCCACCGGCGGTATGGCCTGCACACCAGCAGGCCGAGCCCGCGAGCGCCTTTTTCTGATGAGAAAGGGTCAGCAGATCTGGTGCGATGCCAGAGCCGACGGTGATAGTCCGGATGAAAGAAGATGACAGCAGCGCCAGTCTGGCCATGCCGGACTGGCGTCATCCTGTCCGGTGTGATGCAGACACCGGCGTCAGCCATGGCTGGCGCACACGGTCTGCAATACATCCATCGCTGGCGACAATGGCTGTTGCTGGCGGCTTTTCACGCCCTGAAACGTGTTTCTCTGACTTGATCGAGGACCGTTTCATGCATTACACCCAATCCCCTTCCCTCCCCCCGCGGCTGGCCGCCGCGCTGACCGCCTTGCGTCAGGGCCGGCCGGTGATTGTCAGCGATGATGATGACCGCGAAAACGAGGCCGACCTGATCCTGGCGGCCGATACCTTGAGCGTGCCGGAAATGGCACGGCTGATTCGAGATGGCAGCGGTATTGTCTGCCTGTGCCTGACCCCAGCCCATGCGGCAAGGCTGCAGCTGCCGCCCATGGTGCCGGACAACCGCAGCCGCTATGGCACGGCCTTTACCGTCAGCATCGAAGCGGCACAGGGCGTCACTACCGGGGTATCCGCCACCGACCGGGTCACCACCATCCGTGCGGCCATTCACCCGCAAGCGCAGGCGGCTGATCTGGCCCGCCCCGGCCATGTCTTTCCCTTGATCGCCCGCCCTGGCGGCGTACTGGAGCGACGCGGCCATACCGAAGCGGCAGTCAACCTGGCGGAACTGGCCGGTTTCAGCCCGGCAGGGGTCTTGTGTGAGTTGATGAACCCGGATGGCAGCATGATGCGCGGCGCACAGCTGCAGGCTTATGCCACCTTGCACCAGCTGCCCATGCTGACGGTGGCTAAACTGGCCTTGTGGCTGGAGCAGCAGGCCAGCGCCGTCTGCGCCTGATCCGGAGTTTGTCGGCCGCAGCTTGAAAGCAACAAGGCCAGCGGCATGCCGCTGGCCTTGTTCATTGCCGCTTGTCCACAGCGTGCAGCGGCAACTAGCCCTTCATCAGGTTCTTCAGCGCCAGCCGCACCCCGTCGCTCACCGTCACATCTGCTGCCAAGCCCTTGGTGGCGGCGGCGGCTTCCTTGTCGTTGTAACCCAGGGCCAGCAGCGCATTGACGATATCGCTCTTGTCGTCCGGCGTGGCAGCGAAAGGCAGGCCACCCGGCACTGCCAGATTACTGCCGGTGGCCAACTTGCCGCGCAGCTCCAGCACCAGACGCTCGGCGGTTTTCTTGCCAATGCCCGGCACCGAGGACAAACGCTTGAGGTCTTCACTGGCAATGGCTACCGCCAGTTCATCCGCCGTCATGCCCGACAGCACGGCCAACGCGATCTTGGCACCGATGCCGCTCACCTTGATCAGCTGGCGGAAGGTTTCGCGTTCCTCCTTGCTGGCAAAGCCATACAGCAGATGGGCATCCTCGCGCACCACCAGATGGGTGAACAGCGTGGTTTTCTGGCCCAGCGCCGGCAGCTGGTAAAAGGTGGTCATCGGCACATCCACTTCATAGCCGACACCGTTGACATCCACCACCACTTGCGGCGGCAGTTTTTCGATGAGATTGCCGCTGAGGCGTCCGATCATGTGGGTGATTCTCCAGAGATATACCGCCGCTCAGCCGAGGAGCAAGGCCAGGGCCAGCAGCAGGGGAAACAGATTGGCCGCCATGATGGTGGCAATGATGGCCGGGCGCAAGCGCGCCGGTTCGGCGGCATGTCGCCACAACTGCCGCGCGGCAAACAAGGACAGCGGCAGGCTCAGCAAGCCCAGCAAGGCAGAGCGCGGTAATAGCGCACGCCACACCAGCCAGATGAGCAAGGCATAAGCCAGCAACACCAGCACACCGTACACGCTGCGCGCCTGCTCCAGCGGCAAACGTGCCACCCAGTGCCACTTGCCGGCCAGCCGGTCCGCCGTGCGGTCGGGAAACTGGTTGATGTACAACAGCAGGCTGGTGAGGATGGCAAAGGGCAGGCTGGCCCACAGCAAAGGCTGCTGCCACTGCCCGGCCAGCAAGACCGCCATGCCTTGCGGCAGCAACAGGAAACACAGCAACACACTCAGTTCGCCAAAGCCACGGCTGTTGAGCCGCAAGGGCGGTGCCGAATAGCCCCAGCCCAGCACGACGCCGACCAGGCCGATCAGCAACAAGGGCAGGCCGCGCAGGCTGACCAGATACAGACCACCCAGCACCACCAGACCAAACAAGCCATAGGCCAGCCCCTGCATCTGCCTGGCACTGAGCACGCCGTTCTGGATAAAGCGGCTGCCACCAGTAAAGGGAAACAGCCGTGCGGTATTGGCAGCATCCGTACCATTGTGGTGGTCTGCTACATCATTGATGACATTGACAGCAGCGTGGGTGAGCAAGGCCAGCAACAAACCCAGCAATGCCAGCAGCCAGTTTTGCTGCACGGCTGGCCAGCCACTGCCGGCCAGGCCCAGCAGCACGCCGGCCAGGGTAATGCTGAGAAACGCCGGCCGGGTGGCCAGCCACCAGCGCGCCGGATGATGGGCCAGCACCGCCGCGCTGGGTTCGAGACTGACAGGAATCTGCGACATGAAGCGCTCCGCTTGCTAATGACCAGAGCATAGCGCGAACAGCCGCCGCCAGGGTCTGCGTCAGCACAAGTTGAAGATGCCAAGCGGCACTAGACCAAACGCCCGCCCCGCACTTTCAGCCCCTGGCGTGCCAGCTCGCCGATGGCACCGCCACTGAGATTGGCATGGGCCAGCGCCACGGCCAGCGCATCGGCTGCATCCGCCTGCGGCGTGCCAGACAGATTGAGCATGCGCACCACCATGTGCTGCACCTGCTCCTTGGCCGCCTTGCCATGCCCCACTACCGATTGCTTGACCTGCAAGGCGGTGTAATCGGACACCGCCAGATTGCGCATCACCAGCGCCGACACGCAGGCCCCACGCGCCTGGCCCAGCATCAGCGTCGCGGCAGGATTGACGTTGACGAACACTTGCTCGATGGCGGCCTCATGCGGCTGATAGGTATCGATCACGCCAAACAGGCCATCGATGATGACCTTGATGCGGTCTGCCAGTGGCGCGCCCTGTGGCGTGCGAATACAGCCGGAGGCCACATAATGGCGCTGCTGGCCAAGCAGATCGATCACCCCGAAACCGGTGATGCGGCTACCCGGGTCTATGCCCAGAATGCGCCGGCTCACGCCGACCAACCTGTAGCGATGGCATCCGCTTCGGCCAGGCGCTCCGGCGTGCCCACATCCAGCCACAGGCCATCCAGCCTGCCACCCGAGATCTGCCCTTGCGCCATGGCGGCGCGTAGCAGCGGTGCCAGCTTGGCCGGCCGGCCGGCCGGCGTGTCAGCAAACAAGGCCGGATGGTAGGCAGCAATGCCGGAAAAAGTCAGGCCGTTGCCCGCGGCTGGGCTGGCCGCCAGCAGGCCATCCGCCAGCAAACCGAAATCACCGGCCGGATTGTGCGGCGGATTATCCACCAGCAGCAGATGCGCCAGATGCTGCTGGCCATCCAGCTGCGTGGCAGCCTGTTGCAGGGAGACAAAATCCACATCGCTCAGCACATCGCCATTCACCACCAGAAAAGGCTGATCACCCAGCAAGGGCAAGGCACTGGCGATGCCGCCAGCGGTCTCCAGCGCCGTCGCTTCCGGAGAATAGGCAATGGAAACGCCCAGACGGCTGCCGTCGCCCAGCACCTGCTCGATCTGCGCCCCCAGCCAGGCATGGTTGATGACCAGCTGCCGGATGCCCACTGCCGCCAGGCGGCGGATATGCCACTCGATCAGCGGACGGCCCCCGGCCAGCAACAGCGGTTTGGGGGTATGGTCGGTCAGCGGGCGCATCCGTTCGCCGCGACCAGCGGCCAGAATCATGGCTTTCATCGCGTTGCCATCAGCCTTTGACACTCAACACCGGATAGGTCGATTGCAGCTCGGCATCGGTGTCGTCCTTGCCCACCAGTTGCAGCAGCAACTGATAAAAAGGAGACAGCTCCTGATAGCGACGCGTGGTGCGTTTCAGGTATTTGATGAAGCGCGGAATCTCGCCACGGTACTTATCCTTGCCATCGCGGTGGTAAAGTCTTGCAAAGATCCCGGCCACTTTCAGGTGGCGCTGCACCCCCATCCATTCGAAATCGCGGTAAAAATCATCCACGCTTTCCGGCACCGGCAGGCCAGCTGCCCGTGCTTTTTCCCAGTAGCGGATAGCGATGTCGAGCACGAAATCCTCTTCCCATTCGATAAAGGCATCACGCAACAAGGACACCAGATCGTAGCTGATGGGGCCGTAAACCGCGTCCTGGAAATCCAGCACGCCCGGGCGGCCGGCAGTCAGCATCAGGTTGCGCACAATGAAGTCGCGGTGCACATAAACCTGGCTCTGCGGCAGGATGGCAGCCAGCAAACGCTTGCATCCTTCGTCCCACAGCTGACGCTGCGCAAAGTTGAGCGGCTTGCCCAATTCCTGGGCGCAATACCATTCCGGAAACAGGCTGAGTTCCCGGCGCAGCAAGGCTTCGTCGTATTCCGGCAGTACGCCGGGCTGGCTACCCTGTTGCAGCTCAACCAGGGTGTCCACGGCTTCCAGCAGCAGGTGGCGGCGCACCAGCGGACGCTCATCGTGCTCCAGCGCGGCCAGCAGCGTGATCTTGCCCAGATCCTCCAGCAGCATGAAGCCCTGCTCGCGGTCGCGGGCGATGATTTGCGGTACATTCACCATGGCGAACACCTCGCGAACCTTCACGTAGGGTTCGGTGTCCATCTTCTCCGGCGGCGCATCCATCACGATGCGTGTGCTGCCATCCGGGAACTGCGCGCGGAAGTAGCGGCGGAAGTCGGCATCGGCGGCGGCAAACTCCACCACGATGTCGGTTTGCGGGTAAAGGCTGGTCAGCCAGCTTTTGAGTTGTTCCAAACGTTGCATGTCGGTTCGTCACGATGCTGATAGAATCGTCTGATTTTAACCTGCCCACCTGCCCACACGATATGGCTTTGTGCATGCTCAAACTGCAGCCCACGAGAATGACCCTGGCCCTGGCAGCCGCTTTTTCGGTTTCTGCCGCCCAGGCTGATGATATTGCGCAGCAAGCGCTCACCACGGTGCCCGCCGCCCAAGGCCAGACCCACGTCACGGCCGACCACATGGACGGGCAGATGCAGGACAAGCTCAAGGCCAGTGGCGATGTGGTCGTCATCCGTGACAACCAAACCCTGGAAGCCGACTGGCTGGACTACTACCAGCAGCAAAACCGCGTCAAGGCCGGCAATCATTTCCGCCTGACACGCGAGAAGGATGTCGTCACCGGCACCACGCTGGATTACTGGATGGACGAGCATACCGGCTCCGCCCAACAGCCTTTCTTCCAGATGGGTAGCCCGGATAGCCAGAACAAACCCGGTGGCAACCAGCGCAGCCTGGCCAAAACCGGCATTGCCTTCCGCGGCGATGGCAGCGAGGTGCAATTCACCGGGCCAGACCAGTACCGCCTGATCAACAGCCGGGTGAACTCCTGCGTGGTGGGCGATGACTCCTGGTATCTGAAATCCTCCACGCTGGACCTGAACTACACCACCAATATCGGTGTAGCACGCAATGCCCGGCTGGAATTCCAGGGCGTGCCGATTCTCTACACCCCGTGGATCGATTTCCCGCTGGATGGCAGCCGCAAGTCCGGCCTGCTGACACCGACCTTCCGTTCCGGCAGCAGCGGCTTCGACCTGGCGCTGCCCTACTACTGGAATATCGCCCCCAATTACGACGCCACCATCACGCCGCACATCAACCTCAAGCACGGCACCATGCTGGCTGGCGAGTTCCGTTATCTGGAGCCGGATTTCTCCGGCAGCATCTATACCGAGCAGCTGCGCAATGACAAGCTGACCAATACCGACCGCTATGCCTGGTACGCCACGCACAGGCAGACGGTGGTGCCGGGCCTGACCTTCGGCTACGACTACAACTACGTTTCCGATGTCAATTACTTCACCGACTTCGGCGACCGCACCCTGAGCGCCACCAACGTCAACCTGATGCGCCAGGCCTGGGTCAACTACACCACCAGCTGGCAGGGTGGCAGTGTCAATACCATGCTGCGCGCCCAGCGTTACCAGACGCTGGAAGACCCGATCATCCCGGCCGACCAGCCCTATGCGCGACTGCCGCAGATCACGCTGACCGCCAACCAGAAGCTGCCGGATGGTTTCAGTTTCAACCTGCAGGGCGATCTCACCCGCTTCTCGCACCCCACGCTGCAGACGGGTGACCGTGTGGTCGCCTATCCCAGCGTGAGCTGGGCGTTTGAGCGCAGCTGGGGCTTCATCAAGCCCAAGTTCGGCGTCAACTACACCAGCTATTCACTGAATGCGCTGGGCAGCGATACCACCCCGGGCAGCAATATCACCCGTACCCTGCCCATCTTCAGTACCGACTCCGGCCTCTACTTCGAACGCGATGCCAATTTCCGTGGCAGCGATTATGTCGAAACCCTGGAACCACGGCTGTTTTACGTTTACATCCCGGCCAAGGACCAGAGCAAGATCCCCAACTTCGACAGCTCGGAAAATGACTTCAACTTCGCCCAGCTGTTCTCGGAAAACCGCTTCTCCGGCTGGGACCGCATCAATGCGGCCAACCAGCTGACTGCGGCCCTGACCAGCCGGCTGATCAGCAGCGAAACCGGTATCGAGCGCCTGCGCGTGATGCTGGGTCAGCGCTACTACTTCAAGAATGAAGACACCTCCTTGTACGGCGACCAGATCACCCTGCAAAACAACAGCAAGGGCTTGCTGGGTAGCCTGGGCGGCGATCTGACCCGCGCCTGGCGTCTGGACAGCACCTACGAATACAACCAGGATCTGGCCAAAACCCAACGCTACAACCTGCAAGTACGCTATAACCCCGAGCCGGGCAAAACCGTCAGCCTGCGCTATCGCTATGGCCGTTACGAGCAGATCGGCGATACCACGCAATATGGTCCGCTGCGCCAGATCGATATCGGCGTGCAATGGCCCATCGCCCGCCAGTGGTATGCCGTGGCGCGGGAAAACTACTCGCTGATCGACAACAAGCCGCTTGAGCATCTGCTCGGGGTGGAGTACAACGACGGCTGCTGGACTGCGCGGGCCGTGGTAAAACGTGACGCCTCGCTGGCGACCACCATTACTTCCGCCACCACTCATACCGGTGTATTTTTCCAGCTGGAACTGCGCGGTCTGGGCGGTTTGGGCAGCAATCCCACTTCCGAACTGAAACTGGCGATTCCGGGCTACTCCAATATTTCCGACATCCGATCCAATTGACCATGAAAAAAACCCTGCTTGCCCTGTTGATCGCCACCATTGTCCAGACGACCCATGCGGCGCCGGCGTCCCCGGTCAGCGAGATGGATCGCATCGTGGCCGTGGTCAACAAGACCGTCATCACCAATATCGACCTGCAAAACCGCATCGATGCAGCCATCCAGCAACTCAAGGGCCAGAACGTGATGCCGCCTGCGCGCGACATCCTGGCGCGCCAGGTGCTGGAGCAGATGATTACCGAACAAGTGCAAATGGAGTACGCCAGCAGCAATGGCATGCGCGTGGATGAGCATGATCTGGACCAGGCCATTGCTGATCTGGCCAAGCAAAACAAGCTGGACGTCAAAGGCCTGCAGGCACAGCTGGCCAAGGAAGGTGTGCCCTTCGCCCGCTTCCGCGAAGAAATCCGCCGCGAAATCGTGCTGGCACGCCTGAAAAACAATGAAATCGGCTCGCGCATCAATGTCACCGATAGCGAAGTGGATCAGGTACTGAAAAGCGCACAAAGCGCCAATCGCAGCGAATACCACCTGGCCACCATCCTGATCAGCACCCCCGAGCGCGCCGATGCCAAACAGCTGGACGCGCTGTCGGCCAAGGCCAACAAGGCACTGGGCGAGCTGAACGACAAGCAGCCCTTTGCCAAGGTATCCGCCAGTTATTCCGACGCCCCCAACGGCATCAAGGGCGGTGATCTGGGCTGGCGTCCGGCAGCCACGCTGCCGCCGGAGTTCGTCTCCATGCTGGATCAGCTGAGCCCCGGCCAGCACACCGGCGTCATCCGCACCGCCCAGGGTTTCATGATTTTCCAGCTGATTGAAAAGCGTAGCGGCAACCAGCCGCTGATGGTGGAGCAGTACCACACCTCGCACATCCTGATCCGCACCAACGAAGCCGTATCAGAGGCTGATGCCAAAAACCGCATCCTGCAGATTCGCGACCGCATTCTGCGTGGTGCCAAATTCTCCGAAATGGCCAAGCTCTATTCGGAAGACGGCAGCAACGTCAAAGGCGGCGATCTGGGCTGGGTGAACAAGGGCGACATGGTGCCGGAATTTGAAAAGGCCATGCTCAGCTTGCCGGTAGCCACCGTGTCCGAGCCGGTACGCAGCCCCTTCGGCTGGCACCTGATTCTGGTGGAAGCCAAACGCAATCAGGATGTATCGGCCGACCGCGAACGCCAGACCATCAAACAGCAGCTGCGCCTGCGCAAACTCGACCAGGCTTATCTGGACTGGGTACGCCAGCTGCGCGACTCCGCCTTTGTTGAAGAACGCCTGGACGACAAGTAAGCCATGGCTGATACCCGCCCCCTGCTGGCCGTTACCGCTGGCGAGCCAGCCGGCATCGGCCCGGATCTGGTCCTGCAACTGGCAGACCACAGTGACGGCGCACGGCGGGTCATCATTGCCGACCTGCCGCTATTGCAGCAGCGTGCGGCGCAGCTGGGCCTGACCGCCCTGCGCTTTCAGCCCTACCAGCCAGGGCAGGCAGCCGCTCCGGCCGGCGTACTGGAAGTACAACACGTACCGCTGGCCACCGCGGTCACCCCCGGCCAGCTGGATCCGGCCAATGCCCACTATGTGCTGAACACCCTGGATGTGGCGATAGCCGGCTGCCTGTCCGGCGAGTTTGCTGCCATGGTCACCGCACCGGTACACAAGGGCGTGATCAACGACGCCGGCGTACCGTTCAGCGGACATACCGAATATCTGGCCGAGCACACCGGCACCGCGCGTGTGGTGATGATGCTGGCCGGCGCAGGCATGCGGGTGGCGCTGGTCACCACCCACCTGCCGCTGCGCGCTGTTGCCGACGCCATCACCAAACCGGAGCTGGAAGCGGTCATCCGCATCCTGCATGCCGATCTGCAACACAAATTCGGCCTGCCCTCGCCGCGCATTCTGGTCGCCGGCCTCAACCCGCATGCCGGCGAGTCCGGTCACATGGGGCGTGAGGAAATCGACGTCATCGAACCGGTATTACAACAACTGCGCGCCGAAGGCATGCAGCTGATCGGCCCGCTGCCGGCCGATACCCTGTTCAATCCCGACAAGCTGGCCCAGGCCGATGCGGTACTGGCCATGTACCACGACCAGGGCCTGCCGGTGCTCAAACATGCCAGCTTTGGCGCCGGCATCAATATCACGCTGGGCCTGCCCATCATCCGCACCTCGGTGGATCACGGCACGGCACTGGATCTGGCCGGCACTGGCCGCGCCGACCCCGGCAGCCTGTTCGAGGCCATCAAGCTCGCCGAGCAACTGGCACGGAACCGGCAATAAAACCACGCGCAAAACCTGGCAGCCCCTGTTGATAACAGGGGCTTTTCCTTTTGTGGCAAGGCCTTAGCCAATACTGGCCAATATTGTCCGACAACATCCAATCAGCCACGGTATCTTCACGTGAAAATGAGAAAATGACGCATGCGGCATTTTTCGCAACGCAGCAATTGGGCTAAACTAGCCGATAATATATTCAAACAATTACTGCAGCACGGACCATGACCACCAGCACCCAGCAGCGTCTTCGCGAGATACCTTACAACTACACATCGTATTCGGACCGGGAAATCTTTATCCGGCTTCTGGGCGAGCCCATGTGGGCACTGCTGGAAGAGTTGCGCAGCGAGCGCAAAACCGGCCGCTCCGCCCGCATGCTGTTCGAGGTGCTGGGCGATATCTGGGTAGTGGATCGCAACCCCTATCTGGTTGACGACCTGCTGGACAATCCCAAGCGTCTGTCCGCGCTGGTGGAGGCCATGCACCACCGCCTGCAGGAAGTGGAAAAGCGCCGCGAGGGCAATGACAAGGTGGGCCGGCTGATCGCGGCGGCGCGCGAGGCGGTGGACCGCTTTGCCCAGCAGTTTGCCGAAACGCGCGAGCTGCGCCAGGCCATCCTGAAAAAACTGTCGCGCCATACCCGCAAGGACAACATCCTGTTCGACGGCCTAGCTCGCGTGTCGCACGTGACCGACGCCACCGACTGGCGCGTGGAATACCCCTTCGTGGTGCTGTCGCCGGATACCGAAGAAGAAATCGCCCCGCTGGTGCGTGCGCTGATCGAACTGGAACTGACCATCATCCCGCGTGGTGGTGGTACTGGCTACACCGGTGGCGCCGTACCGCTGGACCGCCGCAGCGCGGTGATCAACACCGAAAAGCTGGTGCAGCATAACGGCGTGGAATACATCGGCCTGCCGGGTCTGGATGGCGAACGCGCCACCATTCAGTGCGGAGCTGGCGTGGTCACCGCCCGGGTATCGGAAGCGGCCAGTGCCGCCGGCCTGGTGTTTGCGGTTGACCCGACCTCGGCCGAAGCCTCCTGTATCGGCGGCAACGTCGCCATGAATGCCGGCGGCAAAAAGGCCGTGCTGTGGGGCACCGCGCTGGACAACCTGGCCAGCTGGAAAATGGTGGATACCGACGGCAACTGGATGTTCATCGAACGCCTGGCGCACAACTACGGCAAGATCCACGACATCGATGTCGCCAGCTTCCGCGTCACCCGCTTCAAGGACGACGACAAGACCGTGCTGTCCACCGAACAGCTGGACATCCCCGGCCCTTCCTTCCGCAAGGTTGGCCTGGGCAAGGACGTCACCGACAAATTCCTCGCCGGCCTGCCCGGCGTGCAAAAGGAAGGCACCGACGGCATCATCACCAGCGCGCGCTTCGTGCTGCACAAGATGCCGGCGCACACCCGCACCGTCTGTCTGGAATTCTTCGGCACGGTAGCCCAGGCCACCCCGGCCATCGTGGAAATCACCGACTACTTCAAGCCGGATGGCGCAGGCTGCAAGGCTGGCGTACAACTGGCCGGCCTGGAGCATCTGGACTGGCGCTATGTACGGGCCGTGGGCTATGCCACCAAGGCCAAGAGCAAGGGCCGGCCCAAGATGGTGCTGATTGCCGACATCGTGTCCAACGATGAAAACGCCGTGGCCGAAGCCGCCAGCCAGGTCGTGCGTTATGCCAATGCCCGTACCGGCGAAGGCTTCATCGCCGTCACCGCCGAGGCGCGCAAGAAGTTCTGGCTGGACCGTTCGCGCACCGCCGCCATCGCCCGCCACACCAATGCCTTCAAGATCAACGAAGACGTGGTGATTCCGCTACCGCGCCTGGGCGACTACTCCGACGGCATCGAGCGCATCAATATCGAGCTGTCGGTCGCCAACAAGCTGCGTCTGCTGGATACCCTCACCGAATACTTCCATGGTCGCCTGCCGGTGGATACCGAAGGTGGTGCGGTTTCCGCCGACGAAATCATCGGCGAGCGTCGCGGCACCGCACTGGAGCTGATTGCCACGTTGCGCCAGCGCTGGCAGTGGCTGCTGGACAATCTGGACGCACCGTTTGCCCAGTACCGCGCACAATGGCCAGAGGCACCGCTGGTGGATGCCAACGCCACGCCGGCCACCCTGTTCATCGCCATGCGCGACTTCCAGCTGCGCGTCAGCTGGAAAGACGAACTGCTGAACGATCTGGAAAGCCTGTTCTCCGGCAAGGCCGATGCACCCATCCTGGATGCCGTGCATGCCCTGCACCAGAAGGTGCTGCGCGGTCGCGTGTTCGTGGCCCTGCACATGCACGCCGGCGACGGCAATGTGCACACCAACCTGCCGGTCAACTCCGACGACTACGACATGCTGCAAACCGCGCACAAGGCGGTGGCACGCATCATGCAACTGGCACGCAGCCTGAACGGTGTGATTTCCGGGGAACACGGCATTGGTATCACCAAGCTGGAATTCCTCACCGAAGAAGAAATCGCCCCCTTCCGTGCCTACAAGCAGCGCATCGACCCCAAGGGCCATTTCAACAAGGGCAAGCTGCTGCCAGGGGCCGACCTGTCCATGGCCTACACCCCGTCCTTCGAATTGCTGGGGGCGGAATCGCTGATTCTGGAACAGTCCGACATCGGCAGCATCTCCAACAGCGTCAAGGACTGCCTGCGCTGCGGCAAGTGCAAACCGGTCTGTTCCACCCACGTGCCGCGTGCCAATCTGCTGTACAGCCCGCGTAACAAGATTCTGGGCGTCGGCCTGCTGACCGAGGCCTTCCTGTACGAAGAGCAAACCCGCCGTGGCGTCAGCCTCAAGCATTTTGACGAGCTGTCGGATGTGGCTGACCACTGCACGGTGTGCCACCGCTGCGTCAAACCCTGCCCGGTCAAGATCGACTTTGGCGATGTCTCGGTCGCCATGCGCAACTTCCTGCGCAAGACCGGCAACAAGCGCTTCAACCCCGGTACCGCGCTGGGCATGGCCTTCCTCACCGTCAAGGACCCGGCCACCATCAAGGCCATCCGTGGCGGTCTGGTGGGTTTTGCCTATAAGGCACAACGGCTGGGCTACAGCGTGGGCAAAAAACTGCACCTGACCGGCGCGCAAACCAAGCAACCGCCGTCCACCGTGGGCAAGGCGCCGATCAAGCAGCAGGTGATCCACTTCATCAACAAGCCGATGCCAGGCGGCCTGCCCAAGAAAACCGCCCGCGCCCTGCTGGATGTGGAAGACGCCAATGTAGTACCGGTCATCCGCAATCCGCAGCTGGCCGAAGACGCCGAAGCGGTGTTCTACTTCCCCGGCTGTGGTTCGGAGCGCCTGTTCAGCCAGGTAGGCCTCGCCACTCAGGCCATGCTGTGGCATGTCGGCACCCAGACCGTGCTGCCACCGGGCTATCTGTGCTGCGGCTACCCGCAGACCTCGGCCGGCTACGCCGACAAGGGTGAGGCCATCACCACCGAAAACCGCGTGCTGTTCCATCGCCTGGCCAATACGCTGAACTATCTGGACATCAAGACTGTGGTGGTGAGCTGTGGCACCTGCTACGACCAGCTGGCCAAGTACCGCTTCGAGGATATCTTCCCCGGCTGCCGCATCATCGACATCCACGAATACCTGATGGAGAAAGGCCTGAAGCTGGAAGGCATCGCCGGGCAGAAGTATATGTACCACGACCCCTGCCATACCCCGATCAAGACCTACCAGCCGCTGGATGTGGCCAACAAGCTGCTGGGCGGCAGCGTGACGCTGAGTGACCGCTGCTGCGGCGAGTCCGGCACCTTTGCCGCCAGCCGCCCGGATATTGCCACCCAGGTCCGTTCGCGCAAGGAAGAAGAAATCAACAAGGATCTGGCCAAGATCGGTGCTACCGAACAGCCGGTGAAGATTCTCACCTCCTGCCCGTCCTGCCTGCAGGGCCTGTCGCGCTACAGCCCGGACACCGGCACCGAGGCCGACTACATCGTGGTGGAAATGGCCAAGCACATCCTGGGCAAGAACTGGATGAAGGACTACGTGGAAAAAGCCCGCAACGGCGGCATCGAACGCGTGCTGCTGTAAGCCTTTATCGCGCATCCTCCATCAAACCGCAGGCTACGTTACGGCCTGCGGTTTTTTCATGGCTGGATACAAGACGCTGGGCGATGCAGGCGGTAGATGCGCTGCAACCAGCCATACAGCGGGCGCTGTACAAAGCCCTGCCGCCACAGCCACACCACTTCGGGCAAACGGGCCTGCATGGCCGCTTCATCCCCCTCCCACGGTAACAAGGGCCACAGCAATGCGGCAGCAGTCAGGTCGGCGCGGCTGAAGGCGTCACCCACCAGATAGTCCCGCCCCTGCAAAGCCGCTTCCAGCCTGTCCAGTGCCTGCTCCAGTTGTAGTCGCGCCGCAGCGGCGTTGACCGGATTGATTTTCATCTTGTGATGCATGGCAGGCCGGATCAGCGGGAACAAGCAGCGCAACAACAGCCCCTGCCGCCGCGACGCGCCACGCAGCAGAAAGGCCATGGCGTAGCGCCGCTGCGCCAGCACATGGCGATAAAACCACAACCGCAATGGCACGCCGATTTCCTCTCCCAGCCAGCGCTCCCACTCCCGCGCCTGCATCGCCAATTCGGGCGCTGCCGGCGTCAAGGCTGGCTGTGGCCAGCGCTGCTCCAGATAATCGATGATGGCGCTTGAATCCTGCACGATGTACGCGCCGTCCCACAGGATGGGTAGCGACGTGCCCGCTGCCAGACGGCGGCTCCACAGCACATGCAGGCCGGGCAGCAGATTGACCGTATCAAAGGGCTGCTGTTTATAGTCGAGCGCCCAGCAGGCTTTCTCGCAAAAGTGGGAAAAGGCAAATTGATAGAGCTTGAGCATGGCGACTCTGGCACGAGGATGTCCTGGTCGCACAGTATGCATTAATGACAAAAGGATTATTTTTCTTTTGCCGGAGACTTGCGCCAGATCAGGCTTGCCGCGTAGCCAGCTCTGCTGATACAACCATGCAGCCTCCACCCACCGGAATGAGCCATGCCCTCTGCACGCGCCCTGCTGATTGTCGATGTCCAGCTTGCCCAGTTCGAACCCACCCCGCCCTACCAGGCCGCTACGGTACTGGCCAGGCTGAATCAGGCCATTGCCAAAGCCCGCCAACTCGACATGCCCGTCATCTTCGTGCAGCACGACAGCCCGCCCGGCACCGATCTGGCCCCCGGCAGCGCCGGCTGGGCGCTCCATCCGGCCTTGCAGCGGCTGCCAGGTGATCCGGTGGTACACAAGACCGTCGGTGACAGCTTCTATCGGCCAGAGCTGCATGCGCTGTTACAGCAGCTGGCGATACAGCATCTGTGGATAGGCGGCTCCGCTACCGACTTCTGCATTGATTACGCCATTCGCAGCGCGCTGTCGCACGACTATGCGGTAACCGTGCTGGAAGATGCCCATACCTGCCGCAACCGTCCCCTGCTGAGTGGTGAGCAGGTGGTGGCGCACTTCAACTGGGTATGGCGCAATATGGATGAAACCCCGCAAGCCTTGCGCGTGTGCAAGGTAGCCGAGCTGGACTGAAGAGCGGACATGAAAAAGAGGAGGCTTGCGCCTCCTCTTTTTTGAGCACTACTGCGAGTGAGCTGCCGCTGTACGGCTTAATTACTTATTGGTTGAGCTTGCGCGGGGCATGCTGGTGATGCTTGCCGGCGTGATGATGGTGGTGCTTGTGCACATGCTTCTTGGCAGACTGGGCCTTTTGCGCAGCCGGGGCCGAAGCGGCCTTCTTCACCTGATGTTTTTTGGCGTGGTGTTTCTTGGCCTGATGCTGTTTGGCGTGATGGGCCTTGGCCGGAGCAGTCACTGCAGGCTTGGCAGCAGGGGCGGAGGCATCAGCGGCAAAGCCGGCAGCGGAGGCGAGACCAAACACAGCGGTCAGGACGAGTGCGGCGATCTTTTTCATGGTCATTCTCCCGTAAGGCGACTTTGTTGAGTTCCGGGGGCAGTGTGTTTGCTGCCTCCATGAACTGCATCTTAGGGAGGGGGCGCGACCCCGTCTGTGAGACTCTTGTAAGCCTGTGTAAGCAATCGTAACCGGCTCAGGCTTGCGGTGCCGGCACCGGGGCCACCCGTGTCACCAGCAACTGGTCGATGCGGTAGTTGTCGATATCCACCACCTCGAACTTGTAGCCGGCGTACTCGACATGGTCGGTACGCTTGGGGATCTTGCGCAGCATATACATCATGAAACCAGCGATGGTTTCGTAGTTTTCGTCATCCGGAAAACTGTCGATGTCCAGCGCACGCAATACATCCTCCACCGGCGACGCACCATCCACCAGCCAGCTGTCGGCATCGCGCTGCACGATCTGGTCTTCCTGGCTTTGCGTCACCAGGTCGCCCATCACCGTGCTCATCACATCATTCAGGGTGATGATGCCCACCACCAGCGCATACTCGTTCATCACCACGGCAAAGTCTTCACGCGAAGCCTTGAAGCGTGCCAGCAGCTCGGACAGGGTCAGGCTGTCGGGAATGATCAGCACATTGCGGATGGTCAGTTCACGCTTGATCGACACGCTCTGCTGGTTCACCAGCCGCGTCAGGATATCCTTGGAATCGACATAGCCCACCACCGCATCCACCACGCCGTCGCACACCAGATACTTGGCATGCGGGCTTTCTGCAATCTTGCGCTTGATGCTGCTTTCTTCTTCCTGCAGGGTGAAATACACCACGCTTTCGCGCGCGGTCATCGATGAGGGCACGGTGCGGCTTTCCAGCTCGAACACGTTTTCGATCAGATGATGCTCCTGCTGATGCAATACGCCGGCCTCGGCACCTGCCTCCATCATGGCGACGATATCATCCGGGGTCAGGTCATCCGGCCGGGCCGTGGGCAGGCCGAACAGCCGGAACAACATATTGGCCATGCCATTGAACAACCACACCAGCGGCATGAACAGCCGCACGCAGGCCTGCATCGGCCGTACCACGCGCACGGCAATCTGCTCCGGTGCGGACATGCCCAGCCGCTTGGGCATGAGGTCGGCAAACAGCACGAACAAGGCCGTCACCGTGACAAAAGACAGCAAAAAGCTGACCCGCTCCACCCAGTCAGCGGAAAAAACCAGATGCAGCGCCTGGGCAAAATAGGGGGTAAAGGCCGCTTCACCCATGATACCGGCCATGATGGCCACCGCATTCAGGCCGATCTGCACCACGGTAAAGAACAAGCCCGGCTGCGCCTGCAAGGCCAGCACGCGGTCGGCGCGCATATCGCCTTCTTCGGCCATTTGCCGCAGTTTTATTTTACGTGCCGCCGCCAGCGAGATTTCCGATACGGAAAAGAAGGCACTGATCAAAATCAGTACGGCAATCACCATCAGGCTTTGAACCAGATTCACACAGTATTTCCAGGGAGTTAGCGACGATTTGTCTTGTACAGAATAGCAGGCCCGCATGACAGGACTGAACATACGGACAGTTCAATCAGTATAACAGACGAAAAAATCCAGCAAGTACCAGCCGCGGTAGAATGAGCGACATCCATCAACAGGAAATGACTACCTGACCATGACTTGCCCTCTTTGCACCCAGCCGGCCGGCGAATTGCTGCATGAAGACGCCCTACTCCGGGTACTGCTGGTGGACGAAGCCGGCTATCCCGGTTTCTGCCGCGTCATCTGGAAACAGCATGTGCGCGAAATGAGCGACCTGTCCGCTGCCGATGCCCGCCATCTGCTGGACTGGGTGCTACATACCGAGCGCGCACTGCGCCAGGTGATGCAGCCGGACAAGATCAACCTGGCCAGCCTGGGCAATGTGGTGCCGCATCTGCACTGGCATGTCATCCCGCGTTTTGCCGACGATGCCCACTTTCCCAGCCCGATCTGGGCCAGCCCGCAGCGTCAGGGCACTGAGCACAGCCAGCCGGGCCTGGCCGACAGCCTGCGTGCTGCCTTGAAAAATCAGCCACTTGCCGCTGCAGTGCAATAAACCGGTCTGCTTGCCGACTGCTGCTGCTTCTGTGTAGGCTAGAGCGGTCCTGCCGGTTTGCCACCACGTACCGGCAGGCATGCGGAACCGCTTTCAAGCCGGCCCCTGGGCCGGCTCGTAAGCGGCTCCTCCTTGCCACATGGCGCATGTCCGCCATGTAGCACACCCATTCAGGAGAAGCCGATGTACACCACCCTCATCAGCCTGGCACAGTTGCAGGCGCTTGATCCCGAGCACTACGTCATTCTCGACTGCCGCTTCCAGCTGACCGACCCGGAATACGGCCTGCATGCCTATCAGGCCGGCCACATTCCTGGCGCACGCTACCTCAACCTCGACTACCACCTGTCCGGCGTCAAGACCGGCAGCAATGGCCGTCACCCCTTGCCGGACGGCCAGCGTCTGGCGGTGGATCTGGGTGCTGCCGGCATTACCGGCGACATTCAGGTCATCTGCTATGACGACGCCGGCGGCATGTACGCCGCCCGCGCCTGGATGCTGCTGCGCTGGCTGGGCCACGCCGCCGTCGCCGTGCTGGATGGCGGCATCCAGGCCTGGCAGCAAGCCGGGGCGGTACTGGAAACCGACAAAAAGCGCTATATGCCGCGCCGCTTCCCGGTCAATGCCAGCCTCATCGAAACCGTCGATGCCGATCAGGTGCTGGCCAATCTGGATGAACAGGACTTTGTCGTGGTGGATGCCCGCAGCCCGGAACGTTTCCGCGGTGAAGGCGAAACCATGGACCCGGTCGGTGGCCACATTCCCGGCGCCCGCAACCGCTTCTTCCAGCAGAATCTGGACAGCGCAGGCCGTTTCAAGGATGCCGCCACGCTGCAGCAGGAATGGAACACCGTGTTGCAAGGGCTGAACCCGGAACAGGTCGTCCACCAGTGCGGCTCCGGCGTCACCGCCTGCCATAATCTGCTGGCAATGGAACATGCCGGGCTGAGCGGCAGCCGCCTGTATCCTGGCTCGTGGAGCGAATGGTGCAGTGATCCGGAACGTCCGGTCGCCCGCTAAGACCCGCTAACAACACCCCCGCAATATAAAAACCGCCGCCCTCGCTAACGAAGGTGGCGGTTTTTTATTGGCCCCTGGCGGCTCAGGCCAGTATGAAACGCTGCAGCAACTGCTGTCCGACAGCCCAGCTGCCCAGCCCGGCATGGCTTCCCATATGACCGGAACAGCCAGCGTCCACCAGTCTGACACCCCACTGCTCTGCCATGGCCTGTGCCGTGGCAAAGTCGCAGAACAGGTCATCCCGGCTGGCCACCATCACCGCTGGCACCGGCAGCGTTCCGCCACTGGCTTGTGCAAAGCCCGAGAATGCCGGCAGCGCCGTGCCCTCCGGCAGCTCGCCACTGGCCCTTGCCCGTGCCTCGGTAATCGGCAAAGCCGGTGGTGCCACCAGCAACACACCCTTGATACGGCGCTGGGTGGCCAGATCAACAGTACGCAGCCACTCCACCGCAGTGTGGCAGCCCAGGCTGTGAGCCGCCAGCACAATACGGCCACCGCTATCCCGTACCAGCGCATCCAGCGCGGCCACCCACTGTTCACGTACCGGATAGAGCCAGTCCTGTTGCTGGACGCGCCGCGCCAGCGGATAGGTCAGCTCCCACAGGGTTTGCCAGTGCTTGTCACCAGAATTGCCCCAGCCCGGTACGGTAATCAGCACCACATCATCATCGTCCAGCATCGCCGCCCTTATGCCTTGCTGATGCCACCTGCCTTGCCATGGCCGCATCATGGTTGATCTGCAACGTAACTGCCGCAGCAGCCACGCAGGCAACAGGCTAAAGCCTTGTGCGCGGGAATGCAAAACCGCCGGTCAAACCGGCGCTTGCTGGGTTGGGCAAGGCCTTATCAGTGGCGGCCCTCACGCTGCTGATCAGGCCAGGGAGCGCCGGGTCGCTCATCACGGTAGCCATGGCCACGGTGGTCTTCACCCTTGTGCCAGCCATTGTCATGTCCATCATGACCACGCGGGTGCTCGCGCTGATAGCGTGGCGCAAACTCCTGCCGGTACCACCGGTCCTGCACAAAATACACGCGGCGGTCACAGGCTTGGTAGCGACGGCAATAACGGTCCCAATGACGAGCGTGTTCTGGCGGAACGCGCAGGTAGACCGGTGGCTGTGCCACCACCACCGGGCTGACAATGAGCGGTTGCGGATACAACAAGGCCGGGGCTGGGTAATTGCCGATATCCAGTTGGCCGTAAAAGCCCGGCTCACCGATATTGACGGAAATGCCAACATTGGCGGCCAATGCCGGCGCCGTGGCACCCAGGCCCAGTAAAAGCAGCAGCAGACGGTTTTTCATGGCATGCATCCTATGAAGTGACGTGTAGGCCAGCAGCCGGCAGGCTTTCCCTGCCGGTGCACGCGCACAAGCGATCACTTCATCCTAGGTGCAACACATCAGCTAGGGTTAACACAATGATTACAATGTGTTGCCAACGCGCTGTGCTCAACACAAATTCATCAAGCTGGCAGCTGCAGTGCGTAGTCGACGATCAACGGCGCGTGGTCGGAGAATTTTTCATCCTTGTACACCGAGGCTGCCTGAGCGACCGCCATCAGCGATGGGGTGACGATGTGATAGTCGATACGCCAGCCCACATCCTTGGCATAGGCCTGGCCGCGATTGCTCCACCAGCTATAGCCAGGCTGCTCGGGATACAGCGTGCGCCACACATCGCACCAGCCCACACGCCCCAGCAGATCACTCATCCAGGCGCGCTCCTCCGGCAGGAAGCCAGAGTTTTTCAGATTGCCCTTCCAGTTTTTCAGGTCGATTTCCTGATGGGCGATATTCCAGTCGCCACAGATGACGATATCGCGGCCGGCCGCTTTCAGTTGCTCCAGATGCGGCATGAACACCGCCAGAAACTGGAACTTCACCTGCTGGCGCTCATCGCTGCTGGAACCCGACGGCAGATAGAGCGAAATCACGCTGAGATTGCCAAAATCCAGCTGCAGGAAACGCCCTTCGGCGTCGATCCAGTCCACGCCCAGCCCCTCGATCACCGCATCCGGCTGATGACGGGTATACACCCCTACGCCGCTGTAACCCTTTTTCTCGGCATAATGAAAATAGCCGGTCATGCCATCCGGTGCGCGCATGCGCTCGCTCAGGTCAGCTGCCTGGGCCTTCAGCTCCTGCACGCAGACAAAATCGGCAGCAATTCCGGCCAACCAGTCGAAAAAACCCTTCTTGTCCGCCGAGCGGACGCCATTGAGGTTGGCTGAAACGATTCGAAGCAATGCAGTCTCCTGTGCTATCCTTGCCGGCAATTTTTCCAGCCGTTCAGATAGTTAACTAGTATCCATGAGGAATGATATGAGCGATTTCCGCCAAGATTTTATCCGTTTTGCACTCGACAAGCAGGTATTGAAATTTGGCGAGTTCATCACCAAGGCCGGGCGCAAATCGCCGTACTTCTTCAACGCCGGCCTGTTCAATGATGGCCTGTCCACCCTGCACCTGTCGCGCTTCTATGCCAAGTCGATCATGGCGAGCGGTCTTGAGTTCGACATGCTGTTCGGACCGGCCTACAAGGGTATCATCCTGGCCGCCGGCGCGACCATGGCCATGGCCGAACAAGGCCGTAACGTGCCTTTTGCCTATAATCGTAAAGAAGCCAAGGATCACGGCGAAGGTGGCAACCTGGTTGGCGCACCGCTGCAAGGCCGCGTGCTGATCATTGACGACGTGATTTCCGCGGGTACCTCGGTGCGCGAATCGGTCGAACTGATCCGTGCAGCCGGTGCCACACCGGCTGGCGTGGCCATCGCACTGGACCGCATGGAACGTGGCAGCGGCGAATTGTCGGCCGTACAGGAAGTGGCTCAGCAATACGGCATGCCGGTGCTGGCCATCGCCACCCTCGAAGACCTGCTGGGCTTCCTTGAGGGCAGCCCGGAGCTGGCGCAACACCTGACGGCAGTACGCGCGTATCGCGCGCAATATGGAGTGAATGAAAAATGACCAAGCACTTGCCTGCCTTGTTAATCGTACTGAGTAGCAGCGTCGCCGTAGCCGATGGCGCGCTGTACAAGTGGGTGGACGAAGCAGGCAAGGTGCATTACAGCGACGCCGCACCGCTGCAAAACCAGAAGCAGGGTGTGGCCGAACTAAACCGGCAGGGCGTGATACGCAAGCCAGCGGAAAGCGAACAGGCGCGCCTCCAGCGTGAAGCCAGCGAAACCCAGCGCAAGCAGGAACAACAACGCCAGCTGGATAGCGCACGCTACGACAAGGGTCTGCTGGAAAGTTACCGCAATGTCGGCGAACTGAAGGCCGACCGGGAAAAACAGCTGAGCATCCTGCAGGCTTCGCTGGATGCCCAGTACTCCAGGTTGAAAGGCCTCAACCTGCAGCTGCGCGACATGCTGAAAGAACAAGACGTCAGCCAGAAACTGCACCGGCCGGCGGCACCGGCCCTGCAGCACAATATCCAGGTCATCCAGCAGGAACAAAAAGGGCTGGGCGCGCTGATCAGCACCAAGCAGGCCGAACTCAACAGCGTACGGCAGAAAATGCAGGAAGACATCAACCGCTACCAGCAGATCAGCCGCAGCGCTCCATAAGCCCTCCGTGCCGTATCAGCCGCCAGCCTCCTTGCGCTGCCATGCGTCCTTCAGTTGCCGGGTATGCTGCTGCAACTGTTCACTGGCCGCACTTTGTGCCGCAGTCGCCGCCGACAGCTCTTCCGCCGCACGCTGTGCCGCCATTTGCGCATCGGCCAGGCGCTGATCCGCCTGCTGCTTGGACGCCTGCGCCTGCGTCAGCCGTGCCTGGGCCTGCTCCTGCAGATTATTTGCTTGCTGATAAGCCATCTGCGCCGCCAGCAGCTGCTCATCCACCGTTTGCGCCAGCACCGGCAGCGCCGTCGCCGCCAGCAACAATACACAACCAAATTGCTTGATCATTGCCTTGCCCTCTCACAGGTATTCTTGACGCTGTCCATTATCCACGCGGATGGCAGGCTTGACGACCACGCTGCGCCGCCACAATGCAAAAAGCCCGGTCTCCATTGGCGACCGGGCTTCTGCATACTGACTGGTGGGTTGTGAGTGGCTCGAACACTCGACCTACGGATTAAGAGTCCGCTGCTCTACCAACTGAGCTAACAACCCGCAAAGCGGTGGTGGGTCGGGCGAGATTCGAACTCGCGACCAACGGATTAAAAGTCCGCTGCTCTACCGGCTGAGCTACCGACCCGATCCTGCAATGAGGTAACAACGATAAACTGGTGGGTTGTGAGTGGCTCGAACACTCGACCTACGGATTAAGAGTCCGCTGCTCTACCAACTGAGCTAACAACCCGCAAAAGCGGTGGTGGGTCGGGCGAGATTCGAACTCGCGACCAACGGATTAAAAGTCCGCTGCTCTACCGGCTGAGCTACCGACCCGATCTTGCTTGACGGCAAAACCGGAAAAACTGGTGGGTTGTGAGTGGCTCGAACACTCGACCTACGGATTAAGAGTCCGCTGCTCTACCAACTGAGCTAACAACCCGAAACTGTGGTGGGTCGGGCGAGATTCGAACTCGCGACCAACGGATTAAAAGTCCGCTGCTCTACCGGCTGAGCTACCGACCCACGAAAGAGTTCGCAACTATAATAAAACCGTCTTTTTCAGTCAAGGCTTTTACCGAAATAATTTGGAAAAACCGGGGCATAGACCCGCATTTCATGCTACACGGCTGGAACCATGGCAAATGGCGACCGGTCCAAATTTTTCATGCGCCCGCATAGTCATCACTTGAAAGCAGCGACTGTGATACCCATGTCAGGTAGGCGGGCAAGCCCTGCGCCACTGGCAATGCGATGATTTCCGGCACATCATAAGGATGCAGCTCGAGCAAACGCTGCTGCAGCCTGGCGTAGCCGGCCGGGATGGTCTTGATCAGCAGGGGAAACTCGCTACTTTCCTGCAGCGCGCCCTCCCAGCAATAAACCGACCTGCAGGCTGGCAGGATATTGACGCAGGCGGCCAAACGCTCCTGTACCAGAACATGCGCAATGTGCGTGGCGGTGTTTTCGTCCGGCACATTGCAGATCACCATCAGACAATTCATACGGATACCTTGATTCGATGCGCGCCATCTTGCTGTTATTGCTGCTTTATCCCTTGCTGGAAATCGCCACACTGGTCACGCTGGCCCATCACCTGGGCGGTGGCGTGGTGTTCCTGCTGGTGCTGGCCAGCAGTCTGCTGGGCATCTGGATGCTGCGCAACCAGAAGCTGGGTGCGCTGCTGACGCTGTCCAGCGTACTGCGCCAGGGCCAGCAGGTTTCGCTCTATTCGCTGCTGTGGCCCCTGCGCTATGCCTTGTCCGGCCTGCTGTTTGCCATTCCTGGCATCCTCAGCGACCTGCTGGCTATACTGCTGCTGCTGCCGTTCAAAGGCCCGGCGCTGAATATGGGGGCAGCTGCGGCTGCCAGCACGCCGGATGATGTCATCGAAGGCGAATTCAGCCGTGTCGACAAACCGGTAGCGGATCAGCAGCAGCGCCTTCACTGAACGCCCAGCAAGGCCAGCACTTCCGGTTCGGACCGCGCCGACTCGATCAGCACCACCTTGTGCCGGCTCTTGTCACCGGCCTGCAAGGTAACAGAGCGCTTGCCAACAGCAAAACAGTCGGCCAGCCAGGATAGCAGTGCAGTATTGGCCTTGCCATCGACTGGCGGAGCCGCCAGACGGATTTTCAGGCAGTCGCCATGCTCGCCCGCCACCTCGGTTTTTCGTGCGCCGGGCTGGACATGCAAGGTAAGACGCACCGTATGGCCGCTACAGACCAGCCAGGGTTTCATGATGATTTTTCCGCAAAAGGGCAATTCTAGACCAAATTCAGTCGTGCTCAAGCAGTGCTCTGCAGCCTGATCTGGCCGGACTTGCCCATTAACCAGGAGTTTGCATATGGATATCGGTATCAACGAACAAGATCGTCAAGACATCGCCCACGGTCTGTCCCGCCTGCTGGCAGACACCTACACGCTGTATCTGAAAACCCACAATTTTCACTGGAACGTCACCGGGCCGATGTTCAACACCCTGCACCTGATGTTCGAGACGCAATACAACGAACTGTCGCTGGCAGTAGATCTGATCGCCGAACGCATCCGTGCACTGGGCCACTTTGCCCCCGGCAGCTATGCCGACTACGCCAAGCTGACCGCCATTGCCGAAGCCAGCGGCGTACCCAAGGCCGAAGAAATGCTGGCACAGCTGGTGGATGGCCATGAAATCCTCTGTCGCACTGCCCGCAGCATCTTCCCGCTGGCCGAGCGCGCGGCTGACGAGCCAACCGCCGACCTGCTGACCCAGCGCCTGCAAGTGCACGAGAAAACCGCCTGGATGCTGCGCAGCATGCTGGACAAATAAGCTGACACACCACACGCCGCGCCTAGCGCGGCGTTTTTCTTGGCACATCCCCAGCCATGGTAAACTGCAGCAGTCTTACGGAGGCCGCCAGTTGCCCATGACCGCCAATCTGCGCAAACCCACCAGCACCAACCCTAACGGACCGCTGATCATCATGATCGCAGCGTCCCTGCTGGCCCATGCCTTGCTGCTGGGCAGCAGCGCCATGTCATGGACACCCGGCATCACCCTGCCCGACAGCAACCGTATCAACATCCAGCTGGTGCAAGCACCGACACGACAAGCACTACCCACCCTCCGCCAGAGCGAAGACAGCAACCAGGGTCGCGGCAATACCAGCGCCCCCGATCAGCTGGCCAGCCACAGCCGGCCCACGGCCAAGCCCGAGCAGGCAGAGCAGTCAGCCGCCACGCCGCCAGCCAGCAACAACACCAATCTGCTGCACGAAAACCACCGCAAAAAACCGGCACTGGCCGATGTGACGCCTGCCCAGCACTCCGCGAGCGCACCAGTCAGCGCCGCCAAGCTGCTGGGGCAAATTGCCACCCTCGGCAGCGTGCAGCGGGGTGATAGCGACGTAAAAGACAGCACGCTGGAAAGCGGATCTGCCGACGGCGCGGGCGATAGTGCCAACCGCTATGCCTGGGCACGCTACAAGGAAGACTGGCGGCTACGCATGGAACGCATCGGGCAGCAAAACTATCCGGAAGCATTGCGGCAGCAGCATATCTACGGCTCGGTCACCCTCGCGGTCAGCATTCTGCCGGATGGCAGCTTGCAGGACATCAAGGTGGTGCGAAAATCCGGCAATAGCGTGGTGGACGATGCCGCCATCAATCTGGTCACCCGCCACGCCCCATTCGGCCGCTTTCCACCCTCACTGGCCGGCAAGGGCGCCCTGACCATCGTCAAGGCCTTTACCTTTAGCCGGGACAACAATTAGTCGAACCCACGACAAGGAAGCATCATGTTTGAAGTCAACCGCAGCATCGCGCTGATCCGCCCCAAAGCCCCTTTTCTCGACTGGCTGCAGCAATTGCCCGGCGAGCTGGATGGACAACTGGATCTGGACATCCTCACCCGCGACTGCAATGCCCTGCTGATTCCGGCTGCCGACGATTACGCCTCGGCTGCCGACTTCGTCCTGCAGCACTACCGTCTGCTGTTTCAGGCCGAGCTGGCCGACTGGTGCGATGACGAACAACTGTGGCCGGCACAACTGAGCCCGGCCCTGTTTCTGGAGTGGTTTGAAGTAGAAATCCACTCCGTACTCACCGATATGGTCGAGACGCCACTAGAGCGCGAACCATTCGTCCCGCTGGACCTCGACGCCGAGGATTGAGATCCAGCTTTTCACTACAAGGGGAAACACATGTCGCATGAAACACGCATCAAGGTCCGGGGTTATCATCTGGACCTGTACGGCCACGTCAACAACGCCCGCTACCTGGAATTTCTGGAAGAAGCCCGCTGGAGCTTTTTCGAAGACCGTGGCGATCTGCCCTGGTTTTTACAATCCGGGCTGGCACTCGTCGTCGTCAATATCAACATCGACTATCGCTATCCCGCCACCATGGGCGACGAGCTGGCACTGGCCACCTCGGTCAAGAGCATCGGCAGCCGCAGCGCCGTCATGCACCAACGCGTCACCCTGGCCGACAGCGACAAGGTGGTTGCCGAGGCCGATGTTACTTTTGTGGTGTTTGATGCCAAGCAGAACAAGGCAGTGACGCTGGACGGACAATTGAAGGAACTCCTGCAGTCCATGCTGGACCAATAAGCCCGACAGCCCCGCCAGACGGGGCTGCTGTTTATCCCCTTTCCGGATGTAGCAAGCATGAAGAAGGTTCTGATCGCACTACTGGCTGTCGCCGTCATCGGCCTGGTGGCCTATACCCTGCTGTTCGACCGCAATGCGGCACCGCAGGTCAGCTATACCTCGCTGAACGGCCAGCAAGCGGACACCGCCTCACTCAAGGGCAAGGTGGTACTGGTCAATTTCTGGGCTACCAGCTGTTCCGGCTGCGTGGAAGAAATGCCGGAAATCAAGAAGCTGCACCAGCAGTATGGCAGCAAGGGCTTACAAATCATGGCCGTCGCCATGAGCTATGATCCGCCCAATTACGTACAGGCTTTCGTGCAACAGAACCAGCTGCCCTTCTTTGTCGCTCTCGATGGTCAGGGCAGCATTGCCAAGGCTTTCGGCGATATCCAGCTGGCACCGACCACCTTCCTGATCGACAAGCAGGGCAATATTCTCAAGCGCTATGTCGGGGTGATGGATTTCAAGGAAGTACACCAGATACTGAACCAGCAACTGGGTGCGTAATCCCCATCAGCACAAAGCCCCGCCAAAGCGGGGCTTTTGCATGGCAATGACCGTATACACATCAGCCGCCCGCACACACCGGACAGGCCGGATCGCGGCCAAATTTCATCTGGCGGAACTCCCCGCTCAGCGCATCGTACAGAGTCAGTCGCCCCAGCACCGCTTGTCGCCCGGCCAGCAACTTGACCGCCTCCACCGCCTGCATGCTGCCAATCACCCCCACCAGCGGGGACAGCACGCCGAAGGTGGCACAAGGGCCATCCGACGCCTCGCCCTCCTCGGCAAACAGACAGTGATAACAGGGCGAGCCCGCCACGCGCGGGTCGAACACCGCCAGTTGGCCGGCAAAGCGTACCGCAGCTCCCGAGACCAAGGGCACACCGGCCGCCACACTGGCACGGTTAACCGCATGGCGCGTGGCGAAATTGTCGGAACAGTCCAGCAACAGATCGTGCTGTCGCGCTTCTTCCAGCAGACGGTCTGCGCTTAAGCGCTCGGCCAGCGCACGCACCTGAATATCCGGGTTCAGCCCCAGCATGCGGGCACGAGCGGACTCTGCCTTGTTCACCCCCAGCGCCGCCATATCATGTACCACCTGGCGCTGCAGATTGCTCAACTCCACCTGATCATCATCGGCCAGCGTGATCTGACCGACACCCGCACTGGCCAGATACAGCGCCACCGGCGAACCCAGCCCACCAGCACCGATCACCAGCACACGGGACGCAGCCAGCCGCTGCTGGCCTTCGATATCGATTTCCGGCAACAGGATGTGTCGGCTATAGCGCAGCAGGGCTGCATCATTCAGATCTGTCATGGAGTGCAAGCTTAGTGGAAATCAGGGGGACTGCGCCATAGTGCAGACTAGCTAGCCGGCAAAACAAAACGCCAGCACAAGGCCGGCGTTTTATCAGGCTACAGACAGGCTACAGACAGGGCTTACTCTTCTACCACCTTGCGGGCAAACTTGATACCCAGCTGCTTGAGCTTGCGGTACAAGTGGGTCCGTTCCAGCCCCACTTTCTGTGCCACACGGCTCATATTGCCGTTTTCCAGCGAGATGTGGTACTCGAAGTAACGCCGCTCCAGCTGCTCGCGCAATTCGCGTAGCGGCATGTTGAAATCGAAACCCGACTCTTCCACCGGCTTTTCATGGCGGAACTGCGCCAGCACCTTGTTGACTTCCGGTGCGTCGACATCATCGGATTCCGAGGTCAGCGCCAGGCTCTTGATGATGCTGCGCAGCTGCTCCAGATTACCCGGCCAGTCATACTGGCGCAGCGCATTCAGCGCTGCCGTGGTCAGCTTCTTGTTGGGAACCTGCCGCGACTCCACCAGCTCGATCAGGATCTGCTCGGCGATGAAGATGATGTCCTCTGCATGCTCGCGCAGCGGCGGAATCGGCACAATCACGCTCGACAATGCCGTGAGCAGGCGATTATCGCACTCCGGATCAACCAGCAATTCCTGCAGCGGCCGGCTGCAGGAGCACAGCAGGCGCACATTGAAGCGGTCCAGCTTGGACAGCAGGAACAGCAAACCTTGTTGCACACGACGGTTGTACTGGCCGATTTCTGGCAGGAACAACACACCGTTATTGGCTTTCTGCAGCAATTCCAGCGGCGCATCCGCCAGTTGTTCCGGCTTGGCCGGCGTCACCCAGGGCGTATTGCCCTGATGGAAAAAACGTGCCACCAGTTCGAAACCGGACCCTGGTTCGCCAGTCAGCAACACCGGTGATTTGACCTTGGCCACCCGTTCCAGCTGGCGTTTCAGTTCCTGAATCGGTTCGCTGCGTCCCAGCTTGTCCAGATTCAAGGAGGTATTGGCCTGCATATCGCCATACTTCAGCGCGCGCTGCACCGTGGTGAGCAGCTTTTGCAGGGCAATCGGCTTTTCCAGGAAATCGAAGGCGCCGATGCGGGTCGCCTCCACTGCGGTATCGATGCTGGCATGGCCAGACATCATGACTACCGGCATGTTGAGCTGGCCGGACTTGGCCCATTCCTTGAGCAGGGTAACCCCGTCGCAGTCTGGCATCCAGATGTCCAGCAGCACCAGCGCGGGACGCGTCTGGTTGCGCAGCTGTCTGGCTACCTCGGCGTTTTCCGCCAGGGCAACCGTGTATCCCTCATCCTGCAGGATCTCCGAGAGCAGTTCACGTATTCCGATCTCGTCATCAACAATCAATATATCGCTGCTACGCATTAGGCCTCCAGCAATGGCAGGGTGAGAAGAATTCGCGCGCCTTGCTGCTCGCCATTCCCCAATATGACCTGGCCATGGTGTTCCTCCGCTATTTTCTTCACCACCGCCAGTCCCAGCCCCGTTCCCTTGGGCTTGCTGGTCACATAGGGCTCGAACGCGCGTGGCAGGAGCTCGGCAGGAAAGCCCGAACCATTGTCCTGCACGCAGACGGTCGCGTTTCTTCCTTCTTGTCGGCTGCTAATGTGAATCATCGGGATGTCAACGTCAAGGACCGCATCCTGTGCGTTCTGCATCAGGTTGTGCAATACCTGCCGCAGCAGTGCGGCATCCCCCATGATCATCAGCGGCCTGTCTTCCAGTTCAATCTTAACAGCCGGATTGGATTCGTACAGCGTGGCAACCTCCCGTACTACCTGATTGAGATCAAGTTCACTGAGTTTGATGCGTGGTGCGCGCGCATAATCGCGAAACGCATCCACCATATTCTTCAGCGCCGCCACCTGCTTGATGATGGTGTCGGTAGAGCGTTTGAGCATGTCGGCATCTGCCGCCTCCAGTTTGGCGGTCAACTTCATCGCCAAACGCTCGGCCGACAACTGGATAGGGGTGAGCGGATTGCGGATTTCATGCGCCAGCCGCTTGGCCACCTCGCCCCAGGCCGCATCGCGCTGCGCCCGTCCCAGCTCGGTTATATCATCGAACACCACAACATAACCGCTTCCGGAGCGTTCCGGCAAGCGGGCACCGCGCACCAGCAAGCTGCGCGCACCCTGACCGGTGACATAATCCAGCTGGGTTTGCCATTCTTCTTCCAGCTTGTTCTCGCCGTGCTGCAGCATGGTATCCACCAGCGGAATCAGTGCGGGGACCAGCGTTGACCACTGCTTGACCGGATAGGCGACCAGCTCGGCAAAGTCCACCCCCAGGATGCGGCCGGCACTGGTATTGGCGGCACGCAGCTGCCAGCCTTCGTCCAGTGCAATGACACCGGCGGACAGATTGGCCAGTATGCTTTCGAGATAAAGCTTGCCGCTCTCCAGTGCCCGCTGGTTCTGGTTGGCGGTCTGGCGTGCCTCTTCCAGCTGCTGGGTCATGCGGTTGAACAGGGTGGTGAGCATGCCCAGTTCGTCGCGGCGATAGACCGGGTGACGCTTGGAAAAGTCACCCTGGGCCACGGCACGGGTGCCTGCGGCCAGTTCGGACAGCGGTGCGGACAGTCGCTCGGACAGGAACAAGGCAAAAGCCAGGGCCGAAGTCAGCGCCAGCAGGCAGGCCAGCGCCAGGGTCAGCATGTAGAAGGTTTTCAGGCCATCGCGCGACAGCAGCAACTGGTGGTATTCGGCGCGGGCAGTTTCAATCTGCTCGGCATCATGGGCAATGGTCTGCGGTGCGGTCTGCACCACCTGCAACACGCGCCAGTCGCCGTCCAGCGTGCGATACGGCAGCAGCACCTTGAGCGTCAGGCCACCCGTCTCATTTTCGATGCTCTTGCTGCCCTGGCGCAGCTTGAGGCCACGCAAGGTATCGCGGGCGGGCTGCTGCGGCAGCTGGTGGGTATTATTGCTGGCAAAATTCAGCAGCTGCCCCGACTTGTTGAAAATGGCCAGCTCGCGCAAGCCCAGCTGTTCGCGCAGCCGTTCCAGCCGCGAAGGCAACATGCTGCCAGGCAGGCCGTCGATATCATCCAGCACCACGCGGCTTTTGCGGGCGACGTCTTCCAGCACATAGTTGAGTGCGCCCTTGCCCAGCTCCAGGCCACGGTCCAGCGCCGACTCCACCCGGACATCGAACCAGCTTTCAATGCTGCGCGTCAGGAATTGGGCCGAGATGGTAAACACCAGCAAGCCCGGCACCAGCGCCACCACGGCAAACATCATCACCAGGCGCTGGGTCAGCTTGGCCCCGAACACGCGGCCCTTGACCCGCTGGCGCAGGCGCAGCAGCTGGCGGCCCACCACGCCGAGCAGGCCGAGCAGCAACAGGCTGTTCAGGCCAAACACCCACCAGTAGTACTCGGCCAGCTTGGAGGCATTGCCGGTGGCTACCGCCAGCAGGTAAAGCATGATGGCGCCGAACGTTGCCAGAGCAATGGCTGCGTAACGCATCAGCTGCCATCTTTCATGCTGATGGCCGTCCAGTTGGAAGACAGACTCCACTCCCCCGAGCCCAGGGCATTGATCTGGAATGGCTTGGGCAGCTCACTGATGTCCAGCACCAGCCGCACCCGGCCAGCGACACTGCCGGCGCTGCGCGGATCGAGCGCACCGCTTTGCAAGACGCGCCAGTCCTGAATCGAGCCGAGCGCGCCCATGGCTTCAGCCAGGGTGCGGTAATAATTGGAAAAACTGCCGATGGTAATGCGGTAACGACTGGTCAGTGGCTGGTAGGACAGCTTGAAAGCCAGGCTGGCATGCGGCTCGAACCATTCTTTCAGGTTGAGATAGTAAGCGGTACTGCGCGGCCGGGTGAGTTCGAATTCCAGCCGGAAAGTCAGGACCACGCCCTGCCCCAGGGCATCGCTCAGGCCACTGGACAGTTTGGTCTGAAAGCGGGTACTGAGCGACAGCTGGCCATCCTGGGTCAGCTCGGCATCGGCGCGGCGCGCAAGAATGCCATCGGCCTGCGCCGTGTTGACGGCACAGACCAGTAGCCATAACACCAGGCTAATGTTTCGCAAGCAGCGCGTAATAGAAACCGTCATGACGCTCACAGGGCAACAGTTGTTGCTGATTCAGGCATTCGGCATCGGAATGACGCGCCAGGAATGCGGCCAGCTGCTGCTGATTTTCTTCCGGAAAAATCGAGCACGTAGCGTAAAGCATTTTGCCCCCGGAGGCGAGTAGCCCCCATAGCGTGTCAACCATCACTGCCTGCTGGCGCGCCAGCGCGGCAAAATCGCCGGGGCGACGCAGCCACTTGATGTCCGGATGACGGCGCACCACCCCAGATGCCGAGCAGGGCACGTCGGCCAGAATGCGGTCAAACGGCTGGCCATCCCACCAGTCGGCGCTGCGGCCGGCATCCGCGGCCTGCAGGCTGGCACTCAGCCCGCAGCGCTGCAGATTGTCGGCCACCCGCTCCAGTCGCTGGGCATCGATGTCCAGCGCAGTCAGTTGCAGATCGGCCAGCTCCAGCATATGGCAGGTTTTGCCGCCGGGAGCGGCACAGGCATCCAGTACCCGCTGTCCGGGCTGCAAGTCGAGCAGCACGGCAGCCTGCTGCGCGCCCCAGTCCTGTACCGAGACCACGCCTTCGGCAAAACCCGGCAGTTCACGCACATTGACCGGCTTTTCCAGCTGGATGCCGCAGATATCATCCAACGCGCTTGCGGCCATGCCCAAAGCTTCCAGCTGCGCCAGGTAGCCGGCCACCGTACTCTTGCGCGCATTGACACGCAGCGTCATCGGCGGATGGCTGTTATTCCACTCCAGCACCGAAGACCATTGCTGCGGATAAGCCTGCTGCACAGCCTTGATCCACCAGCGCGGATGATTGGTGGCTGCTTCCAGATCCTTGTCCGCCAGGCGCAGCATTTCTTCGCGCTGACGCAGGAAATTGCGCAACACGCCGTTGACCAGGGCTTTGAATTTGCCGCGCGCCAAGCGCTCGGACAGTTTGACCGCCTCGTTGACGATGGCGTAATCGGCGGCACGGGTATACACCAGCTGATAAAGCGCTACCAGCAGCACCCGTTCCAGCTGTGGTTCCGGCAGGGCTTTGGGGACCAGCCGCCGCAGCCAGAAGCGCAGACGCGCCAGCTGGCGCAGGCTGCCGTAGCAGATGTCCTGCAAGGCGGCGCGCTCTTGCGGCGTCAGTTCACTGCCCTGGCGCTGGGCTTGGGCCAGGGCCTCGGTCAGGGTATGGCCGGATTCCACCTGGCCCAGCACGTCGGCGGCCAGTTGCTGTATGCGATGCATGTCAAAACCTTAAATGGCAAACGGCGAGGACTGCGTTCTCGCCGTTGATAACGGCCGGCTCGCATCTGGCGGCACCGGCCCGTGGGTCTCTGCCCGCGCCGGAAACCAAGCAGTCTTGCTTGATCCGGCGGCAACAGATCCTTGCTAGAGGCGCATGATACGTTCAGCCCACGCCGCGCGCCATAGCATGCAAGCGGGCAATGCGCTCCTCGGTATGCGGATGGGTGCGGAACAGCTCGCCCATGCTCAGACCGGAGAGCGGGTTGATGATCATCATCTGCGCGGTTTCCGGGTGCGCCTGCGCCGTGGGCATGGCAATACCTTGAGCGTAGTACTCGATCTTCTGCAGCGCTGCAGCCAATGCCAGCGGATCAGCAGAAATCTCGGCACCGCCACGGTCGGCTTCAAATTCGCGCGCCCGGGAAATGGCCATCTGGATGACGCTGGCGGCCAGCGGGGCCAGCAGCGCCACCAGGATGCCGGCCAGCGGATTGACCGGTCGGCCGTTTTCGTCCCGCCCGCCAAAGAACATGGCGAAGCTGGCCAGTGCCGACACCGCGCCGGCCATGGTGGCCGACAGGGTGGAGATCAGCGTGTCACGGTGGCGCACGTGGGCCAGTTCGTGCGCCATCACGCCACGCAGTTCGCGGTAGTCCAGCATGCGCATGATGCCGCTGGTAGCTGCCACGGCGGCGTGTTCCGGGTCGCGCCCGGTGGCAAAGGCATTGGGCTGGTCTTCATGGATGACGTAGACCCGGGGCATGGGCAGGCCAGCACGCTGCGCCAGCTCGGCCACCATCCCGTAAAATTCAGGAGCGGTGCGGGCATCCACTTCCTGCGCGTTGTACATGCGCAACACCATCTGGTCGGAATTCCAGTAGGCAAACAGATTCATCCCGCCAGCAAACAGCAAGGCCAGCAACAGGCCGCTCTTGCCGCCCACCATGGCACCGATGATGCCGAGGAAGGCCACGAAGGCGGCCATCAGCATGGCCGTCTTGATCAGATTATTCACGCTAGCCTCCTTTGCTCTGGCCTGTTGTGACGCTCAGCCGCCCAGACGGGTTCCCGCCAGCGCGGCACGGCCGGCAGCAAAATCACGCGCACTCAGGCGCTTGCCACCCGCTGCTTGCAACTGGCTGAGTACCACCAGCCCGTCCCCACTGCCCACCACCACGCCCTCGGCATCGGCACACAGCACGACTCCGGCTTCGCCCTGGCCGACAATGGCATGGGCAAACCACAGTTTGAGCGGCTCGCCGTCCAGCTTGGTAAACGCGCCCGGAGCCGGGTTGTAGGCCCGAATGGCACGGGCAATGGTGTCGGCCGGCAGCGACCAGTCCACCTCGGCCTCAGCCTTGGTCAGCTTGTGGGCGTAGTTCACGCCCTCTTCCGGCTGCGGCTGTGCCTGCAGGCTGTCCAGTTGCGCCAGCGTGCTGACAATGGCTTCGGCACCACATACGGCCAGCTTGTCGTGCAGGCTGGCGGCGGTGTCATCGGCAGCAATGGCCAGCGGATGGATGGACAGCATGTCACCGGTATCCAGCCCCACATCCATCTGCATGATGGTGATGCCGGTTTCGCTGTCGCCGGCCAGGATGGCGCGCTGTATCGGCGCGGCACCACGCCAGCGCGGCAACAGTGAGGCGTGGATATTGAGGCAGCCGCGCGGCGGGATGTCCAGCACCGCCTTGGGCAGCAGCAGGCCATAGGCGGCCACCACCATCAGCTCTGCGCCGATATCCTGCAGCATGGCCTGGGCTTCTGCCGTCTTGAGGGAAACCGGCTGCTCCACCCGCAAGCCATGTTCCAGTGCGACCTGCTTCACCGGGCTGGGCTTGAGTTTCATGCCACGCCCCGCCGGGCGGTCCGGCTGGGTCAGCACCAGGGCAATTTCATGCCCGGCAGCCAACAGGGCTTTGAGCGCTGCGGCGGCGAATTCCGGCGTACCGGCAAAAATCAGTTTCATCGTGAACCTGAAAAAACAAGAGACAGGGCTGACCGTGTCTCGGGTGTGGGATAAGCAGGCCGGCCGCTGTCACGACCGGCCACGGGCTTACATATTCTGCTTTTCGCGCTTTTTCATCTTGGTGCGAATCCGGCCCTGCTTGAGCTCGGACAGGTATTCAACGAATACCTTGCCATCCAGATGGTCGATTTCGTGCTGGATGCAGATGGCCAGCAAGCCGTCGGCCTCCAGCTCGAACACCTTGCCGGTGGCATCCTGGGCACGCACCTTGACGCGTTCGGCACGGGTCACCTTGTCGTAGATGCCGGGTACCGACAGGCAGCCCTCTTCGTACACGGTTTCGCCTTCTTTTTCGGTAATGACCGGATTGATGAAGACGCGACGCTCGTTATGTTCTTCGGAAATGTCCATCACCACCAGCCGCTGGTGGTAGTCCACCTGGGTCGCGGCCAGGCCGATGCCCTTGGCCTCGTACATGGTGTCAAACATATTGTCGATATGGGTCTGCAGGGCAGCGTCAAAAGTCTCGACCGGCGTGGCCACGGTATGCAGACGCGCATCCGGATAATGCAGAATGTTCAGCAGCGCCATCGGTTTTCTTGCTCCAAGTTGTCGTAATGCCATCAGCACGTCGATAATAGACGGGTCTGACGCATGCTCGTTTGTCAAAGGAGCGCTCGCGGGCGCTCGTTACACTCAATATTGGGGCACTTTTCATGCGTAAAAGTATTATATCGCTTGCTTTGGCTCTGGGACTGGCTCTCCCGGCATTTTCCGACACGCTCACCATCAAGCCCGGCGCACCTGAGCGCTATACCGTGAGCAAGGGCGATACCTTGTGGGGCATTTCGGGTCGCTACCTCAAGAGCCCATGGAAATGGCCCAGCTTGTGGCAGATGAACAAGCGCGACATCAAAAACCCGCACTGGATCTACCCCGGCGACGTACTGGTACTGAGCTATGTCAACGGCCAGCCGCGGCTGTCGCTGGAAAAAGGTGGCCAGGGCGAACTCCGGCTGTCACCGCAAATACGCATGTCCGACGTGGGCAAGGCGATTCCCAGCATTCCGGCCAAGGCCATCGAGCCCTTCCTCAGCCGTCCGCTGGTGGTCAATGAAGAAGAATTCAGCCTGGCACCCAGGCTGATTGCCGGACCGGAACAACGGCTGGCCTTCGGCACCGGCGACCGCGTCTATGCCAATGGCGTCGGCGAAGTGGGCAACTGGCAGGCCTACCGCGCCGGCAAGGCACTGATCGACCCCGACACCAAGGAAAACCTCGGCTACGAAGTGATGTACGGTGGCGACGTGGTGGTGGACAAGCTGGGTGAGGATGTACAAAGCATGCACATCACCAGCGTGGCTGGTGAAATCCTGGTGGGCGACCGCCTGATCAAAGCTCCGAAAGACCAGTTTGTCAGCTACGTACCGCACAGCCCGGACAGCGACATCCGCGGCCAGATCATCTCGATCTACGATGGCGTGGATGGCGCCGCACAGTATTCCAATATAGTGATCAACCGGGGCCGGCGCGAACAGGTCGAAGCCGGCGACGTGCTCAGCATCTACAAGAACGGCAAGCCGGTTTCCATCATCACTGCCGACGGTCAGAAAAAGTCGGTCATGCTGCCAGGCCAGACCATCGGCAAGATTTTCATCTACCGGGTGTTTGACAAGGTGTCGTACGGGCTGGTGCTGGAAAGCACCGACGCGGCCAGCGTCGGTGATGTCGTGGCCGCACCGGAAAGCGAATGAGCGAGTCCTCCGGCGACTGGCTGCTGCTGGCACTGACACCGGGCATTGGCCCGGCCGGCTTTCTCAAGCTGATCGCCAGCTTTGGTTCGGCCAGCCATGCCGTGGCTGCCGGGCAGTCACAAACCACGCCGCTGATCGGCCAGCAGGCGGCCATGGCCCTGCGCGAGCGGGTGGCGCAGCCGGACGTTGACGCCGCGCTGGCCTGGGCCGAAGGCGAGCAGTGCAGCCTGCTCAGCCTGCAGGATGACGACTATCCACAAGCGCTGGCAGAAACCGCATCGCCACCGCCGCTGCTGTTTGCTCGCGGTCGTCGGGAATTACTGCAACAGCCCATGCTGGCCATGGTGGGCAGCCGCAGCGCCACGCCGCCGGGCAAGCAGATCGCCAGCGACTTTGCCCAGCGTCTGGCTGAGCACGGCTACACCATCGTCAGCGGACTGGCCAGCGGCATCGACGCCGCGGCACACCAGGGTGCGCTGGCCGCGGCAGGCTCCACCATCGCGGTGATCGGCACCGGCATCGATCGGGTATATCCCGCCAGCAACCGTGCACTGGCACACCAGATTGGCAGTGCCGGGCTGATCCTGTCTGAATTCCCGCTGGGTGCCGGTCCGCTGGCCGGCCACTTCCCGCGCCGCAACCGCATCATTGCCGGCCTTTCCCGCGGCTGCCTGGTGGTGGAGGCCAATATCAACTCCGGCTCGCTGATTACCGCCAGGCTCGCGGCCGAAAGCGGGCGCGAAGTCATGGCCGTGCCTGGCTCGATCAACAATCCGCAGGCACGTGGCTGCCACCGGTTGCTGAAGGATGGCGCCCGGCTGGTGGAGTCGGTGGAAGACGTGCTGGAAGAAGTGGGCCGGCTGAGCCGCAGCGCGCCGGCAGCCCCTGTTCGCGCAGCAGATCCGGCACCGGCGGCAGAGCAGATTCTCACCCTGATGGGCTTCGACCCGGTCAGCAGCGAGTGGCTGGCGCAGCAACTCGGGTTGACGCAAGGGGAGGTTTACGCGATGCTGCTCGAGCTGGAGCTTGCCGGCAAGCTCACCAGCCTGCCTGGCGGGCAGGTCCAGCGACTGGTCTGATTCAGACTGGATTCTGTAGCAGCTCATTTGAAGAAGACCTGATGTTTGACGTTCTCACTTATTTGTTCGAGCAATACCGTGACCCGGATGCCTTTGGTGACCGCGGCACACTGATGCGCCAGTTGGAAGCCGCCGGCTTCGAAGACGAGGAAATCAACGACGCGCTGGACTGGCTGGACAATGTCGCCAATATGGTGGAAGGCCTGTATGCCAGCGCGGACGACGCCTCGGGCATGCGCATTTATGCCGATGCCGAGCAGGAACGCCTGCCAACCGAGGTGCGCGGCCTGATCCAGTTTCTGGAAGACCACGGCGCGCTGTCGCCCTCGCAGCGCGAAATGGTGATTGACCGCCTGTTTGAATTGCCGGACGACGATATCAATGTCGGCTCGGCCAAACTGGTGGCACTGATGGTGTTGTGGGCGCAAAAGGCAGAACTGCCCATCCTGCTGGGCGAAGAATTGCTGGACGCCATTCATGGCGAACCCACCATGCAATGACTTGTCAGCGCCGGTGCGACGGGCTTAACATCCCGCCTCGCCTGACGAGACTGCACGGAATTTTGCACAAGAGCGCCACACGCGCTCTTGTTTTATTTGCGCACTTGCTTTATTTGATAGATAGAACCGCTATCAGCCGGAGCTCCTCCGGTACACACTGAAACGAAAACATGCCCTCCAGCCTCTTGATCGTTGAGTCGCCATCCAAGGCAAAAACGCTGAAGAAATACCTGGGACCGGACTTCGAAGTCCTGGCTTCCTACGGTCACGTGCGCGATCTGGTACCGAAAAACGGTGCGGTAGACCCGGAAAAGGGGTTTGCCATGAAGTACCAGCTGATCGCCCGCAACAGCAAACATGTAGACGCCATCGTCAAGGCGGTGGCCGAGGTGGACCATGTCTACCTGGCCACTGACCCGGACCGCGAAGGTGAAGCCATTTCCTGGCATCTGGTGCAGATCCTCAACAGCAAAAAGCTGTTGAAGGGCAAAACCGCCCAGCGCGTGGTGTTCCACGAAATCACCAAGAACGCGGTACTGGAAGCCATCGGCAACCCGCGCGAAGTCGCCCAGGATCTGGTCGATGCCCAACAGGCACGCCGCGCCCTGGATTATCTGGTGGGTTTCAATCTGTCGCCGCTGCTGTGGAAGAAAATCCGCCGCGGCCTGTCGGCAGGTCGGGTACAAAGCCCGGCACTGCGCCTGATCTGCGAACGCGAGAACGAGATCAAGGCCTTTGTGCAGCAGGAATACTGGTCGGTGCATCTGGACAGCCACAAGGGCAGAACCAAGTTCTCGGCCAAGCTGACCACACTGGCCGGCCAGAAGCTGGATCAGTTCGCCATTCCGGGTGATGCCGAACACGCCGACATCCTGGCGCGTCTGCAAAACCAGCCAGCCACGGTCACCACCATCGAGAAGAAAAAGAAATCGCGCAGCCCGGCTGCCCCTTTCACGACCTCGACGCTGCAACAGGAAGCCGTACGCAAGCTGGGCATGACCACCGACCGCACCATGCGGACCGCGCAGCAGCTGTATGAAGGTATCGACATCGGCCAGGGCACGGTCGGTCTGATCACCTATATGCGTACCGACTCGGTGGCACTGGCCAATGAAGCCGTGGAAGAAATCCGCAGCTATATCAGTGACACCTTCAACAACGACTTTCTGCCCAAGAACGCCGTTGCCTACAAGAACAAGTCCAAGAATGCCCAGGAGGCGCATGAGGCGATTCGCCCCACCTCCATCCTGCGCACACCGGACTCGGTCAAGCCCTTCCTGACCACCGACCAGTTCAAGCTGTACGACATGGTGTGGAAGCGTACCCTGGCCTGCCAGATGGCACCGGCCAAGTTCGACACCACCAGCGTGGACATCACCATGGGCGAGGGCATCTTCCGTGCCAGCGGCCAGGTGCAGACCTTTGCCGGCTTCCTCGCCGTGTACGAGGAAGACGTGGATGATGCCGAGGACGAAGACAACGCCAAGCTGCCGCTACTGGAAGAAGGCGACAGCCTGCCGGTGGACAAGCTGTATGGCGAGCAGCACTTCACCCAGCCGCCGCCGCGCTTCTCCGAAGCCAGTCTGGTGAAGGCGCTGGAAGAATTCGGCATCGGCCGTCCTTCCACCTACGCCAGCATCATCTCCACGCTGAAAGACCGCGAATACGTCATCCTCGACAAGAAGCGCTTCCAGCCCACCGACACCGGCGACATCGTCAACAAATTCCTGACTGAGCATTTCAGTCAGTACGTGGACTACAACTTCACCGCCAAGCTGGAAAACCAGCTGGATGATATCGCCAGTGGCCAGCGTGAGTGGGTGCCGGTGATGGACAGCTTCTGGAAGGGTTTTTCCAAGCAGCTGGCGGAAAAGGAGAGCATTTCCCGCGCCGAAGTCACCACCGAAAGCCTGGACGAAGCCTGCCCGAAATGCAGCAAGCCCTTGTCCATCAAGTTTGGTAAGCGCGGCCGCTTCATCGCCTGCACCGGCTACCCGGACTGCGACTACACCCGCAATATGGGTGAAACCGCCGAACAGGCCGCCGAAGAAGCCGAAGCACCGACGGTGATCGAAGGCCGGGTCTGCCCGGACTGCGGCGGCGAACTGCACATCAAGAAGGGTCGTTACGGCAAGTTCATCGGTTGCGCCAATTACCCCAAGTGCAAACACATCGAGCCGCTGGAAAAACCACGCGACACCGGTGTGGAATGCCCGGAATGCAAGACCGGCCACCTGATTGAGCGCAAGAGCCGCTACGGCAAGCTGTTCTACAGCTGCAATACCTATCCCAAGTGCAAGTACGCTACCTGGAATCCGCCGGTAGCTGAGCCCTGCCCCAAGTGCAACTGGCCTATCCTCACCATCAAGACCACCAAGCGTCGCGGTACCGAGAAAGTCTGCCCGCAGAAGGAATGTGGCTACAGTGAGGTGATTGCACCGCCGGAAGCCAAGCCGGCAGAAGAGTAAAGCGCGGACCGCTGCAGCACACCATGACGCCACCTTCGGGTGGCGTTGTTTTTTTGGCCATGCAGTGAAAACCCGGCGACAGCGAGAGCTAGACCATTATCATTAGTAATTGACTGATTCTATTAATCAATTTAGGAAAAATCGCCATATAATCCGGAAATCAGGCTAAACCGTCAGCAGCTAACACGCCACAAGGCTCCTGCGACGTGCCACCGCGTCCCCAGACAACACGCCGCCTCCAGCCAGGCGGCGTTTGCCATTTGCAGGCCACAAGCCCAGGCAATGAACCCGCTCATGAAAACACACAGCAGCTTCTTTTTTACCGGCTCCACCATTCTCACCCTGTTCGGCCTGCTCAGCGGCCACTGGCTGATGCTGCCGCTTGCCTTCCTGCTAGCCTTCTGCGGCATGGTGGCCGCCGACCGCGAACAACTGGCCGACATGGACGTGCAAACGGCGGCCATGCTGCTGGTGCTGCCCAGCCAGCACCCCCTGCTGCCGCTCGACCACTTCCATGGCAATGACTTGCTGTTTTATCAGGCCGGCAGCCCGGTCTACCGGATACTGCAAGCCAACGGGGCCAGCTGGGAGCTAGTGGGGGAATATGGCAAGGTCGAAGATGTCAGCGGCTGCATCCGCGTCTACCCTGGCTACCTGTACCGACGCCAGGCACGCTGAGACCTGAACGCCGGCAGTGCTGCCAGCACAGAGCCGTCAGCTCTGCGGTGGCTGATCGGCCTGCTCGGTATCGCGAATTTCCTGGGCGAGGAAAAAATTGAGCGCCGTACGCAGTACGGCAATGGCCGCCAGCTTGCCGATCTGGTCCCAGCTGGGCGCCACCGCGGTAGACAGGATGTCCGCCGCCAGCTGCAATTCCAGCGCCAGCGCCAGAAAACGGGCAAAGCTCAGCCGCACCGCGTTGTATTGCATCATCCCCGGCTGGAAGCAGCGCTGCAGGTAACGCACGCCAGCAAACAGCACACCCACGCCTATCACCAGCGCACCACAGGCTTCGACCGCCAGTTTCAGCCACAGCACCAGATTGAGCACCAGTTCTTCCACGCCAGAATCTGCCGGTGACAGCATATGCATCCTCTCGATTGACATGACAGGGGCCAACCAGCATACACGCAAGCACGCCAGCAGGCAGCCCGACAAGGCGAGCCATGCCATTCACATGCTATGCTGAGCCGGCTGTTGTTACCGGTCCACTGCATGCTGCTGCTCAAACTGACCCTGATCCCCACCTTGTTGTACTTGCTGTCGCTGGTGGCACGTTACCGCGGCCCCGGCTTCGCCGGCTGGCTGTCCGGCCTGCCCATCGTCGCCGGCCCCATTCTGTGGCTGCTGGCGCACGAGCAGGGCAAGGCCTTTGCTGCCATGGCCGCCATGCAAGCCATCGCCGCCATTGCGGCATCCGAAGTGTTCAACCTGATCTATGCCCGCACCGCCAGTCGCCAACACTGGCCAGTGGCGCTGGTTGCGGCCCTGAGTGGCTGGCTGCTGGCCGCGCTGCTATTGCAGCAACTGACGCCCTCGCTCCTGCTGGCGTTGGGTATCGCGGCACTCAGCGTCAGTGGCAATTACGTCTTGCTGCCACGGCCACCCAAACCAGCGCTGGACAGCAGCAGCCCCGACCGGCTGTGGCTGCGCATGCTGGCCGCTGCCGTGCTGACGCTGGGGGTGAGTACAGCCGCGCACCGACTGGGGCCAGCCTGGAGCGGCGTATTGGCGGTATTTCCACTGCTGGGGGTGGTGATGGCGGTATCGATGCAGCAGGCACAGGGGCCTGCTGCGGTGCAGACGCTATTGCGTGGCATGCTGCTGGGACGCTTTTCCTTTGCTGCATTCTGCCTGACGCTGGTACTGCTGCTGCCACGACTGGAAAGCCATAGCGCCTTCCTGCTGGCCAGCCTGCTGTCGCTGCTGGCGCAGTCTCTGTCGCGCTGCGGCTTGCGGCGTTAGCGCCCGAACAACACCAGCAGCCATACCGCTGCCAGATTGATCAAACCCAGCAGCTGGGCGGCGCTGCCCATGTCCTTGGCACGCTTGGCCAGCGGGTGGCGCTCCAGCGAGGTGTGATCGACCGCGGCTTCGATGGCGGAATTGAGCAATTCGATGATGAGGGTGGCCAGCGAGCTGGCCACCAGCATGGCCCGTGCCAGCGGACTGGCCGGCACCAGGAACAGCGCACAGGGAATCAGGATGCAGGCCAGCAAGGCCAGCTGGCGAAAGGCATCCTCGTGACGGCAGGCCGCCTTGATGCCGTCCAGCGAGTAACCGAAGGCGTTGATCAGCCGGCGGACGCCGGTCTTGCCCTTGAACGGGCTTTCCTCATGCTTGCTCATGTCAGATCCAGTGATTGCGCGGATGGCGGGTGGCATTGTGCCGGCCCGGCGAGCGGCATGTTAAGCGCTACCGGCCAGCCGGGCAAGCGAGCCAGCCCCTGCCAGCGGCGATGTTGCCGCCGGCAGATGACAGGCTGATGGCAAGGCTTAATGTGCGGTGGCGCGTTCCAGTGCATCGATGTACAGGCCGGCGACATTGATATCGGTCTGGTCCATGATTTCGCGGAAGCAGGTGGGGCTGGTGACATTCACTTCGGTCAGGTAATTGCCGATGACATCCAGCCCGGCCAGCAGGATGCCGCGCTTTTTCAGCTCCGGGCCGACCGCTTCGGCGATTTCCCGGTCGCGCGCGCTCAGCGGGCGGGCTTCGCCACGGCCACCAGCCGCCAGATTGCCACGGGTTTCGCCCGCCGCCGGAATGCGCGCCAGGCAGTAGTCCACCGGCACGCCGTCAATCACCAGCACGCGCTTGTCGCCATCACGGATTTCCGGGATATAGCGCTGCGCCATGATGGTGCGCTTGCCGCGCAGGGTAATGGTTTCCAGAATCACCGACAGATTGGGGTCGTTTGGCGTCACCCGGAAAATGCTGTCACCGCCCATGCTGTCCAGCGGCTTGAGAATCACGTCCAGATGCTGGCGGATAAAGGCCTTCAGCCGTGGTGTTTCACCGGTGATCATGGTGGGGGCCGTCAGCTCCGGGAAATTGAGGATGGCCAGCTTTTCGTTGAAGTCACGCAGCGCCTGGCCGCTGGTAAATACCTTGACGCCCTGTGCCTCGGCCAGCGTGAACAGCTGCGAGGCGTACAGGTATTCCATGTCGAACGGCGGGTCCTTGCGCATCACCACCGCATTGAAAGCGGTCAACGGCTGGCGGTGTACATCGTCCAGCTTGTACCAGGCCGGATGGTCACCCTTGCGCTCGTCGGTGACAGTCAGACCACGGGCATCCACCAGCAGGCGGCCGCCTTCCACCGACAGCTGGTGCGCCTGGGCATAGCTGATGGCATGGCCGCGTCGCGCCGCCTCTTCCATCATGGCAAAGGTGGTGTCCTTGTAAATCTTGAACTGTTCCAGCGGGTCGGCGATGAACAGGATACGCATAGTGCTCTCCAGGGTTTCGCCAGCACGCACTGGCGGGCCGGCTGACGGCCATCGGATTCATTGATGATAGTAGGCATCCAGCGCATAGCGCCGGGTAGATGTTTTCCAGCGGCCGTTGACCAGGGTTTCGCGGGTCACCCGCACCTGTTTGCCTGCCGGGTCCTGCGCGTCTTCAATCAGCCGCTCCACCGCCTGCAGGCGGTGGCGGGCATCAAACTGGTAGTGGGTGGTTTCGTGGTAACAGCAGCCACTTTTGGCAAAGGTGCTCAGCCGCTTGTGTTTGGCATCCACCTGGAACATGCCCAGCGTTTCGGCGGTCAGCGTCGATAATTCATCGCTCAATACAAACTGCTTGCTGGTGCTGTCGTAGAGATACACGCTATAGGTGGGGCCGCCATAGGGGCCGTCATTGCCGTTCTGTACGGCGAAATCGGCATGGCCATCAAAGTCGAAGTCAGCCACATTGATCACGCCCTGAAAATCATACAGCCGCGCCGAATTGACCAGCGGCTTACCATCGTCGCCACGCGCCATATACACATTGTCCAGCCGCAGCTGCTGCAGCTGGCGCTGGCTGCGCTTGTCGATGATGTTGATCAGCGCCGGGCCTTCGGCCGCCCAGTCGCGTTCGCCCCAGTTGATCAAGCTGATATCAAAGCGATAGGCCGGCGCGGCATTGTCGATGCGCTGACGGATCAGCGTTGCACCCTGCAATTGCTCCAGCCGCTGCTGATAACGGCTTTGCAGGCAGGCAACATCGGCCTTGCACTCGGCGCGCGGTCCGGCCAGCCACTGGCGCTGATTGTCCTGCAGCAGGCCTTGCTGATTGTGCTGTCGATAGGCAGCGGCCAATTGCTCGTCCAGCGCCGATAGCGCCGGCTGGCTGCAAATGGCCTGCTCGGTAGCACTCGCCGCCTTGCTGCAGTCAAAGCTGGCTGCTGTTGCCAGCATGGGCAACAGCAGTAGCAACAGGCCGCGCAGCTGCTTCATGGCCTCAGTCGCGCTCGGGGTCGGTGTTTTCCAGCTCCAGCGCGGCTGCCAGCAGCGCCAGGCGGGCAATCACGCCGTAGGCATAGAAGCGGTTGGGCGCACAGTCCGGCGAGCCATGCTTGTCCGGCAGGCAGGGGGTTTCAAACGACAGCGGCACAAACTGCATGCCCGGTGCGTTGAGGTTTTCGTCAATGCCACGGCCGGTATGCACGCGGTAGAAACCACCGGTGACGAAACGGTCCATCATGTACACCACCGGTTCGGCCACGGCGTCTTCTACCGTTTCGAAGGTGTAGACCCCTTCCTGCACGATGACTTCGGAGACTTCCAGCCCTTCTTTCACCACCGACATCTTGTTACGCGCCTTGCGATTGAGGCCGATGACTTCTTCCGGGCTCTTCACGCTCATCACGCCCATGCCATAGGTGCCGGCATCGGCCTTGACGATGACAAAGGGGTCGTTCTTGATGCCGTATTCACGGTATTTGGCGGCGATCTTGTCCAGCGTGCTGGCCACGGATTCGGCCAGTGCATCCTCGCCCTGGCGGGCATGGAAATCCAGCCCGTTACAGTTGACGAAGTAGGGGTTGATCATCCACGGGTCGATGGAAATCAGCTGCGCGAACTGATCGGCCACCTGGTCGTAGGCAGTGAAGTGGTTGCTCTTGCGGCGCACGGCCCAGCCGGCATGCAGCGGCGGCAGCAGATTCTGCTCCAGATCCTTGAGGATATCGGGGATGCCACCGGACAAGTCGTTGTTGAGCAGTACCACGCAGGGGTTGAAACCGTCGGCCAGCTTCAGGCGGTTGCCCTGGCGCAGGATGGGTTCCAGTTTGACGATGTCGCCGCCGGCGCTGGTCAGCTCAGTGACTTCGGTGATTTCCGGGTTCAACGTGCCCAGCCGTACCTTGAGGCCGGCCTGCTCGAAAATGTGTACCAGTGTGGCCACATTCTGCAGATAGAAGGTATTGCGGGTGTGGTTTTCCGGAATCAGCAAGATGCTGCGCGCTTCCGGACAGACCTTTTCCACGGCAGCCTGCGCCGCCTGGATGGACAAGGGCAGGAAATCCGGATTGAGATTGTTGTGTCCGCCGGGAAACAAATTCATGTCCACCGGGGCCAGCTTGAAACCGCTGTTGCGCAAGTCGACCGAGCCGTAAAACGGTGCGGCGTGGTTATGCCACTGACTGCGGAACCAGTGCTCGATGTGGGGCTGGGCGGTAAGAATGCGACTTTCCAGTTCCAGCAGGGGGCCGGTCAGTGCAGTGGACAGATGTGGGACGGTCATGGGTTCCCCTAGACGGTGGATGACTTGCTGCGAATTGATCTATGGTGGGGGTTGGAGCCAGGGAATTCAAGCCTTCAGGATGAAGGAATGCTTCAGCTCATCCTGTTTGGCATAATGCCACACTGGCCAGCCTGGCTCGGCCGCATCGACCCTGCAGGATGAAGCGCGTATCGTTGCCATGCAAGTACCCTGCCGGCGCAATATGCCAGCAGCGACCGGGGCAACAGGCCGCATTTTGCCCGCCAGACATGAAACTTGGCCGCAGGCCGCTGCTCCAAAACCATCCGGGTGAAATTCCCCTTACCACTTGCCACTCTTCACGATGGAGGCCACATGAGCCCGACCACCCTGCGCGCCAGCCTGCTGGCCGCCCTGCTCTGCCTGCTGCCACTGAGCACGCTGGCCGCCCCCACGCTGGCGCAAACCCGCTTCACCGACCAGACCGGCAATTCCGTCTCGCTACGTGCTTACCAAGGCAAAGTGGTGCTGGTGAATTTCTGGGCGACCTGGTGCGGCCCCTGCCGCGAAGAAATGCCCATGCTCAATGCCCTGCGCGAACGACTGGCCCCCAAAGGGGTGGAGGTTGTGGGCATTGCGCTGGACAACAAGACGGAAACCTACAACTTCGCCCGCCAGCTGAAAATCAGCTACCCCATCGTACTGGGCGACAGCGATACGCTGAGCCTGCTGCGCACGCTGGGCAACCCGGCCGGTGCCCTGCCCTACAGCATTATCCTGGATCGCAATGGCAAGCAGGTGGGCAGCCTGCTGGGGCGGCTGAACGAGAAGAATCTGGAAGACACGCTACGCCACTTTCTGTAAGCACACTACATAGCAGCAAGCAAAATCCCCGCAGCAGCTGGCGGGGATTTTTCATGATGAGGACCGGAGCACAGCCTGATCAGATGGCTGCCGCCAGGGTGGCCCCCTGATTGATGGCGCGCTTGGCATCCAGCTCGGCCGCCACATCGGCACCGCCGATCAGGTGCACGGTCTTGCCGGCATCCAGCAAGGGCTGCTGCAGTTCGCGCAGCGGATCCTGCCCGGCACAGATGATGACGTTATCCACCGGCAGCACCTGCAGCTCGTCCTTGATGCTGACATGCAGGCCGGCATCGTCGATCTTGTGGTAGCTGACGCCGGACAGCATCTTCACCTTTTTCATCTGCAGGCTGGCGCGATGAATCCAGCCGGTGGTCTTGCCCAAGCCATCACCCACCTTGCTTTGCTTGCGCTGCAAGAGATACACCTCGCGCGGGCTGGCATGTGGCTGCGGGCCTTGCGGGCTGAGGCCGCCAGGCTGTTCCACACTCATATCCACCCCCCACTCGCGCATGAAAGCGGCCACGTCCAGCGAAGTCGACTTGCCCTCATGGGTGAGGAATTCGGCAGCATCAAAACCGATGCCACCCGCACCGATGATGGCCACGCGCTTGCCCACCGGCTTGCCGTGCTTGAGCACGTCCAGGTAATTCAGCACCTTGGGATGATCGATGCCGTCGATCTGCGGCAGGCGCGGTGCGATGCCGGTGGCCAGCACCACTTCATCGAAGTCTTTCAGCATGGCAGCATCAGCGCGGGTGTTCAGCCGCAGCGTGACACCGGTGGTGTCGATGCGCCGTGCGAAGTAACGCAGGGTTTCGAAAAACTCTTCCTTGCCGGGAATCTTCTTCGCCACATTGAACTGGCCGCCGATTTCGCTGGCGGAATCGAACAGCGTGACCAGATGGCCGCGCTCGGCGGCAATGGTGGCAAACGCCAGCCCGGCCGGGCCGGCCCCGACCACCGCCAGCTTCTTGGCCTGGGTCACCGGGGTGTAATTGAGTTCGGTTTCGCGGCAGGCACGCGGATTCACCAGACAGCTGGTGAGCTTGCCCTGGAAGATATGGTCCAGACAGGCCTGATTACAGCCAATACAGGTATTGATTTCAGCGGCCTTGCCGGCAGCCGCCTTGTTGACAAAATCAGGGTCGGCCAGGAAGGGGCGCGCCATCGACACCATGTCGGCACAGCCGCTGGCCAGGATGTCTTCGGCCACTTCCGGGGTGTTGATGCGGTTGGTGGTGATCAGCGGAATGTTCACCTTGCCCATCAGCTTTTTGGTCACCCAGGCAAAGCCGCCACGCGGCACCATGGTGGCGATGGTGGGGACACGCGCTTCGTGCCAGCCGATACCGGTATTGATGATGGTGGCACCGGCGCGCTCGATCTCTTGCGCCAGCTGCACCACCTCGTCCCAGCTGCTGCCGTCCTGCACCAGGTCCAGCATGGACAGGCGATAGATGATGATGAAATCGCTGCCCACCGCGGCGCGTACCGCCTTGACGGTTTCAATGGCAAAGCGGATGCGGTTGGCAAAGCTGCCACCCCAGTCATCGGTACGCTTGTTGGTGGCACGGGCGATGAACTGGTTGATCAGATAGCCTTCCGAGCCCATCACCTCCACGCCGTCATAGCCGGCCTGCTGCGCCAGGCCGGCACAACGGGCGAAGTCGGCAATGGTCTGCCACACCTCGGCATCAGACAGCTCGCGCGGACGGTAGAAATTGATGGGCGCGATCAATGGCGAGGCCGACACGCATTTTTCCTGAAAGCTGTAGCGGCCGGAGTGCAGAATCTGCAGCGCAATCTTGCCGCCCGCCGCATGCACGGCGTCAGTCACCTTGCGGTGGTCCGGCACATGTTGCTCATCGGCCAGCATGGAGGCCCCCTCGGCCACACAGCCCTCGGCATTCGGCCCCACGCCGCCAGTCACGATCAGGCCGACGCCGCCACGGGCGCGCTCGGCATAAAAAGCCGCCATCTTGTCGAAGCCACCAGGCGCTTCTTCCAGCCCGGTGTGCATGGAGCCCATCAAGACGCGGTTTTTCAGCGTGGTAAAGCCCAGATCCAGCGGGGAGAGCAAATGCGGATAAGCAGTCATGTTTCGTCCTCGTCGACGTGGCGAGCAGGCGCTCGCCCTGATTATGGTTCAGCAGCCGGTCATTAGCCGGCATGGCATGGATTATTGTCGCTCGACAATACTTACTAGTAAGTAAGCTGTCAATTAACACGCAAGTACGCGTGTCGCAGCGCCGACCGCAAGGTCAGTCATCCATGACTGTTATACCCATGGTCTTGGCGGCACCATGCAACTGTTGGCTGTTTCTTGCATGGCAGCGGTTCAGCCTCTAGCACCATGCACTTAGCTACCGGCACGCCCAGAGCATTGCGCCTGCCCTCTCCCGGAGAAGTCCCATGCCAGACAAGCTAGCTGCCTCCGCCCTGCTGGACATGAGCAGGCTGACCGCCACCACCGCCCTGCAACAGCTACAGGATGGCCGCTTGACCACTTCGGCGCTGGTCGATGCCTGCCAGCAGCGCATTGACCAGTACAACCCCATGCTCAATGCGCTGATTACCCTCAACCGGGAGCCGGCACGCCAAGCAGCATCTGCCATGGATACGTACCGGGAGCGGGGTATGCGCTTGCCGCCGCTGCAGGGGCTGCCGGTCAGCATCAAGGATAGCTTCTGTACCCGTGATCTGCGCACCACCGCCAGTTTCCGGCCCTTGCAACACTATCAGCCCACGGCAGATGCCACCGTGGTAGCTCGATTGCGTGCCGCCGGTGCCATTCTGATGGGCAAAAGCAATCTGCCCGAACTGGCTGGAGCACCGCATTGCTGGAGCCCGCTATTCGGCCTCACACACAATCCGTGGGACTTGGCGCGGACACCCGGCGGCAGCTCCGGCGGGGCGGCTGCTGCCATTGCCGCCGGCTTTTCTCTGCTGGAAATCGGCAGTGATCTTGCCGGCTCCATCCGTATCCCTGCCGCTTACTGCGGCATTGCCGGGCTCAAAGCAAGCGAGGGCCGCATCCCTCGCACCGGACATATTCCTCACCTGCCGGCTCATCTGGGCAAAACCGGCCGCAGTGTGTGGCACATGCTGTCGATGGGAGTACTGGCGCGCAGCGTGGCCGACTTGCAGTTGGGCTATCGCCTGATTGCTGGTCCAGATGGCATGGATTCGACTGTTATTCCATTTACCCCGGCCGCGCTAACGCCAGACATCGCGCCGCCGACAGGACTCAGCCTTGCACTGTGGGATGATTTCGCCACGCCGTGCAGCCCGGCGATTGAGGCTGGGTTACATGCGGTGGAAACAAGGCTCCGGTCTGCCGGCCTGCACGTGGTGCGTTGCGCGCCAGCCGACTTCGATCTCCATACCGCTTGGGAAACATTCGGCCTATTGGCCGGCAGTGAGGTCGGCCTTGGCCTGCCCGGTTGGCAAGCCAAGCTGGGCAGCTGGCTACGACATGTCCTGCCAACCAGACATGCGATTTCCCACAGTCTCAGCAGGGGACTGGCGCTGGATCTGCACCTCTACAACCAGGCGCTGAACCAGCGCGAGCAACTGATCAGCGCGCTGGAAAACTTCCTGGATCAGTGGGATGCCGTGCTCTGCCCAGTAGCGCCGGTCCAGCCCTATCCCGGTCAGGCCATGCCACCGCACCGGCCTCCACCCAGAGTCAGGGTTGGCAGCAGCATGCTGCCTTATCTGGAAGCAACGCTGTCCATGACGGTTCCGTTCTCGGTCACCGGCAACCCGGTCGTGGTGCTGCCCAGCGGCTGCATCGATAGCCTGCCCTTCGGCGTGCAACTGATAGGCAAGCGCTGGCAAGACGATGCCTTGCTGCATGTCGCAGCCCAGTTGGAAAAAGTATTGGGTGGCTTTGTTGCACCACCCTGGTTATCTGCATCATGAGCCCTACCCTGCATGGTGCTCACCATCAGCAGCGCAGGCTGCTGGTCCAGCAGTAGGCGATGCTCCCTGCTTGGCGTGCGCTGGCAGGCTGCTTACACTGTGTTTTTTGCTCGGAAGCACCATGTCCCTACCCCGCCCACTCGCCAATCTGCTTGCCCTGCCGCCCTTGCTGGCGGCCGGTAGCTTTGCACTCACCCACAGTCTGTTCTGGCCGCTGTTGTTTTACCTCGGCATGAGTGTGCTGACCTTTGCCGTGTATGGCTGGGACAAGCGCCAGGCTATTCACCATGGTCGCCGCACGCCGGAAAAACTATTGCATTGGCTGGAGCTGCTGGGCGGCTGGCCGGGTGGTTTGCTGGGGCAACACTGGCTGCAGCACAAGTCGAGCAAGCGCAGCTACCAGCTGACATTCTGGCTGATCGTGCTGCTGCACTGGCTGGCCTGGGGCGGCTGGATAGCCTGGCTGTGGCATGTCGCCCACCCCGTCTGAAACCAGCTGCGTTAGCGCTTGATCACCCGGTCCAGCCACACCTGCATATTCTGTACGACCTCGGCGCGATTGCTCTCGTTGAGCATTTCGTGACGACCGCCCGGATAGACGTGGCTGTGGATGTCGATCAGCCCGGCATCGCGGTAACGGATTTCCAGCTGCCCCAGCGCCAGCCGGCCATGGCTGACCGGATCGCGGCTACCGGCCAGCAGATACACCGGACAATGCCGTGGCAAGCGCCCTGCGGCGGCGGCCTCTCCTTGCTCCAGCGCGATGATGCCGCCGAACAGGTCTACCCATAAGCCGGGAGTGGGATCAAAGCCGCACAGCGGATCAGCAATATAGGCATCCACCTGCGTACGATCGCGTGACAGCCAGTCCATGCTGGTGCGTGCGGGAATAAAAGCCAGATTGAAGCTGCCAAACACCAGCCTTGCCATGAAACGGCTGGGTGCATTCATGCCGCCCAAGCGTCCTGCCAGCCTGGCCACGGCACGCAGCACACGTGCCAGCGGGCGCTGGCGATAGCCGGTGGCGGACAACAGCAAGCCCGACAATTTGTCACCGTACTGCAGGAAATAACTGCGCGCGATAAAGGACCCCATGCTGTGGCCGAACAGCAGCAAGGGCTGGTCCGGATGCTGCGCCGCTGCGTGCCGGCGCACGCATTCCACATCGCCTACCACCTTGTCCCAGCCATGCTCGGCGGCAAACCAGCCCTGATGGGCGGCATGCGGGCCATGGCCGCGATGGTCATGGGCGTAGACCGCAATGCCTTGTGCCGCCAGTAGCTGTGCCACCGGCTGATAACGGGCGGCATATTCGCTCATGCCGTGGGCGATCAGCAGCACGGCGCGTAGCGCCTGCCCGGTGGGTGGCAGCCAGCGGCAGCCATGAATGCGGTGGCCATCGGCCGCCAGCAGATCGAAATGCTCCATGTTTTCCTCGCAGAAATAAGGCGTCTGGCTTGCCGGCGCGGTATAGCCGGGTGCCAGACTGCCGGGGTGTGGGGACTGCACCGCCGCCGCGCCCCATTGGCGGCATCAGTTAGCAGAAAACATGATTTTGCCGTGGCTGGCAACCGCCATGCGGTTTCAGGCCAGCATCTGTTGCGGATCGAAACCGGAATGGGTGAGCGAGGTGAGCACATGGTCGCGCCACTGGCCGTTGATATACAGGTAATCGCGCGCCAGCCCTTCTTCGACAAAGCCCAGTCGCTGCAATAATGCGGCGCTGCGGGCATTGGCCGGCTGGTAATTGGCCTGCAGGCGGTGCAGACGCAAGTCGGCAAAGGCAAAGCGGATGACTTCCGTTACCGCCTCATGCATCAGCCCCTGCCCTTGCAGGGTGTGGTCGATGCCATAGCCCAGGTGGGCGGCCTGAAACACACCGCGCACGATATTGCTGAGGCTGACCGTGCCAACGATCTGCTGTGGCTGCTCCGGCTGGGTCAGCAAAAAACGCGCTCCCCGGCCCTGCTCCCAGCTGAGCGCCTGCTGGCGCAGCTGCATGGTCCAGTACAGCTCGGTAAAGAACATGTCGCCGGGCTTGGGGTCCCAGGCGGCAAAGTGCTGGCGGTTGCGCACTTGATAATCCAGCATGGCACGCGCCAGGCCGATGTGCGCGGGCAGCAGCTGCAGGCGGGACGTGGCAAGAACTGGCTGGATGGTGGTCATGGCGGCGTCTGGCAAGGGAGGATGGCCTGTGAGTGTAAGCGCAGGCCATGAGTGACTCAAGCAGCATGCCAGACGTAACAACGCCCGGACAGGCCGGGCGTTTGCTCTAGCGATGATTCGGTGGATCACTTAAAGCGGCTAACAAAATAGCGCAGCGCCCCTGGGGCAAGGCGCGCCGACGCAGACAGTACACAAGGTACGGCAAGGTGGCGCAACGCCGCAGCAGGGTTTTTGTTAGCGGCTCTTAGTTGCCGGTCAGCCGTTCCAGCGCCTCGCGATACTTGGCCGCGGTCTTCTCGCGCACATCCAGCGGTACGGCCGGGGCCGGAGCCTGCTTGTTCCAGCCGGAAGCTTCCAGCCAGTCGCGCACGAACTGCTTGTCAAAGGACGGCGGATTGCTGCCGGCGGCATAGCTGTCGGCCGGCCAGAAGCGGCTGGAGTCCGGCGTCAGCGCTTCATCCATCAGCACCAGGGTGCCGTCTTCATCCAGACCAAACTCGAACTTGGTATCGCAGATGATGATGCCGCGCTTGGCCGCGAATTCGGCTGCGGTCTTGTACAGCAGGATGGCGGTGGCACTGACCTTGGCGGCCAGTTCGGCACCGACGATCTCCACGCACTGCTCGTAGCTGATGTTTTCGTCGTGATCGCCCACTGCCGCCTTGGTGGACGGGGTGAAGATGGGCTCGGGCAACTGGCTGGATTCCTGCAGACCGGCCGGCAGGGCGATGCCGCACACAGTGCCGGACTTCTGGTATTCCTTCCAGCCGGAGCCAGCCAGATAGCCGCGCACCACGGCTTCGATCGGCACAGCCTTCAGGCGCTTGGCCACCACGGCGCGGCCTTCCACTTGCGGCAGGTCTTCCGCGGATACCATGTCTTCCGGCTTGTCGCCAGTCAGGTGGTTGGGCACCACGTCCTTCAGGGTTTCAAACCAGAAATTGGAAATGGCGGTCAGAATCTGGCCCTTGGCCGGGATGGGATCATCCAGAATCACGTCAAAGGCGGACAGACGATCGGTGGCGATCATCAGCATGCGCTTGTCGTCGATCTCGTACAGATCGCGTACCTTGCCGGAGTAGATTTTCTTCAGGCTTTTCAGATTGGTGGTATTGAGTCCGGTCATGACACGTCCTTGCTTGCGAGCTGGGCCATCAGGCCATCGTGGGGCCATCGGCGATATTGAAAACTTGGCGGCACCGCTGGCAGCCATGCCAACAGTGCCGATTGCTGCTTACAGCGTATCCTTCAGCGCTTCAGCCTGTTCCAGCGCCTCGTCGGCAGTGGCGGCCATCACGTTGAAATGGCCCATCTTGCGGCCTGGGCGTGCCTGCTTCTTGCCGTACAGGTGCAGCTGGGCGTTGGGGGCTTCGGCCAGCACGTCCCAGTTGGGTTCGCGGCCGTCTTCCTTCCACACATCGCCCAGCAGGTTCACCATCACCACCGGGCTGAGCAGGTCGGTGCGGCCGGGCAGCAGGCCGCACATGGCACGCACTTGCTGCTGGAACTGGTCGGTGAGGCAGGCGGTCAGGGTGTAATGGCCGGAATTATGCGGGCGCGGGGCGATTTCATTCACCACCAGGCTGTCATCGGCCAGCACAAAGAATTCCACGGCCAGCACGCCAACGTAGTCTAGCGCTTCGGCCAGACTTTGCGCCATCTGCTGGGCCGATGCGGCCAGCGCCGGGGCAATGCGCGCCGGCACGATGGACACATCCAGAATGCCGTTTTCGTGGCTGTTTTCCGCCACCGGAAACACGGCGATCTGCGCGGTGCTGACGCGGGTGACAATGGCCGAGACTTCCAGCTTCAGCTCCAGCATCTTTTCCAGCACACAGGCCTGACCACCCAGATTGGCATAGGCGGCACGGGCTTCTTCTGCCGTGCTGACCCGTACCTGACCCTTGCCGTCGTAACCCAGACGGGCGGTTTTCAGGATGCCGGGCAGATAGGGCGCCAGCTCGACCTGGATGTCTTCGACGCTTTCGATGGCCAGATAAGGCGCAGTCGGCAGACCGGCCTTGTTGATCCACGATTTTTCGACGATGCGGTCCTGGGCGATGGCCACACAGTCGCCCGAGGGCGACACGCGGGTGGTACGGGCCAGTTCGCGCATGGCGTCGGCGTTGACGTTTTCGAATTCGGTGGTGACCGCGGCACAGGTCTGCGCCAGGGTCTTGAGTGCAGCAGCATCATTGAAGGGCGCACACAGGTGTACATCAGCAAACTGGGCAGCCGGCGCGTTGGCGTCCGGGTCCAGCACCGTTACCCGGTAGCCCATGGTCTTGGCGGCCACGGCGAACATGCGGCCCAGCTGGCCACCGCCGAGGATGCCCAGCATGGACGGCGGCAGGATGGCAGCCATTTACTCGACCTCCGGCAGCGACATCGCCAGCACGGTTTCTTCCTGGCGCTTGCGGAAGGCAATCAGCTTTTCCGCCAGTTCCGGCACGGCATTGGCCAGCATGGCCACGGCAAACAGCGCGGCATTGGCAGCACCCGCTTCACCGATGGCGAAGGTGGCCACCGGGATGCCCTTGGGCATTTGCACGATGGACAGCAGCGAATCCTCGCCACGCAGGTATTTGGACGGCACCGGCACGCCCAGCACCGGCAGGTGGGTCTTGGCCGCCAGCATGCCCGGCAGGTGGGCAGCACCGCCAGCACCGGCGATGATGGCTTTCAGACCGCGCGCGGCAGCGGTTTCGGCGTAGTTGAACAGCAGGTCCGGGGTACGGTGGGCGGAGACGACGCGGGTTTCAAAAGCAACGCCGAAGTCCTTCAGTACGCGAGCGGCGTTCTGCATGACTTCCCAGTCGCTGTTGCTACCCATCACGATGCCAACTTCAATCATGGCGGTGCAGCTCAGGGAGGAATAAAGACGTGATTTTACCTGAGAGCAGGGGTGGGCCGGAATGGTTTTTTATTTTGATATCAAGACATTTATCGCACTGTGCTGATTTGCCACCCACCCCTCAGCCCGGCCGTGGATAGGTGAACAACAACAGGTGGGCGGTATTGAAGGCCAGATGGGCCAGTGCAGCCAGCGCCACCTGGCGGGTGGCGGCATAGATCAGGCCATAGCCCAGCCCGGCCAGCGTGGCCAGCCCCACCCAGCCCCAGCCACCGGCCACATGTGCGGCACCAAACAGCAGCGAGGCGGCAATCAGCGCCGGCAGTGGTTCTACCCGGTTTTCCAGCCAGCGCTGCAGCCCGTGGCGAAACAGCGCTTCTTCCGGCAGGGCGGTAAGAAAGAAATTGGCAAACAGCCAGGGCAGCAGCCAGACCGGCAGCTTGGGCGCATAGGCAATCATGCCGCTTTCCTGCGCCAGCCCCAGTACCAGCAGCAGCAACAATGCACCCACGGCGGCGACGGTACTGCCCCAGGCCCGGCCATGGTGCGGCGCACCGTGCAGGCCCAGCAACAGCAGCCAGCCGGCCACGCCCTTGTCGAAACTCCAGAACAGCCGGTACACCTCGCTATTGGGTGTCACCCTGCCCTGCCACAGCAAGGGATTATCAAAGCCGGGCAAGGCATGCAGCGCCAGGGCCAGCAATAGGGCAATCCACAGCACCCGCAATTCGGCGCGGGGTCGTCGATAAACCGCATAGCTGAGCCCGCCGGCCAGCAGCACCGCCAACAAGCCCAGAGGCTGCAGCAGGCCGCTGCAGACGGCCAGTACAATGGCCGCCACACCGGCAAGCAGCGAGGAGCGCGGCAAGCTGAGGCTTTGCAGCAGCAAGGCCGTGGCCAGCAGGCCAAAGCTGGCCAGCTCAAGGGGGGCAGGTAGCATCATGGGATGAGCAGCCGCCCAGCCAGCGCAAAGCGCGGCCGGGCGGTAAGGGCTTACATTTTGGCGAGTTGCTCGCGCGCCTTCTGCGCGGCGGAGCTAGATGGATAGAGTTTGATCAGCCGCTTGAGCGTGGTCTTGGCGCTGTCGGCCTGTCCCAGGTCACGCTGGCAGTTGGCCACATTGCGCAGCGCATCCGGTGCCTTGGGATTGTCGGGAAACTGCTCGGCAAAGCGGCGGTGTATCTCGATGGCGGCATCGTACTGGCGCTGTGCGGTATGTGCCACACCCAGCCAGTACAAGGCATCCACCGCCTGCGGTGTGTTCGGGTTCTGCTGCACATACAGGCTGAGCGCGCTCGTGGCCTTGGGGAAGTCGCGGGCGCGTAGCAGGTTCAGTGCCTTGTCGTAATCGGGGCTGGTCTGGGTATCGGCTGCAGCGGCACTCGTGGCGGCGGGCTGGCTGGCAGCCTGCTGGGCTGCGGCCTCCTTGCCGGCGCTCTCCAGATGGGACAGCCGGCCATCCAGATCGTTATACAGATCGTTCTGCCGCTTCTGCGTGGTTTGCAGATTGTAATTGGCCACTTCCACTTCACCGCGCAGCTTGGCGACTTCTGCCTTGAGGCTGTCTACCTGATTGACCATTTCCAGCAGCTTCTCGTTGGACAGCTTGCTTTCCACTTCGGACAATCTGGCGCTGGCCTGGCGATTGACCTGATCGATCTGGTTGCGGGTTGCTTCGATGTCGCTGGTGGTGGCGCAGGCTGACAGGGTCAGCAGCAGCGCCGCGCTGAGGGCAAGCCGTTTCATGGGGCAGTTCTCGGTCCGTTGAATACAGGTTGGCCGAACATCATAGCAGCCCGCGGATGTCCATGGACTGATGTTCGGCCTGTTGCATGCGTGCCGGCGGCGGGCCGCCATGCGGGCAGCCCGTATCGCCCGCTTTACTCGCCGTTGTACAGAATGTCGGCGCGGCGGTTTTCGGCGAAGTCAGCTTCGGTATTGCCGGTTGCCTTCGGCTTTTCCTTGCCCAGGCTGACTGCTTCCAGCTGGCTGTCCTTCACGCCCAGCACTTCCAGCGAGCGCTTCACGCCCTCGGCACGGCGCTGACCCAGGCCCAGATTGTATTCACGGCTGCCCCGCGAGTCGGTATTGCCCTGAATGATCACCTTGCGGTCGGCATGATCCTTCAGGTAGCCGGCATGGGCTTCCACGGTGGGCTTGTCGCTGCTCTTCACGGTGGACGAGTCAAAGTCGAAATACACGCTGCGCTTGGCCAGCGGGCTGTTCGGATCGTGCAGCGGATCGCCCTGCACCGACTTCATGTCGCTGCTGCCGGTATCCACCGGGGCGGTGGTCTGGCTGCTGCTGGCAGCGCCATTATTGCTTGCCGGTGCCACGGGGGCCGGCTTGGTGCTGGCGCAGGCGGCCAGCAGGGTGACGGTGGCGGTGCCGAGTACGAGTTGCTTCCAGTTCATGCCTTCACTCCTTGGATTTGAATGCATTACATCATTGCGGATTATTGAAAGGGCCCCATGACGGGTCCTGCACTTCGCCATTGATTACTGCCAGTTTCACCTTGCTGCTGCCATCCAGCGTGGTGGCGTACAACACACTCTTGCCGCCGGCATCGCTGGCATACAGCACCATGCGGCCATTGGGGGCGAAACTGGGGCGTTCGTTAAAACCATTGTCCGACAGCGCACGCACATCGCCGGTGGCCAGATCCTGCGCCATCACGCGGAAGCGGCCGGCCTCGCGCCGGATAAAGGTCAGCGTGCGGCCATCCGGTGAAACACGCGGCGAAACGTTGTAGCTACCCTGCCAAGTAACGCGCTGGGCGGCCCCACCGCTGACAGCCATGCGATAAATTTGCGGCCCGCCGGTGCGGTCGGACACAAAGTAGATCTGGCTGCCATCCGGGGTAAACGCCGGCTCGGTATCAATCGCATCGCTATAGCTGAGGCGGCGCGGTGCACCGCCCAGGGTATTCACCAGATAAATCTGCGAGTTGCCGGTGGTGGTCAGCACCACTGCCAGCTTGCTGCCATCCGGGCTCCAGGCCGGGGCGGAATTGCTGCCCTTGAAATTGGCCACGGCGCGGCGCTGACCGGTGGCCAGATCCTGCACCCACACCACCGGCTTCTTGCTTTCAAACGAAACATAAGCCAGATAACGGCCATCCGGACTCCAGCTGGGCGAGATGATCGGCTCTTTCGAGCGCAGAATGGTTTGCGCCCGGTTGCTGTCCACATCGGTGATCAGCCCCACCTGCAACATATAGTTGCGGCCGTTTTTCAGCACATACACCACCCGGGTATTGAAAATGCCCTTCTGCCCGGTAATGGCCTGATAAATCATGTCGGCGATGGTATGCGCTACTTCGCGGCCACGGTCTGGCGTCACGGTGAACTCGCCGGAAGTCAGCTGCTTTTTCTGCGCCACATCCAGCAAGCGGAAGCTGATCTTCACCTGTCCGCCGGCCACTGCCTCGACCTTGCCGATGGCGATGGACTGCGCGCCAGCACCTTGCCACAGCGGGTAACGGACATCCGCCGGCTCCACCGGCACATTGGCAACGGCCGCGCCATCCACCATGCGAAACGCGCCGGACAGCTCCAGATCGCTGCGGATGATGGGTGTCAGCGCTTCGCGCAGGCGTGTGGTTTCATCCTTGAACGGCACCACGGCGATGGCGTGCTTGCTGGCGCCGCCGCCGACGATTTCGATGGTCATTTCAGCGCGGGCGCCGGTGCTGGCCAGCAAGGCAAACATTAGCAATGCCTTAAACAGAGTACGGATGCGCGGCATGAGTTCCCTCTTGATACGAAATTTCGTGAATAAGCAGTGATTCTTCGGCCATTACCCGCCCCACGCTAGGAGCGGGGGCGGAATTCCATCTTGAACTGGCGATAGCCATCGTTGAAATTGGCCCCGGCCGGCAGGCTGGGGAAGGTACGCGCCTCCCAGATGGCACGCTGCACTGCCTCGTCATAGGCATTGTTGCCACTGCGGCTGATCAGCTGCACCTTGCTCACTTCCAGCGTGGGCAGCAAGGTAACCAGCAGTACGACTTTGGGATTGCCGGACACATCCGGCGGAATCTGCACCAGCGGCGTCACCTTGGCCTTGACCTTGTCGATCCAGCCGCCTTTGGCTGCGGCCGAACCATTGATAGAGCCACCGGCCATGCCATTGGCGCTACCAGCCTGCGTGCTGCGAGCATTGGCCTTGTGGCCGGTATTCGGGCTGTCCAGCGTAGCCAGCGCGTCATCGACTTCGTTGCTATAGGTTTTCGACTGCTTGCTGCCCTTGCCCGCTTGCTCTGGCGGCGGGGTTTTGGCCGCTTTCTTGTCGGCGACAGCCGGTGTGGCCGGCTTGCTCACCGGTTTTTCTGCTGGCTTATCCTGCTTTTTCGGCGGCTCCGGCTTTTTCTCCGTTTCCACTTTCTTTACCAGTTCCGGCTTGGCTTTTTCCGGCAACAGCTTTTGCACCGGCGCAGGCTTGCTGACATGCTCTGCTGGTGGTTTTACTTGGTGCGGCGGCTTGGGTTCGGGCTTTTTCTTCGCCCCCAGATTGACCTCGGCCGGTGGTTCCGGCGGCGGGGCCGGCGGGGTCAGCACGGGGGGCGCAGGCGCAGCTTTCACGGCGGGCACCGGCTCGGCCACTGCGGGCGGCGGCGGCGCGCTACTCCACAATTCCAGCGCCAGCGGCACTTCCTTGACCGGCTGCTGGCTGTTCAAGCCGGCCCATAGCAGCAGGCCACCCACCAGGGCGTGGAACAGCAGCGAGGCCAGTAATGAGCCGGAGAGGGAGGAGTCGGAGCGCTTCATGCCTTACTGATGATTCTGCTGCTTGACGGTGAGGGCCACGCGCTTGATGCCGGCCTTGTGCAAGGCATCGGCCACCGCCACGACTTCGGAATACTTGAGGTCTTTGTCGGCAGAGATGGCCACCGGGCGGTCGGCACCTGCCAATTGGGCGGCTACCTGCTTCGCCAGCGCATCTGGATCGTCGGCATTGGCAGCAATGCTCTTGTCACCATCCTTGATATGCACCTTATTGCCCATCTCCACGACCACCTCCAGTGGCGGCTGATCCAGTGCGGCGGCCTGCGATACGCTGGGCACCTGGATTACCCCTGGCGTGAACATGGGCGCAGTCACCATGAAGATGACCAGCAACACCAGCATGACGTCGATATACGGCACCACGTTCATCTGGTTCATTTGGCGGCGGGGGCGGCGATTCAGCATGGGGGTCCGGACGAAAGTTCAGTTTGCCATCATAGCACCGCACCCGAATGGGCCGGATGACAAACATCTTGCTTAACAAAAAAGGGGTCTGACCCGCCGCTGACCAGGAAAGTTCGCCACCAGCACGACCCGGGCGCGGCTTATAGCCGGGTGCACAGCGTCAGGCCGTCGCCTATCGGCAGCACGCAATGGCGGATGCGCGCATCCTGTTGCAGCCGGGCATTGAAATCGTGCATCAGTTGCACACCGGGCGGATCTTGCGGCCGTGGCGACACCACACGGCCGGACAAAAAGATATTGTCGATGGCGATGACCCCACCGGGACGCACCAGCTGCAGGCAGGTCTCGTAATAGTCCTGGTAGGACGGTTTGTCGGCATCGATGAATACCAGGTCGAACTGACCGGCCCGGCCCTCTGCCAGCAGTTGTTGCAGCGTCAGCAGTGCCGGCTGCAATACCAGCCGGATGCGCGACTCCACCCCGGCCTTGCGCCAGTATTCGCGCGCGATGGCGGTGAACTCCTCGCTGACATCACAGGCCACGGCCTCGCCATCGGCCGGCATGGCCAGCATGGCAGCCAGCGTGCTGTACCCGGTGAACACGCCGATTTCCAGGTAGCGGCGCACGCCCGTCAGCTGTACCAGCCAGCCCATGAACTGCCCCTGTTCCGGGGCGATCTGCATCTTGGCCATGCGGTGGCCGGCGGTAAATTCGCGCAGTTCGCGCATCACCGGATGCTCGGTCAGGCCAATGGCCATCAGGTAATCATGCAGTGGGCCGTCCAGCGGCACGGTACGACTGGTCATGGGTGTTCTCGGCAAAATGACAAAACGCCCACTCGGGTTGCCAGTCCGGCACGGAGGCCGTGAGCGGGGCTGGCAGCGGGGGGCGTTCAGGGTGGACCCGGCATGGGCCGGGCCGGAAACTGCTTATTCGGGCTGGTAGACGTACGGCTTTTGCGCCACGCTCGATTCCTTCCAGCGGCGCTGATCGTCCAGGCTCACCTTGCGGTCCCACAGGGTAAGGCGCAGCTCGCGACGCTGCTGGTCTACTTCCGGATTCTTGTCCAGAAATTCGCTCATGAATTTGGTGAAGTCGGACTGGTACATGGTTTTCCCCTGTCGTTGATCGGCGGATTTTAATCGATACGCCGGACAGAGGCCATGGGATTGCCGGATATTTGCCGGGCCGGCGGCACAAACACCACAGCGCCGCTCAGCGGCGGGTGATCTCCGGCTGCTTGTCGCCGTACATCTTGCGGTCGGCCACATCCAGCAATTCCTCGATCAGCATGCCGTCTTCGGGATAGTAGGCAATGCCGATGCTCACCCCCAGCTGGATGCTGTGGCCATCCACCTCGTACGGCTGCTGGATGGCATGCTTGAGCCGCTCCAGAACCCGGTCGGCCTCGCGATTGGACTCGACATCTTCCATCAGCAGGACGAATTCGTCGCCACCCAGGCGGGCCACGGTGTCCTCGCTGCGCATGATGGCCAGGATGCGGGCTGCGATGAGCTGCAACACCTTGTCACCGGTCGCGTGGCCATAGCTGTCATTGACCGGCTTGAAGCGGTCCATGTCCAGAAACAGCACCGCCAGCCGCTTGCCACTGCGGTTCTGCCGCGAAATGGCGTGTTGCAGCCGGTCGTAAAACAGGTTGCGATTGGCCAGACCGGTCAGGCGGTCGTGATTGGCCAGATAGAACAGGTGGTTTTCGCGCCGTTGCTGCTTGGACAGCAAGCCGCGGTAAAAGCGTAGGCCGACCGCCAGCAGCAAGAACAGCAGCAGGGACTGGCAGAAAATCACGCTCAGTTCGAAACCACTGAGCAGGAACCAGCCCAGCTGCCAGTCCAGCCGCAAGTTCAGTACTTGTGCCTCACTGCCCAGCGCCCGTTCCAGCTGCAGCCGCGGAAAGCCCAGTGTGCTGAGCCAGCCATTCTGCTGGCCGGGGATCTGGACATAGGCAGCCGCAGCCGACGGCTGACCGCGCTGGCGGATACTCAGCTTCATGCCTGCCGGCAGCGTGGTGTCGGCCGGACGCAGGTAGTCGGAGCGCAGCACCAGCGCGACAAATTGTTCCGGCAGCCGGCCTTGCAACAGCAGGGCGCTGGCATTGAGCGGCTGCAGCAGCACATGACCGCGATAGCCTTCGCGCAGCAGGAAGGGGGCTGACATGGTGGTGCGACCGGTGCGCAGCGCGTGCTGCAAGGTCTGTTGCAGTTGCGGATCACGTGCGATGTCGGCACCCAGCAGCGGGCGTACTGCCTGGGTCAGCGGCTGGATGGACTCAATCGGGTAGTAGTCGGGGTGCGCCGGCAAGGGATAGAGCACAGCCAGGCTGCCGGCGGCATAGGCATGCAGGCGGAAATCGCCACCCCAGCGCTCGGCCATCTGCGTGCTCCAGACCGGTAATTGCTGCTGGGTGACCCGGCGGATGCGCTCCAGCGAGACCAGCTGCGGGTAACGTTCGGCCATCTGCCGGGCAAAGATCTGCTCCTGCGCGTCATGCTGATGGTCCAGCATGGCAAAGGCCGCATAGCTGTCGAGAATGGTGTCGTTGATCTGCAGCTTTTGCGTCAGTTGCTCGGACAGGCGAGTGGCCAGCAGATCGAATTCCTGCTCGGCGCTCAGCACTGCCCGGCTGAGGAAGGCCATGGCTATCAAGGCGCTCAACACGAACCAGAGCAGGGTACAAGCCAGAGTGGCCAGTTTGATCCGCATGGGCAGCTGCTGGTGGGATAAAAACGGTGATTCTATAGAAAGCGCCGCGGTCTGAGCGGAGCAAACCGCAGCAAAACGGCTGGCTAAGTAATTTCACCTAACCTAAATCGCCGCAAATGGCAAGGGATTGCGGCAACTGTCTAAACTAGCTGCTTATCTGGCGCAAGCTGGCGCGGATGGCCGGCAGCTGGCGGCGGCTGACCGCCAGTGGCTGGGCAATGCCGCGCAAGCGCACCGCCCATAGTTCTTCGTCGGCATTGCCGGTGCGCAGCAGCTCCTGCAGCGCATGGCGCATCACCAGACAATTGCGGTGGATGCGCAATACGCTGTCGCCTAGCCGCTGCTCCAGCGCCACCAGCGAATCATCCAGCAAGTATTCCTCATCGACGGTGACCAGGCTGACGTACTTCTGCTCGGCCTTGAGATAGCGTACCGCGCTGAAGGGGATGTTGAGCAGCCGGTCGCGATGGCGCACGCTGAAATGGGCCTCGATGGCAGGCTTGCCGCCACAGCGGCGTGCGGCCTTGTCCAGCGCCTGGCGCAGGCGCTCCAGCCTGACCGGTTTGAGCAGGTAATCGGCAGCATCCAGCTCGAAGGCATCGACCGCATAGTGCTCGTGCGCGGTGGTGAAGATCAGTTGCAGCGGCAGCGGATGCTGGCGCAGGCGGCGAGCCAGTTCCACGCCACTGATGCCGGGCATGGAGATGTCCAGCAGCAGCACATCGGCAGCATGTCGCTCCAGCCAGTCGCTGGCGGCCATGGCATCACCCAGCGCGGCCACGGCAGCCGCACCACACTGGGCCACCAGCGCCACCATGCGCTCACGCGCCAGTGGCTCATCGTCCACCACCAGCACGCGCAGCCGCTCTACAGCACCCATTGCGGCTTGCCCAGTTTTTCCACCAGTTGCCGCCAGGCGCGGAGGATTTTCTGAAACTTGTTATTGGCCGGTGCCAGCGTGCGCACCTGCACCAGCATGTCGTAAGCACGGCGCATATGGCTTTCATGCCAGCCATTGCCATGCACATAGGCCATGGTGGCGTTGGCCAGGTTAAGCATGACCTGCACATTGTGCGGCATTTCCTCGTGCGCCTTGACGAAGCGCTCGATGGCCTGGTCGAAGCGGCCGGCCTGGGCTTCGCGTACCGCCTGGTTATTCAGCTCCAGCACGGACTGCACATTGTCGGCAATCAGCTGGCGGCCCATTTCACCCAGCCCCATTTCATCGAACAGGCCACCGATGGTGGACAGCAGCTCTTCGTTGTCGTGGTTGTTGCGCACCAGGTCGCGCATGGCGGCATTGCCACTGTCCTGCTTGCCCTGGGCAAAACAGGCGCGGGCGAATTCCATTTGCGCATCGGCCGGCAGGTTTTCGCTCAGCTTCTGGTAGCCGGCTTCCGCCTCGGCCAGTAGCGTGCGCGCCTTGTCGCGATTGCCCAGCTTGCCTTGCAACTGGCTGTCGATGACGGTGCACATCCATTCGCCGGTTTCGTTGTAGCGGTAGTCACGGCGCAGATTGCCCAGGGTACGGGCGGCGGTGCCGGTTTCGCCACGCGCCATCTGCACCCGCGCCAGCATGGCGTAGTGGGTGGGGCTGCGATGCCAGGTGTACTTGGCGATATTGAGGGTTTCTTCGCTGGCGGCTTCGGCGGTTTCCAGATCCTTGTTCAGCAGCGCCACCTCGGCCAGCTGCTTTTGCCGGCGCAATACCACCGGCGACAGCGTGGTGGCCTTTTCCAGCGTGCTTTGCGCGCCGGGCAGGTTGTGATGGATGCGATGCAGCTTGGCCAGCCAGTCGTAGGCTTCCATCACCCTTTCGTTGTCGGTGAGTACTTCTTCGAACAGCAGGCGCGCTTCGTCGTAGGACTTCAGCCCGGTCAGCGACTTGGCCAGCCCCAGCTTGGCCCAGGCCAGCGGCTTGAGGCGCAGCACTTCCATATACAGATTGCGGGCGGTGTCGAAGTCGCCGATTTTTTGCGCCAGCGAGCCTTTGAGCTTCATGAAGTCGAGGGTGAACTCGCCGCGCTGGCTGATCTTGCGGCTACAGGCATCAATGGCGGCCAGGTATTCGTGGCGCATGATGGCTTCGTCCACCACGCGAAAAGCCTCGCGCCGGCGCATGGCTTTTTCCAGCCGCTGGCTGAGCACTTCGCCGGTGAAGGGCTTGAGCAGGTAGTCGTCCGGGGCCAGCTCGGCTGCGGAAATCACCCGCTGCGAGCGGCGCTCGCCAGTGACGATCATGAACACGCAGGACTGCTTGATCAGGTTGCGTTCCTTTACCTCTTCAAACAGGTAGAGGCCATCGTAACCATTGCCCAGGTCGTAGTCGCACAGCACCACGTCGAATTCGAACTTGGCCATCTTGGCCAGCGCATCACCGGCCTTGCTGGCGTATTCGACCTTGTCGGCACCAAACGAGGCCAGCGTCATGGCCAGCGCGCGCTGCATCTCCGGCAGGCTGTCGATGATCAGGAACAGGCGGCTGCCGTACGGGTCCTCGTAGGACTTGCGTGCCGGTTCGGCGCCACCCTGCCCTGCGGTCAGGCTCTGGTAGGTGGTGGAAGGGTGCTTGTCACTCATGGCGTCATCATCGGCCAACCCGGATGGAATGTCATTATTCGGCGGTCAGCTTGGCATAACGCAAATCCAGCCACTTCAGCCCGTGCTCGGCAAAATTGATCTGCAGCCGCAGATCACTGCCGCTGCCCTCGGCATTGATCACCACACCGGAACCGAACTTGGCATGGCCCACGCTCTGGCCAATGCGGAAACCCTGCAGCTGGGCGGCCGGCACCGCCGGCGCGGCCACTTCGTCCAGCCAGGGTGCGCGGCGATGCGTGTTTTGCGGCACAGGTTTTACTGTAGCAGACAGCACGCGTACCAGTTCGGGCGGAATTTCTTCGACAAAGCGCGAACGGACCGGATAGCGGCTCTGGCCATGCAGCATGCGGCTCTGGGCGCAGGACAGATACAGCCGCTTGCGGGCGCGGGTTACCGCCACATACATCAGCCGGCGTTCCTCTTCCAGGCCCTTGCTGTCGTTCATGCTGTTTTCGTGCGGGAACAGGCCTTCTTCCAGACCGGAAACAAACACGGCATCAAACTCCAGGCCCTTGGCCGCATGCACGGTCATCAGTTGCAGCGCATCCTCACCCGCTTCGGCCTGATGCTCGCCGGCTTCCAGGCTGGCAGCGCTGAGGAATTCGACAATGGCCTGCTCGGCCGCATCCGGGAAGAAACCGGCGGCGGCATTGATCAGCTCGTCCAGGTTGGCCAGCCGCTCCTCGCCCTCTTTCTTGTCTTGCTCGTACATGGCGCGCAGGCCGGAATGATCGATGATCAGGCTGACGGTTTCCGCCAGCGTCATGCCCTCGGCCTTGCTGCGCAAGGCTTCGATCAACAGCACGAACTCGCCCAGTTTGGCGGCGGTACGGCCACCGCCGGCTGCGCAGCAGGCCTGCCACAGGGTGACGCCCTGCTCACGGCTGACCGCCTGCAGGTTTTCCACCGTGCGGGCGCCGATGCCACGGGCCGGTACATTGATGACGCGCAGCAGGGCGTTGTCGTCGTCCGGATTGCTGACCAGACGCAAATAGGCCAGCGCGTGCTTCACTTCCAGCCGCTCGAAAAAGCGCAGGCCGCCATAGATGCGGTAGGCCAGCTGGGCGTTCACCAGCACATGCTCCAGCACCCGCGACTGGGCATTGGAGCGGTAGAGGATGGCCATGTCGGACAGATTCATGCCTTCGCGCTGCAGGCTCTTTACCTCGTCGATGATGAACTGGGCTTCGTCGCCATCGGAATAGGCTTCGTACAGGCGGATCTGCTCGCCCTCGCCGGCATCGGTCCACAGGTTCTTGCCCAGCCGGCCGTCATTGCGCTCGATCAGGGCATTGGCGGCCGTCAGGATGGTGCCGACCGAGCGGTAGTTCTGCTCCAGCCGCACCGGCTCCGCCACCTGGAAGTCGGACAGCAGCGCACGCATATTGCCCACTTCCGCGCCACGGAAGGCATAGATGGACTGGTCGTCATCGCCCACGGCAAACAGCACGTTGTGCTCGCCGGACAAAAGCTTGAGCCAGGCGTATTGCAGGCGGTTGGTATCCTGGAATTCGTCCACCAGGATATGGCGGAAACGGCCCTGGTAATGGGCGCGCAAGGCCGCATTGGCCTGCAACAGCTCGTAGCTGCGCAATAGCAGCTCGGCAAAATCCACCACGCCTTCGCGGCGGCACTGCGCGTCGTACGTGGCATATAGCTCGTGCAGCTTGGCCTCATACGGCGTCAGCGGCGGTGGCAGGCGCTCGGCACGCACGCCGGCTTCCTTGCTGCCATTGATAAAGCTCTGCACCGCACGCGGCGGGTATTTTTCGTCCGACAGCTCCATGCTTTTCAGCAGGCGTTTGATGGCAGCCTGCTGGTCGGCCGAGTCGAGAATCTGGAAAGTCTGCGGCAGGCCGGCATCGCGGTAATGCGCGCGCAGAAAGCGATTGCACAGGCCATGAAAGGTGCCAATCCACATGGTGCGTACATTCACCGGCACCATGGCCCCCAGCCGGGTATGCATTTCGCGCGCCGCCTTGTTGGTAAAGGTGACGGCCAGCACCCCGGCCGGATTCACCTGCCCGGTGGCAATCAGCCAGGCGATGCGGGTAGTCAGCACCCGGGTTTTGCCACTGCCGGCCCCGGCCAGCACCAGCGCACTCTTGGCAGGCCAGGTGACGGCACGCAGTTGTTCGTTGTTCAGTCCGGCTAACAGCTCACTCATGGCAGGCGTTTCTTCAAGGCGTGATGGAGGCGGCCATTTTACACCAGCTGGGCACGCAGTCGGGCTTGTCACACGCTTGTCGCGGCAAGCTGCTTGAATGAGCGGGGCTTGTTCATTGCCTGGACATGGCTTGCCCACCTGTTAATGCAGGGTTAAATTCAGTTAAACGACTCTTTTGATTGCCCATGTACCCACGCCTGCTGTTGCTGTTTGTGCTGTTGTGGTGGTATCCGGCCAGCGCCAGCCCGCTGATCGCCTACACCGAGGAATTGCCACCGCTGAACTTTCTGCAGCAGGACAAGGTGAGCGGTTTTTCCAGCGAATTACTGCAGGCCATGGCCGACAAGGCCGCCATCCCGCTCAGCCAGCAGTTGCTGCCCTGGGCACGCGGCTATGCCATGACACAGTCCACTCCCGGCAGCCTGCTGTTCAGCATGGTGCGTACGCCAGAGCGGGAAAACCTGTTTCGCTGGGTAGGCCCCATCGGCGCGCGCCGCATCTATCTGTACCGGCTGGCAAGGCGCAAGGACATCCAGCTGCGCAATATCGAGCAACTGAAACAACTGCGCACCAGCACCCTGTTCGAATCCGCCACGCAAAAGCGGCTGCTGGAGCTGGGCTTGCGCCTTGGCGAGCAGCAGGACAGCGGCCGCAGCGATGCAGTGAACCTGGGCAAGCTGCAGCTGGGACGCGTCGATCTGGTGGCCATGCTGGACTGGGCGATGGCCTGGCAACTGCAACAGGCCGGGCTGGATGCCCGCCAGGTGCAGGCGGTCGCCCTGCTGGACGGCCAGCACCAGTACTGGTATGCGCTGAACCGGCAAACGCCGGACGACACGGTCAGACGCTTGCAGGCTGCGCTGGATGCACTACAGAAAAGTGGCTTCACCGAACGGCTGCGCCAGAAATACATGGGCCGGGACAAAGTCCCGGCCGACATTGCCGACTTCACTCAGCGCTGAAGCAGTACCCAGGCCAGCGCATCACGCTACCGCCTAGACATAGGTGTTAATGGTATGCCCCAGCGCGCTGAGACTGTCGCCCACCGCGCTAAGTCCATGCGCCACCGCCGAGCCGGTGGCACTACCGCCGGCCACCAGGCCGTGGCCGATTGCCTTGGCCACACCTTCCACATCGCTGACAACTGCTTGTGCATCGCGCCGTAACACCCCGTATGCCGACAGGGGCTGTGTCGATGCGGCTACGCCACTGATTGTGCTCATGTCCGTCTCCCCATAGCGTTTTTTACATTTTCTGATGCCAGACCGGCCGGCATGTAAATTTACGTTATGCAACGTTAAGGAAGATGGCTACGCGCTTTACATTTTCTTACTTTACTTTCTGATCGCTAACGGCAATTAACCATTCAGCCAAATAGAATTAAAGGAGTCATCGCAACTATTAGAGAGGGCCAAAGTGAAATCCATGCTTATTCATGCAAGGGCTTATCTTTTATTGACTGGCCTGATCACTGGCTGTGCCTCATCCCCACCTAATCTGGTGACCGCTCCGGTACATATCCGGCCGCAATATACCCCGGTAGCCCTGGAAGATAGCCCCGGCTCGATTTATCAGCCAAACAAGGCCATGCTATTATTTGAAGAGCCCATTGCCAGCCATGTTGGCGATGCGCTGAAAATCAATATCGCCGAGAATCTTTCCTCCAGCAATAATGCCAACACCACCACCAACCGGACCTCGTCCATTTCCGAATCCGGCCCTGGTGCGCTTTCATCGATGGGTGGTTTGCTGAAAGAAATATTTGATTACAGCGGCAAGGCCAGTGGCAGTAACAGCCTGAAAGGTATTGGTCAGGTCAGCAATACCAACCAGATCAGCGGCAGCCTGATGGTATCGGTTACCGATGTATTGCCCAACGGCTATATGGCCATTGCTGGCGAAAAAGCCGTGGCCGCCAGTGGTAATACCACCGTGCTGCGTTTCTCTGGCGTGGTAAACAAGCGCGACATCAAGGTGGGCAATGTGGTGTCATCCACCGATGTGGGTGATGCACGCATCGAACAGCTAGTGAACGGTGTGGCCAGCGATGTGGCCTCGCGCACCGATGCGCAGCGCTTCTTCGCCGGACTGATCAATTTCTGGTAGCCGCGCTAGCCCGTCGGGCTACATCTTGTTCAAAGTGGCTGGCATCATCGCGGCTCGTGGCGCTGTTCTGCCACTGCGCCATATTGTCGGTGGTGAATATTTTCTGCAGCAGTGGCGTCAGCTTCCTGCCGGTGCTGCTCCACTTGTCATAGGCCATGCCATCCAGTCGGTAGGCGGCATTGGCCAATACCTTGCCATTTTTCTTCAGCAGCAAATTGATGTCGGTAATATAAGGGCGTAATTCATCGCTGAACAGCGGTGAACCCCATTGCGTCAATACGGTGTAATAGATCGTCGCCTCGCAATCAGACGGTATATTACCTGCAGCATAAATTCGGCTTTCTATTTCCCGCTCTCGCAGCTGCTTTTGCAGTTCCGGAATAAAATCAGCAACGATCACTCCTGAATTTAATTCAACACACACATTATGTAACTCGTCATGCGGGTGTGCGATGCCATTGGTGCTGGTATTGGGTGCCATATTGGCTACCGAAGTGACCGCCGTGCTGGCCAATTGTACTCCGGCCACCAGGGGAGAAGTGATCAGGCTGCAAGCACTTAATGTCAGCGCAAGCGGCGCCATGAGCGCACGCAACAGATAATTCACCTTATTACTCGCCAGACGATAAAAACAAGGCCAACCCTAGCAGGTAAAAAAAATGCCCCGAAGGGCATTTACAGTCATTTACATACTATTAATTTATTTAACCCTGCACGGGCCATTTCATTTTTTGACACCCAGTTCGCGCAATCTTTCATCCAGATAACTGCCCGCGGTATGTCGCGCCGACAGCACAACCTCCGGCCGTGGATGCAGGAACAGTGGCAGCGACACCCGGCTCTTGCGCGCGCCCTCGCCTTGCGGGTTGACCACGCGGTGTTGGGTGGACGGATAGTAGCCGCGCGAGGCCTCTTGCAGCATGTCGCCGATATTGATGATGAGCATGCCAAAATCACAGGGCACATCCACCCAGCTGCCCTGCTTGTCCTGCACTTGCAGGCCGGGTTCATTGGCTGCCGGCAGGATGGTCAGCAGGTTGATGTCGCCATGGGCGGCCGCACGCAGCGATCCGGTAGGTTCCTGACCGGTCAGTGGCGGATAACGCAGCACCCGCAGCAGGGTTTGCTGGCTGTCGGCAATCATCCCGGACAAGGGTTCGCTGTAGTGGGCGGCAATATCGGCCGGGGTGTATTGCTCTACCCAGCCCAGCAGTTCACGCGCCAGAGCATTGGTGCTGGCGTAGTAACGCTGGACATCTTCGGCCAGCGTGGCCGGCACCCGTCCCCAGGGATAGCAATGGAAATATTCCTTGATGTCCTTGTGGCTGGCACCTTTGGCGGTTTCCGAAATGGCAGTGGAAAAATAGCCATCCTGCCGCTGCGGGTCGAAGGCAAAGTCGTGCTTGGCCGGGCTGTCGAAGAAGTCCAGCCAGTCGGCGTAGATTTTTTCCACCAGCGACTGCTGGACGGGATGGTTGACCAGCACGCCAAAGCCGGTTTCGTGCAGGGAACGGGTGAATTGGGCGGCAGCATCGGCTGCGCGGTAATCGACAACGCGGACGTTCATCGCATGGTTTCCTCGCAAGGAATGGCCGTCAGGCAAGATCGGGACGGACCACGGCGGCGGATTCTACCCGCCTGCCGCTTCCCTGCAAAGCTGGCGGTTCCGCTTCACACCGGGGAGATGATAGGCGGGCCGTCTGGCTGTGGCTTGAGCCCCAGCAGACCGGCTTCGGCCAAGGCGGCCAGACGCCAGAACAGATAGCTATCGCCCACCAGCTCGCTAGTCAGCTGCCCCATCAGCATGCCGAGCAGCCGGGCCGCGGGCTGTTCGCCCTGCTCGCGCAACAAGGCCAGCAGGCGGGCATCGAAATGAGCGGCCGGATAGTCCTGCAACTGGCCATCGATCTGGCCACGCCAGCCATTGGCGTGCTGCTGCCAATGGCGCCACAGGGCAATCCGTTGCGCGCGCTCGGAGGCGAGCAGCGTGCGCGGGCGGGCAAGCAGCGGCTGCAGCTCGGCGACAGTACACATGGCCACGGCGTAGAAACCGTTATGACGCGATGCCACCTGCCCTGCCAGCTCCTGTACCGTCAGCAGCTGATCGGGATGGGCATTGGCCGCCAGCATGGCCAGCATCAGCTGGTCGTGTACGGTATTACCCAGCCAGACACACAGCGGCTGCTGCTCGGACAGTGCGCGGAACAGGCGCTTGCGACTTTGCCACCAGGCCAGCTGGAATTGCTGGTCGATGTCAGGCCACCAGGTGTGCGACCACCAGATGCGGTTCCACCAGGCCATGCGCAGTTGCGGGTCGATGGTATCGGCATCGGCCAGCGGACCGTGGCTGAAGTCCTCCTCGAAGGCCAGCACCTCAGCATCCGCCAGCACCTGGCGCAGCAGCGCAGCGGCGTTGCCACCCTGCACCACATGCAAAACCTGGCCGCTGGCCGTCACACCCGTTGATCCATGTCCAGCGAAGGCATGCCTTCATTCACCTGGGCCACGATGCGCGCCGGCACGCCGGCCACGGTGGTATGCGGCGGCACATCTTCCAGCACCACGCTGCCGGCACCCACCTTGGCACATTCACCCACGCGGATATTGCCCAGCACGGCCGCGCCGGCCCCCAGCATCACGCCGTCGCCGATCTTGGGGTGACGGTCGCCGCGATCCTTGCCGGAGCCACCCAGGGTGACGCCATGCAGGATGGAAACATTATTGCCGATGACCGCAGTTTCACCGACGACCAGGCCGGTGCCGTGGTCCAGCATCACCCCCTGGCCGATGCGGGCCGCCGGATGGATGTCGGCACCGGTGACTTCGGAAATGCGGTTTTGCAGGAACAGCGCCAGCGTCTTGCGCTGCTGCTGCCACAGCCAGTGCGTGATGCGCTGGCTTTGCAGGGCATGAAAGCCCTTGAAATACAGCAAGGGCGTGGAATAGCTGTCGCAGGCCGGGTCACGCTCGAAACAGGCGCGGATATCCGCCCGCGCCGAGGCGCTGATGGCCGGGTCCGACGCCAGCGCCTCGCGGAACAGCTCCATCAGCGCACGGGCATCCATCACCGGACTCGCCAGTTTGCTGGACAGGTGAAAGGCCAGCACGTCTTCCAGCGTGCTGTGGCGCAATACCGTCATGTGCAGGAAGCTGGCCAGCATGGGCTCGTCGCGTGCGGCCTGTTCCGCTTCCTGCAGGATGGCGAGCCACAGGGCATCGCCGCTTTGTTGCTTCATGCTTACTACTCCATCACAAGCAGGCCGGCGTAGCACCGGGCCTGCAACTACAACAGCACCACGTCGAACTGTTCCTGGGTATAGGTGGATTCCACCGACAGCGAAATCGGCTTGCCGATGAAGTCCACCAGCATGGCCAGGCTTTGCGACTCTTCGTCGAGGAACATGTCGATGACCGGCTGGGCCGCCAGAATACGATAGCCCTTGGCATCGAACTGGCGTGCCTCGCGCACGATCTCACGCTGGATCTCGTAACACACGGTCTGGGCGGTCTTGATCTCGCCACGGCCCTGGCAGGTGGGGCAGGGTTCACACAAGACGTGGGCCAGGCTTTCGCGGGTACGCTTGCGGGTAATTTCCACCAGGCCCAGGCTGGTAAAGCCATTGAGCGTGACGCGGGTGCGGTCGCGCGCCAGCGCCTTGGCCAGCTCGGACAGTACGGCGGTCTGGTGCTCTTCGTTATCCATGTCGATGAAATCGACAATGATGATGCCGCCCAGATTGCGCAGCCGCAGCTGGCGGGCAATCGCCTGGGTGGCTTCCAGATTGGTCTTGAAGATGGTTTCGTCAAAATTGCGGTTGCCGACAAAGCCACCGGTATTGACGTCGATGGTGGTCATCGCCTCGGTCTGGTCGATGATCAGGTAACCGCCAAACTTCAGGTTCACCCGCCGCGACAGCGCCTTGTCGATTTCCGCTTCGATGGAAAACAGCTCGAACAGCGGGCGCTCACCGGAATAACGCTCGATCTTGCGCACAGCAGACTGCACGTATTGCTCGGCAAACTCCACCATGCGACTGTAGTTTTCGGTGGAGTCGACAATCACATGCTCGGTGGTGTCGCTCACCATGTCGCGCAGCACGCGCACGGCCAGCGGCAGGTCTTCGTACAACAGGCTTTGCGCCGGCAGGTGCTGCGACTTGTGGCGAATATCGGCCCACAGCTTGGACAGGTATTCGATATCGGCCTGCAGCTCGTCATTGCTGGCGGTTTCCGCACTGGTACGGATGATGTAGCCGCGCGGGGTATCCGGCGGTAGCAGCTTCTCCAGCCGTGCCTTCAGGCTGTGGCGCTCCGACTCGCTCTCGATCTTCTGCGAGATGCCGATGTGTTCTTCCTGCGGCAGGTGCACCAGAAAACGGCCGGCCAGCGACATTTGCGTGGACAGGCGGGCACCCTTGGTGCCGATGGGGTCCTTGATCACCTGCACCAGCACGGTCTGGCCTTCGAACAACATCTTTTCGATGCGCTGCGGCTCGGTGGGATGCTGGCGCTGTTCCAGCACATCGGCGATATGCAGGAAGGCCGCGCGTTCCAGGCCGATTTCGATAAAGGCGCTCTGCATGCCGGGCAGCACGCGCTTGACCTGGCCCAGATAGATATTGCCGACAATGCCGCGGCTGGCGGCGCGTTCCACGTGCAGTTCCTGCACGATGGAATCCTCCAGCACCGCCACCCGGGTTTCCTGCGGGGTGATGTTGACGAGGATTTGTTCCTTGGGGCGCTGGATGTCGCGCGGCAGAGGAATGGACTGATGCAGCATGGTCTTCCTCCTTAGGGGAATTGGTGTCCGAACAGGCCCAGCAAGGTGGCGGTTTCAAACACGGGCAGGCCCATCACCCCGGTATAACTGCCCTCGATACGCTCGATGAACACGGCTGCCAGACCCTGGATGCCATAGCTACCTGCCTTGTCGAAGGGTTCGCCACTGTTGATGTAGCGCTGGATATCGTCCTCGCTCAGTGCACGGAAGTACACCTCGGTGATGGAGGTACGCAGTTCGATGCGCTCGTCCTGGCGCACGGCCACGCTGGTCACCACCTGATGGCTGCGGCCGGCAAAGGCGCGCAACATGCGGGCGGCGTCGGCAGCGTCGGCCGGCTTGCCGTAGATTTCGCCATCCAGTACCACGGTGGTATCAGCCGACAGCAAGGGCCGCGACGGCAGGCCGCAGTTTTGTACCACCGCCCAGCCGGCGGCCGCTTTTTCGCGCGCCAGGCGCTCGGTATAGGCCACGGCAGCTTCGCCGGGCAGCACGGATTCGTCGATGTCGGCGTGGATGCGTTCCAGATGTACGCCCAGTTGTTCCAGCAACTCGCGCCGGCGTGGGCTGCCAGATGCCAGGTAAATACGGGTATCGCTCGGGGTCATGATGTTGTCGCTGCCAGTGTTATCGATTATTAGCTGCAAGGGTAGCAGAGCGGCCGGTGGCCGACCATCTGCTGCACCGCAAAAGCTGCCCGGCTACGTAGCTGCACCTACGCAAAACGCCCTGCGAAAAGGCAGGGCGTTTGGTGCGTCAGGTCATGGTCAGACGGTGGTCAGACTCAGGCCAGACGGCCGTGGCACTGCTTGTACTTTTTACCGCTGCCGCATGGACAAGGGTCGTTGCGGCCTACGCGCAGGCCTTGCTCGGACAGGGCTTCCGGCGACAGCGGATTGTCTTCGCCATCGTCCTCACCCAGCGAGGAACCCGGCTCGGCATGCTGCATCTCGTACTCGCCCAGCTGGTGCGGCTCGACCGCGTCCACGTCTTCCTGACCACGGATCTGCACGGTCATCAGCACATTCACCACGCTGCGCTTGATGCGTTCCAGCATGTCGGCAAACAGCTCGAAGGCTTCGCGCTTGTATTCCTGCTTGGGATTCTTCTGCGCATAGCCGCGCAGATGAATGCCCTGACGCAGGTGATCCATGGCAGCCAGATGCTCACGCCAGTGGGTGTCCAGCATCTGCAGCACCAGGCTGCGTTCGAACTGGCGCATGACCTGCTCGCCGGCCAGCTCCACCTTGGCCTGATACACCTCGGCGGCCAGCGTGATGATGCGCTGCTTGATGTCCGGGATATCCAGCGTGGACTCGGCCTTGATCCACTCGGCCACCGGGGCGGCCAGCTGGAATTCGGCTTCCAGGGTCTTTTCCAGACCAACCAGATCCCACTGCTCTTCCATGGTTTCCGGCGGCAGGTGCAGATCGACCAGATCAGACAGCACGCCTTCGCGCATATTGACCACCACATCGCTGACATCCTCGTCCTGCAGAATGTCATTGCGTTGCTGGTAAATCACCTTGCGCTGGTCGTTGGCCACGTCATCGTATTCCAGCAATTGCTTGCGGATATCAAAGTTGCGGCCTTCCACCTTGCGCTGGGCATTTTCGATGGAACGGGAAACCCACGGGTGTTCGATAGCTTCGCCATCCGGCATTTTCAGACGGTCCATGATGGCCGCCACGCGGTCGGAGGCAAAAATGCGCAGCAGCGGGTCTTCCAGGCTCAGGTAGAAGCGGGAGGAGCCGGGGTCGCCCTGACGGCCGGAACGGCCACGCAGCTGGTTGTCGATACGGCGCGATTCATGGCGCTCGGTACCGATGATGTGCAGGCCACCAGCCGCCAGTACGGCGTCGTGACGCAGCTTCCATTCGGTGCGGATGGCTTCGACGCGGCTTTGCTGGTCGGCATCGCTCAGGCTGTCATCCTTCTCGACCGCCTTGATTTCCGGTTCCGGATTCCCACCCAGCACGATGTCGGTACCACGGCCAGCCATATTGGTGGCCACGGTAATCACGCCGGGGCGGCCGGCCTGTACCACGATATCAGCTTCACGCGCATGTTCCTTGGCGTTCAGCACGTTATGCGGCAGCTTGGCTTTTTGCAGCAGATCGGCAATCAGCTCGGAGTTTTCGATGCTGGTCGTACCCACCAGCACCGGCTGTCCGCGCTCGTGGCAATCCTTGATGTCGGCCAGGATGGCTTCGTACTTTTCACGCGCAGAACGATACACCTTGTCCTGCGAATCGATACGCACCATCGGGCGGTTGGTCGGGATCACCACGGTTTCCAGGCCGTAGATGCTCTGGAATTCGTAGGCTTCAGTGTCGGCGGTGCCGGTCATGCCGGACAGCTTGCCGTACAGGCGGAAGTAGTTCTGGAAGGTGATGGAGGCCAGGGTCTGGTTTTCGCGGTTGATCTCCACGCCTTCCTTGGCTTCAACAGCCTGGTGCAGGCCTTCGGACCAGCGGCGACCGGCCATCAGGCGGCCGGTGAATTCGTCCACGATCACCACTTCGTCATCCTGCACCACATAGTGCTGGTCCAGATGGAAGAGCGAATGGGCGCGCAGGGCGGCCATCAGGTGGTGCATCAGGGTGATGTTGGTGGCCGAGTACAGGCTGTCGCCCTCTTTGAGCATGCCCAGCTCGACCAGGATTTCTTCGCAATGCTCGTGGCCGGCCTCGGACAGCAACACGCTGTGGGCCTTTTCATCCACCCAGTAGTCGCCCTCGCCCTCTTCGGTTTCCTGGCGCTTGAGCAGCGGCGGTACCGCGTTCATGCGCTGGTACATGTCGATATTGTCTTCGGCCGGGCCGGAGATGATCAGCGGGGTACGCGCTTCGTCGATCAGGATGGAGTCCACTTCGTCGACCACGGCAAAGGCCAGCTTGCGCTGCACTTTTTCACCGGTGGTGAACACCATGTTGTCGCGCAGGTAGTCGAAACCGAATTCGTTATTGGTACCGTAGGTGATGTCGCAGCCGTAGGCCGCCTGCTTGTCGTCATGCGCCATCTGCGACAGGTTCACCCCCACGGTCAGGCCGAGGAAGTTGTACAGCCGGCCCATGATGCCGGCGTCGCGGCTGGCCAGGTAGTCGTTGACGGTAATCACGTGCACGCCGTTGCCGGTGAGTGCATTCAGGTAGACCGGCAGGGTACCGACCAGGGTCTTGCCCTCACCGGTCCGCATTTCGGCAATCTTGCCGTTATGCAGCACCATGCCGCCGATCAGCTGCACATCGAAGTGGCGCATGCCCAGCACGCGGCGCGAAGCTTCGCGGCAGACGGCAAATGCCTCCGGCAGGATACTGTCCAGCGAGGCGCCGTCCACGACGCGCTTTTTGAACTCGGCGGTCTTTCCCGCCAAAGCCTCGTCGGACAGCGCTTTCATGCCTTCTTCCAGGGCATTGATGCGCGCCACTTCCTGACGATACTGCTTCAGCAGGCGGTCATTGCGGCTGCCAAATACTTTCTTGAGTAGCGAGGAAATCATGTATTCCAATCCAGAGGCCCAGACGGGCCGACAAAACAAAATAGGCGAAAGTGTAGCACATCCCGTGCACAAGTTTATGGGGGCGAGCTTGCGCTGAATCAAGCCTGCTTGGTCAAACTTGTCGCGGCGGGCGCGGTGGTATGGCAGGCTGCGGGGCATGATTCGGCCCTGGCTCCTGCCGGGCTGGCAGCGGCCGATTCTGAAAATGTCCCAAGCCAATATAAAGGTTGAGGAAAACTGCACAGGACAGTATTTTTCGACAGAATTGTGTCGTTACATAATCCATACAAAAAAATGTCAATTTTCATCAAAATTTTATGTTCGCCTTGCTATTATTCGTGCGCGTTTGCAGAGCCAGTTTTATGTTTGCCCACGGCCAGCCGTGTCCTGACAAAAGATGGTGCTCATCTGATGAAGAAGCGGAACAGGGCCTGCACTGTTCCGCCAGGTTAACCACACCAATCGGAGAGGCCTGATGACTACCGTTATCCGTCCATTTATTCCCGCCACAGCCAAACGGCTGCTTCCCAATCGCTGGGACCTGATCGCCTTCCCCCTGATCCTGGGTTTTCTGCTGTTCGCCACCACCGGCATCCAGGGCACCTGGGCGCCAATCAGTGCCTTGCAGACCGAGCCCATTTCGCTGGACGCGGCCAATCTGCCCGAGTACGCACTGCGCACCACGCTGCGCATGCTGGCGGCCATGATCGCCTCCATCGTGTTCACACTGGTGTACGGTACGCTGGCGGCCAAGAGCCGCCGTGCCGGTCAGTTGCTGGTACCCATTCTGGACATCCTGCAATCGGTGCCGGTGCTGGGTTACATCTCGTTCACCGTGACCTTTTTCCTGGCGCTATTCCCCGGCCGGGTGCTGGGGGCTGAATTCGCGGCCATTTTTGCGATTTTCACCTCGCAGGCATGGAATATGACCTTCAGCTTTTATCAGTCCTTGCGCACCGTGCCCAACGATCTGAAAGAAGTGTCGCAAAACCTGCACCTGTCCGGCTGGCAGAAATTCTGGAAACTGGAAGTGCCCTTCTCCATGCCGGGCATGATCTGGAACATGATGATGTCCATGTCCGGCGGCTGGTTCTTCGTGGTGGCTTCCGAGGCGATCACCGTGGGCGACAAGACCGTCACCCTGCCCGGTGTGGGTTCCTATCTGGCCATGGCCATCAGCCACAAGGACCTGACAGCCGTGGGCTGGGTCATCCTCACCATGACCGTGGTCATCGTCATTTATGACCAGTTCCTGTTCCGTCCGCTGGTCGCCTGGGCCGACAAGTTCCGCCTGGAAGACACCATGTCGCAGGCCGCGCCGGAATCATGGGTGCTGAACCTGATCCAGCGCACCCGCATCATCCAGCAACTGCTGCGCCCCTTTGGCAAACTGCTGAAAAAACTGGCACGCATGCGGCTGAACATTACCCTGCCGCGTGCCATTCACAGCGAACCCCACTCCAGCGTCACGCGCGGGCTGGATATCGTGTGGGGTGGGCTCATGACCGTGCTGGTAGTCTATGTATGCTGGCGGCTGTACAGCTTCATCAGCAGTGAAGTGGGGCTGGGCGAAACCTTCAAGGTCATCGGCCTGGGCTTCATCACCCTGATCCGTGTCACCCTGCTGATTGCGCTGGCCTCCATCGTCTGGGTGCCGCTAGGCGTGCTGATCGGCCTGCGACCACGCCTGGCCGAGATGATCCAGCCGGTGGCGCAGTTCCTGGCGGCCTTTCCGGCCAATCTGCTGTTTCCGGTATTCGTGGTGTTCATCGTGCACTTCAAGCTGAACCCGGACATCTGGCTGTCGCCGCTGATCGTGCTGGGCACGCAGTGGTACATCCTGTTCAACGTGGTGGCCGGTGCCAGCGCCTTCCCCAATGATTTTCGCGAGGCCGCGGCCAACTTCCACATCAAGGGCTGGCAATGGTGGAAGCAGGTCATGCTGCCGGGCATTTTCCCTTACTACATCACCGGTGCCATCACCGCGTCCGGTGGAGCCTGGAATGCCAGCATCGTGTCGGAAATGGTGTCGTGGGGGGATGACAAACTGGCGGCACACGGCCTGGGTGCCTATATCGCCCAGATGACCGCAGCCGGTGACTTTCCCAAGATTCTGCTGGGCATCTGCGTGATGTCGCTGTTTGTCGTGCTGTTCAACCGTTTGCTGTGGCGTCCGCTGTACGCCATTGCCGAAAACAAACTCCGTCTCAACTAAAAGGGGGAAACTCATGCCACAAGAAACCGTAACCCTGAGACAGGAAATCTTCTCCCTCAAGCATGTCGACAAGGGCTATCACAAGGGCGGTGAGGAAGACATCCAGGTGCTGGACGATGTCAATCTCACCCTGCACGAAGGTGAAATCGTCGGCCTGTTGGGCCGCTCCGGCTCGGGCAAATCCACCCTGCTGCGCATCATTGCCGGCCTGATCCAGGCCAGCGCCGGTGAGGTGAACTACTGTGGTCAGCCGCTGAATGGCCCGGCCGAAGGCGTGGCCATGGTGTTCCAGACCTTCGCCCTGTTCCCCTGGCTGACCGTACTGCAAAACGTGGAAGCCGGGCTGGAAGCGCTGGGCGTGGAGCCGAAAGAGCGCCGCCGCCGCGCCTTGGCCGCCATCGACCTGATCGGCCTGGACGGCTTTGAAAACGCCTATCCGCGCGAACTGTCCGGCGGCATGCGCCAGCGCGTGGGTTTCGCCCGCGGCCTGGTGGTCAACCCCACCCTGCTGCTGATGGACGAGCCCTTCTCCGCGCTGGACGTGCTGACCGCGGAAACCCTGCGTACCGACCTGCTCGACCTGTGGAACCAGAAGCAGCTGCCGATCAAGTCCATCCTGATCGTCACCCATAACATCGAAGAAGCGGTGTTCATGTGCGACCGCATCATGGTGCTGTCGTCCAACCCCGGCCGCGTGGTGGCCGAGATCAAGGTACCGTTCGCCCATCCGCGCAACCGGCTGGACCCGGTTTTCCGCAAGATGGTGGACGACATCTATGCGCTGATGACCCAGCGCCGCAGCGCCGACACCCTGCACAAGGTACAACTGGAAATCGGCAGCCCGCTGACCGAAGTGTCCACCAACCTGATGGCCGGCCTGATGGAGGCGCTGGCCGCCGCACCGTACAACGGCCGCGCCGACTTGCCGGAAATCGGCAGCAAGCTGCTGCTGGAGGTGGATGACCTGTTCCCGGTAACGGAAACGCTGGAACATCTGGGCTTTGTCGAACTGCGTGATGGCGATATCGAGCTGACCGCTGCCGGCAAACTGTTTGCCGACTACGGCACGCAGGAACGCAAGGTGATGTTTGCCGAGCACCTGCTGCGCCACATCCCGCTGGCGGCACGCATCCGCCGCGTGCTGCAGGAACGCCCCGGCCAGCGTGCGCCGCGCCTGCGTTTCGAGCAGGAACTGGAAGACTCGCTCAGCGACAGCGCCGCCGAGGAAACACTGGATACGGTGATCAGCTGGGGCCGTTACGCGGAAATTTTCTCCTACAACGACCACACTGAAACCTTCAGCATGGAAGACGTGGAAGGCGCACAGTAAAGCGCTGCCGCGACGACGCAGCACAATAATGGCAAGGCCGGCCTGGCAACAGGTCGGCCTTTATCTATGGGACGCAGAACACCGTCATTACGATACATGCGTACGGAATCGCAGCCATCTTTAAGAAAACGCCTACTGCAAAGCCGCATCAAAAACTTATATTTTTGAAATTATCATCAACACTTGTAATGGTAATTTTAAAATGTCAAGATCAACCCACGGTCGCATATATAAAATATTTGCGCTTGTTTTCCTGCCGCTCATTACCCTACTGCTTTCAGCCAACACCTACGCCACCTGCACGGTCGCAGGATCAAACAGTATTACGCTACCCTCATTCAATCAAAACCTGAATGCCCTGCCGATTAACAGCCCAATTGGTAGCCAGGTGATGTCGGCCAAGATCAGGCAGTTTGATTGCACCAGTCTGCCCGCTGGCAATGCCCATGTGTACGGTATCTACACCACCGGCAGCTACGTCACCACCATCGATGGCCGCCGCGTGTTTAGTAGCAATATCCCGGGCATTGGCTACGCCCTTGGCGTTGATGGCTCTTTATCCGCTGGCTCAAGCACTTTTTCGTGTAATTTCCACACTCCGCCCAGCTGGATTGGCGACACTGATAGCAATTACCCTAACCAGCCTTATGAGCCGAACAATTTTTATTCCTGCAGCTCCTCGCTCGTATCGAATTATTCCGCCACTTTCTATCTACAGTTTTATAAAATATCCAACCCGGTTGGCAGTGGCACACTGGATCTGAGCAATCAAATCTATTCAGCCGCTTATTTCTTGCCTGGCCCTGGCACCACCTATGGCAAGCTACCATTAATCACCACCCCGTCCAATGTGATAAATAGCAGCTGCACCAGCTCCGTTTCTCCCAACCCCGTCAATCTGCCCACTATTAGTGCGGGTCAGCTGCCCTTTCTAAACAGCACCGCGGGCAACACTACTTTTAATATCAATACCAGCTGCCCGAATACTACCAATTTATATATTACCTTTACTGACAAAAACAATTTAGGCCAGGTTGGCAATATCTTGACACCAGACAATAGCTCCACATCCAGCGGTGTTGGTACACAGCTGAGCTACAACAGCAATATCATTTACTACGGGCCAGACTCTGAAAATAGTGGCAATACCAATCAATTTTTCCTGAACACCTTCTCCGGGCAACAAAGCTTTCCATTTTCAGCCTCTTACATTCGCACTGGGGCCATATCACCAGGCACCGTATCAACGACAGCCACCTTTACTTTTTCTTATCAATAAATGCGGAAATCGCCTTACTCATCACAACGCCCTCACTGCGGCACAAAGATAAGCAATCGCTAACAAATAGCGCATTAATATACAGCAAAGATTTAAATAGGATATTTCCCTAACAACTGCGGAATTATCATTATCTTTTATATCATTTTCACAGCAATCCAGGGGGATATTTGCGCAATGCTAGGTGAATTCATACCTGACAAGGAACACTGCCATGTGTTATTCACTATTGCGCCTACTTGCCATCATCGCAGCATTGCTACAGCTGAACAGTCCTGCCATATGGGCGGCCAGTGGCTGCACCGCAAAACAAAGCAGCGTAATCACATTTCCCGACCTCAGTACCAACCGGGACATGCGCATCGGTACCAGTTATCCACCGTATTTCGTCCAGAGCACCAATGCCCTGCAGTTCAGCTGCAGCTACGTCAGCCAGTCGATGTTTGGCCTGAGAACCAAGAGCCCCTATCTCACCAGTTTCAACGGCATGCGAATCTATGCCACCAATGTAGCCGGCATTGGCTATGCGGTAGGTCTGGCAACGCAATATCCGGGCTGTGGCTCTTATTCGAAAGATGACCCCAGCGCTCCGGACAAGCAAAAATACTATGTCTGCGTCAACATGGGCAGCGGTTACAACATGCCCTGGCAAGGTGCTTTTTACTTCACTTTCTACAAGACAGCCAACGTGGCCGAGAGCGGCACGGTTGATCTCAGTGGCATGATCTACGGCATTGTGGTGAACGACGGTGTCGCCATTCCGGTAGAAATACCGCTACTCACCAATAGCTTCAAGGTGACAGCCAACACCTGCAATGTAGTCAGCATCAGCCCCAATCCCGTCACTCTGCCGGACATCGGCACACAATCCAGTCTGCCCACAATCAACAGCGTGTACGGCAGCACGCCATTCAATATCAGCGTCAACTGCTCGACGCCTACCCAGCTCTACATCACGTTTACCGACAAAAGTGATATCGGCCAGACCGGGCGCATTCTCTTCCCGGACGCCAACTCAAGCGCTCAGGGTTTGGGCGTAGAGCTGCGTTACAACGGCGATGTCGTCGGCTTCGGCCCGGACACCCCCACCCCCGGCAACATCAACCAGATTTATCTGGACAATGTCTCTGGATTGCAAAGCATTCCCTTCAGTGCGTCGTATATACGCATCGGCACGATCACGCCCGGCGTGTTTTCCGCCGCGGCCACCTTTACCCTGTCTTATCAATGATGGGCAAGGCTTGTGCTGGGGAGGAAGTTAATCGGCTACAATGGCCGATTCATCCCAGTCAGAGCCACCATGTCGGAACGCCAGTTTCAGGATATCGCCCGCACCGACAGCACGCTGTCGCAGCTGACGCGCGAAGCCAATGCGCTGATGGCGCTGGACCAGGCTTTTCGCAGCCAGTTGCCGCCGCAGCTGGCCGAGGCCTGCCGTGCCGTGCGCATTCGCGATGGCGAGCTGGTGGTGTTTGCCCATAACGGCATCGTGGCCGCCCGGCTACGCATGATGGGCAACAGCCTGTTGCTGCCGCTGGAGTCGCGCGGCTATAGCGCCAGCAAGATCCGCATCAAGGTGGACATTCATCTGAATCCGCCGCCGCCGCCGCCCAAGCGCATCGGCATCAGCCAGCAGGCGCTGGAAGAGATCGAAGCCGGCGCACAGCAGGTCAGCAATCCGCTGGTAAGCGCAGCGCTGGCACGGCTGATCGCCCACCACCGCCGGCGCTGAACATACGCTAGCCGCACCCCATCAGCGCATAGGCGGACAGCCAGCGGCGTGGGCCGCATGTTAAATTTTGTTTTAAATCAATCAACAACAGCTTACTGTCACTACCTTGCAATCTGGTACGCGTATTAATGCTTCTTGAATATTTTCAAGGAGCTTTCATGGACCAGTCTTCCGAGGTGGCGCTCAGTCGCAGCACCGCCGCAACGGCAGTGCACCGCCCCACCAACAGCAGCACCGTATTATTGTTCGTTGCCTTGCTGATCGGTGGCTTGCTGTTTGCCGGACTCAACCTGTTTCACGATGTCAATGACACCATCGCCCGCCATGGCAGCTGGATTTCCATCCTGCTGCTGATTCTGGCGCTGCTGATTGCCCTGGGTTTCGAGTTCGTCAATGGCTTCCATGACACGGCCAATGCCGTGGCTACCGTGATTTACACCCACTCCCTGCCGCCGCATGTGGCCGTGGTGTGGTCTGGCCTGTTCAATTTCCTCGGCGTACTCACCTCCAGCGGCGCGGTGGCCTTTGGCATCATTTCGCTGCTGCCGGTAGAACTGATCCTGCAGGTAGGCTCCAGCGCCGGCTTCGCCATGGTGTTTGCCCTGCTGATTGCCGCCATCCTGTGGAATCTGGGCACCTGGTGGCTGGGCTTGCCCGCCTCCTCCTCGCATACGCTGATCGGCTCCATCATCGGTGTGGGCATTGCCAATGCGCTGATGCATGGCCGCGACGGCACCAGCGGCGTGGACTGGACCCAGGTAAGCAAGGTGGGCTATTCGCTGCTGCTGTCGCCGCTGGTGGGATTTTTCTGCGCCGCCCTGCTGCTGGTGCTGCTCAAGCGTCTGGTCAGACAGCCGCAGCTGTTTGAAGCCCCCAAGAACAAAGAAGCACCGCCGTGGTGGATTCGCAGCCTGCTGGTACTCACCTGTTCCGGGGTGTCGTTTGCCCACGGTTCCAACGACGGCCAGAAAGGCATGGGCCTGATCATGCTGATTCTGGTCGGCACCGTGCCGCTGTCCTATGGCCTGAACCGCGCCTTGCCTGCCAGCGAAATGGGCAAGTTCGTACTGGTGGCCCAGGCCACCCAGCAGTCGCTACAACGCGCCGTACCGGCTGCTGCCCCGCAACAGCCGCGTGCCGTGCTCACCCGTTATATCCGCAGCCAGCACTGGCAGCCCGATGTGGTGCCGGCGCTGGCCGCAGTAACCGGCCAGATCGGCCAGCAGATCGAAGCGCATGGCAGCCTGGCTGCCGTACCGGAAGAATCGGTCGGCAATGTGCGTAATGACATGTATCTGGCTTCCGAATCCATCCGCCTGTTGCAGCAGAGCAAGGAGGCGCATCTGGATCAGGCCACGCTGGCCAATTTGAAAACCTTCAAGGGCGAGCTGGATGCCTCCACCAAATTCATCCCTACCTGGGTGAAAGTGACTGTCGCCATTGCGCTGGGGCTGGGCACCATGGTGGGCTGGCGCCGTATCGTGGTGACCGTGGGCGAGAAGATAGGCAAAACCCATCTGACCTATGCCCAGGGTGCTTCAGCCGAGCTGGTGGCCATGACCACCATTGGCGCTGCCGACGCCTTCGGCCTGCCGGTTTCCACCACCCATGTGCTGTCTTCCGGCGTGGCCGGCACCATGGCAGCCAACCGCTCCGGCCTGCAAATCGATACCATCCGCAATCTGCTGATGGCCTGGGTACTGACCCTGCCAGTCGCCATTGTGCTGTCGGCCAGCCTGTACTGGGTGTTCAGCAAGCTGTTTGTCTGACTACCAACCAGAGCCTGTGCCACACGCAGCGTGTTCGCAGGCACTAATGGCAAAAGCCGCCCACGGGCGGCTTTTGTCTTGGGCTGGCTTGGCGCTCAGATCACATAATCCTGCTGCCCGGCGGCATCTTTCAGGAAGACCGCCAGCTTGCGCGGGGTGACATAGACGGTGTCGCCCGGCACGATGCCCAGCGCACGGAAGCGCTCCTTGCTGACCGCCGCCTCGATGGTCTGGCCATCGGCCTGTTGCAGTTCGACCCGCACCACCGGGCCCACGGCATGGATATGCTCGACCCGGCCTTGCGCCAGCGCACCTTCCGGCTGTTGCGACAGGTCCAGATCATGCGGCCGCACATAGGCCACCGCGGCATCGCCGCTGGCATCCTGATGCTGGCTCAGCGCCTGTTCGTAATTGCCGATGGTGAGCTGGCCAGCATCCACGCGGCCATGGAACAGGTTCACATCGCCGAGGAACTGGGTGACAAACGGTGTGGCCGGATGTTCGTAGATATCATCCGGACGGCCCACCTGCTCGATATGGCCGTGATCCATCACCACCACGCGGTCGGACACTTCCAGCGCCTCTTCCTGATCGTGGGTCACGAACACGCTGGTGATGTGCATATCGTTGTGCAGCTCGCGCAGCCAGCGGCGCAAGTCCTTGCGCACCTTGGCATCCAGCGCGCCGAAGGGCTCATCCAGCAGCAGCACCTTGGGTTCCACCGCCAGCGAACGGGCCAGGGCGATACGCTGGCGCTGGCCACCGGAGAGCTGGCCGGGATAGGCATCGGCCAGCCAGTCCAGCTGTACCATTTTCAGCAGCTTCATCACCCGTTCGCGAATCTCTTCGGCCGAGGGGCGTTCACGGCGCGGCTTCACCGACAGGCCAAAGGCCACGTTGTCGAACACCGTCATGTGACGGAACAGCGCATAGTGCTGGAACACAAAGCCTACCTGGCGCTCGGCCACATGGGTGTGGGTGGCGTCGGCACCGCCGAACAGCACCTGGCCGGCGTCCGGTTTTTCCAGACCGGCAATGATGCGCAGCAAGGTGGTCTTGCCGCAGCCGGATGGCCCCAGCAAGGCCAGCAGCTCGCCGGAAGCGATATCGAGACTGACATTGTCCAGCGCGGTGAATTGGCCAAACTGCTTGCGGATATTGCGGATTTCGATGCTCATGCTTGTTCTCCGACCGCCGCCAACGGCAGCGGTCCACCAGATCGTTTACGGTTGCGCGGCTTGCAGACGGGCTTCGGCGGTACGCAGGGTAGAGGCGTGTTGCTGACGATGCAGATGCCACTCCACCAGCGATTTGACCAGCAGGGTCACCAGCGCCAGCAAGGCCAGCAACGAGGCGCAGGCAAAAGCGCCGACAAAGTTGTACTCGTTGTACAAAATCTCCACATGCAGCGGGATGGTGTTGGTTTCGCCACGGATATGGCCGGACACCACGCTGACCGCGCCAAATTCACCCATGGCACGGGCATTGGTCAGGATCACCCCGTACAGCAGGCCCCATTTGATATTGGGCAGCGTCACCTTGCGGAAGGTCTGCCAGCCGCTGGCCCCCAGCACGATAGCCGCTTGTTCTTCATCCGCACCTTGCGACTGCATCAGCGGAATCAGCTCGCGGGCGACAAAGGGGAAGGTGACGAATACCGTGGCCAGCACGATGCCCGGCACGGCAAAGATCACCTGCAGGCCGTGGTCTTGCAACCAGCCGCCAACGGCGGTATTGGCGCCGAACAGCAGGATGAACATCAGCCCGGCCACTACCGGCGACACCGCGAAGGGCAGGTCGATCAAGGTGGTGAGCAGGCTTTTGCCGCGAAAATCAAAACGGGCAATCGCCCAGGCGGCGGACACGCCAAACACCAGGTTGAGCGGTACGGCGATGGCGGCGGAAATCAGCGTCAGCTTGATGGCCGACCAGGCTTCCGGCTCCACCAGCGCGGTCAGGTACAGCTGCCAGCCCTTGTGCAGCGCTTCCCAGAACACCCCGATCAGCGGCAGCAACAGAAACAGGAACAAAAACACCAGCGCCACGGCAGTCAGCGCATAACGCACCGGGCGGCTTTCGGTAGTCAGATTAGCCATGCAGCACTCCGCTTAGCGCCCGGCCCCGTGGCGGCGTGCAGCCCACCACTGGATCAGGTTGATCAACAACAGGAAGACAAAGGAAATGCCCAGCATCACCAGCGCCACCGCCGTGGCACCCTGCTGGTCGAACTGATCCAGCTTGGAGACGATGATCAGCGGGGCGATTTCCGACACCAGCGGAATATTGCCGGCAATGAAGATGACCGAGCCGTATTCGCCGGTGGCACGGGCGAAGGCCATGGTGCCGCCGGTAATCAGCGAAGGCAGCGTGGCCGGAAAGATCACCCGGCGGAAAATGTCCCAGCGGCTGGCACCCAGGCAGGTGGCGGCTTCTTCCAGCTCTTTTTCCAGGTCTTCCAGCACCGGCTGTACGGTACGCACCACAAAGGGCAGACCGATAAAGGTGAGCGCCACGATGATGCCCAGCGGCGTGAACGCCACCTTGAGGCCCAGCGGCGCCAGAAACTGGCCAATCCAGCCATTGGGTGCATACAGCGTGGTCAGCGCGATGCCGGCCACCGCCGTGGGCAGGGCAAAGGGCAGATCCACCAGCGCATCCACCAGCCGTTTGCCCGGGAAGGGATAACGCACCAGCACCCAGGCCACCAGAAAGCCGAACACCAGATTGATCAGAGCCGACAGGCCGGCAGTGGCGAAGGACAGCCGGATGGAGGCCATGACGCGCTCGCTACCCACCGCTGCCAGGAAACCGTGCCAGCCCATGCCCACCGTGGAATACACCAGCGCAGCAAACGGCAACAGCACGATCAGCGCCAGCCAGAACAGGGTGATGCCAAAGCTGAGCCGGAAACCGGGCAGCACGCTATGGCGCAGATTCAGGATATTGCTCACGTGCTCTCCGCTTAATGCTTGCTATAGATCTGGTCGAACACGCCGCCATCGGCGAAGTGCTTCTGATTGACCGCCGCCCACGAGCCGAACACGCTCTGCACGGTGAAGGTCTTCACATAGGGGAACTGGGCATCGAATTTCTGCGCCACGGCCTTGTCCTGCGGACGCAGGTAGTTTTGTGCGGCAATGGTCTGGCCTTCGGCACTCCACAGGAAGCGCAGATAATCCTCGGCCTGTTTGCGTGTGCCTTTCTTGTCCACCACCTTGTCGACAATGGCCACCGGGTTTTCCGCCAGCACCGACAGCGGCGGATAGACGATTTCAAAGCTGCCACGGCCAAACTCGCGGGCGATCAGCTCGGCTTCGTTTTCAAAAGTCACCAGCACATCGCCGATCTGGCGCTGCATGAAGGTGGTGGTGGCAGCACGGCCACCGCCATCCAGCACCGGTACGTTCTTGAAGATGCCCGCCACCAGCGCACGCGCCTTGGCTTCGCTGCCACCCGGCTGTTTCAGGCCGGAACCCCAGGCGGCCAGATAGGTGTAGCGGCCGTTGCCCGAGGTTTTCGGATTGGGGATGATCACCTGCACACCTGGCTTGGCCAGGTCATTCCAGTCGCGTACCTTGTGCGGGTTGCCCTTGCGCACCAGGAACACCGTGGTCGAGGTAAACGGCACCGAGGCATTGGGCAGGCGGCTGGCCCAGTTGGCCGGAATCAGGCCACGGGTGGCCAGCAGGTCGATGTCGGACGCCTGGTTCATGGTGATCACGTCTGCCGCCAGGCCATTGGCCACTGACAGCGCCTGCTTGCTGGAGCCGCCATGCGACTGCTGGATGCTGATGGTTTCGCCGGTTTTGGCCTTGTAGGCTTTCTGGAAGGCCGGGTTGTAGTCCTTGTAGAAATCGCGCATCACGTCGTAAGAAACATTCAGCAACGTGGCATCTGCCAGCACATGGGCGGACAGCACCGCGGCCACCAGGCCGAACAAAGCGCGCAATTTCATGATGGACTCCGGGAAGATTGAACTGACATCATGCTAACCCAGCCTCTTTATTCCCATTAATAATATTGTGAGATGCATTTATATCAAAAAAGACTATTAATCGCACTGTGCCAGCGGCAGCCAACAAAGCCTCGGAGAGAGCCGGGACGAGACGCATCGATAAAGACCGTACCAATCAATTCGGCAAGCAGGCGCAACATCGGAGCGGTGATTTTGCCAGCCGGTCCGGCAAGCGACTTTCCACTGCGGGCACGCCCACCCACCCACTGCTGACAGCAAGGAAGACCGCTTGCCACAGCTGAATGGTGTTCAGCAAGCTGTCGTCTGGCTGGCGCGGTAATTGCATGGTGTGGCCAATGGCGTATCGGGTATGCTGTTGCGCTCGAGCGGTTTGAGTCCTGATGAGTGTGCCGGCTCCTCAGCACTGAAACCGTTTACCTTTCAGGACCCACCGATGACCACTCTCACTCCGCACCACCTGCGCCGTGAACTGAACGAGGAAGCCCATGCGCGGCCTTATGCCGCCATTCCCTCCCCGGCAAGGCTGACCTCGCTCAGCCTGTATTACGATTTCGACGATGCACCACAGCGGGCGGCACTGGCCGACCTGGCCGAGCGCATCGGCCTGCCCGCGCCGCTGGCGGAGCAGGCGTATTACTCGGCCAGCGCCGGCGACCTGACAGTACGCTGGTCGCTGCATACCGAATTTGCCCGCTACACCTTTATTGTTGGTGGCGACTGTGCCGACCCCTTTGAGCGCACCGCGCTCGACCGCATTCCCGCCGCCTGGCTACGCGACCTGCCCGGCGTGGTGCTGGTGGCGCTGCACGCCGTGCTGCTGCCTTCCGAGCGCGAAACCGAACTGGCCGAGATGGCGAGCCGCTGGTTTGGCGGCCGCGAGCTGATCGGTGCGGAGATAGGCGATGGCAATGGCGCGGCGTATACCGACTTGCGCCTGCATCCGGATGCCCGGCTGGCCGAAGGCTTCTCGCGTTATGTGGTGGTGGACCGCGCCATGGGTGCCAGCCAGTCCGGCCGCATGCTGCAGCGCCTGTTCGAACTGGAAACCTATCGCATGCTGACCCTGCTGGCACTACCCATTGCCAAGAAGCAGATGCGCGATCTGGACAATCTGGGCATTGAGCTACGCGCCATCACCGAACGCATGGCGGCCACCGAGGGCAATGGCTCGGATGCACAGTTGCTGTCGCAACTGACCGCACTGGCCACGCGGGTGGAACAGCTGATCGCGGAAAGCCAGTACCGCTTCTCCGCCGCCCACGCCTATTACCGGCTGGTGGAAGCGCGCATCAGCGAATTGCGTGAACAGCGCATCTCCGGCATGCAGCCCTTCCGCGAGTTCATGGAACGCCGGCTGTCCCCGGCGATGAATACCTGCGAAACCGTGGCGCGCCGCCAGGACCGCATCACCACCCGCCTGCAACGCACCACCGCCCTGCTGCGCACCCGGGTAGAAGTGCTGCACGAAGAACAGAACCGCGCCTTGCTGGCCAGCATGGATCGCCGGGCCGCCTTGCAGCTGCGGCTGCAGGAAACCGTGGAAGGCTTGTCGGTTGGCGTGCTGACCTACTATATGGTGAGCCTCTTGCACCACCTGCTGGCGGCAGTGGAAGCCGCAGGCCTGCATCTGAATGTGGAGCTGCTGACCGGCCTGGCCATTCCGCTGGTGGCACTGACCGTGTGGTTCAGCATGCGCCGGCTGAAGGCATCGCTGAACAAGGGTCACGATACCGATCTGTTGCGCTAACAGCCGCAGCCAATACCCCGCTCCGGCCTTGCGCCGCCGTCGCCGCACTATTTGCACAGTCGGCGTCAGTGCGCCTTGGTCCGGGTGCTTTGCGGGGTATGGTTAACCGTCCTCCACCACCGCCAGACTGATACTCGTGCCAGCCGCCCTCGGCGCGTCTGTGCTATGCGATGCCCGCCAGGCCTTCAGGCATGCAAACCGGCATATCCAGTGTGGTGAACACTTGCTTTTCAAGCGACTACAGAAAATAAGACTCGCATTTGATGGAAATCATCAAAACAAAAACAATTCTTATTGTCAGACAATTTGGTTTCCGCCAAAATCAACCCTTTCCGTATCGGGGTTGCCATTGCAGCAGCATCCGGCATGGGCATCCGCACCCCAGCGGTCTGGACCATCCCCATCACCCATACGGCACCATCCCGGCCTGGCCACCTTACTCACAGCAAGTCACCCTCATGTCGCGCAAAACACAAAAACTCAAACCCATCCTGGTCGGTTTCATTGCCATTGTCGTGGCGCTGCTGCTCACGCTAGGTCTGGTCACGCTGTTCAGCCTGCAGCGCATCGACGAAACCGCCCATTACGAACAGGACGTCACCAACGCCCTGGTGCAGAACATGACGGATGTGCGCTACCACGTGGTGCAGATCCAGCAATTCCTGACCGATGTCAGCGCCACCGGCGATGCCGATGGCTACAAGGATGCCGAGGAACATTACCAGGCACTGCAAAAAAACCTGCCCACCATCAGCCGGCTTGACCCGGAGCTGGCCGGCAAGGTGAGCGCCATGCAGCAAGCGGCAGACCAGTTCTACAGCGTGGGCAAGCGCATGGCCAAAGCCTATATCGAGGGTGGCCGCGAAGCAGGCAATGTACTGATGAAGGAAAAGGGTGGCGGTTTTGACGAACGTGCCGAAGAGCTGACCAAGCAGGTCGAGGCGCTGAATACCCTCATCCACCAGCAGGACAGCACAGCCTATGCCGCGATGAACCACACCACGGCCCAGTTGCGCAATATGACGCTGGGTCTGGCGGCACTGCTGGTCATCGTGGTGAGCCTGGGCGGGGTGTTGCTGTATCGCCGGGTGTTCGGCGTACTGGGTGGCGAACCGGCGCTGGCCATGGAAGTGGCCAACCGCATCGCCAGCGGCGATCTGGGGCAGCGCATCGTACTGCCGGCGGACAGCGAAGGCAGCCTGCTGCACAGCCTGGCCGACATGCAAGGCCAGCTGCGCAACATCACCAGCAATATCCGCAACCTGTCCGGCGAACTGGACAGCAGCGCCGACAGCATGAGCGGCGCGGCGCACCAGTTGCAGAAATCCAGTACGGTACAGAGCGAATCGACCCGCTCGATGAGTGTGTCGGTGGAAGAAGTGCTGCAAAGCATCCAGCAACTGGGCAGCCAGAGCCAGGATGTAGGCGGCGAGGCACAGGGTGCCGGGCAGATGGTCAGCGATTGCGAGCAACTGATTCACGCCACCGCCAACGACATCAGCCATATTGCCGAGCGCATCAGCAGCGCCGCCAGCGCCATCGACGACCTGAACAAGCAGACCGATGCCATTGCCTCCATCACCCGCACCATTCACGACATCGCCGACCAGACCAATCTCTTGGCGCTGAATGCCGCCATCGAGGCCGCGCGGGCCGGGGAAATGGGCCGTGGTTTTGCCGTAGTGGCCGATGAAGTACGCAAGCTGGCAGAACGCACGGGGGTGGCCACGGTGGAGATTTCCGGGCAGATCGAAACCATCCGCCAGGGCATGACCGGGGTGGTCGGAGTGATGCAAAGCAGTGTGGATGCCTCCAACCACGGCGTGGACCAGACCCACAAGGCGCGCGAGGCCATCAGCGGCATCCGCCAGAATACCGACCAGATCGTCGAGCACATCCAGGGCATCAGCCTGGCGCTGCACGAGCAGCAAAGCGCCATGGGCGACATGGCACAGCGCATCGAGGTGATTGCCAGCATGACCGAGTCCAACCAGGTCACGGTGGAAGCCTCGGCCGCCGCCTCCGACCAGCTCAACAGCCATGCCAAGGCGCTCAACGCGGCCGTCAGCGTATTCCGCAGCTGAGCCGGGCGTGAAGCAGACGTAAAAATGCCGCATCCCGTCACAGGATGCGGCTGAATCCACCACCGGCAACTGACCCGCGCCGGCTGTGTCCACCCACCTTCAGTTCAAGACTGTACCGCGTCGCGTACCTGCTCCAGCCCGGTCGGATCATCCAGCGTGGTCAGATCGCCCGGATCACGCCCCTCGGCCAGCGCCTGTATCGAACGGCGCAGCACCTTGCCGGAGCGGGTCTTGGGTAGCTGATTGACGAAGTAGACCCGGGCCGGATTGGCAATTGCCCCCAGCTGCGACGCCACCTTGGCTATCACTTCTTTTTCCAGCGCAGCCTTCTTTTCCGGATCCTTGAGCACCGACGGGTCACGCAGCACGGCAAACGCCTGCGGCACCTGGCCCTTCAGCGTGTCATGCACCCCCACCACCGCCACTTCGGCAATCGCCGCATGGCCGGATACGGCCTCTTCGATTTCACGGGTACCCAGACGGTGGCCGGCCACATTGATCACGTCGTCGGTGCGGCCCAGTATGGTGAAATAACCATCGGCATCGCGCACGCCCCAGTCAAACGAGGAATACACCTTGCGGTCCTGGAACAGGCTGAAATAGGTATTCACAAAGCGTTCGTCCTGCCGCCATACCGTGCTCATACAGCCTGGCGGCAAGGGCGGAATCACCGCAATCACCCCCTTCTCGCCCACCGCGACTTCTTCGCCAGTCGTCTCGTTCAGCAGCTTGACGTTATAGCCATACACCGGCAGGCCGGGGCTGCCCAGCTTGGTGGGCAGCGGCTGCACGCCATTGCACACGGTCAGCATCGGCCAGCCGGTTTCGGTCTGCCAGTAGTTGTCCAGCACCGGAATCTTCAGCTCGCCGGAAATCCACTCCGCCGTCGGCTCGTCCAGCGGCTCGCCGGCCAGGAACAAGGCGCGCAGGCTGGACAGATCATATTTGTGCAGCCATTCCGGGTCCTGCTTTTTCAGCACGCGCAAGGCGGTGGGGGCGGAGAACATCACCGTAGCGCGGTATTTCTCCACCAGTTGCCACCAGATGCCCGGATCAGGACGGATGGGCAAGCCTTCGTACACCAGCGTGGCCATGCCGCTGATCAGCGGGGCATAGACGATGTAGGAGTGGCCCACCACCCAGCCGATATCCGAGGTGGAAAAATAGGTTTCGCCCGGCTTGCCGCCATAGATGTATTCCATGGTGGAGGCCAGCGCCACGGCATAGCCACCGGTATCGCGCTGCACGCCCTTGGGCTTGCCGGTGGTGCCCGAGGTATACAGGATGTAGCTGGGATGATTGGACTCCACCCACTCCACCTCGGCACGGTCATCCAGATGCTGCTGGCGCAAGGTGGCGTAATCCAGATCGCGTCCCGGCTTCATCATCGGTGCTTCGGCCAGCCCGCGATTGACCAGGATCACCTTGTCCGCTGCCGCAGAGCCAGCCAGCTCCATCGCTTCGTCCACCAGCGGCTTGTAGGCAATCACCTTTCCGCCACGCATGCCGGCATCGGCGGTGATCAGCAGCTTGGGCGCGGCATCTTCGATACGGGTGGCCAGGCTGGCCGAGGCAAACCCGCCAAACACCACCGAATGGATGGCACCCAGCCGCACCGTGGCCAGCATGGCAAAGATGGCCTCCGGAATCATCGGCATGTAAATCAATACCCGGTCACCCTTGCCCACACCCTGCGCCTGCATGATGGCGGCAAAGCGGCTGACTTCTTCGTACAGCTGCTGGTAGCTGTAGCTTTCTTCAGCACCGGTTTCACTGGACACATAAATCAGCGCAGCCTGCTCGGCACGCTCGGCCAGATGGCGGTCTACCGCGTTGTAACAGAGATTGGTCTCGCCACCGGCAAACCATTGGCGAAAGGGTGGGTTGTCGTACTGCAGGACCTGGGTATAGGGCTTGTGCCAGTGAATGCGCGCGGCCTCGGCACCCCAGAATGCTTCTGGCTGCTCGATGGAACGGCGATGGAATTCTTGATAGTCGCTCATGCAGTCTCCCGAGGATGGTAGCTAGATCTTTGTTTTATTTATCAACCAAGCGGTTGCTAGACAAGCAAAATAAGCCCTTTATGCCACAGGGTCAAGCAGCATCACCATCTCGGGCAGGCCTGCCAGGACTGCCGTCGGCACGAAACAACAGGCGACAGATCTGCCAGTCAATATTCATTCAATAATCAAAAACACTAATAAATAACGTTTGTTTTAATTAGCAATAAAGCAAAGTTCATCTGGCAGTAACTGAATCATCATCCGGCAAAACTAGACTGCGGCCACGTCAATTCCGCCGAGAACATCATGCCGCTAGACAGCACACCCCACGCCGCTCGCTCGCAATCCATGGCGGGACATCTGCTGCAAACGCCACCCACCGTCAGCCCCCACGACAACAACTACCACGTGCTGGAACTGTTCACCCAGGACGAGGGGCTGAGCAATATCCCGGTGGTGGAGCAGCAACGCGCCATCGGCATCATCAACCGCAATACCTTCATGAGCACGCTGGCCCGGCCCTTCCACCGCGAAATCTTTGGCCGCAAGCCCTGCACCGCCTTCATGAATGCCAGCCCGCTGATCGTCGACTATCTGACACCGATTACCGAGCTGTCCTTCATGGCGCTGGAAGCGGACAAGAAAGTGCTGTCGGACGGTTTCATCATCAATCTGGACAATGCCTATGCCGGCATGGGGCTAGGCGTGTCGCTGATGCAGGCACTGGCCGACCAGCAGGCGGAGAAGCACCGCCAGATGATGGAGAGCATCAACTACGCCAGCGTGATCCAGCAGTCCTTCCTGCAAAGTTCGCGCCGCGACATGGCCAGTGCACTGGATGATTACTTCATGGTGTGGGCACCGCGCGACATCGTCGGTGGCGACTACTACTACTTTGTCAAACGGCCGGACGGCTTCTTTGTCGCCGTCATCGACTGCACCGGCCACGGCGTGCCGGGGGCCTTCATGACCCTGATCATGGCCTCCACGCTGAAACAGGTTTTGAGCAGCCACGACCTGCACAACCCGGCTGCGCTACTGCGCGCCATCAACCAGCAGGTCAAGCAGTCGCTGGGCCAGCTCACCCCGGAAGAGGCCGGCCTCGCCGACCACCCGGAGCTGAACTCCGACGACGGCATGGACGGTGCCTTCTGCTGGTTCGACTACGCCAGCCGCACCCTCACCTATGCCTCGGCCAAAACGCCGCTGTTCGTACTGGAGCCGGGTGCGGACGAAGTCCACACCCTGGATGCCAACAAAAAGGGCGTGGGCTATGTCGGCACACCGCTGGACTACCAGTGGGACAACCACGCCGTGCAGCTGCCGCCGGGCAGCCGCCTGTATATCAGCACCGACGGCATCATCGACCAGATCGGCGGCCCCAAGCGCATCTGCTTTGGCAAAAAGCGCCTGAAAGAAAACATCCTCAAGCACGCTGACAAGCCGATGCAACAACAGCAGAAACAGCTGATCGACGCCTTCCTCAAATGGCAGGGCGACAACAGCCGCCGCGACGATGTCAGCCTGTTTGGCGTACACCTGCTCTGACCCAGCCCCACCCCATTAAGAAAGCACGCGCATGAGCCTGACCGATTTCCACCGCTTCAAGGAACTGGCCCGCCAGGAAAACGTAGTGTTCTATTACACCGGCTACTTCTCGCAAAGCATCGTCACCGCCATGGGCGACTCGCTGCGCCTGCGCCTGTCCAGCCTGGACGCCAGCCAGACCGCCCGCCGCAAGCTGTTTTCCGTGTTCGTGGAAATGGCGCAGAACGTGGTGCATTACTCGGCCGATCACCTGACCGCCACCGACGACTCTGACCACGAAATCCGCATGGGTTCGCTGTGGGTGGGTGAAGCCGACGGCCACTACTACGTGGTGTGCGCCAACCCCATCAGCCCCACCGGGGCCAGCCACATCCGCGCCAAGCTGGAACCGCTGCGCACCATGACCAACGACGAAATCAAGGCCCTGTACAAGGAAAAGCTGCGCGCCGAAGGCGAAGCCGGCAGCAAGGGTGCCGGCCTGGGTTTCCTCACCGTCGCCCGCGACTCCAGCAACCCCATCGAGTTTGATTTTGTCGATGAGGCCGGCGCATCCGGCCCCTTCACCACCTTCTATCTCAAAGCCACCATTTAAAGCACCGAGCCATGTCAAACCTGTATATCGCCCCGACTTCGTCCACGCCGGAAGTGAACTTCCAGTTCGACCAGCACCAGCTCAGCCTGCGCGGAGAAAGCTACCCGGAAAACGCCCAAGCCTTTTTCGGCCCCATCATGCAGGCGGTGCAAAACTACCTGCCCAGCCTGCAATCCACCCAGATCACCGTGGACATCCAGCTGGCCTACTTCAACAGCTCCAGCACCAAGGTACTGCTGGAGCTGTTCAGCCTGTTCAACGATGCAGCGGTAGCCGGCAACTACGTCACGCTCAACTGGCATTACATCGAAGATGACGAAACCATCCTCGAATTCGGCCAGGAAGTGGCCGACGATTTCATGGCGCTGGACTTCCATCCTTGCGCCATGGTGGGTTAGGGCCTGCGCCGCAGAAAACATAGTGTTAACAGGCCCTAGTTCGGCCACGCTGTCTGACAATATCCACTTGCTTGTCGCTGGCTGAGCCGGGCAGTTTTGCGGTAATCTGGCTCACTACCCGAACAGTGATCAGCATCAGGACATTGCCATGAATGTGAAGGACTACATGCAGCGCGTCGGCCAGGCGGCGCGCAAAGCCAGCCGCGCGATTGCCAAGGCCGACACCCGCCAGAAAAACCAGGCACTCAGCGCCATGGCTGACGCCATCCTGCGCGACAGTGCCAAACTGCTGGCGGCCAACCAGCAAGACCTGGATGCCGCGCGCGCCGCCGGGCTGGATGCGGCCTTCATCGACCGCCTGGCCTTGTCCGAGGCCACGGTGGCCGGCATGGCCGAAGGCCTGCGCCAGATCGCCACCCTGCCCGACCCGGTGGGCGAAATGGACGACTTCTGCTATCGCCCGTCCGGCATCCAACTGGGCAAGATGCGCGTGCCGCTGGGCGTGGTGGGCATCATTTACGAAGCCCGCCCCAACGTCACCGCCGATGCCGCCGGCCTGTGCCTGAAATCCGGCAACGCCACCATCCTGCGTGGCGGCTCGGAAGCCTTCCACAGCAATCAGGCCATTGCCGCCTGCGTGCATGAAGGCTTGCGCCTGGCCGGCCTGCCTGCCGAAGTGGTGCAAGTGGTGGAAACCACCGACCGCGCCGCCGTGGGCGAACTGATCACCATGCAGGAGTTCGTCGATGTCATCGTGCCGCGTGGCGGCAAGAGCCTGATCGCCCGCATCAGCGCCGAAGCGCGCGTGCCGGTGATCAAGCATCTGGACGGCAACTGTCATGTCTATATCGACGACACGGCCAATCCGGAAAAAGCCTTCAATATCGCCATCAACGCCAAAACCCAGCGCTACGCACCGTGCAACACCATGGAAACCCTGCTGGTGCACACGGCCTTTGCCGAATTCATCCTGCCACGCCTGGCCGAGGCCTATTGGGAAAAGGGTGTAGAGCTGCGCGGCTGTGAGCGCACCCGGGTGATTCTGGGCGAGCAGATCGTACCGGCCACCCAGGACGACTGGTATACCGAATACTCCGCCCCGATTCTGGCCATCAAGGTGGTGAAGGATCTGGACGAAGCCATCGAGCACATCAACCACTATGGCAGCCATCACACGGATGCCATCATCAGCGAAGATTACGGCCGGGCACGCCGTTTCCTGCGCGAGGTGGACTCTTCCAGCGTGATGGTGAATGCCAGCACCCGCTTTGCCGATGGCTTCGAATATGGCCTGGGCGCGGAAATCGGCATCTCCACCGACAAGATCCACGCCCGTGGCCCGGTAGGACTGGAAGGCCTCACCAGCCAGAAATGGATCGTGCTGGGCGATGGCCAGGTACGCGGCTGAACGCTAGCCAATCCGTGATGAAACCGGCTGCGGCCGGTTTTTTTGCGCCGCTCACCCGCGTGGTAAATATCACCCCCACCGCCGCCATGACAGACAAATAGCGTTGAATGCTTGCCAGCCGCAGCCAGCTTCACTAGTGTAGTCAGACTTGGCTGGCCGGGGGGTCATCATGCTGCAATGGCTGTTTGCCACGCTTCATCTGCTGGCCCTGGGCTGCGGCCTGGGTGCGCTTGCCGCCCGCGCCCGCAATCTGGCTCCGCCACTGGATGCCCCCGCCCTGACGCGCTGCCTGCGCGCCGACAACTGGTGGCGGCTCAGCCTGCTGCTGTGGCTGTGCAGCGGTGCCGGGCTGGCTTATTACCATGCCGCCATGCTGTGGCAGCAAGGCCGGCCGGTCCCGCTGGCCATGGCCAAGCTGCTGGGCATTCTGTTGCTGCTGCTGCAGGAGTGGCGCAACCGTCCGCTGATCAGCCAGTGCCGACAAAGGCTGGAACGCGGCCGCCTGCCAGCGGACAAGCTCTGCGGGCAGCTGGCACGATACAGCCGGCGGCAATTGCTGCTGCTACTGCTGTTGCTGCTGCTGTCCAGCGCCTGGCAAACCGGCGTGTTCAATACTCCTTAACATCTGTTGCAGCAACAAGACGGAACCAGCGGGCGCGGTCAGGCCTCCATCCGCATATCACTTGCCAGAGCCAAGCCCCATGCCAACAACCTCCTCAACGCCAACCCTGCGCCAACACCTGAACAGCGTACTGCTGCTAGCCAGCCTGCTGGCCAGCCCCGCCATGGTACGCGCCGACAGCAGCCTGCAACTGCCATCCGACAACAAGCCCGCCGTCGTGGCAGATTGCCTGAAACAGGGCATCCATCAGCTGAAGATTCCCGATGACTACGTGCAGCGTGAAAGCAAGGCCGACGGCATGGAAACCATCAGGCTGCTCAATCCGGTCAGCGGCAACACCAGCCTGCAAGTCGATGTGCAGCCGGATGGCGAGCACAGCCGGCTACAGGTTGACCAAAACGGCATCCCGCTGACCCCGCCCTGGTTGCGCCTGATCAAGCGCTGCGCCAGCTGACGCACCACTGTGGATAAGTTGGCCACCGGTACCCATGCAGTGGATGAACGGGATAAATCCTGAACAAGCTGTGCATAAGACGGCCTACCGCGCCGACAATGCGTGACAATGTCCCGACAGCCGTGGCGGGTCGGCTGTGCATGCTTTTGCAAATTCCCAATCTGCTGTGGATGATGTGCATAGCCTGTGCATGAATCTGTGGATAAAACATCATCATGACAATCAACACCACACCCGCGATAGCCTGTGCCATGCAGGATTCCTCACTCCCCCGCACAACATTCACCCTGCCATTTCTCCATACCCTGCTGCACGGTGACTGCTGCACCAGCCCGGCCCCATTACGCCAGCTGATGTTGCTGCACGGTGCAGGGCAAGCCGACCGCTCCAGCTATCTGCCATTAAGACAGCATCTGCAGTCGCAGCAGATTGCCAGCAGCGCTTTTGACTTCATCGGTCACGGCGAAACCGGCGGCAGCCTGCTGGGCTCCAGCCTGCGCCAGCGGGTGGAACAGGCCCTGGCCGTGTACCGCCATTGCCATGCAGACAACAGACCAGTGGCGCTATTGGGCAGCAGCATGGGCGCTTATATCGCCCTGCGTCTGCTGGATCAGCTACCCTGCAGCCACCTGATCCTGCAAGTACCGGGCGTCTACACCGCTCAAGCATTTGATGTCCCCTTCGGCCCGGCTTTCAGCGCCATGCTGCGCCAGCCAGTCAGCTGGCTCGAGAGCGATGCCTGGCCGCGCCTGCAACAATTTCGCGGTCATGTGTTGATCGTGGCAGCAGAACAGGACGCGGTGATTCCGCGCTTGCTGGTTGAAAAACTGCATGCCAGCACCAGCCTGTGCCGCAGCAGCCAACTATTGTGGCTGCCCGGGGCGGGCCACCAGTTACCGCAACACTGGCAAGCGCAACCTGCAGCAGCCTTGCACTACCGCCAGCAACTGCTGCGCTTCCTGCAACGCGACTAACCCACACGCTGTCCGTGACAGCAAATGACACCCCATCATCAATTTTTCATGTCTGCCGGATTACACTGAGCTGAAATGTCATCTTCAGCCTGTTATCTGCCATGACCACTCCCGCACATCCGCAATATGAAAAACGCCTCGCCGCTGGCAAGGCGCGCCGTGAAAGCTGCTCGCGCACCCTGCAGGCTCAGTGCCAGTTGAGTCCGCAGCGCGACGTGGTGGCCATGCTGCACCAGACCTCGGAAGGCCGCGTGCCTTCGCTGATCCCTCTGCGCTACAGCCGCATGCAGGCTTCGCCCTTTGCCTTCTTCCGTGGCATGGCGATGATCCAGGCTGCCGATCTGGCCGCGACGCCCCATAGCGGCATCACCCTGCAAACCTGCGGCGATGCCCACCTGATGAACTACGGCTTCTTCGCCTCGCCGGAACGCCAGCTGATGTTCGACATCAACGACTTCGACGAAACGCATCAGGCACCGTGGGAATGGGACATCAAGCGGCTGGCGGTCAGCGTGGTGCTGGCTGCGCGCAATCGCGGCTTCAGCAATAGTGCAGCGCGGCAGGCGGTCTGCCAGTTGGTGGGGACCTACCGCAAGCGCATGCAGGAATATGCCCAGATGAGCCAGCTGGAGTTGTGGTACTGCAAGGTGGGTTTTGAACAATTGCTGGCGCGGGCCAACAGCGACACCATCCGCCAGCAGCTGCTGAAGCTGGCCGACAAGGCGCGCGGCCAGACCCAGGAAAAACTGCTGCCCAAGATGGCGGTACTGGAAGATGGCAGCCTGCGCCTGCGCGACAACCCACCAGTCATCTTCCACATGCAACAGCAAGACCAGGTCTGGGGCAATGACGAGCACTGGCTGGGCGATGGCAGCTCACACGACTTGCTGCACACCATGCTGGCCGAGTACAGCGCCACGCTGAAAGAAGACCGCCGCACCCTGCTCAGCCGTTTCCGGCTGGTAGATGCCGCCTTCAAGGTGGTAGGGGTGGGCAGCGTCGGCACCCGTTGCCTGGTGATGCTGCTGCAGGACGAATACGACCAGCCGCTGTTCCTGCAATTGAAAGAAGCGCGCAGCTCGGTGCTGGAGCCTTACACCCAGCAATGCGTGCACGGCCATCAGGGCAAGCGCGTGGTATTTGGCCAGCGCCTGATGCAGGCAGCCAGTGATCTGTTCCTGGGCTGGACTACCGGGCCGGGCGACCGTCATTTCTATGTGCGCCAGCTGCGCGACATGAAGGCGGCACCGGCGCTGGAATCATTCGATTCAGCGGAAAGCCTGGCAGCATTTGGCCAGGCCTGCGCCTGGGCACTGGCACGTGCGCATGCCAAATCCGGCGGCCGTGCCGCTGAAATGGCCGGCTATATCGGCCAGTCGGACAAATTCGACCAGGCCATTGCCAGCTATGCCATGTGTTATGCCGATCAGGTGGAACTGGATTTCACAGTTTTTACTGCCGCTTTGGCAGAGCAAAGACTATAAACAGCTAATCCATACCGATACGCCAACAACTAGGGGTTTTCAGCAGTTATTTCTGCTGAGCCCAGCGTTTAGTATTAACAATACCCCGGTATATTTGCTGCGGCAGTTTACAGACCATGCCATTTTAAAAATTATCTCCACCCAAGGGGACAGCATCGTGCGCGTCAATACCCGCCTGCTCATCATCATTGCTGCCAGCCTGATCGCGCTGATCACGCTGGCAGCCACCTCGCTATACATCACCCGCAGTACGCTGCAGAGCGAAAAGCACGAACAGATCACCCTGTTGCTGCGCATGGCGGAGAACACACTCGATTATTACGCCAAGCAGGAAGCCAGCGGCAAACTGAGCCGGCAGCAGGCGCAGGATATGGCGCGCAAGACGCTGAAGGCGCTGAAGGTGAATGACATCTACTTCTTTGCCCGTGACAGCGACAACCGGCTGGTACTGCACCCCAAGGCAGAGCGTGAAGGCAAGGTGGACATGGGCAGCACCGTGCCCGATGGCCGAACCACGGTAGCCGTCTACAACGAAGCACTGCAAAAGGACCATTACGGCATCGTCACCATCCAGACTTCGCGCGGGGCGGACAAAGAGCAATTACCCAAGCTGAACGGCGTGGTGCGCTTCGACCCCTGGGGCTGGACGGTGGGCACCGGCTTTTTCATCGATGACATCGACGCCCTGTTCTGGCGTCAAGGCACCATCCTGTTGATTCTCAGCGGGGTTTCGGTGCTGGCCCTCATCGTGCTGGGCAGTGCCATGTCGCGCAGTATCATCCGTTCACTGGGCGGTGAACCCGGCTACGCCGCGCAAGTAGTACGCCAGATTGCCCAGGGCGACCTCACCGAGCAGATCAAGGTTAACGGCCCGCCGCAGAGCCTGCTGGCCGCCATGCACGAAATGCAGCAGAAACTGCGCGAGATGATCAACCAGATCCGCCAGTCCACCGACGATATCGGCCACGCCGGCCAGCAGCTGTCCGCCCAGATGAACAAGGTGGACGAGGTGTCCGGCATTGCCAGCAACTCCACGGCCTCGGCAGCCGCCTCCATCGAGCAGCTGTCGGTCAGTATCGACCACGTCAAGGATAATGCCGGCGGCTCGGAAGAAGGAGCCCGCCGTTCCAGCCAGCTGGCACGCGAAGGTGAGCTGGTGGCCAAGGAAGCGGCCAGCGGCATCGAATCCATCGCCAGCCAGGTGGGAGATGTCAGCGACCTGGTCGGCAGCCTGGCCGAACGTACCCGTAACATCAGCGGCATTGCCGAAACCATTCGCGACATCGCCAACCAGACCAATCTGCTGGCGCTCAATGCCGCCATCGAGGCCGCCCGCGCCGGTGAAATGGGCCGTGGCTTTGCCGTGGTGGCCGACGAAGTACGCAAGCTGGCCGAGCGTACCGCTACCGCCACCGACGAAATCACCAGCATCGTCCAGGCCGTGGTGGATGAAACCGGCACCGTGGCCGGACGCATGCAGGAAATCCGTCCGGCCGTGCAGCTGGGTGTGGGCAAGGCCAATCAGGCCGCCCAGACCCTGGATACCATCAGCCGCCAGGCACACAGCGCACTGGAAAGCCTGCACTCCGTGGTGAGTGCCATGACCGAGCAAAGCCAGGCCGGTGCCAATATCGCGGTCAGCGTGGAGCAGGTGGCTGGCGTGGTGGAAGAAACCCAGAGTTCGGTCAAGCAGGCAGTCGATGCCATGCAGAATATCGACCAGCACGCCCGCCAGCTGCACCAGTCGGTATCACGCTTCCGGCTGTAAGCGCGCTTTTCTCACTTGTGATCAAACCGGCCCTGGCTGCAACAGGGCCGGTTTTTTCATGTGCCATGACTAGCCGAAGCGACATCACGCTTGCCCTCCCCCCTGCCGGTGGCATAATGCCCTCAGGGCACAGCCCGCAAAATCAAAAAAATGCAGTACCGACAGACAGGCAGATAGATGAAACAATCGAGAACACTCCAGGGGAGACCTGCATGTCCCAACACTCCATCGCGGCTGCTCAAGCCGAATGGTTGATTCAGCAAAACGTCCGCGACGTTGAGCTGGCCTTTGCTGATGTCAGCGGCTTTGCCCGTGGCAAAACCCTGCCTGCCAAGGCTTTGATCAAAGGCCAGGAATTACGTATTGCCCGTGCCGTCGCCATCCAGACCTGCGTGGGCGAATTTCCCGACTACCGCTTTTATGGCGAAAACGACCCCGATGTCGTGCTGCGCCCGGACTTCGCCACGCTGCGCCCGGTGCCGTGGGCCAAGACCCCGCGCGCCATGGTGGTGTGTGACAACATCGACCACGATGGCAGCCTGTCGCCGCTGGCACCGCGCTCGGCGCTGAAGAACATTCTGGCGCGCTATCAGGCACGGGGCTGGACCCCGGTGGTGGCACCGGAGCTGGAGTTCTACATCTTCGATGCCCACGCCAATCCGGACCAAGCCTTCCAGGCACCGGCCCTGCGTACCGGCCGCCGCGAAACCGGCTTCGATGCCTTCAGCTTTTCCACGCTGAACGATCTGGAAGGCTTCTTCGACGACCTGTACCGCGCCTGCGAGCAACTGGGCATCCAGACCGATACCTATGTGCACGAAATGGGCCCCAGCCAGTTCGAGATCAACCTCAAGCATGGCAATGCGCTGGAGCTGGCCGACCAGACCTTCCTGTTCAAGTACGCGCTGAAGGAAATCGGCTACCAGCACGGCCTGACCGTGGTGTGCATGGCCAAGCCGCTGCCCGGTCAGCCGGGTAGTTCGATGCACTTGCACCAGAGCGTGGTGGATGGCCAGGGCAATAATGTGTTCAGCCAGGCCAATGGTGAAGCCAGCGCCGAATTCTTCCATTACATCGGCGGCCTGCAACAGTATCTGCCACACCTGATGCCGCTGTTCTGCCCCAGCCCCAACTCCTTCCGCCGCTTCGTCAAGGGTCTGGCTGCACCGGTGAATGTGAGCTGGGGAGTGGACAACCGCTCGGTCGGCATCCGCGTGCCGGTATCCGGCCCGGAAGCCCGTCGCGTGGAAAACCGCCTGCCCGGCTGCGATGCCAATGCCTACCTGTCGCTGGCCGCCAGCCTGGGCGCAGGCCTGCTCGGCGTGGAAGAAAAGCTCAGCCCGAGCGAGCCGGCTGTTGGCAATGTCTTCAACAATGCCGATGCCGCCACCCTGCCCAATACCCTGGATGCCGCCTGCGCCCTGATGGCCGCCCATGACACGGCAGAACGCCTGTTCGGCAGCGAATTCAGTGCAGCCTATCTGGCGGTAAAGGACGTGGAACTCAGCCATTTCCACAACCAGATCACGCCATGGGAGCGCCAGTACCTGGCCACCCTGTCCTGAATTTGCCAACCCGGCAATGACAACGGCCTGGCACATTAACGTGCCAGGCCGTTTTTCATGGCTGACCGCGCTGAATTGACCCTCACCCAGCCCTGCCGCAACATTGCCCATATGCTTGCACACTGCCCGCCCCCTTCGGCGGCAGCCACGGCTCACCCATCCCATCGCAACCGAGGTTTATCTTCATGCTGTTACGCAGTCTGCTGCTCTTGCTGTGCGCCCTGCCCGCTCTGGCGGAAACCGCTGCGCCGGAGGCTGCCAGCGGCTTTAGCCCCCGCCCCGCAGTCAGTGCGCGCAACAGCATGGTATCGACCGCCAACCCGTATGCCAGCAAGGCTGCACTGGACATCCTGCAGCGTGGTGGCAGCGCCATCGATGCCGCCATCGCCGCCCAGCTGGTGCTGGGCCTGACCGAGCCGCAATCGTCCGGCATCGGCGGTGGGGCATTCATGCTGTATTACGATGGCCACCAGCTCACCAGCTTTGACGGCCGGGAAACCGCCCCGGCCACGGCAGATGGCAAGCTTTTCCTGCAAGCACAAGGCCAGCCGATGGACTTCTATCAGGCTGTCGTGGGTGGGCGCTCGGTTGGTGTTCCCGGCGTACTGGCCATGCTGAAGCTGGCACACCAGCATGGTGGCCATCTGCCGTGGGCCAGCCTGTTCCAGCCCGCCATCCAGCTGGCGCAGCAGGGCTTTGCCATTTCGCCACGGCTGTACAGCCTGCTCGCCTCCGACCGGTTTCTGCAGCAGGACGAGGCGGCCCGCCGCTATTTCTATCAGCCCGATGGCCAGCCCAAAGCCATGGGCAGCCTGCTGAAAAACCCCGACTATGCCGCGACGCTGGAGCAGATTGCCCGCCGTGGCCCGCGTGCCTTTTACGAGGGTGACATCGCCACGGCCATCATCGCCAAGGTGAATCAGCATCCGCGTAACCCAGGCCGCATGCTGCCAGCGGATCTGGCCGCCTACCAGGCCATCGAACGCAAACCGCTGTGCGGTCCCTATCACAGCTGGCAGGTTTGCGGCATGGATGCCCCCAGTTCAGGCGGCGTCGCCGTCCTGCAAATGCTGGGCATGCTACAGCGCTTCCCGCTGGCAGACATGTCGCCCACCGCCGGCTCCACCATTCACCTGTTCGCGGAAGCGGGCAAGCTGGCCTTTGCCGACCGCAACCGCTATCTGGCTGACCCGGCTTTTGCCAACGTGCCCAGCGCGGCCCTGGTTGCCACCGATTATCTACAGCAGCGCAGCCGCTTGATCCAGCCAGAGCGCAGCATGGGTGCGGTCAGCGCGGGCGAGCCATCCGGTGTCAAACTGTCGGCGTATGGCAGGGATAGCGCACCTGAGCTGCCCAGCACCTCGCACCTCAATGTAGTGGACCGGCAAGGGCGGGTGGTCAGCATGACCAGCTCGATTGAAGACCAGTTTGGCAGCCGCATGCTGGTCAAGGGCTTTTTGCTGAATAACCAGCTGACGGATTTTTCCTTCGCACCGGAAGACAAGGGACAGCCGGTGGCCAACCGGGTGGAAGCACGCAAACGGCCGCGCAGCAGCATGTCGCCCACCATGGTGTTCGACAGCAAGGGACAGTTCCTGCTGGCCACTGGCTCGCCCGGTGGCAGCCAGATCATCGGCTATGTTGCCCAGACACTGATCGCCCTGCTGGACTGGAAACTCGATCCGCAACAAGCGGTCAGCCTGCCGCACTACGGCAACCGCAATGGCACCACCGAGCTGGAAGCCGGGCAGGGGCTGGAAGTGCAGGGCAGCACGCTGACCGCGCTGGGCCATCAGGTGAAGACGGTGGAAATGACCAGTGGCCTGTCGGCGCTGGTCAGAACGGGTAATGGCTATATCGGCGGAGCGGATCCACGCCGCGAAGGGCTGGTGCTCGGCCGCTAGGGCTAGCGGCGGCTGGCCTGCAGACGCTGGGCCAGTTGCTCGATCGCACCATCACGGCTGATCGGCGGCATATTCTGATGCTGTTCGGCCATGATCCACTTCTCCACCACCGAACGGTCGCCACGGGCGGCCTTGAGCAGCAGGCCGAAGGCATGGCCGGTGCTGTGTTCCAGTGGCTCCAGTGGCCGGGACTGGGTATGCGCTGCGTAAATACGGCTATCGTCCACCGTCTTCTTGTTTTTGCGCTTGCCCGATTTCAGACTCCAGGCAACGATGGCGGCAATGACAAGCAAGGACAGCAAGGCAAAGATCAACATGATGTAAAACCATCCCCCTCAAGTGTGCAAAGTGGTCGACAGAATAGCGGCAGACCATGGGTTCACGCATTAAACGCGGCGCATGGTCTGTTCGAATTTGTTATAGATCAAGTGCATAACAATTAGTTCGGAGAGTCTTTCATCTGCCGCGAGTATCCTGAAATCAAACAGGGTATTCAGCCGCTTCTGTCCGCCGGGCAAGGCGTCATGCCGGCCGATAGTACCGCCATCTGACCAGGCGCGAGCGACGGTTTTATGAGGAGCACTCCATGTATCAACACATTGTTATTGCAGTAGATGGTAGCCGAACTTCTGCAAAGGCTCTAGCCGAGGCACTACGTATTGCCAAAATGGCGCAATCCAGCTTGTCGCTGGTGCATGTGGCCAGTTTGCGCGACATGGCCATCGAAGGCGTGGGTGCGCTGGATACCCATCAGCTGCATGATCTGGCTTTCCGTCAGGCGCGGGAATTACTGGACAAGGCACAAAAACAGGCCATCAACGAAGGCGTCAGCCGGGTGGACTGCCATATCGCAGAAAGCTGGGAGGGCGGCAAGGACATGGCCGATGCGCTGATCCGTTTTGCCGACAGCCACCAGGCCGAGCTGATCGTCATCGGCACCCATGGCCGCAGCGGACTGGCTCACCTGATGCTGGGCAGCTTTGCCGAGAACGTCATGCGCAAGACCCACTGCCCACTGCTGGTGGTGCGCGGCGAGGAAGACTGAAGCGCCCCCAGCCGATATCCCACCGCACCGTCAGGCCACAGGCAAGGTGGCCGGTGCCATCCGCAGAGTGTGCGATGCCTCTGCGGATTTTCTTTGTCCGCTCAATAGACAGCCCGGCGTGCCAGCACGAAGAACTCGCGGTTGCCATCGGCACCGGTCAGCGGGCTGTCAAACCACTGCTCCACTTCCCAGTCCAGCTCGTCCAGGCAACTGCTGATCTTGTCCTGCACGCCGGCAAACAGGCTTTCATCGCGCACGATGCCACCATGCCCCAGCGCGCCGCGCCCCACCTCGAACTGCGGTTTGACCAGCCCCAGCAAACGGCCGCTCTCCCCCAGCAAAGGCAGGGCTGATGGCAGGATCAGCGTCAGCGAGATAAACGACACATCGCACACCATCAGGTCGAATGGCTGGCCAGCATTGGCCTGCAACAAGGTCCGGCCATCCAGCGCACGGGCGTTCACCCCTTCAAAACAGCGGACGCGCGGATCATCCCATAGTTTGGGGTGCAGCTGATCATGGCCAACATCCACGCCCACCACATACTCGGCACCAGCCTGCAAGGCGCAATCGGTAAAGCCGCCGGTAGACTGCCCCACATCCAGCACCCGCCAGCCAGTGATATCCAGCCCGGCCTGCTGCAAGGCCCCATCCAGCTTCTGCCCGCCACGGGAGACAAAGCGGTCGGCCGGATCAGGCCTGACCTGCAAGGGCGTGCCGGCGGGAAACTTTGAACTGGCCTTGCTGATGACCTGGCCATTCAGGCTGACCCGGCCGCTTTCCAGCAGGCTTTGTGCCACCGTACGTGAAGTGGCAAGTCCTTGTTCCACCAACAGAAGATCCACCCGCTTCATCACCGTTTCCTTGCATGCTTTTCGAAAGGCGACAGGTTGGCCAGTCCGCCGCATGCTGTCAAGCATCCATCCATTTAGCGGCAGCGGGCCCCTAGGGCAAAACGCCCGCAAGTCGCCCGCGCAGGATCGTGCCGCCCCTCGCCGATTCAGTATATTTGTTTACAACAATTTACTAATAATGATATGGTAAAAAGGCAATATCTTGAATTCATTCAATTATCCATAACGGCACAGCACAGATTGCCGCTCATTTCAGGCTGCCTCGCCGTGTTGCATCGCCACTTGCCATGCCACAGCAGCCACACCATCCGCCTGCCACCCGCAGCGCCCCTGCGCCTGCCCGGGTGACAGCCATGCCCACACCCTGCCAGTGAATGCCGCCCTGCCCGGTTTTCTGCTGGCTGCCCGATGAAAGGAGACAAGCTTGGTCTTGCGCCTATCCCTGTTACTGACTGCCCTGTTTGTGCTGTTCGGCGCACTCGCCCCACAACAGCTGGCCGACTCCACCGCCGCCTTGCTGGCCTATACCATTTCCCGCTTCGGCTGGTTTTACCTGCTCAGCGTCTTCGGCTTTCTGGTGTTTGCGCTGTATCTGGCCTTTGGCCGTTTCGGCCATATCCGGCTGGGAAAAGAAGATGAGGAGCCGGAGTTTTCCCGTGGCAGCTGGTTTGCCATGCTGTTTTCTGCCGGCATGGGCATAGGCCTGGTGTTCTGGGGCGTGGCCGAGCCGCTGTCCCACTTCGCTACCCCGGCCAGCGCCGCCATCACGCCCCAGTCGGCCGACGCGGCGCGCGCCGCCATGCGCTATGCCTTTTTCCACTGGGGCCTGCACCCGTGGGCCATCTACAGCCTGATGGGGCTGATTCTGGCCTATTTCAAATTCAACCGTGGTACCCCGGGCCTGATCAGCGCGGCCTTCCGGCCTCTGCTGGGTGCGCGGGTCGATGGCCCCATTGGCAAGGCGATTGATATCCTGGCCGTGCTGGCCACGGTATTCGGCGTGGCCACTTCGCTGGGCTTTGGCACTTTGCAGATCGAAAGCGGACTGCAAAAACTGTTCGGCCTGCAGGCTTCGCCCTGGCTGACCTTTGCCATCGTCGCCATCGCCACCGTGCTGTTTCTGCTGTCCTCGCTCACCGGCCTGTCACGCGGCATCAAGTGGTTGTCCAATCTCAACATCCTGCTGGCCTGCGGCCTGATGCTGCTACTGGTGGTACTGGGCCCCAGCGGTTTCATCTTTGATACCTTCACCACCACCTTCGGCGATTATCTGGGCAATCTCACCAGCATGAGCCTGCGCATGTCGCCCTTCAACCAGAGCAGCTGGATTGCCAGCTGGACGCTGTTTTACTGGGCCTGGTGGGTGACCTGGGCACCGTTTGTCGGCATGTTCATCGCCCGTGTCTCGCGCGGGCGCACCATTCGCGAATTCGTGGTGGGGGTGATGCTGGTGCCGGCCCTGGCCAGCTTTGTCTGGTTTGCCGTGTTCGGCGGTACGGCACTCGAGCTGCAACTGTTTGCCGGCGCCGACCTGGTCAGCGCGGTGAAACAGGATGTGTCCACCGCGCTGTATGTGATGTTCGACTACCTGCCGGGCGGGCGGGCCCTGTCCATACTGGCCATGCTGCTGGTGGTCAGCTTCTTCGTCACCTCGGCCGACTCCGCCACCTTTGTGCTGGGCATGCTGTCCTCCGGCGGTTCGCTCAACCCGGGGCACCGCGTCAAGCTGATCTGGGGCGTACTGCTGTCGGCCATTGCCCTGGTGCTGTTGTCCAGCGGCGGGCTGAAGGGTTTGCAGACCATGTCCATCGTGGCGGCCCTGCCCTTCATGCTGATCATGATCGGCATGGCGGTTTCGCTGTACAAGGCACTGTCCCAAGATGAAGATGCCGCGCGCCAGCGCGAGATTCAGCGCCTGCACCAGCTGGATGCCCTGCTGGCGAAACAACAGCCACCACAATAAGAGCGGCTAACAAAATAGCGTAGCGTCCCTGGGGCAAGGCGCGCCGACGCAGACAGTACAAAGAGTACGGCAAGGAGGCGCAACGCAGCAGCAGGTTTTTTGTTAGCGGCTCTAAGGCCGGACGGCGACAAAGCTTGGTTGCCTAGTGTGCTTGATGCGATGATGTGCGCATTGCAACAAGGGAGCACAAGATGGATACACACCAACTGGATGCCGCGGAAGTGCGGGTACTGGGCGCACTGGTCGAAAAACAGGCGCTGACACCCGATGCCTACCCGCTGACACTGAACAGCCTGTCTTCCGCCTGCAATCAGCTCACCAGCCGCGAGCCGGTGATGCAGCTGCCCGATGCCGAGCTCAGTGCCGCCCTGGCCGGACTGATGGCGAAAAAACTGGTCACCGAGCGGCTGCCGGCCGGCAGCCGGGTCGCCAAGTATGAGCATCGTCTGAACTATGAATGGAATATCGACGGCGCACGTCAGGCCGCACTGGCGCTGTTGATGCTGCGCGGCCCGCAGACCAGCGCGGAGATCCGCACCCGTTCCGGCCGCATCTACAGCTTTGGCGGCGTGGAAGAAGTAGAAGGCGCACTGGAAGCGCTGGCCGACAAATACCCGCCGCTGGTCATGAAACTGCCGCGCCAGCCGGGTGAGCGTGAGGCGCGCTGGTGCCATCTGCTCAGTGGCGAACCCAGCCCGAATGAAATCAGCGCAGCAGCCATCATCGATGTCGGTGTCGCCGGGCGGGTAGCGGCACTGGAAGCCGAAGTGGCCGCTCTCAAGGCCAGATTGCAACAGCTGGAACACAGCCTGGGCGAATAAGAGCCGCGAACAAAAGCCTGATGCGGCGCTGCGCTATCCTGTTAGCCGCATCAAGTCTTGCCGTTGATCGCCAATAGCAAAGCCCCGCCAGTGCGGGGCTTTGTTTTGTCCTGTCAGGCGGGGCTACTTGGCCTCGAAGATGGCGTAGGTCTTGCGCGCCGGTTCCAGCACCTCCCATACCCCTTCGAAACCTGCAGGAATGACGAAATGGTCGCCGGCATACAGCTCCACGCTGTCGCCGTGGAGATCGGTCAGCCGCACATAGCCTTCCAGCAGGGTGCAGAATTCGTGCTCGCTGTATTTCACCTTCCAGCTGCCACGGCCACCACTCCAGATACCGGCGTGAAACTGGCCGCTAGGGTCGGAGTAATGGTTTTCTACTGTCTGGGCGCACTCGCCTTCGATGCGGCGGTCGGCCGGTGCATTGAATTGCTCGACCCGTACCGGGTTGCGTTGAAACACGATGATGTCGCTGGCTTGTGCCATGTCTGCTCCTCCTGTGAGTATTTGATCAAAAATGTCACAAAGCGGAGCAGCTGTCCAAGGTTTTGCACGCACCACTCTGGGGAGAGGACGGCTCCACAACGGCGCAGATCGCGCGGTCAGCCCGCATCCGGCAGTGGTGGGCCATCATTGAGTTTCAGCTCCCAATAGCCCACGTCCAGCCAGCGGCCAGCCTTCCAGCCCACCTCGTGAAAAGTGGCTACCTGACGGAAACCCAAGCCCTCGTGCAGAGCGGCACTGGCCGGATTGGGCAGGGCAATGCCACCAATGGCCATGTGCACGCCCAGCGCGCGCAATTGCTGCAGCAAGACGCGGTACAGCCGGCTGCCCAGGCCCTGGCCACGGGCCTCTGCGGCAAAGTACACCGATGTTTCCACCGCAAAGCGGTAGGCATGCCGCACCCGCCAGCGCGTGGCATAGGCATAGCCCAGCAGCTCGCCATGTAGCTCCACCACCAGCCAGGGCAGGCCTTGCTCGTCCACCTTGCGCATGCGCTCGACCATTTCCTGCTCGGTCACCGGCTGTTCTTCAAAACTGATGGTGGTATCAAGCACGTAGGGGTTGTAAATCGCCACAATGCTGGCGGCGTCGGCCGCCGTGGCCGGGCGGATGTGGATATCTTGGCTCATGCTCAGGGTCTGGGGCGGGATGATGCCGTTCTGCTGTGCAAGAAACGCGCCAGTCATGCCTCGGTCGTCCAGTCGGGAAAGTATTGCCGGCGCAGCCGCTCGACATAAGCCTGCAGATTGGCATGCTGCCGCACCGCCTGCTGGCTGGGGGTGTCGCCCAGTGTGGCCAGCCAGGCCGAGGCGACAAAGGCAAATACCGTGGCGTCCAGCCAGCTCGGGGACTCGCCCAGCATATAGGGCTTATCACCCAGCAGGGCGGCCAGGCTGGCCACATCCAGTTGCAACAGACGCTGGCGTTCGGCCGGACTGAAGCGTCCCAGGCCCTGACCATGCAGATTGGCGCGCACCTTGCGCCGGATCATGCGAATGACCATGCCGCGCAGCAGGAATGGCACGCGCTGGAAAAACACCCCCGGGCCACGGGCAAAAACCGCATCATCCATCCAGCGTTCATGCACCACACACCAGTACAGATGGTCGCTGCACAGGCACTCCACGCTCCAGGCCAGCGCCTTGTCGGCCTCCGACAGCCCAGCATCCAGGGTGATGCCATGCTGCTCGGCCAGATGCAGGCGGATCAGCGTGGAATCCGGCACCCGCGTGCCGGCGTCGTCGATATAAGGCAGCTTGCCCTTGGGCGCACGGCGCATGCTGCCACGCAGCTTGCGATAAGGCAGGCCGGACAGCTTGAGCAGCATCTCGGCCTTCAGCACAAAGGGGCTGGCATCGGGCAGGCCGAAGGCCGGGCCAAACACGTACAGGGTGATCACTGGCGTCTCCTCGGCAGGAAACGCCCAGACTAACATTGTCGCCTGCTGATGACGATGGCCTAGAGCCTGTTCAAAGTCTCGCGAGCTAGAGTGAGACAAGGCGAAAACGGCTAAGGAAGCGGAGTTTACATAAAGTAAATGAGCATTCCGCAGACGTTTTTAACGCGGTATCACCCCATTTCGACTAAATCCAGCAGACTATGAACAGGTTCTTAGTCCATCAGCCGCTGATACAGATACACCAGCACCCGCGCCAGCTCATCGGCAGTCTGCTGCTGGCCGGCATTGCCAGTATGGCCGCCGGCATCGGTTTCGATCAGCAGCGCACCGTGGCCCAGCTCTTGCAGGCGCGCCACCATCTTGCGGGCATGGCCGGGGTGGACCCGGTCGTCGCGCGCACTGGTGGTAAACAGCGCCAGCGGGTAAACCGCCTCCGGCTTGATCTGGTGATAAGGCGAATAGGCAGCCAGCGCCGCCGCCTCGTCCGGATTGGCCGGATCGCCGTATTCGTCTATCCAGCTGGCACCGGCCAGCAGTTCGGTGTAGCGCAGCATGTCCAGCAGTGGCACTTCGCACACCACGGCCTTGAACAGTTCCGGCCGGCGCACCATGCAGGCCGCCACCAGCAAGCCACCATTGCTGCCGCCTTCGATGCCCAGCTTGCCCGGAGAGGTCAGCCCGCTGGCAATCAGGGCTTCGGCCACGGCGCAAAAGTCGTCAAAGGAAACCGGGCGCTTCACCCCTTGTGCGGCCTGATGCCAGCCAGGGCCAAACTCCCCACCACCACGGATGCAGGCCAGCACGAAGGCACCGCCCTTTTCCAGCCAGTGCGCGCCGAAGTTTTCCACGTAATACGGCATCATCGGCACTTCGAAACCGCCATAGCCATACAACAGGGTGGGCGTGCTGCCATCCAGCACCACATCGCGGGCGCGCACCACGAAATAGGGAATCGCCACCCCGTCCGGCGCAGTGGCCCAGCATTGCTCGGCGACAAAACGGCTGGCATCGAAAGCCGCGGGCTGCTGGCGCAGGCATTCCTGCTGGCCACTGGCCACATCCAACCGGTACAGACCGGTGGGATTAAGGAAATCGCTGAAGCTATAGCACAGCACTTCGCTGTCCCAAGGCTGGTCGGCAAACTCGATCACGCCGGAATCCGGCACCGGCAGACTGCGCGGCTGCCACTGCTCGCCATGCAGCTCAAACGCCTGCAGACGGCTGCGGACATTGTCGATCAGGTTCACCACCACGCTGCTGCGGGTGGTTTCCACCGACTCGATGGCCAGCCGCGGCGCGGGCTCCACCAGGCACTGCACCGCCCCCTCACCACCCAGCAAGTGGCGCAGCGGCACGGCCAGCAGGCTGCCCGCCAGATAGGTTGCGCCCTGCCACGGCCAGTCTTCGGCCAGCTTGACGATGAACTGGCCATGCAGATAGCCCTCGATATCCGCCTTGGCCGGCAGTGGCAGCGGCCGGGTTTGCAGCTCGGCATCAATCAGATGATAGGTCTTGCTGTAAAAGCCATCAGCGGCCTCGATCAGGTCCAGCACGCCATCCACGCCATCCAGATAACGCCAGGCCGCCACCATCATCGCACCGGCGGGTGCGACAAACAGCTGCTGCCATTGATGCTGGCCATCGGCCGCACGTTCCACCAGCCATACTTCGCTGGGATAGCCGGAGCGGGTCAGCGGCGCGCCCTTCCAGCCGGGGCAGACAAACACGCTGTCCGGGTCACGCCAGGCGATATGATTCTTGCCCTTGGGAAAACGCAAACCCTGCTCCACCCAGGCGGCGGCATCCAGATCGTATTCCCAGGCCAGGCTGGCATCGCCACCACCCTCGCTCAGATGCACCAGCACCCGTGTGGGCGCAACCGTGCAATGCGCCACGCCATCCAGATACCAATCCTTGCCAGCTTCGGCCGCCAGCGCATCCACATCCAGCACCGTCTGCCATTCCTGTGCACCAGCCCGGTAAGCCGCCAGTGTGCTGCGGCGGTAAATGCCGCGCGGATGGGTTTCATCCTGATGGAAGTTGTACAGCCAGCCGGCGTGCTCGGAAAAGAAGGGAATCTGCCGCGTATCGCGCAGGTGCGCCAGGATGTCGCGCTGCAAGGGCGCATAGCGCGCATCGGCATCCAGCAGCGCCTGGGTGTGGCTGTTCTGCGCAGCAACCCATTGCTGGACTGCAGGGTCGTCGAGGCTTTCCAGCCACAGCTGGGAATCGGGAAGGTGGGACATGACAGAACCAGAAATTCAGACAGGCGCACAGCTTAGCACCGACACCCGGCGACCATGAATCAAACACGCGACGGGAAAATACGCTCGACCCGTTCTTTAGTACTGGGCCAGCCGTGCAAATGCTCGGCACTTTTGCAAGAGCCCAAAAAATCCTCACAATCAAGCCTGGATTTTTAACAAAAAATGCCAAAAATATGTGTTTTTATCAATAAAAACACCAGAATGGCTGTTTTTATAAGTCAATCTTCACAAAGTTTCAGCAATACTTCAGCAATCGATAACTAGCGGTTTTCTGGTCAATTTCCTATAACCTGTGTAGAAATTTCTTATTTACTGCATCTGTTTACTTATTAATCTTGGAAATAATCATGAAAAACCTGCTCGCCACACTCAGCGTCCTGCTTCTGCTTAGCAGCAACGGCGTCGCCGCCAGCACTGGCACCATCAGTTTTCATGGTGCCATCGTCAATACACCCTGCACCCTCCCGGCCGAAACCTGGATGAACTATGCCCAACATCCCGCTGCCTACAAAATGGCGCGCGAGGCGGCTGCCAACCCCAGCTGCGCCGGCCCGGCGGCGACCCAGTCGGTAGGGGTTTCCCGCTACATCGCACCACCCCTGGCCAGTGTCTACACGATGGACAAGCCCGCCAAGGCCATCGTTACCGTGGTCTATGACTGATAGCACTCATGCCGCAGACCACCGCTGCCGCCTGCGGTGCCGGGCAGTGAGCCCCACCCATTGCAGCAAACCGCAGCTCAGCGCTGATGCTGTTTTATCCAGGCCGCGATCTGGCTGATGACTTCATCCTCGATACCGTTATACCCATGTGCGGCCCAAGGCTGGCAGGGGTCACCCCGGTTCTGTCCGCCATCAAACTCCAGCAGGGCGCGCGGCTGTGCCTTGAGCAGCCCGTCCAGTATCGGCTGCACATTGGCCGGCAGGCTTTCCTTGCACTGGTCATGCCGGTGCTGTACCAGCAAGACCGGCAGGCTGAGCTGTGGCAAATCCATGGCCGCAACATTGCCACGATCGTGATTGATGGTGGAGGTCAACACCAGCCCGGCCACGCGCGGTTGCAGGCGGATGCCGATAGCCGCCGCCGAGGTCGTGCCTCGGCTGGTGCCCACCAGCCATACCGGAACCGCGGCCCGACGGCGCAACTCATCCATCACCACGGCAATATCTGCGGCATGCTCGGCGCTGCTGCGAAAATCGTTACGGCTGATATTGTCCGGATGGTCGGACGGCGCATCCACCACCGCCACCTGAAAGCCCTGCTCTGCCCAGCGCTGGCGGGTCCTGACCAGAAAGTTGCCGGCACCGGCACCCAACTGGCCGCTATCGCCCAGTTTCAGCGTGCCCTCGCCACCGGTAAACAGGATCAGGCTGGCCAGCGGCTTGCCGGCGGGTTCCAGCAACAACAGACGCTGGCTCACGCCGGGACGGGTGCTGAGCGTAAGCAGCTGCTCATCGGCCAGCACCCTGCCGCAACACAATGCCAACAACAAGATCCATACGCTTTTCATGCTGTCTCTCCGCACTTGCAGATTCAATCGGGGGCGTCCTGACAGCGCATGGCACGCTGCGGGCCGGACTGTCAGTCACTTAATACCCGCTGAAACACCTCCAGTACCCGGTCGATGGCTTCCCGGCTGACCTGCCAGTGCGTCACCAAGCGCATGCGCCCACCCTCGGGCGGATTGGCCTTGATGCCGTCAGCCGTCAGGGCGGCCATCAGTTCGCTGATATCGATGTCGGCCAGCAAGCGGAACCACACCATATTGATGTGCACGTCGTCGATGTCCACCTCGATGCAGGGCATGCCGGCCAGTTGCTCGGCCAGATAGCGGGCATTGGCGTGGTCTTCGGCCAGACGCTGGGTCATCTCGGTCAGCGCGAGCAGGCCCGGTGCCGCCAGCACCCCGGCCTGACGCCAGCCGCCACCCAGCAGCTTGCGATTGTAGCGGGCGAGGGCAATGAAATCGGCCGAGCCGGCCAGGATGGAACCGACCGGTGCGGCCAGCCCCTTGGACAGACAGCACATCACCGTATCGGCATGACGGGTGATCTCCTGCACATCACAGCCCAGATACGTGGCGGCATTGAATACCCGCGCCCCATCCAGATGCACCGGCACGCCGTGGCAACGGGCGATGTCGGCGGTGCGCTGCATGATGTCCAGCGGAATCACCCGGCCATTGCTGTGAGCGTTTTCCAGGCAGATCAGCCCGGTCTTGGGCCAATGCACATCCTGGCCCACCCGGATGCGCGCTTCGATTTCCTGCGGATCCATCACCCCCTTGTCGCTGGCAATGGTGCGCAACTGCACGCCACCGATCACCGCCGCACCGCCGGTTTCGTGCCAGACGATATGGCAGTCGTCGCCCAGAATCACCTCGTTGCCACGCTGGCAGTGGGTGAAAATGGCCAGCTGATTGCCGAAATTGCCGGTGGGCACAAACAGCGCGGCCTCTTTGCCCAGCAGCCGGGCGGCCAGGGTTTCCAGTTCGACCACAGTCGGGTCGTCACCATAGACATCGTCGCCCACCACGGCATGAGCCATGGCGTGACGCATGGCCTGGGTGGGTTGGGTAACGGTGTCACTGCGCATATCAATCCACTGCATGCTGTGCTCCTGCAAATGAAAGCGGCGGCCATAAAGGCCGCCGTACGAGGAAATTTCTGAATCAGGCCCTGCCTGATTGTGCCAGCAAACGGGTTGCCGGGGGCAGTACGCAGATTGTGGGAATCACTCCATCAAGGTATTCGATATGCCTGCTTCAGTTCGCTGACGCGGCGCTGGGCGGCCAGCATGGCCGTGCTGTTCATCGAGATGTCGCTGCCGCACTGGCAGCGCAGGGTATGGTCGGGGGACAGGGCTTTCAGATGATGGCGGTTTTCATGGCCGCACTGCACGCAGGCGATGACGACGGTGGCGTTGTAATGCTTGTCCAGGTCGATATCGAAACTCGGTAGCTTCATGGGAGACTCCCTTGAGATCACGGAGGCAGGCCCGGTTCAGAGGAATGCCGGTGTGCATTCTTGACGGACCCACAGACAAGGATAGGCAAGGGTAAGGAAAGTTCCAATAAATCAGCTGCTTGTTCTTAGTCCGCCGCAGCCGGCTGTTGCAGGCAGGACGCAGCCGCTTTCTGCCACACCACTGGTCAGCCAGCCCCGGCTTGGTTATGCTTGGCCGTTTTTCCGTACCGGATGCCCCGATGTCGCACGATGCTGATCTTGAACGCCGCTTTGGCGGTATTGCCCGCCTGTATGGCGCAGAGGCGCTGAGCCGTTTCCAGCAGGCTCATGTCTGTGTGGTGGGCGTGGGCGGGGTGGGTTCCTGGGCGGTGGAAGCACTGGCGCGCAGCGCCATCGGCCACCTGACGCTGATTGATCTGGACAATATTGCCGAATCCAATACCAACCGCCAGCTGCCGGCACTGGACCCGCATTACGGCATGGCCAAGGTGACGGCACTGGCCGAACGGGTGCGCGCCATCAATCCGGCCTGCGTGGTGCAGGAAATCGAGGATTTCGTCACTGAAGACAATCTGGATGCCATGCTGGGCCAGGGCTTCGACTTCATCATCGACTGCATCGACAATCTGCGGGTCAAAACCGCCATGGCAGCCTGGTGTGTACGCCAACGCCAGCCCTTCATCGTGTCCGGTGGTGCCGGCGGCCAGATGGACCCGACCAAGATCAAGCTGGCGGATCTGGGCGAGGTCACTTACGACCCGCTGTTGTCCAAGCTGCGTTATAACCTGCGCCGTTATCACGGCTTCCCGCGCGATGCCGGCAAGAAGCTGCAGGTTCCCTGCGTGTTCTCTACCGAACAGCTGGTTTATCCCGACACACAAAGTTGTGAGGCCGACAGCAGCCGTGGTCCGCAGGGTCTGTCCTGCGCCGGCTTCGGTGCCGGCATGGTTGTCACCGCCAGCTTTGGGCTGGTAGCGGTGTCACATGCGCTGAAGCAACTGGCCAAGCCGGCGAAAAAGCGCTGAGTCGCCCTGCACTGCACTGGCAGGACAAGCAAAAAGGCCTCCATGCGGAGGCCTTTTTTCAGCAGGAAGACTGATCAGTTGGCGATCAGCTTTTCCACCTTGGTGGCGCGCTCGCCCGGAGCCGGGTGGCTGGCCAGCATGCTGCTGTCGTTGCCGTACAGCTCGGCCAGTTTGCGCAGGGCGGACGGTGCGCCTTGCACATTGTAGTTGTGGCGCTTGAGGAAGCCCACGCCATAGGCATCGGCATCGCTTTCCTGCGATTGCGAGAACTGTGCATTGACGATGGCTTCGGCAAAGTTGCCCAGGTCGGACTCGCTCAGGGCTGCGGCAGTGCTGTTGCCGCTGCTACCGGCGGCCTTGCGCGCAGCGGAAGCGGAGTAAGCCAGCTGCATGGCTTTCTTGGTGTGGCCCAACTTCACGTGGCCGATTTCATGGCCGATCACGAAACGCACCTGGTCGTCATCCATCTTGTCCAGCAGGCCGCTGTACACACGCACGGTGCCATCTGCCATGGCAAAGGCGTTCACTTCCTTGGTCTGATAGACCTTGAAGTTCAGCTTGGTGCCGTCTTCGCTGTCCAGACCCTTGACGATCTTGGCCAGACGCTTGCCATAGGCGCTGGAGGGGGCGGCTACCTTGTTTTTCTTGTCCATGGCCACGCTGGATTCAGCGGCCAGGCTCTTCACGTCGGCATCGCTCAGGGTCGCCGCCTTGAGCAGGTCGCTGCCGGAGCTGAGCATGCCGTTCAGATCGAAAGCCTGGGCTGCGCCAGACAGGGACAATGCCAATACCAGAGCAAGGTGCAATTTTTTCATCACGAAATCCTGTTTTTTAGAAAGCGCTAACATGCTAGCGTAATTTTTCGTTAAGCAACAGCCCACTCTGTTAACACTGGGATAACAATCAATAAAAAGCCCTGCATGAAAATGCAGGGCTTTTGCTTGGCACCAGCGCGTAATCAGGCCAGCAGGCAGGAGCTCTGGCTTTGCTCGCTGATCTGGCGCAGCTGGATTTTCTCCGTGCCGCAACGCGCCTCGGCCTGTGGGCAGCGGGTGCGGAACACGCAGCCCGAAGGCGGGTTGATCGGGCTGGGCAGATCACCCTGCAGGATCTGGATGACCTTGTTTTTCTCCAGCTTCGGATCGGGAATGGGAATGGCCGACAGCAGCGCGCGGGTATACGGGTGCGCAGGCGCATCGTATAAGGCATGCTTTTGTGCCAGCTCCATCTCGCGGCCCAGATACATCACCAGGATGCGGTCGGAGATATGCTTGACCACCGCCAGATCGTGGGCGATGAAGATCAGCGCCAGCCCCATCTCGCGCTGCAGCTCTTTCAGCAGATTGATGATCTGCGCCTGAATCGACACGTCCAGTGCCGACACCGGCTCGTCGCAGATGATCAGCTTGGGTTCCAGAATCAGCGCCCGGGCAATGCCGATACGCTGGCACTGGCCACCAGAAAATTCGTGCGGATAGCGGTTGATCATCTGCTCACGCAGCCCCACCCGCGCCATCATGGCGCGCACCCGCTTCATCACTTCGGCTTCCGACAGCTCCGGTTTGTGCACCCGCAGCGGCTCGCCGATGATGTGCGCCACCGTCATGCGCGGGTTCAGCGAGGCCAGAGGATCCTGGAAGATCATCTGGATGTCCTTGCGCACCGCATGCCAGTCCTTGTCCGTGCCGCGAGTCAGGTCCTTGCCCATCCACACGATTTCGCCGCTGGTGGCCGGAATCAGGTTGAGGATGGCGCGCGACAGGGTGGACTTGCCACAGCCGGACTCGCCCACCACACCCAGGGTTTCACCGGCGTACAGATCGAAGCTGACCCCGTCCACCGCCTTCAGCGTGCGCTTGGCACTCCACGGCCAGGCACCGTCGCCCTTGACCTGAAAATGCACTTTGACATCACGTACCGACAGAATCGGCTGCTTGGCTTGTTCAGACATGGGCCACCTCCTGTGCTGCCTGCTGCAATTCGTCGGCCGGTTTGTGACAGGCGCGCAGCACCTGCGGGTTCACGTTGCTGGCGGCCAGTGCCGGCAGTTCGTCCGCGCAGCGGCTGCTGGCGTGGGTGCAACGCTCGGAGAACGGGCAACCCTTGGGCATTCTGGCCATATTGGGCGGATTGCCCGGAATGCTTACCAGCTCGCTGCCATCGTGATCCAGCCGTGGCAGTGCGCCGAGCAGACCGATGGTGTAGGGGTGGCTGGGCTGATAGAAGATATTGTCAGCGCTGCCGTACTCCATGGCGCGGCCGCCATACATCACCATCACTTTTTCGCAGAGGCCGGCCACTACGCCCAGATCGTGGGTAATCATCACGATGGAGGTACCGAAATCACGCTGCAGCTCTTTGAGCAGAGTGAGGATCTGTGCCTGCACCGTCACGTCCAGCGCGGTGGTGGGTTCGTCGGCAATCAGCACTTCCGGCTCGCACAACAAGGCCATGGCAATCATCACCCGCTGGCGCATGCCGCCGGAAAACTCGTGCGGATACATATTGATGCGGCGGGCGGCTTCGGGAATGCGCACCGCGTCCAGCAGCTCGATGGCGCGCTTTTTCGCGTCACGACGGCTGATGCCCTTGTGCAGCTCCAGCACCTCGGTCATCTGGCGCTCTACCGTCAGATAGGGATTGAGCGAGGTCATCGGGTCCTGGAAAATCATCGCCAGCCGGTCGCCACGAATGCGGTTCAGCTCGGCCGGGCTCATGGCCAGCAGGTTCTTGCCCTGGTACAGCGCTTCACCGGTGGTTTTGCCGTTCTTGGCCAAGAGGCCCATCATGGCCAGCACCGTCTGGCTCTTGCCCGAGCCGGATTCGCCAACGATGCCCAGGGTCTGCCCCTTTTCCAGCTCGAAGCTGACGCCGTTGACTGCGCTGACCACACCGTCGTTGGTCTGGAACTGCACGCCCAGATTACTTACTTTCAATAGACTCATCTGTTGCTACCTCAACGATCTTTCGGATCGAGCGCATCGCGCAGGCCGTCGCCGATATAGTTGGCGCAGTACAAGGTGACCGACAGCAGGCCGGCCGGGAACAGCAGAATCCACGGGCTGGCATCCATCACGCCGGCACCATCCTGAATCAGCACACCCCAGCTGGTCATCGGTTCCTGCACCCCGAGGCCCAGGAAGGACAACACGGATTCGGTCAGGATCACGCCCGGCACGGTAACCGTGGTGTAGATCACCACGATGCCCAACAGATTGGGCACGATGTGGCGGAAGATGATCTTGGGGGTGGACACGCCAATGGCGTGCGCCGCCTCGACATATTCCTTGGACTTGATCGCCAGCGTCTGGCCGCGCACCACCCGTGCCATGTCCATCCACGAGAACACGGTAATGGTCAGCACCACCAGGTAGAAGTCGCGGCCCAGCAGGGTCACCATCAGGATGGCGATCAGCAGATAGGGCACGGCGTACATCATGTCGACGATGCGCATCATCAGCGAATCGACCTTGCCGCCCATGAAGCCGGCGGTTGCCCCCCAGACAATGCCCAGTGCCACCGAGGCGATGGTGGCCAGCGCACCCACCATCAGCGAAATGCGGCCGCCGATCAGGCAGCGCACCAGCAGGTCACGCCCCAGCGCATCGGTACCGAACCAGTGGGTATTGGCCAGCGTCGGAGCAATGCCCATGGCGTCCCAGTCGGTGTCTTCATAGGTGTGCGGCAGCACCATTGGCCCGAAAATACAGGCCAGGGTGATCAACACCAGCATGATCAGGCTGAGTACGGCGGCCTTGTTGCGGAAAAAACGTACGCGCGCGTCACGCCACAGGCTGCGGCCTTCCACGGCGGCATCGACCAGACCATTGTCCAGCGCCGCCGTCATGGCTTTCTGTTTGCTTTGCATCATGATTTTTGCTCCCGCTCAGTAGCGAATCTTCGGGTCCAGCAGCGCATAGGCCAGATCCACGAGCAGGTTGAGAACAACGGTAATCACCGTCACCAGCACCACCAGCCCCAGTACCAGGGTGTAGTCGCGGTTGGCGGCACCATTGACGATGAGCTTGCCCAGGCCCGGCAGGCCGAACACGGTTTCGGTCACCACGGCCGCGGTAATCGAGGAAATGGCCAGCGGGCCAATCACCGACACCACCGGCATCAGCGCCGGCTTGAGCGCATGGCGCAGCACGATGGTACGCATCGGCAAACCCTTGGCACGGGCGGTACGGATGAAGTTGCTGCCCAGCACCTCAATCATGCTGCCGCGCATCACGCGACCGATGGTGGAGATGTTGATGAACACCAGCAGGGCAATCGGCAGCACCATGTAACGCAGCGAGAAATCATCCCAGCCGCCGGCCGGCAACCATTCCAGGCCGATGGCAAACACCATCACCAGCACCGGGCCCAGCACGAAGGACGGAAAAGCGCCGCCGATATTGCCCAGCAGCATGACAAAGTAGTCGATCAGGCTGTTCTGGCGCAGTGCGGCCACAATGCCCAGCGCCACACCGATGAACAAGGAGATAACGATGGCACCGCCACCGATGGCAGCGGATACCGGCAAGGCCTTGCCCACCAGATCGTTCACGCTCCAGTCGGCATAGCGGAAGGACGCGCCCAGATCACCCTGCAGCAGGCTCTTGATGTAATACAGATATTGCTGCCACAAGGGCAGATCGAGATGGTACTTGGCCTGCAAATTGGCCAGCACCGCTGCCGATACCTTGCGCTCCCCGTCAAAGGGGCCGCCCGGCGTCAGGTGCAGCAACAGATAGCAAACGGTAATGACGGCCAGCAGCGTGGGAATGGTGGCCAGCACGCGTCGGAAAGTATAGGACCACATGGGGATACTCCAGCCGGTTGTCGTCCGCCAGCACAGCACGCGTCTTGTGAACGCGCCTGCAGGGCGAACCGCTCCGGCATGATGCTCTACATCACAAGCCGGATGTCCGTCTGGCGGACATCCGGCCTCTGTTCAACCGGGGGCAAGCGCCCCCGCCTCTTGCATCATTCAATCAAGCGCCATGCTTAATGCTGAATGATGTAGAGGTCCTTGCCGCGGTAGCGGTCCATCGGGTTCTTGCCGTAGCCACCCACATAGGACTTCACCAGACGCGGTGCGGTGTATTGCAGCAGCGGAATCATCGGATAGTCATCCATGATCATCTTCACGGCCTGGGTGAACAGCTGCTTGCGCTTGGCCTGATCGGTGGTATCGCTACCCTGCTTGATCAGCGCTTCGGCCTTGGCATTGCAGTTCTTGTTGTCGTTCTGGTCGTTGTCGCACTGTACCAGCGCCAGGAAGGTGGTGGCGTCGTTGTAGTCGGCATTCCAGCCATTGCGGGCGATCTGGAAGTCGGCGTCATGGCGCTTCTTCAGCAGCACCTTGAATTCCAGGCTTTCCAGCTCGGTATTCAGGCCCAGCTTGGATTTCCATTCGGAAGCGGCAAAGATGGCCATCTTCTTGTGGTAGTCACTGGTGTTGTAGGCAAATTTCAGTTTGGTGCCGGGCTTCACGCCAGCTTCGGCCAGCAGCTTCTTGGCCTCTTCCACCCGCTTGGCCATCGGCCATTTCACCCAGTCATAGCTGGTGACATCGGCGCCGGCAGTGCCGGTGACGATGGCGCTGTAAGCCGGGGACTGGCCGTCGGCGGTTACTTTCTTGGCCAGGATGTCACGGTCCAGCACCATGGACAGCGCCTTGCGCACGCGCACGTCCTTCAGCAGCGGGTCCTTGTTGTTCAGCGAGTAGTAGCGCAGGCCCAGGAAAGGCGCATTGCGGATTTCCTTCGGGTACTGGGTCTTGTACTTGTCGTAGGTGCCGGACGGCAGTTCCAGCACCCAGTCGTTTTCGCCGGACTCATACAGCTTCACGTCGGCATTGTGGTCTTCGATCGGCAGATAGGTGATCTTGCCCAGCTGCACGTTCTTCACATCCCAGTACTGGGCATTCTTTTCCACCACGATCTTGCTGTTGACCTGCCAGTCCTTCAGCGCGAAAGCGCCGTTGGACACCATCTTGCCCGGCTTGGTCCAGTCCTTGCCAAACTTGTCGATGGTGGCCTTGGGCAGCGGTGCCAGCTGGGTATTGGCTACCAGCGACGGCATGAACGGCACCGGGTAGGGGGTTTGTACTTCCAGGGTGTATTTGTCCACAGCCTTCACGCCCAGCGAGGAAGCCGGCTTCTTGCCTTCGGTGATTTCCTTGCCGTTCTGGATGAAGATGCCATAGGTGGAGGCATAGGGAGAGGCGGTCTTGGGATCGACAAAACGCTGCCAGCCATACACGAAATCGCTTGCGGTCACGGCGGAGCCATCCGACCACTTGGCATTCTTGCGCAGCTTGAATACCCAGGTGGTGGGGCTGGTCTGCTTCCACGACTCGGCCACGCCCGGCATCACCTTGCCAAAGCTGTCGGTGGCGGTGAGGCCTTCGAACAGATCCATGGTGATGGTATTGGCCGGTACCGATTCGGCCAGCACCGGATCGAGCGATTCCGGCTCGGAACCGGTGTTGCGGATCAGCTCCTGCTTGGCAGCCAGCTTGACGCCTGCCGGTACCTGGGCGGCCATGGCAAAACCGGTCGTACCGGCCAGTGCCAGGGCAACTGCGGCCGCGGCCACGCGCAGCGATTTATTGTGTGACATTCGCCTATTCTCCTGTTCTGTAGAGCCCCGCTTATTGCGGGTGCGCAAATTCTTTTATCCGAATTATGTTCGGAACTTTCCCGATTAACTGTCCGAAACGGGCCGGGCCATTATGCGCCAGCGTTTTTAAATTCTTCAAGTATGATTCAGAACAATATGACAAGCGTTTTGCCAAACCCGTGTCATTTCAACGACGTTAGCGCTTTTGCCAGCAATTTTTCACAGTATTTTCAGCCAAACCACAAAATTTACCGCCCCTGCCATGAGTAATTATATTGGCAGGCATTATTATCTTGCATGCGTCGACTGATTTAGCCGGCACATTTGCTGCCAGGGCACACTGCCATTTGCCTATTCAGGCCGGCAGCATATTAATCAGCAGATTACAGTAACGAATATCAGTACGATAAAAACCTGAATCCAGCCGTATCGCCCGTCAATCAAGGCGCTCCACCCAAGCTGCATGACATGGCCAACCTCAGCCAGCCGCCACCATGGCGTTGGATTGCCAGACAATACCTGGCGGTAAAACCATAAAAAAAGCTCCCACCCGGGAGCTTTCATCAACACAGCCGGCTATGGCCGGCAGCAGCGGCTTCAGTCTTGCAGACGCCAGTGGATGGTTTCGCCAGCACGCAGCGGCACCAGGCTGTCGCCGTCATACTCCAGCGCTGCCGGCACCTGCCAGCTTTCCTTCACCAAAGTGACGGTGTCGGCATTGGGAGCCAGGCCATAGAAGGCCGGGCCGTTCAGGCTGGCAAAGGCTTGCAGCTGGTCCAGCGCACCGGCGGCCTCGAAGGCTTCAGCATACAGCTCGATGGCGGCATGGGCGGTATACATGCCGGCACAGCCACAGGCCGCTTCCTTGGCATGGCGTGCATGCGGGGCGCTGTCGGTGCCGAGGAAGAACTTGGCCGAGCCGGAAGTGGCCGCCGCCATCAGCGCCTGGCGATGCAGTTCGCGCTTGAGTACCGGCAGGCAGTAATGGTGAGGACGGATGCCGCCAACGAAGATGGCATTGCGGTTCATCAGCAGGTGATGGGCGGTGATGGTGGCCGCGATATTGGCCGGCGCACTGGCGACATACTCGGCCGCATCCTTGGTGGTGATGTGTTCGAACACCACGCGCAGCGACGGCAGGCGGCTTAATAGCGGCTGGAATACCTGCTCGATGAACACCGCTTCGCGGTCGAAAATGTCGATGGCCGGATCGGTCACTTCACCATGCACCAGCAGCGGCATGCCGCACTCGGCCATGGCTTCCAGTGCCGGCATAGCCTTGTCGATGCTGCTCACGCCAAAGTCGGAATTGGTGGTGGCACCCGCCGGATACAGCTTGATGCCGTGCACGAAACCACTGGCACGCGCCTTGTACACTTCCTCGGCACTGGTGTTGTCGGTGAGGTAGAGCGTCATCAGCGGCTGGAAACGGCTGCCAGCCGGCAAGGCTGCCAGAATGCGTTCACGGTAGGCCGCAGCAGCTTCCACCGTAGTCACCGGCGGCTTCAGATTGGGCATGATGATGGCGCGGCCCATCTGGCGCGCGGTATCGGGCAGCACGGCCGCCAGGGCTGCGCCGTCGCGCAGGTGCAGGTGCCAGTCGTCGGGACGGATGAGGGTAAGGGTCTGCATGCGGTTTCGCTCTATCTCTGGACTATCGGTATCAGGACAGGCAGGCGGCCACCGGCCAGGTGTGCCGCCGCCCACATCATTTGCGGCGCAACACCATGCGGAACTTGCCTTCCGCGGTGGTGGCGGATTCGAGCAGGGCATTGCCGGTCTGGCGGCAGAAGGCCTCGAAATCCTTGGGCGCGCCGGGGTCGGTGGCGATCACTTCCAGCACCTTGCCGCTGTCCATTTCCGCCAGTGCCTTCTTGGCACGCAGGATGGGCAAGGGGCAGTTCAGGCCGGACAGGTCAATCAGGCGGTCGGGAGTCATGGGGGTTTCGCTCAGTCTTACGTTACAATGCCAATTGGAGGCGGTATTCTACCGGCTCTGTATCCGCTTAGTGTACGCCACTCGTCAAGCCCCCCAAAATCGGGACACCCGCCATGTGCGTGATTGCCTTTGCCTACAAGATGCCCGGCCTGGGCCAGCTGGTTTTGCTGGCCAACCGCGACGAATACTACGCCCGCCCCAGTGCGACGCTGGACTGGTGGGAAGGCCATGCCGACACCCTGGGCGGCCGCGACCTGCAGGCGGGCGGCAGCTGGCTGATGGTGGATGGCCGGGGCCGCTTTGCCGCGCTGACCAATTTCCGCGAAGGCTACGGCAAAAGCGGCGCGCGTTCGCGTGGCGAGCTGGTGCAGCGTTTCGTCACCGGCGAGGACGACCCCTTCAGCTTTGCCGACTGGCTGCGCGACAACCATCAGCACTACGCACCGTTCAATCTGCTGTATGGCAAGGTGGATGACCTGTTCCACTTCCACAGCCGTGGCGCACGCATCGCCCGTGTCACGCCCGGGGTACACACCCTGTCCAATGCCACGCTGGATACCCCCTGGTTCAAGAGCGAACGGCTGGCCGAACAGCTGCGCGGCCTGCGCCGTCCACCCAGTGAGGCGGAAGCCTTTGCCTGGCTGGCCGATGCCACCCAGGCCGGCCCGGGACAGTTGCCCAATACCGGGGTTGGCTTGGCGCTGGAAAAAACCCTGTCGCCCGTGTTCATTCAGGGACGCGACTACGGCACCCGTTCTTCCATGCTGCTCAACGTATCGGCACGGGGTGATGTAAGCTTGTCCGAACTTTCCTGGGGGCTGGCCGGCCGCGAAGCCGGCCGCCGCCGTTACACCATCCGGCCGGGGCAGGTACAACACCCGGCCAAGCTTTGAAGCAGGAGACGTGCTTGAAATTGTCCCGATATGGTCTGGCCCTGGCCGGACTGCTGCTGGCGCTGAGCGCCCAGGCCAGCGAATACAACAAAGGCTTCAACAATACCAATTACGCGATGGACGAAGTGCAGCCGTGGAGTGAAGGCCAGTTCAGCATTCCAACCTACCCGACCGCACCAGACTGGATCGGCTTTTATGTCGGCCCGGAAGTCGCCAACAAATACTTTGCCGACAGCAAGAGCCTGAGCGTGGGTGAAGATGGCGTGGTGCGGCTGATTCTGCGCGTGCAAAGCCCATCCGGTGCGGAAAACCTCAGCGTGGAAGGCATACAGTGCGCCGAGGGGAGCTATCGCAGCTATGCCTTTGGCGACAGCATCAACAAGCGCTGGATAGAGTCGCTGCGCGCCGACTGGCGCAAGATTGCCTACGACGACAAGGCCCGCCGCGCGCTGCGTGAAGACCTGTGCGTGGAGAAGACGGCCCCGAAATCCGTCGAACAGGCCATCAAGCTGTTGCGCGCCGCCCCCTGGCGCTAAATAAGGCCCAGCGTGGACAGCAAGGGCCAGATCATCCGCCCGCTGTGCACGCTGTTTTGCACCAGTCAGGTGCAAGCGCCATGACAAGCAGGTGAAATTGCGGTATCAATAGCTGTTTAATCCGCATTTGGCCGTCCTGTGTCCTCCAGCCCTTCCGCCCTGCCCCGCGCCCTGACGCTGGCTCAGTTCAAGATTCTTCTCTCCGCCATCGGTTTTGGCAGCATGGCCATCCTGGCCCGCTTTGCCTATGCCGACGGCGTGTCCACCGCCAGCCTGCTGTTCCTGCGCTTTTTCCTTGCCGGGATGTTGCTATTGCCATGGGTCGTCTGGAAAAAGCTGCCGTGGCCACGCGGACGTGCCCTGCTGGTGCTGATGGCCATGGGCAGCCTGGGTTATGCCGGCATGGCTGCCTGCTATTTTTCCGGCCTGCACTATGCCAGTGCCGGCACCATCGCCCTGTTGCTCTACCTGTTCCCCGCCATCGTGCTGGTCTTGTCCACGCTGCTGCTGGGCGAACGATTCAGCGCACGCCGCCTACTCGCCCTGCTGCTGGCACTGGCCGGCCTGGCCATCACCATCGGCCTGGAATTGTCAGCCCAGCCGCTGGGCCTGCTACTGGGGCTGGCATCTGCCGTGATCTATTCGCTGTATATCCTGGCGGGCAGCCGCTATACCCAGGGCTGCCATCCTTTGACTTCAGCCTGCGTGGTGGTGTTTTCCGCCGCCACTTGCTATGGCATCTATCTGGGCAGCTCAGGATTTCACGGTCCGGCCAGCCTGCATGGCTGGCTGGCGGTATTGGGCATTGCCTGCTTCGGCACGGTAGCCGCGCTGGCACTGTTCCTGTCCGGGCTGGCCGATACCGGAGCCACCCAGGCCTCGCTGATTTCCACTGCCGAACCGGTGGTCACCATCCTGCTGGCCTGGCTGCTGCTGGGTGAGCAGCTGGGATGGAGCCAGGCGCTGGGCGGCGGGCTGATCCTGGCGGCGGTCATCCTGATCAGCCGTGAGGCGCGGCCGGAGCAGGTGCAACTGACCGAGCTGCATGATTAGAGCAAGACGCTGGCTCAGTCCTGCCGCTGCCAGTGGCCACTCTTGCCACCCTCTTTTTCCTGCAATTGCACGGCAGAAATCACCATGCCACGGTCCACGGCCTTGCACATATCATAAATAGTCAGCAGGCCAACGCTGGCGGCGGTGAGCGCTTCCATCTCCACGCCGGTCTGGCCGCTGCACTCGGCGGTAACGGCAATGCTGATGCTGCTGCTGGCTTCGTTCAGGGAGAATTCAACGGCAACGCGGGTCAGGGCGATTGGGTGGCATAGCGGGATGAGGTCGGCGGTACGCTTGGACGCCATGATGGCGGCGATGCGGGCAATGCCCAGTACGTCGCCTTTTTTGTGGTTGCCATCGCGGATCAGCGCCAGGGTGGCGGGCTGCATCTGTATGCTGCCCTGCGCCACCGCACGGCGGCGCGTGCTTTGCTTGTCACCGACATCCACCATATGGGCCTGGCCGCTGGCATCGAAATGGGTCAATCCGGACATGAAAACCTCCAGCAAGATGTAGCCTCAAGCGGCTAAGGGAAAGAGGCTGGCAGTGTGCCGCTAGCGGATCAGTTTGCCAATTAGCCAGAAGAGGGTGAGCAGCAACCCCAGGCCGCCAGTCCACTTGCACAGACGCTGGCTCAGCTTGAGATAGCGCGGGTTGCGCGTGAGGGCGTAGCTGATGGCGGACCAGCCAAAAGCCAGAATGATGACAATGGCCCACAGCCGCCACAGCGCCAACATGGCTACACCACCTCGGGCAGGCGGTGGAAGCTGGACGGGGCATCCAGCGGGTCGGTAAAGCTGACGTATTCCCAGGCGTCCGGCGTGTCCAGCAGCTTGCGCAGCAATTTGTTGTTGAGCGCATGGCCGGATTTATGGCCAGAGAAAGCAGCAATCAGCGGGTGGCCGATGATGTAGAGGTCGCCAATGGCATCCAGGATCTTGTGGCGCACGAATTCGTCGGGGAAACGCAGGCCTTCCGGATTGAGCACGTATTCGTCGTCGATGACGATGGCGTTGTCCAGGCTGCCGCCCAGTCCCAGTCCGTGCTGGCGCATGTATTCCACTTCGTGCATGAAGCCGAAAGTACGGGCACGGCTGATTTCGTCCAGATAAGAGCTGCTGGCGAAATCGATGGTGACCTTTTGCGGGGCCAGATTGAAAGCAGGATGGTTGAATTCGATGGACAGGGTGATCTTGAAGCCATCCATCGGCTCCAGCTTGACCCATTTGTCACCTTCGACAATTTCCACTGCCTGTTTGACGCGGATGAAGCGCTTGGGCGCAGTCTGCTCGACCACGCCAGCACTTTGCAGCAGATAAATGAAAGGGGCGGCGGAGCCATCCATGATGGGCATTTCCGCCGCCGTCACCTCGACAATGAGGTTGTCGATGCCAAAGCCGGCAAAGGCCGACATCAAATGCTCGATCGTGCCGACACGCACGCCGGTGGCGGTCACCAGCGTGGAGGAGAGGCGCGTGTCGTTGACGAGCGCGGGCTCGGCTTTCACATCCTCCGACTCGGGCAAGTCGGTGCGGCGAAAGACGATGCCGGTGTCGGGCGCTGCCGGCAGCAGGGTGAGTTTCACCCGCTCGCCAGAATGCAAGCCGACACCTGTGGCGCTGATCGCTTGTTTCAGCGTGCGCTGGAATATCATGTGAAGCTTTCAGGCAATCGGGAAAACCCGATTTTAGCACAGGCTTGCGCCATGCTTTATTGATTGCTTGTCACAGATAAATAGTTTTTAACTATTTTACCAGATAGGCCTTTCTCAATCGGCCTGCTTGCGCAGGAAGGCCGGAATGTCATAGCTGTCGCTGACTTCCGGGTTGGAGAAGTCGGTGGACGGCGCAGCGCGGCGACGGCCCTGACGCATGATAGCCGGGGTATCGAAATCGTCGTAGTTGATGACCTCTACCGCACGGTCGTCGGTGCCGGTCTTGACGATCTTGATGTATTCCGGACGCTCTTCGCGTACCGGCTTTTGCTGACCCAGGCCAGTGGCAATCAGGGTGACACGGATGGTGTCTTCCGGCATGTCTTCCACTTCGGCGGTACCGAACTTGATCTGTGCATCTTCGTCGGCGTATTGACGGATGATGCCCATGATTTCGCGGTATTCGCTCATCTTCAGGCAACCCGGTGCGGTGGAGATGTTCACCAGCACGCCACGGGCACCTTCCAGGGTGATGTTGTCCAGCAGCGGGCTGGCCACGGCCTGCTCGGCAGCCACGCGGGCACGGTCGATACCGGAAGCGTAGGCGGAACCCATCATGGCCAGGCCCATTTCGCACATCACGGTGCGCACGTCGGCAAAGTCGACGTTGATCAGGCCAGGGCAGGTAATCACTTCGGCAATACCGGCTACCGCGCCCTTAAGCACGTCATCGGCAGCACGGAAGGCTTCGCGCATGGTGACATCGTCGCCCAGCACTTCCATCAGCTTTTCGTTGGGGATGACGATCAGCGAATCGACATGCTTTTTCAGGTCTTCGATGCCGCTCTGTGCCACTTTCAGACGCTTGCCTTCGTGGTCGAACGGACGGGTGACCACGCCCACGGTGAGGATGCCCAGCTCCTTGGCCACTTCGGCCACCACCGGCGCTGCGCCCGTACCGGTACCACCACCCATGCCGGCAGTCACGAAGACCATATTGGCGCCGCGCAGGGCATCGGCGATGCGTTCGCGGTCTTCCAGTGCGGCGCTACGACCCACTTCGGGGTTGGCACCGGCACCCAGACCACGGGTCAGGTTGTTGCCCAGTTGCAGTTTCTGCGGCGACTTGTTGCGCTGCAGGGATTGCGCATCGGTATTGGCGCAGATGAATTCCACGCCATGTACATGACTGCTGATCATGTTATCGATGGCATTGCAACCACCACCGCCCACGCCGATCACTTTGATCACGGCCGCGTTGGCGGTCTCTTGCATTACTTCAAAAACCATTCCGCTCATTTGCCTCTCCTCAAGTTTAAGATGAGCTTACATTTCCGATATTTACTGCTGCCCGATAAAACACATCACCCCAGCGGCCACCCGGCCGCCCAGGCTTAAAAATTCCCGGCGAACCAGGCCTTCATGCGGCCGAACAGATGGCCGACACCAGCGCTTTCCACTTTGGGACCGCTGTGGGTCTGGATCTGGTCCTTGCCGTACAACAACAGACCGACACCGGTGGAGAAGCGCGGGGTCTTCACCACTTCGGCCAGGCCGCCAACATACTTGGGCACGCCCACGCGCACCGGCATGTGGAATACCTCTTCTGCCAGTTCCACCATGCCCGGCATCAGGCTGGCACCACCAGTCAGCACGATGCCGGAGGACAGCAGGTCTTCGAAACCGCTGCGGCGCAGCTCCTGCTGTACCAGCTGGAAGAGTTCTTCCACCCGTGGTTCCACCACTTCGGCCAGGGTGGCACGCGACATCTGGCGCGGACCGCGTTCGCCCACGCCCGGCACTTCGATCATCTGGCCCGGATCGGCCATGGTCACCAGCGCCACGGCGTGCTGGATCTTGATGTCTTCCGCTTCCTTGGTGGGGGTGCGCAGTGCCATGGCGATATCGTTGGTGATCTGATCGCCAGCAATCGGAATCACCGCGGTATGGCGGATGGCACCGTTGGCATACACCGCGATATCAGTAGTACCGCCACCGATATCGATCAGGCAGACGCCCAGTTCCTTTTCGTCTTCCGACAGCACGGCAATGGCCGAGGCCATCGGCTGCAGCACCAGGTCGGACACTTCCAGACCGCAACGGCGCACGCACTTGGTGACGTTCTGCGCAGCAGACACGGCACCGCTGACGATATGCACCTTGGCTTCCAGCCGCACACCGCTCATGCCCAGCGGCTCGCGCACACCTTCCTGGCCGTCGATGCTGTATTCCTGGGTCAGGATGTGCAGCACCTGGTGATCCGGCGGGATGGTGACGGCGCGTGCGGTTTCAATCACGCGCTCGATGTCCATCTGCATGACTTCGCGGTCCTTGATGGCCACCATGCCGTGCGAGTTGATGCTCTTGATGTGGCTACCGGCAATGCCGGCAAACACCTCGTGAATCTTGCAGTCGGCCATCAGCTCGGCCTCCTCCAGCGCACGCTGGATGGCCTGCACCGTGGACTCGATATTCACCACCATGCCGCGCTTCAGGCCGCGTGACGGGGTCTGGCCCATGCCGATGATGTTGAGCTGGCCGTCATCCAGAACTTCCGCGACAATCGCCACGATCTTGGATGTGCCGATGTCCAGGCCGACCAGCATGTTCTTGCTTTCCTTAGGTTTGCTCACCTGTCGCTCCAGCTTGGTATTACTTTTTCACTTGAGCCGGCGGGGCCTTGTAATCAGGCATCCGCACGGCAAATCCATTGGGGTAGCGCATATCCACGTAATCGATGTGGTAAGGCAGCGCTGCCAGCTTGTCTTTCCAGTACTGGGCGAATCGCTCCACCCGCAAATCCACGTCGCCACGACCCAGATCCAGCTTGATGTCGTTATCCAGCCCAACCTGCCAGGCGCGGCGCGGTGACAGCCAGATGTCCTTGGGGGCCAGCCCCGTCGGCTTCAATCCCTGACGCAAACGCGCCAGCATGGCTGTCATGTCCTTTTCGGCCCCTGCCGGCCCGTAAAATACCGGCAGTTGCTGATCACTGGCTGCGTCGAAGCGGTCGCCGTGGCTGTCTACCAGCCCGTTTTCGCCCCAGCGCGCCAGCGCCACATGTTCTTCCACTGCAATTTCCAGCGCATCCGGCCAGCGCCGGCGCACCTGGGCATCCCGCACCCAGGGCAGCTTGCCGAATGCTGCCCGCGTCTTGTCGATGTCCAGCGTGAAGAAAGTCCCGGTCAGCTCATGCTCGGCAATGAAGCGCAGCTGTTCCGGCGTCACCCTTTTCATCTGTCCCTGGATCTGGATCTTCTTCACCGGAAACACCGGCGCATGCGTCACCCAGAATCCACCTGCATACATCAGCATCAGCAGCGAGGCACCCAGCAGGAAATTGGCCAGGCCTTTCAGCAGCTGATGGTTATCCCACATGCACCATATCCAGCACGTTCAGGCAGAGGTCCTCGTAGCTGATGCCCTGGGCGCGTGCGGCCATCGGCACCAGGCTGTGGCTGGTCATGCCCGGGTTGGTATTCACTTCCAGCAGATAGATGCCACCCTCCTCATCCATCAGGAAGTCCACGCGGCCCCAGCCCTGGCCACCCAATACCCGGAAAGCCTGCAGGCACAGTGCGCGCGCGCGCTGTTCCACTTCTTCACTCAGGCCGGACGGGCAGCGGTATACCGTGTCGTCGCGGAAATACTTGGCCTGGTAATCGTAATACTCGGTGGCCGGCTCGATCTTGATGGTGGGATAAGCCTGGCCATCAATCACGGCACAGGTGTATTCGCCACCGCCGACAAAGCGCTCGGCCAATACCAGCGGGTCGTACTTGCGTGCCTCGTCGAAGGCTGCTTTCAGCTCGCCGACCTGTTTTACCTTGGTCACACCGATGCTGGAGCCTTCGGTCGCCGGTTTCACGAACAGCGGCAGGCCCAGCCGGGCTTCCACGGCAGCGAAGTCACTGTCTTCGTCCAGCAGTTCGAATTCCGGAATCGGCAAACCGGCCCCGCGCCACAACAGCTTGGTGCGCCATTTGTCCATGCAGATGGCCGAAGCCATCACCCCACAGCCGGTATACGGAATACCCAGCGTTTCCAGCGCACCTTGCAAAGTGCCGTCTTCACCAAATGGGCCGTGCAGGATGATGAATACGCGTTCGAAGCCTTCGTCCTTCAGCGCCGACAGCGGTTTGTCTGCCGGGTCGAAGGCGTGGGCGTCCACCCCGCGCGAGCGCAAGGCGCTGAGCACACCATTGCCGCTCATCAGCGAGATTTCGCGTTCGGCGGAGCTGCCGCCCATCATCACTGCCACTTTGCCGTACTGCTTCATTGCTCTTCCTTACTGGGAGGCTCGGGGCGCTCCCGCCAAAATTCGCCTGCTACTTACAGCTTGCCCGCCACCAGCTTGCCCGGCACGGCACCGATGGAGCCTGCCCCCATGGTGATGACCACATCGCCATCACGGGCGATGTCCATGATGGTTTGCGGCATGTCGGCAATCTGCTCGACAAACAGCGGCTCCACCTTGCCGGACACGCGCACGGCGCGGGCCAGCGCACGACCATCGGCCGCCACGATGGGCGCTTCGCCGGCGGCATACACTTCCGACAGCAACAGCGCATCCACGCCGTTCAATACCTTGACGAAATCTTCAAACAAATCACGGGTGCGGCTGTAACGGTGCGGCTGGAAGGCCAGTACCAGTCGCTTGTCCGGGAAGGCACCGCGCACGGCGGACAGGGTGGCGGCCATTTCCACCGGGTGGTGACCGTAGTCGTCCACCAGGGTGAAGCTGCCACCTGCCGGCAAGGCCACTTCACCGTAACGCTGGAAGCGACGGCCCACGCCGGCAAACTCGGCCAGACCACGCTGGATGGACGGGATGTCCGCGCCACACTCCAGGCCAATAGCGATGGCCGACAGCGCATTGAGCACGTTGTGACGGCCCGGCAGGTTCAGCACCACCGGGAAGGAATGGCGTTGGCCGTTATTGACCACCACGTCGAAATGCATCTGGCCGCTGGCGGCCACCACGTTTTCGGCATAGATGTCAGCCGAATCGTCCAGGCCATAGGTGGTCACCGGCTTGGTGATGCGGCTGCGGATTTCGCGCACATTCGGGTCGTCCACACACAGCACGGCACGGCCATAGAAAGGCAGGCGGTGCAGGAAATCGACAAACGCCTGCTTGAGCTTGTCGAAGCTGTGGTCGTAGGTGTCCATGTGGTCGGCGTCGATATTGGTGATCACCGCCATCACCGGCGTCAGGTGCAGGAAGGACGCGTCAGACTCGTCGGCCTCGGCCACCAGAAACTCGCCCGAACCCAGCTTGGCATTGGTGCCCGCTGCGGTCAGCTTGCCGCCAATCACAAAAGTGGGGTCCAGCCCAGCTGCCGCCAGCACCGAGGCCGTCAGGCTGGTGGTAGTGGTTTTGCCGTGGGTACCGGCAATGGCAATACCCTGCTTGAAGCGCATCAGCTCGGCCAGCATCATGGCGCGCGGAATCACCGGAATGCGGCGCTCGCGGGCGCACAGCACTTCCGGGTTGTCAGCCTTCACCGCGGTGGAGGTCACCACCACATCGGCACCTTCCATATAGGTGGCGTCATGGCCAAAGAACACGCGTGCGCCCTGCGCGGCCAGGCGCTGGGTGGCGGCACCATCAGCCATGTCCGAACCGGACACGCTGTAACCCAGGTTCAGTAGAACCTCGGCGATGCCGCACATGCCGACACCACCGATGCCGACGAAGTGAATGTGTTTGACCCTGTGTTTCATGTTCTTTCTCGTTGCTTCCGGCCGCTTGTGGCTGCCGTATTACTGTTCGTCTGCCAGTGCCACACACAGATCGGCCACCCGGGCGGCTGCGCCCGGTCTGGCCAAGGCATGGGCATGGCTGGCAAGTTCCAGCAGACGGGGCCGGTCAAGACCAGCCAGAACGTCTGCCAGCTTTTGTGCTGTCAATTCGCTTTGCGGCAGATGAATCGCCGCGCCTTCCGTCGCCATCCAGCTGGCGTTGTCGCGCTGATGCGCGGTGGTGGACACCACCAGCGGCACCAGAATGCTGGCGACACCAGCGGCACACAGCTCGCTCACCGTGATGGCACCGGCGCGGCAGATGATCAGGTCGCACTCGGCCAGCCGGCTGGGCATGTCATCGATAAACGGCAGCAGCGTCACATCCTTGCCCAGGCCGGCAGCCTGATACGCCGCCTGTACCTCGGCAAAATTGGCCTCACCCGTCTGGTGGGTCAGCTGTGGGCGCTGTGCTTGCGGCAGCAGCGCCAGTGCTTGCGGCAGGGTCTGGTTCAGTACCCGCGCGCCCAGGCTGCCACCCACCACCAGTACCCGCAGCGGACCGCTACGGCCGGCATAGCGTTGTGCCGGTGCCGGCAGGGCTTCGATTTCACGCCGTACCGGATTGCCGGTGACCAGCGACTTGGCCACGCTTCTGGCGGCACTGCCGTCAAAGCCGCACACCAGCTTGCGGGCAAACGGCAGCAAGGCCTTGTTGCTCAGCAACAGGCTGGCATCGGCATTCACCAGTACCAGCGGCTTCCACAGCAGGCCGCTCATCACCCCACCCGGCAGGCAGACATAGCCGCCCATGCCCAGCACCACATCCGGACGATGGCGGAACAACAGCTGCGCCGCACGCACAAAAGCCGCGCACAGCTGCAACACGCCCTTAAGCGAACCCAGCAGACCCTTGCCGCGCACACCATGAAAAGCCAGCCGCTCCAACGGAATACCGGTGGGCGGCACCAGCTTGTTTTCCATGCCACGCTCGGTACCCAGCCACACCACTTTCCAGCCGCGCTGTTGCAGCTCTTTGGCCACGGCAAGGCCGGGGACAATGTGTCCACCCGTACCGGCTGCCATTACCATGACCGTTCTGTTCGTCATCTTCATCAAACCTTGTAACCGCGCATGATGCGCTGTTTTAGCTTCGTCCTGCGGCCTCGCAGAAACCGCCGCCACCGGGCTTGCGCCCTCACGCGCCTGTCGGCGCTTGTCCTGCGCGCCTACACTTTGTAGCCGCCCTTCGCTCCGGTTTTAGCTTCGTCCTGCGGCCTCGCAGAAACCGCCACAACCGGGCTTGCGCCCTTACGCGCCTGTCGGCGCTGGTCCTGCGCGGCTACACTTTGTAGCCGCGCATGATGCGGCGGTTTTCATAGTCAACCCGCAGCAGCACGGCCATCGCCACCAGATTCATCAACATGGCCGAACCACCAAACGACATCAGCGGCAGGGTCAGGCCCTTGGTGGGCAGCAGACCCATGTTCACGCCGATGTTGAAAAACACCTGAATGCCCAGCCAGATGCCCAGCCCCTGCGCCACCAGCGCCTGGAAGAAGCGCTCCAGCTTTTTCGATTCCACGCCGATGTGAAACGCACGGCGCACGATCCAGGCATACAGGCCGATCACCACGCAGATGCCGGCAAAGCCGAATTCTTCCGAAATCACCGCCATGATGAAGTCGGTATGGGCCTCGGGCAGGTAGAACAGCTTTTCAATGCTGGAACCCAGCCCCACGCCATACCACTCGCCCCGGCCAATGGCGATCAGCGAATGCGACAGCTGGTAGCCCTTGCCATAGGGGTCGTCCCACGGGTCCATGAAACCCAGCACCCGCTTCAGGCGATACGGCGAGGAAATGATCAGCAGCACGATGGCCACTGCCGCCATCACCGCCAGCCCGGAGAAGATGCGCATATTGATGCCGCCCAGGAACAGCACGCCCATGGCGATGGACATCACCACCATCAGCGCGCCGAAGTCCGGCTCGCGCAGCAACAGGAAGGCCACCGCCACCATGGCGGCGAACATCGGCGCAAAGCCTTCTTTCAGGCTGTGCAGCTTGTGGGTCTTGCGCACGGTGTAATCGGCGGCATAGATCACCGTGGCAAACTTCATGATTTCCGACGGCTGCAGATTGAGCACGAACAGGTTGATCCAGCGGCGCGAACCATTCACCACCCGGCCGATGCCGGGGACCAGCACCAATACCAGCAGCACGATGCCCAGCAGGAACAGCTTGCCGGCGTATTTCTGCCAGATACGGGTGGGTACCTGAAACAGGATGTAAGAAGCGCTGAGACCAATCACCATGAAGATGACGTGGCGGATCAGGTAGAAGTAGCGGTTCTGCGTGGCGGCATCGGCTTCGGCATAGGCAATCGACGCGGAGTACACCATCACCAGGCTGATGGACAACAGCAGGGCCAGGGCCCAGGCCAGTGCCTCGTCAAAAGGTTTGATGGCGGTATAGCGGCGCGCCGAGTGCACGATCATGGCTGCCCCTTTCCGACCGCAGCGGCCTTGATTTCCGCCACGGTATCGATGAATACCTGAGCGCGATGGGCATAGTTGCGGAACATATCCAGGCTGGCACAGGCCGGCGACAGCAACACCACATCACCCGGCTGAGCCAGTGCGGCCGCAGCGCGGGTGGCGTCTTCCAGCGTGGCGCAATCCTGCAGCGGCACACCGCTATCCGCCAGTGCGGCGCGGATACGAGCGGCGTCGCGGCCGATCAGCAGCACGGCGCGGGCAATGCGCTGGCAGGCCGGCAACAGCGGGCTGAAATCCTGGCCCTTGCCGTCACCACCGGCAATCAGCACCACACGGCGCGTCATGCCATTGAGGGCGGCTTCGGTAGCACCGACATTGGTGCCTTTGGAATCATCAATCCAGGCGATGCCGTCAAATTCATCTACCAGTTCCACGCGATGTGCCAGGCCCTGGAAGCTTTGCAGGCCTTGCAGCAGGGCGGTACGGTCCAGCCCGATGCTGTCGCACAAGGCCAGCGAGGCCAGTGCATTGGCGGCATTGTGCAGGCCTTGCAGTTGCAGACTGGCTTGCGGCAGCACGGCCTCGCCCTGCGCGCTCAGCCAGTATTCGCCCTGTTGCTGCAGCAGGCTGTATTCCACCGGCTGCTTGAGCGAGAACCACTTCACCACATGACCGGGGCGCACCATGGCCGGGGCCAGGATGTCGTCGCGGTTGAGCACCTGCACCCCCAGACCATTGAACACGGCGGTCTTGGCGTGGGCGTAATCCAGCAGGTCGTGGTAGCGATCCAGATGGTCTTCGGAAATATTCAGCACCGTGGCAGCATCCGCCGCGAGGCTGTAAGTGGTTTCCAGCTGGAAGCTGGACAGCTCCAGCACCCACACGTCCGGCTGCTTGCCGGACTGTTCGCGCTCCAGCAGGGCTTCCAGTACCGCCAAGCCGATATTGCCGGCCACGATGGTATCCAGCCCAGCCTGCTGGCATAGATGGCCAACCAGACTGGTGACGGTGGTCTTGCCATTGGAGCCGGTGATGGCGATGACCTTGCTGCCATGACCCTTGATGGCGCGGGCCAGCAGCTCCACATCACCCACCACTTCGCCACCGGCACGGCGGAAAGCATCAATGGCAGGGGCTTTCAGCGGTACGCCGGGGCTGAGCACCAGCATGTCGACGCCGGCAAAGGTGCTGGCATCAAACGCGCCGCTACGCAATTCCGCCGTCGGCACATCTTGCAGCAGCTGGGCCACGCGCTCCGGCGCGGGCTTGCTATCGGCCACCACCACGCGTGCGCCGTGGGCAGCCAGATAGCGCGCGGCAGCCAGCCCCGAGCCTCCCAGCCCCACTACCGCGATGTGACGATCAGCAAAGTCCATGAGCCCTTATCCTTAACGCAATTTCAACGAAGCGAGGCCGGCCAGCACCAGCATCATGGTGATGATCCAGAAACGCACGACAACCTGGGTTTCTTTCCAGCCCTTCAATTCGTAGTGGTGATGCAGCGGAGCCATGCGGAACACCCGCTTGCCGGTGAGCTTGAACGAGGTCACCTGAATCATCACCGACAGCGCTTCCATCACGAACAGGCCGCCCATGATGAACAGCACGATTTCCTGCCGTACGATCACCGCTACGGTGCCCAGCGCTGCGCCCAGTGCCAGCGCGCCCACGTCACCCATGAATACCTGGGCCGGATAGGCGTTGAACCACAGAAAGCCCAGACAGGCCCCGCAGATGGCGGCGCAGAACACCACGACCTCATGCGCGCCTGGGATGAAGGGCAGGCCCAGATAACGGGAAAACACCACGTGGCCAGCCACGTAGGCAAAGATGGACAGGCCGGAGGCCACCATCACCACCGGCAAGGCGGCCAGACCATCCAGACCATCTGTCAGGTTGACGGCATTCGAGGTACCGACGATCACCAGATAGGTCAGTACGCAGAAGCCCACCACGCCCAGCGGGTAGGCCACGGTCTTGAAGAAGGGCACGATGAATTCGGTGGAAGCCGGCAGCTTGGCGGTGGCAATCAGAAACACACCGGCGGCAATGGCAATGGTGGATTGCCAGGCCATCTTGAACTTGGCCGACACCCCTTTCGGGTCCTTGTACACCACCTTGCGCCAGTCGTCGTAAAAGCCCAGCGCACCGGTACCCAGCATCACCGCCAGCAATAGCCAGACGTATTTGTTGGACAGGTCGGCCCACAGCAGGGTGGTGATGGTGATGGACAGCAGGATCAGCGAACCGCCCATGGTCGGCGTACCGGCCTTGACCAGATGGGTCTGCGGACCATCGTTGCGGACCGCCTGGCCGACTTTCAGTTCGGTCAGTTTGCGGATCACCCACGGCCCCATCAGCAGCGAGATGGTCAGCGAAGTCAGCGCCGCCATCACCGCCCGCAGGGTGACGTAGAACACAACGTTAAAGGTCCGGATATGAGAACCCAGCAATTCAGCTAGCCAGAGCAGCACCTTACACTCCCTCTTCTTGTTGTTTTGCGGTCGTCAGGTGTTCCACCACCCGTTCCATACGCATGAAGCGTGAACCCTTCACCAGCACCGAGGCTCCCGCTTGCAAATTGGCGCCCAGCCAGCTGGCCAGCGCCGCGAAATCATCAAAACTCTGTGCGCCGTCGCCATAGGCCGCGGCGGCGTGACGGCTGAGTTCGCCCAGCGTCACCAGTTGGGCAATGCCGCGCTGGCGGGCGTGTTCGCCCACTTCGCGATGCAGTTGCGCGGCCGACTCGCCCAGCTCGCCGATATCACCCATCACGAAGCAGTGCGGGGCCGGCAGACGGGCCAATACATCGATACCGGCTTTCATCGAATCCGGATTGGCGTTGTAGCTGTCGTCAATCACCACACCGCCATGCAGGCCGGCCTTCTGCTGCAGACGGCCCTTGGCATTGCCAAAAGCGGCCAGACCGGCGGCGATGGTGGCCAGCGGCACCTCCAGCGCCAGCGCAATGGCAGCCGCAGCCAGCGCATTGCGCACATTGTGCTCGCCCGGTGCCGGCAGGCTGATGGCCTGCTCGCCCTGCGGGCTGCACAGGGTGAAACTGCTGTCCAGCGCCTGCAGGCTGATGTCCGTGGCGCTGATGTCGGCAGGCTGTTGCAGGCCGAAGCTGCACACGCGGTGCTTGCCGGCAGCCGTACGGAACAGCGCGACATTGGCGTCGTCGGCATTGACGATGGCCACGCCATCTTCCGGCAGACCGAGGAAAATTTCGGCCTTGGCCCGCGCCACATCGGTGGTGTCGGCGAAATAACCGAAGTGCGCGCGCATGGCATTGTTGACCAGTGCCACTTGCGGCCGGGCCAGGCCAGTCAGGTAAGTCAGCTCACCGTGATGGTTCATGCCCATTTCCAGCACCGCATAGCGATGGGCGGCAGTCAGCCCCAGCAGGGTCAGCGGCAGGCCGATGTCGTTGTTGAAATTGCCGGCGGTGGCATGCACGGCGTCGGCTCCGGCATGGGTCTTGAGAATGGCGGCAACCATTTCCTTGACCGTGGTCTTGCCATTGGAGCCGGTAATGCCGATGCGCAATGCCGGCTGCAGCGCAGCCCAGCCGGCCGCCAGCCGGCCCAGTGCCAAACGGGTGTCGTCCGCCCGGACCAGGCAGGCACCTTCCAGTACAAAACTGTTGTCCACCAGTGCGGCAGCAGCACCGCGGGCCAGCACATCGGCCACGAAATCATGGGCATCAAAACGCTCGCCCTTGAGCGCGACAAACAGGTCGCCCGGCTGCACGGCACGGCTATCGGTAACCACGCGGGCCAGACGCGCCTGTCCGTCGCCACCCGTCAGGATGCCGCCAGCCAATTGTGCCGCCTGTTGCAGGGTCATCATGCCCGGTCTCCCCAGGCCGTCAGTGCTTCTTCGGCAATGCGGAAGTCGGAGAACGGGTGCTTGACCCCGGCGATGTCCTGGTATTCCTCGTGGCCTTTGCCAGCGACGAGCACGATATCGCCAGCCTGCGCCTGGGCGACTGCCCAGTGAATGGCGGCGGCACGGTCTGCCTCGACATGGCCCGGGTGGCTCATGCCAGCCAGAATGTGTTCGATGATGGTTTGCGGGGTTTCGGTGCGCGGATTGTCGCTGGTCACCACGGCCACATCGGCAATGCGTTCGGCGATTTCGCCCATCATCGGGCGCTTGCCCGGATCGCGGTCACCACCGCAGCCGAATACGCAATACAGCTTGCTGCCGGCCGGGCGGATATCCGCCAAGGTAGCCAGCGCCTTTTCCAGCGCGTCCGGGGTGTGGGCGTAGTCGATTACCACCAGCGGCTCGTGGCTGCCGCCTATGCTTTGCATGCGGCCACGTGCCGGCTGGATGCGCGCCATGACTGCAGCCGCATCGGCCAGGCTGACACCGTTGACGCACAAGGTGGCCAGACAGGCCAACAGATTACTGGCATTGAAACGGCCCACCAGGCCGGTTCGCACGTCCACCTCGCCCCACGGCGTGGTCACCTGCAAGTGCAGGCCGTCCAGATTGGCAGTGAGGCTGAGCGGGCGCACATCACCCTGCGTCAGGCCGTAGCTCACTACCTTGGTCTGGCTGGCATCAATGTCCTGCACCAGCTGGCGGCCAAACGGGTCATCGACATTGATGACCGCATGCTTGAGGCCTTCCCAGTGGAACAGCTTGGCCTTGGCCGCACCGTAGGCTTCCATGCTGCCGTGGTAGTCCAGATGGTCGCGGGTCAGATTGGTAAACACCGCCGTGGCGAAGCTGACACCATTGACACGCGACTGGTCCAGCCCGTGGCTGGACACTTCCATGGTCACCACGTGTGCACCCTGGCGACGGTATTCAGCCAGTTTCTGCTGCACGGTGACCGGGTCCGGCGTAGTGTGGGTGGTTTCGGTCAGTTCGCCATAAAAACCATTACCCACAGTACCGATCAGCGCGGCTTTCTGCCCCAGCAGGGAAAATGCCTGCGCCAGCCAGTGGGAAATCGAAGTCTTGCCGTTGGTGCCGGTAATGCCGATCACCGTCATCGCCAGGCTGGGCTGACCATAGACATGGGCGGCCACCATGCCGGCGCGCTCGCGCAGGGCCGGTACCGGCAGATTGGGCAGATCCCATTCCGGCTGCCAGGCAAACCCGTCAGCGCTATCCCACAGCACGGCTGCGGCACCTTTTTCCAGTGCAGCAGGAATGAAATCGCGGCCATCAGCGTACTCGCCGTGACAGGCCAGGAAGATATCTCCGGGCAGCACACGGCGGCTGTCAGCCTCGACCCGTTTGAGGGGGAGGCCCAGCTGGTTCAGTTGTGCCGGATCCCAGTCCGGCAAGCTTGTCAGGCGACTTTTCATGTTCTGTTTCTTCAAAAATCCGCAGGGACCGGGGTCGAGTCCGGCAGCAAGCTGTTGTTGGACGGCTCGTCCGGCTGCACATTCAGCACGCGCAGCGCGCCGCCAGCCACCTGGGAAAACACCGGCGCGGAAATGGCGCCGCCGTAGTATTTGCCGGCCGTGGGTTCGTCGATCATCACGGCCACGATGAGTTTGGGGTTCTTGCCCGGGGCAAAGCCCATGAACAGGGCGCGGTGCTTGTTGGCCACATAGGTGCGCCCTTCCAGCTTACGTGCGGTACCGCTCTTGCCGCCGATGCTGTAACCGATGATGCGGCCACCGACAGCACCGCCACCCGGCTCGCTATTGGCCACCAGCAGGTCATGCATTTCGTGCGAGGTTTTCTCGCTCAGCACACGCTTGCCCGGCATGGGGGTGCTGGTCTTGTACAGCGAGATGGGCAGCATCACGCCATCATTGGTAAAAATGGTGTAAGCCCGCGCCATCTGGAGCAGGCTGACCGATACGCCGTAGCCGAAGGACATGGTGGCCTGTTCGATGGGCCGCCAGCTTTTCCAGTCGCGCAGACGGCCTGCCGCCTCGCCGGGAAAACCGGTATTGGGCGGGCGGCCAAAGCCCAAGGAATCGTAATAAGTCCAGAAATCCTGCGGCGAATTGAGCAGCGCCAGCTTGCTGGTACCCACATTGGACGACTTCTGGATGATGCCCAGAATATTCAGGCTGGGCTGGGCCGATACGTCGCGGATGGTGGCCGGACCGATCATGTAGCTGTGGGTGTCCAGCACGGTATTGACGTTGGCCTTGCCGTGTTCCAGCGCCAGCGAGATCGACAGCGGCTTCATGGTGGAGCCAGGCTCGAACAGGTCGATCACTGCGCGGTTACGCAGCATTTCCGGCGTGGTACCGACCCGGTTGTTCGGATTGAAGGAGGGGTAGTTGGCCAGCGCCAGCAGTTCTCCGGTCTTGGCATCCAGCACGACTACACTGCCGGCCTTGGCCTTGTTCTCTTCTACCGCAGCCTTGATTTCACGATAAGCCAGGTACTGGATGCGATGATCCACCGCCAGTGCCAGGGTTTGGCCATCTCGGGGCGGTTCGATGGCGGCCACATCCTCGATGATGTGGCCACGGCGATCCTTGATCACCACACGGCGACCATCCTTGCCGGACAGCATTTTTTCGCGCGCCAGCTCTACGCCTTCCTGGCCTTTGCCGTCCACCCCGGTAAAACCGATGATGTGGGAAATGATTTCCCCGGCCGGATAGAAGCGGCGGTATTCCTGCTGCTTGGCGATGCCGGGAATGCCCAGGGCAATCACCTTGTCTGCCACTTCCGGATTGATCTGACGCTTGATGTAGACGAATTCTTTCTTGCGGTCGGACAGCTTGGTGGCCAGTTCTTCCGGCGCCATGTCCAGCAGCTTGCCCAGATCACGCAGCTTGGCCGGCGGCACCGGCTCCATGTCGGCCGGGCTGGCCCAGATGGTTTGCACCGGCGAGCTGATGGCCAGTGGTTCGCCATTGCGGTCGGTAATCACCCCGCGGTTGGCTTCCAGCGTCATGGCACGACGGAAACGCGCCTCACCCTGGCCTTGCAGGAAGTCCTGCTGCACCACTTGCAGGTAAATGGCACGGCCAATCAGCGCCAGAAACAGCAGACCCAGCATCACCAGCACAAAACGCACACGCCCTGCCGTCATTTTCAGGGCAGGGCTGGCATCGGCAAGGCGTTCACGCTGATGGGCGGAGTAGCTGGTGCGCATCAGGCACCTCCCCGGGCAGAGATCACCTGGATCTGGCGTGGATCCGGTGTGTGCATGCCCAGCCGCGTACTGGCGGCCTTTTCAATCACCGCGTGTGCACCCCAGGTACTTTGCTCCAGTTGCAGCTGGCCAAATTCCACCTCCAGCTGCTGGGCGGACTTCTGCTCTTTCTGCAGGTCGCTGTACAGCCTGCGCGATACGTGCTGCGAGGTGACCACCGACCAGGCGGACACCACGACCAGCACCAGAAGGATCGCGCACAGGCGGTTCATGCATCCCCCTCCCGCCACGGCGCGGCGGTACGTTCGGCGATACGCATGATGGCGCTGCGCGAACGGGCGTTTTCACGCACCTCTTCCGCGCTGGCACGCACCGGCTTGCCCACGGTTTCCAGCGGCGGGCGGGCCATTTCGTCGGCACGCACCATCACCCAGGTGGGCAGCTTTTCCACGCTGCTGGCATCGCGCAGGTATTGTTTGACGATACGGTCTTCCAGCGAGTGAAAGCTGATGATGGCCAGCCGGCCGCCCTCAGCCAGATGACGGGCCGCTTGCGGCAACACCGCTTTCAGCTCGTCCAGCTCGCGGTTCACAAAGATCCGGATCGCCTGGAAGGTCCGCGTGGCTGGGTCCTGACCCGGTTCCCGAGTACGGACGTTTTGCCCAACGAGCAGGGCGAGCTCACGCGTGGTCTGGAGGGGAGCGAGCTCCCGTTGCGCAACAATGGCTGCTGCGATCTTGCGAGCAAACCGCTCTTCACCATAAGTCTTGATGACCTCTTTGATTTCGTCTTCTTCCGCAGTAGCCAGCCACTGGGCGGCAGTGATGCCGCGGGTGGTGTCCATGCGCATGTCCAGCGGTGCATCGAAGCGGAAACTGAAGCCGCGACGCCCGTCGTCGATCTGTGGCGAGGACACGCCCAGATCCATCAATACACCGTCCACCACGGCCACACCCAAGCGGGCCAGCTCCTGCCCCAGGGTCTCGAAACCGTTGTGAACAATGGTAAAACGACTGTCTTCTGCCGCCAGCTTGTCAGCTTCGGCAATGGCTTCCAGATCCTTGTCGAAGGCAATCAGGCGGCCTTGCGGCCCCAGCTGCGACAGGATGAGCCGGCTGTGGCCACCGCGACCGAAGGTGCAGTCCACATACACGCCATCAGGCTTGATGGCGAGCGCGGCTACAGCTTCGGCTAGCAGCACCGTGCGGTGCACGTACGGGGTGGAACTCACAGGGTAAAGTCTCCAAGATGTTGTGCCAGATCGGCTTGGTCGATGGCCAGTGCTTCCGTGGTCTGGCTGTCCCACTCCTCGGCATTCCACAGCTCGAAGCGGTTGCCCATGCCCACCAGCGCCACATCCTTGTCCAGACCGACCAGTTCGCGCAGGCGGGAAGGCAGCAAGATGCGTCCGGCGCTGTCCATGTCCAGCGTTTCTGCGTGGCCAAGCACGAGGCGCTGGTAGCGTTTCAGCGTGGGATTGCCGGTGGGAAGTGCGAGCAGACGGGCTTCAACCGGACGCCAGTTAGGTTCTGGGTAAATCAGCAGATGGTCGGGGGATTCGAGGGTGACAACCAGCTTGTGCCCGAACGCGGACAGCAGTGTCTCACGGTGTCTGGCCGGAATGGCCAAACGACCCTTGCTATCAAGAGAGACAATACTGACGCCGCCGATCATGAGCTGGACACCACCGCTGAAAGTTGAGGAGCCGTCGCCCCACTTTTACCCACTTCACCCCACATTTCGCCACTATAAGAAAGAACTTCATTACGGTCAACATCACTCGGCGCTAATTCACCTTTTGCGACAATGACTTAGCGACAGCCTCAAAAAGCGCTTTCCGTGTCAAATCAGTGGGTTAATACCGGCAGTCAAAGTGAGCTATGAGCTGAAATGGTGCGGGAAGACAACACAATGATTTTTCCATGACAATCAAATGCCAGGCGGTGGCCAGTCCGGAAAAACAGCAGGGGGCAGTTAAAATTGTCCATTTAAACTGCAAAAACAGAACGGCATGCCGCAGCATGCCGTTCGCTGAACACCGCCGACAGGGAATAGCGGCGGGTGAATCAGGCCAGTTTCTGTTTCAGGATGTCCTGCACCTGAGCCGGATTGGCCTTGCCCTTGGAAGCCTTCATCACCTGGCCGGCCAGCGCGTTGAGCGCCTTTTCCTTGCCGGCACGGAATTCCTCTACCGCCTTAGGGTTGGCGGCGATGGCTTCTTCCACCATTTTTTCGATGGCACCTACGTCGGACACCTGCTTCAAGCCATCGCGCTCGATGATGGCATCGGCAGTCAGCTCGCTGTCCCACAGTGCATCGAACACCTGCTTGGCCAGTTTGCTGGACAAGGTGTTGTCAGCAATACGCTGGATCAGGCCGGTCAGACGCTCGGCAGCAATCGGACAAGCGCCAATGTCCTTGCCATCGCGGTTCAGACGGGCGGCGATTTCGCCATTCACCCAGTTGGCCGCCAGCTTGCCCTGACCGGAGGCCTGGGCCACGGCTTCGAAGTATTCCGCCGTGGCGCGGCTGCCGGTCAAGAGTGCGGCATCGTAGGACGACACGCCGAAGGCTTCGACAAAGCGGGCCTTCATCGCAGCCGGCAGCTCCGGCATTTCGCTGCGGATGCGTTCGATCTGCTCGTCGGCAATGCGAACCGGCAGCAGGTCTGGATCGGGGAAGTAGCGGTAATCGTGCGCGTCTTCCTTGCTACGCATCATGCGGGTTTCGCCGCTATCCGGGTCGAACAGCACGGTCGCCTGCTCCACGCGGCCGCCATCTTCCAGGGTGTCGATCTGCCACTGGATTTCGTACTTGATGGCCTGCTCCAGAAAGCGGAAGGAGTTCAGGTTCTTGATCTCGCGGCGGGTACCGTACTCTTGCTGACCAAACGGGCGCACCGAGACGTTGGCATCCACGCGGAAGCTGCCTTCCTGCATATTGCCGTCGCAAATGCCCAGCCACATCACCAGGCCGTGCAGGGCGCGGGCATAGGCTACGGCTTCTTCCGGCGAGCGCATGTCCGGCTCGGACACCACTTCCAGCAAGGGAGTGCCTGCGCGGTTGAGGTCGATGCCGGTCATGCCACTGAAATCTTCATGCAGCGATTTGCCGGCATCTTCTTCCATGTGGGCGCGGGTCAGCTTGACCAGCTTCTCTTCCTCGCCCACCAGAATCGGCAGCACGCCGCCTTCGACAATCGGCAGCTCCATCTGGCTGATCTGGTAGCCCTTGGGCAGATCGGGGTAGAAGTAGTTTTTCCGCGCAAACACGTTCTTCTGGTTGATCTTGGAGCCCAAGGCCAAACCCAGGCGGATGGCTTTTTCCACCACGGCCTTGTTCAGCACCGGCAGTACGCCGGGGAAGGCCAGTTCCACGGCCGAGGCCTGGGTGTTCGGTTCGGCACCGAAGGCGGTGCTGGTACCGGAAAAAATCTTGGTAGCGGTGTTGAGCTGCACATGCACCTCAAGACCGATGACGACTTCCCATTTCATCGCGGAGAAATCCTTTTGCTATGCCGACAGGGGCCGGCGCGGTGCCGCCCCTGTGCGGTCTTGATTACAGGGCGGGAGCGCGGGTGTGCCAGTCGGTAGCCAACTGGAACTGGTGCGCCACATTCAGCATTTTTGCTTCGCCAAAATAATTGCCGATGATCTGCAAACCTACCGGACGGCCACGGCGGTCGAAACCGGCCGGCACGCTCATGCCGGGCAGGCCGGCGAGGTTGACCGACAAGGTGTAGATGTCAGACAGGTACATCTGTACCGGATCGCCAGACTTCTCGCCGATATTGAAAGCGGCAGTCGGTGCCACCGGCCCCAGAATCACGTCGCACTGCTCGAATGCAGCCTTGAAGTCGTTGGCGATCAGACGGCGGATCTTTTGCGCCTTCAGATAGTAGGCGTCGTAATAGCCGTGCGACAGCACATAGCTGCCCACCAAGATGCGGCGCTTCACCTCCGCGCCAAAGCCTTCCGCGCGGGTTTTCTCGTACATGTCCACCAGGTCCTTGTACTCGGCAGCCCGATGGCCATAACGCACGCCGTCAAAGCGCGACAGGTTGGTGGAGGCTTCGGCCGGGGCGATCACGTAGTAAGCCGGAATCGACAGCTCGGTATTGGGCAGGCTGATGTCCACCACCTGTGCGCCCTGCTTTTTCAGCTCGGCTACCGCATCGGCGATGACCTTGGCCACATCGGCATCCAGGCCATCGGCAAAATACTCGCGCGGCAGACCGACGCGCAGGCCGGCCAGCGGCTGGTTCAGATCGCGGGTGTAGTCTTCGCGGGCACGTTCCAGGCTGGTGGAATCGCGCTCGTCAAAGCCGGCCATCACGTTCAGCATCAGCGCGCAGTCTTCGGCGGTCTGGGCAATCGGGCCGCCCTGATCCAGCGAAGAGGCATAAGCCACCATGCCATAACGCGAGACCACGCCATAAGTCGGCTTGATGCCGGTCACGCCGCAGTGGCTGGCTGGCTGGCGGATGGAGCCGCCGGTATCGGTGGCGGTGGCCACCGGCGTCAGGCGGGCGGCGACCGCAGCGGCCGAGCCACCGGACGAGCCGCCCGGAATGGCGTTCAGATCCCACGGGTTTTTCACTGCGCCGTAGTAGCTGTTTTCATTGGACGAGCCCATGGCGAATTCGTCCATATTGGCGCGGCCCAGCGTCACCAGGCCGGCGGCATTGCACTGCTCCACCACATGCGCGCTGTAGGGCGAGATGAAGTTGTCCAGCATCTTCGAGCCGCAGCTGGTTTTCCAGCCCTGCTGACAGAAGATGTCCTTGTGCACCATCGGCACGCCGGTGAGCAGGCCGGCCTGGCCAGCGGCGCGGGCGGCATCGGCAGCAGCGGCATCGGCCAGGGTGCGGGCACGGTCCACGGTAATGAAGGCATTCAGCTGCGGGTTCAGCGCCTCGATGCGGTCGAGGTAGTGCGTGGCCAATTCCACGCTCGACACCTCGCCCGCCGCCAGTTGTTGCGACAGTTGCTTGAGGGTGGCGTTCGTCATTTTGTCTTGATATCCGGTTAAGCTGGGATCAGTGAGCGGGTGTGCCTGCCATGGCAGGACGGCAGAACGGGGTAGGAAAAAAGCCATTCCCAAGCGGGAACCATCCCAAACCGTGCTGCTCTGAAACTCACTCGATCACCTTGGGAACGAGGAACAGGCCCTTTTCCACCTGCGGAGCGACCGCTTGAAACGCCTCGCGCTGGTTGGTTTGGGTCACGATGTCTTCACGCAGACGCAGGCTTACATCCTGCGGATGGGCCATCGGTTCGATGCCATCGGTGTTGACGGCCTGCATCTTCTCGATCAGGCCAAAAATATTGTTAAGCTGGTTGCCAACCGCGGCGATTTCTTCATCGCTTACGTTGATGCGGGCAAGCTTGGCAATCCGCGCGACATCCTGGTGCGTCAGAGACATGGCGTCCTCGTTAAAACCTTTAATATTTCAAGCTTTATAGGGTATCATAACGGGTTTGATTCTCCCAAGATCGACATCACACATCGCGACATGAATCGTGCTGCTGCGGGTAGGGTTTTCTGCCTGCCGGCCTTGCTGTTTATTTGTGCGACGTGATGCAACAATGATGTCCCCCGGAGGGCCGCCGTCCGCCGTCCCAGGCCAGCCTGGACGTGCGCTGCGACGGGAACCGGGAACCCAAGCCCATGCAAGAATTTGCCGGACGCGCATCGCGCCCGACTGACGGAAACTGAACCAGGACCGCCCAATGTTTCGTTCGCTCACCGGATACTTCTCCAACGACCTTGCCATCGACCTTGGCACGGCCAACACCCTCATTTACATGCGTGGCAAGGGCATCGTGCTTGACGAACCATCCGTGGTCGCCATTCACAGCGATGTGCCCACCAACAAGAAATCCATCCTGGCCGTCGGCCTGGAAGCAAAGCGCATGCTGGGACGTACTCCGGGCTCCATCCAGGCCATTCGTCCGATGAAGGATGGCGTGATCGCCGACTTCACCGTCACCGAGCAGATGCTCAAGCAGTTCATCAAGAAGGTGAACCCCAACCGCTTCTTTGCTGCCAGCCCGCGCATCGTGATTTGCGTACCCTGCGGCTCCACCCAGGTGGAACGCAAGGCGATCCGCGACTCGGCCCTGGCTGCCGGCGCGCGCCGCGTCGAGCTGATCGAAGAACCGATGGCCGCTGCCATCGGTGCCGGCCTGCCGGTAGAAGAGCCGACCGGCTCCATGGTGGTGGACATCGGCGGCGGCACCACCGAAGTGGGCGTGATCTCGCTGGGTGGTGTGGTGTATTCCAACTCGGTACGTGTTGGCGGTGACAAGTTCGATGAAGCCATCATCAACTACATCCGCCGCAACTACGGCATGCTGATTGGTGAAACCACCGCCGAAGAAATCAAGAAAACCATCGGTTCGGCCTTCCCGGGCGCCGAAGTGCGTGAAATGGAAGTCAAGGGCCGCAACCTGGCCGAAGGCATTCCGCGTGCCTTCACCGTGTCGTCCAACGAAATCCTGGAAGCGCTGACCGAACCCCTGAACCAGATCGTGTCGGCCGTGAAGATCGCCCTGGAACAGACTCCGCCGGAACTGGGTGCCGACATCGCCGACAAGGGCATGGTACTGACCGGTGGCGGTGCGCTGCTCAAGGACATCGACCGTCTGCTGGCCGAAGAAACCGGCCTGCCGGTATTCGTGGCCGAAGAACCGCTGACCTGCGTGGTGCGCGGCTCGGGCAAGGCACTGGAAAAGATGGACAAGATCGGCACCATCTTCACCAACGTACCCTGATTCTTTCCTAAACGGACCTGCGGCCACCCCGTCAAGGGGTGGCATACCGCCTGATGGACTTCGCCAACACCCCCAGCTTTTTCCGCTCCGGGCCCAAGCCTGGCACGCGCCTGCTTCTCTGTGCCCTGGCCTCCATCGCACTCTTGGTGGGCGACAGCCGCTATGGGCTGATGGAACAGGCCCGCGACGGCATGTCGCTGGTGCTGTATCCGCTGCAGCGCGCCGTCAACCTGCCGCTGGGCATGGTGCGCCATGTCAGCGACTACTTCACCGTGCAGGCCGATCTCAAAAGCGAAAATGACCAGTTGCGCACCCGCCAGCTGGAAATGTCCGCCCGTCTGGCACGGCTGGAAACGCTGGAGCGCGAGCTGAACGAGCTGCGCAGCCTGAATACCATCAAGGCCAGCCGCAATGATGCCGCCCAGCTGGCAGAGACGCTGTATACCGGGCGCGATCCCTTCTCTTACAAGATCATCATCGACAAGGGTGCTGATGCCCATCTGCAACCGGGGCAACCGGTAGTGGACGGCCGTGGCCTGCTGGGGCAGATCACCCGCGTGCAGCCCCTGACTGCCGAAGTGTCCCTCATCATCGACAAGAACCAGATGGTGCCGGTGATGATCGCCCGTACCGGCGAGCGCGCCATTCTGTACGGCTATGGCGGCGGGGTGGAAATCCGCTATCTGCCGCTGCATGCCGATGTGCGCGAAAACGATATGGTGGTGACCTCCGGCATCGACGGTCTGTATCAGGAAGGTACGCCGGTCGCACGGGTGAGCAAGGTGGAACGCAACGCCGGTGCAGCGTTCAGCCGCATCACCACCGAGCCGCTGGCTGGCGTGCAGCAAACCCGTTTCGTGCTGGTATTGCAGCAAAAGGGCCAGACGCCGCCGCGTCCGGCCGATCCGGTTGTTCCGGCGAAAAAGACCAAGGGCAAAAAGCCCGCCGATTCGGAGTAAGCATGTCGTTCGACCGCCCCAAGGAATTGCTCAAGCCGGTCAAGCGCCGCTTCATTTTCATGACCCTGCTGCTGGCGGTGCTGGTGGAAATGATTCCGCTGCCGCATGGCTCCACCCGCTGGCTGCCTGACTTCATCAGCCTGGTGCTGCTGTACTGGCTGATCAACCAGCCGCGCCGGGTCAATGTGGGCGTCGCCTTCCTGATGGGGCTGGTAGCCGATATCGCCACCGCCGGCATGCTGGGACAACATGCACTGGCCTATTCCGCCACCGCTTATCTGGCGCTCAGCCGCCAGCGCCAGCTCGTGATGTTCAATCTGGGCCAGCAAGCCCTCAGCGTGCTGGGGCTGATGCTGTGCAACCAGAGCATCATGGTGGTGGCACGCATGCTCAGCGGCTCTGCCTTTGTCGGCTGGAGCTATTTCCTGCCGCCACTGATCGGCGCGCTGTTGTGGCCCCTGCTGACCAAGCTGCTGTTGCTGCCTTACCGTCATCATTCGGTGTAAGACGTGCGCCCTACCCGCTTCAAGAATCCGCAGGCTGAAGACGGCCAGTTCCAGCTCAGGCTGATCGTGGCCTATTGTTTCATGCTGCTGATGTTCGGCATCCTGATTGCCCGTTTTGTCTGGCTGCAGGTCTACCAGTACGAACACTTTTCCACGCTGGCACAAAACAACCGCATCTCCCTGCTGCCCATCCTGCCCAACCGTGGCCTGATCATGGACCGCAACGGGGTGATCCTGGCGCAAAACTACTCGGCCTATACGCTGGAGCTAGTGCCCAGCAAGATGCCGGACATGAACGCCACCATTGCCGAGCTGGCCAAGCTGGTCAACATCACGCCGCGCGATGAAAAACTGTTCAAGAAGCTACTGGGCGAATCCAAGGATTTCGAATCCATCCCGCTCAAGGTCAAGCTCTCCGAAGAGGAAGCCGCGCGCGTGGCGGCCAATGCCTGGCGCTATCCTGGTGTAGAGGTCAAGGCACGCCTGTTCCGCGACTACCCCTACAAGGAACTCACCAGCCATGTGCTGGGTTATATCGGCCGCATCAACCAGAAAGACCAGGAGCGGCTGGACGACGAAGACAAGAGCACCAATTACAAAGGCAGCAACTACATCGGCAAGACCGGTCTGGAAGCGGTGTACGAGGATGACCTGCACGGCCAGGTGGGCTTCGAGGAAGTGGAAACCGACTCCGGCGGCCGCGCCATCCGCAGCCTGCGCCGTACCCCGCCGGTGAATGGCAATAATCTGAAACTGGCGCTGGATATCCGCCTGCAGGAAGTGGCTGACAAGCTGTTCGGCAACCGTCGTGGCGCACTGGTCGCCATCGACCCCACCACCGGAGGCGTGCTGGCCTTCCTGTCCAAGCCGGGTTTCGATCCCAACCTGTTCATCGACGGCATCGACAGCCAGAGCTGGGCCGCGCTCAACAGCGACTGGCAAAAGCCGATGATCAACCGCGCCCTGCGCGGCACTTATCCGCCTGGCTCCACCTTCAAGCCCTTCATGTCGATGGCCGCGCTGGAAACCCACTCCATCGGCATGCACGATGTACGCCCGGCACCGGCTTTCTTTACCCTGCCCGGCTCCAGCCACCAGTTCCGCGACAGCAACAAGAACGGTAACGGCTCGGCCAATCTGGCCAAGGCGATTCAGGTGTCCAGTGATACCTTCTTCTACAAGCTGGCCTGGGATATGGGCATCGACAAGATCGCCCCCACCGTCGGCCAGTTTGGCCTGGGCCGCCCCACCGGCATCGACCTGGACGGCGAGGCCAGCGGCGTGCTGCCGACCAAGGAATGGAAAGCCAAGCGCTTTGCCCGTTACAAGGAGGAATACCGCCGCTGGTATCCGGCCGATGTGGTGAGCATCGGCATCGGCCAGGGCTTCAACTCCTACACCCCCTTGCAAATGGCCAATGCGGTGGCCATCCTCGCCAATGAAGGCGTGGCCTACAAACCGCATCTGGTCCAGGAAGTGGTGGAGGCCAAGAGCGGCAAGAGCCGGCTGGTTGAAGCCAAGCCGGATCGCACCCTGCCCTTCAAGCAGGAAAACTTCGCATACGTCAAAACCGCCATGCAATCGGTGATGAAGCCGGGCGGCACCGCCTGGCGGCTGGGTATCGGCCTGCCCTATACCATGGCCGGCAAAACCGGTACCGCCCAGGTGGTGGCCATCAAGCAGGGGGCCAAATACAACGCCTCCGCCCTGGCCGAGCAATACCGCGACCACTCCTGGTTTGTCGCCTTCGCCCCGGTGGACAAGCCCAGGATTGCCGTTGCGGTCATCGTGGAAAACGCCGGCTTTGGCGCGGCAGCGGCAGCGCCTATCGCGCGCGGCCTGTTCGATTACTACATGACGGGCAAGGTCCCCAGCTCCATCAGCGGAGACATGAAGACCATGCCAATGGATACCGCCGATGACGCTGCAGCCACATCTGATTAAACGCCTGTGGCTCACCATCAAGGCCCCGCTGGATGGCCCGCTGATGCTGTTTCTGGGACTGATCTTCGCCCTCAGCCTGGTGGTGCTGTACTCCGCCAATAACCAGGGCCTGGACAAGATCGACAACAAGCTGATCTACACCCTGCTGTCGCTCACCATCATGTGGCTGCTGGCACGCAGCCGGCCGCAAAGCATCATGAATTTTGCCCCGCCCATCTATGGCATCGGGGTGGTATTGCTGCTGGCGGTGCATTTCAAGGGTGTCACCGTCAACGGCTCCACCCGCTGGCTGGAACTGGGCATCACCCGCATCCAGCCTTCGGAAATCATGAAGATCGCCCTGCCGATGATGCTGGCCTGGTTCTTCCAGAAATACGAGCTATCCATGCGCTGGTGGCACTACCTGGTAGCCGCGGTGATGATTGCCATTCCCTGTGCGCTGGTACTGAAACAGCCCGATCTGGGCACCACCATGCTGATCGCCGCCTCGGGCTTTTTCGTGCTGTTCTTCGTCGGCCTGCCATGGAAGGTGATTCTGGGTGGCATGGTAGCGGCGGGGGCCTGCATGCCGGTGGTGTGGAATATGTTGCATGATTACCAACGCCGCCGGGTGATGACCATGATCGACCCGATGGAAGACCCGCTGGGCGCGGGCTACCACATCATCCAGTCGATGATCGCCATCGGCTCGGGCGGCCCCTGGGGCAAGGGTTGGCTGAATGGCACCCAGACCCATCTGGACTACATCCCGGAACGCACCACCGACTTCATTTTTGCCGTGTATTCGGAAGAATTCGGCCTGGTCGGCAATATCATTCTGGTCTTCCTCTACACCCTGGTACTCAGCCGCGCCATGCTGATTACCGCCGGCGCGCAAACCCTGTACGGCCGCGCCATGGCCGGTGCCATTACCCTGTCCTTCTTCGTCTATGCCTTCGTCAATATGGGCATGGTGGCCGGCATTCTGCCGGTGGTGGGCGTGCCGCTGCCCTTTGTCTCCTACGGCGGCACCGCCACCGTCACCCTGTTTGTCGGCATGGGCATGCTGATGAGCATAGGCAACGCCCGGCGCTGAGCGCCCACCAGCCATTCCTACCACAGCCGGGGGCTGGCATGCCCCCGCTCCCATGCAGAGCTGTTGCCGGCAGACTGCTTCTTCCTGTAGAAATAGAGCCACAACTCCAATCGAGCGTTTGCGCCATGACGCAAGGCCATCTACGAGGAAGACATCATGCAATTCGACGTGCAATTGTTGCTATTGGCGCTGGCACCGCTGTTTCTGGGCTGCATAGGCTGGGAGCTGTATTACTGGCAGCGGCAGGGCCGCAGTGATATCTATGACTGGCGCGACAGCCTGTGCAATGCCTGCCTGGCCCTGCTGCATCAGGCTGCCGACAAGCTGGCCTGGCTGCTGGTGCTGCCGCTCTATGGCTGGCTCTACCAGCAACACCGCCTGTTCGATTTTTCAGCCAGCTGGCTTGGCTTTTTTGGCCTGTTTCTGGCACAGGACTTTCTCTATTACTGGTTTCACCGCGCCAGCCACCGCATACGCTGGCTGTGGGCAGCGCATAGCGTGCATCACAGCTCGACACGGATGAATTTTTCCACCGCCTTTCGCCAGAGCCTGATGTATCCGCTGGCCGGCATGTGGGCCTTCTGGCTGCCGCTAGCCTGGCTGGGCTTCCCGCCGCAACAGGTCGTCGGCGTGGTGCTGCTGAATCTGGCCTTCCAGTTTTTTGTGCACACCCAGGCCATTCCCAAGCTGGGCTGGCTGGAATACGTGTTCAACACACCGTCCATCCATCGCAGCCACCACGCGCGCAATCCCTGCTATATCGACCGCAACTATGCCGGGGTGCTGTGCATCTGGGACCGGCTGTTTGGCAGCTTCGTGGCCGAGCGCGACGATGAACCCTGCGACTATGGCACGGTCAAGCCGGTGAACAGCTTCAACCCGCTGTGGGTCAGCCTGGTCGAGTGGCGCGACATGCTGCGCGAAGCCTGGCAGGCCAATGGCTGGCGCGCCAGGCTGGTCTTGCTGCTGGGCGCGCCGGAACAGGCCGAAGCCCTCATCCGGGCAGCAGGCCCCAGCGCCACAGGCCGTACACCGCAAAACTGATCACGATGGCCAGCAAGGTCTTGCCGCTTTTCCACGCCACCAGCGCAGCAACGATGATGCCGGGCAGGTAAGCATTATGCAGGCTGATATCCACCGTACCGGACGGGGCCAGCGCCATTGGCACCACCAGTGCGGACAACACGGCCGGCGGTACGTAGTGCAAGGCCCGGTTCAGCCAGTCGGGGAAAGCCAGCCGCTGGCCGAATACCAGAAAGCTGGCGCGAATCAGCACCGTCAGCAACATCATGCCAATAATGGCGAGCCAGTGATTCATGCGCTCGGCTCCTTGCGCTTGGCCCACTGTTCCAGCAGCAGGCCGCTCAGTACCCCTGCCAGCGCGGCCAGCATCAGGTCCAGCTTGTAGGGCAAGCCACGCCCCAGCATGGCCACCACACCAGCCGCCACGGCGGCACCCAGCGCCGGCCGGCGCTTGAGCTGTGGTGCCACGATGGCAGCAAAAGTGGCCCCCATGGCGAAATCCAGCCCCAGGTTGGCCAGGCCCGGTAGCGACTGCCCCAGGCTTACCCCCACCACCGTCCACAACAGCCAGTTGCCATACATGGCCAGCGACGAGCCCAGCCAGTACCACTGGCCGCCCTCGGCACCTTTGGTACGAAAGCGGTGTTCGACTACGGCAAAGGTTTCATCGGTCAGCCAGAACGCCAGCGGCCAGCGCCAGGCCAGCGACCAGTCGCGGGCAAAGGGCAGCAAGGTAGCGCTGTATAGCGCATGGCGCAGATTCACCACAAAGGTGGTGAGCCACAGCACCGGCAAGGCAGTGCCGGCCCCGATCAGGCTGACACCGATGAACTGTGAAGAACCGGCAAACACCAGCACCGACATGCCGATGGCCGTGGCGCTGGACAGGCCGGCGGCGATGGCCAGCGTGCCGAAGATCACCCCGAATGGGGCTGCGCCCACCAGCATGGGCACGGTATCACGCGTGCCTTCCAGCAGCAGTGCGCGGCGGTTGACGGTGTGCGTCATGATGCCTCCCGTGGCCCGGGCCAAACAGCGCGCAGGCTGTCGCCCTGCAGGCTCATGTTGGCCCCTTCGGTGGCGCGCACCGGCAAGGTGCTGTGGTCGTAATCATCCAGGCAATGAATGTTGACGCCGAAATGATCCGGCATGGCGCGCTTGCGGTGAAAAGTATAGATACCGCAATGCTGGCAAAAGAAATGGCGGGCAATGCCGCTATTCCAGCGGTACTCGCTCAGCGCCTCGGCACCAGACAGTATCTCCAGCTGGCTTTCATGCACCCGCGTCATCAGTGCATTTTTCTTTACGCACAGTGAACAGTCGCAGGTGGTGAGTTCTTCGGGTTCGGCGTGCAGCCGAAAGCGCACTGCACCGCAATGACAGGAGCCGGTATAAGACATGAGCACAGAATCAGAAATGGCAACAACATTACCCTACCATGCCATCTACGCGGCGGCTTGAACGATCTTGCGCTCTTGGCCGCTGTCAGCCACGCACACTGCGCTGATAGGCTGCCGGGGTAATCCCTAGTGCATGCCGAAACACCCGTGTCAGGTGTGGCTGGTCGGCAAAGCCCAGCTCCAGCGCAGTGGCCGCCGGACTGTGGCCGCCGGCCAGCATGCGTCTGGCACGCACCACCCGTAGCTGATTGCGCCAGGCAACCGGTGGCAAGCCCAGATGGCGGGAAAACTGCCGGTTCAGCTGCCACGGTGACAAGCCCACTTCCTGCGCCAGCGTAGCCAGCGACAGATTATCTGCCACGCAGTCGGCCAGCAGCTGCCGCGCCCGCTCCACCGCCTGCGGCCACGGCCGCACAGGGGCTTCGGCAATCTGCATATGTCTTTGCACCACCTGTCCGAACACCGCATACAGCGCAGACTCACGCTGCAATACATCGCGGCTGTCGCGTAATAGCTGATGCAGCTGGTTCAGGCGGGCCGCCAACGGTGGATCAAGCACCACGGTCTGGCGAAAATACGGCAATACACCCGGTTGACCACTGATTTCCGCCGCCAGCTGGCTGATCAGCGAGGCCGCAGGATAAAAGCCGCGATAGGCCCAGCCTTGCTGGTGCGCGCACTCGCCGGTATGCACCTCGCCCGGATTCATCAGCACCAGCGCCCCCACCCCGGCAATATGATGGCCGCCACGATGGCGGTAGGCCTGCGCACCGGCCAGCAAGGCATTCACCACATATTCTTCGTGGAAATGCGGCGCAAACACCTGCTGCCGGTAAAAGGCATCCAGGCATTCCAGCGGCGCGATATCGTCGGCGCGAAAGAAACGGGAAAATTCGTGCTCAGGCAGTGGCATGGTATGAAACCGCAACAGACAGGGTCCGGCTCATTCTGGCACAGCCATCAGCGGAAAACTTGAACGATCTTGCGCCCTTCAGGAACCGGCCATGAAGGTGCGGATGCCGGAGCCGACAAACTGCACGCCGACGCAGATCAGCAGGAAACCCATCAGCCGGGTAGTCACCTCGCGCCCGCCACGCCCCAACCGCGCCGAAATCATGGCCGAAGAGCGCAGCACCAGCCACATGCCGACACTGGTGCCGGCAATCGCCACAAAAGTCATGCCGAAAGCCAGCGCCTTGGCCGGCCAGCCGGATAGCTCGGCGATTTCGGTGGAAATGCCGATCACCACCGCGATGGTCCCCGGCCCGCTGATGCCGGGCATGGCCAGCGGGAAAAAGGCATAGTCTTCACGCTCACTGGTCTTGGGGGCCATGCCAGGGTCCTGCGACAGAAACAGCATGCGATAACCCAGCACCGCCACCACCAGCCCGCCAGCGATACGCAGTGCGCCGTAGGAAATGCCGAAAGCAGCCATGATCAGGTTACCGGCCAGCAGGCTGACCAGCATGATGGCCGCGGCAAACAGGCAGGCGCGGCGCGCCTGATTGGCACGGCCCGCGTCGTTCATCTGCTGAGTCAGTGAAATGAACAACGGAATCTTGGACAGCGGGTTGGTAATGGTCAGCAAGCTGAGCAAACCGCCAAACAGGAACTTCAACGACAAGGTTTCAAGCATGATGAAAACACATGGAATATAAGCTGCCGATTATAAATATCTGCGCCAGAAATGATAGTGCATCGTCGTAGTTGGCCATGTCGGTGTCGCATCCCGACAAACCCATCGCTGCGACACTTTGTCGCAGGCGACAGGGGTGGAACTGTGCTAATTTGTGCGCAAATTTTCTGGAGAACCCCATGTCCCTGTCCCGACTGCTGACCCTGCTTGCCGGCCTGCTGCTGGCCGCCACTGTTTCTGCCCACAGCTTCAAGCTGGGCACACTGGAACTGGGCCACCCCTGGAGCCGTGCCATGCCGGAAGCCAGCCCCACCGGCGCGGCCTATCTGAGCATCAAGAACACCGGCAAGGAGGCCGACACCCTGCTGGCCGCCAGCACACCGCGCGCCGACAAGGCCGAACTGCATGTGCATATCAACGACAACGGCGTGATGCGCATGCGCGAAGTGAGCGGTGGCGTGGCCGTGGCAGCCGGCAGCGAAGTGAAATTTGCACCAGGTGGCTACCACATCATGCTGATGGGCCTGAAACAGCCGCTGAAGGCGGGCGAACGCTTCCCGCTGACGCTGAAGTTCGCCAAGGCCGGCACGGTGACCGTGGAAGTGCTGGTGGAAAAAGACGCGCCGATGGTGCTGGAACACTGATGGTTTTGGGCTAGAGAAATCCTGCCAATCTACTGATTTTTCTAGCCAATTATTGCCACCGCCCGCTTTCGCGGGCATTTTTCTGCCCAATGTGGCGCTAATGTGACATCGTGCAATGCAGCATTCGACCTTTGTTAGAGTAATCGCTTTACCACCGCACCATCCTTGGGCACACTGGCGTCCGGGAATTGAGTTGAACAACTGTTTGTACTGCTCAGTCCGCCGGTTACCCTAATAGTAGTAAGCGCCAAGTCTGCACTAAAAGAGTCAACACGATGGAGGAGAACGGGTCTTGCCAGACAAGGCCCGTCAAATAATAGATCGACTCAGGGAACCGGCGGATTTTTCCTCATTCTGCGTTATGCTATCCGGCACTCATTCAAGCCGGATTCTCATGAATACCCCCAGCACACCCCAAGCCCCACTCCCCCGCATTGCCATTGAATATTGCACTGGCTGCCGCTGGCTGCTGCGCGCTGCCTGGATGGCGCAAGAGCTGCTGACCACCTTTGAAAAGGAAGTGGCCGAAGTGGCGCTGCGCCCCGGCAGCGGCGGTGTGTTCCGCATCAGCATCGATGAGCAGACCCTGTGGGACCGCAAACTCGATGGCGGTTTCCCAGACATCAAGCAACTCAAGCAGCTGGTGCGCGACCGGGTGGCACCTGACAAGACGCTGGGCCACAGCGAACGCGCAGCCGACTGATCACGAGGCTGCATGACCGGGCAACGCAAGATCATCCATGTCGATTGCGACTGTTTCTATGCCGCCATCGAAATGCGTGACGACCCCAGCCTGCGCGAAGTGCCGCTGGCGGTGGGCGGCCAGCCTGACAGCCGCGGCGTCATCGCCACCTGCAACTACATCGCCCGCCGCTTTGGCGTACACAGCGCCATGTCTTCGGCGCGTGCCTTGCGGCTGTGCCCGCAGCTCATCATCCTGCCACCCGACATGCGCCGCTATCGCGAGGCCAGCCAGCAGATCATGGCCATCTACGAGCGCTATACCCCGCTGATCGAGCCGCTGTCGCTGGACGAGGCCTACCTGGATGTCAGCTGCCAGCCACATGAGCAAGGCAGCGCCACCCGCATGGCCGCAGCCATTCGCCGGCAGATCAGTGCCGAAGTCGGCATCACCGCCTCCGCCGGCATCGCCCCCAACAAATTCCTGGCCAAGATCGCCAGTGACTGGAACAAGCCCGACGGCCAGCTGGTGATCCGGCCACAGGACGTCGACAGCTTTGTGCTGGGCCTGCCGGTGGAAAAGATTCATGGGGTGGGCAAGGTGACCGCCACCCAGCTGAAACAGCTGGGCATACACCGCTGCAGCGACTTGCGCCAATGGGAAAAGGTAGACCTGATGCGCCACTTCGGCCGTTTTGGCGAACGCCTATACCAGCTGGCGCGCGGACAGGACGAGCGGCCGGTCTCCACCGACCGCAGTCGCAAATCCATCAGTGTGGAAGAGACCTATGCCCAGGATCTGCCCGACCTGGCCGCCTGTCTGGACAAGCTGCCAGAGCTGATGAGCAAGCTGCAGAGGCGCATTGCCCGGGCGGAGAATCCGCCGTTCAAGGGCCTGAGCGTAAAGCTGAAGTTTGCCGATTTCAGCCAGACCACCGCTGAACATACCGGTCGGCAGCTGAGCAGCGCCGACTACCGCGATCTGCTGGAGATCGCCTATGCCCGCGGCCAGCGCCCGGTGCGGCTGGTGGGGGTGGGGGTGAGGCTGGCAGATGACGCCGACCAGCCGCAGCAACTGCCGCTGTTCGACGCCTTGTAGCCGTGCTTACTGCTTGCTGGCTTCCAGAAAGGCTGCCCGGGCAGCCGCGCTGTCCTGCCAGGTGCGGGCCACGCTGGAACGCTTGCCCAGCAAGGCCAGATAGTCTTCGATACCCGGAATGATGGTGGTCAGATCTTCGCCATAAATCTGCTGCGTGGACGATGCCACCAGTGGCAAGACACAGGCAGCCGAAATATCGGCAAAACTGAAATACTCACCAGCCAGCCACGGGCCGTACTGTACCAAGCGCGAAATGGCCAACAGGCTGCGCTCAATCGCCGCCTTGGCAGCGACCTTGCCCGCCTCATCCAGTGCAGCGCCAAATTGCAGGTGGCGATACAGCGGGCCGGCTGCCGGCATCAGGTACAGATCCAGCAGGGTCATCAGTTCGCGCGCGCTGGCACGGCCATTCGGGGTAGGCGGCAGCAGGGCAGCGGTGGGGTAGGCATCTTCCAGCCATTCCAGAATCACCGAGGATTCGGACAGGGCATGGCCGTTAATGTCGACAAAGGGGATCTTGCCCATCGGGCTCAGTTCCAGCAGCGCCGGCTCCTGCGAAGGACGGGTGGGCACTTCCTGGAAATTGACGCCCTTTTCCAGCAGGGCAATCTTGACCTTGTTGTAGTAAGCGGACAGCTGCACGCCGTAGAGCTTGATCATGCGGTTCTCCTTGCGGGCTGCGCCCAGAGTAAAAAACGGTACTTTGCAGGGCAGATGGCACCACGCAAAACAGGCGTTGTCAGCCCGGCTTGGCCGACAACGCCTGCATTATGCCATCTTTCCCGGCGACAGCCAGACAGCGAGGCCCGCCGGGCAGCGCTTTAGCGTACCAGTGCCAGTGACTTCTGCTGCAGACGGCTGCGCAAAACGGCCATCACTTGCTGGGTGGCCTTCTCGCCTTCCAGAATGGCCTGGTGCCGTGCCTCGAAGTCGGCCGAGCCGATATTCAGCACATTGGGGCGAATCACCAAATCAGCCTGCTTCAATTCGGCCGCCAGTGTCGGGCCGCTCATGATATTGAAGCTCTGGTCCAGCATGGAAAACAGGCCGGTGGCCTTGCCGGCCTTGGGCTTGGCAGAAATATCCACGGCGATGACAAAATCCGCCCCCATTTCGCGCGCCGCCGACACCGGCACCGGGCTGACCAGGCCGCCATCGACATAGCGCTTGCCGCCGATCACCACCGGCAGGAAGACATTGGGAATGCTGGCGGAGGCGCGCACGGCCTGGCCGGTGTTGCCGGTGCGGAACACCACTTTCTGGCCAGAATCCAGCTCGGTGGCCACGATGCCCAAGCGGCGCGGCAGCTTCTCGATGGGACGGTTGCCCAGCTGAGTGTTGATATAGGCTTCCAGCTTTTCACCCTTGAGAAAGCCCTTGGTGGAAAGGGTCCAGTCGGTAAGTTCCGACTCATCCAGCTGCATGGCCTTGGCCTGCAACTGGATACCGTTCAGGCCTGATGCATACAGGCTGCCCACCACACTGCCGGCACTGGTGCCGGTGATGATGTCCGGCACAATGCCGTTGGCTTCCAGCATCTTGATCACGCCAATATGGGCAAAGCCCTTGGCGGCCCCCCCACCCAGCGCCAGCGCAACACGTGGCTTGACCGGGACTTTCGGGGCAGTGATTTCGGTTTTGGGCTGGGTCAGGGTACAGGCGGCCAGCAAGAGCAGCAGGCTGGCCGGGGCCAGGCGGCGTAGGAGTGTCATGATGGATTGAATAAGTAGTAACGGGGTTGGGAGCGTATTGGAGTCATTCGATTATTGCAGCGCAGCATGGTTCCCCTTGCCCGGACCCGGCAACAGGAAAACATGGTTGAGATGGCGCTCCTGCTCCATTTCAAAGTAGCAATCCCCCACTTGTTGCAAGCCCAGATGCCGATAAAAAGCCAATGCGCGCTGATTACCGTGGAACACACTCAACCACAAGCCGGGGTAGCCCAGTTGGCTGGCCAGTTGCAGGCTGGCCGACAGCAACTGCCGTCCCAGCCCCTGCCCGGCAAAGCGCGGCATCACATAAAGCGTGGCCAACTCGGCCCGCCAGGCCGCCTCTCCCGGACAGACGGCACCCACTTGCAACACGGCATAGGCCAGCACATGGGCGTCGCGCTCAATCAGCAGAATGTGTTGGCAGTCGTCCGCCAGCTTCTCCAAAAATGTCTGTGGACTCAGGCTGGCTTGCACATAGCGCGCCAGTGCCGGGCGAATGCCTGCGGTGGCATAGGTATCCAGCCATACCAGGCTGGCCAGTGCCGCCAGACAAGTGGCATCTTCCGGCCGTGCTGGCCGCAGGCAGTCGGTCATGACCGTATCAGACCTTGCCCGGCCAGCTGCCCGGTTTGACGAATTCGATCACCTGCCGGCCATCCGACAACGCCTTGCTCTTTTTCAGCGTGCTTTTCCAGGCATGGCCATACACCACCTCATAGGTGGCCGGTAGCGTGCCGTCGCGCCGCCGCGCCTCGTAATTGGCCTCGATCCGGTGCCAGGCCTGCTTGCCCATCAAGCCGCGGCTGCGGTCGCGGGTGGCATTGTGCGCGCCGATGGCCTTGAGGTCGTGCATCACGTCGCGCACCTGGTCGTAGGTAAGCACGATCTTGTCCATGTCCATCACCGGTTCGGCAAAGCCGACGCGCATCAGCGCATCGCCCAGGTCGTGCATGTCGATGAACTGGTTGACGTGGGTGGCCTGGTCGACCCCGCCAAAGGCTTCACGCAATTCGAACAGGGTATCCGGCCCCAGCGTGGAGAACATCAGCATGCCATCCGGCTTGAGCACGCGTTCGAACTCGCTGAACACGCTATCCGGGATATTGACCCACTGGATGGTGAGATTGGACCAGATCATGTCCACGCTATTGTCGGCCAGCGGCAGCCTTTCCACATCGGCACACACCTGCCAGGGCTGGCTGCGCTTGAACAGTTTTTTCAGCAGGCCATCACCGGCACGCTGGCGCTCACGCGAGGCACACAGCATGGCGTGAGCCAGATCCAGCTCCACCACCTGTGCTTCCGGATACTGGGCGCGCAACTGGGCCGCGCCATAACCGGTGCCGGTGCCGGCATCCAGGATCACTTGTGGCTGATGCTTGATATAGGACAGCCGCTCGGCCATGCGGTCGGACACTTCACGCTGCAGGACGGCAGCGGAGTCGTAACTGCTGGCGGCGCGCTCGAAAGAGGCGCGAATACGGGCTTTGTCGGTGTAAAACGCTTCGCTCATGCGGAGGCTTCCAGATGCTGGGCCAGCTTGGCGACAAATTCGTCCTGATGAGACAAAAATGGCGCGTGCGAAGCCTGGGTGAATTCGTGCAGGGTGGCATCGGCCAGGGCAGACTGCAGCCAGCGGCCGGCACCAATGGGGGTGATCGCATCGCGCGCCCCGTAAAACAGCGCCACCGGACAATGAATCTGGCCGGCCAGCGCACGTGCATCGGCCTCCAGCAATAATTCGAGCGCCGGCAGCAGGCCTTGCGGCCGGCCATGGGAAAACAGCTGCTCGCGCACGGCCTTTACGGTATCGCGTGCAGCGGGCGCGCCCATCATCTGCAGGGCGAGAAAACGCTCCAGTGTCTGCTCGAAGGCGCTGTCGAGGCTGGCCCCCACCGCTTCGATGGCAGCCCTTTGCTGGGCATGTGGCCAGCTGTCGTCGCGCACGAAGCGCGGACTGGTGGACACCAGCGCCAGACTCTTGATCTTGTCGGGGTGACGGGCCGCCCAGTGCTGGGCAATCAGGCCACCCAGCGACCAGCCAAGCAGTTGCAGGGGAAAAGGAAAATGGGCGTCCAGCTGGTCGGCCACGGCATCGGCATCGAAGCGCGCCAGGGGGGCAGAACCGCCATGGCCGGGCAGATCGACCAGATGCACGCAGTAGTGCGCGGCCAGCACGTCGGCCACACGGTCGAATACGCCGCCATGCAGGCCCCAGCCATGCAGCATTACCACGTCCGGGCCACGGCCGCGGCTTTCAACAAACAGAGTCATGGGCAATCAAATGGGGGAGAAAGGTGGTTTTCGCAAGAGTGCGGGGCGAAAGAAAGCAGCCGCACGGGCTGCCGGCTCAGGCCGCACGGCGAAACTCCTGCACAAAGCGCGCCAGCCGCTCCCAGTCGATAGCTGCCGCCGGGGTCGGGGCGGCAAAGTAATAACCCTGCAGTTTGCCACAACCCATCTCTTGCAAGCGCGCCAGCTGGGCGGCGGTTTCCACGCCTTCGGCCACCACATCCAGCCCCAAAGCCTGGGCCAGCGCCAGAATGGCACGCACGATGGCAAACGACTCTTCCTTGCGGTCCACATCAAACACGAAGCTCTGGTCTATCTTCAGCACATCGAAACGATAGCGATGCAGATAGGACAGTGCGGAATAACCGGTGCCGAAGTCGTCCAGCGCCAGCTTGACGCCCAGATCATGCAAGGCGTGCATGACCGTGGCGGCGATATCCGGCACGTCGATCAGCGCGCTTTCGGTGATTTCCAGATGCAGGATGGAGGCCGGCAGCTGGTAGCTGTCGATGATGTCGCGCATCCACGCCACCAGTTCCGGATCGTGGAAATTGGCCGAGGACAGATTGATATGCAGGGCAATGTCACGCGACACCCGCGCCTCGTCCAGCCACAGCCGCAGCTGGCGGCAGGCGGCATTGATCATGTAGCGGTCGACCCGGGTGATCAGCCCGCTCTCTTCGGCCATGGGCAGGAACAGCGCCGGCGAAATCAGGCCGCGCACCGGATGCTGCCAGCGCACCAGCGATTCGAAACCCACCAGCTCACCGCTGCGGGCATCGATGAAAGGCTGGAAATAGGGCAAGAGCTGATCCTCTACCTCCAGCGCCCGGCGCAATTCGCTTTCCAGTGCCAACTGGTCGGCCTGATTGATGCGCAACTGGTGATTGAACACGGTATAACCCTGCCGGCCCTGCTGCTTGGTGCAGTACATGGCATGGTCGGCATCCCGCAACAGCTCTTCTGCCTTGTGATAATGCTCGCGGTCGGCCAGCACCACCCCGACACTGGCGGTGGAGAAGACTTCGCGCCCGGCCAGAATCACCGGCCGTTCGAATTCGCTGACAATGCGCCGGGCGATCATCTCGCAGCCTTCCAGCGTTTCGGTCCCAAACAGCAGTACCGCAAACTCGTCGCCCCCCAGCCGGGCCAGGAAATCGTAATGGCGCAGGCAGGAGCGAATGCGCGCACCCGCCTCGAACAACAGATGATCGCCAGCCAGATGGCCCAGCGTGTCATTCACCAGCTTGAAGCGGTCCAGATCGATAAAGATCACGCTGAAGCGGGCGCCGTTGCCCGCCACATAGCCTTCCCAGGCGCGGCGCAAGGTTTTGGCAAAGTAATTGCGGTTGGGCAGCTTGGTGAGCGGGTCGTGCAGGCTGTCGAACTCCAGCTGGGCATTGACCGCATCCAGCTCACTGGTGCGTTCGCGTACCCGCTCTTCCAGCTCGGCATAGGCGTTTTGCAGTTCCTGCATGGCACGCACCCGCGCCAGTGCCGTGCCGATATTGTTGGCGACAAACTCCAGCACTTCCTGATCGCGATAGCTGTAGATCACTTCTTCCTGATAGCTGTGCACCGACAGCACACCCAGCAGCTCGTGCCCGCAGTACAACGGCACGCCCAGCCAGCTATGCAGCAGTGGCCCGGCACCATCAGCAGACGGCAGCTGCGGATTGAGGCGATCCAGCAATAGCGCACGGCCACTGTGCAGCACCTGCTCGACATGGCCCTTGCCTGGCCGCCGCGTCTTGGCTGCCGGTTGCTGCTCGTCGGAGCAATAAGGAAAGCTAAGCAGATCATTGTCCATGCTGTAGAGCGCCACCTGGCAGTTGCGGGCGGCCACCAACTCCATCAGCAGCCGGTGCACGCCGGCCAGAAAGGCTTCCAGCGACAGGCAGGTATTGGACAGGTCGGCAATGCGGAACAGCACATCCTGAAAGCGCTCGGCGCGCTGGCGTTCGGACACTTCGGAGCGCAGACGGGCATTCATCCCCTCCAGCTCGCAGGTGCGCAGCCAGACCTGGCGTTCCAGCAGGCTGCGGTACAACATGCGGTCCAGCGCATAGCCGACATGGCGGGCAACAAACAGAAACAGCGTCTGCTCGGCCGAGGTGCATGGCGACTGGTTGGCATAGAACTGCATGACCGCCGCACCGATGACGGCGTTACTGGCATTGGTCAGCGGCACCCCCATCCATAGTTCGGGCACCGGGCCTTCCAGCACCAACTGTTCTTGCGCGCAGATTTCCAGCAGCCGTTCACGGGTGAGCACCAGCGGCTTGCCGATGCGCATCAGCCAGGCAGTCAGCGAGCGTTCGCTCTGCGTCGCGGAAAACAGTTGTTCGGGTGAAGGTGGGGCCGGGTCGAGCTGGTCGGCGTAAAAGGGGTAATGCAGGCTGCTGGCCTGTTCGTCATACAGGGCAATATAGAAATTGCTGGCATCCATCAGCCGCATCAGCAAGCGGTGCAGCTTGGGCAGCATGTCATCCAGCGTGCCACACTCACTGGGCAGCTGGCTGATTTCCAGCAGGGTTTCATTCATCACCCGCGACTGGGACTGCTCGGAATGCTGCCGTGCACTCAATAGATGCCCGGTCAGCAGCGAGGCAATCGCGGCGGTATTCGCCGGCATCTTGCCGCGCCAGACCAGCCAGCCAATCAGCTCGCCCTGCACCGACAAGGGCATGGCTCCGCCATCCGGCCCGGGCAGTCGTCCCGCAGACAATGCCGCAGCCGGTGTCAAGGTGTCCGCCCCACCCAGCGTGGCCAGACGTTGCCATGTCGTCCCCACCAGCGCCCAGACAGCTGCGGCAGCAGGTTCGCCCTGATCCTGCAGCAGGGACAAGGCAGTTTCAGCAGCCTCTTGCTGGGAGGACAGATAATCAGCCGTACTCTTCATGTCATTATCGTAGTATGAGTTAGCCGGAAATTCCGGTCATGCTACGAACAGACGCAGCCATCCCCTATGGCTGCATTGCCTCCACCACACAGTCCAGTAAGCCCTCAAGCTGGTCCTGTGTATGGGCTGCCGACAATGTCAGGCGTAAACGTGCCGTTCCCTCAGGGACGGTAGGCGGCCGTATCGCAGGCACCCAGAATCCACGCTCCTTCAACTGTGCAGCCAGCAACAATGCCTGCTCGTTCCTACCAATGATAATGGGTTGGATCGGGGTACGGGATGCCATCAGCGGAAAATTTACCTCTGACAATCTTTCCCTTACCAGGCTCACGCTCTGCTGCAAGCGCTGCCTGCGCCACGGCTCGTCTGCGATCAGTCGCAGACTGGCCAGCACCGCAGCGGCCAGCGCCGGTGGTTGGGCGGTCGTGAAGATATAACTGCGGGCGGTGTTGACCAGCCACGCAATCAACTGGCTGCTGGCGCCGACGAAAGCACCGGCCACGCCAGCTGCCTTGCCAAGAGTGGCCATATAGATCAGCCGCTCTCCGTGCAAACCCTGCTCCACTGCCGACCCACGGCCATCGCCCAGCACACCGAATCCATGCGCATCATCAATGTAAAGCCACGCATCGTATTTATCGGCAAGTTCCTGCAACTTCTTTAGCGGCGCTTCATCACCATCCATGCTGTACACCGCATCCACGGCAATCAGCCGGGTACGGGCCGGCGTGCTGGCCAGCAACTGCTCCAGCTGCTGCAGGTCGTTATGACGAAAACGGCGGAATGTAGCACGGGACAGCAGGCAGGCATCATTCAGAGAAGCGTGGTTGAGCTTGTCCGCAAACACAGCATCGCCACGCCCCACCAGGCTGGTGATTACCGCCTGGTTGGCGGCATAGCCGGAGCTGAACAGCAAGGCCGCCTCGCTACCACAAAATGCTGCCAGCGCCTGCTCGGCTTCTTCATGAATGGCGAAGTGGCCGGCAACAAGATGTGAAGCACCCCCCCCCACTCCCCAACGCGACAGCGCCTCGCGCGTGGCAGCGACCAGCGCCGGGTGGTTGGCCAGCCCCAGATAGTCATTGCTGGCAAAGGCAATATAGGATTTGCCCTCGATGATCATCTCGCAGGATTGTGGCGTTTCCACGATATGACGCTGGCGAAAACGGTGCTGCTGCTGCAATTCCAGCAGTGCCGAGGAAAGGTCCTGGGAGCGCATGCGGTTTTCCAGAAAATGATTGCCCTTGGCGGGCGGATTTCACGAAAAGTATTCCTTATATATACATTTCAAAAATCCAGCCGCACAAGGGCAGATATGGCCAAGGATTTACAGCGGTGACAAGTCCAGTTTTTCCATCAAAACACGGTCGGCATCCACGTCCGGATTACCGGTCGTCAGCAGCTTGTCGCCGTAGAAAATCGAGTTGGCACCGGCCAGGAAGCACAGCGCCTGCATCGCTTCCGGCATCTCGCGACGACCGGCAGAAAGACGTACATAGCTTCTGGGCATGGTGATGCGGGTGACCGCAATGGTGCGGACAAATTCGGTCCAGTCCAGCGGTTCTGCCCCTTCCAGCGGAGTGCCACCCACCTTCACCAGATTATTGATCGGCACCGATTCCGGTTGCGGCTCCATATTGGCCAGTTGGGCAATCAGGCCGGCACGGTCTTGCCGGGTTTCGTTCATGCCGACAATGCCACCACAGCACACCGACAGCCCGGCCCCACGTACCTTGCCCAGCGTGTCCAGGCGATCCTCGTACTCGCGGGTATGAATGATGTCGCCATATTTATCCGGTGCGGTGTCCAGATTATGGTTGTAATAGTCCAGCCCGGCCTGTTTCAGTTTTTCCGCCTGGCCATCCTTTAACAGACCAAAGGTGGCACAGGTCTCCAGCCCCAGCGCTTTCACCTCGTTCACCATGTGCAAGGTCTGCTCCAGGTCGGCATCCTTGGGGCCGCGCCAGGCTGCGCCCATGCAGAAGCGGCCGGCGCCATTGGCCTTGGCGGTGCGCGCCACGGCAATCACCTCGTCCACCGTCATCATTGGCTGGTTTTCCACCGGCGTATCGTGATGCACCGATTGCGGGCAGTAACCACAGTCTTCCGGGCAGCCACCGGTCTTGATCGAAACCAGCGTCGACAACTGCACCTTGGTCGGATCAAAAAACTGGCGATGAATCTCGGCAGCGCGGAAAACCACCTCCATAAAGGGCAGGCTGAGCAGTGCCTCGATCTCTGCCACCGACCAGGTATTGCTCTGTGGATGCGGAGTCGCCGGGCGGGAAAACTGGATGGCTTGCGTGGTCATGAATGAGCTTTCGTCACTAAAAAATTCCAATTGCATTTAATGACTAACAGCAACTGGACAAATGGGTAATTTAAGAAAAAAACCGCGTGGGTAAGAGTGTCTGGTTGCAGTCTTGCAGAGGGCGCATCATGCTGTCAAATATCACCAGGCAATTAATTGACAATTGCACAATATTTAATCAATCGTGCTTGTTGTGTAATACACGAAACAGTCATTTCGGGCTCTGCCAGGGCTGCAAAACCAGTCTGCCGCGCCTGCCCGGGCAGCACTGCCCGATTTGTGCGGAACCAGCAGCCACGGGCGATATCTGTGGCTTTTGCCTGCGCTCACCCCCGGCTTTCGACGCACTACACGCTCCTTATCTATTTGGCTACCCTCTGAATACAATTATTTATGCAATGAAGTATGGAAAGCGGCTGGAACTGACCGGCACACTAGCCCGGCTGATGGCCGAATTTGCCATGAAAACAGCCATTCGCAGTGATCTGGTTCTACCTGTTCCCTTGTCAAAAGAACGACTTGCAGAACGGGGCTTTAATCAGAGCATTCCACTGGCCCAGGCAATCGCTGTTACAATGGAAAGCCGTTTTTCCTCCACACTGTGTTGGCGAAAACGCAACACTGTGCCGCAAGCCTCTCTCGGACGTGCCGAAAGACGCCAAAATGTTCGCGATGCATTTGGCGTAAAACAACGTATTGACGGGCTTTCCGTCGCGATTGTGGACGATGTGGCAACCAGTGGAATGACCCTGTCTGCCCTGGCCGAAAAGCTCAAAAAACAGGGGGCAAAACGGGTCGATGCGTGGGTGCTCTGCAGGGCATTCTTCCCAAAAACTTGACCAAGATTTTGATTCTTTGGAACAATCCAGCCAGCCAACGATGTTCACCGTTGTTCTTTTTCAGCCGGAAATCCCGCCCAATACGGGCAATGTGATTCGTTTATGTGCCAACACCGGCTGTGAACTGCATCTGGTCAAACCCATGGGTTTTCCCATGGAGGATGCCAAGTTGCGACGCGCGGGCCTCGACTACCACGAATATGCCCGTGTCGTTGTCCATGAAAACTGGGCTGCCTGTCAGCAGGCCCTGCAAGGACGGCGAATTTTCGCTGCAACAACCAAAGGCGCCACGCGCCATGACCAGATCTCTTTCCAATCTGGGGACGTACTGCTGTTCGGTCCCGAATCCCGCGGCTTGCCGCCTGAAGTGCTGGAGGATTTTCCTTCATCACAGAGGATTCGTTTGCCCATGCGCCCCGAATCGAGAAGCCTGAACCTTTCCAATGCCGTTGCAATCACGGTGTTCGAAGCGTGGCGGCAGATCGGATTTGAAGGAGGAAGCTGACAGTTCACAGACCGGCCAACACTAACGGGCCAGCAAGAAACATTGCTGCTGAAGTGAACCAGACTGCAAGCCTGCACCCTGCCGCCAATGCGGCATCGGGGTGATAGCACGGGCCAGGCAGTTTTGCTCTTCCAGGCAGGGACTGCACTCGCCAGCCGAGCGCAAGTCGCCAGTGTTTTTTGATGTGCCCAACAGCATAAGGGAGGTCTATGCAATCAGTACTCCGATGGCTGTGGCTTGTTTTTGTCAGTCTCGTACTCGTGGCCTGCTCCACCGTGAAGACGGCGAGCGCCACCAGCCAAACGTCGGCCAAGCCGACCAAGAAGCCCACCGTAGCCAACAATGGCGGTGCCTATTTTCAGAAAGATGGCCCTGCTGACCACATTCCGGTCAATCTGAATCTGGTACCGGATGCCGTACCCCAAGCAGAACCGCTGATCAAGTCAGCCAACCAGCCTTACTCGGCGATGGGAATGAGCTTCCGTCCCGACACCAGCGAGAAACCCTTTCAGGCCAGTGGCCGGGCCTCCTGGTATGGCAAGCAGTTCCATGGCAGAAAAACCACCTCGGGTGAGCGTTACGACATGTTTGCCATGACGGCGGCCCATCCGACCCTGCCGATCCCGAGCTATGCCCGGGTGACCAATATGACCAATGGCAAGTCGGTCATCGTACGTATCAACGACCGTGGACCCTTCCACAAGAATCGTGCGATGGATCTGTCTTACGCCGCTGCCTACAAGCTGGGCTTCGTCAAGCAAGGCAGTGCCAAGGTCAGCATCGAACGTGTCTGGCCGATGGCCGGCGGTGAAGCCGTCGCCAGCAATAGCCCCGACATCAAGGCAGAGGACAATCCCAAGTATCTGCAACTGGGCTCCTTCAACAAGCTGGCCAATGCCGAAGCGCTGTTGAAGAAGATGCTGGATGAAATGGACGACCGTTACGATTCCAAGCTGGGCATCATCAACCAGCAAGGCAATTACAAGGTACGCCTGGGCCCCTTCCCGTCGGATGCTGCCGTGCGCAGCGCTGCGGAGAGCCTGAAGGTGGAAAACGTGGTGATGAAGAACTGAGCGGATGGTGGCGGCCTGGCATCGCCGCCCCACTTGCCCAAACAAAAGCGAAGGAATTCCTTCGCTTTTTTCATGTCTGGCTGCCCGCGCCAGGAATGCCGGCCATAAAAAACCCGGCGCACATGGCGCCGGGGTAAAGGCCTTAATTGTCAGCGTAAGGCTCCCGCTCAGGGAGGCAAGCGGGAGGTGCCGGAGCACCTGCACGGTTAGTGTCACCCTCCCCGACAAAGTTCCGTCATTCCGCGACTGGCGGCTCGTCCTGTTCTTTCTGTACAGCATCAAACCAGCCGATCACCACCTGCTCCACCTGTTCGGTACCGGTTTTCTTCAGGCTGGAGAACAGCTGCACGCTCACCCCTGGGTAGTCAGCCAGTTCGCGCCGCACCATGTTCAGGGTTTGCTGCTGGTCGCTACGCGACAATTTGTCGGATTTGGACAACAGAATATGCACGGGCCGGCCGGTATCACGGAAGAAATTCAGCATCTGCCGATCCAGCTCCAGCAGTGGTCGACGCGAATCCATGATCAGGATCAGGCCGATCAGACTCTCGCGGGTTTGCAGATAGCGACCCAGCAGCTGCACCCAGTGTGCCCGTACGGCTTCCGGTACTTCGGCATAGCCATAACCGGGCAAATCCACCATGAAACGTTCATGGCCCAGGTCAAAGAAGTTGATATGCTGGGTACGGCCCGGTGTCTTGGAGACATACGCCAGCCGGGTACGGTTAGCCAGCGTGTTGATGGCGCTGGACTTGCCGGCATTGGACCGCCCCACGAAGGCAACCTCGGCGCGGGTGGGCGGCAAGTCCTTCAAATGGTTGACGGTGGTATAAAAAGTGGCGTTTTTAAAAATCGACATAGTAGTAAGGTTGATTTCAGTTGGTATAGAATAACAGGTTTGAAATTGCCACTTTTACAGATATTTAAGAATTCCTCACAAGGAGCGATCATGAAACGGATGATGCTGTTGGCTGTAGCTGCGGCAACCCTGGCTGGAAGTGCGTGGGCAGAAGGCATTGCCAAGGGAGACCCGGTAAAGGGCAAGCAGATCGTTGACACGGTGTGTGCCGCCTGTCACGGTGCTGATGGCAACAGCGTAGCGTCGGCAAACCCGACCTTGGCCGGCCAGCATGAGGTGTATATCTACAACCAGCTGCAGGCTTTCAAGAAGGGCGAGCGCAAGAATCCGATCATGCTGGGCATGGCGTCAGCACTGTCCGATGCCGACATGCGCAACGTGGCCTCCTACTTCAGCCAGCAGAAACCCAAGGCGCGTGAAGCATCCAACAAGGATCTGATGACGCTGGGTGCCAAGGTATACCGCGTAGGCAACCCGGCAACCCACGTACCGGCCTGTATGGCCTGCCACGGCCCGGCCGGCAAGGGTATCCCCGACCAGTTCCCGCGTGTGGGCAGCCAGCATGCCGCCTACATCGCCAAACAGCTGGGTGACTTCAAGGCAGGTAGCGATCGCAAGAACGTGACCATGTCGGATGTTGCTTCCCGCATGAGCGATGCTGAAATGAAGGCAGTAGCCGAATACATTTCGGGTCTGCGCTAATCGCAACTTTTGCGAATAGCCTTGTTCAAAAGGGAAGCCTTAACCGGCTTCCCTTTTTGTGTTCGGCACCAAGATGACAAAAAACTCCCGCAACACCGTCTTTTACAAGTTGTACGAGCTGTTCAGTTCGATGCGTTTCGCCATTGGTCTGCTGACCATTCTGGCCATCGCCTCGATCATCGGCACCGTACTGAAGCAGAACGAGCCCTACCCCAACTACGCCTTTGAATTCGGCCAGTACTGGTTTGCCGTATTCGAACAGCTGGGTTTGTACGACGTTTACCACTCGGGCTGGTTCCTGACCATTCTGGCCTTCCTGGTGCTGTCCACCACACTGTGCATCCTGCGCAATGGCCCGGGCTTCATCAAGGACATGAAGGCCTATCGCGAAAAGGCATCAGACAACTCGCTGGCTGCCATCAAGCACAGCGTGGAGCTGCCGGCCGACACGGTCGACCCCGATACGCTGCGCGCCTATCTACGCGGCCAGGGCTGGCGCTGGCGCGAACACCAGCGTGAAGACGGCAGCCTGGTACTGGCTGCCAAAAAAGGCGCAGCCAGCAAGCTGGGCTACTTCTTCGCCCACATTGCACTGGTGGTGATCTGCATTGGTGGCCTGATGGATGGCAACCTGCCGCTGAAGCTGGCCGAGATGGTGGGCAGCGTGGTGCCGGAAACCCGTGACATCCCGCAAAGCCAGATTCCGTCACAAAGCCGCCTGTCCACCTCCAATCTGTCTTTTCGCGGCAATGTCACCATTGCCGAGGGCAAGAGCGGCGATGTGGTGTTCCTGAATGCCGGCAATGGCTATCTGGTACAAGAGCTGCCGTTTACCGTCAGCCTGAAGAAGTTCTACGTCGACTACTACAGCAATGGCATGCCCAAGCTGTTTGCCAGCGACATCGTGGTCACCGACAAGGCCACTGGCAAGGTGACCGAAGCCCAGGTCAAGGTGAACCATCCGCTGATCGTGGACGGCGTGGCCATTTACCAGGCCAGCTTTGGCGATGGCGGTTCACCGCTGTCCTTGAAAGCCTGGAACCTGGAAGCCCCGCAGATGCAGCCGGTGGACATCAAGGGCATTTCCATGGGTGGCCAGCCGCTACGTGCCAATGGCAAGGACTACAGCCTGGAGTTTGGCGAACTGCGTGTGTTCAATATCGAGAACATGGGCGGCAAGACCGATGCTGCCGCAGGCAAGAGCCTGGCCCAGCGCATGCAGGATGCGCGCGAAGTGAAGCATGAAAAGCAGCTGAAGAATATCGGCCCTTCCATCAGCTTCAAACTGCGCGACAAACAGGGCCAGGCCATTGAATTCCACCACTATATGGCCCCGATCCAGCAGGATGGTGCCAGCTATATGGTGGCCGGCGTACGCAACAAGGTATCCGATCCCTTCCAGTACCTGCGTTTGCCGCTGGACGACAAGCTGTCGCTGGACCGTTTCATGCGTTTGCGCAGCGCGTTTATGAACCCGGCACTCTATGATGAGATTGCACAGCGCACCACGGCCAAGGCCATGCAGGGTTCGGCCATCAGCCCGGCCATGCAGCAGCAGTTTGCCGGCAGTGTGAAATGGATACTGGCGCGCTTTGCCCAAGGCGGTTTCGTGGCGCTGGAGCAGTTCCTGGATGAGAAGGTGCCGCAAGACAAGCGTCAGGCCGTGGCCCAGACCTATGTCAAGATCCTGCAAGGTGCCGTGGTGGATGTGATGAATGTGGCCGATGCCAAGGCCGGCCTGCCACCGGTCGCCATGGACAGCCAGCACTATCGTTTCCTGCTGGACAGCCTGGTGGGCATCAGTGCCCTGCATGATTACCAGGCTCCGGTGCTGCTGCAGCTGCAGGGCTTTGACCAGGTACAGGCTTCCGGCTTGCAACTGACTCGCTCGCCGGGCAAGAACCTGGTGTATCTTGGCTCGCTGATGCTGGTCATCGGCATCATCCTGATGTTCTACGTACGCGAAGTTCGGCTGTGGCTGCGGTGTGGCACAGCCAGCGTGCGGCTGGCCATGAGTTCCAACCGTCACAACCGTGATCTGGACGAGGACTTCCGCCGCCGCAGCGAGGCAATTCAACAGTTGGTACGAGGTAAGTGATGGAACTGGCTCAATCCTTTGTCGAGCAGCCGCTGTACAAGCGGCTGAAGCCCAGCGACTGGCTGTATGCCGTGCTGGTACTGGTGGCTGCCGGGCAAGCCTGGCGCTTGTACAACCCCTTCATGGATGGCTATGAGCAGGCGATTCTGGCCGGCTCGGCCATCGGCCTGATCGCCTTGGGCTGGTTCTGGAAGTCCTGGCGCTGGTTCTTCCCGCTGTCGGCCAGCGTGGCCCTGCTGGGCATCAGCCTGTACCACGGCGAGCTGGCACGGGCGCAGACGGCCTTCTGGCTGAAATTCCTGCTGTCCAGCCAGTCGGCCATCATGTGGATGTGCACGCTGTTCTTCCTGGCCACCCTGGTGTACTGGGCCGGCCTGGTCACCCGCTCGACCATGCTCTCGCGCATGGGCAGCGGCCTGACCTGGGCGGCGGCGGTGATGGGTGGGGCCGGCCTGTTCGTGCGCTGGTACGAGAGCTACCTGATCGGCAGCGATGTCGGCCACATCCCGGTATCCAACCTGTACGAAGTCTTCATCCTGTTCACCCTGATCACCGCGCTGATGTATCTGTACTACGAAGCGCGCTTTGCCACCCGCCAGGCCGGTGCCTTCGTGCTGTTGGTCATCAGTGCCGCTGTCGGCTTTATCCTGTGGTACAGCTTCGATCGCCAGGCGCATGAAATCCAGCCGCTGATCCCGGCCCTGCAATCGTGGTGGATGAAGATTCATGTTCCGGCAAACTTTGTCGGATATGGTGCGTTCGCCATGTCGGCCATGCTGGGTGTGGCCGAGCTGCTGGTGCTCAAGGGCGTGCTGAAAGACCGGCTGCCTGCCGCAGAAGTGCTGGATGAAATGATGTACAAGGCCATTTCCATCGGCTTTCTGTTCTTCACCATCGCCACCATTCTGGGTGCGATGTGGGCAGCCGATGCCTGGGGCGGCTACTGGAGCTGGGACCCGAAGGAAACCTGGGCCCTGATCGTGTGGCTGAACTACGCCGCCTGGCTGCATATCCGCCTGGTGAAGGGCTGGCGTGGCGAACCGCTGGCCTGGTGGGCCGTCATCGGCCTCTTGGTCACCACCTTCGCCTTCCTCGGGGTGAACATGTACCTGACCGGCCTGCATTCTTACGGCGGTCTGTAAACCTCACCCAGCCCCGGCCAGTCGCATGGCCGGGGCTTTGCTTTGCCCCCGGCGCGGACAAGAAAGCCGGGGTTTGTTATTGTGTGGACTGTTTCTTTTCAAGGATCGCGTTTTTACATCATGGATTTTTCATGGCTGTCTGACCCCTATGCCCTGCTAGGCCTCTTGACCCTGATCGTGCTGGAGGTCGTGCTCGGCGTCGACAACCTGATTTTCGTGGCCATCCTGGCCGAGAAACTCCCCCCCCACCAGCGTGACCGCGCACGGGTACTGGGCCTGTCACTGGCCCTGATCATGCGACTGTTCATGCTGGCCGGCATCAGCTGGCTGGTGAAGCTGACCGCACCGCTGTTTTCGGTACTGGGACAAAGCTTTTCCGGGCGCGACCTGATCATGCTGGGCGGCGGTCTTTTCCTGCTGTTCAAGGCCACCATGGAGCTGCACGAGCGGCTGGAAGGGGTGGAACACAGCGACGGCAACGGCCAGAAAGCCTACGCCGCCTTCGCCACCGTGGTGGTACAGATCCTGGTGCTGGACGCGGTGTTCTCCATCGACTCGGTGGTCACCGCCATTGGCATGTCCGAACACCTTGGCATCATGATGCTGGCGGTGGTCATCGCCATGAGCATGATGATCATGGCCAGCAAGCCGCTGACCCGTTTCGTCAACGCCCACCCCACGGTGGTGATGCTGTGCCTGGGCTTCTTGCTGATGATCGGCTTCAGCCTGATTGCCGACGGCTTCGGTTTCCATATCCCCAAGGGCTATCTGTACGCCGCCATCGGCTTCTCGGTACTGATCGAAGTATTCAACCAGGTGGCCAACGTCAACCACCAACGCTATCTGAACAGTCGCAATACCTTCCGCTCCCGTACTGCCGATACCGTGCTGCGCCTGCTGGGCAATGCGCCCTTGCAACATGGCAGCCATCACGAGCAGGAAAAGGAAGAAGGCCCGCGTGAAGAAGGGGAAGGCGCGTTTGCCCACAATGAGCGCGCCATGATCCACAGCGTGCTGACCCTGGCCGAGCGGCCGATACGGGTGATTGCCACCCCACGCTCGGACATCCACCGCCTGGACATCAGCCAGGATGCCGAACAGCAACGCAAGGTATTGCGCGACAGCCCCTACTCGCGCCTGCTGGTGGTCGGCGCCGGCCGTATCGACGAGCCGCTGGGCATCGTCGCCCGCAAAGACCTGCTGGCCCAGTTGCTGGATGGCCAGACGCTGGACGTGATGGCCGCGCTGCGTCAACCGCTGGTGCTGCCGGAAGGCATGACCGTGCTGAAAGCACTGGAAGCCTTCCGCCAGCAAGCTGCCGACATGGCCTTCGTGGTAAATGAATTTGGCAGCCTGGAAGGCATCGTCACCCAGAAAGACCTGATGGAAGCGATTGCCGGTGACTTCCCGGAAGAACACGAGCGCCACGAGCAGCCGGCTCTGGTACAGCATGAAGATGGCAGCCTCGACGTGGAAGGCAGCCTGGAACTGATGACGCTGGAGCAATACATCGAACTGGGCAATTACGAGGACGAGGATTTCCACACCGTGGCCGGCCTGCTGATGCATCGTCTGGAGCGCATTCCGCGCCTGGGCGACAGCATCCGCGAAGGCGGCTGGGAAATCAGCGTGACCGAGCAGAAGGGCAACCGCACCGAGCGCGTCAGCATCTGCCCGCTGCCGCGCCTGGAAGATGAGCAGCACTGAGGCCGACAACACCGCGCCGGCGGCGGCCTCCAGCTGGTATCTGTACATGCTGGAATGCCGTGACGGCGCGCTCTACACCGGCATCAGCACCGATGTGACGCGGCGCTATGCCGCCCACTGCGCCGGCAAAGGTGCACGCTATACCCGGCTCAACCCGCCGCAGCGCATCGTGCTGATCCACCCCTTTGCCGACAAATCACAGGCGCTGAAGGCCGAGCATGCCATCAAACGCCTGTCCGCCGCCGCCAAACGCCAGCTGGCGGCGCAAGGTGACCTGAACGCCTGGCTGGCAACTAGCCCCCGCCAGGCCTCAGACACTCAATAAACAAAGCGCTCGCGCAGGTCTTCCAGATTCAGCTCGTGCAGGATCGCTTCCTGCCGCTCGCGTGCGCTTTGCTTGCCCTTGCCGGTCTTCTTGGCAATGATCAGCTCGTTCTTCATCGAATGCTCCCAGCCCACCAGCTCGGTCACCGTCAGCTGGTAGCCACGCGCCTCCAGCTGCAGGCAGCGCAGCACATTGGTCAGCTGGCTGCCAAACTCGCGCGTGTGGATGGGGTGACGCCACAGCTCGGACAACGGCGTCTTGCCGAAGGTCTCGTTCTTTTTCTGGCGCAGCACAGCGGCCACCTCGGCCTGACAGCAGGGCACCAGCACGATGTATTTGGCGTCCTTGGCCAGCGCAAAGCGGATGGCATCATCGGTCGCGGTATTGCAGGCATGCAGCGCGGTGATGATATCGACCTGTGGCGGCAGTTCATCCGAGGTGATGGACTGCTCCACCGTCAGATTGAGAAAACCCATGCGCGCGAAGCCCAGCCGTGCCGCCAGCGCCTGCGAACTCTGCACCAGCTCGGGCCGGGTCTCGATGCCGAATACCTCGCCGACGGCCTTGTCCTTGAGAAACAGGTCATACAGGATAAAACCCAGATAGGACTTGCCAGCGCCGTGGTCGGCCAGCGTCACACTGCCTTTGCTATCCAGTACATCCTGCAGCAGCGGCTCGATGAACTGGTACAGGTGGTAAACCTGCTTGAGCTTGCGGCGGGTGTCCTGGTTGATCTTGCCGTCGCGGGTAAGGATGTGCAGTTCTTTGAGCAACTCCAGCGACTGCTGCGGTTTGATTTCGGGGATCAGGCTCATCTTGGCCTCCGGTAAAGCGGGAATGGCGCGATTTTACCAGTTTCACCGCCCCAGCCCCCGACAAGCTTGGCCGCTGGCGCGCACCATGCCACAATTTGCCATCCCCACTCCACCGAGCGCCGCCATGTCCCTGCAGTACCACCTGATTCCGGTTACCCCCTTTGCCCAGAACTGCAGCGTACTGTGGTGCAGTGTGACCCGCGAGGCCGCCATTGTTGATGCCGGTGGCGATATCAGCCGCATCCGCGCCTGGACCGAGCAGCAGGGGCTCACCGTCACCAAGCTGCTGCTGACCCATGGCCATATCGACCATGCAGGTGGTGCCGGCGAACTGGCGGCGCAATTGGGTGTGCAGATCGAAGGCCCGGAGCAAAGCGAAAGTTTCTGGCTGGACCAGCTGCCCAATCAGGGCCGCATGTTCGGCTTTCCTTCCAGCCCGGCGCTCACCCCGGAACGCTGGCTGAACGAAGGCGACACGGTCAGCATCGGCCAGGAAACACTACAAGTGATCCACTGCCCCGGTCACACTCCTGGCCATGTGGTGTTCTATAGCGCAGCCGCCAGCCTGCTGGTGGCGGGTGACGTGCTGTTTCAGGGCTCCATCGGCCGCACTGACTTCCCCATGGGCAATCACCAGCAACTGATCGATGCCATCCAGCAAAAGCTGTTTTTGCTGCCGGACGACACCGTGGTGATCCCCGGCCACGGCCCGCTGACGACTATCGGCGACGAAAAACGCCACAACCCCTTCGTAGCCGACGCCCGCTTCCGCTGATGTCTCCCGCCTTCGAGCACGCAGTGCTGCAGCTGGTCGGGCAGATTCCGCCTGGGCGAGTCAGCAGTTATGGCGTGCTGGCGCAACTGGCCGGTTTCCCACGCCATGCCCGCCATGTCGGCAAGCTGCTGGGACAGTTGCCCACAGGCCACGCCCTGCCCTGGTACCGGGTAGTCAGCAGCGCAGGCAGCATTTCCCGCCCCGGCACGGAACAGGCCGACTGGCAGCGCGTACTACTGGAACAGGAGGGCATCGAGTTCTCTGCCAGCGGTAAAATCAGCCTGTTTCGCTATGGCTGGCCAGCCGAATCCTATGCGCCGGGCGGCGCTGGCTGAGTGGTTCCTGCTGAATATTGTCTGACACGGCCGCATACTGTTTTCATAATGTTGCCGAAATGTTACGTCGCTTGAGCTGAAACTTTTCAATATGGAGTTTTATGCGCTACCCTGCGCGCCCCGTATGTCTGCATGCGTGGCAATCCATATAAAAAAAGTTCACTTAGGCGGAAAAAATGAAAGCTCGTAAACTGCTGCTGGCCCTGTCCTTGCTGGGAAGTGCAAGCCTGGCCCAGGCCGACAACTGGTCTTTTGCCAATGTCAGCGCCAACTATCTCGACTGGTCTGGCCGCACCACTGACCAAAGCGGCAAGAAAGACTTTGTCTACCTGGAGGCCGAAGGCGGCATGGGTGGCAGCTGGGGTGATGTGTATGGCTTCTTCGATCTGGAAAATCCGGGCAAGAGCGACCACGGCACCAACGGTTACGACCGTCGCTACACCACCAAGGCCATCGGCCGCTTCAACCTGACCCAGGTCGGCGACGTGCCGGTACAGCTGTATGCCCACATCTACGATACCCGCGGCAACGGCTTCTTCACCCAGAACCGCGTACTGGGTGTCAGCACCGAACTGAAGTACGGCAACCTGACCCTCAAGCCCTTCATCGGCGCCCATGACGAACTGGACGCTTTCAGCGTGGGTTCCGGCTTCAATGGCTGGATGGCCGGCTATGTGCTGCTCTATCCGTTTAGTGCTTTTGGCCAGTCCTTCCTGGTGACCCAATGGCATGAAACCGAATTTGCCCGCAAACAGGAATTCACCCCCAACTACAAGCACAATACCGGTGAAAACGGGGCCATCGCCCTGTGGTGGAATGTCAGCAAGCGCTTCACCACTGGCGTGCAGTACCGCTACGCCGACCAGAAACTGGGCTCCGGCGAATACCAGAACGCCGTGATCTACAGCGCCAAGTACAACTTCTGATCACCGAAGCGCTGCCATGCAAAACGCCTCCATCCGGAGGCGTTTTTCTTTGGCGGCTGCCCATGACTCAGGCAGCACGCTTACTTGCTCTTGTTGGCCTGACGGTACAGCTGGATCAGCCGGCGGGTAGAGCTGTCGTGCTCGGCCGCCTTCAGCTTGCCGGTCAGCTCGCCGTGAATGGTTTTCGCCAGTTGCTTGCCCAGCTCCACCCCCCACTGGTCAAAGCTGTTGATGCCCCAGATCACGCCCTGCACAAAAATCTTGTGCTCGTAAGCGGCAATCAGCGAACCGAGGTTGCGCGGATCAAGAAAGCTCATCAGCAGGGTATTGGTAGGACGGTTGCCGGCAAACACCTTGTGCGGTACCAGCGCCTCCAGCGCCGCACCCTGCATGCCCTGGGCCACCAGCTCGGCGCGGGCTTCGTCAGCGGTCTTGCCGCGCATGAAGGCCTCGGCCTGGGCGAACACATTGGCCAGCAGGATTTCATGATGCCCCGGCAGGCTGCCACGGCTTTCCAGCGAGGCAATCAGGTCGATCGGCGAAATATGCGTGCCCTGATGCAAGAGCTGGAAGAAAGCATGCTGGCCATTGATGCCGGTCTCCCCCCAGATGATGGGCGCGGTTTCGAAATTCACCGGGCTGCCATCGGTGCGGGTCTGCTTGCCGTTGGATTCCATGTCCAGCTGCTGGATAAAGGCCGGCAGGCGGTGCAGATACTGCTCGTAGGGGGCGATGACATGGCTGCCGCCGCCAAAGTAGTTGATGTACCAGATGCCGATCATGGCCAGCAGCACCGGCATGTTCTGTTCGAACGGCGCATTGCGGAAATGCTGGTCCATGATGTGCGCGCCGTTAAGCAGCTCGGTGAAGTTTTCCTCGCCCAGATACAACATGATGGGCAGACCGATGGCCGACCACAGGCTGTAGCGGCCGCCTACCCAGTCCCAGAATTCGAACATGTTTGACGGGTCGATGCCGAAGTCCGCCACCGCTTTCTGGTTGGTGGATACGGCAACAAAGTGCTTGGCCACGGCTTTTTCGTCACGCGCACGCTGCAGGAACCAGTCGCGTGCGGTCAGGGCATTGGTGAGGGTTTCCTGGGTGGTGAAGGTTTTCGATTCCACCACGAACAAGGTGGTCTCCGAATGGACCTTTTTCAGGGTTTCCTTCAGCTGGGCGCCGTCCACATTGGAGACGAAATGCATGTTCATGCGCGGATGGCCAAACGGCCGTAGCGCACTGCACACCATCAGCGGGCCCAGGTCCGAACCGCCAATGCCGATATTGACGATGTCGGTGATGGGCTGGTTGGTATAACCCAGCCACTCGCCGGAACGCACGGCGTGGGCAAACTTGCCCATGCGCTCCAGTACCGAGTTCACCTTGGGCATCACGTCTTCGCCATCGACGAAGATGGGCGAATTGGTGCGATTGCGCAGCGCCACGTGCAACACGGCACGGTTTTCCGTGGTGTTGATCTTCTCGCCCTTGAACATGGACTTGATGCGCTCCGGCAGGCCGGCTTCGCGTGCCAGCTGCATCAGGCCCTGCAGGGTTTCGTCGGTAATGCGGTTTTTGGAGTAATCCAGGAACAAGCCACCCACTTCCAGGCCGTAGCGTTCGGCCCGCTCCGGGTCGCTTTCGAACAGCTCGCGCATATGCAGTTGCTTGGCATCGGCAAAGTGGTCCCACAGTCTTTGCCAGGCGGGAAGTTGGGTCAGGTCGCTCATGATATCAATCCTCTTCTGTCCGTTCTGCCAGTCTTTTCGCTTTGAGACTGTGCTTGGTTTTTTCCAGCTGCCCGATCACGCCCGGACCACGCCGCAAGGCCACGCCCACGGCCAGCACATCGATCAGTACCAGGTGGATGATGCGGGAGATCATCGGGCTGTAGGTTTCATTGTCTTCCTGGGTGTCCGCCATCAGGGCGATGGTGGCAGCCCGTGCCAGGGGCGAGCCACTGGCGGTGATGGCCACCACGGTGGCACCAGATGCAGTGGCTTCTTCCACCGCGTCCAGCAGCTCACGCGAGCGGCCGGAGCTGGAAATGGCCACCAGCACGTCGTCGGCGTTCAGTACCGAAGCCGCCATCATCTGGATGTGGGTGTCGGCATAGGCCACGGTGGAAATGCCGAAGCGGAAGAATTTGTGCTGGGCATCGGCGGCGGTGATGCCGGAGTTGCCCAAGCCGTAAAATTCCACGCGCCGCGCGCGGGAGATGGCCTCGATGGCCGCCTCGATGGCCTGCGGATTGACGTCGTTGCGGCTTTTCAGCAAGGCGGTGACGGTATTGTCGAACACCTTGGCGACAATTTCCGAGGTCGGGTCTTCCGGGCGAACGCTGGAATGCACATAGGGCACGCCGGTCACCAGGCTGCCTGCCAGTTTCAGCTTGAAGTCGGGCAGACCCGAGCAGCCCATGGAACGGCAGAAACGGATCACCGTGGGCTGGCTGACACCGGCATTGCGGGCAATATCGGCCACCGCAGCCTGCATCATGGTATAGGGCTGTTCCAGCACCAGCTCGGCCACTTTGCGTTCGGCCGAGGACAGGGCTTCAAGCTGAGACTTGATTCTTTCCAGCATGGGTCAGTGCTCCAGGTGCGCCGCCAGCGCTGCCGACGCGCCGATGAGCGCAGGGTAGCGGCTATCGATGACAAATACCGGAATCGCCGCCAGATAAGCGGAGAAGCGGCCCTTGTCTTCGAAGCGCGGGCGGAATGGCGACGTTTTGAAGTAGTCGATCAAACGTGGAACGATACCACCGCCAAGGTATACCCCGCCACGTGCGCCTAGCGTCAGCGCCAGATTGGCCGCAGCCGTACCCAGCATGGCGCAGAAGGCATCCAGCGTTTCGCGGCAGCGCGGACAGGCACCCGAGAGGCCACGGGTGGTGATGTCGGCGGCGGACAAATCCTGCTCGGGCTCGCCGGCCAGTGCCGCCAGTGCGTGATAGATCAGCACCAGTCCCGGACCGGACAGCAGGCGCTCGGCCGACACATGGCCGTGCCGTTCGCGGGCATAGTGCCAGATGGCGGCTTCGCGCTCGTCAAACGGAGCAAAGCTGACATGGCCCCCTTCGCCGGCCAGCGGGCTATAGCCGCCGGGGTAAGGCAGCAGGGCAGATACACCCAGACCGGTGCCGGGGCCGATCAGCGCCAGCGGGCTGCCGGCCACCGCTTCGCCGCCCCCCACCTGCACCAGCTCATTGCGTGGCAGATGCGGTAGCGACAAGGCCAGCGCGGTGAAATCGTTGATGACGATGAGCGAAGTCAGCCCCAGCGCCAGCCGGGTGGCTTCGATGGAAAAGGCCCAGTGGTGATTGGTCATCTGCACCCAGTCACCGGTGACCGGGTTGGCAATGCCAATGGCCGCATGGGCTACGGCGCGGGTGCCGACGCGCGCCAGATAGCTGCGCATGGCGGTTTCCAGCGTGGGGAAATCGGCACAGGGCAGCACCTCGACATCCTCCAGCACCGCCGGAGCGGTTTCCAGCGCAAAGCGGGCATTGGTGCCACCGATGTCGGCCACCAGCCGTGGCCAGGTATTAGGCAGTCCAGTAGACATCGATGGGGCACTCCGTTTGCAACAGGAAATGGCTGATGGGCAGGCTGTCGTTGATACCCTGCACCGCCTGATCGAACACCTTGCGCTTGCCCGCACCCTGGATGGCCAGGATCAGCTGGTCGCAAGCCAGCAAGGCCGCCTTGCTCATGGTCACGCGCAGGTGCGGCGCAGTCAGCGGCTGCACGGTCAGCAGCGGCAGGCTGCGCGCCATGTCCAGCCCGTCGGCCAGCGCAGCAGCCCCTGGGAAGAGCGAGGCGGTGTGACCGTCCTCGCCCATGCCCAGCACCGCTATGGTGGGGCGCAGATAGGCCTTGTTGGCAGTAGCCAATTCGGCAGCAGCATCGACAGCCTCGCCCACCAGCGGCAGAAAACGCGCAGCAGCGGCGGCATCCTGCAGCAGATGTTCGCGCACCAGCGCGGCATTGCTGTCCGGGTGATCGGCCGGCACGAAGCGCTCGTCCACCAGGGTGATCACCACGCGGGACCAGTCCAGTGACTGAGTGCGCAGCGCATGGAAAAACGGCACCGGCGACTTGCCGCCGGATACCGCCAGCACGGCCTGACCATCGCGTTCCAGCGCATGGGCCAGACCTTGGGCCACGGTGGCGGCCAGCGCGACGGAACAGTCCGCCGCCTCGGAAAATTCATACCACTTCATCAATGCCATCCTCACGTTGCACCCGGCCCCGGGCAGGCCACGACACCGGGTGAATGCCGCTCTTGCTGGCCGGCTTGTTATTGCTGTGTTGTGCTGCCCGCGATTGCAGGTGCAGGAGAGGGCGGGCAGCTAGCCGCCCGCCATGCCATCTATCAGCTCTCTTCGTGCCAGCTGATGCCGTCACGGCTCAGCAGCGCGCTGGAAGCGGCCGGGCCCCAGGTGCCGGCGGTGTACTGCTTGGGTGGGGTGTTGCTGCTGTTCTGCCAGCATTCCATGATGGGCATCACCCAGCGCCAGGCTTCCACCAGTTCGTCCCGACGCATGAACAAAGCCAGCTTGCCGCGGATCACATCCAGCAGCAGGCGCTCGTAGGCATCGGCACGGCGTACCTTGAAAGCCTTGTAGAAGTCCAGATCCAGGAAGGCCGGCTGCAGACGCATGGTGTCGCCCGGCTCCTTGGCCAGGAAGTACAGACGGATGCTTTCTTCCGGCTGCAGCTGGATCACCAGCCGGTTGGCGGTGTGGCTGCCGCTGAGCGGGCCGGAGAACAGCTGGTGCGGCACATCGCGGAAATTGATGACAATCTCGGCCAGGCGGTCCTGCATGCGCTTGCCGGTACGCAGGAAGAAGGGCACGCCGGCCCAGCGCCAGTTGTCGATTTCCGCCTTGATGGCGACAAAGGTTTCGGTATTGCTGTCCGCCGGGATGCCCAGCTCCTGCAGATAGCCCACCACCGGTTGCCCGGCCACGGCGCCGGCCTTGTACTGGCCGCGCACCGTCTTGTTGGACACATCCTGTTCGCTGAACGGGCGCAATGCCTTGAGCACCTTGAGCTTTTCATCGCGCACGGCATCGGCTTCCATGCTGGCCGGCGGCTCCATCGCCACGATGCACAGCAGTTGCAGCAGATGGTTCTGCACCATGTCGCGCAGCGCGCCGGTGCCGTCGTAGAAGTCGCCACGCGTGCCCACGCCGAGGTCTTCGGCAATGGTGATCTGCACGTCGTGAATCCACTCGCGCCGCCACAGCGGTTCGAACAGCGCATTGGCAAAGCGGATGGCCATCAGGTTCTGCACCGACTCCTTGCCCAGGTAGTGGTCGATACGATAGAGCTGTTCTTCCTTGAAGAAGTGCGCCACATCGTCATTGATGGCATTGGACGAATCCAGATCGATGCCCAGCGGCTTTTCCAGTACCACGCGCACATTGGGTCGATTCAGGCCGACAGCTGCCAGGTTTTCGCAAATGCCGGCAAACAGATTGGGCGCGGTGGCCAGATAACAGACCACCACCCGCTCCGGGTGCTGCCCTACTGCTTCGGCCAGGGCCGGATAGTGGGCGGCGTTGCCGGCATCCACCTGCAGATAGTCGATACGGCTGCAGAAAGAAGCCCAGGCCGCCGCATCGAAGTGTTCCTTGATATGCTGGCGCGCGCTCTTTTCCACCTGGGCCAGGTAGTCGTCGCGGCTCATCGCCTTGCGACCCAGTGCCAGCAGGCGGCCTTGCTCGTTGAGCAGGCTGGCGGCATGCGCCTGGTAGAGGGAGGGCAACAGCTTGCGCATGACCAGGTCGCCGGTGCCACCGAACAGCACCATATCGAAAGCGGGGGTAGGCGTGCTACGGTTATCCATAGTGATCTTCCGTCTCGTGCATTTGCAATGTAGTTATATTACCACCCGATTTTGGCATGTCCATGTGATTTGCCGGGGTAATACGCAGAAAGCAACACCTGCCATTTCATGGAAAATTTGGCAGAAACCTTTACCAGAAAGCCTCTAAAGCCCATTCGGCCGAATAAGCCGGTAATTGGGCCAGGCTGTTTTCTTGCAATTTAAGTGTAGTAAAACTACCATTTACCCACATTCATCACGGGAATTGCCATGGCCCTGCACCCGGTACTGCATACTGTTACCCAGCGCATCATAGATCGCAGCCGCGAGCGTCGCGCGGCCTATCTGAATCATCTGGCTGCTGCCGCCCAGCAGGGCAAGGTAGAACGCGCCCAACTGTCCTGCACCAATCAGGCCCACGCCTTTGCGGCCATGCCGGACAATATCAAGATCCACCTCAAGGAAGCACACCGCCCCAATCTGGCCATCGTTTCCGCCTATAACGACATGCTGTCCGCCCACCAGCCGCTGGAAGCCTACCCGGCCTGGATCAAGGAAGAAGCCCTCAAGGCCGGTGCCACTGCCCAGTTTGCCGGCGGCGTACCCGCCATGTGCGACGGCGTGACCCAGGGCCAGCCCGGCATGGAGCTGTCGCTGTTCTCGCGCGACGTCATCGCCATGAGCACGGCCGTGGCGCTGTCGCACCAGATGTTCGATGCCAGCCTGTATCTGGGCGTGTGCGACAAGATCGTGCCCGGCCTGCTGATTGGCGCGCTGACTTTTGGCCATCTGCCGGCGGTGTTTGTTCCGGCCGGCCCGATGACCACCGGCATTGCCAACGATGAAAAGGCGAAGGTGCGCCAGTTGTTTGCAGAAGGCAAGGTGGGAAGGGATGCGCTGCTGGAATCCGAGTGCCAGTCCTACCACGGCCCCGGCACCTGTACCTTTTACGGCACGGCCAACTCCAACCAGATGATGATGGAAATCATGGGCCTGCACCTGCCGGGTACCGCCTTCGTCAATCCGGGTACACCGCTGCGCGAGGCACTGACCCGCGCAGCCGCCCGTCAGGCCGCGCACATCGCCGCCCAGGGTGAGCATTTCACTCCGGTGGGCCGCATGATCGATGAGAAATCCATCGTCAACGCCATCATCGGCCTGCTGGCCACCGGTGGCTCCACCAACCACACCCTGCATCTGGTCGCCATTGCCCGCGCCGCCGGCATCGATATCAACTGGGATGATTTCGACGAACTGTCGGCCATCATCCCGTCGCTGACCCGCGTCTACCCCAATGGCAAGGCCGACGTAAACCACTTCCATGCCGCTGGCGGCATGGGCTTTGTCATCCGCGAACTGCTGGCCGCCGGCCTGCTGCACGAAGACGTGGATACCATCGTCGGCCGTGGCCTGTCGGCCTACGCCAACGAGCCGTGGCTGGACAATGGCCAGCTGAAATGGCGTCCGGCCCCGGCAGTCAGTGGCGACGACAACGTACTGCGCCCGGCCGCCGACCCCTTTACCGCCGATGGCGGCCTGCGCGTGGTGTCCGGCAACCTGGGCCGCGCCGTGATCAAGGTTTCGGCGGTCAAGCCGGAACACCGCGTGGTGGAAGCCCCGGCCGTGGTATTCCACGACCAGAACGAACTCTTGGCCGCCTTCAAGCGTGGCGAACTGGAACGCGACTTCATCGCGGTCATCCGCTTCCAGGGCCCGCGCGCCAACGGCATGCCGGAGCTGCACAAGCTGACCCCGGCGCTGTCCATCCTGCAGGAACGCGGCTTTGCCGTGGCCCTGGTCACCGATGGCCGCATGTCCGGCGCATCGGGCAAGGTGCCGGCTGCCATCCACGTCTCGCCGGAGGCGGTAATGGGCGGTAGTATCGGCAAGGTTCGCGATGGCGACATCGTGAAACTGGATGCCAATGCCGGCACGCTGGAAGTGAAAGTGCCGGCCGAAGAATGGGCGGCGCGCGAGCAGATCAGTGTCGATCTGCAACACAATCAATTTGGCGTCGGGCGTGAATTGTTCGCGGTATTCCGCGAATCCGCCGATGCCGCGGAAGCTGGTGCCATGAGCTTCCATCACCCGCTGTGGAGAAACTGATATGGACGCTTTGACCCTGTTGCGTCAGGGACCGGTTGTGCCGGTCATCGTGGTAAATGACGCCGCTGTTGCGGTAGACCTGGCGCGTGCGCTGGTGGATGGCGGCATTCGCGTGCTGGAAGTCACCCTGCGCACCAAGGCGGCGCTGGCCGCCATGCGCCGCATGCGCGACGAAGTACCCGGAGCCATCGTCGGTGCCGGCACGCTGCGCAACCGCGCCCAGCTGGAAGCCGCACTGGATGCCGGCGCCCAGTTTGGCGTCAGCCCCGGCCTGACCCCGGAGCTGGCCTCGGCCGCCCGCAATGCCAACCTGACCCTGCTGCCCGGCGTGGCCACCGCCTCCGAAGCCATGCGCGCCCAGGACGAAGGCTTTGACATCCTCAAGCTGTTCCCGGCCGAAGCCGTGGGCGGCATCAAGCTGCTCAAGTCGCTGGCCGGCCCGCTGCCCGACCTGCGCTTCTGCCCTACTGGCGGCATTGATCTGGTCAAGGCCAAGGAATACCTGGCCCTGCAAAACGTACTGGCCGTCGGCGGTAGCTGGCTGACCCCGGAAGACGCCATCGCCAACCGCGACTGGGCGCGCATCACCGAGCTGGCCAAGCAAGCCAGCGCGCTGGCGCAGTAAACCCCGCCTGCAGTCCTGCCCCGAAGCCCGCCCTGTGCGGGCTTTTTGCTGCAATGCACATCGCGCCGCGATGGCCGAAGCCACCAAATCTGCACTACCATCAGGCCTTCACCTGCAGCCTGTCGCTCCTATGAAACTGTTTCTGGCCGAAGACGATGCCGTACTGGCCGATGCCCTGCTTACCCGCCTGACCCAGCTGGGCTTCGAGGTCTGCCATCGCCGCGATGGCCTGGCCGCCCAGCAGGTGCTGCTGAGTGAAGCGTTCGATGCTGTCATTCTCGACATCGGCCTGCCCGGACAGGACGGGCTCAAGGTGCTGCGCCATGTGCGCGTACACCAGCCGGCACTGCCCATTTTGCTGCTGACCGCACTGGACAGCATGGAAGACCGCGTGGCCGGGCTGGATGCCGGGGCCGATGACTATCTGGTCAAACCCTTCGATTTCCCTGAGCTGGAAGCACGCATCCGCGCCCTGCTGCGCCGCCAGCGCGCCAGCGATACCGTGCGTGACGAACTGCAACGGGAAGAACTGCACTTTGGCCCGCTACGGCTGGACCGCAGCGCCCAGCGTGCATGGAGCGGCACGCAACCGCTTGATCTGTCGGCACGCGAGCTGGAACTGTTGTTCATCCTGATGAGCCAGGCGGAAAAAGTCCTGAGCAAGGAGCAAATCTCCGCCGCCCTGTCCGGCGAAGGGGAAGAAATCGGCAGCAATGCGGTGGAAGTCTATGTGCACCGGCTGCGCAAGAAACTGGATGGCAGCGGTGCCGGCATCCGTGCGGTGCGCGGGCTGGGCTATCTGCTGACGCTGGCCGAAGACAGCTAGGCCACCATGCCGCGTCCGCGCCAACTTTCCCTGCGCCGCCAGCTGCTGATCTGGCTGCTGCTGCCGCAGCTGGTGCTGTGGCTGGCCGCCGCCATGCTGGCGCATGCCATGGCGGTGCGCTATGCCAACGAGGTGATCGACCAGACGCTGGCACAGACTTCGCGCGCACTGGCGCGGCAGGTCAAACCCTTCGGCAATGGTTTCTATGTCGACTTCCCGCGCGCTGCCCGCGAAATCCTCGAAGAAGACCCGACCGACCGCGTCTATTACATGGTCAGCTCGCCACCGGCAGCCTTTTTGCTGGGCGAACCGGCCATGCCGCGCCCACCGGCCACGCTGGCAGCCCGCGCCGGGGCCAGCTATTTCTATAACGCCAGCATGAAAGGCCAGGATGTGCGGGTGGCTGCGCTCTATCTCTTGGCCGGCACGGTGGAACAGCCGCAGCTGATGCTGGTACAGGTAGCCAAAAGCCGGGCGCTCAGCGCCGAACTGACCCGCAAGATCCTGCTGGACATGGGCCTGCCCCTGCTGGGGCTGATGTTGCTGACCAGCCTCTTGGTCTGGGCTGGCATCAGCCGTGGCCTGTCGCCGCTGCGCCGTCTGCGCCGGGTGGTGGAAAACCGTTCGCCACGCGACATGGCCCCCATCGAAGTCAACAATGCCCCGGCCGAAGTACGCGCCCTCACCGCCGCCATCAATAGCCTGCTGGAAGAGGTCAACCGCCAGGTGGAGCAGCAACGGCGCTTTATCGGCGATGCCGCCCATCAGCTGCGCACGCCGCTGGCCGGGCTGAAATCGCAGAGCGAACTGGTCAAGGCCGAACTGCTGGGCAGCACACCGGACATCCCGCGTGCCTGCCGCCAGCTGGAGCAGGTGGAAACCAGCGTGGCGCGCTCCATTCATCTGGTCAACCAGCTGCTGGCGCTGGCGCGGGCCGAGCCGGAAGCCGGCCTGCAACTGAAGCAGCTCGACCTGAAGCAGCTGTGTCGCGAAGTCACCGCCGAGGCCGTGCCGCGTGCGCTGGCGCGCAAGCTGGACCTGGGGCTGGACAGCGGCGACGACAGCCTGCAGGTGCTGGGCCACGCCGGCCTGCTGCGCGAACTGCTGGCCAACCTGCTGGACAATGCCATCCAGTACACCCCGCCCGGCGGCGAAATCACCGTGACACTGCGCCTACTCGGCCAGCACGTGCAGTTGCAGGTATGCGATACCGGCCCCGGCATCGCCCCGGCCGAACGCGACAAGGTGTTCCAGCGGTTTTACCGGGTCAACAGTCTGGCTGGCGGCAAGGGCTGCGGCCTCGGGCTAGCCATCGTGCAGGAGATCGCCCGCCGCCATCACACCCGGGTGGAACTAAGCGACAACACCCCGCACGGACTGTGTGCCAGCCTGCTGTTCCAGCGGGAAAATCCCTCCGGGCAAGCCGGCCCGTAGTGTAGTTGACACACTACGGCGCACCATTTTGCTGCAAAGCAGCACCAGCGCAGTGCCTTATGTTTATTGAATTATCTCCAATGTCATGCTGCGGCGCATTCAGGCTTTGTCATTTTCTTACAGCATTTCGCTCCAAACCTTACACAAAACTTACAATCTGCCGCTATAGTTCTTGCACATCCGGCCCCGGTCCTGACCGCGCGCCGCCGGATGCACCATAAAAAACCTAAATGCAACGCTACAAGATGGAGACAAGAGAATGAAACGCAAACAGCTGAGCGCAGCACTGCTGGCCGCCACCCTGCTGCCGGCCACGGTATTTGCCGGCGAAGTGGAAGTGCTGCACTGGTGGACCTCGGGCGGCGAAGCCAAGTCCGTGGCCGAACTGAAAAAAATGATGACCGCCAAGGGCGATAACTGGAAAGACTTCGCCGTGGCTGGCGGCGGTGGCGACAATGCCATGACCGCGTTGAAAACCCGCGTGGTATCCGGCAACCCGCCGACAGCCGCCCAGATCAAGGGCCCGGCCATCCAGGAATGGGGTGCCGAAGGTGTGCTGGCCAATATCGATGCGGTGGCCAAGGCTGAAGGCTGGGACAAGCAGCTGCCGCCGGTAGTCAGCCAGGTGATGAAATACAAGGGCCAGTACGTGGCCGCCCCGGTCAACGTGCACCGCGTGAACTGGCTGTGGGTGAACCCGGAAGCCTTCAAGAAGGCCGGTGCCAAGGTGCCGGCCAGCTGGCCGGAATTCTTTGATGCCGCAGAAAAACTGAAAAAAGCCGGCATCCAGCCGATTGCCCATGGCGGCCAGCCGTGGCAAGACGCCACCCTGTTCGAATCGGTGGCACTGGGCGTAGGTGGCCCGGCCTACTACAAGAAGGCTTTCGTGCAGCTGGACCAAGCCACGCTGGCCGGCCCCACCACCCTGAAGGTGTTTGAAACCCTGCAAAAAGTGAAGGGCTATATCGACAAGGGCGCCGCAGGCCGTGACTGGAACCTGGCCACCGCCATGGTGATCAATGGCAAGGCCGGCATGCAATTCATGGGCGACTGGGCCAAGGGTGAATTCACCGCCGCCGGCAAGAAGCCGGGCAAGGACTTCCTCTGTGTTGCCGCACCGGGTACCGCCGGCAGCTTCACCTTCAACATCGACAGCCTGGCCATGTTCAAGCAGAAGGACGCCGCCGCGCAGAAGGCTCAGGCTGATCTGGCCGAAACCGTGATGAGCAAGAACTTCCAGGAAGTGTTCAACCTGAACAAGGGTTCGATTCCGGCCCGTCTGGACACGCCGATGGACAAGTTTGACGACTGCGCCAAGAAGTCCAAGGCTGACCTGACCGCTGCCTCCAAGAGCGGCGGCCTGGTGCCCAGCTTCGCCCACAAGATGGCCATGCCGTCTGCCACCGAAGGCGCAATGGACGACGTGATTTCGCAGTTCATGAACTCGTCGATGAGCCCGAAAACCGCTACCGAGCGTCTGGCCAAGGCCGGCAAGGTGCATTAAGCGAGCAGCAAGCTTGCCCCGGGCCAGCCGGCCCGGGTGCGCAATGCCGTGGACAGCCCTGACGCGCCATGCGGCCTGCGGCTGTCTGTCTAACTCCTAGCAAAGCAAGCCATACCGTCTGACCATCCGTCCTGCCTCCCCGCCAGGACAGATCGACGCTGCGCGTCCCGCGCGGCATCGCCTCAGCGGCATGGCGAGGATTGATTCATGTCCACACCCCAATCACAAGCCAGTCTGTCGGCGCTGGCAGACCGCTGGCTGCCCAAGCTGGTGCTGTCGCCCACCTTGCTGATCAGCCTGGTGTTCGTCTACGGCTTCATCGCCTGGACCGGCTGGCTGTCGCTGACCGAATCGCGGCTGCTGCCGCAGATGGATTTCGCCGGCCTGATCCAGTATCAGGCACTGTTCGAGAATGACCGCTGGTGGACTGCCGTGGCCAATCTGGGCATTTTCGGCGGCCTGTTCATCGGCTGCACGCTGGCCGTCGGCCTGTTCCTCGCCGTGCTGCTGGATCAGAAAATCCGCAGCGAAGGCACGCTGCGCACCATCTATCTGTACCCGATGGCCTTGTCCTTCATCGTCACTGGTACCGCCTGGAAATGGATGCTGAATCCGGACATGGGCCTGCAAAAAGTCATCAACGACTGGGGCTTTCCCGACTTCACCTTCGACTGGCTGGTGGACCCGGACAAGGCCATCTACACCGTGGTGATTGCCGGGGTGTGGCAGTCGTCCGGTTTCGTGATGGCGCTGTTCCTGGCAGGCCTGCGCGGCATCGACGACTCCATCATCAAGGCCGCCCAGGTGGATGGCGCCAGCCTGCCGGTGATCTACTGGCGCATCATCATCCCCAGCCTGCGCCCGGTGTTTTTCAGCGTGCTGCTGATCCTGTCGCACATCGCCATCAAGAGCTTCGACCTGGTGATGGCGCTGACCGGCGGCGGCCCCGGCACCGCTTCGGACGTGCCGGCCATCTTCATGTACCAGTTTGCCTTTACCCGTGGCCAGCTGGGCCTGGGGGCCGCCTCGGCCATGATGATGCTGATGACCATCGTCGCCGTGCTGGTGCCGCTGATGTATATGGAAACAAGGAGCGCCAAACGTGGCTAAACACCTCACCCCCGGCCGCATCGTGCTGTATGCCGCACTGGTGCTGATGGCCATCTATTACCTGCTGCCGCTGTACGTGATGCTGTCCACCTCGGTGAAAACCCTGGACGACATCCGGAGCGGCAACCTGATCGCCCTGCCGCAATCCATCACGCTGGATGCCTGGAGCAAGGCCTGGTCCAGCGCCTGCACCGGCGTGGAGTGCGGCGGCATGAAGGGCTTTTTCTGGAATTCGGTGAAGATGGCCGTGCCATCGGTGCTGATCTCCACCCTGATCGGCGCGGTCAACGGCTACGTGGTGTCGATGTGGCGCTTCCGTGGCTCGGACGTGCTGTTCACCCTGCTGCTGGTCGGCTGCTTCATCCCCTTCCAGGTGGTACTGCTGCCGATGGCGCGCCTGCTGGGCGAGCTGGGCATTGCCAATACCACCAGCGGGCTGATCCTGGTGCACGTGATTTACGGCCTGGCCTTTACCACGCTGTTTTTCCGCAACTTCTTCGTCACCATCCCGGATGAGCTGGTAAAGGCCGCGCGCATCGACGGTGCTGGTTTCTGGACGATTTTCCTGCGCATCCTGCTGCCCATTTCCGGCCCCATCTTCATGGTGTGCGTGATCTGGCAGTTCACCCAGATCTGGAACGACTTCCTGTTCGGCGTGGTGTTTGCCTCTGGCGAATCGCAGCCCATCACCGTGGCGCTGAACAATCTGGTGAATACCTCTACCGGGGTGAAGGAATACAACGTGGACATGGCTGCCGCCATCATCGCCGCGTTGCCCACCCTGTTCGTTTACATGGTTGCCGGCCGCTATTTCGTGCGTGGCCTGACAGCCGGTGCTGTGAAAGGTTGAACGATGGCCGCTCTCTCCATCAATAATGTTTGCAAGACTTACGCCAACGGCACCGACGTGCTCAAGGGCATTGATATCGCCATTGAAGACGGCCAGTTCCTGATTCTGGTTGGCCCCTCCGGCTGCGGCAAATCCACGCTGCTGAACATGATTGCCGGGCTGGATGACATTTCCAGCGGCGATATCGAAATCGGCGGCAAGCGGGTGAACGAGCTGTCGCCCAAGGACCGCGACATCGCCATGGTGTTCCAGAGCTATGCGCTCTACCCGTCGATGAGCGTGCGCAAGAACATCAGCTTCGGGCTGGAAATCCGCAAGATGCCGCAGGCCGAGATCGACGCCACCGTCGAGCGCGTGGCGCAGATGCTGCAGATGACCCACCTGCTGGACCGCAAGCCCTCGCAGCTGTCCGGTGGCCAGCGCCAGCGCGTGGCCATGGGGCGGGCGCTGGCACGTAATCCGTCCATTTTCCTGTTCGACGAGCCGCTGTCCAATCTGGACGCCAAGCTGCGGGTGGAGATGCGTACCGAAATCAAGCTGATGCACCAGCGGCTGAAATCCACCATCGTCTATGTCACCCACGACCAGATCGAGGCGATGACGCTGGGCGACCGCATCGCGGTGATGAAGGACGGCATCGTGCAGCAGTTTGGCAGCCCGCAGGACATCTACGACAACCCGGCCAATCTGTTTGTGGCGAGCTTTATCGGCTCGCCATCGATGAACTTCATTCCGGCGCAGGTGGTGGAATCCGCCGGCGTGCTGGGGGTGAAAATCTGTGACGACCAGGGTTGCGTCATCCTGCCGCTGCCGCATGCCCAGGACAAGATGAAGCCGTGGCTGGGCCGCGAGGTGATTTTCGGCATCCGCCCGGAACAGATCACCGACGCCCGCACCGCCTACCGCGAAGGGCTGCCGGTGATGGCCTGCCATATCGACGTGATCGAACCCACCGGCCCGGACACCCTGGTGTTTGTTTCGCTCAACAACACCAAGGTATGCTGCCGTACCCACCCGACCGAAGCCAAACTGCCGGGCCACAGCATGGAACTGGTGTTCGACGTGTCCAAGGCCGTGCTGTTCGACCCCACGACAGAACAACGGATTGCCTGATGCACACCTTGCCACCTGCACAACTGGCCCCGGGAGGGCCAGTTGTGCAGGTGGCCGCCGGCCTGTGGCGGCTGCACGACTGGAATTTCTCCCCAGCCGAGCTGGCACACTGGATCGAGCATGCCATCAGCCTCGGCATCACCACCTTCGACCATGCCGATCTCTACGGTGGTTTTCGCTGCGAGGCGCTGTTCGGCCAATGGCTGAAGGCCAACTCCGGCCGGCGTGAGCACATCCAGCTGGTGAGCAAGTGCAGCATCAAGCCGGAAGATGCCAGCCGCGGCTGGCAGGTGAAGCACTACGACAGCAGCCGCGCCCATATCCTGGCGTCGGTAGATACCTCCTTGCAAAACCTGGGCACGGACTATCTGGACCTGCTGCTGATCCACCGCCCGGACCCGCTCATGAACCCGGACGAAGTGGCCGACACCTTTGCCAGCCTCAAGGCCAGCGGCAAGGTGCGGCACTTTGGCGTGTCCAATTTCAGCCCCAGCCAGTTTGCCCTGCTGGCATCGCGCACCCCGCTGCTCACCAATCAGCTGGAGGCCTCGCTGCTGCACACCGCGCCCTTGTTCGACGGCAGCTTCGACCAGTGCCTGCAGGCCGGCATTCGGCCCATGGTGTGGTCGCCGCTGGCTGGCGGCCTGCTATTGCAGGCAGCGGCCCACCCGGCCCTGCATGCCGTACTGGCTGACATTGCCGGCGAATTGGCCGTCCAGCCGGCCACCGTAGCGCTGGCCTGGCTGCTGCGCCACCCGGCCCGCCCCTTGCCCATCGTCGGCTCGCGCCGCCTGTCGGCGCTGGACGAAGCTGCCGCCGCCTGCCAGCTGCACCTGGAGCGGCAGCACTGGTTTGCCCTGCTGGAAGCCGCCCACGGCCACAGCGTGGCCTGACAGCAACAGCACACGGTATTTTAAATCTTTTATTCCCCGCCGCTTCGCCTAAGCTCAATAAGCTAGGTCATGACAAAGGGGGTAAGACATGCAAGTGGCGGACATTTTTGAAAAAGCCTCGGGACGGCTGCCCATGGTGCCCAAGGTGGTGCAGGAGCTGATCGAAAGCTTTCACAAGACCGATATCAATATCGATGAAATCAGCGACAAGGTAGGCCATGACCAGGTGCTGACCGCGCGCGTGCTGCGGCTGGCCAATACCGCCCGCTTTGGCGGTAGCCGCCGCGTCGGTTCGCTGGATGATGCCGTGGTATTGCTGGGCTTCGACAATCTGCGCATTCTGGTGATCGCCTCCGGCATTACCGGTGCCACGGCCGGCATTGCCGGCTTTGACATGAAAAGCTTCTGGCAGCGCAGCTTTGCCATGGCCAATACTGCCAAGCGGCTGGCGCGGCTGGCCAAGCTGGATGCCCAGCTGGGTTATACCTGTGGTCTGCTGTCCAATATCGGCGAGCTGGTGCTGCATGTGGCCATGCCGGAACAAGCGGTGCAGATCGACAAGATCGTCGCCGGCGGTGCCGACCGGGTCGCCACCGAACGCATGCTGCTGGGCGTAGACCTGACTGAAGTGGGCGCCGAGCTGGCACGGCGCTGGAACTTCCCCGACGACATCCAGCAAGCCATCCGCGATCAGCACGACCTGCTGGGCGATGTCACCCAGTTTGCCATCGTGATCGGCCTGTCGGCCTACCTGGTGGCCGGCTTCAATCACGACATGAGCGAGGCCGACATGCAGGCCACCCTGCCATGGGCGGTGGTGGACAAGCTGGGCATTGATCGCGACGCCATCAATGCCGCCATGGGCGAACTGAAAGAAGCCTGCACCGGTATCGACGACATGTTCTGATTCCGCCCCACATCACAAAACAAAAGGCTGCCCGCAGGCAGCCTTCAGGCTGCTGACCAAGTAAGTTGGCACAATTGCACCGGACCCGGCAGAGCCGGGCCTTTCGACTAAGTGATTACTTCCGCAGCCTGCCCATCTATTCCCTATCCCCCCGCCCTTACCCTGTAAGGGAGCCTCGCTTTCTTTTCAGAAAGCGAGAGGGGTGTGGCAATAAGCAAAAGGCTGCCATCAGGCAGCCTTTTTGTTTTCATCCCGGACAGGGCAATACTCAACCTTCTTCTTCCTCGCTGGCCGCTTCGACATGGCCCACCACGCCAGTGAAGCGGAACTCGATCTCGGCCATCAGTTCGTCGATGCGGATCACGCCCAGCTGGATACGGTCGCCCCGTGCCAGTTCCGGCAGGCCCGGAATGCGTACCCGCATCGGCAGGCCGTCGATCCGTACCAGATCTTCCTTGATGAAGGTGGCGGTGATATTGCTGACCCCTTCCTGGGTAAACCAGCGCAGGCACCAGAAATGCTCCAGCTTGTCCTGGAAACCCAGATAGGCAGAGTAAGTCGCGTCAAAATCGCGCAGCAGGGCGAACAGCATGGCGTTGCCCTGCTCGAACTGCGGCTTTTCGCCACGGATCATCGCGGTGAGCTGGCGCTGGTTGACGAAGTCGGTGGCACGACGCAGCGGCGAGGTGGCCCAGGCATATTGCGCCACGCCCAGGCCGATATGCGGCTCGGGACGGGTGGTCATGCGCACCTTGCCCATGCTCTGGGCACGGTACATGGCGGGGATGTCGGCCTCGGCCAGCATGCGGCCCCACTCGCTGTTGGCCAGAATCATCAGTTCCGACACCAGCTTGTCCATGGGCCCGCCGCGCTTGCGCAGGGTGATCTGCACCTTGCCATCGACCACATCGAAGTTGTAGTCCATCTGCACCGGGCGGGTGGGGTCGTATTTGCCACGGCGCTTTTCCAGCGCATTGGCAAAATGCCACAGCCAGGTCAGTTCCTGCTTGAAGGGGTAGTCGATACCCGGATCGTTCAGCAGGGTGTCTTCGTTGAACTGCTGTTCCAGCTGGGCATGGCGCAGGTTGGCCCCGATGCGCACCTTCTCGATGCGGCTTTCATAGGCCACCGGCTCGAACTCGGGCGTGACATCCACGTACAGGCTGAGCGCCGGGCAATCCTGGCCTTCCTGCAGGGTGAAGGCCTGTACCACGTCATCCGGCAGCATGGTGATCTTGTCGCCGGGGAAATACACGGTGGACAGGCGGCTCCACACCAGCTTTTCGATGTCCGAATCCACCGGCACGCCCAGCGTGGGGGCGGCGATATGGATGCCGACACGCTTGTTGCCATCCGGCAGATCGACAACCGACAGCGCATCGTCGATCTCGGTGGTGTTGGCATCATCAATGGAGAAGGCCACCGCTTCTGCCAGCGGCAGGTCTTGCGGCGGCTGCGGTGCCGCGTATTTGCCGAAACCGGCGCCCTTGGGGAAGTATTCCATCAGGAAACCGGCCATCAGGTAGTCGGGCACCGAACTGATGCCGCCCACGCTTTGCGCCAGTTTCAGCGGCGGCTGGTTCAGTTCGCGCGCGGCCTGATCAAAGGCCTTGAACTCCAGCGTGCTCTTGTCCGGTTTCCACAGCAGCGACATCAACTGGCTGCGGATGGCCTCCGGCAAGCTGCCGGCCTTCAGTTCGGCGACCCAGCCGTCGATCTGCTCCTGCTCGCGCTTCTTGCGCTCGATGCCGGCCAGCGCGGCTTTCAGTGCTTCTTCCGGGGCTTTCTTGTAACGGCCCTTGCCCTTTTTGTAAAAATACATGGGCGCGCCGAATACTCGCAGGATGATGGCTGCACTTTCCAGTGCCGAAGGCGCATGGCCCCAGTAATCGGCGGCCAGCACATCGTGCTCGAACTCGTCTTCCGGACTGCACTCCCACAGGAAATCCAGATCAATTTCATCGGCCATTTTTTCAGCTGCAGGCAGAAAATCTGCCACAGTCGAGCTAAACTCGAGAAAAACATTGCTGGATTTGATCTTGGCTCGCTTGCCATGTTGAGTATCTACCTGCAAGCTGGCATCGGAACGGGAAACGATCGTGCCAACCTTGAAGGAGCCGCTTTCTTCGTAAAATACGTTCATTTGCGCGCCAACTGATTCATTAAGCCAAAATTATATCATTTCACCTTCAGGCCCTGCGCCACTTTGCAAATGCAGGCGCAGCAACAGGATTCAGAGCCGCTGACAAAACCTCGCAGAGGACCCGGCCGACGCAGACAGTACCAGTCGTACGGCAAGGAGGCGCAACGCAGGAGCGGGGGTTTTGTCAGTGGGTCTTAACATGCGGCGGCCACAGGCCAGCTCGTCTTTACATAACAATTCGCATGTCGGCAGGAATCGGGTATCCACTATGACGCTGGGAAGCAACGCAAATATTTCGGCAAGAGAGCACGCGGCACGTGAGATCGACCGTATTGGCCACATGCTGGTGACCCGCTGGGATCGCTCGCTGGCCACGCATCTGCTGTCCTTGGTCAGCAATCTGGAACGTTACATTCAGGGCGAAGACGCCGCACAGCTACTGCCCGAATGCCTGGCACTGCGCGAGCTGTTACAGCTATGGCTGCTGCAGAACGATACGGTGCCGGGCGAAACCGAACGCTATGGCGCGCTACGCCACCATCTGGGCATCGTCAGCCAGCTGGCCATGATGGAAGGCCGCCAGCTGTTGCCGGAACACTTCAGCGGCGGGCTGATCCAGCAGGGGCCGCATCTGGTTTATCTGTGGATGCCGCCCAGCGAAGAAGCCCGCAACCTGAGCGAACAGCTGTCCTGTTATGGTTTCATGGTGCAATCCATGTACCAGGCCTCCAAGCTGGCGCAGGCGCTGCAGGATGCCACGCCGGCAGCGGTGGTGGCTTATACCGACTTCAATCCCGGCGACCCCATCATGGCGCTGGCCGACACCATACGCGGCCTGTGCCCGTTGCTGTTTTGCTCGTCACGCTACGACTTCGAAGCCCGCCTGCTGGCGGTGCGGGCTGGTGCGTCCGGCTTCCTGGCCTGGCCGCTGCTGGCGCACGAGCTGATCGACAACCTCAGCTTTGGCGATCTGGGAGAAAAGCGCGATCCGCTGCGGGTGATGATCGTGGAGGACATGGCCTCGCTGGCCGGCCTCTACGCCAATGTGCTGAACAGCCATGGCGTGGATGCGCTGCAGGTCACCGACCCGGCGCGCGTGCTGGACGGCATCGTGCAATTCCGCCCGGACCTGATCCTGATGGATATGTATATGCCGGAGTGCAATGGCATGGAGTTGGCGCAGATCATCCGCCAGCAACGCTTGCTGGATGGCATTCCCATCCTGTTTCTGTCGGTGGAAAAACGGCAGTCCATCCAGCTGGATACCCTGACGCTGGGCATCGACGGCTTCCTCACCAAGCCGGTGGCGCCGGAAGAGCTGGTGGTGACGGTGATCAACCGCGCGCGCCGCTACCGCAAGCTGCGCTCCTACATGATCAACGACAGCCTCACCGGCCTGCTCAACCACTCCCATCTGTATGCCCAGCTGGAGTACGAAGTATTGCGCGCCAAGCGCGACCAGCGTGCGCTGTCGCTGGTCATGCTGGACCTGGACCACTTCAAGACCATCAACGATACCTATGGCCACCCGGCCGGCGACGAGGTGCTGGTGAATCTGGCCCGCTTCCTGAAAGAGCGGCTGCGCCGTTCCGACCTGATCAGCCGCTATGGCGGCGAAGAGTTTGCCATTGTCCTGCCCGGCACCCGTCAGGAAGACGCCTTGCGCATCATGAATGCCATGCGCCAGGCTTTTTCCCAGATCGAACAGCGCAGCAACCAGCAAACCTTCCGCCAGACCTTCAGCGTCGGCATCAGCTCGCTGGCCACCGCCGACGACACCACCCTGCTGGTGCAGCAGGCGGACGACATGCTGTACCAGGCCAAGCGACTGGGGCGCAACCGGGTAGAGGGCTACTCGCCCGAACATGTCCCGCTGTCGCGGCGCGAAGCGGAAGCCTGAGTCTGCCTCGGCACACAAGCAAGCAAAACGCCCGCTAAACGCGGGCGTTTTTCCTGGCAAGCGGTGTGGCGCAATCGCGCCAGCACACGCCACACCGTTCAGACTGCGTCGGCCAGAATCAGCCTGACATTGTGTTCTTCCAGCAGCTTGGCCAGCGACTCCGGCGGCTCGGCATCGGTGAACACAGTGTGGAATTCACTGATATGGCCCATGCGCACCAGGGCATTGCGGCCAAACTTGCTGTGGTCGGCCGCCAGATAGCGGTGACGGGCATTGGCCATCATCGCCTGTGCCACCCGTACTTCGCGGTAGTCGAAATCCAGCAGCGAGCCATCGGTTTCGATACCGGACACGCCGATGATGGCGTAGTCCACCTTGAACTGGTTGATGAAGTCCAGCGTCGCCACACCAGTAATGCCGCCATCCGATGCGCGCACCACGCCGGAGGTGATCATCACGGTGAAATCCGGGTTGGCCGACATGATGGAGGCCACATGGATATTGTTGGTGATGACGCGCAAACCCTTGTGGGTGATGGTGAGCGCCTGCGCCACCGCCTCGATGGTGGTGCCTATGCTCATGAACAGCGAAGCGTGATCGGGAATGCTGCCGGCGATCATGTCGGCAATATGTGCCTTTTCGCTCTGAAATTTTCCTTTGCGCGCAAAGTAATCCTCGTTTTCCACGCTGCTGCCCAGGGCAGCTCCACCATGGTAACGGCGCAGCAAATTTTCTTCGCACAGCTGGTTGATGTCGCGCCGGATGGTCTGCGGCGTGACATCGAGCAGTCTGGCCAGCTCTTCGATCGGCATGAAGCCGTTTTCGCGGACCAGCTGCAGAATCTTGTCGTGACGGGGTGAGCGGCTCATAGGGATTCGATTCCGAAAATCATGTTTAGTTACTAACATATTTTCCGGTCAAAGGGCAAATGCTTGCACCGATCCGCCCTTGACCCGCCACAAGCCTTTGGCGAAAGCCGTATTCCGTACAACAGCTGGCCAGACTAGCCGAGCACAGCCTGCATGGCCGCTGCAGCCAGTACTGCCGTGGTATCCACCGCCGGCATGCCGCAATTGGCTTCGTCCAGCACCAGCGGCAGCTCGGTACAGGCCAGGGCAAGGCCATCACAGCCCTGGGCACGCAAGCCATCCACCACTTGCAACAGTTGCTGCAGGCCGTCCGCACTGGCCCTGCCGGTGGGCACCAGCTCGTCAAAGATGACCTGCTGCAGCATCGCCTGCTGCGCCGGGTCTGGAATGCACTCTTCGATGCCTACGGCGGCAAATGGAAGGCGGTAAAGATGGGACTGCATGGTCCAGCGCGTGCCCAGCACGCCCACCCGACGCAGGCCACGACGCTGGCAATCGGCGGCTACCACGTCCAGCATGCTCAGCACCGGCACGGGAGAGCGCTGGCGGATGCCATCGATACGGCAATGCACGGTATTGGCCGGGATCACCGCCAGTTGCGCCCCGGCCACGGCCAGCCGCTGCAGAGAGCCGACGATGGAATCTTCCACAATGTCCCAGCGCTCCTGCAGCTGGGCGGCGTGCACCACGCCAAAGTCTGGCTGGTCCAGCACGAAACGCGGGTGATGATGGTGACCGCAGCACAGGCTGGCAGAAAGCTGGTGCAGCTTGGACAGGCAATCAAGGGCGCCGGGGACGGTCACGCCGGCTACGCCGATAACGGGGAGGGTCATGTTTGGGCTTGGCATCTGTTAGGGGTGTACCTCGGCGTGAACGCGGGTACGCGGTTCGGATGGCCTATTATGCCATTCGGGACGCAGCATGAACTCACTGATCGGCATCGGCCGCGCATAGCGGTAGCCTTGCAGCAGGTGTGCACCATGCTGGCGCAGATAATCTTCCTGCTGCATGCACTCCACGCCTTCCGCCACCACCGTCAGCCCCAGCTTGGCAGCCAGTTGCAGAATGCTGTCCAGGATATCCGCCGACAGGCTGTCACTGCCGATGCCGGCGACAAAGCTGCGGTCTATCTTCAGTTCATCCACATCCATTTTCTGCAAATAGGACAAGCTGGAATGCCCGGTGCCGAAGTCATCGATGGCAATGCGCACACCCAGATCATGCAGCTGCGCCAGCAAGGCATCGGTTTGCGGGCCGGTGTTGATCAGTTCGCGCTCGGTCAGCTCCAGGGTGAGCCGGATGCTGCCGGGCGGGAAGGCCGACAGGAAAGCGGCGCAGTCGGCCGGCAGGGAGCCATCGGCCACATAGGCGGCACTGACATTGATGCTGATCTGAAAACCAGCGGGCAAGCTGAGCACGCCCAGTTGCGCGGCAGTCTGCTGCATCAGCGAGCGGGTCATGGCCACGATATGGCCGGTACTTTCGGCAAAGGGGATGAACAGCTCCGGCAACACCATGCCATCGAGCGGATGCTGCCAGCGCATCAGCACTTCCACCCCACACCACTGCAGGTGCTGGCTATCGACCAGCGGTTGCAGGTAAGGAATGAATTCCTGCTGGCGCACCGCCCGTTGCAATTCGCGGCTGGGCGCCCCGCTGCGCAGCAGCAGGCGATGAAAACCCCAGCTGAAGGTGCAGCTGAACAGCAGCAGCAGCAGCAGTTGATCCGGCTCCTGACTTGCCCTTTGCTGCAACATGGCGGGCATGGAGAAATCCATCACCAGCTCCAGTGGATAGCGTGCCGAGGCCAGGCGTCGCTGCTGCCAGTAAGGGCGGGGCTGCGGCGCAATCATCTCGCCACTTTCGCTTAACCAGCTGTCGCCCACATGCAGATAAAACCAGGAGTCCTGCTCCAGATGAGTCAGTCTGTCCTTGAGATATTCACTATCCACCACGACCTGGATGCCGCCGACATCAGTACGCTTTGCCTCCAGCCACAACAACAGCAAGGGGTGCCAGGGCGATAGCCGGTTACCCGGTTTTAATTGCAGCCGCTGCACGCGCGGGTATTCCTGCGAATAGGCCGGCGCATGCCAGCCAATCACCGAATCGCAATACACCCGGCCGGCGTGGTCGATCAGGCGCATCGAACGGACATAGGGCTGGATGGTGACTTGGCGGCGCATTTCCGGATAAATGACCTGACAGTCCACACTGGGCTGTTGCAGCATGCCCTCGCCGGTTCTCTGGGCCCGATCCACGATCTGCTCGATTTTTTCCAGCTTGTAAGCAAGCTGGGCCTTCAACGCGTGCTGGATGGCCGCATGAAACTGGTACAGCATCAACAGGCCGCCCAGCATGAACAAGGCCAGCCCGGGCAGCATGGTGAGCATGATGCGCTGGCTGCGCCCCAGCGGCTCGATGGAAGGAAATTGCACGGAACCTCCGCTGAAAATTCATCACAGGTCCCACTGTAGGCCAATAAAAAACCGCCGATAGCGGCGGTTTGGTTTTAAACAGTATTAACTGTTCAACTGGCCAGTCTTGCCTTGTGACGGGCAATCTGGGCGCGTACCTGATTCGGCGCAGTGCCGCCAACATGGTCGCGCTGGGCCAGGCTGCCCTCAGGTGTCAGCACCTGGTAGATGTCCTGCTCGATCAGCTTGCTGAACTGTTGCAGCTCCTCCAGCGACAGGTCGGCCAGATCCACACCACGGCCTTCGGCGTAGCGCACGCTCAGCGCCACCACTTCGTGGCTGTCGCGGAAAGGCAGGCCCTTCTTCACCAGGTAGTCGGCCAGATCGGTGGCGGTGGCAAAGCCCTGCAGCACGGCGGCGCGCATGGCTTCCGGCTTCACGGTGACGCCACGCATCATGTCGGCGTAGATGCGCAGGGTGTCGATCAGCGTGTCCACGGTGTCGAACAAGGGTTCCTTGTCTTCCTGATTATCCTTGTTGTAGGCCAGCGGCTGCGCCTTCATCAGGGTGACCAGCGCAATCAGGTGGCCCACCACGCGGCCGGATTTACCGCGTACCAGTTCCGGCACGTCCGGGTTTTTCTTCTGCGGCATGATGGAGCTGCCGGTGCAGAAGCGGTCGGCGATGTCGATGAAGCCGACGCGCGGGCTCATCCACAGGATCAGCTCTTCCGACAGGCGGCTCAGATGCACCATCACCAGGCTGGCGGCGGCGGTGAATTCGATGGCGAAGTCACGGTCGGACACGGCGTCCAGCGAGTTGTGGCAGACATCGTCAAAGCCCAGCAGCTGGGCGGTGTAGTGGCGGTCGATGGGGAAGGTGGTGCCGGCCAGTGCGGCAGCGCCCAGCGGCAGGCGGTTGACGCGCTTGCGGCAGTCGGTCATGCGTTCGGCGTCGCGCGCCAGCATTTCCACGTAGGCCAGCATGTGGTGGCCAAAGGTCACCGGCTGGGCTACTTGCAGGTGGGTGAAGCCCGGCATCACGGTATCAGCGTGTTGTTCGGCCAGCTCCAGCAGGCTGGTTTGCAGTTCGGCGATGAAGCCGACGATGGCGTCGATCTGCGCGCGCAGCCACAGGCGGATGTCGGTGGCGACCTGGTCATTGCGCGAACGGCCGGTGTGCAGGCGCTTGCCGGCATCGCCGATCTTGTCGGTGAGGCGACGTTCCACATTCATGTGCACGTCTTCCAGATCCACACTCCACTCCAGCCGGCCGGCGCGGATGTCGTCCAGGATTTCAGCCATGCCGCGTCGGATAGCCGCCACGTCGTCATCGGACAGCACACCAGCCTTGTTCAGCATGGCGGCGTGAGCCAGCGAGCCCTCGATGTCGAATTCGGCCAGACGTTTGTCGAAGTCGATCGAGGCGGTGTATTTCTTGACGAGTTCGGAAACCGGTTCGCTGAAGCGACCGGACCAGGCATGGCTTTCTTGCATCTCGATGATTCCCTGCGGTGATTGTTCTGGGCTACCCCAAGGCAGCAGTGGCAATTATAGGGAAAGCATCCCCTCAGGGCGAGTCGGGTCTTGCCCGGCTGTGGCATTACCGTGTCATGGCGACGTTTTCGCGCCCAGGCGCTCGGCCAGATAGTCAATCAGCACGCGCACCTTGGGTGCCAGATAGCGATTGGGCGGATACAGCAGCCAGGCCATGCCGCGATAAGCCGTGGTGAATTCCCAATCGTCCAGCACGGTTTCCACCTGCCCGGCCTCCAGCGCTGCCTGCGTGGTAAAGTGCGGCAGCGGTGCAATGCCCAGATGGGCCAGCACGCCCTGCAGCCGCAGTTCGCTGTGATTGGTGGCGTAGCGGCCACTCACCGCCACCGTCAGCTGTTCATTGCCACGGCGCAGCTGCCAGCGCTTGTCGGCCTCATGCTCGGCCAAGTACAAGCACAGATGCTGCGCCAGATCGCGTGGATGGGCTGGCCGGCCATGCGTGGCCAGGTACTGCGGCGAGGCACACAGCAGCTGGCGCACCGGCAGCAAGGGCCGCCCGGCCATGCCCGGTGGCGGCGTGTCAGTCACCCGCACGGTCAGGTCCAGCCCCTCGGCCAGCGGGTCGACATCGCGGTCGCTGATGAACAGCTCCACATCCACCTGTGGATAACTGGCCAGGAAAGCCGGCAGCAGCGGTGCCACCACAAAACGGCCAAAAGCCTTGGGCATACTGATGCGCACCCTGCCCTGCGGCCGGGCATGTTGTTGCTGGGCCAGTTGCACCGCTTCGTCAGCAGCATCCAGCATGCTGCGACAGCGCGCCAGCGTGGCCTGCCCGGCATCGGTCAGCCGCAACTGGCGGGTGGTGCGCTCCAGCAAGCGCACGCCCAGCGCCGCTTCCAGCCGTGCCACCTGCCGGCTAAGCGCCGACGGCGTCATGCCCAGCTGCCGCGCCGCCGCGGAAAAGCTGCCACGCTCCACCACCAGCACAAACACCGCCATGTCCGGCAGCATGGCAATCAGTCCATTTGTTCCCATTACGCACAATTCCTGTTCCAACAACAGCGATTATCAAGCCATGACCAGGCAATGATAATGAGCGTACTGACTCGACAATGAAAGCCCGCCATGCCCAGCCGCCACCCCTTGCATCAACGTTACCCCGCCCTGCCCGACCTGCTATTGCTACTGGTCGCCATGGTATGGGGCAGCAGTTATGGGCTGGCCAAGGAGGCGCTGCAGTTTTATCCGGTACTGGGCGTGCTGGCCCTGCGCTTTGGCCTGAGCTTCCTGTTGCTGCTGCCGGCCCAGCGCGCCCTGGCTGATCCTGCCATCCGCCGCGCCACCCTGGGCGCAGCGCTGCCGCTGGGACTGGGCCTGCTGGCGATTTTCCTGTGCGAAACCTATGGCATCGCCCATACCAGTGCGGCCAATGCCGCCTTCCTGATCAGCCTGTGCCTGGTACTGACGCCTTTTGCCGAATGGCTGTTGCTGGGGCAACAGCCGAGCCGCGATGCGCTGCTGGCGGCGGCAGCCGCACTCTGCGGCGCCTGGCTGCTGAGCGGGGCCACTCACTTGCAACTGAACGGGGGTGATCTGCTGATCCTGCTGGCCGCCGTACTGCGTGCAGCCGTCACCAGCCTTACCCGCAAGCTGACCGCAGACCGGCCGGTGGCCACGCTGGCGCTGACCGGGCTGCAAGGCCTGCTGATCTGCCTGGGCTGCCTGCTGCTGGCCAGCCTGAACGGCGGCTTGCCTGCCCTGCCGGCCCGGGCGGCGTTCTGGGGCGATATCTTGTTCCTGGTTTTGTTCTGCACCCTGTTCGCCTTTTTTGCCATGAACTACGCGCTGCGTCACAGCAGTGCCACCCGGGTGGCGCTGTTGACCGGCAGCGAGCCGGTATTCGGTGCCCTGTTCGCCATGCTGTGGCTGGGCGAGACACTGAGCGCCAGCAGCTGGTTGGGCGGTTTGCTGATGGTGGCGGCCAGCTTGTGGGCGGTACGCCCGGGCAGATTGCAAACCGCTGCCGCCTGAAGGCCGCCGCGCTGATTCGCCGTGCCGGACAGCGGCTTGCTATCATTGAGATACCTGTCCATTGCACCCGACCCCATGCGCCAGCCTCCGCGACAACACCCGGTCTTTGCCATCCCCGACTTTCGCAATCTGGGGGTGATGCTGCGCATCCTGCTATCACTCAATCTGCTGCTGTTATGCAGCGCCGTTTTCCTGCCGGATGGCGATACGCTGACCGGGCGCATCCTGAGCCGGGCCAGCTGGGTGGAGCCCTCACTGCTGCTGAGCCTGGGCCTGCTCGGCCTGCTGTCACCCTGGCTGGGCCGGCAGCGGCGGGGCAACTGGCTGGTGGTGGCGCTGTGCATGCTGTGTGTGCTGGTACAGGATCGCCTGCTCAACGCACTGGAATTGCCACGACTGGAGCGGCCGCTATTGGCCGGCCTGCTGGCGATCCTGCTGCTGCATTACTTCAGCCTGCGCCAGCGGGCGCTGTCGCCGGCATTGGGCGAGGCCAGGCTGGCGGCACTGCAGGCACGCATTCGCCCGCACTTCCTGTTCAACAGCCTGAATGCCGCCATCGCGCTGATCCGCTCGCGGCCGGAAAAAGCGGAAATGGTGCTGGAAAACCTGGCCGACCTGTTTCGCGCCCAGATGGCCGATCCCGGCCATACCTCCAGCCTGGAACGGGAAATCGAACTGGCCAAGATGTATCTGGCCATCGAAAGCGAACGGCTGGGCCAGCGCCTGAACGTGGTGTGGGACATCCAGGCCGCACTGGATGCCAGCCTGCCGCCGCTGCTCTTGCAACCGCTGGTGGAAAACGCCGTGCACCATGGCGTGGAGCGCTGCGGCAAGGGCGGTGAAATCCGTATCCGCGCCCAGCTCAAAAGCGGCCAGCTGTTGCTGAGCGTCAGCAATCCGCTGGCCGGGCAGGGCGAGCCGCATCGTGGCAACCGCATGGCGCTGGACAATCTGCGCGAACGGCTGGAGCTGTTTTACGACGCCGAGGCCTCCTTGCAGGTGGCCGCTGCCGACGGCCAGTACCACACCCTGATCCGCCTGCCCTACCGCCCCTTGTCCCGCCAGCAACAATCTGCACTGCTGCACTGAACCACTACGGAGCCACCATGGGCAAAAACCGCCTGGAAGCCTTCAGCGATGGCGTGATCGCCATCATCATCACCATCATGGTGCTGGAATTGAAAGTCCCGCACGACACCAGCCTGGCGGCATTGACCGCCTTGTGGCCAGTCTTCCTCAGCTATGTGCTGAGCTTTATCTATGTCGGCATCTACTGGAACAATCACCACCACTTCTACCATGTGGTGCGCCAGGTGGACGGGCGCGTGCTGTGGGCCAATCTGCATCTCTTGTTCTGGCTGTCGCTGCTGCCCTTTGTCACCGGCTGGATGGGGGAAAACCACATGGCCGCACTGCCGGTGGCCCTGTACGGCGTGGTGCTGCTGATGTCCGCGCTGGCCTGGTATCTGATGCAGCGCGCCCTGCTGTGCGTGCCGGGCAACCGTGAAGTGATGACCCAGGCACTGGGCCGCGATCTGAAAGGCAAGCTGTCGCCCTTGTTCTACCTGGCTGGCATCGTGCTGTCCTTCTACCAAAGCTGGCTGGGGGCCGCCATCTACGGCCTGCTGGCGCTGTGGTGGCTGGTGCCGGACCGCCGCATGGAGCAGGCACAGCCGGGGCATTAAAACGTCATATCCGGGGGCGGGCGGCTTACGGCATAATGCCCGCTTACTTGCAATGGACTTTCGCCATGAAAAACATTCCGCGCCCCGCTCCCTTCATGCTGCTGTCCACCAACCACGGCAGCATGATCGTCAACCGCAACGACTTCGCCCCTTCCGACGGCGAATCCTATGGCGTCGGCTACCAGTTGATGACACAAAGCGGCTACGAGCAGGAGGAAGTGGATTTCGTGCTGGCCTTGCTGGCCAGTTGCCTGCGTGATCGTGGCGAAGGGGTGCTGGCCATCGACTGCGGTGCCAATATCGGCGTGCACACCATCGAGATGGCCCGCTTCATGTATACCTGGGGCCATGTCGTCGCCTTTGAGGCGCAGGAAAAAATCTACTACGCGCTGTGCGGCAATATCGCCCTCAACAACTGTCTGAACGTCAATGCGCTCAACTCGGCCGTGGGCGCCAGCTGCGGGCAGATCGACATTCCCGAACCGGACTACCTGCGCCCCGGTTCTTTTGGCAGCGTGGAGTTGCAACAGTCGGCCAGCAATGAATTCATCGGCCAGACGCTGGATTACCAGCACCGCACCATCCGCATCGATCTGATCAGCCTGGATTCGCTTGGCCTGCAACGCATCGACTTCATCAAGATCGACGTGGAAGGCATGGAAGATCAGGTGTTGCAGGGGGCGGAACAGTCCATCCGCCGCTGCCGGCCACTGATTTTCATGGAAATCATCAAGTCGGACATGACGGTGATCCGCCCCTGGCTGGAGGCGCTGGGCTACCAGCTGTATTCGGCCGGCGTCAATGTGCTGGCGGTGCATCAGGACGATGCACTGATCCCGCACCTGAAAAACGAAGGCGGCCGCCTGCAACTGGTGTAGCCCTGTGCCCGGCTAGAGCTGCCAGGCCAGCCGGGTGGCTTCGTAAATGGCCTCTTCGGCAGTACGCGGGGCCAGACAGTCGCCAATGGCATGAATCTCCAGAGCCAGGCCGTCCAGCTGCTGGCGTAGTGCATCCACCGGCTGCAAGGGCTGGCACAGCACCAGCGTGTCCACCCCCTCGCACAGCATGGCTTCCTCGCTGGCGGTATGTTGCAGATAGACGGTGTCCTCGTCCACGCCATACAGCCGGGCATAGGGAATGATCGCCACCTGCAGACGATGCAGCTGGGCTGCCAGCTGGTCGCGTACATACATTTGCAGCGCCTGCCCCATATGGGTGGCATTGACCGCCAGCGTGACCTGATGACCAGACTGCGCCAACCGGATCGCCAGCCCCGGCCCAAGCCAGTCGGCACGCCAGTCCGCCACCACCACGCGGCTGCCCGGGCGTGCCCCCTGCAGCAGCGCCCAGCCGTCCAGCAGCTGCATGCCGCCGCTGATTTCCAGCCGGGGCGGCGCAGGGCGGGCTCCGGTCGCCAGGATCAGCACCTCGGCACCCTGCTGCTGTACCAGCGCCCGGTCTACCGTCTGGCCCAGCCGCACCTGTACACCCGCCTGTTGCAGCTCGTAGTGCAGATTGGTCAGCAGGCCACCGAACTCTGCCCGCCCCGGCAATTGCTGCGCCAGCAATACCTGTCCGCCCAGCTGGCTGCCCGCCTCGTACAGCGTGACCTGATGGCCGCGCTGCGCCGCGATCACCGCCGCCTTCATGCCGGCCGGCCCGCCGCCCACCACCATCACCCGGCGGGATGTCGCGGCTGCTTGCAAGTCGCCAAATTGCAGCTCGCGCCCGGACACCGGGTTCTGGATGCAGGAAATCGGCAGGCCACGGTGAAAACGACCGATGCATGCCTGATTACAGCCAATACAGGCGCGAATGGCATCCGCCTGGTCTTGCACCACCTTATTGGGCAGCTCCGGGTCGCAAATCAGCGCCCGCGTCATGCCACAGGCATCCACCACGCCATCGGCCAGCAACTGCTCGGCCTCTTGCGGCTGGTTGATCCGGCCGGCCAGGACCAGGGGAATGTCCAGCTGCCGACGGAAACGCCCCGCCTGCCCGGCCAGATAGGCGGCCGGGTAGGCCATGGGCGGAGCAATATGCACCGCCCCGCCCAGGCTGGCCGAGGTGCCGGCCACCAGGCTGACATAATCCAGCTCGGCCTGTATCGCCACGCAGGCAGCCAGCGCCTCGTTCTCCTCCAGCCCCTCGGCATCGCACTCCCCGGCAGAAATACGCAGGCCCACCACGCAGTCCGCGTCCACCTCTGCGCGGATCGCCGCCACGACCTCGCGCAAAAAGTGCAGCCGGGCTGCGGCATCACCGCCATAGCCATCGCTGCGCTGGTTGAGCCGGGGATTGAGAAACTGCGCCGGCAGATAACCATGGCTGGCCACGATCTCGACACCATCCACGCCGGCCGCGCGAATACGCCGCGCGGCCGCGGCATAGCCCGCCACGATTTCAGCGATTTGCGCCGTGGTCAGCGCCCGCGCCACCACATGAAAGCGCTCGCTGGCACAGCGTGAAGCAGAATAGGCCACCGCCTGCATGCCGTCGGCGGTTTCCATGATTTCACTGCCGGGATGAAACAGCTGGGCAAACACCCTTGCCCCCTCGGCCTGCACCGCCGTGGCCAGTGCCCGATAGCCGGCAATGCAGCCATCGTCGGTGGCCATCAGCGCGTGCGAGGTATAGCGCGCACTCTCATGCACACCGGACACCTGCAGCACGATCAGGCCGACACCGCCCCGTGCCCGCGCCTGATGATAGGCAATCAATGCCGGGCTGACCTGGCAGTCAACCGGCAGCACGGTATCGTGACCGGTGGAGACAATGCGGTTGCGCAAGGTGACACTGCCAATGCGCAAGGGTGACAAGAGTTGGGGAAACTGGCTGGGCATGGTGTCTCCGGGCAAGGTAGGCCGAGCAGCACGGATTTCGCGCTGGGCTTGCGCCGCCAGGCATGGCAACATGCATGCATCCTGAGCAACGCGTATTTTAATTTTGCTTAAATTAAAATAATTTGCAAATTTTTTTAATGGCTATTCTGACAGCTACTCTTGCCTGATAAATCCATCGTGAACCACTCCGCCTCTACCCCGACTGATGACAACACCTTGCAGCTTGGCCAGCGCATCCGTGAGTTGCGTAAACGTCAAGGCTTAACCCTGGCCAATCTGGCAGAAAGTAGCGGGCTTTCCATCGGCCATATCAGCCTGATCGAACGCAATCGCACCCAACCCTCCATCAATGCCCTGCTTAGCCTGTCCCGCAGCCTGGGCGTAACCGTACAGTGGTTTTTCCACGGGCCCGAAACCCTGATCGCCGAAGAAAAAGATTATGTAGTCCGGCATAAGCAAAGGCTGCGGCTCGATTACCAACACGGTTTTGTCGATCACCTGCTGACCCCGCGGAGCCAGCGTCAGCTGGAAATGATCCACAGCCTGATTCCTCCCGGAGCCTCCAGCGAGGAAAGTTACAGCCACCAAGGCGAGGAAGCCGGTTTTGTCCTGAAAGGTTCGCTGGAGTTGCAGGTTGGCGCACGCCAGTTCCATCTGGAGACAGGCGATAGCTTTGCCTTTTCCAGCCAGGAAGCACACAGCTATCGCAACCCCGGCACCAGCGACACCATCGTCATCTGGGTGATTACACCACCTGGCTACTGATTTTTATACATACTAAAATTTATTTTATATTTTTTTAATAAGACATAAACTCCTGGAACACACAACACCGGCATCCGTCAAGGGAAGTTGCCGGACATAACAGGAGGAGATGTCATGTTGAGTATTTACCACCGCCGCGTGCTAGCCAGCCTACTCGCCCTGTGCAGTCTGCCCGCTCTTGCCCGCGATCTGGTTGTCGTGTCCTACGGCGGCACCAATAAGGACGCACAAGTCACGGCCTATTACCAACCCTTCCAGCAGGAAACATCCTTGCGCGTCATCCCAAGCACCTGGAATGGCGAAGCGGCCAAGATCAAGGCCATGGTGGATAGCCGCAATGTCAGCTGGGATGTGGTGGAAGTGGATGCAACCCTACAAGGCCGAGGCTGTGATGAGGGCTTATTCGAGCGCCTGGACAGCAAGCTGTTTGGCAATAAAGCCGATTTTCTACCGGAAACCATGCAGCCCTGTGCCATGGGCATGTTCATCTCCTCCACCCTGCTGGCCTATAACGCCGACAAACTGAAAACCGCACCGCGACACTGGCAGGACTTCTGGGATACCAAGCGTTTTCCCGGCAAGCGTGCCATGCGCCGTGGCGCGCAATACACGCTGGAAATTGCCCTGATGGCGGACGGTGTCAGCCCAGACAAGGTCTACCAGACGCTATCCTCTGCTGCCGGCGTCGAGCGCGCCTTCAAAAAACTGGACCAGATCAAACCATTCATCCAATGGTGGGAAGCTGGAGCCCAGCCCGCCCAGTATCTGTTGGCGGGTGATGTGGTGATGAGCACGGCCTATAACGGACGCATTAGCAATGCCCGCAAGGAAGGACGCAATTTGCGAGCGGTGTGGCTCAACAACATCTACGAAATGGATTACTGGGCCATTCCCAAAGGCTCGTCTAACAAGGCAGCTGCACTGCGTTTTATCAGCCTCGCCAGCCGTTCCAGCCAGCAGAAACGGTTTGCCGAGCAGATTGCCTACGGCCCCACCAATAACAAGGCGCTGACCCAGCTATCACCGGCGGCACTGGCCGACCTGCCCAGTGCCCCACAAAACCAGCGCACGGCGCTGGCGTTGGATTACCGCTTCTGGATCGACCATGGCGAATCGCTGGAACAGCGTTTCAATAGCTGGGTTGGGCGTAAATAAATTAAGGGTCCGTCAGTAATCTGACGGACCCATCTCATTGCAGTGTTGCCAGATAATTGACAATGGCGGCACGCTGGCCGGCATCCGGCACGCCGGCAAACGGCATCACATTGCCGGGTACTGCTTGCTGCGGATTGGCCAGATAGGCGGACAACAAGGCCTTGTCCCAACTCTTGCCCAGGGTTTTCATGGCGCGGCTGTAACGAAAGCCCGGGGAGCTACCGACCTTGCGTCCGATAATCCCTTTCAGGCTGGGGCCGACACCATTGCTACCGTTCACGCTGTGACAGGCGGCGCACTGCGCAAAGGCAGCCGGTGCAGTAGCCGGGCTATCGGCAAAGACGGGCAAGGAAAGCAATAGCAGGCCAGTCGCCAACAAAATGGTACGCATTGGAATCTCCTTCTGTGGACAAGGGCTGCGCCCTGCGGGCAGCCCGATGACATTACAAGCGACCAGGGCGTTGCAGATAACGCAGCAGATCGTCACCCAGACGCAGGGCCAGTGCCGCCAGCGGGCCGGTAGGGTTGTAGCCGGAGTTGTGTGGATAGACCGATGCGCCCACGACAAACAGGTTATGGGCATCCCAGTGCTGCAGATGGGGTGACACCACGCTGTTATGCGCTGACTCGCCCATGATGGTGCCGCCCACGATATGGGTGGTCTGGTAGAGACGGCTGTCAAACGGCGTAATCAGCGGCTGCAACCTGCCCACTTGGTCGGCACCGCAGGCGTTGGCAATCTCCATCATCTTGCCACTGACGAAACGGGCCATTTTTTGCTCGTTGTCGCGGAAGTCGAAGGTCATGCGCACCAGCGGCCGGCCGAATACATCACGATAGGTGGGGTCCAGGCTGAGGTAATTGCCACGATTGGGGTAGCAGCTGCCCTCGATGCCCAGCGACATGGAGTGGGCATACCAGTCGGCATTGGCCTGTTTCCAGGCAGTCCCCCAGCGTGGTGTGCCATCAGGCACGCGTCGGCTCTTGATTGGCCGGCCGCCAAACTGCCAGCCCTGAATGGTGGCACCACCCAGAAAGCCCAGCCCGGTGTGGTCGAAGTTATCGTTGTTGAAATCGTCGATCACCATCTGGGTGCTGCCGCTGGCCAGGTAGGGATTGAACCATTTGTCCTTGAAGAACAGATCCACCCCGGCGTTCACCTGATAGCAGAAATTCTTGCCCACCACACCGCTGTTGCTGACCGGGTCGTAAGGCTTGCCGATCTTGCTGTGCAGCAGCAACTGGGTATTGCTCATGGTAAAGGCCGCCAGCACCACTACCTCGGCCGGCTGTTCGTACTCCTCCCCGGTGAGCAAATCCAGACAATGCACGGCCGTGGCCCGCTTGCCGTGACTGTCGTAACGCAGCCCGAGTACCTGGGTATTGAGTCGGACTTCGAAACTCTTGCGCTGGCGCAGCATGGGATAGAGCAGCACCTGTGGCGAACCCTTGGCATTGGCTTCGCAGATGAAACGCTCGCAATGACCGCAGTACTGGCACTGCCCCAGTTTCTGCCCATCCGGATTGGTATACGCACCGGAAGAGTTGGCCGCGGCTTGCGGAAACGGGTGATAGCCCAGTTTTTCGCAGGCGGTTTTGAATACCTGGCCCGACTCCAGAATATGCAAAGGTGCTTGCGGGTACTCACCTCGCCGCGCTGCTTCAAATGGGTTGCCACCCTCCTGTTTTTGGCCCTTGATGTTACCCGCCTTCCCAGACAGACCAAACAAGCGCTCGAACAGATCGTGGTAGGGCTCCATCTCGGCGTAGCTCACCCCCCAGTCCTGCAACGGCATGTCGGCCGGAATGGCCTGCTTGCCATAACGCTGGATAGTGTGGCTGCGCAGTTGCGGGTCATATTCTGCCCAGCGATACAGGTGGCCATTCCAGTGGTTGCCAGCCCCACCCAGCCCCTGGCCCGGCAGGAAGGACTCCATCCAGCGCACCGGCAAGGCAGTCTGGCCGGACTGATGGCGCAGCGTGTAAGTTTCGCGCGACCAGTCCTGCATCAGCCCCTGGCGCACCGCCCAGCGCAGCTCGTCACGCTGGTTGGGCAGGCTGGATTCCGGGCCCTTGCGGTGATCCCCACCGCGCTCCAGCACCAGTACCTCGCAGCCCTTGGCCGTCAACTGGCGGGCAATCAGCCCCGCCGTAAGACCACCGCCGACAATCACCACCGTCTTGCTTGCACGTGTTTTCATGCCGGCCTCCTTAGCTGAAATCTGCAATCGATTTGGGCGTGGCACGTCCCGGATAGGGTTTGCCCAGATAATTCACCACATCCAGCGCATGCGTGGCGGGCAGGCCGGGATAGCCAATCATTTTCCAGAACACCATGCCGACATTGCCGCCGTAGAGTGGATCGGCAAAACAGGCCTCGGTGAACAGCGGATACACCAGATCGTTAAACCAGTGGTCCAGTGCCAGCTGCTCCCCATCCACCGCACCGCCAGCCAGGCGCTGCAAGAAGGCATCGGCCTGGGCCGGAGCAAGCGCGTCGAATAATTGGCCATGCAAGCGCAGGGCTGCACGGTCGGCCTCTGCTACGCCTGCCTTGAAATATTGCTCCGGCGTCAGTGGCAGTTGTGGGCCACTCTGCGGCGCCCCCTGCAGGAAAGGGCCAGCCATATAACGCTTGGCACCCTGGCCAAAACTACCAGCCAGCTGGCGGTCGATATAAATGGCCAAGCCACAATCCACGCCATTGGGCGTGAGAGGGTCGGCCGGGCACATCAGGTTGACCAGCGCTTCGACAAACGCCGCTTCATCCGGGCTGAAACTGGCATAGCCATAGACCGTATTGATTGGTGGGCTGGCGCTGGCCGAGTTGGCGGCAAGGGCATCCTGCCCTGGCAGCAGCAGGGCAGCGGCACTGCCACCCGCCAGCGGCAGGCTGCCGGAGGCAGCGGCCAGCTGTTTGAGGAAAAGGCGACGAGACGTTTGCGGCTCATTAGCGGGGGGCAAATCGACAGGGGCGGTCATTACTTGCTCCTTCCTGTGACGGAGGCAGTGGAACAATATGGGTCGCGCCGCAGTATGCAGCCAGCACAACCAGACAGGAGTCGTCATCGGGCGGACAACTTTCCCCCAGAATGGGTGTCGCCGGATCAGTTGCACAAGCAGCTGACGCCGGCCGCTGGGCAAAAAGGAAAATTCGCCCCGGCTAGGGATGGGATAAGGGCCAGGGCATACATTTTCGGTATGTAAAAAAAGAAAATGCAGCAGCCCGTCGCCAAGCTCCGCCGGTCATAACGATCTGCAGATGTCAGTGCCCCGCCAAAGAAAAACCGCCACGCGAGAGTGGCGGTTTTGTCATTTTCTACCGAAACGACAGCTCAACCGCTGTTACGCAGGCCTGCAGAAGTACCGTTGATGGTGAGGTGGATGGCGTACAACGCTTCGGCATCGTCCGGGTTTTCGCGCAGGCGCTGCAACAGATCAGCCTGCAGCAGGTTGAGCGCATCCAGATAGGGCAGACGGGTTTCCAGGCTGCGATGCAGGGTGGGGTTTTGCTGCAACAGGCTGCTCTGGCCGCTGATGGCGAAGAAGGCGTCGTGGGTTTTCTGCCATTCGGCCTCAATCTGGCCAAACAGCTGCTCGGCCAGCGCCCGGTCGGCAACCAGGCCGGCAAAGCGGCGGGCGATGCCCAGGTCGGCCTTGGCCAGCACCTGTTCCATATTGGACAGAATCACCTGGAAGAAGGGCGAGGTGCGGTACAGGCCCTGCAGCCTTGCCAGCCCGGCGTCGCCATGGCGGGCGATGAAGCCGGCGACGGCCGAGCCGAAACCGAACCAGCCCGGCAGCATCACCCGCGACTGCGACCAGGAGAATACCCAGGGAATGGCGCGCAGGTCCTTGATGGAGGCAAGGCTCTTGCGCGAGGCCGGGCGGCTGCCGATATTCAGCTTGGCAATGGCATTGATCGGCGTGGCTTCCAGGAAGTACTGCATGAAGCCTTCGGTTTCCACCAGCTGGCGATAGGCCTTGAACGCGGCTTCGGACAGCTCGTCGAATACTTCGCCATCCGCTTCGCAGCTGGGGTGAGTGGTGAGGCTGGCTTCCAGTGTGGCCGCCACCAGCGCTTCCAGATTGCGGGTGCCGATGTCCGGATCGGAATACTTGGAGGCAATCACCTCGCCCTGCTCGGTAATACGGATGCGCCCGGCCACGCTGCCAGCCGGCTGCGCCATGATGGCCTCGAAGGACGGGCCACCGCCACGCCCTACCGAGCCGCCACGGCCGTGGAACAGGCGCAGCTTGACGCCCGCCTTGTCGAAGCTATGCACCAGACGCTGCTCGGCCTTGTACAACTCCCACTGGCTGGTGAGATAACCACCGTCCTTGTTGCTGTCGGAATAGCCCAGCATCACTTCCTGCATCATGCCACGGCTCTTCAGCAGCAACTGGTACCACGGCAGGGCAAACAGCGTGTCCATGATGTCGGTGGCGGCCACCAGGTCGGCAATGGTTTCGAACAGCGGCACCACATTGATGGTGGACACCGGCATGCCGTTTTCCAGCCGGATCAAGCCGGTTTCCTTCAGGATCAGCGCCAGCGACAGGATGTCGCTGACGGTGGCGCAATTGGAAATGATACTCTGGCTGATGGCTTCCTTGCCGAATTGCTGCTGGATCAGCGCCGCTTCGCGGAAGATGGCCAGCTCTTTTTCGGTGTCGGCGCTGTAACTCAGATACGGTGAATACAACAGCCGCGGGGTGGACAGTTCGCGCAGCAGCACGCGGATGCGCGCCGCCTCGTCCAGTGCCGGGTAATGCTCCAGCCCTGCACTGGAAAACAGCTCGCTCACCACTGCCTCGTGCATGCCGGCAAACTGGCGCAGGTCCACCGGCATCAGGAAGAAGCCGAACACCTCTACCGCACGACGCAGGCGCGCCAGGCGGCCATCGGCCAGCAAGTCGCTGCCATGGGCGATAAGCGAATCAGCCACGGTGGCGAGGTCGGCCTGAAACGCCGAGATATCGTGATAGGGCTCACCCACCGGCCAGCGGCCACGTACCGCCAGCCCCAATTCGGCCGCCTTGCCCAGCAGGCGGGCTTCGATGGTGGCCAAGGCGCGGCGGTAGGGTTCCTGCTCGCGGCTTTCTTTGTTGTCCGGCGTCTGGTCCGACAGCGCCTGCAAGGCCGGGCTGACGGCGACATGGCGCTCGGACAGCGACAGCTCGCGGTACAGGGATGCCAGTTCGGCCAGATATTGTTCGAAAGCCTGGGTGGCTTGCAGGGTGAAGGCGTGGCGCAAGACCGAGGCGTTGACATTGGGGTTGCCATCGCGGTCGCCACCAATCCAGCTGCCAACACGGATAAACGGCGGCAGGGCCGGAACCTGGCCCCAGGCCGCCTCGACTTCCTTGCCCAGACGCTGATACAGCCGTGGCAGGGCGGAGAAGAAAGTCATCGGGTGGTAGGCCACACCGTTCTTGATTTCATCTTCCACCGACAATTTGAAGTGGCGGATTTCCGAGGTTTGCCACATGGACAGGATCACCCGCTTGAGCTTGCCGTCCAGCTCGGTTTCTTCTTCGGGAGTGATGTCAGGCGAACCCAGCTGGCTGAGGAATTTGCGCACAGCACGGTGGCCGTCCAGCACGCTCTGGCGCTGTACCTCGGTGGGATGGGCGGTGAGGATGGCGCCGACATAGGCATCCTGCAGCGTTGCCGACAGCTGGGCAAAGCTGACGCCGTCTTCCTTCAGCCGCGCCAGCGCCCGGTTCAGGCTGCCCTGCTGCGGACGCGAGCCGGCAATCTGGTGCGCACGACGACGACGGGTGTGGTGCAGGTCTTCCGCGATATTGAACAGCTGCGCATACAGGCCACAGGCGCGCACCAGTGCGGTGGTGGCCTTGGGCGACAAGCTGGCCGGCAAGGGCAGCGCGCGCTGTTCCGGCGTGCGCGCGGCAATGGCCTTGACCTCCTGATACACCTCGGGGCCTTCCTGGGCATGCAATACCTCGCCCAACAGGCGGTCCAGCCGCGCCAGGTCGGCACGTAGGGGAAGATCCTTGTCCAGCTCCGTCATGTCCAGTTTCCTTTGTCGAATCGTCTGGCCGGCTTGTCCGCTTGCGGTGCATATGGCACCGGAACCGTGATGACGGCCTTGTGTATGAATGGGATGGCAATCTTCTCAAGACAGGTTGCAACCTGGCTTCAGCAGACTGGCGAACAAACATCATAGGCAGCATTGCCGCTGTAGTGTGTTCATTACCGAATTTTCCTGATTTTTTTCGCACATTTTGTGCACAACAGCAACGGGGGTTGACCCTTGCCCACCACCACCCGGCCAATTGGTTTTCCTTGATCCGACTCCGGGCGTTGCCATGCCTGCATGCTAGAATCGGACGAAAATTCATCGTCAGGAATGCAATTCATGGACAAGATCGTCATCGCCAGCCGCGAAAGCCGGCTCGCCATGTGGCAGGCAGAACACATTCAGGCCCGCCTGCAAGCGCTGTATCCGCACCTTACTGTCGAAATCCTCGGCATGACCACCCAGGGCGACCAGATCCTGGACAAGACCCTGTCCAAGATCGGCGGCAAGGGCCTGTTCGTGAAAGAGCTGGAAGTGGCGCTGGCCGAAGGCCGTGCCGATCTGGCCGTACACTCCATCAAGGATGTGCCCATGGTGCTGCCGGAAGGCTTTGCCCTGGCCGCCATCTGCGAACGCGAAGACCCGCGCGATGCCTTTGTTTCCAACAAGTTTGCCAGCCTGGCCGAGCTGCCGGCCGGCAGCGTGGTGGGCACCTCCAGCCTGCGCCGCGAATCGCAGCTGCGCGCGCGCTACCCGCAACTGGTGATCAAGCCCTTGCGCGGCAATGTGCAAACCCGCCTGCGCAAGCTGGACGAAGGCGAGTACGACGCCATCATTCTGGCGGCAGCCGGCCTCAAGCGCCTGGAGCTGCACGACCGTATCCGGTCAGAACTCGCCCCGTCGGAAAGCCTGCCGGCTGCAGGCCAGGGTGCGCTGGGCATTGAAATCCGTGCCGACCGCGCCGACATGCTGGCCCTGCTGCAGCCGCTGAACCACCCGGACACCCACGCCTGTGTCAGCGCCGAGCGCGCACTGGCGCGTGAACTGGGCGGCAGCTGCCAGGTGCCGCTGGGCGCGTTTGCCACCCTCAGCGACGACGTCATCAGCCTGGGCGGCTTTGTGGCGCATCCGGATGGCTCGGTCATGCTCACCGCAGCCGCCAGCGCCCCGCGCCAGTATGCCGAATCGCTGGGCCGTGCCGTGGCCAAACGCCTGCTGGATGATGGCGCCAAGCCGCTGATCGACGCCGTACTGAAAGACCAGCAATGACAACTGCTGGCCGCCGCATTCTGGTGGCCAGACCGGCCGCGCAAAGCGGCCGCTTGCTGCAACTATTGGCCGCTGCCGGCTGGCAGGGGCAGGCCTTTCCGGTGATGGATATCCAGCCGCAGCCGGAAGCGCTGGCCCAGCTGCCGCAGCAGGCCGCGCAGGCCGACTGGCTGTTTTTTGTCAGCCCCAGCGCCATCGACATGGCCTGGCCTACGCTGCAGGCACAGCCACTCAAGGCACAGCTAGCCTGTGTCGGCCAGGCCAGCGCCCGCCGCCTGGCCACGCTCAGCGGGCAGGACATCCTGTTTCCCACGGCAGGCAGCGACAGCGAAGCCCTGCTGGCCCTGCCGCAGCTGGCTGATGTCGCCGGCCAGCACTGGCTGATCGTGCGTGGCCAGGGCGGCCGTGCCCTGCTGGCCGATACCCTGCGCCAGCGCGGTGCCACGGTGACGCTGGCCGAGGTCTACCAGCGGGTGGATGGCGCACCTGACTGGAGCCTGCTGGATGATGGCCCGCCGGACGCCATGGTGATCACATCCAGTGAAATGGCCGAGCAATTGTTCAGACTGGCTGGTCCGGCAAGAGCCGGGACGTTACAATGCCTTTTGTATTGTGTGCCGCACCCGCGCATTGCCGAACGATTGCAGGCTCTGGGCGCGACACGCATCGTGACAACCCGGGCCGATGACGATGCGCTCGTCGCCGGCCTCAGAGAATGGTTCTCCCGTCACCCATGAGCGAAACCCAGACTGTCGACACCCCCCGTCCGTCCCGCAAAAAACAGCTGAACCTGGCCCTGCTGGTGGCGCTGGCTGCCCTCGGCCTGTCCGGCTGGCAGCTGTACAGCACCCAGCAGGAGCTGGCTGCCGCCCGCCAGGAACTGGCTGGCCGGCTGGCTGAAGGTAATGGCGCCTCCAAGGAATTGCGTGGCATGACCGAGCAGGCACTGACCGCCGCCCGCGCCACCGACGCCAAGCTGGCGGTACTGGAAACCCGCGTCAACGAATCCGCTGGCCAGTACGCCACGCTGAACGGCATGTACCAGGAGCTGACCAAAACCCGCAGCGACTGGCTGCTGTCCGAGGTGGAACACACCCTGGCCATTGCCAGCCAGCAGCTGCAACTGGCCGGCAACGTCCCCGCCGCCATTTCCGCCCTGCAGATGGTGGACGCCCGCCTGTCCAAATTCGACCAGCCGCAGCTGATCGCGGTGAAAAAAGCCGTGGCCACTGATCTGGAAAAGCTCAAGGCCCTGCCCTATCTGGACACCGTCGGCCTCACCGTCAAGCTGGACCGGCTGATGCTGTCCGGCGACAGCCTGCCGCTGGTGGTGGATGCGCATCGCCTGCAAGACAAGCGTGCTGCCAAGCCGCTGCCGGCCAGCGCCCCCTTCTGGGAACGCCTGGTGGCCGACATCAGCCAGAGCCTGGGCGAGCTGGTGCACATCCGCCGCATGGACAAGCCCGAAGCGCTGCTGCTGTCGCCTGAGCAGTCCTTCTTCCTGCGGGAAAACCTGAAAATGCGCCTGCTGGATGCCCGCCTGGCACTGATCCAGCGTGACGGCACCACCTTCGATGCCGATGTCAGCGCCGCCCAGTCCTATGTGCTGCGCTACTTCGACAATGACGCGCCGGCCACTCGCCAGTGGCTGTCCACCTTGCTGGAACTGAAAGGTGCGCCACTGTCCGTAACCCTGCCCGACCTCAATGCCAGCCTGAAAGCGGTACGTGATGCTCAGGGCAACAAGGGAGACTGACCGGTGAAATTTGTCATCTGGATTACCGGGCTGTTCGCCCTGGCCGTGCTGGTGGGGCTGGCCTCCACCCTCAATACCGGCTACGCCATCCTGTTTTTGCCGCCCTACCGCATGGAGGTGTCGTTCAACCTGCTGCTACTGGGCATCGTGGCCCTGATTGCGCTGGCTTACGTGGTGATGCGCATCATCAGCATCACCGCCGGCCTGCCCACCGAAGTGCGCCGTTTCCAGCGTCAGAAAAAGCTGAAAGCCGCCCGTCACGCCCTGCGTGAAGCCGGTATCGCCTTTTTTGAAGGCCGTTTCCAGAAAGCCGAGCGCGAAGCGCTCAAGGCCATGGCCGACGAATATGCGCCGGAAAACCGTGCCCTTGCCCTGTTGCTGGCCGCCCGCTCTGCGGGTGCCACCGGCGATCTGGACAAGCGTGACAGCTATCTGCAACAGCTGGATGCCCTGCCGGAACGCCTGCAGCTGGCGCGCCACATGCTGGATGCCGAACTGAAGCTGGAAGCCAAGGACGCGCTGGGCGCACTGGCCGCCATCGAACGTGCCCGCGCCCTGTCGCCCAATCTCACCAATGCCCTGCGCCTGGAGTTGAAAGTCCGCCTGCTGCAACGCCAGCCGGAAGCGGTACTGGCACTGACCGAAAAGCTGCTCAAGGCCGAAGCGCTGGAACCGGCACAGGCCCGCCGTTACCGTCTGGCCGCCTACAGCCAGCAGCTGACCGGCTTTGTCGGTGGCCGCGAAGTGCGCGACTGGCTGCGCCGCATCCCGGACGCCGAACGGCGCAATCCGGTACTGGTCAGCGAAATCGTCAGCCGGCTGATTGCGCTGGAAGACTTCGACTATGCCGCCACCTTGCTGGGCGAGGCGCTGGCCGACGAAGAACAGGCCACGCCGGAACTGGCACGCGAGCTGGGCCAGCTGGCCGAGCGCCTGTCGCCGGAAAAGCGGCTGGAACTGATGCGCGATGCAGAAGGCTGGCTCAAGAGCCGTCCACGCGACCACATGCTGTTGCTGGCGCTGGGCCGTCTGGCGATGAACCAGCAGCTGTGGGGTAAGGCGCAAAGCTATCTGGAAGCCAGCAACTCCATCAGCGCCACGCTGTGTGCCAATGCAGAGCTGGCCCGGCTGTTCGAGGCCACCGGCAAGGAAGAACAGGCCGCGCAGCATTACCACCGCAGCCTGGAGCTGGCACTGGCCAAAGGCGACTGAAGCCTGGCCACACAGCAAAAAGCCCGCGCTTAAAAAACGCGGGCTTTTTCATTTTCTGTGCGGTACTCAACTGCCGCCGTGACTGTCCTCGCGCTGGAATTCCAGCCGATCCGTACCCGCCTGCAATTGCAGCCGATTGCCCTGCACCACCAGCCGTGGCTGTGCCGACAGCAACTGGCTCAGGCTACGCTCACGCTCATCCAGCGGCGGCGGGCAAGCCATCAGGGTCGACATCATCGCCCCGGTCTTGAGCAAGCCCTGCTCCAGGCTCACCACACCGCCCAGACCGTTGCAACCGGCTGAGGCATGCACCCGGCCGGCGGCGAATTCCAGCCGGTAGGGCTGATCCTTGCCGGCATCCACCTGCTGCCAGCGTCCTTCCAGACTGGCCAGATCACGCGGTGCCTGCCAGCCCTGCGGCTTGTCGGCGGGCGTGGCCGGCGGCGCGCTGGCACAGCCGGTCAGCCAACCTAATACCAGTACCGGTAACCAGAAATGTCTCATGCGCTGACTCCTGACTGAGCGGCCCGTGCTCATTGCACGCTGCGGCTGATGGTTTCGCTGAACACCACGCGGTCCAGGATGGTCCGCACGGCGGATGCATCCGCTGGCGGGTTCTGCACGGTTTCATAGCGCAGCTTCAGGTAGTAGGCGGTATCGGGCTGCGGTGTAAAACCCTCGATCTCACCGTAGAACAACTGCCAGGGCTGGTTTTCGCTGCTGCGGACCTGCAGGCATTGCATCTGCCCCGCGCCAGCACTGCAGTTTTTACGCTGGCTGCTGACATACAGATACTGCGGCCGCTGCGCCGGGGCCGTGGCTGCTGCGGGATGGCCTGCCACCTTGTCCTGCTTGCGCACAAAGCGATATTCGCCTGCGCTACTCGTCAGCACCAGTTGCTGCGCCTTGCCATCAGTCTTGATCTGGAAGGGCTGCGACAGGAATCCGATATACGCCTGTTCGGTCTGCATCATGGCGGGCGGACACATCATGCGCGTGGTGGCCACCATCAGCTTGCCTTCGGCATTGGTATGGCCGGTAAAGCGGTTACAGCCGGCAAAACCACTGATGCCCTTGGCCTGAAACGACAGCGTGGGCAGCGGTTCGGCCACTTTGGGTGATACCAGCTGCCATTCACTGCCCACCAGATTGGGCTGGGCAACAACAGGAGCAGACAACAGAGCGGCGATAATGGCGGTGGTTTTCCAGTGCATATTCATCTCCAAAATTAAATAACGCTAATATTTAAGAGGCCGGAACAAGCCATGAGTTCCATATAGCGACTACAGTCAACCCATCCTAAGGATGGCTGCGCCTGCCGCCAAGCCTGCGCGGCGGGCAAGAAAAAACCCTGCCGGCGCGGCAGGGTTTTCGTTGTGACAAGCGGCAGTGGCTTAGTGCACCACGCCCTTCACCAGGTCTTCCACCACTTTCTTGGCGTCGCCAAACACCATCATGGTCTTGTCCATGTAGAACAGCTCGTTGTCGAGGCCGGCATAGCCGACGCTCATCGAACGCTTCACCACGATCACGGTACGTGCCTTGTGGGCTTCCAGAATCGGCATGCCATAGATGGGGCTGGCCTTGTCCTTCTGTGCCGCCGGGTTGACCACGTCGTTGGCACCAATCACCAGCACCACGTCGGTATTGTTGAAGTCGGAGTTGATCTCCTCCATCTCCAGTACCTGCTCGTAGGGCACTTCGGCTTCGGCCAGCAGCACGTTCATGTGGCCCGGCATGCGGCCCGCCACCGGGTGGATGGCATAGCGTACGGTGACGCCCTTCTCGTGCAGCAACTCGGCAAACTCCTGCAAGGCATGCTGGGCACGGGATACCGCCAGGCCATAACCGGGCACGATCACCACACTGTCAGCATTGCTCATCAGGAAGGCTGCATCTTCTGCCGAACCGGACTTGTAGTTCTTCGGACCGGCATCACCAGCCGGGCCAGCACCACCCGACTCCGCACCAAAGCCGCCCAGCAGCACCGATACGATGGAACGGTTCATCGCCTTGCACATGATGTAGGACAGAATGGCACCGGACGAACCCACGCAGGCACCGGCAATGATCAGCACCGGGTTGTTCAGCGTGAAGCCGATACCCGCTGCCGCCCAGCCGGAGTAGGAGTTGAGCATGGACACCACCACCGGCATGTCAGCGCCGCCGATGGGGATGATCAGCGTCACGCCCAGTACCAGTGCAATCGCCACCATGGCGAGGAAGGCAGCGTGGCTATCCGTCACGAAGTAGGCCACGCCGAAGCCGACCATGGACAGCGCCAGCAGCAGGTTCAGCAGATGCTGACCATTGAAGCTGACGGCCTTGGAGCCAAAGCGGCCAGACAGCTTGCCGTAGGCAATGACCGAGGCGGTAAAGGTGATGGCACCGATAAAGGCACCGATGAACAGCTCCACCTTCTGTACGCCAGTGTGTTCCACACCGCTATGGAAGATGGCAGCCACGGCGATCAGCACCGCCGACAGGCCCACCAGCGAGTGCATGGCAGCCACCAGTTCCGGCATGCCGGTCATCTCCACCGTTCTGGCCTTCCAGCCACCAATCACGGCACCGGCGACAATGGCGCCAGCAATCAGCCCCAGCACCGGCTTGTCCATGATCATGAAGGTGGTGACCACGGCAATCAGCATGCCGATGATGCCGAACTTGTTGCCGCGCAGCGCTGTCACCGGGCTGGACAAGCCCTTGAGCGCCAGGATGAACAGCACGGCCGCCACCAGATAAAGTACTGCAGAAATATTAGCCATGGTTCTTCCTTACTTTTTCTTCTTCTTGAACATGTCCAGCATGCGCTGGGTGACCATGAAGCCGCCGAAGATGTTGATACTGGCCAGGAAGATGCCGATGGTACCCAGCACCGAGGTGAGGGTGATTTCGGAACCATTGATGTCCACCACCTGCAGCATGGCACCGACGATGATGATGCCGGAAATGGCATTGGTGACGGCCATCAGCGGGGTATGCAGCGCCGGGGTGACATTCCACACCACGTGGTAGCCGACAAACACGGCCAGCACGAAGACGGTAAGGCTGGCGATAAAGGGATCGACCATCTTGTTCTCCTTAGTTGGCCGCCGGGAAACGCACCTGGCCGTCGTGGGTCACCAGGGTGGCCGCCAGCAGGTCGTCTTCCAGATTGAGGGTGAAACCTTCCTTGCTCAGCATCAGCGACAGGAAAGTCAGCAGGTTTTTGGCATACAGGCTGGAGGCATCTGCCGCCAGTTCGCCCGGCAGGTTGAACTGGCCCACCACGGTGACGTGGTTGTCAGTGACCACCACCTCGCCCGGCTGGGTGCGTTCACAGTTGCCACCGGCTTCGGCGGCGATGTCGATGATGACCGAACCCGGCTTCATTGCGGCCACGATGTCGGCGCTGATCAGCGTCGGGGCCTTCTTGCCCGGAATCAGCGCGGTGGTGATGATGATGTCGGCCGCACGGGCGTGCTTGCTCACCAGTTCGGCCTGACGACGCTTGTAGTCGTCCGACATTTCCCTGGCGTACACGCCATCACTGGCTGCTTTTTCTTCATCGGTCATCGGTACTTCGATGAACTTGCCGCCCAGCGATTCCACCTGCTCCTTGGTGGAAGGCCGTACGTCGGTGGCTTCCACCACCGCACCCAAGCGCTTGGCCGTGGCAATGGCCTGCAGACCAGCCACACCCACACCCATGATCAGCACCTTGGCCGGCTTCACCGTGCCGGCTGCGGTCATCAGCATGGGCATGAAGCGCGGATAGTAATGGGTGGCCAGCAGCACCGCCTTGTAACCGGCGATATTGTTCTGGCTGGACAGCACGTCCATGCTCTGCGCCCGCGTGGTACGCGGCAGCAGTTCCATGGCAAAGGCCGAGACCTTGCGCGCAGCCAGTTGCGGGAAGGTGGTGTTCTGATACGGGGCCAGCTGGCCGATCAGCACCGCACCCGGTTTCAGCTCGGCAATGCCGGCTTCGTCCAGCGCACGCACGCTGAGCACGATGTCGGCCTGCGCCAGCGCCTCGGCCCGATTGGCCGCAATGCTGGCACCCAGTTCTGCATAAGCCGCGTCGGGAGCAGCGGCAAACTGCCCGGCTCCCTGCTCCACCACCACGGTGTGACCCATGGCGATCAGCTTTTTCACCGTTTCCGGTGTCGCGGCCACGCGTTTTTCACCAGCCAGCCTTTCGGCCGGAATAGCGATCTGCATGGTCAAATTCTCCTGCAATGTGAAATGACAAAAAACAAAACCCAAAAGATAGCGAACGCCCGTGCGAGGCTTTTTCGAACGAGCGTTTGAATTATATTAAAACCATGAATGTTGATTTTGCGCAATACTTTTACACAATTGCGACAGTCACCAACCATATACCGTCTGACGATCCGGTCAATACGGCAGGGTGTTCCGGGCCGGGGTCACGCAGCGCGGAAGTCGGGTGCGGGCAGGGAGTCGGCATTGCCTGCTTTGCACGTCAGCCTGAGCTGCACCGCTGGCGCAGGAAAAATCAACTGGCATCCAGGGTGGCAAGAGCAGTACCAAGTATGGGAAAGCACCGCGTTGCCTGACACTAACGGTTCGCCCGCCAGCTTGTAAAGCAGGGTTAACCATTAACACTAAGGTACTGTTAATCAAAATGAATAGCCGGGTGGCCGGGGTGAAAACATTGAGCGGAAAGGGTTTTATCGTGCAGTGCACCATAGTGCAAAGCCCATTACCGGCAAGGGCAAAGAGCCTGAAGGCGATGCCAGCGGGCAAAGCCTAGTCACAACGCTGACATTTGACGCAGCACAGGCTACTGGCAGTGAGCCTGACTCCTCTGCCCGAGTGGTACAGGAAGGCTGACTCGCCATCTGGGTCATTTGGGTGCGATGGGCATGACGGCCAGCAATCTGGCAATGCTGCCATCACGCAGCATGCCACGCAGCACCGCCGTCAATCGGCCACGCCGGGCATACCAGGCTGAGCGACGCGACAGCCCGAGCCGGCGCTCTTCCTGCGCCGGCAACTGCAGTGGCTGCTCGCGAATCAGAGCTTCCCAACCCTGGCTGTGCAACAACTCCATGCCGTTGCGCCGATTAATGACCACAGCATCAACTCGCCCAGCCAGCAGCTTGCGAAAATTGGACAGACTACTTGGTGCAAAATCACGCTCTAGCTGTTTATCTGCATCAAAAACAGGCTGATAGCGCATCCCCTCGACCACACCAATACGCAATGGATAGAGGTCGGCATAGCGGCGTACCTTGCGCGAATCGACACGCCGCAGGTAAATCGCCAGCGGCGTGGCTGCCGCATAGGGAGGATCGAGAAAATCGATGTATGCATCACGGTCATCGCTGTTGCGTACGCCGATCACCAGATCAGCCTGCCCCTGCTGCATGGCCTGCAGGCAACGTTGCAAGGGACAGGGCAGGTATTGCACGGGGACATCCAGCCTGGCAGCCAGCAGCTTGACGATCTCCACATAGGGACCAGATGGCTGGCCGTGTGCATCCAGCGTTTTCCAGGGGCTGAAGGTATTGAATGCCAATACCAATGGTGGACTGGCCGCCCAAACCGGGCATAAAAACAGTGACAGGACCAGCGGCAACAGCCCGCGCAGGAAAGGAAACATGACATCCGCAAAATGATTTTTGCTCATGCTATAGCCAAACCCTGGTACTGAAAAGGTATTTTCTGCGCGCAGCCTAAGAACCAGTTAATCGTCTGCTGCGCTGCGGTGATACTGCGTTAAAAACGCCTGCGGAATGCGCATTTACTCCAGGTAGAATCCGCCTCCCCACTTGTTTTCGGTCGTTTTCGCCTGGTCTCACTCGCACTCGCAAGCCGCTGACACAGGCTATTACAACAGCCAGGCAGCCAGCATGAGCAGGGCATCCAGCAGCAGCAGACCGACCACAGCCAGACGTCCCTGCAGCAGGCTGCCCAGCCCGGTGAGGCCGGCCACCAGCAACAAGGCAAATGCCCACCGCTGTAGGTTGTCCAGGCCATCCACTTGCCACAGATAAGCCGCACCGGCGGCCGTCAGCAGGACAAACTGCAGCAGGGCCAGCGCCATACTGGTGCGGGTCAGCGGCAGATCAAAGCGCTGGCGGGCGCGCTGCAGATCAAAGGCCGGGCTGTTATCCGCCACGCCGGCCGGCAGCCAGCCCGGCGGCTTGAACCATACCTTGAACTTGTCCTGCCAGCGCGGGGCCTGGCAAGCCAGCCGCCACAGCGGCACATAGCCCGATGCCACCGCCCACAAGGGATTCCAGCTGTTGAGCGGGCTGCGGGTGCCGTATACCGGGGCTTCGTCCTCCTCGGCAAAGGTGCCGAACAGCCGGTCCCAGATGATCAACATGCCGCCGTAGTTCTTGTCCAGGTACGGGTCATTCACCGCATGATGCACCCGGTGATTGGACGGGGAAGAAAACACCCGGTCGAACCAGCCCAGCTTGCCGATATGCTCGGTATGAATCCAGAACTGGTAGAGCAAGACGATCAGCCCGGCCAGCGCAAATTGGGCCGGAGCGACACCGGCCAGCGCCATGGGCAAATAAAACGGCCAGCCGAGAAAGGCCACGGTGCTTTCCTGGCGCAGTGCGGTGGACAGATTGAAATCCTGGCTCTGGTGATGCACGGCATGCGCCGCCCAGAACACCGCGCTCTCATGCCCCACCCGGTGCAGCCAGTAATCGCAGAAATCGAACATCACGATGGCCAGCAGCCAGCCCCACACGCTATTCCATAGCGCAGCACGGGGAAACAACGCCAGGTGCCGCCATGTCAGCGCATACAGGCCGATCTGGAACAAGGTACTGACACTGGCCACCAGCTGGCTGAGCAAACCCTGGCTCAGGCTGGCCAGCGCGTCACTCAGGCGATAGGTGTTGCGGCCAATGGCCAGGCCATAGCCCAGTTCCCCCAGCATCAGCAGCAGGAAAACCGGGAAGGCGTATACGGTGATTTGTTCCATCAGACTTGATCCGCGAGACATGGCAAAACGGCAGGAGAAATGCCTGTACCCAACGGTACAGCAAAGCCAGGTGGAAGATTGTTGGAATTTTGTTGCGGCAAGCGCCAGGCTGCAGGCGCCCGGCCGGGAGAAGCAGCTGGCGGGTGTTACTTGCCGATGCAAAAACGACTAAAAATCACGCCCAGCAAGTCGTCCGGGGTGAACTGGCCGGTGATTTCCGATAGCGCGTTCTGCGCCAATCGCAGCTCTTCGGCGAAGATTTCCACCATTTCCCAATCTGTATGCGCCAGCTCCATGTGTTCGGCAGCACGGCGAATGGCGTCCAGATGGCGTTCGCGTGCCAGGAACACCCCTTCGCTGGCCCCGCTGTAGCCAATCAGCTCCAGCAGGCGGGCTTTCAGCAGATCGACCCCGGCATGGGTGCGGGCGGACAGGTGCAGTACGCTGCGGCCATCCTGTTCAGACAGGCCGATGGCGTCGCCGCTGAGGTCGGCCTTGTTGTAGATGAACAGGCGCGGCAGTTGCGGCGGAATGCGCTCCAGAATGGCCTCCAGCTCGGCGGTGACGCCGTCGCGGCTATCCACCAGCACCAGCGCCACATCGGCGCGCTCTACCGCCTGCCAGGTGCGTTCGATGCCGATTTTCTCCACCACATCGTCGGTATCACGCAGGCCGGCGGTATCGATGATGTGCACCGGCACGCCGTCGATAACGATTTCCTCGCGCACGGTGTCGCGGGTGGTGCCGGCGATATCGGTGACGATGGCAACATCATCCCCCGCCAGCGCATTCATCAGGCTGGACTTGCCGACATTGGGCTGGCCCACCAGCACCACATGCATGCCCTCGCGCAGGATGGCCCCCTGCCGCGCCGTGGCCTGTACCTGTTGCAGGCGCTGGCGCAGGGTTTGCAGTTTGCCCAGCGCGTCGGCCTGCTTGAGAAAATCGATTTCCTCTTCCGGGAAATCCAGCGTGGCTTCCACCAGCATGCGCAGGGTGATCAGCTCATCCACCAGCACATGGATTTCATTGGAAAACGCCCCCTTCAGCGACTTGAGCGCGCTGCGGGCTGCACTTTCACTGGAGGCGTCGATCAGGTCGGCCACGCTTTCAGCCTGGGCCAGGTCCATCTTGTCATTCAGGAAAGCGCGTTTGGAGAACTCGCCCGGCTCGGCCAGCCGTGCGCCCAGTTGCAGGCAGCGCGACAGCAGCATGTTGAGCACCACCGGCCCGCCGTGGCCCTGCAATTCCAGTACGTCTTCACCGGTAAAGCTGTTGGGGCCGGGGAAGTACAGCAGCAGGCCGTTGTCGATGGCCTGGCCATCGGCAGCGTAGAAGTCGGTATAGGTGGCATAACGCGGCTTGGGCTGCTTGCCGCCGCTCAGTGCCGCGGCAAAAGGCAGCAGATCACGGCCGGACACACGGATGACGCCCACGCCACCGCGACCGGGTGCAGTGGCAATGGCACAGATGGTGACGGGAGCGTAGAGAGTAGACATGCGGGCTTTCCTTGCGGCTGACAGGCTGGCCGAAACAGCCGCGGGGCGTGCGGCGGCAGCTGTTTCGGTCAGCTTGCGCTGATTTTTACTGTATCAGAAAAAAGCCCGGCCTTTATCCGGCCGGGCTTTCTGGGGCACTACCGTCCACATCAGGACTGCAGCGCGACTTTCTTGCTGTTTTCAATGCTCTTGTTGATGTACCACTGCTGGGCAATCGACAGGATGTTGTTGACTGCGTAGTACAGCACCAGACCAGCCGGGAAGAAGAAGAACATGGCCGAGAAGGCAACCGGCATGATTTTCATCATCTTGGCCTGCATCGGATCAGTCGGCGGCGGGTTCAGGAAGGTTTGCAGGAACATGGTAGCGGCCATGATCACCGGCAGTACATAGAACGGGTCCGGACGGGCCAGGTCGGTGTACCACAGGATCCACGGAGCCTGACGCAGCTCGACCGAAGCCAGCAGCGCCCAGTACAGGCCGATGAACACCGGGATCTGGATCAGCATGGGCAGACAGCCACCCAGCGGATTCACCTTCTCGCTCTTGTACATCTCCATCACAGCCTGCTGGAACTTCATGCGGTCGTCGCCGTATTGTTCCTTCATGCGCTCCAGACGCGGTGCCAGGGCCTTCATCTTGGCCATGGAGCGGTAGGATGCAGCAGTCAGCGGGTAGAAGATGGCCTTGACGGTGAGGGTCAGCAGCACAATCGCCCAGCCCCAGTTCTGTACCAGACCGTGCAGCTTGGTCAGCAGCCAGAACAGCGGCGAAGCAAAGATGTGCACCCAGCCATAGTCCTTGGAATATTCCAGGCCATCAGCAACACGGGTCAGCACGCTGTAGTCTTCCGGGCCGGCATACAGCGGCACGGCGATGGAGGCGGTCTGGCCGGGGTTGATGGTTTTCAGGTCCACGGTGGCCGCAGCCGAGTACAGGCCGTTGCTGTCCTTCAGCTCGAAGTGGCAGGATTTTTCATCCTTGCACACGCTGGCAGCATCCACCGGCTTCAGGATCCAGGCGGTCATGAAGTAATGCTGCAGCATGCCCACCCAGCCGTCGGTGGCGTTCTTGGCGTAGTCGCCCTTGCCCTTGGCCAGGTCTTCGAAGGAAACCTTCTGGAACTTGTTGTCGGCAGTGTAAACAGCCGGGCCGGTAAAGGTGTGGGCAAAGCGGCCTTCGCCTTCCGGTGCCTGGCCGTCACGCAACAGACGGTAATAGGCGGTCGGGGCCAGCGGCGTGCTGCCGCCGTTGTGGATGTCGAAGCGAACCCCGATATCGTAACTGCCCTTCTTGAAGGTGTAGGTTTTCACCACCTGCACGCCATTCGCCACCGGGGCGGTCAGTTTCACCTGCAGGCTGTCGCCGCTCAGGGTGTAGCTGGACTGCTCGGCGCTATAGACGGTTTTGTGGGTGGGCAGTGCCGGATTGCTGGCTGCCACCAGGCCGGTCTGGGCTACATACACGCGACCATTCTTGTCGGTGAGCAGCTCGAACGGCTTTTTGGCATCCGTGGCGGAATCGTGCTTCAGCAGGTCGAGCTGACGCAGGTCGCCGCCTACGGTATCGATTTCGGCCTTGATCACATCGGTGCTGACGCGAATGCGCTGACCGGCGGTAAGCTTGGCTGCATCAGCAGGCTGGGCGCTGGCGGTATGGCTGGCCTGTGCGTCCGGCTGCGAAGCCGTTTGGGTCTGTGCCACCTGCTGCGGAGCAGGCTTGGGCGCAAAGTACTCCTGCCACAGCAGGAGGATGCCCATGGACAGGACGATGAAGATTATGAGTCGCTTGGAATCCATCTCTACGATACCGGAAAGTTCAGGGAACCGGGTCATAACCACTGCCACCCCAGGGGTGACAGCGCCCGATGCGTTTCATCGCCAGAAAGCCGCCCTTGCAGGCGCCATGCTTTCTCACCGCCTCGATCGCGTAACTGGAACAGGTCGGCACATAGCGGCACCGTGGTGCCAGCCAGGGGCTGATGGCCAGTTGATAAAAACGGATCAGGAGGATGAGGAGGCGCGACATCGTGCCAGTTTAGCAAAGAGTGTAGACAAGGCGATGACAGCTTCTGCTCTGTCAGCGCGGGAAAAGGCCTGTTTGGCTCGGACGATGTAGTCCTGCGCCGGCAAAGCCGCCTGGTTCAGGCGAAACCACTCGCGTACCGTACGCTTGATGTAGTTTCGGCGTACTGCCCGCTTGTGAACCTTTTTGCCGACAACAAGGCCGACACGGGCATGGCCCAATTCATTGGGGCGGGCGTACACCTGAAACAAAGCTGTGCTGCGCGCTTGCCGCAAACTAAAAACGGATGAAAATTCATCCGTTTTTAATAGCCGGTGCACACGGCGAAAGCGATAAGTCATTGCTAACTTATACGGCCAGGCGCTTGCGACCCTTGGCACGACGGGCGGCAATCACTGCGCGGCCACCGCGGGACTTCATGCGAACGAGGAAGCCGTGAGTGCGCTTGCGGCGGGTATTGGAAGGCTGGTAAGTACGCTTCATGATAAAGAATTCCTGTTTCGAAACGGAAATAAACGCGTGATTTCACAAGAAAAACCGCCGCTTGTCAATGGCAAATTTTTAGTACACCTGTGGATAACTTTGCTGAAAACCGTTAGAATGTCGAAACTTAACGCACCTCACCCCCTGCGTAATTATTAAACGAGACCACCCGCCCAGGGCGGTATGCGCGACAGGAGGATGGTGCAAGCCACTGCCATGCATGAACACATGCCAAGGTTACGCCCCACGCCAGGCGCACTGCGCCGGCCAACCCACCGGGCGGCAAACCATGGCCCATCCCGCCGAACCTGATAATCGTCACGGCGGGTTTTTGCTTTTACTTGTGTGTACTTAATGACCGAACTGGATCAATTCTGGCCTGCCTGCCTCGCTCGCCTCGAGGCCGAACTGTCTTCACAGCAGTTCAACACCTGGATCAAGCCGCTGGCGGCCGAAGCCAACGATGAAGGCATTGCGCTGTTTGCACCCAATCGCTTCATCATGCAGTTCATCAAAGACCGTTTCCTCGGCCGCATTGAAGAACTGGCTGTCGAGCTGGTTGGCGAAGCACCGGTCGAGCTGCGCCTGGGTGCGCCCAGCAGCAAGCCACTGGCCGTGCCCGCAGCCGTGGGCAATGGCGTGCGCAAACCCGCGCCCACCCCGGCAGCCAGCAACATTCCCAGCCAGGCCAAGCAGGCCGCAGTAAAAGCCATTGGCGGCAGCCACGAAAGCACCCGGCTCAACCCCTCGTTTACCTTTGACACCCTGGTAACGGGTAAAGGTAACCAGCTGGCGCGCGCCGCTGCCATGCAGATTGCCGAAAACCCGGGCGACCAGGCCTACAACCCGCTGTTTGTCTATGGTGGCGTGGGCCTGGGTAAGACCCACTTGATTCAGGCCATCGGTAACCACGTGTTCCAGAAGAACCCGCAGGCCAAGATCCGCTACATCCACGCCGAACGCTATGTGGCCGACATCATGCGCGCCTATCAGCACAAGGCGTTTGACGAATTCAAGCGCTACTACCACTCGCTGGACCTGCTGCTGATCGACGACATCCAGTTTTTTGCCGGCAAGAACCGCACCCAGGAAGAATTCTTCTACGCCTTCAATGCACTGATCGAGGGCGGCAAGCAGGTCATCATGACCTGTGACACCTACCCCAAGCAGATAGAAGGCATGGAAGAGCGGCTGATCTCGCGCTTCTCCTGGGGCCTAACCGTGGAAATCCAGCCGCCGGAGCTGGAAATGCGTGTGGCTATTTTGATGAAAAAGGCCGAGGCCGACAGCATCAAGCTGGATCACCCGGTGGCGTTTTTCATTGCCCAGAACGTGCGCTCCAACGTGCGCGAACTGGAAGGCGCGCTCAAACGCGTGGTGGCCTATGCCCGCTTTACCAACCAGAACATCTCGCTGGATCTGGTAAAAGAAGCACTGAAAGACATCCTGGCCGCCGGCAACCGCCAGGTCACGGTAGATGCCATCCAGAAAACGGTGGCCGAGTACTACAAGATCAAGCTGTCCGACATGCACAGCAAAAAGCGCAGCCGCGATATCGCCCGGCCGCGCCAGGTGGCGATGGCACTGGCCAAGGAGCTGACCCAGCTTTCCCTGCCCAATATCGGCGACGCCTTTGGCGGGCGCGACCACACCACCGTGCTGCATGCCTGCAAGACCATTGCCGAAATGCGCAGTAATGACGCCGATATGGCACACGATTACGATACGCTGCTATCCATGCTGCGTAACTGAACGATGTTGATTCAACCGATAACTGACTCTGGACACATTCGGGAGCCCGAAACATGCTGATCCTGCAAGCCGAACGCGATGCCCTTCTCAAGCCCCTGCTGGCGGTGACCGGTATTGTCGAACGACGCCATACCCTGCCGATTCTTTCCAATGTACTGATTGAAAAGAAGGGCGGCCAGGTAGGCTTTCTGGCCACCGATCTGGAAATCCAGATCACCACCGCCAGTGCCGACGAACTGCCGGGCGAAGACTTCCGCCTGACCACCTCGGCCAAAAAGCTGCAGGACATCCTGCGCGCCATCCCGGACAAGGCCACCGTCACGCTGGAACAACTGGACGGCCGCCTGACGCTGAAAGCCGGCAAAAGCCGCTTCAACCTGCAAACCCTGCCGGCGGAAGACTTCCCGCTGCTGTCGGTGGGCTCGGCCTCTGATGCCAGCTTCACCCTGCCGCAGCGCGAACTGAAACGCCTGATTTCGCAGGTGCAGTTTGCCATGGCCGTGCAGGACATCCGTTACTACCTCAACGGCCTGTTGATGCAAACCGACGGCAACCAAGTCAAGCTGATCGCCACCGACGGCCACCGCCTGGCCTTTGCCAGCGCCGACGTGGAAGCCACCCTGCCCAAGGCCGAAGTCATCCTGCCGCGCAAGACCATCCTGGAGCTGTACAAGCTGCTGCAGGACAGCGACGACGAAATCAATATCGAAGTGCTGGCCAACCAGGTGCGCTTCAGCTTTGGCTCCACCGTGATCATCAGCAAGGTGGTAGACGGCAAGTTCCCCGACTACAACCGCGTGATTCCGCTGGATAACGACAAGATCTTCCTGATCGAACGCCTCACCTTCCTGCACGCGCTGCAACGCGCCGCCATTCTGGCCAACGAAAAATTCCGTGGCGTGCGACTGGTACTGGCACCGGGCAAGATGTCCATCCTGTGTACCAACAGCGAACAGGAAGAAGCGGAAGAAGAACTGGAAATCGCCTACCAGGGCGGCGAGCTGGAAATCGGCTTCAACATCAACTACCTGCTAGATGTGCTGACCAACCTGCCGGCCGACACCCTGCAGATGGCGTTTGGCGACTCCAACCGCAGCACGCTGGTCACCATTCCCGACTACAGCAACTTCAAGTACATCGTGATGCCGATGCGCATCTGATGCAGCAACACAGTCGGACGTAGCCGCTGCCACAAGCAGCAGTTTTCGAGATTTTGAGTATAAGCGGCAAAGGGCGGTACAGCGCGGACGGGGACAGCCCCCTCCGCCCCCTCCCCCACCGCAGGAAAGAAGCGGATGAGCGAACAGGAATACGGCGCGGATAGCATTAAAGTCCTCAAGGGTCTGGATGCAGTACGCAAACGCCCCGGCATGTACATTGGCGATACCTCGGACGGCACCGGTCTGCACCACATGGTGTTTGAAGTGCTGGACAACGCCATTGACGAAGCCCTGGCCGGCCATGCCGACACCATCAAGGTCATCATCAACCCCGACAACTCCATCACCGTATCGGACAACGGCCGGGGCATCCCCACCGACATCCACCCGGAAGAAGGACGTTCGGCGGCCGAAGTGATCATGACCATCCTGCACGCCGGCGGCAAATTCGACAGCAACAGCTACAAGATCTCCGGCGGCCTGCACGGCGTGGGCGTCTCCGTGGTGAACGCGCTGTCCGACTGGCTGAAGCTGAAGATCTGGCGTGACGGCAAGGTGCACGAAATGGAATTCCGTCGTGGCGACGCCGTGGCCCCGCTCACCGTAACCGGCCACAGCAACCACCGTGGCACCGAAGTGACCTTCCGCGCCAGCGAAGAAACCTTTGGCCTGGTAGAATTCCACTTCGACATCCTGGCCAAGCGCATCCGCGAGCTGTCCTTCCTCAACCAGGGCGTGGGCATCAACCTGCTGGACAAGCGCAGCGGCAAGGAAGAAAACTTCGCCTTCTCCGGCGGCGTAGCCGGTTTTGTCGAATACATGAACCGCAACAAGAACGTGCTGCACCCCAAGGTGTTCCACGGTATTGGCGAAAAAGACGGCATGACGGTAGAAGTGGCCATGCAATGGAACGACTCCTACCAGGAAAGCGTCCAGTGCTTCACCAACAACATCCCGCAGCGTGACGGCGGCACCCACATGACCGCGCTGCGTCAGGTGATGACCCGCACACTCAACCAGTACATCGAAGAACACGAAGTGGCCAAAAAGGCCAAGGTGGACACCACCGGCGACGACATGCGCGAAGGCCTCACCTGCGTACTGTCCGTCAAGCTGCCGGACCCCAAGTTCTCCAGCCAGACCAAGGACAAGCTGGTATCCGGCGAAATCGGCCCGGTGGTCAACGAAGTCATCAGCGAAGCGCTCAAGAGCTATTTGCTGGAAAACCCCAACGACGCCAAAACCATCTGCGGCAAGATCGTCGATGCCGCCCGCGCCCGTGAAGCCGCGCGCAAGGCCCGCGAAATCACCCGCCGCAAAGGCATCATGGACGGCCTGGGCCTGCCCGGCAAACTGGCCGACTGCCAGGAAAAAGACCCCAAGCTGTGCGAACTGTACCTGGTCGAGGGTGACTCCGCCGGCGGCTCCGCCAAGCAAGGCCGCGACCGCAAATTCCAGGCCATCCTGCCGCTGAAGGGCAAGATCCTCAACGTGGAACGCGCCCGCTTCGACAAGATGCTGCAAAGCCAGGAAGTGGCCACCCTGATTACCGCCATGGGCTGCGGTATCGGCAAGGACGAATACAACCCGGACAAGCTGCGCTACCACCGCATCATCATCATGACTGACGCCGACGTCGACGGCGCCCACATCCGCACCCTGCTGCTTACCTTCTTCTACCGCCAGATGCACGAACTGGTAGAACGCGGCCACATCTACATCGCCCAGCCGCCGCTGTACAAGGCCAAGCACGGCAAGCAAGAGCGCTACCTGAAGGACGACTACGAGCTGAACCAGTACCTGCTGCAACTGGCACTGGAAAAAGCCGAACTCGTCCCCGGCACCGATGCCGCCCCGCTGGCCGGCGACACCCTGGCCGAAGTAGCCCGCCAATTCCTGCTGGCCCGCGCCGTGATCGAACGCGAAAGCCGCGTCATCGACCCGCTGGTGCTGGAAGCCATGCTCAAGTCCGGCCGCCTGTCACTGGCCAGCGAACAAGCCTCCAACGACACCATCGCCCGCCTGCGCGCGCTGGTACCGGCAGAAGCCATCACGCTGGAACTGCTGCACGACGAAAAGAACGACGGCCACCTGATCAAGATCATCCGCAAACTGCACGGCAACGTGCTGGTTACCGTACTGGACCAGGACTTCCTGGAAACCGGCGACTACGCGGAACTGGCCAAAACCGGCGAACTGCTCAGCGGCCTGCTGCAAGAAGGCGCAGCAGTACGCCGTGGCGAAACCGTGAAGCCGATCAGCGAATTTGGCCAAGCACTGGACTGGCTGCTGGCCGAAGTGAAAAAGGGCATGAACATCCAGCGCTACAAAGGCCTGGGCGAAATGAACCCGGAACAACTGTGGGAAACCACCATGGACCCGAACGTGCGCCGCCTGCTGAAGGTACGCATCGAGGACGTGATGGGCGCCGACGACGTGTTCACCACCCTGATGGGCGACGACGTAGAACCCCGCCGCGCCTTTATCGAAGGCAACGCCCTGATTGCGCGGAATATTGATGTGTAAGCTGTAGGATCCCACGAATATCTAGATATTTCCCACTTTTCTAGATTTTTGGGATTCTGCTCTGTGCACTTCGATTAGCAAATGGCCTCCAACTTTGGAGGCCATTTTTTATTTCCAAGTAATCGATGAGACTTGCAGCATTCACAAATCCACTAGTCAAAAGTAGTCAGTGCCACAAACACTAGAGAGGCTACTACCAATGACCACCCCTTCAGCTAGAAATCATTTTGTAGCTAGTCGCTTCCGGGGGGCGTCGATCCGGTCATCGTTGATCCAAGCACAAATGTGCTCGGTGACACAGGGGATTACCCGTCGTCTTCGTTTTGCTCCTGTGGGGAGCCTGTAAGTAGTGTTATCACGATCCAAGCGTTGGGCTCATTGGGTGGATTTAGTGTGGGGTCGATGAGCCTGACAGTCAAAGCCCCGCTCTCACATTTGAAAGCCTTATTCATTTTGAACTGGCTTTCAGCCGCAAGCGTGGTTAGACATCTAGTCAGACTCTCAGGGGGGGGCCCATCGAAGCTGTCGAATATTTTTCGCTTTGCCCAAAGTTTGAATTCATCGGAAATCACCGCAACTGCGCCGTTCTTGTCTGCGGAGAAGGTGAGCAAGGCTGAAGCGAACCGATTCGCGGGAGTTGCTTCTGTTTGCCAAGCGTTGCCGGCAGCTGTTTTCCAAGATAGCACGGCATCGAGCGCTTGCGGGGGCGGCGGATCAATCTGAGTGCCCACACGCCCTAGGACTCGGAGAACGTCTTCCTTCACCTCCTGTGCGAAGATTTCGTTCATCAGTGCCACACGTCTATATTCTGCGGCCTTTAGCTCCGCAACGGTCAAAGTCGTGATTCGCGCGGAGGCCCAAGTAAGCAGGGAAAAAATCGGCTTGCCGTTGCCGCTCGAGCCTGTTGTTAGCAGGTGACAAAGCTTCCCTTCATTTAGCTTTCCGAATAACTTTGACTTTGTGATTTCGCGAGGACCGCTGTAATCAAGCGCCAACGCCCTTGCACACAATACAGTTTTATCAGGGTCGCACCGCTGCAAATCACAAGCCGGAGTTAGCACCACAAGGTATTCGTTCGGCTCGGCCACACATTGAAAAACCTCACCGAAACGAATTCCCTTGTCTGCCGCCAAGGGGGGGCCAAACACCACCTCAGAAAACAAGTCGAAGAGAACTGTACCTTGGGATACTTGGCCTGAAAACCCAATCGCCGCAGGTTCAATGACGCTGTCTTGTACATGGCTGAGAGCTAAGCGGCGCGTCTTGGCTGCAAGCGCTTCAGAGAATAGCCACGTTAGGTACTCCTGCAAAGATTCCCCCTCGGCTTCCAATCTAGTCAGATTTAGGAGCCTCAGGTCGTGTACCTCGAGTTCGGCACATCGCACACGAAACTCGGCCACCGCGGCATTAGCTGCGTCGACCGCCTGGTTGATAACATTCTCCAGTGCACGATTGCTATCGAAAGACTCTCGTTTGGTCCCTATTTTGGAATCCAAGAAATCCGTATTGATGTCCGTCTTGAGCATGACATCAAAGAAGGCGCTACGCCGATTAATCTTCTCCCGGACTTTTTGCTGCTGTTCGAGGGTTGCCTGTGACGACATAAAGAAAAGAAGCGTCGGGCCTTTAAGTTGGGGAGCAGCTGCTGCGATGCGGTCAAGAGCATTTGCTTCTGTCTCATCGTTGTTGAGGTAAAAGTCAACAAAAGCAACATCCGCTGCCGCAAGGGCTTCGGTTGCCCCATCGTATGCCCAAAAAGTCGAAACGTTCTGTGTACCGACGAGTTGTTGAAGATACTCAACAACCAAATTCGCCGAACCTGCCCGCGCCATCATTTCGGCCTCCGCTTCTTCGAAGAGTAAGGCAAAGTTCGCTTCAGGGATCTTTCCATCCCTTAGTAAGTGCCAAAGCCTGGTCAAATGCGAATGCTGGCTAGTTAGCGTTTCGACGAGGGCCTCCGCATCGAGCGGTTGTTCAGTAAAGAGTTCCCGATTTAGTGCGTTAACTGCTGCTTCAGAGCGGAAGACGAAATCAGCCCAGTTATCTTTCTGCGCCTGCTGTACCAACCCAGGGGGTGGTGGGCCCAACGCGTCGTCGATGACAACAGCCTTACGAATATTCAATGGCATAACGAATCTCTACGCCTCAATTTCTTGATGACGATTTCATTTTGAAATGCTTAGTTAGGGTGTCTTATTTCCGAATTCGAGAATGAACGTTCGTGCCATTCCGTCCTCTCCGGGCGGCGCGAGTTCCAGTGTTGCACCGTTCTCTTCTGCAAGCCTGCGGGCGATGTAAAGGCCAAGCCCGCGTCCTTCGCGAGGAGGCTTGGTCGTTGCAAATTGCTCGAAGATGAATTCTCTGCGGTCGTTTGGAACGCCTGGACCGTTATCCGTTACTCGCACCTGGCGTGCACTCTTGACGACTTGGATGTCGATGACGCCGGGCTCGCTCTTGTCGAATCGGTTGTCAAGCCAGTAGAAAGAGTTGCTTATAAGGTTGTCCAAAATCTGAAGAACCTGCCCCTTCTCGACTTTTTCCTCCCAAGGATTTTTCTCCGATGTCGGTGTGACGCGGAGCGTAATGCTGCTGCGCGCAGCCTTGGCTTGATGGAAATCGCTTAGTAGTAGGGCAATGTCGAGAATGGACTGTTGGAATCGTAGTTGGCGACCAGGAATACTGAGCTCGTCGAGAATTCGGACCCGTTTCTCTAGGGTCTTCAGTTGTGCTTCAACGGCCAGTGGCGACATCTTCCCGCTAGTAACCGCTTTCAATGTGTCCTGTGTTACGCGTGACAGTTCATGCGCAATAAACTCAAGCATTAGCCCCACCCCCGCCAGGTGAATGTAGCCTTCGATTTCCTTGTCAAAGTTTTCGATTCGGAGCTTCGCGCGTTCCCACGCTTCCGAGACTTGGTCAAACGCACGCATGACTGTGGCGACGTTTGTTGTTTCAGTTGGGGCTGCTCTTTTGATGCTCCGCAGCGCCTCGACCGCAAGTCCCTTCGATGTTGTAATTTGTTGATCTACCTTCTGTTTTACCTCAGTAAGAGGTGGCTCGATTTCACGATCAACTTGCTCGAGGAACTGTCTTACAGAACCAGCAATTACCCAGCGTAGCACTCGCTTAAGCGCCTCTCGGTCGGGAGAGTCTCGAAAACCTTCCCGATTGGTTTGATCGAGGAGTGCGGGGTTTGCAATACTCGAGAGCCTGAGGTAGCCCACGATCTGCGCACGGTTCAACTTGTATGCCGAGGAGGCTAAGGCCTTCTTGTCTAGGTCCAGCCAGTCATCGGAGCGTCCTCCGTATGGATACACGCGATAACCGTCACGATAAATCAACAGGCCACCAGACCATTGCTCTAGAAAACTTTTTATCTGGTTATCATATAACTCCCGGTGCTTACGCTGTATGCGACCACGGTTAAACCAGTAAAATTTCAGCTCCCATGGCCCAAGATGGTTCAACGCTCGTGCAACGATCTCTGCGTCAACAAGTGGTTTGCTTTTGGAGGTGCGTTTTTCGAGACCCTCTCGAACGCAAGCTCGAAGAGCATCGCCACTAAGCTCCAGCGTGCGTTCCTTTTTGTGGGTTATATAGTTAACGTGAACCTTTAGAATCGGAGCATCATTGTCGTCGTAGCGAAGATTCGCTTCTACCACCGCATCAACATAGTTCAAAGGCTCTTTATCGAGCGTCGGAACCGGTATCACCTCATCCTGAAATGTGACCTCCATAAATTTGTTTGCACGATGTTTGGCGAACGGGTCTGCTAGCTTCGCAAGGTGAAGCGAGGCAATTTCCACGAGTTTCTGCTTAGACCAGTCGCTCTGCAGGTCTGTGATGGTGATGGATGTGCCACTCAGATTTGTTTCGGATGATTCGCATGCTTGTGACGTAGGCTTGAAGTCAAGCGCCTTGTCCGAAGCGTCCAAGGTGGGGTCTAGAAATGCCGGGCGCCAATCCATGTTGAGGGCGTGCCAAGCCTTCTCACCGATGGCTTTTGTCTGGACCTTGATGCAATGAATCGCCCCGGCTTCTCTAGACACTCTTGAGCCGTTGGAAATATTGCTTCTCAAACTCTACCGGCGATAGCCCGTTTGCGGAACCATGCCGGCGTTTCGGGTTGTAGAACATCTCGATGTAATCGAAGATGTCACGACGAGCTTCCTCCCGGTCGTGATAGGTTTTTCGCTTGATACGCTCCCGCTTCAACAACTGGAAGAAACTCTCAGCCACAGCATTGTCGTGGCAGTTCCCGCGCCGACTCATGCTGGGTACCAAGCGATGTGCCTTCAAAAAATCTTGCCAGTCGTAGCTACTGAACTGACTTCCCTGGTCGGAATGCACCAGTACCTCCTGCTTGGGCTGACGCCGCCATACCGCCATCAATAAGGCATTCAGCACCAGCTCTCTATCGATACGTGACTGCATCGACCAGCCAATCACCTGCCGCGAGAACAGGTCCAGCACCACCGCCAGGTACAACCACCCCTCATGCGTGCGGATATAAGTGATGTCGGTCACCCAGGCTTTATTCGGCTCATTCACAGTGAACTGGCGTTGCAAGTGATTCGGTGCCACCACTGCCGGGCGGCCACTGTAATGCCCAGGACGCCGGTGGTAACCCGTCTGCGAACGTAAGCCCTCCTGCTTCATCAGTCGTGCCACACGATGTTTGCCACAGCGCTCTCCCTGAGCCTGCAGGTCGTCATGCACCTTGCGATAACCATAGACACCGCCACTTTCGAGCCAAGCCTGCTTGATGTGCCCCAGCAAGCGCTGGTCTTCACGCGCTCGCGGTGAATGCGGGGATGCTCTCCAGGCGTAGTAGCCACTGGGGTGCACTGCCATGACCCAGCACAGTCGTCGAACTGGAAATTGCTGCGCGTGGGCCCGGATGAAGGCATACCTTACCCGGACTCCTTGGCAAAGTATGCGGCGGCCTTTTTTAGGATGTCGCGCTCCTCGGTGACCCGTTTGAGCTCTGCCTTGAGGCGTCGAATTTCGGCTTGTTGGTCTGCAGATTCGACCGGTGTGGCGCGCTTGGGGTCATAGCGTTTCAGCCATTGATACAGGCTGTGGGCAGAGACGCCGAGGCGGCTGGCGACTTCGGCCACTGGGTAACCACGCTCGGTTACCTGTTTGACCGCTTCAATCTTGAACTCTTCGGGGAAACGCGGCTTGCTCATGACACCTCCTTGTGGGGCCTAGTGTGAGGCTCTCGAAGTGTCTAGGAAAGGAGGGACGATTCAGGTCGTATATAGCGAGGACAGCATGAACCGGGATGACATCCATAACCTTTACCGTTGGCAGTTCGAATCAGGCCGGCGGCTAGACAATAGCGTACCAGAAGGCTGGCTACCGGCTATCGCCGTTCTATGTGCGGGCGTAGCTGAGCTGCTCAAAGGGGGAGCCACACAAGGTTTTCACTGGATGGACATCAAGGAAAAGCATGGGATGCTATCCGTTTCCTATTCCGCTCCACACGCATTGACGGAAGCGATTGATGCCTTGGTAGATAGGGCTGAGGCCGCTTGTCGTCAAGTCGAGTAGGTGAAGCCCAAGCTATTCTGTTGGCTATAGAATTCCGCAAATATCTTGCGAAGGGAACATTATCAGACGCCTTCTAGGCCTTGTTTTTTCAAGAGCTCTAGCCTGCGCCACTCCTCCAGTTGCCGACCAGACTGATTCATGGACGTTACGTCGCCTGCGTACCAGATCGGGCGCTCGACAACCGCTAGAGGAAAATCGTCATAGGGAGGCTTCTCAGCTGGTCCATACATGTAATCATAAGCATGGGAGAAAACCAGATAGCCTTCACCTATTTCCTGTAATGCTTTAGCAATTGGATCAAGCCAGTCCTGACACACATAATCTGTTAGTAACTCGCAGTAACAATCCCTGACCTGAATGGCGATCTCTAAGGCACATGCCAAGTATGCCTCGCGAAACAGGGCCCCCAGGAGAACTAGATTGTCCAATGTTGGCGAGCCACTTTTCATCACCTTATGTAGCATTTGTCCATACATTTTATACATATAATCGTTGGGAATCGGCAAACTCGGCATCACCTTCTCATGACTCTGATGGCAAATGTTCCGAATAGATTTTTCTCCGTAATAGTCCGTTCGTGCTAGCCCCAATCGACTCATCGCCGCCTGTGCAATGTCGTGGTAAACAACAATTTCCAAGTCATTACGCGTCAAAAGCTGCCAATAAGGGGAGTAAAAAAGCTCTGCCGTACCGGCAAAGGCAGTCTCCTCCTCCACCAGTTGAATCAGATCGAAATCGCGTTTGGGATGATTTCCATTAGAAGGAAGCGTGCCGTGCAAACGTATTGTTTCGAAAATCCGGCTACGCATCTGGGGATCTTTCGGCCGACGCCCCAGCTTCTCCAGAAAGAACAGATCAAGCTGGTAGTCACTAAGTGAGGTTCTCGACTTGACCGCGTAGTACCACAGCTTGGCTCGCAACCTCTCTACCGGCGAGTGGCGGGGCCTTCCCATCCGCTTTACATCACTTGGTATCATGAAACTCCCCTTTTCATGGCCGCTTTCACGTTACCACAGAGTTTGGTATCACTCCTCTATATCCAGCCCAATCTGATTTCACCTGACCATGACTACCTCAGCCTCCTTCGACGAATTGCAGCGCAGTCTGCTGGATGCCTATGGACCATTGATGGGCGATGCGGTGCTATGGCAAGCCTTGGGCTTCAAGACTTGGGCCGGCTTTGACAAAGCAATCCGCCAAGGAAAGTTGGAGGTACGCATATTCACTTTGCCGGGAAGAAGGGGGCGGTATGCCCTGACGTGCGATGTCGCATCATGGCTTTGGGATGTCCGCTCAACGGCCCCCAGTCCACATGAAGCATGTTGAGGAAAGAAGAGGAACTGCCCTTGCCGGGAGTATCCCCAGCAACATCAATTTGAAGGAGGAGCAGAAATGTAAAAGGCTAGCACAGTGGCTAGCCCTTTGATGCAAAAGCCGAAACCTTTGCCCTAGACAAGCTCAGTATCGTCTCGCGCATCCTAGCGGTCAAGCCACATTCCCCCATTTCAAGCCAAAAACGGTCAGCAAGCTGCTGAACGGCGGCTTCGCTCGTCCTGCGATTGGCTTTTCCTAAACAGATGCGTGGTAGCGCAGGGAGAAGTCTTGCCTGCGCTACCAGGAGAATACGATGCGAGTACGTAAAGTCGTTACCCGCCGGGGGCGGCACATCCGCGGTGACTCCCCTTCTAAAAAACTCAACAGGATGGTGGTCTGGGAGTCCCCTCTAGAGAAAGATGCGCTGATGTTAGTTGAGCTGTCACCGGGTGTGATCAGCTATCAGGAGCAGCCAGAGGAGGTTATCTATTGGGACGGCGAAAGGATGTGTCGTTATGTCCCTGATGTACGCGTTAACTTGTGCGATGAGACTTCATTGCTCATTGAGGTCAAGCCCGCAGAGGAGCTCAAACGTCCAGTGGTGAAGGCCAAATACCAGCGGATAGCGCTGTATCTGCAAGAGCAGGGTGAACACTTTCTGATTCTGACTGAACATGAAATCCGCCAAGAGCCTCAGTTCAGCAATCTTAGGAAACTACAACATTGGTACAAGCACCCTCCAGAACATTTACCGTCAGCCAAGGGGGTTGCAGCAACACTGAAAGGGCATGATTACGCAACCCTCCAGGAATGCATGGATATTTTCGGCATGGGTGTCGCCTATGCCCTGATAGCAAAGGGCTTGCTTATCGCTGACCTGTCGCTAGTACTCACACCTGCATCCCTTGTGCACTTACCTGAGGGAGGCAATCATGCAGCGATTTACTTTTAAGCGTGGACTTTGCTTCATCGCCGGACAGACTCGTTGGGAACTGGACCGGAGACTCGCCAGTGGCAAGTTGCAGCTGTGCTCCGAGGACGGCGAAATTCTGAGCCTGACATATGCCGAACTCTTGGAGCGCTGGCAGTCACAAGAGTGGCTGATCGATGAGCAGTCGCTGGCCAATCTGGGGAATGTGATCTACGTGGTTACCCCCCGTGATCTATCGACCTACCCGCCCAAAATCCAGGAGATTGCCAAACGCCGGCTACATTATCTGCAGAAGCTGAATCCCGAGCAGACACCCTATAACTCGGCGGTATGGGAAGAACGTATCCGTGAAATCTCAGAAGAGATCGGTGATACAGATCCGCCGTGTCCGTCGACCGTTTCAGCCTGGTGGCGGCGTTACCGGCAAACGCGGTCCATTTTGAAGCTGATTCCGTGGAATCGCTCGGCTTCAATCCACCAGCACAAGCCAAGTTACGCCATCTTTGAAGAGGTCATCGCCGAGGTTTACCTGACAGACAACAAGCTGCCCAAGCTTACTGTCTATGAACGGATTAAAGCGCGTGTTCAGGCTATCAACCAGGTACTGCCCGCACATGAGCAGATGAAATGTCCGGGGCGCACCACAGTTTACCGCTGGCTGGGGGAGCTTCAACAAGACCTCGTTGATCTGGCTCGGGAAGGGGCTGAAGCCACACGCATGAAGTACCGGGCCGCCATTGGGATGGTCAAGACTCAAGCCATTCTGGAGCGCATTGAGATCGACCATACGCCGCTGGATATCATCATCATCGACTTGGTGACAGGCCTGGCGCTGGGACGGCCGTGGATTACCCTGGCGATTGACCACTATTCACGAATGATCGTTGGCTTCTACATCAGCATCGGTGCGCCATCGGCCAACTCGCTCTTGCAATGCCTGAGGCGTGCCATCCTGCCAAAAGATGATCTCCTCGCTCAATTTCCGGACATCAAGAATTGCTGGCCAGCCTACGGTATCCCGCAGCTAGTTGCGGTAGACAATGGGCCCGACCTTCACAGCACCGGGTTTGAACAAGGCTGCCTGGAGTTGAGCATTGTGGTGTTGTTCTGCGGCTCGAAGATGTCTTACCAAAAAGGGGGGATCGAGCGCTACATTCGTACGATGAGTGCGGGTCACATTCACACCCTGCCTGGGACCACGTTTTCCAATCCGAAGCAGCGAGGTGACTACGAATCAGAAAAGCAGGCTTGCCTGGATATGCAGACGTTGACCCACTTGATCACCAAGTGGATCGTCGATGTTTACAACGTCACGCCACACCGGGGCATCAACAGCCGGCCATTGGACCGATGGCAAGAGTCGGCCCAGACAACGCCCATTGCTTTGCCGGTCAACCCGCAGCAGCTGGAGCTGATTGCCGGCATCCCCGTCCAGCGCACGCTGTTCCATTACGGCGTGGAGTTCGACGGGCTGCATTACAACGACCACCTTGTGCAGCTGATTCGCCGTCGCACCGGCAAAAACCTCCCGGTGGATATCAAGTACTACGAAGATCAGGTCAGCCATATCCACGTCCTGGATCCGGACAGCAAGGTTTACCTCCGTGTTCCAGCCAGAGATATGGAGTACGCCGCGGGCCTCACCAGGGAAATGCACCGCACTATTCGCGCCCATGCTCGCAAAAAATTCGGCGAGCAGTGCAATACACCGGAGCTACTGGAAGCAAAGCGCGAAATTCAGGAGATGGCGCAAGCGGCACTGCAGCACAAAAAGATGGGCTACCGGAAGTCGGGGGCACGCCAGTTCAACCTGAACAGCGAGGCTGCACTGGCAAAGCAGGACCCGTTGGCCGAAGCCAGAAAACCCGCCAGACGGAAGAAGGTTGCCCCTCCAGTAGACCTGCCGGACGGCTTGGGCGACGACTTACCTGAGTTTTCGGTCTTGCCCAAGAAAGGGGGTGTCTGATGGATCCCCTTCTGATGATGAAGAAGTTTGTACCCGCTGCCGGTTTTACCTCGGACAAGGTGCTGGGCTACAAGCTGCTGCTGGAACCGATTTGCCATCAACGATTCCGGAACGCGCTATTTCAGATCGCCGAGTTGCATCATCGCCGTCGCACCCATGGGGTGGGGGGCGGTGTTTTGCTGATTGGCCCTTCTGGTGCAGGTAAGAGCACCATCCTCGAGGCGTATGAAGCGGAGTATCCACGTGCTTTCGAGGGACAACGGACACATCTACCGGTTCTAGTTGCGAAGGTGCCATCCTCTCCAACGGTGCGGAGCTTGGCTGGGGCCATCCTTGAAGCGATGGGTGACCATAAGTCACACAGCGGTACAGCACCCGAGAAGACGACCCGGCTTGTAGCATTCATCAAGCGCTGTGGCGTGGAAATGTTGCTGCTCGATGAGTTTCAGCATCTGTTCTACCCCCCTACCGTGGCTGCATTTCGAGATGTCACTGACTGGCTGAAGAATCTACTGGAAAGTACCAGGCTGGGCATAGTCGGGTGCGGCTTACCCGCAGCTGAACTTGTCATTCGCAGTAATGAGCAACTGTCTCGTCGCTTCTCTCCAAGTGTTCCGGTTGATCCCTTTTCTCTTGAGGATGAGGCCGACTTCATCGAGTACCGCGGTCTGCTCAAAGCCATTGCCTCGTGCCTGCCGATGGAAAGCGAAATTCCCTTGTACGAGGCCAACTTGGCCCGGCGCATCCATGCGGCAAGCTTTGGTTTAGTCGACTACACCATCAAGCTGTTGGAAGGAGCCGTATCGGCGGCCAACCTGGCCGGGCTGAGTACCTTGTCGCTTGATGTGCTAGCTGCCGGTTTCCGCGAGCGCATCTGGAAGGACGTGCCAGACATCTTGAACCCATTCCATCCTGAGTCACCATTACGGCCGTTGACGCAACCTGGAGAGGTCTTTTACCAGCATACACGCAAGGATCCCGTCGGCTCGCCCGTCGCCATGAAACTCGGATTACGGTCAACCAAAGGAGGGGCAAGCAATGCATGACGGCACTACTCCACTGCCACCAGTACCAACTCTGTTGATCCGCCCCCATCCTTCCCGGAGCGAGGGGCCGACTGGCTATCTGTTCAGACTAGCAGAAGCTAACTTTATGAACCTGCGTGACCTGGAGGAGATTGGCATTGCCTTCAATCCGGAAGCTTTGCTGCAACAACAGCTACTGCCACATCCACAGCTCTACCAGGAACTGCATCAGCAGGTGGGATACGTGGCCCAGCTTCAGCAAGAGCATCCCGGCATCTGGAATCGGCAGCACGCCCGGTTTTGCCCATACTGCTTGGGAGAGGATCCACGCTGGCGGCTTGGTTGGGAGGTTTTGCACTTTGACGCCTGCCATAAGCATGGCGTGTGGTTGATCGACCAATGCTCGAGCTGTGGCGAACACCTGACCTGGCAGCGGGATAACTTGCTGCGCTGCAACTGTGGCGCAGACCTGCGGCAAGAAATACCGGAGGACGCGCCGCCAGCCAGCATTTTGCTCGGCGAGGTGCTGGAGCAGATTCTGCACAGACAGGACATCCGCTATCAGCAGGGATACCCATTCAATGAAATGACAGTTGCCCAAGTTCAATCGCTGCTCCGATATTTGGGTGCGTATCTGGATCCCGCTGCCGGACTGAAACCCCTCAAAATTGCTGATGCGGGATCGATGGCTGTTTCCTGGGCCATTTCATCACTGGCAGCAGAGATGCTGGTCTTTTGGCCCGAGAAGTTCCACCAGACCCTCGACGTGCTGCAAAACACCGGGGGAAAGCACAGGATGAGTCTGAAGGCCGTTTTCAAGGATGCATACCAGTACTTATTTAAAGGTGGGCTGCGCGGTGGTATCTACGAGCCGGTGCGATATGCCTTTTTCCAGTGGATGGCTCATGACTGGAAAGGCTCGCTTGCCAAGAGAAATCAACGTTTGCCCAACTCCATACTCGAAGATATCTTCGAAAATGTTCAGTGGATTACTGGCAAAGCAGCTGCTGAGCGATTAGGCATCTCGATGGCCAGGCTGCGCTATCTTATCCGCTCTGGGCAACTGGATGGACAAGAGTCGTTCAGTACTAGGGGCCGACATTTCCTGATGGTTAGAAAAGACCAGTTGGCACAAGTCGAGGAGGATTTGGCTGGCGAGATCACGATGACCAAAGCCATGGAGATTCTCGGCTTGGGCAAAGTCCGGATGCGACGAATATTGAAACTACTTTTCCCATCAGCCAGGCGAGTGAACGACCAGCAGCACCTACCATGGTGCATATCCAGCACAGAGGTATACCAGCTAGCAGAACTGGGCGAGGAACTGCCACGCACCTACAGTGTAGATGATGATGAAGTCTCGCTAGCGGATGTGCTGCACTACTGGCAGTGGAACGCGGACGAGATCGTGTCGTTGGTAGAGGAGGTCAAAGCGGGGACGCTGGTGCTGACCAAAACGCTCATCGGCAAAGCAGGCATCAGCCGCTGGGTGTTCAAGCGCAAGGATCTGATCCAGTGGCGAGCTACCATGCAAACAGATCGAGTCAACTGGATTACGATTCCAGAGCTTGCGGAAGTATTAGGGGTGAAACAGCAAGTTGCTTACTGGCTAACCCAAAATGAATACATTCCAGCTCAAAAAATCGGCAACCAGAAACATCAGGGCTCCAGGGTACGCAAGGTGGATGTCGATCGCTTCCTCCGGCAACACATCTTCGGTACCGAGATCGCGGACAGGATCGGCCGCTCCCCCAGAAAAGCAATGCTCATGCTGAAGGCAGTATCGATCTACCCCCTTCGGGGAACCAGCATCGAAGCATGCCGCCAGCTGGTATATACTCGTTCTGAAGCGCTTGACCAGTTCATCGACAAGCACAGTGTTGGCGATCTGACGAAGTGGCACGACACGGTGAAGCGACGTGATAAAGCCTGGCAGAGGATCATCTACGAAAATGGGACGCCGGTACCTGATCCGTCCCACTTTCAGCTAGAACCTCGTTGATTTGGCAAAGACCCAAATCTAGACAGAAATGGGATCCTACATAAGCTCTGACGGGTGACACCAACAGTATAGTTGCGTCAGGTTAGTGAAAAGCTACTGATTCAGTTAATGAAAAAGCCACCGAGAACGGTGGCTTTTTTTTGGCCTTAGCAGACCTTCGATTGAGCGGTGAAAGTTACGGCTGCACACATAATTTCTGACTCACACAAATCAACACATCCGAACCAGGAGATGCACTGATTCTTTTCATCTTTAGGTTGCAGGTGACATGATAAATCATTCTACTTTCAATCTTGGTTGTAAATAAATTCAATACAATCAAATGCTTACACTCGCCACGTCTGTTTTGAAGTATCACTAGATGTACATTCCATAGTAGAAATTTTTGCATTATGCATTTCGTATGAGTTATCTTTAGAGAACCTTTTTCATACTCTCTCTATAAATCAAAATGAATTCTTTACTCATCATCGCTCTCGCTGTAATTGCTGGTTTGGCTGTCTTAGGTTTAGGTGTAAAGGTAGCGATCAAATGGGTCGGCGGTAAAAAAATTGTACAGCAGAACATTATTTCCGCTGGTGATGTAACTGCCGGCGATAAGATTCATAAGTAATTGCTATGTTTTCAGCTAGAAAAGTTGTTAAGCAAGAAAATATAACTGCACTTGGCGACGTAACCGCTGGTGACAAATATGAAATATACCTTCCCCGTCCAACTCAGCTTGACCTCTTTTCTAATCTTTATAAAAAAGAGGTCGAGAACAAATCCTGTACTAATCAGTTAATTGACGAACTTACTCATTATAAAAACAGTAAGTCTGATATTCGAGATTTGAGTACAAAACTATCTGAAGCTGGGTATTCCTACCTGATAAAAGATGCAGAGGACCTGAAAGAGTCTGTCTCGAAACTGATTGTAAAATACCAACACTACAAGTCTGCTCAAAAAATCATTACATACTTGCTTGCCGAAATTGAGTCAATTTTCAATTCTGAAATAAAGCCTAAAATTAGAAATAAATGCCAGGATCACGAGCTAAGTCTTATTCTGAGACAAAGTATCGAAAATGTGTTGAATGAGAAGCTTGGTGAGAATGTTTTAGATATATATTCTCGCCAATTAAGAGGAATGGTATATTTTCTAACTGGCAACTGTCATCTGGAGTGGAAGTGATGCTACTCTACAATAAAGCTCTAGATCCTTACCATACACTTTTTCGATTACTTAATGTTCTGAACGGAACCAGTAAAGGAAAAATTGAGCACGACCGCCTTAGAATATATGACTTTCTACTTGCCTTTCCTGTTCACGTTTCTCGAATCACTCTTCCAAGAGAGTTACAAAAGCAAAAAAACCCATTCAAGAAATTCAAAAATTCGTATAATGTTTTCGATGCGTATTTTTTGTTCGAGTCCATGAAATCAATTCAGAATTCCGTTATTGACAATTTAATAATATCTAAGATATTACAAAAAATACCCAACAGTAGTTCGTATGTGATTTTGAAAGAAAATTACTCTCCAGAGTTATTTGCTCTTACAGAAATTGAAGTCCGCCAAGAAATAAAAGATGTAATTGCATTTATAAATAACGTTCTTGCTGATCAAGAACTTTATGGCCAAAATGGGCTGAAGGCATCAAGCCATTTAATGGAATACAAGTATGACTCTATTTCATCCAACATTAAAAATTAACAGGCTTGTTGCTCATTGGAAAGGGCAGGTAGTCTATGATGAAAAATTTCATTACGGTCTGAATATTTTAAGTGGTCGCAATGGTGGTGGAAAAACCTCAGTTATTCAGCTGCTGATGTATGGTCTCGGATATGAGATTCGCAATTGGCGAGTTGAAGCAAATAGCTGTGATTCGATTTTTGTAGAGATTGAGACGAATGGCCACCCCCCACTGACTTTGCGAAGGCTTCATTCTGAAAAAGAGAAACAACCAATTGATATTTGCTTTAAAGCATATGATCAAGCTATTTTGACAAGTATCAATGAGTGGAATAACTACCCTTACTCAATAAACTCCAGCAGAGAAAGTTTTTCACAAAAAATTTTTTCTATTTTAGGACTACCCGAAGCTCGAGCGGATGAAAATAACAATATTACATTGCATCAAATTTTTAGATTACTTTATAGTGATCAATCAAACCCTGCGTCATGCATTTTCAATATAGAACAATTTGATTCTGCATTCAAGAGAGAAGCAATAGGAAGATATTTGCTGGGCCTATATGACAATTCTTTATATGAAAAGAAAATAGAATTAAGTAAAAAAGAGAAAGAATTAGATCGAGTTATTGCAAAAATTCAGGCCGTATATACGGTCATTGGAAAAACCTCTTACCCGAAAGAATTGAATTCCATAGAGCAGCAGAAAATTTCTTTAAACAATAAAATAAAACTATCTGAAGAGAAAGTATTGAAATTGAAGGAAATTGAATCCCTTCAATACTCTAAAGAAAAAGAAGTTACGGAAAATTTTGCACAAGAAAACATAAAGAAAAAGATAGAACTTCTAGAATGCGAAGAAGAAATACAGGCTTTAACCTACGAGATAAACGATTCTACTGAGTTCATTACCGAACTTCGGGACAAGTTGAACTCTATAATTGAATCAATTAGGACAGAAAAAGCATTTACTTCTATTAAATTTGATATTTGCCCTGCATGCTTATCCAATATCAATGATCATGGTGATAGTTGCTGCGACCTTTGTGGGACAGATAACGTAAAGCAAACGAGAGAAGTAAATATTTTACGAATGAAGAATGAGATTGAAATACAAATTCGTGAGTCAACTCGTCTTCTTGAACAAAGAAAATTGCGTATAGATGAACTGCAAAAAAAGAGGAAAGAGTATCGTTCGGCTTTGCAGAAAAATATACGAAGTTCATCTATAAATCTACAGTCAGTGAATAGTGCCGCAGAAAAAGAATATTACACTTTGTATAAGCAAATAGGCGAATATGAAGAAAGAATTGTGAATCTGGAAAAAATTGGTGAGCTACATGCGGCTCTAGAGCAACTCTCAAAAGAAAGAAATGAGCTACAAGGTGAAGTTAATGATCTAAAGACAGCGATCTCGACCTATCAATCAACCTCATCAAGTCGAGAGACTGAAGTAAACCAAACGATAGCAAAGCATTTACTCTATTTAATCAGCACGGACACTGGGACCGAAGAAACATTCAAAGCAGCTACAGAAGTAGAATATGATTTTGCTGCAAATAGGATTTCTGTCAATAATAAAACATCCTTTGCAGAGAGCACCGCTGTATATTTAAACAATGCCTTGCATTTAGCTTTTCTTTTTACATCTTTGGAAAAAAACTATATCCGAATTCCAAGATTGATGATCTTGGACGGAATAGAAAATGGTGGTATGGAAGATGCCAGATCGCAAAACTTCCAAATGGTGATAGCAAAAAACATTGGGACTCTTGAAGCAAAAGGGCAGATAATTATAGCTACAAAGAGTATTCATCCTGATCTTAATACTCCTAATTATGTTATCGGCGCAACGTATACTCAACAAAATAAGAGCCTAAAATTTAAATAAATGCTTTATTATTTTTCTTCTGTAGTGATGGGTATTGAGTAACATTTTACTTTAGTAACCACTCCCCCACAAAAAGCCCACCACGTCTGAACATGGTGGGCTTTTTTTATGCTTTTACAGTCCTTGGTGGGAGCCGCTTTGGTACCGGTTTCCTGTTGTTGGTAACGCCTTTGCCATCTTGGGTGGCTGGCATGAGTTTGTCAGCCGCTTTTACGTCACATTCTTTACTCTGCCTTGCCGGACTGCGCGGGGCATCAATCTGCTCATCCACCGCCGTGCTCATCCACGCAGTGTCGTCTAGTCGGGTGTTGGCGTTTGGCTGGCCGCCTGCCTTGCTTCTGGCCCCCTTCCCGGCTGATAATCCCCCGGTGCCGTTCAATAGCGGCACCGGGATTGGCGTCCCGACTCAACTCTCGGCGGACTGCTGCGTTTATACGCACCAGTCCTCGCACCATTGCTTTGCCTTTTTCTATGGCGGGCCGTGGTGGGAGCTTCCTTGGAAGCGCCGGTTCCGAGAGTCCGGTAACGCCAATCCCGCCATGTGCCTGCCACCCCCGATTGGCGTCGGCATGGCAGGCAGAAGTTCTCAACTCTCGGAGGATTTGCCATGAGCAGCACGCCTCGCGATACACCGCCGTCCGGGCAGCCGTCTTTTTCTTCTCCCCGTCAGTCCGATCCGCAGTTTGCCCATTTCCTGCAGCAAGCCTGTCTGCCGCTGGGGCCGCTGCATGCCAGCCTGTCCGCCATGCAGGCGGCGCTGGGTAGCCAACCCGCGCCGGCCGTGGCGCAGGCCTGGCAGGATGTGTTGGCTGTCTGCCATCGGCTGGAAGCGCAATGGAGCGAGGTAGATGCGCGCCTGCTGGAAAGCCGCCGCACCTTGGAGGGTTTGCTGCAGTTGCTGAATGCCGAGCATGCGGCCGCGCTGGAGCCGAGCGACCAGTATCTGATCTTGCAGCATCTGCACCATTTGCTTACCCGTACGCTGGCCGCCCTGCATCCGACATAGGCCCGCGCTTTGGCCGCACGCCGTCCGGCAAAGAAAAAAGCAAGGCTTGGCCTTGCTTTGCTGATTACTGGGCGGCCCGCGCTGGCCGTGGCAAACCTCTCGCCCGTGCGGCCTGCCACCGTTTTCTGTCCGTGGCTGGGCGTGGCGCGCGGCGCGCTGGCGGTTACCGGTAGCGGCCTGGCGGCTTACACCATGTGAGCGGGCTGCACCCAGGCGTCGAACTGGGCGGCGCTGATGCCAGCCTGTTCCAGTGCCGCTTGTTTCAGCGTGCAGTTGGTCTGCAAGGCGTGGTGGGCAATGCTGGCGGCCTTGTCATAGCCGATGTGCGGGCTGAGGGCGGTGACCAGCATCAGCGATTGTTCCAGCAGCTGGGCGATGCGTGTGCGGTCTGGCTCCAGCCCGGCAATGCAGTGCTGGCCCAGGCTGTGCATGCCATCGCAGAGCAGACGCAGGCTTTGCAGGAAGTTGTGGGCAATCAGCGGCTTGAACACATTCAGCTCGAAGTTGCCCGAGGCCGCGCCGATGGTGAGCGCCACATCGTTGCCCATCACCTGACAGCACAGCATGGTGACGGCCTCGCACTGGGTGGGGTTGACCTTGCCCGGCATGATGGAGCTGCCGGCTTCGTTGGCCGGCAAAATCAGTTCGCCCAGGCCACAGCGCGGGCCGGATGCCAGCCAGCGGATGTCGTTGGCGATTTTCATCAGCGCGGTGGCCAGCGTTTTCAGCGCGCCGTGGGCCACCACCATGGCATCGTGCCCGGCCAGGGCGGCAAATTTATTGTCTGCGCTGCGCAGGGGCAGGCCGGTTTGTGCTGCCAGGATGGCGGCTACCCGGTCGCCAAACTGCGGGTGGGTGTTGAGCCCGGTACCCACGGCAGTGCCGCCGATGGCCAGCTGGCAGAGTGCGGGCAGGCTGTTTTGCACGGCTTGTTCGGCATGCTGCAGTTGTGCGGCCCAGCCTGATATTTCCTGGCCCAGGGTTAGCGGGGTGGCGTCTTGCAGGTGGGTGCGGCCAATCTTGATAAGCTGGGAGTACGCCTGCGCTTTGGCCTGCAGCATGGCGCGCAGCGTGCCAAGCGCCGGCAGCAGTTGCCGGCTCAGGCCCAGTGCGGCGGCCAGGTGCATGGCGGTGGGGAATACGTCGTTGGATGACTGCCCCCGGTTGATGTCGTCATTGGGGTGCAGCACGGCAGGCTGGCTAGGCAGGCCACCCAGCGCCAGGCTGGCCAGATTGGCCAGCACTTCGTTCATGTTCATATTGCTTTGCGTGCCGGAGCCGGTTTGCCAGACCGACAGCGGAAACTGCCGCGCATGCTGACCGGCGCAGATGGCATCGCAGGCAGCCATGATGGCCTGGGCCTTGTTGGCGTCCAGCAGGCCCAGTTCACTGTTTGCCTGTGCGGCAGCGCGCTTGACGGCGGCCAGGGCATGGATCAGCGCTGGCGGCATGGTTTCGTTTGAAATGGCAAAGTGTTGCAGCGAGCGCTGGGTTTGCGGCCCCCACAGGGCATCGGCGGGGATGGCGATGCTGCCAAAGCTGTCGCTCTCCATGCGTTGGAAAGTAGTCATCAAGCTGGCTCCGTCTGACCGGGCGGGTGGCGGCTGGCCCGTGCCCGCCATCATGCAAAATGCCCATCAATTCCGGGATGAAATTGACAGGCAGCTTATTACCGCCAGGCTGGTGCCACAAGGCAGGCCGGGGTGTGCATGGCGGACAGCCTTGGCTTAGTAGCAGGCGAGTCCGCTAGTGCGGTGCGCGGCTCAGGCCTTGGTGTTGTCCGCGGCCTTGTCCTGCATGTTGCCGGGCTCTTTGCCTGCTGCGTCCTTGGCGACGTCCTTGCCGGATTCAACGGTATTGCCCTTCTGGCTGAATACCGGGCCGGTACTGGTGATGCCGGCATTGGCCTTGCTGTTGCTACTGTCGGCGGGTTTTGCGGTGTCGTGCTTTTCGGTGATGGAAGTCATTGCGTGTACCTCTGGTCTTACTGATTGTGTCGGGTGAGTTCACCCGACATCCACTCCACCATGCGCGCCTGGCGCTGGGCCGTCTGTGCGTTAACCGGCATAGCGCAAGATATCTTCCGCGTTGGCAGTTGGCGGCGCGGCGTCGTCACCCTCAGATAAGCACGGCAATCTTGTCGATGACATTGCGCACACCCGGCAGGCCGGCGGCGGCATGGTTGGCCAGTGCCCGCTCCGACCAGCTGTGTACGGTGCCACCCAGAATGACATCCGGCCCGGAAATGCTCACGGTGATGCTGTCGATATCATGAATGGCGCGCCGTTTAAGCGCGGCTTCCACTTCTTCCTTGATGGCTGCACTGACCAGCTTGCTGCGCAGCGCAATTTCGCAGCTGACGCCGGTGACGCCAGTCAGGTGGCGCAGCAGCCGGGTAGCGGTCTTGCGCTGGAAATCCCATTCCACATCACCGGACAGGGTGATCCAGCCGTTTTCCACCATCACCTTGATGGCGTGGCCCTTGAGTGCGCCCACCAGCTGCAGTGCATGGGCGGCGGCACCGGAAATGTCGCTGTCGGTACGGCGGTCTGGCCAGGGCAGTTCCACGTTGATTTCGATGGCGATGGCCTGCACACCAGCCACCCGCAACGCGGCATGTTCGGCGGCCCATTTCTGGTTGAAGTCAGTCACATGCCCGCTCAGGGTAATGACGCCATCGCTGGCCTGTACGCCGATATGGCTGGCATTGATCTGCGGGTCCCACTGCAGCTCGGCCATCACATCCGCCTGCAGTTGGCTGTCGGTCTTGATCATGATTGCACCTCCTGGTCCTGTGAAGGGCCATCGTCAGGCCTGGCCGGCCCGCTCGTCTGTCTGCTGGCGCACATAGCAGGTGGGTCGGCCTGCCCTGCTGATCGCCGGCTGGATTACTGTGGTGCAGGCCTGCTGCCGCAAGTCTTAATGTTCGTTAGCGTACAGACTCTGCTTAATTTTTAGATTATGTTTATAGAGATTGAATTAAACGGTTCAATATGCGGAGGTGACAGATGGATACTTGTCTGGGCAATGGCCTGCTTGAGGTCTTGCCCGATACTGAGCTGATACACATCACTCCCTTTCTCGAAAAAGTGGAACTGCCGCTGGGCAAGACACTGTACGAGTCTGGCCACACGCTGAGTCACGTGTATTTCCCGGTGACGGCCATCGTTTCACTGCTGTATGTCATGGAGAATGGCGACTCCGCTGAGATTGCCGTGGTGGGCAATGAAGGCATCGTCGGTATTGCCCTGTTCATGGGCGGGGAGTCCACCCCCAGCCGGGCGGTGGTCCAGAGCGGGGGAAGTGGCTACCGTCTGCCGGCAAAAATCATCCGCCAGGAATTCGACCGCTCGCTGCCCTTCATGCATCTTCTGCTGCGCTATACCCAGGCGCTGATTACCCAGATGTCGCAAACCGCGGTATGCAACCGGCACCACTCGCTGGATCAGCAGCTGTGCCGCTGGCTGCTGCTCAGCCTGGACCGGCTGCAGGGCAATGAGCTGTGCATGACGCAGGAGCTGATTGCCAACATGCTGGGGGTCCGCCGCGAGGGGGTCACCAATGCGGCGCTGAATCTGCAGCGCGAGGGGGTGATCAGTTATTCCCGTGGCCATATCAAGGTGCTGGATCGTGAGGCGCTGGAAAGCCGTACTTGCGAGTGTTATGCGGTGGTGAAAAAAGAGTATGAGCGCTTGCTGCCACCACGCCGGGCGCTGTAAAAAGCCAGCAGCCCGGCACAGCACGAGCCGGGCCAGGCTGCGGGAAAGGTTTACAGGGCCGTGCTGACGGTTTTCTTTTTGCTGCCGTCAGCGGCAGGCAGGTCGGACAGTACGCTGCGCAAGGCGCTGAAATGATGCTCGGTCAGCGCACACAGGTCTTCATGGCTTTTGGACAGGTCGTTACACAGCTCGCTTGAGCAGTGCATGACCTTGCTGGAGGCATCGCTGCTTATCTTGCTGATTTTGCTCATGGTTTCCTCTGGCGAGGCAGCAACTGTCAGCTCTTTCATCGACAAGGCGCAGGTGTCCATCCCGGCCCGGCCCAAGGCCAGATTGAAGTGGACGATTTTCTCTGCGCAGTCCAGGGAAATGGCCATGAATTTGAGGCCCAGCCCCACGACGGGCTGGCTGAATGTGGGCAATGGCTGATATGTAGTGCTCATGAATGTTCTCCGCTACGGGTCATGGTGGCTGCCGGGAAAGGGGCTTGTTCCCTTGCCCGGGCAGTGCAAATCGGGCCTGGCCTCATCCAGCAGCAGGGCAGCAGCAATGGAATCCGGCAGGCCAGACGGAGATGTTTTTCCGCCAGCCCTATCTTGTGGCAGCCGCGATCCGCTCGTATGTGCGTTGGCAAACATTGGCCTGGCCATCGGTAAAATCCGGTGTGGATGGCCGATGCGCTAAGCGCGGTAACAGACAGTCAGCGCTTGCTGCTGCGCGCAGGCTGGCGGTGGCGCTCAATACCGGGCTGCCAATCACCGCCGGGCTTGCGGCGCGGAGTGGAAACATGGCGCAGCCATATAATTGCATCTTGCAGCGTTTGCCCGCTGCCGACCGCCGCCAGCTGCTGGCACTATGCGAGGAAACGGCATTACCGCTGGCCACCCGGCTGGGCCTGCCCGGCCATGGCGGCAGTCAGGTCTATTTCCCGCTGTCCGGGCTGGTGGTGGTGCAGGCCGCGAGCGGTAATCATGGCGTGGCGGCCGGCATGTTCGGCAATGAGGGCATGCTGGGTGCCGGCCTGGTATTGGGCAAGGCACGCTCTCCCTTGCAGGCCACGGTCATGGAAGCCGGACGGGGGCTGCAGCTGAGCTATCTGGGCTTCTGGCATGCGCTGCGGCATAGCCGCCCGCTGATCCGGCTGAGCCAGCGCTATCTCTATGCCACGCACGAACAGCTGGCGCTGTCTGCCAGCTGTGCCCACTTTCACCAGATCAAGCCACGGCTGGCCTGCTGGCTGCTGATGGCACACGACCGCCTGCCAGGGGATGAAATCCATTTCACCCAGCAAATGCTGGCCGACATGCTGGGCGTGCGCCGGGTCGGCATCACGCAGGCGGCAGGCCAGTTGCAGCGCCAGGGCCTGATTGGCTATCGCCGTGGCGTGGTCAGTATTCTGAACCGGCCCGGCTTGCAGCTGGCGGCCTGCAGCTGTTATGCGCTGTTTGCGCGCAACCATGCCCAGCTGGTTTAGCGCCGCCGTTACGGCGCGCCGGATAAGCCGGCAACGGGTAGATCGACCACAATTGGATGCTGCAATGCGAAAATTTCCCGTCGCTCTAGTAATAGGGAGTAGGGTGCAAGGCACTGCCCGGTGTCATATTGCCCCGGGCTGTCTGGCGTGCAGTGTGCTGCACAGAAAAACGTGATGAAAAACTCTCTCCATGCGGAATCTCCACTAGCGCCCCCCGCCTGCCCGCCGCTTGCCATCATTGGCATCGGCTGCTCGGCCGGCGGGCTGGAGGCGCTGGAAGCATTTGTGGCCGGCATTGTGCCGGGCAACAGCATGGCGCTGGTCATCGTCCAGCATCTGGCCCCCGACTACGCCAGCATCCTGCCGGAACTGCTGGCAGGCCATACCCACCTGGCCGTGCATGAGGCCAGTCACGGCACACCGATTCTGCCGGATTGCATTTATGTCATTCCGCCCAACAAAACCCTGAGTTTTGAGCGTGGCTGCCTTTATCTGTCGCCACCGGCGGCAGGACAGCGGCTGCCGATCGACCACCTGTTTCACACGCTGGCGCACGGGCTGGGCAAGCACAGCATGGCGGTGCTTCTGTCCGGCATGGGTGCGGATGGCATGCTGGGCATGCAGGAAATCAAGGCCTGCGGCGGGCTGACCTTTGCCCAGGACCCGGAAACCGCCCGCGCCGACAGCATGCCGCGCAGCGCGATAGACCGTGGCGTGGTGGACTTCGTGGCCGCACCGGAACGGCTGCCCCGGCTGGTGGCTGAGCAATGCGCCGGCTGGCTGGACGACCACCCGGGGACAGGGCAGACCCTGCCCGACCCGCAGCAGGCCATGCGCGAAATCATCAGCCTGCTGCTGCAGCATACCGGTAATGATTTTTCCCACTACAAGCCCAATACCCTGAATCGCCGCATTGAGCGGCGCATGGCCCTGTTGCAGCTGGAGAACCTGCAGGCTTATGCCGCGCATTTTCGTGCCAATCTGCAAGAGCGCGACTTGCTGCTCAAGGAGCTGCTCATCGGCGTCACCCGCTTCTTCCGCGACACGGCGGTGTGGGAGTACTTGCGCGACGTGGCCATGCCGGCCCTGTTTGCCCTCTACCCGGCGGGCAAGGCATTGCGCGCCTGGGTGCCGGCCTGCTCCAGCGGCGAGGAAGCGTACTCGCTGGCCATCCTGTTTCGCGAGTCGCTGTTATTGCATCAGCCTGCGGGACAATTCAGCCTGCAAATCTATGCCACCGATCTGGATGACGACGCCATCCAGCTTGCCCGGCGTGGCGTCTATCCGTGCAGCATGGCTGCCGATGTGGGGGCCGCGCGGCTGGAACGCTACTTCGTGGCCGAGGATAATCACTTCCGGGTCAGCAAGGGCATCCGCGACATGATTGTTTTTGCCACGCAGAACATCATTTCCGATCCGCCCTTTACCCGGCTGGATATCCTGTCATGCCGCAATCTGATGATTTATCTGGATACCGTGTTGCAGGACAAGCTGCTGCCGCTGTTTCATTACGCCTTGTGCAGCCGGGGTATTCTGGTGCTGGGCAGCGCGGAAACCACCGGACGGTTTTCCAACCTGTTTTTACCGTTGGACAAGAAAAACCGCATTTTCACCCGTAGCGACAGTGCCAGCCGCAGCCGGACGCTGGAGTTTCCGCTGCGGACACAGTCCAGATCGTTGCTGACTATTGAAGAAACAATGCCAGATTATCGAAAAAGCCTTGAATACCAGACCGACCAGCTCATCCAGCAGAATTACGCCCCTGCTGCCGTCCTGATCAATAGCGACGGCGATATCCTCTATATCAGCGGCCGGGTGGGCAAATACCTGGAGCCCGCCGCCGGCAAGGTGAATGTGAATATCCATGCCATGGCACGCGCCGGGCTGGGTAGCGCGCTGAATACCGCCATTCTGCAAGTGCAGTCCGGTGTGGAGCTGGTGCAGGTGAATGATTTGCAGGTGGATGGATTTGGCACGCCACACCACTTTCATCTGACGGTACAGCTAATCCGCCAGCCAGAAGGGCTGCAAGGCCGGCTGCTGGTGGTGTTTACCGAAGCACCGCAGCCCAAGGCCAGGCCACGACGCCGCGCGTCGGTCAGCGAACGCGAGCTGATGCTGGAACAGGAACTGGAGCAAAACCGCAAATTGCTGCGCTCCATGCAGGAAGACATGCAGATTGCCCTGGAAGAAGTGAAGTCCGGCAATGAAGAGCTACAGGCCACCAACGAGGAGCTGACCACCTCGCGCGAGGAGCTGCAATCGCTGAACGAAGAACTGCAAACCATCAATGCCGAGCTGCAGGCCAAGCTGGACGACCTGACCTGGGAACGCAATGACATGAACAACCTGCTGAACAGCACGGAAATTGCCACGGTGTTTCTGGATGGCGAGATGCGGCTGCGACGCTTTACCAGCCATGCCACCGCGCTGTTCAAGTTCATTCCCGGCGATATCGGCCGCCCTTTGTCCGACATCCGGGGCGAGCTGGAATACCCCCGCTTGCTGGACGATGCCGCCAAGGTGCTGCAAACCCTGGTCTTTGCCGAAAAACGGGTGCATAGCCGCAGTGGCCGCTGGTACCGCGTACGCATCATGCCGTATCGCCGACTGGATAACGTGATTGACGGCATCGTGATCACTTTTATCGACACGACGGAGATCGCCAGCCTGGAAGCACGCCTGCAACAACACCTGGAGTAAGCGCTGATGGTCAAGCCCCATGCAAAACAAGACGCCGCCACCTTGCGCCAGCGTGCCGAGCAACGGCTGCAAGCCATGCCGGCCCATTTGCACGGGACGCCAGATCCCTTACGCCTGCTGCACGAGCTGCAAGTGCACCAGATCGAACTGGAAATGCAGAACGAAGAACTGACGCATTCCAACGAAGCGCTGCGGCTGGCCGCCTGCGTGTTCAGTCATAGCCACGAAGGCATTGTCATCACCGATGGGGCCATGCGCATTGTCGACATCAACCCGGCATTTACCGCCATCACCGGTTTTACCGCCAGCGAAAGCATTGGCCTGCGGGTGGCCATGCTGGCCAGCAAGGGCGTGGACGGCTTGCAGCCCAGGTCGTGGCTGCGCGCACTGCGCCGGGACGGCAGCTGGCACGGCGAGCTGAGCTGCCTGCGCCGCGATGGTTCATCCTATCCGGCACGCCTGTTTCTGACCTTGCTGCGAGAACCCCCCGGTGCCTGCCGTCGCGCACGGCACTATATCGGCTTCTTTTCCGACATCAGCCAGCTCAAGCAGAAAGAAGACGAGCTGACCCGCATGGCCAATTACGATTTGCTCACCGGCCTGCCCAACCGGCGCCTGCTGACCGAGGGGCTGAATCTGGCCATTCAACGGGCGCAGCGCACCGGCAAGCACCTGGCGGTATGTTATCTGGACCTGGACGGCTTCAAACCGATCAACGACAGCCTGGGACACGAGGCCGGCGACCAGTTGCTGGTGGATACCGCCGACCGGCTGCGCCTGGCGCTGCGGGCCAATGACATCATTGCCCGGCTGGGGGGCGATGAATTCGTGCTGCTGCTGACCGACCTGGCCGACGACGCAGAGTACCGCCAGGTGCTGGATCGCGTGCTGCAGGCCGTTGGCACGCCGCAGTTGCTGACCGGCCGCCTGGTGCGGATTACCGCCAGCATCGGGGTAACGGTTTATCCGTATGACGATTCCGACAATGACACCCTGCTGCGCCATGCCGACCAGGCCATGTATCTGGCCAAGCAATCCGGCAAAAACCGCTACCACTATTACGATCTGGCCCAGGATCAACTGATACGGGAATACCACCACCAGCTGTCACGGCTGACCAGCGCGCTGGAACAGGGCGAGCTGCTGCTGTACTACCAGCCCAAGGTCGACTTGCGCGATGGCCGGGTGACCGGCCTGGAAGCCTTGCTGCGCTGGCAACACCCGGAGCTGGGTTTGCTGACCCCGGAAAATTTCCTGCAAGTGCTGGAAGGCAGCAGTGCCGAACTGGTGCTGGGCCAATGGGTGGTCAGCCAGGTGCTGCAGCAAATGGAACACTGGCGGCAGCAAGGCATGGTGCTGGATGTCAGCATCAATATCAGTGCCAGCCAGCTGCAGCAGCAAGACTTTGCCGACAAGCTGCTGCAGCAACTGGCGCGCTTTCCACTGCTGTCGCCGGCACAGCTGGGGCTGGAATTGCTGGAAACGGCAGCGCTGGAGAAGGTGGCCCAGTCGATACAGACGCTGCTGACTTGCCGCGCACATGGCATCCGCTTTGCGCTGGACGACTTTGGTACCGGTTATTCTTCGCTGTCCTATTTCCGCAATCTGCCGGTGGACATGCTGAAGATTGACCAGAGCTTTGTCAGCAACATGCTGAACAGTCCGGAAGACCGCAATATCGTCGACAGCATCATCCGGCTGGCGCGAGCATTCAACCGCGAAGTGATTGCCGAGGGGGTGGAAACCCTGGCGCATGGTGCCATGCTGTTGCAGCTGGATTGCCACTACTGCCAGGGCTATGCCATCGCCCGCCCCATGCCGGCCAGTGCCGTCAGCGCCTGGATGCTGCATTGGCAGCAGGAACGCAGATGGGAAAACATGCCGTCGCTGCGGCAAGAACGCTAGCTCACGGACCACCCGCTTGCCGCCGGCGGCGAATCTGCCCGCTATGTATGCTGCAGCACCGACAGCCGCTGCCACTTCCCTGATGATGTCCCGTCCGGTTGCCTTCGGCGCATAGCCGGTATCCATGCAGGAGCATCAGCGTGAACCCCATTACCTTTTTCATTGTTCTATGCCTGCTGGCCACGGGTGCCGGCATCGGCATGCTGGGTAGCACCTGGCTGGCGGCTATCTTCTGGCTGGCCGGCATGGTGACGGGCATGTCGCTCAAAATGGCCAATACCTGGCAGAAATTCGTGGTGCTTCGCGCCGGCAAGCTGCAGGGGGTGCGCGGCCCGGGCCTGTTTGTCATCCTGCCGGTGATAGACAGCGTGGTCGCCATCATCGATGAGCGCATCCAGACCACCGCCTTCAACGCCGAACAGGCCCTGACGCGCGACACGGTGCCGGTCAATGTAGACGCCGTCATCTTCTGGCATGTGCACGATGCGCAGAAAGCCGCGCTGGCGATTACCGACTTCCAGCAAGCCATCGACCGTGTCGCCCAAACCTCTTTGCGCGAGATGATTGGTTCGTCCATGCTGGCCGCCTTGCTGTCGGACCGGCGGGCGGCGGACCAGCAGCTGTGCACGGACATCGGCCAGAAAACCAGCGAGTGGGGCATTACCGTCAGCTCGGTGGAAGTCCGCGATGTGGCCATCCCGGTAGCCTTGCAGGATGCCATGTCCCGTCAGGCGCAGGCCGAGCGCGAAAAGCAGGCGCGCATCATTCTGGGCGCAGCCGAAGCGGAAATTGCCGGCCAGTTTGTCGCGGCGGCCCGCATCTATCAGCAGCAGCCCGGGGCTTTGCAGTTGCGGGCGATGAACATCATTTACGAGACCACCAAGGAGCGGGGAACCACCATCCTGATTCCCAGCACCATGGTGGACAGCATGAACCCCGCCATGCTGACGCTGGGCATTGCCGCCAGCAGCAGCTTGCCGCCGGTCGCCCCTGCCATGCCGGCGGCGGCATGAGCAATGCCCAGGCTTCTTGAAGAAAGGGTGGTGCGGACATGACGGAAAGCGAAATTCTGGCTCGGATCAATGCAATGGATGGCAGCCGGGACGGTGCCATGCTGGCGGGTTTCTGGCTGCTGATGGGCTCTCGCTACGATGTCCGCCTGTTTACCCTGGGCGATCTGCGTCAGTTATCCGGCGAAAGCCGCACGCTGTTTCACGCCATCAGTGCAGCTTACCGGTCGCAGCGCTTTTCCATGTTGACACCCGCCATGACCACCATGCTGATGAATATTCTGGTGAGCTACGAGCATGAACAAGCGGTAAAAAGCGACAGGCAACGCCATCAGCCCAGGCTGGGCGAGTGCTGATGGCGGGGTAAGTGGTCCACGCCGTCCAGCATGCTGCAGAGCAGCCAGCCCTACTGGCTTTGGCGCAGGGATGATGCCTTTCCGGGAGCGTCGCTGCAGAACTGGGCAAGTGCTTGCCTGGAGCCTTGTTCTGGGCCTCCCCCAGACCGGCTTGCCTTGGCAATCCGGCACGGCACATCCCAGCCAGCCAAACAATGCCATATGGTTATTTTCATTACTTAACACCTTATTTACTGTCTAATATCTTGATTTGCTTTAATTTAACAATTATTGTCTTGTGGCAATTATTGTTAAGAGTATTCAAGAAATGTTTTCCTTCAGGCAAAGAAATATATCCAGACCGCTGCTGCACCCTGTCTCCGGCAAGGGCAGCAGCAGCAAGGCTGCGCGCTGGATGATGGTTTGTATGGATGCCATCATCGAGCAAATGTGCGGCATCAGCATGCTGTGCCTGCTTATCCTGCTCACGCTGGGTTTCATGTTTTTCTTTAAATAATTCCTGCTACGCCCTTCCTCATGCCAGATCCTGGCATGTCGCCTGCCCTGCCCTTACCTGCCCTGCCCGGCATTCCTGCTGTGGTAAATACCTGCACTGCCATTCTGTTCATTCTCCTGCAGCCATCTATACCACGGGCATTGCCCTGCAATGGTCTGGGGATATTCCGGCTGCCAAATAAAGCATGCTGATATTTTTTGGCTATCAAATGAATTGAAAATATCAATTTACCTACCAGCATTTTGATTTGCGCTATTTGATCTGCGACAAATCAGCCGATCTCAAACTGCCCCATCTTGGCACTCAACCATGGCAACGCATTAATCATCGTGTATGCGGCTTTATTTCATACTGTTTTATGACGGGATAACTCCCACAATTATCCCGACCATCCCATGAAATACGCCATGGCCTGTTTTAAAAGACGCAATAGAATAATTCAGCTACACGGAACATTTGCCGACACACCATGAAATTTTTCGATTCGCTACGCGCAACAATCATTTTTCAACCGCAAATGGAGATGGCAATGCAATTCATCAAATATATCGGCATGATGTTTCCGCTGTGGCTGGCAATATCTGCCAGTGCTGCGCCCAGTATTCAGAGTGAACCTATTCAGCCCATTCCCAAGCCAGTCATCAAGAATCCGGCCATGGTGGAATTGGGCAAAAAACTGTTTTTTGAACCGCGCCTGTCCAAATCCGGTTTCATTTCCTGTAATTCCTGTCACAACCTGTCCACCGGCGGCAGTGACAATCTCACGTCCTCGATTGGCGACCATTGGCAACAAGGGCCTATCCGCTCACCTTCGGTGCTCAACTCCAGCCTGAACCTGGCCCAGTTCTGGGATGGCCGTGCCAAGTCCTTGCAAGAGCAGGCCAGCGGCCCGATTGCCAACCCCAAGGAAATGGCGTCCAACCATGTGCTGGCGCTGGATGTGCTGCGTTCGATGCCGGCCTACGTCAATGAATTCGACAAGGTGTTCGGCAACCGCAATGTCTCAATGCAACAGGTAACCAAGGCGATTGCCGCCTTTGAAGAAACCCTGGTCACGCCGGATTCGCGCTTTGACCAGTGGCTGAAGGGCAACAAGAAGGCGCTGAACACGCAGGAGCTGCGCGGCTACCAGACGTTCAAGACCGCCGGCTGTGTGGCCTGCCATAACGGCCCCGCCGTGGGGGGGAATTCCTTCCAGAAAATGGGCCTGGTAACACCGTATCAGACCAGCAATCCGGCCCAGGGCCGGGCGGGGGTAACCGGCAACGATGCCGACCGCATGTCGTTCAAGGTCCCGTCCTTGCGCAATGTGGCACTGCGCGCGCCCTATTTCCACGATGCAGGCGCCCCGACACTGGAAGCCGCGGTGTCCACCATGGGCAAGCTGCAACTGGGCCGCGCCTTCAACCAGCAGGAAATAGGCGATATTGTCGCCTTCCTGCATACCCTTACCGGCAAACAACCGCAGGTCGTGCTGCCGATTCTGCCGGCATCCAGCAATAACACCCCGCGCCCGACGCCATTCAACTAGAGCGCTCTGCTCCCGTCAGGCAGCTGCGTGCCTTGACACGACAACAGGTCTGCTGAGTTGGCAGGCCTGTTTGCTTTTCAAGCACTACCCAGGTGTTTGCCACGCACAACCCTGACTATCGCTAAAAAATAAGTAGTAACTGATATGGCGCAAGTCCCAGGCCGGCTCGCTGCCCGATGATGGCAGACGCTCAGCCTCGGCTAGCGAAGCCCATACCGACTGCTGGCTGATCCTGCCAGGGCTTATCGCTGCTGTTTACTTAACAAAAATGTCATTTTCATAATCGAAATATTTGTAAAGATCACTTTTAAAATGGCTGAAAATTACCCTACTATCTAAGCTGAAACGATTTAGCTGGTGCTATGCACATGCGTTATACCTGGCCAGCCGTCACTACTTTTTTGATTTCGGGATAAATCATGAACATCACGAAAAAATTATTGCTGACTTTGTCGATTGCGCTGGCCAGCATGTTGCTGGTTGGTGGCTATGCCATTCACGCGCTGCATGACGGGCAGCAGCGCTTCGAATATGTGCGGAACAGTACCTTTCCCGATCTGAAAGTCATGCAGGGAACCCTGCGGGCGGTGGCAGATATCCGTGCCAATACCTTGCGCCATGTGCTGGCCACCACGGCCGAGCAAAAAGCGCTGGCTGAAAAAAACCTGGCCGATGCCGACCAGCGCTTTGACACGCTGATGGAGTCCTATCAGATCAATGCAAGCGCCAGCGACGAAGACCGCCAGCTGCTGGCCGCAGACAAGGCGATGATGGTGCAGTATCGCGAGGGACGCAGCCGGATTCTGGCCTTGTCGCGCAGCAATCAGACCGAACAGGCGGTAGCGCTGACCAATAACGAATTTGCCCAGACCGCCACTCAGCTGATGCAGGCAGTAGAACAGCATGCCAAGTTCAATTACCGGCTGGCCGAGCAACTGGCGGCCGACAACGACCGCACTTACCAGACCGTATTTGCCGTGGCACTGGGGCTGATGGCGCTGGCGCTGCTGGTGACCGGCGCGCTGGCCTTGCTGTTGTACCGCACCATCAGCCACGGGCTGGGCTCCATCCAGCACACCATCGAGGCGGTCAGCAGCCAGCGGGATTTCCGCCTGCGCGCCGACAGCAGCAGCCAGGATGAAATCGGCCTGACTGCCCGTGCCTTCAACCAGCTGCTGGATGGCCTGCAACAGGCGTTTGGCCAACTGGCCGATGGCGCGCATCAGGTGAAGCGCTCGTCGCAAGAGCTGGCACAAACCGCCAACGAGGTGTCGATGGCCTCTGGTGCGCAGAGCGAGGCCTCGGCCAATATCGCCGCCACCATCGAGCAGATGACGGTGAGCATCAACCATGTGGCCGAGCAGTCGGCCGAGCAAAGCGCCGGGGCCAAATCGGCGCAGACGCTGGTCGAAGACAGCAGCGGCATCATCGAACAGACCATCCACGACATTCACCAGATTTCCCAGGTGGTAACCGTGTCGGCCAGCAGCATTCACGAGATGGAAGCACACAGCGGCGAGGTGGCGACCGTGATCAATGTGATCCGCGATATTGCCGACCAGACCAATCTGCTGGCGCTCAATGCCGCCATCGAGGCCGCCCGCGCCGGCGAACAAGGCCGCGGCTTTGCCGTGGTGGCCGACGAGGTACGCAAGCTGGCCGAGCGCACCACCAAGTCGACCCAGGAGATTTCCTCCACCATCGAGGCCATGCTGGGCAATGCCGGCCAGGCCACCGCCCAGATGCAAAAGGCGGAAGAGCTGGTGAAAGTGGGCGTCACCCGCGCCGATCAGGCGGCGGTGGCCATGCGTCGTATCGGCGAACTGGCCGGCGGTGCAGTACAGGGCAGCGATGCCGTGGCCGCCGCCATCCAGCAGCAGGGCGAGGCCAGCAACAATATTGCCGCCATGGTGGAAAGAACGGCGCAGGCTTCGGAAGAGGCCAGCGCGGCAGCCCAGCATACGGCGCAGAATGCCGCCCAGCTGGATGAGATGGCGCGACAGCAGGCGGATATTCTCGCCCGCTACCAGGTGTGATGGTGCAGCCGTCCCGGGCCGTGCTCAGGGCGCGGCCGGGCGGCTGACTCAGGCCTTGGTATTGATCAGCGAGCCAACATTGCCGCCCAGGCTGGCCGGTTGTTCTGTCGCCGGCGTGGGGGTGAACGGTGCCGGCGCGGGTGCCGGACGACTGCTGCTAATGGTTTTGGGCATAGTGCTGCCATAGCTGCTGGCGGGTGAAATCGGCATGGCCATCTTGCTGGACTCCTGGCGGTCTGGTGGTGGTATCTGGATGGTCCCGGCACAAGCCAGCAAGCCCGGCAGGGGATGCCCGGCTACTGCAATATCCATACCAGCCTTTTATCGAGCCGATTTTTCTTTTCTTATCATTGCTTTACATCTCTTGACGCCAATCTTGCCGCCGGCAGGCAATCTTTGCCGCCAGCTGCCGGTTGGTCGCGCGTCAACTGCCGTCTTTTTCTTCCAGCCCTGGCAAGCAGCGCTGCAGCCCCTCCAGAAATACGCTTTCCGCCGTACCCAGCTTCTGCTCCCGGTTCCACAGCAGATAGAGATCCAGATCGGCAATGCCTGCGGCTGGCGGCAGCCGCCATAGCTCGCCTTGTGCCACATCGCGGGCCGCCACGTGTTCCGGCAGGCTGCCGATGCCAAAGCCGGCGCGTACCAGCCGCCGCACTTCTTCCAGGCTGGATGATGCCGCAATGATCTTGCCGGTATAGCCTTGCTGGTCGCGGAAGATGGTCAGCGGCGACAGGTTGCCGCCAATCTGGTCGCTGATGAAGCTGACAAAATCCTGCCCCTGCAATGACTCCAGCGTCAGATCGCTGCGGCCGAACAAGCGATGGCTGCGGCCACAGTAAAACGCATAACGCTGGGTGATGAGACAGCGCCGCTCCAGCCGTGCCTGCGGCAGGCGGCACAGGCCCAACCCCAGGGTGGCGGTTTTTTGCAGCAGGCCGCTGATGATGTCGGCGCTGCGCATGACTTCCACTTCCAGTTCCACCCGTGGGTACTGCTGGTGAAAACGGGCCAGATAGGCATCGTAGCCGGCCACCTCCAGCCCGGTGGCACACAGTATGCGCACCTTGCCCAGCATGTCCTCGCTGCGGCTTTCCAGCGCGGCACTCAGCCGCGACACATTGCCGTAGATGTCGCTGGCAATGCGGAAGATTTCATCGCCGGTTTCCGTCAGCGCGAAGCGCGTCCCCTGCCGCAGTATCAGTGTGCATTGCAACTGTTCTTCCAGCCGTTTCAAGGCCTGGCTCACCGCCGACTGCGTGACATGCAGGCGGGCAGCAGCCCGGCTGATGCTGCTTTCCTGGGCGATTACCAGATAAGTCCGTAGCAGATTCCAATCCAGCCTGTCGCTCAGAAAACGCCGTCCTGCTGTCATGTTGGCCTGGGTTGTCCCTGTTGTTTTTGCCATGTTCAGCCCTCCTGTTACTCATTAATTCTGCTTATTTTAAGCTTCAATTTTGATAATTTTACTAATGGTAATGCCCATGCGATAAACCCTCACCGCGCCAACAGAGCGCAGACCGACGTGCATGTCACCCGATCTCGAACACGTATCTACAAAAAAGAGGAATCCCCCATGTCACAAGCCTCCAGCCAGTCGCGCCGAGCCGCGGCGGCCGCCTTCATCGGCACCACCATCGAGTTTTACGATTTCTACATCTATGCCACCGCTGCCGCCCTGGTGCTGGGCCAGGTGTTTTTCCCCAGCAGCGACCCCACGCTGAGCACGCTGGCGGCCTTTGCCACCTTTGCCGTCGGCTTTATCGCCCGCCCCATGGCCGGGATGGTGTTCGGCCATCTGGGTGACCGGCTGGGGCGCAAGAAAATGCTGCTGTTCACCATGATGCTGATGGGCGTGGCCACCGCCGGCATCGGCCTGTTGCCCAGCTATGCCAGTGCCGGCATCTGGGCGCCCATTGGCCTGGTGGCCTTGCGCTTCATCCAGGGCATTTCGGTGGGTGGCGAGTGGGGCGGGGCCGTGCTGATGGCCAGCGAACACGCACCGGCCAAGCGCAAAACCTTCTATGCCTCGTTTGCCCAGCTGGGCAGCCCGGCCGGGCTGATTCTGTCGCTGATCGCCTTCCGGCTGGTCACCTCGCTGGATCAGGCCGACTTTCTCAGCTGGGGCTGGCGCCTGCCCTTTCTGGCCAGCGGCCTCTTGATGTGCGTGGGCCTGGCCATCCGCATCGGCGTGGACGAGTCGCCGGAATTCAAGGCCGTACAGGCCGAACAAAGCACGGCGAAATATCCGGTACTGGAAGTGATACGCGATTGCTGGCGTGAAATCCTGTTCGCCGCCGCCGCCGTCACCATTGGCTCGGCCGGCTTCTTCTTCACCAACACCTTCATGATCACCTATGTGACCCAGTATCAGGGCATTGCCCGTTCCACCATTCTGGACACGCTGTTCCTGGTGACCATCCTGCAATTCCTGTCGCAGCCCTGTTCCGCGCTGCTGGCCGAGAAGATCGGCGAGGGGCGCTTCCTCAAGATCGTCTCCCTGCTGTGCGTGGTGCTGCCCTATCCCATGTTCCTGCTGGTGCAAACCGGCAACATCCTGCTGATGACCGTGGGCATCGCCATGGCGGTGGTCACCCTGTCCGGCCTGTATGCGGTGATTGCCGGTTATATGGTCGAGGCCTTTCCGGTGCGGCTGCGCTATTCCGGCATTTCGCTGGCCTACCAGCTGATCTGCGCCCTGGCCGGCGGCACCACGCCGCTGATCGGCACCTGGCTGGCCAGCCGCTTTGCCGGCGAATGGTGGCCGCTGGCGCTGTTCTTCTCACTGTTGTCCCTGGTGTCTTTTGTCGGCGTGGCCGGGCTGGCCCGCCTGCGGCGGCAGAGCACACCCCCCGAGCTGGTCTTTGTCCGTTAACCCCTGGAGAACCTCATGAATCAAGCGGCCCGATTTTCCCCTGAAGAATGGCAGGCGCGTTGCGAGCTGGCAGCGCTGTACCGGCTGATCGCCCATTTCCGCATGACGGACATGATCGACACCCATATTTCGCTGCGCATCCCCGGCCCCGAGCATCATTTCCTCATCAACCGCTACGGCGTGCTGTTCCAGCACATGCGTGCTTCCGACCTGGTACGCATCGACCAGCATGGCAATGTGGTGGGCGGTGACGGTGAGGTGCAGCGCGTCAACAAGGCAGGCTTTGTCATCCATTCTGCCGTGCACATGGCCCGGCCCGACCTGCACTGCGTGGTACACACCCATACCGCAGCCGGCATGGCGGTGTCGGCACAGGAACATGGCCTGCTGCCGATTACCCAGCATGCGCTCAAGTTTTACGGCCGGCTGAGCTACCACGAGTACGAGGGCATTGCCCTGTCGCTGGAAGAGCGCGAACGGGTGGTGGCCGACCTCGGCCCGCACAACAAGGCGCTGATCCTGCGCAACCACGGCCTGCTGGCCGGTGGCCGCTCGGTGGCCGAAGCCTTCCACGAAATCTACTTCCTGGAGCGCGCCTGTCAGGCACAGGTACAGGCCATGGCTGGCGGCGCACAGCTGCACTACCCCAGCGAGGCGGTGCGCCAGCACACCTCGGCCCAGTTCGCCCGTAGCGATGAAGAAGAAATCATCGCCCTGGGCTGGCAGGCGGCGCTGTCGCTGATTGCCGATCAACAGCAAAGCTATGCCTCATGAGCACGGTGGTGCTACTCACCGACGATGCCGAACTGATCGAAGCGCTGCGCCAGGCCTTTGCCCAGGTGGCACCCGCACTGTGCGTGCTGCAAGCGCACGAGGCGGGTGCCAGCGAAGCGGAAGTTGCCGCCTGCTGGTTTCCGCCAGCAGGCAGCTTGCAGGCATTGCCCCGGCTGCGGCTGATCCATTCGGTCTCCGCCGGCATCGAGCACCTGGACACAGCCGGCGGCTTGCCGGCCGTGCCGGTGTGCCGGGTGGTGGACCCGGAACAGCGCCAGGGCATGGTGGAGTTCATGCGCTGGGCAGTCATCCACTATCAGCGTCATTTCGACCTGGTGCTGGCCAACCAGCGCCAGGCGCGCTGGCAGCGGCCGCCGCAATGCCCCGCTAGCGCATACCGGGTGGGCGTGCTGGGACTGGGCTCGATGGGCAGCGCCGTGGCACAGGATCTGGCCGGGGCCGGCTATGCGGTACGCGGCTGGTCGCGCAGCCCCAAGACGCTGGCCGGGGTGGGCTGTTACCACGGCGACAGCGGCTTGCAGGACTGCCTGGCCGGGCTGGATCTGCTGATCAATCTGCTGCCGCTGACCACCGCCACCGCAGGACTGCTGGATAGCCAGCTGTTTGCCGCACTGGCCCCCGGCGCAGTGCTGGTGAATGGCGGCCGTGGCCAGCATGTGGCGGCTGCGGATCTGGCAGCAGCCCTCGGCAGTGGCCAGTTGCGCGCGGCCTTGCTCGACGTGTTCGAACAGGAACCGCTGCCAGCCGCTCACCCGTGGTGGCGCACGCCGGGCGTCACCGTCACGCCGCACATGGCTTCGGCCGCCTCGGCGCGCTGCATTGCCAGCCAGATCGCAGAAAACACCCGGCGGCTGGCCGCAGGCGCAGCCCTGCTGCATCGCGCCGATCCGGCGCTGGGCTACTGAAGCCCCGCCGCGTAAACAAACACAAACAATTGAGGAGAACGACAATGCTGACCGTGAATGGTCCACGCTTATGGAATAGCCTGATGGACATGGCCAAAGTCGGCCCCACCACAGCAGGCGGCAATTGCCGGCTGGCCCTGTCGGCGGAAGACTTCGCCGGCCGCGCCCTGTTTGCCGACTGGTGCCACCAGGCCGGCATGAGCCTGGACACCGATGCCATCGGCAACCTGTTTGCCCGCCGCCCCGGCCGCGACCCGCAAGCCATGCCGGTGGTGATGGGCAGCCATCTGGATACCCAGCCGGCCGGCGGCCGCTTTGACGGCATCTATGGTGTGCTGGCCGGGCTGGAAGTGGTACGCAGCCTGAACGATGCCGGCATCACCACCGACAAGCCGCTGGAAATTGCGGTATGGACCAATGAAGAAGGCGCGCGCTTCACTCCGGCCATGCTGGGTTCGGCGGCGTTTTGCGGTGTATTGCCGCTGGACGAGGCCCTGGCCGCAGAAGACGCACAGGGCATCAGCGTGGCCACCGCGCTGGCCGGCCATGCCGGCAACCTGCCGCTGGGCCGGGCGTTTGATGCCTATTTCGAAGCCCATATCGAACAGGGGCCGATCCTGGAACAGGCCGGCCTGCCCATCGGGGTGGTGACGGGCGGCCAGGCCATCTGCTGGCTGGATGTGCTGGTCACCGGCAGCCCGGCCCACGCCGGCACCACGCCCATGGCCCTGCGCCGCGATGCCCTGTTTGCAGCCAGCACCATGATCAGCCGGCTGGAACAGCTGGCCGGTGAATTCAGCCCGCACGGGCTGGTGACCGTGGGGCAGCTGGCCATTCCCGGCTCCTCGCGCAATACCATTCCCGGCCAGGTCCACTTCACCATCGACCTGCGCCACCATCAGGACGCGCAGATCGCGGCCATGGAGCAACGCGCCCGCGCCGTACTGCAGGAACTGGCAGCGGCGCGCGGCCTGACGGTCGACATCCAGCAGCACTGGTTCAGCGCCGCCACGCCGTTCGACCGCGACTGCATCGCTGCCGTGCAGCAGGCGGTAACGGCCTTGGGCTATCCGCATCAGGAGATTGTCAGCGGTGCCGGCCACGACGCCATCCATCTGGCACGGCACTGTCCTACCACCATGATCTTCATCCCCTGCGTGGGCGGCATCAGCCACAACGAGGCGGAAGACGCGCTGCCACACGACGTCCGCATGGGGGCCGATGTGCTGTTGGGTGCGGTGCTGCAAAGGGCCGGAGGACAGCCGCAAGACTGACGCCAGGCGGCGCTCAGTCGCTGCCCACCGCCATGGCATCCGTCGCCAGCTGCAGCTGGTTGCGCCCCTGCTGCTTGGCGCGATACAGCATGCGGTCGCAGCAGGCCAGCAGGTCGGTGGCGTGGCGCAAGCCCGGCAGACTGGACAAGGCCGCACCCACGCTGATGGTGAGATGCGGCAGCCCGTCCGGGCGGTGGCGGTGTTCTACCTGCAAGGCCGCCACCTGCTGCAGCAGGCGCTGGGCGATGTGCTGCAGCTCGTCCTGATGGCCGCTTTGCAGCAGGATGGCAAACTCTTCGCCGCCATAGCGGAACGCTCTGGCCTGCCCGCTGCGCAGGCTGCCCACCATGGCGCTGGCGACCTCGGCCAGCACATGGTCGCCTGCCAGATGGCCATAGTGGTCGTTATAGGGTTTGAAAAAATCGATATCCACCAGCAGCAGGGCAAAGGGCCGGCCATGCTGGCCCATCTGCAGCCAGAGCTGCTCCAGCTGCAGATCAAAGGCGCGGCGGTTGCCCACCTGGGTGAGCGCATCGGTGGAGGCCAGCATTTGCAGCCGCCGGTTCAGCGAGGACAGTTCGTTCTTGCACCTTGCTTCTTCCCGTGAGGCATAAAAAGCCAGCCGCACGCTGCTGGTGGTATTCCAGCTCATGAACAGGCAGAACAGCAGCACCGGCAGGTAGACCAGCGAGAACACCAGCAGCGGCTTGCTGTCCTGCGGGTTCATCAGCGCCACATTGCCCATGATCACCAGTGAAATGGCCAGCGAGCTGGCCAGCGCACCCTTGAACGACACCCGCACGCCCAGATTGGCGAACACGATGAAAATCAGCGAGGCATAGAGAAAAGTGGGCACATCCGGCGAGTGGCTGCGCTTGAGCAGCTCGAACCAGGCCACGGTGGCAATCAGGTCGTGCAGCGGCATCAGCTGGTCCATCAGCAGGACGTTGCGGCTGCGGCCAAACACCAGCCAGATATCCAGCAAGGCCACCAGCAACAGGGCAGCGCGCAGCAGCAGTGATGCTTGCGCCATGTCAGGAATCAGCAGGGAATCGGCCAGCACATAAGAGAAAAATGCCAGCGCGGCGATGATATTGGTCAGCAGCAGGAAACCGCGATGATGCTGCCAGATATAGCCTTCAAATTCCGGCCACAGTGCTTTGGGGATGGTGACCCGCCAGCGGCCTGGCAAGGCGAGCGGCTGGTCTGATGCAGTATTGAACACGGGATTCTGCTTCGGCATGCAGCAGCCATGAGGGGAGAGCGGCCAGTTTAGGCCAAGCCCCGCTACCCCGTCCACCGCGACATGCCGTCGTCCTTATCGCCGCTACCGCGGCTTCTGCGCTTGTTCTCAGTCCGGCCACAGCACATAGGATTTGCGCACGGTTTCCGTCACCTCCCACACCCCCGCGCTATTGGCGGGAAAAAACAGTGCATCGCCGGCGCGAATGTCGATGGCCTCCCCATCATCGGGGATAAAGCGGCAACGCCCCTGGATAAAGTGGCAAAACTCCGCCTGCATGATCTGGCGCCGCCAGCGGCCGGGGCTGCATTCCCACACGCCGGTTTCCACGCCGTCCGGGCGCTCGACGGCATGCACGCGGGTGGCCGCGTGCGGCAAGCTCAGCGGCATGGCCACCGGGCTGGCTGCGGATAGCGGAAGCGCGCCGCATTGCGGCAGCAGGGTAATCGACATGATGCTTCTCCTGTTAGCTGGCACTCACTGTAAATGGTCTGGCCTTGTGGCAAGGGGCGGTGCTGGCTAGCGCATCAGGCTTTCCATCCGGTCGGCCAGCCGCTGCACCAGCCGACGCTGCCATGGCGGGCTGGCGGGGTTGTTCAGCGTCTGGTCTTCCCAGACAAAGCTCTTGATGATGGCGTTGTAGCCCAGCCAACGTAGTGGCTCCGGCTCCCAGCGGCCCAGGCTGGCCACGGTTTTTACCCAGGGCTGGCGGGTCAGCAGTGTGTCCTTGCCCAGCATCAGCTCGGCCAGGGTACGGCCAGCCAGATTGCTGGCACCCACGCCCTCACCGCCATAGCCACCGGCCCAGGCCAGACCGTGGCCGGCATCGCACACCATATGGGGCTGAAAACGCCGTGCCGCACCCAGATTGCCGCCCCAGCCATGGGTAATGCGCGCCCCGGCCAGCATGGGAAACAGCTCCACCATCAATTGGCGGCGCAGATTGATTTCGTCCGGGCTGAGATTGAAGTTCTGCCGCAGCCGGCCACCAAAGCGATAGCCGCCACGGGCACCAAACACCAGCCGATTGTCGCGGCTGCGCTGGCCATAGCTGACCTGCCGGCTGTTTTCGCTGAAGGCCTGGCCGTGTTCCAGTCCGATTTCCTGCCACAGCGCCTCGGACAAGGGTTCGGTGGCGATGATCAGGCTTTGCACCGGCAACTGATAACGGCCAAACGGCGGCAGGGTGCTGGCATAGCCTTCTACCGCCGGCACCACCCAGCGCGCCCGCACCCGGCCGTGGGCGGTGCGCAGCTCGCCGGCACGCAGCGTGTCGACACGGCTTTGTTCGTGGATGGCCACCCCCATGCCTTCGACACAGGCGGCGAGGCCACGTACCAGCCGCGCCGGCTGAATGGTGGCCACATGGGGCGAAAACACCGCGCCATACGGCGTGGCCAGACGCAGCTGCTGGTTCAATTCGGCCACCTCCAGCCAGCGATAGTCTTCCTCGCCGTGGCCATGGGCGCGCCAGTCGACCAGTTGCTGGCGCAGCCGGCTTTCCTGCTCGGGATAGCGGGCGGCACAGTACAGCACCCCGCCCTTGCGATAGTGGCAGTCAATGCCTTCGCGGGCGATGACCCGGCCCACTTCGTCGGGAATGTCATGCAGCAGTGCGCGGCTATGGCTGCGGGCGAGCGGGTCCAGCCCGGCCAGCAGCCGGTCTTCGCCCAGCACCTCGCCAATCACCCAGCCACCATTGCGGCCGGATGCGCCAAAGCCGGCGATCTCGGCTTCCAGCACCACGATGTTCAGATCCGGGGCCTGCTGTTTCAGGTAATAAGCCGTCCACAGCCCGGTAAAGCCGGCACCGACAATGGCGACATCGGCTTCGATATCGCCGTGCAGCGCCGGGCGCGGCTGCAGGCTGTCGCCCAGCTGTTCCATCCACAGGCTGATATTGTGTGTTGCGCCCATCGGCAGGCCTCCATGCAAGAAGCCTGCAGCTTAGTCCTTGTCCGGCTGGCTGGTCGTCTGTGCGGACCCGCACGGAAAACGCCGCAGCCAGGTGGCGGGGGTCAGGCCGGTATGGTCGCGAAAACAGCGGTAGAACACCGATAGCGAATTGAAGCCGGCGGCAAAGGCCAGCTGGTCGATGCGCGCCATGCTGTCGGCGGCGGGCAGGCTGGCCAGCAGATGCTGCAGCCTGGCCTGATTGACGTAGCGGTAAAAGCTTTGCCCCAGTACCTGGTTGAGCAGATAGGACAGCTGGTTGCGGCTGTAGCCGGTGGCGCTGGCCACGGCCGCCAGATTGCAGTCGGCCTGCAAATAAGGCTGCTGCAGACGGAAATAGCTGTGCAGGTCTTCCGCCATGCGCCCCAGCTGGCGTGCCGACAGGCCCAGCCTTTGCAGCGGACTGCGCTGGCTGGTCGCGCCGCTGCCAGCCTTGCTGCCGTGTTGCAGGGTGGCATATTCGCGCACGCGCCAGATCAGCCCGTCGCGCACGCTAATGGCTTCGCTGCTCTGAAAGGAAGCCAGCCCGCCACTACCGCGCAACACCAGCTGGTACTGGATGAAGGCGGTATCGCCATCCACGCGGATGCGGTCGCAGTGCTCCAGCCGCTCGGCCTCGCCCTGTGGCAGGGACGCCTGCACGTAGTCACGCAGCTCGGCCAGCCGGAACACCCGGTTCTGCAGGAAGTCGTGATAACTCACCTGCGGGTGGTACAGCGCCAGAATGTCCTCCAGCCGGCGCTGCTTCCACGCCTGGTGGTAGCGCTCCACCACGGCCCGGGTCAGCCCGGCGTCGCCCTCGGCCGCCTCGCTCATGCCGGCAAGGCTCCCGCCTCGGGGCCGAACTGCAAGGCCGCCAGCCGCGCATACAGCGGCGAGCTGTGCAGCAGCTCATCATGCCGGCCCTGCGCCACGATACGTCCCCCTTCCAGCACCACGATGCGGTCGGCCTCTTTCACCGTGGCCAGGCGGTGGGCAATCACCAGCGTGGTGCGATTGTGCGCGGCACGTTCCAGCGCCTGCTGTACCAGCTGTTCGGATTCGGCATCCAGCGCACTGGTGGCTTCGTCCAGCAGCAGGATGGGCGGGTTTTTCAGGATGGCGCGGGCAATGGCGATGCGCTGGCGCTGGCCGCCGGACAGACGCACGCCGCGCTCGCCCAGATAGGTGGCATAGCCTTGCGGCAGCGCCTGGATGAAATCGTGGGCGGCGGCGGCACGGGCGGCAGCGAACACTTCTTCATCGCTGGCACCGGGCCGGCCGTAGCGGATGTTTTCCAGCGCACTGCTGCCAAAGATCACCGAATCCTGCAGCACCACGCCGATATGCTGGCGCAAATCGGCCAGGGCCAGTTGGCGGATGTCCACGCCGCCCAGGCTGATTGCACCCTGTTGCGGGTCGTAGAAACGCAGCAAGAGCTGGAACAGCGTGGACTTGCCGGCACCGGAGGGGCCCACCAGCGCCACATGCTCGCCGGGAGCCAGTTCCAGATCAATCTGGCTGAGCGAAGGCTGCTCCGGCCGCGAAGGATAGGCAAAGCTCACCTGCTGCAAACGCAGCCGACCAGCCATGGGCAAGGCATGCGGCTGGGCCGCTTCGGTCACCGGCGAGGTCAGCTGCAGCAGTTCCATCAGCCGTTCGGTGGCGCCAGCGGCGCGCTGCACATCGCCCCACACCTCGGCCACCGCGCCGATGGCACCGGCCGTCACCACCGCATACAGGATGAACTGCGCCAGCAGGCCGCCGCTCATCTGTCCGGCCAATACCTGCTGCGCACCCAGCCACAGCACGAACACGATGGCACCGAAGATCAGCATGATCACCGCCACCGTCAGCAAGGAGCGGGCGCGGATACGCGCCAGCGCCGTGGCAAAGCTCAGTTCCACCGAGCCGACAAAGCGGCCGGCTTCCTGTGCCTGCTGGTTGAAGGCCTGCACGGTGGGGATGGCATTGAGCACCTCACCGGCCATGGCGCTGGAATCGGCAATGCGGTCCTGGCTGGATTTGGACAGCGCCCGTACCCGACGGCCAAACAGCACGATGGGCAGCACCACCAGCAATAGCGTCACCAGGATGTAGCCGGTGAGGCTGGGGCTGGTCATGCCCAGCATCACCAGCCCGCCCAGCATCAGCAAGACATTGCGCAGGCCCATCGACAGGCTGGTGCCGATCACCGTCTGCACCAGCGTGGTGTCGGTGGTGAGGCGCGACAGCACCTCGCCGGTCTGGGTGGTTTCGAAATACTGCGGACTCATGCTGATGACGTGACGATAGACGGCGCTGCGCACATCGGCAGTTACCCGTTCACCCAGCCAGGACACCAGGTAAAAGCGCCCGGCGGTGGCCAGCGCCAGTACCACGGCCACGCCGAACAGCATGAGGAAATACTGGTTGATATGGCCGGCATTACGGCTGGAAAAGCCCTGATCGATCAGCACCCGGAAGGCCATCGGCAATACCAGGGTGGAGACCGCGGCCACGGTAAGCGCCAGCAAGGCCAGCAGGGCGCGGCGGCGATAGGGGCGGACAAAGGGCAGCAGCCCCAGCAAGGGGCTGATGCGTTGCAACAGGGGGCGGGCAGGTGGTGTGGCAGACATGGGCAGACCCGATGAAAACAAGGCTGTCAGGCTACACCATGCCACCGGCTACGGCCATTCGGGCGGTATCAGCCGATTGGCGGTCCTGGAGCCATCCACGATCTAGCGAACGAAGGGTCAGACAAGGCGAAATGGCGTGAAAAAGCGGAATGGACATGGAGTCCATGAGCATTTTGAACGACATTTCAACGCAGGATCACCCGAGTATCGCAGATCGTGTTATTTGAGCTTGCAGGTCTTGATGCCGAAGGGCAGATAGGCCGGACACCAGCCAATCAGCCCGGTGGCCAGCGGCACGATGCCAATCCAGCCCCACACCGGCAACAGGCCGGCCACGGTGGCGATGATCAGGGCGATGCCGATGACAATGCGCAGGGTGCGGTCGATACCGCCTACATTCGGGGACATGTGCTTCTCCTCAGGTTGGGGCCATGCAGATGGCGATGAGGAGAGACTAGGCCTTGCGGCAAGCCGCTTCAGTGACTAGATCACACAGCGGCACCAGCTGGGACAAAACGGCCGCAAAAACCACAGTGGGCGCTTATTTGCCGGCCAGTTGCTGCAGGGCGCTGCTATCCAGCAATTGCAGCTGGCCACGGCCCAGCTGAATCCAGCCACGGCGTTCGAAGTCCTTGAGCTGGCGGCTGATCACTTCGCGGGCGCTGCCCAGTTCGGCGGCCAGTTCCTGATGAGTCAGGCTCAGCACCAACTGCCCACGCGCACGCTGCAGCAGGCAGGCGGCCAGTCGCTGGTCGATGCGGCCAAAACTCACCTCTTCAATCAACAACAGCAGGTCGGCAATGCGGCTGCCATAGGCGCGGAACACGAAATCGCGAAAGGCAGCCGAGCTGGCCAGCAACTGGCGAAAGGCCGGAATCGGCAGCGCCTGCGCCTGGATGGCGGTTTCCGCCACGCCTTCGGCATCATAATCCTTGCCGCTCATCAGACAGGCGGTGGTGACAATGCAGGTTTCACCCGCTTCCACCCGGTACAGGGTGATTTCGCGGCCGTTTTCGCCCAGCTTCTGGACCCGGATCTGCCCCTGCTGCACAAACAGATAGGCCTGGCAGGGGCTGCCCTCGCGGAACAGCACCGTGCCTTCTGGCGCGCTCAGCGCATGGCTCTGTAGCTGCAACAGCTGGCGGCTGGCGTCATCCAGCCCGTCCAGCGCGGTAAAGGCACGGGTCCAGTCGCTCATGCTGCAGCATCCGGCAGCAGGCCGCGCTGCTGCAGTTCCTGATACACCCGCAGTGCCACCCAGGCGTCGTTGCCGGCATAGGCTTGCTGCGCCGGGCTCAAGGGCAGGCGCGACCAGTTGGTGGTGGACAGTTTTTTCGATTTGCGGAAGTACTGGCCAAACAGCCGCGCCACCGCCTGCACCGCCCCCACGGTAATGCGGGCGTCCTCGGAGGGCAGCAAGTTGCCCAGATCGATCAGTCCACCACACTCCACCCCCAGCCGGCTTTTCAGCAGGGCGCGGTCGGACACCAGATCGAAACCCACCAGCGGGCGTGCCGGATCGGCCAGCAATGTCTTGATCTCGTCCGGCAACACGCCCTTGACCACCGGCACCAGCCAGGCGCGCTGACTGTCAGCCAGCTGGATCAGGTGCGGGCCGTCCGACTCCTCGCCCTTGCGGAAGGTCGGTTTGGATTCGGTATCAAAACCCAGCAAGGGCGCCGCCAGCAAATCCGGCAGGGCAGCCGCCAAGGCTTCCGGGTTGTCCAGCATGCATACCTGATCCGGCGTCAGCGCCGGAAACAGGGGCATGGTTTTGATTTCTTCGCGGGGGATTTGCCGGGTCAGCATCATCAGGGCCTTGCATGCAGAGCGCCGCCCGGCAACAGGCCGGCGGCAATGCCGGCATGATACGGCAAAGCGGCCCGGGGTTTCAGCGCGATGGCGATATTTGTCCGCCAGCCACCGGTGGCAAGGGATTAACAGCAGGCAGGCACTCGGCCAGGTAATCCACCAGCATGCGCACCTTGGGCGAGAGCTGGCGGTTGTGCGGATACAGCGCCCAGATCCCCTCGTCCGGCTCGCGATAGGCGGTGAGCAGCTCCACCAGTGCGCCACTGTGCAAATGGCGCGCCACATAGTAGTCCGGCAATTGCACGATACCCACACCCTGCAGGGCGGCATGGGTGAGGGCGTGGCCGCTATTGCAACGCAGGCTGCCCTTCACCCGCAGCAGGCGGCGCTTGTTGCCTTCTTGCAAATGCCAGAAGTCATTGCTGCCCAGCAGGCAGTTGTGGCCATCCAGCTCGGACAAGCTGTTGGGCAGGCCATGGCGCTGCAGATAGGCCGGCGCAGCGCACACATGCTGACGGCGGCTGGCCAGCCGGCGTGCCATCAGGCTGGATTCGGCCAGATGCCCCAGCCGGATGGCCAGATCGTAGCCTTCGGCCACCAGGTCCAGCACCTGATTGGTGAGATTGAGCTGGATGTCCAGCGCCGGGTAGCGTTGCAGAAAGCCGGTGATCAAGGGCGCGATATGGCTCTCGCCATAGGCTACCGGGGCGGTGAGCTTGAGCCGCCCCTGTGGCACGGCCTGGTGCAAGGACAAGGCGCGTTCGGCCTCGTCCAGCCCGTCCAGCAACTGCCGGCAATGTTGCAGATACAGGCGGCCGCTTTCGGTCAGGGTCAGCTGGCGGGTGGTGCGGTATAGCAGCTGCACGTGCAGCCGCTGTTCCAGCCGGGTCACCTCGCGGCTGACCTGCGCCACCGACAGGTCCAGCGCCCGTGCGGCGCGGGTAAAACTGCCCAGTTCGGCCACGCTGACGAATTCGCTCACCCCTTGCCATGTCGCCATTATTACTCCACGGAAAAAATCATTTACCAATTGACCAGATTATCTCGCAAACAGACACCAATACAATGGCGGTTTGCTGCTGCATGCCAGCCCCGAGACACCGGACCGGCCGACAGCCGTCCCTTGCCGGGCGGGATGCCGCTGGCCACCCATCAGGAGAATCCCATGAGTCAAGACATCATCAAGTGCAAGGCCGCCGTAGCCTGGGCCGCCGGCCAGCCGCTGTCCATCGAGGAAGTGGAAGTCGCCCCGCCCAAGGCGGGCGAGGTGCGGGTGAAGCTGGTGGCCACCGGCGTGTGCCATACCGATGCCTACACCCTGTCCGGAGCCGACCCGGAAGGCATCTTCCCCTGCATCCTGGGGCATGAGGGCGGCGGCATTGTCGAGTCGGTGGGCGCAGGCGTCACCAGCGTGGCGGTGGGCGACCATGTGATTCCGCTGTACACGCCGGAATGTGGCGAGTGCAAGTTCTGCAAGTCCGGCAAGACCAATCTGTGCCAGAAAATCCGCGCCACCCAGGGCAAGGGTCTGATGCCGGACGGCACCACCCGCTTCTCCAAGGACGGCCAGCCCATCTATCACTACATGGGCACCTCCACTTTTGCCGAATACACCGTGCTGCCGGAAATCTCGCTGGCCAAGGTGAACAAGGCGGCGCCGCTGGAAGAAGTGTGCCTGCTGGGTTGTGGCGTGACCACCGGCATGGGTGCGGTGGTGAACACCGCCAAGGTGAAGGCCGGCGATACCGTGGCCATCTTCGGCCTGGGCGGCATCGGCCTGTCGGCCATCATCGGTGCGCGCATGGCCGGGGCCAGCCGCATCATCGGCATCGACATCAACGACAGCAAGTTTGAGCTGGCGAAAAAACTGGGGGCGACCGACTGCATCAACCCCACGCTGTTCGACAAGCCGATCCAGGATGTCATCGTGGAAATGACCGATGGCGGCGTGGACTTCTCCTTTGAATGCATCGGCAACGTTAATGTGATGCGCTCCGCGCTGGAGTGCTGCCACAAGGGCTGGGGCGAGTCGGTGATCATCGGCGTGGCCGGTGCTGGCCAGGAAATCTCCACCCGTCCCTTCCAGCTGGTGACCGGCCGGGTATGGCGCGGCTCCGCCTTTGGCGGCGTGCGTGGCCGCTCGGAACTGCCGACCTATGTCGAGCGTTACCTGAAGGGCGAATTCCGCCTGGACGACTTCATCACCCACACCATGCCGCTGGAAGAAGTGAACACCGCCTTCGAGCTGATGCATGAGGGCAAGAGTATTCGTTCCGTCATCCACTACAGCAAGGACTAAGAGCCTGTTCCTAGTCCGCTGACAGATGGCCTGCACCGTCGCGCCTTGCTGCGCTGACGCCAGGCTGCTTGTTGGCCGCCCCAAGCACCACCGGGCCGGGCTGCACCTGTGGCAGGCCCGGCTTATTCGGGAGACGGAAATGAATCTGGAAAACATCAGCAGCACCATGTGCTTTGGTGGCTGGCACAAGCAATACCTGCACGACTCCGCCGTGCTGGGCTGCCGCATGCGCTTTGCCATCTATCTGCCGCCGCAGGCGGCACGGGGTGACAAGGTGCCGGTGCTGTACTGGCTGTCCGGCCTGACCTGCACCGACGAAAACTTCATGCAGAAAGCCGGCGCGCAGCGTATTGCCGCCGAGCTGGGCATGGCCATCGTGGCTCCGGACACCAGCCCGCGCGGCGAAGGCGTGGCCGATGACCCGGCCTACGATCTGGGTCAGGGCGCAGGCTTTTACCTCAACGCCACCCAGGCACCGTGGAATCGTCACTACCAGATGTACGACTATGTCAGCCGCGAGCTGCCGGCCTTGATCGAGGCGCACTTTCCGGTAAGCCAGCGGCGAGCCATTGCCGGCCACTCCATGGGTGGCCACGGCGCGCTGATCTGCGCACTCAAGCGGCCGCAGGACTATGCATCGGTATCGGCCTTCAGCCCGATTGCCAATCCGGTAAATGTACCGTGGGGACAGAAAGCCTTTGCCGCCTATCTGGGCGAGGAGCGCAGCCAGTGGCTAGCGTGGGATGCCTGCCATGTGCTGGAGCAGGCGGCACACATCCCGCCGCTGCGAGTGGATATTGGTCTGGCTGACAACTTTCTGGCCGAACAGCTCAAGCCGGAAGCGCTGGAAAATGCTGCCCGTGCCGGTGGCCATGCGCTACAGCTGCATCGCCATCCCGGTTATGACCACAGCTATTACTTCATTGCCAGCTTTATCGAAGAGCAGCTGCGCTTTCACGCCGAACATCTGGCCGGCTAAACCAGCGGAAGATGCAAAAACAGCCGGGATACCCGGCTGTTTCGCTTGCTGCCATCAATCGGTCAGATACCGGCGGCTTGGCGTTGCTCCTTGCGGGTCACCAGGCTGACCAGCACAAAGCTGAGCACGCTCACGGCCAGGCTCAGATAGATGGGCACATTGGAGTCCAGCCCATAGCTGATCATGGCCAGAATAGCCGTGCCACAGCCCAGCACCATGCTACTGATGGCCCCCGGCGTGGTGGCACGCGACCAGAAGATGGCCCCCATCAAAGGCACCAGCATGCCGGCTACCAGCAGGTTGTAAGCCAGGGTCAGCGCGCTGATCACATCGCTCACCAACATGGCCAGCACCAGCACCAGCAGGCCAACCAGCAGGGTGACAATGCGGTTGGTCCACAGGCTGCAGCCATCACGGCCGCTGAGGTCCTCGGTCAGCGTGGTGGACGCCGCCAGCAAGGCGGCACTGGCGGTAGACATCATCGCCGCCAGCGCAGCGGCAATCACCAGCCCGCGCACCCCGTCCGGCAAACCTTCCTTCACCATGGCGGCAAAGGCATTGGCCGGCACCGCCAGATCAGGCAGCAAGACCTTGGTAGCCATGCCGATGGCGGCACAGACCAAGCCATACACAATGCAATACACCCCGGCAATGCTGCCGGCGTAGCGCGCCACGCCTTCGCTGCGGGCGGTGAATACCCGCTGCCAGATATCCTGGCCGATCAGGATGCCGAAGAAGTAGATGACAAAGTAGGTGAGGATGGTTTCACCACCGATGGCGGTAAAGCTGAAGTAGGACGCCGGCAGCTTGGCCGCCAGTTGCTCCCAGCCGCCCACGCGGTAAAGGCAGATGGGCAGCAGGATGAACATCAGGCCGATGGTCTTGATCAGGAACTGCACGATGTCGGTCAGCGTCAGTGACCACATGCCGCCCACGGCGGAATACAGCACCACCACCCCACCGCCGATCACCACCGCCATCCAGAACGGCAGCTCGAACAAGACCTGCATCACCGTAGCAATCGCCAGCACCGAGGTCACGCTGATCATCACCGCGTACATCAGCATTACCAGCGCGCTGGTGCGGCGGGCCACGGTGTTGTAGCGCCGCTCCAGCACCTGGGTGACGGTAAACACCTTCAGCTTGAGCAGCGGCTTGGCCATGAACAGGTTGAGCACCAGAATGCCGCAGCCCAGGGCGGCACAGAGCCAGAAGCCGGAAATGCCGTACACATAGCCCAGCTTTACTGTCCCCACAGTAGAAGCCCCACCCAGTACGGTAGCCGCCATGGTGCCCATGTAAAAACCCGGCCCCAGGTTGCGGCCTGCCACCAGAAATTCCTCCCGGCTGGTGGCGCGGCGCATGCCCAGCCAGCCCAGCAACAGCATGCCGGCGATATAAATGAACACGACGAAGATATCGAGTCCCATGGTTATTCTCCTTCAATCTGCCTTGTTGGCAATTAATTGGCTATTCAAACGGAATCTATGCGGCTGCTCTGTGGCAGCCTGTTATTGCTTTAGCGGCGGATCGTGACGCCAGGTAATACACACAACATCTCGAACAAGAGATTGGCCCCCAGCAGCGCGGTATTGCCGGTGGTGTCATACGGCGGCGACACCTCCACCAGATCACAGCCCACCAGGTTCAGCCCCTGACAGCCGCGCACGATTTCCAGCGCCTGCACCGAGGTCAGGCCGGCCACTTCCGGCGTACCGGTGCCGGGTGCGAACGCCGGATCGATGCCATCGATGTCGAAGCTCAGGTACACCGGCCCGCCGCCCAGTTGCTGGCGTACTTCCTGCATCAGCCCCTGCAGCGACTGGTTCCAGCACTCCTCGGCCGGCACCACGCGAAAGCCCTGACGGCGCGCCCAGTCGAAATCCTCGGCGGCGTAGCCGCTGCCACGCAGGCCGATCTGCACCACGCGGCCCTCTGCCAGCAAGCCTTCTTCCTGCGCACGGCGGAAAGTGGTGCCGTGGGCGATCTTTTCGCCAAACATTTCATCGTTGATGTCGGCATGGGCATCGACATGGATCAGCCCCACCGGGCCGTGCTTGGCGGCGATGGCGCGCAGGATGGGCAGGGTGACGGTGTGGTCGCCGCCCAGCCCCAGCGGGATCACGTCGTACTGCAGCAGCTCGCGGTAGCCCGCCTCGATGCGCGCCACACTGTCCAGCAGGTTGTAGGGATTGGTGGCGATATCGCCGATGTCGGCCACTTGCAAGGTGTCGAAGGGGGCGGCACCGGTGCCCATGTTGTAAGGGCGCAGCAGTACCGATTCATTGCGGATTTCACGCGGACCAAAACGGGTGCCGCTGCGGTTGGAGGTACCGATATCCAGCGGCAGGCCGACAAACACGGCATCCAGGCCGGCGGCGGTTTCCACCTTGGGCAGACGCATCATGGTGGCGATGCCGCCAAAGCGCGGCATGGCATTGCCGCCCAGCGGCTGATGGCGTTCAGCGATTGACATGCAGACTCCTGAAACTGAGGTTGAACGAGGGCTCAGTCTATTCAGGCGGCAACTTGGGAAAAATCACCGTATTCCACTGTTTACATTGATAAATCTGAATGTGTGTAATGACCGGACTGACTCACCGTCATCACCGGGAAAAAACCATGCTCAACACCCTGTCCAGCCTTGATTTACGCCTTATCAGGGTTTTTCGTGCCGTTGTCGATGCCGGCGGCATTTCCGCCGCCCAGTCCACCCTGAATGTCAGCCAGTCCACCATCAGCAACCAGTTGGCCGCACTGGAAACCCGGCTGGGCTATCGCCTGTGCGAACGCGGCCGCGCCGGCTTTGCCCTCACCGCCAAGGGCAGCCAGCTGCTCAATGCCAGCCGCCAGTTGCTGGATGCCGCCGAAGCCTTCTGCGTGGAGGCGCGGCAACTGGAACGCAAGCTGGTGGGACAGTTAAGAATTGGTGTGGTGGGGCATACCACCATGCGGGCGCATGCGCGGCTATCGGAAACCATCCGACGGTTTCGTCAGCGCGAAGAGGCGGTGGAACTGGTGCTGTCCATGCTGGCACCCGGCACGCTGGAAGAGACACTGATCAACGGGGAAATCCATCTGGGCATCGGCTATTTCTGGCACCGCGCCCCCAGCCTGCAATACCTGCCGCTGTTTACCGAACACCAGATGGCCTATTGCAGCCAGGAACACCCGCTGTTCCAGCAGGCGGGCAATCTGCCGGTGGAAGAAGTCGCCCGGCACGACTGGGCCTGGCGCAGCTACCCGCTGCCGGACATCCCGCTGCCGGTGGAAAACTGGCGCATCACCGCGCGCGCCGACAATATGGAAGCGATGGCCGTGCTGATTCTGTCCGGCCATCATCTGGGCTTTCTGCCCGAGCACTTCGCCCGTCCCATGGTAGAGCAGGGTTTGCTGCGGGCGCTCAATCCGGCGCAGCTGTGCTACCACCCCACCTTTCACATGGTGACGCGACAAAGCTCACGACAGAGCGAGGTATTACGCGCTTTCATGCAGGATTTGCTGGCGGCACACCAGCTACCGCCAGCCTGAGCCAGCTCAGGGTGCCAGCCGCACCCGCTGCCAGCCGGCATCGGCCTGCAGCAGATACACCACCCGGTCGTGCAGGCGGCTGGGGCGGCCCTGCCAGAATTCGACACGGTCGGGAATCACCGCGTAGCCACCCCAGTGCGGCGGGCGCGGCACACTGAGCGGGTGCTTGACGCCAAACATGGCGGCGCGGCTGATCAGCACATTCTTGGAGCTGATCTCGGTGCTCTGCTCGCTGGCCCAGGCCCCCAGCCGGCTGGTATAGGGTCGGCTGGAGAAATAGGCGTCGGAGACCTCCGGCGCGACCGGCACCACCCGTCCTTCCACCCGCACCTGGCGTTCCAGTTCCGGCCAGAAAAAGGTGACGGAAACATAGGGATTGGCCGCCAGCTGCCGGCCCTTGCGGCTGAGATAATTGCTGTAGAACACCAGCTGGCCGTTCTCCACGCCCTTGAGCAGCACGATGCGCGCCGTCGGGCGGCCATCTTCGCCCACCGTGGCGACATTCATCGCCGTCGGTTCGTGTACCTGCGCCGTCATTGCCTCGTTCAGCCACAGCTCGAACTGCGCCACGGCATCCGGCAGGCAGTCTTCCGGTGACAATTCCTTTTTCGAATAATCCTGGCGGATATCGGCAAGATTCAGCGACATGCGGTTCTCCTGATTCGGTCAGACGCCATGGTAAGACAGAAGCTGCACAGCGGGTAGTCGGGCACTGGCGGCGCTGACGCTGCTGACAGCAGCCATGAGATGGAGCCAACTGCCACGGAAAAACCCCAGAGTTAGGGACGTTGGCGGCAACTTAGGCTAGAATACCGCATTTCCTCCGCGGCCTTTTCCGCTCATGCATCTGGTTGCCTTTGGCCTCAATCATCACACCGCCCCGCTGTCGGTACGCGAGAAGCTAGCCTTCCCGGCCGAGGTATTGCCCAATGCGCTGGAAAGCCTGGTGGGTTCACACGCGGCGCGCGAGGCAGCCATCGTTTCCACCTGCAACCGCACCGAAATCTACTGCAACAGCAACAATCCCGAGCAGGCGCTGCAATGGCTGTCCCAATACCACGGCCTGCCGGTGGAAGAACTACGCCCCTATCTGTACCAGCTGGATGCCAGCAGTGCCGCCCGCCATGCCTTCCGCGTGGCTTCCGGCCTGGACTCCATGGTGCTGGGCGAAACCCAGATCCTGGGGCAGTTGAAAGACGCGGTACGCGCCGCCGAAAACGTCGGCACGCTGGGCTCGCTGCTCAATGGCCTGTTCCAGCGCACCTTTGCCGTGGCCAAGGAAGTGCGCAGCAGCACGGCGGTGGGTTCCAGTTCGGTGTCCATGTCCGCTGCGGCAGTGAAACTGGCCGAGCAGATTTTCCCCACCATCGGTGAACTGAACATCCTGTTCATCGGCGCGGGCGAAATGATCGAACTGGTGGCCACCCACTTTGCCGCGCGTGAGCCTTCCTGTATCACCATTGCCAACCGCACGCTGGAGCGGGGGCAAAAGCTGGCCGAGCAGTTTGGCGGCAATGCCATCACCCTGGCCGAGCTGCCCGATGTGCTGCACCGCTACGATGTGGTGGTCACCTCCACCGCCAGCCAGCTGCCCATCGTCGGCAAGGGGCTGGTGGAGCGCGCCATCAAGGCCCGCCGCCATCGGCCCATCTTCATGCTGGATCTGGCCGTGCCGCGCGATATCGAAATCGAAGTCGGCAAGCTCAACGACGTCTACCTGTACACGGTGGACGATATTGCCAGCATCGTGGAAGTGGGCAAGGAAGCCCGCCAGAGCGCTGCCGAAGAGGCCGAGTCCATCATTCAGGCCCGTGTGGCCGAATTCAACGACTGGCTGAAAAAGCGCGAAACAGTACCGCTGATCCGCGCCCTGCGCGACGAAGCCGACCGTACCCGCCGCCATGCGCTGGAGGCCGCGCTCAAGCAGCTGGCCAAGGGCACTCCACCGGAAAAAGTGCTGGAAAGCCTGTCGCAGCAACTCACCAACAAACTGATGCATCCCCCGACCCAGGCCCTGTCCTCGGGCAGCGGCGCGGAGCATGCGGCCGTGGTGGAAACCATCGCCCGCCTGTACCACTTACACCCGGAGTCGTAATGAAACCGTCGATTGCGACAAAACTGTCGCAGTTGGCCGATCGTCTGGAAGAGGTCACCCACCTCCTGGCCAGCGAATCGGCGACTGCCGATATGGGTCAGTTCCGCAAGCTGACCCGTGAACACGCCGAACTCACCCCGGTGGTGGAAACCTTCCAGCAATACCAGCAGTGCGAAACCGATATCGCCACTGCCGGCGAGATGCTGTCCGACCCGGACATGAAGGAATTCGCCCAGCTGGAAATCGATGAAGGCCGGGAAAAGATGGCCGCGCTGGAGCTGGAGCTGCAAAAACTGCTGCTGCCCAAAGACCCCAACGACGAAAAGAACATCTTTCTGGAAATCCGTGCCGGCACCGGTGGCGACGAAGCCGCGCTGTTTGCTGCCGACCTGCTGCGCATGTACACCCGCTTTGCCGAACGCAATCGCTGGCAGGTGGAAATCGTCTCCGCCAGCGAGTCCGACCTGGGCGGCTACAAGGAAGCCATTGTCCGCATCATCGGCTTTGGCGCTTATTCCAAGCTCAAGTTCGAGTCCGGCGGCCACCGCGTGCAACGCGTACCCGCCACCGAAACCCAGGGCCGCATCCATACCTCGGCCTGCACGGTAGCGGTGATGGCCGAGGCCGACGAGCTGGTGGATGTAGTGCTGAACCCGGCCGATCTGCGCATTGATACCTATCGTGCCAGTGGCGCGGGCGGCCAGCACATCAACAAGACCGATTCCGCCGTGCGTATCACCCACCTGCCCACCGGCATCGTGGCGGAATGTCAGGATGGCCGTTCCCAGCACGCCAACAAGGCCAGCGCCATGCAGGTGCTGGCGGCGCGCATCAACGACATCCAGCGCCGCGAACAGCAGCAGAAGGAAGCGGCCGAGCGCAAGAGCCTGATCGGCTCCGGTGACCGCTCCGAGCGCATCCGCACCTATAACTATCCGCAAGGTCGCATTACCGACCATCGCATCAACCTGACGCTGTACAAGCTGGATTACGTGATGGATGGCGATCTGGTCGAGCTGACCGACGCACTGATCACCGAACAGCAAGCCGAACTGCTGGCAGCGCTGGGCGACTGATCGACACGGCGCGGTTTGCCCCGCAGCGGACATCGTTGTACACTCTGACCCCGAAAAAGCAGCCCTTGTCCGCAAGGGGGCCGGTTCATCCGGTCCTGCGGCTTTTTCTCCGAATCTTCAGGCCACGCAAGTGGCCTTTTTTCTTGCCTGTCAGCCGGATGGCAGGCTGCTAATCATCGGAATAGATAAAAAATCGGCCAGGTCCCAGAGGTAAGACCCGGCCGTTCCCAACGTGGAGATGGGTGGAAAACTGTAGGCGCTGCCGCAAGGGCAGCAGCCAGGTGATGGGGGCTTGCTGGCGGCACCTGCCGCGCCAGCAGATTATCCATGCATTGAGGACATCGCTCGTACAAAACCCCAGCAAGTAGCTGGCTTTGCACAATAAAATGCTTCAACTGAAGCAAATCGATTCTTTGCATTGATTATCAATGAGCTAGGCCGCAAGGATAAGCAGCCACTGCAAAACTGGCAAAGCAGTTATAATCATGCCAGCCATGACTAAACGACATGAATTCGATGAAACTGCCTCCTCTTAACGCGCTGCGTGTTTTTGTCGCTGCGGCGGAACACTTGTCCTTTACCCGTGCCGCCACCTCGCTGCATCTGACTCAGGGCGCAGTCAGCCGCCATGTGCAGACGCTGGAAGAGTTCTACGGCACCAGCTTGTTCATTCGCCAGGCGCGCGGGCTGGCGCTGACGGCCGAGGGCGAGGCGCTGGTGAAACCGGCACGCGATGCCTTCCAGCTGCTACACGAAGCCAGTGAAATGCTGCGGCTGCGCCAGAGCGGCCTGCGGGTGCGCATCCCCCCCACTCCGGCCATGCGCTGGGTGCTGCCCAATCTGCCGGATTTCCAGACCCGCTACCCGGAATACACCCTGCACCTGATCACCCAGCTGATTCACGACAAGCCCTTCAACCGGGCCGAGTATGATCTGGCCATCATCGGCATGGCGCGGCCGGAAGTGTCCACCGACATGCGCATCGAATGCATCTGCCGCGAAAAGCTGGTGCCGGTGTGCTCGCCGGCGCTGCTGCAAGGTGCGCATCCGCTGCGCACGCCGGAAGATTTGCAATACCACACCCTGCTGCACCCGTGGCGCGATCAGGATGTGTGGGACCGCTGGCTGAAGCTGGCGGGGGTGAACTCGCTGAATTCGGAAAGCGGCGTGACTTTCGACGCACTGGAATACGCCCTGCATGCGGCAGCCGCCGGCATGGGGGTGACGCTGGCACAGGTGTCGATGGTGAACGACGACATCCAGCGCGGCAAACTGGTGATTCCGTTTGATACCGTGCTGGAAACCGAGTGGGCCTACTACCTGATGTACTCGCACGAAATGGCACAGCAGCCGAAGATCCGCGCCTTCCGCGACTGGCTGATCGCCACGCTGGAACGCAGCGAGGCCATCAGCCGCAATATGTAGCCAGCCGGCTTATACGCTGGCGGTGTCCTGCTGTTGCAGCCAGTGTTCAAACTCACCCAGCGCGACTTCCAGCCCGGCCAGCAGCGCCACCGCCTGCTCGCCCTGGCCGGCCTTGGCCGTCTTCTCCACCTGTTCGGCAGCATCACCCATGGCATTGGCCCCCACCATGCGACTGGCGCCCTTGATCCGGTGCGCGGCCCAGGCCAGCTGCTCGACATTGACCTCGGCTGCCGCCAGGCGCAGCGCGGCGATGTCTTCACGATTGGCCTCTTCGAAGTCGTGCAGGATTTCCAGCTCGACGGACAGCTCACCATCGCTGTAGACCTCCAGCACGGAGCGGTCTACAGGACAGGGGGCGGCGCTATTGGGTGTCTGTTCCTGGGTGTCGGACATCACATTCTCCTGCGGTTGGTGCAGCCATTTATCCAGCATGGCCGATAGCACGTTGATGGCCAGCGGCTTGGTCAGAAAATCATCCATGCCGGCGGCACTGGTCTTGTGCAGCTCTTCCTGCCCGGCATTGGCGGTGCAGGCAATAATGGGCAGGTGGCCACGCTCGGCATGTTCGGCCTCATAGGCACGAATCAGCCGTGCCAGTTCGTAGCCGTCGGTCACCGGCATGTGGCAGTCGGTCAGCAACAGGCTGTACTGGCCGGCCTGCCACATGGCGTAGGCTTGTGCGCCATCCTCGGCACACTCGGCGGCATAGCCCAGTTTTTCCAGCTGGCGCAGCGTGAGCTTGCGATTGGTGGGATTGTCTTCAGCAAACAGGATGGGCAACACCACACCATGCGGCGCATCCGGCGCAGCCGCTGGCGGCTGGCCACTGTCGGCCTCGACAGCCGGCAGCTCGGCTTCGTCCACGATATTGGCCACCAGCAGCAGCGAGGCACGGGTCCCCTCGCCGGGCTGGCTTTCCAGCTCGACATGGCCACCCATCAGGCCTGCCAGCCGGCGGCAGATGGCCAGCCCCAAGCCGGTGCCGCCAAAGCGCCGGCTGGTATCGGATTCGGCCTGGGTAAACGGCTCGAACAGCCGGCTGAGGTTTTCCTGGGAAATGCCAATGCCGCTATCGATGATGTCAAAGCGCAACGTCTGCGCGGCAAACTCCTGTTCCAGCACTTCCACCCGCAGGGTGATGCCGCCGTTGGCGGTGAACTTGACGGCATTGCTGACAAAGTTCTGCAGAATCTGCCGCAGCCGCAAGGGGTCGAGCAGCAGGGCCGGGGCCAGCTTGTCGTCTACTTCCAGTTGCAGGCGCAGGCCTTTGGCTGCGGCCGTTTCGGCATACAGGGTGCGTACCTGCTCCAGCAGCGGCTTGACCGCCGTCGGGGTTTGCACCACCTCCAGCTTGTCGGCCTCGATCTTGGAGAAGTCCAGGATGTCGTCGATCAGCCGCAACAGGGTGCGTGCCGACTCCTGAATGGTGCTGACGCTGTCTTTCTGCTCGGGGTTGAGCGGCGTCATGGTCAGCAATTCCAGCATGCCCAGCACACCGTTCATCGGGGTACGGATTTCATGGCTCATGGTGGCCAGGAAAGAGCTCTTGGCCCGATTGGCAGCATTGGCCTGGTCACGGGCCATACGCAGCTCGAATTCCGCCAGCTTGCGCTCGGTGATATCCAGACAGGCCAGAATGGTGCCCTCGCGCGGCCGGTCGGGAAACAGCAGCATGCCCTCGAACAGCACCCAGATCGGCCGGCCGTCGGCCCCCAGGCATTCCAGTTCGCAGCGCAGCTTGCTCTGGTATTGCACCATGCTGTTGAGCTGGCTGGTCAGGTCGAACCAGCTCTGGTCTGAGGCCAGCAGTTCCATCAAATGCATGCCGGGCAACATATTGCCATCCTGGCTGAAGATGTCTTCGGCCATGCGGTTGGCACGGACAATCTGCATCTGCTCGTTGAGCCGCAGCAAGCCGACCGGCGAGGCGGAATAGATGGCTTCTTCTTCCTGCAATACCGAGCGCAACTGCGATTCGGACAGCATGCGCCGGTCTTCTTCGTCGAAAAAGCCGAGAATATTGGCATAGGCCCCCACCAGCGGCTGAATGCCCTTGCCCAGCATGGCCAGATCAGGCTGCCGCAGGCAGATCAGCGCCGATACGTCGTCATCCATCGACACCGGCAGGGTAATCCACGACGGCATCTCTGCCAGCCTTTGCAGCAGCCAGGTCAGCGGCTCGGCTTCGTGGGACAGTTCTTCCAGCGGGGGCAAGGTGTCTGGCCACTGGCCGGCCTGCAGGTGGATTTCGAAGCGGTCATCCGGAAACTCGGCCAGCACCAGCATGAAGCCTTGTTCGGCATGGCTGAAACGGATGAATTCCTGCAGCAGCCGGTCCAGCACCTCATTGCGCGGCCAGCGGCTGAGCATGAGGTTTTCCACATGAGAAATGGCCGACAGCATGCTCAGGTTGTGCTCCAGCGAGTTTTCCGCAATGCGGCGCTGATGCTCGTCGCGCACGATGAGCATGAAGACTTTTTCCGAGGCCGAAGTACGGAAGGTGCTGAGGGTAATGCCGGCGAAAAACAATTCACCGTTCAGCTTGATCCCTTCGCCTTGCAGCACCTGGCTACCCAGCTCGCTGGCGGCCAACAGCGTGTCGTCCAAGGACTGCTGCAGCCGCAGCAACTGGCTGATGGGCAGGCCTTCCAGCGCTTGCCTGCCGGTACCGAACAAGCGCTGCGCCCCGGCATTGGCCGACAACACGCAGCCTTGCTGGCTGATGGTCATGATGGCGTCGCCTGCGGCATCCAGCATGCTTTGCAGGTGATTGAGCGGCTTGAGCACCCGCTTGGTCATGCTGTACAGCAGGATCAGCGCCAGCCCCAGTATCGCCAGCCCCAGCAGGCTGTCATGGATCAGCTGGCGGCGATAATCAGCCAGCGCCTGCTGGATCTGCTCGGCACACAGCCGGTTGGCATTCTGGAACAGCGCCCAGCTTTCCTGCTGCACCTTGTCCAGCAGCGGCTGCATGGCGCCTTGCATGCCACGCATGCTCTGGTGCTGCTGCTGTTGTTGCACCTGCTGCTTGTTGAGCATGTGCAGGGTCAGGGCGGAATCGGAAATACGGCGCAGGCTGTCGGCCAGCGCCGGGTCTTCGATATGGCCGGCATCCACCCGCAGCTGTTGCAGCATCAGATTGCTCAGGTCCAGTCGCGACTGCAGGTCGCCCTCTTCCGTCTCGCTCAGCGGTGAATCCAGCTCGCTGCGCAACAGCAAGGCCGTTGCCGTGGTGCGCAGGGTATGGCCTATGCTCCAGCTGCTCTGGGCAATGTCCATATTGATGTAGAGCCCGGCCGGCGCGGTCCATTTCATCTGGCCGTTCATGCCGATCAGTACATTATCGATGGCGTCCTGCAGATGGCGGGATGACAGTTCTTCGGCATAGCCCAGGGTTTCGTCCTGGCCCCACGCCGGGCCAATGTGCATGTCCACTTCTGCGCGCAAGCTGCGGAAACTGTCCAGCTGCATCTGCACCATGGCCAGCTTGGGACGCTGCTCGCTCACCACATCGCGCTGACCAGCTGCCAGCGCCAGCTCCATCCACTGATCTGCCTGTGCGCGCAGCAGCTGCAGCTGGCTGCGCTCCTGCGGGAAAGGCGGATGGTCGCGATACAGCAGACTGCGGCTGAGTATGGCCTCGCGCCGCAGCAGATCGGCAGCGGTATAGAGCTTGGTACGGATCTGGTGTACCTCGGCCAGCGCTACTGCCTGCTGATAATGCTGCCATGACACCGACAGCAATCTTGCCACCCAGCCGATCTGGAAGACCCCCAGCAACACCACGATGGCGATGACCGCCCTGCCAATGGATAAGGTCTGGCTTGCCTTGTTGCTGATAGTGGCCATGCACTCTCCCCTGCGGGCAGTCTGTTTCAGCCGGTCGGCTCGGAGGCAGGGTCGCCCTCGGCGGCGGCCTCCACGGCTTTTTCAACCACCAGCTGCTGCACGCCATAGCGGTCGCTGTAGTTGCGCAGTACCGCCAGCTGGTTGGCAGAAATGCTGGCACCGCGTGGCAGCAACAGGTGACCGCCCTTGCTGAACAGGTCCTCGGCCAGCACGGAGCCGGGCTTGGCACTGTTTACGGTAACCGTTTCATTGGGGCCATCGGGCAGGTCTTCCGGGCGTGGCTCGAACAGGCGGCGGAACACTTTCTTGTCGTAATCCGTGCCGGTATCCACCCCGTAATAGCTGAAGGGGTCCACTTCCGGCCGGGTGCGGCGCAAGGCCTGCGCAATGGCTTTTTCCACATCCACCGGCTTGGGTGGCTTGACCACAAAACCATCAGCATGCAGCTGTACGGCCACCGTGACATTGCCGCGGTCGGCATGCCCGGACAGGATGATGAACGGTAGATTGGAGGCATTCATGGTATGGCCGCAGCGCAGTTCCTTGAGCAGGTCCAGGCCGTTCATCGGCTTCATTTCCACATCGCACAGCACCAGGTCCACCATGCGCATGTCCAGTGTGCGCATGGCAGTGCTGCCATCCGGTGCCTGCGAGATGTTTTCAGCCCGGATACCCATGGACTGCAAGGACTGGCTGACCAGCGTCCTGACCAGCGACTGGTCGTCCACCACCAGTATCTTGAGTTTTTCTAGCTCGTTAGACATGTTCACCCCTTTGCATGGCGGGACATCAGTACGCTGCCGGTCTGGTGCATGAGCTTGCCGGCAGTCTATTGCTGTAAATAAGATGATAGTTCGCTGCTGCTCATCTGCAGGGCTATCTGTTCGCCACTGACACTGCAGCCTTCCAGGCCGTCCAGTAGCGCAAGGTCGGCTTCCATGTCGAGCCGGGTGATGGTCAACTGCGGCAAAGTCAGGCCGCAGCAGTGCAGCAGTGCCGGCATATCCACGGCCTGCAGGCGCAACTGGCGCAGGGCGCTGGCTGAAATGCACACGCCATCCAGCGGCAAGCGCAGCAAATTGCCCACCGTCAGCCCGCCTTCGCCCAGTTGGTCTGCCAGCAGCGAGAAGCCGAAGTACTTCAATTTGGCAATGTTTTCAAAGCACACTGCCGACCGTTGCTCATGCATGCCATCGGCCAGCAGAAAGCCGATCTGCCCGGGCTGGATGCCATATTGACGCAAGGTGCTGTGGTAGCGGTCGAACAGATTGTCGTTGGCCAGACAATCGCCAGCCAGATAAAGGCTGAACAGACAGTGCTGGCGCTGCTCCAGCGGCAGGCTGGCCAGCAATTGGGCCAGCTGCTCCATGACCACTTCCAGAATCAGCACCGGCAATTGCGGATTGGCCGCCAGCTGGCGGTATAGCGCAGCATCCAGCGGCAACAGCCTGTCATGCAGCCGGATGGCTGCCAGGTGCATGCCACGTAGCTGCTGCGTATCACGGCTCAGTACTGGCTTGAACTCCAGCTGCAGCGGCTGGCTGGCACAGTCCTGCCACAGCTGTTGCAGATCAAGCGGACAGGTAAGCGCACGCTGCTCCAGATCGGCAAAGACCGCGTTGAGCCGATGTAGAAACTGGTCGATGCTATAGGGCTTGCACAGGAAATGGACGCTGCTGATACCCTGATGGCGGGCCATGTCGGCAATGGTGTGCAAAGTGCGGTCGTCGTAACCGGAAATGATCAACAAGGAGGCCCGACAGCCAATGGCACTGAGATTCTTGATGAAATCGATGCCGTTCATGCCCGGCATGCCGATATCGGTAATGATCAGGTCGTAGCTGATTTCCGCCGCGCTGCGCAAGGCCTCGGCCGGGTCGCTGAATTCATCAATCTGGGTGGCATGGCGGCTGAAAAAGCCGGTCTGGCGGGAAATCAGCTTGCGCAGAATCACCTGGTCTTCCAGGATCAACAGCCTCATTGGCAGCGACGACATTGCGGTATCCCTCGGCGGATGGCCACCGGAGATGGGAAGGCCGGCAGCAATGCGATAATTTACGCTTTTGGTATAGCAGCAAGCCACCCTGCCAGGCAAGCATTACGCCGGCACTTATTGATAAAATCCGCGATCACTTAAACAATTAATATAAATTCCAGGCTAGAAAAGCACAGATTGCCCCAGCCAATCGCATCTGGCTGCTAGCGGGGTTCCTCCGCGCTGATTTCACACAATTGATGACAAACAGCTATTTGGCCTGATCACCCTCTGCCGTAGCTGGTCGGGCTGGCGCGGCATACCATTGTGCGGCTTGCACCATGACAGCCTGCTCCGGCTGAGCCATGAAATGTGGCGACATGATCTGCACCCCGAATTCGTTGAAAGTGTCCTGAATATGCCCATGCAGCTCGCTGCGCACTTCCTGCGGCAGGGCATCGGCAATTGCACGTAATTGCAGTTCGTACTCGACGTAGAAATCCTGCAGGTTCAACTGCCGCACCACCACGGCTTCGGTGTGATCCGCCAGTGAGGTACGGTGTGCCGCCAGCTCCAGCATGGCACTGACCTGCCGCCACGGCGTGTCGTAACCAATGGTGACCGTGGTCGTCAGTATCAGGCCACGGCCCGGGCTGGTGCGGCTGTAATTCTCCACCTTGCCGCCCACCACCACCGCATTGGGCAGCGTCACTTCGTGCTCCTGCCGGGTCAGTATCTTGGTCGACAGGGCACTGAGTTCGGTCACTACACCCTCCACATCACCGATGCGCACGAAATCACCCGGTCGCAAGGCGCGCGAATACACCAGTACCAGGCCACTCATCGCATGGTTCATGATGCCTGCCGAACCTAAGGTGACCAGCAAACCGAAAAACACGCTCATCCCCTTGAACGCATCGGAGTCCGCTCCCGGCAGATAGGGATAGGCAACCGTCAGCGCAAACAGCCAGAGCACCACCCCCAGTAAGCGGCGCGTAGCACCGGCGGTCTCGGGATGCAGGCCGGGAAAACGCAGCTGGCCACGTTCGGCCATGTCGAAGATCAGTTGCAAACCACGGGTCAGCAAGCGGGTAAACAGGAAGATCAGCCCCACCGTCAGCAAACCGGGCAGCGCACCGAGCGCATCAGAGCCCAGCGACGCGACCAGCTGCCACAGGAAACTGCCCAGACGACGACTCCAGGGCAAGGTGTAGGGAAAACGCCCCAGCAGCCAGGTCAGCCACAGATAACTCAGAAAAATGACACACAAACCCGTGGTCAGGTTGATGATGCTGCCTTCAGCACGCTGCAGCAGCCGCTGCAGGGTCTGCCGCTTGTTAAGCCAGCCAGGAAACAGCGCATGCCGTTGCGACACCCGCAGCAATGCGCGCCGGCGCAAAACCATCATCAGATAGAGCAGCGCAGCGAATAGCACACTGCCTGCCAGGCTCAAGGCCAGCGCGGTAGCCAGTGCTCCGGAAGAATGCTCCTCCAGATAGGCCAGCCGTAAGGCATTCAGCCGCTGCTGCACATTACTGGCAGACTGCTGCAAGCTCAGGCCATCCGCCGGATCCAGATCACCAGCGACAATATTGAACAAGGACTTGCCGTTGACCGACAGCCGGTAGCCCGCGGCGGCCCCCTGCCCATATGGCGTCGCTTCAACCGCATGGCTGGCATCTGCCGCCTCCAGAACCTGCAAGCGGGCCTGCACCCTGGCCACGCGTTGCTGGGCCGTCAGCTCCCCCTCTTTGGCCATGAACAGATAAACCGGTTGGCCCCCCAGTACCAGCGTGCGTTGCTGTTCCCAACCATCCGGTGCCAGCCGTGGTTCCGCCGCCTGCGCCGGACCGGCCAGCCACAAGAAAAGGATACCGAGCAGAATTCGGGCCATGCTGCATTCTCCTGTCAATGACAGATACATCATAGCTGTTTGCTGTCCTTGAGGGCAGGTAGGCCACCTTCACCCGACCCCGCCAAGCCAGGCCTCCGACGCAACAAAGCCGCCCTTGGGCGGCTTGTGGGCACTCAGGCCAGGCCCAAACGCACAAAGCCCAGCTCTGTTGAGCTGGGCTTGTGTATGGGGAGTCTGGCGGTGTCCTACTTTCACATGGCGAATGCCACACTATCATCGGCGCTAAGGCGTTTCACGGTCCTGTTCGGGATGGGAAGGCGTGGGACCACCTCGCTATGGCCACCAGACATAAACTGTCAACAAACTCGAAGAAGCTTTGTACCCCAGACTCCGTCTGGAACACTGAATTAATTAGATATCTTACTCTTGGATCTTTGATCGCGTCGCACACTCACTATCCATTCGGTCTTGGTCTCCCAAGCCACTCAAATGATAGGATCAAGCCTCACGAGCAATTAGTATCGGTTAGCTTAACGCCTCACAGCGCTTCCACACCCGACCTATCAACGTCCTGGTCTCGAACGACTCTTCAGGAGGGTCAAGCCCTCAGGGAAGTCTCATCTTCAGGCGAGTTTCCCGCTTAGATGCTTTCAGCGGTTATCTCTTCCGAACTTAGCTACCCGGCAATGCCACTGGCGTGACAACCGGTACACCAGAGGTTCGTCCACTCCGGTCCTCTCGTACTAGGAGCAGCCCCCGTCAAACTTCCAACGCCCACTGCAGATAGGGACCAAACTGTCTCACGACGTTTTGAACCCAGCTCACGTACCACTTTAAATGGCGAACAGCCATACCCTTGGGACCGGCTACAGCCCCAGGATGTGATGAGCCGACATCGAGGTGCCAAACACCGCCGTCGATGTGAACTCTTGGGCGGTATCAGCCTGTTATCCCCGGAGTACCTTTTATCCGTTGAGCGATGGCCCTTCCATACAGAACCACCGGATCACTATGTCCTGCTTTCGCACCTGCTCGACTTGTCGGTCTCGCAGTTAAGCTACCTTTTGCCATTGCACTATCAGCACGATTTCCGACCGTACCTAGGTAACCTTCGAACTCCTCCGTTACACTTTGGGAGGAGACCGCCCCAGTCAAACTGCCTACCATGCACTGTCCCCGATCCGGATAACGGACCAAGGTTAGAACCTCAAAGGGGTCAGGGTGGTATTTCAAGGTTGGCTCCACCAGAACTAGCGTCCTGGCTTCAAAGCCTCCCACCTATCCTACACAAACCACTTCAAAGTCCAATGCAAAGCTACAGTAAAGGTTCACGGGGTCTTTCCGTCTAGCAGCGGGGAGATTGCATCTTCACAAACACTTCAACTTCGCTGAGTCTCAGGAGGAGACAGTGTGGCCATCGTTACGCCATTCGTGCGGGTCGGAACTTACCCGACAAGGAATTTCGCTACCTTAGGACCGTTATAGTTACGGCCGCCGTTTACTGGGGCTTCGATCAAGAGCTTGCACCCCATCACTTAACCTTCCAGCACCGGGCAGGCGTCACACCCTATACGTCCACTTTCGTGTTGGCAGAGTGCTGTGTTTTTGATAAACAGTCGCAGCCACCGATTCTCTGCGACCTCTCCAAGCTCCATCCGCAAGGGATCTCACCTAAAGAGGCATACCTTCTCCCGAAGTTACGGTATCAATTTGCCGAGTTCCTTCTCCTGAGTTCTCTCAAGCGCCTTAGAATTCTCATCCTGCCCACCTGTGTCGGTTTGCGGTACGGTTCTTGTGTAGCTGAAGCTTAGTGGCTTTTCCTGGAAGCGTGGTATCAGTCACTTCAGGTCCGTAGACCCTCGTTATCACTTCTCGGTGTTGAATGAAAGGGCGGATTTGCCTACCCTAACCACCTACCAGCTTGAACGACCTATTCCAACAGGCCGCTGACCTAACCTTCTCCGTCCCCACATCGCACTACACAAAAGTACGGGAATTTTAACCCGTTTCCCATCGACTACGCTTTTCAGCCTCGCCTTAGGGGCCGACTCACCCTACGCCGATGAACGTTGCGTAGGAAACCTTGGGCTTTCGGCGAGCGGGCTTTTCACCCGCTTTATCGCTACTCATGTCAGCATTCGCACTTCTGATATCTCCAGCATCCCTTACGAGACACCTTCACAGACCTACAGAACGCTCCCCTACCATCTGCACTTACGTGCAAATCCGCAGCTTCGGTTATCAGTTTGAGCCCCGTTACATCTTCCGCGCAGGACGACTCGACCAGTGAGCTATTACGCTTTCTTTAAATGATGGCTGCTTCTAAGCCAACATCCTGGCTGTCTGGGCCTTCCCACTTCGTTTACCACTTAACTGATCATTTGGGACCTTAGCTGGCGGTCTGGGTTGTTTCCCTCTTGACGATGGACGTTAGCACCCACCGTCTGTCTCCCATGCTCGCACTTTCCGGTATTCAGAGTTTGCCATGGTTTGGTAAATCGCAATGACCCCCTAGCCATAACAGTGCTTTACCCCCGGAAGTGATACATGAGGCACTACCTAAATAGTTTTCGGGGAGAACCAGCTATCTCCGAGTTTGTTTAGCCTTTCACCCCTATCCACAGCTCATCCCCTAGTTTTGCAACACTAGTGGGTTCGGACCTCCAGTGCGTGTTACCGCACCTTCATCCTGGCCATGGATAGATCACTCGGTTTCGGGTCTACGCCCAGCAACTAAATCGCCCTATTCGGACTCGGTTTCCCTACGCCTCCCCTATGCGGTTAAGCTTGCTACTGAACGTAAGTCGCTGACCCATTATACAAAAGGTACGCAGTCACCCCTTACGAGGCTCCCACTGTTTGTATGCATCCGGTTTCAGGTTCTATTTCACTCCCCTCCCGGGGTTCTTTTCGCCTTTCCCTCACGGTACTGGTTCACTATCGGTCGATCACGAGTATTTAGCCTTGGAGGATGGTCCCCCCATCTTCAAACAGGATTTCGCGTGTCCCGCCCTACTTTTCGTATGCTTAGTACCAAGAATGAAATTTCGTGTACGGGGCTATCACCCACTATGGCGGACATTTCCAGGTCCTTCCACTATCTCAATCTCTATCACATACAGGCTATTCCGCGTTCGCTCGCCACTACTGACGGAATCTCGGTTGATTTCTTTTCCTCGAGTTACTTAGATGTTTCAGTTCACTCGGTTCGCCTCCACAGACCTATGTATTCAGTCTGGGATACCTATTGCTAGGTGGGTTTCCCCATTCGGACATCGCGGGATCAAAGCTCTATTGCCAGCTCCCCCGCGCTTTTCGCAGGCTTACACGTCCTTCATCGCCTGTGATCGCCAAGGCATCCACCAGATGCACTTAGTCGCTTGACCCTATCATTTCAGTAACCTAAATTACCAATCCGACAGAATGTGTTTGTGCGACGTGCCACACCGCCCCTTTTGATATGGCGACATGACACTAGATACAATCAAATTCCCAAGATGACGATTTGTCCTACATGCAGAATTAACTCCATGTATTTCATCTCGCCGTCTAATTAATTCGGCTTCTTCAGTTTGTTAAAGATCGGGCATTGTAAAAACAACGCAAACAGAAATTCACGCAACCCTGACAGGTTGTGTGCGCTTTTGTTTGCACTGTAAGAATGGTGGAGGATGACGGGATCGAACCGACGACCCCCTGCTTGCAAAGCAGGTGCTCTCCCAACTGAGCTAATCCCCCAAACTGGTGGGTCTGGTAGGACTCGAACCTACGACCCCTGCGTTATCAACACAGTGCTCTAACCAGCTGAGCTACAAACCCAGTTACTACCCTTAAATCACGAATAACCGATAGGTTGTGAATACTTGACGATCGCCTTCTCTAGAAAGGAGGTGATCCAGCCGCAGGTTCCCCTACGGCTACCTTGTTACGACTTCACCCCAGTCATGAATCCCACCGTGGTAAGCGGCCTCCTTACGGTTAGCCTACCCACTTCTGGTGAAACTCACTCCCATGGTGTGACGGGCGGTGTGTACAAGACCCGGGAACGTATTCACCGCGGCATGCTGATCCGCGATTACTAGCGATTCCGACTTCACGCACTCGAGTTGCAGAGTGCGATCCGGACTACGATCGGTTTTATGAGATTGGCTCCACCTCGCGGCTTCGCGACCCTCTGTACCGACCATTGTATGACGTGTGAAGCCCTGGTCATAAGGGCCATGAGGACTTGACGTCATCCCCACCTTCCTCCGGTTTGTCACCGGCAGTCCCATTAGAGTGCTCAACTAAATGGTAGCAACTAATGGCAAGGGTTGCGCTCGTTGCGGGACTTAACCCAACATCTCACGACACGAGCTGACGACAGCCATGCAGCACCTGTGTGTCGGTTCTCTTTCGAGCACCAAGCCATCTCTGGCAAGTTCCGACCATGTCAAGACCAGGTAAGGTTTTTCGCGTTGCATCGAATTAATCCACATCATCCACCGCTTGTGCGGGTCCCCGTCAATTCCTTTGAGTTTTAACCTTGCGGCCGTACTCCCCAGGCGGTCAACTTCTCGCGTTAGCTACGCTACCAAGGATTCAAACCCCCAACAGCTAGTTGACATCGTTTAGGGCGTGGACTACCAGGGTATCTAATCCTGTTTGCTCCCCACGCTTTCGTGCATGAGCGTCAGTGTCATCCCAGGGGGCTGCCTTCGCCATCGGTATTCCTCCGCATCTCTACGCATTTCACTGCTACACGCGGAATTCTACCCCCCTCTGACGCACTCTAGCCGTGCAGTCTCCAATGCAGTTCCCAGGTTGAGCCCGGGGCTTTCACATCAGACTTACACAACCGCCTGCGCACGCTTTACGCCCAGTAATTCCGATTAACGCTTGCACCCTACGTATTACCGCGGCTGCTGGCACGTAGTTAGCCGGTGCTTATTCTTCAGGTACTGTCATCCCCCAAGGGTATTAACCTTAGGGATTTCCTCCCTGACAAAAGTCCTTTACAACCCGAAGGCCTTCTTCAGACACGCGGCATGGCTGGATCAGGCTTGCGCCCATTGTCCAAAATTCCCCACTGCTGCCTCCCGTAGGAGTCTGGGCCGTGTCTCAGTCCCAGTGTGGCGGATCATCCTCTCAGACCCGCTACTGATCGTCGCCTTGGTGAGCTCTTACCTCACCAACTAGCTAATCAGACGTCGGCCGCTCGAATAGCGCAAGGTCTTACGATCCCCTGCTTTCCTTCTCAAAGCGTATGCGGTATTAGCTATCCTTTCGGATAGTTATCCCCCACTACTCGGCACGTTCCGACGCATTACTCACCCGTTCGCCACTCGTCAGCGGAGCAAGCTCCCTGTTACCGTTCGACTTGCATGTGTAAAGCATGCCGCCAGCGTTCAATCTGAGCCAGGATCAAACTCTTCAGTTCAATCTCATAGCAAATTTTCTGGCACGCAAGATCAAAGAAATAAACAAGTACTTCTTCTTCTTGCAGTGCAAGTATTTGGCTTTCGCCAAGTACTCACACCTATCGGTTATTCTGTTTTTTAAAGAGCGGTGCAGGTCGCTGCGTTTCGTTTCCGTCGCTGCGTTGTCTGCTGAGGAGGCGAACTATACCGCCGCACCCTGTCCTCGTCAACACTTTGTGCGAAGAAAAGTGCAGATTCTGGCCAAACATCGACTCTCATCGGGCTAAGTGACTGAGGGGAAACGGCTTATGCCGTGGGGGTTTTATTACAGTCTTGCTGTGGGTGCGCAGAAACCGGCGCCTCCCCGTTCGCACTTGTCGTGATGGGTGGAGCTGGCTGGCGTAAAAAGGGGGGCACCACACCGACACCGACAGCAAAAAGCCCGGCTGACGCCGGGCTTTTTGCATGCTGAACACTATATAGAGGTAGCGCGCTTCCGCTGCGGGTCTATTTGATACCCAGTCTATCCATGCGGTAGCGCATGGAGCGGAAGGTGAGGCCCAACAGCTTGGCAGCCTGGGTGCGGTTGAAACGGGTGGCATCCAGCGCCTTGAGGATGGCCTCGCGTTCTACGCGGTCGAGGAAGTCCTGTAATGGTTCGCTACCGGCGTATTCGGCATTCTGTTCATCGTCGGACTGCGGGCAGGGCGTCAGTTGCAGGTCGAGTACGTCGACCTTGTCGTCGCCTGCCAACGCGATGGCACGCTCCAGGATGTTTTCCAGTTCGCGGAAATTGCCGGGGTAGTTATAAGCCAGCATGGCCTTGACAGCGGCCGGGGTCAGCCGTGGCCGGTTGTCTGGGGTGGCGAAGCGGTCGAGCAGCGCGCCGATGAAGCGTGGAATGTCGTCGCGCAGCTCGCGCAGTGGCGGCATGCGCAGTGGCAGTACATTCAGCCGGTAATACAAGTCCTGACGGAACTGGCCAGTGTCGGCCAGCGTGGCCAGGTCTTTATGGGTGGCGCAGATGATGCGGACATCGACGGCTTCTTCTTGCGGGCTGCCCAGCTTGCGTACTTTCTTTTCCTGAATGGCACGCAGCAGCTTGACCTGCATGGCCAGCGGCAGGTCGGCCACTTCGTCCAGGAACAGCGTGCCGCCATTGGCCTGCTGGAAAAAGCCGTCGCGATCGCTGTCGGCACCGGTAAAAGCGCCCTTGCGATAACCGAAGAATTCGCTTTCCATCAGGGTTTCCGGGATGGCACCGCAATTGACCGGTACGAAGGGGCGCTCGGCGCGCGCACTCTGTTCGTGAATCAGCCGGGCGGCCTGCTCCTTGCCGGTACCGGATTCGCCACTGATATAGACCGCCGCCTGACTGCGGGCCAGCTTGTCCACCATGCGCCGTACTTCCAGCATGGCGGCCGAATCACCCACCAGCCGTTCGATACTGAGCGGCTTGCCATTGCCTTCTACCTTTAATACCGATTTCACCAGCGTGCGCAGCTGCGCCAGGCTGATGGGCTTGGACAGATAATCGAAGGCACCGGCTTTCATGGCGCGAACGGCACTTTCGGTGCTGCCATAGGCGGTGATGATGGCGCTGGGTATATCCAGCGACTGGTCGGCAATGAACTGCACCACCTCGATGCCTTCGCCATCCGGCATGCGCATGTCGGTGAGGATCAGGTCGAAGGGCTCGCGCGCCAGCCGGGCGGTGGCTTCGCCGACATTGCCGGCGGTGACCACCTCCAGCCCCATCTTGATCAGGGTAAGTTCCAGCAGTTCGCGGATATCCGGCTCGTCGTCGACGACCAGCACGCGCAAGACTTTCTTATTCATAGGCATGATGACAGCTTAAACGGAAAACGCCGCCCGGCGGGATATAGTCGAGCCGTGCATCATTGGCCTCGGCCAATTCGCGGGCGATATACAACCCCAGGCCGGTACCGCTGCTTTCCGTGGTAAAGAAGGGCTCGAACAGGTGTGATTGGGCATCCTCATTCATGCCGGGGCCATCGTCGATGACGCGAATCAGCACCTGCGACTCCAGCTGGCTGATTTCGATGTGCACCGCGCCATGCACGCGCGAGGAGTGCCGCCAGGCATTGGCCACCAGATTGGACAATATCTGCCCCAGATGGCCACGGTCGAAATACACGCTGCTGCTGCTGTGAAAGGTGGTGAGAATGCGCCCGGCTGCTTCCGGCTGGGCCATGCCGAACTGTTCGAGAAAGTCGGCCAGGAATTGCGACAGCCGGATGGTTTCGGTCTTGACCCGGTCGCGCCGGCCCAGCATCAGGACTTCTTCTACCAGCCCGTTGATACGCTTGGCGTTGTCACGCACGATGCGGGTCAGCCTTTGCGTGGCGGCATCTTCTGCGCCTTCGGCCAGCAGGTCGCCGGCATGCGAGATGGCCGCCAGCGGGTTGCGGATTTCATGGGCGATATTGGCGGTAAGCCGGCCCAGCGCGGCCAGCTTGATGCGCTTGGCCTCTTCGGCCATATCCGCCATATCGCGCAGAAACATCACCACGCCGCGCAGATCGCCGGCCAGAATCGGCACCATGCGCCCGGCCAGCTGGCGGCCCCGCACATTGCGTTCGACAAACACCGGCATGGGCGAATGGCTGTTCAGCCGCCAGCGTTCGACGATGGGAGCCAGTTCCGGCAGCAGGATGCCGCGCTGCATGCCGGGAAAATAGCGTACGGCCTGGGCATTGAACTGCCGTACGGTACCGGTTTCATCCAGCACGATGACGGCATCGCGCTGGCTTTGCAGTACCAGTTCGTTCAAGCGGTTGAGGTTGGCGATTTCCCCGCCACGACGCGAGGCCAGCTCTTCCGACTCGCGCGCCACCCGCGCCAGCTGGTAGGTGACCATCGAGGTCACGAAGCCGGCCAGCGACAGCAAGCCGGTCTGGAAAAAGTCGGCGGAGCTGCCAAACAGTATCTCGTGGCGGTAATGCTCGTAGCCCACGTAACCGAACAGGCTGGCCGTGGCGATGGAGGCATAGAACAAGGCATAGCGGCCGGAGGACAGCAGCCCGGCCACGGCCAGATAGGGCAGCAGCAGCATGCCATAGCCGCTTTTCACCCCACCGTTCAGGCCCATCAGCAACACAATCATCAGGATGTCGGCAGCAATGGCCAGCGACAGCTGCAGGGTGTGAGCAATCTTGCCGGTGCGCAGGGCAAACCAGCAGAGGATCAGCCCGCCGTACACTACCGACCACAGATAGAAACGCGCACCACCATCGACCAGCGGCTGTCCTTCCGTGCCTTGCAGCATGGACATGAACAACAGCACCAGCAACATCAGGGCACGGAAGCCGTTGACGAATGCCAGTGCCTTGCGCGGGGTCAGCGGCAGCGGGCGATCCAGCATCAGGCAGTCTCGACCGACGGCAGGTCGCCAATGGCGGACACCGCCCATTTCTTCGGCATCAGCTTGCCTTTCTTGCCGCGCTTGGCGTCGAATTCGGCCAGCGCCAGCTTTTCGTCGGCCACTTTGCCGCGCACCGATACCGTGGCCAGCAGCGCCTTGTCGCCCTTGACCAGACCAATGGCGGTGACTGACTCACCGGCCTCCAGCCCCATCAGCATCAGGCCACGGCCCTTGGCCATTTCCTTGAGTTCGCCGGCGGGGAAGGCCAGCAAGCGGCCATTGTCCGCCGCGGCCACCAGCCGCAGCGCCGCCAGATCGGCCGTGGCGGCCACCGCCACCGGTGTCAGCACGCTTTCGCCTTCGTCCAGCGTCATGAAGGCCTTGCCAGCCTTGACCCGGCCCGACATGTCGGACAGCTTGGCGACAAAGCCATAACCACCGGAGCCAGCGACCACAAAGCGGGCTTCGTCCTTGCCGGAAATCATCTGCGCCGGCTTGGCGTTGTCCTGCAGGTCCACCAGCGAGGCCACCGGCACACCGTCGCCACGACCGGTGGGGACATCGGCCGGATCAATGGTGTAGGTACGGCCCTTGTTGTCCAGCACGATGACCGACCACACGGTGCGGGTTTCCACCACGGTGTGCAGGCTGTCGCCATCCTTGAAGGCCAGCGCCGACAGGTCGACATTGTGGCCAACCCGGGCGCGGATCCAGCCCTTTTGCGACAGGATGATGGTGACCGGCTCGTCGGCGATGGTCTGGGTCAGCACCGCACGTTCGGCCGCCTTGATTTCACTGCGCCGCTTGTCGCCGTATTTGGCGGTGTCGGCCATGATTTCATCGCGAATCAGGCGGGTGAGGGCATCCGGCGTATCCAGTACGTGGCGCAGGCCTTCGCGCTCTTCGCGCAGCTCGGACAGCTCCTTCTCCAGCTTGAAACCTTCCAGCCGTGCCAATTGGCGCAGACGGATTTCCAGAATGTCTTCGGCTTGCGCTTCGGACAGGCCAAAGGCCTTCATCAGGTCGGGCTTGGGTTCGTCCGATTCGCGGATGACACGGATGACTTCATCAATATGGATGAAGGCAATCATGCGGCCTTCGAGAATATGAATACGCTTTTCCACCTGGCCCAGGCGATGCTTGAGGCGACGGGTGACGGTGGTGCGGCGGAAATCGATCCACTCGGACAGAATGGCCTTGAGGCCCTTCTGCGCCGGGCGGCCATCCAGGCCGATCATCACCAGGTTCATCGAGGCATTGCCTTCCAGGCTGGTTTGCGCCAGCAGGATGTTGATGAACTCGTCCGGGTCCTGCCGGCTGGACTTGGGCTCGAACACCAGCCGCACCGGGCACTGGCTGTCCGATTCGTCGCGTACGCGGTCCAGCAGCGACAGCATCAGGCTCTTGAGGTTTTGCTGGTCTTGCGTCAGCGCCTTCTTGCCGGCCTTGAGCTTGGGGTTGGTGGCTTCTTCGATTTCGGCCAGCACCTTCTGTGCCGACGAGCCGGGCGGCAGCTCGGAGACAATGACGCGCCACTGACCGCGTGCCAGCTTTTCCACTTCCCACTTGGCCCGCACCCGCACGCTGCCCCGGCCACCTTCATAAGCAGTCAGGATGTCGTCGAAGGGGGTGATGATCTGGCCGCCGCCGGGGAAGTCCGGGCCGGGGATGTAGTCCATCAGCTCGCGCGTAGTCAGCGCCGGATTGGCCAGCAAGGCCAGGCAGCCGCGTGCCACTTCGGTGAGGTTGTGCGGCGGGATTTCCGTGGCCATGCCCACGGCAATGCCGGAAGCACCGTTGAGCAGCACCATGGGCAGGCGCGCCGGCAGCAGGGCGGGTTCTTCGAAGGCACCATCGTAATTGGGCACGAAATCCACCGTACCCATGTCGATTTCCGCCAGCAAGAGTTCGGCAATCGGCGTCAACCGCGCCTCGGTGTAACGCATGGCGGCAGCACCGTCGCCATCGCGGCTGCCGAAGTTGCCCTGACCGTCGATCAGCGGGTAGCGCAGGGTAAAGTCCTGCGCCATGCGCACCAGCGCCTCGTAGGCCGAGCTGTCGCCGTGCGGGTGGTATTTACCCAGGATTTCACCCACCACCCGTGCCGACTTCACCGGCTTGGCACCGTGTGCCAGACCCATATCGCGCATGGCATACAGGATGCGGCGCTGCACCGGCTTCTGGCCGTCAGCCACCTCCGGCAGCGCGCGGCCCTTGACCACGCTCATGGCGTACTCGAGATAGGCGCGTTCGGCATACAGATCCAGCGGGATGCAGTCGCCCGACAGCGCGTCGGCCGGCGGGGCCGGTGGCGCAGGGGGAACTAGCATGCCGGCGGCTGGCGGCGCTTCGTCAAAGAGATCGTTACTGTTCATGGGGCTGGGCTTGCTTGTGTGATAGGGTTTCAGCTTGTTCATTTGCAGTGCCGCCACGCTGCACACCGGCCATCAGCCGGGCAGGGTGGAGCACTGCGCCATTCATTATCGAGGGCAATTCTACTATGGCCAGCCTGTTGCAGTGGCAATGCCACCCGTTTGAGGGTTTTACCCCGCACGCGCTGTATGAAATGCTGCAGTTGCGCGACCGTGTTTTCGTACTGGAACAACAATCCATCTACGGTGATGTCGACGGCGTCGACCTGCATTGCCACCACCTGCTGGGGCGCGACGATCAGGGCCGCTTGCTGGGCTATGCCCGGCTGATTGCCCCCGGGGTCAAATACCCGGATGCCACCGCGATTGGCCGCGTGGTGCTGGAACCGGCGGCCCGCGGCAAAGGCCTGGGCAACCAGCTGCTGGCCGAGGCCGTGGCGCACAGTCTGCGCCTGTATCCGGCCGCAGCCATCATGCTGTCAGCCCAGACCGCGGCTCAGGGCTTGTACGAACGCTTTGGTTTTGTCGCCGTGTCCGAGCCCTATGACGATGGCGGCATCCTGCATGTGGACATGCGTCGCAGCACGCTGGCTGCCTAAGAAGCTGTTCATCGTCTGCTGGATTTAGTCGAAATGGGGTGATACCGCGTTAAAAACACCTGCGGAATGCTCATTTACTCTAGGTAAACTCCGCTTCCCCACTTCATTTCCGGTCGTTTTCGCCTTGTCTCACTCTAGCTCGCGAGACTTTGAACAGGCTCTAAGCCAGCTCAGGCTGGCCGTACGGCGAACAGGTCTTTCCAGCCGGTATAGGCGGTGACATACAGCACCGGAAACCACAGCAGCAGGCCAAGACCCAGCGGCAGCAGTGCCAGAAACAGCAGCAGCGCCAGCATGAAGGCCGACAGCAACACCGCCGGCCAGTTGGCGAGGCCGGCGCGGAAGCTGTCACGCAAGGCCTGCCACGGCCCCAGCCCGTTCAGCACCACCAGCGCCGGCGCAAACCAGTAACACAGGCTGAGCAGAAACATCAGCGCGGACGTCAGCAGCATGAAGGGGGCAATCGGGCCGCTGAGCTGTGGCAGCTCCTGTCCTGCCTGCGCAGCTGTCAGGTGAATGCCCAGCATGGGCATCAGCGCACTGAGCAGCATCATCGCCAGCAATAACAGCGCCAGATACAGCATCCCCACATTCAGCAAGGGCCGCAACGCCAGCCGAAACCCGGCAAACAGCGCCGCCATTTTCAGCTCCACCCCCTGCTCGGCCTGTTGCGCCGCCAGCACAAAACCGGCGGCGAAAATGGGTGCCAGAAAAAAGGTGAGCGGGGCACCCAGCAGCGGGATGGCCGCCACGGCAAAGTGGATCAGCAAATAGCTGCCAGCCAGCAGCATCCAGGTCAGCGGCTGCTGCCGCACCAGATAAAAAGCCTGCACGATCCAGCGCCAGCCCTGTGTATAGCCAACTTTGCGTGCATCGACGCGTGCCGAGAAATCTGTCTGCATGCTTGTCCCTGTCTGAATGGCTGGTGGTGAAATGTGAAAAACATCCGCCGACTGTCAATGAGGCGAGGGGGTGGCGTCAAGCCCGCACACCGGCGGCGCACCGGCAGGGTGGGTCAGCCACCATTCCCCCACACGACAGGCGGGGCATTGAAATTGCATGAAACTGGCGCACTACCTGTGCCGTGAAGGTTGCCGCAATGCGGCAAAATCAGGGATAATTCCATGATTTAGCGGCGGTTAATCCATGCCAGCGCCATGCGCAGGCCTGAAATCACTGCCGTACCGGTTCTGTCCCGCCCCCTTTACTGTTTTTGAGGTTTTCCCGAAATGGTCACCCGAACCGAGCTAGCCAACGCCATTCGTTTCCTGTCTATGGATGCAGTGGAAAAGGCCAAATCTGGTCACCCCGGCGCCCCGATGGGCATGGCTGATATCGCCGAAGTACTGTGGCGCGATCACTTGAAGCACAATCCCGCCAATCCTTCCTGGTCCAACCGTGACCGCTTCGTGCTCTCCAACGGGCACGGCTCCATGCTCATCTACAGCCTGCTGCATCTCACCGGCTACGATCTGTCCATCGATGACCTCAAGAACTTCCGCCAGTTGCACTCCAAGACCCCGGGCCACCCGGAATACGGCTATGCACCGGGCGTGGAAACCACCACTGGCCCGCTAGGCCAGGGCATCACCAATGCGGTGGGCATGGCGCTGGCCGAAAAGATGCTGGCCGCCCAGTTCAACCGCGACGGTCATACCGTAGTCGACCACAATACCTGGGTATTCCTGGGTGATGGTTGCCTGATGGAAGGCATCAGCCACGAAGCCTGCTCGCTGGCCGGCACCTGGGGCCTGAACAAGCTGATCGCTTTCTGGGACGACAACGGCATCTCCATCGACGGCCACGTCGAAGGCTGGTTCACCGACAACACCCCGGCCCGCTTCGAAGCCTACGGCTGGCAGGTGATCAAGAACGTCAACGGCCACGATCCGGTGGAAATCGCCACGGCCATCGAAACCGCCAAGAAGGGCGACCGTCCGACGCTGATCTGCTGCAAGACCACCATCGGCTTTGGCTCGCCCAACAAGCAGGGCACCCACGACGTGCACGGCGCACCGCTGGGCGCGGCTGAAATTGCCGCCGCTCGCGAAACGCTGCACTGGCCGCACGCGCCGTTTGAAATCCCGGCCGATATCTATGCCGCCTGGAGCGCCCGCGACAAGGGTGCACTGGCCGAAATCGAATGGAACAAGCAGTTCGATGCCTACCGTGCCGCTTACCCGGAACTGGCAGCTGAATTCGAACGCCGCATGCAGGGCGAACTGCCGGCGGCTTGGGCCGAAGCGCGCGACGCCGCCATCGCCAAGATCGTCGATGCAGCCCAGACCGTGGCCACCCGCAAGGCCAGCCAGATAGCACTGGAAGCCTTCTCGCCCAGCCTGCCTGAGTTCGTTGGCGGTTCGGCCGATCTGACCGGCTCCAATCTCACCAACTGGACGGGCTCCAAGTGGATAGACGCGGCCGGTAACGGCAACTACATCAGCTATGGCGTGCGCGAGTTCGGCATGGCTGCCATCATGAACGGCATGACGCTGCACGGTGGCCTGCGCCCCTACGGCGGCACCTTCCTGATGTTCAGCGAATACGCCCGCAATGCACTGCGCATGGCCTCGCTGATGAAGATCAACCCGGTATTCGTGTTCACCCACGACTCCGTCGGCCTGGGCGAAGATGGCCCGACCCACCAGCCGGTCGAGCAAGTGGCCACGCTGCGCATGATCCCCAATCACCACACCTGGCGTCCGTGCGATACCACGGAAGCCGCCGTGGCCTGGGCCCATGCCATCGAGCAGAAGACCACCCCGAGCAGCCTGATCCTCAGCCGCCAGAACCTGCCGTTCGTGGCGCGTGATGCCGGACAGATCGCGGCCATCCGTCGTGGCGGCTATGTGCTGCGCGATGCACCCGATGCCCGTGCCGTGCTGATTGCCACCGGTTCGGAAATCGAACTGGCACTGAAAGCACAGGAAGCCCTGGCTGCCGAAGGCATCGCCGTGCGCGTGGTGTCCATGCCGTGCAGCAATGTGTTCGACCAGCAGGACAAGGCCTGGCAGCAAAGCGTGTTGCCGGCCGGCCTGCCGCGTCTGGCCATCGAAGCCGGCGTGCCTGACTTCTGGCGCAAGTATGTCGGTCTGGAAGGCGATGTGGTCGGCATAGACCACTTCGGCGAATCCGCTCCGGCAAGCGTGCTGTTCAAGGAGTTCGGTTTCACCGTCGACAACGTCGTCGCCAAGACCAAAAACATCATTCATTAAGCCACACGGCCACCCCATCCAAAAACAAAGCAGGGGTGGCCTTATTTTCATGGTGTCTCCATTCTGACCCGCTCACACGGCGAGGCACCAGACTTTCCGGGAGAGTAATAGCATGACCATTCGCATCGCGATCAATGGCTACGGCCGCATTGGCCGACAGGTACTGCGCGCCATTTACGAATACGATCTGCACAATGACTTCAAGGTAGTGGCCGTCAACGCCACCGGTGATCTGGCCACCAACGCCCACCTGACCAAGTTCGACACCGTGCACGGCCGTTTTCCGGCAGACATCGCTCATGACGAAGAAAACCTGCTGATCAACGGCGAGAAGATTCCTTTCTTCTCCACCCGCAACCCGGCCGAACTACCGTGGAAAGCGCTGGACGTGGATCTGGTACTGGAATGTACCGGTGCTTTCACCAGCAAGGAAAAGTGCCAGCTGCATCTGGATGCCGGCGCCAAGAAAGTGCTGATCTCGGCACCGGGTGGCGACGATGTCGATGCCACCATCGTCTACGGGGTGAACCACGATGTGCTGACCAGCGCCATGACCGTGGTGTCCAACGCCTCCTGCACCACCAACTGCCTGGCCCCGGTGGCCAAGGCGCTGAATGACACCATCGGCGTGACCAAGGGCCTGATGACCACCATTCACGCCTTCACCAACGACCAGGTGCTGACCGACGTGCGTCACAAGGACCTGCGCCGCGCCCGTTCCGCCACCGAAAACATGATCCCGACCAAGACCGGTGCCGCCAAGGCCGTGGGCCTGGTGCTGCCGGAACTCAAGGGCAAGCTGGATGGCTTCGCCGTGCGCGTTCCCACCATCAATGTTTCGCTGGTAGACCTGACCTTCAAGTCCGGCCGTGACACCACCAAGGACGAAGTCAACGAAATCCTGCAGGCCGCAGCCGAAGGCCCGATGAAGGGCGTGCTGGGCTTCAATACCCTGCCGCTGGTTTCTTCCGACTTCAACCACAGCACCGAAGCCTCCACCTTTGACGCCACGCTGACCAAGGTGACTGGCGGCAATATGGTGAAGGTACTGGCCTGGTACGACAACGAGTGGGGCTTCAGCAACCAGATGCTGAAAACCGCGCGTGCCATGTTCGAAGCCAAGTAATCCCCACGGCCCGACAGGGCCGTGCTGCTTGAAACCGGCAGGCGGGTCATCGCCGTCCATGCCTGCCGGCATGCCATGACAGACCCGCTGGCGCTCCGGTCGAGCCTTGCTCCCGGCCAGCATCCACCATGGTGACGGCAAGGGTTTTCGCTGCGGCTAGCAGCCTGCCGCCAGCCGTGCAAGCCCATACTGCTGTAATAAATACACTACTTGATCTGGTATCTGTTAAGCCTGCGGGCAGCCCGGTACAGTAGCTGGCAGCAACAACACCGCAGCAGGTCACTTCCCCCGGAATGGCCATGGCGGTGATGCTGTCACCGTCCTGAACAACGGTTGTACGGCCTTCCCCCACGAAGGCGGTCGCCAATTGCATCCAACAGATAAAAGCGAGCCACCGATGAAATTCAACAAACTGACCGAACTGGATCTGGCCGGCAAACGCGTGCTGATCCGTGTCGACATGAACGTGCCGGTGAAAAATGGCGTGATCGGCGACGACACCCGCATCCGCGCCAGCCTGCCCTCCATTGAACACAGCCTGAAGGCTGGTGCCGGCGTCATCCTGATGACCCACTTGGGCCGTCCTACCGAAGGCGAACCCAAGCCAGAAGACAGCCTGGCTCCGGTGGTGGAACGCCTGTCCACCCAGCTGGGCCGACCGGTACGCCTGGTCGCCGACTGGCAGTCCGGCCTGACCGTAGCTGCCGGCGAAGTGGTGATGCTGGAAAACGTGCGCCTGAACAAGGGCGAGAAAAAGAACAATGCCGAGCTGGGCCAGGCCTATGCCAGCCTGTGCGATGTGTTCGTCAATGATGCCTTTGGCACCGCCCACCGCGCCGAGGCCTCCACCCACGCCGTGGCTCAGTTTGCCCCGGTGGCCTGCGCCGGCATCCTGCTGGCCGCCGAGCTGGACGCACTGGGCAAGGCCCTGCTGGCTCCGGCCCGTCCGCTGGTGGCCATTGTGGCCGGCTCCAAGGTCTCGACCAAGCTGACCATTCTGGAGTCCCTGGCCGACAAGGTCGACCAGCTGATCGTCGGTGGCGGCATCGCCAACACCTTCCTGCTGGCTGAAGGCAAGAACATCGGCAAATCGCTGGCCGAGGCTGACCTGGTGGATGAGGCCAAAAAGGTCATCGCCAAGATCCGCGCCCGTGGCGGCAATGTGCCGCTGCCCAGCGACGTGGTATGTGCCACCGAGTTTGCCGAAAGCGCCGTCGCCACCACCAAGAATGTGGCCGAGGTAAGCGCTGAGGACATGATTCTGGACATCGGCCCGGATTCGTCGGCCGAGCTGGCCGCCATTATCGCCAAGGCTGGCACCGTGGTATGGAACGGCCCGGTCGGCGTCTTCGAATTTGACCAGTTCGGCAACGGCACCAAGACCCTGGCCCAGGCCATCGCCCAGTCGCCGGCCTTCTCCATTGCCGGCGGTGGCGACACCCTGGCGGCCATTGCCAAGTACGGCATTACCGACGACATCAGCTACATTTCCACCGGCGGTGGCGCTTTCCTGGAATTCCTGGAAGGCAAGGAACTGCCGGCCGTGGCGATTCTGGCCGAACGCGCCGCCTGATCACCTTATCCTGTCTTGCAAGTGAATGGCGCGGCCACCGCGTCATTCTCCCCACCCTTGCCGGAGTGCTGTCATGCCACTGAATACCTGGCTGCTGTTCATCACCACCGTATTTTTCGTCTCGGCCACGCCCGGCCCCAATATGCTGCTGGCCATGACCCACGGCATTCACCATGGCGTGCGGCGCACCGCCGTGACCTGCCTGGGGCTGATGACGGGCCTGGGCATCATCATGCTGGGCTCGGCAGCCGGCCTGGGCGCCTTGCTCGCCGCATCGGAACAGCTGTTTTCCATAGTAAAATACGCCGGTGCCGCCTATCTGATCTATCTGGGCATCAAGACCTGGCGCGCCACGCCGCAACCGGTAACGGAAGTGGCCGACGACAACAGCAAGGCCCACACGCCCTGGGTGATGTTCCGCACCGGTTTTCTGGTGTCGATGAGCAATCCCAAGGCCTTTATCTTTTTTACCGCGCTGTTCCCGCAATTCATGGACGCGCGCCTGCCGCAGGGGCCGCAGCTGGCCATCCTGGCGGCCACGTTTTACGTGATCGAAGCCTCCTGGCAGTTTGCCTATGCCAGCGGTGGTGCCCGCCTGGCCGGCTGGCTCAACAGCGCGCGTCGCCTGAAGCTGGTGAATCAGGTGTCCGGTGGGGCCTTTATCGGCGCCGGGCTGTTGCTGTCCGGCATTTCCCGGCGCTAGCGCAACACGCATACCGTATCGGATCTGTTATCGGGCGGGCTCTCCACAAGAGGTCCCGGCCCTTGATTTAAACCCCGTGCCGCCAGCAGGCGGTGCGACCTGAGGAGATTTTCATGGCACTCGTTTCCATGCGTCAGCTGCTGGACCATGCAGCCGAATTCAGCTACGGCCTGCCGGCTTTCAACGTCAATAATCTGGAACAGATGCGCGCCATCATGGAAGCCGCCGACAAGTGCGACGCGCCGGTGATCGTGCAAGCTTCGGCCGGTGCCCGCAAATACGCCGGAGCCCCCTTCCTGCGCCACATGATTCTGGCGGCCGTGGAAGAATTCCCGCATATCCCGGTGGTGATGCACCAGGATCACGGCACCAGCCCGGACATCTGCCAGCGCTCCATCCAGCTGGGTTTCTCCTCGGTGATGATGGACGGCTCGCTGAAGAGCGATGGCAAGACCCCGGCCAACTACGACTACAACGTGGATGTGACCCGTACCGTGGTCAACTTCGCCCATGCCTGCGGCGTGTCGGTGGAAGGTGAAATCGGCTGCCTGGGCAGCCTGGAAACCGGCATAGCCGGCGAAGAAGACGGCGTGGGTGCCGAAGGCGTGCTGGACCACAGCCAGCTGCTGACCGACCCGGAAGAAGCCGCCCGCTTCGTCAAGGACACCGGTGTGGACGCGCTGGCCATTGCCATCGGCACCAGCCACGGCGCCTACAAGTTCAGCAAGAAGCCCACCGGCGACGTGCTGCGCATCGACCGTATCAAGGAAATCCACGCTCGCATCCCCAATACCCATCTGGTGATGCACGGTTCGTCTTCGGTACCGCAGGAATGGCTGCAGATCATCAATGAGTTCGGTGGCGATCTGGGCGAAACCTATGGCGTGCCGGTAGAAGAAATCGTCGAAGGTATCAAGCACGGCGTGCGCAAGGTGAATATCGACACCGACCTGCGTCTGGCTTCCACCGGTGCCATCCGCCGCTTTATGGCGCAGAACCCGAAGGAATTCGACCCGCGCAAATACCTGAAGGCCTCCACCGATGCCATGCGCGATATCTGTATCGCCCGCTACGAAGCCTTCGGTGCCTGCGGTCAGGCCAGCAAGATCAAGGCCATCAACCTGGACACCATGGCCAATCTGTATCTGAAGGGCCAGCTGGCGCAGATCATCAAATAAGCTGCCGCCACTGAATCGACCAACCCGCTGCCCTCAGCGGGTTTTTTCTTGCCCGCGCCAGGCTGGCCAACAGCAGCATGGCCGTCTCCCCCATCAGCAGCATTGGCGCTGCGCAGCCGATTGCTTACACTGCAGCCATGGCCGATCTCTTATCTCCCCTGGAATGGTTTTTTGTCGTCCTGCTGGCCGTGGTGCCACTGCTGGGACTGGGTTTTCATCTGTGGATCATGCTGCTGGGACACGACAAGGCCAGCACACAAGCGGAGGACAAGTCATGAAACTGAACATGGTGTATTTTGCCCGGCTGAAAGACAGCTTTGGCACCGGCCAGGAAAGCCTGGAAACCGAAGCCAGCAGCGTAGCGGAACTGCTGGTGGAATTGCGCCTGCGCGGTGGGAGCTGGGCCACCGAGTTGGGCCATGGCAAGACCTTCCGCGTGGCCTGTAATCAGGAGCTGGTCGACCCGGACAGCGCACTGCGCGATGGTGATGAAGTCGCCATCTTTCCACCTGTAACCGGGGGCTGAGATGCAGCCATTTACCGTGCGGGTGCAAACCGGGCGCTTTGATGCCGGTGCGGAAATCGACCGGCTGTCGTGCAACCCGGCCTGCGGTGCCGTGGTCAGCTTCAGCGGCCTGGTGCGCGATTATGGCGACCGCCAGGACGTGGCCGCGCTCGAGCTGGAACACTATCCGGGCATGACCGAGAAAGCCTTGCACGCCATCATCGAACATGCCGGCCAGCGCTGGCCGCTGCAGGCCGCCACCATCATACACCGCGTGGGTCATTTGCCGCTGGGCGAGCCTATCGTGCTGGTGGTCACCGCCTGCAGCCATCGCAAGGATGCCTTTGCCGCCGCGGAATTCCTGATGGACTTCCTCAAGACCGCCGCACCGTTCTGGAAGAAGGAAATCCTGCAGGATGGCAGCGCCCACTGGGTGGAAGCCAAACACAGCGATCAGGCCGCCATCGGCCGCTGGCAATGAACTATACCGCGCTGATTCTGGCCGGTGGCCAGGCGCGCCGCATGGGCGGTGTGGACAAGGGGCTGGTGAGCTTGGCCGGCCAGTCGCTGCTTGCCCATACCCTGCAAGCACTGGCCGCACAAAGCCAGCCACCACAGCACATCCTGATTTCTGCCAACCGCCATCTGGATGAATACGCTGCGTACGGCCATCCGGTATTGCCGGACAGCCTGCCAGACTTTCCCGGCCCGCTGGCCGGGCTGCTGGCCGGCATGCAGGCCGCGCCGGACAGCATCCTGCTGATGCTGCCCTGCGATGCGGTGTGCCTGCCAGCTGATTTTGCCGCGCGCTTGCTGGCAGCCCTGCCGAGCCAACAGGTGATCAGCGCCAGCGACCCAGCCCAATGGCATCCCAGCCTGCTGGCCTTGCAGCCCGGGCTGGCGGATGCGCTGGCTGCTTATCTGGCGGCGGGGGGGCGCTCCATCCGCGGCTGGCTGGCGACGCTGCAACACCAGAGCCTGCCCTTTGCGCAGAGCCTGCCCAATCTCAATACCCTGGATGCAGTCCGCCAGCTGGAACAGCAATGGCCGGCTGACTGACACTGTCCAGCAGCCAGCTTTTGAACAGCCGGGCATTGTCGCTCAGCGACTTGTGGCGGGGATGGGCGAGAAAATCCACCTTGCCGCTGACAAAGGCAAACGGCCCCAGCCGCTTGAGTACGCCCTGCTGCAGCAGATCATGTGCCATGAATTCCCAGCCCAACCCTATGCCCATGCCTTGCAACACGGCATTGAAGGCCAGCGTCACCTGATTGAACATCGGCACCCGCGCCGGCGGGCTATAAACCAGACCGAAATGGCCGAACCAGTCATGCCAGTTGATGCAGTTCCAGGCTGATGAATCCAGCTGGATCAAGGGCAGGGCAGCCAACTGCTCCACCTGGGTGATGGCCGGGTAGTCTAGCTGGGCGCTGTACACCGGGTACACCACCTCGGGAAACAGCGGCTCGGCCGCCAGCGAACTCCAGCGTCCGTCACCATAGAAAATGGCAAAGTCGTACTCCGCCACACTGGCCTCGTCCATGCTGTTGCTGGCGTGAATATTGACGGTAATGTCCGGGTGCTGCTGGCTGAAAGCCACCAGGCGCGGAAACAGCCAGAACTGCGCCACCGCATGGGTGCAGTTCACGGTGAGCGTGTGGCGGTTATGCTCGGCCTGCAGCCGTGCCACGCTGTGCAGCAGCGATTGCAGCATGGGGGATACCTCGCGCTGCAGCGCCAGCCCGGCTGGCGTAGGCTGGATGCCGCGCACCAGCCGCTCGAAGAGCGGCAGCTTGAGCCAGTCCTCCAGGGTGCGGATCTGCTTGCTGACCGCGCTCTGGGTCACGCATAGCTCGGTGGCCGCCTTGGTAAAGCTGCCATTGCGCAGCACAGCCTCGAAATGAATCAGGCTTTCCAGCGGTGGCAGGTTTTTCAGATAGCGACTCATGCAAGCTCCTTCCCCATTGTGTCCACCAGATGGTGGCATTCCCGATCCGCATCGTGTCATTGCCAGACTATTAATCCAGATAGGGTGACCACTGGCAAGCCATTCCTCTAAGGAATGCGTGAATGCCGAGATATCCTTTGTCGGGCAAGGCCGGCCGGCTTAGCCTTGCCCTTGTTTAGCACAATGGCAGGGAGCAGCAGATGAAACGGGGTATAGGCTATGCCGGCATGGCCGGGGCGGTGTGGGGACTGGTGCTGATGGTGCCGCAGGTATTGCCGGAATTCAGCCCCTGGCTGCTGTGCGCCGTGCGCTTCAGTCTGTATGGCTTGATTTCCCTGCTGCTGGCGCTGCCGCTGGCCGGCCGCCTGCGCGCACACTTGCAGCGCGAGGATATCCTGATGCTGGCCCGCCTGTCCTTGGTGGGTAATCTGCTGTATTTCATCCTGCTGGCCGCGGCCATCCAGTTGGTAGGCATTGCCCCGGCTTCGCTGATTGTCGGTGTGCTGCCAGTCACCATCACCCTGCTAGGACTGAAAGATGAGGGGGCCTTGTCGCTACGCCAGTTGCGCTGGCCGCTGGCGATGGTGCTGGCCGGCATTGTCTGCATCAATATCGATACCTTTGCCGGTAGCCATGGCAGCCAGAGCAGCTGGGCGCGGCTGAGCGGGGTGCTGGCTGCACTGGGTGCACTGGCCTGCTGGAGCTGGTTTGCCGCCAGCAATGCCCGCTATCTGCGCCGGCGGCCCTGTTTTGACAGCCATGAGTGGTCTTGCCTGCTGGGCATGGTCACCGGGGTGATGGGGCTGCTGCTGTGGCTGGCTTGCCACTGGCTGGGCCTGCCCATGGTCAGCCACGCCACCACGGCCCAGCACTGGCAGCTGTTCTGGCTGGCGGCAGCCGGCTGCGCGCTGGGCGGGTCCTGGCTGGCCAACGCGCTGTGGTACGCCGCCGCCCGCCGTCTGCCACCCACGCTGTCCGGCCAACTGATCGTGTTTGAAACCGTCTTTGCCTTGCTGTACGGCTTTGTCTGGCTGCAACGCTGGCCACGGCCGCTGGAGCTGGCATCCATGCTGTTGTTGCTGGGCGGCGTGTGCTGGGCAGTGCGTCGTCATGCCGAGCCGGAAACCAGCAGCCCAGGCCAGGTGGCGCTGCAAGGCAGCTGAACCTTGCTGTTTGGTACTGGTAATAAAAAACGCTGCCCAGGGCAGCGTTTTTCTTGCGGGAGACGACCGGCTTACTTGCCGCCGACCACACCCAGTTTGGCACGACGCGCCTTGACTGCATCAGCCAGGGTGGTCAGCAGCTTCTCGGTATCATTCCAGCCGATGCAGGCGTCGGTGATGCTCTGACCATAATTCAGCTCACAGCCCGGCTTCAGATCCTGGCGGCCTTCCACCAGATGGCTTTCCACCATCACCCCGAAGATGTGCTGATCGCCGGCGGCCATTTGGGCGGCCACATCATCGGCCACTTCCATCTGGCGACGGTAATCCTTGCGGCTGTTGGCATGGCTGAAATCCACCATCAGCTTTTGCGACAGGCCCACGGCGGCCAGTTCGGCAGCGGCCGCACGTACGTGATCGGCCGAATAGTTGGGTTCCTTGCCACCGCGCAGGATGACATGGCAATCCGGGTTGCCACCGGTGGAAACGATGGCGGAATGGCCGGTCTTGGTGACCGACAGGAAATGGTGCGACACGCTGGCCGAGCGAATGGCATCCACGGCAATCTTCAGATTGCCATCGGTACCATTCTTGAAGCCCACCGGGCAGGAGAGGCCGGAGGCCAGTTCACGGTGAACCTGGCTTTCGGTGGTACGCGCACCAATGGCACCCCAGCTGATCAGGTCGGCAAAGTATTGCGGGGTGATCATGTCGAGGAATTCGGTGGCCGCCGGAATACCCATGTCGTTCAGGGTCAGCAGCAGGCGGCGGGCCAGGCGCAGGCCGGTATTGATATCGTAGGATTCATTCAGGTGCGGGTCGTTGATCAGACCCTTCCAGCCAACCGTGGTGCGCGGTTTTTCAAAGTAGACACGCATCACCACCACCAGCTCGCCAGCCAGGCTGTTGCGCAGGGTGGAGAGCTTGCGCGCGTATTCGATGGCTGCTTCCGGATCATGGATGGAACAGGGGCCGATGACCACCAGCAGGCGATCGTCCTCGCCGCGCAGCAGGGCCGCAATGTCCTTGCGCGTGGTGTAGATGACTTCGGAAGCGGTTTCGGTAATCGGCAGTTCGTACAGATGGGCGATAGGAGGCAGTAACTCTTTGATTTCGCTGATTCTTACGTCGTCGGTCTGGCGTTGCATGTTTGTCCCTAGCTGATATCGTTTTTACCTTGCATAGCAGCAAGATACCCGTACCAGCCAAGGCCGACAAGCCCTTATGTACTTGACAAGCACCGGCAAAAAAACAAAAAGCGCCATCGCAAGGCGATGACGCTTTGTTGGGCAGAACGCCGCAGCGGATCAGTCTGCGTACTGACGCTTCATGCGTTCGCGGCGTTCCTGGGCTTCCACCGACAGGGTAGCGGTGGGACGGGCCATCAGGCGGCGCAGGCCGATGGGCTCACCGGTGTCTTCACAGAAACCATAGGAACCATCGTCAATCTGACGGATGGAGGCCTGGATCTTCTGCAGCAGCTTGCGCTCACGATCGCGGGTGCGCAGCTCCAGTGCATACTCTTCTTCCAGCGTGGCCCGGTCCGCAGGGTCCGGGGTTGCTTCCTGCTCTTGCAAATGGTTGGCAGTGGCATTGGCGTTGATCAACAACTCCTGCTGCATCTGCAACAACCGGTCTTTGAAGAACTCAAGATGGTCGGCGTTCATGTAATCATCGCCTTCCCAGTTGAGAATATCTTGTTCGGTCAGCTTGGCCATAATTTTGGTGCTTCCAGCATGAGAGTTGGCAGACAGGCGAAGAAGATTACCCACGGTATCGGATTTGTGCAACTGCCAACGACAATTCGCCTTCTTCGGCGTCACCTGCTGCTGACACTCGGTATAGCGCCAATCCAGGCTGGTAACAAGCCTGTCACATGAAAAAGGCGGCCAAAGGCCGCCTTGCGCTACTGCATGACGCTTATTTTTGCGCCAGAACCCATTTGACCAGGGTCTTGATGTCGGCATCGCTGACCTGGGCATTCGGCGGCATCGGGATCGGGCCCCACACACCGGAACCACCAGCCTTCACCTTGGCGATCAGCTTGGCTTCAGCACCCTTGTCGCCAGCGTATTTCTTGGCAACGTCCTTGTAGGCCGGGCCAACTACCTTGTGATCAACCGCATGACAGGACAGGCAGTTGTTCTTTTGTGCCAGCGCCTGATTGGCCATGGCCGGAGCGGCAGCAGTACCCAGCAGCAGGGCAGCAAGCAGCATTTTCTTCATCACGATTCTCCAGATCATTGAGGAAATTACACTACATCTTTTCAGATGCGGCAGAGCATGACAAATAAACATATTTGTTACATCGCCACCTTGAGTTGCATCAAGAAGCTGCTTTCCAGGAAATGCACCGGCAGCATCAAAATGACCTGGATGATCAGGAAGAGAATCAGCGGCGACAAATCGACCCCGCCCACGGCAGCGCGGCGGAAGGGGCGGAGAAACGGGCGGGTCAGCGCATCCAGAATCGGGCTGAGCGGATTATAGGGATTCACCCAGCTCAGCACCGCCTGCACGATGACCGCCCCCATCAGCAGGGTCAGCGACTGCTTGAATACATCCAGCACCGCCAGCAGCGACAGGGCCAGCCAGGTTTCCGGCGCGGCCAGGGTGTACATGGGATTGAGCGCCAGAATGATCACGCTGGAAACCATGCTGACCAGCCAGGCCAGCAGCATGGTGGCACTGTCGTAACCACGCAGCGAAGGCAGCAGCTTGCGCAGCGGCAGCACGGCGAAGTTGGTGGCCGCCATGACAAACTGGCACAGGGGGTGTTTGAACGGCGCCCGCGCCACCTGCAGGTAAAAACGCAGCAGCAATACCAGCACGAACAGGTCGGCGATGGTCTTGATCAGAAATTGCACGGTTTCCAGAAACATGAAGCTTTAATCCTGACTGAGTTGTTGGCCCATTTCGATGGAGCGGTCACGGCAGTCCATGGCACCGGCGATGATGGCCGCCTTGACGCCTTCTGCCTCGAAGCGGCCGATGGCGCGTTCGGTGGTACCGCCCTTGGACATGACATTGGTGCGCAGGGTGGCCACCGGCAGCGGGCTCTGGCGCGCCAGCTCCACCGCACCGTCAAAGGTGGCCAGCACCAGCCGGCGCGCTTCGTCGGCAGCAAAACCAGCTTGCTCGGCGGCTTCGATCATGCTTTCAATAAAATAGAAGACATAGGCCGGGCCACTGCCGGAAACGCAGGTAATGTCGTCGATGCCTTCTTCCTTGTCCAGCCATACCGTGATGCCGGCCGCCAGCATGATGGTCTCGGCATGGTCGCGGTCGGCGGCGCTGGCACCACCGGCGGCATACAGGCCGGAAACACCCATGCCCACCATGGCCGGGGTATTGGGCATCACGCGCACAATGCGCTCGCTACCCAGCCAGCGCGCCATGGCATCGCAGCGGATGCCCGCGGCGATGGACAGTACCATGCCGCCATTCAGACGCGGGGCCAGTGCCTGGCAGACTTCCTTGAGCTGCTGCGGCTTGACCGCCAGCAGCACGATATCGTCGGCCGACAGCTGTTCCGGCAAATCGCTCGACGTGCTCACGCCAAAATCACGGGCCAGTTCGGCCAGCTTGGCGGCATTCGGGTCCACCACGTGGATATGATGGCCGCCCTGCTGGTGGAGGCCGCCGATGATGGCCGTGGCCATATTGCCGCCGCCGATGAAGGTAATCTGCATTGCCTATTTTTCCTCTTTGACTCTTGTATGCGGTCCGGCCGCGCTGCATGCCGGTTGCCCGCTTATGAATGCCAACCTATGAATGATAGTGCCGCGCACCGAAAATGGCAGTACCGACGCGCACCATGGTGCTGCCCGCAGCGATGGCCTGTGCCATGTCAGCGGACATTCCCATGGATACAGTATCCAATGCGAGGCCAGCAGCACGCAATTCCTGTTGCAATTGCTGCAGCAGGGCAAACTGGCCGGCCAGTCTGGCGGCATCCTCGGTAGGCTCCGGAATGCACATCAGCCCGCGCAGTTGCAGGCGGGGCAACGCCGCCACCGCCAGGGCCAGTGCCTTGGCTTCCTGCGGGGCGCAGCCGCTCTTGCTGGCTTCGCCGGACACATTCACCTGCACGCACACTTGCAAGGGCGGCAGGCTGTCCGGCCGCTGCTCGGACAGGCGCTGGGCGATCTTCAGCCGCTCGATGGAATGCACCCAGTGCGCAGCTTCCGCCACGATGCGGGTCTTGTTGGATTGCAGCGGGCCGATGAAGTGCCACTCGATGTCCTGCGCAGCCAGCTCTGCCGCCTTGGTCTGCAGCTCTTGCACATAGTTTTCGCCAAAGGCCCGCTGGCCGGCGGCGTAAGCCTGTTGCACGGCACTGGCGGGAAAGGTCTTGCTCACCGCCAGCAGGCGGACGCTGCCGGCCGTGCGCCCGGCGGCGGCTTCGGCGGCGTGGATCTGCTGCCGGACGTGTTCGATGGCGTGTGCGACGGAATCGCTCATGGTGTTCCTTGTGGCGATGGCGGGCTGTCTCTACAAAGAAAACAGCAGGACGTGCCGCTTAGATTGCTGTCCACATATCCTTTTGCAACAGCTTGCGCTTACAATCGCAAAAAAACGTTAGCGTCATGCCCACCGCCGGGTAATCGTGGAGAAATTATAAATGGAAATTTCCGAGCTCTTGGCTTTTACCGTCAAGAACAAGGCATCGGACCTGCACCTGTCCGCTGGTCTGCCACCCATGATCCGGGTACATGGCGACGTGCGGCGCATCAATCTGCCGCCGCTGGATCATCATGATGTGCACGATATGGTGTACGACATCATGAACGACTACCAGCGCAAGATTTTCGAAGACGAGTTCGAGTGTGACTTCTCCTTCGAACTGCCGGGCATTGCGCGCTTCCGGGTCAATGCCTTTGTGCAGAACCGTGGCATGGGCGCGGTGTTCCGTGTGATTCCGTCCAAGGTGCTGACGCTGGAACAGCTGGGCGCGCCGAAGATCTTCCAGGATATCGCCAGCTATCCGCGCGGCCTGGTGCTGGTGACCGGCCCGACCGGCTCGGGTAAGTCCACCACGCTGGCGGCGATGGTGGATTTCGTCAACGAGAACAATTATTCGCACATCCTGACGGTGGAAGACCCAATCGAATTCGTGCATGACAGCAAGAAATCGCTGATCAACCAGCGTGAAGTCGGCTTGCAGACCCACAGTTTTTCCAATGCGCTGCGCTCGGCGCTGCGTGAGGACCCGGATGTGATCCTGGTGGGCGAATTGCGCGATCTGGAAACCATCCGCCTGGCGCTGACCGCAGCGGAAACCGGCCACCTGGTATTCGGCACGCTGCATACCAGTTCGGCCGCCAAGACCATCGACCGTATCGTCGACGTGTTCCCGGCCGGTGAAAAGGAAATGGTGCGCTCCATGCTGTCGGAGTCGGTGCGTGCGGTGATTTCGCAGACCTTGCTCAAAACCAAGGACGGCAATGGCCGGGTTGCTGCCCATGAAATCATGATAGGCACGCCGGCCATTCGTAACCTGATCCGCGAAAACAAGATCGCCCAGATCAATTCGATGATCCAGACCGGCCAGCAACACGGCATGCAGACACTGGACCAGTGCCTGCAGGAGCTGGTGCGGCGCAATATCGTGGCCCCGAACGAGGCACGCCAGAAGGCGGCATCCAAGGATGCGTTCTAAACTTCAGCAGGCAAGCTAGCCAGCCCGGATGGCCATCATGGAAAAAGACCAGGCATCAAAATTCATTCACGATCTGCTCAAGCATGCGGTGGGCAAGAATGCCTCCGATATCTTCATTTCCGCCGAATTTCCCCCGGCCATGAAGATAGACGGCAAGATCACCCCGGTGGCCCCACAGCCGCTGTCGGCCCAACACACCAAGGAGCTGGTGCGTTCGGTGATGAATGACCGCCAGACCGAAGAGTTCGAGTCGAAAAAGGAAGCCAACTTCGCCATCAACCCGCCGGGGCTGGGCCGTTTCCGGGTCAGCGCCTTTATCCAGCAGGGCTGTGCCGGCATGGTGATGCGCAAGATCAATACCGAGATTCCCACCTTCGACAAGCTGAATTTGCCGGAGGTATTGCAGGACATCGCGCTGATCAAGCGTGGACTGGTGATTTTCGTCGGCGGTACCGGTTCGGGTAAATCCACCTCGCTGGCGGCACTGGTGGACTGGCGCAACAGCCACAACCAGGACCACATCATCACCATCGAGGACCCCATCGAATACGTGCATCAGCACAAGAAGTGCATCGTGACCCAGCGCGAGGTGGGCGTGGATACCGAAGACTGGGAAATCGCGCTGAAAAACACCCTGCGTCAGGCGCCGGACGTGATTCTGATGGGTGAGATCCGCGACCGGGAAACCATGGGCTACGCGTTGCAGTTTGCCGAAACCGGCCACCTGTGCCTGGCCACACTGCACGCCAACAATGCCAACCAGGCACTGGACCGCATTCTCAACTTCTTCCCGGAAGAGCGGCACCAGCAGGTGCTGATGGATTTGTCGCTGAACATGCGCTCCATCATTTCGCAGCGACTGTTGCCGATCAAGACTGGCCGTGGCCGGGTGGCGGCAGTGGAAATCCTGCTGAATACGCCGTTGATTTCCGACATGGTGTTCAAGGGTGAAATTGCCGGGCTGAAGGAAGTCATGGGCCGTTCGCGCGAGTCCGGCATGCAAACCTTCGACCAGTCGCTGTTCGACCTGTTCGAAGCGGGCTATATCAGTTATGAAGACGCGCTGCGCAATGCCGACTCGATCAACGACCTGCGTCTGAAAATCAAGTTGTACAGTGAAAGCTCCAAGGGCCGCGATCCGCTGGAAGGCATCGATCATCTGGATATCGTCTGAGATATGCGCACAACCCGTGCACGTCGGCACCCACGGTGCGGCGCGCCGGCTGGAAAATAGCTGATGTACTTTGACGAAAACACCACCGTCCTCATCATCGAGGACTCCCTCACGGTACGCCAGAGCCTGCGCACCATGCTGTCCATGGCCGGCATTACCCGCTCCGATGCCGTCAGCAGTGCGGCAGAAGGGCGCGCACGCCTGAAGGGACGCCGCTTTGATGTTGTGCTGTGCGACTACAATCTGGGTGACGGCATGGATGGCCAGGAGCTGCTGGAAGCACTGCGCAAGACCGGCACCCTGCCACTGTCCACCATCTGGATCATGATTACCGGCGAGCGCAAATACGAGCGGGTGGTGGCAGCGGCGGAAATGGCACCGGACGACTACATCCTCAAGCCCTTCAACTCCAATCTGCTGTTGACCCGCATGAACAGCGCACACCGGCGCAAGTCCTTCCTGGCACCGGCACACGAGCAGCTGGAAAAGGGCAACCGCAGCGCCGCCATCAGCACCCTGCAGCAACTGGTAGCCGCCGCCCCCGGCCCGATGAATCGCCTCGATGCCAACCGGCTGTGCGCCGAACTGCTGGTGACTGAAGGGCGGCAGGGCGAAGCGCTGCACATCTATCAGGCGCTGCTGGAAAGCAAGGTGATTCCCTGGGCCAAGATGGGCGTGGCGCGCATCCAGGCCGACCAGGGCATGCAGGGCGAGTCCAGCGAGCTGCTCAAGGAAATCATCCAGGATGCACCGCTGTATACCGATGCCTACGACTTGCTGGCGCAGAACCTGATCGACGAGGGCCAGTACGCCCAGGCGGTGGATGTACTGGAAAAGGCCGTGAATATCTCGCCGCGCAATTTTCACCGGCTGAAAAGCTGCGGCACGGCGGCGCTGCGCTCCGGCGACCCGGAAAAAGGTGCGCAATACCTGCAACGTGCAGTGGAAATCGGCCGCAACAATAATTTCTTTGGCCCGGAAGTACTGATAGACCTGCTGCAGGCCTATTCCGAAACCGGCAACACCCAGTATATCGACCGCCTGCAGGCCGATATCAGCGCCAGCCTGGCCGAGCGCCCGGAAGCACAATTCACCCTGCTGACCTGCAAGGCGCTGACTGCGCTGGTACAGCAAAGAGCCGAAGAAGCACTGGCGCAATTGAAGCTGGCGGCCGACGATCTGCTCAAGTCCTTTGTCCATTTTGAATCGGCCCAGCGCTTTCTGGGTGCCGTGGTGCGCCTGCCGGAAACGCTGATCGAGCCTGAGCTGCTGGCCAGCTGGACCCGCACCATCACCATGCGCTTTGCCTACAGCCGCCATGAACTGGCCACGCTGCTGGAAATCGCCCGCAAGCATGCCCATTGCAGCGAGCTGATCGAACACGCTTATGCCGAACTGCAGGAACAGAGCAACAAGGCCGTGGAACTGACCACAGAAGGCCGCGCGGCCGAGGCCGGGCGCATGCTGCATGAAATGGCGATGCGCCTGTACAACGAGCGCACCGGCATGAATGCCTGCGCCATTCTGTTACGGGTACGGGAGCAGCTGCGCAAGAAAAACCAGGACACCAGCGAATACGACCAGATGCTGCGCGAGATGCTGGACTGGCTGCCCAGGGACAATGAACGGGTGCAGGGCTTGCTCAGCCGGCTGCATGATCAGGACGGCGCAGAAGCCAGATCGGCCTAATGACGCGGGCAGCAGGCCGGTGTGGTGCGGCAGGCTGCCCGGTGTTTACTTCCACATGCTGTTGACCCAGTCCAGCGCCTGGGTTTCCACCCGCATCAGCACTTCCGGGTCGTAGCCTGCCGGATGCGGGGCGGCATCGTCTTCCAGACTCAGCGCCACACGCAGCAATTCGCCCAGCACATGGCGGCCTTCCAGTACGGCTTCTTTCAGGCTGTCCTCAATCGGCAGGCTGGCAATCACCTCGGCCTTGGGCTGCTGTACCAGCACATCCACCAGCGACAGCATGCCTATCATGAAGGCACTTTCCCTGACATCGCGCCGCTCCGGATAGCAGGCTTCGGCCAGCAGCTCCATGATGCGGCCGCGCGTGGCCGCCAGCTCCAGCAGCGGGTTGCGCTGCGGCTGGATATCGGTGGCATTGCTGGCAAACAGCAACAGCATTGACCAGCGCTTGATCTTGGCCCGCCCCAGCAACATGATGGCCTCGCTCACCGAGGCCACCGGCCGTCGGGTCGCGGCCGAGGCCGTCGAGCTGAGTTTCATCAGCATCAGCACCACGTCCGGTGCCAGTTTCAGCGCCTGGGACAGCTCGTCGTTGTCGGCATCGCTCATCAACAAGCCCAGTAGGCTGAGCATGGCATGCTGGCTGGCATTGGCCTGGCGGGTGGACAGCACGGTGGGGCGCGCAAAGAAATAGCCCTGGAACCACTGGATGCCCAGCTCGCGGCACAGTTCGAACTGCTCTACCGTATCCACCTTCTCCGCCAGCAGAATGCCGGGGAAGCCCGCCAGATCGGCCACCAGCTGACGCAATTGCAGCAGGTTGAGTGCCACCAGGTCGATCTTGACGATGTCCACCAGCGGCAGCAGGGCCAATCTGTCGGCATCCAGCTCCACCACATCATCCATCGCCAGCCGGAAACCCTTGCGCCGCAGCTCGGCCAGTCGCTCCAGCAAGGGCGGCGTCACCTTTACCGTTTCCAGGATTTCCAGCACCACCTTGTCACAAGGCAGCACATCCAGCAGATCATCCATCAGCAGGGTTTCGCTGACATTGATGAAGCCCAGACGGTCACCCAGCACCTCGCCCACGCCCAGATCGACAAAGGCATGCCGGATCACCGCCGTGGTCGCCATCACGTCGTCGTCGACCCTGGCGACATTGGCCTGGCTGGAGCGGAACAACAGTTCGTAAGCCACCAACTGCTGGTTGGCATCAACGATGGGCTGACGCCCAAGATAGCGGGTTGAATACATGGACTGGTCTGGCTGGAAAGGTTAGCGCTATCGTCAGTGTAGGCGCGGTGCAGAGAGGTTAGCAGGTAATTTTCTCCAATGATAATACATTAACGTTTACATCATTTGTAAGTATTATCAACTAATAACAATAACAATGTCATAGCCATGGCGCTATTAAGCAATATTGGGAAAATATCCTGCTTAGTTGCCTGAGCAAGCCTACCGGCTCGGCATAAAAAAACCCGGCGTTGCCGGGTTTCTGGTTTGCTGCAGTGCTTAGTGTTGCAGAATCTTCGACAGGAACTGACGGGCACGCTCGGAGCGGGCATTGATGTCGCCAAAAAAGGCATCCTTGTCGCAGTCTTCCACGATGGCACCCTTGTCCATGAAGATGACGCGGTGTGCCACCCGACGGGCAAAGCCCATTTCGTGGGTGACGCACATCATGGTCATGCCTTCCTGGGCCAGCTCGGTCATCACGTCCAGCACTTCATTGATCATTTCCGGGTCCAGCGCACTGGTCGGCTCGTCGAACAGCATGGCGATGGGGTCCATCGCTAGCGCACGGGCGATGGCCACGCGCTGCTGCTGACCACCGGACAACTGGCCGGGAAATTTGTGGGCATGGGCTTTCAGGCCAACGCGATCCAGCAGCTTCAGGCCCTTTTCCCGCGCTTCGTCCTGGCTGCGGCCCAGCACCTTGACCTGGGCGATGGCCAGGTTCTCGGTGATGGACAGATGCGGGAACAGCTCGAAATGCTGGAACACCATGCCGACACGGCTGCGCAGCTTGGGCAGATCGGTTTTCGGATCGCCCACCGCGATGCCGTCGACAATGATTTCACCTTTCTGGAAAGGTTCCAGCGCATTGACGCACTTGATCAGGGTGGATTTGCCGGAACCGGACGGCCCGCACACCACCACCACCTCGCCTTTTTTGACGCCGGTGGTGCAGTCGGTCAGTACCTGAAAGTCGCCATACCACTTGCTTACATTGTTGATGCTAATCATCGCGCTCATACAGCAAACCTTTTTTGCAGACGCTTCACCCATTGCGACGCGCCGAAACTGATCACGAAGTAAACCGCACCGGCAAACAGCAGGAATTCATGCGGCAAACCAACGACATCGCCCTTGGAGCGGGCGGTATTGAGAAAGTCCATCAAGCCCACCGCATACACCAGCGAGGTGTCCTGGAACAGGATGATACTTTGCTGCAGCAAGAGCGGCATCATTTTGCGGAAAGCCTGCGGCAGGATCACCAGCCGCATGGCATGGCCATAACTCATGCCCAGCGCGTAGGCGGCATTGATCTGCCCGCGCGAAATGGACTGGATGCCGGCGCGGACGATTTCGGAGAAATACGCCGCCTCGAACATCACGAAGGCCACCAGGCAGGAGGTAAAGGCCCCCACCGGGGTCAGGTCGCCGGTGATCCAGCTCAGTACCATGGGCACCACCAGGTAGAACCAGGAGATGACCAGCAGCAGCGGTATCGAACGGAAGTAATTGACGTACCACTTGGCCAGCCGCGACAGCAGCAGGTTGTCCGATAGTCGCGCCAGCGCCAGCAGGGTGCCCAGTACCACGCCGCCGCCCACTGCCATCACCAGCAGTTTGAGCGTCAGCACCATGCCATCGGCCAGGCCGGGCAGGGCGGGGATGATCTGACTGAAATCAAGGGCCATTATTTGCTACCTCCCATCATGCCGGGAATGCGCACCCGCTTTTCCACCCAGGCCATGAAGCCCATCAGGCTCATGTTGAGGACAAAGTAGATCAGCGTTGCCAGGGTGAAGGCTTCGAAAATATTGGCGGAAAACTCGGCGGTTTGCTTGGTTTGCGCCAACAGCTCCATCAGGCCAATCAGCGAGGCCACCGAGGAGTTCTTGAAAATGTTCAGAAACTCGCTGGTCAGCGGCGGAATGATGATGCGGAAAGCCTGCGGCAGCAGCACGAAACGGTAGGCCTGCGCCGTGGAAAAGCCCATGGCCAGCGCCGCATTGTTCTGACCGCGCGGCAGCGCCTGAATACCGGTACGTACCTGCTCGCAAACGCGGGCGGCAGTAAACAGGCCCAGGCACACCACCACCGACAGATAGGCGGATGCCGCCGGGCTGATGCCCTGCTTGAACCACATTTCCAGCGGCGTGGGCAGCAGGTCCGGTACCAGGAAGTACCAGATGAACAACTGCACCAACAGCGGCACGTTACGGAACAACTCGACATAGGTGGTGGCGATGGTGGGCAGCAGCTTGCCCGGCAGGGTGCGCATGACACCCAGTACCGAGCCCAGCAGCAGGGCAATCGCCCAGCCAGCCAGCGCCACGGCAATAGTCCAGCCCAGACCGGAAACAAACCAGTTCAGGTAGATTTCACTGCCGACACCGGTGGACTTGAAAAAAATACCCCAGTCCCAGTGGTAGTTCATGTTTTTCTCCTGATGCAAGCAGACGCAAGCGTCTGCTGCCGACAGCCGCATGCCTCCCGGTAGCGGGAAACCATGGGAGTCGGATGAAGTCCCTGCCTGCTCTTGGGCAGACAGCAAGGGCAGATGCGCCACCGCCCCGTGCTGCCGTTATAGCCGGTAGCACGGAGGGAAAACAGGCAGGCAGCAATTGAGCCGGCATCTGCCGGCTCATCATCTGCACTACAGCAAGGAATCGCTTATTCGGCGGCCTTGTCGGTCGGCTTGGCGATCAGTTCCTTCACCACTTCGGACATCGGGAAGCTCAGGTTCAGGCCCTTGGGCGGAACCGGGCTGGTGAACCACTTGGCGTAGATCTTGTTCACTTCGCCGGACTTGTAAGTGGCCTTGATGGCGTCGTCCACCACCTTCTTGAAGGCAGCGTCGTCCTTGCGCAGCATGCAGCCATAGATTTCAAACGACTGCGGCTTGCCGGTGACCACCCAGTTGGCCGGGCTCTTGGCCTTGGCCATTTCGCCGTACAACAGGGCATCGTCCATCATGAAGGCCACGGCGCGGCCGGATTCCAGCATCAGGAAGGATTCGCCATGATCCTTGGCAGAGATGATGCTCATGCCCAGTTGCTTGTCGGCATTCATGGCCTTGAGCAGACGCTCGGAAGTGGTACCGGCGGTGGTGACGACGTTCTTGCCTTTCAGGTCGGCAAAGTCTTTCACGCCGGAGGTCTTGGCGGTCAGCAGGCGGGTGCCGATTTCGAAGATGCCCACCGAGAAGGCCACTTGCTTCTGGCGCTCGACGTTATTGGTGGTGGAGCCACATTCCAGATCGACCGTACCGTTCTGTACCAGCGGGATACGGGTCTGCGAGGTCACCAGATTGTACTTGACCTGCAGGTTCGGCATTTTCAGCTCTTTCTTCACTTCTTCGACAACCTTGTTGGCCAGATCGACCGAGTAGCCAATGGGCTTCTGGTTATTGTCGTAGTAGGAGAAAGGAATGGAGGCATCGCGGTTGCCCAGTACGATGACACCGGACTCCTTGATTTTCTTCAGGGTGCCGGTCAGTTCGGCGGCAAATGCCGGGGTGCTGGCCAGAGCGGCCAGGGTTGCTGCAGAGATAAGACGGGTGCAAAGCTTCATATAAGTTTCTCCTGGGGTCCTTGATCGATCACTGCCCTTAGCCCGAAGACCGCGGACACTGCTGTTATAGGCTGGATTATCCAGCAGCAGGTAACAGGCACAGCCAGGCTGGTACGACCGGTAAACCCCCGTTTACCTGCCAGCCGGACGCTGCCGGATGTCCTGCTTACAGTCACCGCCTCTTTATGCGGGCGGCTCTCCCTGTATTACTGCACACCCCGACCAGGCCGGGGTGAAAAGTTTGCGATTCTGCGGCCAGTGGCGACAGTATGCAAGCGGCACTGCAACAAGTGCCGCCGACGGGGTAGCACTTGTCAATTTGTTGCGACAGTTCAGGCGGACAGGTGGTTCGCCATGCGGACAAAATCCTCCACCGCCAGGTTTTCCGGCCGCAGGCCCGGGTCTATGCCCAGCGCTTCGAAATCGGCCAGTTCCAGCACGCCCTTCAGGTTGTTGCGCAGGGTCTTGCGGCGCTGCGAGAAGGCCTTGGTCACCAGTTCTTCCAATGCTTTTTCATCACGGGCCACACCGCAGCGTCCCGGGGCCGGAATCATGCGCACCACGGCCGAATCCACTTTCGGTGGCGGCCAGAAGGCATCCGGCGGCACGTTCAGCACCAGCTCCATTTCAAAGCGGTACTGCAGCATCACCGTCAGGCGGCCGAAATCGGTGGTGGAAGGCTCCGCCAGCATGCGGTCCACCACTTCTTTTTGCAGCATGAAGTGCATGTCGGTCACACGCTGGCCAAAGCTGGCCAGGTGGAACAGCAGCGGGGTGGAGATGTTGTAGGGCAGGTTGCCGACAATCTTGAACGCGCCATCGCTAATGGAGCCAAAGTCGAACTTGAGCGCATCGCCTTCATGGATGGTCAGGCGTTCCGGCGGGAATTCCTTTTTCAGGCGGGCGATGATGTCGCGGTCGATTTCCGCCACATGCAGATGCGGCAGGCGATCCAGCAGCGGCTTGGTAATGGCGCCCAGACCGGGACCGATTTCGATGACCACATCGGCAGGCTGCGGATTGACCGCGTGCACGATGTTTTCAATCACGCTGGCATCTTGCAGAAAATTCTGGCCAAAGCGTTTGCGGGGAATATGTTGGCTCATGGAAGCTCGAGATAAGAATTGCCTGAATTGTAAACCCTCAGCGCCAGCACATGCCAACCCGCTTGCGCATGATCAGGCATGCAGCGCCGCCAGCACGCCCCAGGCCAGTACCAGATAGCGCACTGCCTTGCCCACGGTCAGCCACAACAGGCTGGGCAACCAGGGCAGGCGCAGCCAGCCGGCGGCCAGCGGTAGGGCATCGCCGATCAGCGGCACCCAGCTGAGCAACAGCACCGCCGGGCCATAGCGCTCAAACCAGCGGCGGATGCGCGGTGACACTTCCTTTTTGGGAGCCACCCGCCCCAGCCACAGGCTGGTGGCACTGCCGGCACTATTGGCCACGGTGGCCAGCAGCAGGGCCGGCCACAGCCAGTCCGGCCATTTGTAAAGAAAGGCGGCCAGCACCACTTCGGAGTTGCCCGGCAGGATGGTGGATGAGGTAAAGGCCGAGACCACCAGCCCGCCCAGCGCCAGCCACACAGCCTGCATCAGATATCCAGCTCCAGCCCCGGCTCGCCACAAGCCTGGGCGATGGCTGTTTTCAGCGTGCTGAAGAACTCGGCACCGTCACGTGCCGCCAGCCACTGGCCATCCTTGAAGGCAAAGTGGTAGCCGCCGCTCTTGGCTGCGATCCATAGTTCCTGATTGGCGGCATGGCGATTGACCACGATCTTGCCGCCGTCGTCGAATTCGATTTCCAGCACATTGCCATTGCTGACAAAGTCGGCATCCACGCCGGCATCGTCGATGGCATCTTCGATCCGGCTGAAAATGCGGTCGGTCACATCCAGAAATTCGCTCTCGTTCATGTCGTCTCTTCCTTGAATCGCGTGTGCTAGACTCGGGATTTTGCCACACCGGACTGCTTTTTATGCTGCGAACCATGCTGACCTGCCTTGCCCTGAGCCTTGTCGTGACTGCCTGTGGCTATAAAGGCAACCTGTATCTTCCCAAGCCGGACCCAACCCGCAGCCATGCCTCGGCACCGGCGGCAGAGGCCAGACCAGCCCCTTGAGCGGCCCCCTTTACCGGTTTTTACCCCTGGCACAGCAGCGCCGGCCCACGCCAGCGCTACACTGCCGTGCCGCCGGTCTTGGCTGCCTTATCCTGCGGGATGCTATCGTTAGCTGATCTGCTGATTTGTCGCCGCCCCGTCGCCATCTAGAATGTTCTGCTGCAAGGACGAAAGCCGCCATGACCCGTTTTGCCCGCCATCTCGAACACCACACCATCGTCAATCCCTTTCCCGGCATCGTGAAGCTGGAAACGGCGCTGGGGCACCGCATCAAGACCCGCATCGGCTCCAACGAGAGCCTGCCGGATCCGGTATCGCCACTGGCCGGCGAACTGGGCAAGGCGCTGGCGGAAATGGCCAGGCTGTATCCCGACCCCTATGCCCATGCCTTGCGTGAGCGGGCAGCAAAACTCAATGGCGTAAGTGCGGCTGAAGTGCTGTTCGATACCGGGGCCGACAGCCTGATCCTGCTGGCATTGCGCCTGACCTGTAACCCGGGCGATGCCGTGGTCACCACCGCTGGTACCTATCCGAGCTTCCGCTACTTTGCCGAAGGCGTGGGTGCGCGCGTGCTGGAAGTGCCCTATTGCCAGCGCGGCCAGCACATGCGGCCGGATCTGGCGCGGCTGGCCGAAGTGGCCCGTGCCGAGCATGCCTCGGTGCTGTATCTGGCCAATCCGGACAATCCCACCGGCCATTACTGGCAGGCCGAAGACATCCGTACCCTGCGCGCCGCGCTGCCGCCGCATACCCTGCTGCTGCTGGACGAGGCCTATGTCGATTTCTGTACTGATGCCGCCGATGCGCCGCCCACGGGCATCCTGCCGCACACCCTGCGCCTGCGCACCCTGTCCAAGGCCTATGCGCTGGCCGGGCTGCGCGTGGGCTATGCCATCGCCAGTGCCGACATCATCGCCAAGGCCGACCAGATCCGTCCGCAATATGCGCTGTCCAGCATTGCCCAGGCCGCCGCGCAAATCGTGCTGGATGACCCGGACTACTCGCGCAAGCTGGTGGCGCAAACCATCACCCTGCGTCATCACCTGAGCCATGCCTTGTACGATCAGGGCCTGACGCCGCTGCCCTCGCACACCAATTTTGTCTGTGTGGCCTACCCGGATGCGCTGCAGGCCGAGGCCATCCAGCGCCATCTCTTGCAATGCGGCATTGCCATCCACCGTCCGCAACACCCGGCAGTGCGCCACATGCTGCGCATCACCGCCCACCCGCAGGCCACCAGCGCCCGTGTGCTGGCCGCCCTGGCCGGTCAGCTGGACTAGGCACGGCTAACAAATACCCTGTTGCAGCTCCTTGCTCTGGGGATGCTGCGCTTTTGTTAGCCGCTCCAAGCAGCGGATCAGACAGGCTCCGGGCAGCACCACCAACCACCGCGTTTGCCGACCGGTGGTTTTTTTGCATCCATAGCCCACCATGCCACCAGCTACTGACAATATGCTGTCAGCAGGGGGCGCGCATGCTGTGAACACGGCAACCCCGCCGTAGCCCTTTTCGGAGCCATCCATGTCGCTGATTCACTGGTTTGAAATCCCCGCCGCCAACTTTGACCGCGCCGTTGCCTTTTATCAGCAGGTATTGCAGCTGCAACTGAAGCAGGAAGACTGCATGACTGATCGCATCGCCGTGTTTCCCGACAGCTCCGGCTGCATCATGGCCAGCCCGCGCCTGCCGGCCGGTGGTCAGGGTTGTCAAATCTACTTGGATGGCGGGCCGGATCTGGCTGCCACGCTGCAGCGGGTAAAAACCGCTGGCGGCAAGGTGCTGCTGCCCATCACCACGCTGGAAGACGGCAATGGCGATATCGCACTGATAGAAGATAGCGAAGGCAATAGCATCGGCCTGCATCTGCAGCCCTGAAGCGGACAAGTCCGCTAGCGGATATCATGCTCATTCCAGCTTGGCTGGCAGTCGCCACACGCCACTTGCCGGCCAGCACCACCGGAGCCGCTCCATGCCGTTTTCCGCACAGGAACGCCAGCAACTGCTGGCACTCAAAGGGGTTGGCCCCACAGTCATCACCCGGCTGGAACAAATCGGCTTTAGCAGCCTGAGCCAACTGGCTGGCCAGGAAGCCGCCGACATCACCTGGCAGGTGGCGCAAGCACTTGGCTCTAGCTGCTGGCATAACAGCCCGCAGGCACGGCAGGCCATCGCCAGCGTCATCGCACTGGCACGGGAACAGCCAGCCCGCAGCGCATCAGGAAAGGAAGCAGGATGAAATTTGCCTACACCATTGTTTATGTGGCCGATGTCGCCAGCTCGCTGGCCTTTTTTGAAGAGGCATTCGGCTTTTCCCGGCGCTTTCTCACACCGGAAGGTGACTATGGCGAGCTGGACACCGGCGACACCACCCTGTCCTTTGCCAGCAAGGCACTGGCCCTGAGCAATCATCCAGAGGGCTTTCGCTTTGCCGATGATGGCGTGCAGCCGCTGGGTGTGGAAATCGCCCTGGCTACCGATGATGTGACAGCGGCGCATCAGGCGGCACTGGCTGCCGGTACCAGCGAGCTGGCTGCGCCGCAGGTCAAACCCTGGGGCCAGACCGTGTCCTTCCTGCGCTGCCCGGACGGCATGCTGCTGGAGTTGTGCAGCCCGCTGCCGCACTAAAGCAGGACCCGCAGCATGCGCCGTGCCGACCGTCTACTGCAAATCCTCCACCTGCTGCGCGGCCGCCGCCGCACCACGGCAGCCCAGCTGGCCGCCTGGCTGGAAGTGTCGGTACGCACGGTCTACCGCGACATGGCCGACTTGCTCGGCAGTGGTGCGCCAGTCAATGGCGAGGCGGGGGAGGGCTACTGGCTGGAACAGGGCTTTAGCCCGCCGCCATTGAGCTTTTCTGCTGCGGAACTGGCGGCACTGGAAGTGGGCGCGCGCATGCTGGCCGGCTGGACCGACCCGGCCACCGCCAGCGCAGCAGCCGGCGCACTGGCCAAGATTCACGCGGTGCTGGGCTCGGCCGGGCTGACGCCGGCACCACTGTTTGTGCCGCAGCATCACGACTATCCCTGCGAGCGGCTGGCACCATTGCGCGAGGCGATACTGGCCGGCCAGGCGCTGGCCATCGACTATCAGGATGAACTAGGCCACGCCAGCCAGCGTTGCGTATTGCCACTGGGCCTGTTTTTCTGGGGCAATCGCTGGACGCTGGCGGCCTGGTGTCTGCTGCGCCAGGACTATCGTCATTTCCGCATCGACCGTCTGCAACAATGGCAGCCGGTCACGGCCGCCTGGCCGCCACACATTTCCCTGGATGGCTTTTTGCAGGCCGCGCAGGCCGGCGAGGCCAATCGCCGGCAGCTGGCCCAGACCACCCATCAGTCCTGGCACCGCAGCTAGGGCCTGTTAACGCTATTTTTTTCACGGCGGCGGATGTTGAGGGGATGCAATGCACGAAAAACTGCGCTGGCAGGGCATTCCCTGCCAGCGCGGTTTGACAAGGCAGTGCGCCGCTCAACATCCGCCCCACAGGGCAGGCCCGACCAGCTTGCCACTGCCGCGTTGTCGGATTTGCGCTTGGGGCCACCAAGCGCGGCACCCTCCGCCTTGCATTGACAAGCTTTCAGGGCCTGCGCCGCAGAAAACATAGTGTTAACAGGCCCTGGTGGCTTGCCGCATGACAATTCCCATCACGCCAGCAGTGGCTGGCTATAGTAAGAACTCGGGAGAAGTGTCGTCGGGGAAATAGGCATGAATCTAGAAGATGCCCTGCTGCTGCATTTCGAATTGAAGCTGGAACTACGCACGGCCATGCTGGAGGGCAGGCAGCTGGATGCCGCGCAGATTGGCGACTGTTGTGGCTGCGAGCTGGGCCGCTGGCTAGAGGGCGAGGGCCGGGTCAATTGCGGCCACACCAGCGTGTTTGTACAGCTGGTGGAAAACCACCGCCAATTCCATCTGGAAGCCGCGCGCGTGGCCGAACTGATCAACCAGGGCCAGTTCGATGCCGCGCGCGAGGCGTTGGCGGTGGGGCCATCCCGCTACAGCCAGCTGTCCTCTGCCGTGGGCAGCGGCATTGCCGAACTGCGCAAGCGGCTGTTACAGCAGTTCAGCCACTAAGGCAGTAGGGCAGGCTCAGAAGCGGCGCGCTTGCGGGCCGGGCAGCTCGATGATTTTCCAGCCTTCATTGCGTTCATCGAAAAAGTGGATGATGGAATCCACCGAAACCGTCTGGATGCGGTCGTTATAACGCAATTCGTTAGGATGATCGTCAAATGCCACATTGGCCTTGAACATGCGGCCACCCAGTCGGGTCATCGGGCCGATATTCATTTCACTTGGCTGATATCCGTTCAGCTTCAGCCACATCTGCGCCTGCTCACGGCTGTTGATGCGTGTTTCGGTCGTGGAAGCAGCGGCCAGTGTTTCCAGTACCCAGGTATTGGAATTTTCGTAGCGAGTGGAGAAGGGATAGGCCACCATGTTGTAGCGAGTCGTGTGCAGGGTACGCAAAGGACGGCCGGCACGCAGCTGCGGCAACAGGCGCTCAACGACTGCGGGCGGCGGGACCAGCAGCACCGCATCGAAGCGGAACATATCGTCGAGGAAGAAATTGCCCAGCCCCTCGTACCACAAGTCAGAACGATCGGTGCCGCACTCGTTCAGCAAGTGTGCCACGCGCCAGCGCCCGCCGGTTTCCGGACGGAACATGATGCCAAAATGCGTATAGCGCAGGCCGTATTTTGACAGGTCCTGCCCCATGCGCCCCACCACCACCACATTGCTGTCCACCTCATTGAGCTTGGTCTGCAACTGTTCGGCAGTCTGCATGGCCAGCCGGAAGGTTTCCGGCGTCAGCGGTTTTTCTTCACATGCCTGGCCGGCATGGGCCAGCAAAGGCAGGCAGCATGCCGCTACCAGCAGCCATTTCAAGCAAGTTTCACGACGGGACACGGCTATGCTCCAGTAGGGCTTCGCCCAGCTTGTTGGGGATAAAGGCCAGCACCTTGCCAGACACCACCAGCAAGGTACCGCTGGCCGTGGCGGTGACCTGTACCGCACTGCCGATGGCCGCGCCGGAAGCCTTGACCGTGCTGCGCGACAATTCCACCAATAATTTGGCCCCACCCTGCACCGACTCCAGCGTCAACTTGATGACATCGCCCGAGCCTTCAACCAGGCCAACAATCACATAGCCACTGCCGGTCACCGCCAGCACCGGCCCCAAGACCGATTCGCCGCGTCCGGTGGCACTGCCGGCGATGCTGACCACCGGCGCGGCCACCACCGACACGGCACCTACCGAAATTTTCTCAGACGCGGTATTGGTCAGCGAATCGGCCAAGGCCGATCCGGCCAGCGCCGCCAATACGCTGGCAAGCAATAATCTACTCAACATTTTATTATTCCAAATAGATACGAATTTGGATATTCACATAGGATGTTGAGCAAAACAAGCGTCAGTAGTCCTGCAACAAGGCCAGTAGAGCGGCGCCATCCAGCTGGGCCGCCATGTCGCCGCCTTCCAGCAGGCTGTCGGCCAGCGCGCGTTTTTCTGCATGCAGGGCGACGATTTTTTCTTCGATGGTGTTTTCCGCCACCAGCCGGTACACCGTCACCGGCCGCTGCTGGCCCATGCGGTAGGCACGGTCGCTGGCCTGGTCTTCCACCGCCGGATTCCACCACGGGTCCAGGTGGATCACATAGTCGGCCGCGGTCAGGTTGAGGCCGGTGCCACCGGCTTTCAGGCTGATCAGGAAGACATCGCCCTCGCCAGCCTGGAAGGCATCCATGCGCGCCTTGCGCTGCTTGCCGGGCGTGGCACCGTCCAGGTACTGGTAGGCAATGCCTTGCTCATCCAGCCATTGCCGCGCCAGTGCAAGATGATCGACAAACTGGCTGAACACCAGCGCCTTGTGGCCGTTGTCCAGCAGCTCGCCCAGCAGTTGGCAGAACACGGCAAACTTGCTGGCGGGCAGGGCGGTGTCCGGCTGCAGCAGCGCCGGGTGGCAGCAGAAACGCCGCAGCCGGGTCAGCTCGGCCAGCACCTGCATGGTCTTCTTGTCCTGGCTGTCGACCTCGGCCAGTTTTTGCAGCGCCTGCTGGCGCATGGCCTCGTACACGTGCAGCTCCTGCTCGGACAGGGGAATGCGGCGGGTGATGTCGGTGCGCGGCGGCAGCTCGGTCAGCACCTGCGCCTTGGTACGGCGCAAGAGATAGGGCTGGATCATGGCCTTGAGCGCGGCGCGGGCCTCTTCATCCCCCTCGGCAATCGGCTGGACAAAGCGCTGCTGGAAGCGCTCCTCATTACCCAGCAGGCCGGGAGTGACGAAGCGGAACAGGCTCCACAGCTCGCCCAGATGGTTTTCCACCGGCGTGCCACTGGCGGCCAGGCGGAAATCCGCCCGCAGGCTTTGCGCGGCCTGGGCGCGTTTGGTGCTGGCATTTTTGATGGCCTGCGCCTCGTCCAGCACCACGCTGGCCCAGTGCACGGCGGCAAATTGTTCGCCCTGCAATTGCAGCAGGCCGTAGCTGGCAATCACCAGATCCTGCGGTCCGACTGTGGATAAGTCCCGCTGCTGTTGATAAGGGCGCAAGCGCAGGCTGGGAGCGAAGCGGGCGGCCTCGGCCAGCCAGTTGAGCGCCACCGAGGTGGGGGCCACCACCAGCTGCGGCCCGAGATGGGCACGGTCCAGCAGCAGCGCCAGCGTCTGCACCGTCTTGCCCAGCCCCATGTCGTCGGCCAGGCAGGCCCCGGCCCCGATATGCGCCAGCCGCGCCAGCCAGGCAAAGCCTTGCAACTGATAGGGCCGCAAGTTGGCCTGCAAGCTGGCCGGCACTTGCGGGGCATAGTCGCGCAGGCTGTCCCAAGCCGCCAGCCGCTGCTGCCAGTCGGCATCGCCGGCAAAGCTGCCGATCTGCTCACCCAGTGCGGCCAGCGCGGGCGCGCTGAGCAGACTCAGCCGCAGGCCGCCGGACACCGCGTGGTCGGCCAGCAGCGCCAGCTGTTGCAGCCGGGCGGCCAGGCTGTCGGACAAGGCCAGCCAGTCCTGCTCGGACAGGCGCAGATACTGGCCGGGCTGATTGGCCAGCACCTCCAGCAGCTGACGCAGCTGCAGCACACGGTCTTCGTCCACCTGTACTTCGCCGGTCACTTCCAGCCAGCCATGCTTGCGCTGCACCTTCAGCCGCAGTTGGGGCAGGCCGGCCTTGCTCTGGATGCGCAGGCGCTGGCCTTGCGGCCAGACGCACTCCAGCCGCAACGGGGCGATGGCTTGCAGCTGTTCGACAATGCCCAGCGCCTGGCCATGATCGGCCAGCAGCCATTCCAGCACCCCGTCAGGGTCGGGCCGGGCCGCCGCCAGTGCCGGGCAATCCTGCAGCAACCGCTGCACCGCCTGTTTCTCCTGCTGCAACTGGCGTTGAAACTGAATGGGCCGGCCCTGTTCCAGCGCCACCTGCTGCCATGGTCCGCGCCCCGGCGGATACCAGGCGGCATGCTCGGCCACCCGGCAGCGCAGTTGCAGGCGCAAGCCTTCCGGCAGCGGCACCAGCACGGCAAACAGCCGGCTATCGGCCGGGCAGGTGGGCAGGTCATCGCCATAGTCGGCATCCACCAGCTCGATCGGCAGCCACGGCACCATGTCGCCAATGGCCTCCAGCAGTTTTTTGCGCGCCGCCAGTGGCACGGTCAGGCTGTGACCAAGCAAGGCTGCCAGCTGGCGAATCTCCGGCCCCGGCCAGTACACCAGCAGGCTATTGGCGCCGCTGTGCTGCCACAAACAGTGCTGACAGGCGGCGATACCCGGCGGACTTAACTGCAACAGCAATTGCTGCTGCTGGCGCTGCATCAGCAGGCTGATCTGCCCGGCTTCCAGCGTGAGCGGCTGATCCGGCGCGTCTTCCCGGAACAAGGCGGGATGGCCCAGCAGCAGGGGCAGGGCGGCTTCGCCCTCCAGCTCGGCCAGACTGCTGCCATCCGCCAGCTGATGGGTGCGCTCAAGCTGGACTATCACCAGCCGGTCCTGCGCGCTCAGCCAGTCCCACTGGTCGGCCTGATCCAGCAAGCGCCCCAGCGGCAGCACCCGGCCCCGGCTCCAGCCGGACTCGCTCTGCTGCTGCAGGCAGGGGGTAAGACGGATGCCGGCTTCATTGGCCAGAATGCGCCAGGCCAGGCGCTGGGAGGGGATGGGATTCATGGGGTGATAACAAGATGGCACAGCCCGCTATTGTGCCTCAGCTGTCGGCAGGCAGCAGTGGTGATGGCGGTATCTGACCACGGGTGAAGCATGGGGCCATGTGGCCGGGAAATGAAAACAGCCGCCCGCAGGCGGCTGTCCGGTCAAGCTACAAGGTCAGCCGCTCAGATGCGGGCCAGGGCGCGGCGGGCGGCGGCGATGGTCTGCTCGATGATTTCGTCGGTATGGGCAATGGAGACGAAACCGGCCTCGTAGGCCGACGGGGCCAGGTACACGCCTTCTTCCAGCATGGCGTGGAAGAAGCGGTTGAAGCGGGCGCGGTCGGAAGCGGTCACCTCGGCATAGCTGCTAGGCACGGCATCGCAGAAATAGATGCCGAACATGCCGCCCACGCTGTCGGTGGCCATCGGCACACCGGCTTCTTTGGCCGCTTCGGCCAGGCCTTGGGCCAAGCGGGCGGTGCGACGGCTGAGGGTGGCGTGGAAGCCCGGTTCCTGGATCAGCTTGAGCGTGGTCAGGCCGGCAGCCACAGCCACCGGGTTGCCGGACAGGGTGCCCGCCTGGTAGACATTACCCAGCGGCGAGATGCAGCCCATGATGTCGGCGCGGCCACCAAAGGCCGCCAGCGGCATGCCGCCGCCAATCACCTTGCCCAGCGTGGTCAGGTCGGGCTTGATGCCGTGCAGCGCCTGGGCGCAGCCCAGATCAACACGGAAACCGGTCATCACTTCGTCGTAGATCAGCACCGTGCCGTGTTTTTCGGTGAGCGCGCGCAGGGTTTGCACGAATTCGGCCGACGGCTTGATCAGGTTCATATTGCCGGCAATCGGCTCCAGGATGACGCAGGCGATCTGGTCGCCGATTTCCTGGAAGGTGCGTTCCAGCTGCTCGACGTTGTTGTACTCCAGCACCAGGGTGTGCTTGGTGAAGTCGGCCGGCACGCCACCGGAAGAGGGGTTGCCAAAGGTCAGCAGACCGGAACCGGCCTTGACCAGCAGGCTGTCGGAGTGGCCGTGGTAGCAGCCTTCGAACTTGACGATGGCGTCACGGCCGGTAAAGCCACGCGCCAGACGGATGGCGCTCATGGTGGCTTCGGTGCCGGAAGATACCAGGCGCACTTGCTCCACCGAGGGCAGCAGCTTGCAGATTTCTTCGGCGATATCCAGTTCGGCTTCGGTGGGCGCGCCAAAGGACAGGCCGTCCACGGCGGCATCCTGTACCGCCTTGATCACGGTGGGGTGGGCATGGCCGACGATGGCCGGGCCCCAGGAGCCGATGTAGTCGATGTACTGCTTGTCGTCGGCATCCCAGAAGTGTGCACCCAGGGCCTTTTTGACGAAACGCGGCGTGCCGCCTACCGAGCCGAAGGCGCGTACCGGCGAATTGACGCCGCCGGGGATGGTTTTCTTGCCACGTTCAAACAGTTCGAGATTGCGGGACATGCTGTTTCCTTATGACGGGTAGGGCGCAAACCGTGTGGTTTGCTGCCTGAATCGGGTTTGCCGGCGCGGCAGGTCATGGACCACAGTTAATCCATGCAGGCAAAAGCGTTATTTTTCCACAGCCGGGCCGGCCGGTGTTGGCATTTCACTGCTGCGCCCAGCTGGTGTAAGGGTTCTTGGACAGATAGGCATTGGTATAGCGGCCGTCCTGTGTCACTTCCGCGCCGACCCAGTGCGGTTTTTCAAACGGCGTATCTTCGGCTGGCAGCTCGATTTCGGCCAACACCAGCCCGGCATTCTCGCCGAAAAACTCGTCGACTTCCCAGACATAGCCGCCAAACTCGATACGGTGGCGCAGCTTGTCCACCACCATCGGGCACATGGCGTCCATGATGGTCTGGGCATCGGCCAGCGGGATGGCGTATTCGAATTCATGGCGGCTGATGTCGCTGATATTGCCCTTGAGGGTGAGCCAGGCCTGATCGCCGACAATGCGCACGCGCACGGTGCGTTCCTTTTCCACCGACAGATAACCCTGGCGGTATTGCACGCCTGCGGCGAGGCCACGCCAGTCATTGTTGGTAATGACAAAGCGGCGTTCGATTTCCAGTCCCATGCTGTTGTTTCCCGTTCAGGGCGCTCGGCCCTGCATTCATTCATAAGCTCAGCGCCGCGCCACGCGCCGCGCCAACATCAAAACGGCTTCAAAACGGTTTCACCACCACCAGAATCACCACCGCGCACAAGGCCAGCACCGGGATTTCATTGAAATAGCGGTACCAGACATGGCTGTGGCGATTGGCCGCAGCGACAAAGTCGCGATACAGCTTGCCGCAGTACAGGTGGTAGGCAATCAGCAGCGCCACCAGGGTGAGCTTGGCATGCAGCCAGCCGCCGCCAATGCCAAAGCCCTGCCACAGCCACATGCCCAGCACCAGGGCCAGCACCGCCAGCGGCGTCATGAAGCGGTACAGCTTGCGTGCCATCAGCAGCAGGCGGTCGTATTCCGCCCCCGGCGCAGCCATGGCCAGGTTGACGAAGATGCGCGGCAGGTAAAACAAGCCGGCAAACCACGAGGTGACAAAGATGATGTGGAAGGCCTTGAGATAGAGATACGCCATTCAGACTCCGTTCAGACTTCGTTGCATGCAGGCTGCGCGGCCTGTTTCACGTGAAACGGCATCAGCCACGCTTGGCCTGCTGATAAAGCGGCATGACTTGCGGGATATGTGCCTGCAAATCGCTGATGCGCGTGGGCCCGGACGGGTGGGTGGAGAGGAACTCCGGCCCGCTGCCACCGCCAGCGCTCATCATTTTTTTCCACACATTCACCGCGGCATTGGGGTTGTAGCCGGCACGCGCCATCAGCTCCAGACCGATGATGTCGGCTTCCGACTCCATGGTGCGGCTGTGCGGCTTGCTCAGGGCAACATCCGCCGCCATGCCGGCCAGATTGAGCTGGCTCTGGTTCAGCCCGGCCACCGCGCCCACCACCGACAGGCCCATCTGCTGGGCATAGGCCTGGCTCATGGTTTCCCGGCTGTGTTCGCGCAGCGCATGGGCAATTTCATGGCCGATGACTGCTGACATTTCGTCATCCGTCAGCTGCAAGCGCGTCACCAGGCCGGAATACACCATGATCTTGCCCCCCGCCATGGCATAGGCATTCAGCTCCTGCGTCTGCGCCACATTGACCTCCCACTTCCAGCGGGCGGCATCCGGGCGGAACACCGGGGTCTGGGCGATCAGCCGTTGCGCCACGCGCCGGACCCTTGCCGTGAGCGCCTTGTCGGTATTGAGCTTGCCGGCCCCACGTGCCTGGCTGAGCTGCCCGGCATAGGATTTGGCCGAGGACTGCTCCACCTCCTGCGCGCTCAGCCACATGTTCTGGCTGCGATTAATGCCCACCGCGCCACTATTGGTGGTGTTGACCTGGGCACAGCCGGCCAGCGCCAGCAATAGCACCGTATGGGAAAAGACTTTTCTGCAAACTTGTTTCATGCCACATTCCTTGCCACGGCCTGCAAGCCATGATGATGATGCACTGCTGCCGGCCAGGTTAGATTTCCACCATTTCGAAATCGTCCTTGCGGGCATCACAATCGGGACAGGTCCAGTTGGGCGGAACATCTTCCCACGGCGTTCCCGGCGCGATGCCGTCTTCCGGTCGCCCGGCTTCTTCGTCGTAGATGAAACCGCAGATCAGACACATCCATGTGCGCATACGTTTATCCCAAGCTCGGTTAAAATAGTCATTCTAATTGCTGCTGCACGATCTGACCAAAGAGGTTACCGCCTTGTCCACATTGCCCCCCCCGCCCGCCGTACTGACCCTGGCCGGCTCCGATCCCTCCGGCGGTGCCGGCATCCAGGCCGACATCCTCACCCTGGCCAGCCTGGGCTGCCATCCCTTGTCGGTCATTACCGCCATCACCGTACAGGATACCGTGGGCGTGGATGACTTCATGGTGCTGGATTCCGACCTGGTCAACGACCAGGCGCGCTTCCTGCTGGAAGACATTCCGGTGCTGGTGTTCAAGATCGGCATGCTGGGCAGCGTGGAAAACGTCGCCGTGGTGGCGCAGCTGATTGCCGACTATCCGGATGTGCCCGTGGTGCTGGACCCGGTGCTGCGCAGCGGCGGCGGCCACGAACTGGCCGACGACGACCTGATTGCCGCCATGCGCGACCTGTTGATTCCGCAGGTGTCCATCATCACTCCCAACAGCATGGAAGCCCGCCGGCTGGCGATGAACGACCCGGACGAAGACGAAGAACTGAGCCTGGACGAATGCGCCAAGCGTCTGCTGGCGCTGGGCTGCCCGCATGTGCTGATTACCGGCACGCATGAAAATACCAAAGAAGTCATAAACAGTCTGTACAGTCCCAACGGCATCGTACGCGCCGACCGCTGGGAGCGGCTGCCCGCCAGCTACCACGGCTCCGGTTGCACCCTGGCATCGGCCATTGCCGGCATGCTGGCCACCGGGCTGATGCTGCCCGAGGCGGTACGCGAAGCACAGGAATATACCTATCAAAGCCTGGTGGCGGGTTTCCGCCCAGGCATGGGCCAATACATCCCGGACCGGATGTTCTGGGCCCGCGAAGACGAAGGAGCAGAGGGTGACAGTGATTAAGGGCTTGTATGCGGTATCGCCGGAGGCGGATGACAGCGAGCAACTGCTGGCCAAGGTCAGCCGCGTGCTGGACAACGGCGTGGCCATCCTGCAATACCGCAACAAGAGCGACAACACCGTGCGCCGCCTGCGCCAGGCCAGCTTGCTGGCCAGCCTGTGCAAGAGCCGCCAGGTGCTGTTCCTGATCAACGACGATGTCACCCTGGCCCGTGCGGTGGAAGCCGATGGCGTGCATCTGGGCAAGACTGATGGCTCGGTGGCCGATGCCCGCGCCGTATTGGGAAAAAACGCCATCATCGGTGTGTCCTGCTACAACGACATCGCCCTGGCCGAACAAGCCGCCCGCGACGGTGCCAGCTATATCGCCTTTGGTGCCGTCTACCCCTCGCGCACCAAGCCCCATGCCGTGGCCGCGCCGCTATCGCTGTTTGCCGAGGCGAAAAAGCTGGGCCTGCCCAGCGTGGCCATTGGTGGCATCACCCCGGACAACGCTGCCGAGGTGGTGGCAGCAGGTGCCAGCGCCATCGCCGTGATCGGTGGCCTGTTCGATGCTGCCGACCCCGCCGCCGCTGCGCGCCAGATGGCGGCGCTGTTCGACTAAGCGCAGCAGACCAGGAACAGGTTCTAACAAGCACCCCCGCATTCCCCCAACCTTGCAGACTACGCCGGCACGTCCGGCAGCCAGGAGTGAGCATGACAGCCTTTCACTTTGCGCCGGCCTGTGCCGCTGATTTTGACGAATTGCTGGCGCTGCGCCTGCGCGCCTTGCGGGTCAGTCTGGAGGCATTGGGCCGCTACGACCCGGTGCGGGCACGCCAGCGCTTTACCGAACAGTTCCAGCCGGCATACTGTCGCCACATCGTGGTGGAGGGACGCCGCGTGGGCTGTGTCTCGCTCAAACCGGCCGAGGATGGCCTGCTGATCGACCAGTTCTACCTGCAACCGGCCTGGCATGGCCGTGGCCTGGGCAGCCAGGTATTGCAGGCCTTGCTGGCCGAGGCCGACGAGCTGGGCCTGCCGGTACAGGTGGAGGTGCTCAAGGGCAGCCGGGCCAATGCCTTTTACCAGCGCCAGAACTTTGTGCTGCAGGCCGACGGCCCTTACGACAATTACTACCGCCGTGCCGCCTGTGTAGCCGCCTGATCGACTTGCCTTGCTGGTGTGGCTGCCTGGCCGCACCAGCCTTCTCCCGGTACTAAGAACCTGTTCATAGTCTGCTGGATTTAGTCGAAATGGGGTGATACCGCGTTAAAAACACCTGCAGAATGCTCATTTACTTTATGTAAACTCCGCTTCCCCACTTCATTTCCAGTCGTTTTCGCCTTGTCTCACTCTAGCTCGCGAGACTTTGAACAGGCTCTAAGAGCAGCTAACAAAATAGCGTAGCGTCCCTGGGGCAAGGCGCGCCGACGCCGACAGTACATAGGGTACGGCGGGTTTTTGTTAGCGGCGCTACGCCGGCAAATTCATTTCACGTCCCCGCCCAAGGCCTTGAACAAGGCCACCAGATTTTCCGCCTGCGCCTGCTGCGATGCCAGCCATTGCTCCCTGACCAGCGCCAGTTGCTGGCTTTGCCCCAGCACTTCAGTCTGGGCCGCTTCCCCCACCTGCAAGCGCTGCCGCGCGATGTCCAGCTGGCGGCCGGCCAGTTGCAGGCTGCTGTGCAAGGCTTGCTGACGCTGCCCCTCCTGCTGGTAACGCAATAGCGCGGTTTCGGTATCGGCCAGTGCGCCCAGCACTCGCTGGCGATAAGCCGCCACGGCGGCATCGCGGGCTGCTTCACGGCTACTGACCTGGTTTTTCAGCCGGCCACCATTCAACAGGGGCAGGCTCAGTTGCGGGCCGACATTCCAGAAGCGGCTGGCGGCGGCAGTCAGCTTGCCCTCGTGGATGGAATCCCAGCCACCGCTGCCCACCAGCACCAGCCTGGGATATTGCTCGGCCACCGCCACACCGATGTCCGCCGTGGCCGCCGCCAGTTCGCGCTCGGCCTGGCGAATGTCGGGCCGGCGGCGCAGCAAGTCTCCCGGCAAGCCGATAGGTGGCTGCGCCAGCACGGCGGGTATCGGCAGCTCGCCGGCCAGTCGGGCTTCCACCGTGGCCAGTGGCTGATCCAGCAACACGCTCAAGGCGCTCAGCGCCACACCCTGCGCCGTCTGCAAGGGCGGCAGCGTGGCTTGCAGGCTGGCCACGCTGGCAGCGGCCTGGTTCAGTTCGCTGTCGGACACCTCGCCGCTGTGCCGCAACAAGCGGGTCAGACGCAAGGTGTCCTGTGCAGCCGCCAGCTGGGTCTGGGCATTGCGCTGGCGTGCCGACCAACCGCGATAGTCGATCACATTGCGCGCCACCTCGGCCGCCACCCGCAGGGCGATATCCGCTTGCTGTTGCTGCAGGCTGTCCAGCCGGGCGCTGGCGGCTTCGCGACTGCGCGCAGTGTGGCCGAACAGGTCGATTTCCCAGCTGGCATCCAGCCCCAGGCGATAGTCGTTGAAACCGGTTTTGGGATTGGCCAACGGGATATTGGCAAAGTTTTCACTGTTGCGGCTGAACTGGTCACGGCCGCTGCGCGCGCCGGCACTCAGTTGCGGCCACAGCGCGCTCTCCACCTGACCCAGGCTGGCGCGGGCCTGGCGCACCCTTGCCTCGGCCTGGGCCAGATCCAGATTGGCCTGCAGCGCCTGCTCCACCAGCTGGCTGAGGGCGGCATCGTCAAACACCGTCCACCACTGCTGCTGCACCGGTTGGCTGGCCGCAGCGGCCGGCTGGAAATGAAACTGCGCAGGCAGGCTGCTGGCCGGTGGCTGGTAATCCGGCCCCACCGCGCAGGCGCTCAGCGCCGCGCTGGCCAAGAAAAGAAAAATCCGCTGGCGAGATGACATCAGTGACTCCTGCGCAAGAACATCAGATAGGCCAGTGCCAGCGTGCTGGCGGCAATCGCCAGTAGTGGCCACAGCTGCGGCCAGGCTTCGGCAAAGCCATAGCCTTTCAGGAATATCCCCTTGACGATGATGATGAAGTGGCTGAGCGGGTCCACCGCGCTGACCAGCCGCAGCGGCAAGGGCATGTTTTCCACCGGGGCCATGTAGCCGGACAGGATGACGGCGGGCGACATGAAGGCAAACGAACCCATGAAGGCCTGCTGCTGATTATTGCTGACCGCAGAAATCAGCAGGCCGAAGCCCACCAGCGACAGGCCGTAGCACAGCATGGACAGCATCAGCAGCCACACCGTACCGGCAAACGGAACCTGGTAAACCCACACCGCAGCGGCCGCGATGATGCAGCCTTGCACCAGCGCCACCAGCATGCCGGGCAGGGCCTTGCCGGCCATGATGTAGCCCGCTGTCAGCGGCGACACCAGCAATTGTTCGAAAGTGCCTTCCTCGCGTTCGCGCGCCAGCGACAGCGCCGTCACCATCAGGCAGCCGATGGTGGTGATGATGGCCACCAGGCTGGGCAGCACAAACCAGCGGTATTCCAGATTGGGGTTGTACAGGTTCTGCACCACCAGCCTGGCCGCCGGAGCCTGATGGCGGCGCTCGGCGGCAAACTGCTGGATCACCTGCAGCGCATAGCCATAGGCGATTTGCGCGCTATTGCTGCGCCGGCCGTCGATGATGGCCTGGGCAGCCACGCTCTGGCCGGCCGCCAGCTTGCGCGACAGATCCTGCGGCAGGCTGATGGCCAGCAAGGCCTGCTGGCGGTCTATCACCTGCTGCATTTCTTGCTGGCTGTGCAGCATCAGCACTTGTGGAAAGGCCTGGGTGGCCGCCAGCCGCTGTACCAGCTCGATGGAAGCGGCACCGCCATCCTGGTTGAACACCGCCAGCGTGCTGTTTTTCACTTCCAGCGTGGCGGCAAAGGGAAACAGCAGCAGCTGCAGCAATACCGGCGCAATCAGCAGGCGGCGGCTTTGCGGAGTGCGCAGCAGCGCCTGCATTTCCTTGCGGATCAGGGTGAACAGCCGTTGCCACATCATCAGTTGCCATCCAGTCGGCGCGGCGTCCGCCAGGCGGTCAGCCCCAGCCAGAAGGCGGCGGACAGCAGCAGAAACAGCAGGTTGATCAGCAAGACCGGCCAGATTTCACCAGCCTGGAATAGTGTCTGCAAGGCGCTGACGAAATAGCGCGCCGGAATCAGATAAGTCACCGCCTGCACCGCCAGCGGCATGCTGCGGATTTCAAACACGAAACCGGACAGCATGATGGCCGGCAGAAAGGCCGCCGTCAGCGCAAACTGCGCGGCAATGAACTGATTGCGCGTGGTGGTGGACAACAGCAGGCCCAGCCCCAGCGCACTGCCCAGAAACAGGCTGGTGACCACAAACAACACCCACAGCGAACCGCGCAGCGGCACGCCCATCACCAGCGTGGCCACCAGCACGCACATGCTCATCGCCGCCATGCCCAGCAGGTAGTAGGGAATGATCTTGGACAGCAGCAGCTCGCTGCGAGTGACCGGGGTGGACAGCAGCGCTTCCATGGTGCCGCGCTCCCATTCGCGCGCCACCACCAGCGAGGTGAGCAGGGCACCGATGATGGTCATGATCACCGAAATCGAGCCGGGCACCAGATAGTTGCGGCTGACCGTGGTGGGGTTGAACCAGTAGCGTGCCTGCAGCGTCAGCCCGGCAGGGGCAGCCTGGCCTGGCTGGCGCTGGGCCTGCCACAGCTGCCACACGCCCTGCACATAGCTGGCGACAAAATTGGCGGTATTGGGCTCGGCCCCGTCGGTCAAGAGCTGGATGGCAGCCGCCCCCTGACCTTGCCTGACCTTGGCGGAAAAATCGCTGCGCAGGATCACCACCCCGCGCACGCTGCCCAGCTGCAGCTGCTGGCGCATGGCTGCTTCGGAAGCCGACAGGCTGGCGGCTATATAGGGCGAGGCTTGTAGCGTCTGGACAAAACGGCTGGCTTCCACGCCGCCATCCTGCTGCACGATGCCGAGGCGCACCCGGTTGGCATCCAGATTGATGCCATAGCCGTAGATGAACAGCAGCAACACCGGCAGCACAAAGGCAATCAGGATGCTGCTGGGGTCGCGCACGATCTGGTAGCTTTCCTTGCGGCACAGCGCGGCAAGCCGGCGCAGGCTGAGGCTCATGGGGCCTCCCGCTGCCGGTCGTCGCGCTCCACCAGCGCAATGAAGGCGTCTTCCATGCTGGGGTCGGGCAGTTCAGCACTGGCCACCATGGCCTTGAGGGCGTCCGGCGTGCCAGCAGCGATCATCCGCCCACGGTATACCAGGCCAATGCGATCACAGTATTCGGCTTCGTCCATGAAATGGGTGGTCACCATCACCGTTACCCCCTTGTCGACCAGGCCGTTGATATGGCTCCAGAATTCGCGCCGGCTGACCGGGTCCACCCCGGAAGTGGGTTCATCCAGAAACAACAGTGGCGGCTGGTGCATCAGCGCGCAGGACAGCGCCAGCCGCTGCTTGAAACCCAGCGGCAATTCGCCGGCATTCATGGCAAGAAAAGGCTGCAGGCCGAACACCCGCACCATATCGGCCACCGCCGCGCGCTGACGCGCACCGGACAGGCCATAGATGCCGGCAAAAAACGCCAGGTTCTGTGCCACGCTCAGATTGCCGTACAGGGCGAATTTCTGCGCCATATAGCCGATTTGCTGCCGCGCCTGGCTGGCGGATTTTTTCAGGTCCAGCCCCATCACCCGTGCCTCGCCGCTGCTGACCGGCAACAGGCCGCACATCATCTTGAAGGTGGTGGATTTACCCGCGCCATTGGGGCCGAGCAGGCCGAATATTTCGCCACGGCGGATGCGGAAATCCACATGATCGGTGGCGACAAAATCACCAAAGCGGCGGGTGAGCTGCTGGGCCACGATGACGGCTTCGGCATCCACACCAGCCGGCAATCGCGCGGGCGGCATGTGCTCGGTCAGCGGTGAATCGCCACCGGGCCCGCCACCCAGCAAGTCGATGAAGGCATCTTCCAGCCGCGGTTTGACCGCTTGCAGGCAGGCTTGCGGCCCGGCGTCCAGATGGGTGAGATCCGGCAGCTTGCCGGCCTCGCGCAATACCAGCCGCACCGCATGGCCTTGCAGTGCGCCGTCGATTACCGCAGGGCTGCGCAGCGCACGCTGCAGCACCTGCCGTCGGTTGCCGACAATGTTCTGCAACAACATGCTACGCCCCTGCATGCTGTCCATCAGGCTTTGCGGGCTGCCGCTGTATTGCAGGCGGCCTTCATGCATCAGCAATACCTGGTCGCACAGCTCGGCCTCGTCCAGATAGGAGGTGCTCCACAGCACCGCCATGCCGCCATCGGCCAGACTGCTGACCATGCGCCACAGCTCGCGGCGCGAAATGGGATCGACGCCCACGCAGGGTTCGTCCAGCAACAAAATGCGCGGCGAGCCCAGCAGGGTGCAGGCCAGGCCCAGCTTCTGTTTCATGCCGCCGGACAGCTTGCCGGCCAGCCGGTCGGTAAAGCGGGCCAGATCGGTAAAGTCCAGCAGGCGTTCAAAACTGTCCGTCCTGGCCTGGCCGGTGACGCCACGCAAATCGGCATATAGCGTGAGGTTTTCCAGCACGGTGAGGTCTTCGTACAGGCCGAATTTCTGCGGCATATAGCCCAGTTGCAGGCGCAAGGCATCGCCAGCGCTGACCGGGTCCAGCCCTTCTACCCGGATGCTGCCGGCGCTGGCCTTGAGCAAGCCGGCCATCAGCCGCAGCAGGGTGGTTTTGCCGGCACCATCCGGCCCGACCAGCCCGGTAATCACGCCACGGCGGATGTCCGCACTCAGCTCGCACAGCGCCGGCCGCCCGGCAAAGGCGTGGCTGACTGCCTGCAGGCGGATGGCAATGGTGTCCTCGGTGGCAGTCATGGCCGGGCCAGCTTGACCGTCACCGGCATGCCCTGACGCAGGGCGGCATCCGGCTGGCTGACAATCAGCCGCAGCCGGTAGACCTGGGCGGTGCGCAGGTCGGCGGTTTCCACATTCTTGGGGGTGAATTCCGCCGTGGGTGAGACAAAGCCCACCACTGCGGCATAAGGCTGGCTGCGCCCATCGCGGTAAATCCATACCTTGCGTCCCGGCTGGGCCTGGCCAAGTTGTGGCTCGGCCACATAGGCACGCACCCATACCGGTTTGCTTAAGGACAAGGTCAGCACGCTGCTGCCGGCAGCCAGCATGCTGCCCGGCTCCACCGCACGGGTGAGGATGATGCCATCAGCCGGGGCTGCGAGTACGGTATCGGCCAGTTGCAGGCGGGCAGCCGCCAGCTGCGCCTGGGCGCGTTGGACATTGGCGTCCACCTCGGCCACTTCCTGCGGCCGGTAGCCCTTGCTCAGTGCCTGATACTGCTGCTGCGCCGCCTGGTATTGCGCCTGCGCCTGATCATGAGCAGAGCGGGCAGCATCCAGTGCCTTGACCGCAGCGGCGCCACTGCCGGCCAGTTCCTGCTGGCGCTGCCAGGCGGCACTGGCGTCGGTCAGCACCGCCTGGCGGGCATCCAGCGCGGCGCGCGCCTGTGCCACGTCCTCGCTGCGGTAACCCTGATGCATCAGCGATTGTCTGGCCTGGAGTGCGGCCAGTGCCGCTGCGGCATCGGCCACGGCATTGCGCTGCGGCGCATCATCCAGCCGGCCCAGCACTTGTCCGGCCTTGATCTGCGCGCCTTCGTCCACCTGCAATTGCTGCAGCCGGCCACCCACGCGGAAAGACAGGTTTACCTCGCGGATATCCACATTGCCGGACAACACCAGCTCATCAGCTGCCTGCTGATGCTGCCACCACACATAGCCACCACCAGCCAGCAGCAAGACGGCAATGCCAAACAATAGGCGCTTGTTCATGTGAATCACTCCTGACAACTGAGGCCCTTGAGCGCCCAGTTCAATCGCTGTTGCAGATGAGCCGGTTCCAGCGCATAGCTGGCCAGCGCTTTTTGCAGCATGTCCGGCAGCATGGCTTTGCCATTGCCCAGTTGCTGCAGCAATACCGGAAAACCCAGTGCCGACATCAAAAACATCAGCTGATGCAAGGGCGGAGCCACGCCTAGCTGGCCGGCCTGTTGTGCTTCGCTCAGACATTGCAGCAGCAGCTGCGGATGACGCGGTGCCAGATTGCGAATGAATGCCAGCACGGCGGCTTCGCCGGAGCCGGCGTCCAGCAGCAACTGGCTGATGAGGCCGCGCTGTTCGCGCAGGAAATCCATCAGTTGCAACAGCATGGCAGACAAGCGGCTGAGCGCTGCGCCTTCTTGCTGCTGCACTGCCTGCAATTGCTGGTAGAGCGGCCCATACCAGTGCTCGAGCAATTCGGCGGCAAATTGCTGGCGGCTGCCAAAGTGATAGACAAAGCTGCCGGTATTGACCCCGGCCTGCTGGCACAAACCGCGCACGGTCAGCTGACGCAGGCCGTGTTCGCGCATCAGTTGCAAGCCGTGTTGCAGCAGCAGGGAGCGGGTGGGATGCAGGGCGGGTTCGCTGTTCATGCCATCAATTTATACATATGTATAAAAATGGCAAAGCACTATTCGCGGAATGGGTCGAATCTTGATGCAAAACAGGAAAAACATTGCATCACGTGGCGGGATGACAACAGCACAGCAGCTTGATGTCAGCGGCGTCAAGACGGCTGCAGATGGCGCTGCAACAAGGCCAGGATGCGCTGGCTGGCCCCACGGTGGGCGGCGGTAAAGGCCTGCGCCGCCATGCTCATCTGCTGACGACGCACACCATCCTGCAACAGGCCGAGGGCCTGTGCCACCAGCTGTCCGGCATCGGCCACTTGCAAGGCAGCGCCTGCCTCCAAGGCCAATTTACTGGCCTCGGCAAAATTGAACATGGACGGGCCAAACAATACCGGCAGGCCCAGGCTGGCCGGCTCGATCAGGTTCTGCCCGCCCAGCGGCAGCAGGCTGCCGCCGACAAAAGCCACTTCGGCACAACCATAGTAGGCAAACAGCTCGCCCATGCTGTCGCCCAGCCACACGCTGGTGTCGGCAGCAATCGACGCGTTGTCGCTGCGCCGCTGCACGGCAAAGCCCATGCTCTCTGCCTGCATGGCCACGGCGGCGAAGCGCTCGGGGTGGCGCGGCACCAGCAGCAGTAGGGTATTGCTGACATTCGCCTGTTGCCAGGCCTGCAGGATCAGCGTTTCTTCACCGTCGCGGGTACTGGCGCAAATGAACACCGGGCGCTGGCCGATGCGCTGCCGAAACTGCGCTGCCAGTTCGGCCATGGCGGCTGGCGGGGTGAAATCGTATTTGGTATTGCCACAGACTTGCGGGTCAACTGCACCCAACTGCTGCAAACGTTCGGCATCTTGCGGACTTTGTGCGGCAATGGCAGTCAAACTGCGCAGGGCCGGCACAATCAAGCCCTGAATGCGCTGATAGCCGCGCAGCGATTTTTCCGACAACCGGGCATTGGCCAGAAACAGCGGCACCCCTTGCCGCTGTGCCGCATGCAGCAGATTCGGCCAGATTTCGGTTTCCATCAGTACGCCAAAGCGCGGCTGCCAGCAGGCCAGAAAATCGCGCACCGCACCGGGGTAGTCGTAAGGCAGATAACGTACTTCGGCATCCGGGTAGAGCTGGCGCGCGGTATCGCGGCCGGTAGGTGTCATCTGCGTCAGCAGCAGCGGTGCATCCGGCCATTGCTGGCGCAGTGCCTGAATCAAGGGCAGGGCGGCGCGGGTTTCACCAACAGAAACGGCATGAATCCAGATGGCACCGGTGGCTCGTGGCGTGCGGGCAGCACCAAAACGCTCGTCCCAGTGCTGCAGATAGGCAGGCGCCTTGCGCGCCCGTTTTTTAAGATAGCGGCGGATCAGCGGCGTGGCCGCCCACCACAACAGCGAGTACAGCCCGCGCCGCCAATTCATGCCATGTCCTTGCGCGCCAGCAGGGCCTGCATCACCTCATCCACCGTCGGGCATTGGCCGATGCCGCCCAGATTGGTGGCCCAGGGGGTTTCCACCACGCCGGTCTTGCTCGGGTCGGTATCGGTATAAATGGCCACCAGCGGCACATTCAGCGCATTGGCCAGATGGCACAGCCCGGTATCCACGCCGATGACAGCACGGGCATGGCCCAGCACGCCACAGGCTTCCACCAGATTCATGCGCGGTGCCACCACCGCTTGCGGCATGGCAGCCGCCAGCCGTTCTGCCCGCTGCTGTTCTGCGGCATTGCCCCAGGGAATGATCAGCTGCAGGCCGTGCTGGGACACCAGCTGCTTACCCAGCGCAATCCAGTCTGGCTCCGGCCATTCCTTGGAAGCGCGGCTGGTGGCATGCAGCAGCACGGCGTATTGACCTGCCGGCAGCCAGTCCGGCCGCAGCGCCGCTGGAACGCCAAATTGCGGGCTGCCTTGCGTCTGGTAGCCAAATACCTTGGACAACAGCAAGCGACAGCGCTCGACCGCTGACAGCGACCAGTCGACACGATGGGCCTTGTCATACAGCAGGCAGGCCAGCGGTTCGCGAATGCTCTGGCGGTCGTAACCGGTCAGCGGGGCGCAGCTTAGCTTGGCCGGCAGCGCACTTTTCAGCAGTCCCTGGCAATCCACCACCAGCTCCCAGCGGGTGGCACGCAGCTTGCCCCGCATGGCCTTGATTTCTGCCCAGGTGGCCGCGGACAGCAGGTTTTTGCGCCAGCGCCGCCAGGCCAGGGTAATGACTTCATCCACCGCCGGGTGCAAACGGGCGATGTCAGCGAAGTTTTCCTCGGCCAGCCAGCTGATACGAAGGTTGGGGTAGTGCGTTTTCAGCTCGGTAATGGCAGGCCAGGTGTGGATAAGGTCGCCCATCGACGAGGTACGCACGATCAGTACGTTCATCATGGCGCGCATTGTAACCGAGCGTCGCTGTGGTTAACCACGTAAAATCCACAGGCAGCATTTGTGGATAAGCAGCTGTGAATAATTTCGGCCATATTTATCCACAATCTGCCAGCCCTCCCACCACCCGATTAATCCCAGTGCCATCAACAGGGCAAGCTACTGAACAGATAACGGTTTTTCAGGGTTATCAACAGAAAAGCGCTGCTCTCATTAGTCTCTTCATAATAAAATTGGGCTTAAGATAACTAATCAGGACACGACAGAAATGCGTATTCACAGACCGGCTTGGTCAAGTCACTGACAGCATGTGGATAAACCCGGTCTGCAGCACACTGCCAAAGTTATCCACAAAGGATCATGTCTTCAGTCATGCGCTGACCAACAACTTTCAATCTGCAATAAATCATTGAATAAACTGGTAAATAAGGACTTATCCACAACAAGTGGGCCTCTTCTACTAGTTTCTTCCATATACATATGGGAATAACAAGAAAAGATGCGAGAACCGCTCAGCGTTGTGCTCATCACCAAAAATGCCGCTCTGCAGCTGGAAAAAACACTGGCGAGCATTCAGTGGGCTGATGAAATCGTGGTGGTGGATTCGGGAAGTACGGATGAAACCGTGGCGATAGCTTCTGCCTATAAGGCAAAAGTTATCCACCAGGACTGGCTGGGATTCGGTCCGCAGAAGCAATTTGCTGTCGCTGCCGCCAGTCATGACTGGGTGTTGTGTCTGGATGCAGACGAATGGCCATCGCCAGAATTGGTATTGCAAATCAAACAGATACTGAACAATCCACAGGCAGCTGCTTACCGTTTTGCCCGCAGCAACCGTTTCATGGGTCGTTTTCTCAAGCATGGCGAAGGCTATCCGGACTGGAGCCTGCGCTTGTTTGATCGGCGCCAGGCACGCTGGTCGGACGACCTGGTACACGAGTACGTGCAGACCGACAGCCCTGTGGAAAAACTCTCCGGCGACCTGATGCACGAGTCGGGTGAGGACATTGCGCTGTATCTGAGCAAGCAGAACCGCTACACCAGCCTGCAAGCCGAATTGCTGTATAAACGCGGGAAAAAGGCGGGATGGGCCAAGCTGGTGTTCAGTCCGCTGCTGCGCTTTGCCAAGTTTTACCTGGTGCGACGTGGTTTTCAGGACGGTTTGCCCGGTCTTGTCCACATCAGCATTGGCTGCTTCAACAGCTATATCAAATACGCCAAGCTCAACGAGCTGTATCGTTTGGGAAGGCAGGGAAACAGGAAATGAAGATTCTGCTGACCGGTGTGGCCGGTTTCATTGGAAGAGCCGTGGCCGAACGCCTGTTGCAACAAGCGGGAATCGAGGTCGTGGGGGTGGATAATCTGAATGATTACTACCCGGTGAGCCTGAAACAGGCCCGCCTTGCCACGCTGGAGGGCCGTGACGGCTTTCGCTTCGTGCAACTGGACCTGGCTGACTGGACGGCGCTGAACGCGCTGTGTGTGGCGGAAAGCTTCGATTACGTGATTCATCTGGCAGCGCAGGCCGGCGTGCGCTATTCCATCGACAATCCGCATGTCTACGCCCAGAGCAATCTCTTGGGCATGACCAATGTGCTGGAAGCCTGCCGTCGTCACGCGGTGAAGCACCTGGTGTATGCCAGCTCCAGCAGCGTGTACGGCCAGAATGCCAAGGTGCCGTTTGCCGAGGACGACCGGGTGGATGCGCCGGTGAGCTTTTATGCCGCCACCAAGAAAGCCAACGAGGTGATGGCGCACAGCTATGCCCACCTGTATGACCTGCCTTGTACCGGCCTGCGCTTTTTCACCGTGTATGGCCCGTGGGGCCGACCGGACATGGCTCCGTGGCTGTTTACCGAGGCCATCTTGCAAGGCCGGCCGATCAAGGTGTTCAACCACGGCCAGATGCAACGCGATTTCACCTACATCGACGATATTGTCGAAGGCGTGGTGCGGGTGATGCAGCATGTGCCAAGGGCAGGCAAGGGCCAGCCGCCCTATGCCCTGTTCAATATCGGCAATCACAATCCGGTGGCGCTTATGGATTTCATCCACAGCATCGAAGCTGCCTGCGGTCGTGAAGCGGTGAAGGAGTACTACCCGATGCAGGATGGCGATGTGCCGGTGACCTATGCCGATACCAGCCGGCTGCGCGCTGCCGTGGGCTTTTCCCCGGACACACCATTGCAGACCGGCATGCAGGCCTTTGTTGACTGGTATCGCGGCTATCACCAGTGCTAAAGGCCATGATCTGGCCACTTGCTGCCGCATAGAGGCGGCGTGGCGCGCTGCTGGCGCGTTTTTGCCATACCGGTTGGTCAGGATGGCTGGCGCAGCGTGGCGGGCGGTTTACGGGCCTGTTCTGGCCAGCTCGGTTTTTTCAATCGCGGATGACAGGTACTGATATGCAGATACGCCCGGCACTTGGCGCGGATGTGGCCGCGCTCCAGCAACTGATACTGAACGACGGGCCGAATGACTGGAATTATTTGCCGGCTGATGGCGTGGCTGCGACGCTGCAGCAATTGGCGGCAGGCCATGTGCAGGGCTTGCTGGCAGAACAGCAGGGCAAGCTGGTGGGTGCCATGCTGTTTGTCTGCGACGACCCTTATCCGCAGTACCGCCCGGCCGATATCGCGCCAGCGCAGGCGGCTTTTTTGATCGAGGCGGTGATCAGCCGCGACTGTGCCGGGCAGGGCCTGGGCAGCCGGCTATTGCTGGCGGTGTGTGCGGCCTTGCGTGAACAGGGCTGTGGCTGGCTGTGTGCCGACCGCCATCAGGAAAATGCCGGCTCGGCCGGGATGATGCGCAAGGCGGGTTTGGCCGAGCTGGGCAGTTATCCGGATAGCGAACGGCGCTGGAGTGGTTCGCGCCGTACTAGCGTGTGCGGCCGGCGTCTGTAGTGGCCGAGGGCTCTCAGTACAGTTTGGCATTGAGACTGAACACCGCCTGCCAGCCGGCCGTGTGCTGGGATTGCTGATCGGCCATCCAGCGTGAACCAGCACCGACATCCACTGACCAGCGCGGGTTGAAGGGGTGGTTGAGCATCAGCAGCAGATTGCTTTGCTCAAGATGCCGTCCGCTGTCATTGGCCTGATGTCCCAGACTGCTGGCGCGCTGTTTATCGGCCAGGCTGCCCCAGCCCAGCAGGCTGATGCGCTGGTTCTGCCAATGGCCCAGGGTGATGTCCAGATTGAGCAGCAACAGGCTGCCGGGGCTGGCATGGCCCAGCCGGTCGGCATAGCCGATGGAGAGTGAACCATCCTGCGGCAGATCCAGCCCGTAGCGCGCCACACCCATCCAGTGGCTGGAATTGGCCCCCAGTTCCCACTGGCTTTCATTGGCGGCCGCCAGCGATACCCAGCCACCCGGAGCCGGCAGGCCGACACCGGCCTCGCCCTGCTGCAAGAACAGGCTGCCATAGGGCGTATCGTGGCGCAGATCGATATTCGGCTGCAGGCGGGACCCGCTGCCGGCGCTGGTCTGGTAGACCGTGCCAGCCAGGCTGAGTGTCATGCTGCGCACCGCTTCCTCGGCCAGACAGGGCTGAGCGAGCAGCAGGATGGGCAACAGGGAAAAAGCACGGGCCATGGCGACTCCAGGGGCAGGGTGATGAGGCTTGATTCCGGCTGCATGGAAACCATTTTCCGCGGGCAGCTGCCGCTGTCGGCAGAGAATACGCCGTGCTTGCGCTCCTGCAAACCGCGTAGCCATACATTCCGCAGGCAGTGCCGTGCGCATGCCATTCAGCATGAGCTGCGGTCATGTTGCTTGGCATATTTTTTTGCAGCCTGCCGCGCCTGGTGCAGTGGATTGCCCGCCGTTGTGTTCAAGCTGATGAATTCATGTCTGAATTTGCGGTGGCAGGCTTGCCGGCAGCTGTGCATTTTTATGCATTATTAATTATTTGTGTTTTTTAATGAAAAACTCAATATTAAGCGGAACTACATCGACTTTTTTACTATCAGTCATTGCATCAAGACTTTGCCGGAGGGCTGCGCCATGCTTCATCATTCGCCCCTGATTGCCACCATTGTCGGCAGTCTGGTGTTTGCTTTCATCCTGGGAACGCTGGCTTTTCGCCTGCGCCTGCCGCCGCTGATCGGCTATCTGTGTGCCGGCATCGTGGCCGGTCCGTTTACGCCCGGTTTTACCGCCGACGGCCAGATTGCACCGCAACTGGCGGAGATGGGTGTCATCCTGCTGATGTTCGGCGTTGGCCTGCATTTTTCGGTACGCGATTTGCTGTCGGTCAAGGCCATTGCCTTGCCGGGGGCCATCGGCCAGATTCTGCTGGCCACGGTGCTGGGGATGGGCATGTCGCAGCTCTTGGGCTGGCCGCTGGGCGAGGGCGTGGTGTTCGGGCTGGCCTTGTCCACCGCCAGTACCGTGGTCTTGCTCAAGGCCTTGCAGGAAAAGAATCTGGAACAGACTGATGATGGCAAGATCGCCATCGGCTGGCTGGTGGTGGAAGACCTGGTGATGGTGCTGACCCTGGTGTTGCTGCCCATCTTTGCCGGGGTGCTGGGTGGCAAGGGCGCAGCCACCGCCATCAGCGGTAGCGCGGTGCTATGGACCATCGTGCTGACGCTGGGCAAGGTGGCGGCTTTTGTGGCGCTGATGCTGGTGTTTGGCCGCAGGTTCATTCCGTGGATGCTGGAGCGCATCGTGTATACCGGCAGCCGCGAGCTGTTCCGGCTGGCGGTGCTGTCCACGGCGCTGGGGGTGGCTTACGGGGCGTCCTTGCTGTTTGATGTGTCGTTTGCGCTGGGGGCCTTCTTTGCCGGCATGGTGCTGGCCGAGTCACCGCTCAGCCACCGCGCGGCGGAAGAATCGCTGCCGCTGCGTGATGCCTTTTCCGTGCTGTTTTTCGTGTCGGTCGGCATGCTGCTCAATCCCTCGGTCTTGTTGCATAACTTCTGGGAAGTGCTGGGCACGTTGTTGATCATCGTGGTGGGCAAGTCGCTGGGGGCTTATGGCATTGTGCGCCTGTTTGGCCGCAGCCCGGCCACTGCGCTGACCATTGCCGCCAGTTTGGCGCAGATCGGCGAATTTTCCTTCATTCTGGCCGGCTTGGGCATTACCTTGGGCCTGATGGGCGAGCACTGCCATTCGCTGATTCTGGCCGGTGCCATTCTGTCCATCCTGATCAATCCGCTGCTGTTTGTCTGGACCGAACGCTATCGCCAGCGCCAGCAGCAGGCGCTGGACAGCTGACGCAAGGGCTGGCTTAGCGCGGCTAAAACATTGCGTAAGGTACCTGGGGCAAGGTGCGCTGCCGCAGACAGTACAAGGGTAGGGCCAGGAGGCGGTTAACCGCTCTTAGTTGTCGTTATGCTCGAGCCGGCTGGAGGGCAGCCGGCACAGCATGATCTTGTCCACCCGGGTCTTGTCCATGTCCACCACTTCGAAGCTGAAGCCCTGCCAGTCGAAACGGTCGGTTACCGCCGGTACCCGGCCCAGCTGATACATCATCACGCCGCCCAGGGTGTGGATATTGCCGGTGTCTTCACCCGGCAATGCGGAATCGACATCGAAATACTGGCGGAAGGCATCCAGCGTCACCATGCCATCCAGCAGATAGCTGCCATCCTCGCGCCGTACGATGTCGTCTTCTTCACCGATGGCGTGAGTGGACGGCAGGTCGCCCACCACGGTTTCCAGCACGTCGTTCATGGTCACCAGGCCTTCCAGTTCTCCATACTCGTCCACCACCAGCGCCAGATGGGTGCGCGCCAGCTTGAACTGTTCCATCAGCTGCATCAGGCTGACCGTGGCCGGGATGTATAGCGGGATCTCCAGGTCGGCGATGAAATCCACGCTCTGGCCGGCCAGCACCCGGTCCAGCATGCGCTTGGTGTCCAGAATGCCCAGCACATGCTCCATGCCACCCTTGCACACCGGAAAACGGCTGTAGCCGTGCGAGATCAGCAACTGCCGGTTGTCGTGCTGCTGGTCTTCGATATCAATCGAAATGATGTCCTTGCGCGGGGTCATCACTGCCGCCACCTTGCGGTCATCCAGCCGGAAAATGTTTTCCACCAGTTCCTGTTCGGCACGGTCGAACACGCCTTCATCCGCACCCTGTTCCATCAGCACGCGGATTTCTTCTTCGGTAATCGATGGCTCGCTGCTCTTGCGCGCACCAATCAGCCGCAACAGGGTATCGGTCAGGCGCGACAGCATGCGTACCAGCGGTGCCGCAGCACGTGACAGCAGCAACATGGGCGGTGCCAGGGTACTGGCGATGCCTTCCGGATTGAGCATGGCCAGCCGTTTGGGCACCAGTTCGCCGAAGATCAGCGACAACATGGTGATGGCTGCCACCATCAGCGCAACGGACAAGGGTTTGTTATAGGCATGCAGTTGCGGCAGGTTCAGCTCCAGCCAGTCGCGCAGATGATCGGACAAGGCGGCTTCGCCATACACCCCGGAAAAAATGCTGATGCTGGTGATGCCGATCTGTACGGTGGACAGGAAGCGGGTGGGTTCTTCCGCCAGCCGCAGGGCAGAGCGTGCGCCACGACGGCCTTCTTCAGCCCATTGTTGCAGCCGTATCTTGCGTGAAGACACGATGGCAATTTCCGACATGGCAAAGACGCCATTCAGAATAATTAGAACTAGCAGAAAGAAAATATCCACGATGCGGGAGAGGCGGGAAGATAACCCCTGTTAGCTTAGGGCAATGCGGCTGTGCTGAAAAGCAGGGTTTTGCCGGCCGGGGCTGCCGCAGCAACCCCGGTTTTGCTACAGCTCAGAACAGGCTGTTCTGGCTGGCGGCCGGCATCCAGTGGATGGTGCCGCGGCCATGTGCGGCCAACCAGGCATTCACCTGGGAAAAATGGCGGCAGCCGTGAAAGCCGCGGCTGGCTGACAGGGGGGAGGGATGGGCGGCAGTCAGCACCAGGTGACGGCTGGTGTCGATGCGCTCGGCCTTGGTCTGTGCCCAGTTGCCCCACAGCAGGAAGACGCAGCCGGGATTTTTCTGGTTGACGGCATCAATCAGCGCGTCGCTGACCTGTTGCCAGCCCAGCTTGCCATGACTGCCGGCCTTGTCCATTTCCACCGTCAGCACGCTGTTCAGCAGCAGCACGCCCTGTTCGGCCCAGTGCGAAAGATCGCCGCTGGCTGGCATGCCACCGCCCAGGTCAGCTACCAGTTCCTTGTAGATATTGCGCAGGCTGGGCGGGATACGCACGCCCGGAGGTACAGAGAAAGACAAGCCCATGGCTTCGCCCTGACCGTGATACGGGTCCTGGCCCAGGATCACCACCTTGATGTCGGCGGGTGCCATGGTGCGCAGGGCACTGAAGATGTCGGCGCGTGGCGGAAACAGGGTTTTGCCTTGGGCGGCTTGCTGGCCCAGCTGCTGATCGATCTGTACCAGACGGGCAAAGACGGCAGGTAATTTCAGTACATCCTCCCAGGCCGGATGCACCGGGGCCAGGGCAGGAGCAAGGTATTGGAGTTGACTAAGGCTCAAGACAGATACCGTATCGGGTTGGTTTTGCTGCATTTTTGGACGAAAGCAGCAGGGACAAGTTGCAAAACAAAAGCCATTCCGCGAGGGAATGGCCTTGTCAGGGTACGGCTTGGCGGCAGGGAGGGGCTGCTGATCTCAATAATGGGCCATGGCCGGATCTACATCACAGGCCCAGGCTTCCACACCACCACGCAGGCTCAGCACCTGTTCGAAACCGGCATTGGCCAGGTACAGGCCAACCTGATAGCTGCGTACACCATGATGGCAGACGGTGACGATGGTCCGGTCATCCGGCAGCTCGCTCATGCGCAGCGGAATCAGGTTCATCGGAATGTGCAGCGAACCGGCAATGCTGGCCAGCTGAACTTCCCAATCTTCCCTTACGTCCAGCAGCAGCGGCTGTTCCTTGCCGGTATCGGCCAGCCATGCCGCCAGATCGCTGGCAGTGATTTCCCTGAGCATCAGAAAACGAAGCGTTCCGGCTCGATGGCTTCTGCCTTGGCCAGACGGGAAATACAGGTTTCAAACAGATTGGTTTCGCTGAAGGATGATTCGCCCACGCGCTTGATCAGCTTGCAGCTCATCACCGGCAGGTCACCCACCACCACGATCATGCGGCCACCTACGGCCAGCTGGGATTTCAGGCTTTCCGGCACCACCGGCAGCGAACCACCCACCACGATGACATCGAACGGAGCTTGCTGCTGCAGGCCGTCCAGACCATTGCCTTCCACCAGGGTGACATTGCCGATACCGGCTTTTTTCAGGTTGGCAGCTGCGGTTTCGCGCGTGGCGGCATTAATCTCAACGCTATATACATGGCGGCCCAGCTTGGCCAGCAAGGCGGTCAGATAGCCAGCACCAGTACCGATTTCCAGTACCTTGTCTTGTGCCTCGACAGCGACGTCCTGCGCCAGACGGGCTTCCAGCTTGGGCTGCAGCATCTTGCCACCGTGCGGCAGCGGCAGTTCGGTGTCGACAAAGGCCAGCTGGCGCTTGTCGTCAGCAACGAAGTCTTCGCGTTTCACGTGAAACAGCAGGTCCAGAATTTTCGGGTCAAGTACGTCCCACGGACGAATCTGCTGCTCGACCATGTTGAAACGGGCATTTTCAAAATCCATCAGCTTACTCCGAAGGCTGGCTGCCAAAGCGGGTGTGCCGCATTGCGGAAAACCTGACTTCAATAGGCAGCGTGTCATGACGATAACTTGCGATTATCCCACATTTACCTTACCTTCACAGCATCGCTAGGGGTCCTGTGCGGCAAGCTGTGGTGTCCTTATCCAGACTGGATGGGGATGTTATCCGCTTCATGTTGCACGGGTGAGAAATACCCTTGGAACCTGACCCGGTTAATCCCGGCGTAGGGAAGCGCAATCTGCATGGTCCCACCCCCTTCCCTTGCAGCCCGGTTCGCCGGAATTCCGCTCCTTGCGCCGTTTCATCGCATGGAGGAAACCCGATGAACGCGCCCGCAAAACTGAATGAACAGATGGTGGTCGATACTGCCGCCATCCAGCCCCTGCCCAATTCCCGCAAGATCTATGTTGAAGGCAGCCGCCCGGATATTCGCGTGCCGATGCGTGAAATCAGCCAGAGCGCGACCCCCACCCAGTTTGGTGGTGAAGCCAACCCGCCCATCTATGTTTACGACACCAGCGGCATCTATTCCGACCCGGCAGCCAGCATCGATATCCAGAGCGGCCTGCCGGCTTTGCGCGCTGCCTGGATTGCCGAACGTGGCGATACCGAACAGCTTGCCGGCCTGTCCAGCGAATACGGCCGCGCCCGTGAAGCGGACAGCAAACTGGACGAGCTGCGTTTCAACCTGAAGCGCAAACCGCGCCGTGCGCGGCCGGGCCAGAATGTCAGCCAGATGCACTATGCGCGCCAGGGCATCATCACGCCGGAAATGGAATATGTCGCCATCCGCGAAAGCCTGAACCGCAAGGCCTATATCGGGAGCCTGCAGGCTGCCGGTGGCAAGAACACCAAGCTGCTGGAGCTGATGACCCGCCAGCATGCCGGTCACAGTTATGGTGCGGCGCTGCCGGAGGAAATCACCCCGGAATTCGTGCGCCAGGAAGTGGCCTGCGGCCGCGCCATCATTCCCAACAACATCAACCATCCGGAATCCGAGCCGATGATCATCGGCCGCAACTTCCTGGTGAAGATCAACGGCAATATCGGCAATAGTGCGGTAACGTCGTCGATTTCCGAAGAAGTGGACAAGATGACCTGGGGCATCCGCTGGGGTGCCGACACCATCATGGACCTGTCCACCGGCAAGAACATCCATGAAACCCGCGAGTGGATTTTGCGCAATTCGCCGGTACCCATCGGCACCGTGCCCATCTATCAGGCGCTGGAAAAGGTCAACGGCAAGGCCGAAGACCTGAGCTGGGAAATCTTCAAGGACACGCTGATCGAGCAGGCCGAGCAGGGCGTGGACTACTTCACCATCCACGCTGGTGTGCTGCTGCGCTATGTGCCGCTGACCGCCAACCGCATGACCGGCATCGTGTCGCGTGGTGGTTCCATCATGGCCAAGTGGTGTCTGGCCCACCATCAGGAAAACTTCCTCTACACCCATTTCGAGGACATCTGCGAAATCATGAAGGCTTACGACGTGGCCTTCAGCCTGGGTGATGGTCTGCGTCCGGGCAGCGTGTGGGATGCCAACGATGCCGCCCAGCTGGGCGAACTGAAAACCCTGGGCGAGCTGACGCAGATTGCCTGGCAGCACGATGTGCAGGTGATGATCGAAGGCCCCGGCCATGTGCCGATGCAGCTGATCAAGGAGAATATGGACAAGGAACTGGAGTGGTGCCACGAAGCGCCGTTCTACACCCTGGGCCCGCTCACCACCGACATCGCACCGGGCTACGACCACATCACCTCGGCCATCGGCGCTGCCCAGATCGGCTGGTATGGCACGGCCATGCTGTGCTACGTCACCCAGAAGGAACACCTGGGCCTGCCCAACAAGGACGACGTCAAGGAAGGCATCATCACCTACAAGCTGGCCGCCCATGCGGCCGATCTGGCCAAGGGTCACCCTGGTGCGCAGATCCGCGATAACGCGCTGTCCAAGGCGCGTTTCGAATTCCGCTGGGAAGACCAGTTCAATCTGGGTCTGGATCCGGACAAGGCGCGCAGCTTCCATGACGAAACCCTGCCCAAGGACAGCGCCAAGGTGGCGCACTTCTGTTCCATGTGCGGCCCGCATTTCTGCTCGATGAAGATCACCCAGGACGTACGCGAATTCGCCGCCAAGCAGGGCATCAGCGAGGAAGCGGCGCTGCAGAAGGGCATGGAAGTGAAGTCGGTGGAGTTTGTGAAGGGCGGAGCCAAGCTGTACGACAAGATCTGATCTAACTGAAGCTGAAGTCAAAACCGTCTGTCACTTTTGTGCAGGCGGTTTTTTTGGGTCTGCAACATTGTTTTGGATTATGCATGCAGATATTGATGATTGTGGAATTCAGTTATTTATTCCGGCAATAAGTTCAGGACATATTATTGCCATTTAATGCCATCATCCGCCTGCACCAGAACAGTTGTTGCGGAGAGATCAATGCTGTCTTGCAGTATAAAGCTGATTATCCTGATAGGAAGCGAGTGGGCAGTCATTGCAGGTCATGCGTAATTTATTTTCCGGTATCTCTTGTTGCAACGGTTTATTTACATCCGGACAGGGAGAAAATAGCATGCGGCAAACCGATTATATTGAAGATTCTGGCAATTTGCCGGCAGCAACACCTGCTGATCAGCCAGTTACCAATTATTTAGATGGCCAATCTGGGCTGAGTTCACGGCTTTATAATGCTGATTTAGCACCAACAAATAAAAATGGCAGGCAATGGAGTGCTTACAGTATTTTTGCACTATGGGCCAATGATGTGCATAACCTGGGGAATTATGCATTCGCAATTGGCCTGTTTTCATTGGGTCTGGGTGGCTGGCAGATATTATTGGCCTTTGGATTTGGAGCAGTATTCCTGTTCTTGCTGCTTAACCTGTCCGGGTATATGGGTGAAAAGACAGGTATTCCCTTTCCTGTGATGAGCCGTATTGCTTTTGGCACGCGTGGTGCGCAGATTCCTGCCTTATTGCGTGGGGCCGTTGCCATTGCATGGTTTGGTATTCAGACTTACCTGGCATCTCTTGTCTTACAATTGGCACTGATTGCCATTTACCCGGCACTTAAGTCTTTTCAGACAGATAACCTGCTTGGGCTGTCTTCATTGGGTTGGGCTACTTTCCTGCTACTGTGGGCCATACAGCTGGTAATTGTCAGCTATGGCATGGAAATGATTCGCAAGTATGAAGCCATTGCCGGGCCTGTGATCTTGATGACTTTTAGCGCGCTCGCAGGCTGGATTCTGGTGCGTGCCAAGTTTTCCATTGCCTGGGAAATGAGTCATGCACTGAGTGGCACTGACATGTGGATAAAAATTCTTGGTGCTGCGGCCCTGTGGGTAAGTGTTTACGGTACTTTCATTCTTAATTTCTGCGACTTCACTCGAGCTGCGCAATCCAGGAATTCCATTTTCTGGGGAAATTTCTGGGGTATTCCAATCAATATGTTGCTTTTTGGTGGAATTGTCGTGGTGCTTACTGGTGGGCAATACCATATTGATGGCCATATCATTGCGTCGCCGGCAGATATTGTCGCGATGATTCCGAATACCTTTTTGTTGGTGCTTGCCACGCTTTCGCTACTGATACTGACAGTCGGTGTGAATTTGATGGCCAATTTTGTGGCACCAACCTATGCATTGACAAACCTGATGCCGAAGTACATGAATTTTCGCAAAGCTGCCATTTTATCTGCTTTGATTGGGCTGCTTATCCTGCCATGGAATCTTTATAACTCACCCCTGGTCATTCCGATTTTTCTGGGGGGATTAGGAGCATTGCTGGGGCCACTATTCGGCATCATCATGATTGATTACTGGATAATCAGAAAGCAGAAAATCAATATACCTGCCTTGTATTCAGATGATGCACAGAGCGAATACCACTATATGGCAGGCAGTAATCCCAGGGCGATCATTGCGCTGATGATCTCTGGCGGGCTGGCTCTTGGGCTCACCTTCTTGCCCTTGTTTGCTGTGTTCAGAGACTTTTCCTGGTTCATGGCGGCCGGGCTTGGCGGCATGATCTATTTCTTGATTGCTGATCGTCGTGGTCCATTTATCGATGTGGACGGTGAGAAGATTTCTGTCCCGGCATGCCACTGAGGCTGGGGATGGTTGCGGCTTCTCTTGTGGATAAGTTTGCTGTTGCAATACTCCTGTGGGTAAAGCCTGGGACTTTGCTGATAGTGGTTCCATTGTGTTGACTGGCATTGGCTCTGCCCATGGGGCCATAAGCCGGGCAGCATGAGGGCTTATCCACAGGAGAACGCCATGAGCCACGCCGTATCCATCCGCCCGCTTGCCGCCACTGATTTTGCCGCCTGGCTGCCCTTGTGGCAGGGCTATCTGGATTTCTATCACAGCAGCCAGAGCGAGGCGGATACCGCCATCACCTGGCAGCGTTTTCTCGACCCGGCCGAGCCGATGCAGGCCTGGCTGGCCTGGCAGGGTGAGCAGGCGGTGGGGCTGGTACATACGGTGTTGCATCGCAGCAGCTGGACGCCGGGCAATTACTGTTATCTGCAGGATCTGTTCGTGCAACCGGAAATACGCGGTACCGGTGCCGGGCGGGCCTTGATCGAGCAGGTGTATGCCTATGCCAAGACAGCCGGCTGTAGCCGGGTGTACTGGCTCACCCATGAAAGCAACGCCCCGGCGCGCCAGCTGTACGACCGGCTGGCAGACAATCTGGGCTTTATCCAGTACCGCAAGCAGGTCGCTTGAAGCTGGAGTGCGGGCGGCGATGCGATTATGCTGATGCCCTCACCACCAAGGATATGGTCATGATCAACGTCAGCATTCTCTATCCGTATAGCGCTACTGCCCGTTTCGATTTCGACTACTACCTGCAACAGCACATGCCGCTGGCCAGCAAACTGCTGGCTCCGGCCTTGCTCGACATGCGGGTGGAGAAGGGCATCAGCGGCAGCCAGCCGGGCACCATGCCGCAGTTCACCGCGCAGTGCCAGCTGCAGTTTGAGTCGGTCGAGACATTTTTGGCGGCGTTCATGCCGATAGCGGAAGAGCTGCAGGGTGATATCGCCAATTACACCGATATCACGCCGCAGATCCAGTACAGCGAAGTGTTGCTGGGTTAAGCGCCGTCAACAAAACCCCTGCAGCTGCCTTGCGCCTCCTTGTTCAAAGTGGCCAAGCTATCTTGTCAGCTGGTTCTCAGCTGCCTGAAGGGCGGCCGCCAGTGCGGCGGGACCCTGCTGCAGCTGAATACGCGGCGTGCCATGCCAGGCGGCCAGTTTGCCCAACATGGCGGCCAGATCGCGGCACAGCTGCTGAGTGGGCTGAATGCCTGCTTCCAGATACAGCGCCTTGATTTCAAAAACACCCTGCTGGCGATGGGCTTTGGCGTCCATGCGCCCTACCAGCCGGCCACGGCTGAGCAGCGGCAGCACGAAATAGCCGAACTGGCGCTTGGCGGCCGGGGTGTAGCATTCGATGCGGTAATCAAAGCCGAACAGTTCGCTGGCACGCTTGCGGTCCCATACCACCGGGTCGAAGGGCGACAGGGCGGTGCTGTGGCCGGATTTGAGCTTGTCTTCGGCAGCCAGCACCAATTCTGCCTGCAGGCTGTGATGGACAAACACATCATGCTGCCAGCCCTCGATCCGGGCCGGAATCAGCTCGCCGGCATCGGCCAGCTGGTGTAGCAAAGCATCGTACTTGCCCCGGCGCAGCCGGTAGTAATCGGCCACCCAGCCGGCCTTGACCACGCCCAGCGCACGGCAGCTGTGGCGCACCATATCGCGCTGCGCTGCTTCCAGGCTGGGCAGATCGCGTGCGTCGTCCCAATCCGGCCTGACTCTTTCGGCCACATCGTAGACGCGTTGAAAGCTGCGCCGCTCCTTCACCATCAGCTGGCCCAGGGTGAACAGCACTTCCAGATGGCGCTTTTCCGGCTTCCAGTCCCACCAGCCGTCACCCTTGCCGGCGCTGCGCTTGAAATCCGCCGAGCGTACCGGGCCGTGTTGCCTGACATGTTCCAGTATTGTGTTGACCGCATCCTGGTGTTGTTCCAGCCAGCGTTGCGGGTATTTCCAGCCCATCTGGGCCGGGTCCAGCATGCGATGGCGCAGCAGGCGGTAGTCTTCCTGCGGCACGAAGCAGGCTTCGTGTGCCCAGTATTCGAACAGCTGGCCACTGGCGAGCGCAGCATCCAGCCAGGCCGGGTCGTAATGGCCCAGCCGGCTGTACAACACCAGATAGGGGCTGCGCGCCACCACGCTGATGGTGTCGATCTGCAACAGCGCCATGCGGCGAATGGCGGTCATCACGTCGGCCGGGCCCGCCTTGCGCCGTGGCGGAGCCAGTAGTCCCTGAGCGGCCAGATGCAGCAGGCGGGCTTGTTGCAGGCTGAGATGCTGGGTCATGGTGTGGGCAGACATGAGACAGGACAGATGACTATAGCAAAGCCACTGCGCTTGTCGATTGCGCTGTGTTCCGTTCCGCGCCATCCTGCAGTACTGCATCAGGAGCAAGAGGAAAAATAACGATGGATACTGGCAAGCATCAGCTGGAGCAGCTGTTTGCCCAGCTTGGTCTGGACAATGATGTCACGGCAATAAAAGTGTTTCTGGCACGTCACTGGCTGGAGCCGGAACAGGCGCTGGCCGATGCGCCGTTCTGGAGTGTCTCTCAGGCAGACTTTCTGCGTCAGGCGCTGGCCTGTGACGCGGAATGGGCCGAGGCGGTGGATGAACTGGCGGTGTTGCTGAGCCAGAAATAGTCTCAGGCAGGCATGCGTAAACACGGGCAGTGCTTTGGGCAACTGCCCGTGTTTTTTGTCATGCGCGGCGTGCGCAGGGGCGGTCCACTGAGGTCAGGGAAAACGGATGGCTGACAGCGTAGCCCGATGGCGCGGGGTTTTATGTGGCGGCTATCTATAAGCCACTGATTACGTTATAATTCCGCCCCTTCCCGTCGTACTGCCCACCAGCGGGAAAGCCCTTTTTTCAAGTCAGGAATCGTCATGAGTCTGTTGTCGCACCAGATCGAGCTGTTATCGCCCGCCAAAACCGCCGAGATCGGCCGTGAAGCCATCCTGCATGGTGCGGATGCGGTGTATATCGGCGGCCCCAGCTTTGGTGCGCGGCACAATGCCAGCAACAGCCTCGAAGACATCGCCAGCCTGACCCAGTTTGCCCACCGCTACCATGCGCGCATCTTTGCCACGCTCAATACCATCCTGCATGACGCCGAGCTGGAAGCCGCACGCAAGCTGATCTGGCAGCTGTACGACGCCGGCGTGGATGCGCTGATCGTGCAGGACATGGGTATTTTGCAGATGGATTTGCCGCCCATCGAACTCCATGCCTCCACCCAGTGTGATATCCGCGATGCCGACAAGGCGCGCTTTCTGGCCGATGCCGGCCTGTCGCAACTGGTGCTGGCACGCGAGCTGACCATTCCCGAGATCAAGCGCATTGCCGCCCGCGTGGGCGATGCGGCCACCATCGAATATTTCATTCATGGTGCCTTGTGCGTGGCCTTCTCTGGCCAGTGCTTCATCAGCCATGCCGATACCGGCCGCAGCGCCAACCGTGGCGATTGCTCACAGGCCTGTCGTCTGCCCTATACCCTGACCGACAAGGACGGTGGCGTGGTGGCCTTCGACAAGCATTTGCTGTCGATGAAGGACAATAACCAGAGCAATAACCTGGAAGCGCTGCTGGACGCCGGCGTGCGTTCGCTCAAGATCGAGGGGCGCTACAAGGATGTGAGCTATGTGAAAAACATCACCGCTCACTATCGCCTGCTGCTGGACGAAATCATCGAGCGTCGTCCGGAACTGGCAGCGGCCTCCAGCGGCAGCTGCGAAATATTCTTTGCACCGGACCCGGACAAGACCTTCCACCGTGGCAGCACCGATTACTTTGCCACCGGTCGCAAGATCGACATTGGCGCTTTCGATTCGCCCAAGTTTGTTGGTGTGGGGCTGGGCGTGGTGCACAAGGTAGGGCCGGACTGGCTGGAGATTGCCACCCCGGAAACCATGAGCAATGGCGACGGCATCAACTTCATGAAAAAGCGTGAAGTCGTCGGCATGCAGCTCAACACCGTCAAGCAGATCGGCCATGTGCCCGGCGGCCATCTGCTGTGGCGCTGCCAGCCTAACGATCCGGTTTTGCTGCAAGGCCTGAAACCTGGCACCGACCTGTGTCGTAACCGCGACCACGCTTGGGAGCTGGCGCTGCTGAAAAAGTCGGCCGAACGCAAGATTGGTGTATGGCTGACGCTGAGCGAACAGGCTGATGGCCTGCAACTGACGGTGAGCGATGAGGATGGTTGTAGCGCCACCACGGTCGCTCAACTGGCGCTGGAGCCGGCCAAGGATGCCGCCAAGGCCGAGGCGGGCCTGCGTGACAGCCTGGCCAAGCTGGGCAATACCATGTTTGTCGCCCACGACGTGAGCTTGCAGCTGAGCCAGCCGTGGTTTGTGCCGGCATCCGCCATCAACGCTCTGCGCCGCGAGGCCATCGAACAGCTGGAACAGGCCCGGCTGGCCGGTTGGCTAAGGCCGCAGCGCAAGGCTGCCGTGGAGCCGCCAGTGGCATATCCGGAAAAGACGCTGAGCTATCTGGCCAATGTCTACAACCAGCTGGCCTGGCAGTTCTATCGCAAGCACGGGGTGGAGGTGATCGAGGCCGCTTATGAAGCGCATCAGGAAGAGGGTGAAGTCAGCCTGATGATTACCAAGCACTGCCTGCGCTTTTCCTACAACCTGTGTCCCAAGCAGGCCAAGGGCGTGAAGGGGGTGATGGGCCAGGTGCGCGCCGAACCGATGACGCTCAAGTCCGGCAACGAAACCTACACCCTCAAGTTTGAATGCCGCCCCTGTGAAATGCATGTGATGGGCAAGATGAAAAAGCACATCCTGAAAGCACCGGCGCCCAGCGAGATTCCCTACACCGCGCCGATGACTTTCTTCAAGCAACGTCCGCAATAAGGCAGCAATGATGGCGGATATCGAACGACTGGAAACCTGGATCAAATACAAGAACGGCCTGTGCAGCGACTGCATGGGCAGCTGCTGTTCCATGCCGGTGGAAGTACGCCTGCCCGATCTGGTGCGCATGGGGGTGGTGGACGAGTTCGAGCTGGAAGAGCCGATCAAGAACATCGCCAAGCGGCTGGAAAAGCAGCGGGTGATCCAGCATTTCAATTTCAAGCACGGCATCTTTACCCTGATGCGCCGCGCCAATGGTGATTGCCACTACCTCGATCAGCAAACCCGGCTGTGTACCATCTATGAGCAGCGCCCTAACACCTGCCGCAACCACCCCAAGATCGGCCCCAAGCCTGGTTTTTGCGCCTACACCCGCAACCCCAAGGCCGCCCGCCCGGTGGTGGCGGTCAAGCTGACTGGCTGAAGCCGGCAGCGGTTGCAAGTGCCACCGCTGACAATGCCTAGCGAAAGACAAAGATGAATTCAGTTCTTGCCCTGATGGCCTTTGCCATCGGCGTGGTGGTGCCGCTGCAGGCAGCGATCAATAATCAGCTCAAGCTGCTGCTGGATGGCAGTACCGTGTTGGCGGCAATGATTTCCTTTGCCGTGGGAACCCTCAGCCTGATCCTGCTGGCGGTGTGCAGCGGGCAGAAGTTCAGCGGCCTTAGCCAACTGGCGCGTGGCGAGTGGTGGATGTTTCTGGGTGGTTTGTTGGGTGCGTTTTTTGTGTTCGGTACCACCTTGCTGGCACCGCGACTGGGAGTGGCAACCATGCTGTCGCTGATCATCGCCGGCCAGGTGTGCACGTCGCTGTTATTCGACCGTTTCGGCTGGCTGTCCATGCCGCTGCGCGAGGTCAATCTGCCACGACTGGCGGGGGCGGCATTGGTGGTGGTGGGTGTGCTGCTGGTGAATTTTGGCGACAAGTGGTTTGGCCGCTGATGCGCTGAGCCCGGTCGTCACATACATTAAGAGGGGCTGGTCTTTCAGACCAGCCCCTTTGTCATTTGCCAGCGGATTACGGCAGGCGCGGTGGCGGATAGTAAGGCGCGCTGTAGCGCTGCTGGTCAGGTAACTGATTACCCTTGGCATACATGCATTGCTCATAGGCAATATTGTAGCGGTACTGGGCATCGCGCCCGCTGTAGCCCGCCTCGCCGCTGCCGGTAGCCGTACCGGCAATCAGTCCCACGCCAGCCCCGACGCCGGCTCCATGATGGCCGCCCATCAAGGCACCTGCTGCGGCGCCAACCACCGTACCCAGTGCCATATTGCCAGCCATGGCATTGCTGGAGGCATCAGCACTGCTGCCGCCACTGTTGGCTTCAGCATACTGGCGACATTGCTGTTCTTCCTGGGCAAATACCTCGAACGGTTTGCCCGCTGCCGGCATCACCGCCACGGTGGGGCCGAGTGGTACGGTGCTGCATGCGCTCAGGCCGATGGCAGCCAGTGGTAACCACAACAGTTTGTTCATGATGGTGCGTCCTGGCTTATCGGGGTGGCTGTGCCGGCACGGTTTTCCAGCCACCGGGACATTCACTGACATAGGGGTAGTACTGCTTGGCCGCCTTGCAGTAGTACCAGACCTGGGCCGGAGCCGGGCTGGCCACTTCGGCTGGCGGTGGCGGCGTTGCCGGCACCTCAGGTATGGCTGGCGTGTTGACCACCACGGGGGGAAGGTAGGGGTCGGGATAGGGGTAGACCGGAGCGCTATACCAGTACCAGGCACCACCGGAGATCCACCACCAGCCCAGCCGGCCACGGTAGTAGCCATGGTTCCAGTAACCATCGTGCCAGTGTGCAAAATGCGGTGGCCCATAGTAAACGCCACGGTGTGCCTGAGCGGCAGGGGCAGCCGCCAGCATCGTGCCGGCGAGCGCAGCAAGGCCGGCGAAGCGTGTCAGAGAGTTCATGGTGCTTTCCTACTCTCACCGCACGGCCACCGGCATGGCCGGTGGTGCTGCGGGGTGATGGCTGCAGATGTCAGGCTCAGTTTTTCGGCAGCGGGGCGGAAGCCTGGCGCGGGTGGGGCATGCGGTGTTGCATGCCGGCGTGCATGCGCTGGCCTTCCTGATCAAACTGCTTTTGCTGCTCCGGTGTCAGTTGCTGGTACAGCGCCTTGGTCGCGGCAACGTGTTTCTGCATCATGTCCAGATGCTGCTGCATCATTTTCAGATGGCCATCCAGCTGTTCCGGCAGCTTGGCGTCCGGTTTTACCGGAGCCTGGGCCTGGGGTGGCAGCGGCTTGATGGCGGCAATATAGGTTTTCCAGGCCGACTCTTGCGCCGGCTGGATCTTCAGCTTGTCATGCAGCATTTGCAGGTGCTTTTCCATCATGGCTTCGCGCTTGGCCGGGTCCATCTGCCACATGTGTTGCTTCATGTCATCGCCGCCCATGGCACAATCACCCTTGCCCATGGCGTGAACGGTGGTGGCAGCCGCGCTACCCAGCAGGCCGACAATCAACAGCGATTTGATCAGTTTCATGGTGCTTTTCCTTGTGCAGGTGAAAGTGGATGAATGCAGTATCTGCTGCAGATGTCAGCCAAGTATTGCGGGAGGGCAGGCAAATGTTAGCAATGATGAATGCCTTGCCCGGTGTTGCGCGTAATCAGACGGCTGGTTGTTTGTCCGGGCTGGGGCTACACTGCCTCGTTTTTCCCTGCGGCGGTGTTCCCGGCGCTTATCAACAGGATGATTCGCATGAGCGACACACCGCCCAATGACCCGCTGCACGGCATGACGCTGGAAAAGATCCTGCTGGCGCTGGTAGAGCGTTTTGGCTGGCCCGAGCTGGGCCGGCGCATTGCCATCCGCTGTTTCAACCAGGACCCCAGCATCAAGTCCAGCCTGGTATTCCTGCGCCGCACGCCCTGGGCACGCGCCCAGGTCGAGGCCCTGTTCATTGAAATGACAACCCGCCCATCCAGCCCATCCACGGTGGCGGGCAAGGACGGCCGCCCCCGGTTGTTTTCGCCGAAACAGGGCTGAAGCGGCCTTGCCGGCTTGAAATTGTCAGGGTGTCGCCCCAGCTAATCAGGATGAATCCGGCGCTGCTCTGGTGCCGGGGTACTGCAGTCGCTGTTTTTCCGCACAGGAGATGTGATGAAACTCTACTACTCGCCGGGAGCCTGCTCCCTGTCGCCGCATATCGTGCTGCATGCAGCAGGGCTGCCGTTCAGCGTGGAAAAGGTCAATCTGCGTGTGCAACCGCATGTGACTGCCAGCGGCGTGGAGTTCCGCAGTATCAACCCCAAAAACTATGTACCGGCCCTGCAATTGGAAGATGGCACGGTGCTGAGCGAAGGCGTGGCCATCGTGCAGTACCTGGCCGACCTGGTGCCGGAGCGCAAGCTGGCCCCTGCCAATGGCACACTGGCACGCTACCGTTTGCAAGAGTGGCTCAACTACATTGCCACCGAGGTACACAAGAGCTTTTCCCCGCTGTTTTATCCTGGCAGTGACGAGGTGAAAAACGCCGCCTGGGACAAGCTCACCGCGCGCTTTGCCATCGTGGAAGCACAGCTGGCCAGCTCTCGCTATTTGCTGGGCGAGGATTTCAGCGTGGCCGATGCCTACCTGTTTACCTGCCTGAACTGGGCGAACATGGTGCACCGTTCGCTGGATGATTTCCCGGCCATTTCCGCCTTCATGGCGCGGGTGCAGGCGCTGCCGGCAGTGCAGGCGGCGCTACAGGACGAAGGTCTGTTGCGCTGAGACATCTGATCTTGTCCATAGCCTGACGCCCGCTTGCGGGCGTTTTGTTTTGCATGTGTCCTGCGGTTTCACGTGAAACCGCACACCGGAGGAAACGGCGATGAGCGATAGGCGCTTGATTGAAACCACCGCACTGGAAGCCGCTTTGCAGCAGTTTGCCGATGCACGCGACTGGCAGCGCTTTCATACGCCACGCAACCTGATGCTGGCCTTGACCGGCGAGGTGGGCGAGCTGGCGGAAATCTTCCAATGGTTGAGCGATGAAGAAGTCGCCCGGCTGGCAGACGACCCGGCACGCTTTACCCATCTGCAGGAAGAAGTGGCCGACGTGCTGCTGTATCTGGTGCGGCTGGCTAGCGTGCTGAAGCTGGATATCAATGCCGCTGTCTGCGACAAATTGCAGAAAAATGCCGTCAAATATCCGGCACCCGTCAACGGTGCGCCATCGGCTTGATGTTGGGCAAGCTTGCTGCACTGGATTTTTGCCAGTGGCAGCGGCACGCGACTAAGCTTGGCAACAATAAAAAGCAGGTGCAGGAGACAGCAGATGCAGCAGGATATTATGCGGCTGGCCGCCGCCATCAGGCAGGCTGGTCATATCGTGGTATTGAGTGGTGCGGGCATGAGCACCGAGTCGGGCATTCCGGATTTTCGCTCGGCCAAGGGGCTGTGGCAGCAGGGCATGCAGCTGGAAGAGCTGGTGTCCATCGATTATTTCCGTGCCGACCCTGAAGCGTTCTGGCATAGCTTCAAGCAGCTGTTCCACACCAAGTTGCTGGGTAATTACCAGCCCAATGCCGGCCATCGTTTTTTGGCCGGGCTGGAGGCTGCGGGCACGCAGGTCACGGTGCTGACGCAGAATATCGACGGCCTGCATGGCGTGGCCGGCAGCCGCCAGGTACTGGAACTGCATGGCACGCTGCGCAGCGCCAGTTGTCCTGCCTGCGGCCGGCAACAGGGGCTGGACTATATCAATCACCATGTGCTGCCGCTGTGTACCCACTGCATGGATGTGCTGAAGCCGGACGTGGTGTTGTACGGCGAGCCGGTTCCCTTGATCGAACAGGCCTTCCAGCAGGCGCTGGCGGCGGACTTGCTGCTGGTGCTGGGCTCTTCGCTGGAGGTCTCGCCGGTCAACCTGATTCCACTGGAAGCGGCGCGCGCTGGCGTGCCGACGGCGCTGATCAATTACACGCCCACCCGTATGGACGCGGTATTCGATATCCGCATCGAGGCCGGTATTGGCGATACCTGCCAGCAGCTGCAGGGCTTGCTGGGCTGAGCCTGCTGCTGGCAGGACCGTGCTGGCTGGATTTTTTGCCAAGGACATTCTATTTTTCAATGGTTTCTACCAACTGAATAAATAGGATTACCATGACTGACATCAATTGGACGCACTGGGCGGATCTGGCAATCCAGGCCGGTATCAATATCGTTTCCGCCATTGTGCTGTGGGTGGTGGGGCGCTGGTTCATCGCCCTGGCCGGGCGGCTGATGGAAGAGCAGCTGGTGGCCAGAAAGCTCGATCCCACGTTGCGCCGCTATGCACATTCCTTCCTGTCCGTCAGCCTGACCGTGGTGCTGGTCATTGCCATGCTGGGTTTCTTTGGTGTGCAAACCGCCAGCTTTGCCGCCATCATCGGTGCAGCCGGCGTGGCCATCGGTCTGGCTTGGAGCGGCTTGCTGGCCAACTTTGCCGCCGGCATCTTCCTGGTGGTGCTGCGCCCCTTCAAGGTGGGCGATGTGGTCAGCGTGGCCGGCATCAGCGGTACCGTGCGCGAAGTGGGGCTGTTCTCCACCATTATTGATACGCCGGACAATGTGATGACATTGATCGGCAATAACAAGATTTTCTCCGACAACATCCAGAACTACAGCGCCAACGGTCACCGCCGGGTCGATCTGAAAGCCCAGCTGGCAGCCAGTGCCGATCATGCCCTGGCCATCAGCCTGCTGCGCGAGAAGATTGCCGCCATTCCCAATGTGCTGGCCGAGCCGGCAGTCAGCGTGGAACTGCTGGAGTTCACTGCGCTGGGGCCGGTACTGGCGGTGCGTCCCAGCTGCCAGCCGGAACACTACTGGCAGGTGTATTTCGATAGCAACCGGCTGATTCGCGAAACCCTTGCTGCCGCCGGCTTTCCCGGACCGGAACAGGCTATGGTGGTGCGCCAGAGCTGAGCTGGTTTGCCGCAGACAAGACAAAGCCCGCCATTGGCGGGCTTTGTCGTTTACAGAAAGCGCAGCGGATCCATCCGCCATTTGCTGGGGGATTCGTGGCTGACGATCTTGTCGCCGCCACCAGCCCCCATGCTGCGCGATAGGTCGACGATTTCCGGCGGGATATAGGTATTGCTCTTGCTGCTGAAAAATACCTTCACCTTGGGCGAAACCAGATTATTGTCGTTTTGCTCGATCACCACCCCCAGCCGGCCGCTTTCCAGCCGTACCAGTGTGCCGATGGGATAGATGCCGATACAGCGCATGAAGGCCTGCACCAGCACCGGATTGAAGTGGAATTTCGACCATTCGAAAATCTTGCGCAGGGCATCGGTGGGCGCCATGCCCTTGTGATAGCAGCGGTCGGAGGTCAGTGCATCGTAGACATCGACGATGGCTGCCATCTGTCCCAGCTGGGAGATTTCCTCACCCTTCAGCCCTTCCGGATAACCACTGCCATCGTGGCGCTCGTGGTGCTGGGCGGCCACTTTGACTGCGGTATCGGAAATGCCCTTGGTGGCCAGCAGAATCTGCTTGCTCTCCACCACATGGCATTTCATCACGGCGAATTCCTGCTCGGTCAGCTTGCCCGGTTTGTTGAGGATGCTGTCCGGCACCTTCATCTTGCCGATATCGTGCAGCATGCCGCCAATGCCGGCATGGTGGATCACCTCGCGGCTCATGTTCATGGCGTTACAGAAGCTGACCATCAGCGCGCCGACGCTGACCGAGTGCTGGAAGGTGTAGTTGTCCTTGTCCTTGATGCGGCACAGCGACAGCAGGGCACCGCCGTTGCGCAGAATGGACGTGGTCATCTTTTCGATGGATGGCTCCACCATTTCCAGTTCCACCTGCTTGCCCAGCCGCACATCCTGCAGAATGCCGCGCACGATGAGGTTGGCCTCATTGTGGATCAGCTGGGCGCGGCCGAATTCCGCCGCCGCTTCCACCCGGCGTTCCACCGGGACTTCCCGGCTGGCCAGCTCGATGATTTCCTGTTCCAGCTTGTGCTTTACTTCGGTGACCGTGGGCGCATGGGCGACATCCTTGCCCTTGTCGGTGTCGATATACACCTCGTGGATACCGGCATCGGCAATCTTGTGAATGGCGCTTTCATCGTTGACCAGAAAGCGCTTCAGCAAGAAGGGATGCGACATCCAGTCGCAGTTCAGGTCGTGAATGTACATGCCAACCTTGAGATCGGACACATCGATGCACTTGATCATTGCTTGTGCTCTAACTTGATGGCTGCAAAAGGTGCGGCGCTGGTCTCTGGGATAAAAAGTAAAACAGTTAGTGATATTGTAAATTATCTGCAGGAAAAGGGGAGTCAGCTGCGCCGGTAGCCGGCATACTTTGTGATATGGTGGCCGGCCCTTGTTGCCGGTCGCGCTAGAAAGCCCACCATGGATTGCCGTTTGCATTGCGCGGCGTGTTGCATCGCGCCCTCCATTTCCTCTCCCATCCCGGGCATGCCACAGGGCAAGCCGGCCGGGGTGCGCTGCGTTCAGCTCAGCGCTGACAATCTTTGCCTGCTGTTTGGCCGGCCAGAGCGGCCAGCGGTGTGTTCTGGCCTGCAGCCTTCTGCCGAAATGTGCGGTGAAAGCAACAGTCACGCCCTGGCCTGGCTGACCCTGCTGGAAGAGAAAACCGCGCCCTGAAGCCCGACTAGCCAAGTATTCATGTGAATGACATTAGCGAATTTCATTGCTGGTGTATTTGCGCTTGCTCATGCATTGCGCTTGCTCTGCTCGCCAGTGTTGAGGGTATACCCCAATATATTAAAGAGTTTGTATTGAAACGCCGTATATTAGGCATACAGTTAAAAGAGCAGCTTATCGGGGGATAAATGCATGGCGACAGCAAAATGGGGTCATCTGAGTACGCGCATCATCGTGGTAGCGGCAGCGGCGATTGCCGTTGGTTTTGCCGTGATGATCAGCCTGATTGCCTGGCAGAGCTACACTGCCGCAGTCGATGTGGGTTACAAGCTGGCGTCTGAACAGGCCAGCAGTTATGCCAAAGACGCAGAAAGCGATTTCGACAAGGGATTCACCCTGCCACGTCATCTGGCGGATGCCATTCTCGGCATCAAGCGCGTTGCACCGCTGGATCGCAAGCAGGCGGACAACATGATCCAGCAGATGCTGGACGATGCCCCGCAATCGGTTGGCCTGTGGATGTTGTGGGAACCCAATGCCTTCGATGGCAATGACAACGGCTTCCGCCTGGACTGGCCACGGCATGACCCTACCGGCCGCTACCAGCCCTACATCACCAAAAATGCCCAGGGCAAGGCGCAGATGGACGTGATGATGTCGGCCGACCGGGTGAAGGAATTCCCCAAGTTCAAGGAGCACCCGGAAAGTTATCAGCCCGATTATGAAAAATCCGGCTGGGGCGATTTCTACTACGTGCCCAAGCAGCGTGCTCGCGACACCATTACCGAGCCCTATCCCTACGAAGTGCAGGGCAAGATGATTCTGGAAAGCTCGCTGGCGGTGGTCGTCAAGGATGCTGCCGGCAAGATGCTGGGGGTGTCGGCCACCGATGTGGCGCTGGACCAGCTGCAAAAACGCTTTGGTGCCATCCATCTGTATGAAACTGGCTTTATCCGCATGGTGTCCGAAGGTGGCCTGTATGTGGTAACGGCCAAATCGGAACTGCTGGGCAAGCCGGTGCCCAAGGACGACGCGCTGGCCGGACACCTGGAGCAGATCAAGAAAGGCGAAAACTTCGTCTATGAAGATGGTGGTTTCACCCATTTCTTCCATCCGGTGAAAGTGGGCAATACCGGCCAGTTCTGGGCGCTGGGCGTGTCCATCCCGACTGCGGCGATTACCGCCGATGCCAAGAAGCAGTGCCTGACTGCCATCCTGATTGGCGTGGTGGCGCTGGTGGTGATTCTGCTGGTGCTGACGGCCGTGGTACGCGCGCTGACCCGGCCGCTCAACCAGCTGGCCGACACCATGGACCAGCTTGCCTCTGGCCGTGGCGATCTCACCGTCCGCATGCAGATTGCCAATCGCGATGAAATCGGCCGCACCGCCGATGCCTTCAACCGCTTTATCGGCAGCCTGCGCGACATGTTTGTCGAGGTGCGCCAGCAAAGCCACGAGGTGAGCATTGCCGCCGCCAGCCTGGCCGACTCCGCCAGCCAGGTGCAGCAGGCTTCGGCCAGCCAGTCTGATGCCGCCAGCGCCACGGCGGCCGGTGTGGAGCAGGTGACGGTGAGCGTGCATCACATCGCCGATACCGCACAGGAAGCCGAAATCACCGCCCGTGAAACCGGCGAGCTGACCGAGCAGAGCGTGGCCACGGTCAACCGCATCACTGCTGAAATCCAGCGCATGACCAGCAGCATGCAGGCGCTGGCCGAGCGGATGAACGGCCTGGGCGAGCGCTCGGAAGAAGTCAGTACCATTGTGCGGGTGATCAAGGACATTGCCGATCAGACCAATCTGCTGGCGCTGAATGCGGCCATCGAGGCGGCCCGTGCCGGTGAAATGGGCCGTGGCTTTGCCGTGGTAGCCGACGAAGTGCGCAATCTGGCCGGGCGTACCGCCGAGGCCACGGTGCAGATTACCCGCATCGTCAATGCCATCGGCAGTGAAACCCGCGAGGCGGTGGACGACGTGAGAAACAGCCGCGAGCAGGTGACACTGAGCGTGGCGGTGGCAGATGAAGCCAACGAGGCGATGAATACGGTGCTGGGCCGCAGCCAGGGCCTGGTGGCCAGCATTGTCGACATTGCCGCCTCTACCCGGGAACAGTCCACGGCCAGCCAGGAAATCGCCCAGAACGTGGAGCGCATCAGCGCCATGGCGCAGAGCAATAGCCATGTGGTGCGGCAGGTGTCGGATTCGGTGGCACAGCTGCGCGAACTATCGGCCAATCTGGAAAGCCTGGTCAGCAATTTCAAGCTGTAAACCCGGCCTGTCTGTACTGGCACACGCCACCCTGCGGGGTGGCGTTTTGCTGTCTGGCTGCTGCAGAATGGCTACACATGTCGTGCGCATTGTGAGGAGTAGCCATGTTGTGGTCTGCCTTTTTACCCGCGGCACTGTTGCTGGTGATGACTCCCGGAGCCGGCACACTGTGTGTATGGCGGGCATTTCAGCGCGAAGGCTGGCGTGCTGCTGGCCTGGCCCTGGCGGGTTTGCTGCTGGGTGACATGCTGCTGATCCTGTTGTCGGCCCTGGGTGTCGCGGCCTTGCTGGCGGCCAATCCGCTGCTGTTTGCCGTGTTGCGCTGGGGTGGTGCCGCTTACCTGATCTACTTGGGCTGCCAGTGCTGGCGTCAGGCGGCACTACCGCCTGTACCGGATACCCCGGCCAGCCGGCGGCAACTGTACTCCGCCTGCTTGCTGACCCTGGGTAATCCCAAGGCCATCGTGTTCTTCATGGCCTTCTTCCCGCAGTTTCTGCCGGTCGGGCAGGCGGTCCTGCCGGGCTTTTTGCAACTGGGCGTGGTGTTCTGTCTGCTGAACCTGAGTTATCTGATGGCCTTGCTGTGGCTGGGAAGCCGGCTTTGCGCCGCCGGCTCCATGTCACGGCTGGCGGTATGGGGGCAGCGGGCCAGCGGCTTGATGATGATAGGGCTGGGATTGCGCTGTTTATGGCAGCGCCAGCCGACCTGAATGTGTCGCTGCCTTGCCGTATTGGTGTCATGAAATTTGCAAAATGCGACACTGCTCTTATCAAGCCGCTGATTTGGCATTAGAATCTCGGGGTTTGTTCGGAGGAGCCGTCTTGTCGCCATTTGCAGCTGTTGTCATTAGCGCCCGCACCACCTGTCACGGTGGCGTTGTGTCGTTGCTGCGAGGCCGGACTGTTCCCGAACCCCGGAAATTCCAGAAAAAAAGCTCCTGATTGCTCAGGGGCTTTTTTTTTATGGGTAAAAAATAATTCGCAGAATGCAAGGACCCCCCATCATGGCAAACCCGCTCTATCGGAAACACATCATTTCCATCCCCGATTTTTCGCGCGAGGAGCTAGAGCTCGTCGTGGAAACGGCGGGCAAGCTCAAACGCACGCCGCGCAATGACCTGTTGCAAGGCAAGCTGGTGGGCAGCTGTTTCTTTGAACCGTCCACCCGTACCCGCCTGTCGTTCGAGACTGCGGTACAGCGGCTGGGTGGCGACATCATCGGCTTTGCCGATGGTGGCAATACCAGCGCCAAAAAAGGCGAAACCCTGGCTGACTCGATCAAGATCATCAGCTCTTACACCGATGCCGTGGTGATGCGTCACCCCAAGGAAGGCGCGGCGCGGCTGGCCAGCGAATTCTCCAGCGTACCGGTGATCAACGGCGGTGACGGTTCCAACCAGCATCCCACGCAGACCCTGCTCGACCTGTTCACCATTCGTGAAACACAAGGTACGCTGGAAAACCTCACCATCGCCTTTGTCGGCGACCTGAAATACGGCCGCACCGTGCATTCGCTGACCCAGGCGCTGTCGCTGTTTGGCGCGCGCTTCTATTTTGTGGCACCCGAGCAGCTGGCCATGCCGGACTATATCTGCGAGGAGCTGGACGAAAAGGGCATCGAATACACCATTGTCGACAGCCTGGACGATGTGATCCCGCTGATCGACATCATGTACATGACCCGTGTGCAGCGTGAGCGTTTTGACGAAACCGAGTTCAAGAAAATCCAGGGCCAGTTCGTGTTGCGCGCCGACATGCTCAAGACCGCCCGTACCAATCTGAAGGTGTTGCACCCGCTGCCACGGGTGGATGAAATCACCGTGGATGTGGATGCCACACCGCATGCCTACTATTTCGAGCAGGCCAAGAACGGTGTGTACGCCCGTCAGGCGCTGTTGTCGCTGGTACTGAACGAAACCGTATAAATCAGGGAAGGAAACATCATGCAATACACCCGTACCGTTGAAGCCCTGAAACAAGGCACCGTTATCGATCACATCCCGGCTGGCCAGGGGGTCAACATCCTGCGTCTGTTCAAGCTGGCGGAAACCGGCGAGCGCATTACCGTGGGGCTGAACCTGTCGTCCCGCCACATGGGCGCCAAGGACATCATCAAGGTGGAAAATGTTGCCCTGACTGAAGAGCAGGCCAACGAGCTGGCCCTGTTCGCCCCCAAGGCCACGGTCAATGTCATCGATAATTTCGAAGTGGTGAAGAAGCACAAGCTGGAACTGCCGGAAAGCATCGAAGGCATTTTTGCCTGCCCCAACTCCAATTGCATCTCGCATGCCGAGCCGGTGAAGAGCCATTTCTTCGTCAAGGCACAGGTCAAAGACATCAAAATGAAATGCAAGTATTGCGAAAAGGTGTTCAGTAAGGATATTGTTGCAGTCGTGCGCTAAGTCGTACAGAGGAAGAGAATAGAGAACTTCAAGAACGGACGCTGTTTTAACAGCGCAGTAGCAGAACAGAAAACGCCGCAGGAAACTGCGGCGTTTTTCTTTTTCTCGCCTTCGTTGAAGAAGGCGAGGCTCCCTTGCAGGGCAAGGGCGGGGGGAAGGGGAATAGACGGGAAGGCTGTCGGATCAACATGTTTATAGAGAGGCCCGGCTTTGCCGGGTCCTGTAGAGTTGTAGCAAATCACATTGCCAACAGCCTGACGCCGCAGGAAACTGCGGCGTTTTTCTTTTTTATCAATGTCCTGTGCGAATTACACCGGGCCGTCGCTCTGGCCGCTGATGAATTTCTGCATGTAGACCAGGTCCAGCCAGCGGCCAAACTTGAAGCCCACTTGCGGCAGCACGCCCACCTTGATGAAGCCCAGTTTTTCGTGGAAGCGGATGGAGCCTTCGTTGGCGGCATCTACCGCGCCCAGCATGGTGTGCTTGCCCAGCGCCTCGGCGCGCGGGAATAGCGCACTGACCAGCGCGCTGCCTATGCCCTTGCCACGCGCAGCGGCGGCCAGATGCACGCTGTGTTCCACGGTAAAGCGAAAGCCCGGACGCGGGCGGAAATCGCCGAAGCTGGAAAAGCCCAGGATTTCGCCCTGGTCTTCGGCTACCAGCACCGGGTAACCGGCGGCCAGCCGGTCCTGGAACCAGATGGCAAATTCACCGGGGTTGAGCGGGTCGTCATTGTAGATGGCGGTGGAGGTGGCAATCACCTCGTTGTAGATATCCAGAATGACGGCCAGATCTTCCAGCTTGGCATCACGTATCTGCATGTTTTCTCCTGTCATGAGCTAGTCCGGCGCGTCGTTGCCGGACGCGCCAGGGCGGATCGAAGCGTCCGCTCAGCCGGCTTTGCCGGCGGGTTCGGTTTTCTTGCGCGGGGTGCGTTTCTTGCGCGGCGCCGCTGCTGCCGGCGGGCTTTCCGGCTGGCTGAGCGGTGCAGCTGGGCCTGGGGTGGCGGGTGCCGGCTCGGCCACCTCGCCGTCCTTGATGCGGATTTCGCTGTGTAGCTTGGAGCCGTTGCGTTGTTCCTGCACGCTGAGGAAGTCCAGTTTCTTCACCATTTGCGACAGGCGCGAGTGGCCGTAATTGCGCGGGTCGAAGGAGGGGTCGTTCTTGGCAATATAGGAGCCGACCGCCGATAGTTCGGCCCAGCCGCTTTCCCTTGCCACGGCGTCGATGGCCGAGGTGAACATGGCCTGCAGCGGGTGGATTTCCTTGGCCACGGCCGGCTTGCTCTTGCTCTGGCGGGTGGTGCGGGTACGCGGCTTGTCGTTGCCGCTGGCAACTTCCGGCGGCTTTTCCGGGCGCAGGATTTCGGTAAACACAAACTTGTCGCAGGCCGCGATGAAGGGGCGCGGTGTTTTGGATTTTTCACCGATGCCGATGACGGTCAGGCCGCCTTCACGCAGGCGGGTGGCCAGCCGGGTGAAATCGCTGTCGGATGACACCAGGCAGAATCCATCGAAATTGCCGGTGTAGAGCAGGTCCATGGCGTCGATGATCAGCGCCGAGTCGGTGGAGTTCTTGCCGCTGGTGTAGGCAAACTGCTGGATGGGGTGGATGGCGTGCTTGTGCAATACCTCTTTCCAGCTCTTGAGCTGGGTGGTGGTCCAGTCGCCATAGGCGCGCTTGACGATGGCCGTGCCGTATTTGGCCACCTCGGCCAGCAGCTCGGCAGTGAGGCTGGCCTGGGCGTTGTCGGCATCGATCAGGACGGCGAGTTTGCGGTTTTCCATGCAGTTGCTTCCGGTTGGGGAATGCGGCCATGCTAAGCCCGGCGGCGGCTGGCGTCAAAATACCGCACCGGTTTTGATCGAATGGTGTCGGCTGGCACGCCGCTTGCTCTGTATTGCCTGGCATATCGCCCAACAGGAGGTTACGCCATGCCCTTCTTTTCAAGCCCGCGCAAGCATACCCCGGCTGTGCAAAAAACCAGTGAAATCGTGATGTTCAACTATCGCCGCCCGGTGCGTGCCCGCCAGGTGGCGCTTGGCAGCAGTGGCCGGCTGTGGCTGGTGGAAACCCTGGATGCAGTACATGGCATCTGGGTGTGGCAGGACGAGTACAACGGTGTTGACCAGGCGCTGGACGAGGCACGTCGCCTCAGCCTGATGCTGTCGTGAAAGGCTGTGCCTTGAAACGGTGCGCGTTTTCCCCGAAAGCGGGATTTTTTGATCAAAAAAAGGGCGCGGATGACATCATCCGCGCCTGAACCACCCTCTTTACTGCTACAACACTCACAAAACCATCAGGCTACCTTGCGTTTGCCAGCCTCCTGGCGGAAACGCTGCAGCAAGCCCTGTTGCCGTTCGCCAGCCTGTTTCCAGGCGGCCTCCTTGATATAGCCAAAGCCGCGCACGCCTTCGAATACCTTGACCAGCTCTACTGCCGTGGCCAGATTGTCGGCATTCAGCCCGGCCAGCACGCTGCTGACCAGTTGTTCGAATTCGACAATCAGCTGGCGTTCCAGCTTGCGGTCGGCCTGCCAGCCAAACGGGTCCAGCGCGCTGCCGCGCAAAAAGCGCAACTTTGCCAGCAGCTTCATGCCCTTGAGCAGCCAGGGGCCGAACGCTACTTTTTTCGGCTGATGGCCGGTGATCCAGCCGGCACCGATATGGAAGCGCAGCTGGTAATCGCCCTCGAACTGGCTGGCCAGCTCGCGCAGGAAATCGCCATTGGTATACAGGCGGGCCACTTCGTATTCGTCCTTGTAGGCCAGCAGATGGAAGTAGCCACGGGCAACCGCCAGCGCCAGTGCGCTGCTGGCCGGATTCACCGCCTGCTCGGCACGCACCACCTGGTCCACCAGCGCCTTGTAGCGTTCGGCCAGCGCCTGGTTCTGGTAGGCCACCAGTTCCCTGGCACGGTGATGCAGCACGCCATCCACGGTTTCACGTGGAACGAACTGCACCACCGAAGAAGGATTCACCAGCGCTTCCACCCGCGCCGGATCATGAGCGGCATGGCGGCCCCAGACAAAAGCCTGCTGGTTGAACTTGACCGCGGCTCCATTCAGGCGGATGGCTTCCATCAGCGCCTCTTCGCTCACCGGCACCAAGCCCTTCTGCCAGGCATAACCCAGCATGAACATATTGCTGGCGATGGCATCGCCCATCAGCGCAGTGGCCTGGCGGGTGGCGTTGACTTCCCAGAAGCGGCCTGCGCCTACCGATTCGATGACTGCGTCCTTCATGGCGCGGCTGGGGAAGCGCACGTCCGGGTTTTTCAGGAAGGCGCTGGTCGGCGATTCGTAACTGTTGACGATGGCGTGGCTGAAGCCTTCGCGCATCTTGGCCAGCGCTTCTTCGGCGGCGGTGACCACCAGATCGCAGCCCAGCACCAGGTTGGCATCGCCAGCGGCGATACGCACGGCGTGCAGCTGCTGCTGGCTGTCGGCAATGCGCACGTGCGACCACACCGAGCCGCCCTTTTGCGCCAGACCCGCCATGTCCAGCACGGTGACGCCCTTGTGGTCCAGATAGGCGGCCATGCCCAGTACCTGGCCGATGGTGACCACGCCGGTGCCGCCGACGCCGGTAATCATGATGCTGAAGGGTTCATGCAGCGCCGGAATCTGCGGTGCGGGCAGGGCGGGCATGGCTTCCAGCGTGGCCGCCGCCGGGCTCTGCTTTTTCAGCTTGCCGCCTTCCACGGTAACAAAGCTGGGGCAGAAGCCTTCCACGCAGGAGTAGTCCTTGTTGCAGCTGGACTGGTCGATCTTGCGTTTGCGCCCCAGTGGGGTTTCCACTGGCAGCACCGACAGGCAGCCGGACTTTTTGCCGCAGTCGCCACAGCCTTCGCACACTTTTTCATTGATGAAGGCGCGCTTGGCCGGGTCGGGGAATTCACCGCGTTTGCGGCGGCGGCGTTTTTCGGCGGCGCAGGTCTGGTCGTGAATCAGGATGGTGGTGCCTGTGGTTTCCCGCAGCTCTTTTTGCAGGCGGTCCAGTTCGCGGCGGTGGAACACGTCCACTCCCGGTGCCAGACCCTGCACGCCCTGGTATTTTTCCGGCTCGTCACTGGTGATGACGATGCGCTTGACCCCTTCGGCCGCCAGCTGGCGCGTCATCATCGGCACATCCAGATAGCCATCCACATTCTGGCCGCCGGTCATGGCCACGGCATCGTTGTACAGGATCTTGTAGGTGATGTTGACCCCGGCGGCCACCGCGGCGCGGATGGCTAGCAGACCGGAGTGGAAGTAAGTGCCATCGCCCAGATTGGTGAAAATGTGCTTGGTGTGGGTGAACGGGGCCTGGCCGACCCAGGTGATGCCCTCGCCGCCCATCTGGGTGAAGGTCTTGGTGCTGTCGCCTTCGATCCAGTGCGCCATGTAGTGGCAGCCGATACCGGCCACGGCACGGCTGCCTTCCGGCACGCGGGTGCTGGTGTTGTGCGGACAGCCGGAGCAGTAATGGGGCACGCGGGCAATGGCCTCGCGCGGCTGGACCAGCTGGGCTTCTTTTTCGTCGTAGAACTTCAGCCGGTCGTGAATCACCGGGCTGTCGAAGATCAGCGCCAGCCGGCTGGCAATGGCGCGGGCGATCATGGCCGGGGTCAGCTCACCGGCAGCCGGCAGCAGCCAGTCGCCGTGCGGCAGTGCCCATTCGCCTTTTTCGGCAAACTTGCCCACCACCCGTGGCCGCACGTCGTCGCGCCAGTTGTAGAGCTGTTCCTTGAGCTGGTATTCGATGATCTGGCGTTTTTCTTCCACCACCAGGATTTCATCCAGCCCTTCGGCAAACTGGCGCACGCCTTCCGGCTCCAGCGGCCACACCATGCCCACCTTGAAGATGCGCAGGCCGATGTCGGCTGCCAGGGCTTCGTCGATGCCCAGGTCGTCCAGTGCCTGCATCACGTCCAGATAGCTTTTGCCACAGGTGATGATGCCCAGCCGTGGCTTGGGCGAATCCAGGGTGATGTGGTTGAGCTTGTTGGCGCGGGCATAAGCGAGGGCGGCATACAGGCGGTGATGCAGCACGCGTTTTTCCTGCACCAGCGGCGGGTCGGGCCAGCGGATGGACAGGCCGCCTTCGGGAATGGGGAAGTCCTGCGGAATGACAAAGCTGAAGCGTTCCGGGGAGATGTCCACCACCGCCGAGCTTTCGATGGTGTCGGAAATGGCCTTGATCGATACCCAGCAGCCGGAATAGCGGCTCATCGCCCAGCCGTGCAGGCCGTAGTCGATGACTTCCTGTACCCCGGAAGGGGACAGCACCGGAATCATGCTGGCGGCGAGGATGTGGTCGGACTGGTGCGGAAAGGTGGAGGACTTGGCCGCGTGGTCGTCACCGGCCACCAGCAGCACACCGCCCTTGGCGCTGGTGCCGGCCACATTGCCGTGCTTGATCACGTCGCCGGAGCGGTCCACGCCGGGGCCCTTGCCATACCACAAGGCGTAGACGCCATCGTACTTGGCCCCCTCGAACATATTCACCTGCTGCGTGCCCCACACGGCGGTGGCGGCCAGGTCTTCGTTCAGGCCGGGGTGGAACACCACATTGTGTGCCTTGAGATAGGACTCGGCCTTTTGCATGGTCTGATCGACATTGCCCAGGGGCGAACCACGGTAGCCGGTGACATAGCCGGCGGTGTTCAGCCCGGCGGCACGGTCCAGCTCCTGTTGCAGCATGGGCAGGCGTACCAGCGCCTGGATGCCGGTCATCAGCACCTGGCCGGTGGCGGCGCTGTACTTTTCTTCCAGATCAACATGACGGATAGACATGGTTTCTCCTCCTGCCGCGCGGGTCCTGACCGGTAAGGTGGCCGGCATGGCCTGCGGCTTGTTCTCGCTTGTGGCGGTGGCGGGTTTTCTCGGCTGGAAAACGCACGCCTTTCTTTATGTTGTAGGCCGTAATCCCGGTGTCCGGGCGGTATTCTCCATGCCTCGGCTCAGCGGGTGGCTGCTATGTGGCGGACTCTAACTTACGTTTACGTCAACGTCAAAGGTCTTGACGTACAGCCCCCGGCAGTGCGGCGATTGTGCCAGTGCAGCATGTGCGGGCAGGGCCGCTGGCCGGCATTGTTTCCATGGCAGAACAGCATGTTATCGAGCCGGTGGTTTCTTCATGTGCGCCAAGCCGTTAAGCTGCTACGTTGAACACCTTATGCATCGAGTCTGTCATGTCTTCCGCCCAGTCCCGGCAGGACGCCACCCGCGGCGTGCTGTTTACCTTTATTGCCTTCCTGATCTGGGGCCTGTTTCCGCTGTACTGGAAGCCTTTGCACCATATTCCTGCGTTGCAGATCCTGTGCCATCGCATTGTCTGGTCTGCCGTGTTCGTGGCCGGCATTCTTACCGTGCGTCACAACTGGGCCTGGCTGGGCGAGGCGGTGCGCCAGCCGCAAAAGCTGGCCATTTTTGGCCTGTCCTCGCTGATGCTGTCGCTTAACTGGCTGATTTATATCTGGGCAGTCAATGCCGGCCATGTGGTGGAGGCCAGCCTGGGCTACTTCATCAATCCCCTGTTCAATGTGTTGCTGGGGCGGCTGTTTCTGGCGGAAAAGCTCAGCCCCATCCAGCGCAGTGCCGTGTTGCTGGCGGCTGCCGGTGTGGCCTGGATTACCTGGACTAGCGGCACCGTGCCGCTGATCGCGCTGTCGCTGGCGGCCACCTTTGGCCTGTATGGTTTGCTGCGCAAGAAAGCACCGCTGGCCTCGCTGGAGGGCTTGGCGCTGGAAACCTTCCTGATGGCACCGCTGGCGCTGGCGGCTTTGCTGTGGTTCCAGTGGCAGGGGCAGGCGGCCTTCCTGCACGAGTCGGTTGGCAGCGATGTGCTGCTGGTGGGGGCCGGGGTGGTCACCGCCATTCCGCTGCTGCTGTTTGCTGCGGGCGCGCGTCGCTTGAAGCTGGCCACCGTGGGCCTGATCCAGTACATCGGCCCCACCATTCAGCTGGCGCTGGGGGTGTGGGTGTTCGGCGAGGCGTTCGACAGCGCCAAACTGGTGGGCTTCTGCCTGATCTGGCTGGCCTTGCTGCTGTATTCGGCGGCCGGCCTGCTGTCCATGCGTCAGCAAAAGCGCAGCGCTGCCGCCGCCTGAAAGTCATGCAACCATCCCGTCGTGCAAGCCCGGCCATGCCGGGCTTTTTGCTGGCAGCAGCGGGGGAGCAATAGCCGTTGACCCTGGCGTTGTTCGGGCAGAAACTGCCAGTTTGCCGGCGATGGCGCTCATGAAGTGCCAGTGACAGGCCGAAGTAAAAGGAGAAACATGCAACACCCACGCGATTTTTTCCGTCAGCTGAATCAGGAATACCTGGCCGTGCATCGCGCCAAGGAGGCGCTGTTCTGGTCCACTTACATGGGCATGTCCGACGACCATGCCGGCTTTGGCCGTGCCGAGACCGCCTACAAGGATTTCATCTCCAGCCCCGCGCGGCTGCAGCAGACGCGCACCATGCTGGCCGCTGCCCGGGCTTTGCCGCCCGATGCGGAGCAGGCTGGCTTGCTGCATGGCCTGCAAGGCTGGCTGGCACTGTTTGAAAGCAACATCATCGACAATGATGAGGCCCACCAGCGCATGGCCGGGCTGATCGAGATGGAGGCGGCGCTGTTTGCGCGCCGGCAGTCGCACAGCCTGCGTCACCGCAACGAGCACGGCCAGTGGGAAGACGCCACACTCAGCATGCTGGTGACCAATATGGGCAGCAATCCGGATGAAGCCTGCCGCAAAAGCTCGCACGACGCCTTGCTGCAGCTGGAACAGTGGGTGCTGGACAATGGCTTTCTGGACATCGTGCGCCAGCGCAACGCCTTTGCCCGTGCCCTGGGTTACCGCGACTATTTCGACTACAAGGTGCAGAAAAACGAGCGGATGACGCCAGAAGCGCTGTTTGTCATTCTGGATGATTTCGAGCAGCGCACCCGCCTGGTCAACGAAAACGCGCTCAAGCAGCTGGCCAGTAACAAGGGGGCCGATGCGCTGGAAGCCTGGAATCTGCGCCACCAGATGAGCGGCGATGTCACCCGCCAGATGGACCCTTACCTGCCGTTCACCAAAGCGGTGGAGCGCTGGCTGGAAAGCTTCCGCCGCCTGGGCATACAGTATCGCGGCGCGCTGCTGCAACTGGACCTGATCGAGCGCAAGGGCAAATACCAGAACGGCTTTTGCCATGGCCCGCAACCCAGCTATGTCGATGAGCAGGGCCAGTGGGTGCCGGCCCATGTCAATTTCACCGCTGATGCCACGCCCGACCAGGTGGGCAGCGGCGACCGCGCCATCAACACCCTGTTCCACGAGGGCGGCCACGCGGCGCACTTTGCCAATGTGACCCAGAATTCCCCCTGCTTTTCGCAGGAATTTGCGCCGACCTCCATGGCCTATGCCGAAACCCAGTCCATGTTCTGCGACAGCCTGCTGGGCGATGCCGACTGGCTGGCGCGCTATGCGCAAAACCGCCAGGGCGAGGCCATGCCGGAGGCGCTGATCCACGCCGGCATCGAGGCCAGCCAGCCTTACCGCGCTTTCATGGAGCGCATGATTCTGCTGGTGGGCTATTTCGAGGCGGCGCTCTACCAATTGCCGGATGAGCAACTGACCGCCGGACAGGTATTGCAGCTGGCCCGTAGCAGCGAGCAGCGCATTCTGGGCATTGCCTGCAGCCCGCGCCCGTTATTGGCCATTCCGCATTTGCTGAACCAGGAGTCGGCGGCGTCCTATCACGGCTATCTGCTGGCCAATATGGCGGTGTATCAGACGCGTGCATATTTCCTGCGCCAGTACGGCTATCTGACCGACAACCCGGCCATTGGCCCGGCGCTGGCCCAGCATTACTGGGGGCCAGGTAACAGCATCAGCCACGACGCCACCTTGCGCAGCCTGACTGGTGAACCGTTCAATGCCCGCTATCTGGCGGACGAGTGCAACCGCAGCGTGGAGCAGGCCTGGGCCGATGCCCGCCAGCAGATGGCCGCTGCCGCCAGCCGCCGCTATCCCGAGCCGGCGGCTGCCGATCTGGATGCCCGTATCCGTCTGGTTCATGGTGATGAACTGATTGCCGACAACAGCCAGGGTGACGCCGCCATGTGTCGGCAGTTCGAGCACTGGGTGGCGACGCACTATCCGGCCACTCTCACCTGATATCCTGTTTGCCCTTGCCACCATGAGGCCCCGCCATGTCTGACACGCTTGCTCTGGAATTCGACTGTGACCCCGCCCGGCTGGAGCGGGACATGATCTATCACTATCTGAGCCAGCAGTCCTACTGGGCCGCCGGCTTGCCGCGTGATGTGTTCGAGCGCTCGCTGGCCGGCTCGCTGTGCTTTGGTGTGTATGTTGCTGGCAAGCAGGTGGGGTTTGCCCGCATGATTACCGACCAGGCGACTTTCGCCTATCTGGCCGATGTGTTCGTGCTGCCGGACTGGCGCGGGCGCGGCATCAGCAAGGCATTGCTGGCGTACATCATGGAGCATCCGGGCTTGCAGGGGCTGCGGCGCATGCTGCTGGCCACGGCAGATGCACACGGCCTGTATGCGCAATTTGGCTTCACCGCCCTGTCGCGGCCCGCGTACATGATGGAGCGGCTGGATCAACAGGTATATCAGCGACTGGCAGCAACGGTGAGCACGCCGGACTGCACACAAGGATAAGCGCTTATGGAGCTGGCCAAACAATGGCTGCAGGGCAAGGGTGTGGAGCTGGGGCGGGGCGCGCATAATCCGCTGGCTCCGGCCGACTGCATCAGCGTGGCCCCCTGTGATGGGCAGCACTACCTGGAAGAACCCGACCTGATCGACTACCAGGTGTATGCCGCCGAGCAGCAGCGCTATGGCAAGGGTGTCGCCAAGGTGGACATGGTGGCCGAGGCCACCGCGCTGCCGTTTGCCGACGGCGAGCTGGACTATATCGCCAGCTCGCATGTGCTGGAGCATGTACCGGACATTTTTACCGCCTGGCTGGAGTGGGGGCGGGTGCTGCGTCCGGGTGGCATCAGTTTCATGATCGTGCCCAAGCGCGATGCACTGGTGGAAGACAGCGTGCGGCCGATCACCGGGCTGGAGACGCATATCGAGGCCTTTCAGCACAAGATGACGCCGCAAAGCCTGTCGCCCGGGCTGCCGTGGCGCATGCATTATCACGTGTTCACCCTGCAAGGCCTGCTGGCTGCGCTCAACTGGTTTAACCAGCAGGGTCTGGGTGTGGCTTGGCTGCTCGAGGCGCAGGAGGAAAGCGACAGCAATGTCGGCAATGGCCACACGCTGGTGTTGAGCAAGCAGGACACCCTGCCGCCGCTGGAAGACAGCATTGGCCAGCTGGGGGCGGCATTCCAGGCTGAGCGCTATCAGGAGGCGGCCTTGCTGGCGCGGCAGGCGCTGTCGCTGAATTTCCGCATTCACGAAGCCTGGTTCATTCTGGCGATGTCGCAAGTGCAGCTGGGAGACAGCCATGCGGCGGTGCAGTCGCTGACCCAGGCGCTGGTGCTGCAGCCCAAGCATGCCGAGTACCGCGATGTTTACCAGCAGTTGCTGGGCCAGCCCTTCAGCTATCCGCTGAGCCTGGTCGACTATCTGGCGCGCCTGCTATGACGGGCAAACAGTTCTGGATCGACCCCTACCAGACCCGGCTGGCCACCACGGTGGCGCGGGTGGATGGTGAGCATGTCTGGCTGCAGCACACCATTTTCTATGCCTTTTCCGGCGGGCAGGAGAGCGACGCCGGCAGCATAGGTGGTTGGCCGGTATTGCAGGCAGCAACACAGGGGCTGGACATCGTCTATACCCTGCCTGCCGGTCATCGATTGCAGGCGGGGGATGCCGTACTGGTGGAGATAGACTGGCCGCGCCGCTACCGGCTGATGCGGCTGCACTTTGCCGCCGAGCTGACCCTGGAAACCATCTGCCGCGACTTTGCCGGGGTGGAAAAAATTGGCGCACATATCGCTGCCGACAAGGCGCGCATCGACTTTGCCCTGCCCGAACCCATCACCCCGCACTTGCCGGCCATCACCGCCAAAGTGCAGGGCCTGATCGATGCCGACAGCGCCATCATCAGTGCTTTTGCCGATGAGGCTGCGCAGCGTCGTTACTGGGAAGTGCCGGGCTATTGCCGCGTGCCCTGCGGTGGCACCCATCTGGCGCGCACCGGTGAGGTGGGGCGCATTGCGCTCAAGCGCAAGAATATCGGCAAGGGCAAGGAGCGGGTGGAAATCACCCTGCTGGAGGATATGTCATGCTAGGCAGCTGCCTGTGCGGTGCCATTGCTTATGAAGTAGAGCAGCTGGATCTGCCGATTACCCATTGCCATTGCCTGACCTGCCAGAAAGCCCATGCGGCCAGCCATGTGCCGACCGCCGGGGTGCTGCGCGGGCATTTTCGCTGGCTGCGCGGGCAGCAACACCTGGGCAGCTTTGCCTCGTCGCCGGACAAGCTGCGCCATTTTTGCCGCCAGTGTGGCAGCCATCTGCTGGCCGAGCGCGCGGGCAGCCCCTATGTCATCCTGCGGGTGGCCACACTGGACGATGTCCCTGCGCAGCAGGCAAGCCAGCATATCTGGACCAGCCATGCCCGGCCCTGGCTGGAGGTGGACCCGCTGCCGCACTGGCCGGAATGGCCGCCTGACAGGTAAGCTGGCAGGCTTCGTCATGATCATCCGTCCGGCCTGTCCGGGCGGGCAGACTGGATATTATGTGGTATGACCTGGCCGCCATCGGTGCGGCAGCCTGCTGGGCGTGGGGTGGCATTCTCGGTGCCGGCCCCTCACGCCATTTCGGCCCCTTTGCCTTTACCCGCTTGCGCTTGAGCCTGCTTACCGTGCTGTTGGGCGGCATCAGCCTGCTTTCCGGTGGCTGGCACAGCATCAATGGCAGCAATCTGTGGCCGGCCCTGCTGTCCGGCCTGACCGGCATTTTTCTGGGCGACACCATTTATTTTTCCGCGATGAACCTGCTGGGGCCGCGCCGCGCCGGCCTGCTGTTTGCTACGCATTCGGTGTTTTCGGTGGTGCTGGGCATCTTGTTCCTGCAGGAAAAACTCAGCCTGCCTGCCTTTGTCGGCAGCAGCATGGTGTTTGGCGGCGTGCTGCTGGCCGTGGCTTTTGGCCGGCGCAGCGCAGATGCCCATGCCTGGGAGCATCCGACCCATCTGAAGGCGGGTGTGTTGCTGGGCATGGTGGCGGCTCTGTGCCAGGCCATGGGGACATTCTTTGCCAAGCCGGCCATTGCCGCCGGGCTGGAACCGGTCACCGCATCGGCCTTGCGCATGGGCATTGCCTGTGCAGCGCACTATCTTTTGTTGCTGGGCGGTCTGTCTCTGGCCAGGAGTCGCGGCGCTTATACGCCGCGCATGCTGGGCCAGACGGCGCTCAACGGCCTGGTGGCGCTGGGCCTGGGCATGACGCTGATCATGCTGGCCTTGCAGCATGCCAATGTGGCCACGGTGGGCATGCTGTCGGCGCTCAGCCCGGTGCTGATCCTGCCCATGCTGTGGCTGGTGCAGAAGCAGGCCCCACCGCCGGTGGCCTGGCTGGGGGCGGTGGTGAGTTGCGCCGGCACGGCCTTGATTGTGCTTCGCTGAATTTTACCTGGCTGCCATTTCCTGCCGTGGCGGGGGGCAGGGTATGATGACGGGGCTGGCCGCTGGGCCAGCCCTGTTTACTGATGGCAATGGCGCGGTGCTGTTGCCCGCACGCATGACGGATCGCCGATGATTTCCCATATCCAGTCCAGCCTGACTGAAGCGCAAACTGCCCTCAATAATCTGCTGGCCAATCCCCAGGCGCTGGCCAGCATCGAAGCGGCCGCGCAGCAGCTGATCGACAGCCTCGCTGCTGGTGGTCGTATCTTCTCCTGCGGCAATGGCGGCTCCATGTGCGACGCCATGCATTTCGCCGAAGAGCTGACCGGCCGCTACCGCAACAACCGTCGCGGCATGGCGGCCATCGCCATTTCCGATCCCAGCCACATGAGCTGCGTGGCCAACGATTTTGGCTACGAGCATGTGTTTTCGCGCTATCTGGAAAGCCATGGCCGCGCCGGCGACGTGCTGATCGGCATCAGCACCAGTGGCAACAGCCAGACCATCGTCAACGCGGCCAGCGTGGCGCGCGAACTGGGCATGAAGGTGATCATCCTCACCGGCCGTGCCGCCACCCGGCTGGAGCCGCTGGCCGATGTCTACGTCAACACCCCTGGTGGCCAGTACGCCGACCGCGTGCAGGAACTGCACATCAAGGTGCTGCACATTCTGATCGAGCTGGTGGAACGGCATTTCTGCCCGGAAAACTACTGATTGCGGCATGTGGCCACTGCATGAAAAACGGCCCCTTGAGGGCCGTTTTCTTTGCGGGCAAGTCTGAGTCTACTGGTTGGCGCGCACCCAGCGGTGCCAGTGGCCGTACAGTTCCGGGTCGATGGCGGCAATCACCGAGCGCTTCCACACCGTGTCGCTCCAGTAGTCGTCGGTGTTCAGGCTGGCCAGGCGGCCGCCGGCTTCTTCCAGAATCACCGCGCCGGCAGCATAGTCCCACAGCCGCTGACCGCCGTGCAGGTAGAGGTCGTAACGGCCCGCCGCCAGAAAGCACCAGTCCAGCGTGCTGGAACCCATGCTGCGCTGGCTGCCAAACGGTGCCACGCTGCTCATGCGCGCCGCCAGTTTGCCGGAGCGCAGGTATTTCACTTCCACGGCGGCAATCGCGTCGCCCATGCTGTTGCGGGTGGTCTTGAGCGGCAGGCGCCGGCCATTGAGCCAGGCGCCCTGGCCGCGACGGGCATAAAACATTTCGTCGGATACCGGGTTGTAGATCACGCCCAGCTGGCTGACGCCATCGATGACCAGCGCCACCGAAATGGCGAAATAGGGCAGGCCGTTGACGAAATTGGTGGTGCCGTCGATGGGGTCAACCACCCACAGGCCGCCCGGATTGCCCTGCCATAAGGCATCCTGCTCCTCGCGCGTCATTTCCTCGCCCAACACCGGGTGGGGCAGCACGGCCGGCAGCTTGTCTCCCAGCGCCTGCTGGCAGGCCATATCGGCCTCGGTGAACAGCGAGCCGTCGTCCTTGCGTGTTTTACCCACACGCAAAAAGCGCGGCATCACCTCCTGGCGGGCCACGTCACGGACAACTTGCATCACCTGTTCAACCACCTGCATGGTGTTCTCCTGAGTGTTCTGCCGGGCCGGATGGATAGGCGTCTGGCAGAAACGACAACAGCGGCCATCCGGCCGGCGTCTGTCTGTAAGGTAAACTGCATGGCCGCCGGCAATAGCGCCAGCGGCAGGATTGTCGTCCTGTCCAAGCTGTTTAGCAGAATTGGCAAGACGATGCTGAAGCAAGTGACGCAGCCCGGATCAATCATGACGATGCATGGATGCCGTCATTTTTACCACTTGCTAAAGATGGGTTGTTGCAACTGCAGCAAACAAAGCAAAATACCGTTATCACCACGGACTTTCAATACGCCATGCCAAGGTTTTTTATCGAAACACCGCTGGCGGCGGGGCAAACCCTGTCGCTGCCTGATGCTGTCGTGCGCCATGTGCAGGTTCTGCGCCTGAAGGAAGGCGACAGCCTGACCCTGTTCAACGGCCAGGGCGGCGAGTACCAGGCCAGCCTGTCGGCCTTGCAAAAGCGCGCTGCCGAATGCCAGATCAGCCGCTTTGACGACATCAGCCGCGAGTCGCCGGTATGGCTGGGGCTGGCGCAGGCCATTTCCAGCGGCGACCGCATGGAATTCACCCTGCAAAAGGGCGTGGAGATGGGCGTGTCGCTGTTTCAGCCCATCGCCGCCGAGCGCTCGGTGGTGAAGCTGTCCGGCGAGCGGGCGGACAAACGCATACAGCGCTGGCAGGAAATCGTGCAGTCGGCTTGCGAGCAGTGTGGTCGCAATACGCTGCCGCAGGTGCTGCCCATTCTCAGTCTCAATGAATGGCTGCAACAGCAGCAGGATGCCGATGCCAGGCTGATCCTGTCGCCGCTGGGCACGCAGAAACTGGCCGATATCGCCAGCGCGCCGCGCCGGGCCTGGCTGATGGCCGGACCGGAGGGTGGCTACTCCGCCCGCGAGGAGGCTGCTGCGCTGGAGGCCGGCTGGACGCCGCTGAAACTGGGGCCGCGCATTCTGCGCACCGAAACAGCCGCGCTGGCGGCGGTGGCGGCGGTACAGGCGGTGTGGGGGGATTACTGTATCTGAGTTCTGTTTATCCGCGCTCAGCGCCAGTCAGAGCAAGTCTTTGAACCGCTGCGCGGTGCTGTTTTTCATGGCGGGGCTGCCCGCCAAACAGGCAGGGGAGCTGCCTCGCCAGCTCCCCTGCACCCCTAGGCGACCCCGGGTTGCGCGAAACCCCGCCTGTTTCGGGCCGGGCAAGGCGCCGCCGAACTCGCCATTCGCTACCGTCGAATGGCTCAGACATGGCGGCGGCTTAAAACCTTGCCCAACCCGCCCCAGACGGCGCGCGCCACGGGGATGGGGCGCACTGTCTGCATCGCTTGCGATTGAGCCAAGTAGGTAATTGCCAACGCGGTAGAAAGTCCCAGCCAACAAAAAGCCCGGCATGGCCGGGCGGTGTGACTGCGTGCGGATCAGCAGCGGCTCAGGCGGTGGTGGCGATGTCCTGCTGACGGTAAATCAGCTTGCCAGCCAGCAGCACTTCCTGCTCGCTCAGGGCGAACTGCCCCGGCGGTGCGGCGCGTTCAAACACGAAGCGCCGGTCCTGGTATTCGATCCAGGCACTGATGGGCTGGTCCTGAAAGCGGCCGAGTATCTCCGGCGAGCGTGCCGCCACCTCGGCATCCGTCAGCAGGATGCCCTGCTGTGCCGGGGCGGTGTTTTCTTCCTGTACTTCCCAGTTAGCCTGGGCGACCGGTTGTGGCGTGTTGCGGGTGGCCATTTGCAGCCACATGCGATAGACCCACAAGGGCAGCAGTACGCGGTGCACCCGCTTGTCGTCGGTGATGACGCAGGCAATGGGGAAGCGGTGCTGACAGGCAGGGCAGGTGCCCTGGGCTGCCAGAAACAGCTTGTCCTGCTGCAGGCTGGCCAGGCCGGCCATGTGTTCGCAACCCACCATGGCATGGCAGTGCGGGCAATGCTTGCCAAAGCGGCGCACCCGGTTGCCATTGGGAAAGGTCACCGGGAGATAACTGGAAATCGTGTTCTGTCTGGCCATTTACAAGCTGTCCACTGCGACGCCGTGCTGGCGGGATGGCGTGCAGTATACCCTGTCCGCCAGGGTGGCGGACAGGCAAGGGCCGCTGCTCATGCGCGGGCTGCTCATGCCAAGCTCAGCCGGCAGCACAGGCTGTGGCTGGCACCGGCGGCCAGCAGGCGGCTGTCTTCGCCGGCATTGGCCGCTTCGATGCAGACAAAATCCTGCCAGCCGTCATCCGGCAGGTCGGCAAGGTTTGCCGCCTTGTCCTGCCACGGATTCCACACCACCACGCTGGCCGATCCGCTGCGGCTGATGCGCAGGCGGCGTTGCCATTGCGGGTCTTCCAGCAGCACATCGGCTTCGCTGTAGACAATGGCATCGAACTCGCCCTGCAAGTGCAGCGGCTGTGGCGGCAGCCGGCTGTAACGGCGGCCGACCTTGTCTTCGCACACCGCCTCTTCCAGCCCGTGCAGGCGGATACGCCGGCTGTCGCTGACCGCGAGATAGCTGTGCAGGGCCGCGCTGAAGCTTTGTTGCTGCGCGCTGTCGTTGCGGGTGTGCAGGCTGATGTCGATATGGTCGGACAGGGTGTATTCCAGTACGACCGTCAGGCCCTGCCAGTCCGGGCCTTGCAGTTTCACGTGAAACGCATCACCGTCGCGCAGCACCGCCAGCAATGTCCATGGCTGCTGGCGGGCCACGCCGTGGGCCGGGGCGCTGTCATCATCCGGGTGCGCGCCAAACCACGGCCAGCAGACCGGCACACCGCCACGGATGGCGCGGCCGGGCTGCAGTACGGCTTGGGGGGACATATACAGCCAGGGTTGCTGACCATAAGGCTGGAATGCCAGCAACTGGCCACCCAGCAAGGACAGGGTGGCGCTGCAGCTACCGCTGTCCAGCTGCAGCAGGGTGACATCGTTGCCCAGGGCAATCAGCCGGGCACCGGAAGGCAGGTTCATGGCCATAGGGCTTCTCGTTGGCAGGAAAATGGGATGATCATAGCGCAATGGCGCGCCTTGATCTGTGGCTGAGGGTAGCCCGCGCGGGGCAATGCTCTGGTCAGGGCGGTGGGAACAGGGCATGCTAGCGCACGGTGGTCTGCGCTGGATCAGTCTTTGCCCTGCCGCCACGGTCTAGAATCCATCATCCCCCGACTTCATGGAACACAAGGTGTCTGCCACAGCTCAACCGCGCTATCTGCGCATCAAGGAATACATTCTGGAAGGCATTCGCAAGAAGGAATTCCTGCCGGGTAACAAGATACCGCCGGAACTGGAGCTGGCCAGGCAGTTTTCCGTGTCGCGCATGACGGTGAACAAGGCGGTGCGCGATCTGGCCGAAGCCGGCATCCTGCTGCGCTTTGCCGGTGATGGCACTTATGTGGCCGAACGCAAGGCCGAATCGCCGCTGCTGGACATCAACAATATCGCAGCGGAAGTGGAGGCGCGTGGCCATACCCACACGGCCGACGTGCATCAGCTGGAAACCATCTCTGCCGGTGAGGAAATCGCCCTGCAACTGGGAGTCAAGGTGGGCACGCCGGTGTTCCATTCGATTCTGGTGCACCGCGAAGACGGCCTGCCCATCCAGCTGGAAGACCGCTATGTCAATCCGGCCTGGGCACCGGACTATATCCTGCAGGATTTCAGCCGGCGCACACCCAATGAATACCTGATGGAAAGCTGCCCGCTGACCGATATCGAACACACGGTCGAGGCGGTGTTGCCGGATACACGTGAGCTGGCCATGCTGGGCATCACCGCCAGCGAACCCTGCCTGCTGGTGCTGCGGCGTACCTGGTCTTACAAGAATCTGGTCACTTTTGCCCGGCTGGTCCACCCCGGCGGCCGCTACAAGCTGCGCTCGCAAAGCCGGGTCAAGAAGTAAACTGCCTGCGTCACCGGCCTGGCCCGGTGGCTTGCACGGCATTGCGCCAGCCCGGTGCCGTGATTCTGTCATCCAGTTCGGCTATGCTGTCAGCGCATCCTAGCGCCCTGAATTTTCCCAACCACCAACACCGACCACAACATCATGGATACCCTGCTTCTGCTCAAGGCGGCCATCCTCGGCATCGTCGAGGGGCTGACCGAGTTTCTGCCCATTTCCTCCACCGGCCACCTGATCCTGGCTGGTGAGTTGCTCAAGTTCAACGACGAGCGCGGCAAGCTGTTCGAAATCGTCATCCAGTCCGGTGCCATTCTGGCCGTGATCTGGGAATACCGTGCCCGTATTGCCAGCGTAGTGGCCGGGGCCCGGCATGACCGGGCAGCACAGCGTTTCATCCTCAACCTGGCCATTGCCTTTTGCCCGGCGGCGGCGCTGGGCTTTCTGTTCAGCAAGGCCATCAAGGCCCATCTGTTCAACGCCCCGGTGGTGGCCAGCATGTTCATCATCGGTGGGCTGGTCATCATGTGGGCCGAGCGCCGCCAGCACACCATTCGGGTGCAAACCGTAGAGGAAATGACGCCGCTGGACGCGCTGAAGGTGGGCTGCGCCCAGGCTTTTGCGCTGGTGCCGGGTACTTCGCGCTCCGGTGCCACCATCATTGGCGGCATGCTGTTTGGCCTGTCGCGCAAGGCGGCCACTGAGTTTTCCTTTTTCCTGGCCATTCCCACGCTGATCATGGCCTCGCTGTATTCCCTGTATAAAGACCGGGCGCTGCTGGCGGCGGATGATCTGGGTATCTGGGCTGTGGGCCTGCTGTTTTCCTTTGTCTCGGCCTTTTTCTGCGTGCGCTGGTTGCTGCGCTTCATTTCCAGCCACAGCTTCATGCTGTTTGCCTGGTATCGCATCGTGTTCGGCATCATCGTGTTGCTGACCTGGCATTACGGTTGGGTCAACTGGGTGGATAGCTGAGTCACACCGCGACAAACAATTGACTATACAAATACTGTTGGATTTATGACGCACAAAGGGAGCCGCTGGCTCCCTTTTTTATTTTATCAAATCATTGAATTTATTGATTATTTGTACAATATTTGTTTGAGAGTCACATAAAACTGCTGTTGACACGGTTTCGTATCCAGTTTATTTGTATATACAAATCAGGAGCAGACATGACCCCCACTCACGATAGCCCGCGCAGCCTGTGGCTCAATGCCCGGCTGGCCACCATGGATACGCAGCATGCCGCACCCTATGGCGCGCTGCATGGCCACGCACTGGTGGTGGAAGCCGGCCGCATCGCTGCCATTGTGCCGCAGCAGCAGTTGAACCCGGCCAGCTTCGATGGCGAGGTGGTGGATGCGGCCGGCCGCTGGATCACCCCCGGCTTCATCGATTGCCATACCCATCTGGTGTATGGCGGCAACCGCGCAGCCGAGTGGGAAAAGCGGCTGCAAGGCGTGCCCTATCAGCAGATCGCCGCCGCAGGGGGTGGCATTGTCTCCACCGTGCGCGCCACCCGCGAACTGGACGAGGCACAACTGGCCGCCGCCAGCCTGCCGCGCCTGCAGGCGCTGATGGCCGAAGGGGTGACCACCATCGAAATGAAATCCGGCTATGGGCTGAACCTGGCCGATGAGCTGAAACAGCTGCGTGTTGCCCGGCAACTGGCGGCCAGCCAGCCGGTGGAGGTGTCGCCCACCTTGCTGTCTGCCCATGCGCTGCCGCCGGAATTTGCCGGCAATGGCGATGGCTATATCGAGCATGTCATCCGCGACATTCTGCCGGCCGTGGCGGTGGAAAAACTGGCCGAGGCGGTGGATGTGTTCTGCGAAAGCGTGGGTTTTTCTCCGGCGCAAACCCGCCGTGTATTCGAGGCCGCGCAGCAGCACGGTTTGCGGGTAAAGGGCCATGTCGAGCAGCTGTCCAATCTGCATGGCGCAGCGCTGGTGGCCGAATTTGGCGGCCTGTCGGCCGACCATATCGAATATCTGGATGCCGCTGGTGTGGCTGCACTCAAGGCCGCCGGCACCGTGGCGGTACTGTTGCCCGGCGCATTTTACTTTTTGCGCGAAACCCAGAAGCCGCCGGTGGCGGCGCTGCGTGAAGCCGGTGTGCCGATGGCGGTGTCCACCGACCTCAACCCCGGCACCAGCCCGTTTGCCTCGATCCGGCTGGCGATGAACCAGGCCTGTGTGCTGTTCGGCCTGACGCCGGAAGAAGCCATGGCCGGCACCACCCGCCATGCCGCACAGGCGCTGGGCCGTGGCCACAGCCATGGCCGGCTGGCCGTGGGCTGTGTGGCCGACCTGCTGCTGTGGAATATCGATCACCCTGCCGAAATCGTCTACGGACTCGGCGTCAATGCGCTGGCCGAACGGGTATTCCGTGGTCAGCGTCCGGGCAAGGAAAACGCATGATGAACCCAGACATGAAGTTGTGGAGCGGCCGTATTGATGCTGGCGAAGGCGAACTGGCCCGCCGCTGGCACCAGCTGGCCACACCGTTTGCCGCTGGCCTGCCGGCGGGTATCGGCATTGTCGGTTTTGCCTGTGACGAAGGCGTACGCCGCAATCAGGGCCGCGTTGGCGCGGCGGCCGCTCCGGTAGTCATCCGCAAGGCGCTGGCCAATCTGGCCTGGCATCAGGACCGGCCGCTGTGCGATATGGGCGATGTGGCCTGTACCGATGGCGATCTGGACGCTGCCCATTTGCGGCTGGCTGCGGCGGTCGAACAACTCGCCGGGGGCGGACATTTTCCGCTGGTGCTGGGTGGCGGCCACGAAACCGCCTACGGCACCTGGCGCGGCCTGGCTGCGGCGCACCCGGACAAGGTGATCGGCATCATCAATTTCGATGCCCATTTTGATATCCGCGAGGCAGCCGAGGCCACCTCCGGCACCCCGTTCGCGCAGATCGCGGCCGATTGCGCGGCCAGCGGCCGGCCCTTCCATTACCTGTGCCTGGGCGTGGCCGAGCCATCCAATACCCAGGCGCTGTTTGCCCGCGCCGGCCAGCTGGGCGTGCAGTGGCTGCTGGACAGCGCACTGAGCCAGGCCGGCCTGGCGGCCGCGCAGGACACGCTGCAGGGCTTTATGGATCAGGTAGACATCCTCTACCTCACGATTGACCTCGATGTCCTGCCTGCCAGCGTGATGCCTGCGGTATCCGCCCCCGCCGCCATGGGGGTGGAACTGCAGGTGGTGGAGGCGCTGGTCAGCAGTATTGCCCGCAGCGGCAAGCTGGCCGGGGCTGATCTGGTGGAGCTGAACCCGCAATTCGATATCGACAGCCACGGCGCGAAGACGGCGGCCCGGCTGGCGTGGAGTATCACCCGTCATCTGGCCACAGGCTCTCTTTGAGCCACGCCACACTCTATTCAGGGCAGTTGCCCGACAACATGGAAGTACCAAGGAGACAGCAATGAGCGCATCACAACAAGACAGCCGTTTCGACCCGACTCGCGTCATCCGCGCCCCGCGCGGTACCGAGCTTTCCTGCAAAAGCTGGCTGACCGAAGCCGTCTACCGCATGATCCAGAACAATCTGGACGCCGAAGTCGCCGAGCATCCGCAAAGCCTGGTGGTGTATGGCGGCATTGGCCGCGCTGCCCGCAACTGGGAGTGCTACGACACCATTCTGGATGTGCTCAAGCGTCTGGAAGACGACCAGACCTTGCTGATCCAGTCCGGCAAGCCGGTGGGCGTGTTCAACACCCATGCCGATGCGCCGCGCGTGCTGATCGCCAACTCCAATCTGGTGCCGCACTGGGCCAACTGGGAACACTTCAACGAGCTGGATAAGAAGGGCCTGATGATGTACGGCCAGATGACCGCCGGCTCCTGGATCTACATCGGCTCGCAAGGCATCGTGCAAGGCACCTATGAGACCTTCGTGGCCGTCGCCCGCCAGCATTTCGACGGCAAGGCGCAGGGCCGCTGGATCCTGACCGGTGGTCTGGGTGGCATGGGTGGCGCGCAGCCGCTGGCCGCCACCATGGCCGGCTTCAGCATGCTGGCTGTCGAGTGTGATGAAAGCCGTATCGATTTCCGCCTGAAAACCCGTTATGTCGACCGCAAGGCCACCACCTTGGACGAGGCGCTGGCCATCATCGAAGAAGCCAAACACAGCGGCACGGCGGTTTCCGTCGGCCTGCTGGGCAATGCCGCCGATGTGTTCACCGAACTGGTGAATCGTGGCATCACCCCGGACGTGGTCACCGACCAGACCTCCGCCCACGACCCGGTACACGGCTATCTGCCGCAAGGCTGGACTGTGGCCGAATGGCGCGCCAAGCAGCAAAACAGCGCCGCTGAAATCACCGCCGCCGCCAAGAAATCCATGGCCGTGCAGGTGCGCGCCATGCTGGCCTTGCAGGAGCGCGGTGCCGCCACGCTGGACTACGGCAACAACATCCGCCAGATGGCGCTGGAAGAAGGCGTGGCGAATGCCTTCGACTTCCCCGGCTTTGTGCCGGCCTATGTGCGCCCGCTGTTCTGCGAAGGCATCGGCCCCTTCCGCTGGGTGGCGCTGTCCGGCGACCCGGAAGACATCTACAAGACCGACGCCAAGGTGAAAGAGCTGATCCCGGACGATCCGCACCTGCACAACTGGCTGGACATGGCACGCGAGCGCATCAGCTTCCAGGGTTTGCCGGCACGCATTTGCTGGGTCGGCCTGAAAGACCGCGCCCGTCTGGGTGCGGCCTTCAACGAAATGGTGAAGAATGGCGAACTCAAGGCACCTATCGTGATTGGCCGCGACCATCTGGACTCCGGTTCGGTGGCTTCGCCCAACCGTGAAACCGAAGCCATGCTGGATGGCTCGGACGCCGTGTCCGACTGGCCGCTGCTCAATGCCCTGCTCAACACCGCTGGTGGTGCCACCTGGGTGTCCTTGCACCACGGCGGTGGCGTGGGCATGGGTTTCTCGCAGCATTCCGGCGTGGTGATCGTGTGTGACGGCACCGACGCAGCCGCCAAGCGCGTAGGCCGCGTGCTGCGCAACGACCCGGGCACCGGCGTGATGCGTCATGCCGATGCCGGTTACGACATTGCCAAGAACTGCGCCCGTGAGCAGGGCCTCGATCTGCCGATGCTCAAGTAAGACGAGCGCGCTGCCCACGGCCAAGCCGGTGGCAGCGCATGAAGTACAAACAACAAAGTGATTGGCCACGCCTGCGGGCGTGATGCCAGCTGACAAACAATAGAGACTGAAACCATGAGCATTCTCAATATCGTACCGGGCCAACTGACACTGGCCGACCTGCGCCGCGTTTCGCGTGAAACCGGCCTCAAGCTGCAACTGGATGCCAGCAGCCATGCCGGCATCGACGCTGCTGCCGCCACCGTGGCGCGCGTGCTGTCCGAAGGCCGCACCGCCTATGGCATCAATACCGGCTTTGGCCTGCTGGCCAATACCCGCATCGCAGCGGACGAGCTGGAGCTGCTGCAACGCTCCATCGTGCTGTCGCACGCCGCCGGCATTGGCGCGCCGATGGACGACTCCACCGTCCGCCTGGTGATGGCGCTGAAGATCAACTCGCTGGCGCGTGGCTTCTCCGGCATCCGCCGTCAGGTGATCGAAGCGCTGGTGACGCTGTTCAACCACGGCATCTACCCGGTGATTCCGCAAAAGGGTTCGGTGGGTGCTTCCGGCGACCTGGCCCCGCTATCGCATATGAGTGCAGTGCTGATCGGCGAGGGTGAAGCCTTCGTCAACGGCCAGCGCGTGCATGGTCGTGAAGCCATGCTGGCCGCCGGTCTGCAGCCCATCACCCTGGCACCGAAAGAAGGCCTGGCCTTGCTCAACGGTACGCAAGCCTCCACCGCCTTTGCCCTGGAAGGCCTGTTTGCGGCGGAAGACCTGTTCGCCTCCGCCGTGGTGGCCGGCTCGATGTCGGTGGAAGCCGCCCAGGGCAGCCGCACCCCGTTTGATGCACGCATCCACGCCGTGCGTGGCCATGCCGGCCAGATCGACGCCGCCAGCGCCTACCGCGTGCTGCTGGAACACAGCGAAATCGAACACTCGCACGAAAACTGCGGCAAGGTGCAAGACCCGTACAGCCTGCGCTGCCAGCCGCAGGTGATGGGTGCCTGCCTGACGCAGATCCGCCACTCCGCCAGCGTGCTGGAAGTGGAAGCCAACTCGGTCTCGGACAATCCGCTGGTGTTCAGCGACGACAACGACATCCTGTCCGGCGGCAATTTCCACGCCGAACCGGTAGCCTTTGCCGCCGACAACCTGGCCCTGGCCATTGCCGAAATCGGCTCGCTGTCCGAGCGCCGCATGGCGCTGCTGATTGACAGCAACCTGTCCAAGCTGCCGCCCTTCCTGGTCAACAACGGCGGGGTGAACTCCGGCTTCATGATCGCCCAGGTTACCGGCGCGGCCCTAGCATCGGAAAACAAATCGCTGGCGCACCCGGCGTCGGTGGACAGCCTGCCGACCAGTGCCAACCAGGAAGACCATGTCTCCATGGCCACGTTCGCCGGCCGTCGCCTGCGCGACATGGCGGGCAATACCGCCGGCATCCTGGCGGTGGAACTGCTGGCTGCCTGCCAGGGCGTGGATTTCCGTGCCCCGCACAAGGCCAGCGCCAAGCTGGAAGAAGCCAAGGCCGAGCTGCGTGAACAAGTAACTTTCTATGACAAGGACCGCTACTTCGCGCCGGATATCGAGAAGGCCGCCGCGCTGGTAGCCAGCGGCAGCTACAACCGCTTTGTGGCGGCAGGGCTGTTGCCTTCGCTGTAAGCATGAGTACCCGGTCAGGGTGACACATTGCCCGGCACCCTCACGGTGGCCGGGTTTTTTTGCGTGTGGAGATTTACAGCAGAACGTAGCCCAGCACACCTGCCAGCAGCAGGGCGGGCAGCGAATACAGGTGAAACTGCAGCCAGATGCCGCGCTCGCCGGCCATGCGCAGGGCGATCAGGTTGGCCAGCGAACCCAGCACACAGCCAAAGCCACCGGCATTCACCGCATAGGCCAGCACCTTGTAGGCGCTGCTGTATTTCACCAGCAGGATGGTGGCCGGCACATTGCTGATCAGCTGCGAACCCAGCAGGGCGGTCAGGTAGAGGCCGGTTTGCCCCAGCCCGGCGAGGGCATCGGTTGCGTGGTGCAGGGCAGGCAGCCCGGTCAGCAGGCGGATATCGACAAACATCAGCATGAACACGGCAATCAGGCTCCAGTCCACCGTCAGCAGCAGCGCCGGGCGCAGCAAGGCCACCCCGGCGACGACCGCGGCCAGCCCCCAGCCGGGGTGGCCCGACTCCAGCGCCAGGACAAAGCCGACATACAGCAGCGCGCACACCGCCAGCAAGCGCGGCTGGTAGCCGCCAGTATCATCATGCAATTGGGCATGAATCCGTTGGCGGGGGAAGGCCAGTGCGGTGGCCAGCAACAGCAGCACCATGCTGCCCAGTGCCAGCGGGGCCATCTGCCAGGTAAAGCCGGCGAATGACAGGCCGGAGAGCTGCCACAGCAGGATATTTTGCGGATTGCCGATAGGGGTGAGCAGGGAGCCGGCATTCACTGCCAGCGCTTCAAAGATCACCAGCCGGCCTATCGGCAGGCCGGCAATGCCGCGCAGCCCCAGGGTGAGCGGCACCACGATGAACAGCGCCACATCATTGGTGAGCACGGTGGACAGCAGGGCGGACATGCTGACCAGAAACAGCGCCAGCGCCCGCTCGTTTGGCAGGCGGTTGATGATCAGCCGGCCCAGATGGCTCAGATAGCCGCTGGACTCCACCCCTTTGGTGAGCAAGAGCAGACCGGCCAGGGTGGCAATGGTGGGCCAGTCTATCCAGTTGGCAAACTGGCTGCCGGCTTGCGGCTGAGGCAGCCACAGCAGCACCATCAATAGTAGCAATACATGCAGGAGCCGGTCGCGCAGGAAGGGGCGCAACAGGCCGGAGAACAGCGGGCGGGGGAAGAGGGCAGACATGGCGGCAGCTTACGGGAAGGCTGCCGCCGCTATCAAGCGCGTTTATCTGATGGTTTTAGTCTTGCGCGCGCAGGTCGTCGCGCTTGATGGCCATGCCCATGGCGATGATCCAGGGAAGCAGCAGCCAGCCACCCAGGATATTGATCAGGGCAATGGTTTTCAGACGCGGGTTTTTCACCAGCCAGGCGGTAATGGTGGGAATCAGGTAGGCCGGCAGCATCACCAGCACATCGCCCAGCCACATGGCGGCGGTGACAAAATCCGGCTGGTTGGTGAACGTGCCATACAGCCACAGCAGGAAGGCAAGAGCCAGCACGATGGCGCACAGGCCCTTGAGCAGATCGACAGGTTTCATGGCAGACAGGGTTGGTTCGGACAAGCGGCAAGAGTAATCACGAGCAGGGCGGTTTGGCAAACCGCCCGGTCAATTATTCTGCATATTTTGCCCTAGTCATCCCCACGGCCTGCCAGCTCGCTGATCAGCACGCTGGCCACGATCATGGCCGCCCCGCCAATGGCCATGGCGCTGAGGTATTCGCCGGCCAGTGCGCCCACCAGCCCGGCCCATACCGGCTCCATGGCGTAGATGATGGTGGCGCGGGTGGCGGGCACGGTTTTCTGTGCCCAGTTCATGGCGATCTGGATCACCGCCGTGGCCAGCCCCATGCCCAGCAGGCTCAGCAACAGGCCGGGCTGTAGCTGCGGTGCAGCTTCGCCGCTGATTTGCCAGCCGATGCCGGACAACAAGGCCACGGTCAGCAATTGCACCACGGCGACCCGGCGCGGATGGCACTGGCTGGCAAAGCGCCCCACCAGGCTGATTTCCAGCGCGATCATGGCGGCACCGGCTACGGTCAGCCATTCACCGGGGCCAAAGTTGAAATGCATGCCGCGCGGATCGGACAGCAGCACCAGGCCGCCAAAGGCGATGGCAATGCCCAGCCAGGCGGCCAGCCGGGGATGACGACGAAACAGCAGCAGCTGGAATAGCGGCACCAGCGGTACATACAGGCCGGTAAGAAAGGCGGACTTGCTGCTGGGAATCAGCTGCAGGCCCAGCGTTTGCAGGCTGTAGCTGCCGAACAGCACACTGCCCACCAGCACGCCGGTCAACAGCTCGGTGCGCCGGATGCCGGCCAGTTCGCGCCAGCACAGCAGCATGGCAATCAGCCCGGCCACAGCAAAGCGCAGGCCGACAAAGCCGAAAGGGCCGGCCCACTGCAGGGCGTTTTGTACCACCAGGAAAGTGCCGCCCCAGATCATGGTGACAACGATCAGCACCATGTCGGGCAGGCGGGAGTGGCGCGGCGGCAGGCCGGCGCTGGCGGTCAGGGTAGTCATGATGGTATGTCGTGCATTGCTGGTAGGTGGGTAAGTGCAATATAATGCACTTGTTATCATTTGTGCAATATATTGCCCAATATCATGAGCAACGGTTCGCTGGAAGTGATTCAGAACGTGTCGGCCAATCTGCGCCAGGCACGGCTGCAGCAGGGTTACAGCCAGGAGCGGCTGGCCGAACTGGCCGGTATCAGCCGGCGCATGCTGGTGAATATCGAGGCGGGTGAAAGCAATGCCAGCATCGCCACCGTGGACAAGCTGGCTTCGGCGCTGGGGCTGGCTTTTGCCGAGGTGGTACGCCCGCCGCTATTGCCGGCCAGCACGCGCAACCTGCCGCTGCGCATCTGGCAGGGTGTGCAGGCCGATAGCCACGCCACGCTGCTGGAGTCGGTACCGCAGCCGGGCATGGTACTGGAGTTGTGGCGCTGGCAACTGGCCGCTGCAGATAGCTACCACGCCGAGGCGGATGCGCCGGGCTGCAATGAAATCATCTATGTGCTGGACGGTGTGCTGGACATCACCCTGCCGCAACAGCAATACCATCTGCAGGCCGGACAGTCGCTGGCTTTTGCCTCGGACCAGCTGTACAGCTTTCACAACCCTGGCGGGCTGCCGTGCAGTTTCAGCAAGACCATCCTGATGGTGCCGCACCGCTGATGGTTGTGCCATGCAAAACGGCCCCGCAGGGCCGTTTGATCTTGGTGATGCGCCTACTTATTTGCTGATGGTCTTGCCGTAGGACTCGGCAGCGCTACGCATTTTCGGCAGCAGGGTTTTTTCGGCAGAACCCAGCATGTTCTTCATGATGCCGTCGATCACCACCGGCTGCTGCTTCATCAGCTTCTGGCCGGCCGGGGTCTTGTAGAAAGCCACGATCTGCTGCATCTCGGCAGCAGAGAACTGTGCGCTGTAATTCTTTGCCACTTCCTGTTCAAACTGCTTTTTCACGGCGGCGGAGTTGAAGTAGTCGGCGGCGGTTTTGTGCACGCCTTCAGCATAGGACTTGAAGCCTTCCTGGGCCTTCTTTTGCTGTTCCGGCGTCAGGTTGATCTTGTTCTTGACGAAGTATTCCTGCAGCAGCGGGCCGGCCGAACCAGTGGTGCGGTTGGCCAGATCATTCGGCATATTGTTCAGGCCGATCACCTGGGCCAGTTCCTTGGCGGCGGCATCCTGTGCGGCATCGGCATGGGCCAGCATGGGCAGGGTCAGCGCAATGGCGGCAATGGCGGTCTTGATCGGGCTAGCAGCAAACATGGGACATCCTTTTGGGAATAAAGAACGGATGACAAGCACCCTGCTGCGATGTGTCCTGTGGCAGGGAAATCAGCTGTCGGCCGCTCTGGGCATCAGAAAACAGGCTGGCAGGGAGTGTGACACTGCCGGCCAGCGCGGTCAAAGATGCTTGGATGACATCACAAAAGGACAGTTCCCGTCAGGGCGGGCAAGCGGTTCAGGCCGCTGCCTGGCGCTGGGCGCGGGCGCGCTCCAGCAAGGGCGGCAGCAAAGCCAGCCCGTCTTCCCACTGGGTATGGCCGGAAGCCACATTGATATGCCCGGCCTCATGCAGCCAGGTCAGTGGGCTTTGCCAGTAGCCGGCCAGCCGCGCTGCGCGCGCTACCTTGCAGAAGGGGTCGTTGTCGCTGGCCACCACCCGGCTGACAAAGGGCAGCGGCTGGCGTGGCAGCGGGGCGAATGGCAGCAGTTCGCGCGGTACGAAAGCGCGCTCCACATCGGCCGGTGCCACCAGCAGCGCGGCGGCAATCCGCCCCGGATGGCGGCGCGCATAGTGCGCCACGGTAATGCAGCCCAGGCTGTGGGCAATGACGATGGCCGGCTTGCTGGCGCCTTGCAGGGCTTGGTCCAGCCCGGAGAGCCAGCTTTCCAGATCGGGCTGTTCCCAGTTGGCGTTGTTCACCCGGATGGCGTCCAGCCGCTGCTGCCAATGGCTTTGCCAGTGGTCGGCACCACTTCCTTTCCAGCCAGGCTGGATGATGAAATCGAAATCGTCGGCAAATCGCGTCATGGCGCAGTCCTTATCCTGATGTGGCCACTATAGGACAAACCTATTGGCGCAAAAAGTAATAAATAATTGTTTTTATATGCGATTTAGAAATTTCATTGATCGGCTTAATAGATTTATTTCGAATAACAGAATAAAAAACAATCATTTCTAGTGATAAACAAATCCTGATTACAGTGTGCTGCATAACAAACCAGCCCATAGCCTCAGGAGCCGCCACATGACGACTATCCGCACCAATCTGAAAGCGCTGGCAGCCGTGCTGCTGCTGGCGGTGACGCCGCTGAAGGCGGCCGAACTGCTCAACGTGTCCTACGACCCGACCCGCGAGCTGTACCAGGACGTGAACAAGGCCTTTGCCGAGCAGTGGAAGAAAAAGACCGGCGAAGAACTCACCATCAAGCAGTCGCACGGCGGTTCGGGCAAGCAGTCGCTGTCCATCCAGCATGGTCTGGCTGCCGACGTGGCCACGCTGGCGCTGGCCTACGACATTGATGTGCTGGCTGACGAAGGCCTGCTGCCGAAAAACTGGCAAACCCGCCTGCCGGACAATAGCTCGCCTTACACCTCCACCATCGTGTTCCTGGTGAAAAAGGGCAATCCGAAAGGCATCAAGGACTGGGGCGATCTGGTACGCAATGATGTGCAAGTGATCACGCCCAATCCGAAAACCTCCGGTGGTGCACGCTGGAACTATCTGGCGGCCTGGGGTTATGCCCTGAAGAAAAACGGTGGCAACGAGGCCAAGGCCCGTGCTTACGTCAGCGAGTTGTACAAGCATGTTCCGGTGCTGGACTCCGGTGCGCGTGGTGCCACGCTGACCTTTACCCAACGCGGTCTGGGCGATGTGCTGCTGGCCTGGGAAAACGAAGCAGTGCTGGCCGTGAAGGAAATGGGCCCGGACAAGTTCGACATCGTGACCCCGTCGATCTCCATTCTGGCCGAGCCGCCGGTAGCGGTGGTGGACAAGGTGGTGGACAAGAAAGGCACACGCAAGCAGGCCGAGGCTTACCTGAAGTTCCTGTACACCCCGCAAGGCCAGACCATTGCCGCAGAAAACTACTACCGTCCGCGTGATGCCAAGATTGCAGCCAAGTACGCCAGCCAGTTTCCCAAGGTGAAGCTATTCACCCTCAAGGACGTGTTTGGCGACTGGCGTGCCACCCAGAAAAAGCACTTCGCCGATGGCGGTGTGTTTGACCAGATCTACAGCAAGAATTAATCCCCCGCGCGACACGAAACCGGCCGCCACACTGCAAGGTGTGGCGGTTTTGTCATTGTGGCAGTCGCGCTACCCAAGGCCGGCCAACAGGCACTAGACTGGGCGCTGTCATTGAACAGGTCTAGGCGGCAATCAGCATCATGCAGGTATTTCACAGCAGCCATGGCGCGCTGCGCTATCACGATCTGCCCGGTAGCGGCGTGCCGCTATTGTTCATCCATGGCCTGGGCTGTGCCGGTTCCAGTGACTTCCCACGCGTGGCGGCAGACCCGGCGCTGGCCGGAAAGCGCCGTTTGCTGTTGGATTTGCTGGAGGCCGGTTTTTCCGACCGGCCGGATGACTTTGCCTATACCATCGCCGCGCATGCCGAAACCGTAGCCAGTCTGATCGATCACCTGGGCCTGCCGCAGCTGGACATCGTCGGCCACAGCATGGGTGGCGCGGTGGCGATTGCCGCCAGCAGTCTGCGTCCGGCACGGGTCGCGCAGCTGGTGTTGCTGGAGCCGAATCTGGATCGCGGTGGCGGCCCCTTCAGCCGTGCGCTGGCCGCGATGAGCGAAGACGAATTCATCCAGCGTGGTCAGCGCCGCATGGCACGCCTGGCCAGCCGCGAAGGCAGCCCGCTGTGGGCCGGCTCGCTGGCGGCCAGTCATGCCCCGGCGGTGCATCGTGCGGCGGTATCGCTGGTGGCCGGGGCCGAGCCCAGCTGGCGCTCCCAGTTGCTGGCGCTGACCATGCCACGGAGCGTGGTATTCGGATCGCTTTCCCTGCCACAGCCGGATAGGGAGCAACTGCCGGCCAAGGGCGTGGCGGTGCATGTGCTGGCCGATGCCGGCCATGCCATGAGTGAAGACAACCCAGCCGGGCTGGCGACCTTGCTGGCCGGCATTCTGGAGCGAGCACATGTGGCGTGAATGTCGTCGTTTGTCTGCTGCCTTGTTGCTGGCCGCCAGTCTGGCCCAGCCGGTCAGCGCGGCCACTTTGCCCAAGCCGCAGGAGGTCACCATCCCCTTGCCGGGGGCAGGAATCTTCGGCTCCACCCTGGATATGCCGACCCTGGTTTATCTGCCCGCGGGCACCGGGCCATTTCCCGTGCTGCTGTTTTCCCATGGTCGCGCTGGCAGCCAGCAGGAACGCCACCAGCTGCAGCATCCCCTGGGCCGCAGCCAGATTGCCTACTGGCTGGGCAAGGGCTTTGCCATCGTGGCACCGATTCGCCCCGGTTATGGCAGTACCGGCGGCGGCGATCCGGAATACCACAGCGCCCACATGCAGGCACCGGGGCAGTGCAGCGGTCACCCGGATTACCGGCGTACTGCCGAAGGTGGCGGGGCGGCCTTGCAGGCTGCCATCCGCTGGATTGACCAGCAGCCCTGGGGGGCCGGCCAGCCCATCGTGCTGGAAGGTCAGTCGGTCGGCGGCCTGCTTACCGTGGCAGTCGCTGCCACCACCCCGCCCGGGGTGATCGGCTATATCAATTTTGCCGGCGGCGCTGGTGGCAATCCGGAGAAATCACCCGGTCAAAGTTGCGATCCATCTGCACTCACCACGCTGTATGCCGATTTTGGCCGCCGTACCACTCTGGCCAATCTGTGGATCTACGCCGAAAACGACCAGTACTGGGGGCCGGATGAACCGGTGGCCTGGCATCAGGCCTTTGCCGCTGGCGGCAGCTCCACCCGTTTCGTCCATGCTCCGGCAGTCGCCGATGGCGACGGCCACGGTCTGAGCCGGCATCCGGCGGCGCTGTGGGCCGCGGAGGTGGATGCCTACCTGCGTACACTGCCGGCGCTGGCAGCAAAACGCTAGCGGCCCTGCTGCGCAGTGATGAAAAAGCCGCCAGCGGACTGCTCCACTGGCGGCTTTTTTCATGCTGCAATCAATATCAGGGGTAGACGATGCGCAGCAGGTTGGTGGCGCCCGGTGTGCCGAAGGGGACGCCGGCGATGATCACCATCGGCTTGCCCTGTTCGGCTAGGCCAAGTTTGGTGGCGCAGAAGGTGGTTTTCACCACCATGTCTTCCAGGTTTTCCGCGTCCGGGCCGTTATAGGCCACCACGCCCCACACCAGGGTCAGGCGGCGGGCGGTGTCCAGGCGCGGCGAGATGCCCATGATGGGCGTGTGCGGGCGCTCGCGCGCCAGCCGCAGGCAGGTAGAGCCGGAGGTGGTGAAGGCGGCGGAGACGGTCACCGGCAGGATGGAGGCCACCTTGCGCACGCAGGCGGCGATGGCATCGGCCTGGCCCGGTGCCTCGGCGGCGCTGTAGTCCAGCGCCATTACCCGGCGGTAATCCGGTGCACCTTCCACGCGGCGGATGACCCGGTCCATGATCTGCACCGCTTCCACCGGGAAGGCCCCGGCAGCGGTTTCTGCCGACAGCATCACCGCATCGGCACCTTCATACACCGCCGTGGCCACGTCATTGGCTTCGGCGCGGGTGGGGGTGGGGGCGGAAATCATCGATTCCAGCATCTGGGTGGCCACGATCACCGGGCGGCCAAGGTGGCGGCACTGGTGCACGATGCGGCGCTGTACCACCGGCACGTCTTCCGGCGGCAGTTCCACGCCCAGATCGCCACGGGCCACCATCACCGCATCGGCCAGCGCAGCAATCTCGTCCAGCTGGTCTACGGCCGAGGGCTTCTCGATTTTCACCACAATGCCCACGCTGTTGCCTATCATCTGGCGCAATTCGCGCACGTCTTCGGCTGTTTGCACAAAAGACAGCGCGATCCAGTCGGCACCTTCCTGCAGGGCGAATTCGGCGTCCTTGCGGTCTTTCGGGGTGATGGCCGACAAGGGCAGGATGGTTTGCGGCAGGTTGAAGCCCTTGCGATCGGACAGCTCGCCACCCACGGCCACCGTGGTGTGGATCACCCGGTCCTGCACGCGTTCCACGTGAAACGACAGCTTGCCGTCGTTCACCAGGATGTGATGGCCGTGTTCCAGCGCGGCAAAGGCTTCCGGGTGGGGCAGCGTGACCTGCTCGGCGTCGCCATCCACCTGATCCAGCACAAAGCGGTAGGGCTGGCCGGTGTGCACGGTGACCGGACCCTGCGGGAAGGTGCCGATGCGCAGCTTGGGGCCTTGCAGATCAACCAGCACGCCGATGGGGCGGCCCATTTCTGTTTCCGCCGCGCGGATGGCGGCCAGGCGGGCGCGGTGATCGTCGTGGCTGCCGTGGCTCATATTGAGCCGGAACACATTCACCCCGGCGCGAGCCAGCGCCAGAATCTGCTGCGGGCTGCTGGATGCCGGTCCCAGCGTGGCGAGAATCTTGGTATTGCGGAGCATGTCTTGGTCCTTGTCGATGCCCGGCCAGTGCTGCCGGCGGGCGTGAGGTGTTGTCCGGTGCGCCTGATCTGCAGGCTAGTTGCCCGTCAGGGTCTCTTTGTTTCCGCATCATGCTGCCACATCCGCGCTGTAGTGGCTGCGCTACCTTGCCGGTACTTGGTCTGGGTGTTGCCGTCTTGCCAGTAGACAGATTTTGCGGGTGCGGTTCATGCGCGTTTTGCTTGCGCTGCGGGGGTCTGGTGTTGTTATTTTGCCTCGCCCGATAAAACGCCTGGTTTGCTGCAAAGCAAGAAAGGCGCAAATCCTTGTAGTGCAGTGCTTACAGACCATAGTCATTTACGATATCGTGCGCTGCAAAACGGCCAGCTGGTCGCTGGCGACTAGTCGGATTTCAGCAAACAGCGAAAGTTTTATGCGTGTTGATTGACAGCTGAAGCGTGACAACTAGAATGGGCCGAAAATAAAACGAACAATATAAATACAAAAAACAACATAACAAAGATTGCTGCCTCACTTTCCCGGCCAGTCCGGCGGGGATGTCTGAGGTGATGCCGTCAAAACCAGTCAGCAAAAAGCGCTCGGCCTGCAACGGCCTTTGGATTGCAAAGGAGACACCTCACATGAAAAACCAGTTCATCCTGGCTCTGGACCAGGGAACCACCAGTTCCCGCGCCATTCTGTTCAACCAGGCTGGCGACATCGTTTCGCTGGCACAAAAGGAATTCCGCCAGATCTATCCCCAGCCGGGCTGGGTGGAGCACGACCCGCAGGAGATCTGGGGCGGCCAGGCCGGCGTGGCTGCCGAAGCCGTGGCCAAGGCCGGTATCGATGGCCGCAGCATTGCCGCCATCGGCATTACCAACCAGCGCGAAACCACCATCGTGTGGGACCGTGAAACCAGCCTGCCGGTCTACAACGCCATCGTCTGGCAAGACCGCCGTACCGCTGCATTTTGCGATCAGCTGAAGGAGCGTGGCTTGGCGGAATCGATCCGCAGCAAGACCGGCCTGCCGGTCGATGCCTATTTCTCCGGCAGCAAGATCAAGTGGATTCTGGACAATGTGCCGGGCGCTCGTGCCCGCGCCGAAGCCGGCAAGCTGGCCTTTGGCACGGTGGACAGCTGGCTGATCTGGAACTTCACCCACGGCAAGGTACACGTTACCGACGTGTCCAACGCCTCGCGCACCATGCTGTACAACATCCACACCCAGCAGTGGGATGCCGAGCTGCTGGACATCATGGGCATTCCGGCCAGCATGTTGCCGGAGGTGAAAAGCTCCAGCGAAGTCTATGGCCACACCCACGCCGCCCATCTGGGCGTGGAAATCCCGATTGCCGGCGTGGCCGGCGACCAGCAGGCGGCCTTGTTCGGCCAGCAGTGCACCCGTCCGGGCATGGTGAAGAATACCTACGGCACCGGCTGCTTCATGATGATGAATACCGGCAGCAAGCCGATTGAATCTTCCAATAATCTGCTGACCACCATTGCCTGGAAGGTGGATGGCCAGGTGCAGTACGCGCTGGAAGGCTCCATTTTCATTGGCGGTGCGGTGGTGAAATGGCTGCGCGACGGCCTGGGCATCATCCGCCATTCGGCCGATGTCGGCCCGCTGGCGCAGGAAGTGGCCAGCAGCGACGGCGTGTACCTGGTACCGGCCTTTGCCGGGCTGGGTGCGCCGCACTGGAACCCCAATGCCCGAGGCACCATTGTCGGTGCCACCCTGGGGACCAAGGCGGCCCATATCGCCCGTGCCGCGCTGGACAGCATTGCCTACCAGACCATGGATGTGCTCAAGGCCATGGAAGCCGATGCCGGCATGGCCATTGCCGAGCTGCGCGTGGATGGAGGTGCCACTGTCAACGAACTGCTGATGCAGTTCCAGTCCGACATTCTCGGCGTGGATGTGGTGCGCCCGAAAATCACCGAAACCACCGCACTGGGTGCTGCCTATCTGGCGGGCCTGGCTGTGGGTTACTGGGATGGCGTGGCCGATATCCAGGGCCAGTGGCAGCTGGACCGCCGCTTCCAGCAGGACATGGCGGCCGAAGAAGTGAGCAGCAATGTCCGTGGCTGGAACCGTGCAGTCAACGCAGCCAAGGCCTGGGCTGAATCCTGAGACGCAAACTGACCGCCTTGTCCCACCGCCGCCATGCCCGGGCGGACGGTGGGCCGGATGAACCGTCCGGCGGTTGCTTTGCTTCATTTTCCTGAGTGTCCACCGTGCAGCCGGCATGGCGACGTTTGCGTCGCCAGCGGTCTGTCGCGGTGGTAGCCGCACCGGGGGAGAGCAGCTGTCTGCCAATGTAGCGGATGGTAGCGGGAGCCCTGGTGCGGAGACAAAACCATGAATCCTTTGTTTGGTGAATTTATCGGAACGGCCCTGCTGGTGTTGCTGGGCAATGGCGTGGTGGCCAATGTGCTGCTGAGCAATACCAAGGGCCATAACAGCGGCCTGATCGTGATTGCCTTTGGCTGGGCCATGGCGGTGTTTGTCGGTGTATTCAGCGTGGCCGCCATCAGTGGTGCCCACCTGAACCCGGCAGTAAGTGTGGCGCTGGCGGTGGCCGGCAAGTTCGAATGGGCGCGCGTGCCCGGTTATGTGCTGGCACAGATGCTGGGTGGCATGATGGGTGCGCTGCTGGTGTGGGTGATCTACCGCAAGCACTACGAAACCACCGAGTGTGCCGAGCTGAAACTGGCGACCTTCTGCACCGGCCCGGCCATTCGCAGCCTGCCGGGCAATCTGTTGTCCGAGGTGCTGGCGACCTTTGTGCTGGTGTTTGCCATCCTCAGCATGGTGGCCCCCAAGATGTCGCTGGGGGCGATGGATGCCCTGCCGGTGGCGCTGCTGGTGCTGGGCATCGGTGTGTCGCTGGGCGGCACTACCGGCTATGCCATGAGCCCGGCGCGTGACCTGGCCCCGCGCATCATGCATGCCCTGCTGCCGATTCCCGGCAAGCGCTCCAGCGACTGGGGCTATGCCTGGGTGCCGGTGGTGGGCTCCTTGCTGGGCGCTACCCTGGCAGCGGTGACCTATACCCACCTGTGATTTTGCTTTGCTCCTGGTCGCCCCAGAGGTTCGGGGCCGGCAAGCCACCTGCGGGTGGCTTTTTTTATGTCACTCTGCGCATAGCCTGCGCCGATGCCGTCTGACGGCGCGCTGCTGTCACCGTGCCATCCAGTCAGGAGCTGCGCTGGCTGTTGCGGGGCAGGGCGGCTATTGCCACCAGTCAGCAAACAAGATTGTGGTCCATACACACATTGCAGCGCACAAAACGAACATAAACGAACATTTTGTGTTGAATTTATATTCGCATGACTCTATGCTGGCAACATCGAACCTGCCGGCTCAGCCGGCAGGGCAGGCATAACAGCAAGGCCGGTAGGCTGGCGACAAGACAGAGGATGGCACAGTGAAACGCTATGATTTGATGGTGATAGGCGGCGGCATCAATGGCACCGGCATTGCCCGCGATGCGGCAGGGCGCGGTCTGTCCGTGCTGCTGTGTGAAAAGGATGATCTGGCTTCGCACACCTCGTCGGCCAGTACCAAGCTGATTCATGGCGGCCTGCGCTATCTGGAATATTACGAATTCGGCCTGGTGCGCAAGGCGCTGCAGGAGCGCGAAGTGCTGCTCAAGGCGGCACCGCACATCATCTGGCCGCTGCGCTTTGTCATGCCGCACGACAAATCCCAGCGCCCGGAGTGGATGATCCGCTGCGGCCTGTTCCTGTACGACCACCTGGCCAAACGTGAAGTATTGCCCGGCTCGGAAACCATCAGCTTTGCCAAGCACCCCTCCGGCGCGCCGCTGAAGGCCGCGTTCAAGCGTGGTTTTGTCTATTCCGATGGCTGGGTACAGGATGCCCGGCTGGTGGTACTCAATGCCATGGCGGCAGCCGAACATGGCGCCCGCATCGTTACCCGCACCGCCTGTGTGGGGGCGCGGCGCGAGGGCGAGCGCTGGATTTGCACCCTGCAGCGGGCAGATGGCCAGCGTGAGCAGGTAGAGGCCCGCGCCGTGGTGAATGCTGCCGGCCCCTGGGTGGAAAGCCTGCTGAAAGACACCTTGCAGCTGCCGTCACCCAAGTCCATCCGTCTGGTCAAGGGCAGTCACATCGTGGTGAACAAGCTGTTCGATCACCCCTATGCCTATATTTTCCAGAATCCGGACAAGCGCATCATTTTCGCCATTCCCTACGAAAACGACTTCACGCTGATCGGTACCACCGATGTGGAATACCACGGCGACCCCGGTGCCGTCGCCATCGACGCGGAAGAGGTGGACTACCTGTGCCGCATGAGTAATCGCTATTTCAACAGCCAGATCGGCCCCGGGGATGTGCTCAGCACCTATTCCGGCGTGCGCCCCTTGCTGGATGACGAAGCCAGCAATGCCGCCAGCGTGACCCGCGACTATGCGCTGGAGCTGGATGCCGGCGCAGCGCCGATGCTATCGGTGTTCGGTGGCAAGATCACCACCTATCGCAAGCTGGCAGAAGAAGCGGTGGACCGGCTGGCCCCGCTGCTGGGCAATGGCCAGCCCACCTGGACCGCAGGCGTGCCGCTGCCGGGCGGCGACATGCCGGGTGCCGACGCGGCGGCCTTTCTTGCCGCCAGTGCGCAGCGCTATCCCTGGCTGCCAGCCGCCGTGCTGCAGCGCTATGTGAAGAGTTACGGCACGCGTCTGGCCACGCTGATCGGCAGTGCCAGCACGCTGGCCGAGCTGGGGGCGGAAATCCTCCCTGGCGTGTACGAGGCCGAGCTGAGCTATCTGGTGGATCAGGAATGGGCGGTCAGCGCAGAAGACATCCTGTGGCGGCGCAGCAAGCTGCGTCTGCATTTGCCGGCGGATGCCGGCGCCATCCTGGACGGCTGGCTGGCGCAGTACCGTGCCGGCGCTGGCCTGCGCCAGACTGCGCAATGGGCAGCAAACACCCAGCCGGGCTGAGTCATCGATTTTGTTGTTGGCGTATCTTGTTGTATCGGGGCTTGCTCCCGTCTCCTCCCCTGGCCCCACCTTTGTCGGTGGGGCATTTTTTTTGTCTGCAGCTTGACGCCACCTTGTGGCCAGCCATTACCATGCTGTCATGCATACCACCGATACCCTGTTGCTGGAGCTGCGCAGCTATCAGCAGGAAAGCCAGCAGCACCAGCATGATTACCACCAGCTGGTGTTGCCGGCGCGTGGTCGGCTGGAGCTGGAAGTAGATGGCCGTGGCGGCCATGTTGCGGCCGGGCAACTGGCCGTGATCGCTGCGGGCAGCGGCCACGGTTTTGCTGCGCCGGGCGACAATGCCTTTGTGGTGGCCAATGTGCCGACGGCGCTGGCCCCGCAATTGGCGCAGCTGCCAGCGTTTTTGCCGCTGGATGCCAGCCTGCTGGCCTATGTCGCCTTTTTGCGCGAGGAGTTGCAACGGCCACCGGCCGGCGCGGCCGGGCAGCGGCAGATGTTGCTGCTGCTGACGCAATTGCTGTCCGAGCGTGCCGGGGCCGCCTTGCAGCTGGACCGGCGCGTGGCGGCGGCCCGCGCGTTGCTGGATGCGCGCTTTGCCGAAGACATCAGCCTGGCGCAACTGGCAGCGGCCTCACACCTGAGCGTGCGCCAGCTGTCCGAGCTGTTCCGCCGGCAGCTGGGCATGAGCCCTGGCCAGTACCAGCTGGAGCAGCGCATGCAGCATGGCTGGCTGTTGCTGGAGCAAGGCCGTTTGCCGGTGCAGCAGGTGGCCGAGTACTGCGGCTATGCCAGCCTGTCGGCCTTCAGCGACCGCTTTCGCCGTCATTTCGGTGTCGCGCCCAGCCATTTCCGCCTGCACGGCAAATAAGCCCGCCACAGCGGCAAAGCCGGCCTGCTGCCAGCGCGCTACGCTGCTGCATTGCATTTTCATCACGGGTGTTTTGCCATGCTGAGCCGCCACCAGGCTACCTTGATCGGCAGTCTGTCCATTGTGTTGTGGGGCAGTCTGGCCCTGCTGACCCGGCTCACCGCCGGAGTGTTTCCGCCCTTTCAGTTGCTGAGCATGACCTTTGCCCTGGCCTTTGGCCTGATGCTGGCCAAATGGCTGTACGCCGGTCAGTCACCGCTGGGCTATCTGCGTCAGCCGCCGCTGGCCTGGCTGCTGGGGGTGGGCGGCTTGTTCGGCTATCACTTCTGCTATTTCCTCGCCATGCGGCTGGCCCCGGCGGTGCAGGTGAGCTTGCTGGCCTATCTGTGGCCGTTGCTGATTCTGCTGTTTTCCGCCTTGCTGCCGGGGCAGCGCCTGTCGCGCTGGCATGTGCTGGGTGGCCTGCTGGCGCTGGCGGGGTGCTGGCTATTGCTGGGCGGCGGGCAGGGTGGTTTTGCCGGCCAGTATCTGCCCGGCTATCTGATGGCGCTGCTGTGCGCGCTGATCTGGTCGCTGTACTCGGTAGCCAGCCGCATGGTGGCGCAGGTACCGACCGACGCCGTGGGCTGGTTTTGTGCAGGCACAGCGCTGCTGGGCGGGCTGTGCCATCTGTATGGCGAAACCACGGTGTGGTCCGCGCCGTGGTCGGCCTGGCTGGGCGTGCTGGCCCTGGGCCTGGGGCCGGTGGGCATCGCCTTCTTTACCTGGGATATCGGCATGAAGCAGGGCAATCTGCCGCTGCTGGGGGTGTTGTCCTATGCCGCGCCGCTGATTTCCACCCTGCTGTTGCTGGCGTGTGGCCTGGCTCAGCCGAGTGGTGCGCTGGCCCTGGCTTGTGTGGCCATCATCGGCGGGGCGGCGCTGGCGGCGCGCGGCCGCTGAGCCGCATCCGCCAGGTGGCTGGCTTGGCTAGTGGCCGGCAGTTTTCCAGGCTTCGACCGCCTGCATGGTGTTGGCCACATGCTGGTTGGGGGCCATGGCGCTGTAGCTATACCACACCTTGTGATCCGGGGTGATCACATAGGAGGTGCGGCTGGCATAGCTGGTGCCGGGAATCATCACCGTATCGTAAGCCTTCATGATCTTGCGTTCGCCATCGGCCGCCACCGGGAATTTGCTGCGGCATTCGGACACGGAAAAGCGCTGCAGCTTTTCGATGTCATCGCCGGATACGCCGATGACCGTGGCACCCAGTGCCTTGAACTTGTCCACTGCCTCGGCAAACAGGTGTGCTTCCACCGTGCAGCCACTGGTAAAGGCTGCCGGGTAGAAGTACAGCACCACCGGGCCGTGCTGCAGGGCTTCGTTCAGCGAGTACTGAAAGCGCTTGCCGCCCAGCGAGGCTTCGGTGCGAAAGTCGGGCGCGGCAGCACCCTTGGCCAGTTCGGCCTGGGCCAGCGCCGAACACAGCAGGGCGGTGACACCCAGCGACAGACACAGACGGGATAACAGTTTCATGGCATGACTCCGTAGTACAGTGGGTGCTTGGGCGTAAGAACCTGTTCATAGTCTGCTGGATTTAGTCGAAATGGGGTGATACCGCGTTAAAAACACCTGCGGAATGCTCATTTACTCTAGGTAAACTCCGCTTCCCCACTTCATTTCCGGTCGTTTTCGCCTTGTCTCACTCTAGCTCGCGAGACTTTGAACAGGCTCTAAGGATCAGCCGGCCACAAACAGCTGGGTGCCGGCTTCGGCAATCACCGCTTCCATTTCTGGCGGCACCGGCTTGTCGGTAAACAGCGCATGCACCTGCGACAGATGGCCCAGTTCCACCAGCGCCGGGCGGCCAAACTTGGAGTGGTCGGCCGCCAGCAGTACCTGACGCGATTGCTGGATGATGGCTTCCGAGGTGCGTACTTCACGATAGTCGTAATCGCGCAGCACTCCATCGTTTTCGATGCTGGAAATGCCGATGATGCCGTAATCCACCTTGAACTGGCGGATCAGCTGCACCGTGGCTTCGCCGGTAATGCCACGGTCGCGCTTGCGCAACACGCCGCCCAGCACGATGACCTCGCAATCCGGGTAGTCGCACATCATGTCGGCTACGTGCAGGTTGTTGGTGATCACCCGCAGGCCGCGATGGCGGTGCAGCGCCTTGGCCACTTCCTCGGTGGTGGTGCCGATATTGATGAACAGCGAGGCATTATCCGGAATCTGCTTGGCCAGCAGCTCGGCTAGCCGGCGCTTTTCCTCGATGCACAGAACCTGGCGGGCGTTGTAGGCCACGTTTTCCACGCTGGACAGCACGCTGGCACCGCCGTGATAGCGTTGCAGCAACTGGTGTTCTGCCATCAGCGCAATGTCGCGGCGTATGGTCTGGTGGGTGACGCCAAAATGGGCAGCCAGCTTTTCCACGGTGACATAGCTTTCGCGATGGACGATGCCCAGCAGTTCTTGCTGGCGCTGATTGAGAATGATCATGGTGGTGGGTCGTTGTCTGTATGCAGCGGTGTTGGAAGCTGCCTGATTCTACATGAGCAGCGCATTTCGCCAAATGCCGTTGGCAGGCGCTGCCGTGTCAGTCCAGCCGGTGCACGCGGCGGCGGAAGGCTTCGGCCATGCTGAGCTGGCGCGGGCCGGGCAGGATGCGGAAGGATTCACCGGCGCGCAGCGTGCCGGTTTGCAACACCGCCAGATAAAAGCCGCAATGGCCGCTTTGCGCCATCAGCTTCACCGCCAGGCGCATGTCCATGTGCGCCTGGAACTTGAAGCAGGGCTGGCGCGGCTCGGTAATCTGCAGCCGGCAATCGGCAAACTCCAGCACATCGCCCACGTGGGCGTCGTGCTCCAGCAGGCCGCTGAGCGTGAGGTTTTCTCCCAGCATGCCGTGATGCAATGTGCTGCCGGCATGGCGCGAACCGTGCTGCTGGCAGGCTTGCTCCCAGAATGGGTAATGCTCCAGCGGATAGGCGTAGATGGCCTTGGCCAGGCCGCCATGTACCGTGGGGTCGGCCTGTTCGTCGCCAGTCAGCCCCAGCTTGCCCACCGCAATGGCCTCGGGCCGTTGCAGGGTGCTGACCGGCAGCTTGTTGATGCCGCTCATGATGCGGCGGCCCTCGATCAGCATGGGGCTGACCGCAGCCAGATTGATGGAGTGCAGGGTGCCGCTGTCGGTCATGTTTGTCTCATCTGCGTTGATTCACCATCGTGCTGACGGCCTCGGCCAGTGCCAGACAACTGGTGAGGCCGGGGGATTCGATGCCGTACAGGTTGATGAGCCCGGCTACGCCATGCTGTGCCGGCCCCTGGATGACAAAGTCGGCATCCGGCTCGCCCGGCCCGGCCAGCTTGGGACGTACCCCGGCATAGGCGGGCTGCAGCGCACCATCCGGCAACTGCGGCCACCAGCGGCGGATGCTGTGATAAAAGGCCACCGCGCGGGCTGGGTCCAGCCGGTAGTCCACGCCGTCTATCCATTCCACATCCGGGCCGAAGCGCGCTTGCCCGGCCAGATCCAGCGTCAGGTGGCAGCCCAGGCCGCCGGCTTCCGGCAGCGGGTAGATCAGCCGCGAGAAGGGCGAGCGACCACTCAGGCTGAAATACACGCCACGGGCGTAATGGGCGGCGGGAATGGTTTCACGTGGAACGCCGGTGATGCTGGCGGCCACGCTGGGTGCCCACAGTCCGGCGGCATTGATCACCAGCCGGGCTGGTATTGGCATGCCGGCAATGTCCAGCGCCAGGCCCTGCGGCGTGATGCGTCCGCCGCTCACCGGCGAATGACAGGCCAGCTGTGCGCCGTGGGCTTCGGCATCGGCCAGCAGGGCTTGCAGCAGCGCGTGGCTGTTGATGATGCCGGTGGACGGCGACAGCAGGGCCGCATGGGCGTGTAGCGCCGGCTCCAGCGCGCGGATGCCGGCAGCGTCCAGCCATTGCAGATCGTGCACGCCATTCTGGGTCGTGCGCTGGGCAATGGCGTGCAGCCGTGGCAGATCGGCCGCCGTGTTGGCCACGAGCAGCTTGCCGATACGCTGGTGCGGGATGTGCCGCTCGGCACAGTAGCGATACAGCAGATCGCGGCCCTGCACGCATAGCTGTGCTTTCCGGCTGGCGGGCGGGTAGTAGAGGCCGGCGTGGATCACTTCGCTGTTGCGGCTGCTGCTGTGCTGGCCGATCTGGGCTTCGGCTTCGCAGATCATCACCTCGCGTCCGGCCATGGCCAGTTGCCGGGCAATGGCCAGCCCCACCACGCCGGCACCGATGACCACGCAATCCAGTGTGTCCATCAGGCTTTCCCGCTCAGTTGTTCGCTGGCCAGCCAGCCCAGGGTACGGATGTCTTCCGCCAGCTGGGTGGACCAGGGCTGGCCGCAATTGATGCGCAGGCAATGCGCAAAGCGCGGTTCGGCCGAGAACACCAGGCCGGGGGCGAAACTGATGGAGCGCGCCAGTGCCGTTTCCAGCATGGCCTGGCTGTCCAGCCCCTCCGGGCCTTCCACCCATAGCAGCATGCCACCTTGTGGCCGGCGTACGCGGGTGCCACGCGGGAAGGCTGCCAGCACCGCATCGGCCAGAGCATCCATTTGCTGTTTCAGTTGCTGGCGGATGCGCTGGCTGATGCGGGCGTAATCGCCGCTGGCCAGCACCTCGGACAACACCGCCAGCAGGATGGCCGGGCTGACCAGGCTGCTGCTTTCGCGCAGCCGTTCCAGTGCGGCATGGTGACGGCCGCCGGACAGCCAGCCCAGGCGGAAGGCCGGGGCAAAGCTCTTGGTGAAGGACGAACAGTAAATCACGTCGCCGTCGCGGTCCCAGGCCTTGAGTGGAGTGGGATGCTGCGGGCCGAAGTACAGTTCGCCGAACACATCGTCCTCGATGATGGTGAGGCCGTGGCGGCGTGCCAGTTGCAGCAGGCGCTTTTTGTTGTCGTCCGGCATCAGTGCGCCGGTAGGGTTCTGGAAGTTGGTAACCGTCACCAGGCATTTGACTGGCGCACCGTGGCGCAGGGCGAATTCCAGCGCTTCCAGCGACAGGCCGGCATCCGGCGTGCAGGGAATCTCCAGTGCCTTCAGGCCCAGCGTCTGCAGGGTTTGCAGCAGGCCGAAGTAGACCGGGGTTTCCACCGCCACCACGTCGCCCGGCCGGGTGAGCAAGCGCAGCGACAGGCTGATGGCTTCGGTAATGCCCTGGGTAAACAGCACCTTGTCCAGTGGAATGTCCAGCTGCCAGCTGGCGGCCAGCCGCCGTATCTGCTGATGGAGCTGCTGCTGGTCGGCCGTGGGCAGGTAGGCACCGATCAGCTCTGGCTGGCGCGCCAGCAGCAGCTGCATGCGGCGTGACAGCTCCTGCGCCGGGTACAGGCTGCTGTGCGCCTCGGCCATGTGCAGTTGCTGGCGGATGGACGAGGCAGACAGGCGGATCAGCTGGCTCATGCGGCTGTCCACGTCCACCAGTGCGGCGGCGGTTGGGCCGGGCTGGGCGGCCGTGCCGCTGGCGACATGGCGTGGCAGGGCGGCAAAAAATCCGCTGCGCGGACGCGCCACCACGCTTTGCTGTTCTTCCAGGTGGCGATAGGCGGCCAGTGCGGTCAGGGTGTTGACGCCGTGCTCGGCTGCCAGCCGGCGCACCGCAGGCAGGCGGCTGCCCGGTGGCCATTCGCCGCTGTCCAGCCTTGCCTGTAGCTGGCGGGCGATATGCAGATAAAGCGGAAGATCGGTCATCGCTGTTCTATATAACAGATTCAGTCCAGTCTACGCTGTTTGTGGCAGCTGTGGGAAGGCAGGCGGGCCGGCTTGCTCTAGCCTGTGTGCATCAACGCATTTGGAGTCATCCATGTCCACCCTTTCCCCGCGAGAGTCTCCTGCTGGCCAGACGCATGCTGATCGTGTGCCGTTTAGCTGGTCTCATTTCTCGCCTTCGGCCGGCCTTGCCGCAGTGCTTGCACTGCTGGTGGGGTATTCCGGCCCCTTTCTTATTATTGTGCATGCCGCCCAGTCCGCCGGCCTGAGCGCGGCACAGCTGGGCTCCTGGGTGTGGGCGGTGTCCATTGCCTCCGGCGTGGCCGGCATCTGGCTCACCCTGCGCTGGCGCGTGCCGGTGATTACCGCCTGGAGCACGCCGGGTGCGGCGCTGCTGCTGGCGGCGCTGCCCGGCGTACCGTACGGCGAGGCGGTGGGGGCTTTTCTGGCTGCCGCCGTCATTGTCACCGTGGTGGGCGTGAGCGGTGCTTTTGACAAGCTGATGAAAATTTTCCCTGCTTCGCTGGCGGCAGCCATGCTGGCGGGCATTCTGTTTCACTTTGTCGCCGATGTGGCCGGGGCGGCCAGTCAGCAGGCCATGCTGGTGGTGCCGATGGCGGTGTTGTTCTTTGTCGGCCGCAAGCTGTTTCCGCGCTTTGCCCTGCTGGCAGCCATCGCACTGGGGCTGGCACTGGCCGGTTGGCAGGGGCTGTATGGCACGGCGGCTAGCTGGCAGGGCAGCAGCGGCCCGCTGTTCACCATGCCGCAGTGGTCGTGGACGGCCTTCGTCAACCTGGCGCTGCCGCTGGCCTTGCTGGCGCTCACCAGCCAGTTCTTGCCGGGGATGGCGGTGTTATCGGCTTCCGGCTACCACATTCCGGCGCGCTCCCCGGTAACCGTGCTGGGGCTGGCCTCCATCATTACCGCGCCGCTGGGTGGCCATGGTGTGACGCTGGCCGCCATCATCGCCGCCATCTGCACCGGGCCGGAAGCCCACCCGGACCCACAGCGCCGCTACATGGCCGGGCTGGTGTGCGGTGCGCTGTACATTGTGCTGGGCATTGCCGGTGGCGCACTGGCAGGCTTGGTGCTGCTCTTGCCCAAGGCGCTGGTGGTGACAGCGGCCGGTCTGGCGCTGTTCGGCACACTGGCTTCTTCGCTCACTGCCGCGCTGATGGACGACGGCCACCGCGAAGCGGCCTTGCTCACCTTTGTGGTGGCCGCATCGGGTGTCACCATCGCCGGGCTGGGCTCACCGCTGTGGGCGGTACTGGCGGGGGGCAGCGTAAGCTGGCTATTGAAGGCGCGCCCCAAAAGCACGCCGGCCTTGAAGCCGGTGATGCAAAGCAAAAACTGACCTAGTAGTTGAGGAAAAATGGCCGCCCAGTATGAACCGGGTGGCCATTTTTCATTGGTAAGACAGGGTGAAGGTGGAAGTGGCCGACAGGCTGCCGGCACCGAGCATGCCGGTAGGGATGTAGCTCACGGCACAGGGAAAGCTGTGCAGGCCGGCAAGGTTGGCCAGAAAACGCTGGCTGGTATTGTTGTTGTCGGTAAAGGTCACATAAAGATTGGTGGTGGCCGGCTAGTGCTGCCCGGCCAGCACGGTGACGCCCGCTTTGGGGCGGGTTTGGGCCCGCACTATCATGGCGGCAAGCTGGTCATGTTCCGGCCTGCCGTGTACAGTGGTCATTCTGTATACAATTTTCCAGTCAGCACAATATCGGCCATAAAATGCCGGCCGGCTACGGTTAACACGGCTGACATGGTTGAAAAAGGAGTGAACATGATGTTTTCTGCCGCCACCTATCAGCAGCGCCGCACCGCGCTGCAACAGTCTTTGTCGGGCAGCCTGCTGCTGTTCGTCGGCAATGTGGATTCGCCGATGAACTACCACGACAACATCTTTCCCTTTGTGCAGGATTCCAGCTTTCGCTACTTCTTCGGCCAGAACCAGCCGGGTATGGCGGCGCTGATCGACTGTGCCAGTGGTGTGGCCACGCTGTTTGGCAATGATCCGGACGTGGCAGACATTGTCTGGACTGGTCCGCAGCCGATGCTGGCCGAGCGCGCCGCGCGTGCCGGCATCACAGCCAGCCAGCCGTATGCGGCACTGGAGCAGGCGCTGGCGGATGCGGTGGCTGCCGGCCGAACGATTCACTATCTGGCACCCTATCGTGGTGAAACCCGGCTGGAGCTGGGTCGCCTCTTGGGCGTGCATCCGGCCGAGGTGGCCGCCGGCTTTTCGCCACAGCTGACCCGCGCCGTGGTGGCGCTGCGCGAGATCAAGAGTGCCGAGGAAGTGGCCGAAATGGAGGCTGCATTGGCGGTGACCGGTGCCATGCACGTGGCGGCGATGCAGTCTTCGCGACCGGGCGTGGTGGAACATCAGGTGGTGGGCATCATGGAAGGCATCATGCGCCGTCACGACTGGCAGTTGGCTTACCCCTCCATTTTCTCGCGTCGTGGCGAAGTGCTGCACAACCATGCCCACGACAATGTGCTGCAAAAGGGTGATCTGGTGCTGAACGACACCGGTTGTACTTCCGGTGGCGGCTACGCCAGCGACATCACCCGTACCTTCCCGGTGGGCGGGCGCTTCAACCAGCAGCAGCGCGAGTTGTACAACATCGTGCTGGACATGCAGCTGCAAGCCATCGCCGCCATCAAGCCGGGGGTACGTTATCTGGACGTGCACAAGCTGGCGGCGCAGGTGATGGTGGAGGGCATGCGCGAGCTGGGCTTCTTCCACGGGCCAGTGGAGGAGATTGTCGACTCTGGCGCCTATGCCATCGCCTTCCCGCATGGGCTGGGCCATCAGATCGGCATGGATGTGCACGATATGGAAGGGCTGGGCGAGGATCTGGTGGGCTATGACGACACCGTGCAGCGCAGCCCGCTGTTTGGCATGGGCTATCTGCGCCTGGGCAAGGCGCTCAAGGCCGGCATGGTGCTGACGGTGGAGCCGGGCATCTACTTCATCCCGGCGCTGATTGAGGCCTGGCAGGCCGAGGGCCGCCACAGCCAGTACATCAACTATGCGCGTTTTGCCGAGATGACCGGCTTTGGCGGCATCCGCATCGAAGACAATGTACTGGTTACCGATAGTGGCAGCCGCGTGCTGGGCGAGCCGATTCCCAAGACGGTGGACGAGCTGGAAGCCATCATGCAGATGTAAGCCTGCCTTGGCATTGCGACACCACAAAACCGCCGTTTACGGCGGTTTTTCAGGCTGCTGACAAAGTGATTTGGTACGATGCACCAGGACCCGGCACCGCCGGGCCTCTTTAGGTAAGTGGTTGATTCCGCAGCCTTCCTGTTTCATCCCTATCCCCCCGCCCTTGCCCTGCAAGGGAGCCTCGCTTTCATTTCAGAAAGCGAGATGAGGCATGTCAATACCAAACAAAAACCGCCGTTTACGGCGGTTTTTGTTTGGATGGCCAGCCCCGTCGGTGGCTGCCGGCAACACAAATTTGCAGCCTTGGCTCAACAGCGGCCTTGCATCCGGAAAATCCTGCCTAGAATGAAATCTGGACCGTAGCGGGGGAGACAGCGCCGGCCCAGCCCGTTAGCGACACGACAGTCAGTCCGCCGTGCCACTGTGACCAGGCCTCGCCGTCTGGCCAGACAACAACATCGATCCAGCTGGAGAGTCACATGGAAACTTCATTTCAAGCGCTGCCATCCATGGCCATGCCCAAACATACCGACCTGGTGCATCTGGACCAGCGTCCGCTGCGCCCCATCAATCTGAAAAGTCCGGCGCTGGAGGTGATGACCGACCTGCGCATCATCGACCCGGTCAGCATCGGCGAAGATGAAATCCTGCGTCACGCCCACAACCTGATGATCAGCCGTGGCATCCGCCTGTTGTTTGTGCAGGACGAAGACAGCCGGCTGGTGGGCCTGATCACCGCATCCGACATCCTGGGCGAGCGCCCGGTGCAGTGCATGCTGGGGCATGGCAAGCGCCATGACGAAGTGCTGGTGCGCGATGTGATGACCCCGCGCAGCGAGCTGGAAATGCTGTCGCTGGCCGATGTGCAGCACGCCACCGTCGGCCACATGGTGGCCACGCTCAAGCAGCAGGGCCGGCAGCATGCGCTGGTGGCCGAGCTGGACCTCAATACCGGCCATTACCAACTGTGTGGCATGTTCTCCACCTCGCACATGGCGCGGCGGCTGGGCATGCCGCTCAACTTCATGCGGGTGCCGCAGGCGCTGTCGGAAATCCAGCACGCGCTGTTGCACGAGGGTTAACGGGGTAGGGCTGGGCTACTATCAAACCGGTCCAGCCCGCTTAGCCCGCCGCATCCTGGGGCACGGCCGTGCTGTACTTGGTGGTTTCCATCACCACCAGCGACTCGAACTCGCGCACATTGTCATTGCTCATGATGTGCTCGCGGCAGAAGCGCTCGTAGTCCCCCATGTCGCGCACCAGCACCACCAGCACAAAGTCCGGCCGCCCGGTCACGTGGTAGCACTCCACCACTTCCGGCGCGGCGCGGATGGCCTGCTTGAAGGCATCCACCAGCGCAATGCGTTCGCGCTCCAGAATCACGTTCACCACCAGCCGTAGCGGCCGCCCCAGCACGGCCGGGTCGACCAGTGCCACTTCGCGGCGGATGATGCCCTCGCTGCGCAGCCGTTTCAGCCGCCGGGTGACCGCGGTGGGCGACAGGCTGACAGCCTCGGCCAGCTCGTCGTGGGTGCGGCGGGCATCATCCTGCAGCAAGGCCAGCAGTTTGCGGTCATAGCTATCCAGCACTATTTCATTGGTCATATCAGAAATCCTGCATTACTTTTCCGAAAACTTCAGTTTGCGTGCATTCTGGCGCAGTAAAACGCAGCGGCGCAAGCGCCAGCGCTGCCTACACTGGCTGCATCTTCAGGAGATGCTCCATGTCTACATCCAGTGCCGTACTGGCCCCGTCCTTTTTCCGCAGCGCCGGCGCAGAGCGCTGGCTGCCCATGGCCCTGTTCTGTGCGCTGGTGCTGCTGTGGGCTTACAACTACGTGGTGATGAAGCAGACCCTGCAGGCCACCACGCCCATCACCCACCTGATTTTGCGCACCTCGCTGGGCAGCCTGACCTTGTTTGGCGTGCTGCTGGCCCGCGGCCGCGCCATCCGGCCGCAGCGCCTGGTTCAGGCGGCGCAGGTGGGGCTGAGCACCACCTTTCTCTACAGTCTGTCCATTACCCTGGCGCTGGTGGCCGGTGCCGCCGGGCGTACCTCGGTGCTGGTGTTCACCATGCCGTTCTGGGTGGCGCTGTTGTCGCGCTGGCTGCTGGCCGAGCCGTTTACCCGCCGTAGCCGACAGGCGCTGGCCGCCGGCTTTGCCGGCCTGATGTTGATCGTGGCACCCTGGCAGTTGCACGGCGGGGTGCTGCCGATGGCGCTGGCGGTGCTGGCCGGTTTCTTCTGGGCGCTGGGTTCTGTGCTGAGCAAGCGGGTGACGCAGGATGGCGGCATGGACAGCCTGAATTTTTCCGCCTGGCAGGCGGTGATCGGCCTGCTGCCCTTGCTGGCGCTGTGGCCATGGGCCGATTTTGCCCATATCCGCTGGTCGGCAGGTTTTGTGCTGGGCATGTTGTATGCGGGAGTCCTGTCCAGCGCCGTGGGCTGGCTGGCCTGGCTGTGGCTGCTCAAGCGCCTGCCGGCCAGTACGCTCAGTTTCAATGCGCTGGTGATTCCGGTGCTGGCGGTGGCCATGGCGGCCAGCCAGTTGGGGGAATGGCCGGCCAGCCGCGAACTGGCCGGCATGCTGCTGGTGGGGGCCGGCATCGTGCTGATTGCCCGGCGTTAACAAGCTGTTAACGATCTGTGCTAGGCATCTGTGCTAGGCGGGTGATCCTGCGTTGAAATGGCGTTCAACATGCGCATGGATGCCCTGTTCATTGCGCTTTTTCACGCTATTGCGTCTTGTCTGAACCTTTGTTCTCTAGATTGTGCACACCTTCTAGGCTTGCTACTGGATGGCCTGTGGGCCGCTTGCGGCCGGGTGGCGATTTACACCACCAATGAAATCAGCGTCCCCACGGTGACGGCTGCGGCGGCCCAGCGGCCGGCGGTGAAATAACTGTTGTCCGCGCTGCTGCTGGGCTCGGGGGCCGGGGTGGTGGCGGCCGGGTCTGGCAGGTTCAGTACGCCGTAGGTAAAGGATTTGACCGCAGAAGGCGTGTTGTCGTCGCCAGTACTACTGTTATCCCCGCTGGTGCTGGTCTTGCCGCTGCTTTGCAGCTTGACCACGGTGGAGGGCGAAGGCTGCTCCGGTGTGCCGTCCTTGGCGTCCAGCGCCGTCTTGCCTGCCTGCTTGTTCGCGAGCGCCAGTTTGCTGGCGTTGCTGCTCGTCACTGAATTTGTCTTGCTGATATCCATCATGAGCTCGCTACAGGGTAATGATGATCGATGCTTCATTATCGACAGCCCGTGGCGGCGGCATGAGGGGGCGCAATGTAAAGATCAGGTAAAGAAAGGTAAGCGAGGTGTGCGCTGCGTGGGCGTGCCGGGCTGGCTGGCCCGCCGCAGGAGCTAATCCAGCTGTTGCACGGTGTCGCCGTTGGCCGGGCGGCAATCAGTGGCCATGTCATCCCAGCCGCGATGCGTTACCAGCGTGTGCTCGCGCAGGCACAGCTGGATGCGCTCGGTGCCGGCAATCTGCTGCCGGACAAAGCTTTCGATACCTGCCGGCAGGCTCACCTGATAGCGGCGCGCGTCCAGCTCGGCGGCAGGGTGGTCGTCGTTATGCACCAGCGGCACCACATGGGCGGCCCACACCATGTAGCGGTGTTTCACATCAACGCTATCCGGGCGGTAGCCCTGCTGTTGCAGCCAGTCCTGTGCCTGCTGGCGCGCCGCATTGCCGCCGGGCAGGCTGCCCCAGGCATGGGCCAGCAGCTCCACCAGCCACTGGTTGCAGTTCTGGTAACGGGTGGAATAGGGGTAGGCATTGGCGCTGTAGTCGGCAGACAGCAGCTGCAAGGCCAGCTTGTTGTCCAGCGCGGCCTGCCGCAATGGCGCCTCTTGTGCCGGGGGCAGCAGCAGGATGGACAGATAGACCGTGCTGCCTTGCGGCTGGTCGATCAGAAAACCCGGCAACCCCTGGTCGTACAGGTGGGGGCGTTGCTCGTCGCAGGCGTAATACAGCTGGCGCACCGACCACGGCGAATTGGGGTTGTCACGCAGGCTGATGCCGGCATGCGACAGGCGAATGTTGAAGCGCTCCAGGTCCAGCCCGGAGCGGGAGATGATGGCCGCCTGGTGGCCGGACTGCTCCAGCAGGTTTTTCACCTGCTGGCTGAACAGCAGCAGGCTGCTCTTGCGCGCCACGCTCGCTGGCGAGGACTGTTCGCAGAACAGCAGCGAGGAGGCCCCGGCCTTGGCGGGCAGCAGGGCCGCGCCCAATGCAAACAGCCCTGCGGTCAGCAGGGCCTGGGCGATGCGCGCCGGCTGCCGCATGGGCCGGCTAATCAGGAAACCACCTTGGGCTGCACGTCGGATTGCCATGCCTGATCCAGCAGCAGGGCAAACGGCTGCCGCTTGTCGGCGCGGGCAAAGGCCAGGCCATAAGCCTGTTTCTGTGCATGCACGATCTGGCCGACTTCCACGCCAGCATGTTTCACGTCGGCCTGCGCCACAAACAGGTTGAACGGCTCCGTGGCATTGGCCGCGGCCAGCGGCACCAGCGTCAGCTGGGTTTTGCCCGGTTGGTTTGCCTGAGCCACGGCGACGACCTTGTAGTCGCCTTCAGCAATCTTGCCAATGGCCTTGGACGAATTCTGCAAGGAGGTGGAAATGCTGCCTACCGTCGCGCTGACGCTGTCGGAAACGGAGAGCAGGGATACGGCAGCGTGTGCCGTACCGCACAGCAAGCCCAGGCTAAGCAGCAGGGAGCCGGCAATGGTTTTCTTCAGGTGGGTCATGGTCTTGGTGTTATCTATCAAGGTGCGGAATCTTGCGGTGAGAAAAATCATTGCAGCAGCGGCCTCCTGAGGATTGCGGGCGGCCGGTAAACCGGCAGGAACAAGCCTGTTGTCAGGCAGGATCAAGCCAGCCGTGGCAACGGTGGACTGCATGCGCAGGCCTATTGTTCCCAGTGGGCGCTGCATGGCACAAGCGGATTTACAAAAATTGATTGGCCATCCAGCTGCCTGGCTTGTGTGGCGGCAGCCAAGACGGCAAGATCAGGCCATTGCACGGCAAACCGCGAGGAAACCCCGCTTGGCCCAGTCTTCCTGCAACGACAGCGCTGTTCTGCCCGGCAGCGACAATCCATCCGGCCGGCCGGTGTCGCTGCACGCCATCGTGGCCACGGTGAATGTGCTGGCCGAGCAGGGCATTGCCGCGGCCGATCTGTTGGCTGGCAGCGGCATTCCACCGGAGCGGCTGCAGGAGCCGGCACGGCTGGTCAACCATCACCAGGAAATGACGGTGTTCGACAATGCCCGCCGCCTGGCCTGTGACGAATCGCTGGGCCTGCGGCTGGGGCGCGCCATGCACACCTCCAATTACGGCATTCTGGGCTACACCATGCTGGTCAGTCCCACGCTACGGGTGGCACTGGAAACCGCCATCCGTTTTCCCTTGCTGCTGGCCAGCTATTTTACCCTGCGGCTGGAAGAACGTGGCAAGGAAGCCTGGCTGCTGGCCGATGATTACCACTACCGGGCCGACCTGCTCAGTTTCAATGCCGAGATGTGCTTGTCGTCGATGTGGAGCATCGCCGGCGACTGCATGGGCGTGCGCTGGAGTCCGAAGGCGGTGCACATGAGCTTTGCCCAGCCGGCCCACGCCGGGCTTTATCCGGCCATTTTCGGCCATGCCGGCCAGTTTGACATGGCGGACAATGCGCTGGTGTTTCCGGCCAAATGGCTGGACCGCCCACAGCCGCTGGCCGATGCCGTCAGCTTTCACATGGCGCAGGAGCAATGCCAGCGCCAGCAGGAACAATGGGCCAGCAGCCATGGCTCGGCCCTGGTGGCACGGGTGCTGCGGCTGATCCAGTCCGACCCGGTACGCTTTGCCCGGCTGGACGAGCTGACCGCCACCCTGCACATGTCGGAGCGTACCCTGCGGCGCAAGCTGGCCGCACTGGGCACCTCCTTTCAGGCCTTGCTGGATCAGGCCCGCCATCAACAGTCCCTGCATCTGCTGCATGACACCAGGCTGTCCATCGGCATGATTGCCGAACGGCTGGGTTTTGCCGAATCCGCCAGCTTTCGCCACGCCTTTGCCCGCTGGACCGGCAAGCGCCCGTCCGACCTGCGCCGCTAGGCCGCTGCGGTCCTGTTCCGGGCCAGCGCGGCCGGTCTACCCGTTTTCTTGCCCTGCCTGCCCTAGCCATCTGCGGCCCGGGCAGCGCATTGCAGCATCGGCAGTTGGCCATCTGGCCACATGATTTGGCCGGAATTATCCCTTAGTTGACCGCTTTGTATCTTTCGCTGCGCTGCCTTGTTGGCAGAATGAATAAAAAAATAACGGACCACTTCGCAGCCCGAATTCGCCCGCGCCGTGACTGTTGCCAACAGTCATTGCCCAGGGCGGCAGCCTGTCCGTTTACACAAGAGTGGAGGAGAAACCAATGAGCAAGGCATCCGTCGCCGTCATCCAGATGGCAGTCGATCCCGCCTCGCGCCAGCACAACTGGCAGCAGGCTGAAACCCTGATCCGCCAGGCCGCAGCACAGGGCGCACAGATCATCCTGCTGCCCGAGCTGTTCGAGTGGCGCTATTTCTGTACCGAGCAGGACGCGCGCTATCACGCGCTGGCCGAACCGCTGGCCAGCCACCCGGCGGTAGCGCATTTTTCGCGGCTGGCCGCCGAGTTGCAGGTGGTGCTGCCGCTGAGTGTGTTCGAAGCTGCCGGTCAGGCGCGCTACAACACCGTGGTCATCATCGATGCCGATGGCAGCGTGCTGGGCCACTATCGCAAGACCCACATCCCGGATGGTCCGGGCTATTCCGAAAAATTCTATTTCAATGGCGGCGATACCGGTTTCAAGGTGTGGCACACCCGCTATGCCAGGCTGGGCGTGGGCATCTGCTGGGACCAGTGGTTCCCCGAAAGCGCCCGCGCCATGGCGCTGCTGGGGGCCGAGCTGCTGTGCTACCCCACGGCAATCGGCAGCGAGCCGCAGGACGCCACGCTGGACTCGCGCGACCACTGGCAGCGCACCATGCAGGGCCATGCTGCCGCCAACCTGATGCCGCTGTTTGCCGCCAATCGCATTGGCAGCGAGCAGGGTCGCGACTTTTCCCAGACCTACTACGGCAGCTCCTTCATCACCGATGGCAAGGGTGCTGTGCTGCACAGTGCCGGGCGTGATGAACAGGCGGTGCTGGTGCAGGACTTCGACCTGGCAGAACTGGCCGCCGTGCGCGCCAGCTGGGGCGTGTTCCGCGACCGTCGGCCGGATGCCTATGCGGCGCTGCTGACGCTGGACGGGCACACGCCAGTCCCCACCGCCGGCTAAACCTCCCTCATTTCCGAAGTATTGCGTGTCTGCGCATGACCCGTCAGCGGGCAGGGCGTGGCCATGTTATCCACTGTATTCCACAGGAGGACTGCCATGACCGGCAACCGTGTGGCGATTGAGATCGACCATGTCTGCAAGCGCTTCGGCGCAGGCGAACAGGCCGTGCTGGCGCTGGACCATATCGCGCTGGATATCCGCGAAAACGAATTTTTCACCCTGCTGGGGCCGTCGGGCTGCGGCAAGACCACCTTGCTGCGCATGATTGCCGGCTTCGAGGATGTCAGTGCCGGCGATATCCGCCTGTACGGAGCCTCGCTCACTGGCAAGCTGCCCTTCCAGCGTCCGGTCAATACCGTGTTCCAGAGCTATGCGCTGTTCCCGCACCTCACGGTGGAGGAGAACATCGCCTTCGGGCTGGAAATGCGCGGTTTCAAGCCGGCCGACATCAAACCCATCGTGGCGGAAAAGCTGGAGCTGGTGAAGCTGTCCGGCTTTGCCCGCCGTCGTCCGCACCAGCTGTCCGGTGGCCAGCAGCAGCGGGTGGCGCTGGCGCGTGCGCTGGCCCCGTCCCCCAGGGTGTTGCTGCTGGACGAATCGCTGTCGGCGCTGGACCTGAAGCTGCGCAAGGAAATGCAGGTGGAGCTCAAGCGCCTGCAACGCGAAACCGGCATCACCTTTGTTTTCGTCACCCACGACCAGGAAGAAGCGCTCACCATGTCGGACCGCATCGCGGTGATGTCGGCCGGCAAGTTGCAGCAGGTGGGCAGCCCGGAAGACATTTACGACCGGCCGGCCAATCGCTTTGTCGCCGACTTCATCGGCGAAACCTCCTTCCTGCAAGGCCAGGTGGCAGATGGTCAGCTGCAGTTTGGCGAAGCAGGCAGCCTGTCCTGTCAGGTGCTGGATCAATCACACGATGGCGCGGCAGCGCTGGCCGTGCGGCCCGAACGGCTGCAACTGTCGGCCACCGGCAGCGGCCTGGCCGGTGTGGTGGCCGAGGTGGTGTATCGCGGCGTGGATACCGTCTATACCGTGCAACTGGCCGATGGCCAGCCCTGCCGGGTGCGCCATACCAATGACAGCGGTGCCTCGCGCCTGGCACGGGTGGGCGATGCGGTACGGGTTGCCGCTCAGCCGGGAGCTTTCCATCGTCTGCAGGAGGCCGGCCATGACGCTTGATCCCTATCGCCGCACCCGCCGGCGCCTGCTGCTGGCTCCCACCACGCTGACCCTGCTGCTGTTCATGGTGCTGCCCATGCTGCTGATGGGCTGGATGTCGCTGCTGGCACCGGACACCTATGGCGGGGTGCGCTGGAAGGAGTGGAGCCTGGATGCCTATGTGCAGTTTCTGTACGAGCGCGATCTGGACGACAGCCTCACGCTGAATAGCGATTACCTGCAAATCTTTGGCCGCTCCTTCCTGCTGGCCGGCTTTGCCACCGTGGTGACGCTGCTGATCGGCTTTCCCACGGCGCTGTATATCGCGCTGAAAGAGGAAAAGACCCGCCAGCGGCTGATTCTGCTGATTTCCATTCCCTTCTGGACCAACCTCTTGGTGCGCACCTATGCCTGGATGCTGCTGCTGCGCAATGGCGGGCTGATCGACAGCAGCCTGTCCTGGCTGGGCTTGAGTCAGGGCGCGCTGGATGTGCTGTACACCCCCACGGCGGTGGCCATCGGCTTCGTTTATTCCTTCCTGCCCTTCATGGTGCTGCCCATCTACACCAGTCTGGAAAAAATGGACTGGCGGCTGGTGGAGGCGGCATTCGACCTGGGTGCCAACCGCTGGCTGGCCCTCAGGCGGGTGATTCTGCCGCTGGCCATGCCCGGCATCGTGGCGGGCTGTTTACTGGTGTTCATCCCGGCCATCGGTTCCTACTTCATTCCCGAGCTACTGGGCGGCGGCAAGAGCCTGATGATAGGCAATCTGATCCAGAACCAGTTTGGCACTGCCCGCAATTGGCCGTTCGGGGCGGCCCTGTCCTTCATGTTGCTGGCGCTGGTACTGCTGGTGATGTGGATCTACACCAGACGCTTCCAGCGTCCGCCGGGAGAATGACATGCAAGCATCCAATACGCTGTGGCGCTTTCGCGGGGTAACACCCACCGCCATGCTGGCCTTTGTCTATCTCTACCTGCCCATCGTGGTGCTGGTGGTGCTGTCCTTCAACGCCAACCGCATTGCCACGCTGTGGACCGGTTTTTCCTTCGACTGGTATCTGAAGGTGATGGACAACGACAACATCCTGCGGGCGACCAAGAACTCGCTGATCATCGCCTGCGGGGCCACGGTGCTGGCCACCAGCTTTGCCACCATGGCGGCGCTGGCCATGGCCGGCAAGCGCTTTCGTGGTCAGGCCTTCATCAATGCCATGCTGGGCCTGCCGCTGCTGGTGCCGGAAATCGTCACCGCCGTGGCGTCCTTGCTGTTCTTTCTCGCGCTGGGGCTGGACCTGGGGCTGCTGACGGTGCTGATTGCCCACACGGTGTTCTGCATTCCCTTTGCCTACCTGCCCATCCGCGCGCGGCTGGAAGGGCTGGACCCACGGCTGGCCGAAGCCGCGGCCGACCTGTATGCCGGGCCGTTTGCCACCTTCCGCCGCGTCACCCTGCCGCTGATCCTGCCGGGCGTGCTGTCTGGTGCCATGCTGGCCTTCATCGTGTCGCTGGACGATTTCGTCATCACCTTTTTCGTGGCCGGTGCCGGTGCCACCACGCTGCCGGTGTACATCTTCGGCCTGATCCGCATGGGGATCACCCCGGAAGTGAATGCGGTATCGGCGCTGATGCTGCTGGTGTCGATTGCCTTTGTCGCGCTGTCCTACTGGATGGGCCAGCGCAAATCCTGAACCGGGTCGGCGGTCTGGTCCGCCTCTCATTTTTCGCTGCTTGTTCACCCTACGAAGGAGAAATGCCATGAAAGTCTGCAAACTGCATTCGCTGGCCCTGGCTGCGGGCCTGCTGGTATCCGCCTCGGCCATGGCCGCTGGCGAATTGAACCTGTACAACTGGTCCGACTACATCCCGCAGGATTTGCTCAAGCGCTTTGAAAAGGAAAGCGGCATCAAGGTGAACCTGGATGTATTCGATTCCAACGAGTCCCTGCTGGCCAAGCTCAAGGCCGGGGCCAAGGGTTACGACGTGGTGGTGCCGTCCGACTACATGGTGAAAATCATGATCGAAGAGGGCCTGCTGGAAAAAATCGATGCCAGCAAGATGGCCAATTTCAAGCTGGTGGAAGCCCCGCTCAACAAGCCGGATTTCGACCCGCAGCGTGCTTATTCCGCACCATACATGTGGGGTGTCACCGGCTTTACCTATGACGCCAGCCGCGTGCCGGGCGGCAAGCTGGACAACAGCTGGAAGAGCTTCTTCACCCCGCCGGCCGCGCTCAAGGGCAAGGTGGTGGCGCTCAACGACGTGGCCGAGCTGTACAAGGCTGCCGCCATCTACCTGAAAGTGGATCAGTGTACCGAGGACCCCAAGCAGGCCAAGCGCATCCAGGACCTGCTGGAAGCACAAAAGCCCATGCTGGCCATGTATAACTCCGACGGCACCATCGAGCGCATGCAGGCGCAGGAAGTCATCCTGCACCAGCAGTGGAACGGCGCGGCCTACCGTACCCGCCAGAAGCTCAAGTCCGCCGTGTTTGTCTATCCGAAAGAAGGCATCCCCTTCTGGAACGACAATCTGGTCATCCCCAAGGGGGCGAAGAACCGCGACAACGCGCTCAAGTTCATCAACTGGATGATGGAGCCTAAGAATATTGCCGAGGCCTCCAACTTCACCGGCTACAACAATGCCATCAAGGGCAGCTCGGCTTATTTTGTGGCCGACCTCAAGGCCGATCCGGCCATCAACCCCACGGCCGCCATGCGCGCGCTGTTCGTGCCCAACAAGAACTGTTCGGCCAAGGCCAATGCCCTGCGCGACCGGGTGTGGACCAAGCTGAAGAAATAAGCTTCGCCGGCTGACGCCGGCATTTCCTTACCACCACGACATAATGCCGCTGGCTCCCCGCCCGCGGCAGGGAGACCTGCATGCTGACGATTTACAGTGACGACCACCACCTGCACCACGGCAATGCCGAACTGATCGACGGCACCCTCAAGCCCTGCTTCGAAATGCCCAGCCGCGCTGACATGGTGTTGCAGCGCGTGCGCCAGACTGGCCTGGGCGACATCATCGCCCCCACCGAGCACGGGCTGGAGCCGTTGCTGCGGGTGCATGACGCCGGCTATGTACGCTTTCTGGAGCAAGCCTGGAGCTTGTGGCAGGCCCAAGGCCGCAACCATGACGCGCTGCCGCTGGTGTGGCCGGTGCGCGGCCTGCGTACCGACCGCATTCCGCAGGACATCGACGGCCTGATGGGTTATTACTCTTTCGATGCCGGGGTGCCGATCACCGCCGGCACCTGGCAGGCCATCCGCTCTTCGGCCAATGTGGCGCTGACTGCGCTGGATGTCATGCAGGCCACCGGCCACAGCACTTTCGCCCTGTGCCGTCCGCCGGGCCACCATGCCGCGGCCGACTATATGGGCGGCTATTGCTATCTGAACAATGCCGCCATTGCCGCCCAGGCCATGCTGGACAAGGGGGCCAGACGGGTGGCGATCCTGGATGTGGACTATCACCACGGCAATGGCACCCAGAGCATCTTCTATGCCCGCGAGGATGTGCAGTTCCTGTCGCTGCACGGTGACCCGCTGGTGGAGTATCCCTATTTCCTCGGTCATGCCGACGAAACGGGTGCGGGCCAGGGGCTGGGCTTCAACCACAACTATCCGCTGGCCCACGGCACCGACTGGTCGCACTACGGCCCGGCGCTGGCCGATGCGTGTAACAGGATTGCCGCCTATGCGCCGGATGCGCTGGTGGTATCGCTGGGGGTGGATACCTTCGAACAGGACCCGATCTCGCGTTTCAAATTGAAGAACGCCGACTATCTGCGCATGGGCCAGCTGATCGGTACGCTAGGTTTGCCCACCTTGTTCGTGATGGAGGGTGGCTACGCGGTGGAGGACATCGGGGTGAATGCGGTGAATGTGCTGGCTGGCTTTGAGGGTGTGGCCGGTTGATGGCAGGAGGGAGGCTTGCCTCCCTCGCCGTCGCGCAGACCTAGTGTTCAGGCATGGGCCGGGGCTGGGGCAAAGCTGCCCGCCTGCGCCATGCGCCACATGCGGCCGTAGAACTCGGCCTTGATGTCCTCGCCCAGTAGTTCTCCTGCTTGCAGGAAGACGTGCAGCTGCGAGTACAGGCGGATTTCGGTATCGCTCACCCGCCGCACCAGATGGTGGGCGGCCAGTTGCTCGGGGTGGGTGAGGCCGCCGGCGGCCAGCATCTCGGCCAGCGCATGCAGGGTGTTGCGGTGGAAATTGAACACCCGCTCGGCCTTGTCCGGCACCACCAGCGCACGCTGGCGCAAGGGGTCCTGGGTGGCCACCCCGGTGGGGCAGCGGTTGGTATGGCAGCTCTGGCTCTGGATGCAGCCGACGGCAAACATGAAGCCGCGGGCGGAATTGGCCCAGTCGGCACCGATGGCCAGCATGCTGGCAATGTCGAAGGCGCTGACGATCTTGCCGCTGGCCCCCAGCTTGATCTTGTCGCGCAGGTTCAGCCCCACCAGGGTGTTGTGCACAAACAGCAGGCCCTCGCGCAGCGGCACGCCGATGTGGTCGGTGAATTCCAGCGGTGCCGCGCCGGTGCCGCCTTCCTTGCCATCCACTACGATGAAGTCCGGCAGGATGCCGCTCTCCAGCATGGCCTTGGCAATGGCCATGAATTCCCAGGGGTGGCCCAAGCAGAACTTGAAACCCACCGGTTTGCCGCCGGACAGTTCGCGCAGGCGGGCGATGAAGGCCATCATCTCCAGCGGGGTGGCAAAGGCGCTATGGCTGGATGGCGACACGCAGTCCTGCCCCAGCGGCACACCACGGGTGGCGGCAATTTCCGGCGTCACCTTGTGCTTGGGCAAAATGCCGCCGTGGCCCGGCTTGGCCCCCTGGCTGAGCTTGATCTCGATCATCTTCACCTGCGGGTTTTGCGCCTGTCTGGCAAAACGTTCCGCATCGAAATGGCCCTGCGCATCGCGGCAGCCAAAGTAACCGCTGCCCAGCTCCCATACCAGGTCGCCACCGTGTTCCAGATGATAGGGGCTGATGCTGCCCTCGCCGGTATCGTGGTAAAAGCCGCCCTGTTTGGCCCCTTGATTGAGGGCGCGGATGGCGTTGGCGCTGAGTGCGCCAAAGCTCATGGCCGAGATATTGAATACCGATGCCGAGTAGGGCTGGCGGCATTGTGGGCCGCCAATCGTGATACGAAAGCCGGCCGGGTCGCTGCGCGGCGCAGGGCGGATGGAGTGGCTGATGAATTCGAAACCGCTGCCGTAGACATTCAGCATGGTGCCAAAGGGCTTGTCCGCGGCCACGTTCTTGGCTCGGGCATAAACCAGCGAGCGCTGGTCACGCGAGAAGGGCAGCTGCTCGCCGTCGGCTTCCAGCAGGTATTGGCGGATTTCCGGGCGGATGGCCTCCACCAGATAGCGGATATTGCCCAGCACCGGGTAGTTGCGCCTTACCGCATGGCGGGTTTGCCGCAGGTCCAGTATGCCGACCAGGCTGAGTACCAGGGCTGTCAGGGTGAAGGGCCACAGCCATTCGATCCGGTGCAGGGCCAGGCCGATCAGGCTAAGCAGGATGCAGGCGACAAAAAAGGCATAACGGCTGAGCAGGGACAGATTCATGCGGGCTCCGGCAGGCTGGGCTGAAACAGGTTGGAGCACGGCAAACCTGCTTGGTTGCCGGCAACGGTGTTTCAGCTTAGCGGCTGCTCAGACGCAATGCCATGCCTGGCGGCGGCAACTCAGTGGAAACGTACCGGCTCGCCGCTGGTGTCGAAAGCCAGGTAGCGCGCCACGTCGCCACCGGTCTGGATGGTCTGGATCATGCGTTTCAGCGCGGCTTCGATTGCATCAGCCGGTGGTTGCTGGCCGGCTTTGCCGTCCAGACAGGCGACAAACACGATCTGCCACGGCTCGCCCATGCGAGCCGATTCGGCCTGCAGGCTGGCAAAGTCCACCAGTGCGCCAGCGGCGCGGTCCAGACACATGATGGGCAGCAGGATGCCGCCCTCGCCACGGGCGAAGCGCTCGGCTTCCTGCGGCTGGTGGTCGTCATGCAGCACGGCCTTGGTAAATACCAGCAGCAGATGCTGCGGCTCAGCTTGCTGGCGGGCCGCAGCCAGCAGCGCGTTGAAATCGTGGATGTCCATGGTGCTCAGTACAGGGTGAAGTGGCAGCTTGCAGTGTGTGGTGTCGTCATCCTGTTTGCCATCCTCCGCTGGAACTAGTTGGCAGCGGCATTGGAGGGAGCAATTCAATGGCAAGAAACAGGAGGCGGCAGCATGTTTGTCCGCTTATGCTGACAGGCATGACAAAGGGGAGGGTGGCGATGCGACGGGAAATGGCAGGACTGGTGGTGCTGGCCGCCTTGTGGGGGGCTTCGTTTCTGTTCATGCGGGTGGCGGTGCCCGCGCTGGGGCCATTCGTGCTGATTGCCTTGCGGCTGGGGCTGGCTGCACTGGTGTTGTTGCCGATCTTGCTGCTGCGCGGAGGCCTGCCCTTGTGGCGGCAACACTGGCAGCGCATTGCCGTGGTGGGGGTGTTTCTGTCGGCGCTGCCATTTTGCCTGATTGCCTGGGCCAGCCTCAGCCTGCCGGCCGGCGTGGCGTCGGTGCTGAACGCCACCACGCCGCTGATGACGGCCTTGTGGGCCATGCCACTGGCGGGTGAGCGCATGACGCTGCCCCGCGCAGCCGGCCTGTCGCTGGGGCTGGCCGGTGTGCTGGTGTTGATGCTGGGGCGCGGTGCCGCCTTCGATGTACAGACTGTGCTGCCGGTGCTGGCCATGCTGGGGGCCACGGCCTGCTATGGCTGGTCCGGTCACATGGCCAAGCGTTGGCTGCCCGGCCTGCCTGCGCTGGTGACGGCGACGGGTAGCCTGTTCAGCGGCGCCGTGCTGGTGACGCCGCTGGCTTTGCTGACCCTGCCGGCCCAGTCTCCATCGACCACGGTATGGGGCGCGGTCGTGCTGCTGGCACTGGGCAGCACCGCCCTGGCCTATCTGATTTTCTACTGGCTGATCGACAAACTGGGCGCGACCCGCGCCAGCAGCGTGACCTATCTGGTGCCGGTATTCGGCGTGCTGTGGGGCAGCCTGTTGCTGGCGGAGCCGGTGGGTGTGCTGATGCTGCTGGGAGGGGTGCTGATTCTGTGCGGGGTATTGCTGCTGGGCTGGCGGTCCCGTTCTTGAACTGCCAGCCGGCTTCAGGCCGCTGGATGGGTGGCCAGCGGCAGCAGGATGCGGATGCGAAAGCCACCATCGGCCTCATCGGCAAACTGCAGCTGGCCGTGGTGCTGCTTGACCACCCGCGACACGATGGCCAGCCCCAGACCGCTGCCGCCATCGGTGCCACGGTGTTCGGCCAGCCGCTCGAAGGGGGCCAGTGCCGATTCGCGCAGCGCAGCGGGAATGCCCTGACCGTGGTCGATCACGCTCAGCTCCGCCATGCCGTCGCGCTGGGCGACTTCCACCCGCAGCGGCGGCTTGCCGTAGCGACGGGCATTTTCCAGCAGATTGGAGAGCAGCCGCTCCAGCGCCAGCGCATCGGCCTGCAATTCCGGCTCGGCCTGGCGCAGCAGTTTCACATCCAGCCCGTCGCGGCCAAAGCGTGCCACCACGCTGTCGGCCAGCTCGGCCAGCGCCACCGGCTCCAGCCTGGCCGACTCTTCGGCCCGGGCGAAATCGATGAACTGGCGCACGATGCGTGACAGCTCGTCGATGTCGGCCAGCATGTCCGGGGTATCGCTATTGTGTTCCTGTAGTTCCAGCATCAGCTTCAGCCGGGTCAGCGGCGTGCGCAGGTCGTGCGACAGTCCGGCCAGCATCAGCCGGCGCTCGCGGGCCGCGCTGTCCAGTGCGCTGGCCATGTGGTTGAAGCCGCGCGCCAGCGCCTGCAGCTCGCGCGGGCCGTTTTCCTGCAGCGGTGGCGGCATATTGCCGCGCGCCAGTTCGCGCGAAGCGGCCACTACCTTGCCAATGGGGCGGGTAATGCGCCAGGCGACCAGCGAGGCCAGCAGGGTGGCCAGCAAGGTAGCCAGCAAGGCCGCCTGGATGATGGCGTAGATGGGGCGGTCGCTGTAACGGCCAAAGGGGATGACCAGCCAGTAGGGGGTGTCCAGCACATGCACGTTGACCCACAGCTCGTTGCGGTCTTCACGGCGCACCATGTAGCCGCGCACGGTGTCGTCCAGCCCCTTGCTCAGCCGGCTGACCAGGCTGCTGGCGACCCGTGGCAATTCGGTGTCGAACTGTTGCTTGGCCGCCGCTTGTTGCGGCAGCAGGCGCGGCAGGCCCGGACGGTTGTAGCTGGCCAGAAAAGCAGTGCGCTGGACGGGGCTCATATTGTCCATCGAGCCTTCGAGGAAGGCCAGTGTATCCACCACCTGGGCATACAGCTGCTTGTCCATCAGCTTGTGGCGCTCACCCGCTGCGATATAGACCGTGACGATCTGGGTGGTGACCACCACCACCACCACCAGCACGATCAGGCGAAACAGCAGGGAACCGGTCAGGCGTCGCAGCACCGCTTACTCCCGCTCGCTGCCGTCGGGCACGAACACATAGCCGTAGCCCCACACGGTCTGGATGAAGCGCAAGGGGCTGTCGCCGCCTTCCAGCGTCTTGCGCAGGCGGGAAATGTGCACATCGATGCTGCGATCCAGCGATTCGCCATTACCCTTGCCCAGCGCCATTTCCATCAGTTGCTCGCGGGTCAGCGGGCGGCGCGGGTGGGTGGCCAGTACGGTGAGCACGGCAAATTCGGCGGTGGTCAGTGACAGGGCTTGCTGGTTTTTCAGCAGCTCGCGCCGGCCCAGATTAAGCTGGAAGTCGCCAAACTCGATGACTTCGTCGGACTCGTGGCGGGCGGCCAGCGCCGGTGTGGCGTGGTGGCGGCGCAGCACCGACTGGATGCGCGCGGTCAGTTCGCGCGGATTGAAAGGCTTGGGCAGATAGTCGTCGGCACCCATTTCCAGGCCCAGGATACGGTCCACATCTTCGCCGCGGGCGGTCAGCATGATGACCGGCACCGTCTCGCCCTGGGCGCGCAGGCGGCGCACCACCGCCAGGCCGTCATCGCCGGGCATCATCACGTCCAGCACCATCAGGTCGGGACGGTTGCGTGCCAGTTTGCGGTCCAGTTCGCGGGCATCCGGCAGGGTGTCGACCACATAACCCTGCTGTCCCAGGTAGCGGGTAAGCAGTTCGCGTAGCTTGGCGTCGTCGTCGACGATGAGAATCTTGTTGTGTTCCATGGTGTTTTCCTTGATCGCACGGCGCGGCAACGCGGCAGGCATACTGGTGGCAAAGCTTAACCCGGCCCAGCCGGCAAGGCGATGGTGGATCATGAATTTCTGTTAAACGCCATCAGGCATTCACAAAAGTTAACATTTGGTAACATGTGACACACGGATGCGCAAAAGCCACCTTCTAGACTGCCAGAGTGTGCTGCATACCGGAGATCATGATCATGAAAAACCCCTTGATTCTATTGCTGTTTGCCGTTGCTACCCTGGGCGTGGCTTCGGCCGCGCAGGCCGCCGAGCGCGGCGGTAACGGCGCGGATATCCGCGAGGCGCGCCAGCTGGCCGCACAGAGCACGCCAGCGGCGACGCCTGCCACCGGATACACCGTGCCGGATGGCGCATCGACTTCGATGCGGCGTCCAACCGGCGAAAAGTAAGCCCCACAATCATTCATGTTCCATCAGTCTTCTGCTGTGATGCCGGTGAGTCATCATGGCAGGAGGCGTAATGTCAGGTTAAAATGAAGCCATGAAGTACCATGCCATTTATGTCTTGCTGTTTGCCACGGTGACGGCGTTCGCCTTGCCGGTGCTGGCGCAGGGCCCAAATGGCGCGGAGGACGGCGCGGCGGAATTCCAGCGTTTCCCGCCCCGGCAATCAGCCGGAGAGGAACGCCGCTTGCGCAATCTGCGTCTGAAGGAGGCCGTGCAGGCCGGTGACTTGTCGCCGGAAGACGCGCGCCGCCTGCAACGCCGACATCCTCCGGGGGCGCCGCCTGCGGGTGGCATGGGTGGACCTGATCGTTTTGCACCGGATGGTTTTTCTCATCCGCCGCCGGGACAGCGCAATTTCTGGCGCGACAAGCGACAAAAGGCTCAGGAGCAATTCCAGAACGATTGATCCGGCTATCTTTGTAGCCGGACATTGCCAGTGGCAAGGATCACGGCCTTGAACAAAGCTTGGGGTAAGTGGAGTAGCGGCAACTGGCTGGTGGGTTTGGCCATGTTGGTGGGGTTGGCGTGGTCGGCGCAAGTGCAGGCGGCCCCGGATTGTGACAAGGCCATGGCGCCGCAACGCTGCGCCAGTTACCGGCAAGGCTGGCTCAGTTGTTCTGATCTGACGGCGGGGTCGCGCCGAGCCTGCATCGAGCAGTTCACCCCGGCGCTCAGCTGCCAGCGCAGCCGTGATGCCCGGCGCTGTGAAGCCTTGCTGGCGGCACAGGCGGCCTGCGAGGGTAGCGAGGGGCTGGCACGACGGCTGTGTGTGCGCGAGCGATTGCCCGCTGCCGATTGCAGCCACGCCAGCAACAAGGCCCGCTGCGAGCAACGGGCGGCGGCCGAGCAAAGCTGTGCCGAAACCGCCACCCAGCAAGGCCGCGAATGTGTGCGCAAGGCACTGGCCCCTTCAGGCAACTGAAACCAGACACAAAATAAAACCCCGCTGTCACGACAGCGGGGTTTTTCATGGCTAGCCGGTGCTCAGGGCAGCAGAATGATGGAGCCGGTAGTGCGGCGGCTTTCCAGATCACGGTGCGCTGTGGCGGCGGCGGCCAGCGGGTAGCTGGCAGATGGCCGGACCTGTACCGCACCGGTGGCAATGCGTTCGAACAAGGCTGCCGCCGATGCCTCCAGCTCCTCGCGTTGGGCAATATAGTCTCCCAATTTGGGCCGGGTGAAAAACAGCGAACCTTTCTGCGACAGTAGCAGCGGTTCGAATGCCGGTACGGCCCCCGAGGCATTGCCAAAACTGACGAACGTGCCACGCGGAGCCAGGCTGTTCAGCGACATCTCGAAGGTGCTTTTTCCCACCGAGTCGTATACCACCGGCACGCCCTTGCCCGCGGTGATCTCGCGCACCCGCGCCACCACATCTTCCTCGTTGTAATTGATGACATGGGCGCAGCCCAGCTGGCGTGCCAGCTCGCCTTTTGCGGCCGAGCCCACCGTGCCGATCACCTGCACCCCCAGTGAGCTGAGCCACTGCACGGCGATCTGGCCGACACCGCCGGCGGCGGCATGCCACAGCACGGTCATGCCGGGTTGTACGGCAAAGGTGCGGCGGATCAGGTACTCCACCGTCATGCCCTGCAGCATGATGCAGGCGGCGACTTCATCGCTGATGCTGTCCGGCAGCTTGACCAGTACAGCGGCGGGAATCAGCCGGAGTGTGCTGTAGGCCCCCAGCGGCCCGCCGGCATAGGCGACGCGGTCTCCCACCTGCACCTGCGTCACGCCTTCGCCTACGGCTTCCACCACACCGGCCGCTTCACTGCCCAGGCCACTGGGCAGGGCAATCGGATAGAGTCCGCTGCGCTGATAGGTATCGATGAAATTGATGCCGATGGCACGGTGACGCAGGCGCACCTCGCCTGGGCCTGGTTCGCCGACGCTGATGTGTTCCAGCTGCAGCACATCGGGTGATCCGGTGACATGAAAACGGATGGCCTGGCTCATGGTACGGTCCTTTTTCCAGCATGATGACATGCCGTCGAGTCTGCACCGCAGGCCACTGCCATGCAAGCCGTGTCCAGAGAACAGAGTGTTTCCCGCAGGTGGTGACTTGGTGTTTGGCCGGTTTTCTTCCTACATTGAATCCATGACGCACTGTTGCGTGCAGGGTTAATCGTAGCGAGCAGAGCAGCGCATGCAAGCCACACGAAGGGAACAAGCATGAAAGGCGTGGTGTTTACCGAGTTTCTGGAAATGGTGGAGAGCCGCTTTTCTGCCGACATGGTGGATGACATCATCGAGGATGCCGGCATCAAATCGGGAGGGGCCTACACCGCGGTGGGCAGCTATCCTTTTGCCGAGATGGTGGCGCTGGTGACGGCCTTGTCGCAGCGCAGCGGACTGGAAGCGCAGGCACTGATCTACACTTTCGGCCATTACCTGTTCGGCCGCTTTGCCCTGCTGTATCCGTACAGCATCCAGGGTTGCAGCAGCGCATTTACGGTGCTGGGTAATATCGAGAAGCACATTCACCAGGAAGTACAAAAGCTTTATCCGGATGCGCAGCTGCCGCAAATCGAGGTGCTCAGCAGCGACGCGCGCTGCATGGCCTTGCTGTACAGCTCGCCGCGCTGCCTGGCACCGTTGGCCTCCGGCCTGATCCAGGGCGCGCTCGATCATTTCGGTGAGCAAGGGCGCATCGTGGCTGAGCCATTGAGCGAGGATGGCAGCAAGGTACGCTTCGTGGTGGAACTGGTATGAGCGATGACGAACTGGCCCAGTTGCAAGACCAGCTGCTGCGCTTCCAGAAGCGCTACCAGCGTGAGAAAACCGCGCGCAAAGAGGCGGAGGTGCTGCTGGAACAGCGTAGCCGCGCCTTGTACGACGCCAACTTTGAACTGTCCACCGTAGCGGCCCAGCTGGAAAAAATCGTCGAATGGCGCATGGCACAGCTGTCCGAGGCGCTGCTCAAGGCGGAAATGGCGGCCAAGTCCAAGTCGGAATTCCTGGCGGTGATGAGCCACGAAATCCGCACTCCGCTCAATGGTGTGCTGGGCATGGCCGAGCTGCTATCGCATTCGCGCCTGACACCGGAGCAGGGCGATCAGGTGGCCACCTTGCAGGAGTGCGGCACTTCGCTGCTGGCCCTGATCAACGATATTCTCGACCTGTCCAAGATCGATGCCGGCAAGCTGACGCTGGAGCAGCGACCTTACAATCTGTATGCCTTGCTCGATAGCGTGGTGAATCTGTTTGTGCCCAAGGCGATGGAGGCGGGCCTGCGCATCGAATGGCAACGGCCGCTGGGCAGTGCCTGGCTGCTGGGTGATGCCACCCGGCTGCGCCAGATCACCAGCAATCTGTTGAGCAATGCCATCAAGTTTACCCATCAGGGCGGCATCACCGTGACGGTGGGCATCGAGCCGCTGGAAGATACCTTCGACATGAAGCGCCTGGTGCTGGTGATTCGTGATACCGGCATCGGCATGACCCAGGAGCAGCTGGGCAAGGTGTTTACCGCATTTGAGCAGGCCGACTCCACCACGACCCGGCGCTATGGCGGTACCGGGCTGGGGCTAGCCATCTGCCGACGGCTGGCGGAGGCCATGGGCGGGCGCATCGATGTCAGCAGCGAACACGGCGTGGGCAGCAGCTTCAGCGTGCACTGGGTGGCCACCGAGGCCAGTGCGCCGGCGGCCGAAGCACCTGTTGCGGTGCCGCCGGTGGAGACGCCAGCTCCCGGCGTGGCACCGTTGTCGGTCATGGTGGCCGAGGACAATACGGTGAACCAGAAGCTGATTATCAAACTGCTGGAAAAACTCGGTTTTCGCGATGTCATGCTGGCTGGCAACGGGCGGCAGGCGCTGGAGCGGGTCAGCCAGGGCGGGGTGGAGCTGATCCTGATGGACATGCAGATGCCGGAAATGGACGGGCTGGATGCCACCCGTGCCATTCGCCAGCTGGAGCTGGACTACCAGCCCCACATCATTGCGCTGACGGCCAATGCCTTCGATGAAGACCGCGAACGCTGCCAGCAGGCCGGCATGAATGACTTCCTGTCCAAACCGGTGAGCCTGGAGCGCCTGTCAATGGCCATGCAGCGCGGTAGCAAGTTGCTCAGCCAGCAGAAGCTGCCCAGCCCAGCAGGGGCGGCAGACACTCAAGCCAGCGCTTGAGACGGTGGTCGTCGCCATTGAAAATGGTTTGCCGGTGGCCACGGTAATAGCGCGCTGCGTCCTGCCAGTCCAGCACCTCGTCCGCACTGCCCAGCCATAGCCAGTATTGGCCGGCCGCCGGTGCTGGCAGACGCATGGCCAGCAAGGCCTGCATGTCGGCATCATCCAATACGTACTCTTCCCCGGTGTAGGGGTTGCGCTGCGCACCCAGATAGCGCTGCAGATCGATATATGGCGTGATGGCCGGATTGATCAGCGCGGCCTTGCGGCCATGTTTTTCTGCCAGCCAACCGGCGTAATAGCCGCCCAGTGAACTGCCGATCAGCCAGCTGTCGGCGGGCAGTGACAGCAATAATTCTTCCGCCCGCCGCATGGCCGTGGCCGGATGAGGCGACAGCTTCGGGCAGTGCAAGGTGACGGTGGGTGCATGCTGGGCCAGCCAGGCTGCTGTTTCCTGTGCTTTCAGCGATTGCGGGCTGGAGTTGAAACCGTGCAGATAAATGATATGCATGATGCGTGTGCAAAAAAGAGCAGAGTGATGACAAAGGCCCCCGCGTTTGCTGCGATGACAACGAGACATCCTTGCAGGGCAAGGGCGGGGGATGACTATTTGGCAGGTAAGTTGAAAAACCAGCTGTCTGGAGGGTGAGGCCGGGTTGGCCGGGGCGGCGTATGGCATCCCACCCCTTGTTCGCAGCCAGGGGCAAGCCGGTGGGCTTGCCCGGTTTCACGTGAAACAGCTTATTGCGTCTGCCATTCGTAGGATTTGAGAATGGCCTTCAGCTTGCCGCTGCGGCGCATGGCTTCAATACCCTGGTTCAGCTTGTCGGTACTGATCGGCGAATTGGGTGCCACCGCGCACATGGTGGGCATATAGGTCACCGTCATCGGGTGCTGTTTGAAGGCGCGGGCTTCCTGCGGATTGGTCTTGGCCCACCACGCCAGCTCCAGTTCCGAGGAGATGGCGACATCGGTCAGTTTCTTCTGCAGCGATTTCACCAGCAGCTCCAGCCGTGGCTCATCCACGCGGGTGGTGCGGCCCACCGCCCACAGATGTTCCAGTGTCGGATAGCTGTAGCCGCGAATGGTGCCGATGCGCTTGCCGACCATTTCATCGGCCTGGTGCAGGTCTGGCATGTCTTTGAGCGATAGTGCCCGCTCCACCTGTGGATAAAATTCGCGCGTCCAGCCCAGGCGTGCGGCATTGCCATACCATTCCGGATTGGCATTGCACACGATATTGACCTTGCCGGCTTCAATGGTGTTTTCCACCCGCTTGCGGGCGATCACCACATACTGCGCTTTCAGTCCCAGCTCGCCGGCCAGTGCATCGCCCAGTTCCTTGGTCAGGCCACCGGCCAGCGCCTGGTTGTCCGGCGTCAGCACCACGATGGGCGGTGCGTCCGAATCCGACACCCCGATTTTCAGTACGCCGCCCGCTGCGGCCACTTGCGCCAGTGCTGCTCCCGTCAACAGCGCCAGCCAGGTCTTATTCAAACGAACCATAAGCTTGTACTCTCTTCTTCTTAGTTAGTTGTCTGACAGTTCCAGACGCAATGGTAATATGATCGGCCGCACCTTGAGTGTGCCTTTTATCGATCCAGCCCATAACAGCCTGTTTGCCATGACCAAAAACACCACCCACCCGGTATTTTCCCAGCTGTCGCAGCGCATCCTGATCCTGGATGGCGGCATGGGCACCATGATCCAGCGCCATGATCTGCAGGAAGCTGACTACCGTGGCGAGCGGTTCGCCTACTGGCCCTGTGACGTAAAAGGCAACAACGACCTGCTGGTGCTGAGCCGGCCCGATGTGATCGGCGGCATTCACCAAGCCTATCTGGATGCCGGGGCCGACATCATTGAAACCAACACCTTCAATGCCACCTCGATTGCCATGGCCGACTACCAGATGGAAAGCCTGGTGTGGGAAATCAACCACGCCGCCGCCCGGCTGGTCAAAGAGCTGTGCGTGGCGCAAACGGCAAAGAATCCGGCGCGGCCGCGTTTCTGTGCCGGCGTGCTGGGACCCACCAACCGCACCGCCAGCATCAGCCCGGATGTGAACGACCCCGGTTATCGCAATGTCAGCTTCGACGAGCTGGTGAGCAGCTACACCGAGGCGATTGACGGCCTGGTGGCCGGCGGCGCGGATTTCCTGCTGGTGGAAACCATCTTCGACACCCTGAACGCCAAGGCGGCGGTGTTTGCCATCCATCAGTATTTTGACGATCACCCCGACAAGACCCGGCTGCCCATCATGGTGTCCGGCACCATTACCGACCAGTCCGGCCGCACCCTGACTGGCCAGACGACCGAGGCCTTCTACAACAGCCTGTCGCATGCCAACGCCATGTCGTATGGCCTGAACTGTGCACTGGGCCCAGACCTCTTGCGCCCCTATGTGGAAGAAATGTCGCGGGTATCCGCCAGCTATGTGTCGGTGCATGCCAACGCCGGCCTGCCCAATGCCTTTGGCGGTTACGATCTGGAACCGGCCGCCATGGGCGAATTCGTGCGTGAATGGGCCGAGTCCGGCCTGATCAATATCGTTGGCGGCTGTTGCGGCACCACGCCGGACCATATCGCCGCCATTGCCCATGCGGTGGACGGCATCGCCCCGCGCGCGCTGCCGGATATCGAGAAAAAGTGCCGCCTGTCCGGCCTGGAGCCGTTCAACATCGGCGACAAGGACCTGTTCGTCAATGTGGGCGAACGCACCAATGTCACCGGCAGCCGCGCCTTTGCCAAGCTGATCCTGAATGGCGACTACGCCACCGCGCTGGATGTGGCACGGCAGCAGGTGGAGAACGGCGCTCAGGTCATCGACATCAATATGGACGAGGGCATGCTGGACGCGCTGGCGGCCATGGATCGCTTCCTCAAGCTGATCGCCGCCGAGCCGGACATCGCCCGTGTGCCTATCATGATCGACTCCTCCAAGTGGGAGGTGATTGAAGCCGGCCTCAAGTGCATCCAGGGCAAGGGCATCGTCAACTCCATCTCCATGAAGGAAGGGGTGGACAAGTTCAAGGAACAGGCACGCCTGTTGCGCCGTTATGGCGCGGCGGTGATCGTGATGGCTTTTGATGACAAGGGCCAGGCCGACACTTACGCCCGCAAGGTGGAAATCTGCGAAAAGAGCTACCGCATCCTGGTGGACGAAGTGGGCTTCCCGCCGGAAGACATCATCTTCGACCCCAATATCTTTGCCGTAGCCACCGGCATTGAAGAACACGCCCGCTACGGCCTCGACTTCATCGAAGCCACCGGCTGGATCAAGCAAAACCTGCCGCACGCCAAGATTTCCGGCGGCGTGTCCAATGTGTCCTTCTCCTTCCGTGGCAACAACAAGGTACGCGAAGCCATCCACGCGGTATTCCTCTACCACGCCATCCAGCGCGGCATGACCATGGGCATCGTCAACGCCGGTGCGCTGGAAGTGTATGACGAGGTGGACAAGGCGCTGCGCGAGCGCATTGAAGACGTGGTGCTGATGCGCACTCCGGCTGATGGCGGCGATGCCACCGAACACCTGATTGCGCTGGCGGAACGCTTCAAGGGCGAGGCGGTAGGCGAGAAAAAGGTGGAAGACCTGGCCTGGCGCGACTGGCCGGTGGAGAAGCGGCTGGAGCATGCGCTGGTCAAGGGCATGACCACCTTTATCGTGGAAGATACCGAGGAAGTCCGCCTCAAGTGCGCGCGCCCCATTCATGTGATTGAAGGTCCGCTGATGGACGGCATGAACGTGGTGGGCGACCTGTTTGGTGCCGGCAAGATGTTCCTGCCGCAGGTGGTGAAATCGGCCCGCGTGATGAAGGCTGCCGTGGCGCATCTGGAGCCTTTCATCGAGGAAGAAAAGATCCGCATGGGTCTGGCCGATGCGCCGGCCAAGGGCGTCATCATCATGGCCACGGTCAAGGGCGATGTGCACGATATCGGCAAGAACATCGTCGGCGTGGTGCTGCGCTGTAACAACTACAAGGTGATCGACCTGGGCGTGATGGTGCCCTGCCAGACCATTCTGGATGCAGCCCGCGAACACAAGGCCGACATCATCGGCCTGTCCGGCCTGATCACTCCAAGCTTGGAAGAGATGAGCCATGTGGCCAAGGAAATGCAGCGCCAGGGCTTTGACATTCCCTTGCTGATTGGTGGGGCGACCACTTCCAAAGTGCACACGGCGGTGAAGATTGCGCCGCACTACCAGCATCCGGTGATTTATGTGCCGGATGCCAGCCGTGCGGTGGGTGTGTGCTCCAATCTGCTGTCCGATACCCTGCGCGATGGCTTTGTCGCCGAAGTGGCGGCCGAGTACCAGCGTGCCCGCGAAGGCCATGCCAACAAGGCCAACCGCAAGGTAGTCAGCCTGGAGCAGGCCCGTGCCAACAAGCAAAAAACCGACTGGGCCAGCTATGTGCCGCCCCAGCCGCAGTGGCTGGGCGTGCGCCGTTTCGAAAACTACCCGCTGGCGGATATCGCCGCCGTCATCGACTGGACGCCTTTCTTCCAGAGCTGGGAGCTGGCCGGCCGCTTCCCGCGCATTCTGGACGATGAAATCGTGGGCGAGTCGGCACGCAGCCTGTATGCCGATGCCCAGGTGATGTTGCAGCAGATCATCGAGGAAAACTGGCTGTCTGCCAGTGCCGTTATCGGCCTGTTCCCGGCCGCCAGCGTCAACGATGACGATATCGACATCCGCAGTGTGGATGGCCACAGCAGCCAGATGAGCTGGGTGGGCCTGCGCCAGCAACTGCCGAAAATGGATGGCAAGCCCAACTGGGCGCTGGCCGACTATATCGCCCCGGCCGACAGCGGCGTGCAGGACTATATCGGTGCTTTTGCGGTGACTGCCGGCATCGGCATCGAGCCGCATGTGGCCCGTTTCGAGGCTGCCAACGATGACTACTCGGCCATTCTGCTCAAGGCGCTGGCCGACCGTCTGGCCGAGGCCTTTGCCGAGCTGATGCACCAGCGTGTACGTCGCGAATTCTGGGGCTATGCCGCTGACGAGACGCTGAGCAATGAGCAGCTGATCGACGAGGAATACCGTGGCATCCGTCCGGCTCCGGGCTATCCGGCCTGTCCGGACCATACGGTGAAGAAGGCCCTGTTTGCCTTGCTGGATGCCCCGGGCATCGGCATGACGCTGACCGAAGGCTATGCCATGCTGCCGACGGCGGCCGTCTCCGGCTTTTATTTCAGCCATCCGGAGGCGCGCTACTTCGGCGTGGGCAAGGTGGAAAAGGATCAGGTGCAAAGTTATGCCCAGCGGCGCGGCGTGTCGCTGGAACAGGCCGAGCGTGATCTGGCACCGAATCTGGGCTACGACGCCTGACGCAGGCTTGCCGCGCCCAGCTACCGAGCCGCCTGCGGGCGGCTTTTTCGTGGGCTAGCCCGCCTGCGCCAGTGTGTGCGGCGGTGCCGGATGGCCGCAGGACAGGGCCAGCACAAAGCCGTTCTTGCCGCGGTGCTTGGCCTGGTACAGCGCCGCATCGGCCTGGCGCAGGGCGGCACTCAGGCCGATGCGGCCATCCATCAGCACGATGCCGATGCTGATGGACAGCCGTCGCTGCTCCACGCTGCAGCTATTCACCCGGTGTATCAGCTGGCTCGCCAGTTCGCTGACGCGCTGGCTGTCCTGCAGCCGGGTGAACAGGCCGAACTCCTCACCGCCCAGCCGCCCGCACAAGGCCACGTCGGGATGCCCGCTCAGCTGCCGCGCCACTTGTTGCAGCACCTGATCGCCCGCTTCATGGCCGAAGTCGTCATTGACGCTTTTGAAGTCGTCGATATCGACCATCAGGAAATGGCCGTGCTGGGCCGGATACCAGGCCTGCAGCTTTTCCAGCAGGCTGCGGCGGTTGTCGATACCGGTGAGGGCGTCCTGAAAGGCTAGCGCTTCCAGATCTCGACGCAGATGGTAGCCACGTAGCCGCAGGCGGCGAAACAGGATGTTGAGCATCAGGCCGGAGGCCAGTGTCACGATGGTCAGCAGAGCGATCAGCGTATCCTGTTGCCATAAGCGTCGGTCATCCAGCGTACCTTGCAGCAGGATGCCCCACACGCAGCCACTGGCCAGCACGAAGCAATACGAGCTGTGGAAAACCGGAGCCATGGTCAGGCTGATGCACACGGCAATCGAGGTGGCCCACAGGCTGGTATCGGCGACAAACAGCATGTTCAGGCGAAAGCCCAGCGCCAGGCCACACAGATTCAGCAGCATGCCCAGTAGCAGGGTGTGGCGGTGGCCGGCATTCAGCGATAGCAAGGTGCCGGCCAGCATGATCAGGCAGACCAGCACCGTGTTGGCGGCGTCGACCTGCTGGTGCGGGTGGCTGAGCAGCAGGGAAGCCAGCCAGGACAGCTCCCCCAGCAGCTGTGTCCATACCGCGATGGGGCGCAGCTCGAGAAAGGATTGATGCTGGAAATCTGCATCGCCAGCATAAAGGTACTTCATGGGGCCTCCTTGCAAAGCGGCGACAGCGGAGGCTGCCACTCCCGGGAACATCGCAGCATCGTGGCGGCTTGGTCTGGGGTGGTCGACTGGACCTATGTGCAGGCGGTGTTGGCAGGGAAGGGCTGGCCGGCCCGCCGTGTGCTCTTGCATCCGCGCTCTGGCGGTGCACAATGCACTGATGTCTGTTACCGGCGCATATGCCTTAGATCAAGAAAGCAGACTGGTGTCGGGACTAGCATGAGCTTGTAGTCAGGTGGCATGAACGCCACCCCACCCACCAATCAGGAGAAGCCGATGTTCCCAGAATTCCGTGATCTGATCAGTAAACTGAAAACCGAAGACGACCACTTCAGCCGCCTGTTCAACAAGCACAATGAACTGGACCAGAAGATCAAGAATATCGAGGCCGCCATCGAGAAGGGCAGTTCGCAGGAGGTGGAAGTGCTGAAGAAGGAAAAACTGAAACTCAAGGATGAACTGTACGTCATCCTCAAAAAAGCCGAAGCCTGATTCCCAGGGCCGGCCATGAAAAAACCCGCCAACTGGCGGGTTTCAGGCTGCTGATAAAGTTATTTGGTGCGATTGCATTGGACCCGGCAAAGCCGGGCCTTTCGACTAAGTTATTGCTTCCGCAGCCTTCCCATCTATTCCCTTTCCCCCCGCCCTTGCCCTGCAAGGGAGCCTCGCTTTCCTTCCGGAAAGCGAGGGGGTGTCGATAGTATGAAAAAACCCGCCAGCTGGCGGGTTTTTGTTTGTGGCAGGCAGGATGATGGCATCAGGCCGGGTCCAGTTCTCCTGGGCGGATGGCCTCGTCGACTTCTTCTCCCAGAAAGCCGCCGCTCTGGTGCGCCCACAGCCGGGCATACAGGCCGCCTTGAGCCAGCAGGCTGGCATGGTCGCCTTCTTCCACCACCCGTCCCTTGTCCAGCACGATCAGCCGGTCCATGGCGGCGATGGTGGACAGGCGGTGGGCGATGGCCACCACAGTCTTGCCCTCCATCAGCCGGTACAGGCTGCTCTGGATGGCGGCTTCCACTTCCGAATCCAGCGCGCTGGTGGCTTCGTCCAGCAGCAGGATGGGGGCATCTTTCAGCATCACCCGGGCAATGGCCACGCGCTGACGCTGGCCACCGGACAGCTTGACGCCGCGCTCGCCCACATGGGCATCGTAGCCACGGCGACCCTTGGGGTCGGTCAATGCCTGGATGAAGTCATGCGCCTCGGCCTGCTTGGCGGCATGGATCATGGCCTCGTCGCCGGCATCTGGCTTGCCGTACAGCAGGTTGTCGCGTACCGAGCGGTGCAAGAGCGAGGTGTCCTGCGTCACCATGCCGATCTGCGCGCGCAGGCTGTCCTGGGTCACCGTGGCAATATCCTGGCCGTCGATCAGGATGCGGCCCTGTTCGATGTCGTAAAAACGCAGCATCAGATTGACGATGGTGGACTTGCCGGCACCGCTGCGGCCGACCAGACCGATTTTTTCGCCGGGACGAATGGTGAGGTTCAGCCCGTCGACAATGGTGCGTTCGCCACCATAGGAAAAGCTGACATTGTCGAAGCGTATCTCGCCACGTGCTACCTGCAGCGCCTGGGCAGCCGGCTGGTCGACAATGGCGACCGGCCGCGACAGGGTGCTGATGCCATCGTGCACGGTACCGATATTTTCGAACAGGCTGGACATTTCCCACATGATCCAGTGCGACACGCCATTGAGCCGCAAGGCCATGGCGGTGGCGGCGGCCACGGCACCGATACCGACCTGGCCCTGGGTCCACAGCCACAGCGTGGCACCGGCAGTGCTGGCGATCAGCCCCATGCTGAGAATGTGGTTGGCGATTTCAAAGCCGCTGACCAGGCGCATCTGGCCATAGGCAGTCTGCATGAATTCCTGCATCGCACTTTTGGTGAAGGCGGCCTCGCGCTGACCCTGGGCAAACAGCTTGACCGTGGCGATATTGGTATAGGCATCAGTCACGCGGCCAGTCATCAGCGAGCGTGCATCGGCCTGGCGGGCCGAGGCCTTGCCCAGCCGTGGCACGAAGAAAGCCAGGGTCGCCACATACAGCAGCAACCAGCCGATGAAGGGCAGCAGCAAGCTGCTATCGAAGCTGCCGACCACCGCCACCATGGTGATGAAGTAGATCACCACGAACACCAGGATGTCGGTGATGATCAGCACCGTGTCGCGTACGGCCAGCGCGGTCTGCATCACCTTGGCCGCTACCCGGCCGGCAAATTCATCCTGATAAAAGCTCATGCTCTGTCCCAGCAGGTGGCGGTGAAACTGCCAGCGCAGGCGCATGGGGAAATTGCCGAACAGGCTTTGGTATTTGAACATGGCCTGCAGGGCGATCAGCAGCGGACTGGCCAGCAGGATGCCGCCCAGCAACAGCAGGTGATGACGCTCCTGGGTCCATAGTTGCGACGGCGCCACATGGCTGAGCCAGTCGACAATGGAGCCCAGCATGGAGAACAGCAAGGCTTCGAAGGCACCGATGAGGGAGGTCAGCAAGGTCATGCACAGGATGTAGGGGCGCATGCCGCTGGTGGCGGACCAGACAAAGGGCAGGAAGCCCTTGGGTGGCTGGACGGGAGGTGTATCCGGGTAGACGTCTACCCGCTTTTCAAACCAGGAAAACATAAAGATCGTCCTTGTCGGGACCTGTGGTCCGTTGAGGTTGTATGGGGGTATGACGATAGCTTGAAGCGAAGTAATCAGCAATGCTTTTTTTGCATGGCTGGGCACAGGCTCGCCTTCTGCGTTGCCGCCATTTTAGTGGGGTTTTGTTGCCGGCAGTTCCCGGTGGCGTAGCGATAGCTTGCCCGGATGGTGGCCCGAACGGGCGCAGGTAAAAACAAAACTGCCCGGCCGAGCGGGTCGGCCGGGCAGTCTGGTACAGCGGCAATCAGACGTGCAGCAGCACGATCTTCAGCGGATGCTGGCCATCGGCGCTGGGGAAATCCTGCTCCGGGGTAATCCATTCCACTTCGTGCACGGTACGGCCGGCTTTTTCTGCGCTGCGCTTGAGCGACTCCAGCCAGGCATTGCCATCAACCTGGGCCACATTATTGCAGCAGATCAGCATGCCACCTTCGGCGGTGCACAGCAGGGCCGGCTTGAACAGGGCCTGGTAGTCGTTGATCAGGTCGACCACGCCGAAGGGGCTCTTGGCGTAGCGCGGCGGGTCAAGGAAGACCAGATCGAACTGGCGGGCTTCCAGAGCCGGGAAGGGAGGCATTTTCTTGCCACGCACCATCTTGGGCTGGCCGATGCCGGACAGCTGGCGCAAGGCGGCAAAGGCATCGCTCTGCACGCAGCGCGGGCGGGTGGCCAGGCTGTTCAGCTTGGCATTGGCACGGCCGACGGCCAGGCTGGATTCGGCAAAATCCACGTTCAGCACAAATTGCGCGCCGCCCTTGGCCGCTGCCAGGCCGACACCGCAGGTGTAGGCAAACAGATTGAGCACGCTCTTGCCTTCGGCCAGCTGCATCACGCGGCGGCGGCCGGCGCGCAGGTCGAGGAACAGCCACGGGTCCTGGCCGCTGTGGCGACCACGGATGTGGTAGCGGATGCCCATCTCATGGGCCACACGGTTTTCTTCCGCTACCGCTTGCTCGGGCAGGCTCAGGGTGTTGTTGATGCGGGAATTCTTGCCGCTGCGGTCGTTGTAGACCAGCTGCAATTCCGGCAGGAGGCCGGCGTAGAAGCTGCGGATTTCGTCCAGCTCGGCATCTTCCAGGCTTTGGTGGAAGCTTTGCACCAGCAGCAGGTCGCCGTAGCGGTCTACCGTCAGGCCGGCCACGCCTTCCACGCTGCCGTGGAACAGGCGGTAAGTATTGGTATCTTCGGCGATCAGGCGGCTAACAAGATCACTGCGGCGGTCGGCTGCTGCTTGCAGCAGGGCGCTCAGGGAGTTGGACATGGAATGCTTTCTTTCTGGAATGGCTGCAATTGTAAGCCCAGTGATGGCCGGCCTCAAAATTACTACCACCACGGTAATGGCAAACAGGCTGCCGTGGAAAAATCGTGGGGCGGGCCTAATGTGTTGGCGAGTTTTAAGCAGGCCATGTAAGGCTAGAGTTACAGGCGTTTAGCCGGTAGGCTTGATCTCTTTGTCATGGCCAGTCTGGCCTGCTTTATCTTCCCGATGAACGACGCTTCTGCATCCCTGCGGCATTGCCGCCCTTTCTGGCAGTTCTGGTCGGCCCGTGTGTTGCTGACTGCCGGTTTTCAAATCCTCACTGTGGCCATTGGCTGGCAGGTGTATGCCCTGACCGGCAGTGCGTTCGACCTGGGGCTGGTCGGACTATTGCAATTTCTGCCACGGGTGCTGCTGGTGCTGGTCACCGGGGTGGTGTCGGACCGTTTTGATCGTCGCCGGGTGGTGGCCATCAGCCTGTTCATCCAGTCGCTGGCTGCCCTGACACTGCTGCTGGGTAATCTGGGCGCGGGCTGGCAGGTCAGCCGCGAGCTGATCTTTGCCCTGTCGGTGGTGGTGGGCTGCTGCCGCGCCTTCGACATGCCGGCCATGCAGTCGCTGTTGCCCAATATCGTGCCTGCCAGCCTGCTGGGGCAGGCCATTGCCATGGCGGCCTCGGCCAATGAGGCTGCCACCATCATCGCGCCGGCATTGGGCGGTTTCCTGTATGCCGTGGGTGCGGAACTGACTTATGGCCTGTCAGCCGCCTGCTTTCTGGCCTGCCTGGTGTTGGTGAGCCTGCTGCCCTCCAGCCGGGTGCTGCCCACTGGCCAGCGTGTGTCGCTGGATTCCTTGCTGATGGGGGTGCGCTTCATCCGCAGCCGGCCGGATATTCTTGGTGCCATTTCGCTGGACCTGTTTGCCGTGCTGCTGGGCGGGGCGACGGCTTTGCTGCCGGTGTTTGCCCGCGACATCCTCCTGACCGGGCCGTGGGGACTGGGTTTGCTGCGCTCGGCTCCGGCTGCCGGGGCGCTGCTGATGTCGGTGTGGCTGATGCGTCATCCGATACGCCGTCGCTCCGGGCATATCATGTTTGCCGCAGTCGCCGTGTTTGGCCTGGCCACCATCCTGTTCGGTCTGTCGCGCTCTTTCCCGCTGTCCTTGCTGGCGCTGATGCTGCTGGGTTCGGCTGATGTCATCAGCGTGGTGATTCGCGGCACGCTGGTGCAGCTGGAAACACCGGATGACATGCGTGGCCGGGTCAATTCGGTGAACTCGCTGTTCATTGGTGCCTCCAACCAGCTTGGCGAGTTCGAGTCTGGCGTCACGGCGGCCTGGCTGGGAACCGTGCCGGCCGTGGTTCTGGGCGGGGCGGGTACCTTGCTGGTGGTGGTGCTGTGGATGCGCTGGTTTCCGCAACTGGCCGGCCGTGACCAGCTGGTATCCAGTTCGTGAAACCACTTGCGCTGGCACATTTAATGACTTTGGTATATTAATGGGCGGCAAACGCTGAAGTTTGCCCAAGTCAGGAGAAGTAAAAATGCATGCAGTCAGCCCCAAGCTGACCGACTGGTTGTCCCAGCTCAACCAGCTCATCCGCCGCCTGCGGGATAGCGGCTACAAGCCCACCGCCATCGGCGCCCGCGAGGCGCTGGCCAATGTCACCCGCAGCCTGGTCAGTGCCGGGCCGGACATTGCCTGGGTCAATGACGAAATCATCCATGGCCGCGATTACAGCGTGCCGGTGCGGATTTATCATCCGGCACCGAGCGAGGCGCGGCCGGTGCTGCTGTTTCTGCATGGTGGCGGCCATACCGCCGGCAGTGTCAGCGTATACGACCCCATCAGCCGCCGGCTGGCTGCAGCCACCGGCCATATCGTGGTGGTGCCGGAATACCGGCTGGCTCCGGAAAACCCTTATCCGGCAGCACTGCATGATGCTTATGCCGCCGCCCGCGGCGTGTTTGCCGCGCTGAGTGCGCGCCAGCTGCCGTTTCTTCCCAGCCTGTCGCTGATGGGTGACTCTGCCGGTGCGGCGCTGGCGGCCACGGTGAGTGCGCGCTCGCAGCACGATACTGCCTTGCAGATTGCCGCCCAGGTGCTGATCTATCCCAGCCTGGACTACAGCATGAGCCTGCCGTCGATTAGCGAGAATGGCGAAGGCTATTTCCTCAACAGCGATCGCATTGCCTGGTATTTCGACAATTATTTCCAGCATGGTGAAGACCGGCTGGCGGCGTCGCCCTTGCATATGGCGATGACCGAGCGGCTACCGGCCACCCTGGTGGTGTCAGCGGGTTTTGATCCGCTGCGTGACGAGGCGCTGTGCTACCTGGATAAATTGCAGGCAGCTGGCGTGCCGCACCAGCATCTGCATTTTGATGATCTGGTGCATGCCTTCCTCAATATGGAGCAGCTGGTGGCGGCCGAGTGCGCCCAGACTTACCAGCAGATCGCCGCTTTCCTCGAGCGCCGTTAGCGCGTTGCCGGGCTGGGGGCTGGCTCCAGCTCGCGCAGGGTCAGCCATAGCCGGGTATCAAACTCCAGCTGGTGGTAAGCCGGTTCCATGTGGCAGCACAGCTGATAGAAGGCCTTGTCGTGGTTTTTCTCGCGCAGATGCGAAAGCTCGTGCACGACGATCATGCGCAGGAAGGGCTCGGGCGCGTCGCGGAACAGCGTGGCAATGCGGATTTCGTGTTTGGCCTTGAGCTTGCTGCCCTGCACCCGCGAGATCTGGGTATTGGTGCCCAGCGTCCCTTTGACCGGGTGTTGGCGATTGTCGTACAGCACCTTGGTGGGGGCCGGGGCATTTTTTAGATAGCGCTGTTTCAGCTCGCTGACATACTGGTACAGCGCGTTATCGCTCTGCACTGCATGGCTGTCGGGATAGCGGCTGGCCAGCCAGTCGCCCAGGCTGCCGTCGTCCAGACGGGCCTGGACCTGGGCGAGCAGGCTGGGTGGGTAGTGCAGCAGGTATTTGAGGGCAGACATGCCGCCAGTTTAGCAAAGCCGGCGCTGCGCTGCCGCACCACGCCTGCGGTTTATGCTTGGACGGCGGCCAGTTGCGCTGGTTGCTGCCAGCGATAGCACAGGGCAATGGCCTTGCGTCCATCCGGGGCCAGCACGTTTTCGCGGTCTACCATTTCCCCGCCCATGCGGCTGTAAAAACGCCGCGCCTCGCTATTGGCCTCGTATACCCACAGGTGCATCGGTCGGCCCGGCTGCAGGGTGTCGGCCTGGGCTGCTGCGGCCCGTAGCAGGCTGCGGCCCACGCCACGGCCTTGCTGGCCGGGCAGCACGTGCAGATTGTCCAGCAGCAGGCCGCGCTGGGTCTCGCCATCCGGCAGCAGGCAGACAAAGCCCACCGGCTCGCCTTCCCACAGGGCCAGCAGCACCCACAGATGATTGTCGTAATGGAAGCGACGGGTCCACATGGTGTGGCGCTCGGTCGGGGCGACGTGGTCGAGATAGTCGTCGGACAGGATGGTGCGGTAGCTGTGCTGCCAGCTTTCGGTATGCAGCCGGGCAATCAGTCCGGCATCGTCAAAGGTGGCAACACGCAAGGTCAGCGAGGTCATGGGCTTGGCTAGGGGCTAGGAATACCGGATTTTACGACAAGCAGATGACGTTAAGGTTCGCTTTGCATGGCAATTAACGTGGTGCACGTAAGGGGCGCGCAGTAATCGGGGTGGACAGGATGATGGATGTCCGGGTTTCGCCCAGATGATTCACCCGCGCCACCAGGGCTTCCAGATGGCCGACATCACGCGCCAGCAGGCGGAACAGATAGGAATCGGCCCCGGTGACGTGGTGGCATTCCAGTACCTCAGGCATGTCCTCCAGCAATTGCAGCAGCTTTTTCTTGTAGGGCTGCGCCACGGTAATGCCCACCATGGCCGACAAGGTGTAACCAGCCTTGGCGGGCGACAGTCGGGCGTGGTAGCCCTGGATCACGCCGGCTTCTTCCAGCCGTTTTACCCGTTCCGACACCGCCGGTACTGACATTTCCACCGCACGGGCCAGCTCGGTCAGTGACAAGCGGGCATCCTGCTGCAGGCATTCCAGAATTTTCCAAGCTTTGCTGTCGATCTCCATGTCCGCTCCTTTATGGTCGAACTGCATTCTGGCTTTAATTTATCAGTTATATGGTTGGGTTTGCCTGAAAAAACTCATGTAAGCCAGCCCGCAGGCCGCGCACACTGTCGGTTCTAAATCAGGAGCCTGCTCATGCATCTGTTGACCTTGTTTGCCCAAGCCTTGCTGTTGGGCCTGGCGATTGCCGCCCCGGTTGGCCCCATTGGCCTGCTCTGTATCGAGCGCAGTGTGCGGCAGGGGCCGTGGGTGGGGCTGGCCACCGGGCTGGGCGCGGCGACGGCCGATGCGCTGTATGCCACGCTGGGGGCGCTGGGTCTGAGTGCGCTGATTCAGCGGCTGACTACGCTGGCCCTGCCGCTGGCTGTGGCTGGCAGCCTGCTGTTGTTATGGATGGGGCTGGGCATGTTGCGGCGGCATGCGGCAAGCGAGGCTGCGCGGGCGGCAAGTGCCCATGGCTGGTGCAGCGCCTGGGCATCGGCGCTGCTGCTGACCCTAAGCAACCCCATGACCATCTTGTCCTTTCTGGCCGTGTTCGCCAGCCTGTCCGGCCATGCCGCGCCGGGGGCGGCTGAGGCCTTGCTGATGGTTTCTGGCGTGTTTGCCGGCTCGGCGCTGTGGTGGTGTGTGTTGGCTTTCGGTGCCGGTCGCTTGCTGGGCCGACTGGGAGAGGCCGGGCGACATGGCATCGATATCGTCTGTGGCGTGCTATTGCTGGGTATGGGCCTGCTGCTGCTGTGGCGTGCACTGGCCAGCCTGGCGGGCTAGTGGTTCCCTACTTGATGATAAAAGTGGACCTGTAACAGAGCCATTGTCAGGCCGATAATGCAGGCTTGCCCTCAGGAGAAACCGCCATGTCCAGCCTGCGTCAGCCTTATGCCGAATTGTCCGGCCCCGCCTTGCAGCATTTGCGTGCCATCAAGAAACTGCTGGAGGACAGCCCCTTGGGGCGTAATCTGGTGGAGCTGGTGTACTTGCGTGTGTCGCAGCTCAATGGCTGCGCCTTTTGTCTGGATATGCATGCCCGGGCATTGCGCAGCGGCGGGGAAAGCCATGCCCGGCTGGACACGCTGGCCGGCTGGCGGCTGAGCCCGCATTTTTCGGCAGCAGAGCAGGCCGCGCTGGCCTGGGCCGAGTCGCTGACCGATATTGCGGCCAGCCAGGCGGCCGATGCGGTGTATCAGCCCTTGTTGCAGCATTTTTCCGCGCAGGAAATCTGCGACCTGACCATGGCCATCGCCAGCATGAATGCACTGAACCGCCTGGCCATCGCCATGCGGCAATAAGAGCAGCTAACAAAACCCCTGCTGCTGCGTCGTACCCTTGTACTGTGTGCGTCGGCGCGCCTGGCGTCAGGGACGCGATGCTATTTTGTTAGCCGCGCTAAGGAGACACAATATGTACGTGGTGATTTTCCGGGCTACGGCCCGCCAGCTGGACGAGGAATACAGCCGGGTGGCGGCACAATTGCGCGAACTGGCGCTGAGCCGCTTTGGCTGCCTGGAATTTGTCGCGGTCAATGAAGGCGGGCAGGAGGTGGCGTTGTCCTACTGGCCGGATCTGGACAGTATCAGCGCCTGGAAAGCCAACGCCGATCATCTGCTGGCGCAGCAATTGGGACGCGAGCGCTGGTATGCCGGCTACCGGGTGCAGATTGCCCAGGTGCTGCGTGACTACGCCTTTCCCGCCGCGGCAGGAGAGCAACCATGAGCTTGTACTGTCCTGCGGCATTTCGTGCCGAAGCCGACTATGCGCGCCAGGTAATGGCCGACAATCCGCTGGCCACGCTGATTACCCAGGCGGATGGCGAACCCTGGCTCAGCCATCTGGTGTTGCTGCCCGACCCAACCGAGCCAGACTGCCTGCTTGGTCATCTGGCGCGAGCCAACGGCCATGCCGGGGTGCTGTTCGGGCAGGATAGTGTGGCGGTGTTTAGTGGTGCCCATGGCTATGTCTCGCCGCGCTGGTATGTATCGGACGGCATGGTGCCAACCTGGAACTACCGGGTGGCGCATGCCCATGGCCGGGCAGAGCCGGTGGAGGGCGGGGCGCTGTCGGCCTTGTTGCAGCAGCTGGCACTGCAGTTTGAAGGCGAGGCCGGCTGGAACAGCAGCGCGCTATCGGCACAGGCCATGGCCGCCATGCAGCGCGGCATTGTCGGCTTTCGGCTGCGGGTGCAGCGCTGGGATATCAAGGCCAAGCTCAGCCAGAACCGGCTGCCGCAAGACCGGCAGGGGGTGATTGCCGCACTGGAGCAGGGCGACGAAGCCGCCCGTCAGCTGGCGGCTGTCATGCCTCGGCCTGTGCACGGCTGATAAAACCTCGTAGCGGTCCGGCTCAAGGTCTGCCGACGCCGACGCTAGCAGAAGTCATACCGCCAGCAGGTGCAACGCCGGAGTAGGGGTTTTGTTAGAGGGGCTTGGAGCCTGTCTCGATCTGGCGAACGCCGGGCTACCCGCGTCGCACAGATCGTAAACATATTGTTAATGCGGCACTTTCAGCGGCTCGACTTCTACCAGCACGCTGCGGCTTTCGTCGGCCAGCCATAGTTGGCCGTCCTGTACGGTGGCGGTCAGCTGCATGCCGCGCTGGCACAGGCTGGCCAGTTCGGCCAGGGTAGCGGTGCTGATGCGGTAGACGCTGAGTTTGTCCAGCTTCACCAGCTTGTTTTCGATTTGCGGCCACCATACTTCGCTGGAACGGCCACCATAGCTGTACAGCACCACCTGGTCGGCCCGGCTGCAGGCTTTTTTCAGGCGCTTTTCATCCGGTTCGCCCAGCTCTATCCACAGTTCGATTTCGTCGCTGTAATTCTTCTGCCACAGTTCGGCTTCGTCATCAGAGCTGAGGCCTCGGGTAAAGCTCAGGGTTTCACTGGCGTTCAGCACAAAGGCTACCAGGCGCACCATCAGGCGTTCCACGGTTTCCGACGGGTGTTGGGCCAGGGTCAGGTTGTGGCTGGCATAGTAGCCGCGGTCCATGTCGGAAATCGACAGGCCGGCTTTATAAATGGTGGCTGTAAGCGCCATGGTGATGTTTCCGCAATGTTGGGTTGAAGGCCGCTGCACAGGCGGCGGCAGGAGTCTGGAACAAACCGGGAGGGGCGAGGCAGGCGCTATTGCTCTGGCTGGCTGATGCACAGCAGGCTTTCGCCTTTCCAGTTGATGCTGGCTTCCTTGCCCCGGATGGTGAATTCGACATTCTGGCCGGCATAGCGGGCACCGCCGGTGACCAGCTCCTGCTGATGCAGGATGACCTGGCTTTTGCCGCGTACCAGCCGCGCCGTGGCCGGCTTGGTGCGGTAAAACGTGGCCAGTACATCGTTATTGCCACCGCCACCGCACAGGTAGTGCAGCGGGGTCAGCGAGGGTGCCAGCTCCCAGCCGGCCTGCAATTCGGTAATGCGCAGAATATAGGTATCCCCCAGACACATATGGGGATTATCGTTCTTCATGCATTCCTTGAGATTGTGCGCCCAGCGCCGTTGCTCTTGCTCCAGCTTGTTCTGGCTGGGTGCGCCGGCGCTGTTTTGCCTGGCTTTGTCCATGGCCTGGGTAAAGACCTTGTCCAGACGGTTACCCAGCCGGATCAGCCCTTCATCCTGGCACAGCATGGTTTCCATGGCATTGGCCGGCTTGTTGCAGTCGAACTCGGTGGCCTGCATCGTAGGCGTGGGAGGCAATGCCGGCGGTACGGGCTGGCGCAGGCCGCCACGGCCACCGTTTTTGTCCGGCCCGGTACCAAGCGAGTGCGCGCCGTTCAGGGCATGGGCCTGGCCGGATACGAGCAGTAGCAAAAGGACTGCGAATGGTACTGGGGGGATTTTGAGCATGCTTTATTGTGCCATGTGGCGCGATGTTACGCTGCACCAATACGCAGGATGATTTCCCTGCCCGGGCAATTGTCTGTAAACTCGCCGACTTCCGCGTCTTGCCAATCGGCGCGCAATGCAAGCCTCATCCCGAGGCGTTCCGCATTTATTTCAACCGTTTATCGTCAGCCTAGATTGGTGTCGCTTACTGCGATCAGGCAGTCGCAGGAGTGCAGTATGTCCGAAATTACCTTTGCTGACCTTGGTCTGGCGCAAGCTTTGTTGCGTGCCGTGGCCGATACCGGTTACACCATTCCCACGCCGATTCAGGCACAAGCCATTCCCCAGGTGCTGCAAGGTGGCGATCTGCTGGCTGCCGCACAGACCGGTACCGGCAAGACCGCCGGCTTTACCCTGCCGCTGCTGCAATTGCTGATGGATGCGCCCTCGCGCCAGCCCGGCAAGCCGCGCGCCCTGGTGCTGACCCCCACCCGCGAACTGGCAGCCCAGGTAGAAGAATCGGTCCGTGAGTACGGCAAGCATCTGCCGCTCAAATCCATGGTGATGTTCGGCGGTGTTGGCATCAACCCGCAGATTTCCGCCCTGAAAAAGCCGGTAGACATCCTGGTGGCCACGCCTGGCCGCCTGCTTGACCATGTCAGCCAGCGCACGCTGGATCTGTCCGCCGTGGAAATCCTGGTACTGGACGAAGCCGACCGCATGCTGGACATGGGCTTCATCCACGATATCCGCAAGGTGCTGGCACTGCTGCCGGCCAAGCGCCAGAATCTGCTGTTCTCGGCGACCTTCTCCGACGAAATCAAGACCCTGGCCGACAAGCTGCTCAACCAGCCCAAGCTGGTGGAAGTGGCCCGCCGCAATACCACCAACGAGCTGGTCGACCAGCGCGTCCACCTGGTGGACCGCGACAAGAAAACCGATCTGTTGATCAAGCTGATCCGCGACCACAACTGGTATCAGGTGCTGGTGTTCACCCGTACCAAGCACGGTGCCAACCGTCTGGCCGAAAAGCTGGACAAGATCGGCATTCCGTCGGCGGCCATTCATGGCAACAAGAGCCAGAATGCCCGTACCCGCGCCCTGGCCGATTTCAAGACTTCCAAGCTGCAGGTGCTGGTGGCTACCGATATCGCCGCCCGTGGCCTGGATATCGACCAGCTGCCGCATGTGGTCAATTTCGAATTGCCGAATGTGCCGGAAGACTATGTACACCGCATTGGCCGTACCGGCCGTGCCGGCAGCCCGGGTGAAGCCATTTCCCTGGTGTGTGTCGACGAATTCAGCTTCCTGCGCGAAATCGAAAAGCTGACCAAGCAATCCATCGCCCGCTTCACCATTCCGGGTTTCGAGGCGGACCTGAACGTGAAGCCGGAACCCATTCCCATGGGTGGCAACAGCGCTGGCCGTGGTCGTGGTCAGGGTGGTGGCGGTCGTCAGGGGCAGGGTGCACGTCAGGGCCAGGCAGCTGGCAAGTCGCGCCACGAACAGCAGAGCAAGCCTACCGGTCATGGCCATCGTCCGGCCGGCAGCACGCCGCGCAGCAAGGCCGCCGAGCCGCGTAGCCAGGGTGGCCAGCCGCAGCCGGCCCGTCAGGCCGCCACGGCCAAGCCGGGCAATGCCCCGCAGCAGCGTCGCAGCCAGCCGGCACGCCCGGTGTCGGCCTTGCTGTCGCCCAACAAGCGCTAAGTCGATGTAGCCCAGGCGGTGCGGTGGCGGTCGATCGCCGCGCTTGCTGTCGCCGCTGGCGGCCCGTATGCTGAAGTGAACCGAGTCACTGCCGCGATCGTCAATGAATGACGACACTGTCAGGCAGTGACCGTCGCGGGGAAGTCTGGCGTCTGCACGTCAGTGGCTAACGATTCGAGTTACGGAGCAGGTCATGAAACAATGGCTTGCAGGTCATGCCGGCAGCGCCCGGCATGTTGCCCTGGGCGTCATGTTGCTGGGGTGGGCGCTGGCTGCACTGGCCGCGCACGGCCCGCTGCCGGGAGGCAGCCGGCTGTCCATTGTGTTGGCGTCCGACGAGTGGCCCCCCTATCTGGGTAATCATCTTCCCGATAACGGCATCCTGTCCCGTGTGGTGACAGCGGCATTTGCCCGCGCCGACGTCACGGTGACCTACCGCTTCCTGCCCAATAACCGTAGCTTGCAATCGGCGCGTAATGGCACGGCGGACGGCAGCCTGGGCTGGGCTCCCAGCCCAGAGCGCTTGCAGGATTTGCTGTACAGCCAGTCGGTGATGTCGGCGCGCATGGTTTTTTTCCAGCGCAAGTCCGAGCAGCGGCGCTGGGCGCAACTGGCTGATCTGGCCGGGCTGCGTATCGGCATTACCATCGGCAATTTCTATTCCGCAGAATTCGACCGCCTGGTGCAGCAGGGTGTGTTGCATACCGACGGCGCGGCCGATGATCTGAGCAATTTCCGCAAGTTGCTGGCACGGCGCATCGATCTGTTTCCCATCGAAGAAGATGTTGGCCAGTTTTTGCTGGCGCGCAACTTTTCCCCCTTGCAGGCCGGACAGCTGGCCAGTAGCCCGGCATTCTGGTCCGCTCCCTTGCATGTGGTGATCTGGCGTCGGCATCCGCAAGGCGCCGAGCTGATCGCGCGCTTCAATCGCGGCTTGCAGGCCTTGCAAAGCAGCGGCGAATTCGACCGTATGGTGCGGGAGACGCGGCTGGCCTGCCAGCGCAGCCAGCCCTGACGGCCACCTGTTCTGGCTTCAGCAGGCGGGTGCGGTCTGGCCAGCAATCAGCGCGGCCGCATCCTGTAGCAGTTGGGCGGATAGTGCCGGGTCGGTGACGGCACGCGACAACAGCAGGGCACCGACCATCAGGCTCAATTGCACCGTCGGTTTGAGTGGGCTGCCGCCACTGGCTGCGTCCTGCTGTGCGGCCTCGGCCAGTGTGGCCAGCTGTTGCTCCAGCCCGCTGGTAAACGCCTGACGCGCCTGGCTGCCACGCCGGCTTAGTTCGCCGGCCAGTGCGGCCGCGACGCAACCGGTATCCGGAAAATCCCGATGCGAAATGCTCAGGTAGTCCTCGGCCACCGCCTGACATTGCTGCCCCGCATCGGCCTGCTGGCCTTGCTGCTGCCACTGCTGTGCCATTTGCTGCATGGCCTGCTGGCAAACCTGGGCGACCAGATCTTCCTTGTCCTTGAAGTGCCAGTAAAAGCCACCGTGGGTCAGCCCAAGGTCGGCCATCAGGTTGGCAATGCCAACCGCCGCAATGCCTTCCGAGCGAAAGCGCAGGCTGGCCATGTCCAGGATGCGCTGGCGGATGGCGGTTTTATGTTGTTTGTCGTAACGCATGCTGGCTCCCGCTGCTCACCGGCCGATTTTTTTATGATGTATATCATATAAACAATAGCCAACTTAATCAGCAAGATAGCGTTTATTGATTTTGCCGGTGGTGGTCGGCGATTTTCCGGTGTGTCGCGGACAAGGCTTGCCGGCCACACGGTTTCGCGCTGCAATGCCAACATGCCCTCATCCTCTGCATTGGCTGGTACGCTGGCCACTTACCATTCGCGCCGGCAGCAAAGAATCGCCCGCGTGCCGATCTGGCAGTCACAGCTGATTGCCGTGCTGGAAGGCTGCAAGATCATTCATACGCGTAGCGGCGAGCTGATCTGCCGCGCCGGAGAGTGGTTGCTGCTGCCTGCCGGACAGGAGCTGGAGCTGGTCAACCAGCCGGATGCCGACAGCGGCCACTATCTGGCCCTGGCGCTGACCCAGGACCGGCAATGGCTGCAGCGCTTTCATGCCCTGCATGGCCACTTGCTGCTGCAGGCAGCGCCGGGTAGCCCGGTGTTCACCCCCAGCGCCAGCAGCCGCCAGGCTTTGCAGCAGCTGGTGAATACCCTGGAAAACGCGGATGGCCCCATGGCGCAGGCCTGGGCCGAGCATGGCTGGCAGGGGCTGATGCTGGCCTTGTTGCAGCAGGGGCAGGGCCGCAGCCTGCTACTGCTGCCAACCGAGGATGCCCGCCAGCAATTGCAGTCATTGTTTGCTTTCGATCCGGCCCATGACTGGACGCCGGCCGTGGTGGCGCAAGGGCTGGCCATGAGCGAGGCCACGCTGCGGCGGCGGCTGGCGGCTGCATCCACGACCTTTTCTGCCTTGCTGACCGAGGCGCGCTTGGCGCATGGGCTGGGGCTGGTGATGACCGGGCGGCAGTCATTGCTGGAAGTCGCGCTGGCCAGTGGTTATCAGTCGCCATCGCGCTTTGCGGCGGCGTTCCGACGCCGTTTTGGCCTGACGCCCAGTGCTTTGCGTGCCACCCGCGAACTGCCCGAAGAAGATTGAGCTGCTTGAGCGGCAAAGGCGATGCACTGAGCGGCTGCGGCGCGCTGCGGCCGGCGGGCCTGCCTAGAATGATACAGGCAATGCGGCCATCCCCGCCGCCGTGCATCCCTCATTCTTCGTGGAGTAACACCATGCGTCATTTGTTGCCGACTCTTGTTTTTGGTCTGCTGTGCAGCACAGCACACGCGTTTCAACTGGGCAGTAGCGAGGTAAAAGCCGGCGGCACGCTGTCGCGGGCGCAGGAATTCAACAGCTTTGGCTGTAGCGGAGGTAATACCTCGCCTGCGCTCAGCTGGAGCGATGTACCAGCCGGTACCCGCAGCTTTGCCCTGACTGTATATGATCCGGATGCCCCAACCGGCAGCGGCTGGTGGCACTGGCTGGTATTCAACCTGCCGGCGGCGACCCGCTTGCTGCCTACGGGGGCCGGCAGTGCCGATGGCCTGCATTTGCCGGCCGGCAGCGTGCAGAGCAAGACCGATTATGGCCAGCCCGGCTTTGGCGGTGCTTGCCCGCCGCTGGGCGACAAGCCGCATCGTTATGTCTTTACCGTGCATGCACTGAAGGTGGACAAGCTGGACCTGCCGGCTGATGCCATGCCGGCGCTGGTGGGCTATATGCTCAATGCCAACAGTCTGGGCAAAACCAGTTTCACCGCCTTCTACGGCCGTCATTGAGGGCGGCAGGCAGGTGTGACTATGACATCGCCATCTTGACTTGGGCGGGCTTACACGTTAAACAAGGTTTTATTTCTGTTGTGAGCTACTGTCATGTCGCGCCTGCACACCTTTGTCACCCCCCGGCCCGATGCCGCATTGATGCAGTTTCTGGTGCCGGTGAACCGCTGGCTCAATCTGCATGGCGTGCCGCTGCTGCGCGACTTGCCCGTGCTGGGGCGGCTGCCCGGCTTTTCCGGCGTGGCGGACATCCGCGAGTGGCATGTGCCACCCGAGCACGAGGCGCGCTTGCGGCAGGCGCTCAGTCCGCGCAATGTCAGCTTTATCGGGCCCAACCATCCCGAATTCTTTACCGACTGGATGATAGACAAGGAGCTGTCGGCACGGTATGCGCCGCAACTGGCCAGCTGGGCCACGCATACCGTGGTGAACGGCATGGGGGCGGCCATGCAGCGCTTCTGGCTGCGCAACAACCTGATTGCCCAGATTCCCGGTGCAGCCAGCCAGGCGGCGAAGCAGCATTCGGTGGATTGGGCTTTGCAAGGCCATGGCGTGCTGCTGCACCCGGAGGGCGCGGTCGGCTGGCATGCCGACTGGCTGGCTCCGCTGTTTCCGGGAATTGCCGAACTGGCACTCAGCGCGCATGCCCGCTTGCAAGCCATGGGGCTGGAACGCCTGCCGCCGGTTCATATCGTGCCGGTGGTGTGGAAGTTACGCTTTTTACATGATGAAACCCGCGCCATCCGCCGCGAACTGTTGTGGACAGCCGCCCGGCTGCGGCTGGATGTCAGTGCGGATGCCGACTTGCCGCAACAGCTGTTCCAGCTGCTGAGCGGTGTGCTGGAGCGCGAAGCTGCCCAGTGTGACATCAGCCTGCCCCTGCGCCATGAACAGGCCTATTTCGAACGTCAGCTGCGCTTGCAGCAGCAACTGGCCGCCCGCCTTGATCTGCTGGCCGGTACCGAACATGCTGGTCTGAGCGAGGGGCGTCGCTGGAGCCGGGTGCTGCGCGAAAGCCGCGACGAGAGCCAGCGCCAGGGCATGAAGCCACTGCTGGCGGCCTGGGAGCGTTTGCAGCGGCTGGCACCTGCCGCCTACAGCCAGCCCTTGCTGGCGCAGGAGCAAGTGGCGGAATGCATCAAGCGGGTGCGCAACGATTATTGCAAGGGACGTCTGCGCGATACCCTGAACGCCTTTTTCCCCCGTCCGGCCGGCCCACGCGCCCTGTACATGCGGGTGGTGGAACCCATCGAGATCAGCCGCTGGCTGCGCGAACAATCTGATAACAGCGCCGCCGCCCTGGTGGCGCAGATGCGCATCAGCATGCAACAGGAGCTGAACAGTCTGCTGGACGGGCTGCATAAGCGTGAGCCCTACTGGACCCTGCCCAACCCCCTGATCAGCCGCGCCTGAGTGCTGCAGATGGCTGGTGTCGGCCGGCGCTCTGTCCTGTTTGTTCGATCAGTACCACACGCCGCTAGCGCAAATGGATGAATCCGTGGATTTATCCCAAATGCTTAGCTATTCTTGCTGCCCATGCCGCGACACAAATGACGAATCCTGTTTTGTCTGGTCACGGCCCTATGGGGAGTCGCGGTGAGCACATCAGGCAAAACAGTGAAGCCATGGCTGGCCAGTGCTGGTGGGACCTTGGCCAGCGCGGCGGCGCTGTGGCTGTCGGCGCTGCTATCCATGCAGTTGCCGCGCTCGGTGGATTTTGACGTACTGGCCTTGCCGCTGTGGCTGCCAGCCGGGCTGGCGCTGGCCATCGCCATGCGCTGGGGTTGGCGCACCACCGGTGGCCTGTTGCTGGGCATGGTCGCCAGTAATGCGCTGGTATTGCACTATGCCTGGCCTGCGGCTCTCGCCATCGGTCTGGGGCAGGCGGGCGCACCATTATTGGCCGCCTCCCTGTTGCGCCGGCAACAGGCCCTGCCATTCTACCGACTGTCACGCGTGTTGCTGTTTCTGTGGTGCGGAGTACTGGGCAATGCCTTGCTCTCTGCCGCATGGAGTGGCTTTTTCCTGGACGCTGGCATCCTGCCAGCAGGAATCCAGCGCTGGCACTGCCTGCTGGCCCGTGGACTGGGCGAGCTCTGTGGCATTCTGGTACTCACCCCTTCTGCGCTGTTCCTGCTGCAGGCCGAACCGGCCCGCTATAGCCGTAATCCAGCCCGCTGGCTGGAGAGCATGCTGCTGCTATGGGTAAGCCTGCTGCTGGCAGTGGTGGAATTCATCGTGGCCGATTATCGCCATGGCGTGGCGGCCAGCCTGTGGCCGCTGTTCTTCATTGCCCTGATGTGGGTGGCCTTCCGCTGCCGACTGGCACTGGCTTACTGGCTGCACAGCGGCATCGTGCTGCTGGCATTCGCTGGTGTGCTACTGCATAACGGTGCGGCCTATCAGGACCCCGGCCTCAGCGGCATGGCCGCCGCCCTGATGCTGCTGCTGGTGCAGTCACTGGCCTTGCTGGTGTTTGGCGCGCTGGTGGCCGAGCGGCGCTTTACCGAAGACTGGTTGCGCCGTGCCAACCAGACCCTGGAAGGCAAAGTGGTGGAGCGCACCCGTCAGCTGGCGGAAAGCGAGGCCCGTCTCAAGCTGATGGCCGATGCTTCACCTTTTCCGCTGGCCATGAACAATCTGAACGGTGGTGGCCTGATCTACGCCAATGCCCAGGCGGAAAGCCTGTTCAAATGCCGGCTGGATGCGCAGCAGCGGCGGGTGCAGGATTTTTATGTCGATCCGGCCGAGCGCGAAAGTATTTCAGCCCTGCTGCGCAGCCAGGGGGCGGTGCGTGATCATGAAGTCCAGCTGCATGATGCCGAAGGGCGGCAGTTCTGGGCGCTGGTATCCTGTGCGGTAGTGCATAGCGATCAGGAGCTGTATGTCATCAGTGGCATCAATGACATCAGCGAACGCAAACGGCTGGAGCGCAGCCTGCATGCTGCCAACGACGCCCTACGCCAGCATGTGGCAGAGATCGAGTCATTGCAGGTTGGCCTGCGCGAACAAGTCCGGCGCGACCCGCTCACCGGCCTGTTCAACCGCCGCTATCTGGATGAAATCCTGCCACGCCTGCTGGCACACATGCTGGCCCTGGATGGCACGGTGGCCGTCATGATGGTGGACGCGGACCACTTCAAGCGCATCAATGACAATTATGGCCACCAGTGTGGTGATGCCGTGCTGGCCACGCTGGGAGCCTTTCTGCGTGACCGTTTCCGTTGTGGCGACATCGTCTGCCGCTATGGTGGCGAGGAGTTCTGTATCCTGATGCCGGGCATTGCGCTGGATGCCGCCAACCACAAGGCCGAACAGCTGTGCGAGGCGGTCCGACAGCTGCCCATCCAGGCGCTGGAGCACCGGCTGCACATTACCCTGTCCATTGGCCTGTCGGTGTGTCCGCTGCATGGCGAGGACCCGGAAAGCCTGATCCACGCGGCCGATGCCGCGCTGTACCAGGCCAAGGCGCTGGGGCGCGATCAGGTGCGGCTGGCAAGCAATAGGCAGAATGTCCTGTCCTGAGCTTCCCTTTTTGTACTTCCCGTCAGTTCCAGCCTGGTGCGCTATTGTGGTCGTACACCAGGCCGGAGCAATCATTGCGACAAGTTGGCGGCAAGGCCTGGTGACGGCTGGCTACGATGCCGCTCTCCGGGTGGCGTGCTAACATTCCGCCCATGGAACTCTACAGACTCTTGCAACAACAAGGCTTTGGCAGCCGCAAGGAATGCCGCAAGCTGGTGGAATACGGCCTGGTGGAAATCAATGGCGAGGTGGCCGAGGATTACCGTCAGGTGTGCAGCCTGGATGATATCGACGAACTGGTGGTGGACGGCGAGCCATGGCAGCTGCAATCCGGCCCCATCTACGTGATGCTGCACAAGCCGGATGGCTATGAAACCTCGCACAAGCCCATGCACCATCCCAGCGTGTATACCCTGCTGCCATGGCAGTTTGGCAATCTGGACATTTCGGCGGTCGGCCGGCTGGATGTCGATACCACCGGCTTGCTGCTGCTGACCAATGACGGTCAGTTTGTGCATGCGCTCAGTTCGCCCAAGCGCCATATACCCAAATGCTACGAGGTCACCCTGAAGCATCCGGTACAGCCCGAGCTGGTGAAGCACTTGCTGGCAGGGGTTTTCCTCAAGGACGACAACGAGAAAATCGCTGCCGACCAGGTAGAGGCGGTCGATGAAATCACCATCCGCATGACCATTACCCAGGGTAAGTATCATCAGGTGAAACGCATGGTGGCGGCTGCCGGCAATCGGGTGATGGATCTGCACCGGCTGACGGTTGGCGAGTTAAGTCTGGGAGAGCTGGACGAGGGGCAGTGGCGCTATCTGAGCGCCGGGGAACTGGCCAGTTTCGGCTTTGCACCGAAGGGCTGAACCGGCCCGGGCGGTGGTTTACAGCAGCTGGTGCAGCTTCTGCATGGCTTCGCGCATGCCGCCGATGCTTTCGATATGGGTGTAACCCAGGCTGCGCAGGCGGGCAGCGGCCAGCTTGGCCCGCTCGCCGGTACGACAGTACAGCGCCAGTGGCGTGGCCGGATCGGGAATCGTGCTGCTGGCCTGTTGTTCCAGCTGCTCCAGTGGCAAAGAGCGGGCACCGGGGATGTGCTCGGCGCTGAATTCTTCGCTGGAACTGACATCAATCACCAGTCGGCTCGAGCCGCTCAGCAGTCGCTGTGCAAAGGTGGCGGTAACGCCACCCAGTAGTGCACCAAAAAGATGTTGCATTGCCGTTCTGCCCTGTCATCAAGGGGGTGGGCCTGCGAGGCAGGCTCTGCTTACATCTTGCAGTCTTGCATGCATTTGCCATGACGGGCATTGTGGCAATTACCTAGCATAATGAAATATTGTGTAAATCGTTTGTTTAACTTCAGCTGGCCGGTGCGAAAATCCTGCCAGCCCAGCCCAGCCCAGCCCAGCCCAGCCCAGCCCAGCCCAGCCCAGCCCAGCCCAGCCCAGCCCAGCCCAGCCCAGCCCAGCCCAGCCCAGCCCAGCCCAGCCCAGCCCAGCCCAGCCCAGCCCAGCCCAGCCCAGCCCAGCCCAGCCCAGCCCAGCCCAGCCCAGCCCAGCCCAAGCTATCCCAACTAGTCGCTTGTCCGCCGGGCTAACATCTCTGTCTCTGTCTCTGTCTCTGTCTCTGTCTCTGTCTCTGTCTCTGTCTCTGTCTCTGTCTCTGTCTCTGTCTCTGTCTCTGTCTCTGTCTCTGTCTCTGTCTCTGTCTCTGTCTCTGTCTCTGTCTCTGTCTCTGTCTCTGTCTCTGTCTCTGTCTCTGTCTCCCGGCATCAATTTCTTGCGCCTCGTCTGTTCGTCTGCAGCCGTGCGTGCCATGACGCGTTCAGCTCAGATTTCGCATGACTTGTGGATGCCTTGTTGCGTCGGCGGACATGTGCCCAGGCCGTAAACCGCTACCGCTTTTGCCTTGTTCTGGGCTTGTCCACTCAGGCTGGCGGCAGCGATCTGCGGTGCCGAATTTTTAGCGCTTAGCTGCTAGGTTTTCTGGCCAGCTTGCAGCATTTTGCAAGGTGATTTGCAGTTAAATTTTCTGCCTAAAAAATAAGCGAGAGTTATTTTGTAATTTAAATAATGAAATACATGTTTTATTTACGTATTAATCGATTATTTCTGAGGAAGGTAAGCGGCCAGGGCCGTCGGTGCGGAATAACAGTAAATCAGGAAGGATTGAACTGGTGTTCGGCCAGCAGCAATCGCTGCTGCCGTGGTTTCGGCTGCAGATAGCGTAAGAAAAGCATGAGAAGAGCATCCATGCAGGTCGAAGGCACCGACGAGATGGCAGGAGAGGCTGCGAGTGTGGTGCGAGTGGGATGAGAGAGTGCAAGTGAACTACGTGTTGGCATGTAATGCCAGAGGTGTGCTGATGGGGTTCAGCCTGACTGCAAGCGTCAGGGTAAGGGCAGGTGGTGTGGGTGCCAGGTGAAGGCTGCGCAATCCGCTGCGGCAGGGGAAGACTGGCTGTGGGGGATGGTATCCGTCCACGTTGTCCACCGCGGCCGCCCGGCGTGGAAGGCTGGGTAGGGGCGTTAGCTTCAGCATGCAAACAGCCCGCATGGAGCGGGCTGTTGCTTGTTGCGTGAGGTCGTTCTGGCTTGGGTTTACTGTGGGTGCTTTTCTTCCACCATGCGGTCCAGCAGTTGCAATACCTGTGCGCTATCGGTTTCCAGGGCTTGCATGTGGTGCAAGATGACATCTTCGTCGAGCAATGCCTTGTTGGTGGCCGTGGCAATGGCCTGTTCGATGCTGCTGGCAACCCGCTGGTCGGAGGCTGCCAGCTGGCTGAAGGCGCGGGTGTCGCCAAAGCTGTTATGGCCTTCGGCCTGACGCCATGGCGCCAGATCGCTGCCGTGGGGAATATCTGTGCCTTCTTCGATGGCGTGATAGACCATCTGCTTGTGCATGACATGGCCCACCTTTTGTAGTGAAACCTGCGACATGTCGCGCACTTTCTGTACTTGGCCCAGCACGGTATCGGATTGTTCGGCCAGGGTGCTGAAGCGATTGCGGAAGGATTCGACCGATGACTTCACCTCGGCGGCCACCGAGCCGGCTTCGCCAGCACGGCTTTGCATGTCGCCAATGCGGCTGGACAGGCTGCCCAGCACCGATTGCACCCGGTGCGCGGTATCCTTGCTGCGCTCGGCCAGTTTGCGTACTTCGTCGGCCACCACGGCAAAGCCGCGGCCCATTTCGCCGGCACGAGCCGCTTCGATGGCTGCGTTCAACGCCAGCAGATTGGTCTGGTCGGCAATGGCGGAAATGGCGGCCAGCGACGACTCGATGCCGGTCCACTCCTGGGCCAGCGCGCTGCTGGCCTCGTTCATGCTCACCACGCTGCCGGCAATCGTGTCCATGTGGCCGGATAGCAGCACGGCACTGTCCAGGCTCTCGCGTGAGGCGCTGGCCGTGTCGCGGGTAATGCTGGAGACCTGGTCCATGGCGGTGCTGATCTGGGTCAGGTCGCTCTGGTTGCTGGCCAGGTTCTGGCGCAGATGCGGGTTGTTTAGCGCTGCCAGCTGGGAGGACAGGCGATTCTTGCGGATATAGCCGTCATTGTCGGCCATGGCCTGAATGGCGCTGTCCACATTGCGCAGCGATTCGGCAAACATGCCGGGCAGGCCCTGGCTGAGCGGGCGGCGGCTATAGTCGTTGTCGCTGACCCGGCGAAAGCTGGTGTTGATTTCCTTGAAGTAGGTTTCCACCAGATCGAGAAAGTCATTCAGCTCCCAGGCCACCAGTCCCACTTCGCCCATGTCGCGGGTGCGCGAGGCGCGGTGGTGCAGTTCGCCGTCGCAGGCATAGCCCAGTTGTTCGTGCAGGGTATTGAGGACGGCGAAGATACGGCCGCTGCCCAGCCAGATCATGGTGGACAGCAGCAGGGAAGTCACCACCAGAAACACTTCCACCGCCAGCCGCCAGCTATCCGGCAGCAGCAGCGAAGCCAGCACGGTGCAGATGGTGAGGATGTTGAAGCCGATCAACCAGAAGCCGAGGCGAGTGCGCAGAAAAGGGGAAGACGAGCGGCGGGCCATTATGCGGTTTTCCCGGTGGTGAGGTGGGTGTCGAGCAGCGATAGGACAAAGCTTTCATAGCTGTGGCCCTGCTTGTCCAGTTCGGCCAGCAGCCACTCCATGGAGGCATCCGGAGCGGTGGCCTTGTTGAGCGTGCTTTCCAGCTGGCACATCCTGGCATAGATGGGGATGACGGTTTCCACCGCACGACGGCCCGGTGGGCGGCGTACCGAAAAGTAACCCTCCAGCTTGTTTTTGCTGTCGTAGTCCGGAGTGACGTTGGCCAGCACCCAGTAGTAATTACCACTGGCGGTGTAGTTTTTGACGACGCCAAAAAATTCACGCCCAGCCTGCAGCGTTTTCCACATCAGCCGGTACACGCCGCGCGGCATGTCCGGGTGGCGGATGAGATTGTGCGGTTTACCCAGCAGCTCGCTTTCCGGATATTCAGCCAATTGCATGAACACGCGATTGGCGTAGGTAATGTGGCCGGTGCTGTCGGTCTTGGTGACAATCAGTTCATCGGCTTCCAGCTGTACTTCTTTGCTTGCGTGGCTTCTGTTCAGCTGCGTCATGAAGGGTTTCCGCCTGGCTTATGCCTTGCTGGCATATGTCGATTAAGTCGTTCTACTAGGAACTTTACTTACTTGTGCCAGAAAATTTCATGACAGGAATCAGTTTTTTTAATGTTGAGGCAAGAAATACCACCGGGAGACTATAAGTCAGCCCACATCCGCAACAGGTTGTGATAGTTGGCCGTTAGCGTAACCAGTTCAGCGGTGTCGCCGTGTTGCTGACGCAAGCGTGAAATGGCCATGTCCATGTCGAACAGCAGGCCGCGTTTGGCATCGTCACGGATCATGCTTTGCGTCCAGAAAAACGAGGCAATGCGCGCACCACGGCTAACCGGCTCCACGCGGTGCAGGCTGGTGGAGGGGTAGAGCACCATGTCGCCGGCGGGCAGTTTGACACTATGCAGACCATAGGTGTCTTCCACCACCAGTTCGCCGCCGTCGTATTCGTCCGGGTTGCTGAAAAACAGCGTGCAGGACACATCGGTACGGACCCAGCTTTGGTCAAACGGATGGCTGCGTACGGCATTGTCCACGTGATTGCCAAAATCCATGCCGCCCTGATAGCAGTTGAACAGCGGTGGAAACACCGTCTTGGGCAGCGCGGCAGAGAAGAACAGCGTATTGCGTTTGAGTGCTGCTTCCACCATGGCTTGCAGCTCGCGGGCGATCTCCAGATGCTGTGGCAGTTGCAGATTGCGTTTGACCTGCGCCGACTGGCTGCCAGCGGTGATGCGGCCATCAGCCCAGTCGGCCTGGGCCAGCAGCATACGGCCATGTGCCAGTTCTTCTGGTGTCAGCACCTCGGGAATATGCAACAGCATGGCGGTTATTCCTTTTATATAGATTTATCTGGATGACTCAGCCGGCCACGGCGGTGGTCGGCTAAGTGTGGCGGTCCGGCCGCAACAGTGCCGCCGGGCCGCCAGGGTGGCTTAGTACTTCAAGCCGATGGTCAGCTGCGCTTCACGCGGCGTGCCCAGGGTGGCGTGGCCGCCATAGGCACCATCGAAGTACTTCTTGTTGGTCAGGTTGTTCAGGTTCAGTTGCAAGCGGTAATGCTTGGTCTCGTAACTGAGCATGGCGTTGCCGATGGTGTAGTCCGGCAGGTAGTTGACATTGGTTTCAGTGGCATAGCGTTTGCCGACATAAGTCGCACCGATGCCGCCGGTGATCAGGTCGGTAAACTTGTAGGTGGTCCACAGGTTGGCGGTAGCGCGCGGGGTATATCGCGGCATCTTGCCTTCGGTACCGGTCTGGCCCTGTGCGGCCGGGGCTGCCTTGTCGATCTTGGAGTCCATCAGGGTGACGCCGGCAAAGACTTCCCAGCGTTCGGTCAGGCGGCCACTACCTTCCACTTCCACGCCATTGGTGTGACGTTTGCCGGACAGTACCACCACGCTGGTATCCAGCGGGTCGGTATTGCGCTCGTTGGTCTTTTCGATACGGAACAAGGCTGCGCGCAGGCTGGCGTCGCCATCCAGCAGGTCCCACTTGGCACCCAGTTCGATATTGCGGTTTTTCTCCGGGTCTACCTTGGCAGTGGCCTTGTCCAGCGAGTAGGTTTCGCCGGACGGGTTAAACGATGTGCCATAGCTGAAGTAGTAGGACTGGGCCAGATCCGGTTGCCAGATCAGGCCGCCGCGCCAGCTCCATACATTGTCGGTACGCGACAGGTCGTAGCTGTTGCTGCTGTTCAGGCTGCCATTGGAATTGTAGCCACGGACGTTGTAATCCCCTTCGAAGCGGTCGAAGCGGGTGCCCAGTACGGCTTTCCACTGGCGGTTCAGCTCAATGGTATCCATGGCGTAGATGCCGATATTACTGGCCTGGAACTGGGTATTGCTGGTGCGATAGCGTGCCGGATTCACCGCATCGGCCGAGTTGGGGTTACCCAAGGTGGTGGACGGCACGCTGTTGAGCAAGGCGTAGCGGCTGGTGTCGGACAGCTCGTAGCTCAGCTCCATGCCGGTTAGCAGGGTGTGGCGGATGTCGCCGGTGGCAAAGCGGCTGGTCAGGTCGGTCTGGTTGTTCCACGACTGGTCCACCCCGTCGCGCAGCGGCTTGCTGCGACGCATGATGGCGCTGTCACTGGTATCCGTGCTGGCCAGGCGCGGGGCGGTAGGGCTGACATCGCGCCAGAAACGGTTGTAGCGCAGCTGGTTGGACAGCTCCATGCCGTCGCCGAAGTCGTGGGTGATCTTGGCGGTGACGATGTCGGCCGTGGTTTTTTCGTAGTCGCTGTCCAATCCGTAAAACTTGCTGCGATCCACGTTCAGCGGCTGGCGGGTGGCGGTGTTATACGGTACGCCGTAGTCCGGCACATTGTTTTCTTCCTGATGCATGTAAGACAGCACCACGGTGGTAGGCTCACCCAGGCCAAAGGCGACCGACGGTGCAATGCCCCAGCGTTCGTTCTTGGCCGAACCACGATCGCTGCCGTCGTGGGTGTCCATCAGGCTCAGTCGTACGGCAGAGTGGTCGCCGGTCATCTGGTTGATGTCGGCGGTGACCCGCTGGAAGTCATTGGTGCCAATGGTCAGGTCGCCTTCCAGTTTGCTACCCAGAAAGGGCGATTTGCTGACCTGGTTGACCACGCCGCCGGTAGAGCCGCGGCCGAACAACATCGAGCTGGCACCCTTCAGCACTTCCACCTTGTCATCGTTGAAGGCATCACGGTTGTACTGGCCGATGTCGCGCATGCCGTCACGATAGGTATCGGTGGCAGCGGAAAAACCGCGAATCACCACCTGGTCGCCGGTGCGGCCGCCTTCGCCGGCGGCAAAGGTAATACCGGGGACATTACGCAGGGCGTCTTTCAGCGTGGCGGCACCCTGGTCCTGCATCAACTGTTGATTGACCACGGTGATGGACTGCGGAATATCGCGCAGCTGCTGCTTGGTTTTGCCGATATTGCTGGTCACCGTCTTGTAGGTGTCGCGTACCGGGGCTGCACCTTCTACCGTGACGGTTTCCAGTGTCTGGCCGGTTTCTGCGGCCAGGGCCAGGCTGGGGCTCAGGGCCACGGCCAGCATGCCGACTGCCATGCGCGCCGGAAGTTTGCGCTGCTGCAGGTGGGCTGATTGCTGCAAGCTCTGTTTCATGGATTCCTCTCTTATTGTGTGTCATGCACGGTGGCATGCCTGCCCGGGTGCCGGGAGAACGGCGCAGCCGTCCCCGCACTCCGTGTGGGCGGAGCGTTGCAATGGGCAAGGCATGGGGTGGGGCCGGCCGGCGTGTCACCCCCGTGGCGTACCGGCCAGCAAAAAATGCGCGGCTGCGCTAGGGCGCTTCGGTCAGGAAGCCAATGCGGCTGACGCCGCTTTGCTGAGCAGCGGCCAGCGTGGTGGCCACCAGCTCGTAACGCACGCTCTTGTCGGCACGCAGGTTCAGTTCAACCTTGGGGTTGGCCTGCACGGCTGCGGTAAAGCGTGCGGCCAGCGCCTCGTGCTTGACCGGCTGGTCGTTCCAGAACAAGCCACCATCCGCCGCGATGGACAGGCGGATTTGTTCCGGCTTGTCCTGATGCGCTGCCGCCGCTGCTTGTGGCAGATCCAGCTTCACGCTGTTGGTCAGCAGCGGTGCGGTGATGATGAACACCACCAGCAGCACCAGCATCACATCCACCAGCGGCGTGGTGTTGATTTCGGCCATCGGCGCGCCGGGGCCCTTGTCAAAACTACCGAAGGCCATGGTTGGACTCCGGCTGGGTCAGCAGTTGGGCATGCAGATCATGGGCAAAGTGATCCAGCTGTTGCGACATCACGCGCTGGCTGCGGGTGAAGGCGTTATAAGCCAGTACCGCGGGGATGGCGGCGGCCAGACCGGCCGCAGTGGCGATCAGGGCTTCACCGATTGGTCCGGCCACGGTGGCAATGCTCACCTGACCTGCTGCACCGATGTTTACTAGTGCGTGATAAATGCCCCACACCGTGCCAAACAGCCCGATGAACGGTGCGGTGGAGCCGATCGAAGCCAGCAGGGTCATGCCGGATTCCTGCCGGGCATTTTCCTGTGCCAGTGCCTTGCGGATGGCACGGGTGACGAATTCGTTCAGATCGCAGGCCTTGCCCAAGGAGCGCTCGGCATGCTGCTGATGGTGGCGCAGGGCGGCCAGACCCTGGCGGGTGATCTGTGCCATCGGTGCGTTGGACTCGCTCAGGGCTTGCTCGGCACTGTGCCAGTCCGGGGCATCCCATAGTGCCGTTTCGGCCTGGCGATTAGCCTGGCGCAGGCGCAGTGTCTGCACCCCGCGCTGCAGGATCAGCGACCAGGTGGCAATCGACATCAGGATGAGAATCATGAATGTTGTGATCAACACAACATCCCCTTGCTGGAAGACGGTCAGTAGCTTCATGGTTTACGCAGGTTCTTCAGGGAAAATTGAACAGGGACAATAAAGGTATAAGGAATGGCCTCGTCACCACGCTTGGCCGGGATGAACTTCCAGCCGCGCACCGCGGTAAGCGCCGCCCGGTCCAGCCGGGGAAAGCCGCTGCTTTGCTCCAGTTCCACCGCAACCGGCAGGCCCTGGGCGCTGACCTGCACACGCAGGCGTACGGTGCCAGTTTCTTCCATCTCGACCGACAGCGGCGGATACAGCGGCTTCGGATTATTCAGATAACCCCCACGGCACAGTGGCTCGTGTACCACGGGCGAGGGGGCGGGTGCTGCTGCTGCGCTCGCCGGCGTGGTGGGGCTGGTGGGCGCGGTGTCCGCGTGTTCGGTGCTGGTGCTGGCTGGCTTGGCAGTCGCTGCAGCGGCGCGGACTAGCGCTTGTGGTGCCGGCCTTGGTTTGGGCGTGGGGGTGGCCACCGGGCGTGCCGGGCTTGCTTTGGCCACGCTGTGCTGCCTGAGCTTTGGAACGGATGGTGCCGGCACCGGCGCGGTGACCGCACTGGGTGCGGCCAGCGTCATGGCTGGCAGGCTTTCGAGCCGGGGCAGCTGAATGGCCGTCTGGCTGGCCAGTATGCCAGTCAGTAACAGCAAGGCCAGCGCATGCAGGCCACAGCTGCCCAGCACCGCGCCGGTGGCTGGCGCGGTGTCGGAGGATTGGAGTCGCAGGTTCATGGCAATAATGATAATGCAAACCATTATCATTATCAATTGTTAAGATTGAGGAAATGCGCTAGTGCAAGCATCCCTGCCGGTGTTAGGGTTGGCTTGCAATCCCGCTGATTGGCTGCATATTGGAAAATGCACGTCTGCATGGCGCAGACCACCTAATGTATTGGAAAGAAACATGCAGCAGTTTGACGGAACCACCATCGTTTCCGTCCGTCGCGGCGAGCGCGTGGCGCTGGGCGGCGACGGCCAGGTAACCCTGGGCAATATCGTGATCAAGTCCACGGCCCGCAAGATACGTCGTCTCTATCACGGCAAGGTGCTGGCCGGATTTGCCGGCGGCACGGCCGATGCCTTCACCCTGTTCGAACGCTTTGAAGCCAAGCTGGAAAAACACCAGGGCCATCTGGTGCGCTCCGCTGTCGAACTGGCCAAGGACTGGCGCACCGACCGCATGCTGCGCCGGCTGGAGGCCATGCTCATCGTCGCCGATCAGGAATCCACGCTGATCATCACCGGCAACGGGGATGTGCTGGAGCCGGAGCAGGGCATTGCCGCCATTGGCTCTGGTGGCGCATTTGCCCAGTCTGCCGCGCGTGCCCTATTTGAGAACACCGAGTTGGACCCGGCGGTGGTGGTCAAGAAGTCGCTGGAAATTGCCGGCGACATCTGTATCTATACCAATCAGAACCACCTCATCGAAACGCTGGGAGCCGAGCCCCAGCCCGCTGCCGAATAAACCCAGCCTTTCGTCCCCATCGATTCACGGGCCGCTGCGTTGCGAACGCGCCGGCCGGGAGTACTGTCATGACCCAGATGACCCCGCAAGAAATCGTTCACGAACTCAACAAGCACATCATCGGCCAGGATGCCGCCAAGCGCGCCGTAGCCATTGCCCTGCGCAATCGCTGGCGCCGTCAGCAAGTGGCCGAGCCGCTGCGCAGTGAAATCACCCCCAAGAACATCCTGATGATTGGCCCCACCGGCGTGGGCAAGACCGAAATCGCCCGCCGCCTGGCCCGTCTGTCCGGCGCACCGTTCATCAAGGTGGAAGCCACCAAGTTCACAGAAGTCGGTTATGTCGGCCGCGACGTCGACACCATCATCCGCGATCTGGTGGAAGTGGCCATCAAGGAAACCCGCGATGCCGCCATCAAGCGCAATCGCGTCCGCGCCGAAGATGCCGCCGAAGACCGCATCCTGGATGTGCTGCTGCCGCCCGCGCGTACCGCCCCCGGCTTCTTTGGCGAGCCGCAGGCCGAAGACAGCAAGCCGGAAGACGGTCACACCCGGCAGAAATTCCGCAAGATGCTGCGCGAAGGCAAGCTGGACGACAAGGAAATCGAAATCGAAGTAGCGGCCCCGCAGTCCAAGATGGAAATCTTTGCCCCGCCGGGCATGGAAGACTTCTCCAGCCAGCTGCAAAGCATGTTCCAGGGCATGAATGCCGGTAAGAAAAAAGCCAGCAAGCTGAAAGTGGCCGAGGCCTTCAAGTTGTTGATCGATGAAGAAGCTGCCAAGCTGGTCAATGAAGACGAACTCAAGGCGGAAGCGCTGAAAAATGTCGAACAGAACGGCATTGTCTTCCTTGATGAAATCGACAAGGTCACCAGCCGCTCGGAAGGGCAGGGTGCTGATGTCTCCCGTGCCGGCGTGCAGCGCGACCTGCTGCCGCTGGTGGAAGGCACCACCGTTTCCACCAAGTACGGCATGGTCAAGACCGACCACATCCTGTTTATTGCCTCTGGAGCCTTCCAGCTGTCCAAGCCGTCCGATCTCATTCCGGAACTGCAAGGCCGCCTACCCATCCGGGTGGAGCTGTCCTCCCTCTCGGTAGATGACTTCGTGCAGATCCTCACCAGCACCGATGCCTGCCTCACCCGCCAATACCAGGCGTTGCTGGCAACCGAAGGTGTCGAACTGCAATTCGAGGAATCCGGCATCCGTCGCCTGGCCGAGATCGCCTGGCACGTTAACGAGAAAACCGAAAACATCGGCGCCCGTCGGCTCTACACCGTGATGGAAAAGCTGCTGGAAGAAGTGTCTTACGATGCACGGTCGGGCAGCTGCCAGATTGATGCTCACTATGTGGATGGCAAGCTGGACCTGCTGTCCCAGCGCGAAGATCTGGCCCGCTACGTACTCTGATTCCCCGCAGATTCTCTATATAGAATCTGCAAGGAAGCGCCAGACAGCGCCCGACAGGGCGCTGTCTGCTTGTTGGACGTCGAGATAACCATGCTAAATGGCATAAATGTAGAATTAATTCACGATTCGCCGGGCAGATTGCCAATCTGATTGGTGCTGCCTGATTGGCGATGGCCATTTTTCTGCGGAAAGTCAGCAGGATGATTAAAAAAGTTAAACGATAAATTCGTTTGAAATCAAAATGATAAAATTGATCTTGTGAATTATTGCCATTTTTCAGTAAAAAGGCGTTGACGCAGGTGGGGTGCGGCGGTATAGTTCGCCTCCTCAGCAGACAACGCAGCGACGGAAACGAAACGCAGCGACCTGCACCGCTCTTTAAAAAACAGAATAACCGATAGGTGTGAGTACTTGGCGAAAGCCAAATACTTGCACTGCAAGAAGAAGAAGTACTTGTTTATTTCTTTGATCTTGCGTGCCAGAAAATTTGCTATGAGATTGAACTGAAGAGTTTGATCCTGGCTCAGATTGAACGCTGGCGGCATGCTTTACACATGCAAGTCGAACGGTAACAGGGAGCTTGCTCCGCTGACGAGTGGCGAACGGGTGAGTAATGCGTCGGAACGTGCCGAGTAGTGGGGGATAACTATCCGAAAGGATAGCTAATACCGCATACGCTTTGAGAAGGAAAGCAGGGGATCGTAAGACCTTGCGCTATTCGAGCGGCCGACGTCTGATTAGCTAGTTGGTGAGGTAAGAGCTCACCAAGGCGACGATCAGTAGCGGGTCTGAGAGGATGATCCGCCACACTGGGACTGAGACACGGCCCAGACTCCTACGGGAGGCAGCAGTGGGGAATTTTGGACAATGGGCGCAAGCCTGATCCAGCCATGCCGCGTGTCTGAAGAAGGCCTTCGGGTTGTAAAGGACTTTTGTCAGGGAGGAAATCCCTAAGGTTAATACCCTTGGGGGATGACAGTACCTGAAGAATAAGCACCGGCTAACTACGTGCCAGCAGCCGCGGTAATACGTAGGGTGCAAGCGTTAATCGGAATTACTGGGCGTAAAGCGTGCGCAGGCGGTTGTGTAAGTCTGATGTGAAAGCCCCGGGCTCAACCTGGGAACTGCATTGGAGACTGCACGGCTAGAGTGCGTCAGAGGGGGGTAGAATTCCGCGTGTAGCAGTGAAATGCGTAGAGATGCGGAGGAATACCGATGGCGAAGGCAGCCCCCTGGGATGACACTGACGCTCATGCACGAAAGCGTGGGGAGCAAACAGGATTAGATACCCTGGTAGTCCACGCCCTAAACGATGTCAACTAGCTGTTGGGGGTTTGAATCCTTGGTAGCGTAGCTAACGCGAGAAGTTGACCGCCTGGGGAGTACGGCCGCAAGGTTAAAACTCAAAGGAATTGACGGGGACCCGCACAAGCGGTGGATGATGTGGATTAATTCGATGCAACGCGAAAAACCTTACCTGGTCTTGACATGGTCGGAACTTGCCAGAGATGGCTTGGTGCTCGAAAGAGAACCGACACACAGGTGCTGCATGGCTGTCGTCAGCTCGTGTCGTGAGATGTTGGGTTAAGTCCCGCAACGAGCGCAACCCTTGCCATTAGTTGCTACCATTTAGTTGAGCACTCTAATGGGACTGCCGGTGACAAACCGGAGGAAGGTGGGGATGACGTCAAGTCCTCATGGCCCTTATGACCAGGGCTTCACACGTCATACAATGGTCGGTACAGAGGGTCGCGAAGCCGCGAGGTGGAGCCAATCTCATAAAACCGATCGTAGTCCGGATCGCACTCTGCAACTCGAGTGCGTGAAGTCGGAATCGCTAGTAATCGCGGATCAGCATGCCGCGGTGAATACGTTCCCGGGTCTTGTACACACCGCCCGTCACACCATGGGAGTGAGTTTCACCAGAAGTGGGTAGGCTAACCGTAAGGAGGCCGCTTACCACGGTGGGATTCATGACTGGGGTGAAGTCGTAACAAGGTAGCCGTAGGGGAACCTGCGGCTGGATCACCTCCTTTCTAGAGAAGGCGATCGTCAAGTATTCACAACCTATCGGTTATTCGTGATTTAAGGGTAGTAACTGGGTTTGTAGCTCAGCTGGTTAGAGCACTGTGTTGATAACGCAGGGGTCGTAGGTTCGAGTCCTACCAGACCCACCAGTTTGGGGGATTAGCTCAGTTGGGAGAGCACCTGCTTTGCAAGCAGGGGGTCGTCGGTTCGATCCCGTCATCCTCCACCATTCTTACAGTGCAAACAAAAGCGCACACAACCTGTCAGGGTTGCGTGAATTTCTGTTTGCGTTGTTTTTACAATGCCCGATCTTTAACAAACTGAAGAAGCCGAATTAATTAGACGGCGAGATGAAATACATGGAGTTAATTCTGCATGTAGGACAAATCGTCATCTTGGGAATTTGATTGTATCTAGTGTCATGTCGCCATATCAAAAGGGGCGGTGTGGCACGTCGCACAAACACATTCTGTCGGATTGGTAATTTAGGTTACTGAAATGATAGGGTCAAGCGACTAAGTGCATCTGGTGGATGCCTTGGCGATCACAGGCGATGAAGGACGTGTAAGCCTGCGAAAAGCGCGGGGGAGCTGGCAATAGAGCTTTGATCCCGCGATGTCCGAATGGGGAAACCCACCTAGCAATAGGTATCCCAGACTGAATACATAGGTCTGTGGAGGCGAACCGAGTGAACTGAAACATCTAAGTAACTCGAGGAAAAGAAATCAACCGAGATTCCGTCAGTAGTGGCGAGCGAACGCGGAATAGCCTGTATGTGATAGAGATTGAGATAGTGGAAGGACCTGGAAATGTCCGCCATAGTGGGTGATAGCCCCGTACACGAAATTTCATTCTTGGTACTAAGCATACGAAAAGTAGGGCGGGACACGCGAAATCCTGTTTGAAGATGGGGGGACCATCCTCCAAGGCTAAATACTCGTGATCGACCGATAGTGAACCAGTACCGTGAGGGAAAGGCGAAAAGAACCCCGGGAGGGGAGTGAAATAGAACCTGAAACCGGATGCATACAAACAGTGGGAGCCTCGTAAGGGGTGACTGCGTACCTTTTGTATAATGGGTCAGCGACTTACGTTCAGTAGCAAGCTTAACCGCATAGGGGAGGCGTAGGGAAACCGAGTCCGAATAGGGCGATTTAGTTGCTGGGCGTAGACCCGAAACCGAGTGATCTATCCATGGCCAGGATGAAGGTGCGGTAACACGCACTGGAGGTCCGAACCCACTAGTGTTGCAAAACTAGGGGATGAGCTGTGGATAGGGGTGAAAGGCTAAACAAACTCGGAGATAGCTGGTTCTCCCCGAAAACTATTTAGGTAGTGCCTCATGTATCACTTCCGGGGGTAAAGCACTGTTATGGCTAGGGGGTCATTGCGATTTACCAAACCATGGCAAACTCTGAATACCGGAAAGTGCGAGCATGGGAGACAGACGGTGGGTGCTAACGTCCATCGTCAAGAGGGAAACAACCCAGACCGCCAGCTAAGGTCCCAAATGATCAGTTAAGTGGTAAACGAAGTGGGAAGGCCCAGACAGCCAGGATGTTGGCTTAGAAGCAGCCATCATTTAAAGAAAGCGTAATAGCTCACTGGTCGAGTCGTCCTGCGCGGAAGATGTAACGGGGCTCAAACTGATAACCGAAGCTGCGGATTTGCACGTAAGTGCAGATGGTAGGGGAGCGTTCTGTAGGTCTGTGAAGGTGTCTCGTAAGGGATGCTGGAGATATCAGAAGTGCGAATGCTGACATGAGTAGCGATAAAGCGGGTGAAAAGCCCGCTCGCCGAAAGCCCAAGGTTTCCTACGCAACGTTCATCGGCGTAGGGTGAGTCGGCCCCTAAGGCGAGGCTGAAAAGCGTAGTCGATGGGAAACGGGTTAAAATTCCCGTACTTTTGTGTAGTGCGATGTGGGGACGGAGAAGGTTAGGTCAGCGGCCTGTTGGAATAGGTCGTTCAAGCTGGTAGGTGGTTAGGGTAGGCAAATCCGCCCTTTCATTCAACACCGAGAAGTGATAACGAGGGTCTACGGACCTGAAGTGACTGATACCACGCTTCCAGGAAAAGCCACTAAGCTTCAGCTACACAAGAACCGTACCGCAAACCGACACAGGTGGGCAGGATGAGAATTCTAAGGCGCTTGAGAGAACTCAGGAGAAGGAACTCGGCAAATTGATACCGTAACTTCGGGAGAAGGTATGCCTCTTTAGGTGAGATCCCTTGCGGATGGAGCTTGGAGAGGTCGCAGAGAATCGGTGGCTGCGACTGTTTATCAAAAACACAGCACTCTGCCAACACGAAAGTGGACGTATAGGGTGTGACGCCTGCCCGGTGCTGGAAGGTTAAGTGATGGGGTGCAAGCTCTTGATCGAAGCCCCAGTAAACGGCGGCCGTAACTATAACGGTCCTAAGGTAGCGAAATTCCTTGTCGGGTAAGTTCCGACCCGCACGAATGGCGTAACGATGGCCACACTGTCTCCTCCTGAGACTCAGCGAAGTTGAAGTGTTTGTGAAGATGCAATCTCCCCGCTGCTAGACGGAAAGACCCCGTGAACCTTTACTGTAGCTTTGCATTGGACTTTGAAGTGGTTTGTGTAGGATAGGTGGGAGGCTTTGAAGCCAGGACGCTAGTTCTGGTGGAGCCAACCTTGAAATACCACCCTGACCCCTTTGAGGTTCTAACCTTGGTCCGTTATCCGGATCGGGGACAGTGCATGGTAGGCAGTTTGACTGGGGCGGTCTCCTCCCAAAGTGTAACGGAGGAGTTCGAAGGTTACCTAGGTACGGTCGGAAATCGTGCTGATAGTGCAATGGCAAAAGGTAGCTTAACTGCGAGACCGACAAGTCGAGCAGGTGCGAAAGCAGGACATAGTGATCCGGTGGTTCTGTATGGAAGGGCCATCGCTCAACGGATAAAAGGTACTCCGGGGATAACAGGCTGATACCGCCCAAGAGTTCACATCGACGGCGGTGTTTGGCACCTCGATGTCGGCTCATCACATCCTGGGGCTGTAGCCGGTCCCAAGGGTATGGCTGTTCGCCATTTAAAGTGGTACGTGAGCTGGGTTCAAAACGTCGTGAGACAGTTTGGTCCCTATCTGCAGTGGGCGTTGGAAGTTTGACGGGGGCTGCTCCTAGTACGAGAGGACCGGAGTGGACGAACCTCTGGTGTACCGGTTGTCACGCCAGTGGCATTGCCGGGTAGCTAAGTTCGGAAGAGATAACCGCTGAAAGCATCTAAGCGGGAAACTCGCCTGAAGATGAGACTTCCCTGAGGGCTTGACCCTCCTGAAGAGTCGTTCGAGACCAGGACGTTGATAGGTCGGGTGTGGAAGCGCTGTGAGGCGTTAAGCTAACCGATACTAATTGCTCGTGAGGCTTGATCCTATCATTTGAGTGGCTTGGGAGACCAAGACCGAATGGATAGTGAGTGTGCGACGCGATCAAAGATCCAAGAGTAAGATATCTAATTAATTCAGTGTTCCAGACGGAGTCTGGGGTACAAAGCTTCTTCGAGTTTGTTGACAGTTTATGTCTGGTGGCCATAGCGAGGTGGTCCCACGCCTTCCCATCCCGAACAGGACCGTGAAACGCCTTAGCGCCGATGATAGTGTGGCATTCGCCATGTGAAAGTAGGACACCGCCAGACTCCCCATACACAAGCCCAGCTCAACAGAGCTGGGCTTTGTGCGTTTGGGCCTGGCCTGAGTGCCCACAAGCCGCCCAAGGGCGGCTTTGTTGCGTCGGAGGCCTGGCTTGGCAGGGGTGTGTGATATACCGACTATCGGATTATTCATAACGTACATCAGTACATACCAGTCATTTGTTGGGAAAATTCCTAAAATATACCAATGAAAAATGACTGCAGGAACGCTCGGCTATGAAACTGCCTGCGTTAGCACTTGGATTCACATTGGTTGAACTGATGGTGGTAATTGCTGTTGTGGCAATTTCATTGGCTATCGCAGTTCCAAATTTCGCACAGTTCGTCGATACCAACCGCTTCCAGTCCCTTTCCAGTGCATTGATTGCAGATATGGCCAATGCGCGTGCTGAGGCAATCCGGCGCGGTAGTTATATGGGAATCTGTGCATCCACTGATGGATCAAGCTGTTCTGGCTCGGGGGCTGATTGGTCGCGTGGTTGGATCGTGTTTGTCGACATCAATCAAGACGGAACACCAGTTGCCAGCGCGATCTTGCAGGTTCAGAACCTGGGTGGTACGGCTGTTGCCTCAGGTACTTCAGGTTTCCGTTTTGTTCCGAGTGGAGAGGTGCGAGGACTGTCATCAGGTGGTGTTCGCATCGGCAATTCAGTGGCTATTACTCTCACCAATACGACGAGTAATGCCAGCAAGACGATATCCGTTGCTCCATATGGTTTGATCAGGGGTAACTAAATATATGCATAGAAAAACTGAATCCGGCTTTACTATTCTTGAGGCGCTGATTTCATTGCTGGTTGTTGCATTTGGAATGCTTGCGATGGCGGGGATGCAGCTCAAATCAATTCGGGACACACATGATGCCTATGTACGTAGCTTGGCTTCTGAAATTGCAACAGAGGCAGCAGAGAGGATCAGGGCATCAGTTGGTGATCAACTATATACAGTCAATAGTACAACAGGGAAGGTTGACCTCAGTACTACCGTAGCTTGCTACCTTGGGAGCACAGCTAGCTCGACATGTAGTTCGGTTATAAGCAGTGTGCAATCTATTGTCGCTAGTGACATCACATATATGGTGTCGACAGCTTCTCAGTCATTAAGCTCGGGTACGCTGGCAATTAGCTTATTAAAACCAAATGGCACGACTACTACAGCAGTAACCGATTGTAGCTATACCTTGTCTGCTACTGCAGCTTCAGCAGGGACTGCGTGCTCGGTACAAGTACAAGTTGGTTGGATGGAAAAAACAGCCTCAGGTGGGGCAATTACTGCCGCGAGTTTTACCTATGCCTTCCGTTAAAATGAGTAATTTTCGTTCTGAAGAAAATAAACACCATGGCTTTTCACTTGTTGAACTAATGGTCGCCATTACTATCAGTTCATTCATAGTGTTGCTAGTTGGTCAAGTTTTCTTTGCAAACAAAGCTGTATATCGTAGCCAGAATGCACAGGCCGAAATCCAAGAAAAAGGCCGTTTTTTAATGCGTTGGATTGCAGGTCAATTACGGCAGGCTGGCTATGTTGATACTTCACGGCTAAGTAATGGTATGCCAACTAACTTTGCCATTAGTGGAACCACTTTTCCGACTGCGGGTATGATTTTAAATGAAACTGCATCCAATACGATAAGCTACAGATATTATGGCAACAGTGATAATCAAATCATTGACTGTAATGGAAGCCCTAATGCAAGTGCTGTTCTCAATACTTCACAAATTGCACTGACTGCTAGCAATACAATGTCTTGCACTAGTTCCAGTTCCCAAGGTGGAACTGCACAGCAAGTAATGACAAATGTCAGTCAGTTTGTCATGAAGTATGGTGTGGATAATGCAGTAGGAACTGCAGATAGAATACCGGATAGTTATCTTTCAGCTGCCGGGGTGGCCGATTGGACGCGGGTATTTAGTGTGCAGGTGTGTGCATTGGTTGAGTCAGAGACTAGTTATGTTGCACCCAGTAATTACTCGATATCTGATTGTAGCGGTAATGCGTATACACCAGGATCTGGTCGAATAGGTCGCGTATTTAGGACTACGATATATTTGAGAAATAACTTGCCATGAAAATTAATTTGCATGAAAAAAATCAAGCAGGTTTTTCACTGCTTGTGGCATTGATTTTTCTGAGCGTAATGGCGTTATTGGGATTTGGTGCGGTTAGATCTGCGCTCATGGAAGAAAAATTGGGTGGTAATAATCGAGAACGCTCATTATCTTTCATGGCTGCAGAGGTGGCTATGCGGCAGGGCGAGGTGTACATAGAAACATCTGATAGTCTCCCTGCTAGTGGGACTGTTGCGAGCGGGGTTGTCTCGGTGGCCAATACGGCAGCATCTGCAACTTATGCAATTAATTATATCAGTAGCAATGGTGGCAGGGATTATTATCGTATTTTAGCTACTGGTTATGGTGCAAGAAAATTAATTGGCAATGTCACGCAGACAAATCTGGAATCAGTTGTGTGGGTTCAGCAGTAAGGAGCTTTAAATGAAAAGAGTATTCTTGGTAATGATAAGACTGTTCATTGGATTATTAGCCCCCACGTTTGCATTGGCATTGACTATGCCTACAGCGCCACTGTTACAGAATTTGATTCAGGTGAATCCTGTTAATTTGCTGGTTATGGGGAAAAGCCATAATCTTTTCACCGCAGCCTATAACGATTATACGGATTTGACCGGTGATGGGGTGCCGGATATTGGATATACGCCGAAGTCAATTGATTATTATGGCTATTTTGATTCATATAAGTGTTATAAATATAGCTCGTCGATGTTTAAACCCAACTCAACTACTGCGAATAAAAAGTGTGATGGTGCGAGTTGGAGTGGTGATTTTTTGAATTATGTCACTATGTCGCGTATCGATGTGCTGCGAAAGTCATTGTATGGAGGTAAAAGAACATCTGGTACCACTGGGGTATTGGTAAGGTCGCAAATTCCTCTTGATTCCCATGTATGGGGGAAATCTTTTACCTCTAGTGTTATTGGAGGGGATAGTCTTTCTTCATACGTCGATACAACTTTTTCAGTATCTGACTATGGCAGTACCTCCGCGACGAGAACCATTGCATCAGCCTTGAGTAGTGGGCGGGCTATTGTCATGGCCAATATGGATGACTCCTTTCCAGGAACACCACTTTTACGTGTGGTGTCAATGAATCCTTCAACAAATACAATGAATGATTGGCTTAGCACAGATGGCAATGCTAATTTATCTACACAATATACTTGGATGGCCGTAAAAATACAGGTCTGTGTTGCAGGTATGCTGGAGTCAAACTGCACGCAATATGGTAGTAACTATCTTCCTACTGGATTGCTCCATAAATATGGGGTGAACGGTAATATGGAATTTGGGCTGATTACCGGTTCATATGATTTTCCTCAGTTGGGTGGCGTCCTGCGTGACTCGATCAGGAAGTTTTCTGCTGAAGTCAATTCAGATGGCTCGTTTATTTCGGGAGGTATTGTTGATACACTTGATCGCTTGCGTATCAATAAGCCAAATTCTAGCTATGATCCAAGTACGTCGGGTAGTGGTAACTGGGGTAATCCAATTTCCACCATGTATTATGAAGCATTGCGCTACCTGGCAGGTAAAAGTGGGCCGACATTTATTACCGGATCGACTGGAATTGATACCTCAACGTTTGGGCTGCCTAAAGTTACTAGCTGGACTAACCCTTATGCTTCTCGTCCATGGTGCTCCAAGCCATTTATCACTGTTATTAGTGAGGCAATATCATCCTATGATAGCCAGGTTCCCGGTTCTCCTTGGGGGTTTAGTTATTCCAAAGATATATCATCGAATTTAAATGTGAGTACCCTGGGTAAGACGCTATGGGGCTATGAGGGTTATGGTTCTCAGAATGTACTGATCGGTGAGGTAAGTGGTGGTACTGCGGATGGTTTGCCTACCAGCAAGTCTGCCAGTAATTTTGATATCAGAGGCTTGTCACCAGATGAACCGGCGCGCCAAGGTAGTTATTACTCTGCAATGGAAGCATATTTTGCTCGTACAACCCCCATCATCAGCCCAGCAGCAGTTCCTACCGGGGCGACACTAGCCCCGATACGCACTTATGCGATAGGTCTGTCATCTCCGCTGCCCAAGGTTAGTATTCCACTGACCGGAGGCACAATTACCGTTGCTCCTTATGGTCGAGTGGTCTATGCCATCCCCGGGTTTTCATTAACTACCCTGACAATTTCTAATTTTTACCTGTTAAGTGCAGCGTCGGATGGTAGCTATTATAAGTTTCAGGTCAATTATGATGACTCTGAATTTGGTAACGACTACGATCTGGATGCAATTGCAGTGTATGAGGTGACAAAGATCAATAACACTCAGGTACAGGTCAAGGTTACATCGACTTATGCTGCTAGTGGAAATTCAAACCATATGGGTTTCATTATTTCTGGTGCGAAATCATTGCCAGGTGCATCATCTGCTAATCAGGCAGGAGCATACCTTGTTGTTCGTGAAAATGAATCGGCATCGCAGTCAGAATGTGTTGGTACAACAGTGGGTTCTACACGTTACAGCCCACTGAATTATGGATTGATCAATAATGGCTATTGTAGCAATGTATTACCATTAAATTTTACTGGAACCTTTACGGTAGATACTTCGCAGGGTACCACCACCACGCTACAAAGCCCTTTGTGGTATATGGCAAAGTATGGTGGTTTTGCTGACAATAAGACGACGCCATCTACTCCGAATACCTTTGATCCGACACAAACATGGCAATGGGATGCTGATGGTAATGGCTCACCAGATGCGTACTCGCTGGTGAGTAATCCCGCTCAGCTGAATTCGCAGCTTGATAAGGCTTTTCAGAATATCAGTAATCAGAATGGTTCGGCCACTGGCGGCACTGGTAGCCAATCCTCGATTAGCAGTACGAGTAATACTTATTATTATGAGGCTGGTTTGAATACCAGTGACTGGTCTGGCTCGTTGATTCAACGATTGATTTCTGTCTCAGGTTCGTCGGTCTCTCTGGGTACGGCGCAATGGAATGCGCAGACCAAGCTGACAAGTGATAGTGGTCGTCAGATTATTACCAGTAGTGATGGTATCGGTATGGGAGCCGCGTTCCTTTGGTCTGGTTTGACCGGGACGCAGCAGTCGGCATTGAAGAGCAGTAGTGGTGAGAGTACTGCTACCACGCAGCTCAAGCTTAGCTATCTCCGTGGTAATGCCGGAAATGAAGGGACTGGAAGCTCACAGTTTCGCCCACGGACGACCACCAAGTTGGGTGATATTGTCAATTCTTCACCTCAATATGTAGGTGCTCCATCGACAGCATCCAGTAATATAAATTATCAGGAGAGTAGCTATAAAACATTTGCAACAAACTATGCCAGTCGTACCCCTATAGTCTATGTTGGTGCTAATGATGGAATGTTGCATGCTTTTGATGCAACAAATTTGGGTGGTACTGAAAAGCTTGCGTTCCTTCCTAATGCCGCTATTTCTAATTTGAATCAATTGCCAAGTAATGCTTATGCGCATGCATTCTACGTGGATGCGGCCCCTGTGATTGCAGATGTGAAGAATTCTAGTGGAAGCTGGATGACGTTGCTGGCTGGTGGCATGGGGGCAGGTGGTCAGGCACTTTATGCCTTGGATGTGACAAATCCAGCGAATTTTTTAGAGTCACAAGCCAGTAATTTGGTGAAGTGGGAGTTCTCCTCTGCAGCTGATTCTGATCTAGGTTATACATTTGGCCAGCCTGCTATTGCTAAACTAAATGATGGAAACTGGTATGTGGTAGCCAATAATGGCTATAACAGCAGTAATGGAGATGCCGTACTCTTTATTATTCCAGTTACTCCTGCAAAGTTGACTACCACGACGACTGGATGGGTGCTGGGTTCTAATTATTATAAAATTAACACTAGTTCTGGAACTACTGCTTCTATCAATGGTTTGTCTGCGGTAACGCCTGTTGATTTGGATGGGGATGGCAAGGTCGATGTGATTTATGCAGGTGATTTGAAAGGTAATGTCTGGAAGTTTGATATGAGTGGTACAACTCCAGCAACGTGGAAAGTCGCCTTGGGTGGAAAAGCATTGTTTACTGCAAAGTCATCATCTGGCAATTTGCAGCCAGTGGTATTGCCACCTGCTGTTGGAGCTTTCCCTGCAGCAGCGGGTGTCGCTTCTGTCAGTAAAACCAATTTGATGGTTTATGTCGGTACTGGTAAGTATATTGAAAGTTGTGACAAGAGTAGCAGCTGTACCCCAGAGTCGAATAATCATACTGTTTATGGAATTTGGGATTGGGGTGTGCCGGTGTGTGCTAGAAGTTTGATGCTTCCGCAGACACTTGATAGCATCGATCTCAATGCTTCGGGGGCAATTGTCGCTGCTGGTAGTGGTGGTAGTAAAACGTACCGAACTGTAAGCAAGAACGCTATCACTTGGAAAGATGCTAGTTTGGCTACTAGTGCTAATGCGGATTGTACAGTTAATGGTACTACTACCAAGCAAGAACAGAATATTTCTTCTCAGCCAGGTTATCTTGGATGGTATGAAGATCTCAACTTAAGTGGAGAGCGGGCTGTTGGTGCGATTCGCTTTCAATCAAAGACTGTCGAATACCAGACTTATATCCCAGCAACCAGTACCAGTGATGTATGTACACCTACTGATCAATCATTCGTCATTCGTGTCAGTGCCGATAATGGGGGTGCATTTTCAGTGCCTAAACTGAGTGATTCCGCTGCACAGGCTTTGGTAAATGGCCAATACCGTAATATTGTCGGGGTCTCGGTGGGTGGCTCTCTGGGAAGTACTGACTATAGTTATAATGGCAAGGTTATTACCGTGACGTCTGGGACTTCTGGTGTCAACTCTATGCTGACTTGGAATCTCAGCCGTACTTGGCAGCGCCTTACATGGCGTGAATTGATCAATAACTAGGGGTTGAAATGCAGAGAGTTCGCCCATCAGGTTTCACTTTGATTGAGATGATGATTGTTTTGGCGATTGTCGGAATACTGACCGCGATTGCCTATCCATCCTATAGCCGCTATGTATTACGCTCATATCGGGCGGATGCAGAGGCTACGCTGGTAGCAGTAGCACAGTCTCAAGAGAAGTATTACACCCTGAACAACATGTATGCTTCGAGTTTGGTCAGTCTTGGCTATTCGACTCCGCTTTATAGTCAGAATAATCGCTATACCATTGAGATGAATGATCTGAATGCATCAGCCACTTTGAATAGCGGGCTTGGTTACTCCTTGAAGGCGACGGCTAATCTTACTGGAGGCCAGAATACAGAAACCTGCGGGGATCTGACGCTGGATAGCCTCGGTACCAAAAATATGTCCGCGTCTGGGGTGTCCGTGTCGGATTGCTGGAGATAAGTACTTTTTGAGTTGACCACGGGCTGGAGATTTTCAGCCCGTTTTCATTGGCCCGATGCATCGCGCCCGCGTCCATGGTGCATCCATAATTTGTTCCAACAGCTCATGCCGGAGATAATGGCGGAATGACTTATCCCACTCCCGCATTTGAAGACAAGATCTGCGCGCCAGAGGCTCTGGCGGCGCGGCTGGCCGCCTTGCCGCGGCCCATCGTGTTCACCAATGGCTGTTTCGACATCCTGCACCGTGGTCATGTCACCTACCTGGCGCAGGCTCGCGCATTGGGTGCCAGCCTGGTGCTGGGGCTGAATACCGATGCCTCGGTCAAGCGCCAGGGCAAGGGCGAGGATCGCCCGATCAATAATGAGCTGAACCGCGCCGCCGTGCTGGCCGCGCTGGAAAGCGTCAGCCTGGTCACCTGGTTTGACAGCGACACCCCGGCCGATTTGATTGAACTGGTGCAGCCGGATGTACTGGTCAAGGGCGGTGACTGGACGGTGGACAAGATAGTCGGCAGCACCGAAACCCTGGCCCGTGGCGGCCAGGTGCATTCCATCCCCTTCCTGTTTGCCACCTCCACCACGCAAACCATCAACAAGATCCGCGCGGCCGAGGATCAGCAGTGAGCGAACATGCTTTTGCCGTACTGCGCCAGTTGAGTGATGGCCGCTTTCATTCCGGTGCCGATATCGCGCGCGAGCTGGGTTGTTCTCGTACTTTGATCTGGCAGGCGGTGCATGCCATCGAAGAGGAGTTCGGCCTCACCGTGTTCAGCGTGCGCGGTCAGGGCTACAAGCTGGCCGAGGCTTTCGAGTGGCTGGATGTGGCCCGTGTGCGCGAGGCGTTGACCACCCCGGCGGCGGAAACATTCACCCTGGCCGTGGCCGAACGTACCGACTCCACCAATAGCCAGCTGATGGCACGCGCCGCCAGCGGTGGCCTGCATGGCCTGGTGCTGGCTGCAGAAATGCAGACGGCCGGGCGTGGCCGCCTGGGCCGCCGTTGGCAAACCCGACTGGGTGCTGGCCTGACTTTTTCCCTGCTGTGGCGCTTTGATCGCGGCCTGGCCGAACTGGCCGGCCTGTCGCTGGCTGTCGGCCTGGCATTGGCGCGCGCCCTGCATCAGCTGGCGGTGCCGGTACAGCTCAAGTGGCCCAATGATGTCCTGCTCAATGGCCGCAAGCTGGCCGGCATCCTGATTGAGTTATCCGGCGATGCACTGGGGCCGGCGGCGGTGGTGATTGGCATTGGTCTGAATCTGGATAGCCCCGGCGAGGTTGACCAGCCGGTGGCTTCGCTGGCCGAGGCCGGCATCCGGCTGGGGCGCAACCAGTTGCTGGCCGCGCTGCTCAGCGAGCTGGCCACGGTGCTGGAGACTTTCAATCGCGAAGGTTTTGCCGCATTCCGCGATGACTGGATGCGCTGTTCCAGCCACGAAAACGCCCCGGTGCGGCTGAGCTTTTCCCACGGTGAGCCGGTGGATGGCATTGCCCGTGGCGTGGCTGAAAATGGTGCCTTGCAAGTGGAAACTGCAGATGGCAGCTTGCGCATTTTCCATGCCGGAGAAGTCAGCCTGCGGAGCCGCACATGAAGCTGTTGCTGGATGCCGGCAATAGCAGGCTGAAATGGGGCGTGCATGATGGCAGCCGCTGGCTGGCGCAAGGTGCCGTCGCGCATGACGCCATTGCTGCGCTGGCACCGCAATGGGCCGCCTGGCCAATTAGCACCGTCCATGCCGCCAGCGTGGCGCGCCCCGAGGTAGCTCAAGCCATCGGGCAGGCTGCGCCCTGTCCGGTGCAGTGGGTGCGTTCAGCTGCCAGTTTTGCTGATGTGCGCAATCACTACCGCAATCCGGCCGAGCAGGGGGCCGACCGCTGGCTGGCGGTACTGGCGGCTCGCAGTCTGTGCCCTGACGATGTGGTGGTGGCCTGTGCCGGTACGGCGCTGACCGTGGAAGCGCTGACGGCTGAGGGCGATTATCTGGGGGGCATGATCCTGCCCGGACAACAACTGATGCTGCGCAGCCTGGCGCAGGGCACGGCGCAGCTGGATCGCATGGCTGGGCAGGTGCAAATCTTCCCGCAAGGTACCGCCGATGCGCTGGCCAGTGGTGTGCTGGCGGCGCAGTGCGGGGCCATCGAGCGCATGGGCCGGCAGTTGGCGGCACATACCGGTCGTGGCCTGCCGCAAGTCTTGCTGACCGGCGGTGATGCCACAGTCATTGCGGCGCAACTCGCCGTGCCGCCGCGTATCGTGGATAATCTGGTGCTGATGGGACTCTTGAGAGTGGCGTGCGAATCATGAAGTGGTTTCTGGTACTGATTATGGTGCTCAATCTGGCGGTAGCCGGCTATGGCTCGTTCAAGCAACGGCCACCGGCAGACGTGCACGCCCAGGAAATCAGCCCCGAGCAGGTCAAGCTGCTGCCGCCGGACTGGCAGCCGGCTTCGGCTCCGGCCGCCGATGCTAGCGCGCCGCTCAAGCTGGTGGCCTCCATGCCGCAAACCGAGACCCTGAAACCGGGCGATCTGGGCAAGGCTGCTTCGCAGCCGGCCAGCAGCAAACCGGAAGCCGCCAAGGCGAAAGCCGAGGCCTCCAAGCCGGAAGCCAAGGCCGAGGTGAAAAAGGTAGTGGACACCAAGCCAGCTGACAAACCAGCGGACAAACCGAAAGTGGAAGCCACCAAGCCGGAGCCGGCCAAGGCGCTGGCCTGTTACGACTGGGGCACGCTGGACGCCAAGTTGCTGGCGCGGGTCAAGGGCGGTCTGCCCAGCCTCAAGCTGAAGGCCGAGCAAATGGCGGAAACCGCCAAGGGCGAAGTCAAGGGCAATGGCAAATTCTGGGTCTATCACCCGCCGCTGGCCACCCAGGCTGAAACCCAGACCCTGTCTGCCGAGCTGAAGGACAAGGGCTTCGACAACTACATCGTGCATAACGACCCGTTTAAGGGCAGTGTGTCGCTCGGCCTGTTCGGGCAGGAGGGCGCGGCCAAGGCCATGCTGGCCAAGCTCAAGGCCGCCGGCTTCGATAAGGCCATGAGCGAGCAGAAGGGGCAGAAGGGCGCTGCCACCGTGCTCAGCTTCAAGGCGCTGGAGCCGGCACAGGCCGAACGTCTGCAGGCGCTGCAAAAGCGGCTGACGCCGGGGATTCCGCTGCAAAGCTGCCGCTGATTATTGCGTTGCAGCAAATGAAGCCGGCCCTGCGCTTGTCAGCAGGCCGCTCGAAGATGGATGATGAACGGCAATGGCGGGATGTCCCGCCTTGCCGTTTTTTCATGGTCTGCTATGTCCCGACGTTCAAGCAATATCACCCGCCTGCTGGATCGCGGCACGTTCAATGACCGCGTGCTGCGCCAGCTGGGCGGCTCCATGGCCTTTATCGCCGGTGCGCTCAATGCCGGCGGTTTTCTGGCGGTGCATCGCTACACCTCGCATGTTTCCGGCATTGTCTCCGGCATGGCCGATGACCTGGCGCTGGGGGAAATCCGCCTGTCGCTCTCCATGCTGATCATGCTGCTGTGCTTCATCGGCGGGGCCATGCACTCCACCTGGCTGATCTTGTGGGCCAGGCGGCAGCGGCTGGGTGGTGGCTACGGGGTGTCGATGATGGAAGAGGCTGGCCTGCTATTGCTGTTTGGCTTGCTGGGAGCGGGGTTGGCCAGTCACAAGGGTTTGTTTACCCCGCCTACCGTGATGTTGCTGTGCTTCATCATGGGCATGCACAACACCATCGTTACCAAGCTGTCCGGCGGCCTGCTGCGCTCCACCCACATGACCGGCATTGCCACCGATATCGGCATCGAGCTGACCAAGATGAGTTATTACAATCACCTGCACAGTTCCAAGATCAAGGACATCAAATCCAATCGCAGCCGCTTGTGGGTATACAGCATGATTCTGTCGGCCTTTTTCCTGGGCGGGGTGGTGGGGGCGCTGGGCTTCAAGCACCTGGGTTACGCCTTTACCCTGCCACTGGCGCTGCTGCTGTTCGGGCTGGGCCTGCGGCCAGTGTGGTACGACATGCGCCTGCGCTGGCGCTGGTGGTTGCAGCATCAGGAGCAGGGGGCCGGGCCACGGGACTGAGCCGGTCCTGCACCTGCCATCGCTGGTGTTTCAGGCCGGGCATTGCTGGCCATCGGGGTGGCTGCGTTCCTCGCTGCCGGGATGGCTGGCCAGCAAGGAGGTGCTTGCGCCATCCGCCCCGCTTAGCCGGGTGAGGAACTGGCCGAGCACGCAGGGCGAACTGCCACGGGCCGCCAGCGCGCGGAAGGCGTAACGGTCGGCATCGCGCTCGAAATCGCGCGAGTATTTCATGTCGGCCAGCATGATGGGTGCCACCGCCAGCATGGGGGTGGTGTCGCCGCTGAACAGTGTCACTGCAAGTGACAGGCCGCCATACTGGATCAGGCCGCGCAGCCCATGCCGCCCCTCCACATGGCCCACTTCATGCGCCAATACGGCAAACACCTCTTCATCGTTTTTGGCCACCTTGACCAGTTGGTCGGTCAGAATGACCTGGCCGGCGGGCAGGGCAAAGGCATTGGCACCGATATCGCGCGAATCCACCACCCGCAATTGATAGTGATAGCGGCTGCCCTTGGGCACGGCCTGCATCAGCAGCGCCTGCAAGGCATTTTGCCGAGCCTGTGACAGCTGGGATGGGCGGATGCTGTTGGTTCTTTCCAGCAAGCTGATGGTGGGGGCGGCCATTTGTTCTTCGATGGCGATGGGCGTGCGCCGCGCCGCTTCATCGGCCAGCCAGGGCAGGCCATAGCGATAGCCGCACCAGACGGCGACTACGGTGAGTAGCGCCAGCACGGCCAGTACCTGCCAGCCGCTGTGCAGCCACTCCAGCAGGCGTACCCCCAGCGGCAGGCCGCCGCTCAGGTGGCGGCAGCGGTATTCGCTGGCCACTTCGATCACGCCGCCATCGGGCAGTTGCAGTTTGTCGGGCAGGCCGGGCAGGCCGGCTTCGAACTCCACCTCGCGTGCCAGATAGCGGTGGGTATGCACACCATCGGTAAACACCAGGTGGTGAGCATCGCGCTGCAGCATTACCGCCCGGCTGACGGGGCTGCGGCCATCCATATAACTGCCCGGCAGACTCATAGGCCCAGATCCAGTTCAAAGCCATCGGCGGCGGCATCGCCCAGCGCGCTACGCGAGGACTGTGGCCGGGCACGGATGGCGGCAAGGTCTTCATCGGGAAACATCTTCAGATGTTCTAATCTGTAGCGCAGTGCGCGCAATTTGGCAAAGGGGTAATACAGGCCCAGTGTCAGCAGGGTGAGCAGGGCGTTGCTGGCATGCAGGTTCATCAGGCCACGCAGCGTCATGCTGCTTTCAAAGCGGTGCAGACGGCCATTGCTCTCCAGCAGGATATGGTTCCACATCACGTTGGCCAGCCCGTCGCGCACCACCTGGCCGATGGACATCCACAACAGCAGCACCCCCAGATAGACCGTCGCGCCCAGCAGCAGCAGGCTGATACCGCTTAAGTGGCCACTGAACAGGTGGCTGATGATGGAGGAATACAGGCCGCCGATAAAGCCGAATAACAGCAGCATCAGCAAACCCAGCGCGCTGGCGCGGAAATAGACCCGGTAATAGTCGCTGGCACAGTTGAGCATTTCAAAGCGGGCGTTGCCAAACCAGGCATTGTTGACCAGAAAGCGTTGCTGCATGTGGCGGGCATAGGGGAAGCCAATGCCCAGCGTCAGTACGGTAATGATCAGGCCCATGATGAAGGGGCCGACCGCATCCATGGTACTGGCGCGGAAGTTGAAGCGCATCTGGCGCCAGCTGGTGTTGCGCAGGCGAAAACGCATGGCCATCACCACCACCCAGGGCAGGGCTGGTAACAGCAGCAGATAGATCAGGGCATGCAGGCCCGGTGAGGATTTCTGCGTCACACCCAGGAGCAGCAGCACCAGGAAAACCAGTGCCCGCCCCTTGAGAATGGCCAGCGGCTTGCCGTGGTAGCCGAAACCGGCACCAGCAAAGCGGGTGTGGCCGTACAGGTATTGGTGGCTGCGCACCTTGCCCCAGGCGGAATAGATGCCCAGGGTGAGGATGGACAGCAGCAGGTTGACGATCCAGATGCGGAAGTAAGCCGCACCATTGCCACTGAAGCTGAAGCCCAGGCCATCACCCTGCGGCGTGGGCGGTGAGGCCGGCTGGCCGATGCGCACCGGCTCCATGGCCAGCGTGTAGTCTTGCGACGAGGAAGTCATGATGGCCCCTTTGTGGCATCTGTGGATGTTTTGCTGCGTCAGCGCGGTGGCGGGCTTGAACTGCAGCACGGCTCGCGGCACACTGCCGGTTCCGCGCCAAGGGGCGCGGCAGCCTTAACCCGTCGGCTGTGCAAGATGGACGGCAATCGTCAGTCTCCCACTTATTCTAAGCCTCAGTCCATTGTCATGGAATGGGGCGTGGCAGCGTTGGCGTACTCTCTCTTGGAGAGTGTCTGTGACCGATATCATCAAGGGCGATGGCGCAGTGCGCCGTCAGGGCCTGTATGGCTCTTCCATCGAAAATACCTATGCCGGCGTGCTGTCCTTCATGCGCCGCAACTATAGCCGCGACCTGAGCGGCGCTGATGTGGTGGTGTCCGGCATCCCGCTGGACCTGTCCACCACTTTCCGCTCCGGCGCGCGCATGGGGCCGCAGGCCATCCGTGCCGCCAGCGTGCAACTGGCCGAGCTCAAGCCCTTCCCCTGGGGCTTTGATCCCTTCGACGACCTGGCCGTCATCGACTACGGCGATTGCTGGTTCGATGCGCACAACCCGCTGACCATCAAGCCGGCCATCATCGAGCATGCTCGCCATATCCTGGCCTCCGGTGCCAAGATGCTCACCTTTGGTGGCGACCACTTCGTCACCTACCCGCTGCTGATCGCACACGCAGAAAAATACGGCAAGCCGCTGGCCCTGCTGCATTTCGATGCCCACTGTGATACCTGGCAGGACGACGAGCCAGACAGCCTGAATCACGGCACCATGTTCTACAAGGCCGTGAAAGAAGGCCTGATCGATCCGGCCAAGTCGGTACAAGTGGGTATCCGCACCTGGAACGACGACTTCATGGGCATGAATGTGCTGGATGCACCGTGGGTACACGACAATGGCGTGGATGCCACCATTGCCCGCATCAAGGAAGTGATCGGCGATCATCCGGTCTACCTCACCTTCGACATCGACTGTCTGGACCCGTCTGCAGCGCCGGGCACCGGCACACCGGTACCGGGTGGCCTGACCAGTGCCCAGGCACTGAAGATCGTGCGCAATCTGGGCGATCTGAACATTGTTGGCATGGACGTGGTCGAAGTGGCTCCGGCTTACGACCAGAGCGAAGTGACCGCCATTGCGGCCGCTCATCTGGCCTGTGACATGCTGTGCCTGATGCGTAACAAGAAGGTGGCTGGCACGCTGTAAGAACCAGGCAGCTTCACCGGCCTTGATAACAGCGTCGCGCCATGGTGGCCCGGCGCTGTTTTGCTGAAAGGGAATGAAATGTTGCCAAAACTGGCGGGACTATTGTTGTGGGGGCTGAGCCTGGCGGCGCAAGCGGCTCCGCTGCTGTTGCAGGGGCAAATCGGCAATGCCGCAGTCGTGATGGAGTTGAATGTCGGCCAGGATGGCGAGGTTGATGGCCGCTATTTCTACCGCAAATATCATCAGGACCTGGCCTTGTCCGGCAAGCGCATGGCCGACGGCAGCCTGCAGTTGGGCGAGAACCTCAAGTACGACGAGCAGCGCAATGATCTCACCCTGCAGCCGCAAAATGGCGGCTGGCGTGGTGAATGGCATGGCCCCAAGGCGAGCAAGAGCCTGCCGGTGATGCTGACTCCCTATGAGCCGGGACAATGGCCGGCCAGCGCGGATGCGGCACTCAACTCCATGCGCCAGCGTTCCGGTTACGACTACATCCGTCTGGCCGGGCTGTCGCTCAAGCCGGGCAAGCGCGAGCGCGTCCAGGGCCATACCCTGCAATGGTGGGATGAACCGCTGAGCAAGATCCGTCTGTTCCGGATACTGGATGGCTATCCCGATGCCAGCCTGCAGCGGTTGAACCAGTTGCTGGCCGAGCGCCAGTGGCAGGAAGTCGCCAGCTATTTCGATTGCCAGCTGGGTGGCACGCATAGTGCCGGAGCTGATTTCGAACAGACTGTCACACCACACCTGCTGAGCAGCAAGTTGTTCAGCATCAGTATCTTTACCAGTTACTACTGCGGCGGCGCACACCCTGACTTTGCGGATAATCCGCTAACCGTCGATGTCGCCAGCGGCCGGACGCTGCAGCTGGAAGACCTGTTGTGGCTGGGCAAGGGCAAGCCGCAGCTGCTGCGCAGCGCCAGTGGTGAGCGCAAGGACTATCAGTATGAAGAAAAGGTGCTGGCACCATGGCTGGCCAGCACCATGGCGCGTTTGCACTCGGCCGAAACCCAGCCGGGCAATGAAGATGACTGCGCCTACCGCGATCCGCAGGTGTGGCAGTTTGTCAGCTGGTATGCCACGCCGCAGGGTCTGTATCTGGGGCCATCCTTTGCCCGGGTGGCCCGTGCTTGTGAATACCCGGAATGGAGTGTGCTGCCGTGGTCGCTGGTCAAGCAGCACCCTGGTGCACGGCCGGAGCTGTTGCCCTGATCAGGCGCTGGCGCGCGGGCGCTCCGCTTGCGGCCGGCGCAAAGTGAAAGGCCAGCGCAGCAAGGCCGGTTGTGGCGCCTGCTGGCGCAGCTCCATATAGCGCTCGCCCTGCTGCAGAGGGCCAAAGCCGAGCTGGCGGTAAAAACCGCGCGCATCGCGCGATACCAGCAGAAAGCGGCGCAGTTGTTGCAGATCGGGGTGGGCGATGGCGGCCTTGATCATGGCCTGGCCCACCTGCTGGCCACGGTGCGCGGGCAGCACGAACACATCAGACAGATAGGCAAAGCTGGTGTAGTCGGTAATCACCCGGGCAAAGCCGATTTGCCGGTCGTGGTGATACGCGCCGATCACCAGCGAATGGCGAATGGCCCGTTGCAGCCGTGCGCCATCCATATTGGCTGCCCAGTGCGCCTGCTCCCGCAGAAACTGCAGAATCATGGCGTGGTCGAGGCGGTTGGGGTCGAACGAGATGTCCAGATCGGTCATGCGCCAGCTCCACGAAGTGTCCGGGGGAGGCGTACCCCCGGCCTGTCGCCGGCTTGGGCCGCTGGCCGCAGTATGCTGAGCCAAGGTCACCGTCTTGTGACAGGACGATGGCAGGTCTTTGACAGCCAGGCCGTCACAGCCCGTGCATGCCGTGCAGTGGGATCAGCAACAGGCCCAGCAGCAGGATTTCACACACTTCGATGCCGGCACCCAGGCAGTCGCCGGTCATGCCGCCCAGCTTGCGCTTGAGCCAGCTGCGCCATAGCAGGCCGGCCAGCGGTGCCAATAGCAGCGCGGGAGCCAGCCAGGCAGACAGGCCGAGCAAGGCCAGCAGGCTGATGGCCTGTACCCGCCATTGCGGCTGCCAGGCAAAGCGCTCGCCACTGCCGGGGGCCAGGGCTGGCAGGGTGGCCGACCAGAACAGGGCGAACAGCCGCGCCCAGGCCGGCAGCAACAGCAGCCCGGCCAGCTGGGCGGGCTGTCTGGCCAGCAGCATCAGCAACACCAGTTTGCCGACGATGGCGCTGATCAGGGCAATCACGCCAAAGCTGCCGACATGCGGGTCTTTCAATACCTCGAAAAATCGTTTGCGCGAGCGGTGTGCCGCCCCCATGGCATCGGTCAGGTCGGCCAGCCCGTCCAGATGCAGGCCGCCGGTGACACCTATCCAGCACAGCAGGCCCAGCAGCGCGCCCAGCCAGGGGTCGTACTGCCCCCCCAGCCACACGGCCAGCCACAGCAGGCTGCCCAGCAACAGGCCGACCGGAGCAAACCAGCGCGCACTGGCGGCCAGCCATTCCGGGTGGAAGGTGCGCAACTGCGGTGTGGGCAGACGGGTAAGAAACTGGATGGCCAGAATCAGCGATTGCCACCAGCGGGCTGGCGGCACCGGGGACGAGGGGGGCAGGCTCATGCTTCGCCGGGGCTTTCCAGATGCATCAGATAGGCCGGATGGCCTTCCAGAATCGACAGCTGGGCAAAGCCGCCACGCTGTACCGTCATCAGCTTGGCCACGGCGAATTCGGTGCCCAGCAGCTCGGCCAGCAGCGCGGTAATCACCCCGCCGTGGCAGACCAGCACGCGATGGCTGCCGCGCGCGGTTTGAATCCACTCGCTGAAGCCACACAGCACCCGGGTGCGGAATAGGGCATAGCTCTCGCCGCCCGGCGGGGTCAGTTCTCCGCTGGCCACCCGGCTGCCCCAGTCCGGTTGCTGGCCGGACAGGATGTCGCGCGACATGCCGTCCCAGTCGCCAAAGTCGAATTCGGCAAAGCGCTCGTCCACCTTCAATGGCAGCGAACCATGCAGGGCCTGGTGTACGGCAAATTCGCGGCAGCGCTGCAGGGGGGAGGTGGCCATGCTGGTCACTGGTGCCAGCTGGTTCAGCCGCTGCCAGCTGCGGGCCATCTGTTCACAGCCCAGATCATTCAGCGGCAGATCGGTACGGCCGATCAGCCGGCCGTCGTGGTCGATCTCGCCGTGGCGCAGCAGGGTCAGCGTGTAGGGGTTCATCAATCCTTCTCCGTCACTCCGGCCTGGGCAAAAGTGGCCATCTCGGCATGCAGCTTGATGGCCAGTTGCAACAGCGGTACGCAGGTCGCCGCGCCGGAGCCTTCACCCAGCCGCATGCCCAGTTCCACCAGCGGCTCCAGCCCCAGCGCCTCCAGTGCCAGGCGGTGGCCGGTTTCTTCCGAGCGATGGCTGGCCAGCAGCCAGGCGGCCACGGCAGGGTTGATGGCGCGGGCAGCCAGTGCGGCTGCGCTGGCGATGAAGCCATCCACCAGAGACGGCACGCCCTGTAGGGCACCTTCCAGATAGAAGCCGGCCATGGCGGCGATTTCCAGCCCGCCCAGTTCGGCCAGCACTTGCGTGCCGCTCAACGGCTGCCCTTGCAGGCGCTGCAGTGCCTGTGCCACCACGCGGCGCTTGTTGGCGAGGCCGGCGTCGTCGATGCCGGTGCCGCGGCCGACGATGAGATCGACCTCAAGATTGGCCAGGCGGCAGATCAGCGCCGCCGACGGCGTGGTATTGCCAATGCCCATATCGCCGGCGATCAGCAGATTGGCACCCTGTTCGATGGCGCGGCGGGCGGCGGCGCGGCCCACTTCCAGCGCGGCCTCCACCTCGGTCGTGCTCATGGCGGCCTCAAGCGCCAGATTGGCCGTGCCGGCAGCGACCTTGGCATAGACAATGGGCAGTTCCGGCAGCTGACCCAGCACACCCACATCCACCACTTCCAGCCGGGCGGAGATGGCGCGGGCCAGCACGCAGATGGCCGCGCCGCCGGCGGCAAAGTTCTTCACCATTTCGCCGGTCACGATGGACGGGTAGGCCGATACGCCTTCGGCAGTCACGCCGTGGTCACCAGCAAAAACGGTAATGGCCGGCGTCAGCGCGGCCGGAATGGTCTGGCCTTGCCAGGCGGCAAAGCGGCAGGCCACCGTTTCCAGTACACCCAGGCTGCCGGCCGGCTTGGTCAGCGAGTTCTGGCGCTGCAGGGCAGCCTGATAAGAAGCGTGGGCGGGCAGGGCGATGGACTGGGTCATGATGCGGTGTTCTCTGGTTGGCATGGGCTAGAGCGGGACTCTAAGTCATGGGGGGCGGCGCGGCAAGCGGCATGCCGGTATGGCATGGGCATTGCCATTTGCATATGGCAACAAATCGCTGATGATCGCTCTATTTTCGCGACAATTCGCTTTATAATTCCCGCCAGACAGGTGTCCGGGCTTTGCCGCCCGGATGAAACGGGAAGCCGGTGCAAGACCGGCGCTGCCCCCGCAACGGTAAGGTCTGGCCTTTTGCTGGCCAAGGTTGTGCCATCGCCACTGTTCACATCGAACGGGAAGGCGCACGACTGCAAGACCAAGCCCGGAGACCGGCCTGTCGCCGGCGGCTGCCTGTGCGGCTGCCGGTGCTGGAGTATCGCGGGGAGGCGATCTTGCAGACAGCGGAGCGCGCCAGCTGCGCCGCTCCGCATGCCATGATGTTCAAGCGGCGAAAGCCGTCCTCTTCGCACTCCTCGCGGCAGCAGCCTGTCAGCTCTGCCGGTTTTTCATTTCAGGAGTGTGTGTTTCATGTTCAAGCCGCAACAAATCGGGCTGCTGGTGTCGCTGATCGGCACCGGCATGGCCCATGCCGACAATCTGCCGCAATTCCAGGGCGAGGAAGTGGTGGTAACGGCCAGCCGCCAGCCGCAATCCATCACCAAGACCCTGTCTGACATCAGTGTGATTACCCGCGACGACATCGAGCAATCTGCCGTCACCAGCTTGCCGCAACTGCTGGCACGCCAGCCCGGGGTTGAAGTGGTCAGTTCCGGTGGTGCCGGCAGCCAGGCCAGCATCTACCTGCGTGGCAGCAATGCCAACCAGACCGTGGTGTTGCTGGATGGTGTGCGTATCGTCTCGGCCACCACCGGTACCACGGCGCTGGAAAACATCCCGCTGGACAATATCGAGCGCATCGAAATCCTGCGTGGCAGCAGCTCCAGCCTGTATGGTGCCGATGCCATCGGCGGCGTGATCCAGATTTTCACTCGCCAGGGTAGCGGTGCCCCGCGTTTCAATGCTGCGCTGGGCGTGGGCGACCATGGTCTGTTCCAGTCAGCCGCTGGGGTGGCTGGCAAGCTGGACAATACCGCCTTCAGCCTGCAGTTCAGCCAGCAGCAAACCAATGGCATCTCCGCCACCAATGCGCAGAGCAGCAGCTATAACCCCGACCGTGATCCCTACCGCAACCTGTCCTACTCGGCCAACCTGACCCAGACGCTGGCTGCCGGCCAGGAGCTGTCGCTGCGCCTGTTCCAGACCAACGGCAAAATGGATTACGACGGCTACAACAGCCACGGTGAAGATCTGCAACGCAGTCGCCAGAGCGGTGCCAGCCTGGAATCCAAAAACAGCCTCACCGACAACTGGACCTCCACCCTGCGTTTCAGCCACAGCGTTGACAGACAGGAGCACTGGACCAATGGCGACATGGCCCAGCGTGCCGACCTGTATCAGACCGCCCAGAACGAATGGCTGTGGCAGAACGATATCCACACCGGGCTGGGAAATTGGCTGGCTGGCTTCGACTATACCCAGCAGCATGTGGACAGCAGCACGGCTTTTGATGTCAGCGAACGCAGCAACAAGGCGGTGTTCATCGGCTACAGCGGCGAATTCGGCAAGCATTTGCTGCAAGCCAGTGCCCGTCATGATCAGGATGAGCAGTTTGGCGGCAAAACCACCGGCCAGCTGGGTTACGGCTATCGCCTGAACGAGGCGCTGACTGCACGCGCCAGCTATGGCACCGCCTTCAAGGCCCCCACCTTCAATGACCTGTACTACCCGCTGGATAGCTATGGCTACGCCGGCAACCCCCACCTGCAGCCGGAGACATCGCGCAATGCCGAGCTGGCCTTGCAATACAAGGCTAATGGCAGTTCGGCCTCGCTGACGCTGTTTCACAACAGCATCGACAACATGATTGCCATTACCTCCGACTACAGCACCATGACCAATATCAGCCATGCCACCATCCGTGGTGCCACGTTGGCGGCGGCCAAGGCTGTCGGCAACTGGGACTGGTCTGGCTCTGCCACCTATCAGGACCCGCTGGACCATTCCGGCCACCAGCAATTGCAGCGACGTGCCCGCGCCTACGGGCAGCTGGCGGCCGCCTATGACTGGGGGCGAGTGACTACCGGGCTGGAGTGGCAGGTCAGTGCCAAGCGGCGTGACACGACCGATAGCGGCAGCAATGTCTGGCTGGGCGGCTATACGTTGACCAATCTCTATGCCAATTACCGCTTTGCCCGCGAGTGGACTGCCAATCTCAAGCTCAGCAATGTGTTCGACCGTCATTACACTACGCTCTATGGCTACAACACGGCGGGCCTTGGCGGGTATATCGGCGTAAGCTATCAGCAGAAATAAACCTTGCTTGCTACCTTATAGGTGGCAGCCCCTTCTTGGTTTGTAGCCGGGCCTCCTTGCTGGAGGCCCGGTTTTTCGGGATATCAAGTTCATGACCCACCTGATCAGCGGCGGCTCCCGCTCCGGTAAAAGCCGCTACGCCGAACAACTGGCCGTGCAGCATGGCGGCCCGGTGACTTACATCGCCACTGCCGAAGTGCGCGATGATGAGTTTGCCGAACGGGTGCGCCAGCACCGTTTGCAGCGGCCGCAGCACTGGCACGTGCTGGAAGCCGAGCGTGGTCTGGCCGAACTGGTGCTGGGACATGATCAGGAAGACGGCCTGTTGCTGGTGGATTGCCTGGGCATGTGGCTGATGCGCTTTTTCCGCAGCGACGACCAGTTCGACGAAATGGACTTCGTGCAGGAAAGGCAATGGCTGCTGGAAGCCATTGCGGCAGTGCAAGGCCAGCTGTTGCTGGTCAGCAATGAAATCGGCTGGGGCGTGATGCCGATGAGCAGCGTGGCACGGCGCTATGGCGATCTGCTTGGCCGGCTCAATCAGGACATCGCCGCCCGCTGCCAGCGCGTGACCCTGGTGGCCTGCGGCCTGCCGCTGGCGCTCAAGGGCGGCTGATGGCCCGGTTTGGACGCGCCGGCTGGTTGTTGCTGGCACTGCTGCTGGCCCCGGCCCAGGCGGCCATAGTCGTGCGCGACGGTGCCGGCCAAGGGCTGATACTGCCAAGTGCTGCCCGGCGCATTGTTTCGCTCTCTCCGCATGCCACCGAAATGCTCTACGCCATCGGTGCCGGCTCACGGCTGGTGGCGACGGTGGATTACAGCAACTATCCGCCAGCAGCACGCCAGCTACCGCGGGTGGGCGGCTATAGCGGGGTCAGCCTGGAAGCGGTCATGCGTCAGCAGCCCGATCTGGTAGTGGCCTGGCAGGATGGCGGCAATCCACGCGAACTGGAGCGCTTGCGCCAGCTTGGCGTGCCGGTGTTCATCAGCCATCCCTTGCAGCTGGAAGACATCGCCAGCGAGATGCACCGCCTGGGCCAGTTGACCGCCACGCAGCCGCAAGCCGATGCGGCGGCCAGCCGCTATCGCCAGCGTCTGCTGCAACTGCGCCAGCGTTATGCCCGCCGTCCGCCGCTGACGGTGTTTTACCAGATCAGCAGTGCCCCCATCTTTACCGTCAGCCAGCGCAGCTTCATGGGTTCGGTCATGCAGCTGTGCGGTGGGCGCAATGTCTTTGGTGGCCTTGCCCAGGCTGCGCCGCAGGTCAGCATGGAAGCGGTTGTCGCGGCTCAGCCACAAGTCATACTGGCTGGCCGCGCCGATATCCTGCGCATGTGGGACCGCTGGCCGGCCTTGCCGGCAGTGGCCAAAGCGACGCGCTATGTGGTGGATGAGGATTTGCTGACCATTCCCGGCCCACGGCTGCTGGACGGGGCCGTGGCCATGTGTGCCACGCTGGACACAGCACGGCGTAGTCTGGGTTTGACGCTGGACTAGCCGACCGTTATCCTCGCCGCCATGGACAAGGAACTGGAATATCTCGAATCCCGCGTGCAGGCATTGATTGGCCGCATCAAGGAACTGGAAACCCAGAACGGCCGTTTTGCCCAGGCGCTGGCTGAAGCGCTGAAGGAAAACGCCGAGCTGAATTTCCGTGTGAACGAAACCCGCAGTCGCGTGGCCGCGCTGGTGGAGCGCCTGCCGAAGGCGGATGAACCGGAGCAGGGCGCAGGAGAGGCAGAATGAGCGATATCGTGCAGGTGGACATCGAATTGCTGGGTCGTCACTTCACCATAGGCTCACCCGCCGACGAGCGCGAAACCCTGCTGGAAGCGGTCAGACTGCTGGAAGGCAAGATCGACATGATCCAGCAGCATGGCAAGGTGATGGATGCGGACAAGATCGCCATCATGGCCGCGCTGAACATTGCCCACGATTTGTTACGCACCAAAGTGGGAGAGGGCTTGGAAATGGCCTCATTCCAGCGTAAAATACGCAATATGAGCGAGGCAGCCGACACGGCGCTTCGCGAAAGCCAGCAAGCCCTGTTCTGAACAGGCAGGCTGGCGGACACTACAGATCAGCTTATCCCCTGCGGTGTTCGTGACGGCAAACAATTCCTTTGTACCAATGCGTTCGCTTCTGGTTGCCAGCGTGAGTCACGGGTGTGTCGGGTCCCTTGCGGACGCGCCCGAAGTGGCTGGCAGGTGACCCTCCCTGGAAACAGGGTACAAGCGAATTATGCCCAAACGACACTCGCGGGGGTCTCCCTTCACGACCCGGCGCATCTTGCTCCGGGTCGTTTTCATTTCTGCTCTCATGGGCCAGCCATGACGCCATCGTCTTCTGCCGCTACCGACAAGATCACCCTGCGCAAGAACATCCGTCGCCAGCGCATGGCATTGAGCCCGGCTTATCGCGCCCAGGCCATGCGCGCCGTTGCGCGCCATGCCGGCCGTTTGTTGCGGCGGGGCAAGCGCATTGGTGGCTATCTGGCGGCGGGTTCCGAGCTGGATATCGAGATTCTGCTCAGCACGGCCTTGCAACGCGGGGCCAGTGTCTGGTTGCCGCAGATTCCGGCGCGCGGCCGGCGCATGTGGTTCTCCCGGCTGAATGCGGCAGGCCGCTGGTATCGCCATCCGCGCTACGGCATCGTGGAATTTGATGGCCCCTGCCTGCGGGCAGAGCGGCTGGATGTGCTGTTGCTGCCCTTGCTGGCTGTCGACGAGCAAGGCTATCGCATGGGGCAGGGCGGGGGCTTCTATGACAGCAGTCTGGCCTTTCGCCACCGCCACCCCCGCTACGGCAAGCCCCTGCTGGTCGGCGTGGCCTACGATTGCCAGCGTGTGGCTGCCGTACCGCGCGAAGCGTGGGATGTGCAGCTGGACTATCTGCTGACTGAGTCGGGTCTGCACCGCTTTGCACCAAACCGCAGTGCTACTTAACGCACAGGGCGAGGGTTAGTCTCGACGGTCCCAGTGGTGATGGCGCTCTGCCGGCACGTAGACCGGAACCACCTCCACTGGCCGGAACTCAGGTCCACGGTAGGCAACGCGTGGCGGGACGACGACACAGGCGCTCAGAGCGCTGGCGAGCAAGACGCCGATCAGCAGGCTTTTCATGATGTTTCTCCTGGTTGCAAGGGCTGCTTGGCCCTGATGTTTATCCTGAACTCAGCATAATCCAGCCCGACAGTTGTAAGATGGCGTAAATTGTTAAGTTAACCTCCCATTGATTAACAGACATTTCCCATGCGCTATTGGCTGATGAAATCCGAGCCGGACGAAACGTCCATTGATGACCTGATGGCTGCGCCGCAGCGGGCTTTCGAGTGGACCGGGGTGCGTAATTATCAGGCGCGCAATTTCATGCGCGATGACATGCAGCCGGGTGATGGCGTGCTGTTCTGGCATTCCAGCTGTGCCGAGCCAGGTATCGCTGGCCTGGCTGTGGTGGCCAGTACTGCCCATGCCGACTCCAGCCAGTTTGATCCGGCCAGTCCCTATTTCGATGCCAAGTCCGTGCCGGATGCCGCGCGCTGGCAGTGTGTGGATGTGCGCTTTGTGCGCAAGACTCCGCTGCTGACGCCTGCCTTGTTGCGCCAGCATCCACCGCTGGAGCAGATGCAGGTACTCAAGCGCGGCAATCGGCTGTCGATTACCCCGGTCAGCCCGCTGGAGTGGGACTACATCACCAGCCAGTTGTGCTGAATCCTGCCCTGCTAACAGGGCCTGTCCCCATGCCAACCCGACAAGGACGCTGATGCTCTATCCCCCGATTACGCCCTACGCCAGCGGCATGTTGCCGCTGGATGGTCTGCACCAGATGTACTGGGAACAATGTGGCCGGCAGGATGGTCAGCCGGTGCTGTATCTGCATGGCGGGCCGGGCGATGGTTGTGCGCCGATGAGCCGGCAGCTGTTCGACCCCTGGTTTTATCGCGCGGTCTTGTTTGATCAGCGCGGCAGTGGCCGTTCGGTGCCGCGTGGCGAACTGCGCGACAACACCACCCAGCACCTGGTCGCCGACATCGAACGCCTGCGCGAGCATCTGGGCATCGCGCGCTGGCTGGTGTTTGGCGGATCCTGGGGTAGCACGCTGGCACTGGCCTATGCCCAGGCGCATCCGCAGCGGGTACAGGGCTTGGTCCTGCGTGGTATTTTTCTGGGCAGACAAAGCGAAATCGACTGGTTCATGCATGGCATGCGCCAGTTCTACCCCGAGGAATGGCAACGCTTTGTCGCGCCGATTCCCGTGGCTGAGCGCGACGATTTGCTGCAGGCCTATTACCGCCGGCTGACCGACCCCGATCCGCAAGTGCACCTGCCGGCCTGCCGTGCCTGGGGTCGTTACGAAGGAGCCTGCGTCGCCCTCCGCCAGAATGCCGACGCCATCGAGCGCGCCAGCAGCGAATATGTGGCGCTGTCGCTGGCGCGGCTGGAAGCGCATTACTTCGTACATCGCATTTTCCTGCCCGAGGCACAGTTGCTGCAGCAGATCGAGCGCATTCGCCATATCCCGGCGGTCATCGTGCAGGGCCGCTACGACGTGGTGTGCCCGCCAGTCACCGCCAGTGAACTGGCACAGCACTGGCCAGAGGCTGATTTCCACCTGGTGGAAATGGCTGGCCACTCGCTGTGGGAGGGGGGCATTCTCCAGCTGCTGATGCAGGCGCTGGAAACCTTCAAACTGCGCCTGAGCTGAACCGGCTGTCCATGTGGCAGTCTGTAAATAGATGAAAACCTCTTTGCGCTTGTTGCTGCTGTTGTGCAGCCTGTTCATCACTCCAGTGGCATGGGCCTATACCGACGAAGGGCGGCTTCCCTTTGTTGGCCAGCCGGGCGAATTGCCAGCTGAATTGGCCCTGCGTTTTGTCCGGCAGCGGCTGGGTCAGGAGGGGCAAATCGACTATCCGCATTTCCGGCTGATACAGCACAGCCCGGCTCCAGACTTCAAGCGGGCCGACATCACCCTGATTCGCGATGGTTTGCAAGACGACAGTGTCAAGGCGGTACGGCAGCAATTGCAGCTACTCCACCGCGACGGCCGCTGGGAGATTGACGCGATTCATGAAGATTTTTCCTGCTATCGGGCTGCGTCAGGCTGGACCCGCCGTCCCTGCCCCTGATGCCGTGGCGGCTGATGGCAAGCGTTTGTTTTTGTGCGGCTCTTATCGGCAGGGCCCTCTGGCCGCTATAATGGGCCGATTGAATTTGTGACGGACTGCCCAAGCTGCCCTGCCAGGCGGGGACTTGGGCAGTCCGCCCTTTTGTTTTCAAGCCATTCCAGACAAAGATCACCATGCAAGAAATCTATAGCCCGCGCGAAGTCGAAGCCGCCGCGCAACAGAAATGGCACCGCACCGCCGCCTTCAAGGCCGTGGAAGACGCCAGCCGTCCCAAGTACTACGCCTTGTCGATGTTCCCCTACCCGTCCGGCAAGCTGCACATGGGCCATGTGCGTAACTACACCATTACCGACGTGCTGGCCCGCTTCAAGCGCCTGCAGGGTTTCAATGTGCTGCAACCGATGGGCTGGGATGCCTTTGGCCTGCCGGCCGAAAACGCCGCCATGAAAAACGGTGGCGCACCGGCCGCCTGGACCTATGCCAACATCGAATACATGAAAACCCAGCTGGACAGCCTGGGCTTTGCCCTGGACTGGGAGCGCGAGCTGGCCACCTGCAAGCCCGACTACTACCGCTGGGAGCAGTGGCTGTTTACCCGCCTGTTTGAAAAAGGCGTGATCTACAAGAAAAACGGCGTGGTCAACTGGGACCCGGTGGACCAGACCGTGCTGGCCAACGAGCAAGTGGTGGATGGCCGCGGCTGGCGCTCCGGTGCCGTGGTGGAAAAGCGCGAAATCCCCATGTACTACTTCGCCATCACCAAGTACGCCGACGAACTGCTCACCAGCCTGGATACGCTGGATGGCTGGCCGGAACAGGTCAAGACCATGCAGAAGAACTGGATTGGCAAGAGCCACGGTTCTGACGTGGTGTTTGCCTACGATGAGGCCAGTATCGGCCATGCCGGGATCATGAAGGTGTACACCACCCGCCCGGATACCCTGATGGGGGCCACTTATGTGGCGGTAGCGGCGGAACACCCGCTGGCTACCCAGGCGGCTGCCAATAATCCGGCACTGCAGGCCTTCATCGCCGAATGCAAGGCAGGTTCCGTGGCCGAGGCCGACGTGGCCAAGATGGAAAAGAAGGGCATGGACACCGGCCTGTTCGTGGTGCATCCGCTGACCGGGGCCAAGCTGCCGGTGTGGGTAGCCAACTACGTGCTGTGGGGTTACGGCGAAGGTGCAGTGATGGCCGTGCCGGCGCATGACGAGCGCGATTTCGAATTCGCCAACAAATACAGCCTGCCGCTGCTGCAAGTGTATGCCAAGGTGATCGGCGACAACGATTTCGACGCTGCCACATGGCAAGACTGGTATGCCGCCAAGGATGACAGCGTACGCACCGTCAACAGCGGCAAATACGATGGTCTGGGCTTTGCTGCCGCATTTGACGCCATCGTCGGCGATCTGGAAGCCAAAACGGCCGGCCAGAAGAAAACCCAGTACCGCCTGCGCGACTGGGGGATCTCCCGTCAGCGCTACTGGGGCTGCCCCATCCCCATCATCCATTGCCCGACTTGCGGCGATGTGCCGGTGCCGGAAAAAGACCTGCCGGTGGTGCTGCCGGAAAACGTGATTCCGGATGGTGCCGGCTCGCCTTTGGCCAAGATGCCGGAATTCTACGAAACCAGCTGCCCCAAGTGTGGCGGTGCCGCCAAGCGCGAAACCGACACCATGGACACCTTTGTCGAGTCCAGCTGGTACTACGCCCGCTACGCCTCGCCCAAGTGTGAAACCGCCATGCTGGACAAGGCCGCTGCCGACTACTGGCTGCAGGTTGACCAGTACGTAGGTGGCATCGAACACGCCATCCTGCACCTGCTGTACGCCCGTTTCTTCCACAAGCTGATGCGCGACGAAGGCCTGGTCTCCAGCGACGAACCGTTCAAGAGCCTGCTGACCCAGGGCATGGTGATCTGCGAAACCTTCTATCGCGACCTGCCCAACGGCAGCAAGGACTGGATCGCTCCGCAAGACGTGGTGCTGGAGCGCGACGGCAAGGGCAAGATCACCGGCGCAACCCATCGTGTGGACGGCCTGCCGGTGGTGGTGGGTGGCATCGAGAAGATGTCCAAGTCCAAGAACAATGGCGTGGACCCGCAGGAATTCATCGAGAAATATGGTGCCGATACCGCGCGCCTGTTCATGATGTTTGCCGCGCCGCCGGAGCAGAGCCTGGAATGGTCGGATGCCGGTGTCGAGGGCGCTTTCCGCTTCCTCAAGCGTTTGTGGAAACTGGCCAAGGAACATGCCGATGCCGGCGTGGTAACCGCCTATGTAGGTGGCGAGCTGAACGCCAGCCAGAAGGAATTGCGCTTCAAGCTGCACAGCACCATCCAGAAAGTGGCGGATGACTATGGCCGTCGCCAGCAGTTCAACACCGCCATCGCCGCGGTGATGGAGCTGCTGAACACCTATGACAAGACCGACCGCAGCGATGCCGCCGGCCGTGCCGTGGCGCAAGAAGTACTGGAAAGCGTCACCTTGCTGCTGTCGCCCATCGTGCCGCACATCACCGATGCCATCTGGGCGGTGCTGCGTCCGGGCAGCGAGCTATTGGCACAAGCCTGGCCTCAAGTGGACGAGGCCGCGCTGGTGAAGAGCGAAATCGAAATGATGGTGCAGGTGGCCGGCAAGCTGCGTGGCAGCATCACCGTGGCCGCCGATGCAGCCAAGGATGTCATCGAGGCCGCCGCCCTTGCACATGAAAACGTGCAGAAGTTCATGGAAGGCAAACCGGCCAAGAAGATCATCGTGGTGCCGGGCCGACTGGTGAATATCGTCGTGTAATGGCAAACCGGCCCCGGATCATGCCGGGGCCGCCAACAAACCCGGGCCGGCTCGGACCAGATTCCCCACAACAGGGGATGGGCTGATCCGGCTTTTCCTTACGGAGAAACAGGAATGACCCGAACCCTGCACTGGCTGGTGCTCACTGGCGCCGTACTCTTGCTCAGCGCCTGCGGTTTTCATCTCAAGGGCATGGGTGGCAGCAGCCGCCCGCTGCCCTTCAGCAGCGTTTATGTGGAAGAGGGCAGTGGCCAACTGGGCCCCTTGCTGCGGGAAACCCTGTTGCGTAATGACAAAGTGGTGATGTTGTCCTCGCCCAAACAGGCCGAGGCCGTGGTCAGCGTGCTGAGTGAACGCCAGTCCAAGGAAGTGTCGACCATCAATAGCGGCGGCAAGGTCAACGAGTACTTGCTGAGCTATAGCGCCACGGTCCGCACGGTGATTGGTGGTTCGCCCATCGAGCCGGACATGCAGGTGTCGGTGCGCCGTTACATGAATTATTCGGATAGCGATGTGCTGGGCAAGGAGCAGGAAGAAAATCTGCTGTGGACTGATATCCGCCGCGATGCGGCCGAGCAGATCGCCCGCCGGCTGGCCTATGTCAAGCGCCCGACCGCCATGGGCACGACTGGCCCGCAAAGCCTGAAGCCTGCCAATGCCCAGCCTAAGCCCTGATGCGCTGGAGACGGTGCTGGCCAAGGGGCTGGCGCCGCTCTACCTGATTCATGGTGAAGAGGCGCTGCTGGCGCTGGAAGCGGCCGACAGCCTGCGCACGCATGCCCGTGCGCAAGGCTATCAGGAGCGCGAAGTGCTGACGGTGGAAGCGGGTTTCGACTGGTCGCAACTGCGCGATGCCATGAGCAGCGTCTCGCTGTTTGCCTCGCTCAAGCTGCTGGAGCTCCGCATCCCTGGCGGCAAGCCGGGCAATGAAGGTGCGGAAGCCCTGCAACAGCTGGCGGCCAACCCGCCGCAAGACACCATCACCCTGCTGACCCTGCCACGGCTGGAAAAAGCGCAGCTGCAATCCAAGTGGTATCTCGCGCTGGAAAAAGCCGCGGTGGTGGTGGAAGCCAAACCGGTGGGACGGCACGAGCTGGGCGGCTGGATTGCCCGCCGCATGAAACGCCAGCACCAGCAACTGTCGGGTGAGGCGCTGACTTTTTTTGCCGACCGGGTGGAAGGTAATCTGCTGGCGGCCCGTCAGGAAGTGGACAAGCTGGCCTTGCTTTACCCGGCCGGCGAGTTGACGCTGGAGCAGTTGCGCGAGGCCGTGGCCAATGTGGCGCGCTTCGATGTGTTCCATCTGTCCGAATCCTGGCTGTCCGGCGATGCCGCCCGCGTGCAACGCATGCTGGAAGGCCTGTTGGCAGAAGGCGAATCGCCGGTGCTGGTGTTGTGGTCTTTCACCGAAGATGTACGCATGCTGCTGCGCTTGCGGCAGGGGCTGAAGGATGGACGGCAGTTGCGCGATCTGGCGCGTGAATTGCGCCTGTGGGGTGACAAACAGCGGCTGGCCGAGCCGGCCCTGCGCCGTATCGGCCCGCGCAAGTTGATGACGGCCTTGTCGGAGTGCGCCCGTATTGATCAGCAGATCAAAGGCGTGGCGGCCGGCGACCCCTGGCATTCCCTGCGTGGCCTGGCCTTGCTGTTGGCGACATGATGCAGAAAAAACACAGTAATTTTAAATGGTCAGCCTATGCTGGCCATTTTTTTTTAAATTGAACCAGAATTTATGTGGCTGTTATTTAAATTTCTTTTAATCAAGTATTGAGATTGCAAAAGACCTGCCCTATGATTAAGGAGAAGTTAATTCATTTTAAACAATAATAGTTTTAGAAAAAGACGCTATGCAAGACGAGGGAGTCAGAAGTGCTACACCTGTGGGCGAAAGCAGAACCCGCAGCAAAGTCGTGTTGGTGGAGATCATCCACCAGGCCTTAGAGGTGTTACTGACGGCAGAAGAAGCACGCCTGGTGCATTGGGATGGCCGCATCTTGCGCATACACAAGCTGTCCTCGCGCAAGGCCAACCAGATTCTGCATGCGCCGGATGCCTATCCGGGCTTGCTGGGGGTATTCGACCATCGCGCACACTATCGCGATCTGGCCGAGCCGCTGGGCGAGATCCTGGGCATCCAGCTGTGATGGCGCAGTTGCGGCGCTGATCAATTCAAACCATGCAAAAAGGCCTTCACTGGAAGGCCTTTGTCATGCCATGAAGCTGTACTTTTACAATGCAGAGGCTGTTGTACCAGACAGGGCCGCAGGCAGGATGACGGCCCGGACACGGGTCTTGCCGGCGCTGTTGCGCAGACTGCTCTGATAGGCAAGGCCGCCGCGTTTCTCGTAAGAAGCCAGCACCTTGGCGACATAGTCGCGGGTTTCTTCATACGGCGGAATGGTGTTGCGGTACTTCTGCACTGCCCCTTCGCCCGCATTGTAGGCGGCGATGGCCAGCGGCAGATCGTTGTTGAACTGGGCTAATAAAAAACGCAGATAACGCGCCCCGGCTCGCAGGTTTTGCCTGGGGTCGCTCAATTCGGTCACGCCAAAGCGCTCGCCAGTAGCCGGAATCACCTGCATCAGGCCCACGGCCCCCTTGGGTGACAGTGCTTGCGGGTTGTAGCCGGATTCGACGGTGACGATGGAATGCAGCAGATTGGCATCCAGCTTGAATTCACGCGCAGTCTGGTCGATCAGATGCTTGTACTGGGATGCCAGCTTGGTGTTGTACGCCGGGGCATTCACGCTTTTGATCCCATCCGCACGTGCTGCTGCTGGAGCAGGCAAGCGGTTGTCGCTGCTCAGGGTGGCACCCAGGCCGGGGGTGGTGGCGTCATCCAGTGCCGCATTGCTGCTGACGCCGGGCTGCAGGCTTTTCTGGTAGAGCTGATAGCGCTCGTCCAGTTGGCGGTTGGCAAGGTGAACCTGACCCTGTTCGTCCACAAAACCATAAAGATCGGCGTGTACGCTGCTGCTTGCAAAGCAGGCCAGCCAGGCCAGGAAAACGGTGATGAATCGCATTTTGATGAAGAGCAGCCCGCATGGGTTTCGGTTTAATGCGCTATTGTACTGATTTTTCTATGCTATTTTGCAAGTAAAGTTTTCTGAAGACATTTTAAAGCGAAAGGACTAAGCATGAGCCTGTTTGATCAACTGGGTGGTTTGCTGGGCGGCGAAGGTGGTGGCGTGGCTGGTGCGGTCACCGAACTGATGCAGCAGCAGGGCGGCCTGTCTGGCCTGGTGGAGAAGTTCAATAGTGGCGGCATGAGCGAGCTGGTGTCGTCCTGGGTGGGGACTGGTGGCAACCTGCCGGTGTCGGCCGAGCAGATCCAGCAGGTACTGGGCAATGAGCAGGTGACGGTGCTGGCGGGCAAGTTCGGGCTGGACCCGCAACAGCTCAGTCAGGGGCTGGCTGATTACCTGCCACAGGCGGTGGACAAGCTGACGCCGGATGGCCAGTTGCCGCAGGGTGGGGATTTGCTGTCGCAGGGTCTGGGCATGCTGCAGGGCTTTTTTAACAAAAGCTGAATAAACTGAGTTGAGCGATGGAAAAAGCCGCCTTTTTTGGCGGCTTTTCTTATTTTACTGTGGCAAGCAGACCACAGTGCTGTGCTGGCGTTAGCCGAAGGGGCCGTGCCAGCCCTCCCTGATGGCTGGCTAGCTGCATTCCGAATCATGATAGGAAAATTCTATTTTTAACATTTAAACAATCAAGTGGATCAATTGATACGGACTGCCTAAGATGCGTACATCGAATGCAAACGCAGCCAAACACTGCATTTTCTTATTTCACCGACTGGAGAAAAACATGTCCGTATCGCTGATCAATACCGAAGTAAAACCGTTCAAGGCTAGCGCTTTTCACAATGGCAAATTCATCGACGTCAGCGACGCCGACCTGAAAGGCAAGTGGTCGGTTGTGTTCTTCTACCCGGCTGACTTCACCTTTGTCTGCCCGACCGAACTGGGTGACCTGGCTGACAACTACGCCGAATTCTCCAAGCTGGGCGTGGAAATCTACTCGGTATCTACCGACACCCACTTCACCCACAAAGCCTGGCACGACAGCTCGGAAACCATCGGCAAGATCAACTACCCGATGATTGGCGACCCGACCGGCATCATCAGCCGCAACTTCGGCGTGATGATCGAAGAAGCTGGCCTCGCCGAGCGCGGCACCTTCGTGATCGACCCGCAAGGCAAGATCCAGATCATCGAAATCAACGCCGGTGGTATCGGCCGTGACGCCAGCGAACTGCTGCGCAAGGTGAAGGCTGCCCAGTACGTAGCCAGCCACCCGGGTGAAGTGTGCCCGGCCAAGTGGAAAGAAGGCGAAGCTACGCTGGCGCCTTCGCTGGATCTGGTTGGCAAGATCTAAGCCACACCCTGGTGCTGCAGCGCAGGCCTGCGCTGCGGCCCAATGGGGCGGCCACTCCCTGGCCGCCTCTTCTCCCCATCACCCGATTGCAGCGGCAAGCTGTTGGCAGCCACAAGCTTGCCAGTGCAATTGCCTGAGGACTTCCCATGCTCGACACCACCATCAAGACCCAACTGACCGCTTACCTGGAAAAACTGCAGCAGCCCATCGAACTGGTCGCCAGCCTGGATGACAGCGCCAAGGCGCAGGAAATGTTTGGCCTGTTGCAGGACATCGCCAGCCTGTCGCCCAAGGTGACACTGCGCAGCGATGGCCAGGCCGCGCGCCGCCCGTCCTTTGCCATTGCCCGCCCCGGCGAGGCTGGCCGTATCGAATTTGCCGGCATTCCCATGGGCCACGAATTCACCTCGCTGGTGCTGGCTTTGTTGCAAACCGGCGGCCATCCGCCCAAGGTAGACGAAGACACCATCGCGCAGATTCGCGGCCTGCAAGGCAGCTACCAGTTTGAAGTGTTTGTCTCGCTCAGCTGCCACAACTGCCCGGACGTGGTACAAGCCGTCAACCTGATGGCGGTGCTCAATCCCAATGTACGTAGCGTGATGATCGATGGCGGCGTGTTCCAGCAGGAAGTCACCGACCGTCAGATCATGGGCGTACCGGCTATTTATCTGAATGGCGAACAGTTTGGCAGCGGCCGCATGGGCCTGGAAGAAATCATTGCCAAACTGGATACCGGTGCCGTGGCGCATGAAGCCGAAAAGATTGCTGCCAAGGAAGCATTCGACGTGCTGATCGTCGGCGGTGGTCCCGCTGGTGCTGCTGCCGCCATTTATGCCGCTCGCAAAGGCATTCGTACCGGTGTGGTGGCCGAACGCTTCGGCGGTCAGGTGCTGGATACGCTGGCGATTGAAAACTTCATCTCGGTGCAGGAAACCGAAGGGCCGAAGCTGGCGATGGCGCTGGAACAACACGTCAAATCCTATGATGTGGACGTGATGAACCTGCAACGCGCTGCTGCCCTCAAGCCGGCACAAAACGGCCAGCTGGCCGAGCTGACGCTGGCAAGCGGCGCGGTACTGAAAAGCAAGGCGGTGATCATCGCCACCGGGGCGCGCTGGCGCGAAATGAATGTGCCGGGTGAAGCCGAATACCGCGCCAAGGGCGTGGCCTACTGCCCGCATTGCGATGGCCCGCTGTTCAAGGGCAAGCGCGTGGCGGTGATTGGCGGCGGTAATTCCGGCGTGGAAGCCGCCATTGACCTGGCCGGCATTGTTAGCCACGTTACCCTGCTGGAGTTTGGTGACAGCCTGCGTGCCGATGCGGTATTGCAGAAGAAGCTGCACAGCCTGCCCAATGTGCGCGTCATCACCAATGCCCAGACCACCGAGGTGACCGGCGATGGCCAAAAGGTAAATGGCCTGCGCTATCAGGAGCGGATCACCGGTGAAAACCACCATGTGGCGCTGGAAGGCATTTTTGTGCAGATCGGCCTGCTGCCGAATACCGACTGGCTGCAAGGCAGCATCGCCCTGTCGCCGCGTGGTGAAATCGAGGTGGATGCCAAGGGCCAGACTTCGGCCGAGGGTGTGTTTGCCGCTGGCGATGCCACCACCGCACCGTACAAGCAGATCATCATCGCCATGGGCGAGGGTGCCAAAGCCAGCCTGTCGGCGTTTGACTACCTGATCCGTCAGTAAGACCGGCTCACCACACTGCCGCTGCTACGCGCTTTTGTTCGTGGCTCCAGAGCCTGCGCGGATCAGACAGCACAACCCCCTTGCAACAGCATGCTGCAAGGGGGTTTTCATTTTGTGGCCTGCGGAAAGCCGGGGCTTAGTGGTGGTGTGCTTCGCCCGGTTCGGTCACCTGCAACACGGCGGCGGGGGATTTCAGACTGTGTGCATCCTGGCCATCAGCCGGAATCTCTACCCAGCTGGTGCTGCCCTGGGCGCATTGCTGTGTCACCTTGAAAAACAGCTTGCCCGGCTTGGCGGCAATGCGGGTCTGGAAGGTGAACTCGTCGTAAAAGTCCGCCGGCAGGCTGCCGCCACTCCAGCTGATGCGGCTGACATCTTCCTTGACCAGGGTGCCGTAGTTGTCAAAGGGCTTTACCGCGCTCTTGCTGACTTGAACCTGCCAGCCGGCCTTGGGCATGGGGCGGGCCAGCTGCGCGCCTGCCGGCAGCTCCACGCTGATCCCGGTGGTGGGGCTGCCATCGCAGCCATGGCCTACTTTCAGCACAGCCTTGTAATAGCTGCCGCTGGCGGCTGTGGGGGTTTCCAGGGTGACGTGAGCTTGGGCCGCGGTGGACAACAGCAGGGTGAGGGCAGCGAGTGTTTTCATGATGTCTGGCATGGCTGAGAAAGATAGTGTGCGGCGGATTGTAAGGGAAATCCATGCGCGGGCCCTGCGACATCTTGTCGCAGCCACTACTGCCGTCGCTGGCTGGCTGTGGCATGCTGGGGCTTGTTTGCAGGAAAGGAATTGCCGTGAAGGACAAGCAGCAAATCGAGCAGTATCTGTATCAGGCCATCCCGCTGGCGCAGGCGATGGCGGTCAGGGTGGTGGCGGCCGAAGAGGGTCGGGTGGAGCTGGAAGCGCCGCTGGAACCGAATATCAATCATTGCGCCACGGTGTTTGGTGGCAGTGCGGCGGCCGTGGCGACGCTGGCCGGCTGGTTGCTGGTGTACCGCACATTGCAGGCGCTGGGGCTGCGCGGCCAGGTGATGGTGCGGCGCAGCCAGATGGATTACCAGAAAACCATGCACGGGGCATTTACCGCCCGCACCCTGCCGGTGAATGAGGCAGCCTGGCAGCGCATGGCGGCAGCCTTGTCAAAAGGGCGCATGGCACGGCTGACGCTGGTGGTGAACGTGGAGTGTGCCGGGCAGCAGGCTGGTCGGCTGGAGGGGGAGTTTGTGGTGTTGCCGCTTAGCTGAGTGCAGCAGATAAGGGACTTGGAACCGCTAACAGAACCTCGTAGAGAACCCGGGCCAGGGTGGTGCAACGCCGGAGCGGGGGTTTTGTTATCGGGTCTTATTCGCGGTGGTAGGGGTGGTTGTTGAGGATGGAGTAGGCGCGGTAGATCTGCTCGCCCAGCATCACCCGCACCATGCCGTGTGGCAGGGTCATGGCGGATAATTGCAACAGCACGTCGGCGCGCTGCTTGAGTTCGGCAGACAGGCCGTCGGCCCCGCCAATGATGAAGCACACATCATCGCCACCGGCCATCCATTCTTTCAAGCCGGCGGCCAGGCGCACCGAAGTCCAGTTCTGGCCACGTTCATCCATCACCACCAGCTTGCAGCGGGCTGGAATGGCGGTCATCAGCCTGTCGTGTTCGGCGGCAATGCCTTTTTCTGCCGTGACGCCACCGCCGCGTTTTTCCGGTTTGATCTCTTTGAGTTCCAGACTGATGTCGCGGCCAAAGCGTTTGGCGTAGTCGTTATAGGCTTCGTCGACCCAGCGCGGCATCTTGGTGCCGACGGCAAGAATGGTGATTTTCATGGCAATGCTTCAGCGCGGAGTACGGCGCAGGCGCATGCTGGCGCCAGCGATGGGAAAAGCGGGAGGAGGGCGGCAGACGGGGCGGGTGCCGCGCGTCTGCCGCGCCTGATGCGGCCTGGATGGCGTATCAGGTATTGGCTTGCCACGGACGACCGCCAACCGGGGTAAAGCTCGGCTTCTGGCCGCCCCACAGTTGTTCCAGGTCGTAGTAGTCGCGTACGGCCGGCAGCATGACGTGGACGACCACGTCACCGGCGTCGACCAGTACCCATTCGCCGCTTTCGTGGCCTTCGGTGCCAACCAGATCAACGCCGGCTTCCTTCAGGGTCACGGCCACGTTGTTGGCCAGAGCCTTGACCTGGCGATTGGAGTCGCCGGTGGCCACGATCATGCGCTGAAACAGCGATGTCAGCGCGGAAGTGTCCATTTCGATGATGTCTTTGCCCTTGATGTCTTCCAGAGCGGTCAGTGCCAGTTTGGCAATGTCTTGAACTTCCATGATGTCCTTTGATGTCGGTGGCGATACGTGGCGGCAGCATGGCGGCCAGAGGTATCTGGTAAAGATCGTTTACCGCAACGTGCGGCAAAAACGGGCAGGGGCCGCAAGCAGGGGCGGGCGGCCCGGCCGGCAATACAAGCGCCGGCACTGGAAAACCGTTCTGCGCTGCCGGCGCAGCGGGCAGGCGTGGAACGGCTTCTTGCTTCAGAGATATAGCCGGTGCTGGCGAATATAATCCAGTACCGGCGCGCAGAGCAGAGGCTCGACGCTGGCTCCGGTCTGCAGGCGGTGGCGTATCTCGGTGGCCGAGACATCCAGCGGTGGCAGGGCCAGGGGGCGCATTGTACCGGAAGGCGCGCCATTTGAAAAATCAGTGACTTGGCGCGCCTGCCATTGTGTGCGCACCACGGCAGGAAGGTGGGCGGCATCGAAGCCGGGGCGCAGTGCCACGGCGATGTTGGCCAGCTCGAACAATTGCTCCCAGCGCCGCCAGGTATGCAGGGTGGCCAGCGAGTCGCCACCGATCAGCCACCACAGCGCTGGTGCGGGGCCGATTTCGGCGCGGATTTCCTGCAGGGTGTCGATGGTATAGGCGGGCTTGTCGCGCAGCACTTCTCGCGGATCGACCGTGAGGCCGGGCAGGCCGGCAATGGCCAACCGTGCCATCTCCAGCCTTTGTTGCGGGCTGGCATGGGGACCGTGCTGGCGGTGGTAGGGCTGGCCGGCGGGGATCAGCCGCACCTCGGCCAATTGCAGTTCATGACGAAAAGCCTGCGCCATGCGCAGGTGGGCGGCGTGGATGGGATCGAAAGTGCCGCCAAACAGTCCCAGCGCAGCCGCTTGCGTCATTCCTGTACGGGTGGCTTGCCGGTGTAACCGTCGATGATCAGTTCCAGCCGGCCGGTGGACGGATGAATCACCATGCCGTGGATGGGAATATCCTTGGGCATCAGCGGGTGATTGCGGACGGTCTGCACGCTGTGGCGCACGCTGTCGGACACGTTGTCAAAGCCCTTGAGCCAGTTGTCCAGATCAATGCCGGCATTGCGCAGGGTGTGGATGGTGTCTTCGCTGATGCCGCGTTCGGTGGCGTGGGTCAGGATCTTGTTGGGATCAATGGCGCGCATGCCGCAATCGCGGTGGGCCACCACGCAGATTTCCTCAGCGCGCAGTTCGTAGACCGCCACAATCAGCGAGCGCATGACCGAACCCCAGGGGTGGGTGATCAGCGCGCCGGCGTTCTTGATCAGCTTGGCATCACCGTTTTTCAGACCCATGGCCTTGGGCAACAGCTCTACCAGACGGGCATCCATGCAGGCGAGGACGGCCAGGCCTTTATCGGGAAACTTGTCGGTTTTGAATTGTTCGTACTCGCGGTTTTCGACGAAGCTCCGATTGTGCTCGAGAATGGTATTCAGCACACCCATGCGCGTAATCTCCTGGCTGAGGTTAGATTGAGTGCTCTAATCGGGGCGCCATGCTAACACTAGTCAGTGACGAAGAGGGGGTATTTCGCCATGGCACCCGGCTCGACAGCGGGGCTATGGTAGACCAGATTCAGGTGGGAAAGCCAACTTTGTTGCCCTGCGGCATCCGGCCGGCTTGTCCTGATTCGCAAAGGGTTTTTCCCGCTAGTGCAGGGGAAAAGGCGTCAGGAAACAGCCGGCAAGGTGGGGTGTGCGCAGGTGGTGTATTAGCTGTTGTCGTCCAGTTGCTTGCGGAAGGTTTTCTGGACATTGCTCAGCTGGTAGCCCTGATTCTGGTAGAAGTCCGGTGCTTCTTCGCGGTGGATGGTGGAACGCAGCGTGACGGTGGTGGCACCCTTGGTCAGTGCCCAGCGTTCGGCCACATGCACCAGGGCGCGGCCGGCTCCGCGGCGTCGCCAGCGCAGCCCCACGGCCAGCCCGCCGATTTCCACTGCCGCCGGCGCTTCCAGCAGCGGCCGCCAGAAAGCATGCAGCCAGCCGGCCACTTCGCCTTCGATTTCCGCTACCCACAGCTGGTGCAGATCGGGGCTGCCCAGCAGCATGGTCAGCCGGTTGCCCAGGGCTTCCACCCCGGAGGGGTAGCCCATCTCGGCAGTGAGTGCGGTCAGGGCCGGTACGTCCTGGTAGTTCGCCGGCCGGATAATGATAGTCATGGTGTTACCAACGTGCGTAATGGTCTTCGGTGACGCCTGTCAGCGCCTGCACCACATGGCGCGTACCGCTGAGCGGATCGGTCAGATAGCCGTCGAAACGGCCTATAGCTTGAATATAACGGCTACTGGCGATCAGAAGGTTCTGATTTTTTGCCCGCATGCCTTCCGGGGTGAACTGCAGCTCCAGCAAACCGTCGCTGCTGCGCAGTTGCCAGGCTTGTAGCGGCTGTTGCGGATTGAATGTGAACTCCACTGCCGACAGCGGATACAACTTGCCCTGCAGCCAGCAGGCATTTTCTGCTTCCCCCATATAACCCTGCTGCAGATTGAAGCCCAGCGCGCTGTTGTGGGCGCTGGCCCAGCGCCAGTCGGTGCGGCGCGCCAGCAGGCCATTGGAGTAATCCAGGCTGGCGACGGCACCATCCAGCGAAAAGCGCTGTCCCTGGCAATCGGCAAAGCCGCTGACCGCCAGTGCGGTGGATTTGTGGGTGGAATGGGCCAGCCAGTTGGCCGGGCCGATGGCCGCCAGCACCGGTGGCATCGGATCGAGGCCGACGTGGGCGGCCAGCCGCAACTGTGGTGAGCTGACTTCCACCGCCAGGCGGCTGCCTTGACGCTCGAAGCGCACGGTCAGTCCCCTGCCGGCAAAGCTGGCGTCGGCAAACGGCTGATCAGCCAGCTGCGCGCCATGCAGGGGAAAACTGTCGGCGGCAACATCAGCCAGTATCTTTCCCTGGCGACGGTCAAACAGATAGGCAAAAGCGGCGGCGGTCCAGCCCACATCCACCACGGCCAGCCCGATGACGTAATCGGCATGCGCCAGCGCCAGGTATTGCCAGCGCTTGTGACGCAGCGGGCGCAGCAGCCGTTGCCAGCGGCTCAGCGGCAGGGCTTGCCAGTCGTGCTGGGTGATGCAGCCCTGGTAGCGGCCATGCTGTGGCTGGCCCTGGCTATCAAGCAGGCTATGTGGTGCGGCGGGAAGGGCAGACCAACTCATGCGGATGACCGTGGCTTAAACACTTGTTTGAGTCTACAGCATATCCAGCGGTATTTTCAGGTAGCGTACGCCATTGTTTTCCGCTGCTGGCAACTGCCCGGCGCGGATGTTCACCTGGATGGCCGGCAGGATCAGCTGCGGCATTTCCAGCGTGGCATCGCGTGCCTGACGCAAGGCCACGAATTCGCTTTGGCTGATGCCGGCATGCAGGTGGATATTGTGCTGTTTCTGCTCGGCCACCGTGCTTTGCCAGGCGATGGGCCGCGCCTGTGGCGGATAGTCGTGACACATCAGCAGGCGGGTGTCATCCGGCAGCGCCAGCAGCTGTTGCACCGATTGATAGAGCATGGCGGCATCGCCGCCGGGAAAGTCGCAACGGGCACTGCCGACATCCGGCATGAACAAGGTGTCGCCAACAAATACCATGTCGCCGATCTGGTAGGCCATGTCGGCCGGCGTGTGACCGGGTACGAACAAGGCCCTGGCCGTGAGCTGGCCGATGTGGAAGACCTCGCCCGCGGTGAACAGATGATCGAACTGGCTGCCGTCGCAGGCGAAGTCGTCACCCAGATTGAAGATGCCCTTGAACAGCTGTTGGACCTGGGCAATGCCCTGGCCAATCGCCATGCGGCCACCGGCCTGCTGTTGCAGCCAGGCAGCCGCCGACAGATGATCGGCATGGGCGTGGGTTTCCAGAATCCACTGCACGCTCAGGCGCTGCTGCCGGATAAAATCCAGCACACGCCGGGCGGAATCGCTGGCGATGCGCCCGGACTTGGCGTCATAGTCCAGCACCGGGTCGATGATGGCAGCGTGGCCTCCCGGCTGGTCGTACACCACGTGGGAAATGGTGGAGGTCCCCGGGTCGAAGAAGGAAGCGAGCTGTGGCTGCAGCATGGTGAACTCCGCAACAGAATGGGAAGGGCGATGGGCCTGCATGGATGGCACTATCGCACACTGCGAAACATTATACTATAATGTATATTATAAAAATAAGCCGGTATCAGCCATGGTGGCACAGTGCGCACTGGCCGGGCCGGTGGTCGGGATGGTGACAATGGATTTGAGCATATTGCGTGATAACGCCAGCCGGGCTGCCGCCTTGCTGAAAAGTCTGGCCAACGAAGACCGGCTGATGCTGCTATGCCAACTGGTGGACGGCGAGAAGACGGTTTCCGAATTGGAAAAACTCACCGGCATCCGCCAACCCACCCTGTCGCAGCAGCTGGGTGTGCTGCGCAACGAGGGGCTGGTGGCAACGCGGCGTGAAGGCAAATGGATTTATTACAGCATCGCCAGCGCCGAGGCCATGATCATGCTATCGGCGCTGCATGGCGTGTTTTGTGGTGATGGTGCGGGTGATGAATCTTCCGCGCCACATTGAGGAGAAAGCGTGCAGATAGCCTGGGATAGTTTTACCCCGTTCGCCTCGCTGGCTGGAGGCCTGTTGATTGGGCTGGCCGCCAGCTGGCTGGTGTTGATGAACGGCCGTATTGCCGGCATCAGCGGCATGCTGGCCGGCCTGGTGGACCGGGCTGGCGACTGGCCGCTGCGGCTGGCTTTCGTGCTGGGCCTGCTGGCCGCTCCTCTGGTCTGGCGCGGCTTGGTCGGGCCCTTGCCGGTGCCGCAGCTGAGCACACCCTTGCCGCTGCTATTGCTGGCCGGCGTGCTGGTGGGTATTGGCACACGGCTGGCTGCCGGTTGCACCAGTGGCCACGGTGTGTGCGGGCTGTCGCGCCTGTCGCCGCGCTCCTTGCTGGCGACGCTCAGCTTCATGGGCAGTGCCGGGTTAACCGTATTTGTGATGCGTCATCTGTTGGGGTGGAGCTGAGCATGGCCAAGTTACTGTCTGCACTGATTGCCGGCCTGTTGTTCGGGCTGGGTTTGCTGTTGTCCGGCATGAGCAACCCGGCCAAGGTACTGGGTTTTCTCGATGTGAGTGGCCGCTGGGACCCCAGCCTGGCGCTGGTGATGGCGGGTGCCATTGCGGTGGCGTTTTTTGCCTTTCGCCGGGCCGAAGGCCAAACCCACTCTGTGCTGGGTGAGCCGATGCAGTTGCCCGACAAAAGCCGGCTGACCCTGCGGTTGGTGCTGGGCAGCGTGCTATTCGGCATTGGCTGGGGGCTGGCCGGCATCTGCCCCGGTCCCGGCCTGGTCCTGGCCGGTATGGCGCTGCCGGATGGCTTGTGGTTTGTCGCCGCCATGCTGCTGGGCATGCTGTTGTTCCGCCCGCTGTCGCGATGCCTGTCCTGAGCCAGCTGCTGCCGGCTTGGCTCAGCGGCTATCGTCGTGCCTGGCTGGCGGGTGATATCACCGCTGGCGTAGTGGTAACCCTGCTGCTGGTGCCGCAGAGTCTGGCTTATGCCTTGCTCGCCGGTCTGCCGGTCGAGGCCGGCTTGTACGCCAGCGTGGCCCCCTTGCTGGTGTATGCCTTCAGTGGCAAAAGCTCGGCGCAGTCGGTTGGGCCGATGGCGCTGACCTCGCTACTGACTGCGGCCACCTTGTCGCGCTTTGCCGATGCCGGAGCGACCGACTATCTGGTGCTGGCGGTCTGGCTGGCGCTATTGTCCGGCCTGATGCTGCTGGCCATGGGGCTGGCCCGCCTGGGCTTTATTGCCGACTTGTTGTCCGAGCCGGTACTGTCGGCCTTCACCACGGCTTCGGCCTTGTTAATCATCTTGTCGCAGCTGGCTCCCTTGTCCGGCCTGCACAATCCCGGCAACTCCCTGCCGCAATGGCTGCTTGGCATGTGGCATCAGCCAGTCTGGGCGCAGCCGGCAGCCTTGCTGGTGGGCCTGCTCGCCTTGGGCTGGCTGCTGCTGGCCCGCCGTTGGGGGGCGACTCTGCTGCAAGGGCTGGGCCTGTCGGCCGACACTGCGCGAGTGCTGGTCCGTACCGCTCCGGTACTGGCCATGCTGGCCGGCATTCTGCTGGTACCGGCAGCGCAACATGTGCCGGTGGTCGGCCCGGTGCCGGCTGGTCTGCCACGGCTGGCTCTGCCCCCCATCGGCTTGGCACAGCTGGCTGATCTGGCCTTGCCGGCCTTCTTCATCGCCCTCATCAATTACGTACAGAGCCTGTCGGTGGCGCAACTGCTGGCCGCGCGCAGCCAGGACAGCGTCGACCCCGACCGTGAGCTGGTGGCGCTGGGTCTGTGCAATATCGCAGCCGGGCTGGTGGGCGGCTTCCCGGTGACGGGAGGGCTGACCCGTTCGGTGGTCAATGCCGATGCCGGTGCCCATTCGCAGCTGGCCTCCTTGCTGACAGCGGCCGGCATGCTGCTGGTGATGTGTCTGGCAACTTCCGCGCTGGAGAATCTGCCCTTGCCGGTGCTGGCCGCCACCATCATTGCTGCACTGCTGGCCATGCTGGATGTCGGCAGCCTGAGGCGTGCCTGGCTGGCCGAGCGTGCCGATGCCGTGGCCTGGCTGCTGACCTTTTCACTGGTGCTGTTACTGGGTGTGGACAGCGGCATCATGGCCGGGGTGCTGGTGTCGCTGGCTACGCTGCTGTGGCGCAGCAGCCGGCCGCATATTGCCGAGCTGGGGCGGCTGCCCGGCACCCATCATTTTCGCAACCGCCAGCGCTACGCAGTGGAAACCCTGCCGGGCGTACTGCTGCTGCGGGTGGATGAGAGCCTGTATTTCGGCAATGCCCGCCAAGTTGGCACGGTCTTGCTGCACAGGGCAGGGCAGACGCCCCACTTGCGACAGCTGGTGCTGGTGATGAGTGCGGTCAACCGGGTGGATACCACGGCCTTGTCGATGCTGGAGCATCTGGACCAGCGCTTGCAGCAGGCCGGGGTGGTACTGCATCTGGCTGAAATCAAGGGGCCGGTGGCGGACATCCTGCAACGCAGCGGACTGGGGCAGCGCTTTGCCGGCCGGGTGCATCTGTCGGCACAGGCGGCCTGGCAAAGTCTGGCAGGCCTGCCGGATTATCACATCTAAACAATTCTCCTGGCATGATCCTGCCGCATGGCGCTAGTCCGCTGGGTGAGGGAGGGCTATGCTGTGGCTGTTTCCGGCGCTGGCCGCCTTATCGGCCGGCATGCAACCAAATCGACGCTGCCCGCTCACACCAAAGATGAAAAAAACCTTGCTGGCCAGCCTGCTGGCCATGACCCTGTTGCAACCGCTGGCTGTCTATGCCGATCTGCCTTCCCTGCCTGATCTGGGCGAGATATCCGATGCGTCCTTGTCGATGGCCGACGAAGCCCGTATCGGGCGCGATTTCATGCGTGCCATGCGCGATGCCGGCGATGTGGTGGAGGATGCCGAGGTCAACGACTACATCAATGTCCTGGGACACCGGCTGTCAGCCACAGTACGCATGCCGGGCCTGCAGCTCACTTATTTTGTCGTCAACGACAAGCAGATCAACGCCTTTGCCATGCCCGGCGGCTATGTCGGCATCAATAGCGGCCTGCTGGTCGGCACCCAAAGCGAGGGCGAGCTGGCTTCGGTGGTGGGGCATGAAACCGCCCACGTTACCCAGCGCCATATCGCGCGCATGAAGGCCGCCAGCGACGCCACCAGCCCCTTGCTGCTGTTGGGGACGGTGCTGGCTGCGGTACTCGCGTCGCGTGCCGGCGGTAGCCAGGCCTCCATTGGCACCTTGTCGGCCGGATTGGGCTTGCAGATATCCAATCAGCTGTCATTCTCGCGCGATTTCGAACGCGAAGCCGACCGTGTCGGCATGCAATACCTGGCCCAGGGCGGTTTCGACGTGCGTGCCATGCCGGCCTTCTTCCAGCGGCTGGATGCGGCCAACCGCTATAGCGACAACAACGCCTATGCTTTTCTGCGCACCCATCCGGTGACTTCGCAGCGCATCAGCGAGGCGCAGAATCGCGCACTGGAATACTCGGTGAAAATGAAGGCGGACAGCACCGCCTACCTGCTGGTGCGGGAAAAACTGCGTGTCATGACCATGTCGCCGGACGAGGCGGTGCGCTATTACCAGACCATGCTGGAAAAAGGCCAGTATCTCAATGAGGGAGCCGCGTGGTACGGGATGTCGCGCGCGCAACTGGCCAGTCATCAGTTGCCAGCCGCACGCAGCGCACTGGCCAAGGCGGAAAGCCGCTTGCCGGCTGATCCCATGCTATTCGGGCAGGATGCGGCCATCGCCCGCGAGGGCGGAGACTGGAGTGCTGCCCTGGCCAGCCTGCGCCGTGGACAGGCGCAGTTCAAAGACAGCCAGCCCTTGCAATTGGCCGAGCTGGATGTCCTTATAGATAGCGGCAACCGCACGGGAGCACTGGCTTTGCTGCGCCAGCTGCAAAGCCGCTATCCGCGCTTGGCCGCGTTGTATCGCAGCGAGGCCAAGCTGTTTGCCGACAAGGATGCCCAGCGCTATCACGCGGCCCTGGGCAATGCCTTCTACTTCGAGCGGCGCTACGAGGCCGCTCTGGAGCAGTTCCAGTTTGCCGCGCAAGCCAAGGGCGATGACTTCTATCTGCGTTCTTCCATCGAAGCGCGCATGCGCGAAGTTGAAAAAATGCTGAAAGAAGAAAAGAAGGACTCGGGGAAGTAAACAGGAGTGGCGACTGCATGACGCCGTATCGCAAAAAAACAACATGATGCAGCGCAATATACTGATAAACGGAGCAAATATTGAGTGATAACCCTAATTGCCTATTCCGTTGTCGCCTCCTGAAACTATACACTCCGCAACACCAGAAGAGCTTTTCATAAATGAACATTTTTATTGCGAAAGTGATCGTTTATAATCTGTCTCCAACGAGTCCGGTTCGTTTTTTCGTTTTCGATCCGGTAACACAATAAAGTGGGCATGGACTTGATCCCTGTCCCGGTCACCCCCGATGTGAGGATGAGATATGGCTGCAACCTTCCCTGACGATATCGATCCCCTGGAAACCCAGGAGTGGACTGAAGCGCTGGAGTCGGTTCTGGATACCGAAGGTTCCGAGCGTGCGCATTTCCTGCTGGAAAACCTGGTTGAGCGTACCCGCCGCCGCGGCGCTTACCTGCCCTTCGACGCGACCACCGCGTACCAGAACACCATCCCGGTAGGTAAAGAACAGAAATCCCCCGGTAATCACGAGATGGAGCACCGCATCCGCTCCATCAACCGCTGGAACGCCGCCGCACTGGTACTGCGCGCTGGCAAGAAAAACCTGGAACTGGGCGGCCATATCGCCAGCTTCCAATCCTCCGCCACCCTGTACGACGTGGGTTTCAACCACTTCTGGCGCGCTCCCAATGACGAGCAGGACGGTGACCTGATCTACTTCCAGGGCCACATTGCCCCGGGCGTGTATTCCCGTGCCTTCCTGGAAGGCCGCCTGTCCGAAGCGCAACTGGACAGCTTCCGCCAGGAAGTGGACGGCGATGGCCTGTCTTCCTACCCGCACCCGTGGCTGATGGATGACTTCTGGCAGTTCCCCACCGTATCCATGGGTCTTGGCCCGCTGATGGCCATCTATCAGGCACGTTTCCTCAAGTATCTGGAAAGCCGTGGCCTGGCCCGCACGCCGGGTCGCAAGGTATGGTGCTTCTGCGGTGACGGTGAGATGGACGAACCGGAATCCCTGGGTGCCATCTCCATGGCTGCCCGCGAAGGCCTGGACAACCTGATTTTCGTCATCAACTGCAACCTGCAGCGCCTGGACGGCCCGGTACGCGGCAATGGCAAGATCATCCAGGAACTGGAAGGCGACTTCCGTGGTTCCGGCTGGAACGTGCTGAAAGTGATCTGGGGCAGCCGCTGGGATCCGCTGCTGGCCATGGACACCAAGGGCCTGCTCAAGAAGCGCATGAACGAATGCGTGGATGGCGACTACCAGACCTTCAAATCCAAGGACGGTGCCTACGTTCGCGAACACTTCTTCGGCAAATACCCGGAGCTGCGCGAAATGGTGGCCAATATGTCCGATGATGAAATCTGGGCATTGAACCGTGGCGGTCACGATCCGCACAAGGTATACGCCGCCTACCACGAGGCCACCCACAACGCCAACGGTCGTCCGACCGTGATCCTGGCCAAGACCATCAAGGGCTATGGCATGGGTTCGTCGGGCGAAGCGCAGAACATTGCGCACCAGGCCAAGAAGATGGATATCGACAGCCTGCGCAAATTCCGCGACCGCTTTGGTATCCCGGTATCCGATGCCGACCTGCCGAACGTACCGTACTACAAGCCGGCCGAAGACAGCCCGGAAATGAAGTACATGCGCGAACGCCGCGCCGCGCTGGGTGGCTACCTGCCGGCCCGCAAGCCGGTGAAGGCTCCGCTGGCCATCCCGGGCCTGCACGTGTTCGACAGCCAGCTGGGTGATTCGGGCGAACGCGAGTTCTCCACCACCATGGCCTTCGTGCGCATGCTGGGCACCCTGCTGAAAGACAAGAACATCAGCAAGCAGATCGTACCGATCGTGCCGGATGAATCCCGCACCTTCGGCATGGAAGGCATGTTCCGCCAGTACGGCATCTGGTCCACCCAGGGTCAGAACTACGTACCGCAAGATGCCGACCAGCTGATGTTCTACAAGGAGTCCAAAGACGGCCAGATGCTGCAGGAAGGCATCAACGAGCCGGGCGCGATGTCCTCGTGGATTGCCGCAGCCACCAGCTACGCCAACCACGGCATCCCGATGATTCCGTTCTACATCTACTACTCGATGTTCGGTTTCCAGCGTATCGGTGACCTGGCCTGGGCAGCTGGCGACATGCGCGCCCGTGGCTTCATGCTGGGCGGCACTGCCGGCCGTACCACCCTGAACGGTGAAGGCCTGCAGCACGAAGACGGCCACAGCCACATCCAGGCTGGCCTGATCCCCAACTGCGTGTCCTATGACCCGACCTTCGCCTACGAGCTGGCAGTCATCCTGCAGGACGGTCTGCGCCGCATGTATGGCGAACAGGAAGACGTGTTCTATTACATCACCCTGATGAACGAGAACTACACCCACCCGGCCATGCCGCAAGGCGCCGAGCAGGGCATCATCAAGGGCATGTACCTGCTGAAGGACGGCGGCGACGCCAAGGTGAAGGTACAGCTGATGGGTTCCGGCACCATCCTGCGTGAAGTGATGGCCGCTGCCGACCTGCTGCGCAACGATTTCGGCATCGCCTCCGACATCTGGAGCGTGACTTCCTTCAACGAACTGCGTCGCGACGGCATGGAAGCTTCCCGCTTCAACCTGCTGCACCCGACCGAAGCGGCCCGCAAGTCCTTTGTCGAGCAACAGCTGGAAGGCCGCAGCGGTCCGGTGATTGCCGCTACCGACTACATCCGCAACTACGCTGACCAGATCCGCGAATACGTACCGGGTCGCTACGTGGTACTGGGCACCGACGGTTTCGGCCGCTCCGACAGCCGCGCCAAGCTGCGCGAGTTCTTCGAAGTGGATCGTCACTACGTCGCCGTGGCTGCCCTGTCCGCCCTGGCCCGTGAAGGCAAGATCGAAGCGGCCAAGGTGGCCGAAGCGATTGCCAAGTACGGCATCAAGGCTGACAAGCTGCCTTCCTGGAAGGCCTAAGGTCGTGAGTAGGGAGCGGGGACTGGTGGATGACACCTTCTTCGCTCATGCAGCCAACGAACAGAGGGAAGCGGATGGACCGTTGCGTGGCGGGCTGATTAGCCGTCGCCAGCGGCACACCCCCAAATAATCATGAGCAATCTGATCGAACTGAAAGTGCCCGACATCGGTGGGCACAGCAATGTAGACATTATCGAAGTGTTCATCACCGTGGGTCAGACCGTGGCGGTGGACGATTCGCTGATCACCCTGGAAACCGACAAGGCCACCATGGAAGTACCGGCCGAAGCCGCCGGCGTGGTCAAGGAAGTGAAAGCCGTGCTTGGCGGCAAGATTTCCGAAGGCGATGTGATTGCCATCATCGAAGTGGCAGCCACTGCAGCTGCGCCGGCACCGGCTGCCGCCGTTGCCGCTCCGGTAGCCCCAGCCGCTGCCCCGGTAGCCGTTGCTGCCGCAGCGGCCGCGACGCCTGCTGCACCGGCTGCCAGCGGCCGCATCGACATCGTGGTGCCGGATATCGGCGGCCACAACGGTGTGGACGTGATTGAAGTGTCGGTCAAGGTCGGCGATGTCATCAGTGTGGATGATTCGCTGATCACCCTGGAAACCGACAAGGCCACCATGGAAGTGCCGTCTACTGCTGCCGGCAAGGTGGTCGAAGTCAAAGTCGCTGTCGGCGGTAAAGTCAGCCAGGGTGACCTGATCGTGGTGGTGGAAGGCGCTGTTGCCGCCGCCGCTGCGCCGGTTGCTGCCGCTGTTGCTGCCCCCGCTCCCGTTGCTGCGCCGGCCCCGGTGGCTGCTGCGCCTGCTGTGGTAGCGCCGGCTGCGGCCAGCACCAGCCTGCCGGCCATCAACGAAGCCAGCTTCTCCAAAGCCCATGCCGGCCCGTCGGTACGCCGTCTGGCGCGTGAGCTGGGTGTGGATCTGGGCCGCGTCAAGGGCTCGGGCCGCAAGGGGCGCATCATTGATGCCGACGTGAAGGCCTTTGTGAAGGGCGTGCTGCAGAACCCGGTGGCTGCTGCGCCGGCTGCTGCTGCCGGTTCCGGCGTGGGTCTGGACCTGCTGCCGTGGCCGAAGGTGGATTTCGCCAAGTTCGGCCCGATCGAAACCAAGCCGCTGTCGCGCATCCAGAAGATTTCCGGTGCCAACCTCAGCCGCAACTGGGTGATGATCCCGCACGTGACGTTCAACGACGAGTGCGACATCACCGAGCTGGAAGACTTCCGCAAGAGCATTGGCAAGGAATGGGAAAAGTCCGGGCTGAAGATTTCGCCGCTGGCCTTCATCATCAAGGCCGCTGCTGAAGCGCTCAAGGCTTTCCCCAACTTCAACAGCTCGCTGGACGGCGACAATCTGGTACTCAAGCAGTACTACCACATTGGCTTTGCCGCAGACACGCCAAATGGCCTGGTCGTGCCGGTGATCAAGGACGCCGACAAGAAGGGCCTGAAGCAGATCGCCCAGGAACTGACCAATCTGTCCGCGCTGGCGCGTGACGGCAAGCTCAAGCCGACCGACATGCAGGGTGCCACCTTCACCATCTCCAGTCTGGGTGGCATTGGCGGCAGCAGCTTCACCCCCATCGTGAATGCGCCGGAAGTGGCCATCCTGGGTGTGTGCAAGTCGCAGATCAAGCCGATCTGGAATGGCAAGGAATTCACCCCGCGCCTGATGTGCCCGCTGTCGCTGTCCTTCGATCATCGCGTGATCGACGGTGCCGCCGCTGCACGCTTCACCGTGTATCTGGGCAAGCTGCTGTCCGACGTGCGTCGCCTGATCCTCTGAAATCGTGAGTAGGGTGTGGGGAGCTGCGTGTGCCGTCAGGCCGCGCTTCCCCATCGGGAAAACGAACTGATAAAGGAATGCGGGTGGTGGATGGCAGACGGGGCAAGCCCCGATGCGCCGTGCGCCACTCCCAAAAGCCATGAGCAATCTGATTGAACTGAAAGTCCCGGATATCGGCGGCCACAGCAATGTGGACGTGATCGAAGTCTTTGTGAAACCGGGCGATGTGGTGAGCAAGGACGACAGTCTCATCACCCTGGAAACCGACAAGGCCACCATGGAAGTACCGGCGGAAACCGCTGGCGTGGTGAAGGAAGTCAAAGTGGCCGTAGGCAGCAAGGTGAGCGAGGGCGATGTGATCGTCATCGTGGAAGCCGCTGCCGCAGCCAGCGCCGCCCCGGCTGAAGCCAAACCGCTGGAAACCACCGGTGTGGCATCCGCCCACACCCAGGCCGGTTTTGCCCCGCCGGCAGCGCCAATGGCCGCCAGCCATGGTGGTGGTGCCGATATCGAATGCGACGTGATGGTACTGGGCGGTGGCCCTGGTGGTTATTCCGCCGCCTTCCGTGCCGCCGACCTGGGCCAGAAAGTGGTCATCGTCGAGCGTTACTCCACCCTGGGTGGCGTGTGCCTGAACGTGGGTTGCATTCCGTCCAAGGCACTGCTGCACAATGCCGCGGTGATCGACGAAGTCAGCCATCTGGCGGCCAACGGCATCAAGTTCGGCAAGCCGGAAGTGGATATCGACCTGTTGCGCGGCTACAAGGAAAAGGTCATCAGCAAGCTGACCGGTGGCCTGGCTGGCATGGCCAAGGCCCGCAAGGTGCAGATCGTGCGCGGCAATGGCCGCTTCATCGATCCGCATCACCTGGAAGTGTCGGTGACTTCCGGCAATGGCCGCGAAGAGTCCGGTGAGAAAACCATCATCAAGTTCAGCAACGCCATCATCGCCGCGGGTTCGCGCGTAGTGAAGCTGCCCTTCATTCCGGACGATCCGCGTGTGGTGGACTCCACCGGCGCACTGGAACTGAAAGCCGTACCGGAAAAAATGCTGATCATCGGTGGCGGCATTATCGGTCTGGAAATGGGTACGGTGTATTCCACGCTGGGCGCGCGCCTGGACGTGGTGGAAATGCTGGACGGCCTGATGCAGGGGGCTGACCGCGATCTGGTCAAGGTATGGCAGAAGTGGAATGCCCATCGCTTCGACAACATCATGCTGAACACCAAAACCGTGGCGGTGGAGCCTAAGGAAGACGGCGTGTACGTCACCTTCGAGGGCGAACAGGCCCCGAAAGAACCGCAGCGCTACGACCTGGTGCTGTATGCGACTGGCCGTGCACCGAATGGCAAGCTGCTGGCAGCAGAAAACGCCGGCGTGGCCGTGACCGACCGTGGCTTTATCCCGGTGGACAAGCAGCAGCGCACCAACGTGCCGCACATCTACGCCATTGGTGACATCGTCGGTCAGCCGATGCTGGCGCACAAGGGCGTGCATGAAGGCCACGTGGCGGCGGAAAACTGCGCCGGGCACAAGGCCTTCTTCGATGCGCGCGTGATTCCGGGTGTGGCCTATACCGATCCGGAAGTGGCTTGGGTAGGCATGACCGAAGACGAAGCCAAGAAGCAGGGTATCAAGGTGGAGAAATCCGTCTTCCCGTGGGCGGCTTCCGGTCGCGCCATTGCCAACGGTCGTGACGAAGGCTTTACCAAGCTGATTTTCGACCCGGCGACCCACCAGGTGATCGGTGGCGGCATTGTCGGCCCGCACGCCGGCGACATGATTGGCGAAATCTGCCTGGCGATTGAAATGGGCTGCGATGCAGAAGACATCGCCAAGACCATTCACCCGCACCCGACCATGGGCGAATCCATCGGCATGGCTGCCGAAGTGTTCGAAGGCAGCTGCACCGACCTGCCGCCGCAGCGCAAGAAGTAAGTGACCGGCCCCGGCAGTCTTGCCGGGCTGGTGTACTGCAGTGACGGCCCGCTCCGGCGGGCTGTGTCGTATCTCTCTCAGTCTTGTGGCGGAACTTTCCGCCTTTTTTTTATGCCGGTGCGCCAGGCGCATGGTCTCCTGCCTGCGCGGCTGCTACCGACATTCCTCGCCAGACTGAACCAGTTTCGCTACCATCAGTCGGATTCCTGATGAATGTCGACATGCTGCCACGAACCCATCCCCTTGCCTTGTCATCCGCTTTCGCCCTCGCGCTGTGCGCTGCACCGGCATGGGCCAAGGTGGATTACACCGTCAGTGTGGAAGCACCGGCGGCGCTCGCCACTCTGCTAAATGAGCACCTGGAGTTGATCTCCGCCCGCAACGATGCGGATCTGGATGATTTCCAGCTGCAAGCCATCATCAAGGAAACCCCCTCCGCCGCGCAGGCACTGCTGGAAACCGAAGGTTATTTTTCTGCCCGCATCCACGTGGAAGAGCAGGGGGCACAGCACTATGTGCTGAAGGTGGAGGCCGGCGAGCCGGTCATCATCGACGATGTCACGCTGCAGCTGAATGGGCCGATTCGCCAGCAGGCCGATTATCAGCAAAGGCTGGCTACGGTGCTGGAAGCCTGGGCGCTGCCGATGGGCGCGCCTTACCGCCAGGACGACTGGAGCAGCAGCAAGCGTGCTATCTTGCGCTTGCTCACCATCGACCGTTTCCCGCTGGCCCGCATCGTCAAAAGCCAGGCCGATATCGACCCACAAACCCATCGTGGCCAGTTGCTGGTACAGGTGGACAGCGGGCCACAGATTAGCTTCGGCCCCACCCATATCAGCGGCAACCGGCGCTATCCGCTGAATGTGGCCACCGGACTGGCCGATTTCCGCCAGGGTGACCCCTATCAGCAGAAGAAGCTGCTGGATTATCAGTCGGCGCTGGAACAGTCTCCGCATTACTCCGGCGTGGTGGTCAGTGCCGACATGGCGCGTATCGAGCAGGATCAGGTGCCGGTGGAAGTCAGCCTGACCGAATTTCCCAAGCAGAAGCTGGAGCTGGGTCTGACTTACGACTCGGAAGACGGTCCGGGTACCCGTATCGGTTATGACTACTACAATCTGTTCGGCAAGGGCTGGACCGGTTCGGTATTGCTGGACTGGAAAAACAGCGACCGCAATCTCAGCTTTGGTCTGGGCTTCCCGCGCCAGGCCAATGGCTACTCGCACTCCATTACTTCCTCGTTCAAGCAAACCGATATCCAGGGCGTGAAAACCACCACGGTGGACGCCGGTGCCTGGCGCATCCGCTCGCATGACAAGATCAATGCCCGCTTCGGGGTGGAGTTCATCCAGGAAAAGGAAACCATCGGCAACACGCCCAGTAACAATACCCGGGCGCTGCTGGGGGCATTCGGCTGGACCCGGCGCGATGTGGACGACCCGCTGCGCCCGCGTTCCGGCACGCTGCTGGATGTTTCGCTGTCCAGCACGCTGGGTTCCTTGTTGTCGACCACCAGCTTTGTGCGCGGTTATGTGCGCGGCGTGAGTTACTGGAGCCCCTGGCCCAAATACGGCACCTTGCTGACCAGGCTGGAGCTGGGGCAGGTGTGGGCCAAGGACAGCGATGAAGTGCCGTCTTCCCAGCTATTCCGTGCCGGTGGTTCCAATAGCGTGCGTGGTTACGACTACCAGAGCCTGGGCCTGCCTGGCCCGGATGGTGCGGTGGTGGGCGGACGGGTGGTGGCGACGGCTACGCTGGAATATCAGATTCCGGTGGCCAAGGACTGGGCCGTTGCCCTGTTCCACGATGCCGGTAATGCTGCCCAAAGCTGGCAAAGCTTCAGACTTGAGCATGCCAATGGTGTCGGTCTGCGCTGGCTGAGCCCGGTAGCGCCCTTGTCGATGGATATCGCCAAGGCCGAGAAAGACGGCAAATTGCGCTGGAATATGAGCCTGGGGCTGGCATTCTGATGAGCGAAAACCTGCCTCCCGTCGCACCGGCCATGCCGGATACCCCGCCGCCGGCGACGCCACCGACCCGTCCTCGCCGGCGCTGGTGGCGCTATGTCTGCTTGCTGCTGGTGCTGGCCCTGTTCAGCGCCCTGGGCTGGCTGACTGGCAATGAGCAGGGTTTTGCCTGGTTGTGTCAGCAACTGCCGGCGCTGACCGGGCAGCAATTGAGCATCGCGCGCAGCGAGGGCACGCTGTGGTCGGGTTTTACCCTGCATGACATTCGCTGGCGCGCGCAGTACGAGGATGCCGACATCGACCGCCTGCAGCTGCAATGGCAGCCGTCTGCCTTATGGCAAGGCCAGGTGCAGGTGCAGGCACTCAGCATTGGCCATGTACGATTGACCACGCGCCCCAGCCCGCCCACGCCGGCCGCTGGAGCGCCAGCCTCGCTGTCGCTGCCGGTAGCCGTACAAGTGGACAAGCTGAGTCTGGCCAGCCTTACCGTATTGCCGGGCGATGTGCGCTTGTACGGCCTGCAGGCGGCTTATCGCTATGACCGCCAGCAGCACAGTGTGCAGCTGCACAGTCTGCAAACCCCCTGGGGCAGCACCAGTGCCGCGCTGCAATTGGGAGATAGCAGTCCCTTCGCCATCCGTGGCCAACTGCAGGCCCAGGGCGAACTGGAACAGATTGCACTACTGGCCGGACTGAAACTAGGCGGTAATCTGCTGCAGCTGCAAGTGGATGGCACCGCCAGCGGCAAGGGCATGCTGGCTGAGGCTCATGGCTTGCTGCACCCTTTTGCTTTCAATCCCTACAACCGTTTCAGCCGGCTGGATGTGCGCGTGGGCGGCATCAACCCGCAGGCCATCATGCCGGCCTGGCCCAAGGCCCGGCTGGGTTTTGCCGTGCATGCCGAACCGGACGGCGGCCCGCGCATCAAGGGCGGGCTATCCCTGCTCAACAGCCAGCCCGGCCCGCTGTCAGCCAGCCAGCTCCCCCTGTCGTTGTTGGTGGGGGAATTCCGTGCCGACGAAAAAGCACTGCATCTGGACAAGTTGATGGCCCAGCTGGGCGGTGGTCAGCTCAACCTCACCGGCAAGGTCGAACACAACTCGCTGGACATCGTGGCGCTGCTGGACAATATCGGCCTGCGTACCCTGCATGAGGCCGCGCCGGATGATGTCATCAAGGGCACGGCGCGGGTGGCCGGAGCACTGAGCGGACCCGATATCAAGGCCAGCCTGTATGGCAAGACCCTGCAATTGCAGACGGCACTGGGCTTTCAGCAGGCGGCTGCCGGCAAGGTGCTGCTGCTGCGCCAGCTGGATCTGACTGCAGGTGCCGGCAAAGTGGCGCTGAGCGGCCAGCTGGGGCTGGAAGGACGGCAGGAATACCTGCTGGAAGGCAAGTTGCTCAAGGCTGATCCCTCGCGCTTGCAAGCGGGTTTGCCGGCTGGCGAACTGAATGCCGCCATCAAGGCCAGCGGTCAGCTGGCCGCGCCGCTCAGTGGCAAGGTGGCACTGCAGTTCGCACCCAGTCGGCTGTCGGGTGCCGCGTTGTCCGGCCAGTTCAGCGCCGATTGGCAGGGACAGCGTTTGCGCCAGCTGGGGGCCGACCTCCGGCTGGCCAGTAACCGGCTGCAGGCCAGCGGTGCCTATGGCGCGGCCGGCGACAAACTCAAGCTGTTGATCGATGCCCCCAATCTGTCGCTGCTGGGACGGGATTTCTCCGGTGTGATCAAGGGCCAGGCCGAACTGGCCGGCACCCCCAAGGCACCGCTGCTCAGCGCCAGCCTGCGCGCGGAGCGGCTGCGCCTGCCGGGTAATCTGGCGGTGCAGAGCCTGAGTCTGGACGGTGACATCAAGGCTGACCCCAGCAGTCCTTTCCGCCTGCAACTGGTAGCCGACAAGCTGCAGGCCGGCAGCTTCAGTGCCGAGCAACTGCGGGCACAGAGCAGTGGCACCCGCACCCGCCACCGGCTGCAACTGGATGGACGACTGCGGCTGGACGGCCGCCCCTATGGCTTGCAGCTGGCCGCCAGTGGTGGTCTGCCGGTCAATAGCGGTCAGTGGCAAGGCGTGCTGGAACGCTTGGAACTGACGGGCAAGCCCGGACTGAGCCTGCTGTCACCGCTGGCGCTGGAAGCCGGTGCGGCACGCATCAAACTGGGCAGTGCCCGGCTGGCGCTGCTGGGCGGCAGCCTGAGCCTGAGCGAGCTGACCCGTACCAGCGATGGAGCCCTGAGCACGCAAGGCCATGCCGAGGGCTTGCGGCTGACCGACTTGGCCCCGCTGCTTCATTTGCCGGTCGAGCAGAATCTGGTGCTGGATAGCGGCTGGGACTTGAAGCTGAACGGTAATCGGCCGCAAGGTCAGCTCTGGCTGAAACGCGCGGCCGGCGACATCAGCCTGCCGGCCGAGGCCGGACGTCCTGCCGCACTCGGACTGAAATCTGCCCAGCTCAGGCTGCGCTTTGACGGTGGCAGCCTGTTGTTCGACACCGACATCGACAGCCGCTATGCCCAGCTGACAGGCAAGGGCAGCCTGCCATGGAATGGCGGGGTCATCGACAGCCGCACCCCGCTGTCGGCCACCGCCTCGGTATCGCTGCCTTCATTGGCCAACCTGGCGCAGCTGTCTTCGCCCTCGCTCGAACTGGCCGGCCAGCTGTCGGCCAATCTGTCGCTGACCGGGCCTCTGGGACAGTTGCAGGCCCAGGGCTCCATCCAGGGCAGCAAGCTGCTGCTGGCCGACCACAAAACCGGTATCCGGCTGGGCGATGGCGTGTTGCAGGCCAGAATGAGTGGCCGCAGCCTGATCCTGGACAAGCTGCGCTTTGCCGGCGGCCAGGGTGAAGTGAGCGCCAGCGGCAGTCTGGACCTGAAAGAAGCCGGACCGGATGCCACGGTGAGGGTCACGCTGAACAAGTTCAGCGTGTTCGATAAGCCCAGCCGCAAGCTGGTGGTATCCGGCAGTACCGAACTGAGCATGGTGGATAAGAAAATTTCGCTGACCGGTCGTATTCGTGCCGATCAGGGCCGTATCGATCTGCCCAAGACCGGTGCGCCCAGCCTGAGTGACGATGTGGTGATCAAGGGGCGCGAGACTGCCGAGCCGTCGGCCTTTGCCAGCCTGCCGCTGACCGTGGCGCTGGATCTCGATCTGGGCGAGCGTTTCCGTCTGGTTGGTCAGGGGCTGGACGTGGAGCTGACCGGCGTGGTCAAGGTCACGGCCAATCCGGGCATGCCACCAGGCGCGCGCGGACAGGTGAGGGTGGTCAAGGGGCGCTACAAGGCTTATGGCCAGGACCTGGATATCGAGCAGGGCATCATCAGTTTTGTCGGCCCACTGGACAATCCGGTGCTGAATGTCGTGGCCAAGCGCCATCTGTCCCCGGTGGGGGCTGGTGTGGAGGTGACTGGCAGCGTGGCTGCGCCACGCATCCGGCTGGTAGCTGATGAATCGATGTCGGAAAAGGACAAGCTGTCCTGGCTGGTGTTGGGTCATGCTGCCAGTGGCGATCGCGACGATGCTGCGCTGGCTGCCTCCGCCGGCATGATGCTGGCCGGTTCCATCAATGATCAGGTGGGTCTGTTCGACGAGTTGGGGCTAGCCAGTCGCAAGGAAAGAACCCTGGCCAATGGTACGGTAAGCCCGGCCGAGCAGGTGGTGACGGTGGGGCGTCAGCTCACCCGTGAACTGTACCTGGGCTACGAATATGGCGTGACCAGCGCCGATCAGGCAGTCAAGCTGGCCTACCAGCTGAGCAAGGGCTGGTCCATGGTATTGCGTGCCGGCACCAATACCTCGGTGGAGTCTCGCTACACCCTGCGCTTCGATTAGCGCCAACGCCTGGCGGGCCGCCCTGCACTTTGTCCCGGTATCGCCCGCCAGGGTTTTTCTCCCAGTCTTTGCAGTCCTGTACCTGATTGCGGAGACTGTTCCCATGCACAGCGCCATTCTGCCCGGCATCCTGCGTATCAACGATGAAATGGTGGCCCTGCGCCGCCAGTTGCATGCTCATCCCGAACTGGGTTTCGAGGAGTTCAATACCCGGCGGCTGGTGATGGAAAAGCTGCAGGGCTGGGGCTACCAGCTCACCGAAGGTATCGGCGGCACCGGGGTGGTGGCGAGTCTGCATTGCGGTCGCGGGCCAACCATTGGCCTGCGTGCCGACATGGATGCCCTGCCCATTCAGGAGGAAACCGGCCTGCCCTGGGCCAGTCGCATCGACGGCAAGATGCATGCCTGCGGTCATGATGGCCACACCGCCATCCTGCTGGCCGCCGCCTGCGAGCTGGCACGCAGCCGGCGTTTTGCCGGCACCCTGCACCTGATTTTCCAGCCGGCAGAGGAGGGGCATGGCGGCTCCGGTGCCCAGCGCATGCTGGATGACGGGCTGTTTCAGCGCTTTCCCTGTGATGCCATCTTCGCCTTGCACAATATGCCGGGCATCCCGCTGGGCAAGCTGGGTTTTCGTGCCGGCCCCTTCATGGCCTCCACCGACACCATCACCATTCTGATCCATGGCACTGGTGGTCATGGCGCCATGCCACAACGCGCAGTCGACCCGGTGGTGGTGGCGGCGTCGCTGGTGCTGGCATTGCAGACCATTGTTTCGCGCAATGTGCCACCGCTGGAAACGGCGGTGCTTACCGTGGGGGCCATTCTGGCCGGCGATGCCGCCAATGTGATTCCGGCCAGTGCCGAATTGCGCCTCACTGTACGCGCGCTGAATCCGGCTGTGCGTGATTTGCTGCACCAGCGCATCCGCCAACTGGCCGAGCAACATGCCGCCGGTTTCGGCGCACAGGCGGAGGTGCTGTTTCAGCATGGCTATCCGGTCTTGGTCAACGATGACGTGATTACCCAGCAGGCCATGTTGCTGGCGAGCGAGTGGCTGGGTGCCAACAACGTCATCGCCGATCTGGAACCATTGACCGGCAGTGAGGACTTTGCTTACTGGCTGGAGCAGGTACCCGGCTGCTACTTCATTGTTGGCAACGGTGATGGTGATGGCGGCTGCATGGTGCACAACCCCGGCTATGACTTCAACGACCAGGCTTTGCCGCTGGCTGCCAGTTTCTGGGTGCGGCTGGTGGAGCACTGGCTGGGGCCGGCCATTGCCGCCACGGCGGACTGAGCGCGGAAATTGGCGTTTGCGCCAGCATCACCCTGCTTGCCACCGGTTCACAATGGCAGCCCTGTTTCAACAGCCCGCATAAGGACACCCCATGCCCCGCAAGATCATCCTCGACTGCGACCCCGGCCACGACGATGCCATCGCCATGCTGCTGGCACATGGCAGCCCGGCCATCGAACTGTTGGCGGTCACCACGGTAGCCGGCAACCAGACGCTGGACAAAGTGACGCGCAATGCCCTGGCCGTGGCGGAAGTGGCCGGTATCCAGGTGCCCATTGCCGCTGGCTGCCCACGTCCGCTGGTGCGGGAAGTCGAAGTGGCTCCTTCCATCCACGGCGACAGCGGCATGGATGGCCCGCAGTTGCCACCACCACGACGCCAGCTTGATCCTCGCCACGCGGTGGACCTGATCATCGAGCTGATCATGCAGCACCCGCCGGGCGAGATCACGCTGGTGCCAACCGGCGCGCTGACCAATATCGCGCTGGCGGTACGCAAGGAGCCACGCATTGCCAGCCGGGTGCGCGAGGTGGTGCTGATGGGTGGCGGCTATCACACCGGCAACTGGAGTGCGGTGGCCGAGTTCAATATCAAGATCGATCCCGAGGCTGCCCATATCGTGTTCCACGCCCCATGGCCGCTCACCATGGTGGGGCTGGACCTCACCCACCAGGCGCTTGCCACACCGGAGGTGCAGGCGCGCATTGCTGCACTGGGGACGGCCCCGGCCCGTTTTGTGCAGGAACTGCTGCTGTTCTTTGGTGAGACCTATCGCCGTGAGCAGGGCTTCGCGGCTCCGCCCGTGCACGATCCCTGCGCCGTCGCCTATGTCATCGACCCGCAGGTGATGACGGTATGCAAGGCACCGCTGGATGTCGAGTTGCGCGGTGCGCTGACACTGGGCATGACCGTGGCCGATTTCCGTGCGCCGCCGCCGTCAGACTGCCATACCCAGGTGGCGGTACAGCTGGATCATGCCTACTTCTGGGACATGGTCGTTGACGCCTTGCAACGTATCGGCGCGGGGCAGCCATGAGCCAGTCCGCCCCTTCCACCGCCAGCCTGATGACAGCGTTGCTGGCGGCCTGTGTCGCCTTCCAACTCAACGCCAGCATGCTCAGCCCGGTGCTGGTGACCATCGCCCGCGAATTGCAGGCCAGTGATGCGGCGGTGGGCATGTCGCAGACAGCCTTTTTCACTGCAGCCGCTCTGTTTTCGCTGTTTCTGCCCCGGCTGGGCGACATGCTGGGCCGGCGGCGGGTGCTGCTGGGCATGTTGTTGATCATGCTGGCTGGCAGTGTGCTGGCGGCTGTGGCTCCGTCCATCGCGGTACTGCAACTGGCACGGCTGATCCAGGGCGTATCCGGCCCGGTGGTGCCGATCTGTCTGCTGATGCTGTACCACGAGGTGAAAGATCCCCGGCGCTATGGCCTGCTGATGGGGGTGATCACGGCAGTCAATGGCGGCATTGCCGGCATCGATGCCATTGCCGGTGGGGTGCTGGCGACCCACTTCGGCTTCCGGGCGGTATTCTGGTGTATTGCCATGGTGGCTGCTCTGGCCTGTGTGCTGGTAGCCAGGTGCGCGCCGGAGTCGCGCCCGTCGGCTGGTGCCGTCATGGACTGGCCCGGAGTGGGGTGGCTGGTGCTGACGCTGGCCAGCCTGCTGTGGGCGCTGAATCTGGCGGCGGCTCCCGGGCCTACGCACTGGAGCGGCATCGGCGGCATGGTCTTGCTGGCGCTATTGGCATTTGTCTTATTCCTGCGTCGGGAGCAACGTAGCCCACAGCCGCTGGTGGCTCTGGACATTCTGTGCCGGCGCAGCACCTGGGCACTGTTGCTGACAACGATACTGACCATGAGTGGCGTGTTCGCCATCATCAATGGCCTGGTGATGTCCCATGCCCAGCAAGCGGGCAGTGGCTTTGGCCTGGCTGCCGATCACGCCTCGTGGTTGTTGCTGACGCCCTATGCGCTGGTGGGCTGGCTGGTGGGGCCGTGGGCCGGGCGGCTGGCACCGCAATGGGGATATGGCCGGGTATTGCGATGGGGATTGCTGGGCAGCATGCTGGCCATCGTGCTGATGCTGGTTTGGGGCTTGTACAGCCTGTGGTGGATGGTGGCTGCCTGCGTGCTGGCCGGCGTGGCCTATGCCGGTACCGCCAATATCATGCTGAATGGCCTGGGTGTGGTGCTGTCGCCACCACAGTATCCGGGGCTGTTGCCCGGCCTGAATGCCGGTGCCTTCAATCTGGGGGCCGGGCTCAGCTTCGCCGTGCTGCCAGCGCTGCCGGCCTGGCAGCCGGGCGTTCCCGCCGCAGCCAGTGGCATGCTGCTTGGTTTGTGCATCGTGGGCCTGGCCTGGCTGACTTCATTGCTGATACCGCGCCCGCAAGCGGCCGAGCTGGCCACGGCTGCTGGGCGGGTGTCAGCTGACCAGCTCGCCTAGTTGGCGGGCAATGGCGGTGGCGTCCTGTGGCTTGCCCAGCAGATAACCCTGGATGCCGCCGCAACCCAGCTGGCGCAGAAAGTCGCACTGTTCCACGGTTTCCACGCCTTCGGCCAGCGTGCTCATGCCAAGGGCACGTGCCAGGTGAATGATGGCGGACACGATGGCGGCGTCTTCGCTGTCACCGGGCAGGTCGCAGACAAAGGAGCGGTCGATCTTGATGGTGTCCGGGGCAAAGCGCTTGAGGTAGGCCAGGCTGGAGTAGCCGGTGCCAAAGTCATCGACTGATAGCCGCACCCCCATGGCCTTGAGGATGGCCAGCTGGCGCGAGGCCAGGTCGGCGTCTTCCATCAGTGTGCTTTCGGTGACCTCGATTTCCAGGCAATGGCCGGGCAGGCCGCTCTCTTGCAGGGCATCCCGGACTTCGTCGATGAAGTCCAGCCGTGTCAGCTGGCGGGCCGACACATTGACAGCGATCTTGGGTAGTTGCAGGCCCTGTGCCCGCCAGCGTGCCATCTGCAGGCAGGCCTCACGCATGACCCAGCGCCCCAGCGGCACAATCAGGCCGCTGTCTTCCGCGATGGGGATAAAGCGATTAGGCATGATCAGTCCCTCTTCCGGGTCCTGCCAGCGCAGCAATACCTCGCAGCCGATCAATGTCTGACTGTTGATGTCGTGTTGCGGCTGGAATAACAAGAACAGCTCATCCTGCTCCAGCGCCCGGCGCAGCCGGTTTTCCAGTTGCAGCCGGTCCGCCACCTGGGTATTCATCTCGCGGGTATAGAAGCGGAAGGTGTTCCGGCCATGTGCCTTGGCATGGTACATGGCCAGGTCGGCATTCATCAGCAGGGTCTGAATATCATTGCCATCACCTGGCAACAGGCTGATGCCGATGCTGCATCCCACCACCAGCACATTGCCATCGATATCAAACGGTGCCTGCATGGCGCGCAGGATGCGCTCGGCGACCTGGGCTGCCTCGTCTGGCTGGGCGATGGCCGGCAGGATGAGCACAAACTCGTCGCCGCCGGTACGACCCACGGTGTCCAGCTCGCGCACCGCGCCGCACAGGCGGCTGGCTACCTGCTTGAGCAGTTCGTCGCCACTATTGTGGCCCAGGGTGTCGTTGATGTTCTTGAAATGATCCAGATCGACAAACAGCACGGCCAGCTGGCCGCCGTGGCGTTCTGCCAGGCGGATGGCTTGCTGCAGGCGGTCGTTGACCAGGATGCGGTTGGGCAGGTCGGTCAGGGCATCATATTCCGCCAGATGCTGGATGCGTGCCTCGTGCTCCTTGCGTTCCGAAATATCGGTAAACAGTGCCACGTGGTGGGTGATCTGGCCCTGTTCATCGGTCAACACACTGATGTTCAGCCACTCGGGGAAGGCTTCGCCGTTCTTGCGCCGGTTCCAGATTTCTCCTGACCACTGGCCGCGCTTGTCCAGGCTGTCCCACATGCGGGTGTAGAAATCGGCATCGTGCTGGCCAGAAGCCAGCAGCGCCGGGGTCAGCCCCAGTACCTCCTGTTCGCCAAAGCCGGTAATCAGGCTGAAGGCACGGTTGACTGCCAGGATGCGGTTGTCGGCATCGGTGATCAGGATGGCTTCATTGCTGGATTCGAATACCTTGGCTGCCAGCCGCTGCTGCCGGTCGGCATGGTGGCGCGGGGTGATATCGCGGGCGGTGGCACACAGATAACTGTCACCGTGGTAGTCGATGCCGGTTAGCGTGACTTCCAGATGCAGATGTCCCTGGCAGCATTGCAGCCGGGTTTCGAAGGTATGCGGCAGGCTGACGTCGGTCGGGGCAAACAGCTGTCGCTCCAGTTGCTGCAGTCCTTCCGCTTCGGCCCCCAGGCAATCCAGTGCGGCGCGGTTGGCATAGACCAGCCTGCCGTCGGCAGCGCGCAGCGCGACCAGATCGGTAGCGTGGTCGATCATGAAATGACTGAGCTTCAGCTCGCGGGTACTGGCTTCCAGCTCGGCATGGCTTTGGCGCAAGTCCTGCTGGTAGCGGGCCACCAGCGCATTCATCCAGCGCACGAAGAACCAGGAAAACAGCGCTGCACTGGCCATGGCCAGCAGCGTCATCAGCAGGGTGGTATCGATACGGCGCAGCAATTGCTGGTCCAGCTGCTGGCGGGCCTGTACGCTGCCGTCGCGAATGGACTGGATATGCATGGCCGTCACCAGCGTCCACTCCCAGCCCGGCAAGTGGCGGACATAGGCCAGATGGGCGACCGGATTGGCATTGCCGGCTTCGCGCACGGCGTACTCCATGAAACCACCGCGATTGCCCAGTTGCAGCACTTCCAGCACCCGCTTGCGCAGTTCGGGTTGCAGCGCCAGATAATGCTTGCCCTGCAAGGCCGGTTCAGCGGGGTAAAACAGTAATACCCCCTGATTGTCCACCACCATGAAATCGTCACCATCACGGCCCATGTGCATGCGCGAGAGCAGGGTGATGGCCCGTTGCTGCAGGCTGGCTTCGACATTGGCAATGTATTCGCCGCTGCCGATAACCCAGCGATAGGGTTTGAACTGGCGCGAATAGGCCACTTTGTCCGACATGCTGTGGCTGCCCGGCAAATACCAGCGATAGGCGGTAAAGCCTTGCTGCTCCGGGTTGCTGACCGATTCGATCAGCGATTGCATGATGTAGCGGCCATGGTCGTCGCGATTATCCAGCAACGAGCTGCCTTCGCGCTCCGGCGCGGTGGGCAGCAAGACGCAGCGCCCGTCCATGGTGTCGATGAAGAAATAGCCGCGACCTTCGAAAAAGCGCAGCGGGCGCAGCGCCTCGACAATCAGTGCCTTGACCCGCGCTTCCGGCAAACGCTGGTGTTCGCGCTGCCAGATGCCATCGGCCACATGGTAGGCCTGGTCGACTTGTTCTTTCAGTTGTTGCTTGAGCAGGTCGGTGGAGTGGTCGCGCAGGGCCAGCAGGGTCAGCGCGGTGTGATCGCCAGAGGATTGCAGGTAGTCGCGCGCATGCTGGTAGGCATCGCCTTCGATCTGTTGCTGACGCGAATGGAAATCTGTCCAGCTGGTCAGCAGGAAATAGCCTGCCAGCGTCAATGCCAGCAAGAAAATGATGACCAGCGTGCCAAGCAGCTGCAAGCGCGACAGCCTGGCCTGATTCAGCTCCATTCTTAAACGAACCCCGCAGAAATGACCCGCTAGTATAAATGAATGCTATTTCGCTGCAGGAAAAAATGCCGCGTGTTTGATCTGCTTCGGGTAAACTGTCGGCTGGAAGTCAGACAGACAGTCGCCGCGCCGCTGCGCAAGCAGGGGCGGGGAGGAAAGTCCGGGCTCCATAGAGCATGATGCCGGCTAACGGCCGGGCGCCGTGAGGCGACGGAAAGTGGAACAGAGAGCTGAACCGCCGATGGCTGACTTGTCAGCACAGGTAAGGGTGAAAAGGTGCGGTAAGAGCGCACCGCGGACGTGGCGACACGGACGGCAGGCTAAACCCCATCAGGAGCAAGACCAAATAGGGGGGCGTTAACGTGGCTCGCGTTGTCCCCGGGTAGGTTGCTTGAGACTGTCGGTAACGGCAGTACTAGAGGAATGACTGTCCAACGACAGAACCCGGCTTATCGGCTGACTTCCAATCCCCACCCCTTCTGCAGTACCCGGCTGTACCATTTCTTCTCGCTATCGATCTTGCTCAAAAAATAAGCAAAAAGGTTTTTACTGCTTAAAAAAAAAGCATTACAATGGCCGCCCTTTTGCTTGTTTGACCGCAGAAAACCCTGATGCGCATTGGTCCTTATACCCTGAAAAACCGGCTGATCGTGGCACCCATGGCCGGTGTGACGGACAGGCCGTTTCGCATGCTGTGCAAGAAAATGGGCGCAGCCATGGCGGTGTCGGAGATGATCACCTCCAACAAATCGCTGTGGGCCACGGCCAAGACCTTGCGCCGGGCTGATCATGCCGGCGAGGTGGAGCCGATTTCGGTGCAGATCGCCGGCTCCGACCCCGCCCAGATGGCCGAGGCCGCGCGCATCAATGTCGAGCAGGGTGCGCAGATCATCGACATCAATATGGGATGCCCGGCCAAGAAAGTGTGCAATGTGGCAGCCGGTTCCGCCCTGCTGCGTGACGAGGCGCTGGTTGGACGCATTCTGGACGCAGTGGTCAGGGCGGTGGATGTACCGGTCACGCTGAAAACCCGCACCGGCTGGAGTCCCGAACACCGCAATGCCCTGCGCGTGGCCAAACTGGCAGAAGACTGCGGCATTGCCGCGCTGGCGCTGCATGGCCGTACCCGTGAAGACATGTATCGCGGCGATGCCGAGTACGACACCATCCGCGCGGTCAAGGCCAGCATCGGTATTCCGCTGATTGCCAACGGGGATATCGATACGCCGCACAAGGCGCAGCAGGTATTGCAGTACACCGGGGCCGACGCGGTGATGATAGGCCGGGCAGCGCAGGGCCGACCGTGGATTTTTCGCGAAATACAGCATTTCCTCGACACCGGCGCGCTGTTGCCGCCGCCGCAGGTCAGTGAAATCAGCCAGATCATGCTGGAACATCTGGATGATCTGTACGGGTTTTATGGCGAATACTCTGGCTGCCGGATCGCGCGCAAGCATATTGCCTGGTACACCAGGGGGCTGAGGGGCTCCAACGAGTTTCGCCAGGCGATGTATCAGCTGGAAGACACCACGACGCAACGACAGGCCGTGGCCGGCTACTTTGATCAGTTGGCCGCGCAATCGGAGCGGCTGGAATATGACTCCCTGCCGGAGGAGTCGCTGCCGGTCTAGCCGGCAGGGGAGTACGGTGCTAAAGGTGCCCGGGGCCGACATCGGGGCGAAGCAGCAGTGTTCACACGAAATGCTGAAGACAGAACAATAAACATGCAAAACAACGAACATATTTCCCAGTCGGTACGGCTGGCGATGGAACAATATTTCCGTGATCTGGACGGCGAGATACCTGCCTCCATCTACGACATGGTGCTGGCCTGCGTGGAAAAGCCACTGATAGAGGTGGTGCTGACACACACCCAGGGCAACCAGACTCGGGCTGCCGAGTTGCTGGGGCTCAATCGCAATACCCTGCGTAAAAAAATGAAGTCGTATGATTTGATATGAAGATAAACCGGCCATACCCCACACAGGATGGCCGGTTTTTTTGTGCCTGCCAGCAGCGCAAGGCATACCGAACCAGACCTGATGCGGGCATCAGGTCCAAGCTTGACCAGTTTTTTTCATTCATTAGCCAAGGTGGTAGAGAAACATGACCAAAATCGAACGCGCGCTGATCAGCGTCTCCGACAAGACCGGTGTTCTGGAATTCGCACGGGAACTGGCCAAACTGGGCGTGCACATCCTGTCTACCGGCGGCACCGCCAAACTGCTGGCCGATAACGGCGTGCCGGTGACCGAAGTATCCGACTACACCGGCTTCCCGGAAATGCTGGATGGCCGCGTCAAGACCCTGCACCCCAAGGTGCACGGCGGCATCCTGGGTCGTCGCGACCTGCCGGAACACGTGGCCAAGATGGCCGAATACGATATCGGCAATATCGATCTGGTGTGTGTAAACCTCTACCCGTTTGAAGCCACCATCGCCAATCCGGACTGTGTGCTGGAAGACGCCATCGAGAACATTGACATCGGCGGCCCGACCATGGTGCGCTCTGCCGCCAAAAACTGGGCCCATGTCGCCATCGTTACCGATGCCGCCGACTACGCCGCACTGACTGCCGAGCTGCAAGCCAATGACGGCAAGCTGGCCAAGACCACCCGCTTCGAACTGGCCAAGAAAGCCTTCACCCACACCGCCGCTTACGATGGTGCCATTTCCAACTACCTAACCAGCCTGGCCGATGGCGTGGTGAGCGGCAAGCCGGAACGCGTGGCTTTCCCGAACCGTCTGAACGCACAGTTCGTCAAGGTGCAGGACATGCGCTACGGTGAAAACCCGCACCAGTCGGCCGCCTTCTATCGCGATCTGGACCCGGCTGCCGGCACCATCTCCGGCTACCGCCAGCTGCAGGGCAAGGAGTTGTCCTACAACAACATCGCTGATGCCGATGCCGCCTGGGAAGCGGTCAAGACGTTCGATGCGACTGCCTGCGTCATCGTCAAGCACGCCAACCCCTGCGGCGTGGCCGTGGCTGGCGACACGCTGAGCGCCTATCGTCTGGCCTTTGCCACCGATACCACCAGCGCCTTTGGCGGCATCATCGCCTTCAACCGTCCGGTGGATGCCGAAACCGTGGAAGCGGTGACCGGCCAGTTCCTGGAAGTGTTGATTGCCCCGTCCTTCACCGAAGAAGCCAAGGCCATCATCGCCGCGAAGAAGAACGTGCGCGTGCTGGAAATCCCGCTGGAAACCGGTGCCAACCGCTTCGAACTGAAGCGTGTAGGCGGTGGTGTACTGGTACAGACCCCGGACATTCGCAATGTGGCGCTGGACGAACTGCGCGTGGTGACCAAGCGTCAACCGACCCCGCAAGAGCTGTCCGACCTGCTGTTCGCCTGGCGCGTGGCCAAGTTCGTCAAGTCCAACGCCATCGTGTTCTGCAATAACGGCCAGACCGTCGGCATCGGTGCCGGCCAGATGAGCCGCGTGGACTCCACCCGCATCGCCGCCCGCAAGGCGCAGGATGCCGGTTTGAGCCTGCAAGGTGCCGTGGCCTCCAGCGATGCCTTCTTCCCCTTCCGTGACGGTATCGACGTGATCGCGGAACAGGGCATCAAGGCCATCATCCAGCCGGGTGGCTCCATGCGTGACGAAGAAGTGTTCGCCGCTGCCGACGAGCATGGCATTGCCATGGTGCTGACCGGCGTACGTCATTTCCGCCACTAAGCAGCGCCAGCCTCCCCGTTGCACTTGCAGCGGGGAGCACCGTGCCAGGTCGCGCCAGTGCCTGGCGGAGAAACCGTGAACAAGACCAACAGGACCATGCTGCTGATTGTGCTGATACTCGGCCTGGCCGCCGGCGTGTACTGGCTGGAACAGCCTGCCACGCCACCCGCGGCAGTGCCGGCCGTGGCCCATGCGCCTGACCTGAAGCGTCTGGCCGAACAGGCCGTGGCGGTTTACCGCAGCCAGCAGGACATGCAGGCCGGGCCGAAACCGGGCCAATGGAAGCTGCAGGCGCAGGCCAGCAATAGTCCGGGGCCGTTTGTCGGTGCGTTCGGCCCCTTGCAACTGGCGCGTGATGGCCAGGGCCGCCAGTTGTTGCTGAGCACTTTTGTGGCAGATACGGCAGATTCGGCCGGCGAAGGCATGGACAGCTTTGCCGCCTCCGGCATCAGCCGCCTGTTGTGCTTTGTCTTGCAAGATGGCCAGTTTGTGCTGCAAACCGAAAAACAGCTGGAAATGGGGACCAACGGCATGGCCGCTGCGGCCCGGGTGGTGCAACTGGGCCCGCAGGAGTGGGGCTGGGTCATGCAGAGCGCTTACACCCAGCAAGGCTACAGCGCCAGTACGGTGGAATTTTTCCATGCCGTGGCCAGCGACATCCGCAGCATGGGCCGCCTGACTGAACAGGCTGACAATAATGGCGTGTGTGCCGATGCCGCTGGTGCCGGCTGCCCGGCAGTGACCGATCTGCAGGTACGCTGGCAGTGGCTGCAGCAAGCGGGCCAGCCGGTCGGCCGTTTTTACCCGCTGGATATCAGCTGGCAGGGCCGGATCGACGGCAAGCCGGTCAGTGGTCGACGCCAATTGCTGCCGGATGCAAACAGTGGAAACTACCCGTTTCCCCCCAGCTTGAATGTACAATTCTGACCGTAGTCCCACCATGGCTGCGGCACAATGCTGGCGACGGCAACATGCCTGTCGCCCAACGATGAAGGATCTCGCAAGATGAAAGTGTTGGTAATCGGCTCTGGTGGCCGCGAACACGCGCTGGCCTGGCGTATTGCCAAGTCCAGCCGCGTCTCCAAGGTGTTTGTGGCACCGGGCAATGCCGGCACCGCGCTCGACCCCAATCTCACCAATATTGCGCTGGCCAGTAATGAAGAACTGGTCGCCTTTGCCCGCAGCGAAGACATCCAGCTGACCGTGGTTGGCCCGGAAGCCCCGCTGGCTGCCGGCGTGGTGGATGCCTTCCGTGCTGCTGGCCTGAAAATCTTCGGCCCCACCCAGTACTGCGCCCAGCTGGAAAGCTCCAAGGACTTCGCCAAGGCCTTCATGCAGCGTCATGGCATTCCCACTGCGGGCTACCAGACCTTCAGCGATGCTGGCGAGGCGCATGCCTATGTCGATGCCAAGGGTGCGCCCATCGTGATCAAGGCCGACGGCCTGGCCGCTGGCAAGGGCGTGGTGGTGGCACTGACGCTGGAAGAAGCGCATGCCGCCATCGACGACATGCTGGTGGGTAACAAGATGGGCAGTGCCGGTGCACGCGTGGTGATCGAAGACTTTCTGCAGGGCGAAGAAGCCAGCTTCATCGTCATGGTGGATGGTGATCACGTGCTGCCGATGGCCACCAGCCAGGACCACAAGCGCCTGCTGGACGACGACCTCGGCCCCAATACCGGCGGCATGGGCGCGTATAGCCCGGCACCGGTGGTCACCCCGCAAGTGCACAACCGCGTGATGCGCGAAATCATCCTGCCGACGGTGCAAGGCATGAAAAAGGATGGCCACAGCTATACCGGCTTTCTCTATGCCGGCCTGATGATAGACAAGGACGGTAACCCGTTTACCATCGAATTCAACTGCCGCTTTGGCGACCCGGAAACCCAGCCCATCATGGCGCGCCTGAAGTCCGACTTCACCGTGCTGCTGGAGGCAGGCGTCAATGGCAAGCTCGATCAGGTCGAAGCCGAATGGGACCGCCGCGTGGCGCTGGGCGTGGTACTGGCTGCCGCCGGCTACCCCGAGGCCCCGCGCAAGGGCGACGTTATCAGCGGCCTGCCGGCTGAAACCGCCGACAGCATGGTGTTCCATGCCGGTACCACTTTTAACGACAGCAAGCAGGTGGTCAGCCATGGTGGCCGTGTGCTGTGTGCAGTCGGTCTGGGTGACAGCGTCAAGATGGCACAGGCCAAGGCCTATACCGTGGCCGATGCCATCCATTTCGATGGTTGCCAGCTGCGTCGTGACATTGGCAGCAAGGCGATCAACCGGCCCAAATAAGCGCTAGCTATCCGCGAGAAAACCGAACGGCATCCGCAAGGCTGCCGTTTTTTTGCGTGTTTTTTATGTGGGCCAGTCCTCTCTTGACAGGATATTCACCCGCCCGGCGCTATATTTTTCTCATCCGCGCAGCCTGTTTTCGGGAGAGAGAAATGTTCTGTCGGCACCATGTAAACACCACACCCCCGGAGTCCGACAGTTGGGGCCATGCCCTGCTGCGTTTCATTCGACACGAGCGCCGCTGCTGGCGGCGCGTTGGCTACTGGCTGGCCCGGTTCAGCAGTGAAACCCCGGCCATGCGCTGCGGTGCCTGGCATGCGCAGGTTTCAGGTCGGCCACAGCAACTGACAGGCCAGCACAGCCAGCATGGTCAGAATGAATCTGACGCGATGACGAGGTGATGCCGGAGCTGAGCCTGCCGGAGAAGCCATCCAGTGGCAGGCACCATAAAAAGAGCCATTCAATTGGGTATGGTGCAGCAATGACCGACGTAGCTGTCGGTAGCGTTGCGGGTCTGGTACCGGTGCCCGTTGCCAGAATTCAGCTAGCGGGCACTGCGCAGTTAGCCCCGGCATGTCATACAGCGCGCTACCCAGGGTGATGACGGGTTTACCGTGATATAGAGCGGACAGTCCGACTGTACTGTTGATGGTAATCACCCCTCGACTGGCCTTGAGCAACGAGGGTAGATGGGCATCATGCAGATAATGCACACGCTGGCAGACGCCCAGCTGTAGCGCGATCTGGCGTATCTGCTGCCGATACTGCCGATGCCCCCGGTCCATCGGGTGGTGCTTCAGCAGCAGGTGGTGATCATGCGCTGCATGGCGAGCAAACGAGGTGATGACCTCGCGAATGAATTCCTGCACATCGCCGTAGCTGCTGTGATGTCGCACCTGGCTGTCATTGAATACTTGCAGGGCGACCAGAAAGAATCGATTCTGCCGCAGACCCAGCATGTCGCGGCGCAGCCGGTATTCGGTAAGGAGGTAGAGCATTTTACGCAGGCCTGAGCGCATCCATCGCCATGCTTCCGGCACGGGCAGGAGTGGTTTGTGGTGCTCATAATGCGGATAGCGCCAATGCAGCAGCCAGCAGGCACCGTAATACGCCATCGCCGACATGGCCATGCGCGGATAAGACGCGTTAACCGGTTTGGCCGGATGATGTTCGCCCAGAGCTGGAGTCGTGAGCGCAGCGGAATACCCGGCCAGCGATGAGCGTGCATTGACGCCGTCTTTTTCCAGAGTGATGTAGTCTGGCCGCAGATACCCTTCCTCAAACACATAGAATGCCAGATGGCACTGTCTGGCGATGGCTGCGGCAGTCTGGTGGTATTGGCGACAGTCTCCGAAGCAGACGATGGCCTCAATGCCCCGTTCTGCCAGATAGGCGTGCAACCAGATGGCAAATTCTTCGGGTTTACCGCAGTAATGTTCCGCCTGCTGGTTGCCATAAAACAGCCAGTCACCACCATTGAACAACACGCGGTAAACCATGCACTTGTGTTGTTGCAGCCAGTAAGCAAACTGGTAAAAGAAAAAGCCCATTGGCCCTTGCAGCAACAGGATTCTCCTGTGTCTGAGCAGGGCCTGTAGTGCAGGAACATGCGTCGTCGCCACTGGCTGTGAAGAAGAAGTACCCCTTACCGTGGTGATAGGGTCGGGAGGTGGTGTCGGGCTGGGTGGGGATAAATCGTTGGGCGGCAAGCGCGGCTCCTGCACGGTTTCGAATACCTTGCCCCGAGGCATGCGTCTTGGTGCCTCAGGTAGCTTAAGTACAACCGAAAATGCAGAGCGAATCTGTTACCGGATACTGGTTGGAGAGCAGGAAAACTCCTGGATATGCGACGATATTCATCAAGCAGCTGCTGGATATGCCGGTCGTGGTCAGCGCATGACACTGCGCCATAGCATGCGCAGTTTGCCAAGCTGCTTGGAAAGCCAGTTGCCATGTAGGCGTGTCGCTGTTTTGTCAGTCTTTTGGTGGGCAAGCAGAGTGGCGGCCTGGCTGGGCGAGATGGCATCGCCGCTGACGGGATCGATATAACAGGGATAGAGCAACAGGCTAGCTGCAATCAGCTCGCTCAGTGCCAGGCGTCTGGCACGACGTTTCCAGGCCGGATGAGGCGTGCCACTCGCCAGCGGGACATTGGCGAATACATCCTGGGTCAGGCCCCAGCCAGCATAAAAGGGTAGACCATAGCAAACCACGCGCTTACCACGCAGCAATGCTTCAAAACCCGCGAGCGAGGTCATGGTGTGAACTTGGTCCACCTGCTGTAAACAGAGATGCATATCGCACTGCGTCGTGACCATGTCAGCCAGGCTGTCACTGTCTTTAGCTGTGATGCTGCCAATGCGATTGCCACTGACGACATCGGGATGTGGTTTGTAAACGATGAACGCTGTTGGGTATGTCAGCCGTACCGACTTGAGCAGAGCAAGATTGGTCTGTATCCATGGCGATCCGTTGCAAATCGAGGCATCGTCTTCCACTTGCCCCACCACCAGAATGACGACAGCGGGCCTGGGCAGGGGTAGCTGTAATGCATCCTGACCAACATTGTATTTGCCAAGCCCGGCACGGAGCAGTTGTGCCCGTAGTGCTTCTGCCTCTGCTAGATCCATGTCTGCAAACTGCTGCGTGGCCAGCAGCGTTTCCAGGCGAGATGGCTGGCGTGGGTCGAAATATATGCCCTCATCATCCAGTGCCAGCGATAACGGTGGAGTGAGGTTTGAACCTAAACCCACCGAACGGATGAACCCATCTTCTATCCGCAGCAGCGGCCAGTTTCGCTCTTGCGCCAGATGCAGAATGTCAGCCTGGCCGCTGCCCCATACCGCGATCTTGCGCATTGGCTGCATGGGTAAATACTGTAGCGCTTTGGCCGATCGGACAAAACGCACTGTGCAGGAGGGCTGCCGTAGGAAAGGGGCGAGCACTGCCCGCTTCCACCAGCTCATGCCGATACAGACCAATTCCCCGCGTAGGCGATCATTGATTGCTTTTTGGCGCTGCAAATGATGGATGACATCAAATAGTGTGCCTAGGCCACCCGTGCTTGGATTCACATAGCGGCAATACTGCAGATAGGAGGCGGCAAATAATTGCTGCAGTGTTGCCGCTCCCCGCCGTTTGGCCAGATCGGCGGCCAAAGGATGGCGATCATCGCTCAGGCCCCAGCCGGCGTACCAAGGCTGGCCGAAGGTCACCACGGGTTTGTTGCAGAGCAAGGCCTCGAAGCCGAGCTGCGAACAGACGGTGTAAACCTGCGCTATATGCGGCAGTAGCGTGAGTGGATTGGCATCAACGCCAAGCAGCTGCACACGTTCTTCCATTCCGGCTAGCCGGGTGAGATAGCCCTGTTTCTTGCCACATAGTACATCTGGATGCGTTTTTATCCAGATCTGTTTCGTCGGGTTTTCTTGCACGGCGGTGCGCAACATTTGTCGGAAAGTGTCAGCATCTGCATTGCCGTAACGTACAGACCTATCCCCTACGGTCTGGTCGACTACCAGTACCGCGTCGTGCTGCCAGCCCACCGGTGGCAAGAAGTCAGGCGCATGGTTGTATTTGGACAAGCGGTAAGCTAGCAACAAGGCCATGCCGTGCTGCGCATTGTGCAATAGCACATGGGCTGCTGCCTGTCGTTCCGGCTCTGCGGTGTTCTGGCAGTCAGCTGCCAATTGTCTGACCAATATCTCCAGCCGTGACGGTTGGCTGGCGTCATAGTAAATCCCCAGATCATCTGCCACGATGGACCAAGGTGGATAACCTTGTGCACCTAGCCCCAGCGAACGGATGAAACCATCTTCCAGTGCCAGATAGCTCCCGCTACGGCGCTTGGCATGCAAACGTAGCTGTTTGGTAGCCGGTCTATGCCCCCAAGCTGCCCAGGTACGGTGGGGCTGCCCATCTTGTGTGCCAAGAGGGCACCAGTAACAGGGCTGTTGCAGCAGTATTTCCAGCCTGGGCAAGTTGAACAGCCGCCACGAGCGGATGGCGATACCGGCGCTGCATGGATATGTTTTCCGAGTCATCCCAGCAAGCGTCTGTCCCAGTTGATGCCTTGTCGAATCGGGCGTGCAGGAATGCCCGCTATAATCTGGCCACTGTCGGGAAAGGTGTCACATACCAGAGAATGAATCCCCACAACGCAATTACTTCCGATATGGCTGCCCTTGAGTATGGTGCAGTGTGCACCAATCCATACATGGCTTTCCACGCGGATATCCGCTGCTGGATTAATTCGCTTTCCGTCACTGGATTGAAAAATGGCATGTGAGTCGGTGGAACGTATTTCAATTCCCCAGGACAGCATGCAGTCTGCGCCAATAAAAATGCTACTTCCTTCCCCGCAGATTAAATTGGCACCACCCATGGTGCAACTTTGGCCAATATTTATTTGATTGCCATTGGCCAGTTTCATGATGAAGCAGCCTTTTAGTCGGCATGAGTTTCCAATGTGCAATACATTTTCATTGCTTTCAATTTGTATATTTAACCCGTTTAATTCACATTTGCTACCAATGAGAATTTTATTGTTATCTCCTTTTATCTTGATATTGAGATTTTGTTGATTGTCTAGCACCGTTGAACTGTTAATTTCATTGCCAAGCCCAAGCATTGAGATGTTTGCCATCAGAGTATTTTTCCAAGTAAATTCAGTAGCCGATAACGAGAATCTAAGAGGAATGATCTAGGATCTTCTCGCAATTTTTTTATTTTACGCGCACGAGTGGAAGGTAAGGGTTTAATCATTGATTTTTCTATTTCGTGCGTAATTTTTTTGGGTTGTATACTAATGCTGGGCTTTTCCGCTATGATAGGCTGCGGGTGTGGGGGAGCTAGCTTTGGCGTGCGGTATCGATCAAATAAAATTGAGCTTTGTGGAACGGTTTTTTCTTGTGGGTAATAATTTATTCCCGGTTGCCCAGGTATTCTTATTTGGTAAAAATCAATCGATGTTGTAATAGTCATACGGCCAGTGTCTTTCCACGGTATTTCACGGGTTTGAAAGTGACCAAATGAGTAATAGTCCATGATTAGATATTTCAAAAACCGTAAAATGGTTTCTTGGTGTGGCTGAAAATTTTTCAATCCATCTTCAATATCACTAACAGTTCTGACCTGATGGGTGAGTAGCGGAGATCCATAAAATGCATCACCGGCTAATAAAACAGGTTTTTCATAGAGCATGCCCAGTATCCCAACCCCCGAGTTGATGAGAAGCACTGCTGAACTAATGGCAAGCAAGTCCTTGATGTTGATGTTATTCGCAAATATTGCACCAGGCAGGTCGGGGGTTTCATCTTCCAGAGGATGTTTTTTGATAACAAAGACATATTCATCATTGAGCTGAGATATCGCATTTCTGATGAGTTCAATAAATCCTTCATATCCCCCTATTTTTTTACAGAAATGGAGAATGACCGTGTCACTTGGTCTTTGTAGTGGGATGAAGATGATTTTTTTATGTCGCGGCAGCATTAATTTTTTTCTTGTTGCCTCTATGCCGAGTAACGCAGCTTGCTTTTCCAGTGATTCATCCAGTGTTTTTTCTTCAATAATATAATTACGAATATAATCCTGTTCATTTTTTGTGATCGGTACGTTCCAAATATCTTCGTCGAATTTTTTGCTATCTGCATTGAAGCCGGTGTCATCAAAAAATACCGAATTGCGTAATGCACCTCGCTCGGCGATTATAAATTTAATATTGTTATTTTTTATGGTATTAAATAATTTTTGGCGGTGTTCGTTTGCATATGGATTATGAAATAGTATTCGAGTTATATCGTGTTTTTTAATATACGAAATCAATATTTCTGGGGTGAAATTATTTTCATCTTCGTAAAATATTTCGCCAAGGAGAGGTGCGGTTTTTTTGTTGTAGATAAAAGGATTTGTCAAGGAAAAACATAATGTCTTTCCCTTGTCTAGTGCGGCAAGAGGGGGTGGTTCTTCTCCCCGCGAGCTGAATTTTTTTACTTTTTCTTCAAATAGTTGCTTGTTTATAGCTTTTCGTTTCATGTAACCGGAATGGCCATCAATGGCATGCCAGGAATGAAATAAAACAATTCCTTTTTGAAAAGTAATATCGCCAAAAAGTCTATAAATGCTTTTCCACCCCTGGTAGCGGTTTATGTGACGGAATGACTGATTATCGGTGAGAAAATTTTCCGGGAGAGGGAAGTAGCGTGATGCCCGAATGCAACGCGTATTGAACTCAATATCCTCATAGCCCCACTCAATGAAATCTTCATCGTAGCCACCTCGTGATAGATAGTAATTCCGGTTGAATACGGTGACGGATGTTCCGGTGGAAAATTTTTCTATGTAATGAGTATTTTCGTTAAGAAGATGTTGGATAAACAGATTTTTACGCAGATGACTGGGAGTGGTGTAATAAAGTTCGGTGGCAGATTGTGTAAGGTAAATAACACCGAACATTAAGAAAAGGGAAGCATTGTTGGTTAAATTTTGTATTTGTATCTCATTGAGAACATCGCTATAAAATCCATCGTAGGGCATTAGGTCAACATCTTGAAACATAATGAATTCAGATGGAACGGCGCACACCCCAATATTGCGAGCTCTGCTCATGCAGACTGGTTCAAGTTCGCTTTCAATATGCAGATAATTATATCCGTGGTTTTGGCATATTTTTTCCAGCTCTCTGCTGATGTGACGAGGTGAGCCATCGTCTGCGATGGTGAAATGAACAGAGTGAGGACGCTGTGTATCCATCAGCGGATAGTTTAAACGATCAAGTAGATCGGGGCGTTTGTCAGTCCAACGGAATGGGATAATCACCTCAAGCAGGGTAGGGGAGTGATTTGTTTTGAGTTGAAATGGTTTCATGTTTATTTCCAATAATAGAAATATATAGTTTTAAAATGAGAATATTACTTTGGCAGAGACGGCAATTTGATACAAAATTTGAGTTATGCTGCGTGTGATTTCAATATTTTTTGCTTCTATTTTTGGTAATACCATTATTTCATCGCCTGCCTGGATGGAGGGATTACGGTCGGTAATGACGGCTCCGTTTTGCCGAATAATGACAATGCGAGAATCGTCCGGCTCTTGCATGAAGCCACCTGCACGTTTGATATAGTCTGTTGCGCTCAGACCGCGTTGCCAGCCAAGTGCATTGGGAAATAGCACCTCGCCGTGTACCTGCACCACGCTGCTTTTTTCCGGGATGCGAATAATGTCGCCGTCTTCCAGCAGAGTGCTGCTCAGATTTTCTTCATTCAGAATCACCTGCCCTTTAGGGGTGACTTTGCGTGCTTGTTCGACGAATTTGCTAATCAGTTCGGCTTCTTTGCTGCGCAAGTCAGCCTCTTCCTTGGTCGCTGAGCGGGCGGAAAGTGCGCTTTCCTGCAGCTTGTTGAGCGCGACATCCAGCATTTCCTGCTGTCGCTGGGCGACGGATTGGCGAAACAGTTGCAGAGCATTAGTTTGTGACATGCTGTTGCCGCGCAGTTGGGCAAGGATGTCGGCCATGCTGGCCCCATAGGGCAGTACGATGGCATGTTCGCCGGAGTGGGCTCCTTCCACGCGGATCTGGATGGTGCCGGCATAGCGGTCGGCGGTGACGGTTAGCTGGTCGCCGTCTTCCAGCTGCAGCCCCTCGATGGCAGCCAGTGCGTGGTATTCGCTGCGGCGCGCGCTGCCCTGGCCACGCACAATGCTGACGTGGGTGGCGCCAGGTTTTGGCCTGGCCATGGCCAGGGCCTGCTGCAGCGTGATGCTGGGGTGGGGAAATTCGAAGTCATAGGCGTTGTACACCTCGCCGCGCATGGAGAAGGTATGCTGGCGCGGCCCGACGACGATCACGTCGCCATCGGCAAACTGGGTGACATCCAGCTGTCCGTTCAGTAGGAAACGGTAGAGATCGATCTGCAGTCGCAATTGCCCGGCGCGCAAGATGCGAATATCCACATAACTGCCTCTGGCATTGTCCACGCCGCCAGCCTTGTCCAGATAGCTGAGCGGGCTGTCGGCCGCCAGGCCGCCATAGAGGCCTGGCTGTTTGACGTAGCCGGTGACGAAGACCTTGACCGGCTGGGCCGTCTCCAGGCTGGCGTACATGCGGACATTGGATTTGTATACCTTGCCGAGCTGTTGGCTGATGTGTGGGTTCAGTTCGGCATTACGCACGCCAGCCACTGCAACCGGGCCGACATTGGGAATGAAAATATTGCCTTGCGGATCGACTGGCAATTGGCCTTCGTAGGGAAATGCCCCCCACAGGCGCAGATTGATACGGTCACCCAGGCTGATCCGGTAGTCTGGATTGAAGCCGCTGCTTGGTATCTGGCTAAAATGACCATCGAATAATTGCGCTCCAAACATGTTGGAAGTTGCTTTCCCCGGATAAGCCGCGGCTGCTTGAGTAGTGGCAGCGTTTTCAATACTGGTCGCGGCCAAGGCGGCTGTTCCAGAAGCCAGCCATGCCAGACCGAGCAGTAGCGCGAGGCTGGTGGGCAGCGCAGTAGTCCGTGCGTGTTGGGATGAGGTGCGCATGAGTGTGTTGCCTAGGTGTAATGGTCTTCAATGATGGCGCTGGCCAGTTTTAGTGTGCCGCACAGCAGCAGCAGTACCAGTGCGGCGCTGATCAGCCACCATGCGCGCTGCGGGTATTCGGCCTCTTCTGCGAGGCTGGGTGTGGCAATAACAGCTAGGCTTTTGATGTTGCGGCCACTATCGACCCGGGCTTTTTCCAGACTGTTCAGTGCTAGCTTGTAGAGATCGGCGGCAAAGTCGAGCCGTCCTTTGAGTTCGGCATATTCGGCAGCGGTGCGGTTGAGGCGATTGCCGGAGGGGGCGCTGAGCTTGGACTTTTCCTTTTCGATTTGCTGTTTCAATGCGCCCAGGGCATGTCGTGCGGCTTCGATCTGGGGAGCATCTGCCTGCAGATAGCGCTGCAGATTGTCCAGTTCTGCTTCTTGTTGTGCCTGGCGGGTTTCCATTTCTGCGATCATGCGGCTGGCCGCCTGGCCTTCCTCTACCGGGTTGATGACCCGATGCTGGTTCTGAAAGCGCAGCAGTCGTTCGCGTGCCTGGCTTAGTGCCAAATAGGCATGGTCAGTTTCCTGGTGGGCGAACTGCATTTCTTCCCGCGCAATCTTGCGGGACAGTTCGTTGAGAAAGCGTCCACTTTCGTTGAGTAGGATTTGGTTCAGGCGCTGCGCGGCAGCAGGAGTGAAGCCTTCGCTGCGCACGACCAGCATGCCGGTCTTGTCGTCGAAGCGCAGGCTGAGCCGATGGCGGTAGTAGTCCAGCAGTTGTTCCCTACTGGCATCGGCGGGCAGTTGGTAGAACCAGTCCATCCCGGCATCGCCAAAGGCATGGTGCAGGTTGAACTGGCGGTGGACCAGATACAGCATGTCCGGCGATAGCAGATATTCTTGCAGCAGCATGGCATCGTCGCGCAGGGCGCTATTGCCGTAGCCGCTGCCGATGAGGCTGCCCAGCGTCAGTTCTGCATTGCCGGTCTGGCCTGCTTGTTTGACCACGATGCGAGATTCGCTGACATAGCGTGGCTGTGCCAGCAGCAGATACGCACCGAGCAATGTCAGCGGCAGGACGACGAGCCAAAGCGTCAGGGATTTGCCGCGCAAGCGCAGCAGCAGCGCCGGAGTGTCAGACATGGTTCTCTGCCCGGTATTGTGCGATGCCGAGGTCAACATCATCGAAGTAGCGCAGGCCCTGGCTATCTAGCAGCAGGGCGACATCACAGAACTGGCGTAGTTGCTGCAGATTGTGTGAGACAAAAATGAATTGGCTGTGCTGCCGGCGCTGTTGGATCAGTGCGGCGCTTTTTTGTCGGAAGACGGCGTCGCCCACCGCGGTAATTTCATCCAGCAGGTAGTAGTCGAAATCGAAAGCCATGGACAGTCCGAAGCCCAGACGTGAGCGCATGCCTGAGGAATAGCTTTTGAGTGGCATGTCGAAGTAGCGCCCCAATTCGGCAAACTCTTCGACAAAGCCTACCTTGGCTGCCAATTCATGCGGCTTGGCATACAGCCGCGCCACGAACTTGACGTTTTCCCGGCCGCTCATGCTGCCTTGGAAACCAGTGGATAAACCGACTGGCCAGGAAATGGTTTTGTCGCTGTGAATGCGACCACGATCTGGGCGATCCATGCCGCCGATCAGTCGCAGCAGCGTGGATTTACCCGCACCGTTGCGCCCGAGCAGGGCGATGCTTTTACCGGAGGGAATTTCCAGGTTGACCTGTCGGAACAGATAATGCCGTCCGGCAGGTGTCTTGTACGATTTGCAAAGGTTCTCGAAACGGATCATGAGCGCCGCAGGGCATTGGCCCGGCCTTTGTATAACAGCAGGCTGAAAAACAGCAGACCCAGAGTCCATAGCAGCAGATAGCTGCCATGGACATGGTCTGCCGGATAGGATGCCACTAGAGCGTGGCGGATCAGCTCGAGCGCGTGTGCCAGCGGATTCCACAGCAAATAGGTCTGGTATCGTGCAGGAACCAGTGCCAGGGGGAACATCACCCCGCTGAGGAAATACAGTGGCTTGAGCAGTAGCGGAATGAGCTTTTCGCTTTCTGGGTAAGCATGGCCGAGCAGCATGAACAGCAGGCCCAGGCTGAAACTGAAGAGCAATAACAACATCCAGTAGCCGCACAGTGCCGGGAGCTGATCCAGTGCAATGGTCTGTCCGGCTAGTGCCAGACCCAGCAATAGCAGTAGGAAGACTGCCGTGCCGATGACACCCTCCAGCAGGGTGCGTGCCAATATCAGATCGATGGCTTGCACCGGGCGGTAGCTGAGCAGGCCCTGATTGGCATCAAGTGCGTTGAGGGAGCGGGAGACAATCTGGTTGAACATCAGAAATGGCAGCACTCCGCACAGCAAAAAAAGCGGAAACGGAATGGACGGAATACTGCGGTGCATGATGTAGCCAAACAGCAGCAGCAAGATGCTGATATGGGCCAGTGGCTCCAGCAGGCACCACAGATAGCCCAGCCGGTATTTGCCGAAGCGGGTTTTTATTTCGCGCAGAAACAAAGCCAGTACGGTACGGCGGATCAGATCCAGTTGCGGTTTCATGCGCACAGGTCAAGCAGCCTGATCACCCCGGTCGCCATGTGCTGAGGGTTGATTGCCACCAGCGCGGTGACCTGATGGCGCGCCATCTTTTCCTGTGCTGCGCTTAATGGTGCATCCTGCGGGATGGTGAGTGGAGCGGGCGTCATTAACTGATGTGCCTGCAGCTGGCCGAGTACCTCATGCTGTTCCATGGCACGGCGCAGATCGCCATCGGTAATGATGCCCAGCGTCTCTTGTGTTTCGCCCACGACTAGGGTCAATCCCAACTGGCCGTGAGTCATGACGTTGACGATGGTCCGGAAAGGGGCCGACAGTGAGCAGCAGGGAGGGTGCCGATGCATCACGTCGCCGACCCGGGTCAACAGTTTTTTCCCCAGCGATCCTCCGGGATGCCTTCGGGCAAAGTCTTCTGGCTGAAAGGCCCGCTTTGTCATCAGCGCCATGGCGAGGGCATCTCCCATCACCAGCATCATGGTGGTCGAGGTGGTGGGGGCCAGATTATTCGGGCAGCACTCGCGGGGAACATCGACATGCAGCGTCAGATCGGCGACGGAAGCCAGTGTCGACATAGCGACTGCCGTGATGGCGATGACCGGTACGCCTAGTTGTTGCAAGTGTGGGAGCAGCCGCCGGATTTCGTCGGTTTCACCACTGTAGGACAGCAATAGCACACTGTCCTGTGCGGTAATCATGCCCAGATCGCCATGAAAGGCTTCTGCAGGGTGAACGAAAAAGCTGGGACTGCCGGTAGAGGCCAGGGTGGCGGCAATCTTGCGGCCGATGATGCCCGATTTCCCCATGCCACAGACCACCAGCTTACCTTGTGTGGCCGCAATCAATTGGACAGCTTGCTCGAAATCCACAGACAGACTCTCGGCCTGTTTGAGCAGGGCGTGTCCCTGCTGCAAGAATACATTCGCACCGATTTGCACGCTGTCGGGCATGAGCGACATTTCCCTGATGATTTGAAGCGTTCACCTTAGGGCTAGCCTGGCTATTGATCTATCAGACTGGTCGTGCCATTTGGGCGGATCAGTCTGCTGTCATTCACTTCTATTTCTTGTCAGCGCAAGTACCCGATAGCGCAAGTGCTCATCCTTGACTAAGGTGAACAGAGGGAGCAGGTATGGTTCCCGCGTTGAATCGGGAGGGGCAATATGCGCATCCAACTTCATCTGGCCAGCCTGCTGTTGCTGTGCAGCCAGCTGGTCCAGGCAGCCCCTCCGCTGCGGGTGCTGACCGAGGATTACCCGCCTTTCAACATGATGGGGCCGGGTGGCCACATCAGCGGTTTGTCCACCGACATCGTACAGGAGCTGTTGCGGCGCGCTGGTGTCGCTTACGACATTAGCTTGCTGCCCTGGATCCGCGCTTTCAATCTGACGGTGCTGGAGGCCAATACCTGCCTTTACTCCACGACCCGGACCGACAGCCGCGAGCATCAGTTCAAGTGGATAGGTCCGCTGGTGGAAAACCCCTGGGTGCTGTATGCCCGGGCTGACAACCGCCACGCCATCCTGTCGCTGGAAGAGGCGCGCAGTTTCAAGATTGGCGGTTATAGCGGCGATGCCACCTCGCAATACCTGATCGACCGTGGCTTTGATGTCGATCTGGCCAATACCGACCAGCTCAATGTCAAAAAGCTGCTGGCCGGGCGCATCGATTTCTGGGCCACCGGCAAATACCTGGGGGCTTCCTTGCTGGCCAGGGAGAAAGCCGGCAATGTGCGGCCGGTGCTCACCTTCAATACCACCTTGCTGTATCTGGCCTGCAATCCAGCCATGCCGGACATTCAGGTGCAGCAGCTGAATGAGTTGCTGCGTGCCATGCAGCGTGACGGTACGTTTGCGCGCATCAATGCCAAATATCTTAACCAGAAAGACTGAAACCGCTGCAGATCGCGGTTTCATCCCGGGCGAAGCTGCCGCTACAATGGCAGCTTCTGTTTTTTTGTGGTTTGTTAGCCGATGTCCCATCTGCCATTGCTGTCGTCCCGTCGCCGCTTGCCCAAGGCCGGCCTGATGCAGCAGGCACGCGCGCGCTTGCGAGCGGGCGGCGTGATTGCCTATTCCACCGAATCCTGTTTTGGCCTGGGCTGTCTGCCCGAGGATGCACGTGCCATCCGGCGCGTACTGGCGGTGAAAGCCAGACCAAACCACAAGGGCCTGATTGTCATCGCTGCCGATGTCAGCCAGATCCGCCATCTGGTGAAGCCGCTGACGGCGGCACAATGGGCGGAACTTGCCGGCTACTGGCCCGGTCCTTATACCTTTTTGTTGCCAGCCTCGCATAAAGTGCCGCCGGCCTTGCGGGGGCGTCATGCGCAGCTTGCCGTGCGCATTACCGCCCATGGCGAAGCGGCTGCCCTGTGCCGGGCGCTGGGGACGGCGCTGGTGTCGACCTCGGCCAACCGTGCCGGCCAGCGTTCGCTCAAGACGGCGCGTGCTTGCCGGCAGGCCTTTGGCGAGCGGGTACTGACCCTGCCTGGCCGTATCGGCAAGCGCAGAAAGCCTTCTACCATCATCGATTTCGCCAGCGGCCGCGTTTTGCGCTAGGCCGCGCTTTTTGACAAGGAAACATCGTGCAGCAGATTTCCATTTTCAGTCTGGTGATGAATGCCAGTCTGGTGGTGCAGCTGGTCATGGCCGGTCTGGCCGTGGTGTCCGTGCTGTCCTGGGCACTCATCTTCAACAAGATTTCCGTGTTGCGCTCGGCGCGACGCCACAGTGACGAGTTTGAACGCAATTTCTGGAGCGGGGCCGATCTGAACCGGCTGTACGAGGATGCCAACCGGCGCAACGACAGCGTGGGCATGGAGCGCATCTTCCAGTCGGGCTTCGCCGAATTCCTCAAGCTGCGCGGTCGCAGCGGCGCCGAGCTGTCGGACATCATGGACGGCTCACGCCGTGCCATGCGCGCCGCCGCCCAGCGCGAGCTGGATGCGCTGGATAGCCATACTTCCTTTCTGGCGACGGTGGGTTCGGTCAGCCCCTATGTCGGCCTGTTCGGTACGGTGTGGGGCATCATGCATGCCTTTATCGGGCTGGGTAATGCCGGCCAGGCTACCTTGTCCACGGTGGCACCGGGTATTGCCGAGGCGCTGGTGGCCACGGCCATCGGCCTGTTTGCTGCCATCCCGGCGGTGGTGGCTTATAACCGCTTTGCCACCGATGTCGACCGGCTGGCTACCCGCTTCGATACCTATATGGAAGAGTTTTCCAACATCCTGCAGCGGCTGGCCACGCGCTAGGCGGCAGGGTAGCAGGCCGGGATTGTTCTGCCTGCAGAACAGATCTTTTCCCGCCAAGGCTTGAGTTTTCTGCATGCGGAAGGCATGGTAAGCGGCCAGTATCCCCGAGTCCGCCATGTCTTCCCGCCACGCTTCGCTGTCCATGCTGACCCTGTCAGCCTTCTTTGCCCTGTATGTGATCTGGGGCTCTACCTATTTCTTCATCCGCATCGGCATTGAATCCTGGCCACCCTTCATGATGGCCGGCCTGCGTTTTCTGTTTGCCGGTAGCGTGATGCTGGCCTTTCTGCTGCTGCGTGGTCATCGTTTGCCCAGCCGGCAGGAGTTGCGCGGGGCGGCGATTCTGGGGGTGTTGATGCCGGCTATCGGCAATGGCTTCGTCACCCTGGCAGAAAAGCAGGTGTCCTCCGGGGTGGCTGCGTTGGTGGTGGCGACCGTGCCCTTGTTTACCGTGCTGTTTGGCCGCTTCTGTTTTGGCCTGCGTGCCACACGGCGCGAGTGGGCGGGTATCGCACTGGGCATGCTGGGCATGTTGGTGCTGAATCTGGGGTCCAATTTGCGTGCCAGCCCGCTGGGGGCTTTCTGGCTGCTGTTCGCTTCGGCCGGCTGGGCGCTGGGGTCGGCCTGGAGCCGGATCATCGTGCAGCCCAAGGGGCCGATGGGCAGTGCCTGGATGATGATCTTTGGTGGCCTGGCCCTGCTGCTGGGCAGTGCTGCGGTGGGCGAGCGCCTGGCTGCGGCACCATCATGGCAAGGCTGGGTGGCCATTGCCTATCTGTCGATCTTCGGCTCCATGCTGGCCTACAGCGCCTATCTGCATCTGCTGAAAACCGTCTCCCCGGCGGCAGCCACCAGCTATGCCTACGTCAACCCCATCATTGCGGTGATGCTGGGGGTGTTGCTGCTGGGCGAACATGTCGGCCAGCAGGAAGTCATCGCCATGGCCATCATCCTGTCCGGCGTCATTCTGATCAGCTGGCGCAAGCGCTGATCACTTGTTGCGGCCCGTGGCGGCCGCTTCAGTCCACTCGCAAAGGGCCGTGCGTAAGCAGCGGCCCTTTTTGCATGTCGGCAAGCGTGCCCATACCAGTTGCTGTGGTTTTCTGGCCACGCTGCCGCCGCATTGCTGACGCAGCGATTTTCTATCCCAGGGCATGTGGTGCTGTTCGGCTTGCTGCTGGTCATTCGACTAGCTCTGCACGGTTTAGCGCGTTATTTATTACCAATTCAATACCAATTTTCGCTTGAGCATGCGGCGGCAGTCTGCTCACTGCGCTTGCAGATCGGCCAGCGTTGGCTGCTTTACTACCTGTTGCCTTGCTGTCAGGCAGGTTTTTGCTGGGGTTTTGAGAAAATTGGTATTGACGTGGTATTTAAGTGGTATTAACTTCATCAGCAATCCAGCCGCTAGGCGCAACAGGTAATGAGTGCGATATTGAGCCTGTTATCGTCAAGACCACATGCAGACCGCTTATGGAAAATCGCTGGAGTGCACTCAAACCGGAAGGTGAATCCACCACCCCGCTGTATTTGCAGCTGGCCAGAAAACTGGCCGATGCCATTAACGCCGGCTGGTGGCAGGCCGATGAGGCCCTGCCGTCGGAGCGGACCTTTTCTGAAGAACTGGGCATTTCGCGGGTAACTGCCCGCAAGGCCATGGATGTATTGCTGGAACAGGGGCTGATTCGCCGCCGTCACGGCTCGGGCACCTTTATCACGCCCCGGCTGGAGCAGCCCTTGTCGCGGCTGACCGGGTTTACCGAACAGTTGCGCCAGCGCGGCTTCGAACCCTCATCGGTATGGCTGGAGCGGGGCATTCATCCACCCAGCAACGACGAGGTGATCAAGCTGGGCTTGTCTCCCACCTCGCAGGTGGCGCGGCTGAAGCGGCAACGGCTGGCTGACGGCGTGGTGATGGCGATAGAGATGACCACATTGCCAGTGGCCTATCTGCCAGAGCCGCATAAAGTGGGCAACTCGCTGTACGCCTATCTGGATGCGGCTGGCCATTCGGTGGTGCGTGCCTTGCAGCATATTCGGGCGGTGAATGCCTCACCCGAGATCGCTGCGCTGGCCGGCATCCGCCAGGGTGAGGCCATGCTGTTGATTACCCGGATCGGCTTCAATGCCGACAATCTGGCAATAGAACTGACTGATACCTATTGCCGTAACGATTACTACGACTTTGTCGCTGAACTGAGACGATGACGACACAACATGTACTGCAGGGCCGCATCCTGAGCGGTAATGGCTGGCTGGACGGCACGATCACCCTGGGTGCGGATGGCCGCATCGCCGCCATCGATGGCCGGCTGGCCTCTGGCCGCGCGGTAGAGCGTTACATCCTGCCCGGCTTTATCGACCTGCATGTACATGGCGGTGGCGGGGTAGACATCATGGAAGGCGGCAGGGCGGCCGAAGCGGTTGCCCGGCTGCATGCGCGGCATGGCACCACCGCCATGCTGGCCACCACCATGACCGCGCCAATGGATGAGATTGAAAGCGTGCTGGCTGCGCTGGGGCCTTGTTGCCGCCAGCGCACTCCCGGCACAGCACGGCTGCTGGGTGTGCATCTGGAAGGGCCTTACATCAACCCCGGCAAGCTGGGTGCCCAGCCGGACGATGCCTGTCGCGCCGTGCTGTCGCAAATCGAAAAGCTGGGTGAACTGGCCCCCATCGTCCTGCTGACGCTGGCACCGGAAATCCCCGGCCACATGGAGATCATCCGTGCGCTGAGCGATGCCGGCATCCGGGTGCAGATCGGCCATACCCTGGGCAGTTACGAGGACGGCGTGCAAGCGCTGGAGCAGGGCGCTGCCGGTTTTACCCATTTGTTCAATGCCATGAGCGGCCTGCATCACCGCGAGCCGGGCATGGTGGGTGCCGCGCTGGCGCATGCCGAATATGCCGAGCTGATTCCGGATCTGCTGCATGTGCATCCCGGTGCCATCCGCACCGCCTTGCGCGCCATTCCCCGGCTGTACTGCGTCACCGACTCCACCGCTGCCGCCGGCATGCCGGACGGCGAGTACAAGCTGGGTTCGCATGCCGTCACCAAGTGCATGGGCGGGGTGCGGCTGGCCGACGGCACACTGGCCGGCAGTACGCTGACCATGGATCAGGCCTTGCGCAATCTGCTGGCCATCGGCTTGCCGCTGGCCGAGGCCTCACACCGGCTGTCGCTGTATCCGGCCGATTACCTGGGCCATGCCGACCGTGGCCGGCTGGAAACCGGAGCCTGGGCCGATGTGCTGGTGCTGGATCCGGCCTTGAATTTGCTGGATGTCTATCTGGAAGGGGAACACCTTGTCGTCTCTGATGTATGAAGAAGCGCTGTCTGCGGCCGATGCCGTGGCCACACAACACATGTATGCCGACGAGGGCCTGGCAGTGCTGGGCCGCGAACTGGCTACCGCCCGGCCCACACTGGCGCTGACCGTGGCGCGTGGCAGCTCCGACCATGCCGCCAGCTATTTCGCCTATCTGGCCATGCAAAGGCTGGGCGTGCCGGTGGTGTCGCTGCCGATGTCGCTGGTGACGCTGCATCATGCACCGCTGGCAGTGAAAGGCCAGCTGGCGGTGGCACTGTCGCAGTCTGGCCAGAGCCCGGACCTGATCGACACCATGAGCCGCCTGGCCGAGGCCGGCGCCCGCACAGTGGCGCTGGTCAACAAGCACGAATCACCGCTGGCGGCTGCCTGTGAGTGGTCGCTGCCCTTGTGTGCCGGCGAGGAAAAGAGTGTGGCCGCCACCAAGAGCTATATCGCCTCGCTGTCGGCGGTGGCCCGGCTGGTGGCGCACTGGCAGGGTGATAACGCTTTGCTGAGGGCGCTTGATGCGCTGCCGGAGCAACTGAAAGAGGCCTGCCATCAGGACTGGAGTGCGGCCATTCCGGTACTGGCTGCGGCCGAACGCATCATGGTGGTAGGGCGCGGCCTCGGCTTTGCCGTGGCGCTGGAAGCTGCGCTCAAGTTCAAGGAAACCTGCGCCATCCAGGCCGAAGCCTTCTCCGGCGCAGAAATCAAGCACGGGCCAATGGCACTGATCGACGAAGGCTACCCGCTGCTGGTGTTTGCCCCGCGTGGACCGGAGCAGCAGGGGCTGATTGCCTTGGCCGCCGAGATGCGTGGCCGTGGTGCCCGTGTGCTGCTGGCCGCGCCAGCCGATGAGCCCAGCCGCGACCTGACGCTCAGCGTAGCGGACGACGAGGCACTGGACCCCTTGCTGGCCATCCAGAGCTTCTATCTGATGGCCGCGCAATTGTCCGAGGCGCGTGGCCTCAATCCCGATACCCCGCGTCATCTGTCCAAGGTAACGCGCACGCATTGAAGCCTGATCCAGACATGGCTGCCAGCAGGCAGCCAGTGACAGAACAGACACGGTTTGGTGCCGTGTCCGGCCCTGCTTGCGCCTGTGCTTGGCGCAGCAGGCCGGGCAGGGCCTGAACGCCAGGAATCCTCCCTGCGGGATGGCGCTTCCTGGCATAGACAGGAGGATGTCCGATGAACCCTTCGCTGCAACTCATAGCCCCTTTCAGCGGGCCGCTGCTGCCCTTGTCGCAGGTGCCCGATCCGGTGTTTGCCGGCCTGATGATGGGCGATGGCCTGGCCATCGAACCCCTGTCTTCCACCCTGCTTGCTCCCTGTGATGGCGTCATCAGCCAGTTGGCGCGCACCCACCACGCCCTGACGCTGACTGCTGCCAATGGTGCACAAATCCTGCTGCATATCGGCATCGACACCGTGCAGCTGGGTGGGGCCGGCTTTACTGCCCTGGTGGCACAGGGCGACAGCGTGCGGCAGGGGCAGGCTTTGATCGAGGTCGATCTGGATGTCGTGGCACGGCAGGCGGCTTCGCTGATCAGCATGCTGGTGATCGCCAACGGCGAACACTACCAGCTGGACGAGCGCGCCAGCGGGCTGGCGCAGGCTGGAGAAACCCCACTGCTGCGTCTGCATGCCATGCATGCCGCCACGACTGCATCGGTCAGCACCGAGGCCAGCGAAAGCCGGGGGCGCGCTACGGTACGGCATGCCGGCGGCCTGCATGCCCGCCCGGCAGCGCTGGTGCAGAATGCGGCGCGGCCATTTGCCGCCCAGGTGCAGGTGGCGTTCAAGGGGCATAGCGTCAACGCCAAAAGCATGGTGGCGCTGATGACTTTAGGTGTCGCCGAAGAGGACGATGTCGAGGTGCTGGCACAGGGCAGCGATGCTGCGGCTGCGGCGGCCGCCGTGATTGCTGCGCTGCAGACGCGCAGCCAGGGGGCGCATGCCACGGCACAGCCGGTAGCGCGGCCGACGGTGGCGGTGGCGGGCATGCTGAGTGGCGTGTGCGCCGCACCGGGTCTGGCCATTGCACCGGTATTCAGACTGGATGTCCGCGAACCGGAACCGGCTCAATCGGCAGATGATCCGCAGCGGGAAGCACGGTTGTTGCAGCAAGCCTTGCAACAGCTGCGTGGCCGGATAGGCCAGTCCATCAACGATGCCATGCGGTGCGGTGCGCAGGCTCAAAGCGAAATTTTCTCTGCTCATCTGGCCGTGCTGGATGACCCGGAGCTGTTGCAGGCCAGCCAGCGGGGCATCGCCAGCGGCCTGAGTGCCGGCTTTGCCTTTCGCCAGGCCATCAGCACCCAGTGCCAGCTGCTAACCGCGCTGGGCAATCCGCTATTGGCCGAGCGCATTGCCGACCTGCGCGATCTGCAGCGCCAGCTGCTGCAGATATTGCTGGGCGAGGAGAGCCCGCCACCGGTGTTGAGCGTCCCGGTCATTCTGGTGGCCGACGATCTTGCCCCGTCCCAACTGGCCAGCCTGCCGCAGGACAAGGTGGCCGGCATGCTGACCGCAGCGGGTGGTGCCACCGCGCATGTGGCCATTCTGGCGCGTGCGCTGGGCATCCCGGCACTGGTGGCCTGCGGGCCGGCCGCCCTGCAATTACATACCGGGCAACAGGTCTTGCTGGATGCCAGCCAGGGCTGGTGCCATCCGGCTCCGGATGAGCGCACCTTAAGCGAAGCCGCCGGGCGCATTGCCGCGCTGGCCCAGCGAAGACAGCACATGCAGGCCTGCGCCAATGCCGCCGCCGTCACACTGGACGGTGTCAGCATCGAGGTGGCGGTCAATATCGCCAATGCCGATGAGGCGCGCGAAGGGCTGCTGCATGGAGCGGACAGTGTGGGCCTGACCCGGACCGAATTCCTGTTCATCGACAGGCAGCAGGCCCCGGATGCGGCCGAGCAACGGCAGGCCTATCAGGCAGTGCTGGATGCCATGCCGGAGCGTCCCGTCATCATCCGTACCCTGGATGTGGGCGGCGACAAGGATGTGCCCTATCTGCAGCTGCCTGCCGAGGCGAATCCGGCACTGGGCTTGCGCGGCATCCGTAGCGGCTTTGCCGACCCGGCGCTGCTCGACCTGCAGCTGAATGCCCTGTTGTCGGTACGCCCCCTGTCACGGCTGCGCATCTTGCTGCCGATGATTAGCGAAGTGGACGAACTATTGCTGGTGCGGCAGCGACTGGAGCTGCTGGCCGGCCAACTGGGGCTGAGCGAGCGCCCGCAGCTGGGTGTGATGATCGAAGTGCCTTCCGCTGCCCTGCTGGCTGACCAACTGGCCCGCCATGCCGATTTTCTCTCCATCGGCACCAATGACCTGACCCAGTACACCCTGGCCATGGACCGCTGCAATGCCACGCTGGCAGCGCGGATGGATGCCCTGCACCCCGCGCTGTTGCGACTGATCGCCATGACGGTGGAGGGGGCGCGCCAGCATGGCAAGTGGGTGGGCGTGTGCGGCGCACTGGCCTCCGATCCGGCCGCCGTGCCGGTGCTGGTCGGCCTGGGAGTGACCGAGCTGTCGGTCAGTCCCGGTCTGGTGCCCGAGATCAAGAGTCGCATCCGCGGGCTGGACTTTGCCGAATGTCAGCGCGAAGCACGCGCCATGCAGACGCTGTCTTCTGCCCGTGAAGTACGTCAACGCGCACAACACTGTTGGCCGGCTGCCTGAGCCGGCTTGCGGACAAAACGGGATGGCCAGCAGGCCGTCCGATAAACCCAAGGAGGAGTTGAGGTGAGTACACAGAACAAGTTTGCTGGCATCCAGCAGCTGGGCCGTGCCCTGATGCTGCCGATTGCCGTATTGCCGGTGGCCGGCCTGTTGTTGCGGCTGGGCCAGCCTGATCTTTTGAACATCAAGGTGATGGCCCAGGCCGGCGATGCCATCTTCGGCAATCTGGCACTGATTTTTGCCATCGGTGTCGCCGTGGGCTTTGCCCGCGACAACAACGGCGCGGCCGGCCTGGCCGGTGCCATCGGCTATATGGTGCTGACCGCGGTGCTGAAAGTGATGCCCGACACGCTGCTGGGCTACGACACCTTCAAGTCGCTGGTGCACCTTGATCCCGCAGGCAAGCCTTTCGCCATCAATATGGGGGTGCTGGCCGGCATTCTGGCTGGCCTGGTGGCTGGTGTGCTGTACAACCGCTACAAGGACATCAAGCTGCCAACCTATCTGGCCTTCTTTGGCGGCAAACGTTTTGTGCCGATTGCCACCGGCTTTGCCATGCTGCTGCTGGGGGTCCTGCTTGGCCTGGCCTGGCCGCCGGTGCAGAACGGCATCGACGCGCTCGGCAAATGGCTGATCGGCGTTGGTGAAATCGGCCTGTTCCTGTATGGCATTCTCAACCGCCTGCTCATCGTCACCGGCCTGCATCACATCCTCAACACCATGGTGTGGTTCCAGGTGGGTGATTACACCGATGCCGCCGGCAAGCTGGTGCATGGCGACCTGACCCGTTTCTTTGCTGGCGACAAGAGTGCCGGCATGTTCATGAGCGGCTTTTTCCCGGTGATGATGTTCGGTCTGCCCGCCGCCTGCCTGGCCATGTATCGTGCGGCCAAGCCGGAAAACAAGGCTGCGGTGGGAGGCGTGCTGTTCTCGATGGCGCTGACGGCTTTCCTGACCGGGGTCACTGAACCGGTCGAGTTCGCCTTCATGTTCCTGGCTCCGGTGCTGTATGCCATCCATGCGGTGCTGACCGGTGTTTCCATGGCGCTGATGTATGCGCTGGGCGTACATCTGGGTTTTGGCTTCTCTGCCGGCCTGTTCGATTACCTGCTCAATTTCGGCATTGCCCAGAAACCGTGGCTGTTGTTGCCGGTGGGCCTGCTCTATTTCGTGGTGTATTACAGCCTGTTCAGCTTTTTTATCCGCAAATTCAATCTGCAAACCATGGGGCGGGAGGATACCCCGCAGGTCGCCGTGCAAGTGGTGGAGGGCTCGGCGCGTGCGCACGGCTTCATCCTGGCGCTGGGCGGTGCGGCCAACCTGAAAGCGGTGGACGCCTGCACCACCCGCCTGCGCCTGCAGGTGGTGGATAACGCCAAGGTCGACGAAGCTGCGCTCAAGGCCCTGGGCTCGCGCGGGCTGATCAAGCCGGCGGCCGGCAGTGTGCAAGTGGTACTGGGGCCGGAGGCCGATCTGATCTCGGATGAAATCCGTAACGCCCTGCAACAGGGCAGTGCGGTGGCGGATGGCGCAGCCCCTGCGGTGATGGTGAGCAGCGTCAAGGCCGTGGCCAGCAGTGGCCAGCGCAACGACTGGCTGCAGGCCCTGGGTGGAGCAGCTAATGTAAAGCATGTGGAGGCCGTCGCCGGCAGCCGCCTGCGCGTGGAAGTGGCCGATGCCAGCCTGGTGGATGAGCCTGCCCTGCACGCCCTGGGGGCGCGCGGTGTGACCACATTTTCCGGCAATCTGCTACATGTGGTATTGGCAGAAGACCCTGCTCCTTTTGCCAGTTTGTTGCAGGCATGATCCTGCACGGGCACTACAGGGCGGCGGGCCTTGTCTGACAAGGATTTCACCGCTTTGTTGGTAGCCTGCACACTACTTTTGTAGTCGCTTGCTTACAGAGCAAAAGGAGCAGAAATTGAATGGCGCAGGGCACGCTTAGATGACCTTGCGCCATTATCATTTTGGAGGATGCATCATGACGTTGAAAGTTGCCATTAATGGTTACGGCCGTATCGGCCGCATGGTGGTCCGCGCCTGGCAGGAGCGTTTTGCTGACCGTGATATCGAAATCGTGGCCATCAATGACCTGGGCAAGCCGGAACTGCACGAACACCTCACCCGCTTTGACAGCGTGCATGGCCCCTTCGGTGGCACCGTTGCGCTGGAAGGCGATGCCCTGGTGGTGAACGGCAAGCCGATCAAGCTGTTGTCCATCCGCAACCCGGCCGAGCTGCCGTGGAAAGAACTGGGCGTGGATGTGGTACTGGAATGTACCGGCATCTTCACCAAACGCGACAAGGCCGCCCTGCATCTGGAAGCAGGTGCCAAGCGCGTGCTGATTTCGGCTCCGGCCAACGACGCTGATGCTACCGTGGTATTCGGCGTCAACGACGATGTCCTCACCAGCGCCATGACCGTGGTCTCCAACGCTTCCTGCACCACCAACTGTCTGGCCCCGCTGGTTCAGCCGCTGATCGATACCATCGGGATCGAACGTGGCCTGATGACCACCATCCACGCCTACACCAACGACCAGGTACTGCTGGATACCGATCACTCTGACCTGCGCCGTGCCCGTTCTGCCGCGGTGTCGATGATCCCGACCAAGACCGGTGCCGCCGCCGCCGTGGGCCTGGTGCTGCCCAAGCTGAAGGGCAAGCTGGATGGCTTTGCCGTCCGCGTCCCGGTGAGCAATGTCTCGCTGGTCGACCTGACCTTCACTTCCTCCCGTGACACCACGGTGGAAGAGGTCAACGAGCTGATCAGCACCGCTGCCAAGGGCCGTCTGGCCGGCGTGCTGGCCGTCAACACCCTGCCGCTGGTCTCGCGTGACTTCCTGCACCATCCGGCTTCCAGCGTGTTTGATTCCACGCTGACCCGTGTCATTGCCGGTCGTGAAGTCAAGGTGCTGTCCTGGTACGACAACGAGTGGGGTTTTGCCAACCGCATGCTGGATACCTCGCTGGCCTGGGTGGCTGCCAAGTAATCCGTTTCTCCCTGGTGGCGTCAGAACCGCCAGGGAGAAACCGGTGCAGTAAACCCGGCAGGCATTGGTCAGAAGATGCCTGCCAGGGTGCTTCGTTCGTAGATGTGCTTCTATATGGTCTCTCCCAAGAGTTTGGCCGAAGAATCGTCGATTCTTCGGCCATTTTTTTGTCTGGGAAGGACCGCATCTGTGGTGGCCGCCAGCTGTGGTGGGATTTTCAGTCGTCCTGCAGCAGTTGCGGCATGCGCGGTGCGACCGGCATGTCGATGATGATGGAGGTTTTGGTATCACCAAACTGCATCAGTTGGGCGATCAGCGCCTGCAGGCTGGGCATGGCGTCGACCGCCACCTTCATCATCAGGCCACTGGTGCCGGTGATGGAGGCGCACTCCAGCACCTGGGGCAGGCTGCGGATGCGTTCCAACACCACGTAATACTCCAGATGCTTCACGGTCAGTTCGATCATGCACAGAATCGGCAGTCCCACTTTGGCCGGATCGATTTGTGCCTGGTAGCCGGTGATGACGCCCAGTCGCTCCAGTTTCTCCACCCGGTCGGCGATGGCTGGGGCCGACAGGTTCACCCGCCGAGCCAGTTCGGCAAAGCTGATACGGGCATTTTCGTGCAGGGCGGCCAGAATTTTTTTGTCGAATTTATCCATGCTTTGAATCGAAAGTTTAATGGCCTAAAAAAGCCATTTTACAAGGCATTAATGCGAAAAATCCCATATTTTTACATTAAATTATTGCTGCTTGCTCCGTACAATGCCTGCCGTATCAGAGCTGTTTCGGCACTGTCCCGCCGGGATGGCTCTTGTCCGGATTCGTTGCTGATGGGTTCATGTGCATGTAACCCGTTTGAAACTGTCCTGGTGATCTCTTTGTCCCTGGTCTCAAGTCAGACAAACAAATTTTTGACGAAGGCCATTCCGGGTCTGCCTTGTGGCAGGCCCGTTTTTTTTTGCCTGTTTTCCGGGCCAGGCATGGCAAGATGACAGCCTTGTTCGCTGTGTTGGTGCGTGCGGCAAAAGTTTCGGCAACTATTTAAGAAATGTCATATTTCTGTAATCGCCGGTTTTTATCCTTGCCATAATCAAACCGGGACTGGACCGATACATGGCTGCCAATATTTTGCTTGTCGAAGACGAACCAGCGATTCAGGAACTGATCGCCTTTAACCTCACCCAGGCGGGGCATCACGTCTTGCGTGCCAGCACGGCCGAAGCCGCCCTGACCCTGGTGCGCAATGCGCTGCCCGATCTGGTATTGCTGGACTGGATGCTGCCGGGCGCTTCCGGGGTGGATATCGCCAGGCGCTTGCGCTCGGACGAGCGCACCAAGCATATCCCTATCATCATGCTGACTGCCCGCTCCGACGAGCAGGACAAGATTACCGGGCTGGAGTCCGGTGCCGACGACTACATCACCAAACCCTTTTCGCCGCGCGAACTGCTGGCCCGCATCAAGGCCGTGCTGCGTCGCCGTGCCCCGCAGATGACCGATGATGCGGTCGAGGTGCAAGGCTTGCGGCTGGACCCGATCACCCATCGCGTCAGTGGCAATGGTGGCACCATCGATCTGGGGCCGACCGAATTCCGTCTGCTGCATTTCTTCATGACGCACCCGGAGCGTGTACACTCGCGTTCCCAGCTGCTGGATCAGGTGTGGGGCGACCATGTCTTCGTGGAAGAGCGCACGGTCGACGTGCATATCCGCCGCCTGCGCAGTTCGCTGGAAACCACCGGCCATGATGCCCTGATTCAGACCGTTCGCGGCACGGGTTACCGTTTCTCCACCCAGCAGTGAGGCAGTCTTGCGAGAATTCCTGCAGCGTACCCTGGTTTGGCTGATTGTCATCCTCTTCATCGGCCTGGGCTTCTGGGCCTTCTCCGGCCCGATTGAAGGCCTGATCGCTGCCGGCCTCAGCCTGTTGGCCTGGCTGGGCTTTCATCTCTATCACATTGCCCTGCTACTGCGCTGGCTTGACCATCCCACCGCCGAGCGGGTTCCTGATGGCTTCGGGGCCTGGCATACGGTGTTCATGACGCTGTACCGCACCATGCGTACCCAGATGCAGAGCAAGCGCAAGCTGACCAATGTGCTGGAGCGTTTCATCAATGCCGGCGAAGCCATGCCGGATGGTGTGGTAGTGCTGGACGAGCATGACCGCATCGAGTGGATCAACCCGATGGCGATGGAACACCTGAATCTGGACCGCAAGCAGGATGTGGGTAACCAGATTCTCAACCTCATCCGCCAGCCCAGTTTCCATGCTTACATGAAAAATGCCAGCTTCAGTCAGCCGCTGGTGTTGCAGTTTGTCCAGCCGCGCGAGCTGGTGATTTCGGTACAGCTGGTCCCCTTCGATTCCACGCGCAAGCTGCTGCTCAGCCGCGACATCACCTCGCTGGAGCGGGTGCAGACCGTGCATCGCGACTTTGTCGCCAATGTCTCGCATGAGCTGCGCACGCCGCTCACCGTGGTGGGCGGCTTTCTGGAGACGCTGGCCGACATGGAAGAAGTGGATCAGGCCACGCTCAGCCATTTCCTGCCGATGATGATGGAGCAATCGCGGCGCATGCAAAGCCTGGTGGAAGATCTGCTGACCCTGTCGCGGCTGGAAAACAGCCCCAAGGCGGTGGCAGCGGAAAAGGTCAACATGCAACTGATGCTGGATACCCTGATGGTGGAGGCCGAAGGGCTGTCGCAGGGCCGGCACCAGATCAAGCTGGAAAAGGATTGCAGCCAGTGGCTGTGGGGCAGTGCGCAGGAATTGCATTCGGCTTTTGGCAATCTGGTGTCCAATGCCGTGCGTTACACCCCGGAAGGTGGCGCCATCACCCTGTCGTGGAAAGCCGAAGGCGAGCGCCTGCGATTTTCCGTCAAGGATAGCGGCATCGGCATTCCGCGCGAGCATATCCCGCGCCTGACCGAACGCTTTTACCGGGTGGACCGTGGCCGTTCCCGCGGCAATGGTGGCACCGGCCTCGGCTTGGCTATCGTCAAGCATGTGATTGCCCGCCATAACGCCAGGCTGGATATCAAGAGCGAACCGGACAAGGGCAGTACTTTCAGCGTGATTTTCCAGCGCGAACGTTCGGCCGAGCCGGAAAGCAGCGCCCACAGCGCCTGATTGGCGCGCCGGCAGGCCTGCACACAGCGCAGGCCACCGTCGGCAGGGCTGGGGCTGCTAGTCCGGCCAGTACTCGCCAGCCCGCCCCACGGCGGGTAGGATGGCAAGTCCCCTCTGGCAAGGAGCCGGCATGCTGCATCATGTGGTGTTGTTGCGTTTTACTGCGGCGACTACGCCGTCCGATATTGCCGAAATCAGCCAGCGCTTTGCCGCCTTGCCAGCACGCATTGCTGGCATCCAGTCTTTTGCCGGCGGGCCGGATTGCAGTCCGGAAGGCTTGCAGCAGGGTTTTACTCATGGCTGGCTGTTAAGCTTTGCCGATGCGGCCGCCCGCGATGGCTATCTGCACCATTTAGCCCATCTGGATTTCGTTTCTTTCCTCAAACCATTTGTTGATGACGTTTTAGTCAGTGATTTCCATGCAAGTTAGCGGAAAATCGCTGCGTTTGGGGCTTGGCCTGCCTGCGCTGGCGCGCTAGGATATTCCTCCATAATGCAAACTACCCTGTTCCCGGACCACACCATGAATCGTCTGCAATCCATTCGCCCGTTCGGCCAGCGTATCTGGCTAGATAATCTGTCCCGTGAGCTGCTGGCTTCCGGCCAACTGGCCACATTGCTGCAAGAAGACGGCATTGCCGGCGTGACTTCCAATCCGGCCATTTTCTACAAGGCCATCAGCAGCGATGCCAGCTACCAGGGCGATCTGGCACAGCTGAAAAGCAATACCGCACTGACGGCAGAGCAGCGTTACGAGGCGCTGGTGGTGCCGGACATCCAGGCCGCATGCGACCTGTTGCTGGAACAGTACCGTAGCAGCCAGGGCAATGATGGCTATGTCAGCCTGGAAGTCTCCCCGGCACTGTCGCACGACGAAGCCGGCACGCTGGCCGCAGCACGCCGCTTGTGGGGCGAGATTGGCCGCCCCAACGCCATGATCAAGATCCCGGCTACCGCAGCAGGTATCCGCGCCTTCCAGACGCTGACCGCCGAAGGCATCAACGTCAACATCACCCTGTTGTTCAGCCTGCCGCAGGTGGAAGCGGTATGGGATGCCTATATCGATGGCCTGACCGCCCGCCATGCTGCCGGCAAGCCGGTGGCCGGCATCAAGGCCGTGGCCAGCTTCTTCCTGTCGCGTGTCGACAGCCTGCTGGACCCGCAATTGCCGCCAGCATTGCAAGGCAAGGCCGCCATTGCCCTGTCCAAGGTGGCCTATGCCCGCTATCAGCAGCGCTTCCATGGCAGCGAGTTTGCTGCGCTCAAGGCCGCTGGTGCCTGGCCGCAGTTCCTGTTGTGGGCCTCTACCGGTACCAAGAATGCCGCTTACTCCGACGTGCTGTATGTGGAAAGCCTGATTGGCGATGAAACCGTCAATACCGTGCCGGATGGCACACTGGCGGCCTTCCGTGATCACGGCGTTGCCGCACTGACCTTGCCGCAGGAGGCGCAGCAGGCCCAAGCCACGCTGCTGGATGTGGCGGAAGCGGATATCGATCTGGTGGCCGTGGGCGACAAGCTGCAGCAGGATGGCCTCAAATTGTTTGAAGATGCTTTTGCCGCTCTGCTGCAACTGACTGCCTGAGGCTTGCGGCAGGCTGCCAAACAAAAAAGGATGCCAGATGGCATCCTTTTTTATGGTTTACGTCCGGCCTAGGCGGGGCGCGTTCAGCAGGCTTGCTGGCGACGCTGGGCCATGCGCAGGCCAGCATTGCGCAGCTCATCCGTATTCAGCGTGGCAGCTGCCGTGGGAATCAACCATGCCTCTTCCGAGGCAGCGTGCTCACGGTACTGACGTACGAACTCTGCCACGGCATTTTCGCTGATGCTGTCGATATCACCATTGCGCAAGGCGCGCAGGTCGTCACGGATGGCATTCCAGCAAGAATGCAGGTAGCCGTGTTCGGCTTCCAGTTGCTCGATGCGGGCTGCTGCCGTTGGCACCCGTTCCAGCAGGATGGGGAACAGTTCCTCTTCTTCGTCGATATGGTGGGCCGGGCCGGCCACATCGAAATAGCGGATGACGCTGTCTATGGTGTTTTTTACCGCCTCGTTCACGCCATGTTCCGCGATGTAGCCGGGCAGCTTGTCCAGCTGGTCGCAGAAGCGGCGGATCTTGTCATGGCAAGCCAGCAGCATGTCCAGGGGTTGTTCGAAGCTGGCGCTGCTGGTATTGCCGATATCATTCAGGGTAAGCATGGTGGGTGGCCTCAAGCTGGGTGAATGTGTCGAGTGTGCCGTGCTGCAATGCAAAAAACCATGATTCTGCTCAAATGCGCGGCACTCGGTACGCAGTGGCCAGTGCTGCTGGCACAATAGGCCATTGTGCGCCCGAGCAGGGTGGGTTGCCCAGTGAAATACGGTGGTGGGAGCTGGGTGGCGATGTTGCGGCGGCAAAGACCGACGAGAAAGGTAGTGATGGACATTCCCTTTGAAATCAAACCAATACGACTGGACGACCCGCAGCTGGCGGCCGAGGCCCTGCGTATCCAGCTACTGGCGCATCAGGTGGAGTGCGCGTGGCTGGATTATCCCCAGCTGCCGCTGATGTGGCCTGACCTCGCCGCCGTGATGGCCTGCCGTGACCGTGTGCTGGGTGCGTTTGAGGGGGCAGTGCTGCGCGGTGTGCTGGTGGCAAGCAAACGTCAGCAGGGCGGCTGGCATATCGAGCGCACGGTGGTTGATCCGGCCTGCTTTGGCGCTGGCTGGGCTTATCGCTTGCTGAATCATTTGCTGGCAGCTGCCGACGAGGTCAGCGTGGATACCGCCGAGGTGAACACCGCGGCGGTGGCGCTGTATCACAAGGCGGGGTTTGTGCTGGAGCAGCGCTGGAAGGTGCCGGATGGCCTGGTGCTGTGGCGCATGGTCTATCAGGCCGGCCGTGTGCAGCCGGTACTGCATCTGGATAGCAATGGCTGGGTGCGCGAGGCGCGACAGATTCCTTCACCCAATTGCGATGCCCGCGAGGGCGGGGCGGCCGAGTTGCTGGTCATTCACAATATCAGCCTGCCACCTTATCGCTATGGTGGTCAGGCGGTGGCCCAGCTGTTTACCAATACGCTGGACCCGGCAGAAGATCCTTACTTTGCCAGCATTCATCAGTTGCGCGTCTCCGCGCATTTCTTTATCCGCCGTAGCGGGCAGTTGCTGCAGTTTGTTTCCGTGCATCAGCGTGCCTGGCATGCCGGCGTGTCCAGCTGGCAGGGGCGCGAGCGTTGTAATGACTTTTCGATAGGTATCGAGCTGGAGGGCTGCGATTTCGAGCCCTTTGCTGATGCGCAGTACCAGATGTTGCTGGCGCTGCTGCGCGAATTGCGGGCTCAGCTGCCCTTGCGCGGCATGACCGGGCATGAGGACATCGCCCCGGGGCGTAAAACCGATCCCGGTCCTTACTTTGACTGGGCCAGGGTGAGGGGGGAAATCGACCTGCCGGCGTAGTGCTGGCACTACATAGTAAAATTTCATCCGTTTTGCATCATGTGGCCGGCTGTTTTGCGTCGGCCATTTTTGTTGCAATAGGCGGATCAGTAGATGTTAATTGCCGTTATTTTCAATGTAAGTATCTGTATTGTATGAAATTTTACTGTGCTGGCAGGCGGTTTGTAATCGATTACATTGCATGAATTTGGCATGGCAAATAAAAAAGGCAGGCTGAAAAGCCTGCCTTTTGATGTAGTTGCTTGACTACAGTTCGACTTGCGCGCCGAGCTCCACCACGCGGTTGGTCGGAATCTGGAAGAAGTCGGTGGCGCGCAATGCGTTCTTGCTCATCCACACAAACAGCCGCTCGCGCCAGCGCGCCATGCCCGGACGCTCGGTGGAGATGATGGTTTCGCGCGACAGGAAGAATGAAGTATCCATCAGCTCGAAGGCCAGGCCATCCGCTTCGCACAGCTCCAGTACATTGAGCACGCTCGGGTCTTCCTTGAAGCCGTAGCGGGCCACCACGCGCCAGAATGACGGTGACAGCTGTACCACTTCCAGTCGCGATTCATTGCTGATGTAAGGCACATCCTCGGTGCGGATGGTCATCAGCACGACACGGTCATGCAGCACCTTGTTGTGCTTCAGATTATGCAACAGCGCATGCGGCACGCCGTGCAGGGTGCTGGTCAGGAATACCGCCGTGCCCTGTACGCGGGTGGGCGGGAAGGCTTCCAGGTTCTCGATAAAGCTGTCCAGCGGCAGAGCCTGTTCGCGCAGACGGTCAAACAGCAGTTTGCGGCCCTGCTTCCAGGTGGTCATCAACAGGAAAATCACCATGCCCAGCACCAGCGGCAGCCAGCCGCCGGAGAACAGCTTGAGCAGGTTGGCAGTAAAGAAGGCCGTATCGATGATGCCAAAGAAAATGGTAATGCCCAGTGCCAGCGGCAGCGGCCAGCGCCAGTTGACGCGTGCCACCACGAAGAACAGCAAGGTGGTGATCAGCATGGTGCCGGTCACGGCAATGCCGTAAGCCGAGGCCAGGTTGTCCGAGCTCTGGAAAATCAGCACCACCACCAGTACGGCCACCAGCAAGGCCCAGTTGACGAAGGGCAGATAGATCTGGCCGATTTCGTTTTCCGAGGTGTGGGAGATTTCCATGCGCGGACTGTAGCCCAGCTGGATAGCCTGGCGGGTGAGCGAGTAGGCACCGGAAATCACCGCCTGCGAGGCAATCACGGTGGCCAGGGTGGCCAGGATGATCAGCGGCAGCAGCGCCCATTGCGGCGCCAGCAGGAAGAAGGGGTTCTTGATGGTTTCCGGCTTGAGCATCAATAGCGCGCCCTGGCCGAAATAGTTCAGCACCAGTGCCGGCAGCACCAGGCCATACCAGGCGCGGCGAATCGGCGTTTTGCCAAAGTGGCCCATATCGGCATACAGCGCTTCGGCACCGGTCAGTGCCAGCACGACCGAGCCCAGCGTCAGGTAGGCACCCACGCCATGGTGAGCCACAAAGTTATAGGCATACCAGGGATTGACGGCCGCCAGAATGCCCGGTGCCTGCACAATCTGCAGCACGCCCAGCACACCCAGGATGGAAAACCACACCAGCATCACCGGGCCAAACAGCATGCCCACGCTGGCCGTGCCAAAGCGTTGCAGAGCGAACAGTCCCACCAGCACGGTAATGGCGATGGGCAAGACATAGGGCTGCATGCTGGGGCTGAGCACTTCCAGGCCTTCCGCTGCGGACAGCACCGACATGGCCGGGGTGATGATGGCGTCGCCATAGAACAGCGAGGCTCCAAACAGGCCCAGCAGCACCACTTTCCAGCGCGCGGCATGGGTGACGTAGTGTCGTGCCAGCGCCATCAGCGCCATGATGCCGCCTTCGCCGTGATTGTCGGCGCGCAGTACAAACACAACGTATTTGATGGAGACCACGAAGATCAGCGACCAGAAGATCAGCGACAGGATGCCGAAGATATTGTCAGGGGTCGTGGCAAGACCATGCCCGGTAAAACATTCGCGCAGCGTATAGAGCGGGCTGGTGCCGATATCTCCGTACACCACGCCCAGCGCAGCCAGCGTCAGGCCGGTCATGGCTTGTTTATTGTGAGCCTGCATGATGTGAGTGTGAGTTCTTTGTGTAGTTAAGCATGCAATGCCATTCCACTTGCGTCCATGTTGCAGTGCAAGAAGCGGGAATGGCCTGTGAGCGCGAAGGTTACTACTGAGTCGGGGCAGCGCCAAGCTAATGCTGTGTTCCTGCCATTTTTACCTTGTGCCATGTAGGGGGAAAACGACAAAGCAGCATGGAATTCCCGCTACTACCCTGACAGCATGCGGCACAGGACAGGATGCTTTCCCGCCAAGGCTGCAAAACGCTACAATCATCCCCATTTAGCCGAATACCAAGGACGCATCATGCGCGCATCGCAGTTTTTCATTTCCACCCTGAAAGAAGCTCCCGCCGACGCCGACATCACCAGCCAGAAGCTGATGATTCGTGCCGGTTTTATCCGCAAGCTTGCCGCCGGCATTTACTCCTGGATGCCGATGGGCCTGCGCGTGGTGCGCAAGGTGGAAAACATCGTGCGTGAAGAAATGAACCGCGCCGGTGCCATTGAAGTGTCGCTGCCGGTGGTACAGCCGGCTGGCCTGTGGCAGGAATCCGGCCGCTGGGACACCATGGGCGAGGAAATGCTGCGTTTCAAGGACCGCCACGAGCGCGACTTCGCCCTGCAGCCCACGGCAGAGGAAGTAATCACCGACATCGCGCGCAGCGAGCTGCGCAGCTACCGCGCCCTGCCGCGCAATTTCTACCAGATCCAGACCAAGTTCCGCGACGAGCGCCGTCCGCGTTTTGGCGTGATGCGTGGCCGCGAATTCACCATGAAGGATGCCTACTCCTTCGACCGTAGCCCGGAAGCCGCCGGCCTCAGCTACGAAAACATGTACAACACCTACTGCCGCATCTTCGACCGCCTGGGCCTGACCTACCGCGCCGTGGCTGCCGATACCGGTGCCATCGGCGGTGACCGTTCGCACGAATTCCAGGTGATTGCCGATACCGGCGAAGACGCCATCATCTACTGCCCGGATTCCGACTACGCCGCCAATATCGAACTGGCCGAAGCCGTGGCCCCGGCTGGCGAGCGCCCGGCTGCCGCTGCCGAACTCACCAAAGTACACACGCCCAAGGTCAAGACCATTGCTGATCTGGTGGCATTCCTGAGCATCGACATCAAGAGCACGGTCAAGGCGCTGGTGGTGGAAGGCGCGGAAGGCGAGGCGGTACTGCTGCTGGTGCGTGGCGACCACGAACTGAACGAAGTGAAGGCCGAGAAAATCGCCGGCATCAAGAAACCGCTGACCATGGCCAGCCCGGCATTGATCCGCGAAGCATTCGGCGCCAATCCGGGTTCGCTTGGCCCGGTAGGCTTCAAGGGCCGCATGATTGCCGATCGCACCGTGGCCAAGATGGCCGACTTTGTCATCGGTGCCAACGAAGACGACCAGCACTATACCGGTGCCAACTTCGGCCGCGACTGCGCCGAGCCGGAAGTCGCCGATATCCGTAATGTGGTGGCTGGCGATCCCAGCCCGGACGGCAAGGGCGTGCTGGCCATCCAGCGCGGTATCGAAGTGGGCCATGTGTTCTACCTGGGCACCAAGTACTCTGCCGCCATGAATGCCACCTTCCTCGATGAAGACGGCAAGCCGAAACCGTTCGAAATGGGCTGCTACGGTATTGGTGTGACCCGTATCCTGGGCGCGGCCATCGAACAGAACCACGACGACAAGGGCATCATCTGGCCGGATAGCCTGGCACCGTTCAATGTGGTGATCTGCCCGGTGGGCTACGACCGTTCGGCCGAAGTCAAAGCTGCTGCCGACAATCTGTATGCCGCACTGCTGGCCAAGGGTGTGGATGTGATCATCGACGACCGTGGCGAGCGTCCGGGCGCGATGTTTGCCGACTGGGAACTGATCGGTGCACCGCATCGCGTCACCATCGGTGACCGTGGCCTGAAAGAAGGCAAGGTCGAGTACCAGCAGCGTCGCGATGCCGCGGCAACGCCGGTTGCAGCAGATGCTATTCTGGAACATCTGCTTGCCAAGCTAGCCTGATGAAAATCCTCCTGTCGCTGTGTGCCCTGTCTTCCCTGCTGGCCTTGTCGCCAGCGTGGGCGGGTGCGCAGCGCGAGGAGGCGCTGGCGGCCAATGTGGCTTCGGCCATGAGCCGCACCATCGCCGACATCAATGCACCACGGCTGGTGTTCGATACGCCGCAGGAAGGCCAGGCCTGGCTGGCCGAGATGTCGCGCCGGCTGCAAAAGCGCATTCCCGACAGCTGGATGCGCGAACGCCTGCTCACCACCATTCAGTACGAAGCCACGCGTGCCGGGCTGGACCCGCAGCTGGTACTGGGACTGATCCAGGTGGAAAGCGGCTTTAACAAATACGCCATTTCACCGGTTGGTGCCCGCGGCCTGATGCAGGTGATGCCCTTCTGGGTCAGGCAGATCGGCAATCCGCAGCACAATCTGTTCGAACTCACGCTCAATTTGCGCTATGGCTGTACCATCCTGCGCCATTACCTGGATATCGAACGCGGCAGCCTCTATCGTGCGCTTGGCCGCTACAACGGTAGTCTGGGCCGGCCGGAATATCCCAATCTGGTGATTGGTGCATGGAAGAAAAACTGGGCATGGACGCCAGTTGAGTCGGTGAAAATGGCGGGTGTCAATTTGCCTTTAGGCCAGTAGATACCACTGCGTCCGGCGCGCATTTTCGGCCTTTCTGTTTGAGGATGTTGCATGTTTTCCCTCCCGCGTACCGCTACCGCTCCGTTTTGCCCCTCCGAAGTTCAAGGCAGTATCCGCATCGACGCCCATGCCACATGGTGGCAGCGACTGCGCCGCTTTGCCGGCCCCGGCCTGCTGGTGGCTGTCGGCTATATGGATCCGGGCAACTGGGCCACGGATATCGAGGCCGGCTCGCGTTTTGGCTATGGCTTGCTGTGGGTGGTAGCGCTATCCAGTGTGGTGGCCATCGTGCTACAGCTGATGGCGGCACGGCTGGGCCTGGTCACCGGGATGGACCTGGCACAAGCCAGTCGCGAGCGCTATGGCCCGGCCGGACGCCTGTTGCAGTGGCTCAGTGCCGAGCTGTCCATCATCGCCTGCGATGTGGCCGAGGTGCTGGGCTGCGCGCTGGCCTTCAAGCTGCTGTTTGGCGTGCCGCTGGCCTGGGGGGTGGGGCTGACGGCTTTCGATACCCTGATCGTGCTGGGCATGAAGGGCAAGGGCTTCCGCCAGATCGAAGCGGTCGTGCTGGGCCTGATTGCCACCATCGCGCTGTGTTTTGCCATACAGGTCTTCATGGTGGGGCCGGATTGGCAGGCGGTGGCGCGTGGCCTGCTGCCTTCCAGTCCTGGTGCTGATCTGCATCAGGCGGTGGTGCTGGGTCTGGGCATCGTCGGGGCCACCATCATGCCGCACAATCTGTATCTGCATTCTTCCATCGTGCAGACCCGGCGGGTGGAGGGCGGAAAGCATGCTCTGCGCGATACGCTGGCGCTATGCCGCGTCGATACCGTGCTGTCGCTGCTGCTGGCCATGCTGGTGAACGGGGCCATCCTGGTGCTGGCTGGCTCGGCTTTTCATGCTGTTGGCCAACCGGTGGTGGATGATATCGAACAGGCTTATCAGCTGATCACGCCGCTGGCCGGTGGGGCAGCGGCGCTGCTGTTTGGCCTGGCTTTGCTGGCGGCGGGGCAAAGTTCCACGCTCACCGGCACTGTAGCGGGGCAGGTGATCATGGATGGCTTCCTGCAAATCAAGATTCCCTGCTACCAGCGACGGCTGATTACCCGTGGGCTGGCTTTGCTGCCGGCCCTGCTGGGTGTGCTGCTGTTGGGAGAGGGCGCGGTGGGGCGCATGCTGGTGTGGAGTCAGGTGGTGCTCAGCCTGCAATTGCCCTTGGCCATGTGGCCGCTGCTGCGCATGACGGCTAGTCGTCAGCTGATGGGGGAGTTTGCCCTGGCTCCATGGCTACAGCTGGTGGGCTGGTTGTTGTTCGTACTGATCTGTGGCGCGAACCTGCTGCTGATCATCGGGCTGTAAATGAAAAAAGCCGCAGTAATGCGGCTTTTTTGCGTCTGGCGGCAGCGTGGCCGGCTGCTTGGCCGCTTCAGTCTTCCTGGGTCTGCAACAGCTTTTTCAGCAGTCCGGCCAATTGCACCTTCTCGGCGTCGTCCAGATTTTCCATCAGCTCGGCTTCGGCCGCCAGATGGTTGACCACGGCTTCTTCGATCACGGCAAAGCCCTTGGCGCTCAGTGTCACAATCACGCCGCGGCGGTCTTCCGGGTCGGGTGAGCGGGTGACCAGGCCGGCCTCTTCCAGACGGTTGATGCGGTTGGTCAGCGCGCCGGAGGAAATCAGCACCATGCCTTGCAACTGGTTGGGCGACAACTGATAGGGCTCGCCACGGCGGCGCAGCGCAGCCAGCACGTCGAATTCGCCGACGTTGAGGCTGTAGCGGGCCAGATCCTGCAGTACCCGGCGGGTAATGAAATATTCCATCCGTACAATACGACCGATAACCTGAGTGGACGAGGGGTTCAGGTCGGGACGTACTTCATTCCAGAGGGCGACGATGCGGTCGATCTGATCGGGCTGTTGATGCATTCTGCGTGCTTCCAGGTAAGGGAGGGGCCAGGCTTTCCGTTCCGGGCGCAAAGAGTACCATGACTTTTGGATGAAATATCTTCTATTGAAGATATTTTGCCAAGGTCAGCCGCGCCGGCTCGGCGACGACGCTGTCGCTGCCTGCACGCGCTGACTCAGCTGGCCTGCCGTGGGCGGCCCTTGCCGGGATGGGGCGGCTTGGGCAGGGTGATCTGGCGGGTACGCGCCAGGCGGTCGTGCAGAAACAGCCGCTCCTTGTCGTAGCAGGCCGCCAGATACGGCAGGATGCACCAGGCCAGCGAAATCAGCAGCGCCTCACGGCCATGCCCCAGATTGCGCGACCAAGCCAGATAGGAAATGGCGGGCATGCCGACAAACAGCAGCAGGCCGACGATATAGCGGAAACCGGCCTGACGCCAATCCATCAGCTGCCCGTCATCCTGTCGCACTATCTTCACCCGCCAGGCCTTCATGGCCACTGTCTGGCCCGATTTGACCCAGCTGCTGCCGAAATAGCCAAACAATGAGCCGGCGAGTGCCAGCTGGGTGAGCAGGTCCAGCAGTAGCGACTGCCCCAGCCAGGCTTGCAGACCGGTCATGACGGCGGAAACGGTAAGCAGCAGGGCGGCAATCAGCAGCAATTCGTAAAGCTGGCTGCATAGGCGGCGACCAATGCTGGCCGCGGTGAAGGTTGGGCTCATGATGATGACGGCAGGGTGATGCTCAGCCGGAAGCCTGTGGCTTGGGCTGGCTTTGTTTCAGGCGCTGGATGGCTTTTTCCCGCTCGGTAGCGGGAAGGCCTTGCAGCGTTTTCCAGTTTTGGCGGATTTGCTGGCGTTGCTCCAGCGTCAGATCAGACCAGCTTTTCAGCTTGCTTTGCAGACGCAAGCGGCCGGCAGGGTCCAGGCTGCGATATTCCGGCACGATGGCCAGCAGGTTTTTCTTTTTCTCCGGAGCATAACGGTCCCATTCGGCGGCCAGCGGCGCCATGACCGTCTGTTGCTCGCTATCCAGCTGATCCCAGCGTGGATTGTTCAGCGGGCTGGCCAGCACCGGCATGGCCAGCAGCCAGCCAGTCAGCAGCAAGGGTAATAAACGCTGTGGTTTAGTCATGCAGGCTCCCCGAGAAGTGCGGGTCCATCAGCATTTCCAAGGGCAGCTCGTGGGCCAGGATGGCCGCATCGACCGCTTCTTCCTCTACCAGTAGCCCCTCCATTACCCACAGGCCAGTGCCGGCCATCATGGCAAAACTCAGGGCCAGCACGCTGCGGCGCAAGCCCTGGGTATGGCGCTGCAGCCAGAGCGACAGCCGTTCGCGCAGGCGCGGCGCTTCGCCGACACGTGCATCAAAACGGGCCAGTGCCTGTTCCCGGGCCTGGCGCAGGCGTTGCTGCTGGGCGCTACTGAGCTGATTGCCCGGTTGGTCCAGTATGGTGGTCACACTGTGCTGGAGCTTGTCATCGCCTCCGGCTGGGATGCCGGAACCTTGTTTCGAGGGGGTCATAGCACCACTCCTTTTTGCTGCAGGATGGCCGCCAGCGTGTGGGTGGCACGCGAACAGTGCGTCTTGACGCTGCCTTCCGAGCAGCCCATCACCCGTGCGGTTTCGGCGACATCCAGTCCCTCCCAGTAACGCAGCAGGAAAGCTTCCCGTTGACGATTGGGCAGCAGTTGCACCGCGCCGTCGATCAGTTGGGCGACTTCTTTACGGGCATACCATTTTTCCGGATTGCTGCTGGCCTCGTCCGCCGCAATGTTCAGTATTTCCAGCGGATCGGCGTTTTCGTCCTCTGCACGGGTGGGCAGCAGCGATGACAGCAGGGTGCCAAAGAACTGGCGCACCTTGGCACGGCGGAAGTGATCGCGAATGGTGTTTTGCAGGATGCGCTGGAAAATCAGTGGCAATTCCGCCGCCGGTGCATGGGCGTAGCGGTCTGCCAGCTTCATCATGGAGTCTTGCACGATGTCCAGTGCGTTTTCGTCATTGCGCACGGCGTACAGGGCTTGCTTGAAGGCGCGTCGTTCCGCCGACTGCAGAAAGTCGGCCATTTCCTTGCGGCTTGCCATGTGTAGGGGAGATTCGGGTTGATGCCAACGAAAGATAGTAGCAGAGCCGGGCAGGCAAGGCCACCCCGCGGATTTCCCTGTTTTTACCGTGGCTTAGCGTGTTTTTGCACCTGCACAAAAGCACTTGACCGCCATTTGAGGGATAAGCTAAGGTCTTCCATCACAACGGGATGAAACACAAGTCAATTGCCAAGATTGACTGCAAGACAAGACAAAGAGGCACAAGATGCAGATATCGGGCGCGGAAATCCTAGTCCGTTGCCTGCAGGAAGAAGGAGTCGAATTTCTGTTCGGCTACCCCGGCGGCGCGGTTCTGGAAATATATGATGCCATCTTCCGGCAGGACAAGTTCAAGCACGTACTGGTGCGCCACGAGCAGGCCGCAGTGCATGCGGCTGATGCGTACTCACGCTCCAGCGACAAGACTGGCGTAGCACTGGTGACCTCGGGTCCCGGTGCCACCAATGCCGTTACCGGCATTGCCACCGCCTATATGGATTCGATTCCCATGGTGGTGATTTCCGGTCAGGTGGCCACGCCGGCCATTGGTCTGGACGCCTTTCAGGAAGTGGACATGGTGGGGATCACCCGCCCGTGCGTGAAGCACAACTTCCTGGTGAAGGATGTCAACGATATCGCTGACACCATCAAGAAAGCATTCTACATCGCCAAGAGTGGCCGCCCCGGCCCGGTGGTGGTGGATATTCCCAAGGACATTACCCAGCAACGTGCCGAATTCCATTACCCGGAAAGCGTGCACATCCGTTCCTATGTGCCTGCCACACGCGGCCATCCGGGACAGATCAAGAAGGCCATCAACCTTCTGCTGGAAGCCAAGCGTCCCTATATTTATGTGGGTGGTGGTGCCGTACAGGGCAATGCCGCAGCCGAGGTGACCGAGCTGGTCAAGTCGCTGGGCCTGCCGTGTACCAACACCCTGATGGGCCTGGGTGCCTATCCGGGCTCCGACCCGCAGTTCCTCGGCATGCTGGGCATGCACGGTACGTACGAGGCCAATATGGCCATGCAGTACTGTGATGTGCTGATTGCCGTGGGTGCGCGTTTTGACGACCGTGTCATCAGCGTCCCCGCGCATTTCCTGTCGCAGCCAAAGAAGATCATCCATATCGACGTGGACCCGTCTTCCATTTCCAAGCGCGTGAAGGTAGACGTGCCCATCGTCGGCGACGTCAAGCACGTGCTGCGGGAAATGCTGGACATCCTGCAGCAGTCCGGGCAGAAACCGGATGCACAGTATCTGGCAAACTGGTGGAAACAGATCGAAGAATGGCGTGGCCACAACAGCCTGCTGTACACCCCGTCCACCGAGCTGATCAAGCCGCAGTACGTGGTGGAAAAGCTGTATGAAATCACCGGTGGCAAGGCCATCGTCGCATCCGATGTGGGACAGCATCAGATGTGGGCGGCCCAGTATTACAAGTTTGACAGCCCGAAGCAGTGGCTGAATTCCGGCGGCTTGGGTACCATGGGCTTCGGTTTGCCTGCAGCCATGGGCGCGCAACTGGCCAATCCGGATGCAACCGTCGCCTGTATTACCGGCGAAGGCTCCATCCAGATGAATATCCAGGAGCTGTCCACCTGCAAGCAGTACCACACACCGGTCAAGATCGTGGCGCTCAACAACCGCTATCTGGGCATGGTGCGCCAGTGGCAGGAGTTCTTCTACGGCACCCGGTATTCCGAGTCCTACATGGATGCACTGCCGGATTTCGTGAAGGTGGCAGAGGCCTATGGCCATGTTGGCTTCAAGATCGAAAACCCGTCCGATGTCGAGCCGGTACTGCGCGAGGCCTTTGGCCCCGCCCTGAAGGAACGTCTGGTATTCCTGGACTTCCGTACCGATCAATCCGAGAACGTGTTCCCGATGATCCAGAACGGCAAGGGTCTGGACCAGATGGATTTGCCGCCGCACATGCGCGACGTCCAGCAGGTCCCCTTCGAGAACAACCGTGACTACGGCAATATGTGCTGAGGCGGACGGTATGAGACATATTCTTTCGATTTTGCTGGAAAACGAAGCGGGCGCACTGTCCCGCGTGGTAGGGCTGTTTTCTGCCCGGGCTTACAATATTGACTCACTGACGGTGTCGACTACCGAGGATCCGACACTGTCACGGATGACGATCGTCACGCATGGTTCCGACGAAGTCATCGAGCAGATCACCAAGCAGCTCAACAAGCTGATCGAGGTGGTCAAGGTGATAGACCTCAATGAATCCGAGCACATCGAACGCGAGATGATGCTGATCAAGGTGCGCGCTACCGGTAAAGACCGGGAGGAAATGAAGCGCATGGCGGATATTTTCCGCGGTCGCATCATTGATGTTACGGAAAAGACATACACCATCGAGCTGACTGGTACGAGCGACAAGCTGGGGGCTTTTATCGAGGCCATCGACCGCGCAGTGATCCTGGAAACGGTCCGTACTGGCGCATCCGGCATTGGCCGTGGTGAACGGGTTCTGAAAATCTGATATATCTATACATCTGACGGCGGGCCACAGCGGTGGCCGCCCGGATAACAAGGGACAAAGCAAATGAAAGTGTATTACGACAAGGACGCGGATCTTTCCATCATCAAGGGTAAGAAAGTCGCCATCATCGGCTACGGCTCACAAGGCCATGCTCACGCCCAGAACCTGAAAGAATCTGGCGTTGATGTGATCGTGGGTCTGCGCAAGGACGGCGCGTCCTGGAGCAAGGCCGAAGCTGCGGGCCACAAGGTGAAGGAAGTGGCCGAGGCAGTGAAGAAGGCTGATGTCGTGATGATTCTGCTGCCGGACGAATCGCAGCCGGACGTGTACCACAAGGAAATCGCCCCGAACATCAAGAAGGGCGCTGCGCTGGCTTTCGCTCACGGCTTCAACGTGCATTACAACCAGATCGTTCCGCGTGAAGACCTGGACGTGATCATGGTGGCTCCGAAAGGCCCGGGTCACACCGTGCGTTCCGAGTATGTGAAGGGTGGCGGCGTGCCGACCCTGATCGCCGTATATCAGGACAAGTCCGGCAAAGCCCGTGACGTGGCCCTGTCCTACGCTGCTGCCAACGGCGGCACCAAGGGTGGCGTGATCGAAACCAACTTCCGCGAAGAAACCGAAACCGACCTGTTCGGCGAACAGGCTGTACTGTGTGGCGGCGCGGTGGAACTGGTGAAGGCCGGCTTCGAAACCCTGACCGAAGCAGGCTATGCTCCGGAAATGGCTTACTTCGAATGCCTGCACGAACTGAAGCTGATCGTCGACCTGATGTACGAAGGCGGCATCGCCAACATGAACTACTCCATCTCCAATAACGCGGAGTATGGCGAGTACGTGACCGGCCCGGAAGTGGTGACCTCCGCCACCAAGGAAGCCATGAAGAAGGCGCTGTACCGCATCCAGTCTGGCGAATACGCCAAGATGTTCATCCTGGAAGGCAAGACCAACTATCCGAGCATGACTGCCCGCCGTCGCCTGACCGCCGATCATCCGATCGAAAAGGTTGGTGCCGAACTGCGTGCCATGATGCCCTGGATTGCCAAGAACAAACTGGTCGACCAGTCCAAGAACTGATTTCGAAGTCGGTCAGTGTGCCAAAGCCGGGGAACCCCGGCTTTTTTCATTGTTGCGTAGCGGTCACGCGTGTGACCGGGCCGGTGCTTTTGCTGCCGGGGCCGGCTTGGATTAAAATCACCGGCTCTGCGCGCATGCGCCCTTTGTCTAGATCGTCGACGTACTGACTGCCGGCCCGCGCCGGTATGTGCTCAGCGCCGTACCGATAGCTTCGTTTACGGATAACACCATGATCCATGACCCCGTTCCGGGTAAGCCGTCCCTGCGGCGGCAAGGTATTTACCTGCTGCCCAACTCTTTCACGCTGGCCGCCCTGTTTGCCGGCTTCTACGCCATCGTCCAGGCGATGAATCAGAATTTCGAGAATGCAGCCGTTGCCATTTTCCTGGCCATGATTCTGGATGGCATGGATGGCCGGGTGGCGCGGCTGACGCATAGCCAGAGTGCCTTTGGTGCCGAGTTTGACAGCCTGTCGGACATGGTGAGCTTTGGCGTGGCGCCTGCGCTGGTGGCCTATGAGTGGCTGCTGAAAGACATGGGCAAGCTGGGTTGGATGGTCGCCTTTATCCATTGTGCTGGCGCTGCGCTGCGGCTGGCACGCTTCAATACCATGATAGGCAGCACCGACAAGCGCTGGTTTACCGGCCTGCCCAGTCCGGCGGCGGCAGCGCTGGTGGCCGGGCTGGTGTGGATCTGTCATGCCTACGGCTATACCCGCTTGCCTGGCTTGAAATGGGTGTTGCTGGGCTTTACTGCGTTTGCTGGCATCACCATGGTGACCAATGTGAAGTTCTGGAGCTTCAAGGAAATCCATCTGCGTCGCCGCGTGCCTTTTGTCATGCTGCTGGCGCTGGTGGTGGGTTTGCTGTTGTTGATGTCAGAGCCGCCGCTGGTGCTGTTCGGCTTCTTTGTCTGCTATGCCCTGTCCGGCTATGTGCTGGCTGGCTGGAATCTGCTGCGACGCAAGCCGGCGGAGCTTGTCTCGCCCTGATCGCCCTTGCCATGGAAAAGCCCCGCTCCTGCTCTGGCAGCCGCGGGGCTTTTTCTTGGTGTTTACAGTTTATTGGACATATTTGTCTAATAATGTCTGCGGATTAATCGGAAATGGCGCGAGCACGATGGCTTTTTGATGCAGTGTTAAGCCTGTTTTTATAGCTTAATTAGACTTAATGTCTAATAATTGCAAATTTGACACACGTTGTGCGGCATTTTTTGCGGATGTTGCACTGCACGTTTGACGTTATGTCGTCTAATCGCTACATTGAATCAAAACTTGCTGCAGGAGCACAACATGCAATTGGACATTGAACGACTCATTGACGACCTGGGCGGCCCCGGTGCGGTGGCAGAAGGTCTGAGCCGGATTTTTCCCGATGAGCCGGTCAGCCGTGCAGCAATCTACAAATGGAGAGAACGCGGCAGCCTACCGCTGGCGCAGTTGAACAAGTTGGCGCAACTGGCGGCAAGCCAGGGCAAGAGATTCGATTTCAACGATTACCTGAACGCAGCCGGGACAGCAGCACAGGGACAAGGGAGAACATTCGACATGGGCGATCGTCTTTATATTTTTGATACCACCTTGCGTGATGGCGAACAGTCGCCGGGCGCTTCCATGACCAAGGAAGAAAAGATCCGCATCGCCCGCCAGCTGGAACGTCTGGGTGTTGATGTGATCGAGGCCGGCTTTGCTGCCGCCAGCCCGGGTGATGCCGATGCCATTCACGCGATTGCCGAGGTGATCAAGGATTCCACCGTCTGTAGCCTGGCCCGCGCCAACGAGCGTGATGTGCGTGCTGCTGGCGAAGCCATCAAGCCTGCCGCCCGTGGCCGCATCCATACCTTTATCGCCACCAGCCCCATCCATATGGAAAAGAAGCTGCGCATGACGCCGGACGAGGTGGTGGATGCTGCGGTGAAAGCGGTGAAGCTGGCGCGTGAATATACCGATGACGTCGAGTTTTCTGCTGAAGACGCCCTGCGTTCGGATATCGATTTCCTCGCCCGCATTTTTGGCGAAGTGATCAAGGCCGGTGCCACCACCCTCAACGTGCCGGATACCGTAGGTTATGCCGTACCGCGTGTTACCGAGGCTTTCTTCCGCGAATTGATCAGCAAGACCGAAGGCGGCGACAAGGTGATCTGGTCGGCGCATTGCCATAACGATCTGGGCATGGCCGTGGCCAACAGCCTGGCCGCAGTCTTGGGCGGTGCCCGCCAGGTGGAATGCACCATCAATGGCCTGGGCGAACGCGCTGGTAATGCTGCACTGGAAGAAATCGTCATGGCGGTGCGTACCCGCAAGGACATTTTTGCGGTGGAAACCCGTGTCGATGCCACCCAGATCGTGCCGGCTTCCAAGCTGGTGTCCACGGTGACGGGCTACCCGGTGCAGCCGAACAAGGCCATTGTCGGTGCCAACGCCTTTGCCCACGAATCCGGCATTCATCAGGATGGCGTGCTCAAGCATCGCGAAACCTACGAAATCATGTCGGCAGAGAGCGTGGGCTGGAGTGCCAACCGCCTGACGCTGGGCAAATTGTCCGGTCGCAATGCCTTCAAGACCAAGCTGACCGATCTGGGCATCGTGCTGGATAGCGAAGAAGCGCTCAACGCCGCCTTTGCCCGCTTCAAGGACCTGGCCGACCGCAAGCGTGAAATCTTCGACGAAGACCTGCACGCGCTGGTGTCGGACGAGCTGGTGGCGACCTTGCAGGAAGACTACAAGTTCGTGTCGCTCAAGGTGAATACCGAAACCGGCGAAGCACCGCAGGCTGCCATCGTGTTTGTTGAGCATGGCGTGGAAAAACGCTGCGAATCCAGTGGCTCCGGCCCGGTGGATGCTGCCTTCAAGGCCATCGAAAGCACGGTCAACAGCCAGGCCGAACTGGAATTGTATTCGGTCAACGCCATTACCAAGGGGACCGAGTCGCAGGGCGAAGTCACCGTACGGCTGGCCAAGGATGGCCGCGTGGTGAATGGCCAGGGCGCGGATACCGATGTGATTGTCGCCAGTGCCAAGGCTTACCTGTCGGCGCTCAACAAGCTGAGCAACCGTCAGGAACGCGTCAAGGCGCAAGGCAATGTCTGATTAGCAATACCTGCCGGGCCTGTCCCGTGCTGATTTACCGTCTGCCGGATTTTCCCATCCCGTTCCCGGCAGGCGGCAAGGCAGCCACGGGCAAGCTCTGGCAAACCGGTTTCAGTCCACTCCGATATTGAAACCCAAGGCTCACAAGGCCGCATCCATACAGCCCAGGCTCACAAGGCCAGCGTGGCAGATCGCCGACCCAGGAGGTCGGCGTCGCTGCGCTGGCGGGCTGGCCCCCGGTTTCCCGCATTTCCCTTTCCCGCGCTATCATCCAGCCTGCTTCATTGATGCAAGGCAAATTCACCATGGCTCAAGGCTTTTTCATTACCGGCACCGATACCGAAATCGGCAAAACCCACTCCGCCGTCGCCCTGCTGCGCCATTGGCAAGCACAGGGCCAGCGCGTATTGGCGATGAAACCGGTGGCCTCCGGCTGCGAGGTGCAGGCCGACGGTAGCTGGCTGAATGACGATGTGGCACGGCTGGTGGCGGTGACCGGCCAGCAGGATCTGGACCTGATGAACCCCTATCGCTTTTTGCCACCAATCTCGCCGCATATTGCCGCGCGCCAGGCCGGAGTAGAGATTGCGCTGGACACCATCGTCAGCCATTACCAGCAACTGGCGTCTCAGGCCGATACCGTACTGGTGGAGGCCGCCGGTGGCTGGCTGGCCCCGCTGGCCGAGGGCCTGTATATGGAGGACATGGCGCGGGCGCTGCAATTGCCGGTGATTCTGGTGGTGGGCATGCGGCTGGGTTGCATCAACCATGCCTTGCTCACGGCGCGTGCCATTCAGGCATCAGGCTTGCAGCTGGCCGGCTGGGTAGCCAACCGGGTGGTGCCGCAGCAACTGGCCTATGCCGACAATCTGGCCACCCTGCAAGCGGCCATCGACGCCCCCTTGTTGCTGGAACTACCCTACGCGCCAGCCTGACTGGCACGCTCAAGCACTGACTGAGTGCATGATTGAGGGGCAGGTTTTCCAACATGACCAGGCAGGCATGCCGGTGTGCTGTTTTTTCCCGTAGCAGTGGCTGCAGTGACTGACTGGCAAGCGGCTGGCTGCTTTTTTCTCTGCGCAGGCGGTGTGCAGCAAAGTCGGGCAGAACCAGGCTGAATTCCAGGGGAGAGCGCAGCAATGGCTGTGGCAGCCGCTGAAAATGCCGTGGCTGTAGCCGGCTGCCGCTGGTGAGCAGGAGGCTGCCATCGGGCGCGGTGACGGCATGCTCCACCATACTGGCCTGTCCGGCCAGCAAGGCCGGACCGGGTGTTCAGAAAACGCCGATTGGCGCGGTATTGCGCACGGCTGCCATGGGGCATGCTGTGAGTTGCCGTGTGAACTGCTAACGTTTTAGAGCCACTGACAAAACCCCCGCTCCGGCGTTGCGCCTCCTTGCCGTACGGCTGGTACTGTCTGCGTCGGCGCGCCTTGGCCCGGGTGCTCTGCGAGGTGTTGTGAGTGGTTCTTCGCCAAAAGGGCTGTAGGCCCGCCATCATTATTTGCCCCTTCATTCCAATGACCAATCCATGCTGATGGAATGATGGCTGCCTTTTGCATCGCATCATGAAAGATTCTTGTTTTTATCTGGGAGTGGCCTAGGATTTCAAGCAGTTGCTGATGATTGTTATTGTCAGCACTTGAAAAGGCTAGCGTCGCAACCGGCTGGCCAGAGAGGGGGACCATGTCCTGCCGGTATATGTCGGGCAGTACCGCTGCCAGCAGCCTGCTCGCCAGCACAGCCATAGAGGCCCAGGTTGCGGCCATCAATCTGCAAGCCCCCGCCACTTCGCTTGCCCGTCTTGAATACGATCTGCACACCATGCTGCTGCTGGTCTCCGGCGTCATCTTCCTGCTGGTGCTGGCCGTCATGCTGTATGCCATCGTGCGTCATCGCAAATCGGCCGGCCACGCGGCCAAGCTATTCCACGAAAACACCACGGTGGAAATCATCTGGACGGTGATCCCGCTGCTGATCCTGTTGCTGATTGCCTGGCCGGCGACCCAAGCGGTGCTGAACCAGAAAAGCACACGTGGCGAGGAGCTGACCATCAAGATCACCGGCTATCAATGGAAGTGGCGCTACGACTATCTCGACGACAACTTCGGCTTCATCAGCCATCTGGCCACGCCGGCTGGTGCCATCGCCGGTACTGCGGCCAAACCGGTGAATTATCTGCTGGAGGTGGACGAGCCACTGGTGGTGCCCACCGGGCGCAAGGTGCGGCTGCTGCTGACTGCCAACGATGTCATTCACTCCTGGTGGGTGCCGCAGCTGGGCATCAAGCAGGATGCCATTCCCGGTTTTCTGCGTGATGCCTGGTTCATGGTGGACCGGCCCGGCATCTATCGCGGCCAGTGTTCCGAGCTGTGCGGCAAGGATCACGGCTTCATGCCCATCGTGGTGGATGCGCGTAGCCCGCAGGACTACGCCCGCTGGCGCGATGCGCGGCTGAAACAGGCGGCGGCCAGTGCCGACGACCCGGCACGGGTATGGACGCTGGCCGCGCTGCGCGAGCGCGGTGAGAAGGTGTATGGCCAGAACTGCATCCCCTGCCATCAGGCAAACGGCAAGGGCATACCCGGCAGTTTCCCGGCGCTGGATGGTTCGCCCGTCGTCAACGGCGACAAGGCCGGCCATATCAACATCGTGCTCAATGGCAGCCAGAAAAACCCCGCCATGCAGGCCTGGGGCAAGCAATTGTCCGATACCGATATCGCGGCGGTCATCAGCTACGAGCGCAATGCCTGGGGCAATCACACCGGGCAGCTGGTGCAGCCGGCCGAAGTCAGGGCCGCCCGTGCCGGTGCACCATCCTGAGGAGGGCATCATGGCTATTGCCGGTCTTGCAGCTGTACCGCAGCAATCACACCGGCCGCATGGCTGGCGGCGCTGGCTGTTTGCCACCAATCACAAGGACATCGGTTCGCTCTATCTGTGGTTTGCCTTCTGCATGTTTCTGGTGGGCGGCGTGCTGGCCTTGTGCATACGGGCCGAGCTGTTTCGTCCCGGCCTGCAGTTTTTCCAGCCGGAGCTGTTCAACCAGCTCACCACCTTGCATGGGCTGATCATGGTATTTGGCGCCATCATGCCGGCCTTTACCGGCCTGGCCAACTGGATGCTGCCGCTGATGATAGGTGCGCCGGACATGGCGTTTGCCCGTATGAATAACTGGAGCTTCTGGCTGCTGCCACCGGCCATGGCCTTGCTGCTGCTGTCTTTTGTGGTGCCCGGCGGCGCGGCGGCGGCCGGCTGGACGCTGTATGCGCCCTTGTCCGTGCAGCTGGGCATGGGCATGGATCTGACCATTTTTGCCATCCACATCCTGGGGGTCAGTTCCATCATGGGGGCCATCAATATCGTGGTCACCATCATCAATCTGCGTGCGCCCGGCATGGGCATGATGAAGATGCCGATGTTTGCCTGGGCCAGCCTGATCACCGCCTATCTCATCATCGCGGTGATGCCGGTGCTGGCTGGCGCGGTCACCATGGTGCTGACCGACCGCCACTTCGGCACGCATTTCTTCAATGCCGCCGGCGGGGGCGATCCCATTCTGTACCAGCATGTGTTCTGGTTTTTCGGCCATCCCGAGGTCTACATCATGGCCTTGCCGGCTTTTGGCATTGTCAGTCAGGTGATTCCCACTTTTGCCCGCAAGCCGCTGTTTGGCTACACATCCATGGTGTATGCCACCAGTTCGATTGGCGTGCTGTCCTTCATGGTGTGGGCGCACCACATGTTTGTCACCGGCATGCCGGCTACGGCGCAGCTGTTCTTCATGTACGCCACCATGCTGATTGCCGTGCCCACCGGGGTGAAGGTATTCAACTGGATAGCCACCATGTGGGAGGGCAGCATGAGCTTTGAAACCCCCATGCTGTTTGCCATCGGCTTTATCCTGCTGTTCACCATTGGCGGGCTATCCGGCGTCACTCTCAGCGTGGCCGCAGTCGACGTGCAACTGCATGGCAGCTACTACGTGGTGGCGCATTTTCATTACGTGCTGGTGGCCGGAGCCTTGTTCAGCCTGTTTTCCGCCGTGTATTACTGGTTCCCCAAGATGACCGGCAAGATGTATAGCGAGCGCCTAGGGCGGCTGCATTTCTGGTGGTCGCTGCTGTGGTTCAACGTCACCTTCTTTCCCATGCATTTTCTTGGCCTGGCCGGCATGCCACGGCGCATTCCCGACTACGCACTGCAATTTACCCAATTCAACCAGATCGCCAGCGTCGGGGCCTTCATGTTCGGCCTGGGGCAGCTGATTTTCCTGGTGAACATTTTGTACTCGCTGCGCCATGGCAAAACGGCTGCCCAGCTGCCGTGGGAGGGGGGCAATACCCTGGAGTGGCGGCTGCCGACGCCGGCGCCGTATCACAGTTTCAGTGAAGCCCCGCAGCTGGACGTGGCAGAAAACGGCGTGGTGGTCGCCATGCAGGGCGGCAAGCACGGCTAACGCGGGAGACAGCCATGGCCAGCGGTATGCAGGCAGCCAATCTCACCCTGTTGCGCAGGCTGTTGCTGCTGGTGCTGTTGATGTTCGGCTTTGCCTGGGGGCTGGTGCCGCTGTACCGGGTGATTTGTGAGGTGACCGGCTTGAACCGGGTGGTGGCGGCCGATGCCTTGCCGGGCAGGGATGCGGCGCAGGTTGCAGTACGGCCGGTGGCGCTGCAACTGGACGCCATGGTGCAGCCTGGCCTGCCCTGGCAGGTAAGGCCGCTGCAATCACGGCTACAGGTGAAAACCGGGCAGTTCATCCAGCTGCAGTACGAGTTGCGTAACAACAGCCAGCAGCGGGTGGTGGGGCAGGCGATTCCGCGCTATCTGCCGGCCGAGGCTGCTGCTTATGTCAAGAAGCTGGAGTGCTTCTGTTTTCGCCAACAGGTGTTCCAGCCCGGTGAGACGCGGCGTTTCCCTGTGGTGCTGGTGATAGACCGGGCACTGCCGGCCGCGATAGACAGCATCACCCTGTCGTACAGCGTGTTCGATGTACCGCAGGGGGAGGGCAGGCCATGAGCTGGTGGCGTGGTGTGCTGGCGGTACTGGCGGCTTTTGTCGGTATCCGCCGGCAGCAGGCGGCACAGCAGGACGGACGTTTGCGGCCGCTGCAGCTGATTGCCACTGCCTTGTTGCTGGTGGCGGCGCTGATCAGCGTGCTGCTGCTACTGGTGAACTGGATAAGCCATTGAGGAGAACATCATGGCGCTACTGGATGAGCATGGGCCGGCGCACTATTTCGTCCCCGCACCATCGCACTGGCCGGTACTGGGCGCAGTGGCATTGTTCTGCCTGGGACTGGGGGCGGCGTTTGCCGTCAACGGCATGCTGCTGGGCTGGTGGGTGCTGGCGCTGGGTGGGCTGATCCTGCTGCGCATGCTGTTTGGCTGGTTTGGCGATGTCATCGGCGAGAGCGTGGGTGGCCGCTATCACGGGCAGGAGGCGCTGTCCTTCCGCTGGGGCATGGGCTGGTTCATTTTCTCGGAAGTCATGCTGTTTGGCGCATTCTTTGCGGCGCTGTTCTGGGTGCGCCAGGTGGCGCTGCCGACGCTGGGCAGCCTGGATTACAAATTGCTCTATCCGGATTTTTCCGCCAGCTGGCCGCTGCTGACCGCCCCGTCACCGGGGCCGGCTTATCAGGCCATGGAAGCGTGGGGGCTGCCGGCGCTCAATACGCTGATCCTGCTGTCTTCTGCGGTCAGCCTGACCTGGGCGCACTGGGGCCTGCTACTGGAGCGACGGGCACAACTGAAGCTGGGCCTGCTCATCACCATCGTGCTGGGACTGATTTTTCTCTGTCTGCAGGCCATCGAATACCACCATGCCTGGACGGCACAGCAGCTGACCTTGTCAGCGGGGGGCTACGGCATGACCTTCTACATGCTGACCGGCCTGCACGGCCTGCATGTCTTGCTGGGTAGTGCCATCTTGCTGGTGGTGTGGTTACGGGTGCTGCGCGGGCACTTCGACCAGCAACACCATTTCGCCTTCGAGGCAGCGGCCTGGTATTGGCATTTTGTCGATGTGGTGTGGCTGTTGCTGTTTGTCTTTGTCTACTGCCTGTAGATGCAGCCAGCCTAGCTGGGCTGATGGGGACGCCACCAGCCAAACAGCACACCCAGCAACAGCAGGATGAACAGACCAATGGACAAGCCCAGCCGCAAGGTCAGCGAACGGATCAGCCGCTGCGAACCGGACTCGGCCTTGAGCAGGCCGGATAGCCCCCAGAACAGGGCCAGCACGATGCAGGCAAGCAAAAAGACGATGACGATTTTCATGGCTGAGCCCTCCGGTGCTGCTGCGCCTGCAAAAACATGCTTTCAGTCTAGTGGCAAAAAGCGCAATCGTGGGCTTCTGTTGCTATGTGTGTTGTTACCTTTTGTATTGGCCTGCTGGCAGGGGCTGCGCGGCATGGACGCATGGCAGCGCGAACAGGCGCTGGCACAGGCTGCCAGCCAGCCGGCGCAGTCGTGGTCCGCTGTGCCACTGGCCCAGGCCCCGGACTATTCCCGCCACAGCATGGCTGGGGTCCGCCCGCAGGGGGCGGTGATCCTGCTGGCCAACAGCCTGCTGGACGAGCAGCCGGGAGCAAGGCTGCTGCTGCCGGTACGGCTGGCGGATGACAGCATGCTGCTGCTCGACCTGGGCTGGCTGGCCGATTCCCGGCCGCAACCCTCCTTGTCGCTGCCACCGCTGTTGCGCGGGCAGTGGCTGCCGTGGCATGCGCGCTGGACCTTGCCCGGCGCGCAGTCGGGCATTGCCGGCCGGGTGGATCAGGTGGCCGTGGCGGCTTTGCCGCAGGCGTATCCGGGCCGCTGGCGGCAGGGGGTGCTGGTGTTGCAGCCAGCACTGCCCGGTTTGCAGGCGTGGCCGCTGCAGCCAGCACTGTCGGCACAGCGACATTTTGCCTATGCCCTGCAATGGGCGGTGCTGGCGCTATGCCTGCTGCTCTTGCTGCGGCCATGGCAATGGCCAGGGCGATGGAGGGTGCGATGAATACGGGACGCTACAGCCGGCTGGTGTTGCTGCTGATCTTGCTACTCTGCCTGCTGCCCCTGCTGGCGGCCTGGTTCAGCTATCACTACTGGCCGCCGGCAGGGGGTAAAAGCGCCGGGGAACTGCTGCCGACCCAGTCCTTTGCCGCCGCCAGCCGCGCAGACTGGCCCGGCAAGCAGTGGGTGCTGGTCAGCCAGTTTCAGGGCCGTTGCGAGCAGGCATGTCAGCAGCGTCTGTTCACCATGCGGCAGATCCATTTGGCCCAGGGTGAGGCCGCCGGCCGCTTGCGCCGGGTGCTGTTGTACAGCGCCGCCGCACCGGCTGTGGCAGAGGGTTTTATACAGCTGGCGGTGGCGACCAACCGCTTGCCGGTCAGGGCCGATGGTTTTTACCTGATCGACCCGCTGGGCAACCAGGTGCTGTTTTACCCGGACGGGCTGCGGCCGGACAAGATCATCAAGGAAGTACAGCAGCTGATGAAGGTAAACAACGGCTTGGGATGATGCCGTACAGCCGCCGGCTGTGGCCGGCAGCAAGGAGGCCGCAATGAGGAAACTGGCCTGGCTGGCCCTGTTGCTGGCCTGTGTGGTGCTGCCGCTGGGGGCTTATGTGCGTTTGTCCGATGCTGGCCTCGGCTGCCCGGACTGGCCGGGTTGTTACGGCCGGCTCAGCCCGGCGCATGCTGCTGTGGCCATCGAGCAGGCCATGCAGTTGCAGCCGGATGGCCCGGTCAGCCCCGACAAGGCCTGGAAGGAAATGCTGCATCGCTATCTGGCGGGCAGTCTGGGGCTGTTGATCCTGTGGCAGGCGCTGCAGGCCTGGCGCAGTGGCCGGCAGCGGCGTGTCGCTGGCTTGCTGCTGCTTCTGTTGGCCTTGCAGGCGGGCTTAGGCATGTTGACGGTCACCATGCGGCTGCAGCCGTTGGTGGTCACCGCCCATCTGCTGCTGGGCATGAGCCTGCTGGCCTTGTTGCTGTGGCAGGCTGTTGGCAGCCACTGGCCGGGTGTGCGGGTGACGGCGGGCCAGCGCAGGCTGGCGTGGCTGTGGCTGCTTGTGCTGGTGGGGCAGATTGCGCTGGGCGGCTGGGTGTCGTCCCATCAGGCGGCCCTGGCCTGCCAGGGCTTTCCCGGCTGCAACGGCAGCGGGTGGCCACTATCGTCGCTTGCTGACGCCTTTGTGTTGCGGAGCGGGGCCTTGCCCATGGCCAGCCTGGTAGCCATGCACTGGCTGCACCGGCTGGGCGCACTGCTGGTGACGCTGGTGCTGGGCCTGCTGTGCTGGCGCTTGTGGTCTTGCCCCGGCCTGCGCCAACAGCTGCGGCTGCTCATGGCGCTTGCTCTGCTGCAACTGCTGTTGGGCGTAGCCAATGTGTTGTGGCTACACCCCTTGCCGCTGGCGCTGGCCCATCATGTCGGGGCCATGCTGCTGCTGGCGAGCAGCTGCATCCTGCTGTGCCGCCTGCCCGTGCCGGAGGCCGGCTATCGTCCGCTGCGAAAGAGCTGGCTGGGCTGGCAGAGCCACAGCAGGCCAGGCCAAGCCTGGCGCGGTGGCATGCTGTCGCGCCGACAGTGAAACGGGCGAGAGGGAGCACGGCCATGTCTGCCAGTATGAGGCTGCAATCGGGATATGCGCATGCGCTGGCCATGTTGCAGCTGGCCAAGCCGCGCGTGGTGGCGCTGATCGTGTTCTGTGCCGTGATCGGCATGTTGCTGTCGCAGCCAGCGCTGCCGGCGCTGCGGCTGCTATTGCCGGCCACCTTGGGTATTGCGCTGATGGCTGGTGCGGCGGCGATGCTCAACTGCCTGCTGGAGCGTGCGCTGGATGCCCGCATGCTGCGTACCGCCTGGCGTGCCACGGCGCGGGGCAGCGCCGGGCGCGGTGAAACCCTGCTGCTGGCCTTGCTGCTGGGCGGCGGTGGCATGCTGCTGCTGTGGGGCTGGGTCAATGCGCTGACCGCCTGGCTGACGCTGGCCACTCTGCTGGCCTATGCACTGGTGTATACCCTGCTGCTGAAACCGTACACACCGCAAAACATCGTCATCGGTGGCATCAGCGGGGCCATGCCGCCACTACTGGGCTGGACGGCGATGACCGGGCAGGTCAGCCCGCATGCGCTGTTGCTGCTGTTGATCATCTACACCTGGACACCGCCGCACTTCTGGGCGCTGGCGCTGTACCGGCGTGCCGACTACGCCCGCGCCGGCCTGCCCATGCTGCCGCTGACGCATGGCCAAGGTTTCACCACCTTGTCCATTCTGCTGTACACCCTGCTGCTGACTGCCGTCACCCTGTTGCCGGTGGCGCTGGGCGTGGCCGGCTGGCTGTATCTGCTGGCTGCGCTGGCACTGGACGGACGCTTCTTGTTTCTTGCTGTGCAACTGCATCGTCAGTATGCTGACGCCTTGGCTCGCCGCACCTTTTCCTGGTCGATCTGGTATCTGACCTGGCTGTTTGCCGCGATGCTGTCCGATCATTACTGTCTGCTACCGGTTTCCTGATGCGCCATCTGCTACGTTTGCTTTCCCTGTTCATGCTGTTTGCCGCACTGGCTGCCTGCGCGCCGCCGGCGGCCCCCAAGCTGGATCTCAAAGGCACGGACATGAGCGATACCCAGCTGGGCGGCGATTTCAGCCTGACCGACCACCTGGGCCAGCCGCGCAAGCTGTCCGACTTCTCCAGCAAGGTGGTCGCGCTGTTCTTCGGCTATACCCATTGTCCGGATGTCTGCCCCACCACCATGCTGGAATACGCCACAGTCATGAAAAAGCTGGGGCCGGACGCTGACAAGGTGCAGGTATTGTTTGTCACGGTTGACCCGGAGCGTGATACCACGGCGGTACTGGCCGGCTATGTGCCGCACTTCGACTCCCGTTTTGTCGGCCTTACCGGCAGCACGGCGCAGATCGAGCAGGTCAAATCAGCCTACAAGGTGGTGGCGCAGAAAGTGGCCGTGCCGGGTGGCGCTTACACGGTAGACCACAGTGCCGGCTCCTATCTGTTCGACAAAAGCGGAAAATTACGGGTTTATGAGGCTTATGCCACGCCGGCAGACAGCCTGACTCATGATATTCGTCAGCTGTTACGCTAGAATTCAGGCAATCATCCATCTTTGACTGCGGAAAGAAGCGCCCATCGTGAGCGAAGACAACAACCCCGGTATGCTGCACAGCGACCATGCCCAGCCCGATATGACCAGGTATATCCTGGCCACCCCGGTTGAGGTCGTGCATCATCTGGCGTCTATCGCCAGGTCCGGGCATATGGTGACGGTGTTTTCCAACAAGGGAAAAACCTTCATTCTCACCCGCTTTCTGGAGGTGGATGCCAAGCGCGGCGTGTTGTTGCTCGACTGGGGGGCTGATCCGGCCACCAATGAACAACTGCTCGCCAGCGAACGCAATGTGTTTGTCTGCTCGCCGGACGGGGTCAAGACCCAGTTTGTCACCACCGCTGCCCGCAAGGTCATGCTGGACAGCGGCCCGGCCTTCGAAGTGGACCTGCCCGAGCAGGTGATCAAGCTGCAGCGGCGCGAGTTTTTCCGCATCCAGACCCCGGTCAGCAATCCGGTCAGCTGCCATATTGCCGATTACCCCGGCCGGCCGCTGGATCTGGTGCTGTTCGACATCAGCCTGGGTGGCTGCAGCCTGTGGCTGCCGGCAGCGCATGCGCCCGGTTTTGATCTGGGCCAGAAATACCAGAATTGTTCATTCGAATTGAAACCGCTGGGCAGTTTGCGGGTGGGCATCGAAATCCGCCACCGCCTGACCACCCAGCTGCGCAACGGCAATGAAGCCGTCCGTGCCGGTTGCGCCTTTCTCAATATGACTCCGTCGTCGGAAACGCTGGTGCAGCGTTATGTCGGCCAGCTGGAGCGCGAACGGCGCGCCCTGGTCGGCTGATGACGGTTTCCCTTCTTTTCCCTATTGCCTGCTTAATATCATGACCCTGACTATTGCCCTGTCCAAAGGGCGCATCTTTGAAGAAACCCTGCCCCTGCTGGCTGCCGCCGGCATTGTTCCGGCGGAAGATCCGGAATCCTCGCGCAAGCTCATTATCGGCACCAACCATGAAGACGTGCGCCTGGTGATTGTAAGAGCCTCCGATGTCCCCACCTATGTACAGTACGGCGCTGCCGATCTGGGCATCGCCGGCCGCGATGTGCTGATCGAACACGGCGGTGATGGCCTGTACCAGCCGCTGGACCTGAATATCGCCAAGTGCAAGATGATGGTGGCAGTGGAAAACGGCTTCGACTACCAGAACGCCGTGCGCCAGGGCGCCCGACTGAAAATCGCCACCAAGTATCCCAAGATTGCGCGCGAGCATTTTGCCGCCAAGGGTGTGCATGTGGACATCATCAAGTTGTACGGCTCGATGGAGCTGGCACCGCTGGTAGGCCTGGCCGATGCCATCGTCGATCTGGTGTCCACCGGTGGCACGCTGCGTGCCAATAATCTGGTTGCTGTCGAACACATCATCGACATCAGCTCGCGGCTGGTGGTGAATCAGGCTGCGCTCAAACTCAAATACGACCGCATCCAGCCGGTGCTGGATGCCTTTGCCTCTGCCGTGCCGGCATAAGGCAGGAACGGAATCCCATGCTGAAACTGTCTTCTACCCAAGCTGATTTCCAGCAGCAATTGCAAGCCCTGCTGGCTTTTGAAACCGCGCAGGACCCGGCGGTGGACAGCGCGGTTGCCGCCATCTGTGATGACGTCAAGGCGCGTGGCGATGCTGCCGTGCTGGAGTACACCAACCGCTTCGACCGCATGCAGGCCACCTCCATGGCCGATCTCACCCTGTCGCGCGAACAGCTGGAAGCCGCCTGGCACCGTTTGCCGGCCGAGGTGCAACAGGCGCTGAGCGCCGCTGCCGAACGCGTGCGCCGTTACCACGAGAAGCAGCTGGCCCACTCCTGGAGCTACGAAGACGAAGACGGCACGCTGCTGGGTCAGCAGGTGACGCCGCTGGACCGCGTCGGCATCTATGTGCCCGGTGGCAAGGCCGCCTATCCCAGTTCGGTGCTGATGAATGCCATGCCGGCCAAGGTGGCTGGCGTGGGCGAAATCATCATGGTGGTGCCCACCCCGCAGGGCGAGCGCAATGATCTGGTGCTGGCTGCCGCCTTTATCGCGGGTGTGGACAAGGTGTTCACCTGTGGCGGCGCACAGGCCGTGGCCGCGCTGGCCTATGGCACGGCCACCATTCCGCAGGTGGACAAGATCACCGGTCCGGGCAATGCCTATGTAGCCGCTGCCAAGCGCCGGGTATTTGGCGTGGTGGGCATCGACATGGTGGCCGGCCCGTCCGAGATCCTGGTGATCTGCGATGGCAACACCCCGGCCGACTGGATCGCCATGGACCTGTTCAGCCAGGCCGAGCACGACGAAATCGCCCAGGCCATCCTGCTGTGTCCGTCGGCCGAGTACATTGCCGCAGTGGAAGCCAGCATCGAAAAGCTGCTGCCGACCATGCCGCGTCGCGCCATTATCGAAGCCAGCCTGGGCAACCGTGGTGCGCTGATCCAGGTGCGCGATCTGGCCGAAGCCTGCGAGATTGCCAACTACATCGCGCCGGAACATCTGGAATTGTCGGTCAGCGAGCCGGAACAGCAACTGCCGCTGTTGCGCCACGCCGGTGCCATCTTCATGGGCCGCTTTACCTCGGAAAGCCTGGGCGACTACTGTGCCGGCCCCAACCATGTGTTGCCGACCAGCCGCACGGCGCGTTTTGCCAGCCCGCTGGGGGTGTACGACTTCCAGAAGCGCTCCAGCCTGATCCGTGTTTCTGCGGCAGGAGCACAGAAGCTGGGCAAGATCGCCAGCGTACTGGCGCATGGCGAAGGCCTGACCGCCCACGCCCGCGCCGCCGAGCTGCGTCTGGAGCCCTGAGGCTGCCAGATTATCCTGCTGCGCACATGGCCAGACAGCGTCTGGCCATGTTTTTGCCGGCCCCGCCGCCGGATCCGCGTGGCATGGCCGGGTAGCCCAAACGGGCCGAACACGGTAGGATAGCCCCCTGCTGCGTTGTCCCGACAACGCCCCCTGTTGACCTGCATGGCTGGCCCGGTCGCCATGACCGCTACAGCCCCATCGTGATGACATTGACTGCCAAGCAACTGGTCCGTCCGGAAATAACCGGAATCAAGGCCTACCATGTATCTGATGCCGCCGGCCTGCTCAAGCTGGACGCCATGGAAAACCCCTATGCCTTGCCGGCCGCACTGCGCGCCGAACTGGGGCAATGCCTGGCCGATGTCGCCATCAACCGCTATCCCGACCCGCATGGCGGCGGCCTCAAGGACGAACTCAAGGCTGCGTTTGACATCCCAGCCGCCGCCAGCGTGCTGCTGGGCAATGGCTCGGACGAAATCATTACCCTGATCAGCCAGGCGCTGGCCCGGCCCGGCGCGGTGATGCTGGTGCTGGAGCCGTCCTTCGTCATGTACCGCATGAATGCGCTGTTCTCCGGCTTGCAGTACGTGGGTGTACCGCTGCATGCCGATTTCAGCCTTGATCTGCCGGCCCTGCTGGCGGCGATTGCCAGCCAGCAGCCGGCGGTGGTGTTCCTGTCCTACCCGAATAATCCTACCGGCCCCCAATTTGCCCGCGAGCAAGTGCTGGCCGTGCTGGATGCAGCGCCGGGCCTGGTGGTGGTGGATGAGGCCTATCAGGCTTTTGCCAGCGACAGCCTGATGGATCTGGCGGGCAGCCGGCCGAATCTGCTGGTCATGCGCACCCTGTCCAAGCTGGGCCTGGCCGGCCTGCGCCTGGGTTATGCTGCCGGTCCTGCCGAATGGATGGACGAGCTGGACAAGGTGCGCCCGCCCTACAACATCAATGTGCTGACCCAGGCCGCCGCCCGTTTCGCGCTGCGCCACCTGGATGTGTTCATGCAGCAGGCGCAAACCCTGCGCGACGAACGCCAGCGCCTGTTGCAGGCCCTGCGCCAGTTTGCAGCGACTACCGTTTTTGATTCGCAAGCCAATTTCATCACGCTACGGGTGCCGGATGCCGGTCAGCTGTTTGCATGGCTGAAGAAAAATGGCATCCTGATCAAGAACTTGCATGGCAGCCACCCGCTGCTCGACAACTGCCTGCGCCTGACGGTGGGCAGCCCGGAAGAAAACACGGCCGTGCTTGCCGCACTGGACCGCTACTTTGCCTGAAATCATGAGAACCGCATCCGTTACCCGCAATACCCTGGAAACCCAGATCACCGTCACCATCAATCTGGATGGTAATGGCCGCAGCCATTTTGATACCGGCGTGCCTTTTCTCGACCACATGATGGACCAGATCGCCCGCCACGGCCTGATCGACCTGGACATCGTCGCCAAGGGTGATTTGCACATCGATGCCCACCACACGGTGGAAGACATCGGCATCACGCTGGGCCAGGCCTTTGCCAAGGCCATTGGTGACAAAAAAGGCATCCGCCGTTACGGCCATGCCTATGTGCCGCTGGACGAAGCGCTCAGCCGCGTGGTGATCGACCTCTCCGGCCGTCCCGGCCTGGTGTACAACGTTGATTACACCCGCGCCAGCATCGGCCAGTTTGATGTCGATCTGTTCTCCGAGTTTTTCCATGGTTTCATCAACCACAGCATGGTGACGCTGCATATCGACAATCTGCGCGGTGTGAACAGCCATCACCAGGCCGAAACCATCTTCAAGGCCTTTGGCCGCGCACTGCGCATGGCCTGTGAAGTGGACGAACGCATGGGTGGTGCCACACCGTCCACCAAGGGCACGCTGACGGCCTGAGCCGCAGGCCATCTCCACCGGAACAGTTAGGGGCATGATGAAAGTCGCAGTAATCGACTATGGCATGGGCAATCTGCACTCGGTGCTCAAGTCCATCCAGGCAGTCAATGAAACCGGGGCGGATATTTTCCTCAGCCGCGACCCGGAAGCCATCGTCAAGGCGGACAAGGTGGTGTTTCCCGGCCAGGGTGCCATGCCGGACTGCATGCGCGAGCTGAACAGCTACGGTCTGGCCGAGGCCGTACGTGAAACCACGCAGACCAAGCCGTTTTTTGGCATCTGCGTGGGTGCCCAGTTGCTTTTCCAGCACAGTGAAGAAGGCGATACCCCCGGACTTGGCTTGTTTCCGGGCAATGTGGTCCGCTTTTCGGCTAACCTGACAGACGCCGCTGGCGAGCGCCTCAAGGTGCCGCACATGGGCTGGAACCGTGTTTACCAGACCGTATCCCATCCGCTGTTTGCCGGGATCGAGGATGGCGAGCGTTTCTATTTTGTCCATAGTTACCACTTCGCCCCGGCCGATGCGGCGCTGACGCTGGCGGAAAGTGAGTACCCGGACAGGTTTTCCTGTATCGTCGGGCGTGGCAATATCTTTGCGACGCAATTTCATACCGAAAAGAGCCACCGTGCCGGACTTCAGATGATGAAGAACTTCCTGGCATGGGACGGCAGTGTTTAACTTACGTTGATCTAGCACCATGCTGCTTATACCCGCTATCGACCTCAAGGATGGTCAATGCGTACGCCTGAAACAAGGCGTTATGGACGATGCCACCGTGTTTTCTGACGATCCGGTCAAGGTGGCCACTCACTGGCGAGACCAGGGAGCCCGTCGTCTGCATCTGGTTGACCTGAACGGTGCCTTTGCCGGCAAACCCAAGAACCTGAACATCATCCGCTCGATTCTGCAGGAAGTGGGCGATGACATGCCGGTTCAGCTGGGTGGCGGCATTCGCGATCTGGACACCATCGAAAAATACCTCGACATGGGCCTGGCCTACGTCATCATCGGGACGGCGGCGGTGAAAACCCCCGGCTTCCTGCATGATGCCTGCGATGCTTTCCCCGGTCAGGTGATTGTCGGCCTGGATGCCAAGGATGGCATGGTCGCCATCGATGGCTGGGCCAAGATCACCAATCACAATGTGATTGACCTAGCCAAGCGCTTCGAGGACTACGGCGTCAATTCGGTGATCTACACCGACATCGGCCGCGACGGCATGATGAACGGCGTCAATATCGAAGCCACCGTCAAGCTGGCACAGGCACTCACCATTCCGGTCGTCGCCTCTGGCGGCCTGACCAATCTGGATGATGTGCGCAATCTGTGTGCGGTGGAAGACGAAGGCATCGAAGGTGCCATTACCGGACGGGCCATCTACGAGGGCAGCATCGACTTCGCTGCCGCGCAGACGCTGGCCGACGAACTGTCCGGGGCCTGATCCTGCCTTAAACCCCAGCTTGGCCGAAGATTCTTCGGCCAAGCTTTTTTTGTGTCGTGAACATGACTCTGGCCAAACGCATTATTCCCTGCCTGGACGTGACTGCCGGTCGCGTCGTCAAGGGCGTCAACTTTGTCGGGCTGCGCGATGCCGGCGACCCGGTGGAAATCGCCCGTCGCTACAACGAGCAGGGCGCCGACGAACTCACCTTTCTGGACATTACCGCCAGCTCTGACGACCGTGATCTGATCCTGCATGTGATCGAATCGGTAGCCGAGCAGGTGTTCATCCCGCTGACGGTGGGTGGTGGCGTGCGCAAGGTGGAAGACATCCGCCGTCTGCTCAACGCCGGTGCCGACAAGGTGAGCATCAATACCGCTGCCGTGACCAATCCGGATCTGGTGCGCGAAGCGGCCGCCAAGTTTGGCAGCCAGTGCATCGTGGTGGCGGTGGATGCCAAGGCAGTGACCCCGGAAAACGACCGCTGGGAAGTGTTTACCCATGGCGGGCGCAATCGTACCGGCATCGATGCGGTGGCGTGGGCGCAGAAGATGCAGGAATATGGTGCCGGGGAAATCCTGCTCACCAGCATGGACCGCGACGGCACCAAGATCGGCTTCAATCTGCCGCTGACCCGGGCCGTATCCGAAGGCGTGGGTATTCCGGTGATTGCCTCCGGTGGCGTGGGCAATCTGCAGCATCTGGTGGATGGTGTGAAGCTGGGCAAGGCGGATGCCGTACTGGCGGCCAGCATTTTCCACTTCAGCGAATACACCGTGCGCGAGGCCAAAGAGGCCATGCGTGACGCAGGTATCGAGGTACGGCTATGAGCGACTGGCTGGATGAAGTCAAATGGGATGCCCAGGGCCTGGTGACGGCGATTGCCCAGGATAGCGCCAGCGGCCGTGTGCTGATGGTGGCCTGGATGAACCGCGAAAGCCTGCAACTGACCGCTGATACCGGCATTGCCCACTACTGGAGCCGCTCGCGCCAGAAACTGTGGAAAAAGGGCGAGGAGTCGGGCCACCTGCAAACCGTGCAGGAGCTGCGGCTGGATTGCGATGGCGACGTGATCGTGATGCAGATCCAGCAGGCCGGCGGCATTGCCTGCCATACCGGCCGCGAAAGCTGCTTCTACCGCCGCTTTGAACATGGTGGCTGGACGGTAGTGGATGCCGTGCTGAAAGACCCGCACGCTATTTATCACCAGCACTGAGTTGCGCCGCATCAAATGGCGGCAATGCTCACCCGCTACAATGGCAGCCCATGCCAAGCGCTAACGGCCGATGTCCGAATCGGCCTATACTTGCCGAATTCCCAGTATGCAAAGGTGAAGCATCATGACCTTCGATGTGCTCAAGACGGTTGCCGATACGCTGGAAGCCCGCCGCGAAGCGAGCCCCCAGTCCTCTTATGTCGCCTCGCTGTTTCACAAGGGTGAAGACGCCATTCTGAAAAAGGTGGCAGAAGAAGCCGCCGAAACCCTGATGGCCTCCAAGGACAAGGACAAGCTGCATCTGGTGCGCGAAGTCGCTGACCTGTGGTTCCACACCATGGTGTTGCTGGCTTATCATGGCCTGCGCCCGGAAGATGTGCTGATGGAGCTGCATCGCCGCGAGGGCATTTCCGGCATCGACGAAAAAGCCTCCCGTCCTTCCTGAACCATTCGTACAGGACCAAGCAATGAGTGACTGCATTTTCTGCAAGATCGCCGCAGGGGACATCCCTTGCAACAAGATTTACGAAGACGCGGATGTCGTCGCCTTCCATGACATCCGCCCGATTGCACCGGTGCATTTCCTGATCATTCCCAAGCTGCATGTGGCCTCGCTGGCCGACTGCGGCCCGGAACACGAAGCCTTGCTGGGCCGCATCATGGGCTTGGTGCCGAAACTGGCAGCAGAGCAGGGCCTGAGCGCCGGCTTCAAGACCGGCATCAATACCGGTCGTGGCGGTGGCCAGGAAGTGTTCCACCTGCATGTGCATGTTTTCGGCCACAAGGGCTGAACGGTTTTGACGGTGCGCCGCTTGCCGGCGCGCCAGACTATTTGGAAAGGAAGTAGCAATGGGTTCTTTCAGTATCTGGCACTGGCTGGTGGTGCTGTTGATCGTGGTGCTGATTTTCGGCACCAAAAAACTGAAAAACGTGGGTGAAGACCTGGGCGGCGCGGTGCGCGGCTTCAAGGAAGGCATGAAGGGCGAGAACGAAAAGGCCGACAAGCCTGCCGAATCTGGCCGCATCATCGACAACGAATCCGACAAGAAATAACCCACAGGGCGCGCCGTGTTCGATATCAGTTTTGGTGAGATCCTCCTGATCGGCATCGTGGCCCTGGTGGTGCTGGGGCCCGAGCGGCTGCCCACCGTGGCCCGTACTCTGGGTGCGCTGGTGGCGCGCGCGCAGCGTTTTGTTGCCAGCGTCAAGGCCGACATCCATCAGCAGGCCAATCTGAGCGGGCTGGATGGCCTGCGCAACGATATCCAGGATGCGGCCAATAGCTTCAAGTCGCAGATGGAAAGCGAAGTGCAGGGCGTGCGCCAGGTGATGGCCGAGCAGTCTGCCCAGTTGCAACAGCTATCCGGCGAGGCCACCGCCCCCTTCGTGGAAGCCGAACGCAGCATTCACGGTGGGCTTGATCTGCAGGCACCTGCCGCGCCAGCGGCCGTGGTGTCGGCACTGGTGGTGGAAAACAGTGCGGCCGAACCGCCTGCGCGCGACGAAAACCAGCTCGACCTGTTTGATGATCCTCCTCCGGCTGCCGCGCAGCCTGCTACCGAATCCCGCCCTCACGCATGAACGAACAACCTCTGCTTGCCCACCTGCTGGAATTGCGTACACGGCTGGTGCGCGCCATTCTGGGACTGCTGCTGGTGTTTCTCGGCCTGTTTCACTGGTCTGCTGACATCTACCATCTGCTGGCCAAGCCGCTGCTGGATGCGCTGCCCAATGGTGGCAGCATGATCGCCACCGAAGTCACCGCCACCTTTTTCGTGCCGATGAAGCTCACCATGCTGGTGGCCTTCCTCATCTCCCTGCCCAATACCCTGTATCAGATCTGGGCCTTTGTGGCCCCTGGGCTGTACAGCCATGAAAAGAAGCTGATCCTGCCCTTGGTGGTGGCCAGCGTGCTGCTGTTTTTGCTGGGGATGAGTTTTGCTTATTTCCTGGTGTTTCCGGTGGCGTTTCATTTCTTTTCCATGATGACGCCCAGCGGGGTGAGCATGATGACGGACATCGACAAGTATTTGTCCTTCGTCATGGGTATGTTCCTGGCCTTTGGCGTCACCTTTGAAGTCCCCATCATCGTCATCGTGCTGGTGCGCATGGGGGTGGTGTCGGTGGCCAAGCTGCGCGAGGGCCGGCCTTATGTCATCGTCGGCGCCTTCGTGGTGGCCGCGGTGGTGACCCCCCCCGATGTCTTGTCGCAAACCATGCTGGCGGTGCCGCTGTGGTTGCTGTACGAAGTAGGCATCATCATGGCTGCATTCATGGCGCGTCCCGCGCCAGCCGAACCCGCCGGAAATCAGGAAAAATGAACCGCAAACTGTTTCACTATGGAGCGACTGCCAGTCTGGTGGCGCTGATTCTGCTGACCCTGGCCTGGGAGCTGTGGCTGGCACCACTGCGGCCGGGCGGCTCCTTCCTGGCGCTCAAGGCGGTTGTGCTGCTGGCCCCGCTGATGGGCATCCTGAAAGAGCGGTTGTATACCTATCAGTGGTCCAGCATGTTCATTCTGGCGTTCTTCACCGAAGGCATCATGCGCAGCTGGGGTGACCGTGGCCTGTCGCAGACGCTGGCCCTGTGCGAGGTAGCCATCAGCGTACTGTTTTTTGCCTGCGTGCTGGGCTTTGCCCGCAGCTTCAAACGACCTGCGCATTGAGTCCAGTGCGGCTGATATTTTTTTCAAAACCTGCCTTGTGCAGGTTTTTTTATGAGGATTCAGCTGTAATTACAATGAAGTACTAAAAATAACAGCTTTTAATGGCATTATTTTCAAGTAAATATTTTAACTATTCTTAACAATTTGCCGATATAGCAGCTTCCATTAGAATGTCGGCATTAACGGCGACCCGCTCACCAGCCGCCAACAACAAAAGCATATTGAGGGCAGCGCATGCATTCCCCTTCACCGGAACCGCAACATAGCTCCATTCCCCTGCAGGCAACCCATCTGGACCCCTTGCTGGATTGCCTGTTCGCTCTGGCGCGTTCCTATGGCATCAACGCCACCCGCGAGTCGCTGGTAGCGGGTATTCCCCTGATCAACAACCGGCTGAATCCCTCGATGTTTTCGCGCTCGGCGCGGCGGATCGGCCTGACTTCGCGCGTGGTGCGCCAGCCGCTGGACAAGCTGCGCGAGCAGCTGCTGCCGGCCGTGCTGCTGTTGCACGGCGATGAGGCTTGCATCCTGCGTGGGATCGACCGCGAAAGCGGCATGGCGCGCGTGAGTTTTGCCGAGCTGACCGAAGCGGAAACCAGCATTCCGCTGGCTGATCTGGCCGGGAAATATGCCGGCCTGGCCATTTTTGTGCGGCCACGCTTCAATTTCGAACGCCGCGCGCCCGAACTGGGCGAGATCCGTTCGCGCCACTGGTTCTGGCAGACGGTTTACGGTGGTCTGCCGCTGTATCGCGATTCGATGATCGCCGCCTTGCTGATCAACCTGTTTGCGCTGGTCATTCCACTGGTGTCGATGAATGTCTACGACCGGGTGGTACCCAATATGGCGACCGAAACGCTATGGGTACTGGCGATTGGCGGTCTCTTGGCGCTGATTTTCGATTTCCTGCTGAAGATGACCCGGGCCTATCTGATCGACCTGGCCAGCAAGCGGGTGGACGTGACCCTGTCCAGCCTGATCATGGAGCGGGTGCTGGGTATTCGCATGGAAGCCCGGCCGGCCTCGGTGGGGGCGTTCTCGTCCAATCTGCGCGCCTTTGAAACGGTGCGCGATTTCATCGCCTCGGCCTCCATCACGGCGCTGATCGACCTGCCTTTCGTGCTGATCTTCCTGCTGGCCATCCTGTGGGTGTCGCCGCTGCTGACCTTGCCGGTGGTGGTGGGCGGGGTGCTGATGATCGTGTTTGCCTTGTTGATCCAGGAAAAAATGAAAGAGCTGACCGAAGCCACCCTGCGTGCTTCGGCCCAGCGTAATGCCCAGTTGGTGGAAAATCTGGCCGGGCTGGAAACCATCAAGATCCTGGCGGCCGAAGGCCAGCAACAGGGGCACTGGGAGCAGGGCACGCTGTATCTGGCCCAGGTGGGCGCGCGGCTGAAGCTGCTGGCGACCTCGGCCAATACCTTTGCCGGCTTTATTACCCAGCTGGTTTCCATCGTGATGCTGGTGCTGGGTGTGTACCAGATCATGGACGGCAATACCTCGCAGGGCGGGGTGATTGCGGCGGTGATGTTGTCCGGCCGTGCCATGGCACCGTTAGGCCAGCTGGTGGGGCTGCTGACCCAGTACCACAATGCCAAGACCTCGCTGTCTTCGCTGGATGGCTTCATGAAAATGCCGGTGGAGCGCGAGCAGGATGCCAATTTCTTCCATCGCACCAGTTTTCAGGGTGAGATCGAATTCCGCAATGTGTCCTTCAGCTACCCGGACAATCCGCAAGTGGCCTTGCGCAATGTGTCGTTCAAGATCAAGGCGGGCGAGCGGGTGGCCATTATCGGCCGTGTCGGCTCTGGCAAGACCACCCTGCAAAAACTGATTCTCGGCCTGTTCCGGCCAACGGAAGGCTCGGTACGCGTTGACGGCATCGATATCAACCAGATCGACCCGGCTGAATTGCGCCGCCATATCGGCTATGTGCCGCAGGATTCGGTACTGTTCTATGGCACTTTGCGCCAGAACATCGCCATGGGCGCGCCGCATGCGCACGATGCCAGCATTGCCGCAGCGGCCGAACTGGCCGGCCTGGCCGAGTTCATCAACGGCCATCCGCAGGGTTTTGACATGATTATTGGCGAGCGCGGCGATTCGCTGTCCGGCGGCCAGCGCAAGGCCGTCACCATCGCCCGTGCGCTGCTGAATGCACCGCCCATCCTGTTGATGGACGAACCGACCAGCAATATGGACAACAGCACCGAAAACCAGATCAAGCAGATGCTGGTGAAGGTGATGGCCGGCAAGACCATGATCATGGTGACCCACCACAATGCCTTGCTCGAGCTGGCAGACCGGCTGATCGTGATCGACAACGGCACCATCGTGGCCGACGGCGAAAAAGCCGCCGTGATTCAGGCATTGCAGCAGGGCCAGGTAGGGAGGGCGAATTGATGAAAACGACCTGGAAGCAAAAGCTGCAAGGCTGGATCCTGCGCGGGCAGGACAAAACCTCGCCCTACTGGGACAAGCTGATGGACTGGGCCGCCGCGCGCGACCTGCAAGACCGGCTGGACTTCGCCACCGATGGCGACTGGGCCATTCTGGAACAAAACCCGGGGCGGCCGCGCGTGTTTGTCTGGACCATGCTGGGCCTGTTGGTGGTGGCCCTGCTGTGGGCCGGCCTGTCGCAGATCGATGAAGTGGCCCGCGGTGAGGGCAAGGTGGTGCCGGTTTCGCAAAACCAGCACATCCAGAGCCTGGATGGTGGCGTGGTCTCCAAGATTCTGGTGAAGGAAGGCCAGATCGTGCAAAAAGGCCAACTGCTGCTGAATATCGACAATACCCGCTTTGTTTCCTCGCTCAACGAAAACCAGGCGCAGTATCTGTCCCTGCTCGGCAAGGCGGCACGGCTGCGGGCCATCGCCAATAATGTGCCGTTCGAACTGCCCAAGGAAGTCAGCGCCCAGGCTCCCGATGTGGCCAAGCAGGAAATGGATCTGTACCTGACCAAGCGCCGCGAACTGGATGCCACGGTGTCCATTGCCCGCCAGGAGCTGACCCAGCGTTCGCAGGAGTTGAACGAGGTGCGCGCCAGATACGAACAGGCGCAGCAAGGCTATCAGCTGACCCAGCGCGAGCTGGCCGTTACCAAGCCCCTGAAGGAATCCGGCGCGGTGTCCGATGTCGACCTGCTGCGCCTGCAGCGCGATGTATCGCGCTATCTGGGCGAGCGCGACATGGCCGGGGCGCAGATTCCCAAGCTGCAGGCTGCCATCAGCGAAGCCAACCACAAGATTCAGGAAGTGGAGCTGAATTTCCGCAATCAGGCCAGTGCTGATCTGTCCGACACCATGGGCAAGATCAACAGCCTGTCGGCAGGCAGTTCCGGCCTGGCGGACAAGGTGAAGCTGTCCGAGGTGCGCTCGCCGGTGAAGGGCGAGGTCAAGCGCCTGTTCGTCAACACCATTGGTGGTGTGGTGCAGCCGGGCAAGGACATTCTGGAAATCGTGCCGCTGGAAGACTCGCTGATGATCGAAACCCGTGTTTCGCCACGCGACATTGCCTTCCTGCGCCCTGGTCAGCGTGCCATGGTGCGTTTTACCGCCTATGACTACACCGTGTATGGCGGGATGGAGGGCAGCTTGCAGGAAATCGGTGCCGATACGGTGACCGATGACAAGGGCAATGCCTTTTATATCGTCAAGGTGCGTACCAGACAGGGCGCGCTGGGCGAGAAGCACCTGCCCATCATTCCGGGCATGGTGGCCCAGGTGGACATCATGACCGGCAAGAAGAGCATTCTTTCCTACCTGTTGAAACCGGTGCTGCGCGCCAAGGCAGAGGCTTTGACCGAACGATGAGCGACAGTGTGATCCTGATTACGGCCAGCCCGGCGCTGGCCGACTACTGGGCCGATAGCCTGGGCCTGCAAGATGCCTTGCGATTGGCTGATCTGGCGGTGCTCAACCGCCATGCCGTGGCGGCGGACAGCCTGGTGCTGGTCGATCTGGCCCAGCAAAGCGTGGTGGAGCAGGACATCGTCCAGGCCTGCCGTCATTGCCGGGTACTGGCGCTGTCCTCGCAGCCCAGCGATGCGGAAGGCCTGTACTGGCTGCAATGCGGAGCGGTGGGCTATGCCCATGCCATGAGCACGGGCGATTTGCTGCTGCAGATGTTCGAGACCGTAGCCGCTGGCGGCACCTGGGTGGGCCGCAGCATCATGCAGCAGTTGTGCGCCCGTTTCGGCAGCCGCCTGCCAGCGACACCGGCATCGCCGCTGGCTGCCAAATTGTCCGAGCGCGAGCTGGCGGTGGTGGAGGCGCTGCGTCAGGGGAAAGCCAACAAGGAGATTGCCCGTTTGCTGGATATTTCCGAACGCACGGTCAAGGCGCACCTGACATCGGTATTCCAGAAATTCGGGGTGGAAGACCGTCTGCAGCTGCTGCTGAAGCTGACGGGCGGCTAGTCTTCCTCCTGTTAGCGTGCAAAGCCGTAGTGCCTGCTTGGCACTGCGGCTTTGTTTTTAAACAATGCTAGGAAGTTTCTGAAAATAATTAGGAAATTGCCCTTCAGTACAATAGGTTTTTCCCAGTCTCCTGACTAATCTGGGCGCAATACTTATTGCGTCTTCAGGAGTCAGTTATGAATGCCCCCGCGATCCAAGGTCAGGTTGTTGCCATCCACGGTGTTGTCAAAGTCATCGATGCCCAGGGACACGAGCGCATTCTCAAGGCTGGCGACATCATTCAGCCGGGCGAGCATGTCGTGTTGCTGGATGGCGCCACACTGACTGTCTCCCGCGCCGGTGGCGACAGCATCACGGTGGATGGCCCACGTGATCTGGCACTGACTGACGAAACCCTGATGCCGCAAAGCACCGACAAGAGCGAGGCCGCCGTGGCCAAGCTGGCCCCGGAAGCGCAACAAGTATTGGCCGCCCTGGAAAATGGTCAGGATCCGCTGGCGCAGCTCGACTCCGCTGCAGCCGGTCTGAATGCGGGCGGTGCCGCCGATGAGGGCAGCCACGGCTTTGTCCGTCTGGTGCGCATCAGCGAAACCCTCAACAGCATCAGCCTGGACAGTAGCGCCACTACGGAAGTGGTGGTACCCACCGTGCAGGGCGATACCTTCAGTACCACGCCTGCGCCAGTGGCTGCTGCAGCGACCACGCCCATCAGCGTTTCCATCGACAACATCAGCGCTACCAACAACGCCACCCCCACCATTCACGGTACCGGCATTCCCGGCCTGACCGTCGTGGTGAGCAATGCTGCCGGCGCTGTTATCGGCAGCGCGGTCGTAGGCAGTGATGGCAACTGGCAGCTGACACCGTCGTCGCCGCTACCGGATGGCACCGACACCCTGATTGCCACCAGCACCAATGCCGCAGGTACATCTGCCAGCGCCACCGGCACCGCCATCATCGATACCACACCGCCGGCCACGCCGACGGTGACCATCGCCGAACATAATGATCCCAACGGCGTGATTGGCGCGGGTGATCTGGTCAACGGCAAGGTGGAAGCCACCGTCAAGCTGGACGCCACCGATCTGGCCAAAAACGGCAGCGCCACCATCGTGGTTAACGATGGCGGCCATATCACCACGCTGGTGGTGCACAGCGATGGCAGCGTGACCGGTGCCGACGGCACGGTCAGCGGCAGTTACAGCAACGGCACGGTCACCATCAGCATGACCCCGCCGGCACAGGACGCAGCAGTCACCATCACCGCCACCCAGACCGATGCCGTGGGTAATACCTCCGGCCAGGGTAGCGACAGTGGCACGCTGGATACCGTGGCACCGAGCGCGCCGACTGTGGTCATCGCCACCGACGCCAACCACGATGGCATCATCAACAAGGCTGAGCAGGGCAGCGCGACCACCGATACGGTCAACATCGGCCTGCCGAGCGATGCCAAGGCCGGCGATACGCTGAACGTCACCATCAATGGCGTGGCCCAAGCCGGTCATGTCCTGACCGCCGCTGAAATCAGCGCCGGCCAGGTGGTGATCACCCCGACCGCCCCGGCCGATGGCGCTACGCTGACCGTGACTGCTTCCATCACCGATCCGGCAGGCAATACTTCGACCACCGGCAGCAGCAGTGCCCAGCTCGACCTGAGCGCCACCATCAGCATCGGCAACGATGGCAGCGGCGGCGATCATGTGTACAACAAGGCAGAAAGCAGCGCCGTCGTGGTCAGCGGCAGCACCGGCAGCGTGGAAGCCGGCCAGATTGTCACCGTCACCTTCACCGACAGCCAGGGCCATACCGCCACCACTACCGCCCAGGTGGATGGCAGCGGCAACTGGACGGCCAATCCGGCCAACCTGTCCGGCCTGAGCGACGGCAGCATCAGCGTCAGCGCCAGTGTCAGCGACAAGGCCGGTAATACCGCCACCGCCAACACCGATACCGGCACTGGTCAGCCGGGTGAAAGCCTCGACACCACCGCGCCGTCCGCCCCGACGGTGGTCATCGCCACTGACGCCAACAACGACGGCTTCATCAACAAGGCCGAGCAGGGCAGTTCCACTACCGATACGGTCAACATCGGCCTGCCGAGCGATGCCAAGGCCGGCGACACACTGAACGTCACCATCAATGGCGTAGTGCAAGCCGGTCACGTACTGGCCGCTGCTGAAATCAGCGCCGGCCAGGTAGTCATCACCCCGACTGCACCGGCCGATGGCGCTACGCTGACAGTGACTGCTTCCATCACCGATCCGGCAGGCAATACTTCGACCACCGGCAGCAGCAGTGCCCAGCTCGACCTGAGCGCCACCATCACCATCGGCAACGATGGCAGCGGCGGCGATCATGTGTACAACAAGGCAGAAAGCAGCGCCGTCGTGGTCAGCGGCAGCACCGGCAGCGTAGAAGCCGGCCAGATCGTCACCGTTACCTTCACCGACAGCCAGGGCCATACCGCCACCACTACCGCCCAGGTGGATGGCAGCGGCAACTGGACGGCCAATCCGGCCAACCTGTCCGGCCTGAGCGACGGCAGCATCAGCGTCAGCGCCAGTGTCAGCGACAAGGCCGGTAATACCGCCACCGCCAACACCGATACCGGCACTGGTCAGCCGGGTGAAAGCCTCGACACCACCGCCCCGTCCGCCCCGACGGTGGTCATCGCCACTGATGCCAACAACGACGGCTACATCAACAAGGCCGAGCAAGGCAGCGCGACCACCGATACCGTCAACATTGGTCTGCCGAGCGATGCCAAGGCTGGTGACACACTGAACGTCACCATCAATGGCGTGGCGCAAGCCGGTCATGTACTGACTGCAGCAGAAATCAGCGCCGGCCAAGTCGTCCTGACGCCGACCGCCCCGGCCGAAGGCGGCACGCTGAATGTGGCAGCCACCATCACTGATGTGGCCGGTAACACTTCGGCTCAGGGCAGCGATAGCGCCACCCTGATCACCAGCGGCCCGCTGGCCAGCATCACCGTTGACCCGGTGACCGCCGACAATGTGCTGAACATCGCTGAAACCAGCGGTGCCACCGTCACCATCACCGGCACCGTCGGTGGCGACGTCAAGGTTGGCGACACGGTCACCCTGACTGTGAACGGCCACGACACCACAGGCCAGGTCATCGACCTGGGCAATGGCCAGCTGGGCTACACCATTGCCGTCAGCAGCACAGACCTGAAGGCAGACAGCACGGTACACGCCAGCGTCACCACCACCGACAGCCATGGCAACAGCTCCACCGCCATCGGCAGCGACAGCTATGGTCTGGACCTGAGCGCCCCGTCCGCCCCGACTGTGGTCATCGCCACTGACGCCAACAACGACGGCTTCATCAACAAGGCTGAGCAGGGCAGTGCCACCACTGACACCGTCAATATCGGCCTGCCGGCAGATGCCAAGGCGGGCGACACGCTGAACGTCACCATCAATGGCGTGGCGCAAGCTGGTCATGTACTGACCGCCGCTGAAATCAGTGCCGGCCAAGTCGTTCTGACCCCGACCGCACCGGCTGAAGGTGGCACGCTGAACGTAGCGGCCACCATCACTGATGTGGCGGGCAATACCTCGGCTCAGGGCAGCGACAGCGCGGTACGCGACACCACCGCCCCGTCCGCCCCGACCGTGGTCATCGCCACCGACGCCAACAACGACGGCTTCATCAACAAGGCTGAGCAGGGCAGTGCCACTACCGATACGGTGAACATCGGCCTGCCGGCGGACGCCAAGGCCGGTGACACGCTGAACGTGACCATCAACGGTACCGCTCAGCCGGGTCATGTCCTGACCGCCGCTGAAATCAGCGCCGGCCAGGTGGTGATCACCCCGACGGCTCCGGCCGAAGGTGGCACGCTGAACGTAGCGGCCACCATCACCGATGTGGCGGGTAACACTTCGGCCCAAGGCAGCGACAGCGCGACGCTGATCACCAGCGGCCCGCTGGCCAGCATCACCGTTGACCCGGTCACCGCCGACAATGTGCTGAACATCGCTGAAACCAGTGGTGCGACCGTCATCATCACCGGCACTGTCGGTGGTGACGTCAAGGTTGGCGACACCGTCACCCTGACCGTGAACGGCCACGACACCACCGGCCAGGTCATCGATCTGGGCAATGGCAAACTGGGCTACACCATTGCCGTCAGCAGCACAGACCTGAAGGCTGACAGCACGGTACACGCCAGCGTTACCACCACCGATAGCCACGGCAACAGCAGCACCGCCACCGGCAGTGACAGCTATGGTCTGGACCTGAGCGCACCGTCGGCCCCGACCGTAGTCATTGCGACCGATGCCAACAACGACGGCTTTATCAACAAGGCTGAGCAGGGCAGCGCCACCACCGACACGGTGAACATCGGTCTGCCGAGCGATGCCAAGGCGGGTGATACGCTGAATGTCACCATCAATGGCGTGGCGCAAGCCGGTCATGTACTGACGGCTGCTGAAATCAGCGCCGGCCAAGTCGTATTGACCCCGAACGCACCGGCCGAAGGTGGCACGCTGAATGTGGCCGCTACCATCACCGATGTGGCGGGTAACACCTCGGCGCAAGGCAGCGACAGCGCCACGTTGATCACCAGCGGCCCGCTGGCCAGCATCACCGTTGACCCGGTCACCGCCGACAACGTGTTGAACATCGCCGAAACCAGTGGTGCCACTGTCACCATCACCGGCACCGTCGGTGGTGACGTCAAGGTTGGCGACACCGTCACCCTGACCGTCAATGGCCACGACACCACCGGCCAGGTCATCGACCTGGGCAATGGCCAGCTGGGCTACACCATTGCCGTCAGCAGCACAGACCTGAAGGCTGACAGCACAGTACACGCCAGCGTCACCACCACCGACAGCCATGGCAATAGCTCCACCGCGACCGGTAGCGATAGCTATGGTCTGGACCTGAGCGCGCCGAGCGCACCGACGGTGGTCATCGCGACCGATGCCAATAACGACGGCTTCATCAACAAGGCCGAGCAGGGCAGTGCGACGACGGATACCGTCAACATCGGCCTCCCGAGCGACGCCAAGGCGGGTGATACGCTGAATGTCACCATCAATGGCGTGGCGCAAGCCGGTCATGTACTGACGGCTGCTGAAATCAGCGCCGGCCAAGTCGTATTGACCCCGAACGCACCGGCCGAAGGTGGCACGCTGAATGTGGCCGCTACCATCACCGATGTGGCGGGTAACACCTCGGCGCAAGGCAGCGACAGCGCCACGTTGATCACCAGCGGCCCGCTGGCCAGCATCACCGTTGACCCGGTCACCGCCGACAACGTGTTGAACATCGCCGAAACCAGTGGTGCCACTGTCACCATCACCGGCACCGTCGGTGGTGACGTCAAGGTTGGCGACACCGTCACCCTGACCGTCAATGGCCACGACACCACCGGCCAGGTCATCGACCTGGGCAATGGCCAGCTGGGCTACACCATTGCCGTCAGCAGCACAGACCTGAAGGCTGACAGCACAGTACACGCCAGCGTCACCACCACCGACAGCCATGGCAATAGCTCCACCGCGACCGGTAGCGATAGCTATGGTCTGGACCTGAGCGCGCCGAGCGCACCGACGGTGGTCATCGCGACCGATGCCAATAACGACGGCTTCATCAACAAGGCCGAGCAGGGCAGTGCGACGACGGATACCGTCAACATCGGCCTCCCGAGCGACGCCAAGGCCGGTGACACGCTGAACGTCACTATCAATGGCGTAGCGCAAGCCGGTCATGTACTGACGGCTGCTGAAATCAGCGCCGGCCAAGTCGTATTGACCCCGAACGCACCGGCCGAAGGTGGCACGCTGAATGTGGCCGCTACCATCACCGATGTGGCGGGTAACACCTCGGCGCAAGGCAGCGACAGCGCCACGTTGATCACCAGCGGCCCGCTGGCCAGCATCACCGTTGACCCGGTCACCGCCGACAACGTGTTGAACATCGCCGAAACCAGTGGTGCCACTGTCACCATCACCGGCACCGTCGGTGGTGACGTCAAGGTTGGCGACACCGTCACCCTGACCGTCAATGGCCACGACACCACCGGCCAGGTCATCGACCTGGGCAATGGCCAGCTGGGCTACACCATTGCCGTCAGCAGCACAGACCTGAAGGCTGACAGCACAGTACACGCCAGCGTCACCACCACCGACAGCCATGGCAATAGCTCCACCGCGACCGGTAGCGACAGCTATGGTCTGGATCTGAGCGCGCCGTCCGCACCGACCGTAGTGATTGCCACCGATGCCAACAACGACGGCTTCATCAACAAGGCTGAGCAAGGTAGCGCGACGACGGATACCGTCAACATCGGCCTGCCGAGCGACGCCAAGGCCGGTGACACGCTGAACGTCACCATCAACGGTACCGCTCAGCCGGGTCATGTCCTGACGGCTGCTGAAATCAGCGCCGGCCAAGTCGTCCTGACGCCGACTGCACCGGCTGAAGGTGGCACGCTAAACGTGGCCGCCACCATCACCGACGTAGCTGGCAATACCTCGGCCAGTGCCAGCGACAGTGCCGTTCGCGACACTACCGCGCCGTCTGCGCCGACGGTGGTCATCGCGACCGACGCCAACAACGACGGCTACCTCAACAAGGCCGAACAAGGCAGCGCCACTACCGATACGGTGAACATCGGCCTGCCGGCGGATGCCAAGGCCGGTGACACGCTGAACGTCACCATCAACGGAACCGCTCAGCCTGGTCATGTGCTGACGGCTGCTGAAATCAGCGCCGGCCAAGTCGTATTGACCCCGAATGCTCCGGCCGAAGGTGGCACGCTGAACGTGGCGGCCACCATCACGGACGTGGCCGGCAATACCTCGGCCAGCGCCAGCGATAGTGCCGTTCGCGACACCACCGCGCCGAGCGCGCCGACCGTGGTCATCGCGACCGACGCCAATAACGACGGCTTCATCAATAAGGCCGAGCAGGGCAGCGCCACCACCGACACGGTCAACATCGGTCTGCCGAGCGACGCCAAGGCTGGCGACACACTGAATGTCACCATCAACGGTACGGCTCAGCCGGGTCATGTACTGACCGCCGCTGAAATCAGCGCCGGCCAAGTCGTCCTGACGCCGACCGCACCGGCTGAAGGCGGTACGCTGAATGTAGCCGCCACCATCACTGACGTAGCCGGCAACACCTCGGCCAGCGCCAGCGACAGTGCCGTTCGCGACACCACCGCGCCGTCCGCCCCGACCGTGGTCATCGCCACCGATGCCAACAACGACGGCTTCATCAACAAGGCCGAGCAGGGCAGCGCGACTACCGATACCGTCAACATCGGCCTGCCGGCAGATGCCAAGGCTGGCGATACGCTGAATGTCATCATCAATGGCGTGGCGCAAGCCGGTCATGTGTTGACGGCTGCTGAAATCAGCGCCGGCCAAGTCGTCCTGACCCCGACCGCACCGGCTGAAGGTGGCACGCTGAACGTGGCTGCGACCATCACTGATGGTGCCGGCAACACCTCGGCACAAGGCAGCGACAGTGCCAAGTTGGACACTACCGCGCCGTCGGCCCCGACGGTGGTCATCGCCACCGATGCCAACAACGACGGTTATCTGAATAAGGCTGAGCAAGGCAGTGCCACCACCGATACGGTGAACATCGGCCTGCCGAGCGATGCCAAGGCTGGCGATACGCTGAACGTCACCATCAATGGCGTGGCGCAAGCCGGTCATGTACTGACCGCTGCTGAAATCAGCGCCGGTCAGGTGGTGATCACCCCGACCGCACCGGCTGAAGGCGGTACGCTGAACGTGGCGGCCACCATCACTGACGTGGCGGGTAACACCTCGGCCAGCGCCAGCGACAGCGCGGTTCGCGACACCACCGCCCCGTCGGCACCGACGGTGGTCATCGCCACCGATGCCAACAACGACGGCTACCTCAACAAGGCTGAGCAGGGCAGTGCCACCACCGATACGGTGAACATCGGCCTGCCGAGCGATGCCAAGGCTGGCGATACGCTGAACGTCACCATCAATGGCGTGGCGCAAGCCGGTCATGTACTGACCGCTGCTGAAATCAGCGCCGGTCAGGTGGTGATCACCCCGACCGCACCGGCCGAAGGCGGCACGCTGAACGTGGCCGCCACCATCACTGATGTGGCGGGTAACACCTCGGCCAGCGCCAGCGACAGTGCAGTACGCGACACCACCGCCCCGTCGGCACCGACGGTGGTCATCGCCACCGACGCCAACAACGACGGCTTCATCAACAAGGCCGAGCAGGGCAGCGCCACCACCGATACGGTGAACATCGGCCTGCCGAGCGATGCCAAGGTGGGCGACACGCTGAACGTCACCATTAATGGCGTGGCGCAAGCCGGTCATGTGCTGACTGCTGCTGAAATCAGCGCCGGCCAGGTGGTGATCACCCCGACGGCTCCGGCCGAAGGCGGTACGCTGAACGTGGCCGCTACCATCACCGATGTAGCCGGCAATACCTCGGCCAGCGCCAGCGACAGCGCAGTACGCGACACTACCGCCCCGAGCGCCCCGACCGTGGTTATCGCGACCGACGCCAACAACGACGGCTTCATCAACAAGGCCGAACAAGGCAGCGCGACCACCGATACCGTCAACATCGGCCTGCCGGCGGATGCCAAGGCTGGCGACACGCTGAACGTCACCATCAACGGTACGGCTCAGCCGGGTCATGTACTGACCGCTGCTGAAATCAGCGCCGGCCAAGTCGTACTGACGCCGACTGCTCCGGCTGAAGGCGGCACGCTGAATGTGGCGGCCACCATCACCGATGTGGCCGGCAATACCTCGGCTCAGGGCAGCGACAGCGCAGTACGCGACACTACCGCCCCGAGCGCCCCGACCGTGGTTATCGCGACCGACGCCAACAACGACGGCTTCATCAACAAGGCCGAACAAGGCAGTGCCACCACCGATACGGTGAACATTGGTCTGCCGACCGATGCCAAGGCGGGCGACACACTGAATGTCACCATCAACGGTACCGCTCAGCCGGGTCATGTACTGACCGCTGCTGAAATCAGCGCCGGCCAAGTCGTCCTGACGCCGACCGCACCGGCCGAAGGCGGTACGCTGAATGTGGCTGCCACTATCACTGACGTGGCCGGTAATACCTCGGCACAAGGTAGCGATAGCGCGACGCTGATCACCAGCGGCCCGCTGGCCAGCATTACCGTTGATCCGGTGACCGCCGACAATGTGTTGAACATCGCCGAAACCAGTGGTGCGACCGTCATCATCACCGGCACTGTCGGTGGTGACGTCAAGGTCGGCGACACCGTCACCCTGACTGTGAACGGCCACGACACCACCGGCCAGGTCATCGATCTGGGCAATGGCAAGCTGGGCTACACCATTGCCGTCAGCAGCACTGACCTGAAGGCCGACAGCACGGTACACGCCAGCGTCACCACCACCGACAGCCACGGCAACAGCTCCACCGCCACCGGCAGCGACAGCTATGGTCTGGACCTGAGTGCGCCGAGCGCCCCGACTGTAGTCATTGCCACCGACGCCAACAACGACGGCTTCATCAACAAGGCCGAGCAAGGCAGCGCCAGCACCGACACGGTGAACATTGGTCTGCCGACCGATGCCAAGGTGGGCGACACACTGAATGTCACCATCAATGGCGTGGCCCAGGCTGGTCATGTGCTGACCGCCGCTGAAATTACTGCAGGTCAGGTGGTGATCACCCCGAACGCCCCGGCAGAAGGCGGTACGCTGAATGTAGCGGCGACCATCACTGATGTCGCCGGCAATACCTCGGCCAGCGCCAGCGATAGTGCCGTTCGCGACACGACCGCCCCGTCGGCACCGACGGTGGTCATCGCCACCGACGCCAACAACGACGGCTTCATCAACAAGGCTGAGCAGGGCAGCGCGACAACGGATACCGTCAATATCGGCCTGCCGGCGGATGCCAAGGCCGGCGATACGCTGAATGTCACCATCAATGGCGTGGCGCAAGCCGGTCACGTACTGACCGCGGCTGAAATCAGCGCCGGCCAAGTCGTGATCACTCCGACGGCTCCGGCAGAAGGCGGCACGCTGAACGTGGCTGCCACCATCACTGACGTGGCTGGCAATACCTCGGCCAGCGCCAGCGACAGTGCGGTTCGCGACACCACCGCCCCGAGCGCCCCGACCGTGGTCATCGCCACCGATGCCAACAACGACGGCTTCATCAACAAGGCCGAACAGGGCAGTGCCACCACCGATACGGTGAACATTGGCCTGCCGGCCGACGCCAAGGCTGGCGACACGCTGAATGTCACCATCAATGGTGTGGCGCAAGCCGGTCATGTGTTGACCGCCGCTGAAATCAGTGCCGGCCAAGTCGTACTGACGCCGACCGCCCCGGCTGAAGGCGGCACGCTGAACGTAGCGGCCACCATCACCGATGTGGCGGGTAACACCTCGGCCAGCGCCAGCGACAGCGCCGTACGCGACACCACTGCCCCGTCCGCGCCGACCGTAGTGATTGCCACCGACGCCAACAACGACGGCTTCATCAACAAGGCTGAGCAAGGCAGCGCCAGCACCGACACGGTGAACATCGGCCTGCCGAGCGACGCCAAGGCGGGTGACACGCTGAACGTCACCATCAACGGTACCGCTCAGCCTGGTCATGTGCTGACGGCTGCTGAAATTACTGCAGGTCAGGTCGTTCTCACTCCGACCGCACCGGCCGAAGGTGGCACGCTCAACGTAGCAGCCACCATCACTGACGTGGCGGGTAACACCTCGGCCAGCGCCAGCGACAGTGCGGTACGCGACACCACCGCGCCGTCGGCACCGACGGTGGTCATCGCCACCGACGCCAACAACGATGGCTTCATCAACAAGGCTGAGCAAGGTAGCGCCACCACCGATACCGTCAATATCGGCCTGCCGGCCGACGCCAAGGCTGGCGATACGCTGAACGTCACCATCAATGGTGTGGCCCAGGCTGGTCACGTGCTGACCGCAGCAGAAATCAGCGCCGGCCAAGTCGTCCTGACGCCGACTGCACCGGTTGAAGGTGGTACGCTGAACGTGGCCGCGACCATTACTGACGTAGCGGGTAACACCTCGGCCAGCGCCAGCGACAGCGCGGTTCGCGACACGACCGCCCCGTCCGCTCCGACCGTGGTCATCGCCACCGATGCCAACAACGACGGCTACCTCAACAAGGCCGAACAAGGCAGTGCGACGACGGATACCGTCAACATCGGCCTGCCGGCGGATGCCAAGGCGGGTGACACGCTGAACGTCACCATCAATGGCGTGGCCCAGGCCGGTTATGTACTGACCGCTGCTGAAATCAGCGCCGGCCAAGTCGTACTGACCCCGAACGCACCGGCTGAAGGTGGTACGTTGAATGTGGCGGCCACCATCACTGATGTGGCGGGTAACACCTCGGCCAGCGCCAGCGATAGTGCCGTTCGCGACACCACCGCGCCGTCCGCGCCGACCGTGGTCATCGCCACCGATGCCAACAACGACGGCTTCATCAACAAGGCTGAGCAAGGCAGTGCCACGACCGACACGGTGAACATCGGCCTGCCGGCGGATGCCAAGGCTGGCGATACACTGAACGTCACCATCAATGGCATGGCCCAGGCTGGTCATGTGCTGACCGCTGCTGAAATTACTGCAGGTCAGGTGGTGATCACCCCGACGGCGCCGGCTGACGGCGGCACGCTGAATGTAGCGGCGACTGTTACTGACGTAGCCGGCAACACTTCGGCCAGCGCCAGCGATAGTGCCGTTCGCGACACCACCGCCCCGTCCGCACCGACCGTCGTTATCGCCACCGATGCCAATAACGATGGCTACCTCAACAAGGCCGAGCAGGGCAGCGCCACGACGGATACCGTCAACATCGGCCTGCCGGCGGATGCCAAGGTGGGTGACACGCTGAACGTCACCATCAACGGTACCGCTCAGCCTGGTCATGTGCTGACGGCTGCTGAAATCAGCGCCGGCCAAGTCGTCCTGACGCCGAATGCACCGGCCGAAGGCGGCACGCTGAACGTAGCGGCCACCATCACTGATGTGGCGGGCAATACCTCGGCCAGCGCCAGCGATAGCGCCGTTCGCGACACGACCGCGCCGAGCGCACCGACTGTGGTCATCGCTACTGATGCCAACAACGACGGCTTCATCAACAAGGCTGAGCAAGGCAGTGCGACCACCGATACGGTGAACATCGGCCTGCCGAGCGATGCCAAGGTGGGTGACACGCTGAACGTCACCATCAATGGCGTGGCCCAGGCTGGTCATGTCCTGACTGCAGCAGAAATCAGTGCTGGCCAAGTTGTACTGACGCCGACCGCACCGGCCGAAGGTGGCACGCTGAATGTGGCGGCCACCATCACGGACGTGGCCGACAATACCTCGGCCAGCGCCAGCGACAGTGCGGTTCGCGACACTACCGCGCCGTCTGCGCCGACGGTGGTCATCGCCACCGACGCCAACAACGACGGCTTCATCAACAAGGCTGAGCAAGGCAGCGCCAGCACCGACACGGTGAACATCGGCCTGCCGAGCGACGCCAAGGCGGGTGACACGCTGAACGTCACCATCAACGGTACCGCTCAGCCTGGTCATGTGCTGACGGCTGCTGAAATTACTGCAGGTCAGGTCGTTCTCACTCCGACCGCACCGGCCGAAGGTGGCACGCTCAACGTAGCAGCCACCATCACTGACGTGGCGGGTAACACCTCGGCCAGCGCCAGCGACAGTGCGGTACGCGACACCACCGCGCCGTCGGCACCGACGGTGGTCATCGCCACCGACGCCAACAACGATGGCTTCATCAATAAGGCTGAGCAAGGTAGCGCCACCACCGATACCGTCAATATCGGCCTGCCGGCCGACGCCAAGGCTGGCGATACGCTGAACGTCACCATCAATGGTGTGGCCCAGGCTGGTCACGTGCTGACCGCAGCAGAAATCAGCGCTGGCCAAGTCGTCCTGACGCCGACTGCACCGGTTGAAGGTGGTACGCTGAACGTGGCCGCGACCATTACTGACGTAGCGGGTAACACCTCGGCCAGCGCCAGCGACAGCGCGGTTCGCGACACGACCGCCCCGTCCGCTCCGACCGTGGTCATCGCCACCGATGCCAACAACGACGGCTACCTCAACAAGGCCGAACAAGGCAGTGCGACGACGGATACCGTCAACATTGGCCTGCCGGCGGATGCCAAGGCGGGTGACACGCTGAACGTCACCATCAATGGCGTGGCCCAGGCGGGTCATGTCCTGACCGCTGCTGAAATCAGCGCCGGCCAAGTCGTACTGACCCCGAACGCACCGGCTGAAGGTGGTACGTTGAATGTGGCGGCCACCATCACTGATGTAGCGGGTAACACTTCGGCTCAGGGCAGCGACAGCGCCAAGCTGGATACCACCGCGCCGTCCGCCCCGACCGTAGTGATTGCCACCGACGCCAATAACGATGGCTTCATCAATAAGGCTGAGCAGGGCAGTGCCACCACCGACACGGTGAACATCGGTCTGCCGAGCGATGCCAAGGCGGGTGACACACTGAACGTCACCATCAATGGCGTGGCCCAGGCTGGTCATGTACTGACCGCCGCTGAAATCAGCGCCGGTCAAGTCGTATTGACCCCGAACGCCCCGGCAGAAGGCGGCACGCTGAACGTGGCGGCCACCATCACGGACGTGGCTGGCAATACCTCGGCCCAGGGCAGCGATAGTGCCGTTCGCGACACCACCGCGCCGTCTGCACCGACGGTCGTCATCGCCACCGATGCCAACAACGACGGCTTCATCAACAAGGCCGAGCAGGGCAGTGTCACCACCGATACGGTGAACATCGGCCTGCCGGCGGATGCCAAGGCTGGCGACACACTGAATGTCACCATCAATGGCGTGGCCCAAGCCGGCCATGTGCTGACTGCTGCTGAAATCAGCGCTGGTCAGGTGGTGATCACCCCGAACGCCCCGGCAGAAGGCGGTACGCTGAATGTAGCGGCGACCATCACTGATGTCGCCGGCAATACCTCGGCCAGCGCCAGCGACAGTGCCGTTCGCGACACCACCGCGCCGTCGGCCCCGACCGTGGTCATCGCCACCGATGCCAACAACGACGGCTTCATCAACAAGGCCGAGCAGGGTAGTGCGACGACGGATACCGTTAACATCGGCCTGCCGGCGGATGCCAAGGCCGGCGATACGCTGAATGTCACTATCAACGGTACGGCTCAGCCGGGTCATGTGCTGACGGCTGCTGAAATTACTGCAGGTCAGGTCGTCCTTACGCCGAACGCCCCGGCTGAAGGCGGTACGCTGAATGTAGCGGCGACCATCACTGACGTGGCCGGTAACACCTCGGCCAGCGCCAGCGATAGTGCCGTTCGCGACACCATCGCCCCGTCCGCGCCGACCGTGGTCATCGCGACCGACGCCAACAACGACGGCTTCATCAACAAGGCTGAGCAGGGTAGTGCCACGACAGATACCGTCAACATAGGCCTGCCGACGGATGCCAAGGCGGGTGACACGCTGAACGTCACCCTCAATGGCGTGGCCCAGGCGGGTCATGTCCTGACCGCTGCTGAAATCAGCGCCGGTCAGGTGGTGATCACCCCGAACGCACCGGCCGAAGGCGGCACGCTGAACGTGGCGGCCACTATCACTGACGTTGCCGGCAATACCTCGGCCAGCGCCAGCGATAGCGCGGTACGCGACACTACCGCCCCGTCGGCTCCGACCGTGGTCATCGCCACCGACGCCAATAACGATGGCTTCATCAACAAGGCCGAGCAGGGCAGTGCCACCACCGATACGGTGAACATCGGCCTGCCGGCGGATGCCAAGGCTGGCGACACACTGAATGTCACCATCAATGGCGTGGCCCAAGCCGGCCATGTGCTGACTGCTGCTGAAATCAGCGCTGGTCAGGTGGTGATCACCCCGAACGCCCCGGCAGAAGGCGGTACGCTGAATGTAGCGGCGACCATCACTGATGTCGCCGGCAATACCTCGGCCAGCGCCAGCGACAGTGCGGTACGTGATACCACCGCGCCGGATACGCCGGTGGTGACCATTCTGGCCAATGGCCTGACCAGTAATTACTACGGTCTGAATGATTCGGCCATTACCGGAACAACACCGCTAAGCCAGGTGCTGAGCGATATTGCCAGCCATAGCCCGACGGCTACTTTTGTGGCCGACGCGCTGAGTTTTGGCGTGGCCACCACGGTGACCGGCAATCTGGGTGCCAGTGGCAATCTGGCCAACTTCCTGGGCAGCAACGCCAGCAATGTGCAATACGCCAGCACGTATGGTTCCACCAATCAGGCCATCATCAGCATGAATGGTGTGTTCGCGGCATCGTCGGGTACTTACAAGCTGACGGTGTTGGCGGACGATGGTTACCAGATCATCGTGGATGGGGTGACGGTTGCCACCAGAAACGCGAATCAATCGCCGACCGGTACCGACTTCTCCCTGACTCTGGGTGCCACGGCGGGTAATTTGCATACCATCCAGATCGTGTACTGGGATCAGGGCGGTCAAGCCATGTTCCAGAGCACGCTGACACCGACTGGCGGCACGACTGCCAGCGTCATCAGCCTGGTGGGCAGCAATACCATGACGGCTACCGTCACGCTGGACGCCAAGGATCAGACCGAACTGAACAATAGCGGTACCGTGCATATCACTTCCAGCACGGGTACGGATGTGACGCTGCACCTGAATTCCAGCAATCAGCTGGTTGATGGCAGCGGCCTGGTGTACAGCTATCAGAATGGTGTGATTTACCTGCCGGTGACGACGCCGCCGGTTGGGACCACGCTGACGGTGAATGCCACCGTGACCGATCTGGCAGGTAATACCTCTGGTGTGGGCAGCGATAGCTACCACTTGCCAACCACGCCGCCGGTGGTGATTACCACCGACAGCAATCAGGATGGCTACCTCAACAGCACGGAAACCACCAATGGTACCGTGACGCTGCAATCGACGGTGACCCTGGACAAGAGCCTGATCAGCGCCGGTGGCAGTGCCAACCTCACCGTGACCGACAATGGCGTGGTGACCAAGCTGGTGGTTAACCATGACGGCACCATCAACGGTGCTGCCAACGGGGTTACGGCCAGCTACAACGCCAGCACCGGCGTGGTGACGCTGAGCATGCCGGAACCGGGTGATGGCAAATCGGTCAGCATTTCGGCCACCCAGACCGATACCCATGGCAATGTCTCCAGCACGGGTAGCGCAGCTGCCATTGAAGACATTAGCGGCCCGTCGGCACCGACTGTGGTGATTGCCACCGACGTCAACAACGACGGCTACATCAACAAGGCCGAGCAGGGCAGCGCCACCACCGATACGGTGAATATCGGCCTGCCGAGCAATGCCAAGGCTGGCGACACGCTGAATGTCACCATCAATGGCGTGGTGCAGAGCGGCCATGTGCTGACGGCTGCTGAAATCACCGCCGGCAAGGTGGTGCTGACTCCGGCCACACCGGCCGATGGCAGCACGCTGACGGTAACGGCTTCGGTCAGCGACCCGGCCGGCAATACTTCGGCCAGCGCCAGCGACAGTGCCAAGATTGATCTGACGGCACCGACCATTGCCATTGCCACCACGCTGTCCGGTGATGATGTGATCAATGCCGCCGAACACAATCAGTCACTGCTGGTGAGCGGTAGCACGGTAGGTGTGGCCGATAACCAGAAGGTGGATGTGGTGCTGAACAACGTTCACTACACCGCTACGGTAAGCGGTAATAGCTGGTCGGTAACCGTACCGGCGACCGATGTGGTCAAGCTGGCGGATGGTAGTGTCACGGTGACGGCCAATGTCAGCGATACCGCCGGCAATGCAGCCACACCGGCCACCCATGTACTGACGGTGGATACCACGTTGCCGACCATCAATCTGGTATCGAACATCACGACGACCCAGTTGTTCAATACCACCTGGGAAGCCACCAACCAGACAACCACCTCGACAACAGCCGAGGGCTGGACGCTGGTGACCAGCAACGATGTGGCACCTGGCGGTATCAATGGTTTCGAGATCTGGACTTCCAGCGACACCATGACCACGGCCAGCGGCAGCACCATCACCCCGGCTTCGTCTACCGGTGCCGGCAACACCCACTGGATTGAGCTGAACAACTCGGCTACCAACATTATCCAGACGCTGGGCATTACCCGTACCGTTGCCACGGTGGCGGGGGCGGAATACCAGTTGTCCATGGATTTTGCCGGTCGGCCGGGTTATTCCACCGATATCAACAAGATCGGCATCTATGTGGATGGCAAGCTGGTGGCCGAATATTCGGCGACATCCGGCAGCACACTGGACTGGCGCAATATTTCCTTCGACTTTACCGGTGCCGGCGGCAATCAGGTCATCACCATTCTGACCGACACCCCGGCCAGTGCGGTCGATTCCAGTGGCCGTGGTGCCATGGTGGACAATATCGTGCTGATCCAGGGCGGTTTCCAGGCCAGCGATGCGGCAACGACCACCATCGCCCTGTCCAGTCTGATGACGGCTTCGCATCCGGTGGCTGTCAGCACGGAAACCCTGACGCTGAATATCAGCGGCCTGACCTCTGCCGAAGGAACGCCATCACTGGTGCTGCATGGCACGACCTACACCCCGGACGCTTCTGGCAACCTGACGGTAACGGGTCTGAGCCTGAGCGATCTGCAAAGCGGTTCCTTGCAGTTGTCCGGCAGCTACCATGGACAGGTCAGCTTCAACGCCACCGTGACCGCGATTGAAAGCAATGGCAATACAGCGACCTCGTCGACTGTGCCGGTGTCTTTCCTGGTCGGAGCTGGTAATGAAGTACATGGCACGGCGGGTACTGACTATCTGTACGCCGGAACCGGTGCCACCTTGCTGCATGGTGGTGCGGGTAACGACACCATGACCAGTGGCACCACCGGTGTGGATACCTTCAAGTGGGTGCTGGGTGACCAGGGCACGGTAGCAACGCCGGCCGTGGATACCATCATCAACTTCAAGACTGCAACGGTGACCAATGGTGGTGACAAGCTGGATCTGCGTGATTTGCTGGTAGGCGAAAGCCATAGCGGTACGGATGTCGGTAACCTGAGCAATTACCTGCACTTCACCACCAGCACGACTGCTGGGGTAACCAGCACGGTGATTCATGTCAGCGAAACCGGTAATCTGGCCGCGCATGAGACCCAGCAGATTGTGCTGCAGAATGTTGACCTGACCCATAGCGGCACCACGCTGCTGTCGGACAGCCAGATCCTGCAAAACCTGCTGAATGGCGGCAAGCTGATCACCGACTAAGCCAGCCCTAGCCCGCACAGCCGACAGCCTGACACGCTGTCGGCTTTTTTATTGTGACCAGCGCTCAGCGCCGGCCGCGCCAGGCATGAAAAACCCCGCGTCCAGTGGCTGGAGGCGGGGTGTTGGCAGCTCATGTGGGGCGCTTAGCTGATGGCTGGCCCGGTCAGGCAGTGCACACCCATTTCGATGAGCGCTGTGGCATCCGCGGTATCGTTGACGCCCTTGGCTTCCAGCCGCACTCCCATCAGCGAGGCCATGCGCAGCAAACCACGCAGCAAGGCGGCACGGCCCTCGTCACTGTGCATGCCCTGGGTGAGGGTGTTGTCCAGCACCAGATAGCTGATGCTGGCTTCGTGCGTGCGTGCTACCAGTGCCATATTGTGGCCCTGTATTTCTACCGCCAGCTGATGGCCTGCCGGGCGGATGGCGCGGCTGAAGGCGATAAAATGCTCCCAGTGCTCGTCCAGCCCGGTTTCGTGAAACTCGAAATTGATCTGGCGCTGCGGGTGCTGCTGCAGCAAGTGCAGGATGGCCGGCAGGAAGTCGGGGTGATGCAGCGAAGCTGGCGACATATTCACTGCCAGCACGCCTTGCGGGCCCTGTTGCAGCGCCAGCGCCAGGGTATTGATGTCCAGTCGGTGGATCAGCCCCAGCCGGGCGGCCTGGGAAACCAGCCGCAGTGCACTCATGGCCGGGATCTGTCCGCTGGCCGGGCGAAACAGCATGCCTTCATGCCACAGTATCGTCTTGTCCGGGTCGCATACCGGATACCAGCGCAGCTGCAGCGAGTTGTCCTGGCAGACGGTTTCCAGCAGCTGCTTCCAGTCAAAATCGCTGGTCTGCTGCGGGTTGCCGGCCCCGTCATCCAGTTTCCAGCTATTGAGCGGCTGGGCTTCTGCCACGGTCAGGCTATGGCTGGCGCGGGTCAGTACTTCGCCCAGTTTGTCGCCGCTCTGGAAGTGGGTGATACCAATATGGCCAAGGCCGGGCTGGTCGGACAATTCCATCGTCCAGTACACCGGCCATAGCAGGCAGAGCTCATCTGCCAGCTTGCAGGCTTCTGCTGCGCCCAGCTCGGGGCAGAACAGGGCAAAGTCGGCACCGCGCAGGCGGGTGGCCATCCAGCCGCGATGGTGCTGGCACTGGGTGGACAGGTCGTCGGCCACGCGCTTGAGCAGGGCATCGGTGCGGCGGCCACCCAGGCGCTGGTTGAGCTCGGCCAGGCCGGCGATGCGGATCAGCAGCAGATGTCCGTTGGCTGGGTCGGCTTGTGGGTCGAGCAGGCTGGAGAAGCGTTGTTCGAAGGCTTCGCGGTTGGGCAGGCCGGTGCTGCTGTCGGTCAGCGCGGCACGCCGCAGGCGGTCCACCTCGTCGCGCAGGCCGAGCAGGTAGTTTTGCAGTCGCTCCACCATGGTGTTCATGGCGCTGGCGACTTCGGCCAGCTCGGGGATGCCGGGAATGGGAATGCGCATGAAGCGCTGTTCACTGATGGCGTGTGCCTGTTCGACCACCGCATGCAGCTGCCGGCGCAGGCTGCGGATATCGAAAAAGCCGAGCAGGCCGGCTGCCAGGCCAATGACCACCAGCCAGAACACGGTTTGCAGCGCCCCTAGCCAGAGCGAGCTGTAGGCATAGCCCAGATGGGCCACGACCACGATGCGGCCAGCCTGTAGCCAGCCATTGCTGACCTGGGCCTGGCCACTTTGCGGCCTGAGCGGCAGCAGGCGGTGAAACCAGCTTGGCGTGTCTTCCAGCCCGTTGTTGTTGCGCAGGCGGATGGCGGCATCGGCAGGTACGCCTTCCCAGCGCACTTCGGCGAAATGTCCTTGTTCGAAAGCGGCGCTGAGCAGGGTTTGCGCCATCACCGGATCAGCCTTGTACTGGGTGACCATCAGTGCCAGCGAGTTGGCGGTATCGGCGCTTTGGGCGCTCAGTTGCTGCTCCAGGTAATTGCGGGCATTCAGCAGATTGGCAATCAGTGCGCCGCCAATGGATAGCGTCATCAGCAGCAGCAACAGCAGCCACAGGCGCTGCACCAGGGAAAGTTTGCGTGTAATCACGGGCATGCTCAAAAAGAAAAGCCTTCAGTTTTCAGTTTATCCAGCAGCTGTTTCCAGCGGGTCAGCCGGTTGACATTGTTGTTCTGTGTAGCGCCTACCCAGATGCTTTCCATATTGAAGCTGAACACCGGAATCAGGTCGGGGCGCTGCGAGGCAGGCTGGATGCTGGTGATCAGGTTGTCCAGAATCAGCGGCTCCACCGTGGGCGTGGGGTAGTATGCCAGCACCATGTGTGCCTGGGTGATATTGCTGTTGGGGCCACCTATGCGCGCTTTGACATAGGTCAGACGAATCTTGTCCGGCGATACGCCCAGCAGGCGCAGCGACACATATTTGCCGATAACAAAGCCTTTGCAATCAGCCATGCCCTTGCCGAAAGTTTCCAGTGGCGTGGCCCAGTAATCTTCCTGTCGCCATACCTGGCTATTTTCTGCATAAGTGATGCGGCGATTGAAAAACTCGTTGACGTCTTTCAGGCGCTGGCTGTCGCTGCTGCCTGCGGTATTCAGCATGCTCTGCCATTCCCGATACAGGCGCTGCGCCTGTGGCCCGTAGCGCGCTACCGTCTGTTCGCTGGGCAGGCTGCTGCCGGTGACACCAAGGCAGAGAAACCACAATAGCAAAGGCAGTAGCAGCAGACGTACCACGGCAGCCGAGAATGAACTCAGTCGCGGGTGACGCAAAGGTAAGGTTCTGGCTGCGCAAAGCTGGGGCATGATCTTGATCTGGAACAAAAAGTTGCAGCGTTCGGAAATTTCCGTGTGTATAATTTTATATATATTGTGTTTTAGTTATTAATTATAAATAAACAAGATATTTGATATGGGGTAGTATTCATGAGAAGTCTACATAAATCCATCAGATTGTCGGCAGCATTGGCTTTCGGCGGTATTACTGCAGTACTGCCACAGCATGCTTTGGCGATCGATGTAGATAATGCTGTACAACAGGCGGTGCTGAATAACCCGGAAGTGCTGGCCAAATTGCATCAGTTCCGTGGGGCGGGACAGGATGTGAATGTAGGCCGTGCCGGTTATATGCCGACTGTCGATCTGACCTATGAATCAAATCGCCAGCGTTATGACTACCCCAACAATGTTGGTGTGGCGGATCAGAATTACACTACCCGAGGCTGGAAACTGAGCCTCAGCCAGAACCTGTTCCAGGGTCTGCAAACCTATAACACGGTCAAACAGCTGGGCTACGATCAGCAAGTGCGCTATTTCGACTTGCTGGATACATCGGAAAGCATTGCCCTGCAAACCATCCAGGCCTACCAGGATGTGCTGCGCTATCGCCAGCTGGTGAACAGCGCGCAGGAAAACTATGCCATCCACAAAGGCATTTACGAACAAATCGAGCAGAAGGTGAACGCCGGTGTCGGCCGCCGCGTCGATCTGGAACAGGCAGCAGGCCGCCTGGCCCTGGCCGAAACCAATCTGCTGACCGACACTTCCAATCTGCATGATGTGTCTGCCCGCTACACCCGTCTTACCGGCAGCGAAGCGCCGGCACAGCTGAACGAGCTGCCGGTGCTGACCGAAGCCTTGCCGCGCAACAACGACCTGATCAAGAACGCTGTCTTGCACAATCCGGCTTATCTGGGTGCGCTGGCGAATGTCCGTTCCGCCTCTGCCGAAGTGAATGTCCGCCGTGGTGCTTTCTCGCCCACGCTGGATTTGCAAGCCAGCAAGGCTCCCACCGACAGCTATAACGGGTACAACGGTCGCACCAATATCTCGTCGACGGCCATCATCTTCAACATGAACCTGTTCCGTGGCGGTGCTGACCGTGCGCGCCTGGGTTCGGCTGCCGAGAAGCTGAATACCACCCGAGACCTGCGCGACAAGGTCTGCCGTGATATGCGCCAGACGCTGAGCATTGCCAACAACAATATTATCAAGCTCAAGGTGCAGATGAACTCGCTGCGTCAGCATCAGCTGTCCACCGAGAAGGCACGTGATGCCTATCGCAAACAGTTTGATATCGGCCAGCGTACCCTGCTGGATGTGCTGGATAGCGAGAATGAATTGTTCGACGCCCAGCGCGCCTACATCAATGCCCAGTCCGATTACAAGCTGGCCGAAGCCACTGTGCTGGGCAACTCCGGCCGCCTGCTGGAAACGCTCAGACTGAAACCGGTGGAAAGCTTCCAGACTGACAGCAGCCTGAGCGATGAAGAGCAGAACGCCTGCAGCACGGCCTATACCGCACCTACCCTGATCGATGTGCAGTCGATTCAGGCGCGGCACTATGAGGCAGCGAGTGCTGAACCGGTTGTGGCACCGGCGACTGCGCTTGCCGCTGCGGTTCCGGCCAAGCTGGCACCGCAAAAAGCCAAAAAGAAGAAAATCGCGGCATCAATGGCCAATTAAGCACAGGCTGGTCTGTTGCGTTGCACGCAGCAGGCTGGCTTTGTCTGGCAAGAACGGGACAGCAATGTCCCGTTTTTCTTTGGAGAAGGCCTAAGCGCCTGTTCAAAGTCTCGCGAGCTAGAGTGAGACAAGGCGAAAATAACCGGGAACAAGTGGGAAAGCGGAGTTTACCTAGAGTAAATGAGCATTCCACAGGCGTTTTTAACGCAGTATCAGCCCCATCTCGACTCAATCCAGCAGACTATGAACAGGTTCTAAGGGTGGCATAGCGGCCGTAACAAGTGCTGTGCCAGCTGTTGCTAGCATGCCGGGGTAGTCGTAGACAGGCGGTGTGGCCGGGGCTGGCGTGGATGCCAAGCCGCAAGGGCGGGTAGGTCGTGCGGACAGCGTGGCCGACAGGAGAACGGTGTGCTGCCCGCTGGCACATGCAGCAGGCACGACAGCACCGTTCCCGTATCCGGTATTACATTATTTTCCTGCCAGGCAATGACGCACTCAGCCAGCGCGTTTTCGACATTGCCAGCTGATCAGGACATCTTGACGAACTTGCTCACGCGATCTGCAGCGTCAGCCTGCTCGGCTTCCGCGCCATTTGCCAGGTCGGCAGCTTGCGGCGGAGTAAAGGCCGATTCCTGCGGTTCAGTACGCAGACGGTGTTCCAGTTGCTGTACGGTTTCTTCCAGCACGGTCACCTTTTCCTGGGCACTGACAGCCTTGGTGCCGAACTCGTGCAGCTTGGGCAGCATCTGGTTCAGCTTGTTTTCGTTGGTCGTGTTGATGCTCAGCTGATGCGACAACTGTTTCTGGGTGGCGATCAGCTCCTGGGTCTGGCGGTCGTATGCCATGGACAGTTCCAGGCGCAGGCGTTCCAGTTCGTCGCGTTCCTGTTCCCAGGATTTTTGGGCAGCGTACAGATTCTGGTTGGCGATTTTCTTGGCGCATTCCCAGACACTGGACAGCATTTCATTATAAGTCTTGGACAGTTCTTCAGGCGTATTGCCGCTCAACTGGGTAGCGGAAGCCGGCAGAACCTTGCGCCATTCTTTCAGCACCTGGCTGGCGGTCACCATGTCGATGCCAGCGAGTTCCCGGACCTTGTCAAGCGCCGGCATTTCGCTTCTCCCCGATTGCTCGTACAGCAGGTTGGCAATAGAAAAAATCCGATCCCTGATTTCAGTCGGCACTTGCATCCGATTATCCATTTTAACTCTCCTGTCTAATTGCACTCCACCCTGGCTTATCAGAATACCATTGTCGGAAGTGCTAAAATTGCTTACCTACAGTTTACCACCCAAAGTGGCCAAAGTGAGCCAACGCCATAAATGGTTAAATCAGCCTGAGCCATGCCGGTTACCGCTATTCAAACGCGATTCAGCGGCATGCTCCGCCATATTCAGTCCATCTTTTACAAGCAAGATGGTGGCGGCTGATTAGACCGGCACCATCTTCATTAATTGGCACAGTGCTATTCGCATGGATTGCTAATATGCCGCGTTTTATTGCATATGCTTGCCATGTATCGGCAAGCGCTATGACTAATTCTTCAACTGTTGTTGCAGCTTTTCGATCCGCTTGTTCAGACCATCCATCTTTGTCAGTGCTTCGTCAATGGAGTGCAGTTTCTTTTGCAGCTCTTCAATGCGCAGATCATCATGGCTTGTGCTGGGCTGGGCGGAAGCCGGTTTGCCCACGGGAGCCTGCTTGATGTCGATGGCTGGCTTGTCTGCCGTTTTGCCAGACGGCTTGCTGGCCGGCTTCAACACGAATTTTGTCTTGGCTGGCAGTTTGTCAGAATGCAGGATTTTATCAATCTGGCCTTTTGATACCGCCTTGATCCGGGATGTTTCGGGCAACTGCAGCAAGGCACCCTGTCTGAGCCGGTTGGGGTTGCCACCGACAAAAGCATGCTTGTTGGCCAGGTACAGAGCGGCCATGGTCTGGTTGATGCTGGTATTGGCCGGTTTCAGCTGGCGTGCCAGACGCCACAGGCTGGCCCCACGGCTGGCCCTGATCTGCTGCAAGGCAGCCGCCTGTTTGGTCTCTGGCTTGCTAGCGGCGGCAGGGGGGCTGGCCGGCTCACTACGCATCACCGGCGGTGTGGGCGGCTGCATGCTGACCTGTACGGCAGTGGCTGCCGGAGCTGCTGGCGGAGCGACTACCGGGACCGGGACCGCTTGTGCCACTGGAAGCTGGGCATCGGCCACTGGCTTGCTTGTTGCCGGTGCCGTGTTCGGACTCAGAATGGCAGTATATTCCCGGACCTGCCACTTAGATAAAGCCTCGATTTTAATGGCGAAGCGCAGATACGCTTCATCAATAGGCTGATTCGAGCTGATATGAATCATGCCGCCCTGATCGGAAGAAAGCAGGGTAAAGCGCAGGGAGGACAGAAAGCGGGAAGAATAAAGATCGGGGTCGCGGACTTCCGTTTCACCGGCCAAGGCGATTCTGGCATTATCCAGTTCTTCTACGGAAAATCCGACCAGATTAATATCAGCCTGAAACGGTTCGCCCAGGTGTGATTTGACCTGTAAATCTCCCAGGCCGGCCAGTGCATTGGCCGACAGGAAGGAAGATACAATCATGCTCCCCAGCTTGATTTTATCGCAACCCGACATGATATTGCTCCAGAAATTATTTCCATAAACAGGCTATGGAAGCGGCCATTGCACGGTGGCTGGTCGCTGGAAATTTTGATTTATTAGTTTGCACTGCCGTTTATTATTTGCCTGGCAATCATTGTTTTACTGCTGAAAAACAATATTGCGGCTGTTGCTCCGGCAGGGTAATTATTTGCGGCTTTATTTATTATGTTCAGTGCGCTATCCTGTTTCGGTCCTGCCTGAAACACACTGCTGTTTACTGTGGCCAGCACCGGCCACTTGGCAGCGGCTGCAAGCAGAACCACACCGTCGGCTCCTGCCAGGTACACCGGCCTCTGTTCAGGTACAAGCCTGCCCATCCTGCGGGCACATGGCTGCCAGCTTCTGCCCTGGCGCTGTCGCGTAAAGAGATAGTAAAGCTGTTTTATTGCGTCTTTTCGCCCGGTTTGCCAGCGACCCATCGTTTTTTCAATGTTTTGCCAACAATTTTCCCATTTGCGTAACGACTTTTCCTTTAAAACAGCTCATAAATCTGTTGAGTTTGTAGGCATTGTACTGTCCTGTCAATCGCGGAAGTGCTTGTCATGTCCGAGCCTGGATTCTGCTCTGAAAGTAGTACTGGCGGCCCGGTATGGCAAGGCATGCGGGGCGACGCGGCTTTGATTGCGATTTGTCGCGGATATTGTCAGCCAGGTATGGCAAGAGCTGCCAGGGCGCGGTGTCGCAGACAGACAAAGAGCCGCTCGCAGAGCGGCCCAGGCTGCTGACAAAGTTATTTGGTGCGATTGCACTGGACCCGGCAAAGCCGGGCCTCTCGACTAAGTGATTGATTCCGCAGCCTTCCAATTTACTCCCAATCCCCCCGCCCTTGCCCTGCAAGGGAGCCTCGCTTTCCTTTCGAAAAGCGAGAGGGGTTTGTCAATAATCTGAGCCGCTCGCAGAGCGGCCTTTGAGGGGAGGGCAGGCAGCGTCAGACGCGGAAGCGGTTCAGGCTGTCGTTGAGGGCTGCCGACAAATCTTTCAGCTGCTGGGCCAGCTGGTGCGATTCCTGGACCGAGCGGTTGGTATTGTCGTTCATCTGGGCGATCTGCTCGACATTGCGCGCCACATCCTGGCTGGCCTGGCTTTGTTCCTTGATGGCACCGGCGACATCGCCGATCTTGTCTACCGAGCGTTGTGACAGATCGCGGATCAGCTGCAGCGAGGTGGCTACCTGCTGCGTGCTGCTGACGCCGGTTTCGATGCGGGCATTGGCTTGCTGCATGCTGTGGAAGGCTTGCTGGGTATCGGTCTGTACCCCGGAAATGCGCGAGGAAATTTCGGCAGTGGCTACGCTGGTGCGTTCGGCCAGCTTGCGTACTTCATCGGCCACCACGGCAAAGCCACGTCCCATTTCGCCGGCACGTGCCGCTTCGATGGCGGCATTCAGTGCCAGCAGATTGGTCTGGTCGGCGATATCGCGTATCACCTTGACGATGTCACCGATCTCGCCGGAGCGCTGGTTGAGCTGGTCGATGACGCGCGAGGTTTCGGTAATGCTGTTGGCGATCTGGCGAATCTCGGCGGCCGCCTGAATGGCTAGCTGGCTGCTCTGGGTGGCTTCGCTGGTGGCATGGCGTGCCTGTTCTTCCACGCCCTGGGTGTTGTCCGACACCATGTGGATGCTGACGGTCATCTGCTCGATGCTGGCGGCACAGGCGGAGGCGGCTTCCGATTGCTGGTGCGAGGCCTTGGCCACGTAGTCGCTGACATTGCCCAGTTGGTCGGCCACACCGACCAGTTGCGAGGAATAGCCGTGCGATTCCTGGATCAGCGTGCGTACCGTGCCCACCAGATCGGCTACCGAGCGGCCCATGCTGCCCAGCTCATTGCGGCCCAGATCGGGAAACTGGTGGGTCAGGTCGCGGCTTTGTGCCAGATGCTGGCTACTGTCGCGCATGCTGTTGAGCGGGTGGCGGATGGAACGGATGATGAGCCAGGACAGGGCAATGCCCAGCAGCAGGGCGATGGCCAGCAGCGCCAGTACCGCCGTGCGTACCGAGGTCGACGTGGTATTGATCTGGCTGCCCAGTGCGTCCACGGCACCCACGGCCGACTTGCTGATGGTCTGTAGCATCTCTTCCATCTGGTGCACGTTTTCCTTGTACTTGCCAATGGCGGCATTGCCGTCGGCCGGTGTGGTGATGCTGCCGGCCTCCACCTGGGTGCTGACTGCGGTGAAACCATCAGCATAGGCTTGCAGCAATTCGCCCTGCCGCGTCACCGGGCCGGTAAGCGTGGCGCTCAGGCTGTTATTGCCCACGTTCAGTTCCTGCAGCAGAACCTTTACCGTTTCCTGTGCCTTGCCATAAGTGTCTTTCCATTTGCCCAGATACTCGCTGCGTTTTTCTGCCGAGGCGACATTGAGGAAATAGTCTTTTTCGAAGCGGCGCAGATTGCCCATGTGCACGCGCAGCTGCGATACATCACGGAAAAACACCAGTTCGTGAGTGGAAACGTCTTCGACACGCTGGTCGATGCGGCCGAGCCCCTGCAGGGTAATGCTGCCGATGATGGCCAGCGCCACCAGCAGCAGGCTGAAGCCTGTGGTGATGCGCGTGGCGATGGATAGATTTTTCATTGAATTCCCCGAACCTCGTAGCCAGACAGATGGATGACGGATGGGTGCTTGCATGCTGTGGTAATCAACAGTCAGCCATCTCTATGACTGGTTGATGACGCCAGGGGCCGGACCTGTTTTTATTGCTGTTGCCAGCCGTCGTCGTGACCATGCCAGCCACACCCGGCCGGCACATTAGCATGGTATAGCTTAACAATCACCCCTTGTCGCCAGGTTAGCCGCTTGGCAAAGCCAGGCCGACTGCCTGATAGGTATTGCGCCAGAGGGCAGGTGTTAATGTATTCAAGTCGATATTTCGCAATTCGGCCATGATGATGGCGAATTTTTCCAGATTGGCCGGCGTATTGGGCTGCTGTGTTGCCCATTGCGGGCGGATGTCGGGGGCGTCGGTTTCCAGTACCAGCGCCTCCAGCGGCAGCGTGGCAGCCAGCTCACGGATACGGCGCGAACCGCTATAGCTCATCGCCCCGCCAAAACCCAGTTTGAAACCCAGCTGGATAAAGGCATCGGCTTGTTGCCGGCTGCCATTGAAGGCGTGGGCAATGCCACCCGGCACGGGAATCTGGCGCAGGTATTTCAGAATGCGATCCTGTGCGCGGCGCACATGCAGCAACACCGGCAGATTGTATTTGCGTGCCAGTTTCAGCTGTTCCACCAGCAATTGCTCCTGGCGGGTGGCGTCCAGCCCCGGCACATAGAAGTCCAACCCGATTTCTCCCACCGCCACCGGTGCATGCTGTTGCAGATGTTGTTCCAGCAGTTGCAAGTGGTCATCCATATGGCGTTGCAGATAGATGGGATGCAGGCCGAAGGCAATCCAGCAGCCATAGCGCTGGCGCATGGCCAGGCTGTCGGCAAAGCTGTCGCTGTGGATGGAGGGCAGCAGTAGCTGGCCGATGCCGGCGGCTTGGGCTGTGGCGACGATGGCATCGCGCTGGCCGTCGAATTCCGGCGCATCCAGATGGCAGTGCGAGTCGATCAGGCAGTGGCCGGGTGCAGGCTGAAAGCGCATGGCGGGCTCCACGGGGTGAGGGCGCATTGTGTAATTAGCCGCTGTCAGCGACTGGCCAGCAGTCGCATGAAATGGCCAATCGACATCGGCTTGCCGAACAGATAACCCTGGAAGGCGCGGCAGTGCTGTTGCAGCAGGAACTGGCGCTGGCTGGCGGTTTCCACCCCCTCGGCAATCACTTGCAATTGCATGCTGCCGGCCAGGGCGACAATGGTGCGGATGATGGACACATCGTTGACATTGCTGTCGATGTCGCGCACGAAAGACTGGTCGATTTTCAGTTGGTCCAGCGGCAGGCGCTTGATGTAGGACAGCGAGGAATAGCCAGTGCCAAAGTCATCCAGCGAGAAGCCCACGCCATCCTGTTTCAGTGCCTGCATCTTGCGCACGGTGTCGTCCACATCCTGCAGCAGCAGGCTTTCGGTCAGCTCCAGCTTTAGTTGACGCGCCGGTGCGCCGCTTTGCTGCAGGGCCATCCTGACCATGGCCACGAAGCCGGGCTGATGGAACTGGCGGGCACTGACATTGACTGAGAGTTCCAGCTGGGCGGTGGCCGAATCTGCCGCCCATGCCGCCAGCTGGCGACAGGCAGTGTGCAAGACCCATTCGCCCAGCGGCACGATCAGGCCGGATTCTTCGGCCAGCGGGATAAAGCTGGCCGGTGTCACCAGCCCGTATTCCGGCCGCTGCCAGCGCAGTAAGGCTTCGGCACCGGTAATGCGGCCGTCGGCGTCTACCTGTGGTTGATAGAACAGCTGGAACTCCTGCTGTTGCAGGCCACGGCGCAGGTCGGCTTCCAGCTCGGCGCGGGCGGTGACGGCCTGCTGCATTTCCGGATCAAAAAAGCGCAGCGTATTGCGCCCGGCACCCTTGGCCTGGTACATGGCCAGATCGGCCCGTTTCAGCAGTTCTTCCACCGTGGTGGTATTGCCGAAGAACAGTACCGCACCCAGGCTGCAGGTATTGTGGTGGGTGCCTTCCAGCATGGGGTAGGGGCGGGCGAGCGAGTCGAGGATGCGCTGGCCCAGCTCGCGGGTTTGTTGCGCGGCCTGTTGCTGCTGCGGGCTGAGTCTTTCCAGCATGACCACGAATTCATCGCCACCCAGCCGCGCCACGGTGTCGCCGCTGCGCAGGCAGTCATTCAGGCGCACGGCGACTTCCTGCAGCAGGCGGTCGCCCATATCGTGGCCCAGGGTGTCGTTGAGGGTCTTGAAGTTGTCCAGGTCGATAAACAGCAGGGCGCCGGTTTGCTGGTTGCGCGCGCTGTTGTCCAGCGCGACCTGCAGCCGGTCCAGCAGCAGGCGGCGGTTGGGCAGCTGGGTGAGCGGGTCGTAAAAGGCCAGCCGCTTGATCTTGTCTTCGGCGGCCTTGCGTTGGGTGATGTCGCTCATGGTGCCGACGTAATGGCTGACCTCGCCATTGTCACCCAGCACCGCGCTGATGCTCAGCCATTCCGGGTAGATTTCGCCGTTCTTGCGGCGGTTCCAGATTTCCCCCTGCCAAACGCCTTGTTCGCGCAGGCTGAGCCACAGGCGGCGGTAGAAGGCCGCGTCGTGCCGGCCGGATTGCAGAATGCTGATCTTGCGGCCCACTACATCTTCAGCCGGATAGCCGGTGATTTTGCTGAAGGCGCTGTTCACCCGCAGGATGACGGTATGGCAGTCGGTGACCACCATGCCTTCTTGTGCTTCGAAGGCGGTGGCGGCGATGCGCAGCAGCTGCTCGGCATGCTTGCGTTCGGAGATGTCGCGCGAAGACGCATACAGATAGCGCCGGCCGCCGATATCCATCGCCTTGGCATTGACCTCCACCTCGATCTGGCTGCCATCTTTGCAGCGGTGGCGGGTTTCGAAGCGATAGCCCTGTCCGCTCTCGTCTTGCAGCAGCTGTTCGAGCAAGCCCGATGGCACGGCGTCATTCCAGTCGGAAAGTTGCCACTGGCGCTGGCGCATTTCATCTGGCGCATAACCCAGCATGCTGGCGAAAGAGTCGCTGAATTCGGTGAGCTGGCCGTGCTCATCCAGGATGTGGATGCCGTCCGCTGCTGTCTGCAACAGGGCGGCCTGACGCATGGTTTCTGCCAGCGCGGCGTGTTCGGCGGCCTGACGATCCGAGGTTTCCTGTGCCAGCGCGCGGGTGCGCAGCGCTACCAGCAGGGCCAGCTCGGCGCGGTGGCGACGCAGCTCCAGCATCTGCCAGGCCAGCCAGCCCAAGAGAAAGCTGATGACCAGCACCAGCGCGCTGTTGATGACGATGCGGTGCTGATCGCGCCAGCCACCCTGCGGCTGCACATCCAGCGTCCATACCCCATTCGGCATGTTGATGTAGTAGTGCACCGGGTCGCCCAGCGCCTTGCTCCCGCTGTCTGCGCCGGCAATGATCTGCACCTGCCTGGTGTCCGGATGCAGCCGCCACAGGCGGTATTGATAGCCGCGCTGCGGCAGCCAGTCCAGCCCGGCACCATGCAGTACATCGGGAAAGCGTACCAGCGCGATGGCAAAGCCCCAGAAGCGCGGCTTACCGCTGTTGTCGCGGCCAATGAAGATGGGCAGGCGGCCAACGGCACCGATACCGCCCTGTAGCAGCGGGAAAGGGCCGGCCAGGGTCATCTGGCCGGTATCGCGCGCCATGAAGGCTTCCTTGTTGCGCGCCGGATCGGCCAGCAGATTGTGACCGATGGCCTTTTCATTGCCCTTGAGCGGATAAATCTGCTGCACCACGCCGGCGGGTGCCAGTTGCAGCGACATCACGCCGGGGTAGTAAATGATGAGCGGGCGGGCGAAGGTGTCAAAATCGTCCAGCTGGCCACGGCCCTGCCGCACCATGGCGGCCAGAGCATAGGTGGAGGACAGGGCGCGGTCCATGGCAACCCGTACCGCATTGCCACGGTCGCTGGCGTCGGCCAGCGCCTGGGAGCGGGCGACGTTTTCGTCTTGTCGCGCAGTGAAATACACCACGCTCATGCCGACAAGGCAGGCAAGCAGGGCGACCAGCAGGCTGATCAGCCAGGAGCGCCAGATTTTGTTCACGGTAGCCAGTGCAGATGAGTGGAAAACGGCAGCGCAGCAACCGGACCGTTGCGCTGCCAGGCCATGGCAGGCAGCCTGCACATAGACCCGCTAGTGTACTGAGCAATTTCCTGACTTGTCATGCCAATCGCAAGTCATCTCACACTCTTTTGCGCCGTATCAGGCGGTTTACACGAATAGCGCGGCCACGACCCCGCTGAAGGCCACCACGATGGACAACATATAGAGCTGGAAGGTGTGCTGATAGTAGTGACCGGCCCGCTGCAGCGGATAGCGGTTGTTCAGCAGCCGGTACAGCACCAGCAGCATCATGCTGATGGCGGCCATCAGCGTGAGCACCACCACCCAGTCGGCCCGGCCCTGGATGGCCGATTCGCCATTGTCCTTGATCGCCCACTGGCCAAGAAAGCCAAGCAGGAAACCGAGAATGATGCCGAGAGAGGTCACCATGGGCTGGCGGAAATCACGAATATCCTGGTTCATGTCTGGTACTTGTTCGGTCATGGCGTGCCTGCTGTTGTTTGTTCGCCAGACAGTGTAATTTGTCCTTTCAGGCCCGGCCAGCCAGCGCCGCCGGCCCGCCGGGCTGTCTACGTGGAGTAGGTCGATGCGCTGTCTGCCGCTGTTGTTGCTATTGCTATCGGGCTGCTCATGGGCAGAGCCGGTGGGTGCTGCCGCGTCGTCATTCAGTGTGGCGGATAGTGCCGGCCCGGCGTGCGAACGGGTGGCCGTAGCGCTGACGCAGCACACGCAGAGCCATTCGGTCTGGGATGCGCTGGGCGGCTGGGGGCAAGGCGTATCCCGCATGACGGCTAACCGGGCTGACTTCTACCTGTTCCGGCCAGCGAGCGGCCAACTGAGCAAGTTGCTGAGCCTGGAAGCCCCCACGCGCTGGCGGCAGTCGGATCGCTATCAGATGCGCCCGCGCATCCTGCCTGATGGCAGGCTGCTGTTCAGCCTGCACGGCTGTCCGCCGCAGCAGGAAAACTGTACCGAGCAGCAATACTACACACTGTCGGCCGACGGGGCTTACCAGCAAATTGCCGCCTGGCCGGCGGCATCGGCACAGGAATCGGCCAATCTGCGGCAATGCACCACTTCGCTGAGCTATCAGGGTGGCAAGACCCTGATCAATATCGGGCCAAGCGGCGGCCCCTGGCGGCCTGTCCTGCAACTGGAAGGCGGTGTGTTGCGGCCATTTGCTTCGCCAGCGCCCTGAGCCGGGCTGCCCACTCCACCGTCAGCACGTCCCCCCTGCGGCAATTGGTCACATCCCAAGCGGGTGGCAAATTGCTACTCTCGCCCCGGCTGCTGAGCCAATAACAGTTGGCCCGCAGCGCTAGCAAGCCTGTTTTGTGTTCCCCACCAGCCGAAATGGGCTTGCCAACAAGATGGCAGGCAAGCTGCGCCTTTGACCTGGCCCGCATTCCATTCCGTTGCTCACTTGGGAAACATCATGCAATACCATCAGAAGCCTGCCGTGCTGGCAGTGGCCCTGGCCTTGTCCGCGCTGTGTCACAGCGCGCTGGCAGAAGACAATAATGCGCTGCAAAGCATGCCGGAGGTGGTGGTTCACGGCACGCGCCCGGACAGTCTGGCCGACGGCAGCAAGCTGGACGCGGCCCAACTGTCCGCCCAGAAAGCCCGCAGCAGCGACAGCGCCCAGCTGTTGCAGGACATTCCCGGCCTCAGCCTGCATGGCGCGGGCGGTTTCTCCAGCCTGCCGGTATTGCGCGGTCTGGCCGATGACCGCCTGCTGACCAAGACCGATGGCATCAGCCTGGTTTCTTCCTGCCCCAATCACATGAACTCGCCGCTGTCCTATATCGATGCCAGCAAGGTGGACAGCGTGCAGGTGTATAACGGCAGCGCCCCGGTCAGCGCCGGTGGCGACAATATTGGCGGCGTGATCGTGGCCAAGGCCGCCGCCCCGCGCTTTGCCGAAATCGGACAAACCCTGCTGACCGGCCAGATGGGCGCTTATTACCGCAGCAATGGCGATGCCAGCGGCGCGAACCTGTCTGCCACGCTGGCCAATGACCATGTCAGCATCAACTACAGCGGCTCCACCGCCCGCTCCGGCAATTACGATGCCGCTGCCGCCTTCAAGAGTGCCGGAGCCTCCACTGGCCGCGCCTGGCTGGATGGCGACACGGTAGGCTCCAGCGCCTACCACACCCAGAACCACGAAGTCAGCGTGGCCTGGCGCGATAGCTACCAGCTGCTGGAAGCCAAGGTAGGCGTGCAAAACACCCCGTACGAAGGCTTTGCCAACCAGCGCATGGACATGACCGACAACAGCAGCAGCCAGTTTAATCTGCACTACAACGGCCAGTTTGGCTGGGGTGAGCTGGATGCGCGGCTGTACGACCAGTATGTGCGGCACAGCATGGACTTTGGCGATGACAAGCAAACCGTCTATGGCAGCTATGGCGGCATGCCGATGGACACCGCCAGCCACACACTGGGCGGTGCGCTGGTGCTCGATCTGCCATTGAACCAGCGTGACCAGCTGAAGCTGGGGGCTGAATTCCAGCGCTACGGCCTCAACGACTGGTGGCCAGCCGCGGGCAGCGGCATGGGCATGATGAGTCCCAATACCTTCTGGAATATCCAGGACGGCAGCCGCGACCGGCTGGATGTGTTTGCCGAATGGCAGGCCGACTGGACCCCGCAATGGCGCAGCATCCTCGGCCTGCGCGCTGCCCAGGTAAAGAGCAATGCCGGCAATGTGGCGGGCTATAACAGCATGGCCGCCTATGCCACCGATGCCGCCGCCTTCAATGCGCTGAACCATCAGCAGACTGACCACAATCTCGACCTGTCCGCCCTGGCACGCTACACCCCGTCGGCCGGGCAGCAGTACGAGCTGGCCTATGCCCAGAAAACCCGCTCGCCCAATCTGTACGAGCGCTATACCTGGTCCAGCATGGGCATGGCCGCCATCATGAACAACTTTGTTGGTGACGGTAACGGCTACTTCGGCAATCCCAACCTGAAGCCGGAAGTGGCACACACCCTCAGCAGCAGCGCCGACTGGCACGCCGCCGACGGCAGCGCCTGGGGCCTGAAAATCAGCCCCTACTACAGCTATGTGCAAAACTACATCGATGCCCAGCGTTGCGGCAGCAGCCTGTGTGGTGGCAGCAGCAACCTGAGCAGCACCAACAGCTATGTCACCCTGCAATACGTCAACCAGAACGCCCAGCTATACGGGATGGATGTCAGCGGCAAGCTGCGGCTGGCCAATGGCGCGCAATACGGCCGTGTCGATGCCACCGCCCAGCTCAGCTACACCCGTGGCGAAAACCTGAGCACCGGCGACAATCTCTACAACATCATGCCGCTCAATGCCAAGCTGGCGCTGGTGCACACCCTGGGCAAGTGGAGCAATACCGCCGAGCTGCAGCTGGTGCGCGCCAAAACTGATGTCTCCGCCGTGCGCAACGAGATCAAAACGCCGGGTTACAGCCTGTTCAACCTGCGCAGCCGCTATGAGTGGAAACAGTTCAGCGTGGATGTGGGCGTGGACAATGTGTTCAATCGCTACTACGTACAGCCGCTGGGCGGAGCCTATACCGGCCAGGGCCGGACCATGGCGAAGAACCCCAGCGGGCTGGGCGCATGGGGAACTGGCGTACCGGGCGCTGCCCGCTCGCTATATACCGCGCTTAATTACCAGTTCTGAGTGCATACCGGCGGCAGGCTGCCCTGCGACATGATGGAGTGGCGGGGCTGGCCGCTGGTGGCCAATCCTGCGGGTCAGTGATTTCCAGCCTGCTTAGCCGGAAACCCGGCAACGGCTTGGCACTGCCAGTCAGCTGTCAAACGTGGCCTGCGCGACTGTGGGCCGTGGCAAAGTGCCGTAGGAAAACAGCAGCTAAATAAGCCTGGCTGCTGTCGCTTATGGTTCAGCGCCCAGCATTGCGCAGCAGCAGGTCTTCATAAAACGCACCATAAGGCAGCGCGGGATGGCGGATCTGGATTTCCAGAATCCACAAACCGGTGTCCGGGCAGGCCGCAAAATCGCCCAGCGAACCGGCCTGGTAAATGGCATGCGGAAAATCGCAAACCCGGTGCCCCTTGATATCCAGATTCAGCTTCCAGCCCATGGCGGCGGCCTGCTCGGCCGCATAGTCGTACAGCGCGCTGCCGGCGCAGCCATCCTGCTGCCATTTTTCGCTGACCAGCTGCCACAGCGTACGGGCCGCCGCCGCGCAGGCATGCATGTCGCCATCCTGCCCCACCACAAAGGTATCGCCGGCATCGCCCTCGTGACCATCCCACACCACACCCAGGTCGATAAAGAAAATATCGTGCTCACCCAGCACATTGTCGGGGTCGATCTTCTGCTTGAAGGTTTTCAGCGTCGAATGACCAAAGCGGATGACGATGCCATGCCAGATCCGCTCCATCCCCATGCGCGCCAGCGTCGCCCGCGCCAGGTCCTTGGCCTGCTGCTCGTCCATGCCGGGCCGAATCTGCGCCGCAATCAGCCGCACCGCCTCGAAAGTCTTGTCACGCGCATAGCGCATTTTGGCAAGGGAAAAACCGGAACCGACAGCTTCCTGCTGGGCCAGGGCATCCGACATGGGAATCCCTCCAAGGGTGGTGGCTGAAAAATGAATTCATCATATCCATGCCACTGCCGAGCGCAAGGGTCATGAACAAAAACCGGCGTTACGGCATGAGGTGCTTGGCGGCTTAGTAATAGCGCGCAGGCTTAAGCAGCCAGTGGCCGGAGCGTAGAGGCCGGCTGCGGCTGGTAGAAGATAGATGTCGTGCTCAAGCGCTATCCGAAGGCTTCCGCACGCCCATCAAGCGGCAGAGTACAGAGGGCTGACAAGAATATCTTGATCAAAGCTGCCCACCCACACCTTTAAATTTTTCGACAAAAGCGGCGATTTTCTGGAATACGCCCTGTTTTTTGCTCAGATACTGCGGGTTGAGCGGGCTCATCTTGGGCAGTACAGCGTTCAGCTCGGTGCCATTCTCACTGGCAAATTCGCGTTTTAACGAGGTGCTGATATAGCGCTTTGCCGCCTCGGCGTTCAGGTTCTCGTCGCTGATCAATGCCTCGGCCTCGCGCTGCTGCTCTGCTTGGGCAAAGGTAAAGAAGGCGTCGATCACGCTGGCCTTGTCGCCAATCTGGTCCAGATCGGTCTGATTGATGAAGTCCACCAGCAGGCTTTCCTTGGCCCGGTTGCCCAGGCTGGCGCGAATCACCCGCCGCACTTCCTCTACCAGTGCCACCTTGCTCTTGAGCTGCTTGTTATGCTCGAAAATCAGTTCCAGGATGTAGTCCAGGTTGATTTCCAGTGACTTCAGCAGGTCCACCTCAAACACCACGTCATCCCAGTCTAGGGTGGATTTTTCCTTCTCCGTGCCAGCTTTCTCACGGCGCAGCCAGTCGCGCACATCGTTGTAGGTGGAGCGGTAGTCCTGCACCTTCCGCTCCGCCGGCAGCGTGATGGCTTGCAGCGCGCTCAAGTCTTCATCGCTCAGATAGTGGCTGGCCTTGAATGCTTCCACTGCTGCCGGGTCGTTCATGTCGACGCTTTGCAGGGCTTTCAGGCTGGCGAACTCGTCATAGTTTTGCAGCACATTCTCCAGCCGCAAATATTCACCAAACAGCTTGGCAAAGGCTTTTTTGTCCGCCTCTTTTTCAATGGCTGCCGGGTTGGGGAAACGGGCTTCCAGCTCCTGCACCACCTCGATGAAACCGCGCCGCGCTTCGCCGCTGGCGATGTCGGTAAAGCCTTCCATATATTCCTGGTAGCTTTTTTCCAGCACCACGTTCTTGGTGTTCTTGTCGCCAAACAGAGTAATGGCGTCAATGGTGGCCTGTTCCAGATCGCGGAAAGTGACGATATTGCCGAAGGTTTTGGTGGCGTCAAAAATGCGGTTGGTGCGCGAATAAGCCTGCATCAGCCCGTGGAAACGCAGGTTCTTGTCAACAAACAGGGTGTTGAGCGTGGGCGCATCAAAGCCGGTCAGGAACATGCCCACCACAATCAGCAGGTCGATTTCCTTAGCTTTCACCTGCTTGGCCAGGTCGCGGTAATAGTTCTGGAAGCCCTTGCTGTCCACGCTGAAGTTGGTCTTGAACAGCGCGTTATAGTCGGCAATCGCCGCGCTCAGAAACTCCTTGGCGCTGCTGTTCATGGCCGATACATCAAAGCTCTCGTCCTGTATCTCGCCAACCGCGTCCTGCTCCTCGTTGGCGGCAAAGGAGAAAATGGTGGCCACCTTCAAGGGCTTGGCGCTGTCTTTTTGCAAGGCCTGGAAGCTCTCGTAATACAGCTTGGCCGCATCCACGCTGCTGACGGCAAACATGGCATTAAAGCTCTTGTTGCCAGTGTGCAGGCGGTGGGTTTTCTGGCGGAAGTTGTTCAGGATGTACTGGGTAATTTCATGGATACGGTCCGGGTGCAGCAGGGCTTGCTTGTTCTCTGCTGCGCTCAGCTTTTTCTCGTCCTGCTCGGATTCGATGGCTTTGAAGCGAGGGCGCACATCGTTGTAATCCACCTTGAACTTCAGCACCTTCTCGTCGCGGATGGCATCGGTAATTACATAGGAATGCAGCTCGCGGCTAAACACGCTGGCCGTGGTTTCTGCACCCAGTGCATTGCCTTTGCGAATCAGTTTGCCATCGACGATATCGTCACCAAAAATCGGCGTGCCGGTAAAACCAAACTGGCAGAACTTCTTGAACTTCTTCTTCAGATTCTTCTGCGCTTCACCAAACTGGCTGCGGTGGCACTCATCGAAGATGAACACCACTTGCTTGCCGTAAATGGGCAAGTCCACCTCGTTTTTCATCAGATTGTTGAGCTTCTGGATGGTGGTGACGACGATCTTGTTGTCGTCCTTCTCCAGATTGCGCTTCAGGCCGGATGTAGAGTCAGAGCCATTCACGCTGTCCGGCGAAAAGCGCTGGTATTCCTTCATGGTCTGGTAGTCCAGATCCTTGCGGTCCACCACGAAGAACACCTTGTCGATGAAATCCAACTCGGTGGCCAGTCGGGCTGCCTTGAAGCTGGTTAGCGTCTTGCCGCTGCCGGTGGTGTGCCAGATATAGCCACCGCTTTCGGTTTTGCTCCAGTTCTTGGCCTGATGGCTGCTGTTGATCTTCCACAAAATGCGCTCGGTGGCGGCAATCTGGTAGGGGCGCATCACCAGCAGCGTATTGCTGACATCAAATACCGAATAATGCAGCAGTACATTCAGCAGCGTGTGCTTCTGGAAAAAGGTGGCGGTGAAGTCTTTCAGGTCGCGGATCAGGTTGTTATCCGCCTGCGCCCAGTTCATGGTGAAGTCGAAGCTGTTCTTGTTGCGCTGCGTGGTGTTGGCAAAGTAGCGGCTGTCGGTGCCGTTGGAAATCACAAACAACTGCAAATACTTGAACAAGGAGTGCGTGCTGTTAAAGCTTTCCTTGCTGTAGCGGTGAACCTGGTTGAAAGCCTCGCGGATCGCCACCCCGCGCTTTTTCAATTCCACCTGCACCAGCGGCAGGCCGTTCACCAGAATGGTTACGTCATAGCGGTTGGCATGGCTGCCGCTTTGTTCAAACTGCTTGATCACCTGCACCTTGTTGCGGGCGATATTCTTCTTGTCCAACAGATAGATGTTCTGGATACGCCCGTCGTCAAACACAAAATCGTGAATATAATCGTCGTGTATCTTGCGGGTTTTCTCGACAATGCCGTCACTGGGCTTGTCCAGCCAGCTTTCGACAAAGCGCAACCATTCGCCGTCGGCAAATACCACTTTATTCAGCTCTTGCAGCTGCACGCGTACATTGGCCAGCAGGGCGTCCGGGCTATTCAGGCCGGGCAGGTATTCATACCCCTGGTTTTGCAAATCCTGCACCAGCTCGCGTTCCAGATCGTTTTCACTCTGGTAGCTTTCGGCGGCCTTCCACTCCGGGCTGTATTTTTCCAGCACAATAAAATGGTTGGATTCGGCAATGGTCTTATATTCATTCATTACTCGTGCTCTTTTTTTTCAATATTTGTTTTACTGCCCGATCAAAATCCGACTCAATACGCTGCTGCTTGTTAAACTTGTCATATTCGGCATGGGCTTTTTGTTCCGCCTGCTGGCGTGAAACCGAGCCATGCCCTTCCAGTATTCGGTACTCATTAAAATTCAAAAACTTGTCCACGCTTTCGGCAAAGCTGGCCATAGTAAAACTGCTGCGCCGCTCGATAATGCCTTCGATATAATCAAAAAATGCCGAAACTGCCCGCTCCAGCTGCTTGATTTCGGTTTCCTTGAGGTAATTCTTGGCGACTACCGTATCGGACTTCAGCACACGTCCGTCCGGTGCGTTTTTATAAGTGCTCATGCCCATCAAGGGCTTGCTGGCATCGGCGTGCAAGGCAATGGTTTCTGCTGCGGTATGGCCGGTAATGGCAAAATGGAATTTGTCCTGCACATGGGCGTAAAACAAGCGCGTGGTTTCCGACTTCGGGTCGTAGTCTATGCTGCATTCGGCAAAAATATCGGTAATCTGCTGATAGATGCGCCGCTCGCTGGCACGGATGGAGCGCACCCGTTCCAGCAGTTCGCGGAAGTAGTCCTTGCCAAAATAGCGGCCATTTTTCAGCCGCTCATCATCCATGGCAAAGCCCTTGATGATGTATTCCTTGATCAGCTGGGTGGCCCAGATGCGGAACTGGGTGGCCTGCGCCGAGTTCACCCGGTAGCCCACGGAAATGATGGCATCGAGGTTGTAGTACTTCACCTGCTGGGTCTGGGTCCGGCCCGCCACCGCGCCGTGCTCAGTGGTATGTTCCAAAATGGAACATACCAGTTGCTCATCCAGCTCCTGGCTGTCAAAGATGTTTTTCAGGTGCTTGGTGATGGCCGGACGCTGCACGCCAAACAAGGCCGCCATGCGCTCCTGCGTCAGCCAGATGGTTTCATTGCCCAGCAGCACTTCCACCTTGATCGCCCCGTTGGGGCCGGTGTACAGCAGAAACTCCGAACGTTGATCACGCAGACTGAGCGAGGGCTGAGGCATGGCGGCACTCCTTATGGCTGAGGTTTGGCGTGGGGGAAGCTCAACAACAGGTCGCGGTAATACTCATACTGTTGCTGGCGCAGGGCAATCTCACGCGGCAAGCCTTTGGTGATGGAGTGGGTCAGTGCGTCGAACTTGTCGAGGATGGCGACGATGCGGGCTTGTTCGGCCAGTGATTTCTCAGGGTCGTTCGGATAGGGGACAGGAATAGCAATTTTGGAAAAACCATTGATCAACAAAGTATTCACCTTGGTTCGGGCGACATACTTTGCTTTTTCGGCAATAAACTTCGGTGTCTGCATGCAGTAAGACACGAACTTTGGATTCATGGTATGCCGGAAGGCGTAGCAGTGATCATGAATGGCCACCTTTTCAGTCCCGAGCCACGCCACGGCTTTACCTACATCCTCAACCGTTTCACCAACGTCCGTCAGGACAACATCGCCCGATTCTGCATAGCGTAGAGAATCCGCCATATCTTCTTTGACTTGAGATAGTGCCTGCTCGGTAAAAACACCATAGCGAGTATAGATCTCGCCGTAGTGGATGACCGGAATGCCATCTTCGGCATAATCGGCTTTGGTAAAGCGTTTGCCACGAATAAATTCACCAACATCACGGAGTGGCCGCCATTCCACTTCGGTATTTTCAAAGCTAAATAATTGGTCGCGGTAATAATTATATTGCTTCTTGCGAGTGTTAAGTTCGGCTGTAAGTTCGGCTGTAAGTTCGGCTGTAAGGGAGGTGAATGCGTCCAGAATGCGGGCTATTTCAGCCTGGATTGCCAGTGATTTTCCAAGGTTTTCCGGGCTGGGGATCGGTATTTTTAAACTCTCAATTTTGCCGACAGCCAATCCGGGTTGTGCAGACTGTGACGCATACTGATTCAGATTCATAAGCGTCAGCAAGTGGAATGCCCAGTCAATATTGATGCCATTAGTTGGGGTAACAACTACTGCATGCTCTGTTGCATAAAATGCTCCGCTCGTACGCTGAACATTTCCACACAATGCGCCCTGCCGTCCAATCAGTAAATGCTTCCCATCATGGTTATTCTTTGCAACAAACCCTCGAATTCCATTTCCCCCAAAACATGGATATGGGTATTCCGGACTGGCTTCTTCCATGATGTGGCTGGCCGAAATATGTTGACCAGCCCGCATGTTGACCACTTCACCCAGCGCCCTCCACTCTACCTCCACCCCATCCAGCAGCTTGTCCAAAAAATTCACGCGGCTCATAGCTGCTCCCCGCCTTCAATCTCGGCCACGATGGCATCAATCTCGCTGCGCAGCTGGTCGATCCGGGTGACGGTGGTTTTCAGTTCGGCATTGAGCGCGGCAATATTGATTACCTCGCGGGTGTCTTCGGCTTCCACATAGCTGCTGACCGACAGGTTGTAGTCGTTGGCGGCGATTTTTTCCTGCGGCAGGGTTTGGGCAAAGTGATCAATGTTTGCCTTGCTGTCGAACACCGCCATGATGTCCTTAATGTGGGCATCGGTCAGGGTATTGGTATTACTTTCTTTCTTGAACAGCCCGCTGGCGTCGATGAACTGGATGTCGGTGTTCAGCTTGCGCTTGGACAGTACCAGGATATTCACCGCAATGGTGGTGCCGTAAAACAGATTGGGCGCCAGCGCAATCACTGTTTCCACATAGTTGTTGTCCACCAGGTATTGGCGGATTTTCTGCTCGGCCCCACCACGGTAGAAAATACCGGGGAAGCAGACAATGGCGGCGCGGCCCTTGGGCGACAGGTAGCTGAGCGCATGCAGCACAAAGGCAAAGTCGGCCTTGGATTTGGGGGCCAGCACGCCGGCCGGGGCAAAGCGTTCGTCGTTGATCAGCGTGGGGTCGTCACTGCCTATCCACTTTACCGAGTAGGGCGGGTTGGAGACGATGGCGTCAAACGGCTTGTCGTCACCAAAGTGCGGGGCCAGCAGGGTGTCGCCCAACTGGATGTTGAATTTGGCGTAGTTGACGTTGTGCAGGAACATATTCATCCGCGCCAGGTTGTAGGTGGTGTGGTTGATTTCCTGGCCGAAAAAGCCTTCTTCAATAATGTGGGCGTCAAAATGCTTTTTGGCTTGCAGCAGCAAGGAGCCGGAGCCGCAGGCCGGGTCGTAAATCTTGTTGACGCGGGCCTGGTTGTGCATGGCCAGCTGGGCAATCAGCTTGGATACATGTTGCGGGGTGAAAAACTCGCCACCGGATTTGCCGGCATTGGCGGCGTAGTTGGAAATCAGGAATTCGTAGGCATCGCCAAACAGGTCGATGTGGCTGGCGTCGAAATCGCCAAAGTCCAGCGCAGCCACGCCTTTGAGTACAGCGGCCAGGCGGCTGTTCTTGTCTTTTACCGTATTGCCCAGCCGGTTGCTGGTGGTGTCGAAGTCGGCAAACAGGCCCTTGATGTCTTGTTCCGAGGGGTAGCCGCTGGCGGATGCTTCTATATCCGAAAAAATCTTGGCCAGTTCGGTATTCAGGCTGTCGTTATTGTTGGCCGTCTTTGCGACATTGATGAATAGCTGGCTGGGTTTGATGAAATAGCCCTTAGTCTTGACCGCATCTTCCTTGAGTTCTGGGGGGACGATGCTGTCTGACAGCTCGGCATAACAGACGCTGTCATCGCCGCCTTCGATATAGTCGGCAAAGTTTTCGCTGATAAAGCGGTAGAACAGGCTGCCCAGTACGTATTGCTTGAAGTCCCAGCCATCGACCGCGCCGCGTACATCGTTGGCAATTTTCCAGATCTGGTTTTGTAGGGCGGCGCGTTGTTGGCTGCTGGTCATGCTGTTTTATTCCTGTTGCAATGCTTTTATATGCGGCTGCCGCAATATCTCGGTCGGGGACGTACGGTATTGGAAGGTCCTAATATGCCGCTTGCCTGCCTTGGGTGGCAACCAGCGGCGGCGGATATTTTCGGGCTGATTATTCAGGACAACAAAAAACCCGCAGAGCCTTGTGCTGTGCGGGTTTGATGGACTTTCTTGAACTTCTCTGTATGTTGCGATGGTGCCCGGGGTCGGACTCGAACCGACACACCTTGCGGCGGGGGATTTTGAATCCCCTGCGTCTACCGATTTCGCCACCCGGGCATCGCAAGAGGAGGCAAGTCTATCTGATCTGCCTGTCCTTGTAAATCACTCTGCGGCGTCCTTTTTCAATTTCAGCGCATGGTCATACAGTTGCTTGCGGTTGGCTCCGCTGATCTGGGCGGCCAAGGTGGAGGCCTGTTTCATCGGCAGCTCGGCGCTGAGGATGTTCATGATGCGCACGGCTTCTTCCGGCAGGGCTTCGTCGCTGTCGGGCTGCGGGGCGGCGTCGATGATGAGGACGATTTCGCCGCGCTGCTGGTTGCTGTCGGCCTTTACCCATTCCAGTAGCTCGCCAGCGGGCAGGCTGTGGAAGGTTTCAAAGGTTTTGGTCAGTTCGCGTGCCAGCATCAGCCGGCGCTGCGGCCCCAGTTCGGCCACGATGTCCTGCAGGGTGTCGACGATACGGTGCGGGGCTTCGTAGCACACCACCAGGTGGTCGGCGCTGAGCCATTGCTGCAGGGTGCGGCGGCGTTCGCCGCTTTTCGGCGGCAAAAAGCCATGAAACAGAAAGGCATTGTTGGTAAAGCCGCTGGCCGACAGGGCGGTAATGACGGCGGAGACGCCGGGAATGGGGCGTACCGGGTGGCCGGCGGCGCGCACGGCTTCCACTAGCCGGGCACCGGGGTCGGACACGGCGGGGGTGCCGGCATCGGATACCTGCACCACGATCTGGCCTTCGGCCAGCCAGCGGATGACTTGTTCGGCCATGCTGCGTTCGTTGTGTTCGCGCAGGCTGACCAGTTTGTTGGCGTGAATGCCGTATGCTGTCAGCAGGCTGCCGGTGACGCGGGTGTCTTCGGCGCACACGACATCGGCCACGCCAAAGGCGGTCAGCGCACGCGCGGTAACATCTCCCAGGTTTCCAATGGGGGTGGCCACCACATATAATGTGCCGCGACAGAAACTTTCCCGTGCAGATTCAAGCAAGTGAGCGAACGAAGTATGCAAAGACTGGCTCCGCTGTTGGTTGGCGTCATGATGACATGGTTGACGGCTGCGCAGGCGCAGGCACCGGACTATATCATCCAACTCAATGCCGCGCCGCTCCATAGCGCGGCTGGTGCGGCGGTTCGGGCGCAGACTGCGCCGGCATCGGCGCCAGCCGTGGCCCCGGTGGCCAAGCCCTTGCCCGCCCCGGGCAAGATGGCATCGCGGGTGAAAATCGGCCTGTTGCTGCCCACCGAATCCCGCCTGCTGGGCGAGGCTGCTGCCGTGGTGCGCAGCGGGGTGGAGGCTGCGCATGATGTCGATCCGCAGGCCGAGGTGGTGGTGATTGATGCCGATGAACACAATGCGGCCCAGCGTTATCGCGAGGCGGTGGCGGGCGGGGTGAATGTGGTGATCGGTCCGCTGTCGCGCACCGGCATCGCTGCGGTGGCTCCCTATGTCAGCGTGCCTACGCTGGCGCTCAATGCAGTGGGGCGCGATGTACCGACTAGCCCCAAGCTGTTTACCCTGGCCTTGAATGTAGAAGTGGAAGCCCGGCAGATTGCCCGGCTGATGCGGGAAGATGGCCGCGCCAATCCGCTGATCATTGCCGATGGCGAAGTGCTGTCCAGCCGGTTGAAGCAGGCTTTTGCCGATGAGTGGCGCAGCCTGGCGGGCAAGGACGCGCAGCAGATGGAAGATAACAGCCACAATCTGTCTGAGCTGGCCGTGGCGGCCGGGCAGGCGGATGCGGTGTTTCTGGCGGTGGAACCTGCCGAAGCGGCACGGCTGAAGCCTGCGCTATTGCCCGAGCTGGCGGTGTATGCCACTTCGCAGATCAGCACCCGCACGCCGGACCGGCAACTGGCCGGTATCCGTTTTATCGACATGCCCTGGTTCCTGATGCCGCAACATCCGGCGGTGAAGCGTTATGCGCGGCCGGCCAGCACGCTGACCTTGCAAACCGAGCGGCTGTACGCGCTGGGGATTGATGCCTATCGGCTGGCCATGCAGCTGGCGACCAGCCGTAATCCGGCCAGCATCAAGCTGGATGGTGTGACCGGTGATTTGAAACTGGGTCGTGACCGTGTGTTCGACCGTCAGTTGCCGGTATCGCTGATTGGTGAGGGCGAGTAAATCTCATGAATGAGCAGGGCAGGCTGGCGGAAGAGCGGGCCTTGTCCTTCCTGTTGCGACAGGGGCTGCAACTGGTAGAGCGCAATTGGCTGTGCCGGGGTGGCGAAATCGATCTGATCATGCGTGATGGCCGCAGCTGGGTATTCGTGGAGGTGCGCCATCGTGCCAGCGCCCGCTTTGGCGGTGCCGCTTACAGCATTACCGCAGCCAAACAAAGGAAACTCATGCACGCGGCGGCAGTCTACCTGTCCGATAGGGGAGTAGACGCACCTTGTCGTTTTGATGCTGTGCTGAGTGAAGGCGAGCAGCCGCTACAGTGGCTGAAAAACATTTTTGCATAGCAGCCCCCGGTTGGCTGCTACGAGGAAAAGCATGGACCTGATTGAACGCGTCAACGGACATTTTCTGGAAAGCATCGCTGCCAAGCAGGAGGCAATGGAATTGCTGTCACCAGCCGTGGCGCTGGCGGCCGAGCGCATGGTGACCTGCCTGATGAACGAGGGCAAGATTCTGGCCTGCGGCAATGGCGGCTCGGCAGCGGATGCCCAGCATTTTGCGGCGGAGATGCTGGGACGCTTCGAAAAAGAGCGCCCTGGTCTGGCGGCCATTTCACTGGCAACCGATACCTCGGCCCTCACCGCCATTGGTAACGACTACGATTTCGACATGATTTTTTCCAAGCAGGTGCGTGCGCTGGGGCATACCAACGACCTCTTGCTGGCCATTTCCACCTCGGGCAATTCTGCCAACGTGATCGAAGCCATCTATGCCGCCCACGAGCGTGGCATGGGCGTGATTGCCCTCACCGGCAAGGACGGCGGCAAGATCAGTGAAATCCTGTCGCCGGAAGACATTCAGCTGAATGTGCCGGTATTGCGTACCGCGCGCATTCAGGAGGTGCATATCCTGCTGGTGCATGCGCTGTGCGATGCGATTGACTACATGCTGTTGGGAGGCGAGTAAATGAAACACACAGTCCTGACCCTGTTGCTGGCTGCTGGCCTGTCCAGCGCCTTGTCCGGTTGTTTTGCCCTGGCTGCCGGCGGCGTGGCCGGTGGTGCGCTGGTGGCCACCGACCGTCGTTCCAGCGGTGCCTATGTGGATGACCAGAGCATCGAAGTGAAGGTATCGCACCAGATTGGCGACAAGCTGCCATCTGCCCATGTCAACGCCACAAGCTACAACCGTGCCGTGCTGCTGACCGGTGAAGTGCCGACGGCCGAAGCTGGCCAGCAGGCCGAGTTGATTGCCCGTGGCATGCCCAATGTCCGTCGGGTGTACAACTACACGGTAGTGGCCCCGTCCTCTGGCCTGTCCGAGCGCAGCAGCGATACCTGGATTACCAGCAAGGTGCGTACCCGCATGCTGGATGGCAAGGGCTATTCGCCTAATCAGGTGAAGGTGGTGACCGAGCGCGGTGTGGTATACATGCTGGGTCTGGTAACGCCGGCCGAGGGCCAGGCCGCTGCACAGGTGGTGAGCGAAACCGCAGGGGTGCAGAAGGTGGTGACCCTGTTTGAAAACATCACCGAAATCGCCCCGGCCCAGTAAGCCTGGGGCCGGAAAGGAAAAAGGACCGCACGCGGTCCTTTTTCATTGCTGCGTTGGCCGTGTTCAGCCGTGGCTGCTGTGTACGCGCGGAGCGAGCACATCGGCACACAGCACATGCATGGCTTCGTCGATTTCAATGGCCATCGACAGCGTCACGCAGGAGCGGGTGTCGGTCATCGACAGATAGGGCTCGCTCATGTACAGCACGCCGGGCTGGTCGATGGCGTGCTGGAAATAGGCCCGGCGCGACCACACGGCACCGGTGGTGTCGGCCAGCGGGGCAAATTTCAGATTGCTGGCCACGGTGTTGTGGCGGCTGTTCAGGTTGCGGCCGATCTGCCGGCCCTCGCTGTCCAGCAAGAAGCAGCGGATCACGTCAGGCATGGCCAGCATCGGTGTGGCCGCCTGATCAAACGGGGTGCCCTGCATCAGCGAAATGGCTGATTGTACAAATGCCTGTCGGGCCAGTTCGATCTGGCGGCGGGTGATCTTGCGCTTGAGCAGGTCGCGCACCATCAGCTCGTCCCAGCGCGAATCCAGCCGCTTGGTGATGATGTCGTCCGGGTCCGGTGTCAGGCTGGGTCGTGCCACATAGTAGCCCTGTACAAGATCACAGCCGGACTCCAGCGCCACCAGTACGTCGTTTTCGGTTTCGATGCCTTCTTCCACCACCAGTGCACCAATTTCGTGCATCAGGCGCACCAGTCTGGACAGCAGATTGCGGGTGCGCGGCTGGCTGACCGCACTGCGCAGCAAGTCCTTGTCGAATTTCACCAGGTCCGGCTCCAACTGACAGACCCGGTCCAGATTGGAATGGCCGACGCCGAAGTCGTCAATGGCGATCAGAAAACCCGCTTTTTTCAGCAGATTGACGCCTTCGATCAGCGCTTCATCCACTTCCAGCACATGTTCCAGCACTTCCAGCACCACATTGCCGGGTTGCAGGCCGGCCTCGCGAATGGAGTTGGCCAGCGCCATGGCGCGCTCGGGGCGCGACAGGGAGGCGGCATCGACATTGAGAAACAACCAGTGCGGATGGGCCTGTTCCAGTTGGGAAAAATGCTGGACATGGGCCTGGCTGACAGCCAGATCAAGCCCGTGGCGCCGTTCTGGCGATACCATGGCGTAAAAAGCCTCGGCCGGGGAGAGTGGCAGCTGGTTCTGCTCGGCGCGCAACAGGGCTTCCACACCCACCGTGCGGCGATGCGCCAGGCTGTAGATGGGCTGAAAATGGCTGCCAAGGGTCAGACCGGCATGCTCGAAACGTTTCATTACAGTACATTCCTTCCTGGAGTGGGGCTCTTGCTGGCCCGTAAGCCAATCTCTCTAGCAATTGGCATTCCAGTGTAGAGCATGGCCGGATAATAAAAAACGGGCCCGACTGGGCCCGTTAGGATAAATCCGCACAAAAGAAGGAAATTACTCCTGCTGAATGCCTGCCACCAGCCATTTGCCGCCGGTGCTGCCATCCTTGATGTAGTGCCAGTATTCGCTAAACGGCACAGCAGGGGCGTTGACCGATTCGCTCACGGTGCCGGAGAAGCGCACGGTGGCGATATAACGACCGGCTTCTTCCACGGCTTCGGCCAGTTGGCAGTCCAGCTGCGGGAAGTCCGCCACATCGCCATTGCCGGCGATGTCGTTGCGCAGGCCTTCAAACAGATCCGGCGTCATGTACTTGCGTACTTCTTCCAGGCTGTCCGGTGAGTTAAGGCTTTGCAGATGCAGGAAAGTCGCCTTGGCCTGGCGCAGGAAGTTCGGCGTTTCGGTGCCGTCCGGCAGGCGGGCGAGTGCACCACCTGCCATGGCCGGTGCAGCGCCGCCGTAAGACGGTGCCTGACCCAGACCGGAGCCGATCTTGGGAATCGGATCGAAGCGGGCGGCATCCTGGCTGCTGCTATTGAATACCGGAGCGTTGCCGGCCGGCATCGGTGTGTTCATCGGTGCGGCGCTGGCGGCGTTCTTGCGGCGGAACCACATCAGGCCGCCAATGCCCAGCAGGCCCAGCAAGGCCAGTGTGCCCCAGGGGAAGCCAGAGCCACTGGCGGATTCAGATGCATTGCCGGAGGCATGGTTGCTGTTCATGGCCGAACCCAGCATATAGCCGGCTGCTGCGCCGGCTGCACCAGCCGCAATGGCCGTGCCTACACCCGGGCCTTTCTTGGGCTGTGCTTGCGGAGCAGCTTGAGGTGCCGGTGCCGGCATCGGAGTGGGCTGCTGGTAGCTCTTGGTCGGGGCCGAGCGGCGCATGCCGGCGCTCTTGCCTCCGCCCAGGCGAGCGGCTTCCGCGAACGGTGCCGCCAGGACAGAAACCAGGGTGAAGGCGAGCATGATCGTCTTCGCGCGAGGTGTCATGATTGTATTCTCCAGAGTAAAGGGCCCCGGTGTGACCGGGGCATGTGACTTTAGTTCGGGGCAAGCTGCTGTATTTCAAGCACGCAGGCATGGTTATCCGCCACGCTGAAGCGGATGTTGTAGTCATACAGTCGCACGCCATAAATGCGTTGCGGGTCATCCTGATAGGCGGGTCTGGGGTCTTGCGCCAGCACTTGCTCGATCAGTACGGCGAGTGCCGGCGGCGGAGAGGGCAGGGCGGTCAGTTGCTGCAGGGCTGTCGTACTCCAGTCCACCTGCAGGCAGGCTGGTGGACCATCGACAAAGCCGCCACGGGCTTCCGGCCGGGCTTCCACAAAAGGAATATAGGGTTTGATGTCCAGTACTGGCGTGCCATCCAGCAGGTCGGCGCCGGCCAGTTGCAGGCGTACGCCGTCGTGAAAATCGATGCCGCGCAGCTCTACCAGCGACAGGCCCAGCGGGTTGGGGCGATGGGTGGAGCGGCTGGCAAAAACCCCCACCTTGGCATTGCCGCCCAGGCGCGGTGGCCGCACCAGTGCTTGCCAGCCCCGACGGGCGGTCTGGTGGAATACGAAGCTGATCCAGACGTGGGAGAAGGCTTCCAGCCCGCGCACGGTGTCCGGATGATTGAATGGCGGCAGTAATTCCACACTGATGTCGGCGGCCGGGGCCAGCGAGGGTTGGCGCGGGATGCCGAATTTTTCCTTGTAGGGCGAGTGGACAATGCCAACTGCTGCAAACGGGTAGCTCATCTGGCGGATTGTAGCAGTCAGCCGCCAGGCTGCGCGGCTGTGGTTTGCAAATACAGAACAGCCCGGACGAGCGGGGGGTTTCGTCCGGGCTGATGACACAGCAAGGCTGCGGCAGGCTGTGAATCAGCCTACGAAGTGACGGTTGTAGCGGCCGGTGAGGCGGCTCATCGGCAACAGCATGAAGAAGTCGGCGCAGTTGAAGTCAGGGTCCCAGGCCGGTTCGCCGCAGATGAATGCACCAGCGCGCAGATAGCCCTTGATCAGCGGCGGCATTGGCGAGGAGGCAGCATCGTCCTGAATGCGGTCCAGCGGCAGCGGCAGGTGCGGAAACACGCGCCATTCCGCCGGGGACAGGTGGCTGGCTTCCAGCTGGCGATACAGGCTGACGGCCTGATGGCCACCGTCAGCCAGGCTGACACTGGCGCAACCAGCCAGATATTCGCCACCTTTTTTCTGTACATAGTCGGCCAGGCCAGACCACAGCAGGGCAATCACCCCGCCGCTGCGGAAATCCTTGTGAACGCAGGAGCGGCCGACTTCGATCAGGCCATCGCGCAGATTGTCCAGCCGGGTGAGGTCGAATTCGTGTTCGGAGTACAGCGAGGGTGCGCGGCGTGCCATGTCCGGCGGCAGCATGCGATAGGTGCCCACTACCAGGCCGCTGTTGGCGTCTTCCACAATCAGGTGGTCGCACAGCGCATCGTATTCGTCGCAGTCTATGCCCAGTTGCTGCGAGGACAGCTCGGCTCCCATTTCGCCGGCAAATACATCAAAGCGCAGTTTCTGGGCGCGGCGGATGTCTTCGGCTGTTTCAGCGACACGGACGCCCAGTTTCAGCTGGCGGCGGGTGGAAACGCTTTCGTTCAGTTGCATGACTTACTCCCCTCGGCACATGCGTGGCATGCTAGTTTTGTCAGCAAGGACTGTCGCTAGGGCTTTCGTTCCATCAGGCCGGCCGTTGCGGCAACTCCTTCATTTGGCAGCAGCTTTTGGGCCTGCTGTCCGTCCAAAACATGCTAATCATCCTGTTTGACGAAGACATTTCCGTCATATGACTTGTGGATGACCTGCGTTTTAACGCCGGGTTACAGCAGGGGTGAAGTAAATCAATGACTTACACGGTTATCGGTTTTGCCGTAGAATAGGCCGTTTTTCCTGCACGCATCACCCAATGCGTCGTTCGCATGCACGGGGTTCCGAGTACAGCCAGATGATTTATCCCACACAATTTGACGTGATCGTGGTCGGCGGCGGTCACGCCGGCACCGAGGCCGCACTGGCCGCAGCCCGCATGGGGCGCGCCACGCTACTGCTTACCCACAATATCGAGACCCTGGGTCAGATGTCGTGCAATCCGTCGATTGGTGGCATCGGCAAGGGTCACCTGGTGAAAGAGGTGGATGCACTGGGCGGCGCCATGGCGCTGGCCACCGACATTGGCGGCATCCAGTTCCGCACCCTGAATGCCTCGAAGGGGCCGGCGGTGCGCGCGACCCGCGCCCAGGCCGACCGCATTCTGTACAAGGCGGCCATTCGCGAGATGCTGGAAAACCAGCCCAATCTCACGCTATTCCAGCAGCCGGTGGATGATCTGCTGATCGAAGGCGACCGCGTGGCCGGTGCCATTACTGCCATTGGCATTACTTTCCGCGCCCGCACTGTGGTGCTGACTGCCGGCACCTTTTTGTCCGGCAAGATTCACGTCGGCCTGGAAAATTACACGGGTGGCCGGGCGGGTGATCAGGCGGCCTCCACGCTGGGTGCACGCTTGCGTGAGCTGGATTTGCCGGTGGGGCGTCTCAAGACCGGTACCCCGCCGCGTATCGATGGCCGCAGCATCGATTTTTCGGTAATGGAAGAGCAGCCGGGCGACACCCCCGAGCCGGTGTTCTCCTATCGCGGCCAGCGCAGCATGCATCCCAAGCAGTTGCCGTGCTGGATTACCCATACCAATCAGCAAACCCACGACATCATCCGCTCCGGCTTCGAGCGCAGCCCGATGTTTACCGGGGTGATCGAAGGGGTGGGGCCGCGCTATTGCCCGTCGATCGAAGACAAGATCAACCGTTTCGCCGACAAAGACAGCCATCAGGTTTTCCTGGAACCGGAAGGCCTGACCACGCACGAGTTCTACCCCAACGGGATTTCCACCAGCTTGCCGTTTGATATCCAGCTGGCTGCGGTGCGTTCCATTCGCGGCATGGAAAACGCCCACATCCTGCGCCCCGGCTATGCCATCGAATACGATTATTTCGACCCGCGCGGGCTCAAGTCCACACTGGAAACCAAGGCCATCAAGGGCTTGTTCTTTGCTGGCCAGATCAACGGCACCACCGGCTACGAAGAAGCGGCGGCGCAAGGCCTGCTGGCAGGCCTGAATGCTGGCCTGTATTCGCGTGACGAGGAAGGCTGGTGTCCGCGTCGCGACGAGGGCTATCTGGGCGTGCTGGTGGATGACCTCATCACCAAGGGGGTGTCCGAGCCTTACCGCATGTTTACCAGCCGTGCCGAATTCCGCCTGCAGCTGCGCGAAGACAATGCCGACTTGCGCCTCACCGAGATGGGCCGCAAGCTGGGCCTGGTGGGCGATGCGCAATGGGAGGCCTTCTGCCGCAAGCGCGACGCAGTGGAAGCCGAAACCGCACGCCTGAAAACCACTTGGCTGCATCCGGCCAAACTGCAGGACGCTGCCGCGCTGGAAACCTTGCTGGGCAAGGGCATCGAGCGTGAATACAACCTGTTCGACCTGCTCAAGCGCCCCAATGTCGCCTACCGCGACCTGATGACCCTGCCCGAGGCTGCTGGCGGTGTGGCGGACGACGTGGTTGCCGAACAAGTGGAAATTCAGGTCAAATATCAAGGCTATATCAACCGCCAGAACGAAGAGCTGGCGCGGCGCGACAATCTGGAAGACATCCGCCTGCCGGCCGACATCGACTTTGCTCTGGTCAAGGGCCTGTCCAAGGAAGTGCAACAAAAACTGAATCAGCAGCGCCCGGAAAACCTGGGCCAGGCTTCGCGCATCCAGGGCATTACCCCGGCGGCCGTTGCGCTGCTGATGGTGCATCTGAAACGCGGTTTTACCGACGCCAAAATTGAATAATTGCCAAGCCAAGCGCATGACACATACTGCAGAACTGAAAAACGGGCTGGATCAACTGGCCCTGGGGTTGAATGAACAACAGCTGGCCTTGCTGGATGGCTATCTGACGCTGCTGGCCAAATGGAACCACACTTATAACCTGACCGCCGTGCGTGAAGAACAGCGCATGGTCAGCTACCACCTGCTGGACAGCCTGTCGCTGGTGCCGCACCTGAATGGTGGTGCCCGCCTGCTGGACGTCGGCTCTGGCGGCGGCATGCCCGGTATTCCGGCGGCCATTGCCCGGCCCGATTTGCAGGTGGTGCTGCTGGATTCCAACCACAAGAAAACCACCTTCTTGCGCCAGGCCGTCATCGAACTGGGCCTGCCCAATGTCGAGGTCATCACCAGCCGGGTGGAAGCCTATCAGCCAGAGCAGAAGTTCGACCGCATCACCAGCCGCGCCTTTGCCGAGCTGGCGGAGTTCGTCAAGCTCACCCCGCACCTGCTGGCCGAAGGCGGCCAGTATCTGGCGATGAAGGGTGTCTATCCCTACGAAGAAATCTCGCTGCTGCCGGAGACGGTGGCCGTGGCCGAAGTATTGCCGGTGTCGGTGCCTGGTCTGGACGCCGAACGCCATCTGGTCAGAATGGTGGCTAAATGAATGCACGGGTGATCGCGGTCGCCAACCAGAAAGGTGGGGTCGGCAAGACCACCACCGTGGTCAACCTGGCAGCAGGTCTGGCCGAGCTGGGGCGGCGGGTGCTGATAGTGGATCTCGATCCGCAGGGCAATGCCACCATGGGTAGCGGCATCGCCAAGCAGACGCTGGAGCAGTCGGTCTATCACGTGCTGCTGGGCGATGCCTCGGTGGAAGAGGTGCGCCAGCCTGCCAAGCAGGGCGGCTATCACGTACTGCCCGCGAACCGCGACCTGGGCGGAGCCGAGCTGGAGCTGGTGAATGAGCTGGCACGCGAAGCCCGTCTGAAAAACGCACTCAGTCTGGTCGATGATCAGTACGACTATGTGTTGATCGACTGCCCGCCCTCGCTCAATCTGCTGACGCTGAACGGGCTGGTTGCCGCCAATAGCGTGCTGATTCCCATGGTGTGCGAATACTATGCGCTGGAAGGGTTGTCCGATCTGGTCACCACCCTGCGCAAGGTGCGCGCAGCGGTGAATCCGCGCATTGAAATCATGGGCCTGCTGCGTACCATGTTCGATGCGCGTAGTAATCTTTCACAGCAGGTTTCCGAGCAACTGGCCAGCCATTTTGGCAGCAAGGTGTTCGAAACCGTCATCCCGCGCAATGTGCGGCTGGCCGAGGCACCCAGCCATGGTCTGCCCGGTCTGGTGTACGACCGCAATGCCCGCGGTGCGCAGGCCTATCTCGCGCTGGCGCAGGAACTGACTGCCCGCCTCGAATCCGCAACCGCAACTCCATCTGTCTGACAACATGGCCAAACTCAAAGGACTCGGGCGCGGTCTTGACGCGCTCCTCGCCACCAGCGCTGCGGTAGACGACCGTCTTACCACGCTTTCCATCGACCTGATCCGTCCCGGTAAATACCAGCCGCGCAGTCATATGAACGAAGTGGCACTGGACGAACTGGCGGCTTCGATCCGGGCGCAGGGCATTATCCAGCCGGTGGTGGTGCGCGAAGTAGGCCTCGGTGAGTACGAACTGATCGCCGGTGAACGCCGCTGGCGCGCCGCGCGCAAGGCCGGTCTCACCGAAGTGCCGGCCGTGGTGAAAACCGTGGCTGATGAAGCCGCCCTGGCCATGGCACTGATCGAGAACATCCAGCGCCAGGAACTGGACCCGATAGAAGAAGCGCAAGGTCTCAAGCGGCTGATCAGCGAATTCGGTCTGACGCACGAAACCGCTGCCGATGCAGTAGGCCGCTCGCGCAGCGCGGTCTCCAATCTGTTGCGCCTGTTGGCGCTACCGGAGCCGGTACAGCACATGCTGCATCAGGGACTGCTGGAAATGGGCCATGCCCGTGCCTTGCTGGCGCTACCCGTGGTACAGCAGCTGGAGCTGGCGCATTTGGCGGTGGACAAGGGGTGGTCGGTGCGTGAAGTCGAGCGCCGGGTACAACAATTGTCTGACCAAAAAACCACAGTGGCTGCCGTGGACAAGCGTGTCGATCCGGACATTGCCCGGCTGGAGCAGGAAGTCTCGGAGCGCATCGGAGCCAAGGTCAGCATCCGTCATGGCGCGCGCGGGCAAGGCCGTTTGCAAGTGGAGTATGCCAATCTGGACGATCTGGAACGGCTGCTGGAAAAACTTCAAGCAAAATCAAGCAAATGATTATATGTTGCACTGCAATGGTGCGGGTGATGTTCAGTTTGACGCAAATCAAGCCCTCAGCCTATAATCGAGCGATTTTTTAAGTGTCGGACATGCAAAATGCGGAAGTCGGGCGCGTACTGCGCCTGCAGGCAAAACTGCTTGTAGTGGCTGTGCTACTTGGTGCCATATTGAGTGGTGGCACCACGGTGGTTCCGGTGTCGGTTCTGTTGGGGGGATTGTCGGCGCTGATTCCAGCCGCGGTCTATGCCAGAATCGCCTACGCCAAGCGGCATGTCCCACCTGCGGTGCTGATGAAGGCGCACTTCAAGGCTGAGGCAGTGAAATTCCTGCTGACTGTCTTTATGTTTGGTGCATCTTTGGTGTTTTTCAAGGATTTATCGGTAGTGGGTTTGCTGGCAGGCTTTTTCGCCACGGTGTCCGGCTACTGGTTAGGGCTTCTAATCAAATAATTGAGAAAAGAGCGATGGCAAGCAACGCAATTGAGTACATTAACCACCACCTTACTTTCTGGAACTCCGATCCGTCCCCGGCTCGTGGCTTCTGGAGCCTGCACGTAGACACCTTCTCGGTATCGCTGGTACTGGCTTTCGTGTTCGCCGGCATCTTCGCCATGGTGGCTCGTCGCGCCAGCCTGGAAAATCCGGGCAAGTTGCAGTTGTTCGTCGAATCCATCATTGAACTGGTCGATACCCAGGTCAAGGAAATCTTCCATGCCAAAAGCAAGGTCATCGCTCCGCTGGCGCTGACCATCTTCTGCTGGATCTTCCTGATGAACGCCATGGACATGCTGCCGGTTGACCTGCTGCCGAATATTGCACAGTGGATCGGTCACACCTTCTTCGGCCTGGAAGCACATCACGTTTACTTCCGCTCGGTACCGACCGCCGACGTGAACGCCACGTTCGCCATGTCGCTGTCTGTATTCCTGTGCATCATCGGCTTCTCCATCAAGGCCAAGGGCCTGGGCGGCTGGTTCAAGGAACTGCTGACTGCTCCTTTCCATACCCACCATCCGGTTGGTGCCATCATCCTGGCGCCGCTGAACTTCATCTTCCAGTTGGTGGAGCTGGTCGCCAAGCCGATCTCTCTCTCGCTTCGTTTGTTCGGTAACCTGTACGCTGGCGAACTGATCTTCATCCTGATTGCACTGCTGCCTTGGGGCGCGCAGTGGGTTCTGGGCGCACCGTGGGCCATCTTCCACATCCTGATCATTACCCTGCAGGCCTTCGTGTTCATGATGCTGACCATCGTGTACCTGAGCCTGGCAGTGGAAGCGCACTAAAGAGTTCGTGGTATTTGTTTTAGTTTGAGCTTTACCTTTGTTTTAGTTTTTTTACCAACCATCCTTGCATAAGTCTTAGGAGATAAATAATGGAAGCACTCGTTTCTCAGATTCAGTCGATGACCGCTATCGCAGCTGCTCTGATCATTGGCCTGGGCGCTCTGGGTACTGCTATCGGTTTCGCCATTCTGGGTGGCAAGTTCCTCGAGGCCTCCGCCCGTCAACCGGAAATGATCCCGGTTCTGCAAACCAAGCTGTTCATTATCGCCGGTCTGCTTGACGCGATTTCCATGATCGGTGTGGGCGTTGCCATGCTGTACACCTTCAGCAACCCGTTCCTGTCCGCTGCCAAAGCAGCTCTGGGTGGCTAATTTTTAGTCAGTAAACGGTTGGTGTAGAAGTCATTCTCTGGAGGAAAACAAGCGTGGAATTTAACGTAACACTACTGGGCCAGGCGATCACGTTCGCCATCCTGGTATGGTTCACCATGAAGTTTGTTTGGCCTCCGCTTACCAATATGATGGAAGAGCGTGCCAAGCGTATTGCAGACGGCTTGGCCGCTGCAGAACGTGGCAAGCAAGATCTGGAAGCCGCTGAAAAGCGCGTTGCGGACGAAGTTCGCAAGGCCAAGCAGCAAGCAATGGAAATCATTGCTTCTGCCGAGAAGCGTGCTACCCAGATCGTGGACGAAGCCAAAGACAATGCCAGCACTGAAGGTGCCCGTATTGTGGCTGACGCCAAAGGTCAGATCGATCAGGAAGTGATGCGTGCCAAGGAAGCCCTGCGTGAGCATGTGGCCCAGCTGGCCGTAGTCGGCGCAGAGAAGATCCTGCGCAAAGAGATCGATGCAGCCAAGCACGCCGACCTGCTTTCCTCCATCAAAGCGGAGTTTTAATTAACTCATGGCAGAACTCATTACCGTCGCAAGGCCCTACGCCGAAGCGGTATACAGCCTCGCCACCGAAACGCGTACGCTGGACCAGTGGTCCGATGCGCTTGCGTGGCTGGCTGCCATGGTGAACAACCCGGATATGGTCGAAGTTGTCACCGATCCGAAACATACCGCAAAAGAGGTTGAGGCGCTGATGCTGGATGTCCTCGGCGAGCGTGCCAATGAAAGCGTGAAAAACTTTCTGGTCGCCCTGATCGAGAACCACCGCCTGATGCTGCTGCCGCATATCGCCAGTCAGTTCGAACTGTACAAGGCCGAAGCGGAAAACATCGTTGATGCGCAAGTTGAAACGGCGTTCCCGCTGACCGAAGAACAGAAAGCCGAACTCACCAGCACGCTTTCCAAGAAATACGGCAAAACCGTACGTCTTGATGTGCGTGACAATGCCGATCTGATCGGTGGTGTGCGCGTACTGGTAGGTGACGATGTCATCGACAGTTCCGTGCGCGGCAAGCTGCAAGCGATGGCGGCAAGCCTCAAGAATTAGGAGAGATCATGCAGTTGAACCCCTCTGAAATCAGCGATCTGATCAAGGCCAAGATTCAGAACCTGGCTGAAGGCGCTGAAGTCCGTACCAAGGGTACGGTCATTTCCGTGACCGACGGTATCGTTCGTATCCACGGTCTGGCAGACGTGATGCAGGGCGAAATGCTCGAGTTCCCGGGCAATACCTACGGCCTCGCCATGAACCTGGAGCGCGACTTTGTCGGCGCCGTGATTCTGGGCGAGTACGAACACATTTCCGAAGGCGACGAAGTCAAGTGTACCGGTCGCATTCTGGAAGTGCCGGTAGGTCCGGAACTGGTGGGCCGTGTTGTCAATGCTCTGGGTCAGCCGATCGACGGCAAGGGTCCGGTTAACGCCAAGCTGTCCAGCCCGATCGAAAAGATCGCGCCGGGTGTGATTGCGCGTCAATCCGTATCCCAGCCGATGCAGACCGGCCTGAAAGCCATTGACTCCATGGTTCCGGTTGGCCGTGGTCAGCGTGAGCTGATCATTGGTGACCGCCAGACCGGCAAGACTGCCGTTGCTCTGGACGCCATCATCAATCAAAAGGGCACGGGCGTTGTTTGTATCTACGTAGCCGTAGGTCAAAAAGCCTCGTCCATCGCCAACGTGGTTCGCAAGCTGGAAGAGCACGGTGCACTGGGTCACACCATCATCGTTGCCGCTACCGCTTCCGAAGCTGCTGCGCTGCAATTCATTGCACCGTACTCCGGCTGCTCCATGGGCGAATACTTCCGCGACCGCGGCGAAGATGCACTGATCGTATACGATGACTTGTCCAAGCAAGCCGTTGCCTATCGTCAGATCTCCCTGCTGCTGCGTCGTCCGCCGGGCCGTGAAGCCTATCCTGGCGACGTGTTCTACCTCCACTCCCGTCTGCTGGAACGTGCTTCCCGCATCAACGAGGACGAAGTAGAAAAACTGACCAAGGGCGAAGTGAAGGGCAAGACCGGTTCGCTGACCGCACTGCCTATCATCGAAACCCAGGCTGGTGACGTTTCCGCCTTCGTTCCGACCAACGTGATTTCCATCACTGACGGCCAGATCTTCCTGGAATCCGACCTCTTCAACGCAGGTATCCGTCCGGCCATCAACGCCGGTATCTCGGTATCGCGCGTGGGTGGTGCGGCCCAGACCAAGGTCATCAAAAAGCTGGGTGGTGGTATTCGTCTGGCCCTGGCCCAGTATCGTGAACTGGCTGCGTTCTCGCAGTTCGCTTCCGACCTGGACGAAGCAACCCGCAAGCAGCTGCAACACGGTGAAGTGGTTACCGAACTGATGAAGCAGAAGCAGTTCGTGCCGCTGGCCACCGCTGAAATGGCGCTGACCCTGTGGGCTGTGAACAAGGGTAGCTACGAAGACGTTCCGGTGAAGAAGGCCCTGGCATTCGAAGCTGAGTTCCTCGCCTACGTGCGTGCGAACCACAGCGATGTACTGGCAGCCGTTAACGCTTCGGGCGATCTGTCCGGCGACAACGAGAAGCTACTGGCCAAGGCGATGGAATCGTTCAAGGCTGGCTACAGCTTCAACTGAGCCTTTCGACTCACGTCGTAGCTAAAGAAAGGTTCAGGAATGGCAGTCGGTAAAGAGATTCTCACCAAGATCCGAAGCGTGCAAAACACGCAGAAGATCACTCGCGCGATGCAAATGGTGTCAACCTCCAAGATGCGCAAAACGCAAGAGCGTATGCGCGCTGCCCGTCCTTATGCTGAGAAGGTGCGCACGGTTATGGCGCACCTTGCTCAGGCAAACGCGGATCTTGGTCATCCACTGCTTGCACGCCGTGACGTTGTCAAGCGCGCTGGTATCATCCTGGTTTCCTCTGACAAGGGCCTGTGTGGCGGCCTGAACGTGAACTCGTTCAAGCGCTTCTATGCCAAGGTCAAGGAACTGCAGGATCAAAACGTCGAAATCGACGTGTGCTGCCTGGGTCAAAAGGCCCTGGCTGCAACCCAGCGTGCTCGTCTCAATGTCGTGGCTAGCGCCGTCCAGCTCGGTGATATTCCGAAGATGGACAAACTAATTGGCCCGCTTACAGTGCTGTTCAAGCAGTACGCTGAAGGCGAACTGGACGCGGTTTACATCGTCTATTCCGGTTTCATCAACACGATGAAACAGGAACCGACAATCGAACAGCTCCTGCCGTTGACTCCGCATCACATGGTGGTGGAGCACTCGCATTCGTGGGATTACCTCTACGAACCGGATGCCCCCAGCCTGATGGAGTTCTTGGTCAAGCGTTACCTGGAGTCGGTGGTGTATCAGGCTCTGGCCGAAAATATGGCTTCCGAACAGGCAGCGCGTATGGTGGCCATGAAAGCCGCAACCGACAACGCGGGTAATACGATCAAGCAGCTGCGCCTTGTGTACAACAAGGCCCGTCAAGCGGCGATTACCACTGAGCTGTCTGAGATTGTGGCTGGTGCCGCAGCGGTGTAAGCCGTACACAGACTGTAAAAGTTAAATGTTTAGGAACCGATAATGAGCCAAGGCAAAATCGTACAAATCATTGGTGCGGTGATCGACGTGGAATTCCCGCGCGACGCCATGCCGAAGGTTTATGATGCCCTGAAGCTGGTTGACGCTGACCTGACGCTCGAAGTCCAGCAACAGCTGGGCGACGGCGTGGTCCGTACCATTGCGATGGGTAGCTCGGACGGCCTGAAGCGTGGCATGGCTGTTGCCAACACCGGCGCACCGATTTCGGTGCCGGTGGGTAACGCCACCCTGGGTCGTATCATGGATGTACTGGGTAATCCGGTTGATGAAGCTGGTCCGGTGGCTACCGACGCACGTCGCGCCATTCACCAGTCTGCTCCGAAGTTCGACGAGCTGTCTTCCGCTACCGACCTGTTGGAAACTGGCATCAAGGTGATTGACCTGCTGTGCCCGTTCGCCAAGGGCGGTAAGGTTGGTCTGTTCGGCGGTGCCGGTGTAGGCAAGACCGTGAACATGATGGAACTGATCAACAACATCGCGAAGGCCCACTCCGGTCTGTCCGTGTTCGCTGGTGTAGGTGAGCGTACCCGTGAAGGTAACGACTTCTACCACGAAATGAAGGACTCCAACGTACTGGACAAGGTAGCGATGGTGTATGGCCAGATGAACGAGCCGCCGGGTAACCGTCTGCGCGTTGCTCTGACCGGTCTGACCATGGCCGAGCACTTCCGTGACGAGAAGGACGAGTCTGGTAAGGGCCGTGACGTACTGTTGTTCGTTGACAACATCTACCGTTACACCCTGGCCGGTACCGAAGTATCCGCACTGCTGGGCCGTATGCCTTCCGCCGTGGGTTACCAGCCGACTCTGGCCGAAGAAATGGGCCGTCTGCAAGAACGTATTACCTCGACCAAGGATGGTTCCATTACCTCCATCCAGGCCGTATACGTCCCTGCGGATGACTTGACCGACCCGTCCCCGGCAACCACCTTTGCCCACTTGGACGCTACCGTGGTTCTGTCGCGTGACATCGCTGCCCTGGGTATCTACCCGGCCGTTGACCCGCTGGACTCCACTTCGCGCCAGCTGGACCCGCTGGTGGTTGGTGACGAGCACTACTCCGTAGCCCGTGGCGTGCAATCCACGCTGCAGCGCTACAAGGAACTGCGCGACATCATCGCCATTCTGGGTATGGACGAACTGTCCGAGGAAGACAAACTGGTCGTGGCACGCGCTCGTAAGATCCAGCGTTTCCTGTCCCAGCCCTTCCACGTGGCCGAAGTATTTACCGGTTCCCCGGGCAAATACGTCTCCCTGCGCGACACCATCAAGGGCTTCAAGGCGATTCTCGCTGGCGAATACGACCACCTGCCGGAACAAGCGTTCTACATGGTTGGCTCTATTGAAGAAGCCGCTGAGAAAGCCAAGACCCTTTAATTAAGGAGAGGGCTTATGTCCAAGATGCATGTGGAAGTGGTGAGCACCGAACAACTCATCTACTCTGGCGAAGCCGAGTTTCTGGTCGCTCCGGCGCTGGAAGGTGAGATCGGTGTCTATCCGCGACACGTGCCGCTCCTGACCCGTATCAAACCCGGTGTACTGCGCATGACAGTACCCGGCAGCAAGGAAGAAGTGTTGGTGGCTGTCTCCGGCGGCATGCTGGAAGTACAGCCCACCCACATCACCGTACTGGCTGATACGGCGATCCGCGGCGAGGATCTCGACGAAGCTCGCGCCAATGAGGCCAAGCGCGCCGCAGAGGAATCTCTGCAGCACGCTACCGATGACCTGAGCACGGCAAAGGCGCACGCTGCCCTGGCAGTAGCCATTGCCCAGCTCAAGGCACTGGATTACCTCAAGAAGCGTGTGCACTAAAAGCGCGAGAACGAATCGTGTATAGTTGCAGGCTGCCACTTATGTGGCAGCCTTTTTCATTTCTGGTCAGCAAAGAGTTCGCATGGATAGCCTCAGTATTGTCATTCTGGCGGCAGGCAAGGGTACCCGCATGTACTCCGCCAAACCCAAGGTTTTGCACCCCATCGGCGGTGCGCCAATGCTGGCGCGCGTCATTGCCACCGCTCGCACGCTCAAGCCGACGCGGCTGGTGGTGGTGTACGGATTTGGCGGCGAGCAGGTGCGCCAGGTCATCAAGGACGAAGACATCATCTGGGCTGAACAGGCCGAGCAACTGGGGACGGGTCACGCGCTGAAAATGGCGCTGTCGGCCTTGCCGCAGGATGGTAAGACCCTGGTGCTGTACGGCGATGTTCCGCTCACCCGCAGCGAAACGCTGCAGCAGCTGATTGCCGCTGCTGGTGATGGCATGGCGGTGCTGACCGATATTCTGGACGATGCCACTGGCTATGGCCGCATGCTGCGCGATGCCGATGGCAAGCTCAAGGCCATTGTCGAGCACAAGGATTGCACGCCGGAGCAGCTGGCCATCCGTGAAATCAATACCGGCATGATGGTGCTGCCCAACCGTCATCTGGGCGACTGGCTGCATGCCTTGCGCAATGGCAATGCCCAGGGCGAATACTATCTGACCGACGTGCTGGAACTGGCCGTTGCGGCTGGCATCAGTGTGGAAAGCGCCAGCGTGTCGGCCTCCTGGGAAGCCGCTGGGGTCAACAACAAGCTGCAACTGGCCGAACTGGAGCGCATCCTGCAACAAAACCAGGCGCGTGCACTGCTGACTGCCGGTGTCACGCTGGCCGACCCGGGCCGCATCGATATTCGTGGCACCCTGCAACACGGCCGTGATGTCAGCATTGACGTCAATTGCGTGTTCGAAGGTGTGGTGGAACTGGGCGACAATGTCGAAATCGGTGCCAACTGCATCCTGAAGAATGTCAGCGTCGCCGCCGGTAGCCGCATTGCCGCGTTTTCCCATCTGGAAGATGCTGTGGTCGGAGCGGATTGCCGCCTCGGTCCCTATGCTCGCCTGCGCCCTGGTGCCGTGCTGGCCGACGAAGTGCACATCGGCAATTTCGTCGAAGTGAAAAAGAGCAGCATTGGTTTGGGTTCCAAGGTCAATCACCTCACCTATATCGGTGATGCCGAAATCGGCAGCAAGGTGAACGTGGGTGCCGGCTCGGTGACTTGCAATTACGATGGCGTGAACAAGTTCAAGACCGTGATTGGCGACAATGTGTTTGTCGGCTCCGGCACGCTGATGGTGGCCCCGGTTACCCTGGAAAGCGGCGCAACAGTCGGTGCCGGCTCGGTGATCAGCCGCACCGCCCCGGCCGATGCCCTGACCGTGGCCCGTGCACGGCAGGTGACGATTGCCGGCTGGAAGCGACCGCAGAAAAAGAGCTGAAGCTACTTAGCGCCAGCCTCCGATGCCCGGTGTGTTTCCTGTATGGAAGCCACCGGGTTTTTGCTGGATGTTATCTTTCAATGTTGTCGTTTTTCTTTCGTTTCGAAAGAAAATTGCTTGATTTGTTGTTTTGTTTCATTGCCAAGGTTTTTCCGCCTTGCTATCATCGGCAAACTTTCGAAACGAAATGATGGCATGACCAAACGAAACACTCAGCAGCGCCGCCATGCCATTGCCACTCTGGTGCAAGAACAGGGCGAGGTGAGCGTGGACGAGCTGACCCGCCGCTTTGCCACCTCTGAAGTCACCATCCGCAAGGATCTGGCCCTGCTGGAAACCGGTGGCCTGCTGCTGCGCCGCTATGGTGGTGCGGTGTCCCTGCCCAGCGAAATGATGGCCGAGCCGGATGCCGGCCAGCTGTCCGACCGCAAGCTGGATATCGCCCGTGCCGCTGCCGAGCGCATTCGCGACCATAACCGCATCATCATCGATAGCGGTACCACCACCAGCGGCATGATTCCCTTGCTGGGTAACAAGCGCGGCCTGGTGGTGATGACCAATTCGCTCAATGTGGCCGCTGCGCTACGCGAGCTGGAAAACGAACCCACCCTGCTGATGACCGGTGGCACCTGGGACCCGCACTCCGAATCGTTTCAGGGGCAGGTGGCCGAGCAGGTGCTGCGCTCCTACGATTTCGACCAGCTATTTGTCGGTGCCGACGGCATCGATCTGGAACGCGGCACCACCACCTTCAACGAGCTGGTGGGGCTGTCGCGGGTCATGGCTGAAGTGGCGCGCGAAGTCATCGTCATGGTGGAGTCGGACAAGATAGGCCGCCGCATTCCCAACCTGGAATTGCCGTGGCACAACATTCACACCCTGATTACCGACGAGGCCCTGCCCGCCGCATCAGCGGACATGATCAAAGCGAAGGGCATCACGCTGATTTGCGCGCCCTCGAACAGTGACAGTGCAAGGAGAAAATAATGTGTGGCATCGTCGGCGCCATTGCGGCGCGCAATGTGGTTTCCATCCTGGTAGACGGCCTGAAGCGACTGGAATATCGCGGTTATGACTCCGCCGGCATCGCCGTGCATACCGGCACGGCCATCAGCCGGGTGCGCCGTGTTGGCCGCGTGGCCGAAATGGAAGCCGCCGCTGCCGCCGAAAACCTGCAGGGCACGCTGGGCATTGGCCACACCCGCTGGGCCACCCATGGCGGCGTGACCGAACCCAATGCCCACCCGCATGTCTCGCACGACAGCATTGCCGTGGTGCACAACGGCATCATTGAAAACCACGAACAGCAGCGCGAAGCCCTCAAGGCCCTGGGCTATGTGTTCGAATCGCAAACCGATACTGAAGTCATCGCCCATCTGGTACACCATCATTACCAGAAGGGTGTCAGCCTGTTCGATGCCGTCAAGCAGGCCACCCGCCAGCTGAGCGGCGCTTACGCCATCGGCGTCATCGCGCTGGACCGTCCGGACGAGCTGGTATGCGCCCGCATGGGCTGCCCGCTGCTGGTGGGACTGGGCGAGGGCGAGCACTTCATTGCCTCCGACGTCTCTGCCATCCTGTCTGCCACGCGCCGTGTCATCTTCCTGGAAGAAGGCGATATCGGCCTGCTTACCCGCGACAGCGTATTGCTGCATGACAAGAACGACCAGCTCATCGAGCGCGCCGTGCATGTGTCTGATGTTTCGCTGGCTTCGCTGGAACTGGGCCCGTACAGCCATTTCATGCAAAAGGAAATCCACGAGCAGCCCAAGGCCCTGTCCGACACCATCGAAGCGGTGCTGGAAAACGGCTTTGTCGCCGAGCTGTTTGGTGCGCGTGCCAGCGAACTGCTGCCGCAAGTCGAGGGCGTCAAGATTCTGGCCTGCGGTACCAGCTTCTACGCCGGCCTGACGGCCAAGTACTGGATTGAAAGCATTGCCGGCATCAGCTGCGATGTGGAAATCGCTAGCGAATACCGCTACCGTGATGCCTTTGCCAACCCCAAGCATCTGGTGGTTACCATCTCCCAGTCCGGTGAAACGCTGGACACCATGGAAGCGCTGAAATACGCCAAGGAGCTGGGCCACAGCATGGCCCTGTCCATCTGCAATGTGCGCGAATCCGCCATTCCGCGCGCCAGCGAACTGGTGTTCTACACCCGAGCCGGCGCAGAAATCGGCGTCGCCTCCACCAAGGCCTTCACCACCCAGCTGGTGGGTCTGTTCGCCCTGGCCGTTACCCTGGGCAAGCAGCGTGGCCGGGTGGATGCCGCTGCCGAACACGGCTATCAGGAAGCCCTGCGTCAGCTGCCGGGCTCGGTGCAGCACGCACTGAATCTGGAACCGCAAATCAAGGCCTGGTCCGACAAGTTTGCCGGCAAGCAGAACGCGCTGTTCCTGGGCCGTGGCCTGCACTACCCGATTGCCCTGGAAGGCGCGCTCAAGCTCAAGGAAATCTCCTACATCCACGCCGAAGCCTACCCGGCAGGCGAGCTGAAGCATGGCCCGCTGGCGCTGGTGGACGAAAGCATGCCGGTGGTGGTGATCGCTCCTAATGACGCCCTGCTGGAAAAGGTGAAGTCAAACATGCAGGAAGTGCGCGCCCGTGGCGGCGAGCTGTTTGTGTTTGCCGATCTGGACAGCCACTTCAGCGAGTCCGACGGCGTGCATGTCATCCGCACTCCACGCCATGTCGGCGTGCTGTCCGCCATCGTCCACACCATTCCGGTACAGATGCTGGCCTACCACGTCGCCCTGGCCCGCGGCACGGACGTCGACAAACCACGCAACCTGGCTAAGAGTGTGACGGTTGAGTAAGCAGGCGTGTGATGACTTGACTACTGTAAGCGGTAAATAGAAGCGTTGGTTTTTAGTTTCGAAGAAGCGTGGGTTTTCGTAGCCTCGGTTGCCTGGAAACCCACGCCAGCATAGCTTCCCAACGTATTTATTTGTCGCGACATTTCCAGCCAGAATTGCACAAGAAGCACCCCCCATTCTTTTTAGAATTCGTCCTGGGCGCGACCGCCTAACCTCCTCTTGCTGCCGTAGCGTTGACTACTCAGTACGGTGGTATTCACGTCTTCGGTATTACTCACAAGCAGATTTTATGAGTAGCACATCTAGTGGGCTATATCCGTATAGCTTAAAACCCACGCCTTCGGTTGTGCAGGGAGATGGCCATCTGAGCCCCTCCGTCTTGGGCGTCTTGGATGATGTGTGGTCTGCAGCCTGCGATGGGGGTATAGCTGGTAAGGGCTGTTGACTGACGTTGGTAATGGGTTCTGTAGGGGTAGTAGCTTTCTGTAGAAATGTAAGTCAATACATACTTTTTCGTCGAGGAACGGGTGACGAAGTTTGGGGTATGGCAATGATGCTTGGTTTGTTTAGTCGCCGCTTGCAGGTGTGGATGCTGCGGCCGAAACCAAGTCTCGGTATTCAATAAAGGCGTCCAAACTTCTGCTGCGCAGGATAACGAGGCATCGTAGGAAGTCGGGTAAGAATAGATTTCCAGACGTTACGTGAGCGGCGAGGGTCTTCTGTGTGAAGTTGGCGCCAAGTGTGGTTAGCCGAGCGACAAGCTCATCGATGCTCACTGGTGGGATTTGACGGATTTCGCTAAGAATGACAGCTTTAGCACGCTCTTCCCATGGGGTTGCAACATCAAATGCTGTTTGCCAAAGCATAGGCGGCTCGGCATCAATCACATGAAGAATCTGCAGGAATAACTCCAAACGTACCCTTCCGAGCGCGACACGAGACGCCAGCGCTTTTTCGTCTTCGTGCATGCCAAATGTAGTAGCTAACCGCCTGGCGAGCTCGGCATAGCCTACATCTTTTCGCATGAGGGCAACGCGAACGACACGGGCAGCCAAGCTTGCCCAGGGAGCAATTTTTTCGCTCACAAATTTCCTTGTGTTCTCGAAATTTACGTCTATTGTTTACGCTGTAAATACCTATATTTTATAGGAGAGCTCTCGCCGTCTGGAATGGGCAAGGACCCCGATAGCAGCGTTGAAGTAGCTCAATTGTAGAAAGGTCGGCTGTTTCTGCCAATGGTTGGTGTGCTGGCTTGCATGTGGGCTAAGAAGGGAGCTTATGGCGCAACAGAGTGAGCAAAGAGATGGCTTGGCGGTTTGCAAGCTGAGTTAAGCGAGGGTATTGCAACAGGCTGGTTGTGTGCGTGCGCACAGAACTGCTGTGCGAGCGCGAGCCCTTGCTTTGGGGAGGGTGTGGGCAGTAGAATGCTAATTCTTTTGCTTTATGCGCGGGCAAAAAACCCGATATTATCCCATGATATACCGGAGATTGGCCTTTTGTCAACTGCCCCGTTACACCATTTTTCAATCACAGTGGGCTGGAGCACAAGCATGTAATCGCTAATTCGATAGCAGCACCAACAATCTATGCACCACAAATGAAAATGGAGGGTTTCTGGTTGCAGCCAGAAATCCCTCCACTGAGTTTGTTTTAGTGGCAAGCCAAACTTGAAGCCGCCCAAACTCCCAATTCAGATGGGATGGTTTCATGCATGGCGTGCTCTGTCAACCCCTGCGGGCAATTTTTTGGCTGCAGGGGGGCGAAGCTATGGATGCAATCAATGGAAATGACTATCCGCGTCAAGGATGGCGGCCGCCTATACTCCCGCCGCCCAGACTCTTTTATCGTAAGTTGCCCGTCCAGGGACCACACCTACTGCCCGTTGCCTCATCGTTTTTCCCGGTGCAGCTTGTATGCGTCATGGTTCGAAGCTGCCTTGATAGGTGGCCACCATGCATAACTCACTGGTCACCACGGCTTCCCGTGCCCCGCAAGTGATGCCGCGGGAAGTTGTCTTGAGTTCCACTTCAGTTGCCGTGAGCGACCTATTGAGCCCCCGCATGGCCGAAATCATGCGGGTACTGTCGGCCACAGAGTTGCGTAATAAGATGCGGTGGCCGGCTGTGCCTCATGCAGCAGAACTGCGAGAGGCCGACCCCGAGACCAAAATCCAAGCCCTCTCCAGTTTCAGCGGGGCCTATCTCCCGCTAACGGAGACACTGACGTTTATTTCGCAGGTTCTAGCCAAAATTCGTGAGGTATACCGCGCCAAGCAGTTTGGTTGTGAGGAGTTTCGGCGTTATTTCCACGCAACCGCGGAGGTTCTGCATGGCGAGAGATTGCGACCACTGCCTGTATGTCTCAGTTCTATCACCGACACAGGATTCTGGCTGACAGGACCCTCATTAATGGGGCGAACTGCGACTTTGCGGCGGTTGGTTGAAATCTTGGGTAGGCCATTTTTGGTCGAGGGAGAGCATCCCGCCCCGCGATGTATGTGGGTGATGCCGGTTCTTTACCTAACCTATCCAACCTGCGGAACTCTCCGGGGAATGCTTCGGGATATGCGTGAGCGCGTGCTGTCGGTGGTTGGAGGTTACGACACCGATATCAACGCACTGTCCGAGATAGAGGGAGGGAATGGCGAGAATGTGGCGATTGCAATCTGCACCCTGCTGAATGTCGGCCTGGTTGTCCTCGATGGTGGTGGCTTTGCAAACGTCAATGGCCATACAGCGGCCATCTTGCAATTCCTGCTTAAGTTGCGAGAGCACACAGGCATCCCAGTGCTCATCTCAGGCACCAGCGCATTCATGTACAGCACAAGCTTCATGGGCACTACGGCCTCTAACCTGGTCAACGGCCCTGGTCTGCATCTCGACCCGATTCCCAAGCCTGCTCCGTTGGTAGATGGCGTGGTTCCGAAAGCCAGAGGTGTCTGGCGGCAAGTGGTTACTTGGTTGTGGCAGGAGGGAGTGCTTCCAGAGCATTGTGAGATGCCAGTTGCGCTCCCTGAGTGGGTATATGGCATGACATTTGGTCGATTTGGTTGGCTGGTTCAGGGGTTTCGGGCGCTGCACGTCACGCTCGTGACGGCACCTGAGATGCAGCAGCCAGGCCGCCTTACCGAAGACGCCGTGAGGCAAATATTTGAGCGGGCGTTACAGCTGCATGCCGGTGCCCGAAGTGCCATAGCGAGGACGCAAGAAGTGGCCTCTGGTAAAGGCAAGTTGGCTGTCTTGAAGAATCTCGACCACCTTCCAGCGGCGCTTTTTGAAAAGCCTCAGGTGCACGAGTGGTTGGACGAAGCAATCTTGAGTCGGATATGACCGCCATGAATCGGAACATTTTGGTGGCACCGCACTTTCCTGACGGGGAGATTGTGAACGCCTTCCTCACTCGCATACTGAGTTATGGCGGCGTGCACTCTTTGTCTCTGGCATGCCGCCAGCTTCTTAATAGACGCCCCAGTCTTGATGGAATGCCAAATTACCTTGGTCTATTCCATCAAGAGCTCGGCTATCTCTATGGCGATATCGATACGCTCATCGATAAGCATACCGAATTCAACTTCATTTGCTGCGGCCTGCCCAAGGCGAAGTTTTCTGCTCAGCGGGCTAGGTTGATTGATATGTATAAGGGGCCTGTTCGGCTCTGCCGACTTCCTTTGCTTTTTAGCGTCAGTGAACAGAGTTATCTGCAATGTTCCGAATGTGAAGAGCAGCAAAAAAGAGAGTTTGGATTCTCATTCATCCATCGGCGCATGGGCGTGCCATTCGTAAATGTCTGCCCTATTCATGGTGTTCCATTGTGTGCCAGCAAGAGACAGTTGCTACTTTTTGATGCCCACTGCCAGTCAAAACCAAATAGTTACCAAGTGGCTATGACTATGGAACTAGGGAAACGAATTGAATATTGCATGGAGACGCCTGTGCATCTATCAAGATACGACAAAGATAGTGTTATTCATTTATTTAAATTGTCAGGTTGGATAGATGAGAGAAATCGGTTCCACCTTATAGATTTTACACGGAAGTTTTCGATTTTTTTTGATGGAGCATTTTCTGATGAGCGTTTAAAAATTCTATGCCAGTCGGAGCGGCATATTGAAAATGCGATACGTGCGCTATTGCGTAATGAAAAAAGCATCCACCCCGAATGGTGTGTGTTATTTGCTTGGTTTGCTGAGCAACAGCCATACACCGGTCCAACCCAGTCCACGGCAGCCATACCCATTGAGGCAGAGCGCAGAAGAATGGCAAGTCCAAAGGTAATGCCGTTGCGTGAAGCTGTTGTAGTCGAGCTGGCTAAACATAAAACCCTACAGGCAACAGCAATGGCAATGGGTATTAGTGTCTCGCTACTCAACGTGCTGTGCAAACGTTATGAACTTAATGTCAGTTGGCGTCCTAAAACTTTGAAGGAATCTATTGCAAACCAAATCAAGAAAGAGCTAGCGAATGGTAAGTCACCGTCAGAAGTTGCCGAAAAATTCCAAATTTCGCTAACAAGCGTGTACCGCCAACTTGCAATTTTGACAGACGTACCGCTTCCTCGCGAGAAAGCGCTGAGTGCTCGCATAGAGTCTGATAAGGCGGAATGGCTAAATGTTATCCAGACAAATCCTGAAATGTCTCGCAATAGTTTACGGAAAAAATACCCAACATTATGGATGCGCTTATATAGAAATGCGCATGACTGGTTTATGGCCAATCAGCCTACTTCCCAGTTGCCTAATAATGGAGTGCGTGCAAGCCCGCCATGCAAATTACTTTACAACTTAAATAGCGCAATCGCTGAGGCAGCTGATGTTTGTACTGCGCCAGATAAAAAGCGCATCAACATGTCCCGCTATCGTTTCCAAGAACTTACACGAGTCCCTTTCTATGCCTTGAAGAAGTGTGAGGATAGCGGTTTTGTAGAAAAGCAGGAGGAGCATCGAGATGATTTTGTTCGAGCGCGTCTCAAGCGCCTTGCTGGGCTTGTCGGTAGACCATGTGCTATTGCAAAGAAGGCTGGCCTTCGCGAAGAGACCATTCGTAAGGTATTAAAGAAAAAAACAGATTGATTATTTAAATTTAGGGGTATTGTCAGTGGTGCGTAGAAATCCGCAATTGTTCACCATGCACATAGTGCCTGAAGAAGATGTGACTGGATTTATTGTGCGTCAGTCATTTGAGAGGAGTCAAGGAAAGGTCCTTATACGGCCAAGCACTGTAGCGGACTCTACAAGACGACCAGGATGGATATTCCCCTCTGGGCTTGGCCACCTAGGGGAGGAATTGCAGGCCAAACTTCCACCTGTTGACGAATTAATTGATGGTCATACTCGATTTCCGCTTTATGCAAAATTCTTGACGGAAAAAGATTCAAAAGCATTACGTGAGCATCACAAGGGAATCGCAATAAAGGGGCTGGCTGCTCGTGTTGGTATGACGAATGGCGCTTTTCGAGGAAGGATGACTATGTGCCCAGAGTGCATGGAACGCGACATCCACCAGAATGGTTATGCCATCTGGCACCGACTTGCCTTGATGCCGGGAATTTTGGCGTGCCCAGAACATAAACGACCGTTACTCACGTTCTGTGAGGCCTGTGAAGCTGGTCATCGTCGTGTACGGACGAACTGGCGTCCGATGAGACGCTGTGTATGTGGCGGCCATTTGAGGGTAGTCGCAAGGCTAGATAACAAAACGCAAGAAATGGCCATATCGGTCGCCAGTATGGCCGACCAAATTCTTCGAGGCACGGGCTCTTCAATGGTGTCCTCGGAGTCTGTCACACAGGCTCTGCACCATTACTTTGGAAACTGCCGGAGCCTGCACGACAGGCTGAATGAGGCGCTATATCAGGCTATTGGACCGGATTATCGCTCGTTCCTAGGTATCGGCTTGGATACCTTGAGGCGTCTGGTAGGTTCTTTGGGTCACTATGGTCCTATTCGCAATCCCATTCAAAATCTTGCGGTCATACATGCGGTTTTTGGCGGGTTTGATAATTTCTCAGATGTGCTACGAGTAGGCCAAGAAACGGTTGGTATTCGTTTTTCTAATCCTGAGTTGGATAAAAAAATCCCTGACAAGCGCCGAAAGGATAGGCATCGAACGAAAGAGCAATACATTGAATGGGTTGGTGGTCTTCCGTGGGAGCAGCAGGCTAATCTTAGGTTGAAATATCGAAAATGGTTACTTGAATTACTGCATGAAAATCCAGCTATTTATAGAGCAGAATTGAAAACGCAACCTGGCGGCAAGGCTGCACTCCGCTATCTGTTGAATATCGATAAAGCATGGTACGACCGCACTCTACCGTCAAGGGCCAGAAAACGGTGTTATGTAACTCAAGAGCTTATTAATGTGCGAAAAATTGAGCAGCTTACTAGGCATATACAGAAAAGATACGAGTTATCTCTTAAAGAAAGGCCAATGCAGCGAATCACTAAAGCTTATCTTCTCTCCAATGTGTCGTGCGAAACCACTACTAACTTGGTGCTTGCGAGCGAAGGTATTCAAATGTCACTTGCTGCTTGCTCAGAAACCTTTGCTGAGTGGAAGAAGCGGGTGAAAGGAAACGACCTGAAGCAGGAAAAATGCTCACGATGGCATACCCAAAACGCAGGTTAATTGCTGATTGTAGTCATCTGCCCTACACCCCGGATGATGCAAAACGTATTCTCCGTACCGGTAAGCTTGACTACGTTGAGAGTTTTCCACGACCAGAAAATGCAACAGGTTTTTATTTGGCGGATTTGGTTGGCAAGACGATTCTGTCATGGCCTCCTGAATTACCGAAACATGACCCGCGTGGGCATCCATCAACACCGAAATTTGAAGCTTGGAAAAAAGCACAAGATAGCAAAATTGGTATTGCTGGAAATTATTTTGGCTTTAAAGGTGGAGGGCTTACGCCAAACCATTCTGGACTTGAGGAACGCTGCCTCTATCATTTTGGGATGAATCCATTTGTTGTTGAGGTGCGTGCACAATATCCAGAGTGGGAGCGCGGCATGTATCAGGAATGCAAAGAAATGAATTTGCGTATGCCAAAACGTGGCGTGATAACTATTGATTTTCTCCTGACTTTGAAAATACCAGGGGGCTCGGGGTTTCACTATCATGCCATTTCAGTGAAGCCTTATGAAAAGCTAAAACAGCTATCGGTACAGAAAAGGCATCTACGTGAGGTGGAATTGCTTCATTGGTGGGGTTGTACACACGAAATAATGACTGAGCATTCAATTTCCACTCGTGAGCATATTAATAACAGACGTCTTTTTGAGTATATGAAAATGGTAAATGATGTTTCAGCATATCAGGAGGTTGCATCAAATATGGCGACCATATTGTTGAGTGAGAATAAGTTTGAAATATGCGACCAGAGAGTTCGTGCTGCTGCTGGATATTTAGGGTTGGGGAGGGATGCAGGCTATCGGATTTTCGCGATTGCGAATTTCTTAGGCTATCTAACGCTTGACCATGAACATGAAATTTTGCCTGATAAGCCCTTGGTTTTGGTTGGGGACTGACGATTGTAGCTTTTTATGTTGCTGAATTTGACTGGAGTTTAATTGTGGATGCTGCAGAAAAATCGGTAATTATACGCAACAGTAATCTATCACTTATTGTTGGGCGCGGTAAAGAACTAATATTTAGGGTCCTTGCTTATAATGAATTGAGTGTCTGCGTTGTTGAGCTGGGGGTGGTAAAATCGGTCAAGGGTAATGCTCTAGTGAGTAAAATATTTATACCGAATTCGCCCTCGAAAAAAGTCGGTAATAGAAAGAAATGGGCGCGCAGTTTTGTAGATAATGCTCTTGCGAATGGAATGCTTGTGCATGTGGCAGAGTTTGGCATCCCAGAGGAAATGACTCAATGCAGCGTCCCTCCAGGAAGTAGTCCAGAATTGGACCGGAGAAGAAACGCTGTCGAGTATATTGAGAGATGTTGGGGGGATTCTGTTTTTTGGAGCCGTGCAATTAATGCAAGAGCCGTTAGTGACGCTGCAACTCGATTCTGCGCTAGTGAGAATGCAGTGCGGCAGTGGTTTGAAATGCATAAATTTTATGGCGAACATGAGAATGCGCTTGTAGACCATAATTGGAGAAAAGGTGCTCCAGGCGTCTCACGGCGAGATTTGCGAAACGAAGATGGAACTCATACGCCGCTTGGTAGGCGAACTGATAGCGAGAAGATATTTGGGAGTAAAGGATATAAGAGAAAGCGCCTAACCAAGCAACAGCTTGCAAAATACGCTAGCTTTTTAAGGAAAGAAGCATGGGATAGTAATGATAATTTCCCTAAAATATTTCAGCGTTGGCTTGTTAGTCGTGTGGCATTTAATCGTGATAAGGATGGATGTCTAGTTACATACCAAGTCGACCCCAGAAATTTTTCCGGGGACGATAATATGAAGAGGATTGGCAGGAGGCTTCTTAAGCAATTTAGGGCTGAGCGAGATGAAAGTCGGGAAGTTAAGGCAGGTCGAAGAGGAGGCAGTGCTCAAGACATTGTGCATGACCAATTGTCTATTTTGGATATAGATGGAACTCCTGCAGACAATTATCTTCTTTTTGGTAGTGAAGAGGTGAGGATTGATGGGGTTGGGAAACCGACTGTCCTGCTGGCGGTTGACCGGGCAAGCCTGGCTATTGTTGGTTGGGATGTGAGCTTTGGTCCTGAAAATGGTGATGCATATTTAAATTGTGTTTTTTCGGCATACACGTCCAAGACTCGTGAGCTTCATCGGTGGGGGGTGCCATATCTGGCCGGTATGGTTTATGGATGTGCCACTGATTTATTTATTGACCGGGGGCCTGGAGTATCGTTGAGGGTACAAACGTCGCTTGTCGATAGGTTGAGAGTGGCTGCAAAAATGGCTCCTCCGGGTAGCCCGCCATCCAAAGGGCACGCTGAGCAGGTGATGAAGTATTTCCAAGAAGAGCTGAGTAATTTGTCTGGTTCTATATTCAAAACTGGCGATAAAGATGAGGACAGGAAAAGACAAAAAAATGCCAAGAAGGGAGCTGTTTCCTTGGAGAAATTCATGCAAGCCCTGCTTAAGGCAATTAGTAGGCGTAATCTGGAGACCGATGCAAGACATCTTTTGACATCGGATATGATGAAGGAAAAAATTCCCGCTTGCCCTGCCGAGATATATCGTTACAACAAAAACCGTAGACGTGGTGATGCCCAGTGGGACCTTGCTCCAGAAGATGTTTTTAGAAGGCTATGTATTCCTCGAGAACAGAAAGCTTCGAATGGAATTGTTACAATCGATGGTAGAAAATATACTTCGGCAGAACTTCAGCTCTATGCGCGTACTTTTGAATCAATGCACAATGAGACCACTTGTAAAATAAAAACTTACGAGATACCAAATGCTCCGTTTGTCTTGTTCTGGGAATTGACTGGCCAAGGACTTGGGCTGCTTGAAGCTACAGCGTCGACGAAGAAGATATTCGAGGATGGGTATGGTTTTTTAACAAAATACCAAAATTGCTACCGAAATCACCTGTTTGCAGAAGCAAAATTCATCGCCCGCAAGAACGTGAATGCTGCCATTAGTGCTGAGAGGGCGGCATATGCCGCGGTGGTTTCGAAAGTCACACAAGCCAAGATAGACAATGTTGAGCGTAACGCAGCAGTGGCGGTTCCTGTGGTCGAGACGGTTGGTACACCGAAAGAGCAGGCCCGGAGACACCTAGAACGCCAGAAGGTGAAATCCATTATTTCTGAGTTCAAGCAGGCGCCCTTACAGGAGAGCGATTTCGCCAAGCCCATTGGTCACGATAACGACTTGGTTTGGATTGATGACGAACAGGATTTGTTCATCGATGGTTAAGGGCTGGTACGTATGGGAAACGGCTGCGGAGAGCTCATCCGATGGATAGTCCGTCGCGTGTGCGCCGGCGGACAGAGGCGTCTTGCCAAAGAGCGAGCTTGAGGTGAATCATTCCTTCGCCATCTAACCGCAGCACAAGTCGTTTCCCCGTATCGTTGCTCCGAAACTTGATGAGCGCGCTAACTCCTAAAACACCTACATGGAGCAACCCATCTGCCCAGGCGGGTGTGGTATTCCATGTCCTGTTTAAAGCAATACGGCCATTCGTCATTACAGGCATAATTTTGCCTCTTAAACTGGTTTAAGTCGTTTAAAGGCAGAATCTTGCCTGTTGTGGTGCGAACCATACTACTCGTTTTATTGTTAGGCCGATGCACTGGGCGCGGCTGTTTGATAGCTTGGTACGTTATCGGTCAATCAAGGCGCTTCGGAAAACCAAGCGAGTGAAATTGTGGCAGCTGCAAATCTAACGTCAGAAGAAATGGAAGCTGAGCTGGGCGAAAAGCTCAGAAGGCTTCGACTGAACAAGAACATCGACCAGCAGACCTTGGCGGCGAGGGCGGGAATAAGTGTTCGTGCTCTGCGAAACCTTGAGAGCGGACAAGGCTCATCAGTCAATACCTTGCTCAGGGTGCTTCGCACCCTGGGCCGGGAGTCATGGCTGCAAACCATTGCCCCAGTGCCTACTATCAATCCGCTCACACTAACTCGAGCTGCCAAGCCACGACTACGCGCATCGCAGAAGCGTAAGCCACAGAAGAAAGATTAACCTTATCGAAGCCGATTGCGGCAACTGCCTTGTCCAATTTTATGGCAATGGCCTTGCCGGCCTGGCATTGACGTTCTCAAGAACAGTAGAGCTAGGAGCAGATGCAGGCGTTCGCACAGTGAGCTCCCTCGAACCTGTATCTTCCTCTTCTCCGTGCTCCATATCATGAAAATTTGATTTTTATGCCTTGTGGGCATGAATTTGGAATGTAATGATTATGCGTTATCAAAAGGGGACCGCCATGCCATACCAAGCCTCCATCCAACGCAGTACACCGACCGCTTTTCTGTTCTTAGTTGACCAATCAGGTTCCATGGGGGACTTGATGGCTGCTTCCGACAAAACTAAAGCTCAATTCGTTGCGGATGTGCTCAACCGTACGCTGATGAACCTCATCACTCGTTGCTCGAAGCCAGAAGGGATTCGCGACTACTTCCAAATTGGTGTTATCGGTTACGGGGGCATGGGGGCCTGTAACGGTTTTCAAGGCTCTCTGGGTGGTAGCATTTTGCATCCAATTTCCAGTATCGGCGCCAACCCGTTACGTATAGAAGAGCGCCGCAAGAAGATGGATGACGGGGCGGGCGGCCTCATCGAGCAAACAGTCAAATTTCCTATCTGGTTCGAGCCACAGGCCGATGGCGGCACCCCCATGTGCGCCGCGTTGACTCAAGCGGCCGAAGAGCTCGCTGCCTGGTGTGATGCGAATCCGGATAGCTACCCTCCGACGGTTTTACATGTGACCGATGGGGAATCCACAGATGGCGACCCAGAAGCAGTCGCGGACACCTTGCGTCAATTTCAGACCAATGACGGTAACGTGTTGTTACTGAACCTGCATGTGAGCGTGCAGGCGGGCAACCCTATCCGTTTCCCCGCTGCGGAGGGTGGATTACCCGACCAGTACTCCAAGCTGCTCTTCAGAATGTCCAGCCAATTGCCCCAGCATCTAGTTAGCTATGCCCAAGGCAAAGGGTTTAGCGTCTCTCATGAATCCCGAGGGTTCATGTTCAATGCAGAGGCGTCTGAGATTGTCGAATTCTTTGACATCGGCACACGTCCGTCGCAAATGCGGTAGAGCATTCAATGTTACGTGTAGAGTTCCATGCGTCAGTTCCCAAAGAACTGGAACAGCCAGAGCTGAACGAAGATGCGCTGGCCATCGATGAGGCGGCAGGCAGGTTCGCCGTTTCTGATGGGGCCTCCACAGCATACGATTCGCGCATCTGGGCGAACATGCTGACGGCGCGTTTTCTTCAGTCTCCGGCGGTAAACCATGAATGGGTGACAGCTCTTATCCGCGAATACCGTGCGAGCTACGACTTCGACCAGCTATCGTGGATTCAACAGTCAGGTATTGAGCAAGGGGCCTTTGCTACCTTGCTGGCGGCAGAGTTCCAGCCCGAGCGGGTGGAGCTGGAACTCCTCTGTGTCGGCGATAGCCTGGCCGTCCTGGTCGAAAATGGCACTGCCTTAAAAACCTTTCCCTACAGCCATGCTGAGCAATTCGATGTAGACCCGACGTTGCTCTCAACACGTAGTAACGCCAATGAATTTATAACAGCCAGCCAGTTCTACAGCCAGCACTCAACGACCTGGTCCCTCCACAACAGCTCAGTGGTCCTGCTGATGACTGATGCCCTGGGGAAATGGTTGCTAGAAGCGTCGGTAAAGGGCCATTCCACATTACAGCAACTGCTCACCATCGGTTCAGAAGAGGAATTCGAACAGCTGGTAATGACACTTCGCGAGACGAAACAGATAAAAGTCGATGATACGACTCTCGTGAGATTGGCATTTGAAGTGAAAGTTTAAGCCTGATGCGTTATCCCAGCCTTGAGCAATACCAAGTAGCACTGCAATCGCCGAGGACAGCCTTTATTGATGCGTCCTTAGCCTCCGGCTCGATACCGACCAATATGCTCAGCCTGCCAGAGGTTATCAGCGGGGGCTTTGCGCTCACCTATCGTGTAGACGTATCGAGCAACCGTTATGCGGTACGGTGTTTTCATAAAGAGTCCACTGCACTTGAGCAGCGTTATACCGCAATAGCGAAACGGTTGAGGTCGCTAGCGTCTCCTTATTTCTTAACTTTCGAATACCAATCACAGGGCGTTAGGGTTGATGGCGCTGTTTTCCCATTGGTAAAAATGGCTTGGGCTTCCGGGGAAACGTTGGGCGAGTTCCTTGAAGCCCACCACAAAGACCGTCAAAAGCTGTCCAATTTGCAGCAGGCCCTGCGGTCGCTGGCGACATATCTGGAACAGCAGGGAATTGCTCACGGGGATATTCAGACCGGTAACCTGATGGTGTCGAAAGATGGTCGAACCATACAGTTGATTGACTATGATGGGATGTTTGTTCCGGAGGTCGCGGTACTAGGTTCGTCGGAAATAGGGCATCTCAATTTCCAACACCCAAAGCGGGGTGCTCGGCATTTTGATAGTCGACTGGACCGGTTTTCATTCATTCTGCTGGATTTGGCTCTGCGCGCCTTACAGGGGCACCCTCAGTTGTGGGTGGCCACCCAGTGTGAATCTGACTCGATAATTTTCCGAGCCAACGACTTCATTGACCCACCGTCATCAGGGGCGTTTACACAACTTTTCAAGCTATCCGGCCTTGAACGAGACGTTAAAAATTTTGCGGCTATTTGCCAAGGGGGCTACAGCGAAGTCCCCTCCTTAGCAGAGTTCATCAACGGGCAGTACACCCCCAGAGCTGTAGTGGCCTTGGGGACGGGTTCACAGGTCAGGGCACGCGCAGCATATCTTAGCCAGTACCCTGTGCTGGATGGCGGCGACTACTTGTTGCTTCAGCGGCATATAGGCCAAATGGTGGAGCTCGTAGGCCGAATTATTGAAGTGAGTGAGAGTAGGACGCGGCACGGCAAACCCTATGTATTCATCAATTTTGCTGACTGGCGTGGCCAATGCGTAAAACTCACTATTTGGAGTACCGCCCTTAGCAAATTCTCCAGTAAGCCGACAAAAAGTTGGGAGGGGCGATGGGTCAGCACCAAAGGGTTGGTTGACCCTATTTATCGTAGCAAACCGAGAGCTCGTCAGCCGTATGAACATATCAGCATAACCATTTCCGCTCCCAACCAAATCCTATTGCTGGACGGAGAAGAAGCGCTTTATCGCCTTGGTAGGCCAAACAATGCCAAAGTGGTATCACGGGGAGGTGCCGTTAATAACAGCGAATTGCTTTCGCAACTACGTGGAAATACTCCTTCGTCAGAAAAGTCACCGGCCCAGCCGAAAATTCAGCAACCACAATCTTCGAATCAACAATTGCTGGCCAAGTTGAAGAGCCAGCAAGCTGCCCAAAGCCCAATTGCACATAGAAGTACATCGGTAGCGCAGGTGCCGCAGCAACCGAAAGCACAACATACACCGACATCAACTCCAGCGAGACAGTCAACTGGTTCCTTTCAAAGCGTAACGCGAACCAATGTCCGACAAACCCAAGTAACAGGAAAGAAAGGGAGAATTCGTAAATGGATGTATTGGGGACTTGGGTTGTTTTTTTTGTACCTGTTACTGGCCGCTCGCCATGCTTGAATTCTTATCATTTCACTGCTAAAACTTGCCAATCTTGCCGCTAAATAAATTTTAGGAAACGAAAGGCAAGTATGAATTACAAAGACATCTGAGAGAAAGCGACTGAGACACAGAATGCAAGCCATTTGAAATCGTACTGAGCCAAGTCGACAAAGCATTGCGGGGTCGATGGGTAAAGGTTGATTACGAAGAGTCATGCAGCTTGGATGTGCTTGTTGTTGTAAAATGCCATTTAATTAAAATTATTTGAAAAAGGTGTAATGGAGGGGTGTGATATTGCTCCCCTGGAGACCTGCTATGACAAAATCGGTTGTTATTGAACTTCAGGAACTTGCATCTAGCGGTACCAATGACATTGGTGATGTGCTCCGCAAGGCTCTAATGGTCGCAACCAAGCTAGGACTCGCTGAATTTCGACAGTGGGTTTTAGCAGAGCTAAACGGATACACGGGTGAATTTCGTGAGCACATTCCTGACTATCGTATTATTCATGGGGAACTCAAAGCATATAATCCTATGCGCGGGCTAATTCCACTTCAAGTTCCACATCAGATGCATGACTTGCTTTCTGAAATCAGAGTATCTGAATCGGTGCACTCCCTAGAGCAACTGCTGGATAATGAAAACACTGGAACGGTTGTTTATGATTTCACCCGTGAGCAAGAGCAGTTGTTAATGTCTATGCAACGTGACTACGTTCAGTTTCGCCCCACTCGAAGCGTAGGAGTGAATAGGGTGGCGGCTATTTTAAGTGCAGTAAGGACAACCATTTTAGACTGGGCACTTGCACTTGAGGCAGATGGCATTCTAGGTGAAGGGATTTTATTTTCTGAAAGAGAAAAGCAGGCAGCTATGCATAACATCAACATTCAGAATTTTCAAGGCGTATTAGGTAACATCGATGGTGGCTCATCAGTCACTCAAACTAATTCGCAGAAAATAGTAGCTGCGGATTTTTCTTCGCTGGAGCGCCATTTGACCGAAAACGGGGTGGGTGAAGAAGATGTTAAAGAATTGGGGCGTGCCCTGAATCATGACCCAATTCCGCAATCTACTACGCAGTTCGGACCAAAGGTTAGTGCTTGGATAGGGAAAATGGTGGGTAAGGCTGCTACCGGTGGTTGGGATATTAGTATTGCAACCGCAGGGGGATTTCTGGCAAATGCATTGAGTAAATACTACGGTCTAAGCTAACACTGCATGGTAGTTTTAGCAGCCCCGGCTCATGTGGGAATTCTACTCAATGGTTAGACTGTTCAAGCCTTGAAGAGGGAGTGCGCACTGGCAGGTGACTGATAAATGGTTCATGGGCGCGGCGGGCTATTTTTGTTCTTTCTGCCGTTAAATAGTCTGCCCATCCGGCCAAGAGCAGTAACTCGGCCACTTCAATAAAAAAAGCTGTCAGTCTCGAGTTGATAAGTGACGAGTCCCTTAACTGTTACGTGGGGATATCGCCAGATTATTCATGATGCGCTACCCCCAAGAAAGGTTCCAAGAAGATACTTTTTCCCGGTCAAAGAATATCATCTCAGTGCTGTCCAATGAATAGTAATGTTGACTCCAGTATGCTTTGGTCAGGTTTTTAACCGCAACTAGCTCTAAGTGACTGGCCTAGGGTTGGTATGGAAATCTTTAGGCACTAGGTAGCTAAGTACATGGCACTCAAAAAAGAAATCAAGGACCGTCTCGTACAAGATGCCAAGGCGTCAATTAGGCGTGCAAATGATTTGTATTCACGCATCGTCCTCAATGGCGGGAGTCTGAATGGAGGTGCTTATTCTCCCCTCATGAATCCTGATAGAAGGGATGCGGCCACATTTATTTTCTTTGAGGTTGCCGCGCAATTTGAGAGTTTTTGCTGCGAGGCTTTCAAAATCGAAATTAGGAAGAAATTCTCGGTTGAGCCAAAGCGAGCAGTTAACATCATGGGCTCCTCCGACAAAGGATTGGCAGGTGTTATGGGCTGGGCATCACCAAATGTGCTCCAGAACAGGGCGCAGAATCTTTTTGGGAAGAACGGATTTTTTGGTCGGTTCGAGAAATTGATTGGCAAGCCTACTTATGACTCTCTGGCACATGCGCACAAGGTTAGAAACAGAATCGCCCATGGAGGACCAAAAGCTGTTTCAGACTACAACAAAATTCTTGCCCAACTCGGCGTGCCCGTCGGTTCGAGAAAGGGCCTCAGTGTTGGTCGCCTTCTCATAGATTATCCACACGGCTCCGCATTAGGTAGCCGCAACTTCAATAAATTTCTTATAGCCTATGAAATAGTAATCAATGAGTACGATAAGCACATGCTCATCTGAGTAGTCACACTACGCTCCCCTTGCCATGGCCGGCACTCACTATCGTGGTGCATGAGTAACGCTAACGCCGAGCACGAGGGCTGGGAGTCCGGGTATGACTATTAAATTTCAACCCTAGCCCTGTCCCAAAGCTCCTGTCCTGGGCCGCTTTAGCTTAGCCAAACTTGTAATGTGCTAGACAAAGTCCACCCTGATGATTTGTTCTGGAGAGACCGGGACATTTGCCCCATCAAAGCACATAACTGAATTACTGTCAGGAGCCCCTTCCAATAGGGCTGACCTCAAATAACAGAGAGCCACCCCCAGATAGGTTTCCACCAGCGAATCAGCTACTGCGACGAATTTCACAAGAGCGGGTTGCCAACGTTCCTGGAAGATGGGCAACAAATCCAACTTACAAGCGTTACGTATCTCTTCACAGAGGTCTTCAATGATTTCCGGCATAGCCAGATAATCATGTTGGGAACAGGATTCTGCATGGAAGGCCAACTCTCGTATCAGAATGGCATAGGGTCCCCAGTGCATGGAATTTGTTATCTTTTCGCGAAAATGGTGGGCACAACCGCCTTTGCGGGCAAAAGCCTGACGAACTTGTTCTTGATGTTGGTCGTTGTCCAGTGTGGCCAGGATGGCTTCTTTTAAGGAGTCAAGCCGCTGCCCCAAGGGAAAAATGCCGTCCCGGAATGTGGTTCCGTGTGGGACTCGTGTCCCATGGAACCAGCAGACCTCTGAAGGCAACTGTGGGTTGCCAAAGTGTAAGGCGACTCTTTCGAAGAGGTATTGCTGAAATTCAGGCAAGTCTCGCCAGTGCTCATCGTAATCCTGACCATGTACAGGGTCCTGCACAAACGGCAGAAACGATTCTGCGGAACACTGAAATGCATGGCAAAGGGACGCAATTGTGCTCTCACGTGTCTCACAATCTAACCGATTAGGATTTGTTGTCATCGTTGTTTTGGGGCTTTTGCTTAGGGAAGGCGGGTGGATTTGTTCAGACCTTCCCTAGCGTGGTAGCGAGACCGACCCAGTCCCTTGGGCTGCTGCTGGCAACTGAGTCAGTATTTTAGCTTTCTCTGTTCTACGGAGATGTCTGCTCACATTGCCACTGCGTAGCAGTAGCCACAATAGTAAGCGATGATTCTCAAGGTGCTGAACGGTTTCAAAGAACCCAGGCCCCACCTCTAGCGGTTATCTCCTCCATCCCCCTCCCAGAGCACGCTATGATTCGGTCAGACGACATGTACTTTTGAGCGTACGTAAATATGCAATGGGGAATGGACTGTGAGACGTCTCAAAGAGGTAGTCGATAAGCTGTACCATCCACCGAAGGATGGGAGGCGTCAGGTATTTGCGTTATCTCGCCCTGAAGCGGAAAAATTGCCCCGACCGCCAGCGGTAGCCATGATTTCCATCACTGCGCCAGAGCGACCGATTGCCGCGGTTGACGGCTTCGCGTACTTGCTCCGCCTGAGCTTCGCGGATGTGGACTTCCTGAATTCCTCGCCCTCCAAGAAGGCCCAGCAAAAAATGCAAGATGCGTTCACGCCTGCTCAAGCCGCCCAAACCCTCGACTTCGTGAATGGCTTGCCAGGTGACGTTCATTCATTAGTTGTGCATTGCGAAGGTGGATTTTCCCGTTCATGCGCCATTGCCCTGGCATTGCATAAACGTTTTGGTTACGTAGCTGAGGTTGAGCGGCTGTCCAAGGGAAATCCGAGCGTGCTGCATCTGAATCGCCCCGGCTTCTCTAGACACTCTTGAGCCGTTGGAAATATTGCTTCTCAAACTCTACCGGCGATAGCCCGTTTGCGGAACCATGCCGGCGTTTCGGGTTGTAGAACATCTCGATGTAATCGAAGATGTCACGACGAGCTTCCTCCCGGTCGTGATAGGTTTTTCGCTTGATACGCTCCCGCTTCAACAACTGGAAGAAACTCTCAGCCACAGCATTGTCGTGGCAGTTCCCGCGCCGACTCATGCTGGGTACCAAGCGATGTGCCTTCAAAAAATCTTGCCAGTCGTAGCTACTGAACTGACTTCCCTGGTCGGAATGCACCAGTACCTCCTGCTTGGGCTGACGCCGCCATACCGCCATCAATAAGGCATTCAGCACCAGCTCTCTATCGATACGTGACTGCATCGACCAGCCAATCACCTGCCGCGAGAACAGGTCCAGCACCACCGCCAGGTACAACCACCCCTCATGCGTGCGGATATAAGTGATGTCGGTCACCCAGGCTTTATTCGGCTCATTCACAGTGAACTGGCGTTGCAAGTGATTCGGTGCCACCACTGCCGGGCGGCCACTGTAATGCCCAGGACGCCGGTGGTAACCCGTCTGCGAACGTAAGCCCTCCTGCTTCATCAGTCGTGCCACACGATGTTTGCCACAGCGCTCTCCCTGAGCCTGCAGGTCGTCATGCACCTTGCGATAACCATAGACACCGCCACTTTCGAGCCAAGCCTGCTTGATGTGCCCCAGCAAGCGCTGGTCTTCACGCGCTCGCGGTGAATGCGGGGATGCTCTCCAGGCGTAGTAGCCACTGGGGTGCACTGCCATGACCCAGCACAGTCGTCGAACTGGAAATTGCTGCGCGTGGGCCCGGATGAAGGCATACCTTACCCGGACTCCTTGGCAAAGTATGCGGCGGCCTTTTTTAGGATGTCGCGCTCCTCGGTGACCCGTTTGAGCTCTGCCTTGAGGCGTCGAATTTCGGCTTGTTGGTCTGCAGATTCGACCGGTGTGGCGCGCTTGGGGTCATAGCGTTTCAGCCATTGATACAGGCTGTGGGCAGAGACGCCGAGGCGGCTGGCGACTTCGGCCACTGGGTAACCACGCTCGGTTACCTGTTTGACCGCTTCAATCTTGAACTCTTCGGGGAAACGCGGCTTGCTCATGACACCTCCTTGTGGGGCCTAGTGTGAGGCTCTCGAAGTGTCTAGGAAAGGAGGGACGATTCAGTATTCGAGCATCTCATTTGTTCTAACGAATATATCGTTAGCCCTTGGGCTCACTCAGGTTTGGCCAATCCTCAGGGACTAGGGAAGGAGGTTTACTCCATGGTTCTTCAACTAGCGCATCTTGGAACCATTGGTCTCGCAAATTGGCGTGCTCGGTCACAATAATCTGGAAACCAGGAACCTCTTCTTTAGTGAAGTTAAGAAGGAAAGCAAAGAGCCGCCTGACTGCAGTTAAGTCAGCATCCTCCTCTGTTTTTTCAACTGAGCCATCGACTGCCTTATAGACCTTTTCCGAAGGGAAATAGACCTGAGTTGGCTGGTCGATGATAAGAAAACGGGGAATTGGCCGGTTGTTCTTTGCCGCAAACCAATGTAGTGCTAGCAATGCTGATAAGTGATAGGCCAAGTGATTTTCACCACCTCCAGTTCTCCCCATCGGTACGGCCCGCTCCGGCCGGTCGAATACGACAGTCAAGCGTGCTAGGTCTATCCGAGCGGGTACACCTTTAAACTCTGCTTCAAAGCCGGCAATGAAGCGAGCGACTTGAGCCGAGATGCTACTCAGAATGGAGGTTAAGCGCTCTCGGCTGTTGTCAGCATCAATTTTCTCTTCAAGTGCATCAACCTTAGCTTTGAGCCGCTGGTGCTCGATTTCGCGCGCCTTGAGCTCGGAGTCAGAGACAAGATTCTCCAAAAACAAGCTAATTCGTCCAACGACACGTGCAGCTGCGTTATTCCTCGAGCCCATTTGGGACAGTAGTTCGTTCGCAGCGATGGCAGCAGACAATTCCACATCTTTGTTCTTGATACCATTGGTAGTTTCGGCAACTTTCTTCTCAAGGTCGACTAGATAAGCATCAAGTTTAGGACGCTCCCCTACGACAACCTCTAGCTCTTCGTCGAGCGACTTAAGCTCCTTCAGAAGAACCTCTGCAAGGGGAGAATTCATCGCTAGGTTCTGCTCGCAGAATGGCCACTGCCACTCACCGGTGGAGGGATTTTTGGGAAATGCCTTAATTGATGCAAGGCGGTCCCTCTGTTCGCCGGCCTCACTCTCAAAGCCTCCCGCCTTTCGTGCAAACTGGCGTGCAGCGTCTATTCTCGACTGAACCTCACGACGCTCCTTGCGGAGGTCTAGTATTTCTTTCTCCAAGCGGCCAATACGGCCACTATCGTTGTCCGGAATCGAAGTTGGCGTCCAAGTCAATGCGGAGCGCAGCGCTTCGATGACTTCGCTTGGACCTTCCTGTTCGCGTTGACTAGAAAGAACCCCTACCGCCATGGCTTCCGAGTAAAGGCTGATGGCCTGCTGCTGTGCTACGTCAATGGTCGCTTGAGCTTGCTCTAAGCGTTTCGAGGACAGCTTCAACTCACGCTGGGCAGCCCGCAGCTTAACTTCTAATTCGTACCTCTCGCTGGATGAAACGCCCAGCAGGATAGGCAGGGTGTCTCGGATGCTTTGTGCCAAAAAACTCTCATTCTGGCGGTAGAAGAGCTGGTCCTTGTTTGCAACCAGTGTTTGCTTCTGGAAGAGATAGAAGTGGGTATGTTTGATATTTGCGTCATAACTGGTACGCGAGTTGTTCTGTGGAACATCGGTTAGATTTTCTGGAATACCGAGAAGCCGAGACAGCAGGGATTCGACGGCCTCGTCATCAGAGCTAGCTGCTAAATCCTCAAGCTGAGGAATGGCAATATCCACCCCACGGCGATACATCGCCATGCTGCAGCTCTCTCCTCCATTCGGGGGGGTGGGCTTTGCGACAAGGACCTGCTCTTGGGGGAACTGGAAGACAACGGCGAACCAAGCTACCTTATCTCGGATAACGCCCTCTGGAACATTAAAGGTAGAGCGCCCCATGCAGTATTCGAGGATGTCCGAGATGGCCGATTTGCCTGTCGATGAGCGGCCCGTGATGACATTCAAACCTTCGGTAAAAAATGTGACATCCCTGCGTTGGCCGTCCTTGCTGTAAATGTGGATTGACTTGATTTTCATGGGCGAACTCCGAAGGTGGTATACACCGTGACACGGTCATCGATACGAGCAAACTCCTTTCCAACGAAGCGTGCGACCCGTTGGCAAGAGACAGACTCTGCCGTGCCGGTGTCGGACTTACGTACGAGGTTAGGAACAGTTCGTAGGCGCCCATCAGGTGTCACCAAGATGCAGCCGCGTTCCATGAGCATGCCAAATGCTTCATGAGTAAAGGGAAGTAGGTCGGCGGCTCGTGATGCAAAGTTAATCAGAAGTTTGGGGTTCTTTTCGATAACTCGAAGGAGATAGCCGCGGTTGCCCTTTTCGAGCGTTTCACGTGACTCCTTATGCAAGCACAGAGGGAGCACCAACAACGCAAGTGAGAAAGGCATACCTTCATCGTCTAGTTCTTCATAACCACGTAACGCTTTAAAGAGAATCAAGCCGCAGAATGCTGGATTGAACAGATTGCGGACTTCAAATGGTCGTTGGTTCCAAGCCTTCATTTCTTGGCCCCCAAAGCATGTTCTAGCCGCTCAAGAAAACGAGGGTGCCAATAGACCTTTGGTGGCGGGCCGAAGTTGGCGAGTATGTGGAATCCTCCACGTACGACATATGGTTCTGCCACCCTTTCTCGGATGCGTAGTGCTGCGATATTGCCACTCTCCAGGTCCGCCCATCGGTACAAGGCCCGACCTGCTTTTACCAAGACGTCTTCGGCGCTACTCTCATCGAGTTCCTCAAAGACAACGTCGCGGTAGCGTGACCATTCATCAACCAATCGTTCTTCGTAATCCTCAAGCTCGCCAGAGACCAATAGGTTTTCGCGAGCCCATAAAGACCGTTGTTCAAAAGCACGGTAGTAATCGAGAATTGCATTGCGGAGACGGTCTGATGTGACACCAATCTCTCGAAGCTGTCGAACGAATAGGCGCGAGTCACTATCAACACTCACGCCGCCGGCAGGCTCTGAGCGTCTGAAATTGATGGGAAGATTATCCGCTTGGTACTCCTCGGCGAAGGCAGCCAGCTTGTCTGATACTTCGAATCCAGTCATCGCCTCTGTGCGCTTGCCAACCAGTAGGTTGATGATGGATTCGTTCCACCATCCTTCAAGGCGTTCGAAGACCGCATCGCGATGTTCGCGCCTTATGCTGCGCATAAGGTCCTTTATCAGAGGGGGTAGGTTCTGAATTCGTGGACTGCCATCAAAAATCACTATGCGAGAAAGAAAGTCCTCTTGTTCCTTTTCATCCAACTTTGTGAACTCAGCACCAATCGACTGAATGAGCTCCGACTTAGTTTTGGCTAAAGCATCACGAGCCAGCTCAGAAAGCATTTTTTCTTCCTCATGAGCTGTTATTCCATTGACTAAGCGGTGCAAAAATGAAGCCTCAGAAACGGAGGCGGTTGTGAATAGGAAGAAGCGGAGGCTTGCCTCACGACAACCATCACGGTTGTAGCGTGACAACCAAATTCGAACCGACTTCCAGAAGTCGGTTGAAAGGTCAGTAACCCGCTCGCCCTCGGCCTTATGCTTAAGTGAGCCCAGGGTTTTGACCCCGTTATTGTCAATGAAATCTAGGTCATCATCTTTCTCAATCAGGACAGATGTATCTTCTGGTAACTGAAGGAGTTGAAAGAGTGCCAATCTAGGCTGATAAATGTAACCAAGGCCTTGTTCGCCTGCCGAGAAAAGGTCGCCCGAACTTGTTGACATGGATATTCACCGTGCTATGGCCTGTATCGGCCAGAAGTACAGAACAACTAAGCGAGTAGCAAATAATGCGGGTTGTAGCAAACACTTTTCTTGTCTTACACACGGGTTTTGCTGTTCTGCACGTTTATTTTTGTTGTCTACACACTATGTGCATAAGCGCTGGAGCTACACTCTGTAGGTAAGTTATTTTTGTTGCGATTAGAACATTTTATGCCAATTTCATTTTTATAGTTTCCCACAAACCCGGGCATCAGTCCATGCGGTATGTCATACCAATACATGCATTGGTCGAGTTGAAGTCACACAGATTTGTCGTATGCGAGGTTGTAATGGTGCGCTACAAGCAGCTCAGGACGTATTGAGCTCAGAAAACCATGCATGTGGATTGTCAAGCCACGAAAAAGATGTCAGCCGGCGACTTGATTGATAAGTAGGAAGAGGTAGACCTGCCTGATTTCGAAAGTAAGAACCTGCGCCGGCCATACTAAACCGGCGCTTTGGACTATGGCTCAATAATCATCTATGGCGCGTAGTGCGTAGCGTCCGGCGAGCTTGTCTCCGTTGGGCTTTTTCTTTCCAAAGGGACGTGGCTCCATTTGACACTCAATATCATAGCCTGCAGCACGCAACCGGCGTACCAAGCCGGGCGAGTTCGACACCCCGAGTTTATCGTCCAAGTCTTCACGGAGTACTGGACCTTCTCGCAGAATATCCAGACAGGCACGTAGTGATGGGCACAAGTTAAAATTGCTCTGCATCTCGTTCCCCTTCTCCTTGCCAGTAGAGTCGCTGAATGGCGGCACCATCTGCGATGCGCACGCTACTGATTGTGAAAACATGAGGGTGTCGAAGGACTCTCTGTATAACTGGGCTGCTGAAACCTTCCTCAAGTAGCCAATCGAGTGATGGTTTCTGACCGCGTTGCAGGATAGCCAATAGCTTTTGAACTTCGGCTGTATCTTGGTTCGCGGGGCTGACGGGCGCGGCTACTAGGCCGCTACTGGGGGTATTATGCATTATCGGTTTCTCGTACGTAGCCGAGCCGGGATGGCTCGGCTTTGACGGGGCCAACTATGCCGTGAGTGAGGAGTGTGCGTCTTGGTAGGTGTGAAGCGTGAAGCTAGCTGTGCGGCTAGCCGTGAGAGGTGCGACTAGGTGTGGCACTTTGACGCAATTCAGACAGGAAATTACCCAGTGTGCGGATGCTGGCGGTCTTTGGTTTTCCTTTGTTGAGTGTCCATCTGAACTGGTCACTACGTCCATCATATGGCTTCAAGGTATCGTTGTCGCGGTGCGCGCTCATCCACTTTAGTAAGCCTTTCGGGTTGCCCTTGCGGAGTTCTTCAGGTGCGAGCGGAAACAAGTCGGCAACTGTTTTGCGCCAGCCAATGCGACTGTTATCCACTAGTTGTATTGCTGGTTCCTCAGGCTGTTCATGGGCGATAACGTCGTCAACTTGGGAAGAGCGCTTATCCGGCTTTAGTCGGTCCCATTCATCTTTGAAGCACCATGCTAGAGGAACAGGCGACTGGGCGATGCCTACGGTATAGGTGTCAGTTGGAGAAGGGAATGGCAACCCACGTCTTTGCCATTGTTTCCATAGGGGGAACTCCATTTTACGCAACCGCTCACGTGCCAAGACATCGCGCAAAATCTGACTGCCTGCGTCATTGCATGACTTATCATGTGGCCAGTATCGGACTAGTCGTTTATTAAACTGGGCTGTTCGAAATCCGATAGGCAGTTGCACATGAGAATAAAGATTGAGCGGTATGCGATAACCTTGATTTACAACGTGACTTATCCACACACCAAAAGCCCTTGATTCTATATCCGCATTTTGGACGTAGCGACCTAGTATATTCTTACGAAGAGCCTCTGGTTCGATAGCTTTGGCATTTGCGTAATCTCCCGTATAAAACTGGGGTGTTTTGCCTTGTAGTATCAGACGTGCCAGGGCTTGAGCACCTTTTGCTCGGTGCTTTAGATACGCAATTCCTTTCTGACCGTTGCCGTACTCAGGCACAGGCTCACCGGCTAGTTCAGTGACTATGGTGTCTAGCAGTATTTCTTCTGGCCACAATGTGTGCTCTCCCGCTCAATTTCTTCTGCACCTCCGTACACGTTAAAGCTTGACGGAGGCGAACGATGTTCAAGACAGAATACAACGAACCCTGGCCTTTGGCTGAGGTGTTATGCACGGCGCCTTCGACACTTCCGAGGGAGTCGCAAGCTCCTGTCCTGTCAGGCGGTATGTATGCCGGCGGCTCCCATGCTTGATACGCCCCTACTCGCTGTTGCAAGCGTAAAGTTCAATATCCTGTGCCGTATCAATAGATATGTTGGCTTGGCGCTTGGTTAGTCATCGTCCTCCTCAAGCGCTTCCCTGGATTTACGTTGGCGTGCAATTGCATAGCACGCGTCCTTGAGTAGTCCGTCATATAGGTCAAATGCTGGTTCTGCCCGGCTCAGTGATGCCAACATCTGCTCACAGTGTTGTTGCATTCGGATGTCCTCAGGAAACGGCTCTCCGGGAGCTCCTCCACGAACTCCGGAGTATGTCGCCATAGTAATTGCCGAGCGAATCTCATCCAAAGCATCCTGGCCAACAAGTTCGGCTGCGTCGAGGATGTCTCGGATAAACTTTGAATGGTCGTAGATGAGAGTTGGCTGGCTTTCCCGCAGCACGGCGGCAACCAAGTTGGCATGTGCCTGTGTAGCTTAGTTTGATATCTCTGCTGTTGACTGGGCGCTTAGTAGGGCATGGGGGCATCGTGAGAGGTCTGGGGTGCGCACCAGGCATCTCACGAGCTGTGTGAGCGGTAGTCAGGCAAATTTGCCGCCAAAGGAGCTGATTTTTCAGGTTAGGGGATGTCAAAATCAACGCATTTATTTCCCAAGAGCGAAAAAGCCTGAAAGGTGGGGTTCTTTTACAAGTGTGAAGTGTTGGTTTTGTGAGAAATTTTATTGAATTTCAGTGTGTTAGTGCTTTGTGGCTTTGTGCGCCAACACTTCTATTTACCGCCTGCACTACACCGAATAAAGTCTGTCGGATCCGAATAAAGTTGGTCGGAGTCTGAGTGAAATGAAGGGGCCATTGGCCCCTTCTGCTTTTTTGGCCAACGAATGTAGAGAAGTGCAAGCAGAAAGCTCGAGGAAGGGGGCTTTTGGCCAAAACGGTCCGCTAGGCGGGGAGTAACGGCGGGTTTATACAATATTTCTGACACTCTTTGGCCAGAGAGTGATCATCTAGACTGCCGTGGCTTACGGAGCAAACAATAGGCTCGCCAGGTCCGAATCCAGAACGCGCATGCGTGCCCCGTTGCATGGAGAACTGGTCCGTGAAGGTAAAGTCGGGATCCGCCTGGCATGTCGGAGGCTGGCAATATTTCTTCGCTGATATTGGTGTGGATCAGCAGCAATACAACAGCGAGAGCGAGTCGGAGGCTTGGCATCTGGCTAAGTCTCAGCGTGGGGCAGGATCAGTTGGTCGACACGGCGCTCCATGGCGCTGGCTTCCAGTTGACTGAAGTAGATGGGATTTTCTACTTCGTACGCATGCAATAAACGGGTGCAGTCGACATCGGCTGTTTTCAGGCTGGCATCGGTATTTCGCAGCCTCGGATGTCCACACCGGTGGTCCGGCAGGCGTAACTCGTCACGCCATATCCATTGAAAAGGTTGCGAAGGAGGCGCTAGCGTGTATGAAATACCCAGTTGGTTGGCTGTTGCATGCGCATGCCGGATGATGAAGTCGATGATTTCCTCACGGATGTTGGGGGTACCTACGAGGTGTTGTGCTTCGATCCAGCAATGGAACATGGATAGCGGTGACAGATGTGTGGCCGTACGGCGGCTTTTCCGGTCTGCGGAGATGGACAGCCGCTTGCCTTCGTGGCAGTTGAGCATCTCTGAACCCGCCACGGTGTGATAGCCGCCACCGGTAAGTCGCTTCAGAATCCTGCTGCCAAGAATGGCATAGTCGGCGCAGCGGCCAAAACCATCGCCAAGCATGCCGTATGGCGGGTGGCTGATGCTGGAGTGCAATGCCACATCGATAATTCCGCGCAATGCCAGAAGTATGCGGATTTCGAGCCGCAGTGCCACGTGTGCTTGCTGCATGCTGAATGGACTGTACGAAACACTTAAGCCAGCCTCAGGCCCGCTTCATGGCTCGGGGTGGTTTGCGGAGATTGCGGCCAGCTGTTCCTGCGGTGGTCAGGGACGTCTGTGCCGGGGGAGGCTGAACCTGCCAGGACCGAACGGGTTGTGGTTTGAGAGTACTTTACCTCTTGCTCTACTTGCCAAAACTCCGCGAACTGTTGGGCAATACTGTTTTCAAGTGCGCGGCGTCGTTGGTATTGCGCGCGTTTATTGGCGGGGACTTCCGTGAGTGGGCGTTCTATAGCGGTGGTTTTTAGCTGGAAGTGCCTATCATTGAGCCTGGAGCCGCCCAACATGATCCAGAATGCATCGTAATCTGCCTGAATGACGGTGTAACGGTGCCAGGCAGCTTGGTGTACATGCGCACGGTTGCTGACTGCCAGTACGGTATCGATGTTCATCGGCCGTGCCAGCGCATACAAGGCCTTCATCAGTAATGCCTTGGGCATCAAGCCGTGCAGATCTTTGGTGATCGCGCGGAATTGTTCCCGTCCACCTTGATGGCTTGGTCCTTGCAAACAGCCGATATGGATTCTGGCCGCCTGTTGTTGGTCAATGCCAAAGGAAAAAGCCAGCGTGGCCAGGTTGCATCCACCGGACTCCTCCACCAGCGTGAGCATCAACTCACCCTCTTTATCCATCGTTTGCGTCAGTGAAAGCTTGATGTGGTAGAGCGCGCCATTTTTGCCTGTTATCGACGCCATTCGCAAAGCCTGATTTTGCAGTAATGATAAACGCAACTCTTTTGGCATTAGCCGCAGAAAAATGGAAAAGTGCTGATGCAGCAGTTGCAGCTTGCTATGGCTGTCATAGTCTGCACACAGATAAGGACGCTGCAGTTTGTGCAGCCATTGCCGCTGTTGCGGTAGCGCTGCGGCCAGCTCCGGCTGTTCCTGCAAGAAGCGGAACCACTGTACCGAGTGAGGTAGTTGTATCAATGCGCGTAACAGGAACTTTGTGCGGCGCAGCAGGGAGATTTTGTTTCTTTCACGGCCATACAGATAGGTGGCATTCCACAGCGTACTCAGCATATTTCGCTCCATTTGTGGGAAATATTCCCGCGTTTTATGAAATTATACGTGGGAATATTTCACACATCAATGAGCATGCTAGAATTGCCTCAATATTTTCAGCGTGTACAACCATGTCCGATACGCCACCTCCTCTACAGACTGAACGGCGCTTTCTGAGCACCATCGAACATCTGTTGCAGCCGCTGGTCCGCCTGCTGCTGGATCATGGCGTGAGCTATCCCGCGCAGATCGAGCTACTGAAAGCCAGCTATGTGCATGTCGCCGACCGTTATTTCAAACTGCAAGGCAAGGCCCAAACCGACAGTCGCATCAGTCTGCTGACTGGCGTGCATCGGAAAGATGTCAAACGCCTGCGTAGTGATGGGGCGGAACCGGCGAAGCTCGATGCACCACTGGCGGCACAGGTATTAGGACGCTGGACCGGTGATGCCCGCTATCTGGATGAGCAGCAGCAAGCGCGCGTGTTGCCACGCTTTGCCCGTCCCGGGCTTGAGGTTTCATTTGAATCTTTGGTGCAGTCGGTCAGCAAAGACATTCGTCCGCGAGCGCTGCTAGACGAGTGGTTGAATGCAGGAGTGGTCACCCTGGATGAAAATGATGGTGTACATCTGCATGTGAGCGCCGCGGTACCGTTGGCTAGTGCTCACGACAAGCTTGAATTCATGGGACGCAATGTGCATGACCACCTGGCCGCCATCGGTGCCAACTTGCGTGAAACGCCCTCTCCCTTCATGGAGCGCTGTGTGTTCTATGACGGACTGACGCCAGAACAAATCTCGGTCTTGCAGACACTTGCGACGCAACGTGCAATGGATGCCTTGCACGAAGTAAACAGGTTGGCGCAGCAAATGCTCGAATCAAATGGCGATAAGGCAGAACAAGGTGAGCGCTTTAATTTCGGAGTGTATTTCTATCATGAGGCCTCCGATGAAGAACCTCGCTAAGCTTAGTCTACTAATGCTCGCGCTAATCGGAAGCGCGGCAATGGCTGCACCGATATGTGAAATCGATCCGGTTTCACACAAAGTACTCGTACTGGATAGTGATACCGGTCGTGGTGGTCTCGGTGGTACTGGCTCCCCGGCCGGCCCCGCATTGTCGGCCAACAGCACAGGTGGTATCGGGGGCAGCGGCGCACCGGCGACGCCAGCACTTGCTGCCAATGGCAACGGGGGAATCGGAGGAACTGGTACACCAATCCGGGTTCCGTTTGCCGGCAGCGTGATGTTTGCCCATGGCACCGTACTGGCAGAAAACAGCGTGGGTGGAACGCGTAACCTAAGCTCGGGCCAACCGATCTGTGAAGGTGACCGTATCGATACCGGACAGGGCAGCCAGGTGCAGCTGGCAATGGCGGATGGTGGACGACTGGATTTGCGTGCACACAGCCGCTTGCATCTTGATCACTTTGTCTTGCCGGACAGCATGAATGGCAGTGAGCGCTTCTCTGCCACCTTGGCCTGGGGAAGCGTACACGCCATTACCGGTGCAATCGGCCATATCCATAAAGAGCTGTATGCCTTGTATACCCCGTTGGCACAAATCGGTGTGCGGGGGACGTCGCATGAGGTATTTCATGTTCCGCAAGCACTGCCGGGTGTGGCTGCCGGCACCTACAACCGCGTACTTGCAGGTGGTACTACGCTGACTAGTAGCACAGGTTCGCTTGATCTGGATCCATCCCAATCCGGATTTGTGCCACTGGGGGGTGGAGCGCCGCAATTGTTACAGCATTTGCCGTCGGCTCTTATGCATCCAACGGCCGCTCAGGCGGTCATCAATCAGTTGAATAGTGTGGATGATTCGGGATCCGCTGCCATTTTTCTTAAGCCGCTGAATACGATTGTACAAAATGTCGACATGACAACGCAGGCTCCGAGAGGATCAGCCTATGTCGGCTCAAGTCAGGATCTAGATGGCAACGACGTTCGAGTGGGTGGTGTTATCAATCATCGCCGCAATCGATCGGTAATTGTGCTTGATCCAGTGTGGGGTTTGCCATCTGCAGTGGCCGATACCAGTAATGGATTTAATTTTTTCACCGATGATGTAAGTATTTTGTACGATTTTGGCTTCGCCAAAGTCGATGGCGCCGATGTAATTTGGGGCTTGTATGGCGGGGGTAATGATGTGGACCCGGGCAGTGGTGCAATTCGCAATGTTGACTTCCATCACTTTGTTTACGCACCCGGCGGTGTTACCCCCAGTGCCGTGCTGAATAATCTGTCCGGAACGGCAACATTCGGTAATTTGGTCGGCTCGACCATGCTGTCCGACGAGCGCGGTGGTGCAGGGGGACAGCTCAATGCATTGCAAATCGGCGTGCAATTCGGTCCGCAAATAAGGGTTACTTCGTATCAGCTTAATGCCAGTGATAGCCAGGCGCGGACATGGAATGCGCAATTCAACGGCTCGGTCGATCTGCCAACATTCCGGGCGGGAAAGTTGCCGCTTACTGTGCAATGCAGTGGTGACGGTTGCGGTAGTGGAACAGGCGCTGGCAGTGCTGCTGGAGTGATTATCGGCAACTCCGGCAAAGGCATCATCACCAGTTACGGGCTGCAGATTACCAGCGGGCAGAAGGTTGGCGGAGCGGCGGTGGTCAGCCGTCCATGACTGCATCAGGAGTAGGATACTGCAGCCGGTACAGTATTGGGTCTCCTTGGCGCTTGATGCTCTTGCCATTGGTGTGGTGCAGCGTGGGCATGCTGCAAGTACCACGGGCGATGGCTGGCGTATGTGAAGAAGTACTGGATGGTGCGGAGGCAGATTGGCGTGCAGGTCGAGTCATCGAAGTAGCCCACCGATTACAACAGCAAGAGCTGCAATGTGCCGATAGGGCCAGAAATAACCTCGTTTTGGGCGAGGCACTACTGATGGCCGGGCGACCCGCCGATGCCTTATTGCCACTGGAGCGTGCAGTAACACAAGCCCCGCAGGATAAGGCAGGATGGCGCGCACTAGCGCAGGCCTGGTTAATGCTGGGTGATGACGAAGCTGTACTAGAGGCCTTGCATAACTCTCCGGAACTCCCTGCAGGGAAGATGAGGAGTGGCGGTCTACATTGGGGTTTTAGCGTGGAGGCCGTGCGTGGGTACGATAGTAATGCCAATCAGGCAACCGATGTGACTTCAATTATAGTGCCGGCACTTGGAAATATACGCTTTCAGCTTAACCCCTTGTCACGCCAGAATGGTGACAACTATTGGGGAAACGCCGTGCATGCCCGTGGAGAATGGGTGCTGTCGCCTACGATGGATGTGTATTTGAGTGCAGGTTATACGCGCAGAAACTATGATGATCTGCATGTTTTTTCGACAGAAGATCGTAGCATGAGTGCGAATGGCAATTATTCTACGGTCATGGGCGCATGGTCTGCGGGAATGCAGTATGGACAATTATTGCAAGCAGGTCAGCAAGTACGCAGATCACTGACTGGCAGTCTGAATTGGCAAGCGGTGCGCAACTCCCCAATCTGGCCAGTCATTGGCATGGATATCGGTAACTACCACTATATAGGGGGGCCGCCGGCAATGGATGGTTTTGTTGAGAGAGTACTGACCATAAGCAATACCTTTCCTCTTGGACGTAATTCTATTGGCTGGGCACTACTAGCCGGACAAGATGCCGCCACGGTACGACGAGCCGATGGTAACCGGGATATGGTCGGAATGCGGCTATTGGCAAGTGGTCCTCTTTTCAGAAATTTCGAATGGTTCAGCTGGTTTGGCCGAGTAGATAGTCATTATCATCACAGCAACCCGGTCTTTATGGAAAAACGATACGATATTCTCGAGGACTTGACAGTGGGGCTTAATTGGAACATTTATCGTGGACTGAGTATTCGCGGCCAGGTATCAGCTTCTCGTCAGCGCTCTAATATCCGCCTTTTCGATTATCGTAGAGCTGATTCAAATTTTAGTGTGCGTTACGATTTTGGTAGCTAAAGACCGCCCGCATCCCTCATTGCAATGCTCTCGAAAGTCTGAGTTCCATTAATGTGAACGTCTCTTCGAGAGTCGAAAGCGACCTAAGCTGCAGAGAAATACAGCCATTCAGTATCGAAGTCGATCATGCTCTGGGAATTTCAGAGCAGATTGAAATCTAGATAGGTGTTGGCACGAGGCCAATGGTTGGCAGCGAGTCTTCACTGCCAACTGAGCCATCATCGGCCTGAGTTGTTATTCGAGCCTATTAAAAGAGACTGTCTGCTTTGCGATGTAAAGCAGTCCGGGGTGATGTCTACAGGCATTAGGACCAATCGCCATCGCCAAAGCTATCCAGGCTGTTGTTGAGTCGTGCAATGAATCCCGCCTCCACCTGCGGCAATGGCATCAATGTTGAGTTGGATAACTTCGCGACCAGGAAATAGCTCTCTCAGGATAGCTCGACTGTTGCTGTCCGATTTGGTATCACCAAACTGGGGGGCAATCACCGCCTTGTTGCAGACATAAAAATTGATATAGCCGGCGGCAAACTCGTCATTTTCGTATTTTTTACGAATTGACGATGGGCCAGGCATTTCAACAATTTTCAGTTTGCGGCCACGGGCATCGCTGGCATTGCGCAATATGCCCAGATGACGACGGGTAACCGCATAATCATACGAAGACGGGTCGTTATCCAGTCCTGCTACCACTACGCCAGGGCTAGCAAAACGGGCATAAAAATCGGTATGGCCATCGGTGATGTCCTTACCCGCAATGCCGGGTAACCAGATGATCTTGTCCAGCCCTAGCAGTGCCTTCAGTTGGGCCTCACAAGCGGCCTTGCTCACCCCGGGATTGCGGTTTGGATTGAGTACGCAGCTTTCAGTAATGATGGCGGTGCCTTCACCATCCACCTCGATACCGCCTCCTTCCAGTACCAGCTTGCTGTGCAGTAGCGAAACGCTAGTCTTGTCCGCAATCAGCCCGGCCAGCCTGGCGTCATCCGCATGAGGCTGCTTGTTACCCCAGCCATTGAAATTGAAGCTGACCGCCGCACGTTCTCCATTCGCCTTTTTTACGAAAACAGGCCCGGTATCGCGCAGCCACAAATCATCCATGGCCGCTTCAATCAGCTTGACCTTGTCACCGCACATGCGTGCTGCCACATCGTATTCTTCAGGTCGAACCAGCATGTTGACCGGTTCAAACTGCGCAATGGCACGCGCAATTTCGGCCAGTGCCTCTCTAGCGCCTGTCTGCAGGCGACTACCCCATATTTCTTCATCCGGCCCGAATGCCATCCAGGTGGCAGCATGTGATTCGCCCTCATCAGGCATCCGCCACGCTGTGGATGCAGCCTGGGAAGCGTTTGCCATCAGGCCCATGCCGCCAGAGAGCAAACCGCCTCCGGCCAGTATCAGGCTCTGCTTGATAAAATCACGTCGGCTATTCATCGGGTATTTTCCTTGCAAAATACTGCCAGCCTGGCTGGCAGTACGGGTTTGCCATTACTTTCCGGTTTTGAATGCAGTCCATAGCCGGTTCTCTTGCCGACTGCTTTCTGCACTCTGGGTACTGAGTGTGAACAAGGTACGGCGCACGGATTCTGGGGGGTAAACCCCCGGATTCTGGCGCAGCGCCTGGTCAAGCAGCGGCTGCGCCTTCCAATTGGCATTGGCGTAGCGGGTGGCATTGGAAATATGTGCAATAACGTCCGGCCGCAGGATGAAGTTGATGAACAGGTGGGCATTGCCCGGGTGGGGGGCTGTTCTTGGTATCACCATGCTGTCATACCACATCAGCGTGCCTATGCTGGGGATGCTGTACACCAGTTCGCGTCCCTTGCCCGCTTCGCGATTCTTTTGCGCGGCAAGATTGATTGCTCCCGAATACCCGGCGAACACGCATAGTTCTCCATCCATCAGCTCATTGGCGTTGGCCGAATTGGCAAACAGGCTGATGGCCGGCCGAACCTTCATCAACATGCTGCGCACCGCCTGATAATCCTTGCTATCCGCATTTTGCACTTTGCGTCCGGCATAGTGCAGGGCAAGCGGCAAGATGGTGCTGGCAGAGTCCTGCAGCCCCAATGCGCAGTGGCCAGCAGCCAGTCGTTTTGCGATCACCGGATCGAACAACAAATCCAGGCTGTTAGCCGGCATGTCCTTGCCCAGGATGGATTCTACTTTCTTGCGGTCATAACCGGTTCCGACGGTGCCCCACATATAGGGTACACCGTACTGATTGCCCGGGTCGGAGTGAGCCATCAGTTTCAATAGTGCAGGATCAAGATTAGCCAGATTGGCAAGCCGGCTCTTGTCCAGCTTGCGAAAGGCTCCAGCCTCTATCTGTTTTGCCATGAAGTCATTACTTGGCCACACCAGATCGTAGCCGCTGTTGCCAGTCAACAGCTTCGCCTGCAGCGTTTCATCACTGTCATAGCTGTCATAGCGCACCTTGATGCCGGTTTCCTTCTGGAATTGCGCCAGCGTATCGGGGGCAAAATAGTCGGACCAATTGTAGAGATTAAGGACTTTTTCCTCTGCGGCGTGTGCCAGGGACGACAAGATCAGCGCAGCAAGCAATACCAGGCGTTTGGATTTCATGCGGACTCTCCGGTCTTGCGATAACAGGAGGCCTGCCCGTCGCTGGTCAGCAAAGTGCGGTACATTTCCGGACGACGGTCGCGGAAGAATCCCCAGGATTGACGATCCGCCTTGATGGCATCCAGGTCAAAGGTGTGCAGCAGGATGGTTTCGTCGCTGCGATTGGCCTCGGCCACTTTGGCACCGGTATGGTCGGCAATGAAGCTGGAGCCATAAAATACCCCGGTCAGTCCTTGCTGCCTGTCGTTGCCATTGCCAAAGCCGGTCTCTGCGCCAATACGGTTGGCCGCAACCACCGGCATCATATTGGCGGCGGCATGGCCTTGCATGGTGCGTTGCCAATGGCCGGAGGAGTCGTAAGCGGCATCAAACGGTTCGGAACCGATGATGGTGGGGAAACACAGTACCTCTGCGCCCATCAGCGCCAATGTGCGGGCCGTTTCCGGATACCACTGGTCCCAGCAGATACCAATGCCGATACGGCCAAAGCGCGTATCCCATACCTTGAAGCCGGTATCGCCCGGTGTGAAATAGAATTTTTCGGTGTAGCCGGGACCATCCGGAATATGGGTCTTGCGATAGACACCCAGCACCGTGCCGTCAGCATCGGCCACGGCGATGGAGTTGTAAGCCGCATTGCCGGCGCGCTCAAAGAAGCCAATCGGCAGCACAATGCCCAATTCACCGGCTAATGCGGCAAACCGGGTAATGCGGGCATTGCCGGCAAAAGGCTCGGCCAGCTCCAGATGGCGTGCATTCTGGTCCAGACAGAAGTACGGCATCATGAACAATTCCGGGCATAACACCAGCTGGGCCCCCTGTTTGGCTGCCTGCCGAATCAGCCGCTCCGCCCGTGCCATATTGTCTTCCAGATGCCAGCTACCGGATGCCATCTGTACCGAAGCCACCGTCAGGGTTCGTTCAGTCATGTGTATTTCCTTGTTTCCAATGAGAGGCCACAACACGCGGTTGTTGCTGGGTGGAGCAATGCATGCTGCCGCCGCCAATGGAAATATGGGTAACCGGCAGCAGAATCACGTCCCGGTCAGGAAATGCCTGGGCAAATACCTGTGTTGCCGCCTCGTCTTCCGGGCCGCCAAACGCCGTTGAGATCACCGCGCCATTGACCAGAATGTAGTTGGCGTAACAGTCGCAGTAGCGTTCCGACTCATAACGCTCGCTGACAATGGGGGAAGGCAGGTCCAGCAGCTCAAACCGGTTGCCATGCACATCACTTGCCAGTTCCAGCGCTCGGCGGTTTTCCCGCATGATGCGGTAGTACTCGCCCTGATCTTCCGTGGCCGACTGGCACAACAGTTTGCCCGGCGCAATAAACGAGGCAATGCCGTCAACGTGGCCATTGGTTTCCACTTCGTCCGGGTTACCCGGTAGCCAGATGATTTTCTCCACCCCCAGCATACGGCGCAGCTCGGTCTCGATTTCGGAACGGCTCCATGCCGGATTGCGGTTGGGGTGTAGCAGACAACTTTCCGTGGTCAGCAAAGTGCCTTGCCCATCCACGTAAAACGAGCCACCCTCCAGGATCAGGTGGGAATTGAAAATGGTGGCATTGGCATAACGGGCCATATCCTGAGCCAATTGCTGGCAACCATCGTAAGGCTGGTATTTTTCGCCCCATGCGTTGAAGCGGAACACGGCGGCAGCCAATTGCCCGTGCTTGCCTTGCAGGAATATCGGGCCACAGTCGCGTACCCAGTTATCTTCAGCAGCTACTGCCAGTACTTGCACTGTCGGCCCGCACAGCGCTTGTGCCTGCTCTGCCTGACTGAAATGGGCCGTGACGATGCAGGGTTGAAAACGCGCAATGGTTTGGGCGACCAGCGCAAATTCGGCGCAGACCTGCGGGTAATGCTCACCCCACAGCCCTTCCCGGTATTCCGCCACCGGCCATCCCAGCCAGGTGGCCTGCTGGGTTTCCCACTCGGCGGGCATGCGAAAGCCGCTACGGCGGGCATCAAATGACATCATTTTTTGTCTCCTCGGGATTGGGTAGGTAGACGCAGTATGAAACCAATCACTCTTGATAAAAATTGACGTTTATTGGCTAAATAGATCAACTTTTCTCATGAGTTGCGATCATGCACCGTATTCCTTCCCTCAAGCTCTTGATGGGTTTTGAAGCCGCCGCGCGCCTGGGCAGCTTTGCCCGGGCAGCGGACGAGCTGTGCCTGTCCCAATCCGCCATCAGCCATCAGATACAGCAGCTGGAAGAACAAACCGGTCAGGCCCTGTTCCGCCGGATAGGACGGGGGGTGGAGCTGACCATGGCGGGGGAGGTACTGCAAAGAACGGTGCAACGCTCGCTGGAAACCCTGCGCAGCGGGCTTGGACGCATTGCCACTTATCTGGACCCCGGTCTGGTGGTACTGGTGTGTCCGGCCCCCCTGCTGCATGGCTGGCTGCAAGCGCAACTGGAACAGCTGCAACACGACTTGCCAGGCTTGTGCCCGCTGTTGTCTACCGATGAAACAGCCCGCTATGTCGATGAAATCGATGTGGACATCACCATAGGCAACCGTCCCATTCAGCAGCCCGACTTGCTGGAGGTGCCGCTGTTCCAAGACCAATGGGTCGTCGTGGCAAGACAGGACATCGCCGAGCGACTGAATACGCTGCCACTTGAGGAGCACGCTGTGCACAGTCCGTTGGTATGTCTGGAGGAACACCTCACCGGCGAGCAAACCGGACCGCTATTCAGGCAATGGCTGCAACGCTTTCACATGGCGGCCATCTATGATGACCAGCGCTGCGTACTGGATGCCGTAGAACGGGGACGGGGCATGGCGCTGGTGTCAAAACTGGCGGCCATGGACAGTTTGCAAAGCGGGAAGCTGGCAAGGGTAAACGGCTATCCGGTTTTACCCGGTCAGAACTGGTGGCTATCCCGGGTAGCGGGCGAGGCGCGTTCGGCCAAGGTCAGTCAGGTTTTTGACTGGTTGCGTGCTCACGCAGCCATGCCTGACGAGGCATAGGCACAGGGACGCAAGAAAAGCGGGCTGCACAATGGCAGCCCGAAACCGTCATGGCCAGAAGCCTGAAAACGTCTCCACGACGGGCACTGCTCCTTAGCGACCGGTTTTCAACTGGGCCCACAGCCGGTTTTCCAGTCGGGAAATATCCGGCGGCATCGGCTTGAGGGAGAACAGGATTTTCCGGGTCTGCTCTCCCGGATAAATAGACGGATCATTGGCCACATCAGGCATGACCAGCTTTCTCGCTGCCGCATTGGCCGTGGGGTAAAACACCTCATTGGTAATGGCCGCGTTGACTTCCGGCGACTGGATGTAGTTGATCCAACTCATGGCATTTTCCGGATGGGGTGCATCCTTGGGGATCACCATCACGTCAAACCACACGGGCGCACCTTCGCGCGGAATGATGTAGGCAATCTGATAATGGCGCTTGGCCTCTTGGGCACGGTGACGGGCAATATTCACATCACCAGACCAGCCCACGGCAAAGCAGATATCCCCATTGGCCAGATCATTGATATAGCCGCTGGAATTGAATTGGGTGATGTAGGGCCTGATTTTTTTCAACAGCTCCAGCGCTGCTTGATAATCGGCGGCATTGTGACTATTCGGGTCCTTGTGCAGGTAATTGAGAACAATGGGGAAAATTTCCGAAGGCTGATCCAGCACGGACACGCCACACCCTTTGAGCTTGCCTAGCTTTTCAACATCAAACAGAACATCCCAGCTATCCAGCACGGCATCCTTGCCCAGCACGGAACGTACGCGAGTCAGGTTATACCCCAGACCATCCGTGCCATAGGCCCACGGCACGCCGTATTGATTACCCGGATCGGCACTGGCCACCAGTTGCATCAGGCTTTTGTCCAGATTGGCCAAATTGGGCATCCTGCTTTTATCCAGCTTCTGGTAAATGCCGGCCTCTATCTGACGCGCCATGGCGGTGGATGACGGCACCACCACGTCATAGCCGGTTTTGCCGGTTAGCAGCTTGGTTTGCAGCGTATCGTCGCTGTCAAACACATCGTATTTCACCTTGATACCGGTCTTCTGCTCAAAGCCGCGTACCGTATCGTGAGCAATGTAGTCAGACCAGTTGTACACATTCAATTGCTTGTCATCGGCTGCTGCCAATCCACTGTGCAACAGCATGGCCAAGCCGGTTAGCAGAATGCTCGCCATTGGCATTGATTTCATCATCGATTTCCTCATCCCTTGTTGACGTCATGGCAGCCAGGCTGCTACCTGCGCCTTGGCTTTCTTGAGCTGACATTTTTGCCATCAAGCAGTGATGAAAAAAAGTGATGTTATGTAATTGAAATGATCAACTATTTTCATGCATCGAATACTAGAAACCTATCTGCGATAGCACAGCAAACGTATGGATTGGTCGACAAACTTTTATTTCGCAGCTCAGATGTGGGTAGGAACTAGGGCTAGGCTCCGACGGACTTTCGAACGAGATGTAGGTGATTTGGAATCAAATACTTCTGCCATGTTCCGACGAACTTGATTCGGTGTAGTCAGGTGACGGGTGGTCAGAAAGAATGAAGTCGGCAGGACGTTGACCTGACCAGCTTGTTGCCAACAGATGCACATCTAAAGAGGCCCGCAAGGGCCTCTTTTCGTTGGGGATGATGCGGGGAAGGGATGAGGGGCAGTGCGTCGGACAAAGCGGTCGGCCAATGCGCCACGGGTGAGCGATGGCTGCCGACCCAGTTTGGTCTGTCGAGAAGATTAAAGTTGATCTTCTCGCGTCAGAAACGGCCGGTGAAAGCTACCCTTTAATTAGTCTTCCGCTGTTTATCGGCGGCTATGCCGCCCTGTCCAGGCTAGACCCTGAAACCCGCAACGGCCTGTTTAAGTTCATCCGCCATTGACTTGAGGCGATCGGCATTTGCCGCCACCTGCGAGACCACCGTACTGGTTTCTTCAGTCATGTGGGCGATGTGCTCGACACGCTTGGCAATGGCACCGCTCGTTGATTTTTGCTCACGCAAAGAGTGAGAAATCCCGGTCACTGCCTGCACCACACCTTTGGAGCCTTCACTGATCAGGCGCATCGAGTCACCCGCACGGCCGGCCAGCACCACGCCTTCCGTTACCCGTTGGTTGCCTTGTTGCATTGCCGCTGTGGCGTGCTCAGTGTGGCTCTGGATGCTGGCGATCATCGATGAAATTTCGTCTGCTGATCGGGTCGTTCGTTCCGCGAGCTTTCTGACCTCATCGGCCACCACGGCGAATCCACGGCCTTGCTCGCCAGCACGGGCGGCCTCGATGGCTGCATTCAGGGCCAGCAGGTTGGTCTGGTCGGCAACTTCCTTGATCACGTTGGCAATACTACTGATCTGTTGCGACTGCGCAGTGAGCGTAGCCATTTGCTGGGCTGTTTCCTTGACGTTATGGGCAATACGGGTCATTTCGTCCGTCGCGTCCTTGACTTGCAATGCCCCCTGGTCAGAGCGGCTACCTGACTCCGTGGCAATCTGTTCAGCTTCCTGGGCATTCCCCGCCACGATGTCGATGCTGACTGTCAGTTGTTCAATCGAGGCTGCCACGGACACGGTGTCATCACTTTGCTGCGATGCACTGGCTGACACCTGGCTGGAGGCCGCAGCCAGCTCGGCAGCCAAACTGGAGACATTGGCCGAGCTGGTCAGCACCTTGCGGATCAATTGCGCCAACTGCTCCTGCATGACCTTGATCGAGGCCATCAGACTGTCCTGGCTGGTACCCGCTATCTCCACGCGGGTCGAGAGATCACCAGCGGCAATGCGGCGGGAAACCTCCATGGCATAACGTGGTTCCCCACCCAGCTGTTGAATAATGCTTTTTCTGACATACAGCGAGATGGTGATCAAGGCACTGAGCATCACCAGGGCCGTGGCCAGACTGCCCGAGATGATGCGTGCGCGTGTCGCATCAAACTGCTTGTCTGCTTCCTCGGCGTCCGCTGTCAGCGATGAGGCAAAAGGGGTCAAGGCGTCGTTAATGGCGGTGACATATTTGTCCATTTCGTCGTCAAGCGGCCTGATTTGCTTGAGATCGGCATCGGCCTTGAGGAGGGGCAGAACTTGCGATTCGTATAAGGAGATGAGTGCCCGATGAGCCGTTTTGGCCTGCTCTGCCGACTTCTTCTCTTCCGGGGTATCCGCAAGCTCGCTGGCACGGGCCAGCATCTTTTCTGTCGTGATCTTGATTTCAGCCCAGTCTTTGGCTGATTCAGTCAAATTGCGGTTGATGATGCTGTCGGCAATGACCCGATACATGACCGGGCCGATCTTTGCGGTGATCAGCATCTCGTTACTTTCGCTGTTGCGTTTATAGCCAGCGTCCTGCAGGTCACCAAGATAGCTCATGCCGAACTGGGTAATCAGCAGCATGAGCGAGAAGGCTGCCGTCGTAATCACCAGCAATATGTATAGCCGACTTGAAATCTTGAGATTTCCCATTATCAGGGCCTTCCAGAACAAGGATTGGACAGATGCAAACACTACTTATGGTAGACGGATATTTTGTCAGCGCTGCAACTGACTAAACGTCGGCTTTCTACATCATGTGTTGATGGCTGCAGCTGGCTCGCTGCTGCCAATCCTCTCGCAAGCGAAGGCGCCCTGTCCGGCCGCTAGGCCCCAATAGCCGGAACTGACACGAACCGTGGCCCACGATGGCTACTTGCAGGCAGGCAGCCGGCATTGGCTTTTGCTATATGCCAGATTCGCGGCGCTCGCTCCATTCGGCTGCCGACTGCTGCAGATGCTCGAGGAAGACGGCCGCAATCGGGGAAAGCCTTTTGCCGCGCGGATACAGGGTGAACCAGTGCGACTGCAGCGGGAAGCCGGCCACATCGAGAATGGTCAGTTGATCATCCTCCAGGCGGGCGGCCAGTGCATGACGCGAGATCACCGCAAGGCCAAGGCCACCGGATACGGCCTGCTTGATCGCCTCATTACTGCCCAACTCCAGCCGCACCACCGGTTGGAAGCCGCTGCGTGCGAAGCAGGCATCGCAGGCCAGGCGCGTGCCAGAACCGCGTTCCCGCAGGATGAATCGTTCTTGCTGGAGGTCTGTGAGCGCCAGCCGCCGCCCTTGCAGCCGGTGTTCTGCGGGGGCAATCAACACCAAGGGGTTGTGCAGGAAGGCATGTTGCTCAAGGTCCAGGCTGTCGGGCGGCATCGACATGATGTAAAGATCATCGCGGTTTTCGCGCAGGCGTGCGACGACGCCATCGCGGTTGAGAATCTCCAGCGCAATCTCGATGTTTGGGTGCTGGGCACAAAAACTGCCCAGCAAGCGCGGGACGAAGTACTTGGCGGTGCTGACCAGGGCCACGCGCAAGCGCCCCTGCTCCAGCCCCTTCATCGCATTGATGTCCTGCTCGAACTCCCTCCATTCGTCGAGCATGGCCCGCGCCGTCCTGGCGAGCGTTTCGCCAGCTTCGGTCAGATGCAGGCGCTTGCCGATCTGTTCATAGAGGGGCAGGCCGACGGCGTCGGCCAGCTCGCGCAATTGCATCGACACGGTGGGCTGGGTGACATGGCATGCCTTGGCGGCTGCAGTGACACTGCCGTGCTCGGCCAGTGCCAGAAACAGGCGTAGCTGGCGAAAAGTGGCATTCATAGGTTTTTAACTATACGTGGGATAACTATTATCGATTATTAATTATTTTCTGTTGTGGTTAACATGGCCACCACACGCCATTGTCGCCAATCAAGATACGTCCGGCCATGAAAACACATACCTCCGAAACCCAAGCCACTTGCAGCCCGCCACTTGCCTTGCAGTTGCTCAAGGAAGGCAATGCCCGCTTCGTCAATAACCTGCGTGCCAGCCGCGATTTGCTGCAGCAGGCCAACGAGACGCGCGACGGCCAATGGCCATTTGCCACCGTCGTCAGTTGTATCGACAGCCGCACATCGGCCGAGTTGATCTTCGACCAAGGCCTGGGCGACATCTTCTCGGTACGCATTGCCGGCAATGTGATCAACACCGACATCCTCGGCAGCCTGGAGTTTGCCTGCCACGTGGCCGGATCAAAACTCATTGTGGTGCTCGGCCACACCTCCTGCGGCGCAATCAAGGGGGCCTGCGACCATGTGGAGCTGGGCAATCTGACCGAGCTACTGTCGAAGATCCAGCCTGCGGTGTACGAAGAGAGCCACACCCTGGACCCGGCCAGGCGCAATTCGCAGAACACCACCTTTGTGGAGAATGTTGCCGACCTCAATGTGCGCCGCTCGGTGCGGTCCATCATCAACCGCAGCTACATCCTTGGGCAGATGATCGCCGCCGGCGAGATCGGCATCATCGGTGCCAAACACAATCTGGCCACTGGCGAAGTGACCTTCTTCGACGACACCTGGTTGCACGATGAGCTATCGATGCAGCGCATGGTGGCCGGGTAGTGGCGCGGCCGACTGACCATTTGTGAATGGCGCGGCCACCGCGCTGGCTATTGCTGGCCTGGATGGCCAGGAAATTTCCGGTTTCAAGGTTTGCAGGATGCTGGACAGTCCATGCTGGAGGCGTCTCCTGCATGGTAATTCAGCGCCATCATCGCTTCATCGCCACATAGCCAATCTGATAGCACTCGCCGTGGATTGGCTGTGGCATGAACTCTTGCTCATTAGGCCAAGCCGACATGCGCAATGTGCGCCATTGTTGGGGGTCGTAAGCGCTTAGCACGGACAAGGCTCCTTGCTGGAGCAGCCTGGCGGCCTGTTCGTGTTCCTGCTGGCGCAGCGCGGCGAGCGATGTCCCTGGTGCAATGGCTTGCGTTTGTTGGTAGCAAATCGCAGCAGCAGGCATGGCCTGGTTTCCCGTGCAGTCCCATACCGACCAGATATCGATTTGCGGCCTGCCAAAGTCTTCGCACACGGCGCGGAAGCCGGGGCTGGCCAGAAACTGGTTGATCCCTGCGTTGTCCTGCCACAGATAAAGCGGGGCATAGGCATTGACCGAGCCTGGGTGTCGGCCATCCTTTTGCGACCAGAGATAAGCCTTCCACTCAAGGTGGGGGAAGCCATCCAGCAGATGTCCACGCTCATGGATGCGCTGCCTGATGATGGCCATGTCGTAGTCGGCTGGCAGGGTAAAGCGGTATTGCATGGCAAGCATGGGTTTACTCCTAAAAGGCCAGGTGGGTGATGCGTTTGCCCGGTTCGCCACGGCTGACGCCGTTATCCATGGCCAGCTGCAAAGGACAGGGCAGCTGCTCCCGCCGGTACCGCGCGATCAGCGCCGCTACTGTCGCGATACTGCGCTTCTGCGGGCTGAGTCGCGTGCGTTGCCAGATGCCGCCAACTAACAGTGATGGGGTGATGTTGGCCAGCTTGGCCGCTGCGGTGGCCATGCTCTGCATGCTGTTTGACGAAGCGGTGGTCATGGTGGACTCCTTGGCCGGTTTTGACAGAAGCCAGCTTAGCCAGTCAGAATAATTTTGATAATCAAAATGTTTTTGATTAATTGTTCAATTTTTTAGGACTGTCATGGCGAGTCGCATCAGTCTGGATCTGGATGTGTTGCGCAGTTTTGTCGCTGGTGTGGAGCTGGGCAGCTTTGCGCTGGCCGCGCAGCGGATGAACCGGTCGACATCGGCCATCAGCGCACAACTGAAAAAGCTGGAAGAACAGGCTGGCCAAGCCCTGATGCGCAAGGCGGGCAGGGGACTGGCGCTGACGCCCGCCGGGGAAATCATGCTGGCCTATGCACGCCGGCTGCTGGCACTGAATGATGAGGCGGTGCAAGCCGTGCAGGGCAGCGGGCTGGAGCAAGGATGGCTACGTTTCGGCATGCAGGACGACTTTGGCGAATCACTGTTGCCGGCCATTCTTGGGCAATTCACGCGGGCCCATCCGCAGTTTCGTCTGGATGTAAAAGTGGCGCGCAATCAGCAACTGCTGGATGGATTGGCCAGGGGAGAGCTGGATCTGGTATTGGCCTGGGATGGTGGCCAGCAATGGCCCTATCAGCAGGTGATGGGGACGCTGCCGCTGTGCTGGATAGACAGCAAGTCCAGCCCTGTGACCTGTGTGCCAGACAGCGCCATTCCCTTGGTGGCGTTTGAGGCACCATGCCTGATGCGCGCTGCCGCTTGTACTGCCTTGGAACAAGCCGGCCTTGGCTGGAGGCAGGCGTTTTGTAGCAGCAGCCTGAGTGGCATTTGGGCCGCGGTTGCCGCCGGGCTGGGGCTGACGGTACGGACTCCGCTTGGCCTGCCGGATACGCTGCAGCTGCGTCAGGATCTACCCGCACTGCCAGAGATTCGCCTCATGCTCTATCGTGCAGAGTCAGCGGCTGCCACGGGCTGTGAACGTTTGTCGGAAGTGGTCAGCCATGCTGTGGATGGCTATCTGCATGGTTTGCGGCGCTACTGAGTATTTCTTTGGATACTGATTAACCAAGCCAGGCCCGCCAGATAAAAAGCCCGGACATCGCGCGACATCCGGGCCGGGTCAGTGGCGAGATGCCGGTTTATTTACGGAATTCTGCTTCTACTCCGGCATGCAGCAGATCCTTGATGTTTTGGGCGCTCTGGGTGCCGTTGTATTCAAAGTCGAATTGCGTACCGCCCGAGCTACCGTTCTTGATGGTAAAGCGCACCCCGCTGAGGATGAAAAAGCCAAAGCCGGCTGCCAATGCCGTGCCCACGCGCAGGCGGCCGGACAGGAATGTGAGGGGGCCGTTCACTGCTTTGAGCTGATTATCCCAGTCCACTTCGGTAATCACATCCAGCTGGGCTGTGGCGGCAAGGCCGTCACCCAGCGGAGCAATGGCATCAGCTAGGCTGATCAGTTCGGCATGGGAATTGCACAGTGCCTGGTGGCTGGAAACCAGTGCCTGATAAGCCTGGGCGGAGACTTGCTGCGGCGGGCGGCCCGGGGAAACAGTCCATGTGCCATTGGGCAGCAGGGTCACCGTGCAATTGAATTGCTTGAAGTCGGACAGCTGCACGGTAGCCGCCTGGCTGGATACATCGGTCCATTGCGCCAGTGAGTTGTAATCGAAGGAGCCGGTGCTGATATAAAAGGAAAACTTCGGCTCCAGGGTACGGGTCATGCCCGGTGCCGGCGACCAGGTCATGCCAATAAAACCGGCTGCCGATTGAATGCCGAAACTCATATTGGAAAACCAGCTGTTTTCTTCGTTGCCGGGTTTGTCAAAATTATTGCTGGTGATCTGAATGGTGCCATCCTTAGTGGAAGCACCGGTTTGTTTCATGGTCGGCCCTTTTTTTGGCGGAACCGTTTCCTGGTAATTGGCCTGAAAGGCCTGGTTAATATCTGCATCCAGTGAAACATTGGAAGAAATCTGCACCTCCAGGCCGACAGCCTGATTGCTGGCACCCGAGCCCACACGATATTGCAGCGGAACGCCGAAATTATTCAAACTTTGCGAATTGCTGTCGATAGTCAGGCAAGCGCTGGAATTGGCAAATACGGCAGGGTCAGCCTCTAGCGCTTGCGGTGGTTTCAAAAACAACCAGAAATTCTGTGTATTTGCTGATTTATTGATTACATAGATATTGTAAGTCTGTGCCATTTGCAATTTCTCCAAAATGAATAATATGCTGAGTCATCAGCACATTAAATATACAAATCTGGAGAATGACTTTCAGCATCACATCCGCATCATCTTGGTATCAGATAAATATCAAACCGGTCGCAAATGATTATCGTCGATTTATTATTCGAAGCGGGCAAACAGGCTGTCGACTTCCACATCCAGGGCCAAGGCCAGGTTTTTGGCGGTGCGGTAGCGTACCGGCGAGCCCAGTTCGGCCCGTTTGATCGAGGCGCTGGATACCGGACAGCGACTGTTGCTGGCATGCCTTGCCAGGTCATCCTGACTAAAGCATTTGTTTTTGCGCAATTTTTTCAGGCGCAGTGGATCAAGCAGCACTTTTCCATCATCAATAACTAACTTGGACATAAAGCCCCCGACAGTAATTTGGCCAGATAGCAAAGCATGCTGATGTTGCCGCATGGCTGGATCAGTCTTGTTACCACTAAGACCCGCTAACAAAACCCCCGCCCCTGCGTGGCACTTTGGCCCAGGTACGTGGCGAGGTGTTGTTAGCGGCGCTGATGACAAGGCTCCGCCAAACCGGTCTGCCGGCGGCGGCTAGCCCTGTCGGGTTTTCGCCTGCTTACAAGGACTGCGTGGCTGCTGAGGGCTGTGTTGCCGGGCGGATCAGCCAGGCAATCAGCACCGTCAACACCATGATGATGGCGGTCAGCACCCACAGCACGCCATGGAAGGCCTGGTCATAGCCCTGGATCAGAATGCCCTGTAGCTGACTGGCCGCGAGCGAGGCGGGCGCTGCCAGATTGCCTGCCGCTGCATCATTGATCCAGTTGCGTATTTGTTCCGCATCGCTGCTCATGGCAGTCAGCGCACCGTGTGCCGCATCACCCAGCAGCGTGGCCAGCAGCGAACCATACAGCGCCACGGCCACCGCTTCGCTGCCCAGACGGAAAGTGTTGAGCAAACCAGCGGCCATGCCCGCCTTTTCCGCCGGCACCATCTTCAGCGCCATCCCATCCACCAGCCCAGCTGACAGGCCCATGCCGCAGCCCAGCAGCAGCATGGGCAGGGATAGTTGCCACCAACTGCTGGACGGATGGCTGACAGCGGCCAGCAAGATGATGCCCAGCAACAAGCTGAGCAGGCTGGCATGCAGCACGCGGTTGGCGGATACGCCATGGGCCACCAGCTTGCCCGCCAGCAGCGGGCAGACCAGCATGGGCAGGGTGAGCAGCAACATGGTGAGCCCGGTGCGGGTGGGGGCCAATTGCAGTACGCCAGCAAGATAGCTGGGCAGATAGGTGAGCAAGGTGACAAAGCCGAAGGACGCGGCCACCGTCACCAGTGCCATGCCGACAAAGCGCTGATTGGTGAGCAAGGAGAGATCAAGCATGGGCTTGGGGTGGTGCTTTTCCTGCCAGATGAACAGCACCAGCAGGGCCACGGCCAACGCCAGCAGGGCCAGAATGCCCGCACTGTTCCAGCCCCATTGCGAGCTTTGCACGATGGCAGTCATCAGGGCGAGCAGCATCAGAACGAACAGGCCGGCACCCACGGTATCAAACTGCAGCCCTTGCCCGAGATGGGGAAGATCGCGCGGAATGATGGAGCTGCCCAGCAAGACCAGCAGCAGGGCAAGGGTGTGGCACCAGAAAATGGTGCGCCAGCTGAAATGCTCCAGAATCAGCCCGGACAGCGTGGGGCCCAGACTCACGCCCAGCCCGGCGACGGTGCCGAACAGGGCAAAGGCGCGCAAGCGGGCCGCCCCTTCGAAGCGGGTAGACAGAATGGCAATGCCGCAGGAGAACACCGCCGCCGCCCCAATACCCGCCAGCGCCCGCGACAGATCCAGCAGCATGGGGCTGTCTGCCAGCGCCGACAGCAAGGAAGCCAGCGCATACAGCACCGCGCCCAGGCTAAAGCAGGTCCGGCGACCAAAGCTGTCCGCCAGCGCCCCCCATGACAGGGTGAAGCAGGCAAAGGTCAGGTTGAAGGCATTCACCACCCACTGCAGGCTGGTCAGTGGGGCATGGATGTCTCGACCAATGGCTGGCAGTGCAAGGGCGGTGCCGGAAATGGAACTGGGCACGACAAAGATGGCCAGCAAAATGACCGCCAGCAGTCCTTTGTCTGCAATGGATTGCTTCATGGTAATTCTCGTTTCCTGTTAACGAAGGGTTGACCCACAGACCGGCAGGGATGAGGGCCTGCGCAGAATGGTGCCGTCGGTCCATGGCACGCTGGCGGCGGGCACCGCCAGTTGCAGGTCTGGCATGCGCTGCAGCAGTATTTCCAGCACGGTGGTGATTTCCATACGCGCCAGCGCGGCACCCATGCAGTGATGCATGCCGTAACCGAACTGCAAATGCTTGCTGCCATTGCGTTGTGGATCAATCAGCAGGGGGTCGGCAAACACCTCGGGATCGCGATTGGCCGCAAACACATCGGCATACACCACGCTGCCTGCCGGGATGACACCAAAGCTGCCATGGACATCTTCAAGGGCGATGCGCGGGAAGGTAGAGGTGGTCCCCAGCGGAATCAGCCGCAGCAGTTCTTCCACCATGGCGGGAATATCCTCTGGCTGCTCATGCAGCGACTGCCACAAGGATGGTGCGGCCAGCAGCGTATAGACCACCTTGCACAGCACGGTCAGGATGTTCTGGTCACCGCCAATCAGAATGCCCAGCAGAATACCGACCAGTTCTTCATCGTTCAGCGGGGGCGTGCTTTCGTCCCGCGCGGCGACAAAGCGGTGAATCAGCCCGTCGGGGACTGTGGTACGGCGGCCGGTCACCAGATCCATCAGGTAGTCGTATACCAGCCAGAACTGGCGCAACAACTCCGGCACATCACGCGGGTCGGCAATCTGTACGGTATGGGTCAACGGCCGGTAATAGCTGCGATCCGCCAGTGGAATACCCAGCAAACGGCAGTCCACTTCTGATGGAATGGACTCCAGCACCAGGCCCAGCAAGTCGACCGCACCTGTCCGCGATTGCAGGGCATCCAGCCTGGCGTGGGTGGCCCGTACCACCGCATGGTGCAGTGTCGCCACCCCGGCGGCGCTGAAATCCTTCACCACCACCTTGCGCAAGCGCGCATGGCTGGCGCCATCATTGTTAAGTAACAGCTCGTTGGGGGTGATGGTGGGCAGAAAGCTCGGCCCGTCCTCGGTATTGCAGGGCCGCCGCACCAAGCGGGCATCGGTCAGCGCTTGCTGCACTTCCTGATAGCGGGTCAGGTGATAAGCCACATGGCCGCTGGGCAAGATGATGCGCGCGATACCGTTGGCCGGGCTGGTGGTTTGATATACCGGTGTGGCATCCAGATGAGGGATGTCGCCCACCCGTACCGGTGCCAAGGCAGAGACAGGTGCGTTCATGATGCGGCCAGCTCCATTTGCTCACGCAGGACCACCCGGGTGATGTTTTCCAGCTCCAGCAGTGCCTGGGCATTGTCTTGGAACAACAGGGTTTGCCAGCCCAGACTGGCCGCGGCCTCGATATTTTCGCCCACGTCATCGATCAGCAGGCAATCGGCCGGCTCGACAGCGGCCCGTTGCGCTGCAATGGCAAAAAAGCGGGCATCGGGTTTGCGGCAGCCTTCCTTGCATGAGTCCACCACCAGGTCCACCACGCTATCCAGCCGCAGCATGGGCCGCCAGTGGGGCTCCCACTCCAGCACATTATTGGTCAGGATGCCCACTTGGTATGCCGCCGCCTTCAGGCGGCGTACCGCTTGTACCATGGCCCGATTCGGGGTGACACCGGCAAACCACTGCGCACCGAATTCGCGCAGCCGGGCGCGTGACAAATCGATGTCCGGGTGGCGCATGCGCAAGGCGTTTTCCAGGCGCTCGCCCCATTCGGCCTCGCTGATGACAGCATTTTCCACCGGGGCCAGCATGGGCAGGTGCATGTCATCGGCCACATCACGCATGGCTTGCTGCAATACCGCCGGGGCCAGGCCGGTCTTGTGCTGGTATTGCTGGAACAATGCCGGAATGGGTGGCGACAGCACGCCGCCGAAATCAAACCAGATCATTTTCGGAGTACGCATTTCACACCCCTGCTGTCTGCGTCAGCGGCGCGGTCAGGCGCACATCGGCACTGGCGGCCAGCGCCGCCAGTTCCAGCGACGCCGTGGCGATCACCTGGCCTTCCTGCTCGATCAGCAAGGACATCATCACCGTTTCATGGTTGTCGGCCAGGCACACCGCATCGCTGGTCAGACGGCAAGTGGTGGCGAGGCCGAATTCGCCAAAGCGGGTAAAGCGCACCTGGCAGCGCGACAGCAAGACCTCTTCCGGATTGATGCCCTGGTAACGATTGGCCGCGATCAGCGCGGTCTGACGGAAGGCCTCCAGCAGCAACATGCCGGGAATATGATCGAGCGGATGATCGAAAATGCCGGCATTGCCCTGATCGACAATCACCGGGACGGTCAGCGCGCCAGCCTGCTCCTGGATAGCGCCTCCCACCACGACATTACCCGCGTAAGCCCGTCCCACCAGCGAGGGCTGCGCAGGAGCGGGCAGTTGAATCTGCGGGTCGCTATTGACGACAACTTTATGTATTGCCTTGGCGCGCATGCGGCTCCAGCTTGCATCATCCAGCCAGCGGATGCCCATGCGCTTGTGCGCGGCGGCCTCGCCCTGGATCAGCAAGGTCATGTCCAGCGTCACGCCAGCACGCACGCCGTTGCGCACATACTCATCCACTACTTTCACATCCACCAGCGCGGTGGCCGGGCAATCCCGCATCAATAGCGCGGAACGTTGCAGCAGCCGGGTATCGCCATCCAGATAGATAAACTTGTCCTGGATGCTGACATGCAGAAAAGCGTGCGAGACATAAATGGAAGCCTGGCGGAACACCTCCAGCAACAGCAGCATGTCGTAGTGTGACTGCGGGTGGGTGTGATCACTAAAATAGCGGTGCGCGCGCGGTAATTGCGCACTGCACTGGAAATGCAGATCACTGCAGGGCAGGCCGCCAGTCAGAAACACTTCGCTGACTGCGGCGCGGTGCACCATATGACGCGGAACGGTGCTTTCGTAAGCCAGGCCCGGCGATGCGTGGCCAAGATCAATCTTCATCGATCAACTCCTGCTCTTAAGTGCACTAGATCTTGCGGCTCGCACTATCGTCATGCGCATATGGTTTGACACTTGTCGAAGGTTCGAATATCTTCGAACTAGTGCTTTATAGAACAGCATCATGCAGTATGTCAAATGAATTATTTGGAGAGGAACGAATGCCGGATGAGCAAGGCCACCCTGAACGGGATGAAATTGAACTGGGTAAAGTATTGATGGCACTGGCAGACCCGACACGTCGCCGGGTGGTCAAGGCGCTGCTGGAAGATGTGGAATATGCCGAACGGCATTGCACTTCGTTTGGCTTGCAGTTAAGCAAGGCGACGCGTTCACACCACTTTCGCATCCTGCGTGAAGCCGGCCTCATCCGTCAGGTGGATCGCGGTAACAGCCGCATGGCCCAGTTGCGTCGTCAGGATATTGAACAACGCTTTCCGGGCTTGCTTGGCCTGATCCTGCAAGAAGCCGACAAGGATATTGCCCCATAAAGCGTGGTCCGCCGGCGACGGTGGGGTAGCCAAGCCTGCTATTTGCGGGTGGCGGTAAATCAAAGATGCCCAAGTGGGCTAGGGCTGTTTACTTAATAAAAAAGCACCGTCTCGAAGTATGGGAAACGGTGCTTTTTTGTGATTTCAGCGACTCCTCCAGCAGAAGAACCAGCACGTAGTCTTTAACTGCATGGCATTCGCTGCAGAAGCCCTATTTTGCGGCAAGCCAAAACAAAAGCGCTGCCACCCGGTCCCGTCAGTGCGAGCCGACACGGATATGTCGCCCAGGGTCTTAAGCGGTCGGCTGTTCGCAGCGGCGCGACGCTAGTGCGCCGCCAGTTCCGGCTGGGCGGTGTGGCCGGGGCGGGAATTCGAAGCGCTGCGGGTTGCCTTTTCTTTGGCTGCTTCTTTCTTTTGGCAGGCGAAGCAAAAGAAAGAAGCTCGACGGCGGGGCGAGACCCGCGAACTTGGCTTTGTCCTTGCACTTGCGCTGGAGAACACCGGGCTGGTATCCGCTAGCGCGGATGATGTTTTTCACGCCGCTGCCGCGCGGCAAACGGGAAGGAGGGATTGTGTGGCCAATCCCTCCTTCACCTCCCAGGCCACCCCGGGCAAGCATGGCCTGCGGCTCCCCTCCGGGGCCCGTCACTGCTGCGGCACGGCTGGAACTCGCGATTGGCTAACGTCCAATCGCTCAAACAGCCAGCCGTTTAAAACCGCAGCAGTGCCACCCGTCGGCATGCTTGACGGGGACGAAGGTGTCGTCGCTAGGTCCGGGATTTTTGATCGGTTTCTGTCTGGATTGCCGTCTTCTTGTGCCAAGTCCAGTGACGGCAAGGCAAAAACTGTTCAAACAACAGTGCAGACGGTAAGAACCTGTTCATCGTCTGCTGCGATTAAAAAAAGCACCCTTTCCATATAGTGGAAACGGTGCTTTTGGTGTTTTCAGCGGTTCTTTCAGTCAAAACGCTAGCCAAAAATTATTGTGTGAACAGCATGACCCAAGTGGGCCTTTGGCCTCATGCAATGGCGCGCTGTAAATTACCGCGCTCAGTCATCGCCTGAGTGACCTGCCCCCTGCCGACGGCTGCCACATTCGGTCATGCCCCAGCCCTTCCCGGCCGCTGTGGTCGGGCTGGCTGCCGCATGCTTATCCTCGTGCTTCCGCATCAATCTGCGAATGGGCTGCGGTGTCACGCATAAACCAGCAGACCAGCAAAGAGCAGCCGATCACGGCGGTGGCATACCAGTAAAAGCCGCTTTCCATATTGATCGATTTGAACCACAAGGCGAGGTATTCGGCAGTGCCACCAAACACCGATACGGCAAAGGCGTAGGGGACGCCCACTCCGGTGGCGCGAATGGTGGCGGGAAACAGCTCGGCCTTCACCAGCGCATTGATCGAGGTATAGCCAGAGACGATGATCCAGGCGCAGGCAATCAGGCCAAAGGCCTCCCACGGGCCGCTGGCGTGACGGATGGCGGTGAGTAGCGGCACGGTAAATAGGGTGCCGAACAGGGCAAAGCCGATCAGCAGCGGCTTGCGGCCAATGCGGTCGGACAGCGCGCCGTACAGGGGTTGCAAGCACATGGCGAACAGCAGCGAGGCGGCGGAGACGGCGGTGGTTTGTCCGTCGGTCAGGCCAACCGACAGGCGCAGGAATTTCTGCATATAGGTGGTGTAGACATAGAAGGCCAGTGTGCCGCCCATGGTCAGGCCCACCACCAGCAACACTTCCTTGGGGTGACGTGCCAGCTGCTTCAGGCCGCCCATCGGTTTTGCCTGTTTGCGGGCGGTTTCGAAAGACTGTGTTTCCGGCATGTTGTGGCGCATGCGCAGGGCCAGGATGGCTAGCCCGGCACCGATGACAAAGGGAATGCGCCAGCCCCAGGCGCGCAGTTCTGCGGCATCCAGCAGGAATTTCTGCAGCACTAGCAGCAGCAAGAGTGCCAGCAACTGGCCGCCAATCAAGGTGACGTACTGGAAGCTGCTATAGAAACCCCGGTGTTTGGAGTCGGCCATTTCGGACAGATAAGTAGCACTGGCACCGTACTCGCCGCCCAGGCTGAGGCCTTGCAGCAGGCGTGCCAGCAGCAGGATACACGGCGAGAGGATGCCGACCGAGGCATAAGTAGGAGCGCAGGCAATCAGTAGCGAGCCAAAGCACATCAGCAGCACCGAAGTCATCAGTGCCGTCTTGCGGCCGTGGCGATCACCCAGGTGACCAAACAGCACGCCACCCAGGGGGCGTACGAAAAAGCCCAGGGCAAAAATGCCGGCGGTGGACATCATCTGCGCGGTTGGGTCCTGCGCCGGGAAAAAGGCGCTGGCAAAGTACAGGGCGAAGGCGGAATAGCAGTAAAAATCGAACCATTCGACCAGATTGCCGGCCGAGCCGACAAAGATGGCGCGCAAGCGTTTGCCGGAAATGCGTTCGCTGGCCTGGCTCTGGCTGGCCGGCCTGGTGGAAGCGGTGCTCATATTGTCTCCTTTGTTGTGCGGGAGATGGCATGTTTCCCCCGTTTTTGGCCTTTTACTATCGCAGCCACGGGCCGGGCGAGCATCCGCAACTTCGTCGCATGCTTCTCCGTAAGACTACGGAGAAGTGTTCCAAAGCGTGGGGGCAGCTGTTATGTTCGTCTGCTCTGCCTTGTGGGAAATGCCATGCTTGCCTGGTTCAATGCACGCCACTGGCGCAGGCTGATCACGCTGGCCGGCGCACTCGTTCTGATCGTGGCATCGGGCAACTGGGCCGCGCAGCATGAGATGCAATCCAAAACGGTGGCCTTGCGCCAGGCCGCCGCTGCACATGTGCTGGGTCTGCGTGGCCTGGTGGAGAAACACGATTTTCTGCCCTATGCCGCCGCCCGCCAGCCCGACGTACAAAACCTGCTCGACACCCCGCAGGATGCCGCCTTGCAGGGCCGGGTCAATGCCTACTTTGCCGATCTGCAGCGCACCACCGGAGCGGCCGCCTTGTTTCTCATCGACCGTGGCGGGCTGACGCTTGCCGCCAGTAACTGGCAGCTGCCGTCGAGCTTTGTCGGCCAGTCTTATCGGCAGCGGCCCTATTTCGAAGATGCCCTGCATGGCCGGCGGGGGCTGTTTTACGGTCTTGGCCTGACCACCGGGCAGTCGGGCCTGTTCATTGCCGAGCCGGTGCGGGTACAGGGCGTCATCCTGGGCGTGGTGGTGGTCAAGATCAGCCTGGAGCCTTTGCAGGCCGCGTGGATGCGTGGCAGCGACCCGGTGGTGCTGCGCGATGGCCATGGCATTGTCTTTCTAAGCGCGGTGCCCGAATGGCTGTTTCAGAGTATCCAGCCGGTGCCGCCGGCTGATGTGCGCTGGATTACCGGCCATCGCCAATATGGCAGCCGCGAGCGCTTTGCCGTGCTGCCTTGGCAGCGCGAGCCGGTCGCTGACGGGGCAGGGTTTGTCCTGCATACCACGGTGCAAGGCCAGCGCCGCGCGCTGTTTGCGCTCGATACCCCGTTGCCAGAACTGGGCTGGACCCTGACGGTCACGACCGACATGAAGGAAGTCGCGCAGGCACGGCAGGCGGCGCTGATGCTCAGCGCCCTGGCGGTGGCGCTGCTGTTGCTGGGCATACTGTACTGGCGGCTGCGCGAGAAGCGCTTTGTCGAGCAGCGCGCCGCGCGGCTGGAACTGGAGCGGCGGGTGGAGGAGCGCACGCGCGATCTGGAAGAGGCACACACCTTCCGCAAGGCGATGGAAGACTCCTTGCTGGTAGGCATGCGGGCCAGGGATCCGGCGGGCACCATCATCTATGTCAATCCGGCACTCTGTGCCATGGTCGGCTATGCGCCGGAAGAGTTGCTGGGGCGCCGGCCGCCTTATCCCTACTGGCATCCGGATGATCTGGAAAAACAGGCGCGCGAGAGCGACGAAGTGCTGCAGGGGCGTGCTGCCCCGCAGGGTTTCGAATCACGCATCCGCCACAAGGACGGACGGGATGTGATGACCATGGTGTACACCGCACCGCTGGTGGATGCACAGGGCGTGCACCGTGGCTGGATGAGCTCGGTGGTGGACATTACCGCGCAAAAGCAGGCCGAAGCCCGCCAGCGCGACCAGGAGCTGCAACTGGCACGCAGTGCCCGGCTGGCCAGCGTGGGTGAAATGGCCTCCACCCTGGCGCACGAACTTAACCAGCCGCTGATGGCGCTGTCCAATTTTGCCGTTGCCGCCCGTGCGCTGGCGGCGCAGGGGGCTACCGACATGCTGGCCGGCACCCTCGACGAAATCGTCGAGCAGTCACGGCGGGCCAGTGAAATCGTCAAGCGGGTGCGGGTGTTCATCAACCCGCAACGGGCCCACTACGAAAGCCTGCGGATGGAGAATGTCATCTCCCATGCGGCGATGCTGCTGAAGCCGGAATTGCAACGCCACCGCGTACAGTTGCAGCTGCTGCTGGACGATGCGGCGGCCCCGGTGCGCGGCGACACGGTATTGCTGGAGCAGGTGCTGGTCAATCTCATCCACAATGCGCTGCACGCCATGCAGGGCCAGCCGGCACACTGCCGCGCCATTACACTGAGCTGCCAGCGGGTGGGGCAGGTTTTGACCGTCAGCGTGGCTGACGCGGGGCCGGGTATTCCCCCCGAGCAGCGCGAACAGATTTTTGCCCCGTTTTTTACCACCAAGCCAGACGGGCTGGGCCTGGGGCTGAATATTTGCCGCACCATCATCGAAGCGCATGGCGGTGCGATGACGGTTGCCAACCGCGCCAGCGGTGGTGCGGTGTTTACCTTTACCTTACCGGTTGAAGCATGACGGACTTGCCACTGACCCTGTTCCTTGTCGACGACGACGAAGCACTGCGCCGCTCGCTGATCCTGCTGTTGTTTTCCCAGGGGCTGGCGGTACAGGCCTTTGCCTCGGGCGAGGACTTTCTTAACGCGGTCAACCTGCGCCAGCCCGGCTGCCTGATTCTTGACCTGCGCCTGGGCGGGATGAGCGGGCTGAGCGTGTTTGACAGCCTGCTGGCGGCACACAGCCCACTGGTTACCCTGTTTCTGTCGGCGCACGGTGATATCCCCACGGCACTGGAAGCCGTGCGGCGTGGGGCTTATGACTGGGTGGAAAAGCCGGATACCCAGCAGCTGCTGGATAAGCTGCCTGCTGCCATTGCCCTGGCGCGCGCCCGCGCCCAGGCGCTGCAACGCTGGGCCGAGCTGACACCACGTGAGCGCGAGGTGGCACGCCTGGTCGGCCTGGGCCAGCCCAACAAGGAGATCGCCCGCATCCTGGTGCCGCCTTGTGGCCACCGCTCGGTGGAAACCCATCGCGCCAATATCTTCAGCAAACTGCAGTGCGCCAATGACAATGAGCTGGGCCGCTGGCTGGCGGCACATCCCTGGCTTGATTAGGCTGCTGCGGTGTCGTCGTGGATTGCGCTTGCGCTGATTTTGCCCAGCACGGTTGGCGGATTGATGCTAATACGCATTATCGCAAGCAGCTTGAAGGTGCTTACACATGTGGCGAATGGTCATGCGCGGTGCGCTCATATTCGGCCTGTTACCGCTGCCGGTAGAGGCTTGCAATGGTACGGTCACGCCGGATGGTACGGCACCTTACAACCGGCCGGATATCCACGGCATTGCAGTGTTTCTGCCGCAAGTGCTGGAAAACACCGTGGACAGCCCCTTTGCCAATCTGATCAAGGTGGTGAACAAGTACTACCCCGCAGGGCGGATCAGCCTCAGCATCGCCCCGGTGCGGCGGGTTTACCTGGACATCAGCGACCAGAATGCCGATTTCCGCTTCCCCATCATGAAAATCCGTGATGGCGCGGATAGCCAGACGCCTTACCAGTTTGGGCATGAGATGCTGGGCAAGGTCAGCTTTGTCCTGTACAGCAACAAGGCCAGGCCACTGGACAAGGCCGCAGTGCTGGACATGGCCAATCTCAACAAATACCAGCTGGCCGCGCCGCCAACCAACTGGGGCTTTCACACCGAGAGTGTGGTGGATCTGGAGCGCTCGCTCAAAATGCTCAATCAGGGGCGGATAGACGGGGTGATCTGGGCGCAGGAGGAGGCGGATTTCCTGATCCGCAAATTCCGGCTGGAAAATGTGCACCGCTCCCATTTCGATGACTACCCGGATGTGATCTTTCTTTCCTGCAACCAGCGTGGCAATTATGTCAACCAGGTGCTGAGCAAGGCGATTGCTGCGGCACGTGCCAGTGGTGAGCTGGCCCGCGCCTATACTGCGGTGCACCAGCCCTACCATGACTGGCAACCTTGAGCGCCGTGTGCCGGGCGGGCACTGAGAACCTGCTCACGCTCTCGCGCGCGAAGGAGCACCCGGGTATCGCAAATGGTAAACAGGTTCTTACAGATGCTCGGCCAGGAACTGCAGGGTGCGGCCGGTGGCCAGAGCCGCGGCGGATTGATTGTAGGCAGTCTGGCGGCCCCAGCAATTGAAACCATGGCCGGCAGCCGGGTAGTCAAAGAATACGGCATTGTCCTTGCCGGAAAATGCGGCCTTGACCTGGGTAACAGCGCTGGGCGTGATGTGCTCGTCCTGACCGGCATAGTGAAACAGAATGGGCTGGCTGATCTGTGCGGCCAGCGCCAGGTGCTGATCGATGCCGCCGCCGTAAAAGCACACGGCCGCATCCGCCTGACTCAGCGCCGCCGCACGGAAAGCCAGCTGGCCGCCCAGGCAGTAGCCCAGGGTGGCTACCTTGCCTGTTAGCTCGGGGCGCTGGCGCAGCTGCGCCACGGTCGCGGCCACATCCGCCGCCGCCTGCGCGGTGTCCACGGTCTGGTAGTAGCCAAAGGCTTGCTGGGTGCCGGCCGCGTCATAGTCCAGATCCACTCTGGGGCTAAGACGCCAGAACACGTCCGGAGCCAGTACCACATAGCCGGCCAGGGCATATTGATCGGCCACGGCGCGGATGTGTTCATTGACCCCCCAGATTTCCTGTACCAGCACAATGCCGGGGCCACTGCCGCTGGGTGGTAATGTCAGATAGGCACTGAATGTCTGGCCGTCGGCGGCAGGTATATCAATCCATCTTGCGTTCACAGGCAACTCCTTGTCGCTGAAAGTACATCACGGGGGCGGTAAGTGCTGGCACAGCATAGTCAAAAACCTGCTGTGCAGCACAGTGAATTTGCCGGCAGGCCTTGGCTGCTTGGGGAGGAAAATCTGCTCTGTATCGACCGTGCTGGCCAGTCATGCCATTGTATTTTGTCTCGTGCCGGCACTTTGATTTTTGTCAGCTGGATGACGGTGAAGTTGCTAGGACAGCCAGATAGGGTTTGCTAACATGGCTTTCGGCATCAACCACCCTTCTTTGGCTCATGATCCAGCGTCCGCAACGCATTTATCTGGTGTTTTTCCTGCTGCTGTTCATGGGCACGGCAGCGCTGATTGCTTTTCTGCTGGGCACGGCTTATGTCGAAAAACAGCATCAGGCCGAAGTGAATGCCCGCAATGTGGTGGCCGTGCTGGAGGCCAGGCTGGAGGCGGCCCTGCGTCGTACCCAGGCCAATCTGGAAGAACTGGCCCAGCGCACGCCACTGGCGGCCTTGTCGCTGGCCGCCCGGCCGCAATATGCCGCTACCATGCAGCAGCAACTGGCCTTGCCGGCTCGCCATTTTCCTGAAATCGTCGGCCTGCGGCTGATTGATGCCGAGGGGAATGTGCTTTATGCCTCGGACCGTTTGCTGCCACAAGCCAATGTGCGCGACCGCAGTTATTTCATCGCCCTGAGCCAGCATCCGCAGCAGCCCCTGTTTTTTTCCGAAGTGACCACCGGCCGTATCAATCGCATCCTGCAACTGTATATGGCGGTGCCGATCCGCACGCCGCAGGGTGCTTTTGCCGGTATCGCCATGGCGCCGCTGGATATCGGCTATTTCCAGCAGCTGTTCGATGCGGTGGATCTGGGGCCGCATGGCGTGATTACCTTTCGCCGCAGCGACGATGGCCGGCTGGTGTTACGCCATCCGGCCCGGCCGGGTACCGTCAACCAGACCTTGCATAACAATCCCATGCAGCAGCGGGTGGAAGCCGGCGAACAGCAGGGCGTCATTCGTTTTCATGCTGCCATAGATCATGTAGAGCGGGTTTACGCGTTCAAGCGGGTGGGGGAGTTCCCCTTTTATGTGGCGGCCGGCATTGCCAGCGATGATTTTCTGGCGCAGTGGCATACTACCTTGCTGGGTACGGTGGTGGTGTCCTTGCTGTGCTTGTTGCTGCTGGCCTGGCTGCTGCAGCGCCTGCGCCGGTCGGAAGAGCGGCGGCTGCATGCCAGTGGCGAGTTGCAGGCCAGCGAGGACCGCTTCCTGCAATTGTTCAATTCAGTGGGCGAGGGTATCTGCGGCATGGATGGCCAAGGCCGCTACCTGTTTTCCAATCCGGCAGCCCGCCAGTTGCTGGGCCATGCCGACGAAGCCACCCTGCGCGAGCAGGACCTGCCCGGCCTGATTCATGCCCGGCAGGCTGATGGCCGGCCCTTGCCAGCGACAGACTGCCTGATCCGTCAGGCGGTGCGGCAAGGACAGAGCGTGCATGAGGCCGATGACGTGTTCACCCGGGCCGATGGCAGCCTGCTGGCCGTGCGTTACGATGCCTACCCGCTGCTCAAGGATGGCAAGAATGTCGGCACAGTGCTGTTGTTTCAGGACATTGGCGAGCGCAAGCGGCAGCAGCAGCAGATCGCCTTTCTGGCTCATCACGATGCGCTGACCGGCCTGCCCAACCGCATTCTGGCCGAAGACCGCTTCTGCCAGCTGGCCGGCCTGGCGCAACGTCACGAGGAGCGGCTGGCCATGCTGTTCCTGGATCTGGACGGCTTCAAGACCATCAATGATTCCCTGGGGCATGACGTGGGCGACGAGATGCTGCAAGCCGTGGCGCAGCGCTTGCAGTCCTTGCTGCGCGAGCACGATACCGCCTGCCGGCTGGGAGGGGACGAGTTCCTGCTGTTGCTGCCTGGCATCCGTGGCATGGGCGGGGTGGAGGGGCTGGCACTGCTGATCGGGCGCCTCCTGCACGGCCTGGAGCAGCCTTTCCTGCTGCAAAACCATCAGCTGTCCACCTCGGCCTCTATCGGGGTGGCCTTGTATCCGGACGATGGCGAGGATTTCACCACGCTGATGAAAAAGGCGGATACCGCCATGTATCACGCCAAGGATGCCGGGCGTAACACCTATCGCCTGTTCGATGAGCGGATGAATGTCGAGGCACAGCAGGTATTGCGCTTGCGCAGCCATTTCATGGCCGCGCTGGAGGCCGGCCAGTTTGTGCTGCACTATCAGCCGCAGGTAAGGCTGGCCGATGGCCAGGTGCTGGGGGTGGAGGCGCTGGTGCGCTGGCAGGATGGCGAGCGGCTGATTGCCCCGGCCGAGTTCATCCCCATGGCAGAAAGCAGTGGCCTGATCGTGCCGCTGGGCGAGTGGGTGCTGCACGAAGCCTGCCGCCAGGCGGTGCAGTGGCAGCAGGAGCATGACAGCCCGCTGTGCGTGGCGGTCAATATTTCGGCTGTGCAGTTCAAGCGCGGCAATCTGGAACATACCGTGGCCGAGGCGCTGGCACACAGCGGCTTGCCGCCGCAGCTGCTGGAACTGGAACTGACCGAAACCACCTTGCTGCACCAGACCGAGGCCGTGTTGCACACGCTGTCGCGGCTGAGCGAACTGGGTGTCAGACTGGCCATCGACGACTTCGGCACCGGTTATTCCAGCCTGGCTTATCTCAAGCGGCTGTCGGTCAACAAGCTGAAGATCGATCAATCCTTCATCCGCCATCTGACCGAAGATGCCGACGACGGCAATATCGTCTGCGCCATCATCGAAATGGCGCGCAAGATGCAATTGCAGACGCTGGCCGAAGGGGTGGAAAGCCAGCAGATTGCCGACCTGCTGCGGCAAATGGGCTGCGAGCAGGCCCAGGGCTATCATTTTGCCCGGCCGCTAACGGCCGCCCAGCTGCATGCCGACCTGCTGGCGCAGCGCGCCGGTCGGCCGTCCTAGCCGGCGGGTGGGTAGGAGGGGTGGCCCGGTGGGATCAGGTCGGTCACCAGAAAATCGATAAAGGCACGGATGGCGGGCGACAGGCCGCGCCGGCTGGTAAAGGCCGCGTGCAGAATACCCCAGGGGCTGTTGAACTCCGGCAGCAGCCGCAGCAAGCGTCCTTGCTGCAAGGCCTCGTCACAGACCATCACTGGCAGCGCCGCCACGCCCAGGCCGGCGATGGCGGCCTCCAGCAGCACCAGCAGGTCGTCGGTCATCAGGCGCGGGTTGTCGATTTGCAGGTTATAGGTGTGGCCGGCCTGGTCCAGCAACTGCCACTGGCCACGGCCATCGGGGCGGCTCATGGTCAGCGCCGGCAGCGCGAGCAAGTCGGCCGGTGATTGCGGCATGGGGTGCTGGCGCATGAAGTCCGGGCTGGCCACCAGAATGACCTGGCTGACCGACAGCTGGCGCACTACCAGATTGGCGCTGTTGTCCAGGCTGTTGCGCACGCGCAGGGCGACATCGATATTGTCCTCGATCAGATCTACCCGCCGGTTGGTGGCTTCCAGGCTGACCCGTACCTGTGGATGACGCAGCATGAAGCGTGGCAGTACCGGTGCCAGCAAAGTCTTGGCCAGCAGCTCGGGGCAGCTGACTCGTACCAGGCCACGCGGTTCGGCAGTGATGCGGGCAATGGCATCATCCGCCGCCTCGGCCTCGGCCAGCATGGCCTGGCAATGCTGGTAATAGCTGCTGCCGACTTCGGTCAGTGCCAGCCGCCGCGTGGTACGTTGCAGCAGGCGTACGCCAAGGCGTTCTTCCAGTTCGGCCACCCGGCGCGACAGCCGCGATTTGGGTATGCCCAGCATGCGGCTGGCCGCCATGAAACCACCGAACTCCACCACCTTGGCGAAATACAGCAGGTCGTTGAGGTCTTGCATGAAATTGTCCTATGGGTGGAACAATGTTTCCTTTTTTTGCAGTCTAGTCATGATTGGTAGCAAAAACTACTATTCACCCATACCGAACTGCACAAAAAGGAAGTCCATCATGAAACTGCTACACCTTGATTCCAGCATTCTTGGCCAGAACTCCGTTTCCCGTCAGCTGACTGCCGCCGTGGTGGATGCCGTGCGCCAACGCCATGCCGCCCTTGAAGTCAGCTATCGCGATCTGGCCAGCCAGTCGATTGCCCATTTGTCCGGCGAAATCATCGGTGCCAACTTCACTGCCGAAGCCGACTGGACCGACACCCAGCGTAGCGAAAGCGCGCTGAGCAATGCGCTGATCGAAGAATTCCTGGCTGCCGACGTGCTGGTGATTGGTGCGCCGATGTACAACTTTTCCATCCCGTCGCAGCTGAAGAGCTGGATTGACCGCGTGGCCGCTGCCGGCCGCACCTTCAAGTACACCGAGAATGGCCCGCAAGGCCTGGCCGGTGGCAAGAAAGTGGTGATCGTCTCCAGCCGTGGCGGTGTTTACTCCACCGAGCAGGGCCAGCTGATGGATTTCCAGGAAGACTACCTGCGTACCGTGCTGGGTTTTCTGGGCATCAGCGATATCGAGTTTGTACGGGCTGAAGCGGTCAATATGGGCGACGACAAGCGCGCGACCGCGATTCATGCGGCCAAGGAAGCGATTGCCAAACTCGCGCTCTAATCAGGGGGGGCGTTGTGGGAAAAACGGGTCAATCTGACCCGTTTTTTCAATGCCGGCTTGTGAATCGACCGCGCAAAGTACAGCTCTGCTAACACCCGTGTTAGCGTGTAAGCATATATAAAGTACAGTGCTATCGTGTCGAGAGAGTCGCAAGCGGGTTGGCAATATGCGTAGGATGCTGTTGGGAGAAATGGTGCTGGATCACCAGCGGGCCTTTCGCGGCATATTAACGCTGGTGTTCATGCTATTGGTTGTTTCCAACGGCTGGTATGTCTATTCCCGCTCACTTAGTCTGTCAGATCAGTACGCCCACCGTGCCGTAGTCGGCATCCGCCAGCATTTCGAGAAAATATCCGGTTTTATCGACACCATTCAGGCCGAAGCCGTGCGCGAGCTGCAATGGGGCGAGCAGTCCCGTGATGTGGATGGGCAATTGTCTGCGCTGCGCAATGTGCCGGGGAGCAACTATTTTTCGCTGGACAGCTTGCCACCACCGCTCAGTCATCAGCAGATCGGCAATCTGACCGGGCTGGTGCTGCCCGGCAAGCGGGACCCGGCGCGCCAGCGCGAGATCGCCGTGGCGCTGGGGCTGGCGCCGATGATGACTGCCGCCTATCGCAATCTGGATGACCATGGTGTGGCCTGGGTCTACTACGTGTCACGCCAGCAGTTCATCTACCTTTATCCGTTTACCCCTGCCGCCGATTTCCATTACAGCCTGGCCACGCCCAACGGCGTGTTCTGGCGCATGGTGCTGCCGGAAGTGAATCCGGGAGGGCGGCGGATCATGACCCCGGTGTATATCGATCAGGCGGGCAAGGGTGCCATGCTGACCATCGGCCAGCCCATTGTGGCCGAAGGGCATTTTTACGGCTCTCTGAACATGGATGTCAGTATCAGCACCCTGCATCAGCTATTGAGCAGCTCGGGCGATGTGCTGGGCAAGCTGTATCTGCTGAATGCCCAGAACCAGATTGTCGCGGCCAATACCGAGCAGGCCTTGCCGCAGGAGAATCTGTTGCGCCTGCCGGTGATGGCCGACTACCTCGCCGGCCCCACTGCCCACGTCAAGGTGTTTGCGGTGGGCGATACCGGCATGCGCGTGCTGCATTACCTGCCCAATGGCGTGCTGGCGCTGGAGATCATCAAGGGAACGGCACCCGGCATCGTGGCGGCCTTGCTGCTGTGGCTGGCGCTGGCCTTGCTGACCCGTACCTGGGTGCTCAATCGCGAACTGCGGCGCTTGTCCGAACACGACCCGCTCACCGGCGCCTTGAATCACCGTGCTTTTCAGTCAGCGCTGTCACAGCTGTACCAGGACTACCAGGAGCGCGGACAGGTGTTTTCGCTGGTGATGGTGGACCTGGATCACTTCAAGAGAATCAACGACACCTTCGGCCATGCGGTGGGCGACGAGGTGCTCAAAGTGCTGGTGCGGCTGGCGCGGCGCATGCTGCGCAACCAGGATCTGGTGGCGCGGCTGGGGGGCGAGGAGTTTGTGCTGGTATTGCCGGCCACCGAGCTGCGCGACGCGATGAAGGCGGCCGTGCGTCTGCGTCTGCAGCTGGAACGGCTCAACTGGGCCAAGCTGGGTTTGCCGGATAAAGTCACCGCCAGCATGGGTTGTGCGGTGGTGCTGGCCAGCGACAGCAAGGCCGAGGCCGTGCTGAAACGGGCCGATGATGCCATGTACCGCGCCAAGCAGGAGGGCCGCAACCGGGTCTGTCTCGACCTGCAGGGGCAGCCTCCCGGCGTGGCATAAGCCTGCTCAGACCCAGTCGCGTACCGGCAGGAAGCGCTGGTACAGCTCGGCTTCGGCGCTGCCCTCGGCGGGCTGGTAGCCATACTCCCAGCGCACCAGCGGCGGCATCGACATCAGGATGGATTCGGTACGGCCACCGGTTTGCAGGCCGAACAGCGTGCCACGGTCCCATACCAGATTGAATTCCACATAGCGGCCACGGCGGTAGAGCTGGAACTGGCGCTGCGCCTCGGTCCACGGCGTGGCCTTGCGCTTGTCCACGATGGGGATGTAGGCCTCGGCAAAGCCCAGGCCCACGGCCTGCATGAAGTCGAAGCAGCGGGCAAAACCCCACTGGTTCAGATCGTCAAAGAACAGCCCGCCCACGCCGCGTGCTTCATTGCGGTGTTTGAGGAAGAAATACTCGTCGCACCATTTCTTGTAGTCGGCATACACGGTGTCGCCAAACGGCTGGCACAGCTCGCGTGCCACGCTGTGCCAGTGGACCACGTCTTCTTCCACGCCGTAGTAGGGGGTCAGGTCGAAACCGCCGCCAAACCACCAGATCGGCTCGGCACCATCCTGTTCGGCAATGAAAAAGCGCACATTGGCGTGGCTGGTGGGAACGTGCGGGTTTTCCGGGTGAATCACCAGCGACACGCCCATGGCTTCGAAACGGCGGCCCGCCAGTTCCGGGCGGTGGGCGGTGGCTGATGCCGGCAGCGCATCACCGCTGACATGAGAGAAATTCACCCCGGCCTGTTCGAATACCGCGCCCTGGCTCAGCACGCGGCTGCGCCCGCCACCGCCTGTGGGCCGCTGCCAGGCATCCTCGACAAAGCGCCCCCTGCCGTCTGCCTGTTCCAGTGCGGCGCAGATGCGGTCTTGCAGTTGCAGCAGAAAGGCTTTCACATCATGGGCGTGGGGGTGGCTCATCGTAATATCCTGGGTGGTGGTGTGGCTGGCATTGTAGCAGAGCCATTCCCGGCCGCCGCAGCGCCCGGCGCGGACAAAAAAAGAACCCGCCTGAGGGGGCGGGTTACACAAAGTCACACAAAGGACAGAGGAGAACGGGCCCGTTGCCAGACCCTAAACAGATACAGAGCAAGCACCTTGCCGCAGGCTCGGGGGTTTCTGCGGCATGGCTTGTTTGCATGGAACACAGTGTGCCAGAGCCAGGATGCAGCTCTGTGCGGCTAGCGTCTGGGCTATGTGCCGGCGCTGTGCCGGCTTGATGACATTGCATGACAAAGCGGCGCAGTTTGTTTCGATTGATGAAGCGGGGGAACTTTGCCTGCCGGCAATGACAAAGGGCCGGCACTGCTGGCAGTGTCGGCCCGGTGGCGGCAAATGCGAGGGAGGGGGTCAGGCGGTGAGCGCGTCACCCTGCCACAGCGGCGGTGTGCTGCTGGCCGGGCGCGGCTTGCTGGCCGGACGGGCCCGGAAGAAATCCACACTGCGGGCCAGCACGGCCATGCGTTCGTTATCCACCAGCACCATGTGATAGCTGTCGGACAGCGGCATGAAGTCCACTTCGCCACCCAGGTGGGCCTGCAAGTGACGGGCCGAGCGCGGGCTGGTGATGTCATCTTCGTCGGCATGCACGATCAGCGTGGGGCAGGTAATTTCCTGCAGCCGCGGCATCAGCTGTTTGCGCAGTTTGTCTACCTCGCGGATGCAGGCCAGCGGCACATAGGGATAGTGGAAGCGTTCGCCACGTTCGAAGCGTTGCTGGATCAGCTTGCGGATGCGTTGGTTCTTGATGCCGAAAGGCTCGGCTTCCGGTACGCGCATGCGATTGGCCATGCCCGGCAGGATATAGCCCAGCTTGCGCAGCCAGGTCAGGCGCGGCAGGCTCCAGCCATCTAGGAACAGCGGCGGCGCATACAGTGCCAGCTTGTCCTGGTGGTTTTCCAGCCGCGCCACTTCCAGCGCGACCAGTGCCCCCAGGCAGACGCCAGCCAGATGCACCACGCCATGGCGCTGTTTCAGCGCCCGGTATTCGGCACGCATGCTGGCTATCCAGTCTTGCCAGCCGGTTGCCAGCAGATCGTCCGGTACGGTGCCGTGGCCAGGCAGCAGCGGGACATGGGTATCGATCCCGGCTTCTTCCAGGGTGCGGCCCAGCGAGCCGAGGTCGTAAACGGTGCCACCCAGTCCATGAATCAACAGGGCGGCGGGACGAGGTGAGGGCATGGAAGATTCCGGGCAGGAGAATGAACAGCCTGCAGTATGGCCAAGATAAAGCGGCCAGTCTGTCAGTTTCCTGTCACAGGATTGTGACAGGCTGTGACTCTTTCAGCTGAGGGCAATGCGCAGGGTCAGCCGTGCACCACCCAGCGGGCTCTTGCTGGCAAAGGCATTGCCGCCGTGATGCTCGGCAATCAGCCTGACATAGGACAGTCCCAGACCGTAGCCGCCAGTGGCGCGGTCGCGGCTGCGGTCCAGCCGGCGGAAGGGTTCGAAAATCCGCTCCCAGTCCTGCGGCGGAATGCCGTGGCCATCGTCGTCGACATGAATCTCCAGCATGTTGCCATGGCGCTCTACCACCAGATGCACCTGGTGCTGGGCGTATTTGAAGGCGTTCAGCAGCAGGTTGCGGCTGGCGACATAGATCAGCTTGCGGTCAAAGGTGGCCTGGCCGCGCGCGCAATCCATGGAGAGATTGAGGGTGGCCGGCTTCAGCGGGTTGACCAGATCGAGCAGGTCGTCGAACCAGTCGTACAGATCGACCTGCTCCCGTTGCAGGATGGATTCGCCCCGGTTGAGCTTGGCGTACTCCATGCTGGCGGTGATCAGTTCTTCCAGTTCCTGCATGTCGCGTTCCATGCCGTCGCGGTAGCGCTGACGTTCGGCCTCGTCCTCTTCTTCTTCCAGCATGGTCAGGCCAAAACGCAAACGGGCAATGGGGGTGCGGATTTCATGCGCCACGGCGTGGCTCATGGCCTGATGCATTTCCAGCAGCCGCTCCAGCCGGGCCGCCATGCTGTTGAGGGCGGTGGACAAGGGGGCGAACAGCCGGCTGTGCGCCTGTGGCGTGCGCACATGGAAGTCTCCGTTGGCGAACAGCTCGGCGGCGTCGCGTACCGACACCAGATCGCGCCACATCGGCCGCAGGTAAAAGTAAATCAGCAGCCCCAGCGTGCTGCCGGTAAACAGGATCCACAGCAGCAGCACTTCGATGTCTTCGGTGATCCAGCCGCTGTCATTGCTGTTGCTGGTGGCATCCAGCGGCCCCATCAACACCATGCGGTGCTCGTCCCGCAGCGGGATGTAGAGCAGGTTGTTGTCGAAATCGAGATAGGTTTTGCCGGCAGCGAAGTTCTGCCGGCTGTCGGGGTCGAGGTCGGCCGGTGGCTGGGCGATCAGCTTGACCGGATAGCTGAAATGGCGGGTCAGTTGCGGCAGGATGTGCGCGCGTCCTGCAGGTGGCACCCGCTCCAGTTCCTGCACCAGCAGCGAGGCGGGACCATCCAGCATGCGGCGGGCATTTTCGCTGTCGCTATTCTGGTACAGCTTGCCCAGCATGAAGGCGAAACCGATGATGATGGCCAGCTCGGCGGCCATGGCGATGATGAAATAGCGGGCAAACAGCGTAGCCAGCGAGGTTTTGCCCAGGCGCTGTTTCTTGTCTGTTCGCAACAGGGGGAGTCTCATCATTCCCAATCACTACGGGAAAACAGGTAGCCCTTGCCGCGCACGGTCTTGATGCGGGTGGGCGAATCGGGGCTGTCGCCCAGTTTCTTGCGCAGGCGCGAGATGCGGGCATCGATGGAGCGGTCCAGCCCGTCAAAGCCGATGCCGCGCAGCTCGTTCATGATGTCGTCGCGCGACAGCACCTGGCCGGCATGGCTGGCCAGCAGCCACAGCAGGTCGAATTCGGCAGTGGTCAGTTCCATTTCTTCGCCGGAAAGATAGGCGGAGCGCGTGCCCTGGCTGATGTTGAACTGGCCGAACACCAGTTCATCGTTGTCGCCACTATTGCTGCTGTCGCCATCATCGACGCCACGGCGCAGCAGGGCGCGCACCCGTGCCAGCAGGCGGCGTGGCTCTACCGGCTTGGCCAGATAGTCGTCGGCCCCCAGTTCCAGCCCGAGGATTTCGTCCACGTCCTCATCCCGCGCCGTCATGATCAGGATGCGGCCGTGATAACGCAGCCTGACCTCGCGGCAGACATCGAAGCCCTCTTTGCCCGGCAGCATCACATCCAGAATCACCAGGTCTGGCCGGGTGTCCAGAATCACATCGGCGGCGGTATCGCCGCGACCATGCAGGCTGACCTGATAACCGTGTTTGCCAAGGTAGGCGGAGATCAGCTGCGCCAGATGAATGTCGTCTTCGATAATCAGAATGTGGGGTGTCATGCCATGCCTGCGAAAATCAATGGGGGAAATAGTATCACCATGTATGGCATGGCTGGCATCCGGCTTGTATTTCCCGGTTTATGCGGACAGAATCGACGCTGCACATACCAAGCAGTCAGGCCGGCTTCAGCAGCGGCCCATGATCAACCAAGGACAGAGAAAATTACATGCAACGCTTAAAGGAATGGGCAATCTGGATTGCCGTGGCCCTGGCGGGCGCCGTCGCTTTTGCCGTGGTGGCACTGAATCGCGGCGAGCCGGTCAATGCCATCTGGCTGGTGGTGGCCGCGGTGTCGGTGTACTCCATCGCTTACCGTTTTTATGGCCGCTTTATTGCCAAGACCGTGCTGGAGCTGGATGCCAAACGGCTGACTCCGGCAGAACGGCACAATGACGGCCTGGATTACGTGCCGACCAACAAGTGGGTGGTGTTTGGCCATCACTTCGCCGCGATTGCCGGGGCGGGGCCGCTGGTGGGGCCGGTGCTGGCTGCACAGATGGGCTATCTGCCGGGCACGCTGTGGATTCTGATCGGCGTGATGCTGGCCGGTGCAGTACAGGATTTCCTGGTGCTGTTCCTGTCCATGCGCCGCGACGGCAAGTCGCTGGGTGAAATGATCCGGCTGGAGCTGGGGCCGATTCCCGGGGTGATTGCCTCCATCGGTATCCTGATGATCATGATCATCCTGCTGGCGGTGCTGGCGCTGGTGGTGGTCAAGGCGCTGACTGGCAGCCCGTGGGGCAGCTTCACCATTGCCTGCACCATTCCGATTGCCCTGTTCATGGGGATCTATACCCGCTATATCCGCCCGGGCAAGATCGGCGAGATCTCCGTCATCGGCTTTGTCCTGCTGATGCTGGCCATTGTCTATGGTGGCGATGTCGCCAAGAGCGCCACGCTGGCGCCGCTGTTCACCCTGCAGGGCACGACGCTGGCCTGGGTGCTGATCGGCTACGGCTTTGTGGCCTCGGTACTGCCGGTGTGGCTGCTGCTGGCTCCGCGTGACTATCTGTCCACCTTCCTCAAGATCGGCACCATCATCGGTCTGGCCATCGGCATCCTGATCGTGGCACCGAACCTGCACATGCCGGCGCTGACCAAGTTCATCGACGGCAGCGGCCCGGTATTCGCCGGCAACCTGTTCCCCTTCCTGTTCATCACCATTGCCTGCGGTGCCGTGTCCGGCTTCCACGCGCTGGTGGCCTCGGGAACCACGCCCAAGCTGATCGAGAACGAAACCCACGCCCGCGTTATCGGCTACGGTGCCATGCTGATGGAAAGCTTTGTCGCCATCATGGCGCTGATCGCCGCCTGCGTGCTGGACCCGGGTGTGTACTTCGCCATGAACAGCCCGGCCGCCGTCATCGGCAAGACCGCAGTGGATGCGGCGCAAGTCATTTCCAGCTGGGGCTTTGTCATCACCCCGGATGTGCTGACGCAGATGGCCAAGGACGTGGGCGAATCCACCATCCTGTCGCGTGCCGGTGGCGCACCGACGCTGGCGGTGGGCATGGCGCATATCCTGTCCGGCGTGATTGGCGGCAAGACCATGATGGCCTTCTGGTATCACTTTGCCATCCTGTTTGAAGCGCTGTTCATTCTCACCACCATCGATGCCGGTACCCGCGTGCTGCGCTTCATGATTCAGGATCTGCTGGGCATTTTCATCAAGCCGATGGCCAATACCGAGTCCTGGGGAGCCAACCTGATCGCCACCGGCCTGGCCGTGGCGGGCTGGGGTTACTTCCTGTATCAGGGCGTGGTCGATCCGCTGGGTGGCATCAACACCCTGTGGCCGCTGTTCGGCATTGCCAACCAGATGCTGGCTGGCATTGCACTGATCCTGGCCACTGTGGTGCTGATCAAGATGCAAAAACTGCGCTATGTGTGGGTGACTGCGGTCCCCACCATCTGGCTGCTGATCGTTACCCTGGTGGCCGGCTGGCAGAAGCTGTTCCACGCCAGCCCCAAGATCAGCTTCCTGGCCCATGCCAACAAGTTCTCCACCGCTGCGGCCAAGGGTGAAGTGCTGGCCCCGGCCAAGAGCCTGGCGCAAATGCAGCAGATCATCTTCAATGATTATGTGGATGCCACGCTGACTGCCATGTTCATTGCCGTGGTGGTGGCCATGCTGGTGTTCTCGGTCAATGTCATCCGCAAGGCGCTGGCCGTGAAGTGGGTCACCACCAAGGAAGTGCCGGCGGTCTATCGTCAGGGAGAAGCCAATGTCTGAGTTGTTGCGCCAGCTGGCCGAGGCAGCCCGGCTGATGGTGGGGGTGAAAGACTACGACAAGTATGTCGCCAGCCGCCGCCGTTGCAGCCCCAATGCCCCGGTCATGAGTCGCGAGGCCTTTTTCGCCCATTGCCAGTCCGAGCGTTACGGTGGCAAGTCGATGAAAAAGTGCCCGTGCTGATTTTCAGTCAGCCATAGCGAAACCGCCCGAATCCGGGCGGTTTTCTTTTGCCTGATGGCAAACGGTGTTCAGATCAGGTGAACCAGATAGCTGATGCCGCTGTTGATCAGCGTGCCGCCAATCAGCAGCCAGGCAAACAGGGCGCTGGCCAGCCACATCGGCTTGCTGCCGGCGCGGCGGATGGCGGAAAAGTGCGTGGTCAGGCCCAGGGCACCCATGGCCATGGCCAGCAGCAGATTATCCAGCGCAATCAGCTGGGCCACCCAGGCTTGCGGCAGCCAGTGCAGTGAATTGAAACCGGCCATGGCCAGAAAACCCAGGGCAAACCACGGAATGGTGATGCGGCGTGCCTCGCTGCTGCCGGATTGGTGGCGACGGGCCAGCCAGGTCGACAGGATCACCAGAAACGGTGCCAGCATCATGACCCGGATCATCTTGGTAATCACCGCGCTGGTAGCGGCTTGCTCGCTGACCGCACGGCCGGCGGCTACGGCCTGTGCCACTTCATGCACGGTGGAACCGGTAAACACGCCATAGGCAAATTCGGATACGCCGAGTGTCTGGACCAGCGAAAACAGCAGGGGGTACAGAAACATGGCCAGGGTGCCGAAGACCACCACCGTGGCTACCGCCACCGCTACTTTTTCAGCATGTGCCTTGAGCACGGGTTCGGTGGCCAGGATGGCGGCTGCGCCGCAGATGGAGCTGCCGGCCCCGATCAGGATGACGCTTTGCTCGTCCAGCCCCAGCTTGCGCCGGCCCAGCCAGAAGGCCAGCAAAAAGGTGGAGCTCAGCACGCAGGCATCGATCAGGATGCCGCTGATGCCGACTGCGGCGATGTCCTGAAACGTCAGCTTGAAGCCGAACAGGATGATGCCCAGGCGCAGGATCTGGCCCTTGGCAAAGGTGACGCCGCTGTGGCTGGGCAGGGCAATGCGCGGATAGATGGTGTTGCCGAGCACCATGCCGCCGACGATGGCAATGGTTAGCGCCGACAGGCCCAGCTGGCTGAACCAGGGCAGTGCGGCGGCATGGAGCGAACCCAGTGCCAGAACCAGGACCAGCAGCAGGCCGGGTGTGTGCTGACGTAGTGTGTTCATGATGAGCTACCTGCAAGAAGTGAGGGCGTTTTGCCCCGATGTCTGAACGATACGCCGCCGCATTAAAGTTGAAAAACGGATAAAATATCTGAAAACAATTAGAAAAATTAATATATTGAGTGGGGTGCAATCCGGCTGGCCACCTTGTCTGGTGAGCAGCCGCAACAGGAGCGGCAGATGGCATTGCGTTTGAGCTTGCGTGAACTGGAAGTATTTGTGGCGGTGACCGAGCAGGGCACGGTCACGGCGGCGGCGGAGCAGGTGGCACTGACCCAGTCAGCCGCCAGCCAGGCACTGGCAGCCTTGGAAGCCGGGCTGGCGGCTCCCCTGTTCGACCGCGTGGGACGGCGGCTGGTGCTGAACGAACACGGCCGGCTGCTGCTGCCGCGAGCCCGCGCCATGCTGGATGCGGCGCAGGACATGCAGCGCTTGTTCGATAGCCAGGCGGCGATGCATGTGCGGCTGGCTGCCAGCACCACCATTGCCAATTATCTGTTGCCGGAACAGATTGCCCGTTTCCAGTTGCAGCAGCCGCAGGCCAGGGTGGAATTGCTGGTGGCCAATACTGCCGACGTGGTGGAGGCGGTAGCCGGCTTCAAGGTGGACATGGGTTTCATCGAAGGGCCCTGCCACCATCCGGACATCGTGGTCGAGCCATGGCAGGACGATATCCTGGTGGTGTTTGCCGCCGCCAGCCATCCGCTGGCGCAGGGGGCGGTCAGCTTGTCACGGCTGGCGCAGGCGCAGTGGGTATTGCGCGAAAGCGGTTCCGGCACGCGCGAGGAAGTGGAGCGCTTGTTGCTGCCGCATGTGGGCGGCTTTGCCCAGGTGATGGAAATGGGCCATTCCGAAGCCATCAAACGGGCGGTGGCCGCCGGGCTGGGGGTGAGCTGCCTGTCCTTGCATGTGGTGCGCGAGCTGCTGGACAGCGGGCAGGTGGTGGCGGTGCTGGCCCCGCTGCCCACCTTGCATCGCACCCTGTACCGCATTCATCACAAGGACAAGAGCCAGACGCGCGGCATGCTGGCATTCAACCGGATGTGAAGCTGCCGTGGGCAGGATGTGCGCATGGCAGCTTCCGCTAGCGGCAGCGCACGGCTGCCGGCAGCTTCTTACAACCAGAAGTCACTGCGCTGGCGATGGGCTTCCACCAGACGCTGGAATACCTTCGGGTCCTTGGTGTAGGTCAGCTCGCCCGCCATGGGCTGGTAGAGGTCGAGCAGGCGCGAGGTCCAGAAACGCAGTGCAGCGGCACGCAACATCACCGGCCAGGCGCGGACTTCCTCGGCCGTCAGTGTGCGCACCGACTGGTAGCCGGCCAGAAAGGCAGTGGCCCGTTCCGGACAGATGCTGCCGTCTTCCAGCCGCGTCCAGTCGTTGAAGGCAATGGCCACGTCGTACAACAGGATGTCGTTGCAGGCGTAGTAAAAGTCGATGAAGCCGGCAATCTTGTCGCCGTCTATCAGCACATTGTCCTTGAACAGGTCGGCATGGATCACGCCGCTGGGCAGGTGGTCGAAGCGGTGCTGGTCCTGAAACTGGATTTCCTGGCGCAGGCTGGCCGCGTCGGCCTCGTCCATGAAGGCATACATGGCGCTGGCGGTTTCGCTCCACCAGCGCGGGCCACGCGGATTGGCCATCTTGTGCGGGAAGGTGGTGCTGGCCACATGCATCTGGGCCAGCATTTCACCCACGGCCCGGCATTGCACGGCGCTGGGCTGGCTGATGTCGGCACCGGACAGGCAGCTGACCAGACAGGCCGGTTTGCCGGCCAAGAGCGAGGCAAACTGGTCGGTATGATCGGCCAGCGGTGCCGGGCAGGCCACGCCGTGCCGCGCCAGATGGCTCATCAGCGTCAGGTAGTAGGGCAGTTCTTCCAGCTTCAGGGTTTCGAAGATGGTGAGGACGTAACGGCCATGGGTGGTGGTGACAAAGTAATTGGTATTGGTGACGCCAGCGGCAATGCCCTTGAGTTCGACCAGCTGGCCGAGCGCATAGCGGCTCAGCCAGCTTTGCATCATGTCATCGCTGACGGTGGTGTAAACCGACATGCCTGTTCCTCAGAAGCGCTTGAGAACCCATTGCGGGATGATGATGCGGCGATTCGGGTCCACCTGCTTCATGCTGCCATTGCCCTCTTCATCCATCAGGTAATAGGGAAAACCGATGGAGGGGGTCACTTTCATCATGTAGAGCTGACCATTGAGGCGGTATTCCTCGATCTTGTCGTCGCCACGCTGGATGATGCGTACTTCCGGCTCGGCCGTGCCGGCGGCATCCTGCGAAATGGTGGGCGGCGGCGGGATGGTGGCGGGGGCCGGTGTTGCGGCCCAGGCGGCCGACAGCGGCAGCAGGGCGAGTAGGGCAAGGAAGCGGCGCATGATGATGGGTCCTTGGTGACTGTGTCGTTACAGGTTGAGCAGTTTTTCGCGTTCTTCCGGCAGAGCCTCGAAGCCGCGGGTTTCGTAGTGCTTGAAAATGGTTTCCACGATCTGGCTGGGGTCGTCGATCAGCTGGATCAGGTTCACGTCGTCAGGGTTGATCATACCTTCTTTTACCAGATGGTTTTTTACCCAGTCGATCAGACCGGTCCAGAATTCGCTGCAGCACAGAATGATGGGGATGGGGCGCGACTTGCCGGTCTGGATCAGCGTCAGCGCCTCGAACATTTCATCCAGCGTGCCAAAGCCGCCCGGCATCACCACATAGGCAATGGCATGCTTGACGAACATGACCTTGCGGCTGAAAAAGTGGTTGAACTTGATCGACAGATCCTGGTATTCGTTGGGCTTCTGTTCGTGTGGCAGCACGATGTTCAGCGCCACCGACGGGCTCTTGCCATAAAAAGCGCCCTTGTTGGCCGCTTCCATGATGCCGGGGCCACCACCGGAAATCACCGAAAAGCCGGAATCAGAAAGAAGCCGGGCCACTTCCTCGGTCAGCTTATAATAGGGATGGTCGCGCGGAGTGCGGGCGCTGCCGAAGATGCTGACTGCCGGCGTGATGCCTTGCAGTTCTTCGGCCGAGTCGACAAACTCCGACATGATCTTCATCACGTGCCACGCCTCGCGCGAGCGGAAGCGCTGCATCATGTCGTAACGATCACTGGTCTGCGGCAACTTATCGGACAAGCTCATCATTCGCCCCTCTTCTATGAAAACATTGTTATTGATCGACGGCTCTTCCTACCTGTATCGCGCCTTTCACGCGATGCCCGATTTGCGTTCTCCGGATGGCCGGCCCACCGGGGCGGTTTACGGCATGGTCAACATGCTGCGCCGGCTGGAGAAAGAGGTGCAGTTCGATTATAGCGCCTGCGTTTTCGACGCTAAAGGCAAGACTTTCCGCGATGAGTTGTACCCGGAATACAAGGCCAACCGGCCTTCCATGCCGGAAGAGCTGGCCGCACAGATTAAGCCGGTGCATGAGGTGGTGCAAGCTTCGGGCTGGCCGCTGCTGATGGTGGACGGCGTGGAAGCCGACGATGTCATCGGCACGCTGGCCCGGATGGGCGAGGCGGCGGGCTTCCAGGTCATCATCTCCACCGGTGACAAGGACATGGCCCAGTTGGTGACGCCGCAGGTGGCGCTGGTGAATACCATGACCAATGAAAACCTGGATCAGGCCGGAGTGAAAGAGAAATTCGGCGTGCCGCCGGAACGCATCATCGACTACCTCACCCTGATCGGCGACAAGGTGGACAACGTCCCCGGCGTGGACAAATGTGGCCCCAAAACGGCAGTGAAGTGGCTGGAAGAATACGGCACGCTGGACAACATCATTGCCAATGCCGAAAAAATAGGCGGCAAGGTGGGCGAGAACCTGCGTGCCGCACTGGACTGGCTGCCGCGCGGCCATGAGCTGATCACCATCAAGTGCGATGTCGATCTGCAGCAGGACATGCCCTATGGCCTGAACAGCCTGCAGCACGGGGTGAAAGATCGTCCGCGCCTGGCCGAACTGTTCAAGGACCAGGGCTTCCGCACCTTTTACCGCGAAATGACCGAAGGCGAAGACGTCCCGGTCAGCAGCCCGCTGGCTGTGGATACCCCGGTCACCGCCCCCGGTCATACCGACGACCTGTTTGCTGGCGAAGCGGCAGCCGTGGTCAGTCAGCCGCTGGCCAGCCCGCCTGCCGTGGCGCGCCAGTACCACACCATTCTGGATGAGGCCGCACTGGCGCTGTGGCTGGACAAGTTGGGCAGCGGCGCACTGGTGTCGCTGGACACCGAAACCACCAGCCTCGACCAGATGCAGGCGCACATCGTTGGCATCAGCTTTGCCCTGCAGGCTGGTGAAGCAGCCTACCTGCCGCTGGCGCACCACTATGCCGGCGCACCGCAGCAACTGGCGCTGGATGACGTATTGGCCCGACTCAAGCCCTGGCTGGAAGACGCCAGCAAGCCCAAATGCGGCCAGAACCTGAAGTACGACCGCCACGTGTTTGCCAACCATGGCATTAGCCTGGCCGGGGTGGTGGACGACTCCATGCTGGCTTCCTATGTGCTGGAAAGCCACCAGCGCCACAATATGGATGATCTGGCGGCGCGCCATCTGGGCGAAACCACGGTCAGCTACGAAGACATCTGCGGCAAGGGTGCCAAGCAGATCGGCTTTGCCGAAGTGGATGTCGACACTGCCGCCAATTACGCGGCGGAAGATGCCGACATCACCCTGCGGCTGAACCAGTACTTTGCCCCGCAACTGAGCGGCCGGCTGGGCGAAATCTACCGCGACATCGAATTGCCGGTGGCCGAGGTGTTGTTCCGCATGGAACGCAATGGCGTGCTGATCGACCGTGAGCAACTGGCGGCGCAGAGCCATCAGCTGGGTACGCAAATGCTGCAGCTGGAAAGCCAGGCCTATGAGCTGGCCGGCCAGCCCTTTAACCTGAACTCGCCCAAGCAGCTGCAGGAAATCCTGTTCGGCAAGCTGGGCATTCCCACCAAGGGCATCAAGAAAACCCCGTCCGGCGGTTTTTCCACCGATGAATCAGTGCTGGAAACCCTGGCGCTGGATCACCCCCTGCCCAAGTGCATCCTGCAATATCGCGGTCTGGCCAAGCTCAAGTCCACCTATACCGACAAGCTGCCGACCCTGATCAATCCCGCTACCGGCCGGGTGCATACCAATTACTCGCAGGCGGTGGCGATTACCGGGCGCTTGGCCAGTTCCGACCCTAACCTGCAAAACATTCCGGTGCGTACCGCCGAAGGCCGCCGCGTGCGCGAGGCTTTTATCGCCAAGCCGGGCCACAGCATTGTCAGTGCCGACTATTCGCAGATCGAGCTGCGCATCATGGCCCATCTGTCCGACGACGAAGGCATGCTGGCGGCCTTTGCCAGTGGCGAGGACATCCACAAGGCCACGGCTGCCGAGGTATTTGGCGTGGCGCTGGGGCAGGTGAGCAGCGAGCAGCGCCGCGCGGCCAAGGCCATCAACTTTGGCCTGATCTACGGCATGAGCGCCTTTGGCCTGGCTGCCCAGCTGGACATCGAGCGCAGCGCCGCCCAGCAATACATCGACCGCTATTTCATGCGTTATCCGGGTGTGGCCGAGTATATGCAGCGCACCCGCGAAAGCGCGCGCGAGCACGGCTATGTGGAAACCGTGTTCGGCCGCCGCCTGTATCTGCCGGAAATCAGGCTGTCCAATCCGGCACGTCGTGCCGGGGCCGAGCGCGCCGCCATCAATGCGCCGATGCAGGGCACCGCCGCCGACCTGATCAAGCTGGCGATGATCGCGGTACAGCACTGGCTGGAGCAGGACGGCCTGTCCAGCCTGCTGATCATGCAGGTACACGATGAACTGGTGCTGGAAGTACCCGCCGCTGAGCTGGAACTGGTCAAACAGAAATTGCCGCAGATCATGGCCGGCGTGGCCGCGCTGAAAGTGCCCTTGTTGGCTGAGGTGGGGGCGGGCAGTAGCTGGGAAGCGGCACACTGATTACCGTACTGCGGTCGCATTCTTTCTCGAAGCCATCCATCCGGGTGGCTTTTTCTTTGCTTGATCCGGGCAGGAGTGTCTGGATATCAGAGTATTCCGCGCTGATCTCAGCACAAGCCACAAGCCGGCACGGGTATGGCGGAGCAGGATGTCCAGTCCTGCCCATCATTTGCTGGCGCTCACGGAGGTGGCCTGCCCATGTCCCGTTCTGTTGCTTGCCGCCGCGGTGGCGGTTTTACCTTGTACGAGTTGTTGATCGTGCTGGCGGTCAGCGCGATCTTGCTGGGCCAGACACTGCCAGCCATGCAGAACATGCTGGAACGGCAGCGCTTGCTGGCCCGTGGCCAGCTATTGCAATCCGGCCTGCAATTGGCGCGCAGCGAGGCCATTCGCGGCAATCGCACCGTGTGGGTGTGTGCACTCAATAGCAAGGTCAATCTGGAGATTCAGGGCTGCCAGCCTGGCACTGCCTCTGCCGGTAACTGGGGCGAAGGCATGCTGGTGTTTGCCGATGCGCCATCCAGGCCCAATGGCCGCTACGACAGCGGCGAGCGGCTGCATCACCTGCTGTTCAGCAGCGCCAAGGTACAGCTCAGTGCCAATCGACAGGATTTTGCCTTTACCGCCCACGGTCGCCTGCACAGTGGTCCGGCACCGCGTTTTCACTTGCGCACCCCTGGTGGCCAGTGTCACAGCCTGCTGTTGCAGCCCAGTGGCAAGGCGCAATGGTGTAGCCAGGACAACTGCTGTGGCTAGGCGGGTGCCCAACCGGGGTTTCAGTCTGGTCGAGGTGATGCTGGGCTTGCTGATCCTGCTGTTTGGCCTGCTCAGCCTGTCTGGCATGGCCGGGCAGAGTTTGCGGCAGTTACGCGGCAGCGATGCCGACAGCCGGCTGTTGCTGGCCAGTCTGAATCTGGCCGAAGCCATGCAGGCCGATCGGCAGCAGACATTGCCCTCCGGCAGTAGCGGGCAATATACCCGCGTAGCGCTGGCGCAGTTGCAGCAGGATGCCGGCACACTGTGGCCGGAGGGCCAGCCGATAAGCCCCTTGCTCTGTCGCCATGTCGGGCCTTTGCCGGCAGTGCCGGCGGCGGCAGGCTGTCAGGCCAGCGGCAGACTATGGCTGTTGCAGCCGGCCGCAGCGGCGGGGCCTTTGCCCCTGGCGCTGGAGTAGGCAGCTGATGTCGGCGCCGCGTGGGTTCTCGCTGGTGGAGCTGATGCTGAGCATGTTGCTGGGGCTGTTGCTGTGCGGTCTGTTGTGGCAGAGCTTGCAGGCCGCATTGCAGAGTCGCAGCTTTGCCAGCGCCCGGCTGGCATCACAACAGGAAGCACGTTTTGTGCTGCAACAACTGGCGCGTGATCTGCGCATGGCCGGCAGTTTTGCTTGTGCCGGCCCGGCGCAGTGGCCAGGGCGCGGGACGCTGCTCATGCCACAGGCAGGAGAGGGCGTGCTGAGCCTGAGCTATGGCGATGGCGGTATCGCCCTGCTGGCCGAGCCGGTCGATAGCAGCAGCCAGATTAGCCGCTTGCGCTTGCTGCAGCCGGCACCGGCCTGGCCGCCAGGGCAGCTTCTGCTACTGGCCAGCTGCCGTCGTATCGATCTGCTGACGCTGGATGCTGATGTTTTCTTGCAGCAGCAGGATGGGTCATCCTGGTTGCAACTGGCTCCCGGCAGCCCGCTGCTGGCACACATGGCCGAGCATCATCTGCCATCACTCGAATTACTGGCTTTGCAGCAGCGTCATTACCGGCTGGGCCAGGGCAGTACGGCGGGCGAGCTGTGGCTGGAGCAAAACGGTCAGCCGGCGCTATGGCTGGCCAGCGGCATTGCCAGCTTGCAGCTGCTGGCAGAAACGCTGCCAGCCTGTCCGGGCGGTGCGCCGCGGCAGTGGTGGACCTTGCAACTGGGCATGCGCCAAGCCAGCGGCAGCACCACTGCCATGCCGTATCGTTTGCAGCTGATGAGCCGGGCGGGGTCTGCATGTCTGGCCTGAATCGCCCGCGTGCGCGTGGGGTGGTCTTGGTGACGGCCTTGCTATTGCTGCTGTTGATGAGCGCGCTGGTGTTGGGGCTGAGCCGGCTACTGCGGGATGAGCAGCGCATCGGCAGCCAGCTGGATGATGCCCAGCGCGCCTTTCAGTTGGCTGAGCTGGGCTTGCAGGCTGGTGAGCAGGCCTTGACCAGGCTACCGCTGACTGCGCAAGTGGCCGGCATGAGCCGCAATGCGCTGCGGCAGGCCGATGCGCCGTTTACCCTGTCCTGTCGGCAGATGGCCAATCCCGCGGGTTGGCAGCAGGGCTTATGCCTGTCGGCAACGTTGGCCGGCCAGGAAATCGCCCCACCCTGGCAAAGGCTGGATGAGGCCGGCGTGGCTTTGCTGCATCCTTGTGGCGCGGCATTGCGGCTGGTGCTGCAGCCCATCGCGACGGCGGGACGCTGCCCGGCGGTGACCACCGGGCCATGGTTCTGGAGTGACCCGCATTATCTGCTCGAGCTGCTGGACCCGCAGTATGTGGATGGCGAACAGCGGGGCCTGCTATTACGGGTGACTGCGCGTGGCTGGGGCCGTTTGCCGGATAGCGCGGTGACCTTGCAAAGCCATGTGCTGCTGTTGCCGGATGCCACGGGCAGCCTGCGTAGCAGGAGGCTGGCATGGCGCGAATTACGCTGAACGGCAAGCGCAGCGGCTTCAGTCTGCTTGAATTGCTGACGGTGCTGGCCATGCTGTCGCTATTGCTGCTGATGGCTCTGCCATTGTGGCGGGGGCATGTGCTCCGGCTGCACCAGGCCGAAGCCAGGGTGGCGCTGCTGCAGGCCAGCCACTTTATGGAGCAGTGGCGCAGCGAGCATGGCCGCTATACCGAAGGCAGCGGCCACTGGCCGACCTTGCCGGTGACGGCGACCAGCCATTACCAACTCAGCTTTGGTGCGCAGGATGGCAATGCGCGGGCCGACAGTTTCCAGTTGCGCGCCATTCCCAAACCAGAAGAGGCCTGGCTGGGCGAGGAAATGCTGGTGCTGGATCAGGACGGCAATATCCGGCTGTGTGCCGACAATGATGCCGGCCAGTTGCGCTGCCGGGTGGATTAGCCTAGCTTGGTGGCGCAGACGAACAAGGCCCGCATCATGCGGGCCTTGTTTTTACAGACGGTTTGAGAGCGGCTAACAAGAGCGTAGCGCCCCTGGGGCAACGCTGGAGCGGGGGGGTGTTATCGGGTCTTAATGCGCCCCGCTGTCGGCTGCGCCGCTGGAGGTGAAGGGCGGACGGGCAAACCACACCAGGCCAATCAGCGCGACAAACATGATGCCGAACAGCCAGAACACCTCGTTCACGCCGATCAGCGAACCCTGGCGGGTAATCTGCAGCGCCGTGTAGGCCTGCTGCTGGCTGGTGGACATGCCGGTGCTTTCCAGCAGGCGGAACCACATCAGGCTGGCCTGATCGTATAGCGTCACATGCTGGGTCAGCTGGGCGTGGTGCAAGGCTTCGCGCCGGTCCCACAGCGTGGTGGTGATCGAGGTGCCGATACTGCCGGCCAGAATGCGCAGGAAGTTGGACAGGCTGGAGGCACTGGCAATCTGATCCGGGCGCAAGCCGGACAGGGTGATGGTGGTCAGCGGCATGAAGAAGCAGGCCACACCGATACCCTGGATGAACTGCGGCCATACCACATAGGCGAAACTCATGTCGGTATTGAAGGTGCTGCGCCAGAAGAAGCACAGGGCATAGATGCTGAAGCTGATGGTGACCAGCCAGCGCATGTCCAGCCGGTGCGCGTTCTTGCCGATGATGGGCGACAGGAATACCGGCAGAATGCCGATGGGTGCCGCGGCAAGGCCGGCCCAGGTGGCGGTATAGCCCATCTGGGTTTGCAGCATCAGCGGCAGCAGCACCACCGCGCCAAAGTACAGCATGAAGCCCAGGCTGATGGCGACGGTGCCGACGGTGAAGTTGCGTTTGGCAAACAGGGTGAGGTCGACAATGGGGTGTTTTTCCCCCAGCTCCCAGATCACCAGATAAACCAGCGACACTGCCGACACGATGGCCAGCACCACGATTTCGGTGGAGTTGAACCAGTCCAGCTCCTTGCCCCGGTCCAGCATCATCTGCAGCGCACCCACGCCGACGATCAGCAGCGCCAGGCCCAGCTTGTCGATGGGCTGGCGCACCAGGCCGGTTTCCCGTTCTTTCAGGATCTTCCAGCTGATGAAGGCAGCAGCCACCCCCACCGGCACGTTGATGAAGAAGATCCAGCCCCAATGCCAGTTATCACTGATGACACCACCCAGAATCGGGCCGAACACCGGTGCCACGATCACCGTCATCGCCCATAGCGCCAGCGCCAGCCCTTTCTTGGCTGGCGGGTAGCAGGACATCAGCAGGCTTTGCGACAGCGGAATCATCGGGCCGGCTACCGCGCCTTGCAGCACGCGGAACAGAATCAGCATTTCCAGGCTGTTGGCCATGCCGCACATCCACGAGGTGAGCACGAACAGCAGGGTGGAAATGGTAAACAGCTTGACTTCGCCCACCTGCTTGGCCAGCCAGCCGGTCAGCGGCACGGCGATGGCATTGGCCACGCCGAACGAGGTAATGACCCAGGTGCCCTGGCTGGTGGCGGCACCGAGGTTGCCGGAGATGGTGGGTAGTGCCACGTTGGCAATGGTGGTGTCCAGTACCTGCATGAACACCGACATCGACAGCGCCAGCGTGATCCACACCAGGCGCGAACCTGACAGTGGTGGATGATTCATGACGGAAAGTCCTCAAGACGGCGCTGCCGGCGCGGCATGTTGCCGCAGCCGGTAGCGGCCGGGAGATTACTGGGCGTTGGCGGCCAGCAGGCTGGCGACCAGTTCGTCAGCCTGTTTCAGGTCTGGCGTCAGGGCATGGGTTTCCTGTGCCGGGGTGGTGCGCGGCGCATCAGCCAGGGAAGCGCCATCCTGCTTGGAGATGTCGACCACGGCATCCACCGACAGGCCCACGCGCAGCGGGTGTTCCTTCAGCTCCTTGGGGTCAAGCTGGATACGTACCGGCACGCGCTGCACCACCTTGATCCAGTTGCCGGTGGCGTTTTGCGCCGGCAGCAGCGAGAAGGCACTGCCGGTGCCGGCCGACAGGCCCTGCACCTTGCCGTGATAGCTCACCTTGCTGCCGTACAAGTCGGCCGTCAGCTCCACGTCCTGGCCGATACGGATCTTGGCCAGCTGTACTTCCTTGAAGTTGGCATCCACCCATACGCTTTCCAGCGGGACCACCACCATCAGCGGCGTGCCGGCGGCCACGCGCTGGCCGACCTGTACATTGCGGCGGGCCACATAGCCGGAAACCGGTGCTTTTACTTCAGTGCGTTGCAGCGCCAGCCAGGCTTCCTTCAGCTTGCTGGCGGCACGTTGTACGTTTGGCTGCTTGGCCAGTACGTCCTTGCCTACCAGGGCTTCGGTGGCCTTGGCCTGTTCGCGGGCGGCGTCCAGCGCGGCCTTGGCGGTGCTGACCGCATCGCGGGCATGGCCCAGTTCTTCGCTGGAGATGGCATCGGAGCCGGCCAGGGTTTCACGGCGCTTCAGGTCGGCCTGGGCCTTGCTCAGTTCGGCTTCGCGCACGGCAACCTGGGCGGCCAGTTGCTGGGTGCTGGTCATCAGCTGGCGGGTTTCGCGCACGGTCTGGGCAAATTCATTGCGGGCGCGCTCGAAGGCCAGCTTGGCATCGCTGTTGTCAAAAGCCACCACGGTCTGGCCGCTGTTGACGCGGTCGGTATCTTCGGCGGCAATCTTCACCACGGTGCCGCCCACTTCCGGGGTCAGCTGCACCATGTGGCCGGCGACATAGGCGTCGTCGGTATTTTCCTGATGGCTCAGCACCAGGCCCCAGTAGGCACCGTAGCCGATGGCCAGGGCGGCGATGATGCCGGTGGCGACAAAAAGATTGCGTTTGCGGCTTTTTGCCGTCTCGATCTGCTTATCCATGATGGGTGTCCTTAGCGGGCTTGTTGGGTGGTTTCACTGGTGGCGAAACCCCCGCCCAGTGCGGTATTCAGTGCGGCCCAGGCCAGGCGGTTGGCCGCGGTGGCGTCGACCTTGCCGGCTTGCTGGTTGAGGTCGGCTTCCTGTGCATCCAGTACGGCCAGCTTGTTGACCAGACCGGCCTTGAAGCGCAGCACGGTGGAGTCGGAGGCCTTGCGGCTCAGCTGTGTCGCCTGGTGGGCGTCGGACAACTGGCTGGCGGTTTTCTGCCAGGTGGACAGGCTGTCTGCCGCATCGCGCAGCGCATCCAGCACGGTCTGGTTGTAGTTTTCCACCGCGATGTCGTAGCGGGCGCGGCTGGAAGCCAGATTGGCCTGCAATGCGCCGGAGGTGAAAATCGGCAAGTGAATGGCCGGGGTGATGCCGACGATCTTGGAGCCGGTATTGAACAGATTCGAGGTTTCCAGTGCCGACTGGCCGATAAAGGCCGACAGCGAAACATTGGGGTAGAACTCTGCCTTGGCCGCCTTGACTGACTGGTTCATGGCCTCCACACGCTCACGCTGGGCCACGATGTCCGGGCGCTGGCTGAGGATGTCCAGCGTCAGTGCTGCCTCGGGCAGGGCCGGAGCAGGGCGTAACTGGCCGGGCTTGAGGCTGGACAATGCATTGGGCGGCTGACCGGTCAGTGCCGCCAGCGCATGACGGGCATGGTCGGCATCGTTGGCCAAGGCACTGCTCTGCTGGCTCAGGCGCTTGAGCTGGATTTCACGCTCACGCAGGCTGTCGCCGGGTAGCAGGCCGGCGGTGACGCGGGCATGGGTCAGTGCCAGCTGGCTTTGTGCCAGTTGCTGGCGTGCCTGCAGCAGCCGGGCTTGTTCCTGGATGCGTTGCAGGCTGGTGTACTGGGCAATCACCGCCTGGGTGATGACCAGGCGAGCCTGCTGGCCTTCCAGGGCGATGGCTTGCTGGTTGCCCAGCGCGGCTTTTACCGCGGCGCGGTGCTTGCCCCAGAAGTCGATTTCCCAGCTGGCACCCAGCGACATGGTATAGACGTTGTAGTAGTTGCCACCGATGGGCGGCGGCAGCAGGCCGTACAGCGAATAGCGCTCACGGTCGAGATTGGCACTGGCCTCGACTTGCGGGCCTTCCTTGCTTTGGGCCATGCCCACGGCGCTGCGTGCTTCACGCAGGCGGGCATCGGCCACTTTCAGCGACGGCGCTTGCTGTAGCGCGGTGTCAATCAGCTGGTTGAGCGCCGGATCATTCAGTTGCTGCCACCAGCCGGCGTGTACCTGGCTGGCTGCATGCTCGCCCAACTGCAGCTGGGTCGCAGACAGCGGCCGGGCCGGGTTGGTGTCGTCGCCGAAACCGGCGCAGCCACCCAGCATGGCGGTAAGCATCAGCAGGCCGGCGGTCTGCTGCCAATTGGGTTTATTCACCTTGTGGGTCTCCAGATTCCATCATGATGATTGATGGTGTGATAGTCACTCAAGTTATTATTTGTGCGCAGCATGACAGCCACTCGGGTGGCCATCTGGTCGAAGCGGCTGCGCTTCAGCCGCCCAGTCTGGCCAGCAGTTTGCGCATCATCTTTTCCATCAGCTGCCGTTCCTCGTCGTCGAAGTCCTGCCACAGTGCGCGATGGCTGGCGCGGGAGATTGGCAGCAGCTCTTCCACCAGTGCCAGGCCCTTGGCCGTCAGTTCCAGGCCGATCTTGCGGCGATCTTCGGCACAGGGAATCCGCGTGGCCCAGTCATTGCGCACCAGTTCGTCGACAATGCGCGTGGCATTGGTGCGCGAGGAGTCGAGCGTATCGCTGATGTCGGACGGAAACAGGTTTTGCTGCGGGCAGGCATACATGGCCAGCAGCGACATCCACAGCGACTCGTTGAGGCCGTATTCCTTCATGCCCTCATTCAGATAGCAGGTGAGGCGCGGCATGATGTGGTAGTACAGCCGCGTGAGAATCACTTCCTGGCGCGGCACGCCGGGAAAGCGGTTTTCGATGCGGTCGACTGCCTGTTCCAGATGATGGAATGATTTGTTCATGGAAGGCATTTTAGTAACGGGCGTTATTATTTTTCAAGTTATTATTTGGATCAAAGTCATTGCGCCGAGGCCTTGCTGTAGCTTTACTACGACAAATGAGCGGCCGGGCCAATGAAAAACACCAGGCGAAATCGCCTGGTGTTCTAGCTGAGCGCGGGGTGAATCGGGTGGGTCGGTGGCTTAGCGATTCAGCAGGCTGAGTACCTTTTCGGGCGGACGGCCCACCACGGCCATGTCGGCGCTGACGGCAATCGGGCGCTCGATCAGCATGGGATTGTCCACCATGGTTTCGATCAGCGACTCGCGCTCCAGCGTGATGTCGTCCAGGCACAGGGTTTCGTATTCCTCTTCCTTGGTGCGCAAGAGGTCACGCGGTTCCAGTTGCAGCAGGATGAGGATGTGGTCCAGTTCTGCTGCGGTTGGTGGGTGTTTAAGGTACTCGATCACTTCGACCTCGGCACCGGCTTCTTGTAGCAGTGCCAGGGCCTCGCGCGACTTGGAACAGCGCGGGTTATGGTATAGACGGATCATGCATGGTCTCCCTTTTGATTATGGTGGGGCAGGAAGAGGGTGCTGCCGCACACGGTGGTGCAAGGCAGGGCCGCGCTGCGCCGCCAGGGCGCGGCGGGTTGGGTCAGCAACTTCCATCTTAGGCAGAAAACTTTTTCTTTGTGTAGTGTTGATCGCGCGCCACGTATCACTGTTTTCGCCCGGCGCGCATTCTCGCCCAGCCAGCCGCACTCGCCAAGGGTTTGGCTTTGTGCGGGCCGGGCGGTAACATGGGCCGCCCCCACCTGTTCTTATCGGATTTTCATGTCGCACTCCGCCCGCAGCCATTTCGGTTTGGCCATGTTACTGGCGGCCCTGTCCACGCTGGGCCCCTTCTCGATCGACACCTTTTTGCCTGCCATGCAGGCGATCGGCCAGTCCTTGTCCGCTTCGCCGCTGCAAATGCAACAGGCTCTGACCGTCTACCTCTTGTGCTATGCGGTGATGATGCTGTGGCACGGCTCGATTTCCGATGCCATTGGCCGCCGGCCGGTGGTGCTGGCCACCACCTTGCTGTTCAGTCTGGCCTCGCTGGGCTGTGCGCTGGCCCCCTCACTGGGCTGGCTGCTGTTGTTTCGTGGTTTGCAGGGGCTGTGTGGCGGGGCCGGGCTGGTGGTGGGGCGGGCCATCATCCGCGACAAACTGGATGGTGCCGAGGCGCAACGGCTGATGTCGCAGGTGACCATGCTGTTTTCACTGTCGCCGGCCATTGCGCCGGTGGTGGGCGGCTGGTTGTTTGGTGCTTTTGGCTGGCACTCCATTTTCGTGTTCATGGCGCTGATCGGCCTGGCGCTGTTCGGGATGAGCTGGTTTGCGCTGGACGAAACCCATCACGCCCATTTGCGTACGCCATTGGCCTGGCGCTCGCTGCTGCAAAATTATCTGGAGGTCTTGCGCAAGCGCGATTTCCAGTTGCTGGCGGCTGCCGTGTCCTGCAATTTTGCCGGTTTCTTTCTGTATATCCCGTCGGCACCGGTGTTTCTGCTGCAACACCTGCATCTGCGGCCGGACCAGTTTTTGTGGATGTTTGGCCCGGCGGTGTCCGGCATCATGTTCGGCGCTTTTTTGTCCGGCAAGATGGCCGGCCGACGCGGAGCGCGTGAAATCGTCACGCTGGGCTATGTGCTGATGTTTGCCGCGGCCACGGCCAATCTGGCCTACAACCTGCTGGCGCTGCAGGCGGCCATGCCGTGGGCGGTGTTGCCGCTGGCGCTGTACACCACCGGCATGTCGCTGGCGGCACCGTCCATCACGCTCAACCTGATGGACCAGTTTCCGGCGCTGCGTGGCACGGTGTCATCCTTGCAGGGCTTTTTGCAGACCATGCTGTCCAGCATCGTGGCCGGCGTGGTGGCCCCGCTGGTGTGGGGCAGCACCCTGAACCTGGCCTGGTGCATGGCGGGGTTTCTGCTGCTGGGTTTTGTCTTCCGCAGCGCCTATCGCCGCCGTATCAACCGCGCCGCTTGAGTGGCTTGATCAGGCCGATGCCTGTACCAGCACCGGTTGCAACACGCGGATGACTTCCTGCGGTGCAATGCCGATCAGAAAACCGCGTTTGCCACCATTGATGTAAATGCGTGGCAGCTGGGCAATGCTGCTTTCCATATAGACCGGCATGGGGTGGCGGGTGCCGAAGGGGCTGGTGCCACCCACCTGGTAGCCGCTGTGCTTGTCGGCGGTTTTCGGGTCGCAGGGGCTGACCTTTTTCACGCCGATCTGCTTGGCCAGCATGCCGGTGCCCACCTCGCGGTCGCCGTGCATCAGTACGATCAAGGGCCGCTTCTGCTCGTCTTCCATGATCAGCGTCTTCACCACGCAATGCTCGTCCACACCCAGCTCGCGCGCCGACACCGTGGTGCCGCCCTTGTCTTCGTATTTGTACAGATGCTCGCTGTACTCCACCTTGTGTTCGCGCAGCACGCGAATGGCCTGGGTGACCGGCGTCTTTTCCTTGGACATATCCGTCTATCCACTGCAAAAGCGCTACTTTAGTGGCTGCGGCGATCAACTGCAAACCGTGTGGCTTGTGGCATGCTGAGGTTTTAAGCAGGGAACTGTCATGATTCTGGAAGCCGCCATGCTGCAGGTGAAAGCCGGCATGCAGCAGGAGTTCGAAGCCGCCTTTGCCCAGGCGCAAGCCATTATTGCCAGCATGCTGGGTTATCGCTGGCACCAGTTGCAACGCTGTCTGGAAGTCGAGGGCAAATACCTGCTGCTGGTGGGCTGGGACAGCGTGGCCGCGCATGAGCAGGGTTTTCGTCAGTCAGCGGCTTATCAGGAGTGGAAACGGCTGCTGCATCATTTCTATCAGCCGTTTCCGGTGGTGGAACATTTCCAGCAGGTGCTGCCGGTTTAAGGCTGCCGTAGCCGCCGATATAAGCGCCAGCCCAGCAACACCGCCAGCACGCTGCCATACAGCAGGGGCTGGGTCAGGTCTTTTTTCACCAGCCACCAGTAATGCAATACCCCCAGCAGTGCGATCGGGTAAATCAGCCGGTGCAACCGCCCCCAGTTGCGCTTGAGCCGGCGCATCCAGCCCTGGGTGGAGGTGATGGCCAGCGGTGTCATCAGCAGCATGGCGGCAAAGCCGACGGTGATGAAGGGCCGCTTGGCGATGTCGTGCAGCATGCCGGGCCAGTCAAAGAACTGGTCCAGCCAGATATAGGTGGTGAAATGCAGGCTGCCGTAAAAGAAGGCATACAGCCCCAGCATGCGGCGCAGGCGCAGCGGCCAGCTCCAGCCGGAAAGCTGGCGCAAAGGGCTGATGGCCAGGGTGATCAGCAAAAAGCTCAGCGTCCAGGTGCCGGTGGAGCGGGTGATGAACTCCACCGGATTGATGGCTGCGCCGGACAGCACGATCCACGCCGCGCGGGCCAGCGGCAGCAAGGCCAGCAGGAATACGGCGATTTTCAGCCAGTTGAAGCGGACAGGCTGGCGGCTGGTGGCAGGGTTTTTCATGCGCAGGGTGGTCATGTCAGAAATTCCGCCGCAGGTCCATGCCGCGATACAGGCTGGCGACCTGATCGCCATAGCCGTTGAATGGCAGGGTTTTGCGCTTGAGGAATTCACCGATGCGCCGTTCGCTGGCCTGGCTCCAGCGCGGGTGGTCTACATCTGGATTCACATTGGAATAGAAGCCGTATTCGCGGGCATTGGCCATATTCCAGCTGGTGGCCGGCATCTGCTCCTGCAAATGAATGCGCACGATGGACTTGATGCTCTTGAAGCCATACTTCCACGGCACCACCAGGCGGATGGGCGCGCCGTTCTGGTTGGGCAGTACATCGTTGTAGAGGCCGACGGCCAGAATGGTGAGCGGGTGCATGGCTTCGTCCATGCGCAGGCCTTCGCGGTAAGGCCAGTCCAGCACGCGGCTGCGCTGGCCGGGCATCTCGGCCGGGCGCTGCAGGGTTTCAAAGGCCACGTATTTGGCGCGTGAAGTGGGGGCGACCTGTTTGAGCAGGCTGGCCAGCGGAAAGCCTATCCACGGAATCACCATGCTCCAGCCTTCCACACAGCGCAGGCGGTAGATGCGTTCTTCCAGCGGCTGCTTCAGCAGTTCTTCGATGCCAAAGCTGCGCGCCTTGCCCACTTCGCCATCCACCACCACATTCCACGGCCGGGTTTTCAGGCTGCCGGCATACATCGCCGGCTCGCTCTTGTCGGTGCCGAATTCGTAGTAGTTGTTATAGGTGCTGATCTCTTTCAGGCTGTTGGGCTTGTCCGCGCTGGACAGCGGGCTTTTCTTGCCCGCCAGTGCGGCCAGGGTTTCACCGGACAGCAGCAGCCCGGCACTGCCCAGCATGAACTGGCGGCGATTGAAATAGACGCCTTCGGGGGTGATTTCCGAGGGGGCGATGTCGGCAGGTTTCTGGATGAGCATGATGGTTTCTCCGGTGCTGTGTTTCTTTGTCGCAGCAACAAGGAGAATCTGACATGCAAACTTTACGATTGTTCTTGGCTGATCGATAGCCAGTAACTAATTTGTCCTCAGGCCGTGGCAGCCAGCCAGCCGCGCCCCAGTGCACTGCCCTGGCCGCCGTCACGCGCCAGCAGGGCGGCGATGGCTTGCAGGGCGCTCCAGCGTGGTCCGCACCAGTCCGGCGCAATCAGGGTGGGGGCCTGTGCCGTGGCCGATATCCGGTGGAACACCACCTCGGGTGGCGTATGGCGGATCAGCGAGGCCGCCAGGCTGGCATAGTCGTCCAGCGCCATGGCCGACACTTCGCCGCGCTGGTATTGCGCCGCCATGCGGCTGCCGCGCACGATCATCAGCGGGTGCAGTTTCAGCCCCTGTACGCCGATTTCCAGCACGGTTTCCAGTGTGGCATGCACATCGGCGGTGTCTTCGCCGGGCAGACCGGCAATCAGGTGGGTACACACCGCCAGGCCGTGCTGCTGGGCGCGGCGTACTGCATCACGGTAATCGGCCAGGGTGTGGCCACGGTGAATGCGCCGCTGGGTATGGTCGTGGGCGGTTTGCAGCCCCAGCTCCAGCCAGACTTCCTTGCCAGCAGCCTGGTAATCGGCCAGCAGCTCCAGTGCGCTGTCCGGTACACAGTCAGGCCGGGTGCCCACGCACAGGCCCACCACATCGGCACTGGCGGTGGCTTCGTCATACAGCTGACGCAGGCGGCTGACTTCGGCATAGGTGCTGGTGTAGGCCTGAAAGTAAGCGAGATAGCGGTGGGCGCGATCAGTCTTGCCCTTTTCGCGGGCGATCTGGTCGCTGATGGACAGCTCGCCGGCATCGCGGCCAAAGCTTTTGACATTGCAGAAGGTGCAGCCGCCACGGCCCAGTGTGCCGTCGCGGTTGGGGCAGGTAAAGTCGCCTGCCAGTGACAGCTTGTGCACCGCCTGGCCGTGGCGGCGCTTCAGGTAATGGCCAAAGGTATGCAGATAAGCGGTGAGATCCATGATGCGCAGGCCGCGCCGGCACCTGGCCAGCGGACAAAGCAGGCAGCTTAGCCGTGGCGGCCGCCCCGGGCACTGCGCCATATCAAGGCTTGCCCTTACAGCTGGTGAAAACCCAGCCAGTACAGCAGCACGAAGATGGCCGAGGCGGCCAGCAGGGCGGTGGCCAGGGTGCTGATGAATTCACGCAGGCTTGCCCGCTGACGCCGGTCCAGCAGCCAGCGCGCGATGGCATACAGCACGGCAAACAGCAGCAAGAGGCGGAACAGGCGACCGATCATGGCGGGTAACAGGCAGGAAAACCGGGCCGATTATGCGGTGCGGGCCGCTCAGGAGCAAGCAAGGCTATGGATATAATCGGCCAGACAGGCGATGATAGCAGCCGTAGCCTACAGGAGGCCCCGCAACGAGAATGGCCGGTACGGCCGCCGGCGGGGCAATAATCAATAGAGGCGTTTTTTTCTATGTCCGATCTGACAAGGTCCGTCGGCATCGTGCAGGCGCAGACAGCGGTATTCGATACCCCGCTGCATCTGTCCAGCGCAGCGGTGTTGCCGACTTACCAGCTATGCTTCGAAACCTATGGCACGCTGAACGCTGCGCGCAGCAATGCCATCCTGATCTGCCATGCCCTGTCCGGCCACCACCATGTGGCTGGCCGTTATGCTGCCGATGATAAGGCCGCCGGCTGGTGGGACAATATGGTCGGCCCCGGCAAGCCCATCGATACCAACCGTTTCTTTGTGGTGGGGGTGAATAATCTGGGTGGCTGCCATGGCAGCACCGGTCCCTCTTCCATTAATCCGGCCACCGGCCAGCCCTGGGGTTCGACCTTCCCGGTGGTCACGGTGCCGGACTGGGTGCGCTCGCAGGCGCGGCTGGCCGACCGGCTGGGCATCGCCCGCTGGGCCGCCATCATCGGCGGCAGCCTGGGCGGCATGCAGGCCTTGCAATGGAGCATCGACTACCCGGAGCGGGTGGCCCATGCCCTGGTGATTGCTTCGGCCCCCAAACTGTCGGCGCAGAACATCGCGTTTAATGATGTGGCCCGGCAGGCCATCCTCACCGACCCCGATTTCCATGGCGGCGACTTCTACGCGCAGGATGCCATCCCGCGTCGCGGCCTGCGGCTGGCGCGCATGCTGGGCCATATCACCTATCTGTCCGATGATGGCATGGGCGAGAAATTCGGCCGCATGCTCAAAAGCGGCGACTACCAGTTTGGCTTCGAGGTGGAATTCGAGATCGAATCCTACCTGCGCTACCAGGGCGACAAGTTTTCCGATTATTTCGATGCCAATACCTATCTTTTGATGACCAAGGCACTGGACTACTTCGACCCGGCCAAGGATCTGAACGACGATATCGTGGCCGCGCTGAAAAAGGCCACGGCCCGCTTCATGGTGGCCAGCTTTACCTCGGACTGGCGCTTCTCGCCGGAGCGCTCGCGCGAGATCGTCAAGGCGCTGGTGGCGGCCGACAAGGAGGTGGTGTACGGCGAAATCGAATCAGTCCACGGCCATGATGCCTTCCTGATGCTGGACGAGCCCTATGTCAACCTGATGCGCGCCTATCTGAACCGCGTGGCCGAGGAGGTGACAGCATGAGCGCCACCAACACTTTGCGTGCCGACCTGCAACTGATTGCCGACTGGGTGGCACCGTCCAGCCGGGTGCTGGACCTGGGTTGCGGCGATGGTGCCTTGCTGTCCTGGCTGAACCGCCACAAGGCCGTGCGTGGCTACGGCGTGGATTTCGACGTCAACAATGTGGTGCGTTGCGTGGAAGCCGGCGTCAACGCCATTCAGGGCAACCTGGAAACCGGTCTGGCCGAATTCGAAGACCAGCGCTTCGACCATGTGGTGTTGTCGCAGACCATCCAGGCCATGCACAATACCGAGCAGATTCTGGTGGAAATGCTGCGCGTGGGCCGCGAGGCCATCGTCACCTTCCCCAATTTCGGCTACTGGGAAAACCGCTGGCAGATTCTGCAAGGCCATATGCCGGTGTCGGAAACCATTCCCTACGAGTGGTACAACACGCCGAACATTCACTGGTGCATGCTGGGCGACTTTGAGGCACTGTGTGCCAAGAACGGCATCCGTGTGCTGGAGCGGGTGGTGATGAACGAAGAAAAGCGCATTCATTTCCTGCCCAATCTGCGCGGTAGCCTGGCGTTTTACCGGGTAGCCCGCCAGCCTGGCTGAGTACCGATGACCCACAAAGGCGGCTACGGTCGCCTTTTTGCATTGCTGGCCCCGGCCACAAGGATTCATGAAACAAGCTCCCCTGCACTGGCGCGAGGCCATCTTGTCGCGCCGCATGCTGATTTGCGTTTTCACCGGTTTTGCCTCCGGTCTGCCGCTGTATCTGCTGATCAACCTGTTGCCGGCCTGGCTGCGCAGCGAGGGCGTCAACCTCAAGGCCATCGGCCTGTTTGCGTTGATCGGCCTGCCCTATACCTGGAAATTCCTGTGGTCGCCGCTACTGGACCGTTTCGTGCCGCCGCTGCTGGGACGACGGCGCGGCTGGATGCTGCTCAGCCAGCTGGCCTTGCTGGTCAGCATGGCCTTGTTCGGCTTGTTCGATCCACGGCTGCAACTGCAGCAGATCGCCATGCTGGCAGCGGTGGTTGCCTTTTTTTCCGCCAGCCAGGACATCGTGCTGGATGCCTACCGCCGCGAACTGCTGACTGATGCCGAACTGGGGCTGGGCAACTCGGTGCATATCAATGCCTATCGGCTGGCCGGCCTGGTGCCGGGCTCTTTGTCGCTGATCCTGGCCGACCACACCAGTTGGCAGAATGTATTCATCATCAGTGCCCTGTTCATGCTGCCGGGCGTGCTGATGACCCTGCTGGTGAGTGAGCCTGCCTTGCGCGCTGCACCGCCCAAGACGCTGCGTGAGGCGGTGGTGGAGCCCTTTCACGAATTCATTCAGCGCCAGGGCTGGCAGACTGCCGCTACCATTCTGGGCTTTATCTTCCTGTACAAGCTGGGTGACAGCATGGCCACCGCCCTGGCCACACCGTTTTATCTGGACATGGGTTTTGCCAAATCACAGATCGGTCTGGTGGCCAAGAATGCCGGATTGTGGCCGGCGGTCATCGGTGGCCTGCTGGGCGGGGTGTGGATGCTGAAGCTGGGCATCAACCGTGCGCTATGGCTGTTTGGCGTGGTGCAGTTGCTGTCGATACTGGGTTTTGCCTGGCTGGCCAGCTACGGCCATTTTCAGCAGATTGGTCCTGTCCAGTTAGGCCAGCTGGCGCTGGTGATCGGTTTCGAGGCACTGGGCGTGGGCCTGGGTACGGCAGCCTTTGTCGCCTTTATCGCCCGCACCACTCATCCGGCCTATACCGCCACCCAGTTTGCCCTGTTTACCAGCCTGTCTGCCGTGCCGCGCACTTTTGCCAATGCCGCGACCGGCTATATTGTGGATGCCGTGGGCTGGGGCGGATTTTTCCTGCTGTGCGCCGTACTGGCCTTGCCCGGCATGTTGTTGTTGCTGAAGGTGGCCCCGTGGAATGGGGATGCCATCGACAAGGAAGCGCCATGAAGTTCTTGCCTGTATTGCTGGCCTGCCTGCTGCCCTTGCCGCTGCTGGCCGAACCACAAGCCCTGTCGCCGGAAAATGCTGGCGAGGCGGGCACCGCCGAAACGATACCTGCCATGCAGCGGGTGGATTACCAGTGCGCGGCCCACCGCCTGCTCAGTGTGGAATACCCGCAGCCGGAAGTGGCCGATGTGCTGCCCATCCGTATTCTCTGGCAGGGGCAGCACTACCGGCTGGTGCGGGTGAGCAGTGCCAGCGGTGTACGCTATGCCAGCCAGCAACTGGTGTGGTGGAACAAGGGTGAGCAGTCGGTATTGCTGACCCGTGGCGGGCGGGCGCTGGCGCGGGATTGCCAGCCGCTGGCCGGGGCCAGTCCCGCTCAGCCCACACCATGAAAAAAACCGGCCGTGATGGCCGGTTTTGCTTTGGGCTGCGTTGCTCAGGCTTTTTTGTGGTGCAGATCGGGCAACAGCACGGTGATGATGCCCAGCAAAGGCAGGAAGGCGCATAGCTGGTACACGGTTTCGATGCCGTAGTGGTCGGCCACCTTGCCCAGTACGGCCGCGCCGATGCCGCCAATGCCGAAGGCAAAGCCGAAGAACAGCCCGGACACCATGCCCACCTTGCCCGGCACCAGCTCCTGCGCGTACACCAGAATGGCGGAGAAGGCCGATGCCAGGATAAAGCCGATGATGAAGGACAGCACGCTGGTCCAGAACAGGTCCACATGCGGCAGCGCCAGGGTGAACGGGGCCACGCCCAGAATCGAGAACCAGATCACCCGCTTGCGGCCGATGGCATCGCCAATCGGGCCACCCAGTACCGTGCCGGCGGCCACGGCAAACAGGAAGATGAACAGGTGCAGCTGTGCTGCCTGCACCCCTAGCCCGAAGTGCTGCATCAGGTAAAAGGTGAAATAGCTGGTAATGCTGGTGAGGTAGAAATACTTGGAAAAGACCAGCAGCACCAGTATGCCCAGGGTGAAGGCAGTGCGGCCCGGCGACAGGCCAGTGGGCACCACAGCCTTGTGTGCCTTGGCGCTGCGCTGCTGGTGGCTATACCAGATGCCGATGCGCCACAGCACCAGCATGCCGAGCAAGGCCGCCAGCGAAAACCAGGCCAGGCTGGGTTGGCCGTAGGGAAACACCACTAGCGCGGCCAGCAAGGGGCCGGTGGCAGAACCGGCATTGCCGCCCACCTGAAACAGCGATTGCGCCAGACCATGGCGGCCACCCGAGGCCATGCGCGCCACGCGTGAGGATTCCGGGTGAAAAATGGACGAGCCAGTCCCCACCAGTGCCGCCGCGATCAACAGCGTGTGATAGTTGGGGGCGACCGACAGCAGCAGCAGCCCGCACAGCGTCGCTCCCATGCCGAATACCAGCGAATAGGGCAGCGGGCGCTTGTCGGTATAGATGCCGACCAGCGGCTGCAGCAGCGAGGCGGTGCACTGGTACACCAGGGTCATCAGGCCGATCTGGGCAAAGCTCAGGTGAAAGCCGCCCTTGAGTACCGGGTAGATGGCCAGAATCAGCGACTGCAGCATGTCGTTGAGGAAATGGGTAAAGCTGATGGCACCCAATACCCGGAAACGGGTGTCCTGCGGCGGGGCCATGCTCTGGCTGGCGCTTGTCATGATGAGGTCTTCTTGCTGTGGTGGGTTCATCATGCTATCAAGGGGTGTCCTGCCCGTCCTGCGCATGAGGGGCAATCATCTGCGAGAAAATGACAGCGATGCCAGATTATCAACACCTGCACCAGTACGACACCGGCATCGCCCCGGTGGTGGCCAAGGCCCGCGATTACCCGGCTGGCGAAGATACGCCGCGCCATGCCCACCCGACGGCTCAATTATTGTATGCGGTGGAAGGCGTGATGGTGGTGAGCACGGCGCTGGGGCAATGGATTGTGCCGCCCACCCGTGGCATCTGGCTGCCAATCGACACCTGGCATCAGGTGCGGATGATCAGCGCGGTACGCATGCGCACGGTGTATGTGCGGGAAGACAGCCTGGACGGGCTGCCGCAGGAATGCCGGGTGCTGGCCATCTCGCCCTTGTTGCGCGAGCTGATTCTGGCCGCCATGGATATTGCCGTACCGTATGCGGCGGATTCGCGTGACGAGCGGCTGATGAAGCTGCTGCTGGATGAAATCCGCAGCCTGCCCACGCTGGCGCTGTCTTTGCCCAGGCCGCAAAGTCCGGCCTTGCAGGGCTTGTGTGATGTACTGCAGGCCGAGCCGGGCGATGCGCGTTCGGTGGAGGAGTGGGCTGAGCAACTGGCCATGGATGCGCGCACGCTGCAGCGGCGCTTCAGCCGCGAAACCGGCCTGTCGCTGGGGCAGTGGCGGCGGCAGGCCAGGCTGATTGCCGCACTGGAAAAGCTGGCCTGCGGGGCCAGTGTGCTGGAAGTGGCGCTGGACCTGGGCTATGCCAGCCCCAGTGCCTTTGCCACCATGTTCAAGCGCGAGCTGGGGGTATCGCCCAGCAGTTTTTACGCCCAGCCGCAGCCGGCTTACCCGGTGCTGTCCGGGGGCTAGGACCCTGCCAAGGTCCTTGCCGGTTTTAGGGTAGGGCGCGGCGCAGCGCATCCAGCTGCTGCAGACTTTCGTCCAGAATCAGCAATTGCAATACCTGTTCGGCCAGTGCCGCCTCACCCTGGCGGTATGCCTGGCTGAAAGCATCCACCGCCTGTGCATCCAGTTGGCCACCCGTCAGGCGGCTCAGTCGCTGGCCCAGACCGGCGAAGCGTTCGGCCAGGCTGGTTTGCAGCCAGCCTGCCAGCGGCGGATTGAAGCCGCGCTTCTTGCGCTGGAAAAAGTCGGCCGGCAGGGCCGGGTGCATGGCACGGCGGAAAATCAGCTTGGCTGGCTGGGTGTAGCGCTCGGCATCGGATGTAGCCAGCAGATGCTGATACAGGCGGTGGTCCAGTAGCGGGGCGCGGCTTTCCAGTCCGTGCGCCATGGTGCACAGATCGGACTTTTGCAGGATGTAGTCCGGCAGATAATTGGCAAAATCGATGGCCAGCAGGCTTTGCAGGCCGGGTACGGCATCGCTGGCCTCGGGGCCGATATGATCCGGCTGGCGCCAGTAGCACAGCTGCTGCAGCTTGCGGCCGCCCTGCAGGAAGCGGCGTTGGCCCGGTGTCAGGCCGGAAAAACGCAGCGAGTAAGCTGCCTGCCAGTCCATGGCCAGTTCAGTCGCCAGCTTGCCCTGCTTACCAGACAAGGCCGGGCGTATGCCCAGCGGCAGGCGGATATGCCGCCGCCAGCGCGTACGCAGATGCTTGTTCATGCGCTTGTAGCCGGCCAGCAGCTCATCGCCGCCATCGCCCACCAGTACCACCTTCACCTGCTTGCTGACTTCGCGTGCCAGATACCAGGTGGGAAAGCTGGATGGATCGGCAAAGGGCTGGTCCAGATCGGCCACGATGCGCGAGAAATCGGCCGCCAGATTGTCTGGCATGTTGATGCGTACGTTCTGCAGGCCCATGCGCTGGGCGGAATCGGCCGCGTCGACTGATTCATCCAGCGTGCTGCCCGGAAAGGCTGCGGTAAAAGTGGAAAACTGCTGATAACCCTGTCCGGCCAAGCGGCTGGCGATCAGGGTGGAGTCGATACCGCCGGACAGCAGCACGCCCAGCGGGCGGTCGGCCACGGTGCGCATGGCGACTGCGTGGTCCAACTCGGGCAGCCAGTCGCCGGCTTCGGCGCCGGGTTGCCAGTAACGACGCTTCTTCAATTGACGACTGGCAAGGTCGAATTCCAGGCAATAGCCGTTTTCCAGGCGCTGGATAGGCTGGAAGACCGTGGCCGGTGCCGGAATGTAGCGGTGCGCCAGATAGGCGTCGATGGCGCTGGCCGAGAACTGGCGCTGTGCCAGTGGTACAAACGGTAGCACCGCGCGTACCAGCGAACCGAAGGCCAGATTGCCATCCAGCAGCGCGTACAGCAGCGGTTTTTCGCCCATGCGGTCGCGCGCCAGATGCACCTTGCCCTGGCGCAGATCGAGAATGGCAAAGGCAAACATGCCACGCAGCCGGCTCAGCAGGCCATCGATGCCCCAGGCTTCGTAGGCCCGCAGGATGAATTCGGTATCGGAATGGGTGCGGAACACCGCGCCGGCCTGTTCCAGCTCGCGCTTGTCGTTTTCCCAGTCGTAGACTTCGCCGTTGTAGCAGATCCACAGCTGGCCATCGTCGTTGCGCATGGGCTGGTCGGCCTCCGGGCGCGGGTCGATGATGGACAGGCGCGCATGCAGCAAGGCATTGTGAATGGCGTCATCCGCCGCGCTCTGGCCCTGCTGGTCCAGCCGCAGCTGGTGGGCGGCATCCGGCCCGCGACGGGCCAGTTCCAGCAACATGGCATCGGCCGTTGCCGCAGCAACGGGTGTCCGGGAAAAGAAACCGGCAATTCCACACATAAAGCTTGTTCCCGGCGCAGGGGTCAGCGCTGCGCAAGAGGTAAGAAATCGGCGGGTGCGCATGGCAAAGCCAGCGCCCCGCCCTGTATTACAGGGGGTGTTGCAGGCGCAAGGCCGCTTCTGCCAGGCGCTTGCCCTGGGCAAAGGCCAGCTTGTTTTCGTCGACCGACAGCGGACGGTCATTCTGTACCCCCGCCACATGGCTCACCCCATAGGGCGTACCGCCCGTCTGGGTAGCGGCCAGCGCTGGCTCGGAATAAGGCAGGCCGACGAGCAGCATGCCGTGGTGCAACAGCGGCAACATCATGCTCAGCAGGGTGGATTCCTGCCCGCCATGCATGGATGAGGAGCTGGTAAATACACAAGCCGGCTTGCCGGCCAAGGCACCGGCCATCCACTCGCCACTGGTACTGTCGATGAAGTACTTCATGGCGGCGGCCATATTGCCAAAGCGGGTGGGGCTGCCCAGCGCCAGAGCTATGCACTCGGCCAGATCGCTTTTCTCCACATAGGGTGCGCCGCTGGCGGGGATGGCCGGTGCGCTGGCTTCGCATACGGTGGAAACCTTGGGCACAGTGCGCAGCCGCGCCTGGCAGCCGGGCACGCTTTCGATGCCACGGGCGATCAGCCGAGCCAGCTCGGCGGTGGCACCGTGCTGGCTGTAATAGAGTACGAGGATGTTTTGCACGACGATGTCCAGAGAGATGGCCGCCGGAAGGAGGGCGGCAACAGGGTGAACTGGCAGCATGATACCAGTTTCCATCTGTTCATTTGTATGCGGACACTATGTCAAGCCAAGCGCCGCCGCACAGCCTGGCGACGGGTTGCGGTACGCCGCCAGTACATTGCTGCTTGCCAGCCGGCAGTGGCTGAATTACCTTGCGCCTCATGAAACTGCCCGCCAAATATGCAACGCAAGTCGGTTTTTCCGGCTTCCTGATCCGCCGCATGAGCCGCCTGCGCGTGATGCAGGTTGCCGGCAGCCTGACCTTTACCACCCTGCTGGCACTAGTGCCCTTGTTCACCATTGCCTTGACGGTGATTTCGGCCTTTCCGGTGTTTTCCGACTACAGCACCCGCTTCAAGGTATTGCTGTTGTCGACACTGGTACCGGAGTTCGCCGGCAAGGTGATTTCCGTTTACATGCGCCAGTTCGCCGACAATGCGGAAAAACTCACCGCCGCTGGCATCATCATGCTGGGGGTGACCGCGCTGATGCTGATGTCCACCATCGAGCGCACCTTCAATGCCATCTGGAGCGTGCGCCGCGGCCGGCCCTGGCTGCAGCAGAGCATGGTCTACTGGACGGTGCTGACGCTGGGGCCGCTGGTGCTGGGCGGTGGCCTGCTGTCCTGGCGCTGGCTGCTCAAGTTCACCCGCTTCGAAAAAACCATGCCTTTGCTGGCCAGTACGGTAGAGGCGGGCGGCACCATCTTGCTCACCGGCATCGTGCTGTCGCTGTTGTACCGCATTGTGCCCAACCGCTTTGTGCCGATTCGCCACGCGGTGCTGGGCGCGATGATCACGGCGGTGCTGCTGGAACTGACCAAGCTGGGTTTCGGTTATTACATCGGTCAGGTGGCCAGCTACCAGCTGGTGTACGGGGCGTTTGCCAGCATTCCGATTTTTCTGCTGTGGGTGTATTGCCTGTGGATGGTGGTGCTGGCCGGGGCGGTGTTTACCGCATCGCTTTCGTACTGGGAGGGCGGGGCCTGGCGGCGGCGCTTCGAGCCACGGCGGCGCTTTCTGGATGCGGTGGAGGTGTTGCTGATGCTGGATGCGGCGCAGGAGCAGGGCTGCAGCCTGACACCGGTGCAATTGCGTCAGCAGGTCAAGATAGGCTATGACGAGCTGGGCCTGGTGCTGGACAAGCTGGCATTGCATGGCTATGTGCAGAAAGGCCAGCGCGATGGCTGGGTGCTGATGAAAAAGCTGACTGCGGTGCAGCTGTCCGAGCTGTTCCAGCTGTTTGTCTATCGGGCTGATCTGGCCAATGACGATGAAGTGGGCCAGGGGATAGAAAACCTGCTCGGCACGGTGACCGAGCGGCTTCAGAGCGTGTCGCTGGAAGACTTTGCCCGCCGACTGGGGCGGAAGTAGTCGGTATTCTGATAGAAGGATGGCTCGGTGTTGTCCGGCCACCAGCCAGGAATGCCCAGCAAGGGTAGTGGCCATAGCTGGCGGGGGCTGGCCAGCCAGTCGTCATCGGCCAGCAGGGTGGCCAGCCGGCTATCCAGTTGTTCGCGCTGTACGGGCTCGGGCAGGGCAAAGAAGTCAGGCTCCACCGCCATCAGCAGCGCCTTGCCGCACCAGCCCAGGTGCGGTGCCAGGCCAGTTTCAAACAGGGCATGTCCCAGGGCATGCACACTGATCTGCCGCCCCCAGGCGTGACGCTCATCTACAAACAGCGTTTGCCATTGCATATCGTCCAGTGCCTGTCCCAATGCCGGCTCGGCGCAGGCGACGATGACTCCGCACTCATCCAGCAAGGTGGCGGCATCACGCCGCGGCCCGCGCTTGATCTCGCCACGGCCGATGGCGCGCACATGGCGTGCGTTCAGCGCCGCTTTGCTCAAGGGCCAGGCCAGCCAGGCCAGGGCATTGAACCAGTCGTGCCAGTTTTCGCTGCGGGTGGGTACCTCGCCAGTATCGGCAATATGGGTTTCGTAGTAGGAGGCGGCTTGCAGGTCGCTGCAAAAGCGTAAGCCAGCCGGCAGGGCGGCCAAGGGTCGGGCCAGTGTCAGTAGCTGGTCGTAAGCCTGCTGATCAGGCCAGTCGGACAAGGCCAACAGCTTGGCGAAGGTCTGGACTGACTGGTAGAGCGGGTGGGACAGATAGTCGGTGTGCCAATGACTCACGATGGGCTTTTGCCTGACAAAAGCTCCATTTTAATCCAGCGCCGGCAGCAGGTCATGGCAAACCCGGTCGCGCCCCAGGTGCTTGGCCTGATACAGCAGCTTGTCGGCGCGCTTCAGCGGGTCGTCCACATGCAGATCGGTACTGCGCAGCAAGGACAGCCCCACGCTGACGGTGTAGTGGATCTGCTGGCCGTTGACTTCCACCCGGCTCTGGCTGACCGCTTCGCGCAGACGTTCTGCCGCCGCCAGTGCAGCGCTGTCGCCGGTATTGGGCAGCAGGGCGGCAAACTCCTCGCCACCCAGCCGTCCGGTCAGGTCCGAGGTGCGCAGCACTTCGCGGCACAGCGTGGCGAAGTGGGTGATGACCTGATCGCCGGCAGCATGGCCGTACTGGTCGTTGATATTCTTGAAGTGGTCCAGATCCATCATCAGCACCGCCATCGGCTGCTGATAGCGCTGGCTGCGCCTGATTTCCCGTTCGGCCTGCTCTAGGAAATGGCGGCGATTGTCCAGCCGGGTCAGTTCGTCCTTGGTGGCCAGTTGGAACAGCTTTTTCTCGTGGATGTCGCGCTGCAGGGCAATGGCGGTGATGTGGGAGCTGCGGTAAACCAGCCGCATTTCGTCGGGGTTGGGCGTGCGCGGCTCGGTGTAGTAAATGGCAAAGGTGCCCAGCAGCTCGCGCGTGCTGCTGAACAGCGGGGTAGACCAGCAGGCACGCAGTTGATAGGGCCGTACCAGGTCCAGATAGGGCTGCCACAGCGGGCTGCTTTCCATGTCCTCGACAATGATGGTGCGCTTCCAGTAGGCCGCGGTGCCACAGGAGCCGACTTCGGGGCCGATGGCAATGCCTTCGATCATGGCGCTGTATGTCGGCGGCAGGCTGTTGCCGGAGGCCACGTGCAGGTGCTGGCCATCTTCGGTCAGCAGCATCACCGAACACAGCCCGCCGGTGAGCTGGGATTCGATCATGGTGCAGATCTGTGCCAGCGTGTCCTGCAGCGGCTGATTGGAGGCAATCATCTCCATCACCGCGTTTTCTTCGCTCAGCAGACGATTGGCCTGGCGGGTATCGGTAATTTCCCGGTCGACCGACAAAATGCTGGTGAGCTTGCCATTGTTGTCGAACTCGGGAAACAGCCGGGTTTCGAAAATATAGCGCCGGTTGTGCGACAGCAGCTCCAGTTCGAAGCAGCGCGGTTCCCAGGTTTCGATCAACTGCTGACATTGCGACTCGAACAGGCTGACAACCTCGGCCGGCCAGCCCTTTTCGCTGACGGTTTTGCCGATGTGTTCATCGCGGATCAGCGGCGAGTAGCGGCTGACGCTGCGGTTGATGAACTGGCAGCGCAGTTCCAGATCGTAGCGGGCGATGATGTCGCTGGAGTTTTCCACCAGCGTGCGGAATTCCTGCTCGCGCCGCCGCATGGCGGCCTCGGCCAGCTTGCGCGCGGTGATGATCTGGTTGAGTGCCAGCACGATGGCGCCGTCGTCCGCCTGCGTGCCGGCCTGCAAGGTCTGCTCCAGCCACTCCCAGTGCTGGTCGGCATGTCGCATGCGGTATTCCAGGCTGTGGCTAGTGGCCGGATGATGACAGGCCGCCTGCAGCGCGTTTTCCAGCAAGGGGCGGTCTTCCGGGTGCAGCCGTTGCAGCCAGTCGTCCAGACTCATTCTTTCCAGCTGCGGGTCCAGCCCCAGCAGCTTGTGCAGCGAGCCAGGCGAGCAGCTGACTTGCTGCTTGCCAAGATCGAATTCGCCCAGACCGATGCGGCTGCCCTGTAACACCGTGGCGATGGTATTGCCCAGCCGTGTCGGCCTGCCTTCATCGCTGGCATCGTGCAATAACAGCAGCCGCCAGTTACCGGGCGATCTGCCGGCTGGCAGCACGATTTGTTGCAAGCCCAACTGCCGGGTGCGGCCTTGTGCATCCTGCACCTCGACATGCTGCGGGGGTGCCAGCAAGGCAGTTTGCTGTTGCAGCGCCAGGCACTGTGCTGGTGAGAGGCCGCACTCTTCCAGGCTGTGCGGCTGCCGTCCGAGCAGGGCCGTGCAGCCCTGCCCGGCGGCTTGCAACTGGCCCTGCCCATCCAGTGCCAGCAAGGCGGCACTGGAGTGTTCCACCAGAAAACGCAGCGTGCGGGCTTGCTCATGCAGCTGGCGTCGGCGCTGCCACAGACTGCCCAGCCAGATGCCGACGGCAGCGCCGAGCAAGCCTGCCAGCTGCCAGTCCCAAACGGCGTGAGACCGTTCGGTGGCCCACGCCAGCGGGCTGCCCAGCGCCAGCAGCAGGGCGCTGCCCTGGCCGGTCTTGCTGCATTTTGATCTGAAGATATTCAATGTGTACCCGCCGCTTCCTGAAGTTGCCCTGCTTGTCTATTGCCGAGGGCTTCATCTCATCATGGCATTTGGCAGGGAAATTGTGATGACGAAAATCAGGCAGAGTACCGGTAGCTCGTCGTTTTTATGCAACAAATAAAGTATGCTGTGGCCATTGTTGTGGAGCGATGCATGGATTACTTTCCGATTTTTCTGAAGCTGCAGGATGCCCCCTGCCTGGTCGTGGGCGGGGGCGATGTCGCCTTGCGCAAGGTTCGTCTGCTGAAGGCGGCCGGTGCGAAGATGACCGTGGTCGCGCCTGAGCTGACCGCCGAACTGGGCGAAATGGCGCAGCAGGGCGCTTTGCACTGGTTGCCGGGGTATTTCGCCCCCGAGCAGGTTGCCGGCATGCGGCTGGTGGTCGCCGCCACTGACCAGCGCGCGGTCAATCAGCAGGTTTCCGTAGCGGCCCAGGCCCACAATATCCCGGTGAATGTGGTGGATGATCCGGAATTGTCCACCTACATCACGCCGGCCATCATCGACCGTTCTCCGCTGGTGATTGCGGTATCTTCCGGCGGTGCCGTCCCGGTGCTGGCGCGGCTGGTCCGCGCCCGGCTGGAGAGCATCATCCCGGCGGGTTTCGGCCTGCTGGCGGCTTTTTCCGCGCGCTTTCGCGACAAGGTAAAAGCCCGCTTCAGCGATGTGGAAGCGCGCCGCGCCTTCTGGGAATCGGTGCTGGAAGGCCCGGTGGCCGAAGCCGTGATGAATGGCCGTGAAGCCGCCGCCAGTCTGGAAATGGAAAAGCGCCTGGCCAGCACCAATGACACGCCTAGCGGCGCGGTATACCTGGTGGGAGCCGGGCCGGGCAATCCGGACCTGCTGACCTTCCGTGCGCTGCGGCTGATGCAGCAGGCCGACGTGGTCTTGCATGACAATCTGGTGGCCCCGGAATTACTGGAACTGGTACGCCGCGACGCCGAGCGCATTTACGTGGGCAAGGCCCGTGCCAACCACAGCCTGCCGCAGGAAGACATTAATCTGCTGATGGTAAGATTGGCCAGCGAAGGCAAGCGGGTATTGCGCCTGAAAGGCGGCGATCCCTTTACCTTCGGCCGTGGTGGCGAGGAAATCGAAACCCTGGCCGAGCATGGCATTCCGTTTGAAGTCGTACCGGGTATTACCTCGGCAAATGGCGCAGCCAGCTATGCCGGTATACCCTTGACCCACCGCGACCATGCGCAGTCGGTCACCTTTGTCACCGGCCACAAGAAAGACGGCAGCATCAATCTGGACTGGCCGGCGCTGACCCGACCAGATCAGACCGTGGTGGTGTACATGGGGCTGACCATGGCCGCGGAGCTGTGTGCCGCCTTCATCCAGCATGGCAAGCCGGCAGATACGCCGGTCGCGGTGATCGAATGGGCCACCACGGCACGGCAACGAACGCTGACCGGCACCCTGAGCAGCCTGCCGGCACTGATTTCCTCCTATGGCGTAGCCTCGCCTGCGCTTATCATAGTGGGCAGCGTGGTCACGCTGGCGGATAAACTGGCCTGGTACCGGCGGGTGGAAAACGGGCCTGCTACAATGCCGGATTCGCAGCAGACATGAGCACAGCCGGGCAGCATGCGGCTGTGTGCCAATAATCGTTACGGACAAGAAGACTCGGGCATGGTTGGTGTACTAGTCATATCACATGGCAATCTGGGCGCCTGTCTACTGGACTGCGCCCGGCACGTATTGGGACGGGACCCGGACAATATCGCCACGCTGGCGGTAGAAAAAACCGAGGATCCGGATCAGAAACTGGTCGAAGCCGCTGCGCTGGTGGCACGCCTGGAACAGGGCGATGGCGTGGTGGTATTGACTGATATGTATGGCGGCACGCCATCCAATATCGCCAGCCGGCTGATCAATCCGGGCAAGGTCGAGGCCGTTGCCGGCGTCAGCCTGCCGATGCTGGTGCGAGCGCTCAGCTACAGCACCCAGCCGCTGGAGATCGTGGTCAGCAAGGCCATTACCGGCGGCTTGGAAGGTGTGCTTTATATTCTCCCGGGGGACGGAAATGCTGCGCGTTGAAATACAAATTATCAATAAACTTGGCCTGCATGCTCGCGCATCGAGTAAATTCACCCAGCTTGCCAGCCGCTTCAAGAGCGATGTGGGCATTGCCCGCAATGGTCGCCGCGTAAACGGCAAGAGCATCATGGGGGTGATGATGCTGGCGGCCGCCAAGGGCTCCACCATCGAGCTGGACGTGGCTGGCCCTGACGAACAGGAAGCGCTGGATGCGCTGGTAGCACTGATCAATAACCGGTTTGACGAGGCTGAATGAATCAGCCCGCTTGAGGAGGGGATGGGACGATGAATATCACCCTGCATGGTGTAGCCATTGGTGGCGGCATCGCAATTGGCCGGGCCCATCTCATCTCGCGCAGCATGGACGATGTGGCGCACTACGGCCTGGAAGACGCGGAAATTCCGGCCGAAATGACCCGCTTCGACGAAGCGGTGCGCGCCACGCGCAAAGAGCTGGAAATGTTGTGGGGCAGCATCCCGGAAAACGCACCGGCCGAACTGGGCGCTTTCCTGTCCTTGCACATCATGCTGCTGGGTGATGTCACCATCTCGCGCGAGCCGCGCGAAATCATCGAAAAGCAGCACTGCAATGCCGAATGGGCGCTGAAGCTGCAGTGCGACCTGCTGGTCGAACAGTTTGACGCCATCGAAGAAGACTACCTGCGCGAGCGCAAGAACGACGTGCTGCAAGTGGTGGAGCGCATCTTCAAGAACCTGGATGGCCACGCCCCGCAGTTGCCGGCTCCCGGCGACCTGCTGGACGATACCATTCTGGTGGCGCACGACCTGTCGCCGGCCGACATGGTGTATTTCAAGGATTCCAACTTTGCCGCCTTCGTCACCGACGTAGGCGGGGCCACCTCGCATACCGCCATTCTGGGGCGTAGTCTCGACCTGCCCTCGGTCATCGCCCTGCACCACGCCCGTGAGCTGATCCGCGAAGAAGAGCAGATCATCGTCGATGGCCAGCAAGGCGTGCTGATCGTCAATCCGGATGAGCTGGTCCTCAGTGAATACCGCCGGCGCCAGCGTGCCTGGCGCGATGCCAAGCGCAAGCTGTCCTCCATCCGCAAGTCTGATGCCAAAACCCGCGATGGTACGGTGATCGAACTGCTGGCCAATATCGAATTGCCGCAGGATGTGGAAGTGGTGCGCGGTTCGGGCGCGGTTGGCGTTGGCCTGTTCCGCAGTGAATTCCTGTTTCTGGGCCGTGACACCCTGCCCACCGAGGACGAACAGTTCGAGGCTTACCGCAAGGTGGCCGAAGACATGAAAGGCTTGCCGGTCACCATCCGAACCATGGATCTGGGGGCCGACAAGAACCCGAAGTGGCTGAATCATGATGTGGCCGACAACCCGGCGCTGGGCCTGACCGGCATCCGCCTGTGTCTGGCCGAGCCCTTGATGTTCCGCGCCCAGTTGCGCGCGCTGCTGCGTGCTTCCCATTACGGCAAGATCAAGATCCTGTTCCCCATGCTCAATTCGCTGGGGGAACTCAAGCAGTCGATTGCCCAGCTGGATTACGCCAAGCAGGAGCTGCACGAAGAAGGCCTGCCTTTCGACAAAGAGGTCGAAGTCGGTGCCATGATCGAGATTCCCTCCGCCGCGCTGGTGGTGGGCAGCTTCATCAAGCATGTCGATTTCCTGTCCATCGGCACCAACGACCTGATCCAGTACACCCTGGCCATCGACCGCAACGACGATTCGGTCAGCCATCTGTACGACCCGGTGCATCCGGCGGTACTGAAACTGATCCTGCATACCATCCGTACCGGTATCAAGGGTGGGGTGCCGGTGTCGGTGTGCGGTGAAATGGCCGGCGACCCGCGCCTGACCCGGCTGCTGCTGGGCATGGGCCTGCGCAGGTTCTCCATGCACCCGGCCAGCTTGCTGGCCGTCAAGCGGGTAGTGCTCAATACCCATCTGGACGATATCGCGCCCATTGCAGGACGCATGCTTCGATCCGAAGACCCTGATAAAATCGCCGATCTTTTGCAACTGCTGAATGTCGAGCCGGATGCCTGATCCGGCTTTTGTTTTTAGCAGCATCGTTGCCTGATCTGCTGTTCAGTGTGAATGGAAGCCCTATCCCGGATGACACGCCTTGCCATTGTTCGTCAAAAATACAACCCCGCCGGCGGCGCAGAGCGTTTTGTCAGCCGCGCCTTGCAGGCGCTGACCCAGCAGCATGCGCTGAGTGTTTCCCTGATTGCACGCAATTGGGAAAAACTGGAGGGCATTGCCGAATGTCGGGTCAATCCTTTCTATTTGGGCAGCTTGTGGCGTGACTGGGGATTCGCGTGGTCGGCGCGGCGGCGTTGGCAGCAGGAAGGTTTTGATCTGGTCCAGTCGCATGAGCGCATCCCGGGTTGCCATATTTTTCGTGCCGGCGATGGCGTGCATCGGCATTGGCTGCAACTGCGTCGTCGGCATTTGGGCTGGTTTGGGCGCCTGTCGCTACTGCTGAATCCCTATCACCACTATGTGCAATATGCTGAAAAAGCCATGTTTCAGCATCCAGACTTGCGTCTGGTGGTGTGTAATTCGCACATGGTGAAACAAGAAATACAGCAATATTTTGGCTTGCCGGATCAGCGCTTCGCCATTGTTTACAATGGCGTCGACACCGCACAGTTTCATCCGGGATTACAGCAGCAGTATCGTGCCGATATGCGCAAGCAGTACGGCATTCCAGCTTCAGCGCCGGTCATGCTGTATGTCGGCTCCGGCTTTGAGCGCAAAGGCGTGGCCAGGGCACTGCAGGTACTGCAGAAATTTCCCGAAATCTATCTTGTCGTTGTCGGCGGCGATAAGCACGCTGCCCGTTATCAGGTATTGGCCGAACGCTTGGGGATGAAGGCGCGGGTGCGCTTTACCGGGGCACAACAAGATGTAAAGCCATTTTACGGGATGGCGGATGCCTTTATATTGCCCACGCTGTATGATCCCTTCCCCAATGTGTGTGTTGAAGCCATGGCCGCGGGGCTGCCGGTGTTCACCACGACCACCTGCGGCAGTGCCGAGTTGCTGACCAATGGCCGTAATGGCTGGGTCGCCGCGGTGGATGACCTGCAGGGGTGGCATGACGGGGTGGCAAACTGGCTTCAACACCGACAGGACTGGGCAGTCTGGTGCCAGCAGGCTCGTCAGGCGGTAGAGGGGCTGACCCTGCAAGCCATGACCGATGTCATGTTGCAACAATATGAAAAACTCCTTGCCGCGCACACGTCTTGAACCGTGCCAGATTGCCTTGTCGCAAGGCGCAAGCGAATGATTTTCTTACCGCATGAGTGAAATGCTAAACGACTCCATCGATCTGAACCAGGTACGGCGCGTCTTGGTCATCAAACTGCGCCATCATGGGGATGTCTTGCTGACGTCTCCGGTTTTTGCCGCGCTCAAACAGCAGGCTCCACATCTGGAAATCGATGCACTGGTCTACCGCGACACGCAGGAAATGCTCAGTCTGCATCCGGCCATCAGCCAGCTGCATACGATAGATCGCAACTGGAAAAAATTGGGCGTATTCGGCCAGTTCAAGGCCGAGCTGGGCTTGCTGTCGGCCTTGCGCCAGCGTCACTACGATCTGGTCATTACCCTGACCGAGCACAAGCGCGGGGCCTGGCTGGTCCGTTTGCTGGCACCACGCTGGTCGGTGGGGCCGGATGGTCCTTACGGTAAGCTGTTCCGCAAAAGCTTTACCCACCGCTATCTGCAGGTGCCGGGCAACCGTCGTCATACCATTGAAATCCATCTGGATGCCCTGCGTCGCATCGGCGTGTACCCATCACCTGAGCAGCGCGCACTGACGCTGGTGCCTGGCCACAATGCCGAAGCGACGCTGGCGGCCAAGCTGGAGCAGCTTGGTTTGACCGCCGGGCAATACATTCTGGTCCACCCCACCTCGCGCTGGCTGTTTAAAAGCTGGACGGTGGAAAACATGGCGGCCCTGATCAATACCCTGCAGCAGCGCGGCCTTAAAGTGTTGCTGACCGCTGCACCCAGTCCCGACGAAATGGCCATGCTGGCGGATATCCAGTCGCGTCTGGCTACCCCCGCCGCCAGCCTGGCCGGCCAGTTGACCCTGAAAGAGCTGGCTGCGGCCATCGACAATGCCCGCTTGTATATCGGTGTGGATTCGGTGCCCATGCATATCGCCTCGGCGATGAAAACACCCTGCGTAGCGCTGTTCGGCCCATCGGGTGATATCGAGTGGGGGCCATGGCAGGTGCCACATCGGGTGGTGGCAGCACGCATGCCCTGTCGTCCGTGCGGCAATGCCGGCTGTGGTGGAGGTTGGCAGAGTGAGTGCCTACAGCAGATCAGCCTGGAGCAGGTGATTGCTGCGGTTGATAGCGTGATGGAGGAGTCTGCATGAAAAAGCAGCGACGACTACCTGGACGCTTGCTGATTTTTGCCGCGCTATTATGCCGTTTGCCCTGGCAGTGGTTGCGGCGGCGTCCCGCCGAGGAGGCTGTACAGCGCATTTTGGTGTTGCATCAGTTCCTACTGGGCGACGCCTTGATGGCCACCAGCTTGCTGGCCAAACTGCGCGAGCGCTATCCCGCTGCCGAGATCATACTGGCCTGCCCGCAGGGACAGGTGGGGCTATACCAGAGCAGGCCTTACGGCATTACTGCAGTCGGTTGGCATCCACGAGACTTTGCCTCGGTACGTAAGCTATTTGCCATGCCGCGCTTCGATCTGGCCTTTCTCTGCGGTGAAAACAGGCTGTCTTTCCTTGCGCGTGCCATTGGTGCGCACTGGATCATCGGTTTTGCTGCCGAGGCCCCGGCATACAAAAACTGGCTGGTGGATGAGGCAGTAGCGTATAGCGACCAGCCAGAATCATGGACGGACACGGCCGCCCGGCTGGTGGCGGGACCAGATCCCAAACCATTCAGTCTTGTCGATTGGCCGCTGGAAGCAGTCAACCTGCCAGTTTTCGGCCAAACTTATGTCGTACTGCATGTTGGCGCAAGTTCGCCCACCCGCTACTGGCCGGCTGCCAACTGGCGTGAACTGGCGGCTTACCTACGTGCCAGAGCGCTAACGGTGGTGTGGTCCTGCGGCCCCGGGGAAGAGCGGCTGCTGGATGAAATCCGGCCCGAACCGGATGATGTGACGATGGCGGGCAGTCTCAGTCTGGTTCAATTACGTGCGCTGTTGCATGGCGCGCGTGCAGCGGTTTGTCCGGATACCGGCGTTGCGCATCTGGCGAAGATTGCTGCTGCACCACAAGTGATGTTATTCGGTCCTGGCAGCGAAACCCTATTTGGTGCCAGCCGTTTTTTCAGTGCCACCCCCTGTATAGGTGTGGGTGCCGCTTGGTTTCCTTGCCGTATTCAGCGTGATATGCATTATCGCCAGACCGAATGGGTGATGCGTTGCTACCGGACGGTGGGTGACAAGCCAGAGCAGTGTCACAAGCCGCAGTGTATGGCGGTAGTGCAGCCATCTATGGTGCTGCAAGCGTTAGTTCAGTTACTGCCTGAAGAGAATGAATTTAATGAACAAGATATTTGACTCAATGGGTACAGTACGGCGTGTCCCTCTGTATCTGGAAATTATCCTTGTTATGGTGGCGGCTTCATTGATGTTTGTGTGGTCAATGCCAAACCTCACAGGATTGCGTAATAGCCTGTTGGCTGTTGATTTGCTTATCTGTTTTCCATTGGTATGGTCTATTTTACGTAATGGAGGTTGGCGTCGATTTTTTCCGGTTTTGCCTTTGAAGATATATTGCGTGCTGACATTGTGGATTGTATTGTGCGCTTTTTTATTTTCCGACAATCGTGTCGTGAGCTTTCATGAAATATGGGGGCAATGGATACGCAGTGCACTAGCCGGTGCTATGGGTTTCATGTTGGCATCGCTGTCGGTTAGTCGCCGGTTGCGCCTTTCTTCTGCGTCAGTGTTAACAGTGCTTATGTTGGCAATTTTTTCACAAGTTATGCTGCATGATGTAGATATGTTATTGCAGTGGGTGAGAACAGGAAAAATTCCGTTGGGTGAAACCAGAATTCTGGAAAGCAGAACGGTTCTTACTTATGTCGTCAATTTGTTACTGGCATTTTCTGCGGCAGAGCTAATGGGGCGAGTCCTATTCAAGCGGCGCTACATGCCTTTGCCTGGTATTTTCTTTGTATTTATCGGGCTTGTTTGTGTTTTTGCCTCTTACACCTTGCAAACCAGGAATGGCATGATTGGTACCTTGGCATTGCTGGTTTCCTGTTCACTGCTTTTTTGGTTTGTTAAACGGAAAAATACCAACAATATATTGGTTGCTAGTCTGGTTCTGCTCGTGTTGTCAGGGGTCGCCACCTTGGGTTGGTTTGCTTATAAATCTGATCCCCGCTGGGCGTCACTACTCGAAACCGTGCCGATTGCTTGGGATACACAGGACCATCAGGAGTGGATTCATCGTCAGTACCCCTTGCTGGCAGATGGGAGCCCAGTGAGCGGATCAAATTACGAACGTATTGTCTGGGCAAAAGAAGCACTACTTCAGATCGCGCGTGAACCGATTGGCGTTGGATATAATCGCAGTGCATTTGGCGTTGCGTTAAAGAAAATACATCCGGATCTGGTTGAAACGGCACATTCTCATAGCGGAATACTTGATTTCACCATTGCGAATGGCATTCCGGGGTTAATTATATTTATTGCCCTTTTGTGGATTTGTTTTCAGCAGGGTTTATTGACTTTCTTTAAAAATCATTCTTCTCAAGGATTGTTGTTGGCATTTGTTGTGACTGGTTTTTTTGGACGTAGTCTGGTGGATAGTAATATCCGCGACCATATGCTGGAACAGTTTATGTTTTTGCTTTGCATGATGCTTGTTTTTTCTTTGGAAAGGGACTCGAGTGAATCCTGAAAAAATTCTGGTCATCCGGCGGGATAATATTGGTGATCTGGTTTGTACTACACCGTTGATTCATGCTCTGAGGACACGCTTTCCAAAAGCTAGGCTGGATTTGCTGGTGAATAGCTATAATGCCCCACTTATGGTAGGGCACCCGGATGTCGATAATCTTTATGTTTATACCAAGGCAAAGCACCGAGAAAAAGGCGAGAGCGCCTTGGGGGTTTACTGGAAGCGACTGCTGCTGCTGCTGAAAATGCGTAGTACCCGTTATGATGTCGCGGTGCTGGCGAACGGAGGATGTATGCCCAGGCCCTTGCGCTGGGCAAGGCAGACTGGTGCCCGCCATATCCTAGGTTTCACTGAACCGGGTAGCCCGCTCGCCAGTCAGATCAATTTGCCTGTCGCCAGTCCTGTTCAAGTCATGCATGAGGTTGAGATGCTGATGAACCTGATGCAGCCGCTGACAGACGAGCCTGTGTCAACCCCTGGTCTTTCTTTGGTGGCAGCGACAGATCTGGCAGAAGCAATACGGGGAAAATTACCTGATCTTGTGGGGAAAAGATTAGTTGGCTTGCATATCAGTGCTCGCAAACCAAGCCAGCAGTGGCCTGCTCAGCGTTTCATTGAGTTGGCACATGCCATTGCCAAAGATACCTCTGTTCATCTCATGCTGTTTTGGTCACCAGGTAGCGCAGATAATCCATTTCATCCTGGGGATGATGAAAAGGCGGCCCTCATTATGGAGGGCTGTGCGGGGTTGCCGCTGACACCTTTGCCTACCCATCAACTTGACGAGTTGATGAGTGGATTGTCATTGCTTGACGTCCTGATCTGCAGTGATGGTGGTGCCATGCATGTCGCTGCTGGCCTTGGTAAGCCGATTGTCTGCATGTTCGGTGATAGCGATGTGGCTAAATGGCACCCCTGGGGAGTTCCATATAAGGTTTTGCAGCCGGTAAGCAAAAATGTGATCGATCTTTCGGTCACAGATCTGTTGTCCGCTTATGGACAACTGGTGGGGCAGGATATCGACCTGGTGCGCACGGAAGTTTCTGCATGAGTAAAAATGACAACTGGAATCACAGCTGGACAACCTATCGTCGCCTGATTCGCTACATTTGGCAGTACTGGAAGGTCTTCGCCCTGTCGCTGGTCTCCATGACCATTGCGGCCCTGACCGAGCCGGCGTTTGCCCGCTTGATGAAACCGCTGATTGATGGCGGCTTTGTCAACAAGGACCCGCAGGTCATCATCTGGGTGCCGATGGCCATCATCGGTGTATTCCTGGTGCGTGGCGTCACCAGTTTCATCAACGAGTACACCTCCAGCTGGCTGGCCGGGCATCTGGTGCAAACGCTGCGGCAGCAGATGTTTGCCAAAATGCTCCGCCTGCCGGTGCAGTACTATGCCGATAATCAGTCCGGGCGGCTGGTGTCGCGCATTTCCTTTGACGTCAATCAGGTGACCGAGGCCGGCTTCAATGTCATTACCGTCACGGTAAAAGATGGTGTGACGGCGGTCAGCCTGCTGGCCTGGCTGCTGTACATCGACTGGCAGCTGACGTTGATCTGCCTGCTGGTGATGCCGGTGGTGACGGTGTGCATGCGTATCGTGGCCAAGCGCTTGCGTGGTCTGGCGCTGGAAAATCAGCAGCATATGGCGGACCTGACCCAGATTCTGGGCGAGGGCGTGGATTGCCAAAAAGTGATCAAGGTGTATGGTGGCGAGCAGTATGAAGAGGCACGCTTTGATAGCGCAGCCCAGGCCATTCGCCGAAATGCCGTCAAGCAAAGCGCTGCCAGTTCGGCCAATACCGGAGTGACGCAGTTGATGATTGCCTGCGCGCTGGCGGCGATTCTGTATTTCGCCGCGATGCGCGCCCAGCATGGTGCATTTACCGCTGGTGACTTCATGTCATTTCTCACCGCCATGATGCTGCTGTTTGCACCGGTCAAGCGCATTACCGGCATCTCGCAGGCCATGCAGCGTGGCCTCGCTGCGGCGGAGAGTGTCTTTGCCTTTCTGGATGAGCCGGGCGAGCCGGATCACGGTCGTAAGCGCTTGCCTGCTACGCAAGGTAGCTTGCGCTTTGAAGGCGTCTCGTTTCGTTATCCCAATGCCGAGCGCGTGGTGCTGCAGGACATCAATCTGACCGTGAATTCGGGTGAGACCGTGGCGCTGGTGGGCTCCTCTGGCAGTGGCAAGACCACGCTGGTCAGCCTGATTCCACGCTTCTACGAACCCTTGTCGGGGCAGATTACTCTGGATGGTCTGGCGCTGGCTGATATCGCATTGGCGGACCTGCGCCACCATATCGCCATGGTGAGCCAGGACGTGGTGCTGTTCAATGACAGCGTGGCCGCCAATATCGCATATGGCTCCAGTCATCAGGTGAGCCGTGAGCAGATCGTCGAGGCGGCAAGGGCGGCCAATGCGCTGGAATTCATTGAGGCCATGCCTGAAGGGCTGGACACGCAGATTGGCGAAAACGGTGTACGTCTGTCTGGCGGTCAGCGCCAGCGGCTGGCGATTGCCCGTGCGCTGCTGAAGAATGCACCATTGCTGATTCTGGACGAGGCGACTTCGGCACTGGATACCCAGTCTGAACGACTGGTGCAGGCTGCTCTGGAAAATCTGATGAAGAACCGTACCACCATCGTCATCGCCCATCGTTTGTCGACCATCGAAAATGCGGATCGCATCATCGTGATGCATCAGGGTCGGGTGGCGGAGCAGGGGAGTCATCAGCAATTGATGGCGCTGGATGGGTTGTATGCCCGCCTGCACAGTCTGCAGTTCCGTGAACCGGAGGCGGGCGCGGTCTGATGGTTTGAGCCGTTGGCGAAATAAAACAGGCTGCCCTTAGGCAGCCTGTTTTCATGGTAGTCGCAGGGTAGGGATCAGGCGTTGGCGGCAAACAAGGGGTCTTGTGGAGCCAACTGGCGGCCGGCCTCCTGGATGGTGTGCCATACCGGCTGATCCTTGACCTGGGCCTGGATATCTCGTGCCAGACGGCAGTAAGCCTTGCCATTGCCTTCGGAGGAGTAGGCTCGCAGCAGCGTGACCTTGATCGATAGATTGTGCGGCTCGTCTTTCATGGCGTCTTTAAGGACCCGCACGGCATCACCGGTACGGCCATAAGCCAGAAAAACTTCAGCTTCGCCCACTGGGTCGATTCCGCGGGCGCGCGGCTTTTTATACGTTGCCTTGCGCCACAGCTGGCGGGCAAGGTAGTAAGTGCTCATCAGGCCGAAACTGGCCGTCAATGCGGTAATGGCATCCACCTGGGCTTCCCTCCGAGATTCTCTCTCTGCTTGAATTATGCAGTCGATTATTCGGGTAGCCGGGCATCCCCGCAATCCGTAGAACTCCTTAATGGCGTAAAGGTTTTAACGTTTGCGGGCTGGGAGGGGCTTTTACTGGAGCGCCAGAGTCGGGTCGATATGCGGGCTGCTGAACAGCTTGTCGAGCAATGCGGGTGTCAGACCGGGCTGGATGATGGCTTGTCCCAGTTGCTGGAGCAGGACAAAACGGATGACTCCGCTCTCCACCTTTTTGTCGTGGCCCATGTGGCGTAGCCATTCTGCTGCGCCAAAGTCCGGGCTGCGTATTGGCAGACCAGCGGCGGCGATCAGCGCTTGCACGCGTGCTACATCTTTCTCCTCCAGCCAGCCCATGGCCTGCGAGGCTGCAGCTGCCAGCACCATGCCGGCACCTACCGCTTCGCCATGCAGCCATTTGCCGTAGCCCAGGCCGGCTTCGATGGCGTGGCCGAAGGTGTGGCCCAGGTTGAGCAGGGCACGTACGCCCTGTTCCTTTTCATCCTGGCCGACAATGTCTGCCTTCATTTCGCAGGAACGGCGCACTGCATATTGCAGTGCTGCCGGGTCACGTGCGCGCAGCTTGTCCATATTGGCTTCCAGCCAGCCGAGGAAGTCGATATCGCCCAGAAGGCCGTATTTGATGATTTCGGCGATACCTGCAGACAGTTCACGTTCTGGCAGGGTGGCGAGCAGGTCCATGTCGGCGACAACCAACTGGGGTTGGTAGAACGCACCGATCATGTTCTTGCCCAGTGGATGGTTGATGGCGGTTTTGCCACCCACCGAGGAATCGACTTGTGCCAGTAAGGTGGTGGGAATCTGGATGAAGGGTGCACCGCGCTGATAGCAGGCAGCGGCAAAGCCGGTCATGTCGCCGATCACGCCGCCACCCAGGGCAATCAGCGTGGTCTTGCGTTCGGCATTGGCAGCCAGCAGTGCGTCGAAAATCAGATTCAGCGTTTGCCAGTTCTTGTGCTCTTCACCGTCCGGCAACACGACCGAAATGGTGCGTACTCCATGCTTTTCCAACTGCTGGGTCAGGCGCTGCAGATAGAGCGGAGCGACGACATCATTGGTGATGATGGCCACCTGCGGAATGCGCAGGTGGGGCAGGATCAGCTCGACCTGATCGAGCAGTCCGTGGCCAATGTGAATGGGGTAGCGGGTGTCCGGCAAGGTCAGGTCGAGCGTGATCATGTGTCAGGTCTTGGCTGGGATAGTATGCAACTGATCGAGCAGGCGGCTGACCAGCAGGTTGACGTTTTGCTGCGAGGTATCGACTACGATGTCGGCGACCTCGCGATACAGCGGATCGCGCTGCTCCAGCAGGCTTTGCAGCTTGGAGCGGGGGTCAGCAATCTGCAGCAGGGGGCGGTTTTTGTCGTGCATGGTGCGGGCCAAGAGGTCGTCGATGGATGCCCGCAAATAGATCACCACGCCGTGACGGGACAGTTCGGCACGGTTTTCCGGCCGCAGCACTGCGCCCCCACCGGTGGCCAGGACGATATTGTCCATTCTGACCAGGTCGGCAATGACTGAGCTTTCCCGGTCGCGAAAGCGCAGTTCGCCTTCGATATCGAATATGGTGGCAACGCGAACGCCGGTGCGCGCCTCGATTTCATGATCCGAGTCGTAGAAGGTTTTGCCGGTCTTGCGCGCCAGGGCTCTGCCAACGGTGGTCTTGCCGGCGCCCATCAGCCCGACAAGAAAAAAATTGCCTGCCATGTTCTCCATGGCAGGCATTGTAGCTGATGCAGGCTGGGTCTGTCTGCGCGGGCAGGCGACAAAATCGCTTGCCCCGGTTCGTTCTCAGCGGTTTTGCAGATTCAGGTCTTCCACCACGCGCGGGGTGATGAAAACCAGCAGTTCCGTGCGATTGTTCTTCTCCACCCTGCTGCGGAACAGCGCGCCAAGGAAGGGGATATCACCCAAGAGCGGGACCTTGTTGGTGGTGTTATCCAGCGTTTGCTGGTAAATGCCACCGATGACCACCGTGCCACCGTTTTCCACCATCACCTGAGTTTTGACGACCTTGGTATCGATGGCTGGGGTGCTGTTGACGATAAGGGTGCTGCTGACCGTGTCCTTGTTGATCTGGATTTCCATCAGTACGCGGTTGTCCGGGGTGATCTGCGGTGTCACTTTCAGGCTGAGGTTGGCCTTTTTGAACGATACCGAGGTGGCACCGCTGGAGCTGGCTTCCTGGTAAGGAATTTCCGTGCCCTGTTCGATACTGGCTTCCACCCGATCGGCTGTCATGATGCGCGGGTTGGCCAGGACCTTGCCCTTGTCGCCGGTTTCCATCGCGTCCAGTTCCAGCCCGATGGCAGCCCGCGAGCCCGCTCCAAATACGGCGCCAATCGAGTTGTAAGTGCCGGACAAGCCCAGGTTGACCCCGGAGTTGAGCGGAATGGTCCCTGTGGTGCTTCCGGTGCCGATATTGTGGCTGGTGATGGCATCAGCAACGGTGCCGCCCAGGCTGAAACCGGATCCGGCTCTGGCAACACTGAGCTTGACCCCGAGGCTCTTGCTCCAGTCATCGGTGGCTTCGACGATGCGCGCTTCGATCAGCACTTGTTTGACCGGGATATCGGTCTTGGTGACCAGATCGCGGATCTTGTCGATCACGCTTTGCGTGTCGTTGATGATCAGTGTGTTGGTTTTCGGATCGATCAGCGCACTACCGCGCGATGAAAGCAGCCCGTTAGCGGCGGTATTATTGGCTCCGCTGGTGGTGCTGCTGCCGTCCAGAATCTTCTTGAAGTCTTCCGCCGAGCGATAACGCAACACGAAGGTTTCCGAGCGTACCGGCTCCAGCGCGGTCAGCTGCTGCTTGCCTTCCAGCACCTGTTTGTCGCGGGCCAGCAATTCTTCACGCGGGGCGATGTTGATGATATTGCCATTGCGGCGCTGGTCCAGGCCCTTGGTTTGCAAAATCAGGTCCAGTGCCTGGTCCCATGGCACATCTTTCAGGCGCAGGGTGATATTGCCGCTGACCGAGTCGCTGGTGACGATGTTCAGGCCGGTAAATTCGGCAATCACCTGCAGTACGGTGCGCACTTCGATGTTCTGGAAGTTGAGCGACAGTTTGTCGCCCTTGTATTGCGGCTTGCTGTTCAGTTCGGTCTTGCTGGCGCTTTCCACCACGGCCTTGCGCACTTCCACCACCAGCTTGCGTTCGGTCTGGTAAGAAGAGAATTCCCAGTCGCCTTGCGGCTGGATCAGTATCCGGCTGTTGCGGCCCTGATTGCTGGCGATCACCTTGTCCACCGGGGTGCCAAAATCGCTGACATCCATGCGCTTTTCCAATGCGCGTGGCAGGCTGGCGCCCATCACGTCCAGCACCAGGTTTTTACCGTCACGGCGCACATCCACCGGGGTATTGTCGGCGGGAAGAATGATTTCCACCCGGCCTTCGCCAGCCTTGCCACGGCGGAAGTCCAGCCCCAGCGGCGTGGTGGCCACGGCAGCTTGCGCACTGGCTTCACTGGCCGCCGTGCTGCTACGGGTGGGCTGTTCCTGCGAGGTGGCGCTTTGCTGTACCGGGGCCATATTGTTGCTGATGCGGACCAGCAGTTTGTTACCTGACAGTGTGGTGCTGTAGGCCACATTGTGGGCCAGGTTCAGTACCAGCCGCGAACGGCCATTGGCCTCTACGGCCACGGCAGACTTGATGATGGGGTTGCCCAGGTCGACGAAGTTCTTCGGCAGCTTGACCTGGGTGTCGGCAAAGTCGAAGGCAACCCGTGCCGGGTTGGCGATGGCGAAGCTGTTGGGCTTGATGGCAGGTCCGTCGAAGGTGACTTGCAGCAACTGGCTGTCGCCATCGGTCTGGGCAACGTCGATCGCAGTGATGGATGCGGCGTGGGCGACGGAAAATGCGATGGACAGACCCAGCCCGGATAACAGTTTGATTGAATGGTTTTTCATTATTTCTGCCCTTGTTCATCCAGGTACATGCTGGTTTCGCGTTGTACCCATTCTCCGTTCAGATCTTCCACAGTCTCGGAAAGCACGAGTTCGGTATCGCTGATGCGCTTGATCTGGCCAAAGCTGGGGCCGATGAAATTGCCTGGCTGCACGCGGTAAATGCTGCTTTCCGGCGTGCGAATCAGGGCATAGGTCATGCCATTGCGTTTGAGCAGGCCAACCATCTTCAGCTTGTCCAGATCATAGTTTTCCAGCAGCTCACGTGGCCGCTTGAAATCCGGCGCATTGGCCGAATTCTGCCGCTTGGCCATTTGCAGCTTGATGGGGTTGAATGGATCGGGCAGGTCAAAAGCGCTATAGGCAAAGGGCTGGTAGGCCTGCGCCTGGGGCAGCGGGTCGATCTGTCCACGCAGCCCCTGGCTGGCCTGCTGCATCCAGGCGCGCAAGTCATCGGTGTTGCCAGAGCCGCAGGCACTGAGCAGCAGTGGGCACAACAGGGCGGCGAGAGTTGATTTCAGCGTCATTTCACTCTCACTTCTTCGGCGGCTGGGCCGCTGCGATACGCTCTTCCGGCTCGAGCGCGCGATAGGTTTTGGCGGTGGCTTCCATCGTCATGCGCGCCGCGTCCTTGCCCTGACCCGGGGTCAGGCCGATATCGCCGATGGTGACGATGCGCGATAGCTGGGCGACATCGCTGACGAAGGCGGCCAGTTCGGAATAGTTGCCCGTCAGTTTGATGGCAATAGGCACTTCCGCCATTTCTGCCGTCTTGACCTCGCCGTTGGGACGGAACAACTCGAACTGCAGGCCACGCCCAATGCCGGCCTGGTTGATCTCGGTCAGCAATGCGTCCATGTCCGCCTTGGTGGGCAGTTGCTTGAGCAGTGCGCCAAACGACAGCTGGATTTCTTTCAGCTGCTGTTGCAGGGCTTCCAGGTTGATGGCCTGGCGTTTCTTGTCGATGAAAGTCTGCTTGAGTTGTTCTTCCTGCTGATGGGCGTTGTTCAGCTTGTCCATCTGGTCGCTCAGCACAAAGAAATAACCCAGAAACAGAAAGACCCCGGCCATGAAGGTGAGCACGACCAGCTGTGCCGGTAGCGGCCAGTTGGGCATTTCCTTGGGGTCGAGATTACGAAACTCGTCTAGGGTCATGGCTTGGCTCCCTGCGGTGCCACCTGGCTGGCCGGCGCACTGGCGACCACTGGCAGTTTCAGCGTGCTGGTAAGGCTGAACTCGCTGACCCGCTGGTTGTTGACCACGGCGGACTTCACTTCGATCAGTTGCGGTTCGCTGAATATCTGTGATTGCGCCAGGGTGCGCATATAGTTGGATACCCGGGCTCCGGACAGTCCATAGCCGGAGAAGGAAAAGGTATTGCCGGTCTGTTTGAAGCTCTTCAGATAGATGCCATCCGGGGTCTGGCGCAGCAGCTGGTCGAATACATGGACTGCGTCATTGCGTCCTTGCTGCAGTCTTTCCACCAGTTGTTTGCGCGCGAGCAGGTCATCGCGCTGCTTTTTCAGCATGCCGATATCCTTGATCTGCTGGTTCAGCTTGGTGATTTCAGCCTGCAGGAACTGGTTGCGTTCTTCTTGGCGTGACTGGCGCGAGTCCAGCACAAAATAGCTGATGCCGATGACCAGCAGGGCGGCCGCGACAGCACCGCCAAGCAGCAACTGGAAGCGCAGCCGGTGGGCGGCTTTTTTCTGCTCGCGGTGCGGCAGGAGGTTGATGCGTATCATCAGTCGAACCTCCGCATGGCCAGACCGCAGGCAATCAGCAGTGCCGGTGCATCCAGCAGCAGTTCTTTCAGGCGAATCGAGCTGGATTGCACCATGGAGGTAAAGGGGTTGGCGATCATGGTGCTGATCTGGGTGCGCGAAGCCACGGCATCATCCAGCCCCGGCAACATGCTGCAACCGCCACCCAGCAGGATGTAGTCCACGCGCAGATATTGCGACACGCTGACGGTGGTGTAAAAGAATTGCAGCGCGCGCTGGATTTCCTGTGCCAGCGAATCGACGAAAGGATGCATCAGTTCAGATTCGTAGCCGTCCGGCATCGCCATGCTGCGTTTGCCGTTTTCGGCCTCGTCAAAGCTGATGCCATAACGGCGTTGAATATCGCGGGTCAGCTGCTGACCACCGAATACCTGTTCGCGGTAATAGATTTGCTGGCCGTTACGGATGACGTTGCAATGAATTTTGGTGGCGCCGATATCGAACAGGGCGAAAGTCTGATTCATGCCGTGATCGGGCAATTGCTGCTGGATCTGCTCGAAAGCGGTCATCATGGCAAATGATTCGACATCGACCAGTTGGGCGCGCAGGCCAGCCATTTCCACCACGGCCACGCGTTCTTCCACTTTTTCCTTGCGGGCGGCACACAGCAGCACTTCCAGGTCATCCAGGCTGCTGCTGGAGGGGCCAAGCACCTGATAATCCAGATTCACCTCTTCCAGCGGGAAGGGAATGATCTGGTTGGCTTCCGATTCGATCATGCCTTCCATGTCTTCGGACTGGCTGACCGGTACCAGCAACTTTTTGTAAATCGCCATCGAGGTGGGGATGGCGATGGCGACATTCTTGATCGGGCTGCCCAGACGCTTCCAGGCCTTGCGCACCGCGTCGGAAATACCTTCGATATCGACCAGATTGCCTTCGGACACCGCGTCCTTGGGCAGGGCCTCAATGATGTAACGCTCAATCTGATAATTCTTGCCGGATCTGGAAAGCTCGACTAGCTTGATGGACGTGGTGCTGATATCAAGACCGAGCAAGGGAACGCTCTTGGACTTCCCCAATCCAAGCTGATCCAGCCAATCTGTCCCGAACCGTAATTTGTCGGATAGCATCAGTTAAGGCCCCGAATAGGTCTAGTGCGACAGTTTTTGCACCGTCGCGGTCAATGTTTGTCTTGCTTATTCCCACAAGACGTTATAATCCGCTTTCTTCCGAAAGCCTATTTGTAATTATGTTCAAACGACTTCTTGCGATTTTGGCCGGTCTTGTTATTGGTGGGGCCGTTCTGGCAGCCGGTGCGGCAGCCATTGCGATCATCATAACCTACCCGCGTTTGCCAAGTCTTGATGTGCTGACGGATTACCGTCCAAAAATTCCACTGCGCGTCTACTCGGCAGATGGCCAGTTGCTGGGTGAGTTTGGCGAGGAACGTCGCTCCTTTGCCCGCATCCATGAAGTGCCGCAACTGATGAAGCAGGCCCTGCTGGCGGCTGAGGACGAGCGATTCTATCAGCATAGCGGGATCGACTACATGGGGGTTCTGCGCGCTGCCGTCGGCAATCTGGTGTCCGGTCATGCCCGTTCCGGTGCCAGTACCATCACCATGCAGGTGGCCAAGAACTTCTTCCTGTCCAGTGAAAAGACTTTCACGCGCAAGTTTAATGAAGCCTTGCTCGCTTTCAAAATAGAACACACCTTGTCCAAGGATCAGATTCTCGAGTTGTATTTCAACCAGATCTATCTTGGGCAGCGCGCTTACGGTTTTTCCGCTGCGGCGCAGGCTTATTTCGGCAAGCCCATCACCAACTTGAGCGTGGCCGAGATGGCCATGTTGGCCGGCCTGCCCAAGGCTCCGTCGGCCTACAACCCCATCGTCAATCCTGACCGTGCCCGCTTGCGCCAGCAGTATGTGCTGCGGCGCATGCGCGAGCTGAATTTCATTACTCAGGATCAGTATGACGCTGCCGTAAAAGAGCCTCTGCAGCTGGCCAGCGCCACGGTGGACAGCAACCAGCCTGCCCTGTATGTGGCGGAGATGGTGCGTCAGGCCATGTACGAACGCTATAAGGATGCGGCCTACACCGAGGGCTACAAGGTGTACACCACGCTGGACAGCCATCACCAGCAATGGGCTTATGACGCGCTGCGTGCCGGCCTGCTCGACTTCGATCGCAAGCAGGGCTATCGCGCACCGGAAAGCTATATCGATCTGGCCTCGGCGGAAGGGGAAGACCAGACCGAAGTACTGGATGATGCACTGTCTGAAATTCGCGACAGCGGCGACATGCAGGCGGCAATCGTCTTGTCGGCCAGCTCGACCGAAGTGCGCGCCTATATGCGCGGCGGCAAGGTGGCCGTCATCAAGGGCGCCGGGCTGGAGTTTGCCCGTCGTGCACTGAGTCCCAAGCTGGCAGCCGACAAGCAGATCCGTCGCGGTGCGGTCATCCGGGTGCGTGCCCATGATAAGGGTTACTGGGAAATCGTGCAGATGCCGGATGTGGAGGGGGCATTTGTCTCGATGGACCCGCGTAGCGGTGCCATCAAGTCGCTGGTGGGTGGCTTCGACTTCAACCGTCGCAGCTTCAATCACGTGACCCAGGCCTGGCGTCAGCCCGGCTCCACCTTCAAGCCCTTTATCTATTCCTCCGGGGTAGAGCGTGGCATTACGCCGTCCACCCTGTTCAACGATGCGCCGCTGACCGTGCCAGGAGCCCCGGGTTCGCCCAGCTGGGAGCCGAAGAACGATGATGGCAAGTTCGCCGGTCTGATCAGCATGCGTCGTGCGCTGACCCAGTCGAAGAACCTGGTGTCGGTGCGGCTGCTGATGGCGGTGGGGACGGATTACGCCCAGCAATATATCCAGCGTTTCGGTTTCTCGCCCAAGCAGCATCCAGCCTATCTGACCATGGCGCTGGGCGCCGGTGCGGCAACACCGTTGCAGATGGCCGAGGGTTATTCGGTGTTCTCCAATGGCGGCTACCGTATCAAGGCTTTCTTTATTGATCGCATTGAAGACCAGTCAGGTCATGTGCTGGCCAAGACCCAGCCGGCGGTGGCCGGACAGAACGCCACGCAGGCCATTGACCCGCGTAATGCCTTCATCATGACCTCCATGCTGAAGGATGTGGTGCGCTATGGTACGGCGGCCAAGGCCATGAGCCTGGGGCGCATGGATCTGGCCGGCAAGACCGGTACCACCAGTGACTGGAAAGATGCCTGGTTTGTCGGCTTCAATCCGAATCTGGTGGCGGCCACCTGGGTGGGCTACGACCAGCCGCGCTCCTTGGGCCGCTACGGCTATGGCGGTACGGCGGCCTTGCCGGTATGGATGAACTACATGGCCAATGCGCTCAAGGGTGTGCCCGAGGTGGAGCTGCCAGTGCCGACCGGCATTGTGGTGAAACCGGGTGCCGGCCAGCGCGGTGGCGATGAGTACTACTATGAAGAGTTCCAGAAAACCAATCCGGAGCTGAAGATCGACAATCACGGCACGGTGCCTGGCAGCAATGCCTCGGATGCTGCGGTAGATGATGCGACCGCCAAGGATCCGAATGCTCCGGCAGCCAAGGATGCAGTGGAGAACGTCAAGGAGCTGCTGTTCTAGACGGCTGCTACGGCTCGCACATTCTGCAACGCGCCTTATTCTGATCTCGATACCGCCCTGCCATGCAGGGCGGTTTTTTTGCGACGGCAGGGCAGCCATGTCTTGCCTGCATGGCTGCGAGCCTTCATCACGCGGCGGGGCCGCCAGCCGGCTTATGCTGGCGTGGTGGCTTCACGCCGATTAACATCTATAAACATGTTGGCTATAGGCAGTGTCATGTCCATTGCCTATCATCGCTGCTTGTTTCAGGGTGGGCCTGCCGCCCTGTTTGCCACTGCTGACCGTTCCCCGCTTGATGCCGGGAGCGCATCCCGGAAATCCATCATGTCCGATACCGCTGCCAAGTCCACGCATACCGTGCGCAATGTTTCCCTGCTTTTGCTGGTGTTGGCAGCTGGCGGGTGGTGGTGGAACAGCCATCGTACGGCCGCTGCAGATGCCGCCGGTGCGCAGCGCAAAGGGGGGGGGCCGGTGGCTGTGGGGGTGGCCATGGTGAGCCGGCAGGATGCGCCGCTGCAGCTGAGCGCGCTGGGCACGGTGACCTCGCCCAATACCGTTACCGTGCACAGCCGGGTGGATGGCCAACTGATGGCGCTGCATTTTGACGAGGGGCAGCCGGTCCAGAAGGGGCAGTTGCTGGCCGAGCTGGACCCGCGCCCCTATCAGGCGGCGGTGACCCAGGCCGAAGGCCAGCTATTGCGGGATCAGGCCCTGCTGCAAAACGCTCAGCTCGATCTGGCACGCTACCAGCAGCTACTGGCCCAAAATTCCATTGCCAAACAGCAGGTTGATACCCAGCAAGCCCTGGTGCGCCAGTACCAGGGTACGGTGAAGCTGGATCAGGGCGCGGTGGCCAATGCCCGCCTGCAGCTGGATTACAGCCGGGTGACTGCTCCGGTAGCCGGCCGCGCCGGTCTGCGCCAGGTCGATCCGGGCAATATCGTGCACGCCAGCGATACCAATGGCGTGGTGGTGATTACCCAAACCCAGCCCATCAATGTGGTGTTTGCCATTCCGGAGGTCAGCCTCAGCCAGGTGCTGGCGGCGGCGCGCGCGGCCAAGGGCAAATTGCAGGTGGAAGCCTGGGACCGCGACAACAGACACAAGCTGGCCGATGGCGAGCTGCTGGCTATCGACAATCAACTGAGCACCAGTACCGGCACAGTCAATCTCAAGGCACGCTTCGCCAATAGCGATGAGGCGCTGTTTCCCAATCAGTTTGTTAACGTTCATTTACAGTTGGGCGTGCAAGCTGGCGCCACGCTGCTGCCGAGTGTGGCCTTGCAGCTGGGCAAGGTGGGCAGCTATGTCTATGCCGTCAATCCGGATCAGACCGTCAGCATCAGCAAGGTGAAGCTGGGGGCGGTGTCTGGCGACAACACCATTATCGAAGAAGGGGTGAAGCCAGGGCAGAAAGTGGTGGTGGACGGGCTGGACAAGCTGCGTGACGGTGCCCAGGTCAAAGTGATCGACCGCGCGGCGCAACTGTCCGCTGGTGGCGAGGGGGCAGGCAAGGGCAAACACCGCCAGCAGGATGCCAGTGGCGGCAAACACCAATCCGCCAGCGCTGCCAACTAAACCCGGGGATACGGTATGAATCCTTCACGTCCCTTCATCCTGCGGCCGGTGGCCACCACCTTGCTGATGTTGGCCATCCTGCTGTCTGGCCTGGTCGCCTGGAAGCTGCTGCCGGTGTCGGCGCTGCCCGAGGTGGACTACCCCACCATCCAGGTGGTGACCCAGTACCCGGGAGCCAGCCCTGAGGTGATCACGTCGTCGATCACCGCGCCGCTGGAGCGGCAGTTCGGCCAGATGCCCGGCCTCGCCCAGATGTCTTCCACCAGCTCCGGTGGTGCTTCGGTGATTACCCTGCAGTTCAGCCTGGAGCTGACGCTGGACGTAGCCGAGCAGGAAGTGCAGGCCGCGATCAACGCCGCCGGTAATCTCTTGCCCAGCGACCTGCCCAATCCGCCGATCTACAGCAAGGTCAATCCGGCGGATACGCCCATCCTCACCATTTCCGTCAGTTCGGACACGCTGCCGCTGACCAAGCTGGAAGACCTGGTCGATACCCGGCTGGCGCAAAAACTATCGCAAGTGCCGGGTGTGGGGCTGGTCAGCCTCAGTGGCGGCCAGCGGCCGGCAGTACGCATCCAGAGCAACCCCAAGGCGCTGGCGGCGCGCGGTCTGACGCTGGAGGACATCCGCACCGCCATTGGCAATGCCAATGTGAATCAGGCCAAGGGCAGTTTTGATGGCCCGCAGCAGGCCTCCACCGTCGATGGCAACGACCAGCTGAAATCGGCCGAGGAATACAAAGACGTCATCGTGGCCTACCAGAACGGTGCTGCGGTGCGGCTGCGTGATGTCGCCAACGTTGTCGATGCCGCGGAAAACCTGCGGCTGGCGGCCTGGGCTGGCAGCACGCCGTCCATCATCCTCAATGTGCAGCGCCAGCCGGGTGCCAATGTCATCCAGGTCACCGACCGCATCAAGGCGCTGCTGCCGCAGTTGCAAGGCAGCCTGCCGGGCGCGGTGGATGTGAAAGTGCTGAGTGACCGTACCGTCACCATCCGTGCCTCGGTGGAAGATGTCGAGTTCGAACTGCTGCTGGCCATTGCCCTGGTGGTGATGGTGATCTTCGTGTTTCTGCGTAATGTGCCGGCCACCATCATCCCGGCGGTGGCCGTGCCCTTGTCGCTGGTCGGCACCTTTGGCGTGATGTACCTCACCGGCTTTTCCATCAACAACCTCACGCTGATGGCGCTGACCATTGCCACCGGCTTTGTGGTGGACGATGCCATCGTGATGATCGAAAACATCGCCCGCTACATCGAGGAAGGCGAAAAACCGATGGCAGCGGCGCTGAAGGGCTCGCAGCAGATTGGTTTCACCATCATTTCGCTGACGTTTTCGCTGATCGCGGTGCTGATTCCGCTGCTGTTCATGGGCGATGTGGTGGGGCGGCTGTTCCGTGAATTCGCCATCACGCTGGCGGTGTCCATCCTGATTTCCGCCTTCATTTCGCTTACCCTGACGCCGATGATGTGCGCACGCTTGCTCAAGCATGTGCCGGAGGAAAAACAGGGCCGTTTCTACCATGCCAGCGGGGCCTTCTTCGACCGCATTATTGCCCGCTATGGTCAACTGCTGAGCTGGGTGCTGCAGCGGCAAAAGCTCACCTTGCTGGTGGCTGTAGGGACGCTGGTCATGACCGTGGTGCTGTATATGGCCGTGCCCAAGGGCTTTTTCCCGCTGCAGGATACCGGGGCCATCATGGGGAGCAGCGAAGCGGCGCAAACCATTTCCTTCTCGGCCATGGCGCAGAAGCAGCAGCAACTGGCCGAGGTCTTGCTGAAAGACCCGGCGGTGGACAGCCTGTCGTCCTTTATTGGCGTGGATGGCAATAATGCCTCGCTCAATAGTGGCCGCCTGCAGATCAACCTCAAGCCCAAGGGCGAGCGGGATGACATCCGCACCGTGCTGGCGCGCTTGCAGCAGCACGCGGCCGATGTGCCGGGCATGTCGCTGTATCTGCAGCCGGTGCAGGATCTGTCCATCGATACCCGTGTCAGCCGCACCCAGTACCAGTTCACCCTGCAGGCCACCAGTCCGGACGACCTGTCGCTGTGGGTGCCCAAGCTGGTGCACAAGCTGAATCAATTGCCGGAGCTGGCCGATGTCGCCAGCGACTTGCAGGACAAGGGCTTGCAGGCCTACGTCAATATCAACCGCGACGCGGCCGCCCGGCTGGGCGTCACCACCGCCGCCATCGACAATGCCTTGTACGATGCCTTTGGCCAGCGGCTGATTTCCACCATCTTCACCCAGACCAACCAGTACCGCGTGGTGCTGGAAGTGGATGCGCAAAGCCAGCGTGGCCCGCTGTCGCTCAAGGGCATTTATGTGCCCACCGCCAGCGGCGGCCCGGTGCCGCTGGATACCGTGGCCAGCATCGAGGAGCGTCCTACCGCGCTCACCATCAACCATCTGGGGCAGTTCCCCACCACCACGGTGTCGTTCAACCTGGCCAAGGGTGCGGCGCTGGGGCCGGCGGTGGAGGCCATCCGTCAGGCCGAGGCCGAACTGGGCATGCCGGCCAGCCTCGATACCAAGTTCCAGGGGGCGGCGCTGGCCTTCCAGGCCTCGCTCAGCAATACGCTGTGGCTGATCCTGGCGGCCATCGTCACCATGTACATCGTGCTGGGCGTGCTGTACGAGAGCTATATTCATCCCATTACTATCTTGTCCACGCTACCCTCCGCCGGCATCGGTGCCTTGCTGGCCTTGCTGGTGAGCGGCGATGACCTGTCGGTGATTGCCATCATCGGCATCATCTTGCTGATCGGCATCGTCAAGAAAAACGCCATCATGATGATTGACTTCGCGCTGGAGGCCGAGCGCGAGCAAGGCATGAGTCCGCGCGATGCCATCTATCAGGCTTGCCTGCTGCGTTTCCGTCCCATCCTGATGACCACCATGGCGGCGCTGCTGGGCGCGCTGCCGCTGATGCTGGGCGGTGGCATGGGTTCCGAATTGCGCTCGCCGCTGGGGGTGACCATGGTGGGCGGGCTGCTGGTCAGCCAGGTGCTGACGCTGTTTACCACGCCGGTGATCTATCTGGCCTTCGACCGGCTGGCGCAGCGTTTCCGCCGCAAGCCGGAAACCGTGGCTGATGAGGCTGGGGCATGATTCCGTCCGAACCTTTCATCCGCCGGCCGATTGCCACCACGCTGCTGACGCTGGCCATCCTGCTGGCGGGTTTCCTGGCCTTCAAGCTGCTGCCGGTATCGCCCTTGCCGCAGGTGGATTTTCCCACCATCTCGGTCAGTGCCAAGCTGCCGGGTGCCAGCCCGGAAACCATGGCCTCCACCGTGGCCACGCCGCTGGAGCGGGCGCTGGGGCGCATTGCCGGGGTGACCGAAATCACCTCGTCCAGCTCGCTGGCTTCCAGCCGCATTACTTTGCAGTTCGACCTTAACCGCGACATCAACGGCGCAGCGCGCGATGTGCAGGCCGCCATCAACGCGGCTCGTTCGCTATTACCCACCGGCATGCCGTCCAACCCGACCTACCGCAAGGTGAACCCGGCCGACGCGCCCATCATGATCATTGGCCTGACCTCGGATTCGCTCACCCGTGGCCAGATGTATGACGCGGCGGATTCCATCCTCGGCCAGAAGCTAGCCCAGGTGGAGGGTATTGGCGATGTGAATATCGGTGGCGGGGCGCAGCCGGCGGTGCGGGTGGAGATGAACCCGCTGCAGCTGAACCACTACGGCATCGGCATGGAGACGGTGCGTGCCGCCATCACCAGTACCAATGCCAACCGGCCCAAGGGCTATCTGGAAGACGAACAGCGCCACTGGCAAGTGCAGGCCAACGACCAGGCCGGCAAGGCCAGTGACTATCTGCCGCTGGTGGTGAGTTATAAAAACGGTGCGGCGGTGCGGATATCGGATGTGGCCGAGGTGAAGGATTCGGTGCTGGACGTGCGCAATGCCGGCCTCTTGGGCAAGCAGCCGGCGGTGATGATCATCCTGTTCCGCCAGCCCGGTGCCAACATCATCGAAACCGTGGAGCGGGTGAATGCGCTGTTGCCACAGCTGCAGGCGTCCATTCCCGCCGCCATCAAGATGCAGGTGGTGATGGACCGTACCTCCACCATCCGCGCCTCCTTGTCCGAGGTGGAGCGCTCACTGGTCATTTCCATCGGGCTGGTGATCCTGGTGGTCTTCCTGTTTTTGCGTAATGGCCGCGCCACCGCCATTCCGGCCATCACCGTGCCGGTGTCGCTGGTCGGCACCTTTGCCGTGATGTATCTGTGCGGCTTTTCGCTCAACAACCTCAGCCTGATGGCGCTGACCATTGCCACCGGCTTTGTGGTGGACGATACCATCGTGGTGCTGGAGAACATCTCGCGCCACATCGAAAACGGCATGAAACCCATGCAGGCGGCACTGCGCGGCGCACGTGAGGTGGGCTTCACAGTGCTGTCGATGAGTATTTCGCTGATTGCGGTATTCATTCCCATCCTGATGATGGGCGGCATCATCGGCCGGCTGTTCCGCGAGTTTGCCGTCACCCTGTCGGTGGCCATCATGGTGTCGCTGCTGGTGTCGCTGACCACCACGCCCATGCTGTGCGCGCGCTGGTTGAAGCCGCATGCCGAACGGCCGCCGGGCCGGCTGTTCCGCTGGAGCGAAAACCTGTTCGACCGCATGCTGGCCGGCTACCGGCGCAGTCTGGGCTGGGCCTTGCGTCATGGCCCGCTGATGATGCTGATACTGGGGGCTACCATTGCCCTGAATGTCTATCTCTACATGATCGTGCCCAAGGGCTTTTTCCCGCAGCAGGATACCGGCCGGCTGACCGGCATGATCAAGGCCGACCAGAGCATTTCCTTCCAGGCCATGCAGCAGAAGCTGCAACGCTTTATCGATGTGGTGGGCAAGGACCCGGCAGTGGACAAGGTGATTGGCTTTACCGGCGGTGGCCAGCGCAACACCGCCAATATGTTTGTCAGTCTCAAGCCCATGTCGGTACGCAGCGAGTCGGCGGATCAGGTGATTGCCCGCCTGCGCAAGAGCCTGGCGCGTGAGCCGGGGGCGCAGCTGTTCTTGCAGTCGGTGCAGGATATCCGCATCGGCGGCCGGGCGGCCAATGCCCAGTACCAGTACACCTTGCAAGGGGACGACCTGGACGCCTTGCGCAGCTGGACGCCCAAGGTGCAGCAGGCGCTGCAAAAGCTGCCCATGCTGGCGGATATCAGCAGCGACCAGGAAATCAAGGGCCTGCAGACCACGCTGACCTTTGATCGCAATGCCATGGCCCGGCTGGGGCTGACCCAGGCGCAGGTTGACGCCGTGCTGAACGATGCCTTTGGCCAGCGCCAGGTGTCCACCATTTACAATCCGCTCAACCAGTACCATGTGGTGCTGGAAGTGGCACCGCAGTTCTGGCAGAACCCGGAAGGCCTGCGCAGCATCTACCTGCAGACACCATCCGGCAGCCCGACGCCGCTGTCGGCCTTTGCCCGCTGGGAACCCACCAATACCTCGCTATCGGTCAACCACCAGAGCCAGTTTGCCGCCACCACGCTGTCCTTCAACCTGCCGCCGGGAACCTCCTTGTCGGATGCCACGGCCGCCATTGGCAAGGTGACTGCCGAGATCGGCCTGCCCTCGTCGATCCACGGCAGCTTTCAGGGGACGGCCAAGTCCTTCCAGGACTCGCTGGACAGCCAGCCGGTGCTGATTCTGGCCGCCCTGGTGGCGGTGTATATCGTGCTGGGCATGTTGTACGAAAGCGTAGTGCATCCGCTGACCATCCTGTCCACGCTGCCCTCGGCCGGGGTGGGGGCCTTGCTCGCGCTGCTGGCGACTGGCGGTGAGTTCAACATCATTGCGCTGATTGGCGTGCTGCTGCTGATTGGCATCGTCAAGAAAAACGCCATCATGATGATCGACTTTGCCCTCAGCGCCGAGCGCGAGCAGGGCCTGAGTTCGCACGAGGCCATCCTGCAAGCCTGCCTGCTGCGTTTCCGCCCCATCATGATGACCACGCTGGCCGCGCTGTTTGGCGCACTGCCACTGGCGCTGGGCCATGGCGATGGTGCCGAGATGCGCACGCCGCTGGGCATTTCCATCGTGGGCGGCTTGCTGCTCAGCCAGCTGCTGACCCTCTATACCACACCGGTGGTTTACCTTTATCTGGACCGTTTCCGCCTGTGCTGCCTGCAATGGCGCGACAGCACACGGGCGCAGGCCGCTGCAGGACACAAGGAATGACGCGCATGACTGCTTTATCCACGCGGCCGGCGCTGGCCGCCTGCCTGATGGCCCTGGTGCTGGCTGGCTGTGCCATCGGCCCCGACTACAGCAAGCCCAAGATGGATATCCCCACGGCCTTCAAGGAAGATGGCCGCTGGAAGAGTGCCACCCCGCAAGACGCCAGCCCGCGCGGTAACTGGTGGGAGGTTTATCAGGACCCGCAGCTGGATAGCCTGATGGCCACGCTGAACCGGCAAAGCCCCACCATTGCCCAGGCCGAGGCCAACTACCGTCAGGCCCGCGCCTTGCTGGATCAGGCCGAAGCCAGCCTGTGGCCCACGCTTGGCACCACCGCCAGCAAGAGCCACGGCGTCAGCACTGCCGGTGGCAGCGTTGGCAATCAGTACAATCTGGCCGCCACGGCCAGTTGGGAAGTCGACCTGTGGGGCACGGTCAGTCGTGCGGTAGAAGCGGGCAGTGCCAAGGAAGCCGCCAGTGCCGCCCAGCTGGAAGCCATCCGCCTGAGCAGCCAGGCGCAGCTGGCTACGGCCTATCTGCAACTGGTGGTGGCCGATGTGCAGCTCAAGCAATTGCAGGGCAGCGAGGCCAATCTGCTGCAAAACCTGCAGCTGACGCGCAACCAGTTTGCCGTGGGCATGGTGTCGGATGACAGCGTGGCGCAGGCCGAAAGCAGCTGGAAAACCGCCCAGGCCGCCCGGGTGGACAAGCAGCTGAGCCGCGCCCAGCTGGAACATGCCATTGCCGCCGCATTGGGCGTGGCACCAGCCAGCTTCTCGCTGCCGGCCAGCAAGACCTTGCCCCATCTGCCGCAATTACCGCCGGGCCTGCCGTCTACCTTGCTGGAACGTCGCCCGGACATTGCTGCAGCGGAACGGGCGGTGGCGCAGGCCAATGCCGAAATCGGCATTGCCAAGGCCGCCTACTTCCCCACGCTGACGCTGGCCGCCAGCGGCGGCTACAAGAGCAGCAGCTTTGCCGACTGGGTCAGCCTGCCCAACCGCATCTGGAGTCTGGGACCGCAACTGGCACTCACCCTGTTTGACGGTGGCTTGCGCCGTGCCCAGACCGCAGCCGCCATCGCCAGCTACGATGCCAGTGTCGCCAGCTATCGCCAGACCGTGCTGAGTGCCTTCCAGGCGGTGGAGGACAATCTGTCAGCCCAGTCGCTGCTGCAGGAAGAGGCGCAATACCAGCAGTCTGCGCTGCAGGCTGCGCAAAGGGCAGAAGGCATTACCCAGAACCAGTACCGTGCCGGGGTGGTGAGCTATCTGAATGTATTGACAGCGCAGAACAGCCGCATCAGTGCGGAAAACAGCCTGTGGAGTGTGAAAAACCGTCAGTACACCGCCAGTGTGGCACTGGTGTCTGCCTTGGGCGGCAAGTGGTAGTACGGGTCATTTCCACCATGCAAAACAGCCCGTTGCGGTAATGCCGCTCACTTAACTGAAAAGCACCGTCTCCTCGCATGGGGAAACGGTGCTTTTTTTGTGGTTTCAGACACTCTTCAAGTCAGAAAATCAGCCCCAAAATCCTTAAGTGAACGGCATTCGCCCGTTGCGGGCTGTTTTTTGGGGAGGGCGCTCAGAACGGTCGCCGGCCGCTCACCACCCCTGGCGCCTGCACGCTCCACTCGCTGATCACCAGAAAGCCATCAGCCACGGCAAACAGCATGGACAGGTCCACGCTGCGTACCAGCGTGCCGGGCTTGAAGGCGTGAGGCTCCAGCCAGCCCTGCGCGCGGTGCACCACGAAACCCACCCCGTTGGCTTCGGCCAGACAGTTGATGTCGCCAAAGGCGCGCAGCTGGCGCTGGATGCTGGCCAGCGGACCGCACAAATCCAGCGTGCGCTCGGCCTCGCTCCAGCGCGGCCAGTAGCTGCCCGCGGCCTGTGGCTGCGCCTGTTGCCATTGCGTGGCGAATTCTGGAATAACCCGCCGCGCCAGCTGCTCCAGTGCCAGCTGGCATTTCCACTCCAGCGTGCTCAGCGTTTCATCCGCCGCCATGGCAAACAGTTGCTGGTCGAGCACTGCTCCGCTGTCAAATTGCTGCTCCACCACATGGCAGCTCACACCCCACTCCGGCCTTTCTTCCAGAATCGCCCGCACCAGTGGATACGGCCCACGGCCCTCCGGCAGCGGGGAAGGGTGGAAATTCACCGCATGCGCCAGATGGGGCCTCCAGTCCGGCACCCGCCAGTCGTAGCTACCCAGCAACAAGGTGTCACAACCTTGCGCGGCCAGCGTGGCCAGATCGGCGTCGGTGATGGGGGAGAGTTGCAGCGGAATGCCCAGCCGCGCAGCCTGCTCGATCACCTGGCGGTTGTCATGGATTTTGCCATCCAGCGGTGAGGTGAAAATCTTCAATGGCCGCCAGCCGGCTTGCAAGGCGATATCGAGCAGCACCTTGAAACGGTCGGTCAGGGTAATGGCAAAGCGCATGGCAGATTCCTGCGGGGGGAGACTTGCAGGTATACCAGCTAAGCAGGCAGCGCTGTCATTCTTTACAAATAACTTAACAAATATGCGCTCAGGTCTGCTGGTGTGGCATTGGTGTGCTGGCGAGGGGAAGAGCAGATGATTGGCGGGAAAGATGGCGAGCATGAATGTAAAAACCGCCTGCTGACAGGCGGTTTTTACCGGGTGGCATGGAGCCGTATCTGGTGTCCCCAGCAGGAATCGAACCTGCAATCTTCCCTTAGGAGGGAACACTAACAAGTTGAAAAACTCCTTATGCAGCAACCACTTACAGTGGTGATGTACGCTATCCTAACCACAATGTTCCAAATTTGTTCCAAGTTCCAACTTGGACGTTCTAAAAGGAGTGGTGAAGATGGCGGGGAAGTTGATCACTGAACGTGTTGGCGTCAATGGCGATGTGTCGTTCTTGGTGCGTGTGCGCGAAGCTGGTGTTGCTGTAAGCAAGACCTACAAGACAAAAAAAGAAGCTGAAAAATTCATTCGTGAAGTCAAGTCAAAAATTGATCGTGGTGAGTCGGTAGACATCACCAAAATCAAGAAGCTGACTTTGGCTCAAACTTTCACCGAATATTTAAAGCACAACACTGTTGCCGATGGCAAACGGTATGACCTTGAAAAATTGAAGTTGGAGATTGGAAAGGTTCCTCTTGGAAATTTCAAATCTGGAACGTTTGCCCTCTACTTGAAAACCAAACTAGAACAAAAAGTTCCAGATCAAGCGACTAAAAAGAAAGCTAGTCCGCTTTATGCTGGTCATAAAATTTTGGATGTGAAAACTGGTGAGATGGTCAAAAAGACCTACAGCGAAAGCACCATCAGGAAGCTTTATTACGCTATCAAAACCTCTTTGGCGTGGCACGCCAAACACCATGATTACACGTTTGACCGTAAGCCATTTGATGAGAATTCGCCTCCTAAAGCTTGGATTCCAAGGGATCGGATTCTTGAAGTTGGTGAACTAGATAGCTTGCTGGCTGCTACAGAAAAAATGTATGTGAAGCGCGAAGAATTGAGGTGCCTTATTCTTTGGCAATATTATTCTTGTATGCGTGCCGGTGAAAGTCTTCTTATCAAGTGGGATGAAATTCATTTGGATGAAAAAAATCCAAGTCACTCATACATTTTTGTTCCCAAAGAGAACACAAAAATTGCTGATAAAAAGAATGCCGAAGATCGGAAGGTTCCACTAAGGCCAGAGTTCTACCACTTCATTAAAGACAGGCTTATGAAGTTGAAGAAAGATGGTCAATCGTTGGTGTTTGGTGACTATTGGAAAAGTAGTTCTGTTCTTGCTGCTCGGTTCAAAGTCATCTGCAAAAATGCCAAAGTTACAAACTTCAAAATTCACGATTTAAGGCATTGTGCTGTTAGCTGGTATTTTGTGAATACAAATTTGACTGACATTGAAATTAGTAAAATTTCAGGTCATATTGAGTTGGGCACTTTGAAACGATATGCCACTTTAAGGCATAGTGACATTGGCGCTAAACTTTGGGCAAAAGCATAAATAGGAAAAGCACCTTTGGGTGCTTTTTTTATGATTTCTTATCCTTGAGCCACTGATTGAATTGTTCTTCGGTAAGCTGTTGATCATCAATCCACCATTCCTTGTAGCCTGTACCCCATTCAACGGCAGGGCCATCCTCACGGTGCCATTTACCATTGATAGACCACTTTTTGACAGTGTAGCCAAGATAGGATTCAGCTAGTTCAATAGCAGGTCCATCAGTGCGATGCAGACGGCCATGCAAATTCCAATGTTTGTTGCCATTTTTCCATTCAATGGCTGGCCCATCTTCACGATGAAGCTGATTGTTCATGTAGTAAACAGTATTGTGTGGATTCTTGAAAATTCCATGTTTCATATTTTCTCCATTGTGCATGCTTTACATCTAACAAAATAAATTATGCTGTCAAGTTATAATCATATGAACTTAACTGAAATTGGAAAGCACCTTCGGGTGCTTTTTTATTGGGCCGAATACTTAATATTTTTTCTTGATGCCACTGAATCGTTCTGATTCTTTGAGTTTTCTAATGCGATCAGCTTCTACTGCTGCACCAATCTGCTGTTCAAGTTTCATAGCTCTAATTTTCAAAGATGCGGCCTTGGCTGGATCTTTGGCATTAGCAATTTGACTTCTCAAATCAGACAATTGAGCTTGAAGATTTCCAATAGAAGCATTTGAACTGCTACCCATTGGAGTAGGGCCAGAAGATCCACTTTCTTTAGTTGGTGATCCCTTCATTCCTGGTTGACCGGCTGTAGGCTGCTTCTGAGCGATTTCAGGAACTTGCTTAGGCGCTGTGCTCACCAATGGCGCTTGCACTTGTGTAGGGGCCTTCTGTGGTGTCTGCTGAACTTCTTTCACTGGTGCAGACTGCTTAGGAATTGCCTTGGCACCATACAAACGGTTTCTGTTGCTTCTTCCAGTCATGGGAGTAGTAATCAGCTTCTGATTAAAAGACTTTCTTGATTTAGTCAATCGTGCAAGAGTTGATTGCACCTTTTGAAAATCAGCATCATTAAGTTGCCTTCTGTATGGAGCATCCTTAGTAGCAGACTCAATTTTCAATTTCTGAAAATCGGCGCCGTGTTCATAAACTGGACCTTTTAAACGAAAAGCTTTTTGTGATCCGTGAATTTTTAGTGAGATGAACTTATCGTTTACTCTGGTGATTTCACCAAAGTTTTCTAGGTAATCACATAGCTGCTGCCTGCTGTTAATTTTTCCTTGATGAATCTGATAGGCAACATTGGCGCTTATGTTGTCCTTATCTGGTTTGATAACTCTAATTTGCTTGGCAAGTGCTGAATCTGAATGTGGCAAAACCTTAGTTTCAAATTTTGAAGAAGATGCTTTGAGTGGATCTCTGACAACTTGGTCAAAACCAAGAATGTGATTCCAGGTTGCATCAAATGCGTCCTTAAAATCTTCTTTTGCTTTGCCAGGTGGAAACGGATTTATTTGCCTGCCAGTGGTTAATTCAGTCAATGGGATGACGTAATTCAACTCAATACGATTTTTATCTTCATGGATATTCCAAAAGTCTGTGAAATTTACGCCATGTTCAAGGCCGGCCATGAAGGTGGCGCGGAATGATTTAACTACTTCCATAAGCTCTTTATCACTTGGTCGTTCATTTGGTTCAAAGGCCAAGGTTCCAGTAACATACTTCTGTTTTCTATCTATGCTTTCACAAGCAATAAGACAATCATTTTCACTTCCGGTGAAAAATCTAGGCTTAGGATTTCTCTCCACGCCTTTATGATCGTGGTCGCCTTTAAGATAGTTAATCGCTTCTTGAACTGAATTCGTGCGATGGCCTTGAACGGCATTAATCACAAAACCAAGCCTTAAATTTTCTTCTGTACAGAAAATTTATCTTTGATTTCTTGAATGGCAAACAGTGTATTTTTCAGATCGTCTACAAGTAATTTTGTCTCTTGTTTTGTAAAATCTGTTTTTAAACTTAGCTGCTTTGCGATCTGATTCAAATTTTTTCCTTGTTTATTTAGCTCCGCTAAATACTTTCCTGCAAGGATGCGATCTTGCTGCTTTTCTTCAAAGTAGAAGTCAATCTTCTTTTCATTTCCTTTGAAGATGGTGTTGCGAACATAAGAAGCCATTGAATTAAATTGAGTTTTATTCCATGACTCTTTCAATGCTATGAACTCAACTGGTGACAAACGAATGTCTAATGAGTGAGTGCGTTTGTATAAATGATCATCAGCATTGCCATGTCTTCCTGGGTGCAATTTTGGTTCTAATTCTTTGCTCATATGCTCTCCTTTTTATTTTTGTTTTAAGCATTTTTAGGGTCTTAGGGTGGAACCCTAACAAGAGATAAACCACGTTGGTTAAGCCCGTAAGGGGTTAAGCGACGGTATGGTTTATTTGTCTTGCTGTTCTGTACTCTTAATTTTACGAAATTAAAAAGTAATGTCCACGATTATGAAAAAACTCGATAGCTGACATTCTCGGAATAGGTCTTGTTTTATCTATCTGATTTCTTATGCTTCATAAAAACAGGAGAAATTTTATGAAGGGTTGCAAGAAAAAAACTGCGTTTATTCGCAACGAAGATGCTCAGTGGATTGATGATTACTTGATCACTGCGGGGCAGTCAGATAACTTCGGAATGGTAGTTAGAAATGCAGTGAGTGAATATGTGCAGAAGAAAAAAAAGGATCGCGCTGCTGTCTATTTCAAGTTCATTGGTGAGGAAAACTGCAAGGCTCTTGAAGAATATGCAATTAAAAATGGAAGTAATCTAGAGCAATTGATCAAGGAAACACTGATCCAAAAATCAAAGTATGTTTCAAAAATGGTTGGAAGCAAAAATGAAAGTTGAGTTCAACTATGACAAAAGCCAACTCACTTCAATTGATGAATTGACTGTTTCAGTGGCAGACTTGAGGGACTTGGTTCAAGCTTTTACTATTGGAAATGATGCTCAAAAGATTCAGGAATTGAAAATAATTCTTGAATCAATCGTGAGAAAAAATAGACTTCTTCCCGGTGCTGTTGGCGTAATTAGCTCTAACTAAACGCACTTGGCTGGTGCCGGCCCCGGCCTCACATATTGGAAGAACGGCGAAGCGTTCTCACTACGTGCGCCAGTTGTAAGAGTAATTTTTCATCGACCTGCTTTATTTTCATTCGAGAAAATGAAGTGGGTGCTCCCGCAGGGATGGGGTAAAAATGAAGAAATAAAAAAAGCACCTCATGGTGCCTATTTCATTCCTACCAACTTGCGCATTGACCGTTTGCCTTTCTGTAGCCAGGTCCCCCGCGACTTCCACACCCACCAGAGCCACCGGGATTTCTTTGAGACATTAAATCTTGAAGCTCTAATTGATTTTGTTGTTGTAGATTGGCGGATGCAAGTTGATTTGCATTGGTGCAATTTTGTTGTGCAACTCTCATCATCTGTCTATCCTGATTACCTAATGCTGCCTGTTGAAACATATTAGTGAAACTGCCATTCCACATAGTGCTGGCTCTATCTCGCCATTGTTGATCTAATCTTTTCACTTCATCGCATGCAGAAATAGAAACAGAAACAGAATTGGTCTGCTGGCTCACCTGAACAGGCATTAACCAATTGTAATTGTCATACTCAGGGTTGTAGTTTGTTGTTAATGGGTTGTAGGTAATCGGTGCCAAATTATGAATCGGAACATAATGGCCATCATCTGCTGCATAAGAGGTGGATAGCAGAAGAAATAGAACTGTGGGGATTGATAGTTTTTTTATATTTATTTTCATGGTTTTCCTTTTGTTTATATCAGCGTAAGAAAATACCAAGACAAATCAATAGTGTTTCACTAAAAATAAGATGTTCTATTGCTTCAAAAATTCTATTTGCTAGAATTAATATAAGGCTGGTTGCTTTAGCGATTAACTAATGCACTTTTGATTGACGTGGGCACTATTCTGCAACTAAGCTGCCCAGAAAAATGACACCTGTTAGGAGTCTATTTTTGATTTGCCTTTTGAAATTAGACAAATTTTCTCGACAATTCTGACAATGTGGAGTCTATCGGCTCGTTTAACTCCTTGTAAAAGGCTGGCAATGTGTTTGGCCTGGTCATCAGGTTTTGAACTGATGCCAACTAGAAGTTCATCAAGCTCACACTCAAAGATTTCAGCAATCTGAATCAATCTCAGAATGTCCGGTGTGGAAGTGCCTTGCTCATATGCACCATACGACTTGGAAGTGATATTAAGACGTTCAGAAACCTCTTCTTGTGAATAGCCTGTTTTCACTCGCAGCTTCTGCAAGCTCTTACCGATCACCTGCAATCGTTGTATGTCTTTGGGTGACTTTGCCATGTGTAGTGTTGACAGTTAAATTCATATGATTTTGACTGACATAGGCGCAGAGATCAACAAAAAAGGCTCCAAATTGGAGCCTTTGTTTTTGGTGCTGCTGAAGCTTAGTGTGCAGGAGCTTTTGCAACCAACTCTTGAAGCATTTTGCGTTCGTGGTTGGTGAAAGACTTCATGATTGAATCGTAGCTAACATTAATAACCATCGTCATTGAGTTTCTAAAATTCTCGTAATGCAATTGGCTCATATCAATGTCTTGCTGGCGCATTTGAAACAAAGCATCAATCATTTGATAAACGGCTAGAAAAGCCTTGATTTTTGATGTTGTGGTGCCTTCAATGGTTTTAATCATTTGAATAGCTTGTTGAACTGTTGAATCCTGAAGAGCTTCTTCAAGAGTAAAAGCACCGTTAGGGACTGCGATAAGATTAAGTTGGTTCATGATATTTTCCTTTAATTTAAATCATATTTATTCCCTCCTTTCCATGTAGCCAATCTACATAGTAGGTATAAAGTGGGTAGTCACTACAGTTAGTCACTGAATAGGTATTTGATCGCTTTATTTGATTGACTTCTTTGTGTCGCCAACCAATAGAACGAACTGTACGCTTGTCAGTGAAGAAGGTACATGCAGTGGCACGTGAGGTCCTAACGTCTGACGTTAGGTCGTAAAAAAAGCACCTGACGGTGCTTTCTGTATATCTCTATTCAGAGTGCCTTTGTGATTTACTCAGTCAAGATTTTTTCAATATGGAACTCAGAGGTGAATTTGTTCAATGCTGCCAATCTCTGATCATCTTTCATGTATATATTCAAATCTAGAGAAAGTTTGCGAGTGGTTTTCCCTGGTGGCAAATCTTCATCACTTTTGTAGCTAACAGTTTTCACGACATCACCAAAGGCGTCTTTAATAATCACATCACCAAGAAAACCTTTCAAGGTTTTACCGCTGGTATTTTCAATTTCAACGTCCACATTCACTTTATCGTAAGCTTTTAACATGTCAAAATAATGCCCTTGTATATCTGTCACCTTAAGACTTAATTGACTTGCAAGTCCATTATCATTTGGTTTTGCTGTTTCCTTAGATTGAGTTTGTGAGGCTACAGATCTAACTTCTGGCTCTTTATCGTGGCGGCTAGAAGAACCTCCTGACAATGTATAAAAAGTCCAAATGATTGCAGATACCACGATGAGGCCAATCATTACCCCCAAGAATTTCAATATTGAACCGAATGAATTGAGTATTTTATCTAGCATATTTTCTCCGTTTTGTTATGGTTTTAGACTAACAAGAGAATTATTGTTGTCAACATGCCTGTGTCAATAAATTGGCGCCACTCCATTTTTATTTACTATCGTAAATCTCTAACGAGTTAATGGTCGTTTGAAGGGTATTAATCAGAAATTATTGGTTATTGATGGTACACAGCTTTGTATTTTTCTAAAGAAAAAGACAAAGCCTTACCCTACGATTTTGAATAAAATCGTTTTGCTTTTGTCTCTTTTCATTCAATTGAAAAGACCCCAGTAAGTGGTTAGCTACTCACTGAAACCGTAGTCGTTTTCTGCCAATCTAACAGCAGTGTGCAGGATCTCCACGGCATCCATATTTCTATGAACTAAGCCTTAACCTTTTGCTTTGCACAACCCAACTTCTTGCCTTGAGGAATCGGCATGAATAATTCCTCATCAGTAGTCTGAAAGAAACTCCATTGTTCGCAAACAATGGCATTTGTGTTATTGGGCTCTTTCATTTGGCGTGCTTGCAACTTCTCGCCAGTTGCATTCGGACTTATCTTATGCCGTATCGCTGTAATTTTGCCAAACTACTACACTCTAATGAGCCATGCAATTTTCGTCACACAAATGACTGATTAAATACTTTCAGGATTTGGAGTCTGCTTGTTGTTATAGGCGCATGGTCGTTATTTAGTGCCTAAATCACTCAAGTTCTGCATTTGTTCGTCGCTGTATTATTCAACCATGAACAAGCATCCTCTACTTTCCTAACTTCTTCCTGGATTGATTGAATGCTGATTCCAAGGTCTTATGGTTGCCTTGTGACATATAACATATCAATCCATCTTTCATTCGGGCATAAAAAATGCCCAACAATTCCTTGTTGAGCAATTTGCTTGGTATTCGGTATTGACAATCTGTCAAAAATTCATATCATTGAATTGCACAGCCTCGGAAACTGTTATCGTACATATATTGAAAATCTAAGAGTTGTCAATAGCGCGATAAAAAAGCCAGTCAATTGACTGGCTTTTTGTTTTCCAATTGGCAGAAGGTGCTAATTTTACTTTCTACATTTGTTGATTTTTGCTTCTTCGGCAATGACCTCTGGATGTCCTTCTTTTTGTTTTGCCATCTCATTTATGTATCTGTCTTTGTAGATGTTGCATTCCTTTAGTGGTTTGAACATTTGACCTGCCACTATTTTATACATCTGATTTGAAATTAGCTTCTGCGCAACTGGTACCACTACCAAGAATAAAAATATAAGTCCTCCAAATCCAATTGCAGCAGATAGCAAAAACTTATTCAATTCTTTCTTCATTTTTCCATTCATAATTTTCTCCATTTATTTTTTACAATAACTATATTTTGGAGAAAATCAATGCTGGTTTTAAATAAAAAAAGGCCAGTCTTAATGACTAGCCTTTTTATGATGATTTAAAAATTATTCATCATCAGTTGGTTCTTCTTCCTTGATGGCGATTTCTTCTAGTGTTTGACCTGGGCGATCTAATAGCTCCCATAGGTCAGAATAGAAGAAATGATCAATGGTCTTTATGTGCTGTGAGAGTAAAGCATCTTCTCTCATATTTGGACGAATATCACAGTAATAAACTCCGTCCAATGGATTTAGTTTGACTGTGTATGCCTTGAAATGACCGGGTAAGAACGTGGCACTTACACCATATTCGTTCTCTCTTTTGGTTTTCTTGCGCTGCACATCATTTAGAAAGATTGCTATGTGTGGAAGTGCAGTATCGGTAAGCCGATTGTATAAAAACTTATCCATAAAGACTTTATCAATTCTGTCTTTGCTGGAAGTTTTTACTGAGCCAATTATTTTCAACTCATTTTCTTTGCTTAACAATAAATCGTGTTGATAGCTAGATTTAAAAAGCTCTGTCCCATCTGCATCTTTTACTGGAACCTGCATTGTTCCAGATACACAATCAACGTTCATGGATACGATAAGCAGCCTAATAAGTCGCTCGAATAAATCGCCATTGACTTTTCTAGCTTGGTTAGATTTTCCAGCAGGTAGACCATCTAAAGCAGCACCAACAGATTGTTGAAGCGTATAAATAGTGCGAATTAGGTTTTCGCGTAAATCACCGGATGGCCGCTGTCCATCTCGCAATTGTTCTAGTGTTAAATTGAATTGTTGTGCAGCTTGTTCAAAACTATTCGCGTCGTACATCAATGCTGAATTGATTGGACGTGTAATGTTAAAGCTGCCTTCTTGTTTGTATTGAAAAAACTGGTAGTGGCTCTCATTTTGTGAAATGATGCGCGCCTGTAATTTGGTGTCTACATACTCCAGATACCGAGTGCAGAAATCAATATAGTCTTCAATTGAATTGAAGCGTTCTTTATTGGTTGCGTGACTAACCAGTTGCGTAAGACTCATCGGATTGATTCCCTTCTTTCTGCGGTTTTTCGATCATGTGCTATCCACTCTTCTTTTGTCATGCGTCTAACACTTTCAATTCTTTCTACAGCCCATTTGTTGTATTGAGGGTCAAGGTCGCAAGCCATCCATTTACGATTTAGCTGTTCAGCTACAACTGCTGTTGTTCCAGATCCAGAAAATGGGTCAATCACTAAATCTCCTTCATTGGAAGAAGCTAAGATAAATTTACGAACCAATTCTTCAGGCTTTTGTGTTGGATGTGGTGTCTTTTCACCCATGCCATTGCAAGTTGTTGGAATGTCAAAAACATCTTTTGGTTTTGCACCTTTTGGATGTGGTGTCCAATTGTCGCGCTGCTTATTTACACCTTTACCATACGCACTTGATTCGGCTTGTGGATGTGATGGATACTTAAGGGTATGGGCGCCGTATGGAGTGCGAACATCATCAATGTTGAGTTTCGCTGAATCAGATTTTCTAAAGTGGATGATGCTTTCATGAGAGCGTCCCCATTCACTTCCTAAATTGGCTTTATTTTTATAATGCCAAATCAACCACCTGCAATGCTTGAAATACTTTGAGGCCGGGTGTTTTAGATCAGCAAGAATTTCAGAAAATCCGCATACATATAGTGATCCTGTTGGTTTTAAAACTCGTGAAGCTTGCTTGATCCAAGTGATAGACCATTCAATGTACTTCTCTTGACTTTCAAAATTATCCCAATCCGCCTTTTTTATGTTGTAAGGTGGATCAGCAAACACCAGATCAACGCTTGAGTCATCTAGTGATTCAAGCCAATCAAATGAATTGCCTTGATAAAGCTTTCCATTTGCATGCTCATACTGAAGTTGAAACCCTGTTGTTACTGGCTCAAAAAGTTGTTCTTTTTTGACAGCGTTTTCTTCGATTGGGGTTGTGGCAAAATCAAAAGACATATTATTCTTTGGTTTTTCCATTGTTCTGCTCATAATAATTTACCCCAATTATTGTTTTTCAACGGGTTCTTTTAAACCCTTGGTTGGGAACTTTTGTTCAAAACGATCTTTCATTTCTTTCTTGGTGGCATAGTCGTTCAAGTTTGCTGCCAAGTTCAGCATAGCAGTTGCACGTTCTTCCAAAGACTTGGCAAAGGCTCTGAGCATGAAGATATGGGACAGGTCCTGAACTGGTGCTGTGGACTTGGTTGGCTTCTTCTTGACGGTGATCTGTGGTGCTGGCGCTTCTTCTGGAACTTCTTTAGTTGGTGTGGTTTCACCATTCAAAAGGAAGTTTGCCACGTCATAAACTGAGTAGTAAACAAGTCGTCCAATGTTCTTGAAGGGGATCGGAAAACGGTTTTCTTTTCGCAACTTTGATTGCTGCTTGGAAGTAAGTGGAATTACTTCAGACAGTTGTTCAGGTGACATCAACAACTTGCCTTTGGTCTTTTCCTTCAAATTATCAATAAGTTGTTGACTGACCATCTTGTATATCACTTCTTGTCTAAAGACTCGCACACATGCTACAGTAGCGGGCTGATCGTGTGTCCCTGTAGTTCAATGGATAGAACAGGTTCCTCCTAAGAATCAGATCCAGGTTCGATTCCTGGTGGGGACACCACCGATTGACGCCACATAAAAAAACAGGTAGCCACGTGCTACCTGTTGTCGTTTCTGGCCCTTACTTTTCCATCTTCGTGTGCCAAATTTGTTCCAAGACTACCTTGGATCAAGGTGGATTTCGAGGGATTAGCAGAACCTGCTTCCCATACAAATCAACAACTTAGCTTTGGTTTTGCACCCTCCCAAGTCGCTTAGGAGGGGAAAGTTATATCCATTTAACTATGGAGACAGAAAGGGGTTCAGGCGTTGCGCTCGACCGACAGGCGGGCCAGTTCGACCAGTGCCTGTTTCACCGGGGTGTCCGGCAGCTCGGCAATGGCTTGCACGGCCTGTTCTGCGGCCTTGATGGCCTCGCCCTTGGCGTAGTCCAGCGCGCCGCAGGATTGTACCGCACGGAGCACATCGTGGAAACGGTCGCGGCTGGCGTTTTCCAGCGCCTGGCGTACCACGTCGGCAGCGGCGGCATCGCCCTGGCGCATGGTGTAGATCAGCGGCAGGGTGGCCTTGCCTTCGGCCAGGTCGTCGCCCAGGCTCTTGCCGATGGTCTCCGCGTCGCCGCTGTAGTCCAGTACGTCGTCGATGATCTGGAAAGCTGTGCCCAGGTACATGCCGTAATCAGCCAGTGCCTTGACCTGCGCCTCGTTGCCATCGGCAATCAGCGCACCGACGCGGGCAGAAGCCTCGAACAGCTTGGCGGTCTTGTACTGGATGACCTGCAGGTAGTCCTGCTCGGACAGTGCGGTATTGCCGATATTCAACAGCTGCAATACTTCGCCTTCGGCGATGATGTTGGTGGCTTCGGCCATCACCTGCAGGATCTGCATATTATTGGTGGTGACCATCATCTGGAAGGCGCGGGTGTACAGGAAGTCACCCACCAGCACGCTGGCGGCATTGCCGAATAGGGCATTGGCGGTTTCGCGGCCACGGCGCATGTCGGATTCGTCCACCACGTCGTCGTGCAGCAGGGTGGCGGTGTGGATGAACTCGATCATGGCGGCCAGTTCGTACAGATGCGCGCCTTCGTAGCCCAGCGCCTTGCCGGACAATAGGGTGAGTACCGGGCGCAGGCGCTTGCCACCCGCAGAGATGATGTATTCCGCCACCTGGCGGATAAGCACTACATCGGAATGCAGGCGCGCGCGGATGACGCCATCTACGGTCTGCATGTCTTCAGCGATCAGGGTACGGAATAGCGGGGTGGACACGGTTTTAGCCAGTTGTTGGTTTTAGCGAAGCCAGAAGCGCGGAATGTTACCAGAAAAGCCTTGCAGACAGCCATGCCCAGTCTGGCTGTGCGGCTAAACTGATGAAATTATTGACAACTTTGAATCGACTGCGTATAGTTTCGCGTTCTTCTCGCGTGATGCGGTGAAGATCCCTCTTTAGGAGCTAAGCGAATGTATGCGGTCATAAAAACCGGCGGCAAGCAGTACAAAGTTGCCATCGGTGAAAAACTCAAAGTAGAACAGATACCTGCAGACGTCGACAGCCAAATCGTACTCGAAGAAGTGCTGATGGTCGCTGACGGTGAACAGGTTGTTGTAGGCGCCCCGCTGGTAGCTGGTGCCACCGTTACGGCTACTGTCGTTTCCCACGGTCGTGGCGACAAGATCCGCATCTTCAAGATGCGTCGTCGTAAGCACTACCAGAAACATCAGGGTCATCGTCAGAACTTCACCGAAATCCGCATCGACGCGATTTCGAAGTAAGGATAAACAGTCATGGCACACAAAAAAGCAGGCGGTAGCTCCCGCAACGGTCGTGACTCCGAAGCCAAACGCTTGGGCGTTAAGGCTTACGGTGGCGAACTGATTCCGGCAGGTTCCATTATCGTACGTCAGCGTGGTACCCGTTTCCACGCAGGTGAAAACGTTGGTCTGGGCAAGGATCACACCCTGTTCGCCAAGGTTGACGGCTACGTTCAGTTCACCATCAAGGGTGCTCTGCAACGCAAGATCGTTACCGTTGTTCCGTACACCGGTGTAGACGGCGAATAATCGCTTTCTGCAGACAAGAAAGCCCTATCCTGTGAGATAGGGCTTTTTTTTATCTGGCTTGCTGTCACGCAGCAGGCCTGGCGAGGGGCAAGGCGTGAGGGCTGGATGCAGCATCGCAACCTTGACGCCTGACTCCTCAAGGAGGATCTATGAAATTTATCGACGAAGCCCGTATTGAAGTGATGGCGGGCAAGGGCGGCAATGGTGCCGCCAGTTTCCGTCGCGAAAAGTACGTGCCCTTTGGTGGCCCGGACGGTGGCGATGGCGGCAAGGGTGGCAGCGTGTATGCGGTGGCGGATGAAAACGTCAACACCCTGGTGGAATACCGTTTCGTCAAAAAATACCTGGCGCAGGATGGCGAACGTGGCCGCGGTGCCGACTGTTACGGCAAGGGCGGTGACGATATCGAACTGCACATGCCGGTGGGCACGGTGATTGCCGACCACGATACCGGCGAGGTGGTGGCCGACCTGACGCACCATGGCCAGCGGGTGATGATTGCCCGTGGCGGCAAGGGTGGCCTGGGTAATATCCATTTCAAATCCTCGACCAACCGCGCGCCGCGTCAGAGCACGCCGGGTGAAGAGGGCGAACAGCGTACGCTGAAGCTGGAACTGAAGGTGCTGGCCGATGTAGGCCTGCTGGGCATGCCGAACGCCGGCAAGTCCACCTTTATCCGCTCGGTATCGGCGGCACGCCCCAAGGTGGCGGACTATCCGTTTACCACCCTGCACCCCAATCTGGGTGTGGTGCGCATGGACGATACCAGCAGCTTCGTGATTGCCGACATTCCCGGCCTGATCGAAGGCGCGGCGGAAGGTGCTGGCCTGGGCCATCGCTTCCTCAAGCATTTGCAGCGTACCGGCCTGTTGCTGCATATCGTGGACGTGGCACCGTTCGACCCGGAGGTTGACCCGGTGCGTGAAGCCCGTGCCATTGTGGCCGAGCTGGAAAAGTATGATGACGAATTGCATGGCAAGCCGCGTTGGCTGGTGCTGAACAAGCTGGACATGCTGCCGGTAGAAGAGCGCGACCTCACCGTGTCGGCCTTCCTGGAGGCCTATGGCTGGCCCAAGACCCAGCCGGACGACAGCCTGGGTTTCGATGTGGACACGCCGCGTGTGTTCGCCATTTCCGCGCTGACCCACGAAGGCACCCGCGAACTGGTGCGCGCCATCGACAACTATCTGCGCATCATGCGCGCCCGCGCCCGTGCTGCGGCCGAAGAAGCCGAGCGCCTGGCTGAAGAGGCCCGCCTGGCACGTAAGGCAGCTGCCCGTGCCCGACAGGAAGAGATCGAGGCCGCCAAGGCCGCTGCTGCCGCGGCCAAGGCTGCCGGCGAAGACAAGTAAGCAGCTGGCTGCGGTTTGAAAAGCCGGTTTCCCTGGTGGGAGCCGGCTTTTTTGCGTCTGCGGCGCGGCTGTTTGAGGACGAATGACCGGTACTGGGCCTGGCTGCTGGCGTGAGCTAAGTGTTTTTACTTGCGCTTGTTGTATTTTGTACTCAAAAATACAATCGAATGCGACTTGATTTTCCATTTCTGGGCGTTTACTTTGCCTGCTGTCGTCTCCGGTCAGGGTGGATGCGTTATTTATCCTGTATCCGGAATCGAGTTTCTGGACAATTTGCGCTATTCATATAACCATGCAGGCAATCAGCTGATCTGCCCAAAAGGCAGGGCATGTTGATGCGGCGTATCGGTATGTCGCGGTGGCAGGGGCTGCCCGGCATGTTGTGAACAAATAAAACAAAGCAGTAAGGAGAAGTCTGATGAGAAAAGTGATTACCGCCGTTTCTCTGGCACTGATGGCCACTTCTTTTGGCGCATTCGCCAAGGACTGGAAGGAAGTTCGTTTCGGTGTTGATGCCAGCTACGCTCCGTTCGAGTCCAAGGCACCAAGCGGTCAGCTGGTCGGCTTTGACATCGATCTGGGCACCGAAATCTGTGCACGCATGAAGGCCAAGTGTGTCTGGGTGGAAAATGACTTTGACGGCATGATCCCTGCCTTGAAGGCCAAGAAATTTGATGGCGTGCTGTCTTCCATGTCCATCAACGAAGCGCGCCTGAAAGAAATCAACTTCTCGGCCAAACTGTTCAATACCCCGACCCGCATGGTGGCCAAGGCCGGTTCCGGCCTGCAACCGACTGCTGCTTCGCTGAAGGGCAAGCGTGTAGGTGTTGAGCAAGGCACCATTCAGGAAGCCTATGCCAAAGCGCACTGGGCACCGGGCGGTGTAGAAGTGGTTCCTTACCAGAACCAGACTCTGGTGCTGGCCGACTTGGCTAGTGGCCGTCTGGACGCCTCGCTGCAAGATGCCATCCAGGCTGATGAAGGCTTCCTGAAAAAGCCGGAAGGCAAGGGCTTTGCTTTCGCCGGTGGTGACCTGAACGACCCGAAAACCCTGGGTACCGGTGCCGGTATCGGCCTGCGCAAGGAAGATACCGATCTGAAGGCTGCCATCGACAAGGCGATTGCCGGCATGCTGAAAGACGGCACTTACAAGAAAATCGAAAAGAAATACTTCAAGTTTGACGTATACGGCAAATAAGTCGTAACACAGACTGAAGCACAGCGCCCCGGCGGAGTCTGACCGGGGCGCGTTTTCATAACGGGTACGGAGGAGATGCGTAACACCCACTGTTACGTCCGTATCCATGTTGTCTTGCACACCACTCATCTGCAGCTATCTGTGCTGCCACGGCTTGCCTGTGGCGGCCTGCGGCATGGCTTAGGGCTGCCTGCGATCTGCGTGTGCAAGGGCATAAACATACAGGGGAAACGGCCATGTTTCTGGATGGATTCGGGCCTATCATCCTGGACGGTGCATGGGTCACGCTGGAGCTGGCGGTAATGTCGCTCCTGGTGTCTTTCATCATCGGTCTGGGAGGCGCTGGCGCCAAGTTGTCGAGCAACCCGTTGCTCAAGGGCATTGCCACGCTTTACACCACATTGATTCGCGGCGTACCGGATCTGGTACTGATGCTGCTGATTTTCTACAGCCTGCAGATCGGCATGAACCATCTGACCGAATGGCAGGGCCTGGAGCAGATCAACCTCAACCCCTTCGTGTCCGGCGTGTTCACCCTGGGCTTCATCTACGGGGCCTATTTCACCGAGACCTTCCGCGGTGCCTTCCTGTCCGTGCCCAAAGGCCAGATCGAAGCAGGCATTGCCTACGGCATGAGCGGCTGGCAAACCTTTTCCCGCATCCAGTTTCCGCAGGTGATGCGCTTTGCCCTGCCCGGTATCTCGAATAACTGGCAGGTGATGCTCAAGGCCACCGCCCTGGTATCCATCATCGGCCTGTCCGATGTGGTGAAGGCGTCGATCGATGCCGGCAAGAGCTCCTACAAGGTGTTCTTTTTCACCGTGGTGGCCGGTGCCATTTATCTGATTCTGACGTCGGTTTCCAGCCTGGTACTGATGTGGCTGGAACGTCGCTATTCCACCGGCGTGCGGGAGGCTGAACTGTGATCGACATCATCCAACAATACTGGAAAGCCTTCCTGTGGACCGATGGCTACCATCTGTCCGGCCTGGCGGTCACCATGTGGCTGCTGGTGGTTTCCATTGCTTTCGGTTTCTGCGCCTCCATTCCGCTGGCCATCGCCCGCGTGTCCCGCTCCAAATGGCTGTCGCGCCCGGTATGGCTGTTCTCCTACGTGTTTCGCGGCACCCCGCTGTACATCCAGCTGCTGTTTTTCTACACCGGCATGTACAGCCTGGATATGGTGCGCGATGTGGACATCCTCAATCACTTTTTCCGCGAAGGGTATAACTGCACCATTCTGGCCTTTGGCCTGAATACCTGCGCCTATACCACCGAAATCTTCGCTGGCGCCATCAAGGCCACCCCTTATGGCGAGATCGAGGCTGGCCGCGCCTATGGCATGAACAAGTTCACCCTGTACCGCCGTGTGATCATTCCTTCCGCACTGCGCCGTGCCCTGCCGGCCTACAGCAACGAAGTGATCCTGATGCTGCATGCCACCACCGTGGCCTTTACCGCCACCGTGCCGGACATCCTGAAAGTGGCGCGCGATGTGAATGCCGCAACGTATGACTCGTTCAATGCCTTCGGTCTGGCGGCGCTGATTTACCTGTGCATCACCTTCATTCTGGTGGCCCTGTTCCGCAAGGCGGAAAGCAAGTGGCTGGCGCACCTGCGCCCGATGAAGGCCTGAGCAACACGCAAGGATAAGCAAAGATGGAAAAGTTAGTCGTCAAAGACCTGCACAAAAGCTATGGCAGCCATGAAGTGCTCAAGGGCATCTCGCTCAAGGCCAAGGCCGGCGATGTAATCAGCATCATCGGTTCTTCCGGTTCCGGCAAAAGTACCTTCCTGCGCTGCATCAACTTTCTGGAAAAGCCCAACGCCGGCAGCATCAGCCTGAGTGGCGTTGACATCAGCCTGCAGAAAAACAAGCAGGGCGAACTGATTCCGTCCGACCAGAAGCAGCTGCAAACCATGCGCTCCAAGCTGGCCATGGTGTTCCAGCACTTCAATCTGTGGGGTCACATGACGGTGCTGGAAAACGTCATCGAAGCCCCCATCCACGTGCTGGGCCTGAGTCGCGACGAAGCCATTGCCCGCGCCGAAAAGTATCTGCGCAAGGTAGGGCTGGATGCCCAGGCCCAGGCCAAGTATCCGGCGCACATGTCCGGTGGTCAGCAGCAGCGCGTGGCGATTGCCCGCGCATTGGCGATGGAGCCGGAGGTGATGCTGTTTGACGAGCCCACCTCGGCACTGGACCCGGAACTGGTGGGTGAAGTGCTCAAGGTGATGCAGACCCTGGCCGAAGAAGGCCGCACCATGATTGTGGTGACGCATGAAATGGGCTTTGCCCGCAATGTGTCCAACCACGTCATGTTCCTGCACAAGGGGCTGGTGGAAGAAGAAGGCCACCCGGACGAAGTGTTCGGCAATACCAAGAGCGAACGCCTCAAGGCCTTCCTCTCCGGCAGCCTGAAGTAAGGCACTTCCCTGCCAGATCACAAGCGGCTTCCCGTTCGGGGGCCGCTTTTTTATGCTCTACCCAATTATGAAAAATTTAAAAATACAACAAACAAAATGAAAATATCAAACAGGCTAGATAGTAATGATTTGGCGTAATTTAAATTCTGCCGGCTTTCTAGCCATGATAAGATAATCAAGTAGGCTGCCATGATTGCCGAAAAAATAAATAAAACATCTTTTATTGAAAATAGTTTATCAATTATATTTTGACCACCTCCGCTTCCAGAGGCTGATGCTCCTGCTAGCATTATTCCAAAGAATCCAGATGCAATTGCGCAGAGGAATGTCATGTAGCAAGTAACTCTTAATCGTGTTGATAAGGTTTTATGTGCTTTCTGCATCGATAAAATTCCAGTTTGATTAGTTGTAGGTTGAATTGAATTGTATATTGGAAGATTAGTTATTTCGGTTTGCTAGCAACGTTTTCCTCTGTGGCAGCAGTTGCCAATTGGCGATGAATCACGGCACCGCGACACGTGGTCGGCCGGTTTGAGCAGTGGATGGGCCGGGCTGCTGACTTCTGGTGGCACATCGGATTCTGCTGACCGGGGGCGGGTGAGTGAAGTGCTCATGGTGGTACAGACCCTGACTTAAGAAGGCCGCACTATGATTGTGGTGAATTTGCCCGCAATGTGTCCAACCACGTCATGTTCAAGGGGTTGGTGGAAGAAGAAGGCTACCCGGACGAAGTGTTCGGCAATACCAAGAGCGAACGCCTCAAGGCCTTCCTTTCCGGCAGTCTGCAGTAAGGCAGTCTGTTACTGAGGCATACCAAAGCGGCCGATCAATAGATTGGCTGCTTTTTTTTGTACCTTACATTTTTATGAGAAATTCAAAAAAATAATAAATAAAATACAAATCTCAAAGAGACACGGCATTAATGCTTTAAAGTAATTTTCCTCCTGCCTTCCATGTATCCATGGGGAAAGTAGAAAATAGATTGCCATTATTGCGGAGGGGATAAATAAAAAATCTTTTATTGTTAGTAGCTGGCTTGATATATGTCCGTCACCGGCTCCTCCAGATGCTGATAGCCCTTTTCCTATAATTCCTAGCAGTCCAGATGCTGTGGCTACGATAAACATTAGATAGCAAGTTATTCTTAATTTGATCAGTAAGTTTTTATGTGTATTGTGCATGGGTGATGTTTGGTTATGGTTTCGATTGTTGAGTGGGTCGCAACGTTATTTATTTTTTGAGTAACCCGGACGTCTCTAGACACTCTTGTGGTGTTGGAAATGTTTATTTTAAAAATCTACCGGCGATAGCCCATTTGTGAAACCTTGCCTACGATTCAGGTTGTAGAACACCTCGATGTAATCGAAGATGTCACACCGAGCTTCCTCCCACTCGTGATAGGTTTTCGCTTGATACGCTCCTGCTTCCGCAATAGGAAGAAACTCCCTGCCACGGCATTGCCGTGGCAGCTCCCGGGCCGATTCATACTGGCAACAAGGCGATGGGACTTTAGAAAGTTCTATTAGTCGTCACTGCTGAAGTGATTCCTCTGGTCGGAATGCACCAGTGCATGGGCGTCGAATGGGACACCGCCGCGCGTGGGGCCAGATGAAGGCATACCTTACCCGAACTACTTGGCAAAGTATGCGGCGGTCTCATTTAGGATATCGTGCTCCTCGGTCACCCGTTTCAGTTCTACCTTGAGACGATAGATTTCGGCTTACAGGTCCGCTGATTCGGCGGGTTTGGCCTGCTTGAGGTCGTCGTGTTTCAATCATTGATACAGGCTGTGGGCAGATACGCCGAGCAAGAGTCGTGGCCGTCTAGACGGGATGCTCCGGTCTGAGCCGGCTGTTATCGCCGTGCTAGGCATGGCTGCACACTTAGAATGCTAGATGCGTTGACTTACCCCCGTCCGGCCTTGGACAATCCGCTTTTGCTTTCTCATGCCGGAATGTCATTGGAATCGCTCGCCGACTTCTTCCAGCCGGGCATCGCGCCGGATTCGCTGTCCGGCGTCAATCGCCTGCAACAGGCCTGGCCCTATCTGTCTGTCTTCGTCACCCTGTTTCGCGGCGGTGACGAGGAGGTGCTGATGCGCCTGTTGGTGCTGCGCGAACTGGGTGGCCGCGCCGATGCCCCGCGCTGGACACCGCAGGAAATCGCCCAGCGCTTTGCCTATCTCAACGACACCAAGCTGGCCACCATTCTGGGCCGGCTGCGCGAGGGCGAGTTGCTGGTGTATGACAGTGACGGCGGCCAGTACCAGCTGTCCGAAGGCGCACGCGTGGCGCTGGCGGCGCTGGCGACGCTGATCGACTTTGCTGGTGACGATGTCGAACTGGGCTATCTCACCAGCCAGGTGGCTGCCGGGCAGGCGGTGGGGCAGTTGTCCGACGATGCCCTCAAGCACCTGCTGGCGCGGCTGAACGAGTTGTACGGCGAGTTTGAAGAAGCGCTCGAATCGCAATCCGAATTCCGCATCCGCGCCGCCCAGCACCGGCTGGAGGCCGTATGGCGCTGGGTGGCCAAATCGACAGAAGTCATCCGCAGCCTCACCGCCGACGACACCCTCAGCCTGTCCGCGCTGAATCAGGCCCAGGCCATCGCACTGGCGCAAAGCCGCATGCTGGCGCTGGCCGGCACCTTCGAGCGTCGTCTGGCGCAGCTGGCGGCCCAGCGCGTGCATCTGGGCAGTTCCGGCCTTACCTCCACCGATATCGCCGACTGGCTGCGCCATCAGGCCGTAGGCCAACTGGCGGACCAGTTGAGCGGCTGTCTGTCCATCAACCCGGAACCCGCCTTTATCGCCACGCCGGAGCTGGCCGACATGGCGGAATTCGAGCTGCTGGCGCGCGAACGGGCCAAGGCCGGCAATACCACCTTGCCCGGCAGCGTGGCCGCGCCGCTATCTGGTGAGCTGGAAGTCGAGCGCCTGTTTGCCGCCGAAGCCATGTACGACGAGCTGCTGACGCTGGGCCTGCAACTGGGCGAGAGCGGGGCCGACCACATCCCCATCCAGCAGGCGGTGCTGGCCGACAGCTACAACGAAACGGCCTATCGCCTGTCGCTGCTGTCGCTGATTGGCGATCCGGAAAGCCATGGCGATGCCAGCATCGTGGCCGCGCTGGCCAAACTGCCCTTCACCCTGCACGGCGGCGAAGCCGTGATCGAACCCGAACACCCGGAAGTGGCCACGCTGTCTGATGCGCGGCTGCTTCCCCATACCCCGAACTGAGCGATGGAACAGCAACTGAAAACCCTCACCGCCCGCCTGCTGGCCCAGCGCGTGGTACCGCGCAGCGATGCGCTGGCGCGCAAGGCGCTGCTGGATGACATTTTCCGCCAGGAGCTGGACAAGCGGTTGGCCGATGTCGGCCTGCGGCTGGTGGAAAATCCTTACGCCGAATACATCGCCGTCGCCCTGTTGCCGGAAATGACCGAGCCGGTATTCGGCAGCGGCGAAGCCTGGCTCAACAATAATCTGGGCCTGCCGCGCGATGGCGTGGCGCTGCTGGTGATCCTGTGGGCGCTGATCATCCTGCCCAAGCGCGAACGGCAGATTGCCCGTGTCGAAGCCGGGCGCGAGAACCAGAGCGACATGTTTGGCGCACAAAAGCCGCTGGAAACCGGCGAGGGCGTGTCCACCGGTGTGTCGGAAGACGCGCTGTATGCTGATTTTGGCAAGGCACTGGGCGGGCGTACCCGCTTCAATGCCAATCTGGGCCGGCTGGTGAACCTGGGCTTTGTGGTCCGTCGCAACAAATGGCTGGATGAAGGCCCGATGCTGGACCTGATGATCGACTACAGCCAGCTGGCACCGCGCATCATCGAAGGCGCCTTGTCCGAGGTGCTGACCCAGCGCCGCGAGCAGGCTGCCGGCGCACTGGCCGACAAGACCGCCAGCGCCATTGCCCTGGCGGTGGCACAGCCGGCGGTGACCGACGATGGCTCCAGCCTGTTTGCCAGCCCTGAAGATGAGGCAGATGACACATCTGCCTCCGCGCAAGAGGAAGACCGCTGATGTTCCAGATGAAATCGGTAGAAATGGTGCACTGGGACTTCTGGCAGCGTTTGTCGGTGCCGCTGGACGCGCAGATTGTCACCATCATCGGCCCCAATGGTTCGGGCAAAACCACCTTGCTGGATGCCATGCGCACCCTGCTGGCCATCAAGTGCTCCGGCAAGCGCGATTACAAGCGTTATGTGCGCAACAACCGCGAGCCTTTTGCCTATCTGCGCGGCGTGGTGGATAACCCGCGTCGCCCTTCCGGTGGCCTCTATCCCACGCCGTTTTTCCCCATTGTCAGTGATGCGGTCACTTTGCTGTGCCGCATCAAGAAACAGGGCGGCGACTGGGTGCGCCATTACGCCATTCTGGATGGCGATGTGCCGCTGGAACTGGCCGAAGCCCAGGCGCAGTGGCTGGGGGTGCAGGAATACCGCCGCCGGCTGGAAGTGGCCGGCCTTACCCCGGCGGTGGGCGAGGTGCTGGCGCTGGAGCAGGGCGATACCGACAAGCTCACCGAATACAGCCCGCGCCAGCTGCTGGACCTGGTGTTCCAGGTGTTTGGCGACAAGGATGTGCTGGACAACTACCAGCGTGCCCGCGACGAACAGCGCGCCACCGAGCTGGAACTGGAAGCGCTGACCCGGCAGGAAGAGGCGCTGGAAGTGCGCGTGGAAACCATGAAAACCCGCGCCGGGCGTTTTCTGGAGTGGCGGCAGCTGCAGCAGACCATCAGCCGTCTGCAAGACGAAGCCCTGCCGGTGCTGGGCTATCTGGATGGCAAGAGCGCGCTGGGCCAAACCTGGCAAAACTACCGCGCCGCCTATGGCCAGCTCAGCCGCAGCCGGCGCGAGCACCACGACACCCTGCAATTGGTGGCCAAGCTCAAGGCGGCAGAGATGGCCGCTGCCGAGGCCCGCGCTGCCGCAGAAAACGCCCGGGTGCAGGTGCAGGAGCAGTTCATGGCGGCCAAGTCCGAGCACGCCGGTGTTAGCGGTCAGCTGAAAGAGCGCGACCGCCTGCAGGCGCTGGCCAGCCGCGAATACGGTGCCGATGCCGCCGCGCTGTCCGACAAGCTGTCCGGCCTGCGCAGTGAGTCCGAGCAACTGAAGGACGGCCTGCGCGATTTGAACCGCCAGCGTATCGACCTGAAAAATCATGTCGAGGCGCTGGAAATCGGCCGGGGTCGTTCACCGGAAGAAGTGCGCCAGTTCAAGGGCGCGCTGGACGAAGCCAATATCGGCCACGCCATGTTGTCCGACATCATCGAGGTGATGGACGCTGGCTGGCAGGGCGCAGTGGAAGCCATGTTGCGCCCCTACCGCCATGTGGTGCTGCTGGAAAATCCACAGCAAAAGGGCGAGGCCTGGCGCTTGGGTGAAAAACTGCGCTTCCGCCATTTTGTGGTGCCGGAGCGCAGCAGCCCGCCGGCGGCGCGCAAGGGCAGCCTGCTGGAAGTGATCCGTTTTTCCGCCAATGCACCGGACTGGCTGTACCAGCAACTGAACAAGGTCAGCCGGGTGGAAAACGCCCAGGCTGGTGCCGGTGTGGACGGAGACTGGATCACCCGTGACGGCTATTTCCGCGAACGGCGTGGTGCGCGGCATATTGGCGTGGCGGCGCATGAATTCGCCTTTGGCGAAGGTGCGCGCCAGTCGCGCCTGCTGGCATTGCGCGACGAACTGAAGCAGCTCAATGTACGCATTCTGGCCGATGAAGAACGGCTGGTGGCCAGCACTCGCGAAGCGGCCGGCCTGGCCGAGTATCTGGGCGGCATGGATGCCATCCGCCAGCTGGATAGCCGTGCCGAAGAATTCGCCGCACTGGCCACCCGTCTGGCCAGCCTGCAACAGCAACAGCAGGAACTGGGCGCACAGCTGGCCGAAGCCAGCAGCACCAAGGATGCGGCTGACCAACGCTATGGCGATGCCCGGCTGGAGCACGACCGCATCTGCCAGCGCGAGCAGGAAAGCCTGTCGCGCTACGACGGCAAGTGCCAGGAGGTGGAAAACCACCGCCGCCAGTTGCGCCGCCTGCTGGCCGAATTGCGCGAATGGGCTGAGCGCCTGCCCGCCGATGCGCTGGCAGCCGCGCATGTGGCCGCACTGGAAGAGGAATACGAAAGCGCTGCCGATGCGCGCCATCAGCTGAATTATCTGCAAGAGCGCCTGCAAGGCGGCGAGTGGGAAACCGACGAATCCGTGCTGGCGCTGCGCGACAAGCTGGCCGACGACCTGGCGCAGATCGACCGCGAACGGCAGCGCCGCCAGAGCGAGGTGGACCGCTCGCGCGAACTCACCGACGACGCCCGCGCTGCCTATATGGGCAAGCTGCGCGCCACGGTGCGGGCTTATGGCGCCAATATCAAGCGTCTGGGCGAACTGGCCGGCATCGGCGTGGATGTCGAGCTGCCTACGCTGGAAAATGACGATGCCGCGCTGGCCCAGGCCGGGCTGACGCTGCGCTTCAACTTCGACCAGAAGGGCCTGATGGGCATGAACGATGGTGAAGCCTCCGGCGGCCAGCAGGTGATGAAATCGCTGATTTTGCTGATCGGCCTGATGATGGACGAGGCCAACCCGTCCGGCTTCGTGTTCATCGACGAGCCTTTCGCCCACCTGGACATCTTCAACATCGACCGGGTGGCGGGCTTCCTCAAGGCGACCGAAGCACAGTATCTGATCACCACGCCCAACACCCACAACATCAATATCTTTGCGCCATCGGAACTGACGCTGGCCACGCGCAAGAAGCGGCCGGGCGAGCAGTGGGCACCGCCCATCCTGCAAACCCGCCGCCGCGTGGACGCGGCCGCGCCCGACGCTCAGGCCTGATGTCGTCACGCCGGCAGGAAACTTGTTTGCTGCCGGCGGTCTACTCTTCTCACCCTTCACTGGCAGAACCCCATGTCCAGCTGGCTTGCCCGTATTTCCCCGGAACTGGTCGAACGCCTGCCCATTGGCGCACGCGGCCACCATCTGCTGCTGCAACCCACGCTCGCCCCCACACCGCTGCTGTTGCCGCAGGCCGATCAGGCCCTGCTGCAGCGCTGGCTGTCCCTGCGTGTCATGCGTCAGCGCTGGACCAGCTTGCTGGGGCAGGGCTGCGATCCGGCCCAGGCGGAAGACCTGCTGCGCCGCTTGCTGGAATGCGGCTGGTGCGAGGTGGAGCTGCATGCCGAACCAGGCCGGCTAGGCCAGTGGGAGCCGTTTTGGGTGACCTGGCGCGAGGTCTACCAGCTGCGCAGCCTGATCGGCCTGCCGGATGCCGATGCGCGCGACGAGGTGGTGCAACTATGGCGTGGCTGGCAGCCGCAAAACGCCATCCTGCAAGGCCTGGCCGACAGCCTGGCCCAGCGGCTGCAATCCTCCACGCTGGAGCGGCGGCTGAAAATCGCCCAGGCGCTGGATAACTGGCTGACGGCCGGGCTGTGGGGCACCGAGCGCCAGTTCTCGCAATATGCGCTGGGGCGCAGCAAGGCTTTTGGCGAAGCTGACCGGCGCTGGCTGGCCGAGTTCGGCATTGCGCTGGAAGCCTGTGGCATCTCGCGCCATACCCCGCATGTGTTTTTGTCCGGCCCACTGGAGCTTTACGCCGGCGGGCAGCTGCTGCTGTCGGCCGGGCTGTTGCAAAGCGGGCTGGCGCTGGCACCGGAAGCCCTGCAACAAGTAGATGCGGTACGCGGCCCGGTGCAGATGGTGCGCATCGTGGAAAACCTCAGCGTGTTCGAGGTGCTGACGCGACAGGCCGAACCGGTGCTTACCCTGTGGGTGCCGGGCTATCCGCACCGGCGCTGGCTGCAGGCAGTCGGCCATCTGCTGGCAGTATTACGCCTGCCGGTGCAGGTAGCCTGCGACCTGGACCCGGCCGGGGTGGCCATCGCCCTGCAGGTGGGCGAGCTGGCCGGGCAGGCCGGCTGCGCCTGGCAGCCCTGGCGCATGCAGGCCGACGAGCTGACGCTGGCGCATGGCGGCCAGCCACTGAAAGAGGAAGACCAGCAGGCACTGGCCCGGCTGGCCCGCCTGCCGCTGCCGCCCATGCTGGCCGATCTGTGCGCCGCCATGCTGGAGCGTCAGCTGAAGGTGGAGCAGGAGGCGCTGTTCATCGGCCATGGCGACGAGGGGCTGACGGGCTGAAAATAGACATGTATGCAAAGCGGATGACAGAACCGAGCGCTTGCTTGATAATCATCGGCACTGCATCTTGAGCGGAGCAACCATGCGTACCCTGACTTCCCTGCTTGGCAATTCCCAGAAACTGGATGGTGGTGCCATGTTCGGCAACGCGCCGCGCGCCATGTGGAGCCAGTGGCTGGCACCGGACGAACAACACCGGGTGCCGTTGGCCTGTCGTTGTCTGCTGGTGCGCGAGGAAGACGGCCGGCGCATTCTGCTGGAAGCCGGCATCGGTGCCTTTTTTGCCCCGGAGCTGAAAACCCGCTACGGCGTGGTGGAAGATGGCCATGTGTTGCTGGACAATCTGGCTGCGGCCGGTTGCAGCGATGCCGATATCGATGTGGTCATCCTGTCTCATCTGCATTTTGATCATGTCGGCGGCCTGTTGGCCGCCTGGGATGGCGGCCCGGCGCGGCTGCTGTTTCCCAAGGCGCAATTCGTGGTCAGCCGCAGCGCCTGGCAGCGTGCCAAGGAGCCGCATGCCCGCGACCGCGCTTCCTTCATTCCCGAACTGATCACCCTGTTGGAAAACAGTGGCCGGCTGATCCTCACCGACGGCGAAACGCCAGACTGCCTGCCGGCGGATTACCGTTTTCATCTGAGCGACGGCCATACCCCCGGCATGCTGCTGACGGAGATTCCGCTCGGCCAAGGCCCGGTGGTGTATGCCGCCGACCTCATCCCCGGCGCGTCCTGGGTGCATGTGCCCATCACCATGGGTTACGACCGTTTCCCGGAACAGCTGATCGATGAAAAGCGTGGCTTGCTGGATGACTTGCTCTCCCGGCAAGGCCGGCTGTTCTTCACCCATGATCCGCAGCATGCGTTGGCCCGGGTGGCGCAGGATGGCAAAGGGCGTTTTCAAGCGGCCGATGCGCTGGCGCGGCTGACGGCACTGGCCAGCTGACTGTGGCATTTGTTTAACATTTTGCACGCTGGCATCTGCTTTGCCGCGTGCTCATTGGCGGCGGATTTTCTTGGATCGGGCTCGCTGCCATTCTCCGGGCTGCTCTGCAAGTAATTGTATTATTTGATCAAACAATACCGTCAATGACATGGTCTTTCCGGTAAGCTATTGTTTGTATGATTGTATACAATAATGTTTGATCAATTGTGTTGGAAATATTTCACAAATACATCGACAGATCATCACCAGCCCGCTTATGCTGACCGCTTCTGACTGGATGCTGTCCGGCACGCCCTGGCGGCGGCCGCTGCGGCTCCTTGCAGTTTGTTGATGGGGAATACATCTCGTGGGGGATGTCGTTGACCGGGGCTATGGCTCCGGTTTTTTTTTATGTGCTGCTGCTCTCTCGGTCATCTAAAGCAAGGCAGGGCCTGTTGTGCCGCTGCGCGGAACTGTTTTCATGGCGGGGCTGCCCGCCAACAGGCAGGGGAGCTGCCTCGCTAGCTCCCCTGCACCCCTAGGCGACCCCGGGGCTGTGCGAATTCCCGCAGTTTCCAGGCCGGGCAAGGCGCCGCTGAACTCGCCATTCGCTAGCGTCGAATGGCTCAAACAGGCAGCGGCTTAAGACCTTGCCCAACCCGGCTCCAGCGGCGCACGCCACGGGGACTGGCCGCGTGCTCAGGTGGCTTGTTGCCTGACAGCGCATGTCGCGTGGCAGAAGCAACCGTCGGCTGGTCGTACAGTGCAAATCAGCCCAATCACTGGCTTGGCATATGCTTTATCCCGTAGCAGCTATCCGGGCAGCGCATGCTGCATCGCAAAAAAGTTGCCAGCTTTCCGCCCGGCATGGCATGGTTCAAGCCATGACTTCACCGCGTTCTTCCAACACTGTCGCTTATTGCCTGCTCACCTTTGCCGCCCTGTTCTGGGCTGGCAATTTCGTGCTGGGCCGTGCCGTCCATGCCAGCATCCCACCCTTGACCCTGTCGTTTGGCCGCTGGCTGATTGCCTTGCTCATTTTGCTGCCGCTGGGGCTGAAGCCCTTGCTGGCCCAGCGCGCCCTGTGGCAGCCGCATTGGCGGCGCATCATCTTGCTGGCCCTGCTGGGCATTGCCGCCTTCAATTCGCTGGTGTATCTGGGTTTGCAGTCCACCAGTGCCACCAACGGGGTGCTGCTCAATTCTTTCATTCCCATCCTGATCGTGCTGCTGGGGGCTTTGTTCTTCCGCATGCCGCTTAATCGTGGCCAGTTGCTGGCCGTGCTGCTGTCCTTTGCCGGCGTCTTGCTGCTGGTGGCGCATGGCGAGCCGGCGCGACTGCTTGCGCTGGATATCAATCAGGGTGACGCACTGGTGTTTGCCGCCATGCTGGCCTGGGCGCTGTACACCCTGCTGCTGCGCGGCCTGCCGGCGGGGCTGGACCGGCTGGGACTGCTGACCCTGCTGGTGGCCATCGGCCTGCTGGTCATCCTGCCCATGTTCTGGCTGGAGTGGCTGCATGGCCGCCGTGCAGTGCCGAATCTGTCGACACTGGCCAGCTTTGCCTACGTCGGCACGCTGCCCTCTGTGCTGGCTTATTATTTTTACAATCTGGGTGTGGCGCGGGTGGGGGCGGCACGGGCCGGCAGTTTCATCCACCTGATGCCGGCCTTTGGTGCCTTGCTGTCCATGTTGCTGCTGGGTGAAGCCATCCATGGCTATCACCTGCTGGGGATTGCCACCATTTTGGGTGGTGTGCTGCTGTCGGCGCGCAGCGCAGGACGTTAAGAGCAGCTGACAAAACCCTGCTGCTGTGTTGCGCCTCCTGGCCGTACCCTTGTACTGTCTGCGTCGGCGCGCCTTGCATCAGGGACGCGATGCTATTTTGTTAGCCGCTCTCAATGAACTACAGGCTGCGCTGGGCGTGGCCGGGAAAGGTTGAATCATGAGTCGTTTCTGGAGTCCGGTGGTCCATCAGCTCACGCCCTATGTGCCGGGCGAACAGCCCAAGCTGGATACGCTGATCAAGCTCAATACCAATGAAAACCCCTATGGGCCTTCGCCACGGGTGCTGGAAGCCATTCGTGCCGCCACCGACGACAGCCTGCGGCTGTACCCGGACCCAAGCGGCGACAAGCTGAAAGACGCCATTGCCGGCTACCATGGCGTGAGCAAGCAGCAGGTATTTGTCGGCAACAGCTCGGACGAGGTGTTGGGCATCGTGTTCCAGGCCCTGCTCAAGCATGAACAGCCCTTGCTGATGCCGGACATCAGCTATGGTTTTTACCCGGTGTATTGCGGACTGTTTGGTATTGAAGCCCGTCAGGTGCCGCTGGACGACGGCCTGTCCATCCGCGTGGAGGATTACCGCCAGCCCTGCGGCGGGGTGATTCTGGCCAATCCGAATGCGCCCACCGGCCGCCTGCTGCCGCTGTCGGCCATTCGCCAGCTGCTGGACGATCATCTGGATCAAGTCGTGGTGATCGACGAGGCCTATGTCGATTTCGGTGGCAGCAGCGCCATCGCGCTGGTCAATGACTATCCCAATCTGCTGGTGGTGCATACCCTGTCCAAGTCTCGCTCGCTGGCCGGCCTGCGTGTGGGTTACGCCATTGGCCACGCCGAACTGATCGAGGGGCTGGAGCGGGTGAAGAACAGCTTCAATGCCTATCCGCTGGACCGGCTGGCGCTGGCCGGGGCGGTGGCGTCCTTCGAGGATGACGACTACTTCCGCCAAACCTGCCAGGCCGTCATGCGTACGCGCGAACAGTTGACTGCACAATTGCAGGCGCTGGGCTTCGAGGTGTTGCCATCGGCGGCCAACTTCGTGTTTGCCCGTCACCCGCAACACGATGCCGCCATGCTGGCTGCCGGCTTGCGCCAGCAGGCAGTGATCGTGCGCCATTTCACTGCGCCGCGTATCAAGCAGTACCTGCGCATCAGCATCGGCACCGATGCCGAGTGCGCACGGCTGGTGCAAGTGCTGGGCAGCCTGCTGTCCTGAGCCGCGCCCAACCCCTAGCAGAATCCCCTTATTAAGGAGCAGACATGAGCGAACAAGACCGCGCCGCTGGCAAGGCCCGCCGCACCCAGGTGATGGGGGAGGCCTTTGTCGAACGCGCCATGAATAATCTGGATGGTTTCTCCGCACCGCTGCAGGACTGGCTGAACGAACATGCCTGGGGCAGTACCTGGCAGCGCGAGGGGCTGGACCTGAAAACCCGCAGCCTGATCACCTGCGCCATGCTGGCGGCGCTGGGCCGCAGCACCGAGCTGAAAGGCCATGTGCGTGGTGCCATCAATAATGGCGCCAGCCTGGTGGAAATCCGCGAAGTGCTGCTGCACAGCGCCGTGTATGGCGGCGCACCGGCTGCCGTGGAAGCGTTTCGCAGTGCGCGCGAAGTGCTGAACGAGCTGGGACTCAAGCTGGAAGAATAGGCGGACTGCTGTCAGGGTTGATTTTCTGCCATCAGGCCCCACACTGAGTGCATCCCCACCCCGGCGGCCAGTCGCAGCATTGGCCGCTCTTGCTTGAAGGACATGACTGATGGCATCTGTAACTCTGCGCGGTAACCCGGTTGAAGTGGCAGGCACCCTGCCGGTCAAGGGCGACAAGGCTCCGGCTCTGACGCTGACCAATGGTGATCTGGCTGATGTGAGCCTGGCCGATTTCGCTGGCAAGAAGAAAATCGTCAACATCTTCCCCAGCGTCGATACCCCGACCTGCGCCACCTCGGTCCGCAAGTTCAATGAAAAGGCTGCCGGCAAGGCTGACACCGTGGTGCTGTGCGTATCCGCCGACCTGCCGTTTGCGCAAAAGCGCTTCTGCGGAGCCGAAGGCATCGACAACGTGGTGAACCTGTCCACCTTCCGCAATGCCGACTTCCTGCAAGCCTGGGGCGTGAAGCTGGCCAGCGGCCCGCTGGCTGGTCTGACTGCCCGCGCCGTGGTGGTGCTGGATGCTGACAACACCGTGCTGCACAGCGAGCTGGTGGCCGAAATCGGTAGCGAGCCGGATTACGACGCCGCCCTGGCCGCGCTGTAATCAGCCCGTCGCTACACCGTAAAAGTAAAACGGCAGCCAGTAATGGCTGCCGTTTTTCATGGCGCAACGGTCGGATCAGCCTGCGTCGTGGGCCTGTGCGGTGTGCGGTCCGCTGTGGCTAGCCGGGATGGTGCTCTCGCCCTGCGTGCTGCTGAGCACTTCCGGGCGACTGCCCAGTTGCGACAGCTTGTCGCGGTGGCGTTCCGACAGACGCTGGTAGTGCTCGTCGGAGCGGCGGAAGAAAATCAGCTCCTTGTCGGTCATGCGTCTGACCTTGGTGGCTTCCACGGCGGCCTCGTGTGCCAGCAGGCTGCTCTGTTCCGCCATGTCGCGAATGCGCAGCCCCAGCTGGCTGATGTCGTCGACGGCACGGCCCAGCTTTTGCAGCTCGGCCACCGTGCTTTCCAGCTTGGCTTGCAGGCGCTCGCTGGACAGGCCGCCCGGCTGGCGGCTTTGTTGCAGGATATCGGCACTCAGCCCGGCCAGCAGCTGGGCCACCTGCTGGCTTTGCTCGCCATACTGGATTTGCTGGCGGGTCTGTTCGACCACGCGGGTGGTCAGCTCCAGCACCTGCTGGCTCTGGCCTTCGCTGTGGATGGCCGAGACATGCACGTCCTGCATCACCTCCAGCAGTTTGTCCAGGGCCAGATTGACATGCCGGGCGGCCTGGCCAAGCTCATCCTGGCTGGTATCGGGCAAGCGGGCGGCGGTATTGCCGGCGGCAATCTTGTCGGCAGCCAGGCAAATCATCAGGATGCGGTTTTTCAGGGCGCGGGCAGTCGCCAGCTGCAATAGCACCACCACCATGCCCACCAGCACCAGCGGGCCGAGAATGGCGAACAACAGGCGGCCCACGGTGGTTTGCATGTCGGCTTCGACCACGGCCAGACCGTCGTGCTCGGCCTGCAGTTGCTGATCGATGGCTGCAATCAGCGGCAGCATGTGCATCTTGTAAGCAGCATCGGGAATGTTCAGCGCATCTTCCGGTGAGGTTTCGGCGATTTTCAGCGCGCTGGCAATCTGGCGGGTAAAGGCTTCCCAGCGCTGGGTCAGCGTCTGGTCGAAGCTGTCACGCCGTTCGCTTGGCAGGGCGGGCAGGATGTCACCGCGTAGTTGCTGCACCTGCCGGCTGGTGTCGGCCAGCTGGCGGGTGGTGCTGTCCAGCATGGGGTCGGCGCGCGCCAGGCTGAGCATGGCGGCTTTCAGTTCATTCAGGTGGGCCGACAGCGCCTGGCGCTGGCGGTATTGTTCGAACTGCTGGGTCAGTGAATACAGCTGCACACCGGTCAGCGACAGCGCCAGCACCAGGCTGAGCAGGGTGAAGGCAATGGTAAGCCAGAGGCGTTTGACGAGCGACATGGCAGGCTGTCCACAATGAAAGCCAACACGCTACGGCAAGATCATGACGCAGGTGTGACGGATTTATGTCATGCCTCGCCCAGCTTGCAATCTAGGCTGCGTGCAGACGGAACCAGCTGAGTGCCTGGTTCAGCACGCTGGCCGATTCTGCCAGCTGGCGCATGACCGGGCTGGCGTCGCGCATCTGCTCGTCGATGGTGCTGGCCAGGTGCGCCAGTTCGAAGCCGTGCTGGCGGATGCTGTTGCCGGCCTCGCTCTGTTGCTGGCGCGAATGGCTGATATTGCCCATCAGCTCGTCCAGCCGTGCCAGGGTTTCATCCACGCTGGAGAGGGCGGCATCCAGCGATTGCTGGGCATGCTGGTTGTCGTGGCTGGCCTTGCCGGCGGTATCGATGGCATCGCCCAGCGACTGCTTGACGGTTTCCACCTTGGTCAGGCTGTCGAAAATGCGCGAGGTGGCGCTGGCCGTGCGCTCGGACAGCTTGCGCACTTCGTCGGCCACCACGGCAAAGCCGCGGCCCTGTTCGCCGGCACGGGCGGCCTCGATGGCGGCATTCAGCGCCAGCAGATTGGTCTGGTCGGCCACATCGCGGATCAGCGTGCTGATCTGGGCAATGTCGCCAATCGACTGGTTCAGCTGCTGCATTTCCTGCATGGCAATGCCGATGCGGGCGGCCAGATGCTGCATGGCGCTGGCATTGGCATTGCCCAGCTGGCGTGCCTGTTCCGTGCGCTGCAATGCCTGACGCGAACCGGCTTCGGCCTGTTCGATGAATTGCGCCACGCTGTCGGCCTGGCTGGCAATCTGCTCGGCGGCCTCATTGCTCAGATTGGCCTTGCCGGTTTGCAGACGGCTGGCATCCGCCGCCTGGCTGGTGAGTAATTGCAGATGCTGGCTGTCGCGCTGGTTGCGGCTGGCGTGCTGGTGCACATTGGTCAGCAGCTCGTTCAGGCGTTCGAGAAAACGGTTGATGCGGGCCGACATCTGCGCCAGCTCGTCCTTGCCGGTTTCCGGCAGGCGTGAGGCCAGATTACCCTCGCTCAGCGCATCGACGGCCCGGCCCATGGCGGCGATCTGCCCTTTCAGGCGGCGCGCCAGTGCCAGCTGGATCAGCACCACGGCCAGGCTGGCCAGTGCCAGCGGCCCCAGAATGAAAACGGCCAGACGGCTCAGCATGCCGTGCATGGCGGCTTCTTCGCTGCTCTGCTGGCGGCTGGCTTGTTCCAGTTGTTTGTCGAGCAGGGCCACTAGTGGCACCAGGCTTTGCTGATAGGCTTGCTCCGGAATCGACAGCGCATCCTGCGGCGCGCTCTGGGCAATGGTGAGCGCACTTTCCAGATTACGGGCGTATTCCTGCCACAGCTGGCCGGTCTGCTCCTTGAAGGCCTTGGCCTGGGCATCGGGCAGGCTGGCTGCGATATTCACGCTCAGCCGTGCGACTTGCTGCTTGATTTGCTGCAGGTGCCGGGCGGTATCCGGCTGCAAGGGGTCGGCCCGCGCCAGGCTCAGCACACCGGCCTTGAACTGGTAGAGATTGGCCGACAGCTGCTGATGCTGGCTGTAGTCATCCACATGCTGGGTAAGCGAGAACAACTGCTGGCTGGTGACGGCCAGCACGATAAGCAGGCTGGCCACGGTAAACAGAATGGTCAGCCATAAACGCTTGATCAGGGACATGTCATGCGGCTTCAGAACGGATAATGCTGCGCAGTGTAGACCCGGGATATGACATTCCCGTTACCTGACTTAATGCCAAGTGATTTAAATTGGCGGGGATGTACTTGCGTATTCAAGCTGTTGTTTAAACAGTTTTTTAACAGTCATGCTGGCGCGTCGTATTTTGCCGCGGCCGGAGCCGCCTGCCCGCAGCCACGTAGCGGCAGGCAGGGCCGGGGAGATCAGGCCAGATTCGGTTTGTGCTTGTTGGCCACGCGGATATAGTGCTCGGCGGAATACTTGAAATAGGCCAGTTCCTGCTCGGTCAGCTTGCGTGCCTGTTTCACCGGGTTGCCCAGATACAGATAGCCGGACTCCAGCCGCTTGCCCGGCGGTACCAGGCTGCCGGCGCCAATCAGCACCCGGTCTTCGATGATGGCACGGTCCAGAATGATGCTGCCAATGCCCACCAGCACTTCGTCACCGATGGTGCAACCATGCAGGGTGACATGATGGCCGATGGTGACATGCTTGCCGATGTGCAGCGGTGCGCCCACCGGGTCGCTGTCGCGCTTGTGGGTGACGTGCAGCATGGCAAAGTCCTGGATATTGCTGCCTTCGCCAATATGAATGGCGTTGACATCGCCCCGGATCACGGCAAACGGCCACACCGAGGCATCGTCCGCCAGCGTCACGTCGCCAATCACCACGGCGGCCGGGTCGATATAGCAGGAGTCGGCAATCTGCGGTGCGCTGCCATCGTAGGGGCGGATATTGCGATTCATCAGAACGTCCTCATCTAACAGGTTCAGGATTCCCTATCATATAGCAATGGTTGCCGCCGGTTCGCTGGTGTGCTGCCTGATTTCGATACCGGCGCAGTGCTGTGCCAGCCACTGCCAATTGCCCACAGGAAGTGAACAATGAGCCAGAACCCGCTCCTCGACTTTACCGGACTGCCACGCTTTGCCGAGATTCGTCCCGAACATGTCAGCCCGGCCATCGAACAATTGCTGGCCGAGGCGCGCCACACCGTGGCACAGCTGACCGCGCATGCGGACAGCCCGAGCTGGGAAAATGTGGTCGATCCGCTCACCGATGCCACCGAGCGGCTGTCGCGCGCCTGGGGCGTGGTAGGACACCTGAACGCGGTGGTGAACACCCCGGAATTGCGCGATGCCTATAACGCCAACATCGCCCCCATTTCTGCATTCTGGACCGAACTGGGGCAGAACCTGGACCTGCTCGGCCAATTCAAGGCCATCGAGGCCAGCCCGGCCTATGCTGGCTACAATGCCGCCCGCCAGAAAATCATCCAGAACGATCTACGCGATTTCCGCCTGTCCGGTGCCGAGCTGCCGGAAGCACAGCGCCAGCGCTATGCCGCCATTCAGAGCAAGCTGGCCGAGCTGTCCGCCCGCTTCGAACAGAATGTGATGGACGCCACCGACGCCTTCAGCCTGTATCTGGACGATGCCAGCGAGCTGGACGGCGTGCCGGAAGATGCGCTGGCGCTGTTTGCCGCCGCCGCCCAGGCTGATGAGAAAACCGGCTACAAGATCACCCTGCAGTTCCCGTTTTACTTCCCGGTGATGCAGTACGCCCACAGCCGTGCGCTGCGCCAGAAGCTGTACGACGCCTATGTGAAGCGCGCCTCGGAGTTTGGCCTGCCGGAACACGACAACACCGAAATCATCCGCGAAAAGCTGCAGCTGACGCGCGAAGAAGCCCAGCTGCTGGGTTTTGCCAATTTTGCCGAGCTGTCGCTCTACACCAAAATGGCGGAAAGCCCGCAGCAGGTGATTGCCTTCCTGCGTGATCTGGCTGCCCGTGCCAAACCCTTTGCCGCCAAGGACCGCGCCGAGCTGGAAGCCTTTGCCAGCAAGGAGCTGGGCCTGGCCGACCTGCAAGCCTGGGACATCGCCTATGCCGCAGAAAAGCTGCGCGTGGCGCGCTATGCCTTCTCCGAGCAGGAAGTGAAGCAGTACTTCCCGGAAAGCAAGGTGCTGCCTGGCTTGTTCGGTGTGGTCAACACCCTGTACGGCGTGGAAGTGCGCGACAGCAGCGCGCCGGTATGGCATCCCGATGTCCGTTTCTACGACATCCTCAAGGATGGGCAGCTGGTGGGCAGTTTCTATTTTGATCTGTACTCGCGCGAGGGCAAGCGCCCCGGTGCCTGGATGGACGATGCCCGTGGCCGCCGCAAGAAGGGCGATACGCTGCAAACCCCGGTGGCCTACCTCACCTGCAACTTCACCCGCCCGCTGGGTGACAAGCCGGCGCTGTTTACCCACGACGAAGTGATCACCCTGTTCCACGAATTCGGCCATGGCCTGCACCATATGCTGACTCAGGTGGAGGAGCTGGGTGTGTCCGGCATCAATGGCGTGGAATGGGATGCGGTGGAGTTGCCCAGCCAGTTCATGGAAAACTTCTGCTGGGAATGGGATGTGCTGCAAGGCATGACCGCCCATGCCGACACTGGCGAAACCTTGCCGCGCGCGTTGTTCGACAAGATGCTGGCGGCCAAGAACTTCCAGAGCGGCATGATGACGGTGCGTCAGCTGGAGTTTTCCTTGTTCGACATGCTGCTGTATACCGATTTCGACGCCAGCACCGGCGACTGGATGGCCTTGCTGGACGAGGTCCGCCAGGAAGTGGCAGTCAACTTCCCGCCTGCTTACAACCGCTTCCCCAATAGCTTCAGCCATATCTTTGCCGGCGGTTATTCGGCGGGCTACTACAGCTACAAGTGGGCAGAGGTGTTGTCGGCCGATGCCTATGCCGCTTTTGAAGAGGCGGGCGGTGCCAATGCCGCCACCGGCAAGCGTTTCTGGGATGAGGTACTGGCTGTCGGCGGCAGCCGCTCGGCACTGGAATCCTTCCGCGCCTTCCGTGGCCGTGACCCGCAGATCGACGCCTTGCTGCGCCATTCCGGCATGGTGGAACAGGCAGCCTGAACCGCGACAATTATTTACACGGGGGAGGGAACTCCCCTGATTAGCCCTGGCTCTAATCTTTGCTCAACGGGTTATCTCCAAGAGCAGCAAGCGAGCCAGACGCTTATCTCTGCCCCTCAAAGGACATCGATATTGTGTCTTTTCCCTACCCCCAATCCCCCTTGGGGGTATTTTTTTGCCTGCTGATCCACCGCAGACATGAAAAAACCGCCATAAGGCGGTGTCGGGTCGTACTTTCAGTGAGATGACGCCTCGGTGAAACTGCCTGGTGCTGCCGCGGTGCATGACCGGGTGCAGGGCTGAATCGCCATTTCACTAAAATCAGCTGGAAGGTTCGTTGTCTGCCTTGTCGGGACGATGCGGGCGCTGATGATGGGCAAAGCTAGGCGTGCGCAGGGTAAAGGCGTCGCTAAAGGGGCGCAGCGTGGAACGGTTGGGGTTTTTGGTAGGGCAGAGGGGATGTTGCTGGGACTGCAGGGGTTTGGTTTGTCTGGACAATTTGGTTCTACCGGTGATGAACATGAGTCCATTCTAGCCAGCAATACCGCAGCTCGGCAAATTTGATCAAATTTACTGTTGTTTATTTGTTCAAGCCAGCCGCAGCCATGCAGGCTGCCGCGTCGCGTGGAGTCATCCGCGCATCAGGCTGCGCGGGGGCGCATATCTGTTAAAACAATCGCTACAGAAATGCCATATTGCCACTCGACTAATCGGGTAAGATGGCGTCGATTTTCTGCCATGCCGGCCAGCTTAGCGGGCTCGGTCATGGCTACCTAACAATCAAGTCAGGCTGCCGCCACCGTGGCCGGTCTGTTCCATTGCCGGGCCAGCTGTACCGCGCTGATGTGCGGCGGCCCCTTGTTGACGAGGGCAAGATGGTTTTCAACCGCTCCATTCGACCCGAGCGACTCACCCTGCTGGTGTCGCTCGCGCTGGTATTGTTCTACAACCTGCCATTCTGGCAGGAGATGTTGCGTATTGTCGGGCCACTGGATGGCCACGGCATCAAGCTGCTGCTGGAGTCCTTCCTGCTGGTCACTGCCTTCTACAATCTGGTGTTGTCGCTGTTCAACTGGCCGTATATCGGCAAGCCCGTGATGGCCTTATTGCTGCTGACCACCTCTTTCATTACCTACTTTATGAACCAGTACGGGGTGATGATTGATGTACATATGGTGCAGAACGCAGTCCAGACCGACAACAAGGAAGTGCGCGACTTGCTGACCGGCAAGATGGCGCTGTTTGTCATCGTGCTGGGCATACTGCCCGCCTGGTGGATCTGCCGGCGGCAGATACAATGGCGCTCACCCTTGAAAGAGGGGGGTGTGCGGGTACTGACGCTGCTGGTTTCGGCGGCGGTGCTGCTGGGCATCGCCTTTGCGGCCTATCAGGATTTCGCCTCGCTGTTCCGCAACAACCGCCAGCTGCGCCATTACCTGACGCCTTTCAACTATATCCAGGCCACCAATGGTTATGTGCAGGACCATTACAATAGCGGTCCGGTAACGATCAGCCCGCTGGGTGAGGACGCCACACGCGATGCCAGCTGGAAGCAGCACAAGCGCAAGACGGTATTTGTGCTGGTGGTGGGTGAAACCGCACGTGCCGATCACTTTTCGCTCAACGGCTACCCACGTAATACCAATCCCAAACTGGCGACACAGAGCGGTTTGATTAATCTGCCCAATGTGCACTCCTGCGGCACGGAAACAGCGGTCTCGGTGCCCTGCATGTTCTCCAATATCGGCCGCGACAATTACAGCGGCGACAAGGCGGCACGGCAGCAAAACGTGCTGGATGTGCTCAAGCGGGCTGGCTACAACGTGATCTGGCGCGACAACCAGTCGGGCTGCAAGGATGTGTGCAACCGCGTGACGCTGGAAGATGTCAGCAACAGCAAGGATGACAAGCTGTGTACCACTGGCGAATGCTGGGATGAAATCCTGCTGAAAAATGCCCAGCAGCTGATCGACCAGTCCGACCGCGACGTCGTGCTGGTATTGCACCAGATGGGTAGCCACGGGCCGGCCTATTACAAGCGCTATCCGCCAGCGCTGGAGCAGTTCAAGCCGGTATGCCAGACCAGCGAGCTATCACGCTGCCCGCGTGAGCAGATCGTTAACGGCTTCGACAACACCATCCTGTATACCGATACCGTACTGTCCGGCATCATCGACTTCCTGCGTGCCAACCAGCAGCGCTATAACACCGGCATGCTGTATATGTCCGACCATGGCGAATCACTGGGTGAAAACGGCATGTACCTGCATGGCACGCCCTATCTGTTTGCCCCGGAAGCGCAAAAGCATATCGGGGCGATGATGTGGTTCTCTGACAGCTTCCAGCAGGAAGTCGGGCTGAACCAGCGCTGCCTGGAAGGGCGCAAGGCCGAGCCGTACTCGCACGACAATCTGTTCCACTCGATGCTGGGCTTGCTCGGGGTGCATACCAGCGTCTATGACAAGCAGCTGGACATGTTTGCCTCCTGCCGTCAGCCGGGCTGATACCTTATATGTAATGTAGTGGCTGCCGCCGTGCAGCCACTTTCATCTGTAAACGAGAACTGAAGATATGCAACTAGCCACCTGGAACGTCAATTCACTCAAGGTCCGCCTGCCACAGGTACTGCAATGGCTGGCGGATAGTCCGGTGGACGTGCTTTGTCTGCAGGAATTGAAGATGGATCAGGATGTGTTTCCGCTGGCCGAGATCGAGGCTGCCGGCTACCGCGCAGCCTGGTTTGGCCAGAAAACCTATAACGGCGTGGCCATTCTGGTACGACAGCCCTTGCAACTGGAAGACGTGGTGCAGGGTATTCCCGGTTACGACGACCCGCAGCGGCGGGTGATTGCCGCCACGGTCAATGGCGTGCGCGTGATCTGTGGCTACTTCGTCAATGGCGAGGCCGTCGATTCACCCAAATACCCCTACAAGCTGGAATGGCTGGGCAAGCTGCATGCTTATGTGGCCGATGAATTAAGCCGCCATCCACAGCTGGCCTTGCTGGGCGACTACAATATCGCGCCGGAAGACCGTGATGTGTACGACCCGGAAAGCTGGCAAGAGCAAGTGCTGTGCAGCACGCCGGAGCGCGAGGCCTTTCGCGGGCTGATTGCGTTGGGGCTGGTCGACAGCTTCCGCCTGTTCAACCAGGAGGACAAGCAGTACAGCTGGTGGGATTACCGTGCCATGATGTTCCGTCGCAACAAGGGCGTGCGTATCGACCACATCCTGATTACCCCGCCCCTGCAGGCGCGCGCCAGCGGCTGCATCATCGACAAGACACCACGCAAGTGGGAGCGGCCCTCCGATCACACCCCTGTGGTGCTGACCCTGGCGGATTGAATGGTTTTGACTCGCAACAGCGGCCCATATGGGCCGTTTTGCATTGGTAAACAGCATGTTGCCGGATCAGGGTAAAGCTTGGCCTAGCTCAATAGTTTGCATATTAGCATTTGCTAAACTTTGTTGATGAATAGCTAATACCAAGGTGCCACCATGAGCCGCAACCACCCACCGCTGCCGTACAACCCCTATTACGAAGGGGTGCCGGACTACATGACCGAAGTCTACGACTGGGCCTACGTCAACCCGCGCCGCGCCGCGCTGCTGGACCGCAATCTGGTGGTCAGCACGCTGTTGTTTTTGAATGACCAGCGGCTGATGCGCCGCTATCTGCAGCAAATCCGGCCCGGCATGCGGGTATGGCAGGTCGCCCATGTCTATGGCGATCTGGTGGAAAAGGCTGCCGCCAAGGTCAGAAAACACGGTCAGTTTGTGCTGACCGACATCACCCCGGTCCAGGTCGAACATGGTGCGCGCAAGCTGGCGGCCTACCCGCAGGCGCGCGTGGTGCGGGCCGATGCGGCCAGCTATCAGCTGGAGCAGCCGGCAGACCTGATCTGCAGTTTCTTCCTGCTGCATGAAGTGCCGGATGATTTGAAGCATCGCATTGTCGACAACATGCTGTCGCAGGTCCCCCAGGGTGGCAAGGCGGTGTTTGTCGATTATCACAAGCCGGCAGCCTGGCAACCGATCGGCTGGTTGCTCAAATGGGTCAACCGCGTGCTGGAGCCTTTTGCCGAAGCACTGTGGAAAAACGAGATTTCTGCTTACGCCAGTGAAGCCGATGCCTTCGACTGGCATAAGGAGACCTTGTTTGGCGGGGTTTATCAGGTCGTCACCGTGACGCACCGCTAGTTTTGTACTTAGCGTTACACGGGCTTACATAGCACTCACAGACGGGCTTGACGGGCAGGGCTAGGATACGACTCATGGAAACACCGCTGCGGTGTCTCGGAAAGAACACTCCCCACTTGATATTGGAGAACGCAACATGAAAAAACTGACCCTGCTCGTTTTGTCTGCCGCCTTCGGTCTGAGCTCCGCTGCTGGTTTCGCCGCCACCAACGCTTCTGCTCCGGCTGCTTCCGCACCGAAAGCCAAAGCTGCCAAGATTCATCACGCCAAGAAGGGCGAAAAGAAAGTAGAAGCTTCTGCTCAGAAAGCCCAAGCTGCTGACGCTTCCGCCCCGGCTAAAAAGGCTGCCAAAAAGCACCACGCTAAAAAGCACGCTGCCAAGAAAGTAGACGCTTCCGCTCAGAAAGCCCAAGCTGCTGACGCTTCCGCACCGGCTAAAAAGGCTGCCAAAAAGCACCACGCTAAAAAGCACGCTGCCAAGAAAGTAGACGCTTCCGCTCAGAAAGCCCAAGCTGCTGACGCTTCCGCTCCGGCTAAAAAAGCTGCCAAAAAGCACCACGCCAAAAAGCACGCTGCCAAGAAAGTAGACGCTTCTGCTCAGAAAGCCCAAGCTGCTGACGCTTCCGCTCCGGCTAAAAAGGCTGCCAAAAAGCACCACGCTAAAAAGCACGCTGCCAAGAAAGTAGACGCTTCCGCTCAAAAAGCTCAAGCTGCTGACGCTTCCGCTCCGGCTAAAAAGGCTGCCAAAAAGCACCACGCTAAAAAGCACGCTGCCAAGAAAGTAGACGCTTCCGCTCAAAAAGCTCAAGCTGCTGACGCTTCCGCACCGGCTAAAAAGGCTGCCAAAAAGCACCACGCTAAAAAGCATGCTGCCAAGAAAGTAGAAGCTTCCGCTCAAAAAGCCCAAGCTGCTGACGCTTCCGCTCCGGCTAAAAAGCACGCTGCCAAAAAGCACCACGCTAAAAAGCACGCTGCCAAGAAAGTAGAAGCTTCCGCTCAGAAAGCCCAAGCTGCTGACGCTTCCGCTCCGGCCAAGAAGCACGCTGCTAAAAAGCATCACGCTAAAAAGCACGCTGCCAAGAAAGCCGCTCCGGCTTCCGCAGCAAACTAATCAAGACGTCAGCGTCTGGCTCGCATAAGAAAAGGGAGGCTTCTGCCTCCCTTTTTTGCGTTCCTCACTCCGTCAGCGCTAGTTGAGTGCTGGTCAGGACAAACAAAAACGCCATCCTGCTGGATGGCGTTTGGTATTTGCAGCTGGGCTGCTCTTACTTTTCGACGAAGGCGCGTTCGATGGCGTAGTCGCCCGGCTCGCCCATGCGCGGAGATTCCTTGAAGCCGAGGCCATTCAGGATTTCGCACAGGTCGTGCAGCATGGACGGGCTACCGCAGATCAGTACGCGGTCGTTTTCCGGACTCAGCTGCGGCAGGCCGATATCGGCGCACATCTTGCCATTGGTGATCAGATCGGTCAGGCGGCCCTGGTTGCGGAAAGGCTCGCGGGTCACGGTCGGATAGTAGATCAGCTTTTCTTTCACGATATCGCCAAAGAACTCGTTTTCCGGCAGTTCATTGGTGATGTAGTCGTGATAACCCAGTTCGCTTACCCAGCGTACGCCGTGGGTCAGGATGACCTTGTCGTAGCGTTCGTAAACTTCCGGGTCCTTGATGATGGACATGAACGGTGCCAGGCCAGTACCGGTAGACAGCAGGTACAGGTTTTTGCCCGGTAGCAGATTGTCTTGTACCAGGGTGCCGGTGGGCTTTTTGCTGATCATCACGGTATCGCCGACCTGCAAGTGCTGCAGGCGCGAAGTCAGCGGGCCGTCTTGTACCTTGATGCTGTAAAACTCCAGATGCTCTTCGTAATTGGAGCTGACAATGGAGTAGGCGCGCATCAGCGGCTTGCCGTTCACTTCCAGGCCGATCATGACGAATTGGCCGTTGATGAAGCGCAGACCGGCATCGCGGGTGCAGGTGAAGGTGAACAGGGTGTCGTTCCAGTGGTGAACCGACAGGACCTTTTCAGCGGTCAGATTGGGGGAGGACATATAAATTGCTGCTCGCTATCCAAAAGAAATCAAGGAATGAGTGGTTGCCGCGATTTTACCCTTTTCGGGTCCGCTTGACTAAACATTGCTAGCCGTTCTCACTATGTCATTGTGCATAATGATCAAATCGCTGCGATACCAGGCCTGGCCGCTACCTATGGCTTGCAGGGCATGGGGCCTGGCGGGAAAGTCAACTGGAACAGGATGTTACCTTAAAGAATGAGGTAGCCCTAACGATTTCTTTCCGCTGTGTTTATTCCTGATTGTTCTTAATGGGTGATTGATTTAGATCAGCAAATTGTATTGCGTGCTGCGCTAGTGCATAAAGGGCAGGCATAGCGCCATGCTTGTCGGACAGTGTGCGCCCTGGCTGTCATCGCCAATCCGAATGTCATTAATTGTGCGGTATCGGCCGTGCAGCGAGTAGAATTGCCACTCCTGGCTGCGATGATGAGAGGGTGAAGATGAAACTGTGCGTGATAGCTGGCGACGGGATCGGTCATGAAGTGGTACCGGTGGCCGTGGGCGTGTTGCAGGCGGTACTGCCCGGCTTGCAACTGGTGTTTGCGGATGCCGGCTGGGAAGAGTTCTGTCGCAATGGCCAGGCGCTGCCAGAGCGTACGCTGGCTGCTGCCCGCGAATGCGGGGCGGTGTTTTTTGGGGCTGTCAGCTCACCGATGCAGCTGGTGGAGGGCTATCGCTCGCCCATTGTGCAATTGCGCCGTGAACTGGGCTGTCATGCCAATATTCGTCCCACGCTCAGTTTGCCCCTGGCTAGCAGCCGTGGTGGTATTGATCTGATCATCGTGCGCGAAAATACCGAAGACCTGTATGTGGGTGATGAGCAGTCTGACGGTGAAGTCGCAGTGGCCATCAAGCGCATTACGCGCAAGGCCTCATTGCGGGTGGCGCGCAGCGCATTCGAACTGGCGCGCAATGCTGGCCGTCAGCGCATCACCATCATTCACAAGGCCAATATCCTGCCGCGCACCGATGGCCTGTTCCGCGACTGCGCGCGTGAGGTTGCTCGTGACTTTCCCGACATTACGGTAGATGAAATGCTGGTGGATACGGCAGCTTTGCGCCTGGCGCAGGCACCGGAAAGCTTCGACATGCTGCTGGCACCCAATCTGTATGGCGATATTTTGTCGGATCTGGCGGCAGCATTTGGTGGCGGTCTGGGCCTGGCACCTTCGCTGAATCTGGGTGTGGCCGCGGCAATTGCCGAGCCAGTACATGGTTCGGCCCCGGATATTGCTGGCCAGGGTATTGCCAATCCTTTGGCTGCCATTCTCAGCGCGGCCATGCTGCTGCGGGTATGGTGGCAGCGTCCGAAGCTGGCACTGCGCATCGAGCAGGCAGTACGGGCCACCTTGCTGGATGGCATTGCCACCCCGGACGTGATGTCACCTGGGGTCAGTACCCAGCATCTGGCACGGGTGGTGATTGAGCGGATCAGGCAGCAGCAGGACTAGAATGTGAAAGAGGGCGGCTTGACTGGCCGCCCTCCGAGGTGTGTCACTGCATGTTTCAGAAGGATTTGCGGGATAACGCAAACATCACATACAAGACTGCAACCCGCGTCGCGGCGAACATGTTTGCCAACGATATTCTGCAAAACCGCGAACAGGTCATTACCAAAGAACAGGCTGTATGCACAGCACCAGATAAGTCGTAAAGCACTGATATTACATCTAAAATGCCCTTGGTTGATCGGGCGGTAACATCATGATCGCTGCCTGTTAGGGTGGCGGATAAGGGCTTTCAAGCCCCGGCTAACTCATCAAGCTCAAGCAAAGTCTGTTGTTTCGTGTCTGGCTTACCGACGACCTGTCGTTGATGCATCCGTGATGGACGCTGGTAGTGCTCCCGGCTACGCTGAAGCAGCCGCCATCAAACCTGAGAAGGTGATGGGTTCTGAACACAAAGTTGAACAAGGTTGTCGGAATCCGGCCAATGACTCATCCCAAACCCTCCCTGTTACTGAATGATTTCAGTATAGGCCTGTGATTGGCGGACTCAAGTTTTTTTTGTAGCGCGGTGCCGGCCACGGCCATGGCAATGTGCTGAAGCCTTGTCCCCACAGCCATGGGCGGCGCGACCTGTTTTGCAACGCCGGCTGTTTTGGCGCTATCAACCTGCCTGCGGCTTCAGGGTGGCGACGCGTTCCGCTGGATTGGGATGCAGGTGCTGCTCGAACTGGCGTGCGGCGGCGGTCCAGGAAAAACCTTCGGCAATCCGGCGTACATGGCTGCGGTCGATCTTCATCGCATCCAGACAGGCCTGGCGCAGGTCCTCGGCGAGTATGCCCGCCCCGCTATTACCTATCACATCCAGTGGCCCGGCCACTGGATAGGAGGCTACCGGTGTGCCGCAGGCCATGGCTTCCAGCAGCACCAGGCCAAAGGTGTCGGTCAGGCTGGGAAAGACAAAAACATCCGCCGCACGGTAGAAGCGGGCCAGCTCGTTTTGCGGAAAGACACCGGCAAAGTGGACTTCGGGATATTCGCGCTGCAGACGGGCCATCAGCGGGCCATCGCCCACCACCCATTTGCTGCCGGGTAGATCGAGTTTGAGGAAGGCTTCGATGTTCTTTTCCACGGCGATCCGCCCGATATAGACAAAGCGCGGGGCAGTGCTTTCATCCAGACGCTCCCGTGTACCGGGCGTGAACAGGCTGGTATCCACGCCACGGCTCCATAACACCACCTTGGTAAAACCACGGGCGCGCAGGTCGTCGGCTATGGACTGGGTGGGCACCATGGTGGCGGCGCCGGCATTGTGGAAATGGCGCATCCAGGCATAGCTGATGGACAGCGGCAGGCGGGTGCGGGCGGCGATGTATTCCGGAAAACGGGTGTGATAGGCGGTGGTGAAGGCCAGTTTGTGGCGCAGGCAATAGCGGCGTGCCGCCAACCCCAGTGGGCCTTCGGTAGCAATGTGGATGGCGTGTGGTGCCAGTTCGGCAATCCGCCGCGCTACCTGGCGGTAGGGCAGGATGGACAGGCGGATGTCGGGATAGGTGGGGCAGGGCAGGGTGTTGAATTCCAGTGGCGTGATCATGTCCACCTGATGGCCGAACTGGGTCAGCTCACGGCTGGTTTCGGTGAGGGTGCGGACTACGCCGTTGACTTGCGGTTTCCAGGCGTCGGTGACGATCAGGATGCGCATGGTGTCTCCTGGGTGGGGTCGGACAGCTGGGCAGTGGTGTCTGCCCGCGTAAGCAAGGTTGGCGCTGCCGGCTGCGGTAGCCACGCTGGTTGGGCGGCTTCTGCTTGGCCGGTGGCGGGCTGTGTCGCAGCGCCGGTTTGCTTGTTTTTGCGGCGGACGGGTTCTGCTGCGGATTGCAGTTCGGTCCAGTACACCACTTCCAGCCGGCCATCGGCGTGTTCCACCAGGGCTGACAGGCTTTCTACCCAGTCGCCGCTGTTGCCATAGATGATGCCGTCGATATCCCGCACTTCGGCCTTGTGGATGTGGCCACAAATCACGCCGTCGTAGTCGCGGCGGCGGGCTTCGCCGGCGAGGATTTTTTCGAAGTCGCTGATGAAGTTGACCGCGTTTTTGACCTTGTGCTTGAGGTATTGCGACAGCGACCAGTACGGCATGCCCAGTTGCTTGCGCAGCCAGTTGAAGCCACGGTTCAGCTCCAGGATGACGGTGTAGAGCGAGTCGCCGACATAGGCCAGCCACTTGATGTGCTGGATGACGCCATCGAATTCGTCGCCGTGGATGATCAGCAGGCGCTTGCCATCCGCTGTGGTGTGTTCGGCCTCGCGCCGGATGGCGATGCCGCCGAAGTCCAGTCCCACGTAGTGGCGGGCGGCCTCATCGTGATTGCCCGGCACATACACCACCTGACAACCCTTGCGCGCCTTGCGCAGTACTTTTTGCACCACATCGTTGTGGCTTTGCTTCCAGTACCAGGATTTTTTCAGTTGCCAGCCGTCAACGATATCGCCCACCAGATAGAGGTGGTCGGATTCGTTGTGCTTGAGGAAGTCGAGCAAATGGTCGGCGCGGCAGCCGGAGGTGCCCAGGTGTACATCGGAAATCCAGATGGCGCGGTAGTGGCGGCTGCTGGTGGAGGCGGTGTCGGGCTGCATGTCGGGTCCGTTCTGCCGTGGTGTACCGCGTCATGCTGCATGCAACAGATGACAGCGCGATGTGGCTTTGGTGACGCGCGGATGACGTAGCGCGGTTTTAAGTTGGGTTTAAGACTGCTGCGTTTAAATAGCCCTGCCACCGGAATGAACCGGTTTAATCCTGGAGATTCGAGAAATGAAAAAACTGTTGCTGACCGCCCTGTTCGCTGCCTTTGCCGCCCCTGCCGTTTTTGCTGGTGCCAAGTGTGAAACCCACCCCAAGAGCGAGTGGATCAAGCAGGAAGATTTCAAGAAACAGCTGGAAGGCCAGGGCTACAAGATCGACAAATTCAAGGTGAGCGGCCAGTGCTATGAGATCTACGGCAAGAACAAGGACGACAAGAAGGTGGAAATCTACTTCGACACCAAGACTGGCAAGCCGGTGAAGAGCGAAGTACAGCAATAAGCCTGTTGCATGCCGGGCGCGCTCCCGGGGCGGGAGGGCCGGCTGCCATCGGGCGCCGGCCTATTCTTTTGCTGAAAGGAAATGGATTGATGGCTGACAATACACAGGTAATCAAGGTGTGGGACCGTTTTGTCCGAGTGTTTCACTGGACGCTGGCGGCCTGTGTGCTGGGCAATTATTTTGTGCTGGAAGATGGCGAAGGTCCGCATCGCTGGGCTGGCTATCTGGCCGCTGTGCTGGTGCTGTCGCGGGTGGTGTGGGGCTTTGTTGGTAGCAGGCATGCCCGTTTTGCCGATTTCTTTCCTACGCCGCGCCGCTTGCGGGCACACTGGCAGGACATGCGTCAGGGCCGGCTGGATGCCCATGCCGGGCACAACCCGTTGGGCGCGCTGATGATGCTGTGGCTGATGGCGCTGGTGCTGGGATTGGGTGTGAGCGGTTATCTGCTGGGCACCGATGCCTTCTGGGGCGATGACGGCATGCAGGAACTACACGGCGCGCTGGCCAATATCCTCATCGGCAGTGTCGGCCTGCATGTGCTGGCGGCCTTGGTGATGAGTCGGTTGGGCGGCATCAATCTGATCAGGGCCATGGTCACCGGCGTCAAGCCCATGCCGCAGCAGGGCGACGAGCAGGCCGTGCCGGAGTTTGAAGCAAGGAAATAAACATGCGCATATTGGTGCTGGAGGATGATCCGCTGATTGGTGATGGCCTGAAGATGGGCCTGGGCCAGTTGGGCTTTGTGGTCGACTGGTTTCGCCAGGGCCGGGAAGGGCTGGCCGCGTTGTCGGCCGCGCCGTTTGATGCCGTGGTGCTGGATCTGGGCCTGCCGGGCATGGATGGCATGGATATCCTCGCCGCCTGGCGTCAGGCCGGGCAGGATGTGCCGGTACTGGTACTGACCGCGCGCGATACGCTGGATGAGCGTCTGCAGGGGCTGGATGCCGGTGCGGATGACTATCTGGTCAAGCCGTTTGCATTGAGCGAAGTGGCGGCGCGCTTGCGGGCGCTGATCCGCCGCCGTCATGGCCAGTCCGCCAATCGCCTGAGCCATGGTGCGGTCAGCTTTGATCCGGTGGCCCGCACCGCCTGGCTGGATGACAAGCCGCTGGAGCTGACCGCGCGCGAACTGGCCTTGCTGGAGCTGCTGCTGTCCAGCAAGGGCCGGGTGTTGTCGCGTGAGTTGATCGAAGAAAAGCTTTACGGCTGGGGGCAGGAGCTGGAAAGCAATGCGGTGGAGGTGTATGTCCATCACCTGCGCAAAAAACTGGGAGCTGGCTTTATCCGCACCCAGCGCGGCATTGGCTATGCGCTGGGCGAGCTGCAATGAAGCGCCAGCCCACTTTGCAGCGCCGCCTGGCGGTGCTGCTGCTGATTACCGTGCCGCTGATCTGGCTGGTGTCCACGGGTGTGGCCGCCTATGTCGCCCACCATGAGGTGGACGAACTGTACGACACCCAACTCACCCTGTTTGCCCGGCAATTGCTCAGCGTCAACATGGGCGAGCATGGCGACGATCCACTGCCGGTATTGCCCAAGACCAAGAAGCTGATTCGCGGCGGCGACCGTGGCGAGATGGAAGACGACGACATCGGCGTGGCGGTATGGAACGAAGCCGGGGATTTGCTGCTGAGTGACGGCAAGGGCCGCCATTTCAGTTTCGAGGCCGGACGGCGGGGGTTTTATACGGTTAGCGGCCACGATGACAAGGATGAATGGCGCTTGTTCTATCTGCCGGCACCGGACGGTTCGCGCCTGGTTGCCGTCGGTCAGCGGCAGAAGCTGCGGCACGAAGTAGTACTCAAGGTGATACAGGGCCAGTTGCTGCCGTGGTTGCTGGGTTTGCCGGTTTTGCTGTTGCTGATTCTATGGGCGGTGCGCAAGGGTTTGCGGCCCTTGCAGCAGGTGGCCGCCGATCTTGGCCGCCGCAGTGCGCTGGACAGTAGCCCGCTGGCTGAAGATGTGCCGGGCGAGGTACTGCCCATGGTGCGTGCCTTGAATGCGCTGTTTGCCCGCATTGCCGACACGGTGGAGCACGAACGGCGTTTCACGGCCGATGCTGCGCATGAGTTGCGCACGCCGCTGGCCGCCTTGCAGGTGCAGGCCGAGGTCATGGCACTGATGCCGGACGAAGCAGGCCGCCAGCATGCGCTGCGACAGTTGCAGCAGGGCATTGGCCGCGCCACCCGGCTGGTGGAGCAATTGCTGGCCTTGTCCCGGCTTGATCCGCTGCAGGGCTTGCCCGCGGCGCAGCCAGTGGATTGGGCCACGGTGTGTGGCGATGCCATGGCCGATGTGGCCGCTGCGGCCGCCGGCAAGAACATGCAACTGCAGCTGCAATGGCAGGATAGCCCGGCACAGGTCTTGCCGCTGACGGGTGATGCCACCTTGCTCACGCTGATGCTGCGTAATGTGCTGGACAATGCGGTGCGCTATTGCCCGGCTGGCGCGTGCATCGCGTTGCAGGCGGGGACGACTGGCATTGTGGTGCAGGATAACGGGCCGGGTATTGCGCCGGAATGGCTGGACCGGGTACATGAGCGCTTTTTCCGTCCACCCGGGCAGGATGTACCGGGCAGTGGGCTGGGCTTGTCCATTGTCGAGCGTATTGCCAGCTTGCATGGTCTGAGCCTGACGCTGGCAAACCGCGACAGCGGTGGCTTGCAGGTGAGCGTGCGCAAGGCCGTTTGAGATGCTGCGGCAATCTGTCGCATTGGCCTGGCATTTGCAACAGCGTATTGTTGGTGCCAGACACGCCGGCAGGTCCAAGCCTGCCGGGACACACTCCAAGGTGTTATTGCCCGCCCCGACCAGGCGGGCTTTCTTTTTTGCTGCGGCTCGTAGCCGGGCTCGTCGGATCAGCGGCCTGGCTCGGGCGGGCTGCGCAACAGCCAGAACAAGGCGTTGCACACCCCTCCCGCCACGGCACCGACATAATAGTTGAACAAGGGGTCGTATAAAGCCGGCTGCAGCCAGCGGCTGTAATACAGGGTGATGACGCCGCCGGTCAGTGCGCCGGGCAGGGCGGCCAGTGCCAGCAGTCGCCAGCGCGGCCAGCTTTGTTGCCAGCGGCTGATGCCGCTATCCAGCGACAGGCGCAGCAGCACCAGCAGCGTGCCGGCCAGCGCGGCCGGCAAGGCACCGATCATATAGGCCAGCAAGGGCAGCACACCGCTGGCCAGCAAGCCCACCAGCGGCCCCAACGCGATAAACAGGATCAGGCCGCAGCCTGCGAGTTTCAAATGTTTCATCCGGCTCAGTTCGACAAAAAGTCTTGCAAGACTAGCAGACTGGCCGTGCGGCGACGAGCCGGGTAAGTGCCGTTGTCACAAGCCGCTGCAGTCGGGGGCTGGGCTGCAGCGCGATCCATGCCTGCCGGGGATGTGCGGCATTATGTCGCAGCCACTACTGGTGCTGCGGGATGCTAAAGTGTCGGCCATGCTGCCCCAACTGTTTTCCTCTTCTTCCCGCCTGGTAGCCGATCTGCCGGATGCGGTGCGCCTGATTACCCGTCTGCGCTGGCTGATGCTGGCTGCTGGAGGCCTGTTGCTATTGCTGTGCCGACTGAGCGGACTGGCGCTGCCCTGGCTATTGCTGCTGCAGGCGCTGGCCACGCTGGCCTTGTTCAATGGTGTGCTGAGTCAGCGGCTGCAGCAGGGCCGTGCGGCCTTGCCCTTATTGCGGCTGGGTTTGCTGGCCGACCTGCTGGCCTTGACCGAGTGCATGGCTTTCAGCGGCGGTGCGGCCAATCCGCTGGCCTCGCTATATCTGCCGCCGGTGTTGTTTGCCGCCTTGCTGTCGCCCGGCCTGTTTGCCTGGGGGCTGTCCTTGCTCAGCATGCTGGCCTATGCGGCGCTGTTTGGCTGGCACCTGCCCTGGCCCTTGCAGGGCAACGATGCCGCGTATGCCTTTTCCCTGCACCTGGTCGGCATGTGGCTGACCTTTGCCCTGTCGGCGCTGCTGATCACCAGCTTTGTGTCCTGGCTGGCCCGTCAACTGGCGGCGCGCGAGGCCGCACTGGCAGCGGCGCGGGAAACCCAGCTGCGCGACGAACAACTGCTGGCGGTGGGCATGCAGGCGGCCGGCGCGGCGCATTCGCTGTCCACCCCCATCAATACCCTGACCCTGCTGGTGGAAGATATGCTGTTGCAGCATGCGGCCGATCAGCCGCTGCGCGAGGACTTGCAACTGATGCAAGCCCAGCTGGGCAGTTGTGCCCAGGCGCTGGCGCGGCTCAAGCAGGGCATTCAGCCACAGGGTGCCGCCATTCCGCTGTTTGCCACGCTGGCGCATCAGCTATCCGGCTGGCGCAGCCTGCGGCCGGATGTGCGGCTGGAATGGCAGGCTCCGGCAGGGGCAGACCCGCTGGTGCGGCTGGATGCCGCATTCTGGCCAGCCTTTTTCAATCTGATCAACAATGCGGCCGAGGCTGGTGGCGGCGAGCTGACCGTGACCGCCTCCGTGCGGGATGGGCAGTTGCAACTGGACATCATCAATCGCGAAGGCTGCCTCAGTACCCAGCAATTGCAGCGTGCCGGCCTGGCACCGCTGGATTCGGACAAGCCGGCCGGGATGGGGCTGGGGGTGATGCTCAGCCATGCCACACTGGCGCGGCTGGGTGGCGTTCTGACCCTGGATAACCGTGCCGAGGGCGGCGTTCACGCCTGCGTGCGGCTGCCCTTGCAACAGGAGGAGTGAAATGGCGCTGGATTTCCTGCTGGTCGATGATGACCAGGCTTTTTCCTCGGTGCTGGCGCGTTCGCTGACGCGGCGCGGCTTTCGCGTCGAGTGTGCCGCCGATGGCCAAGCCGCGCTGCAAGCGCGCAATGAGCCACCGCTGCGCATCCTGCTGGACCTGAACCTGGAAGGCGAAAGCGGCTTGCGCCTGCTGCCCGACCTGCGCCAGCTTTATCCACAGGCTGCCGTGGTGGTGCTCACCGGCTATGCCAGCATCGCTACCGCCGTGGAGGCGACCAAGCTGGGGGCGGTGCAGTATCTGGCCAAACCAGCAGGGGTGGATGACATCCTGGCGGCTTTCCAGCAGGTAATGGCCAATCCGGAGCTGCCGCTGTCACCGCAGCCGATGTCCTTGCGTCGGGTTACCTGGGAGCACCTGCAACGGGTGCTGAACGAGCACGATGGCAATATCTCGGCCACGGCCCGCTCCATGGGCATGCACCGCCGCACCCTGCAACGCATGCTGGCCAAGCGTCCGGTAAAAAGCTAAAACGCATCAGCTGTTGTATTGCCAGCACAGTGTCGTGGGTGGCCAACTGGCAAGCTGCTTGTCGTCCGGCTTTGCAGTGCGGTGGCCGCTTGCGCACAGCGTGGTGCCGGTTTGCCCTTGTCAGCCCTGCTACAGCAGTGCTTTGTCATCTTTATTGCCAAGCAAGCGCTAGGAAACTTCTTGTCTTTTCCCCTGTAAACCTCTGTTTTCATCAGCAGGTCTTTCCTGTTTGCATCAGAAAATGTGATTGGAGCAAATGCCCCAAAATGCCTATGGTCTTTTGATAGATTCCAAACCACGACAATAAAGGGGAAACAAGATGCGTGGACAAATGATGGAGCAGCCGCTGCTGATCTCCGCCCTGCTGCAGCATGCCGAAACCTACCATGGCGATAGCGAGATCGTGTCGCGCACCGTGGAAGGCCCGATTCACCGCTATACCTACCGCGAAGCAGCACGCCGCAGCCGGCAGCTGGCCAATGCCCTGGCTGGCCTGGGCGTGCAGCATGGCGATACCGTGGGCACCCTGGCCTGGAACGGCTACCGCCACTACGAAATCTACTTTGCCACCTCCGGTTCCGGGGCCATCTGCCATACCGTCAACCCGCGCCTGTTTGCCGAACAGATCAGCTACATCATCAATCACGGCGAAGACAAGGTACTGATGTTTGACCTCAGCTTCCTGCCTGTGGTGGAGCAGGTTGCCGCCGAACTGACTACCGTGCAGCACTTCGTGCTATTGACCGACCGCGCCCACATGCCGCGCGAGTCCACGCTGGACAACCTGCTGTGCTACGAAGACCTGGTCAACAGCCACAGCGACCAATATCAGTGGCCGGATTTCGACGAAAACACCGCCTCCAGCCTGTGTTACACCTCGGGCACGACTGGTAACCCCAAGGGCGTGCTGTATTCGCACCGCTCCACCGTGCTGCATGCCTTTGCCAGTTCGCTGCCGGACAGCCTGGATATCTCGGCGCAGGGCGCCATCATGCCGGTGGTGCCGATGTTCCATGTCAATGGCTGGGGCCTGCCCTACAGCTGCACCATGAACGGTGCCAAGCTGGTGTTGCCCGGCCCCAAGATGGACGGCGTCAATCTGTACGAGCTGATCGAGAGCGAAGGCGTCACCATGGCGGCCGGCGTGCCCACCATCTGGATGATGCTGCTGCAGCACTGTCAGAAGAACCATCTGAAGATTCACAGCCTCAAGCGCGTCATCGTCGGCGGCTCGGCTGCGCCGGAAAGCATGGTCGATCAACTGGCCGAGCATGGTGCCGAGCTGCGCCAGTTGTGGGGCATGACCGAGCTGTCGCCCTGCGGCACCACCAGCACGCCCAAGTTCAAGCACAACGGCTGTGACACGCCAACGCTGCGCGGCCTGCAAACCAAGCAGGGGCGGCCGATTTACGGTGTGGCCATCCGCATTGTCGACGACGAAGGCAAGCCGCTGCCCAACGATGGCGTGGCCTTTGGCAATCTGCAGGTCAAGGGTTCCTGGGTGCTGTCGCGCTACTTCAAGCGCGAGCAGGACGATTCGCATACCGAGGATGGCTGGTTCAATACCGGCGACGTGGTCACCATCGACCGCGATGGCTACATGAAGATTACCGACCGCACCAAGGACGTGATCAAGTCCGGCGGTGAGTGGATCAGCTCCATTGAGCTGGAAAACATTCTGGTGGGTCACCCGGCGGTGGCCGAGGCGGCCGCCATCGGTGTGCTGCACCCCAAGTGGGACGAGCGCCCACTGATGGTGGTGGTGCTCAAGCCCGGTGCCAGCGCCACGCGCGAAGAGCTGATCGGCTTTTACGAAGGTAAGATCGCCAAGTGGTGGACCCCGGACGAGGTGGTGTTTCTGGACGAGCTGCCGCACACCGCCACCGGCAAACTGCAGAAGATGAAACTGCGTGAAATGTTCAAGGATTACCAGTGGGCATGAGCGCTAAGAGCTGCTAACAAAAGCGCGTAGAGAACCCGGGCCAAGGCGCGCCGACGCAGACAGTACAGCTAGTACGGCAAGGAGGCGCAACGCAGGAGCGGGGGTTTTGTTAGCGGGTCTAAGCCGCTGAATTGAATGGACAGAATAGAGCATTTGCGCTAAATTGTGCATCGCACTGAAGGCCGCAAGGCCTTTTGTGGTGTTAGCCCCTCGAAGCATCAGCTGGTAACCCCAGCCAGATGTTTCTTCCTCGTGTTGGCCCCTGAGAACCCTCAGGGGATTTTTTTTGCCTGCTTGTCTCCTGCCCTGTAACGTCAGCTGCGGCGCGCTATCCTCATGCTTGGCCTTGCTGTTTTCACCACAGCCTATGGCGCGCAGACCTGGGTTTTGTACTTGCTAGTACGGTCAACAAGCCTTTGCTGTGTTGGATCAAGATATATATTAGATTTTAATAATTTAATGTATGGCATAGGTGCTTGCCTGCCGGGATATGTCAGGTGGTAGCGATGATTCACCAAGGCAAGTTCAAACAATTCAACCCTGAAGGAAATAAGGGGGAGACATGAAATCTTTGCGAAGCAAGCTGATTGCCTTCAACGCCTTGCTGATGGCGCTGTTTGGCCTGGTGCTGGTGTTGATTGTGTTCATCCAGATGCGCGGCGAAATTCTCAGCGGACTGAATCACGAGTTTGACTCTGCGCTCAAGGGGCAGAGCAGTGTGGTGAAAACCTGGCTGGATGAGAAAAAGCAGGAAATTGCCGCCCAGGCCAGCGTGGCGAGTGAGGCGGATGCCCTGCGTTTTCTCAAGGTCGGTGCCAAGGCCGGTTTCAATGTGAACTACGCCGGTTTTGCCGATGGCCATTCGCTGTTTTCCGACGACTGGAGCGCACCGGCCGACTACAAGGTGGCCGAGCGCGACTGGTATAAGCAGGCCATGGCCGCCGGCAAGCCGATTGTGACCGAGCCCTATGTCGATGAAGCCAGCAAGAAACTCACCATTACCGTGGCCGCTCCCATCAGCCATGGCGGCAGCCAGGTCGGCGTGGTGGGTGGCGATGTCTTTGTCGATAGCCTGGTCAAATCGGTGCTGTCGCTGCAGATTCGTGGCAATGGCTATGCCTTCATCGTGGACAGCAAGGGCAAGCTGCTGGCGCATCCGCAGGCGGCGCTCACGCTCAAGCCCATCAGCCAGCTGGCACCGGAGCTGACGGCAGACAAGCTGGCCGAGCTGGCCGGTTCGGCCAGCCTGCAGCAGATGCGCATGGGCGAGCAGGACATGCTGCTCTCCGTGCAGCGCATTCCGGACAGTGACTGGCTGATCGGGTTGGCCACGCACAAGGATGACATCCTGGCGCCGCTCAATACCCTGCTGCTGACCGTGGCTGGCTTGAGCGCGCTGGTGTTTGCCCTGCTGATTCCGCTGGCCGGATTCTTGCTGCGGCGCATGCTGGGCGGGCTGGTGGCACTGAAAGCCGCCATGGAAGACATTGCGCATGGTGATGGCGATCTTACCCTGCGGCTGAAGGACGAAGGGCAGGATGAAATCGCCGCCACCGCGCGCGCTTTCAATCAGTTCGTCACGCAGCTGGCAACGCTGTTCCGTGGTCTGCGCGACAACGCTGGCGGCGTGGTGGACGGCGTCGGCCAGGTGTCTGGCCAGGTGCTGGATGTAGCAGACAGCGCGCGCCGTATTTCGGACATGTCTTCGTCCAATGCGGCGACGCTGGAGCAGATCACCGTCAGCATTGCCCATATTGCAGACAATGCGCGTGAGGCCGATCAGCTGGCCACCGCCACTGGCACCGGGCTGGAGTCTGGCGCGCAAGGCCTGCTGTGTCTGGCCGATGGCATGGAAAGTACGGTGCAGTCGGTCAGATCGCTGGAAACCATGCTGGCCGCGCTGGAGCAGCGCTCGCAGCAGATCTCCGGCATCACCGAGGTGATACGCGACATCGCCGACCAGACCAATCTGCTGGCCCTCAACGCTGCCATCGAGGCTGCACGCGCTGGTGAGCAGGGGCGCGGCTTTGCCGTGGTGGCCGACGAGGTGCGCAAACTGGCCGAGCGCACGGCCCAGGCCACGGTGCAGATTGCCGGCATGGTCAGTGCCATTCGCAGCGAAACCGGCAAGGCCGTGGGCGATGTGCAGCAGACGGTGACCGTGGTGAACGATGGCGTGGTGCTGACCCAGCAGGCGGTGGCCACCATTCAGTCCATTCGTCACTCCATGCTGGAAGTGGTCAGCAAAATGTCGGAGATTTCCCACTCCACCCAGGAGCAGCACAATGCCAGCACGCTGATTGCGCAAAGCTCGGAGCAGATCAACAGCCGGGTGCTGGAGAATGACGAAATGCTGCAACAGGCCAGCACCACCTTGCAGAGCCTGGCAGGCCGGGCTGGGCAGATGAATGGCGAGTTTGCCAAGTTCCACCTGTAAGACGATAAGATGCTGGACCAAGGCCGCCTGCGGGCGGCTTTTTCATGGGATTTTTTACTTGGGAGGACACGGTGATGGGCTTGTCGGCACTGGCCATGCAGGCGGCTACCTTGCTGGCCGAGCAGAATCTGCCCGCTGCCTTGCAGGCGGCGCAGCGTTGTTTGCAGGCAGAGCCGGGCAATGCGCCGATGTGGAATCTGCTGGGCGTCTGTGCGGCCAGGCTGGGGCAGGGCGATCTCGCGCTGCAATGCTGGCAGCAGGCGCTGCGGCTGGATGCTGCCGCGGCGGATGTCCATTACAACCTGGGCTGCCTGCACGACGAGCGTGGCGAAGCCGCCCTGGCCGAGCAGTATTTCCTGGCCGAACTGGCCGCTGACCCGCAACACCAGGACAGCCTGTACCGGCTGGCGCTGCGCTATCAGCAAGATGGCCGCGTTGCGCAGGAGGAAGCTTGCTGGCGCCGTTTGTTGCGTGTGCAGCCCGATCATGTGGTGGCGCTGCACGATCTGCTGTTGTTGTGCCAGCGGCAGCGGCGCTGGCGGGTAGCGGCGCGCTTGTTGCAGCGGGCATTGCGTTTGCCGCAGTTGACGAGCGCCGAGGCGGCGGCACTGGCGGCGGCCTGTCTGCAGCAGGGCATGGCCAGCGCAGCCATGCGCTTGCTACAGCACAATGTGCCGCTTGAGCAGGCGGATGCCAGCCAGGCGGCGATCTGGGCGCTGGCCTGTAGCGAGCTGCGTCAGGCAGGCCGGGCCGAAGCCGCCTGGCGTCAGGCGGTGGCCAGCCAGCCGCAACAGCCACGGCATGTGCAGAACCTGGGCTATCTGCTGCTGGTGCAGCGGCGCTGGCATGAGGGCTGGCAGGCACACGAAGCGCGCTTGCTGCGCCCGCCGGTCGAGCTTGGCCTGCCAAGTCTTGCCTCGCCACGCTGGCAGGGCGAGCCGCTGGCCGGGAAGCATTTGCTGGTGTGGCTGGAGCAGGGGCTGGGCGATGCGCTGCAGTTTTGCCGCTATCTGCCCCAGTTGCAGGCCGAGCGTCTGACCGTGGTGTGCCGGCCAGAGCTGATCCGCCTGTTGCACAGCATGGCGCTGGGCTGTCCGGCGCTATTTCTGTCGCTCACCAGTCTGGACATGGCCTTGCCCGCGCACGACTGCCACGTTTTTTCCATGAGCCTGCCCGGGTTGTTGCAGCCTGATCCGGCCGCCACGCCGCCAGCAGGCTTTACCCTGCCGCCATCACCCAGGCTGCCAGCCAGACAGCGCAAGCTGCGGCTGGGGCTGGTATGGCGTGGCCATGCCCGTCATCCCTTCGATCATCACCGTTCGCTGCCGGCTCTCCGCCTGCTGACACCGCTATTGCAACTGCCGCATATCGAGTGGCTCAGCCTGCAACTGCCGGTGAACGCCACCGAACAGACATGGCTGGGCCAATGGCCGCAGCTGCTGGCTGGCGAGGACGGGCTGGCTGATCTGGCGGATACGGCGGGCGTACTGGCGCAACTGGACGGGCTGGTGACGGTGGACACTGCGCTGGCGCATCTGGCCGGTTGCCTGGGCCTGCCGTGCTGGCTGTTGCTGTCGGCCAGCCATACCGACTGGCGCTGGGGCTGGGAAGGGGAGAGCACACCGTGGTATCCGGCGCTGCGCTTGTACCGCCAGCAGCAGGCGGGCGACTGGCCGGGCCTGCTGGCCCGGCTGGCTGCCGATCTGGCGGCGCTGGCTTAGCGTGGCTGACAAGGGCGTAGCGTTCCTGGGGCAAGGCGTGCCGACCCAGACAGAAAGCGTGCGGCCAGCAGGCGCAACGCCGCACTAGGGTTTTGTTAGCGGCTCTTAATCGCCGAGCGTGGACAACCACTTGCCGGGGTTCATCAGCCCGTGCGGGTCCAGCACCTGCTTGATGCTGCGCATCAGCTGCAGGGCAACCGGGTCCTTGTAGCGCTGCAGCCACTGCCCCTTGAGCTGGCCCACGCCATGCTCTGCCGCCAGCGTGCCCTGATGGCGATAAACCTGGTCGTAGACGATGGCGTTGACACTGTCTTCATCCGCGAACAGATGGGCATTGTCCGGCCGGGTGTAGCTGATGTTGTAATGCAGATTGCCATCGCCGGCATGACCGAAGGCAATGATGCGCACGCCGGGAAAGGCCTGGCGCAGTGCGCTGTCACATTGCTGCAGAAAGTCTGGAATCGCCGAACTGGGTACGCCGATATCGTGCTTGATGCTGGCACCGTCGCGTTTTTGCGTTTCCGACATGTCTTCACGCAGCCGCCACAGGCGCTGGCGTTCGGCCTCGCTGTGCGCCAGCACGCCGTCGGCAATATTCTGGGTCGCCAGCCATTCCACCAGTTTCTGTTGCAGCGCGTGGCTGTCGCCGCTGTCGGACAGCTCCACCAGCACCGCCCACGGCTGGATGAAGGGCAACTGGCCGGGGTGGTATTTGTCCAGCAGCTGCTGACAGGTTTCCGACATGATTTCAAAGGTGGTCAGCCGGTCGCCAAAGGCCTGGCGCAAGGCCGACAGCAGGTCGATGGCCGCCTGACTGCTGCTTACTCCCAGCAGCGCAGTGGCGTGCGCTGTGGGGAGCGGGAACAGCTTGAGCGTGGCGGCGGTAATCAGCCCCAGCTGGCCTTCCGCGCCGATGAACAGCTGCTTCACATCCAGCCCGCTGGTGTCCTTGCGCAGGGCGGATAGCTGATGTAGTACCTGGCCGTCCGGCAACACCACTTCCAGTCCCAGCGTCAGTTCGCGCATGGTGCCGTAGCGCAGCACGGCCAGCCCGCCAGCATTGGTGGAAAGATTGCCGCCGATCTGGCAACTGCCCTCGCTGGCCAGCGAGAGCGGAAACAGCCGGCCGGCTGTCGCAGCCAGTTGCTGTACCTGGGCCAGCGTCATGCCGGCTTCCACCGTGATGCTGTCGTTGGCGGTATCGATGGCGCGCAGACGATTAAGCCGGCCGAGGCCGATCACCAGCTGGCGGCCGGAGGCATCCGGCGTGGCCGCGCCACAAGTGGAGGTGTTGCCGCCTTGCGGTACCACGGCGACCTGATACGCCTGGCACAGCTGCAGCAGCGCGGCCACTTCGGCCGTGCTGGCGGGCAGGGCTACCGCCAGCGGCAGGCCCTGATAGCGGCGGCGGTAGTCCTGCGCGTAGGGGGCGGTATCCTGCGCCTGGGTCAGCAGGTGTTCTGCCCCGATGATGGCGGCGACAGCGGCGAGAAACTGGGGCATGTCAGTCATGGTCCTGTTGCGTGTGCAAGGCATCCGGCAGGCCGTCGTGTGCGCCTTGCAACTGGCCGGGGCAATGATCCCAGTGGCGGGGGCCAAGCGCGCGATTGCGGGCCGGATGCAGCGGGTAGTGCAGCTGGTTGTCGTCGCGGTCGCGGTCACCTACGCACAGCAGCCGCACATCATGAGCGGTATTGTTGAGGAAGCTGTGGGCAATGCCGCTGCCGGCGGGAAAACCCACCGTGTCGCCGGGCCGCAGGCGGTGCAGCACACCATCCAGCCAGACATCCGGTTCGCCTTCCAGCACGTAGACGAATTCGTCTTCGGTCTTTTCCGCATGGGGCCAGGAGGTGCGTCGGCCAGGCGGCAGCAGTTCGTGATGAATGCCGATGCGCTGCAGGCCAAAAAAACGTCCCAGCGGCGAGCCGATGGACAGCAACTCGCTGCTGTCCGGATAACTGGCGTTGTCCGGCTCTTGCAGTTCGCGCCAGTGTTTGATGCAGGATGGCCGTTCCATCGCGCTTCCCCGTGTTTGCTTCAGTCCGGAATGTCCGCCGCCATCAGTTCGTCCGGATGCTGCCAGCCGGGCAATTGACTGATGCGCTGCAGCCAGGCGGCCACATGCGGCCAGCCGGCGATATCCAGCCCGGCATCGGCCAGCCACCACAGATAGGCACTGGCGGAAAAGTCGGCGATGGTCGGTGTGGCTCCGATCAGATAATTGTGCGCGCTCAGGGTGCTGTCCAGCACGGCCAGATCATCGCGCACGCGGGCTTCCAGCCAGGCGGTAACCTCGGCCGGCTGCGGGAAAAATTTGCGTGCCAGGCGCAGGTTTGGCAGTGAGAAACCAATGCGATTGCTTTCCCAGCACAGCCATTCGCGCACCAGCTGGCGTTCGCCTGGCGCACCATCCAGCCGGCCGTAATTGTCGGCCAGCCATTGCAGGATGGCATTGGACTGGCACAGCGCCGTGCCATCGGCCACCAGGACCGGTACTTCGCCAAAGCGGCTGACGGCGCGGAAATCCTCGGCGCGTTCAGCGCGCGGCAGCGCCAGGTCGACATGAACGTAATCATGGGATACATCGGCCAGCATCAGTGCCAGGCGCACCTTGTAGCTATGGCCGGAGAAACAGTTGCCGTACAGAGTCAGTGTGGTCATGTCGTTTTTCTATTGCGGTGTTGTGCTGGCGGCCAGTCTGTCTGTTGCGAGGCTGGCCCGGATGATGATGGGCGTTGCTTGGCAGTGTCGGCGCGTGGCAGTGCCGCGTCAATGCTGCGTCCCGGCGTCTTGTCGAGGACCGAGGCCAGCCAGGCGGCGGCAAAGGCCAGCGGCACGGAAAACAGCGCCGGGTTGGCATAGGGAAACAGCGGCCGGGCATGGCCGAGCATGCCCACCCATACGGTAGGGCCGGTGATGATCAGCCCCAGCGCTGCCAGCATGCCGCAGCAGCCACCGGCCAGTGCCCCGCGCGCACTCAGGCCGCGCCAGTGCAGGGTCAGCAGCAGTACCGGGAAATTGCTGGAGGCGGCGATGGCAAAGGCCAGACCCACCAGAAAGGCGATATTCAGATTCTGGAACAGAGTGGACAGCAGCACGGCGGCCACGCCCAGCAGCAGGGTGGCCAGCCGCGACAGCTGCCATTCCCGCTGCGGATCGGCCTGACCACGGCACAGCCACAAGGCATACAGATCGTGGCTGATGGCACTGGCACCCGCCATGGCCAGCCCGGCCAGCACCGCCAGAATGGTGGCAAAAGCCACGCCGGCAATCAGTGCCTGCAGCCATGGCCCGCCCAGTAGCGAGGCCAGATGCAGCGCCGCCATATTGCCGCCGCCCAGCAGCTTGCCGGCGGCGTCGTGAAATGGGGCGGCAGGCCCGACCAGCACCAGCGCGCCATAGCCGATGATGATGTTCAGCAGGAAAAACAGGCCGACGATGCCGGTGGCCCAGCCCACCGAGCGGCGGGCGGCACGGCCATCCGCCACAGTGAAAAAGCGTAGCAGGATATGCGGCAAGCCCAGCAGGCCCAGGCTGAGCCCCAGGCCCAGCGACAGCGCATCCAGCGGGTCGGATAGCGACTTGCCCGGCAATAGCGCCTGGCCGTGGCTGAGCTGGTCTACCTGGGCAAACAGGGCCGGCGCGCTGTAGCCGAAGCGTTGCAGCACCCCGCCGGCCAGCAGCAGTGCGCAGAGCAGCATCAGCGCGGCCTTGGTCATTTGTATCCAGCTGGTGGCCAGCATGCCACCCAGCCCCACTTGCAGCACCATCAGCCCCACCACCAGCCCGATGGCGGCCAGATAGGGCAGGCCGAACAGCAGCTGCAACAGCTTGCCGGCCCCGACCAGTTGTACGATCAGATAAAACAGCGTGATGGTGAGCGAGCTGATGATGCTCATCAAGCGTACCGAGCGCGCGTCAAAACGGCTGGCCAATACCTCGGCCACACTGTAGCGCCCCAGCGCCCGCAGTTTGTCGGCCAATAGCAGCATCAATAGCGGCCAGCCAGCCAGCGTGCCTACCGCATACACCAGGGAATCGTAGCCCTGCCCCAGATACATGCCGATGGAGCCGAGAAAAGCCGCAGCCGACAGAAAGTCGCCCGCCAGCGCCAAGCCATTTTGCCAAGCCGGTAATTGTCCGCCTGCGGTATAGAAGTCATCGGCAGAACGGGTAAGGCGTGCCGCCCGGCGGGTCAACAGCAGGCTGGCGGCAATGAACAACAGGAAAAATACCGTGGCCGGGCTCATGCGGCTGGCTTTCGGTCTTGCGCCCGGATATGCCACAGTGTGACCGCGAAAAACAGCAGAAACAGCAGCAAGGCCAGCAGGATGGAGCGTGGCCAGCCGGCGACATTACCCTGTAACAAGGCTGGGGCGGTAGCAATCAGGCCGAAATAACCCAGGCAGGCCAGCAAGACCAGCCAGGCGAGAAGGGCGGTGGATGAGCGACGAAACATCATGACAAAGAGTGCAGGGCGGCAGAGTGCGGAACAGCAGGCCAGTGTAGCGCATCACCGTACTGGCCGCCGTGCTGCTTATTTCTGCCAATAGGTTTTGACGTTGACGAATTCATACAGGCCGAATTCTGACAGCTCGCGCCCATAGCCAGAGGCTTTTACGCCGCCAAAGGGCAGACGCAAATCCGAGCTGGTGTGGCGGTTGAGAAAGACGCTGCCCACTTCCAGCTGCCGCGCCAGTTCCCAGCCATGGGTGGTGTTCGCGGTATAGATGGAGGCGCCCAGGCCAAACGGCGTGTCATTGGCCAGCCGGATGGCATCGGCCTCGTCACGGGCACGCAGGATGCTGGCCACCGGGCCGAACACTTCTTCGTGATAGACACGACAGCCGGCGGTGACGTGATCCAGCACCGTGGCCGGATAGAAGAAACCGGGAGCAGGTGGCAATTGGCCGCCCAGCAACAGACGCGCGCCCTGATGACAGGCATCCAGTACTTGCGCATGCAGTGCCTCACGCAGGTCGGCGCGGGTCAGTGGTGACAGTGTGGTGGCTGGATCGCGCGGGTCGCCGGGGCGTAATGCACTGGCGGCGGCGACAAAGGCGGCAACAAATTGCTCGGCGATTTCCGGCACCACGATCATGCGCTTGGCCGCATTGCAGCTTTGGCCGGCATCGCGAAAACGCGAGTTGACTGCATCCTGCGCGGCTGCCTCGACATCGGCATCAGCCAGCACGATAAAGGGATTGCTGCCGCCCAGTTCCAGCACGGTCTTTTTCAGGTGTTTGCCAGCCAGGCTGGCGATGATGCGTCCGGTATGGGTGGAGCCGGTAAAGGCCACGGCGTCGCTGCGGCGGATGGCTTCTTCTACCAGTTCGTGATCGATCCAGGCGATGTCCAGGCAATCCAGCCCGGCGGCGTGCACCAGTTCCAGCAGCAACTGGGTGCATTGCGGTACCGAGGGCGCGGGTTTGACCAGGCAGGTATTGCCCGCCATCAGTGCCGGAACGGCAAACCGCAGCAACTGCCAGATGGGGTAGTTCCACGGCATCACCGCCAGCACACAGCCCAGTGCCTCGAACGCTACACCACTCTGGCTGGCCTGGGTGGGAATCGATTGCGGCGCCAGCAGGGACGGGGCCAGCTCGGCGTAATAGCGTATCAGCTGCGCCGACTTGTCGATTTCGGCCAGGCACTCCGCGGTGCGCTTGCCCACCTCCAGCGTCACCAGCGCAGCCAGTTGTTCGCGATGGGTTTCCAGTTGCACTGCCAATTGCAGCATGCGCTCGGCGCGTTGTGACACGCTCAGGGCCGCCCAGGCGGACTGGGCGCGTTTCAGCCGCTGTAGTGCATCGTCAAGCTGGGCCTGGCTCCAGCCAGGACGGGTAAACACCACCTCGGCGGTGGCTGGGTTGCAACTGGTAAAGGCATTCATGGCCGGTCGGCAAAGGAATCAGCAGGAGCAGCGACTGTAACAAATCGCCCCGCCTTGCGACAGGGTCTTGACCGGAAGATGCGGGAGATCACCCCGGAATGGCCACACTATATGCGGTGGCTGACCATGCAGGACAGCCAAAAAAAGGCCCCGCTAAACCGGGGCCGAATGTTTCAGGTGAGTGCATGGGTCAATCAAGAAGAGACTTGCAGATTGAAACTCCGCCGGCAGCACCGCGTCGTATCAATGCGGCGCGGTTGCCATTGGAGCGCCGATTTTAGCGGCAAGCTGGCAGAGTCGTTACTGGCTGTAGTGCCGGCCCTGTGGCCTTGCCAGCAGCTACATTGTGCCGGCCACAGTGGTCAGCCCCAGTTGCAGGCCGATGACGATGGCGTGGGTACGGTTGTTGGCATTCAGTTTGCGGATGATGTTGGCGACGTGGAATTTCACCGTCCGTTCACTAATACCCAGAATGGTGGCAATTTCCCAGTTGGTCTTGCCATGGCTCATCCAGTGGAAAATGTCGAACTCGCGTTGCGATAGCGGCATGGCGGCGGGGGCGGCCGGAGCCAGATTGGCCACCCGGCCAGCGGCCTGGCGCAGATGCAGCAGCAGACTGTTGAGCATTTCGGTGAGCTGGCTGTCCTTGCCGATTTCACTGCCGGAAACCGACAGTACGCAGACCAGGTTCTGGCGCTCGGACAGGGCGCTGAAGCTGATGCCGTTGCCCATGCCGATGGAGGTCATCTCCTGGATGAACTGTTTCTCCTGTTGTCCCTTGGCGCGGGAAAACTTGTCGGCCCAGTGGATGGGGCCTTGGCCCATGACCGAGCGCAGCACCGGGTCACAGCTGATGTAATTGTGGCTCATATAGTGCTCTACCCAGTCTTCCGGAAAGCTGACATTCACCACTTTTTCCACCCGGTGCAGTTGCTGGTGCTGGTTGATGCGTCCCAGGGTAATCACCATGTGCTTGGTAGGAAGCTGCGATTGCAGATGGTCCAGATAGAGCTTGAGTTCGCTTTCGGTCTCGATCTGGCCGACGGTATGGATCCAGTCCAGCAGGGTCTTTTGACTGGCCGGGGACAGATTGCCCGGTATGGGGTGAGCAAAGGGAAGCTTGCTATGCATGATGACGTGACCTTCATTGTCGGGTGGCCAAGACGGTGGTCCGCTTGCAATGTTCCAGCGTTCATCAGGAAGGCGTGGCAGTTTGAGCGCCGGACCCCACTAGCGATGCTTGCTGGCTGGTCTGGAGTTTATTAAGCAGCTAGCAGACGAAACCAGTAGCTAAAGGCCCAAGTAGAGCGATCGCTATGCTGAATAAGTAATTTCTCTATGTTCAGTAAGATCGCGCGGAATTTTCCGGGGCGTGGGATGCTTTTTCCGGGATGTTCCGGCAGGACGGCGGGTCAACATCTGTACAAGGACCAGAGCGATAGCCGACCAGCGTTTAAGCTGTGGCTGAGTGAACGTGTTTGTCATGAAAAAAGCAGGATGATGTCGGCTATTGCCAGGAGGCTTGATGTCGCACAGGGCAGCTTTGCTGCGATTGCGGAAAAATGCAGGCGAAGGTCCACACCTGCCCTAAAGGGCGGGCATTAGCTGCAAAACTGCGCTGTATCAGCTTTGTTTAATCTTGAACTTTATTTTGCTGCAGTCTTGAACAATATTGATGGGTGGGCGTGTGCTGCCCATTGGATAGCCAGCGGGATGGGACTCGCCTGGCGCAAGGAAGGACTTGTCGTTATTGATATTAAATGCCAATGGCAAGATGGCCTTGGTGTTTTGAAATCAGACTGATTTTTACTCACCTGTGGCAAAAGACACCACCAAATTGTGAAATTTGAAACAGATTACTGGCATTTCAGGCCGTAAACGTAAGTCAAACTTCATTATTCACTGGATCTGGTGTACGCTTTTTAAAGAAGAACTACTTAATAATGAAGTTGGCAAATCATGCAGCCGCGGCGGGGAATGCCGTGCATTAACCGGTCGCATGAGTTCAATGCCGCTCAGGGAACGTTTCAGCTATGGATACTTTAAAAGCCTTGATGGTCTTCATGACCACTGCCGAGAATGGCAGTTTCTCGGATGCTGCAAGAAAACTGGGGGTATCGCCAGCGGCTATCAGTCAAAGCATTGCGCGACTGGAGCAGGAGCTGGAGGTTCGCCTGTTCAACCGGACTACCCGCCAACTGACCCTGACGGAGGATGGACGCCGTTTCTATGCGCAATGCCGCGGACCGGTGAACAATCTCGATTCGGCCATCAATCAGCTGAAAGCCAGCCGGGATGAACCGGCCGGTCATCTGCGCGTCAGCATGCCCAACTCTTTTGGTCGCCGCTTCATTTTGCCCATCATGGGCGAATTCTGCGAACGCTATCCCAAGATCCGGGTGTTCTTTGGCCTGGACGACCATTTCAGCGACCTGATCGAAGATGGCTACGATGTCGGTGTGCGCATCGGCATGATGCCGGACAGCCGCATGGTGGCACGTAATCTGGCACAGATTCCGCAATACGTGGTGGCTTCTCCCGAATACTGGGACAAGCACGGCCGTCCGGAGACGACCGAAGAATTGAGCAATCACGATTGCATCAACTTCCAGTTTCCGACCTCGGGCCGCCTGTACAAGTGGGAATTCGACCGCAAGGGCGAGCGTATTCCGCTGGAAGTAACCGGTACCTACACCCTGAACGAGATGGAAGCGGTATGCGAGCTGGCACGTCTGGGCATGGGGGTGGCGCAGCTGCCGGGGCACGAAGTGGTGCACCTGATCCGCAATGGCGAGCTGGAGGCGGTGCTGACTGATGTGGTATCGCTGGAGCGTTCCATCTACATCTGCTTCCCGCATCGCGACCATATCGCCCCGCGTACCCGCGTGTTTGTCGACTTTGTGGTGGAAAAACTGGCGGATCATCCGGATGTGATGGCTGATTTGCCTGGCCTGGATTTGTCGGCCAAGCGCAAGGCGGCAGCACAGCTGGTTTCCTGATTCCGCTTTGCAGTACAGTCAAAAGCCCGGCAATGCCGGGCTTTTTGCGTGCTGGCTTGCTGCTGGTTTATACGGCCATGAAACGCTGCAGCGGGGTGCTGCTCCAGTCCACGCTGTCCAGCAGGTTTTTCACGATCAGGCCCAGTTCGGTATCGCCTTCGATGATCAGCTTGCGATTAAAAAACAGGGTGTCCGGGTCTTCCTCGCGCAGCATCATGCGGGCAAAGTCCGCCAGATTGGCCGACAGCCGCAGGTCTGGCGTATCGCCGACGCTGGCTACCTTGAACTTTTCCTCGTCGGCAGAAAATCCCAGCCGCATGCCGGCATCCTGCACGTGTACTTCAAAGCTGTGTCCGGCCAGCAAACTCATGTCGGCCGGCAGGATGTCGCGTTTTTTCAATTGATTCAGCGTGGTGACCAGCGCCCAGCAGGGCGGGGTGGCGGGCAGCCGGCCCAGCAGGCTGGCCATGGTGGCGGGCAGGGTCAGTTCAGGAATGCGCATGGGCTTCTCCAATGGCGGCAATGCCGGCTTCGCCACGCCAGTAGCCATCCACCAGGCGGCTGTCGGCGTAGGGCGCTAGGTCGATGTCGGGGCGCAGCGGGCTGTTCAGGGCCTGGATGGCTTGCTGGTAGCCGGCGACCACGTGCTCGGTGTGCTGCCACTGCGGGCTGATGCGTACCGCTTTCACGCCCATGGCGGCAATGTCGGCCAGGTGCGGCAGCAAGGAGTGGCAGCCGTCCGACATGGTCTGGATGCCGTTGATGGTGAGGAAGGCCTGCTGCTCGCGGGTATTCAGCCGCAGCCCGTCCGGATGTTCCAGGCAGCGGAACTGGCAATCGTCCTTGGACAGATTGTAGTGACGTGCGGTAAAGCAGCGGGCAGATAGCGCCAGTGGCAGGCGGCCCCAGGCGAACAGCTCGGTTTCGATATTCAAGCCTTTGCTGGAAACCTGCTGCAGCACGGCGGCCAGCGTGTCACGGTCCATTTCCACTGGCGGAATCCAGCGCCGTGCGCCCAGCGACTGCAGCAGGGCCAGGGTGTCGGCGTTGTAGATATTCAGGTGATGACCCGCCACAAAGGGTCGGCCTTGCTGCTGCGCCAGCCGGGCCGCGCCCAGGTCGTTGGCTTCCAGCTGCAAGTCGCCGTTTTCCACCAGCTTGCGCAGGCGGCGCAGGTCGGATTCGCTCTCGATCAGTGCCAGGCTGGACAACACCACCTGGCGGCCGCTTTCGGCCAGTTCCTTACCCAGGGCGATCCAGTCCTGGCCGCGCAGTTGCTGGCGGCGCGAGCAGACGGCTTCGCCCAGATAGATGGTTTCCAGCGGCCAGTCGGCGGCTTCGCTGTAAAACCGCAGGATATCGTCGCGCGACCAGTAAAACAGTACCGGCCCCAGCGTCAGTTGCAATGTATTCATATCAGCCCTGCTTGTTGGGCCGGCATGGCGTGCGAGCCTGCCGGCACGCTGTCATTCATTTCCATGGCCGGTTATAGGCACCCAGGGTCTGTTGCTGGCCTTCTGCCAGCTTGGACAATGCCTGGGTCCAGCCCGGTTTCACCGAGAAACGCTGCGGCTCGCGTCCGGCCGCATCCAGTGCTTCGCGCAGGGTGCGGGTGACTTGTGCCACATAGGCCGGGCTGCGCTGGCGGCCTTCCACCTTGATGGCGGCCACGCCGATATCGATGATTTGCGGCAGCATGGCCATCACGTTGAGGCTGGTGGGTTCTTCCAGCGCGTAATAGGTATCGCCTTCCACTTCGAAGCGCCCCTTGCACAGCGTAGGGTAGCCTGCCGGTTCGCCCTGCTGGTATTCGTCGATCAGGATGCCGTTCAGCCGGGCCCCCAGCGCCTGGCTGCCGTGTTCCCAGCGCACGAATTTGGCCGGGGAGCAGACGCCGTGGCTATTGGGCGATTCGCCGGTGGCATAGCTGGACAGCAGGCAGCGGCCTTCCACCATCACGCACAGGCTGCCGAAGCCAAATACTTCGATTTCCACCTGGGTGTGGTCGATGACCTGTTTCACCTGATCCAGCGTCAGCACCCGTGGCAGCACGGCGCGGCGGATATCGAACAGCTCTTGCGCCAGATTGATGGCTTCGTAATTGGTGGCCGAGCTTTGCACCGACATGTGCAGGCGCAGCTGGGGGTAGCGGCGGCGGGCATATTCCATCAGGCCGATATCGGCCAGGATGATGGCGTCCACGCCCAGATCAGCACCTTCGTCGATGGCACGATGCCAGCGGCTGATATCGCCGCCCTGGGCATAGGTGTTGATGGCCAGCAAGACCTTGCGCTCATGCTGATGGGCATAGCGTATGCCCTCGCGCGCGGTGCGGTCGTCAAAGTTCAGCCCGGCAAAGTTGCGGGCATTGGTGTCGTTTTTCAGGCCGAGGTAGACGGTGTCGGCACCGTTGTCCACGGCGGCCTTGAGGGCGGGCAGACTGCCCGCCGGGCAAACCAGCTCCGGCAGAGGTCGTGTGGCAGGCATGATGGCTTGGTGTCAGCGATTGAAACCGCCAGACAGTAGCAGAGCGCTGTGGCGCGGGACTTGTTCTGGGTCAAGGGGTGGGGAGTGGTGTGGGGGAAAGGGAGTGGCCTGGATGGCGCAGGCCATCCCCCAATATTGGCCAGCTGCCAGCAGCGGCGAACAAAATAGCGTAGCGCCCCTAAGGCAAGGTGCGCCAGCGCAGACAATACAAGCAGCACGGCAAGCAGGCGCAAGGCCGCAACAGGGTTTTTGTTCGCTGCTCTTACAGCGGCAGTACCAGCTTGGTTTTGGCTACCAGCACGATATAACCCACCACCAGCAGGGCGGCCAGCAGGGCCATGCTGCGTATCTGCTTGGTGCGGCCACGCTTGAGGGCGATGGTGCCCAGCAGCACATAGGCCAGCAGGCCGCCGATTTTGGCTAGCAGCCACGGGCTTTGCAGCACTGGCCAGCCACCCATCACCACCAGTGTCACCCCCAGCGCCAGCAGCAAGGTGTCGATGACATGCGGCAGGATGCGCAAGGGTTTGAGCGCCAGAATGCGCTGTCGATCCGCCAGCATCAGCCCGCCGCGCACGGCAAACAGCAAAATGGTGAGATAGGCCAGGCCCATGTGGGCATGCTTGATGATCAGATAGGGATACATGCGGATTCCTGAATGTTATGCCTTGGGCATCGCGTGATGGCGGCCAAAGGCTGATGGTACACTGACATCCTTGCTTTTAGCCGTGTTCCCGCCATGCTTTTTCTCTATCAGTCCAATCGTCTGGAGCAATTGGGTCAGCTGTATGCCGCCATGTTGCAGGCGCAGCCGCTGTCCAACCCCTTTGCCGCCGAAACGGTGATCGTACAGAGCCGAGGCATGGGGCGCTGGATGACGCTGGATCTGGCGCAGCAGTGTGGCATTGCCGCCAATATCGATTTTGTGCTGCCGGCAGCCTTTGCCTGGCGGCTGATGCAGAAAGTCATGCCGGAGTTGCCGCGCAAATCCTCGTTTACTCCCGAGGTGCTCAGCTGGCGCTTGCTGCAGCTGTTGCCCGTGCTGGAAGGCGAAGTATTTGCGCCCTTGCAGCGCTATGCCGCTGGTGGCGAGACGGCTGCTTTCGAGCTGGCCGGCAAAGTAGCCGACATCTTTGACCAATACCTGGTATTCCGCCCGGACTGGATTCGTGCCTGGGAGCGCGGCGAGCGGCTGGATCTGGGCGAGGACGAGGCATGGCAGGCTGCACTGTGGCAGCAGCTGGCCGTGCAGGACCCCGGCCGCCACCGCGTGCGCATGCTGGACGAATTCTTTGCCGAGCTGCGACCGGAGCATCTGCCGGAGCGCATTACCCTGTTTGGCATTGCCAGCCTGGCACCGATGTATCTGGCGCTGATCAAGCGCCTGTCCGAGCTGACCGATGTCTGCCTGTTCACCCTCAATCCCTGTGAGGCCTACTGGGGCGATATCGTCGATACCCGCCGCAAGCTCAAGCTGCGGGAAAAGGGCGACCTGTTCGCCACCGAAGGCCACCCGCTGCTGGCCTCGCTGGGCAAGCAGGGACGTGACTTTTTCGAACTGATTGCCGCCGATGCCGAGCTGGATGCCCGCCCGCTGTTTGCCGAGGCCACGGGCGACAGCCTGCTGGCTCGCCTGCAGCGCGATATCCTGCAACTGGACATGCCCGGCCATGATGGCCAGTGGCTGAGCCCCGACGATGCCTCCATCGAGCTGCATGCCACCCACGGTGCCATGCGCGAACTGGAGGTGCTGAAAGACCGGCTGCTGGCCATGCTGGCGGACGATCCCACGCTCAGCGCGGCCGACATCGTGGTGCTGACGCCGGACATCAACAGTTACGCTCCTTATATTGATGCGGTATTCGGCCAGCGCGATGATGCGCCCAATCTGCCTTATGCCATTGCCGACCGCCGCGTGGAGCGCGAAGAACCGCTGCTGGCCGCCATCGGCAATCTGCTGCACTTGCTGGATTCGCGTTTTGCTGCCGACCAGGTACTGGCCTTGCTCGACAGCCCGGCGCTATTGCAGCGCTTTGGCCTGACCGCGGAAGACCTGCCCTTCATCCAGGACTGGGTGCGGGCCAGTGGTATCCGCTGGGGGCGCGATGCCGCGCACAAGGCGGCGCTGGGCCTGCCGGCCGATCCGCTGTTTACCTGGCGCTGGGGGCTGGACCGCCTGCTGTTAGGCAGCATCCTGCCACCAGCCATGGCTGGTGATGACAGCGGCCTGTTCGGCGGGCTGTTGCCGCAGGCCGGTGCCAGTGGCCAACTGAGCGAAGCCCTGGCGCGCTTTGCCAGCTGTTATGCCGTGTTGGACGAACTGGCCCGCGATTGGGCCACGCCTGTCGCTGCGGCCGACTGGGCCGAACGGCTGTTGCTGGCCACCGACCGCCTGTTCGCGGTGGACGAAGACGGCGAACTGGCGCTGGAAGTATTGCGCGATGCCCTGCAAGAATTGGTGGACGATGCGGCGATGGCCGACTTTGCCCAGCCCTTCAGCCTGGCCGTGCTGCGCGACTGGCTGCAGCGCAAGCTCACCGTGGCCTCGCCGCTGGGTTTTCTGTCCGGCGGCATCACCTTCTGCGCCATGGTGCCGATGCGCTCCATTCCCTTTCGCGTGCTGTGCCTGATCGGCATGAACGACGGTGCCTATCCGCGCGATGAGCGCCCGGTCAGCTTTGATCTGGTGGCACGCCATCCGCGCCGGGGTGACCGTTCGCGCCGCTTTGACGACCGCTACCTGTTTCTGGAAGCCATTCTGTCGGCACGCCAGCGCCTGTATCTGTCTTATGTCGGCTTGTCGGCACGCAATAACGAATCGCTGCCGCCTTCGCCACTGCTTGCCGAATTGCAGGACTGCTTCAAAGCCATGTGTGGTGATGCGGCCACGGCGCAGCTGCTGTTACGTCACCCGCTGCAGCCGTTTTCGCCGCGCTGCTACGACGGGGTTGAACCACGGCTGGCCAGTTTCGAGCCCAGCTTTGCCCAGGCGCTGGCGGCCCCGCCCAGTCAGCCCCGGCCTTTTGCTAGCGAGCTGCCGCCCTTGCCGGGCAGCAGCGTGCTGCATGTCAATGACTTCATCCGCTTCTGGAAAAACCCGCCGCGGGCCTGGTTGGCCGAGCGTCTGGCCATTCGTCTGCAAGGCCAGCAGGATGCGCTGCCAGTGCGCGAGCCATTCAGCGTGGATCGCGACGCCAGCCGCACCCTGCGCAGCCAGCTGGTGGAGCGCATGCTGGCTGGCAAGCCGGTGGCACCGGTCAAGCAGCGGCTGGCGGGGGCCGGCCTGCTGCCGCCTGCCGCGCTTGGCCAGGCCTGGCTTGGCAGTGAAAGTGCCAGTGCCGCCCGGCTGGCATACCGCCTGCCCGCAGTACTGAGCGAAGCCACGCTGCCGCCGCAGCCGGTGAATATCCAGCTGCATGGCCTGACCCTGGCTGGTGAACTGGGCGGGCTACGGGCCGAAGGGCAGATCCGGCTGGTGATCGGCAAGATGAATGCCGCCGAGCGGCTGGAATGGTGGCTGACCCACCTCTTGCTATGCGCCATGCGTCCTGCCGGCATTGCCTGCCAGTCAGTGCTGTATGACGACAGCGGCCACCTGCGGCTGGAGGATGAGCCGGACGCACTGGCCCTGCTCTCGGCCTGGGTGGTGCGCTGGCAGCAGGGCCAGCAACAGCCCTTGCCGTTTTTTGGCCGCACCAGCTGGGCCTATGCCGAGCAGCTGTACAAGCTGGACAGCGCACCGCAACTGGCGCTGGCCAAGGCGCTGGACAAATGGGACCCCAGCTTTGTCGGCGATTTTGCCGCTGCGCAATGCGAGGAGCCGGTCAACCAGCTGGTGTTCCGCCACCTCGACCCGCTGGCCGACCCGCTGTTTGCCCAATTGGCCGAAACACTGTTATTGCCGCTACTGGCGCGGCTGGGGGGCCAGGCATGAGCCTGCAGGTACTGAATGCACTCGAATGCCCGCTGGCCGGGGTCAACCTGATCGAGGCCTCGGCCGGCACCGGCAAGACCTGGACCATTGCTGCACTGTATCTGCGGCTGTTGCTGGAAGAGGTCAACGGCGAAGCCCCGCCCGGCATCGACAGCCTGCTGGTGGTGACCTACACCAAGGCCGCCACCGCTGAATTGCGCGAGCGCCTGCGCCAGCAGCTCACCGATTTTCTCGAGGTATTGCAGGGCAAGCAGGAGGGCAATGATTTCCTGCAGGCTCTGGCGCAGCGTTTTGCCCCCGGTGCAGTGCGGGATCTGGCCGAACAGCGCCTGCTGGCCGCCATTACCGGTTTTGACGGTGCGGCCATCTATACCATTCATGGTTTCTGCCAGCGTGTGCTGACCGATGCCGCTTTCGAAAGCGGTCAGACCTTTGCCGCCGAGCTGGTCAGCGACGACGACCGCCTGCTGGTGGAGGTGGTGGATGATTTCTGGCGGCGGCGGGTGGTCACCAGCCCCTTGCTGTCACAGGTGTTGGCCGAAGCGGGGGAAACCCCGGATGGCTGGCTGGCGGAAATCCGCCCCTGGCTGGCCAAGCCCTATCTGCAGATGGTGATGCCGGCGCAGCGCGATCTGCAGCAGGCTTTGCAACAGTTGGAGCGGTGCTGGCAGCAACTGGCGGCGGATGCGGTCACGCTGCAGAGCGGTTTTGATCTGTTGCTGGCCACCGAAGGTTTCAAGGCCACCAGCCACAGCCGGGCACAGCTGGAAAGCAGCATGGCCGAGCTGCAGCAATGGCTGGCCGAGCCGGACAGCCTGCCCATCCTGGGCCGCGATGCGCTGAAACGGCTGGACAAGCTCAGGCCGGAGGCGCTGGTCAAGGCCATGAAAAAGGGCTTTGTCGCGCCCGAGCATCTGCTGTTCCAGCGTATTGGCGACTGGCTGGCCGCCTGGGATGGCTATCTGGCCCAGCTGCAGCTATCGCTGGCGGGGCTCAAGCTGGAACTGATTGCCTGGGTGAACGAGGAACTGGCTCGCCGCCGCAGCCAGGAGCGGGTGCGCAGTTTTGACGATTTGCTCACCGAACTGGGCGCAGCCCTCGCCGCTGCCGATGGCGGTGCGCAACTGGCCGCCGCCGTGGCGCGCAGTTTCCGCGTGGCGCTGATCGACGAATTCCAGGATACCGACCCCATCCAGTACGACATCTTCCGCAGTTGTTTTGCCCTGCAGGGCCGGCCGCTATTTCTGGTGGGCGACCCCAAACAGGCGATTTACAGCTTTCGCGGTGCCGATATCTTTGCCTATCTGGATGCGCGGCAGGATGCGCCCGCCGCCCAGCAATACTCGCTGGATACCAACCGTCGCTCGGATGTGCCGCTGGTCGAGGTGGTCAACCAGCTGTTTGGCCGCGCCCGGCCGTTTTTGCTGGATGCCATCAGCTATCAGCCGGTGCACGCCGCGCCCAGCTCCGGTGCCGTGCTGGAAGTGGCGGACGAGGACGCGGCCTTTACCGTGCTGTGGCAGCCGCCCGAGGGCGACAAGCCGCAGAACAAGGACAGCGCCGCCCGCGCCAGCGCACAGGGCTGCGCCCATGAAATCGCCCGCTTGCTGACGCTGGCCGGGCAGGACCAGGCTGCCATCAATAAGGGCGGCCAGCGCCGGCCCCTGCGTGGTGGCGACATTGCCGTGCTGGTGTCCACCCACCGTCAGGGCGAACAGATGCGCCAGGCCCTGGCCGAGCGTGGCGTGGCCAGCGTGGCGCTCACCCAGGAAAGCGTGTTTGCCAGCCATGAGGCAGCCGAGCTGCTGGCCCTGTTGCGCGCCTGGGCCGAACCGGCCAGCGAAAGCCGGCTGCGTGCTGCGCTAGTGACCGAGCTGTACGGGCTGGATGCCGCCCGCCTGCTGGCCGAAGTGGAAGATGAGACACAGTGGGAAGCGCGGCTGCTGGCCAATGCCGCCGACCACCAGCGCTGGCTGGAGCAGGGCTTCATGAGCGCCTGGCGGCATTTCCTGGCACGCGAGCAACTGCCGCTGCGCCTGTTGCCCCTGCCCGATGGCGAGCGGCGGCTGACCAATCTGTCGCATCTGGCCGAGCTATTGCAAAGCGAAAGCGAAAGCGACAGCCGTCACGGCATGGCCCCCTTATTGGCCTGGCTGGAGGGCAGGGTGGCCAGCCCGTCTGGCGGTGAGGAAGCCATGCTGCGGCTGGAAAGCGATGCCGCGCTGGTGAAGATCGTCACCATCCATACCTCCAAGGGGCTGCAATACCCCATCGTGTTCTGTCCCTATCTGTGGGATGGCGCACTGGAGCGGCGCAATACCAGCTTCTGGCGCTACCGCGAAGCCGGGCAGGCCATGCTCAGCCCGGACGTGCTGGCCGATGCCGCCGTGCGCCAGCAGGCTGGCAGCGAAATGCTGGCCGAAAAGCTGCGCCTGCTGTACGTGGCACTGACCCGCGCCCAGCACCGCCAGTATCTGGCCTGGGGTTGGGTCAAGGACATGCAGACGGCGGCGCTGTCCTGGCTGCTGCATGCTGTGGACTGCCCGGATCTGGCCAGCCTGCGCGAGCTGGAATTCAGCCCGGCCATGCTGGAGCAGCAACTGGCCGGGCTGGCCAGCCGTTTGCCGGCGGCCTTGCATCTGCGCCAGCTGGAGTGCGGGCTGAATCCCTTGCCTCTGGCGCAGGACGCGCGGCAGGACTATAGTGCGCGCCTGTTCCAGCGGCCGGTTTACAGCCCATGGCGGGTAGCCAGCTTTACCTCGCTTACCCATGGCCGCAGCAGCAAGGCCAACGAACGGCCAGACCACGACGGCGGCCTGCCGGTATTGCCGGCAGAGGGCGGCGAGCTGCTGGCAATCGACAGCCCGTTTGCCTTTCCTCGTGGCGCGCGTGCCGGTACCTGCCTGCATGCCATGTTTGAAAACATCGATTTCGGCATGAGCGATGCCCAGTTGCAGCCGGTGGTGGCACAGCAGCTGCGTCGCCACGGTTTTGCCGATAGCTGGCAGCCGGGGGCCATGCAGCTACTGCGCCAGACGCTGGATGCCGAGCTGGCCCCCGGTGTGAGGCTGGCCGGCGTGCCGGCCGGGCGTAAGCTGGTGGAAATGGAATTCACCCTGCCAGTGCGCCAGCTGGATGTGGCCGCCTTGCGCCGCGTACTGAGCGATCCGGCCAACGGCCTGGCCCAGCCACTGCGCACAGCTGCTGCCGGGCTGGATTTCCGCACGGTGCGCGGTTATCTCAAGGGCTTTGTCGATCTGGTGTTCGAGGCCAACGGCCTGGTGTATCTGGTGGACTACAAATCCAACCACTTGGGTGAGCAGGCCATGGACTATGCTCCCGAGTGCTTGCTGCAGTCGGTGGCGCGCGAGCACTACTATCTGCAATACCTGATTTACTGCGTGGCGCTGCGACGCTATTTCAGTGCACGCGGGCGTGATTTTTTCACCTGCTTTGGTGGCGTGCGCTACCTCTACCTGCGTGGCATGGGGATGGCCGGCATGGGCATCTGGAATGATCAGCCAGCACAGGCTTTACTTGCCGAGCTGGATGGCTTGTTGTGTTGACAGCAACTATCATTGCCTTGCCAATGGCATGGAGTAGACTGGTGCACTGCGCCTGTGCGGCGGGATGTGTGCGGCACACTGTATGGTCAGCGCAGGCAGGCGCGGCCCTCTCGTAGGCGGTTTTTGTGAATTCCTTCCATTAATAAGGCTGTACTGCGTAAAAAAGCGCCAGCAGGCCGCATGGCCAGCAGCAATAACAGGTCGTTCATCACGGGAGACGGGAATGTTTGAATCGGCAGAAATCGGCCACAGCATCAGCAAAGAGAGCTATCGCGAGCAAGTACCGCTGCTGCGTGAAGCCTTGCTGGACGTGCAGTACGACCTGAAGGAAAAGGCCGATTTCCCGGTACTGATCCTGATTCACGGTTTTGACGGTGCCGGCCGTGGCGAAACCATGAACCTGATCAACGAGTGGCTGGACCCGCGGCTGATCGACACCGTGGCTTTTGCCTCGGCCAATGACGAAGCTCGCGCCCGGCCCTGGATGTGGCGCTACTGGCAAAAGCTGCCGGCCAAAGGCCGCATCGGCATTTTCTTTGGCTCCTATTATTCCGACGCGCTGTTCGACCGTGTGTACGACGTGATCGACCATGACGCTTACGACCGCGAAATCTTCGACATCATGCGGCTGGAACGCATGATCAGCCAGGATGGCGCGCTGATTCTCAAGTTCTGGTTCCATCTGACCAAGGACAAGCAGCGCAAGCGGCTGAAAGAGCTGGAAAAGGATCCGGCCACCCGCTGGCGCGTGACGGCGGATGACAAGGCCAATATGGAGCGCTACGACACCATCCGCAAATACGGCGAGCACATGATCCGCCTGACCAATACCGCCTACGCGCCGTGGATTGTGGTGGATGGCGAAGATGCCAATTTCCGCAGCCTGACGGTTGGCCAGACCATTCTCAAGGCTATCCGCAACCGCATCAGCCAGGCTGGTGCGGTGGTCGATGCTTCGGAAGCACCGCCGTTGCTGGCCCCCATCGACGACAAGGTCATCCTGGATACCTTGCAGCTGGACCAGCAAATGGACAAGGCTGAATACAAGAAACGGCTGGCCGAGTTGCAGGGCCGGCTGAACAGCCTGACCCGTGACGAGCGCTTCAAGAACCATTCGCTGGTACTGGCTTTTGAAGGCAACGACGCCGCCGGCAAGGGCGGCACCATCCGCCGCATCACCCAGGCGCTGGATGCACGCAGCTACCGCGTGGTGCCGGTGGCCGCACCTACCGAGGAAGAGCGCGTCAAACCCTGGCTGTGGCGTTTCTGGCGCCAGGTGCCGGGCAAGGGCGGCATGACCATCTTCGACCGCACCTGGTATGGCCGCGTGCTGGTGGAGCGGGTGGAAGGCTTTGCCCAGGAGCGCGACTGGATGCGCGCTTACTATGAAATCAACGACTTCGAGCACCAGCTCACCGAAAACGGTGCCATCGTGCTCAAGTTCTGGCTGGCCATCAGCAATGAAGAACAGATGGCGCGTTTCAAGCTGCGTGAGGAAACCGGCTTCAAGCGCTTCAAGATTACCGAGGAAGACTGGCGTAATCGCGAAAAGTGGAATGCCTACAAGCTGGCAGTCAGCGATATGGTCGACCGCACCAGCACCAGCAAGGTGCCGTGGACGCTGGTGGAGGCCAATAACAAATACTATGCGCGCATCAAGGTGCTCAGCACCATTTGCGCGGCGCTGGAGGCAAGGTTGGGTGCGTAGTTTTCTGTTGTTGTGCTGCTGTCTGTGGCTGTTGCCGGCGCAGGCAGCCGATCTCACCCTGCGTGCAGGCGTGGTGGTGGATAATGCCGGCCCTTATAACTTCACCCCGGACAGCCCGATGGCCGGCATCTATCGCGAGGCGCTGGAGCAGATCGGCAAGCTCAGCGGGGTGCGTTTCGATATCGAGTACTACCCGGCCCTGCGTATCCAGCAGCTGTTCGAAGTGGCCCGGCTCGACGTAGAGGTCGGCGTCAATCCGGCCTGGCGCAGCCTGTCGCCGGTGGGCGGCTTTTATACCCTGCCCATCGGTACGCTGGATTACCAGCTGTGCAGCCGGTCTGGCAATGCCAGGGCCGGTCGCGGGCTGGAGGAGTTGCGCGGGCAGACCATCGGCCTGCTGCAAGGACAGCCGCTGAGCGCCTTCGAGTCCGAGTTTGTCCGTCACGGCGTGCACTATGAGATGTCGCAGAGCGAAAACGAGGTGCTGAGCAAGCTGCGGCTGGGCCGTCTGCATGCCGTGGTGCTGGAGCGCCGCCAGATCGAACGCCTGACGCTGTTGCCGGAAGAGCTGCGCTGCGAACCGGGCAGCCAGATCAGCTCACAGCCGGTGATGCTGCGGCTGCATCCGCAATTTCGCCAATGGCTGCCGGCCCTCAATCGCGCCATCAGCCAGTTGCAGGCCAATGGCAAACTCAAGGCCATTTTCCAGAAATCCCGCGGATGAGCCCTTCCTCCCAGGCAGTCACTGCCCCCCTGTTGCCGCAGCAGCTATCCCAACTGCTGTTGCGGCTGGACCCGACGCTGGATGACAGCACGCTGGCGCTGGTCTGCGAACTGGCTGCCGCCAATCAGGCCGGCCATGTCTGCCTGCCCATTGCCCACCGGGCGGAGCGCCGCCTGCTGCAGGCTTCGCCGGTGCTGGGCAAACCGGGCAGCTATGCCCCGCTGATTCTGGATGATGCCGGGCGGCTGTATTTCGCCCGTCACTGGTTTGACGAACAGAGCCTGGCGCGCAAGCTTGCGCAGCTGGCGGCCGATCACCGGCCACTGCCCGCTGCCGCGCTGGAGCCGGTGTTGCGCCAGTTGTTTCCTGCGGTGCAGGCCGGGCAGCCCGACCGGCAAAAGCTCGCCGCTGCCTTGGCCGCCCGCCAGCGCCTGCTGGTGGTGTCTGGTGGACCGGGCACCGGCAAAACCACCACGGTGGTGCGTTTGCTGGCCATGCTGGCCATGTTGGCGGAGCGGCCACAGGTCATGGCGATGGCAGCACCAACCGGCAAGGCCGCTGCCCGCCTGAGCGAATCGGTACGCAATGCCCGCGACAGCCTGCCGGTATCCGACAGCGTGCGCGCCCAGCTGCCGCAACAGGCACAAACCCTGCACCGGCTGCTGGGTTTGCGGCCGGGAGCGGCCCAGCCACGCTATCACGCCGGCCAGCCGCTGCCACTGGATGTGCTGGTGGTGGATGAAGCCTCGATGATTGATCTGGCGCTGATGGCACGTCTGGTGGAGGCCCTGCCGGCACAGGCCCGGCTGATTCTGCTGGGCGACCGCGATCAGCTGGCATCGGTGGATGCCGGTGCGGTACTCGGCGATTTGTGCGGACAGGTGGCGTATCTGCCGGCTACCCGCGACTGGCTGGCACAGGCCGGCGCAGGCCCCTTGCCGGCGGACGAGGGCAGGGCCGGTGCGCTGGCCGACAGCGTGGTGCTGTTGACCCACAGCCATCGTTTCCGCGCCGATTCCGGCATCGGCGAGCTGGCCCGGCTGGTCAATCTGGGCGATGCCACTGCCGCCTTGCAGCTATTGCAGGCCGGGCAGCACGACGATATCCGGCAGGCAGCACTGCTGGACGATGCGGAGTTGTCGGCACGTCGTCAGCCCTATCTGGACGCCATCCAGCAGCAGCAGCCGCTGGAGCAGGTCCAGGCTGCATTTTCGCAGTTCATGTTGCTGGCGGCCGAGCGGCGCCAGGTCGAACAGGCCAACCAGCGTATGGAGGCCTTGCTGGAACAAAGCGGCTGCAAACAGGCCGGGCGCGACTGGTATGCCGGCCGTCCGGTGATGATCAGTGCCAACGATTACGGTGTCGGCTTGTTCAATGGCGATATCGGCTTCACCGTGGAGCGGCCGCAAGGTCTGCGGGTGGCTTTCCCCGCCGCAGACGGCAGCTGGCGCGAGTTTGCCCCGGGCCGTCTGCCGCAGCACGAAACCGTGTTTGCCATGACCGTACACAAAAGCCAGGGCTCGGAATTCGACGAAGTCTGGCTGCAATTGCCTAGCACACCAGGGCCGGTGCTCAACCGCGCCCTGATCTACACCGCCATTACCCGTGCCCGCCAGCGCTTCGCCGTGGCAGGTAGCGACGAAGTGTGGCAGCAGGCGGTGCGGCTGGCTCCGGCGCGCTACTCCGGGCTGGCCGATTTGCTGCGCCAAGCGCGCGTGTGAATTCTGCAACACTTCCACATGGAATATTTGTTTTTCGCACGCAAGACGCTGAAAAAATTGGGCAAAATCCTTGTTGCATCCTATGATGGCGCCTTCCCGCAATAGGCAATCTGTTCGGAGTCATCATGCAAGTGGATGGAGTTCTGGGGTATCTGGCCAAGATCACCCGTTTCGATCGCAGTGCATTCACCCCGCTCTTCATCGGCCCGCACCAGCTGGGCTGCGTCAACCAGGTTTGGTTGGAGCGCCTGCTACTGAGCGAGGCATCCTTGTTCCGCCGCCAGCCAGCAGGCTTGGTCTGCATGGTGGAGGGCGATTACGCCGCCATCAGCACCCAGCTGCAGGCGGCAGCGCGTCGCTGGCACGAGGCCGGCTGGCTCAATGGCTGGCGCAATGAAAACTTCACCGCTTTTCTCGCCGATGGCTCGCCGCTGTTCGAACTGGAGCGCGCAGCCTTCCGTCCGCTGGGGCTGACCAGCCGTGCCGTGCATCTGAATGGCCTGACCCGCACGCCGGAGGGCGAGGTACGCATGTGGGTGGGACGGCGCAGCCCGGACAAGGCGGTCGACCCCAATCGCATGGACAATCTGATGGGTGGCGGCATTGCTGCCGGCGAATCCATCGAGCTGGCGCTGGAGCGCGAAGGCTGGGAAGAAGCCGGCATTCCGGCTGACCGGCTGGAGCTGTTGCCACAGACCGGCCTGCTGCTGGCCGAGCGCCCCGTCCAGCGTGGCCTGCATCGCGAATGGCTGCATGTCTACGATTTATGGCTGAAGCCCAGCGAGCTGCCCTGTAATCAGGATGGTGAAGTAGCCGAGCATGTCTGTCTGTCGCTGCGAGAGGTGGAAGAGCTGCTGGTGGCCGAACGGTTCATGATCGATGCCGCACTGGTGGCGACCGACTGCTTGCTGCGCCTGGGCTACTGGCAGCAGCACAGTGCTGACATTGCTGCCGCCATGGCTGGCGTGTGCCACCCCTTGGACTTTGCCATTCATGCCGGCGTTTGATTGAGGCCCGGCGGCATTTTCAGACAATCTCTTTTTGAGGCGGGGCAGTTTCTGGCATGATGGTGCGAAAATCTATAGATATAGTGTCCAGCATCATGAGGAGAGAGGGAAATGTACCGCCTGCGCCTGATTTCGCGCGATTTTGGTGTCGATGACAGTGGTCCATGGCACTCGACGCACGACCAGGCGCGCAAGGCTGCCAAGCTGATGTATCTGCTGTACAAGCGAGAAATCCGCGTAGAGATACATCGGGTGGTGGATTTGCGCAGCCGTAAAATGGAAAAAGTGGAAGAGCTGCAATAAAGCAGCCACTGCAAGTTTTTTGCAGGCCTGCCCTGCTTGTCCCCGTCATAACCCTCTGTTTTCCGGAGTTTCTGCTGTTTTCCATATTAGCCGCCAGCCAGTTGATGAAAATAATTTTCAAAATTCAACTGCCTGAAAGGGCGACTTTCCATATTTCGGAATCTTCACCAATACTGTTAAGACGATGCTTGCTAGAAAAATGCGAATTTCCACGTATCTTCGCGGGAAGCTCTAGCTGGTGACATGACTTGTTCCATCCTGCTTGTCGCATGCCCACCACATAGTGGCTGACATGACTAGCAAGCAGCAGATTGGACGGTCGTCTTCAATCCTTGGCAGTGGGAAAGTCATGCGCTCATTTTGGCTGTTGTTCGTCTGGCTGTGCCTGATGGCCAGTCCTATCGCCAGTGCGGCCGCGCCGCCAGCCGGTGGGGCGGTGGCTTTGCAACTGCGTGCGCAAAATGTGTACAGCGTGCAGACGCTGGAGCTAGCTGCAAGCGAGGCCGAATGGCTGCAGCACAAGAAGCGCTTGCGCTTGGGGGTTGCCGATGATTTTCCTCCTCTTGATATCAGTAATGCCGGCGGCAGCTTTCAGGGGCTGAACGCCGATGTCTTCGGCTTTGTCAGCAGCAGGCTGGGCCTGCAGCCCGAGGTCTACCGTTATCCCAGCCCGCAGCTGGCGCTGCAGGCACTGCAGCGCGGTGATATCGACCTGCTCAGCAGCAGCGTTCTGCCCGGCCTGGAAACCGCAGGGGTGAGCCTGAGCCAGCCGTATCTGGAAGACCTGCCCATCCTGGTTGGCTATGGCGAGCCCAATCCGCATAAGCTGCGCATTGGCATGCAGCACCTTTATCATTCGCCCAGCTTGCTGCGCGAGCGCTATCCGGAAGCCGAAGTGAGCGACTATACCTCGGTGGCGGAGGGCTTGTCGGCGCTGGCGGCGCATCAGATCGATCTGTTCTTCGGCGATGCCACCGCCATCAATTATGTTGCCAATCAGAACCTTGTTGACGATCTGAAAGTCATCCAGCGTTTCAGCAAGCACAACAGCCTGGCCTTTGCCATGCAGGCCCGCCAGACCTTATTGCGCCAGGCGCTGGACAAGGCGCTGGGTCTGATCCACGAACCGCAGCATCAGCAGTTGATTCAGCGTTGGAGTGGTGGGACGCTGCTGTTGCAACCGCATGTCTTTCCCATCGATTTCACCCCAGAAGAAAAGCAGTGGCTGAAGCAGCATCCGGTGCTCAGGGTGGCCGCCGGCCATAGCTTTGCCCCCATTTCCTTTTTCGATGATCAGGGGGTGTGGCGGGGCGCCAGCGCCGAGCTGCTGGAGCTGATCGCCCAGCGTCTGGGTGTCAGGCTGGAAATCCGCAAAGCGCATTCGCTGGAAAACATTCTCGAGATCATGCGTCGTGGTGAGGCTGATCTGACCACGCTGCCTATCCGCAATGTCGGCAGCGCCGACAATCTGCTGTTTTCCGAGCCGCTGACCCCGCTTTCCTACAATCTGGTGGTACGGACCAACACCGACCCGCCGCAGGCCGTGGCCGACATGCGCAACAAGGTGGTGGTGGTCAATCGCGGGCTGGTCAAGGCCATGCAATGGGAAAAGATCTTCCCTGGAGCCATTTTCAAAGAGGTCAACAATCCGGTTTCCGCATTCGACATGGTGGAAAACGGCAAGGCCGACATGGCGCTGGTCGCCACCATGAACAGCCGCTACTACCTGCCGTTGTTGTTCAACGGCAAGTTGCGCGAGGCGAACATTACCGGTCTTCCCGGTAATGTGCTGTCGCTGGCGGTGCCGACCGATCATCGCATCCTGCTGTCCATCCTCAACAAGGCGCTGTTCAGCATCGGGCCGGAGAGCCTCGACAACCTGTTCAATGAACGCTGGCGCACCAATGTGGGGGCCAGCAACCAGAGCTGGTATGACTACAGCCTGGGCCTGATCTATCTGGTGATTGCCGTCGCCAGCCTGCTGCTGCTGGTTTCGCTGATGTGGAACAGCCGCTTGCGCAAGCAGATCGCCAAGCGCCAGACCGCAGAGAAGGCACTGAGCGACCAGCTCAACTTCATGACCACGCTGATCGATGTCACTCCCTATCCGGTCTATGTGCTGGATCGCAAAGGCCAGTTGCTCAGTTGCAACGAGCATTATCTGCAGGCGCTGACCCTGACCCGCGAAGAGGCCATGAGCCATCGCGACAATATCGGCGGGATTATCGACATCGACGACACCTCCCGCTCCACCCTGGCGCAGGATTACCAGCTGGCCATCGAATACGGCGTGCCCATCCAGCGCGACCGTGAAGTCATGCTCAACCGCCAGCATATTTCGGCCTTTCACTGGATCCAGCCCTTCCGCGATACCGAGGGCGTGATCCGCGGTGTCATCTGCGGCTGGATAGACATCAGCGAACGCCGCCGGCTGATCGAGGAGCTACAAGCCGCCAAGGAGCAGGCAGACAAGGCCAGCCAGGCCAAAACCACCTTCCTGGCCACCATGAGCCATGAAATCCGTACGCCGATGAGCGCAGTCATCGGCATGCTGGAGCTGGCCTTGCGCCAGGCCGACCATGGCGTGGTAGATCAGCCTTCGCTGCAAGTGGCCTATGATTCGGCACAAGGTCTGCTGGGCCTGATCGGCGATATTCTCGACATCGTGCGTATCGAATCCGGCCATCTCAGCCTGAATCCAGAACCCTGTAATCTGCTGGAGCAAACGCGTTCGGTGATGCGCATTTTCGACGGACTGGCCAGAGAGAAGCAGCTGGGGCTGTTTCTGGATGTCGATCCGGCCACGCCGGTACAATGGCAGGTCATGCTCGATCCGCTGCGTTTCAAGCAGATCCTGTCCAATCTGCTCAGCAATGCCATCAAATTCACCCAGCAGGGCAGTGTCACCGTGCGCGTACGCCAGAGCGTGCTGCCGGATCAGCAATTGCTGGTCCAGATACGGGTCACCGATACCGGCATCGGCATCTCCGCCGAAGACCAGCAGCGGCTGTTCCTGCCGTTCGGGCAGGCTGTTGCTTCGCAGCGTAATGTCCAGAGCGGCACCGGGCTGGGGCTGGTCATCAGCCGCACTCTGTGCGAAATGATGCAAGGCTCGCTCACCCTCAGCAGCCGCCCGTATGATGGCACCCGGCTGGATATCGAATTGCGCTTGCCCTTGTCCGAACAAGCCTACGTCGAAGTGGATGCGACACCGGCCGCCAGCCTGCAGGCCGGGCAAGCTGACAAGCTCAGGCTGCGTATTCTGGTGGTGGACGACAATGTGGCAAACCGGCTGCTGCTCTCACAGCAGCTGCGTTATCTCGGCCATCAGACCGATGTCGCCGCCCACGGGCGCGAAGGCCTGATCATGTGGCAGCAGGGACGATTCAACGTGGTCTTTACCGACTGCAATATGCCGGAAATGAATGGCTACCAGCTGGCCCAGGCCATTCGCCAGCAAGAGGAGCAAGAGCAACTCTCCCCCGTGCTGCTGCTGGGCTTTACCGCCAATGCGCTGCCGGACGAACGCGAACGCTGCCGTGCCGCCGGCATGGATGACTGCCTGTTCAAACCCATCAGCCTGGCCGGCCTGCGCAGCTGTCTGCAGCAGCACATGCATGGCCGCATCAGTGAGGCCGATGCCGGGCAGGACGCGGGCTACAGCCTGGACGAACTCTCCTTCATGGAGGCCGAACAATTGCAGCAATTGCTGGGGCATCTGCAACAGGGCCTGCAAGACGACATGGACTCGCTGTGTTCCCTGGTCTTGCTGGGCAATGCCGCTGGCGTCGGGCGCATTGCCCACCAGATCAAGGGTGCCGCCCGCATCATCAATGCCAGCCAGGTTATCGCTTGCTGCCAGGCCCTGGAAGAGTATTGCCGCCAGCATGAGGAGATTGGCGAGCAGCAAGAAGAAGTGCAGGCACTGTATGCTGCCATCCCCGATTTGCTGGCCGTGTTGAGCCAAGAGCGGGGGCAGCTGGCCTGAGTTGCCTGGCATCAGTCACTCCATGACCACAGCCGGTGGCAGCGTCCCCGGCTGTTATTGGTAGTATTGATAAATATTGTCATTTAAACTGCAAGCACACGCCGTTTCTCCCGCTGCCGGCATCCATGCTGATGGCTACGCTGCTGCCGGCACTGCTCATGGCCCGAGTGGCCTGCCCGTTCAACTGCTGGAAGGACCTTCCCCATGCAAGGCAAACAAAACATCATCGATCTGCTCAACACACTGCTGGCGGGAGAACTCACCGCTGTCGACCAATACCTGCTGCATGGCGAAATGTATGCCGACATGGGCTTGCAAAAGCTGGCAGAAAAGGCCCTGCACGAATCGGCCCATGAGCGCGAACACGCCCAGGCCATCATCCAGCGCATCCTGTTTCTGGAAGGCAAGCCCGACCTCAGCAAGCGCGAAGCACTGCAAATCGGCAGCACGGTGCCGGAAATGCTCAAGTCCGATCTGGCCGTGGAATACAAGGTCACGCGTGAGCTGAAAAAGGCGATTGCCCTGTGCGAACAGGAAGCTGACTATGTCAGTCGCGAAATGCTGGTGGTGCAGCTGGACGACACGGAAATGGACCACGCCTACTTCCTGGAAAAGCAGCTGCGCCTGATCGAGCTGACCGGCCTGGCCAACTACCTGCAAAGCCAGATGGCATAAGGACGCATCATGAAAGCCGACAAAACCGTTATCAAACTGCTCAACCAGCTGCTGCGCAACGAACTGACCGCCATCAACCAGTATTTCCTGCACGCACGCATGTTCCGCAACTGGGGGCTGCAACGCCTCAACGACTACCAGTACAAGCAATCGATTCGGGTGATGAAAGAGGCTGACGAGCTGATCGAGCGCATCCTGTTTCTGGAAGGCCTGCCCAATCTGCAGGATCTGGGCAAACTGCACATCGGTGAAACCGTCGAGGAATGTCTGCGTAGCGACCTGCGCTATGAAACCGACGTACAGCGCCCGCAACTGCTAGCCGGCATCGCCCATTGTGAAGAGAGGCAGGATTATGTCAGCCGTGAACTGCTGCAAGAGCTGCTGGAACACTGCGAAGAAACCATAGACTGGCTGGAAACCCAGCTCAGCCTGATCCGCGATGTCAGCCTGGCCAACTATCTGCAAAGCCAGATCGGCGAGTAATCTGATTGACCCGATTTGGCTCTTGAGGTGTCAGGAGCCAATCGCCCTTTATTATCCTGCGGTACTGAAGTTGCTGATGCAGCTCTACGATCCCGCGCTGTCCAATGCATATGGACATGATTTTTACCTTAACCTCTTAATCTAATCGTTCTGTCTGCTAAGCGGCTTGGGAGTACGCTGTGCGAGGCCCATGAGGTGTCTAGGGCGCAGGGGGCGATTCAAGTCAGGCTAGCTGAAAAAAACAGAGACTGATTTAAATCAGTAGGGACATGACTGCCCAAGGTCGCAGCACAGTGTGTTGAAAAGCCGTCCCGAAGTCGTCCCGAGAAAGAGTGAGTGGGAGATTTTCAGAAAGTATCTACTCTGAAATCGTTGTCAGCACCTGATATTCACGCTTTTGCGGAAAGTGAGCTGTGCGTTGAGAGCGGTGCAGGTATTGCATCAGGTTGTTATCGCCACAACACATTCCGAAAGAAAATGAGAAGAATTTGGGCGTGCCGATGTCAATGAAGGAGCAGGGTCACTTTGGGGGGATGAGGTATGGACGGCTGGTCGGGAAATGCTAGGCGTCCCCCAGGAAGTCTCCCTGAGGTATTTTTAGTGTGATGACTTAGAGTTTGATCACTCTAAGTGATTGAATTTGTTGGCGCACCCGACAGGGATCGAACCTGTGACCTTCAGCTTCGGAAACTGACACTCTATCCAACTGAGCTACGGGTGCGCTGTGATATTGCTATAAAGCAGGGCGGATCATAGCGCAAAGGGCATGTCCGAGTCCAGTGTATGGTTTTTGCCTTGCTTCACGGCTTACCGTATAATCCCTCCCATCTTAATTGTCATTTTTTTCAGGCGAGGCTCGAATGAGTAATGAGAACGGAATGGCTCCCGGTCAGATCATCAAGGTCCTGATTGGCGTCGTTGTGGGTTTGGTAGTGGCGATCTGGTTGCTGGCCAAGCTGGCGACTGGTGGTTACAACGTTGATGCCGAGGTCATGACCAAGGAGGCTGTTGCCGCTCGCCTGAAGCCGGTTGGCGAATCGAAAGCCAGCGACGCCCCTCCGGGCATGCGTAATGGCGAGCAGGTATTCAAGGCGATTTGCATTTCCTGTCACGGCCAGGGCCTGGCTGGTTCGCCCAAGTTTGGTGATGCTGGTGCCTGGGGTGCGCGTATTGCCAAGGGCTGGGATACGCTGACGCAACATGCACTGCAAGGCTTCAATGCCATGCCGGCCAAGGGTGGCGCTGCTGACCTGACCGACGACGAAGTGAAGCGTGCCGTGGCCTATATGGGCAATGCGGGTGGTGCCAAGTTCACCGAACCGCCGGTTGGTGGCGCAGGTGCACCGGCTGATCCGGCTGTGGTGGGCAAGAAAATCTATGAAACCGTCTGCACCAACTGTCACGCTGCTGGCGTGGCCGGTGCGCCGAAGTTTGGCGACAAGGCTGCCTGGGCTGAGCGTACCAAAGTAGGTATGGACGAAGTGGTGAAGATTGCCACCAAGGGCCTGAACGCCATGCCGCCCAAGGGTGGTTTTGGTGGCAGCGATGCGGAATTCCGCGCTGCCGTCGAATACATGGTGAATAACGCCAAGTAAGCAGAAGTCTCTGCCAACGAAAAACGCGCTGCTTGCAGCGCGTTTTTTTATGCCTTTCTCCGGGGAATCAGCTATCGGCTGGCTTGGTTTTTTCGGCCAGCATGGCGGAGAGGCTGGCTAGCTTGGACTTGCCTTCGCTTTTGCTGACGATGGGTTCGGCACCTGGGCGGCCAAAGTGGCGCAGATCGCCGCCATCGATCTCGGCAATAAAGCGCGATGGCTCGACAAACTGCCACTCGCCGGCGCGGCGGCGCTTTACGCAATAGGTGAGGGTGAGCATGCGCTGGGCACGGGTAATGCCCACGTACATCAGCCGCCTTTCCTCTTCCACCATGCCGTTATCCACTGATTCACTATGCGGCAGAATGCCTTCCTCGGTACCTACCAGGAACACATACGGGTATTCCAGGCCCTTGGAGGCGTGCAGGGTGGACATCTTGATGGCGTCGACCTCTCCTTCGTCACGCCCTTCCAGCATGGTGATGAGGGCAATGGTCTGCGACAGTTCGATCAGGTTCTTGCCGTCGGCCTCCCCCTTGCGTGCCAGCCAGGCAACCAGTTCCAGCACGTTTTTCCATTTGGTTTCGGCAATGCGCGGGCTGTCTTCGCTGTCGTACAGCCAGGCTTCGTAGTTGATGGCCTTGACCAGTTCCATGGCCAGCTCGCCGGCCGGCTCGCGGGTGGCACGGTATTGCAGACGATTGATGAAGTCGCAGAACTGACTGAGCGGTTCCAGCTGCGCGGTTTGTACCTGCACGCGAAAGCCGGGTTCGAAGGCGCTGGCAAACAGGCTCTTGCTGCACTGGCCGGCCCAGCCGCCCAGCTTCTCCAGAGTGCCGGTGCCTACGCCGCGTTTGGGAGTGGTCACGGCGCGGATAAAGGCCGGGTCGTCGTCCGGATTGGTGATCAGGCGCAGATAGGACAACACATCCTTGATTTCCGGCTTGTCGAAAAAGCTCTGACCACCCGCCATCTGGTAGGGGATGCGCTGGTTACGCAAGGCCTGTTCGAAAATGCGCGCCTGATAGTTGCCCCGGTACAGGATGGCGTAGTCCTTGAATTCGGTGCGGTATTCGAATTTGTGGGCCAGCAGGCGCTGCACCACGATTTCCGCTTCGTGCTCCTCGTCCTTGCATTGCACCACATGAATCGGCTCGCCCAGGCCCAGTTCGCTCCACAGCTGTTTTTCAAACAGCTTGGGGTTATTGGAAATGACTGAGTTGGCGGCACGTAGAATCCGGGCAGTGGAGCGGTAATTCTGTTCCAGCTTGATGATTTTCAGCTGCGGGAAATCCTGCTGCAGCAGACGCAGGTTTTCCATATTGGCTCCGCGCCAGGCGTAGATGGACTGGTCGTCGTCACCCACGGCAGTGAATTGGCCGCGCACCCCGGCCAGCAGCTTCACCATCAGGTACTGGCAGGTATTGGTGTCCTGATATTCGTCGATCAGCAGATAGCGCAGCTTGCCCTGCCATTTGAGCAGGACATCTGGGTGGGTCTTGAACAGCTGCACCGGCAGGCGGATGAGGTCGTCAAAATCCACCGCCTGGTAGGCAGTCAGCGTGTCCTGATAGGCCAGATAAGTGCGGGCGCAGATGCTTTCCCATTCGCCCTGTGCTTCTACCAGCATCTGGTCCGGGCCTTTCAGGTCGTTCTTCCATAGTGAAATCTGGCTTTGTACCTTGCGCACTTCGTCCTTGTGCGTGGTTTTCAGGATGTCGGCGATGATCTTGCCGGAATCGAAGGCATCCAGAATGGAAAACTGCGGTTTGTAGCCGAGATGCGGCGCTTCCTGGCGCAGGATCTGCATGCCCAGCGAATGGAAAGTGGACACGGTAATGCCACGGATTTCCTGTGTGGAGAGCAGCTTGCCCACCCGTTCCAGCATTTCGCGTGCCGCCTTGTTGGTAAAGGTGATGGCGGCGATATGGCGGGCGGGGATGTTGCCGTGACGGATCAGGTGGGTGATCTTGTAGGTAATCACGCGCGTCTTGCCCGACCCAGCCCCCGCCAGCACCAGCAAGGGGCCGTCAAGGTGATGAATGGCTTCGCGCTGCGGCGGATTGAGCTGAGGTGCGGACATGGACGGAGTTCCGGCGGTGAAGCTGGACGCGAGAAAGCCAGAGCGGCTTCCGGGCGGCGTAGCATCGTGGTAACCAAGGCCGTGCATTGTAGCATGGGGTATCATGAGACTATCCGCGGTCGGGCCGGCACGAGCTGCCGCATTGTCAGAGGTGAAGATGGCGACATACGCAATTGGCGATATCCAGGGCTGTTTCGGCCCCTTTCAGCAACTGCTGCGACAAATCGAATTCAACCCCGGCAAGGATACGCTGTGGCTGACTGGTGACCTGGTCAACCGAGGTCCGGAATCCTTGCAGGTGCTTCGCTGGGTATTCCAGCAGCAAGACCGGGTGCAGATCGTGCTGGGTAATCACGACCTGCATCTGCTGGCGGTGTCCGAAGGCTTTGGCAAGCTGCACCGCAGTGATACGGTGGATGACATCCTGAATGCGGCTGACGGCAAGGTATTGCTGGACTGGCTGCGCTGTCAGCCACTGATGATTGCCGAGCAAGGCTATGCCATGGTGCATGCCGGCCTGTTGCCAGAGTGGAGCATAGACAAGGCATTGCGCTTGGCTGAAGAAGTGGAGGACGGCTTGTCTGGCCCTTACTACCGCGACTTCCTGTCACGGCTGTATGGCAACAAGCCCACCCGCTGGGCTGACGACCTGAAAGGCGCCGAGCGGCTGCGCGTCATCGTCAATGCCATGACGCGCATGCGTTTCATCACCCGGGAAGGGGAAATCGATCTGGCCTACAAGGGCGAGCGGGACGGTGCGCCGGCCAACCTGATTCCCTGGTTCGAGGCCAAGGGCCGGCGCAGCAGCCACACGCCCATCATTTGCGGCCACTGGTCGGCACTGGGCCTGCATGTGACCGAAGACATCCTGTCCATCGACAGCGGCTGCTTGTGGGGCGGCAGCCTTACTGCACTTCGGCTTGAGGATCGACAGACTTTTTCGCTGCCGTGTCCGGCATATCGGGAAGTGGCAGCTTGAGGCCCAGGCTGACTTCACGGAAAGCGCGCTCCGACAGGGCGAAGCGGGTGGTCAGCTCGCCTTCGCCCGCTTTCAGCGGCTGGCCGTAAGTCAGCGCAACTTCCATGGCCGGCTGCGCCAGTATCCGCTTGATGCTTTGCCAGAAGGTGGTATCACCGGCGTAGGCCGGGGCGGTGGTCAGGCTGCCATCGGGCAGCTGGTAGCGCATCGACACCGGCTGCACGGTACTGCGCGAGGGCAGGGCGGCTTCGAACAGCGAGGCCTTGAACGGCAGGATGCCGGTGCCTTCCGAGGTGGTGGCCTCCGGAAACACCGCCATGCAACTACCCTTGCCCAGCGCATCGGCCAGCAACTGGTTGACGCGGCTGGCATCGCGGCGATTGCTGCGGTCGATAAACAGCGTACCGCCAGCATTCACCACCCAGCCTATCAACGGCCAAGAGCGGATTTCACGCTTGGCGACAAAGCGCGACACTGTGCAGCTACTCAGCACGAAGATATCCAGCCAGGACACATGGTTGGCCACCAGCAGGGTATTGGGTGGGTAAAAGCCCGGATTCACACCTTCAACGCGCACACTGATACCGAGTATTTTCAGCAGATGACCCGACCAGCGGCGCGTGACGACGGCGCGCTCGGCCTGGGCCAGGCGCGGATAGCGGGTGGCAACGATGAAAATGCCCAAGGCAATGTGACAGACCAGGCGCAGCAAACGGCTGGCACGGGTGAGGTAAGACGTAGTGGCGGTAGACTTCAAGGTGCGCGGCGCTTCATGTGCGGGGTTGAATGACCAGCCACTCTAGCATGGCTGGCACAGCGGACAATAGTAGGAACTCCTTTGACCTTGCCGTATCTGACGAATCGGGCTGCTGCAGATGCGACAAGCTTGCTCCTGCCGGTCGTAAACATAGTAGTCCTGCTGGAAGTAGCCAGACTTGCCCTCGGTGTTGACGAAGTCGCGCAGCGTGCTGCCGCCGGCCTCGATTGCCAGCGCCAGTACCCGCTTGATTTCCGTTGCCAGGGCCTGACAGTCGGCCCGGCTCAGCTCGCATGCGGCCCGGGTGGGATGGATGCCGGCATGGAACAGCGACTCGTTGGCGTAGATATTGCCCACGCCAACCACCACGTGATTATCCATGATGACCAGCTTGATGGCCGCGCTGCGCTTGCTGATGGTGGCGTGCAGCACATCACCGTTGAAGTCGTCTGTCAGCGGCTCGGGTCCCAGTGCCTGTAACAGGGGATGAAACTCCAGCGGTCCCACATGCCACAGCATGGCGCCGAAGCGGCGCGGGTCGCGATAGCGCAGCACATGGCTGCCCAGCTTCAGGTCGATATGATCATGCTTCTGTACCGGGGTGGTGGCCGGAACATAGCGCAGGCTGCCGGACATGCCCAGATGGATCAGCAGGGAACCACTATCGAAATGGATGATCAGGTACTTGGCACGACGCGTGACTGCGCGTACTGTCAAACCGGAAAGAATGGCATCCAGTTGTGGCGGCACCGGCCAGCGCAGGCGACCGTCACGTACGATGGCACCTTGCAGCGTGGCACCGTCAAGATAGGGTGCCACACCACGGCGGGTCGTTTCGACTTCAGGCAATTCAGGCATGCTGCTTTTGCTTTCAGGACAAGATTGACTAGATCAAATAACCGAGCGTGCTATTCTACGCGTTCAACCGGCACAGACTCCATGCGAATGAAACCGCTGAATCGACCTATTTCCTTGTTGCTGGTGCTGCTGTTGTCAGCCTGCACCACCTTGAAATCCCCCTTGCACTCCAGTGCGCCGGCCCAAAGCAATGCAGAAGCGGCTGACGACGAACCGGCAGCCAGCGCCGATGACAATGCCAAGCTGCCCAAGCAGGAACTGACCCCGCAAATCGTCTATGGCGTACTGGCCAGCGAAATTGCCGCCCAGCGCGGCGCGGCCGGCTCGTCTGCGGTGACCTATCTCGATCTGGCCCGCCAGACCAAAGACCCACGGCTGGCTCAGCGCGCTGCCGAGTTCTCCCTGTTCGCCGGTCAATTGAAAGAAGCATCCGATTCGCTAGCCTTGTGGATGGAGCTGGACCCCAGTTCGCAAGTCCCGCGCGAGCAGCTGTTCATCACCATGTTGCGTTCCGGCAAGCTGGCCGAAAGCGAGCCGCTGGTCGAAGACCTGCTCAAGCGTGAGCCGCAGCGGGCACCGGACATCTTCGTGCAACTGGCGCGGTTGACGGCCCGCCAGTCTGACAAGCAGGCGGCATCAGCGATGGTCAATCGTCTGGCCAGTCGCTATCCCGACCTGCCGGAAGCCCGTTTCGCCGTCATCGCCGTGGCGGCCGAGATCAATGATGATGCCACCATCCAGCGCGAGTTCGACCGGCTGGCGCAGATCGCCCCCAAATGGGACCTGCCCGTAGCCTGGCAGACCGACCGGCTGCGCCGCATCAGGCTGGACCAGGCCATCGACTTCCTGCAGCACGAGCTGCAGCGCCGCCCCGATGCCGGGCTGGAGCTGCGCACGGCGTATCCGCGCCTGCTGGTGGGGGCCAAGCGCTTTGCCGAAGCACGCAGCGCTTTCGAAGCCCTGCTCAAGCAAAACCCTGACAATCCGGAGCTGCTCTACGCCACCGGTCTGCTGGCTTATCAATTGCGCGACCTTGATGCTGCCGACCAGCGCCTGAGTGCCGCCCTGCAGCAGAAACACCCGGAAACCGACTTCATTCGCTTCACCCTGGGTCAGGTTGCCGAAGACCGCCAGGACAAGAGCGCTGCATATCGCTGGTATGAAAGCGTGGGCAAGGGGCAGCAATACCTGCCCGCACAAGGCCGGCTGGCCGCACTGGATGCTGCCGATGGCAAGCTGGACCAAGCGCTGCAGCGGCTGGCACCGCTGGGTGAGGGCGAGCAGGAAAAAGTGCAGGTGGCCATGCAGCAGGCCGAAATGGCACGCAATGCCAAGCGTTACGATCTGTCCTACCGCATTCTGACTCAGGCGCTGGAAAGCTGGCCGCGCTCACCCGAGCTGCTATACGACCGGGCACTGGTTGCCGACCAGTTGGGCAATCTGGGGGATGCCGAGCGCGACCTCAAAGCCCTGCTCAAGGAAAAACCGGACGATCCGCAGGCGCTCAATGCCCTGGGCTATACCCTGGCCAATCGCAGCAGCCGCCATCAAGAGGCACTCGGCTATATCGAGAAAGCACTCAAGGCCGACCCGGACAATCCAATGATCCTGGACAGCATGGGCTGGGTATTGTTCAAGCTGGGCCGCAGCGAAGCCGCACTGAAATACCTGGAACGCTCCTACGCGGCGATGCAGGACAGCGAAGTCGCCGCCCATATGGGAGAGGTGATGTGGAAACTGGGGCGCAAGCAGGAAGCCCTGAAAGTGTGGAACCGTGCCCTGGTGCGCGATCCGGGCAATGAGGCGCTGCAGGATGCGCTCAAGCGTTTCCGCCTGCCATGAAGAGTCGGCTCGCTCTGGCCCTGCTGGCCGGCAGCCTGCTGTTGGCGGGCTGTGCCACGGAAACGGTATTCCGCCCGGCTGGTACGGCCAGTGCCGCCACGCAGGACCGCCCCTTTACCGTAAGCGGCCGCATTTCCATCAATATGGATGGCAAGGGTTCGGTCGGCCAGTTTGACTGGGCGCACCAGCTGGAAGCCGACCAGTTATCGGTAAACAGCCCGCTGGGCAGCACGGTGGCGCAATTGCGGCGTGATGGCACCGGTGTCACCTTGCTGGTCGATGGCAAAAGCTGGCAGGCCTCCAATGTCGAGGACCTGACCCACGATGTGCTGGGCTGGACCTTGCCGCTGGGCAATCTGGTGTGGTGGATACGCGGTCTGCCAGCACCGGATGCTCCCTATCAGTTTGCCAGCGATGGCAGCCTCGACCAGCAGGGCTGGACCATACGCTTCGTCAGTGATGCCGATGCCCCCGGCCTCTATCCCAAACGGGTAGAAATGCAGCGCGACAAACTTACCTTGCGTTTGTTGCCGCAAAACTGGCGCTAGCTGTTAATCGTCTTTTCCGTTTTATTTCCGGATGAATTCCCGCATGTCCCCACAATTTCACAGTTATCCCGCGCCGGCCAAACTCAACCTGCTGCTGCACATCGTCGGCAAACGCGCCGATGGTTATCATTTGCTGGAAACGGTATTCCGCTTCATCGACTACAGCGACACGGTGGAGCTGGCCGTGCGCGACGATGGCCAGATTGTCTTGCTCAACCCGATTGATGGCGTGGCACCGGAGCAGGACCTGACGGTACGAGCGGCCCGTTTGTTGCAGCAAGCAAGCGGCTGCAGCCTTGGCGCTACCATCCGTTTGACCAAGCGCATCCCCATGGGCGGTGGTTTGGGCGGTGGCAGTTCCGACGCCGCTACGGTTTTATTGGCGTTGAACTGGCTGTGGCAAACAAATTTTTCACGTGAAAAATTAATGGAGCTGGGTTTGTCGCTGGGAGCGGACGTTCCTGTGTTCATTTTTGGCAAAAATGCGCTGGCGACCGGGATTGGCGAAAAACTGAATGAAATCAATCTGAAACCCGCGTGGTACGTGGTCATTCACCCCGGTGTTCATGTGCCGACAGCAAAAATCTTTCAGAATTTTGCCGGAAGGGTGTTGACAGAGGAAGGCACCATCAGCATAATGCGAATCCTCGAAACAACGCAGCAACGACGAAACGCGCTGCAGCAAGTTGTTTCAGAGATGTACCCGGCGGTGAATGAAGTACTGAGCGAGTTGAAAAAATATGGTTCGCCGCTGATGACTGGTTCAGGAGCATGTGTGTTTCTGGAGTGCCAGTCAGAGGAAGAAGCCGATAAAGTTTATCAGGCAATGTCCGTAAAATATAAGGGATTTGTTGCAAAAGGGCTGAATAGCCACCCCTTGCTGGACATTGAATGAAAGTTTATTGGGGAGTCGCCAAGTGGTAAGGCACCGGATTTTGATTCCGGCATTCGTAGGTTCGATCCCTACCTCCCCAGCCAAGACTTTCTCTCAATAGAGAGAGCATGAAAAAAGCGTGTAAGAATCCCTTACACGCTTTTTCTTTATCCTGCTAAGGCAAATGGAATCATGGCGTCATACGACAGTTTGATGGTATTTACCGGGACCGCTAACCCGGAACTCGCTCAAAACGTGGTCAAGCATCTGGATATCTCCCTCGGCCGCGCCGATGTCGGCAAGTTCAGCGATGGCGAAGTCGCCGTTGAACTGCTGGAGAATGTCCGTGGTCGCGACGTGTTCATCCTGCAGTCCACCTGTGCCCCCACCAATGACAATCTGATGGAAATCCTGACCATGGCTGACGCGCTGAAGCGTGCTTCTGCCGGCCGGATTACCGCAGCCATTCCTTATTTTGGCTACGCCCGTCAGGACCGTCGTCCGCGCTCGGCGCGCGTACCGATCTCCGCCAAGCTGGTCGCCAACATGCTGACCAGCGCCGGTATCGACCGTGTACTCACCGTCGATCTGCACGCGGACCAGATCCAGGGTTTCTTCGACATCCCGGTGGACAACGTCTACGCTACCCCGGTGCTGCTGAAAGACATCCGTGCCCAGCGCATTGACGATCTGATCGTGGTCAGCCCGGACGTGGGTGGTGTGGTACGTGCCCGTGCCATGGCCAAGGCACTGAATACTGACCTCGCCATCATCGACAAGCGTCGTCCCAAGGCCAATGTGGCCGAGGTGATGAACATCATCGGTGATGTATCCGGCCGTACCTGTCTGATCGTGGATGACATGATCGACACCGCCAATACCCTGTGCAAGGCCGCTTCCGCTCTGAAAGAGCGCGGTGCCCAGCGTGTACTGGCTTATGCGACCCATGCGATTTTCTCCGGCCAGGCCGTGGATCGCATCAAGAATTCCGACATCGACATGGTCGTTGTCACTGACACCATTCCGTTGACTGCACAGGCCCTGGCCTGCCCGAACATCCGGGTTGCCAGCATCGCCGGCCTGCTGGCCGAGACGCTGCGACGCATCAACAACGAGGAATCGGTGTCCTACCTCTTCAATGAGGAACTGGTTTCGTCGGGCGCCTGCCTGCCGTAACATCAGGCCCGCTGGTCGCGGCGGGGCTGGTGCCTTTAACTTGAAATACTGGAGCTTTACATGGCTTATGAATTGATCGCCGCCAAGCGCGAAGAGATGGGTACTGGTGCGAGCCGCCGCCTGCGTCACGCTGGCAAACTGCCGGCCGTGGTATACGGCAATGGTGCTGCTGAGTCCATCGTTCTGGACCACAACACCGTATTCTACGCACTGAAGGAAGAAGCTTTCCACTCTGCGATTCTGGATCTGGTTATCGACGGCCAGAAGCAAGCTGTCATCCTGCGTGACTTCCAGAACCACCCGTACAAACAGCAAGTGATGCACATTGATTTCCAACGTGTTGACCTGAGCCAAAAAGTACACGTAAAGATTCAACTGCACTTCATTAACGCCGACCAGTCGGACGCCGTTAAGCTGCAAGGCGCCAAGATCAGCCACATCATCAATGAAGTGGAAGTTCGCGCACTGCCGGGCGACCTGCCGAAGTTCATTGACGTTGACCTGTCTGCCATCAAGGTAGGCGAAGCTGTACACCTGTCCGACCTGAAACTGCCGGCCGGTGTTGAAATCGCCGCCCTGGTTCGTGGCGAAGACGCAGCCATTGCTCTGGCCAACGCCTAAGCATTAGTGCTTGTTTGACAAGGGCTCGTTGTGAGGCTACCCGCCCGCAGCGAGCCTTTTTATTGGAATTCTCGATCATGTCTGCCATTCGCATGATTGTCGGTCTGGGCAATCCCGGCCCGGATTACGAAAAGACCCGTCACAATGCCGGCTTCTGGCTGTTGGACGAGCTGTGCTGGAAATACAAGGGCAACTGGCGTACCGAGGGCAAGTTCCACGGTGATATTGCCCGCGTCCAGATCGAAGGCCAGGATATCTGGCTGCTCAAGCCGCTGACCTTCATGAACCTGTCCGGTCAGGCCGTGCTGGCGCTGGCACATTTTTACAAGATTCTGCCCGACCAGATCCTGGTGGTGCATGACGAGCTGGACTTGCCACCGGGCACGGCCCGTCTCAAGCAGGGCGGCGGCCATGGCGGCCACAACGGCCTGAAAGACATCGCCGCACGGTTGAGTTCGCCGGCTTTCTGGCGCCTGCGCCTGGGCATCGGCCATCCGGGCGACCGCAATGAAGTAGCCAATTTCGTGCTGAAAAAGCCGCGCGCAGAAGAGCAAGGCGCCATTGATGACGCTGTGCTCAAATCACTGAATTATCTGCCGCTGGCCATTGCCGGCAATATGGCGATGGCCATGAAAGAGCTGCATACTGCAGCCAAGTAATGAACCGGGCCGGCGCAAACGGCCCGCCTGATTGTGAACCGATTTCAAGGAATGCTGACATGAGTCTGAAGTGCGGTATTGTTGGCCTGCCCAATGTTGGCAAGTCCACCCTGTTTAATGCGCTGACCAAGGCCGGCATCGAAGCCGCCAACTATCCCTTCTGCACCATCGAGCCGAACGTGGGCATCGTGGAAGTGCCGGATCCGCGTCTGGCTGAACTGGCCAAGATCATCAACCCGCAAAAAATCCAGCCGGCCATCGTCGAATTCGTCGACATCGCCGGCCTGGTAGCGGGCGCGTCCAAGGGCGAAGGCCTGGGCAACCAGTTCCTGGCCAACATCCGCGAAACCGACGCCATCGTCAACGTAGTGCGCTGTTTTGACGACGACAATATCGTGCACGTGGCCGGCAAGGTCGATCCGATTGCCGACATCGAAACCATCGGCACCGAACTGGCCCTGGCCGACCTGTCCTCGGTCGAAAAAGCCATGCAGCGCGAAGGCAAGAAAGCCAAGTCCGGCGACAAGGACGCGCGCGCGCTGATCGCCGTGCTGGAAAAACTGATGCCGCATCTGGACCAGGGCCTGCCGGTGCGCTCGCTCAAGCTGTCCGATGAAGAAGTCACCATCATCAAACCCTTGTGCCTGCTCACCATCAAGCCGGCTATGTATGTAGCCAACGTGTCTGAAGACGGCTTCAAGAACAATGCCTACCTGGACAAGCTGCAGGCACTGGGCGAGCGCGAAGGCGCGCCGGTGGTGGCACTGTGTGCCGCCATCGAAAGCGAAATTGCCGATCTGGAAGACGCTGACAAAGCTGAATTCCTGGCCGAAATGGGCCTGGAAGAGCCAGGTCTGGACCGCCTGATCCGTGCCGGCTACACGCTGCTGGGCCTGCAAACCTACTTTACCGCCGGGGTGAAGGAAGTACGCGCCTGGACCATCCACGTGGGCGACACCGCCCCGCAGGCCGCCGGTGTGATCCACACCGACTTCGAACGTGGCTTCATCCGCGCCCAGACCATTGCCTACAACGACTTCATCACCTTGGGTGGCGAAGCCAAGGCCAAGGAAGCTGGCAAGATGCGCTCGGAAGGCAAGGAGTACGTGGTGCAGGATGGTGACGTGATGAACTTCCTGTTCAACGTCTGACCAGCAAAAGCGGCCATCTGATTTTATTCAGTTCGACTAGCAGCCCGTGGACTTTGTGTCTACGGGCTGTTTTAAATTCATTACAGGTACTGGATATGTCGGCTCATGCTTAATGAATAATTTGGGTGAATTAATTTTGTGGTACAGAGAGTAGTCTGCGATGTTTGCTAGATAGATATTGCCGACGAATAATTTAGTGCTACTCACGTTGTTTGACGTATTATTTCTGCTGGAAAATGTAAAAGATTTCGGCATTATTGTGCATTATCGGCGTTGAATTATTTAATCATATTTGAGGGGTTTTCTTTGAAATCAAATCAAGATGAAGTAGAAATTGGGTTAGTTGATGTCATATTGTTTTGCCGAAAATATTGGAAAATCCTGGTAGCGCTCCCCTTGTGTGGTGCTTTGCTGGTAATACTTGTCATGTCGCGCTTGCCTGAGCGCTTTCAAGCCTCTGCAATCATGCTGATTACTCCGAGTGGGGTAGCTAATAATGGGCCAACGTCTACCGCATTAATTGCATCTACTCTGCAAGGAGATGAGGTGATGAAGCGTGTTGCAAAGCAGCTAGAGCCAGCAAAAGATATCGGTACGGTTAATGCTACCGTGGGTAAGGATGGCAGCCTCGAAATCAAGGCGGAATCTCCCGATGCGGCTAAGGCTGTGCGCTTGGCTAATACTGCCGTACGTGTTGGCAAGGAGTTGGTGCTGGAGCAGGGACTGACGCCATTCTCCCGGCAGTGGTCGCAAATGCGCGGGCAGTTGGCAATGGTTCAGGCTGAGCAGGAGCGTAATCAGGTGCAGCTAGCACAGTTGATCCCGGGAGGCTTGGCTACTCTGGATGAATCAACACGGCGACAGTTGCAAGCGATGGCTTGGCACGATGTACAGTTTGTCTATGCACAAGGCGATGGTGCCCAGGCCTCCACTGTCGAGTTGCCATCCCTGCCGAATGACAATGGTCAAACCACGTCGGCCAAGCATTTCAGTCCCGAGCAATGGAAGCTGCTACGCAATTATTACTTTGATACAGTTCTTATCGATGTGCTGCAAAAGCGCATCATGCTGATTCGTCCTCAGGTCGAGCACGACGTACAGATTGCTGCATTGGCCAAAGCGGCTTCGCCGGCCACCAGTGGCAAGAAGTCACAGTATTTGATCATGAGTGTGTTTGCCGGGCTGATTCTGGCGCTGCTGATTGGCTTGGTACGTGAGCTGTGGCCGACACTTCAGGCTGAGTTGCGGTGTCGTCTTGAGAAATGAGTGCAGCCAAGCGTGCATATTTGTGGCCTGCCATGAGGTACGTTAGCGTGCCAGGCAGCTAGGCTGCAGGTTTTGCCGCTGCCGCATGTGAAACGCCCCTGGATAGTCAATCCCAGGGGCGTTTTGCTTGGTGCGGAGTGAGGCTGGCTTAACCCTCGGCGCAGCGCATGATGGCGCGGTCGCTGGGCAGGCTCAGGCAGTGTCTGAGGTCGCGCTGCGGGCCGGGCAGGGCATGGTGGACTGGGGCCGGTTTGGCCGGTGCGGCCTGGCTGGTGGTTGCTGGTGCGGCGGCTTCGGCTGGTGCAGGGTTGATGTTGGCGCCTGCCGGAGCGGTGTGGACGGTTTGGCCGGGAGGCGGTGCCAGCGGCGGGGCCGGCGCAATGGTTGGAGCGGCTGCCGGGGCGGGTGTGGCTGCTGGGGCCTGTGTGATGGGCGTGGCGGGAGCGGCTTGGGCCGGCGCTCCGCTCATGCCGGCCATGGCTGCAGGCAGGCTCAGTGGCTGGCCATTGGCCTTGATGCCGCTGCTGTCGATCTGCAGGCTGCTGCTGATGAATTTGCCATCGTCCTTGATCAGCCCCTGTGCTTGCCATTGCGCAAGCATGGCATCGGCACTGGCCCGTGCCTGGGCGGTTTGTCCCGGGCCACCGCTACGGGGTAGCAGACCGTCGAGCAGGCTGCGTTCTACAGTCATGCCGGCTTGCAGGGTGCTACGACGCGGCCCTTGTGTTGCCAGCCACGCCTGGGTGATGTCGGCCGGTTTGACCCCCGAGCCATCGAAACTGATGGCGAAATTGGCCTTGAAGCTGCCCTGCGGCATGTGGAAGGACAGGCGGTCCAGCTTGAAATTGGGTGATTGGGCCAGGAAGCCGCCCATGTATTTGTAGACCAGTGCCATTGATGCCTGATGCATGGCGGCCGGGTTGGCGCGCAGGTCGGCGCGGTTGTTCAATGCCAGCGCTTCGGTTTGCCAGGCGGTCAGCGTCTGTTTGTGCAGATTGTTGTAGCTGAAATCGGCATCGATATTGTCCTGCTGGATGGGCGGTAGTCCAGGCGGTGTCAGCTTGAGGCTGGACAGGTGGGTGCGATAGCTGACATCGACATTGCCGGCCTTGTCCTGTACGGCAATATCCAGATGGGCGGGGCCAAGCTGGGCCAGTGGCATGCTGTCGCTCTGCAGGCTGGTGCTGTCGAATTGCTGTGTCAGTTGCGAGGCCCATGGCTCATCCAGTGTGCTGAATGCAGCCAGGCTGCCATTGAGCTTGAGATTGGCCATGCTCAGGGTGATGCCGCCAGCCGTCGAGGCGGCGGCACGGTAGTTGATGCTGGGCAGGGTCAGGTCGTAGCTGATGGGCTGGCCCTGTTGGGTGCGGGTGGTGCCGTTGATGCTGAAGGTCAGCGAGCCGGCCGGGCCGCCCAGGGTGATGTCCTGCCCGGAAAGGTGGCTGGTGCTGCTGCCATCGGTGGCGCGGATGGTGTAAAGCTGCAGCGGCAGTGGCTGGCCGGCCTGGCCCTGGGCATCCAGCGGGGTGATGGTGGTATCGGTGCGCGACCAGCGCACGAAGGGCAGGGGAAACTGGTTGATGTGGTAGTCGAGCTGGAACACTTGCTGCTGGCCGCCCAGCGGCAATTTCAGCTGGGCGCGGGCACTGGAACTGAACCAGCCGCGGTCAAACTGCTGCAGGCTGAGCAATGACCCGGCGCTGCTGTTGCCCAGCGCGGCAAAGTCGCTGCGCATCTTGTCTTCGGTACGCATGCCGACAATGCCCGGGGCAATGCCGCACCATCCTGCTACGGCCAGCGCCAGGATGGCGGCGGCTCCTTTGATCAGCTTCATGTTGTCTCCCTGCAGCAGTGGATGCTGGCGGCCTTGTCGGCTTATGCCGACAGCCTAACAGGGCCGCTGGCTGGCGGCCAGTCTGCTCGGGGCCGCTAACAAAAAACCTGCTGTTGCGTTGCGCCTGCTTGCCGTACTACTGCTACTGTCTGCGTCGGCGCGCCTCGCCCCAGGGATGCCACGCTATGTTGTTAGCTGCTTTTGGTATGCTGCGCTCCCAGTGGTTGCCCGCGCGGGGAAACCCGAGTGTTTTTCTTTGGTATCCAAGGCAGAATGGCGGCTGGCGTGTCGCCGATTTCCTGCGGAGCTGTTTATGTCTACCTTGTCCCTGCCACTCCCCCTGCTGGCGCTGATTGCCGCTGCAGGCTTGTATGCAGGTATTCAGAATGCACTGGCTGGTGGCGGTTCTTTCATTACCTTTCCCGCCTTGCTGCTGGCCGGGCTGAATCCGCTGGCGGCCAATATGAGCAGCACCATCGCGCTGTTTCCCAGCCAGATCACCTCGGCGCTGGCCGGGCGCAAGCTGGTGGGCGGAGTCGGGCCGGTGCCGTTTCGGCAGCTGTTTGTGGTTAGCCTGATTGGCGGCGTGCTGGGCGCGATGCTATTGCTGTCGACGCCGGTGAGCATCTTTACCCGGCTGGTGCCCTGGCTGGTATTGTTTGCCACCTTGGTGTTTGCCTGGGGCAGCTTTCGCCGCAAACCGGTGGCGGGGGCGGATGCCGCGCCACGTCATCTGCCTACGCCCTTGCTGTTGCTGATTCAGGGGGCGATTGCCGTGTATGGGGGGTATTTTGGTGGTGGCATTGGTTTTCTGATGCTGGCAGCGCTGACCATTGCCGGCCAGCAGGTGCGGATGGCCACGGCCACCAAGAATGCATTGGCCATGACCATGAATGCCTCGGCCGTGGCGATCTTTGCCTTTTCGCCGCTGATCAACTGGTCGGCGGTGCTGGCGCTGGGCGCAGGTGGTATTGCCGGTGGGGTGGTCGGCGGCTGGCTGATGCACCGCCTGCCGGAGCGTCAGTTGCGCGGTTTTGTGGTGGTGGTGGGCAGCTTGCTGACCGTGTGGCTGTTTGTGCGCTGAGGCTGGAGTATGCTGATGCAGAAGTTGCTGGCTTGCCGGCGCGAGTATTGATATATTCCGTCTTTGATTAAATTGTTTGTTTAAAATAACTCAGGGTTATTTTGATATGAAAAAGATTCTGCTGGCTACCCTTATCGCCGCCTGTGCTGGCCACGCCATGGCTGCTGACCTGCTCGACACCGTCAAACAGCGCGGTACGCTGAAAATCGCCGTGGAAGGGACTTATCCGCCCTTCACCTTCAAGGATGCCAATCAACAGCTCACCGGCTTTGACGTGGAAGTGGCTGCCGAAGTGGCCAAGCGCCTGAAGGTAAAGCCGGAGTTCACCACGGGCGAGTGGAGTGGCCTCTTGGCCGGCCTGCAAGCTGGCAAGTTTGACGTGGTGGTAAACCAGGTGGGCATTACCGACAAGCGCAAGGAAACCTTCGATTTTTCCCAGCCTTATACCTATTCCAGCGCCCAGCTGATCGTGCGCAAGAACGAGAGCCGCGTGTTCAAGTCGCTGGATGATCTGAAAGGCAAGAAGGTAGGCGTGGGCCAGGGCAGCAACTATGCCGACATGGTCAAGGCGGTGAATGGCATCGAGGTGAAGGTGTATCCGTCGGCTCCGGAAAACCTGCAGGACCTGGCTACCGGCCGTATCGACGCTGCACTCAACGACAGCCTGCTGATTCCTTTTGCCATCAAGCAAGCCAAGCTGCCCTTGAAGGCAGGCCATCCGGTGGGTGACATCACCACCATGGGCATTCCGTTTGCCAAGAACAACCCCAAGTTCAAGCAGGCGGTGGACAAGGCGCTGAATGACATGAAGGCCGACGGCAGCTTCAAGAAGATTTCGGCCAAGTGGTTTGGTATCGACGTGTCCAAGGCACCGACCGCTGCCAAGTAAGCTGGTCTGGCCCTTTGCGGGCATCGTGTTTTACCGTCAGTACCATTAGAATGTGCTGATTGCTGCGCCCCTGCCGGTCAGGGGCGCAGGTGTTTCTGAACGGGGATGAATGCATGGAATGGGCAGGACTGATCGAGGCCGCCTTGCCGGTGATGCTCAAGGGCGCGCTGTATACGCTGATGTTTGCGGTGGTGGCCATGGTGCTGGGTTTGCTGCTGGGCTTTGTCGTGGCCTTGCTGCGGGTGGGCAAGGTGCCGGTGCTGTCGCAGCTGGTGGCTTTTTACGTCAGCGCCATGCGCGGCACGCCGCTGCTGGTGCAGATTTTCGTGATTTATTATGGCTTGCCTGGCATCGGCATCGAACTGGAGCCGGTGCCTGCCGGCGTGCTGGCGCTGACGCTGAATGTGGCGGCTTATTTGTCGGAAAGCCTGCGCGGCGGTATTGCCGGGGTGGAGCGTGGCCAGTGGGATGCCGGCCTGTCGCTGGGCCTGAGCTGGTGGCAGACCATGCGCTACATCGTGGCGCCGCAAGCGCTGCGCCTGTCGGTGCCCAGCCTGTCCAACTCCCTGATCAGCCTGATCAAGGACACCTCGCTGGTATCGGTGATTACCGTCACCGAGCTGATGCTGGCCACCAAGGAAGTGATTGCCCAGACTTTCCAGCCCTTGCCGCTCTACCTGGGCGCGGCTGCGTTGTACTGGATGATGAGTGCCAGCTTCGAGCGCCTGCAGAAGCGGGTGGAGCGCAAGCTGGAGCTGGCGCACCAGCGTTGAGCCACTGCCCGTAAGGGCCGAGCTAGGACAGGTATTCGGAAATTTCGATCAGATTGTGATCGGGGTCGCGAACATAGACCGAGTTGATCTTGCCCGTGGCACCGGTACGCTGCACCGGGCCTTCGACAATGGCAATCTGCCTAGCTTGCAGCTGCTGGATGACCTCGGTCAGCGGCAGCTCGGCAACAAAGCACAGATCAAGCGAGCCGGGCGTGGGCAGGTGAGCCTTGGGCTCGAACTCCTTGCCCCGCACGTGGATATTGATCTTTTGCCGGCCAAAGCGCAGTGCCAGCCGTTCTACTGGCGGCGTACCACCGATGAAGCGCTCCAGCGTCATGCCCAGCGCATCGCAATAAAAAGCGATGCACTCATCCAGGTGGGCGGTGGTCAGCACAATGTGGTCAATCGCGGCAATCATGAAAGCTCCTGCGTGTTGGGCGCCAGCCGGGGCCGGCGCGCTAGCAGGCGCGGCGCTCAGGCGTGGCGGTACATATTGTCGATCAGGGCGCGGCAGCGTTCGCTGATCACCTTGCGCCGCAGCTTGAGTGTGGGGGCCAGTTCACCGGCGTCCACGCACCAGGGCTTGTCCAGCAGGGAAAACTTCTTGATGTGCTCCCAACTGCCAAAGTGACGGTTGAAGCGTTTCACTTCGCGCTCGATCAGCTCGACGATGCGCGGATGCAGGCGCATCTCGCTATTGGTAGTGTAAGCGATGCCATGTTCCTGGCACCATTCCTGCAGCCGTTCATACAGTGGCACGATCAGCGCCGCAGCGAATTTCTGTCCGTCGCCCACCACCATGATCTGATCGATGAAGGCGGATTCCTTCAGCTTGTTTTCCAGCAATTGTGGGGCGATGTATTTGCCGTTGCTGGTCTTGAACATTTCCTTCTTGCGGTCGGTAATGCGCAGATAACCCTGCTCCAGCACGCCGATATCACCGGTATGCAGCCAGCCGTCTTGCAAGGTTTCGGCGGTGAGTGCCGGCTCCTTGTAATAGCCCACCATGACATTTGGCCCGCGCACCAGGATTTCACCATCGGTGGCCAGTTTCAGCTCCACGCCCTGGAGCGGGATGCCCACGCTGCCGATGCGCACATCTTTTGCAGCAAAGGGATTGGCGCTGATCACCGGCGCGGTTTCGCTCATGCCATAGCCTTCGGCCACCGCGATGCCGCTGGCCCACAGCAGGCGCGCCAGCCGTGGCTGCAGCGCCGCCGAGCCGACATTCACCCAGCGCAGCTCGCCACCCATGGCGGCACGCCACTTGCGGTAGACCAGCCGGTCGGCAATCGCGTGTTGCAGTGCAGCCAAGCCGCGTGGCGGCTGATCCGGCTGATAGGCTTCGGCACGGCTAATCGCCCACAGGTAGAGGCGGCGACGCCAGCCAGACAGTTCCTTGGCTTTGCCCACCAGTTTTTCATGCACTTTTTCCAGCACGCGCGGCACCGCGCTGAAAGTATGCGGGCGCACTTCGCTCAGGCTGGTGGACAGGCTGTCGACGCTGGCAAAATACACGCCGGTGCCGGTGAGCAGGTAGTACAACACGCCGGCGCGCTCGAAGATGTGCGACAGCGGCAGAAAACTCAGCGCCCGGCATTGACCAGGCGGCAGGCGGGTGTGCTCGGCGGTGGCAATGACGGTGCTGACCACATTGCGGTGCGACAGCATCACACCCTTGGCGCGGCCGGTGGTGCCCGAGGTGTAGATGATGGTGAACACCTCATCGGCCTGGATGCTGTTGCGCAGTGCAGCCAGCTGGCGCAGGTCGCCATGGCGGCCGGCCTCGCGCAGCTCGGTCCAGGTGGGTAGCCCGGCCAGCGGACTCAGTGCGTATAGCGGGCAGCTGCGTCCATCCAGCGCCTGCGACAGTTTTTTGTGCAGGGCAGCGCTGCCGACGAAGGCCAGCTTGACCTCGGCATGAGCCAGGATATAGCGTGCATCATCCAGCGTGCAGGTGGGGTAGAGCGGTACACTGATGGCCCCGATCTGTTGCAGGGCGAGATCGACGATGGTCCAGGCCGGGCAGTTGTCGGCGGCGATGGCGACCTTGTCGCCGCGTACCATGCCCAGTTGCAGCAGGCCCAGGCTGACGGCATTGACCGCCTCCATCACGTCGGCGCTGCTGAGCGACTGCCATTGCTTGCCGGTTTTGGCAGACAGGCAATCTGCGCGCGGCAGGGTTTCCAGTTGGTGAAAGAGAATGTCAAAAGCGCGTTCTAGCTTCATTCGTACAGCCGTTTGAATCTGAAACGGCGAAAAATAGCCCCAATCGATGGCGCTGTAAAGAAAATTGCGGCGGATTATTGGGAATAATCAAGAAAATGCCGGCAAGCTGCCGGGTTTTGCAGTGATCGTGCTTTTGCTCATGCCAGCGGTATGGTGTGCCCTCCGGGGCTATTCAACTCGCTGGCGGTGGGCTGCAGCAGCGAAAAATCAGGAATACATCATGAAATTTGCCACCAAGACCATCCACTCCGGCCATGACAGCAGCCAGCACAGCCGCGCGGTAATGCCGCCGATCTACCAGACCTCGGTGTTCGAGTTTGCCGAAATCGGCGAGCAACTGCCCTTTGCCTATGCCCGTACCGGCACCCCCACCCGCGCCGCGCTGGAAAGCTGCCTGGCCAGCCTGGAAAACGCCAAGCATGGTCTGGCCTTTGCCAGCGGCATGGCCGCCGTTGATGCCGTGCTGCGTGCCACGCTGAAGCCGGGTGATGAAGTCATTGCCGTGGCCGACCTGTACGGCGGTGCCTACCGTCTGCTGACCAAGGTGATGGAGCCGGCCGGCATCACCGTGACCTTTGCCGACCTGACTGACGCCGCCAATCTGGCCGGCATCATCAGCGAACGCACCAAGCTGCTGTGGCTGGAATCGCCCACCAACCCCTTGCTGAATCTGGTGGATATCAGCGCGCTGTCGGCCATTGCCCATCAGCATGGCACCAAGGTGGCAGTGGACAGCACCTTTGCCACCCCTTATCTGCAAAACCCGCTCGATCTGGGGGCCGACATCGTGGTGCATTCGGCCACCAAATATCTGGGCGGCCATTCTGATGTGCTGCTGGGGCTGGTGGCGGTTAATGACGAGCAGCTGTTTACCGACATCAAGTTCATCCAGAACTCGGCCGGCGGCGTGCCGGGGCCACAGGATTGCTTCCTCACCCTGCGCGGCATCAAGACCCTGCATCTGCGCATGGATCGCCACTGCGACAATGCCGAGCAAGTGGCGGCTTTCTTGCAGGGCCATCCCAAGGTGGAAAAGGTGTTCTTCCCCGGCTTTGCCGACCATCCCGGCCATGCGATTGCCAAGCAGCAGATGCGCCGTTTTGGCGGCATCATCACCATCTGGCTGAAGGAAGACAGCCGCGCCGAAGCCAGCCGTGTCGCCAGCAAGCTGCAGCTGTTTGCCCTGGCCGAATCGCTGGGCGGGGTGGAGTCACTGGTCAATCACAGCTACACCATGTCGCACGGCGGCATGCCACCAGAGCAGAAGGCCGCACTGGGTATCCGCGAGGGCGGGCTGCGCCTGTCCATCGGCGTGGAAGACATCGAAGACATTCTGGCGGATCTGGCCCAGGCCTTGGCCGATTAAGCGGCTGGCAGGATAAACCGCTTATGGCGGCAAGCCGTGTGCGGCTTGCCGCTGCCAGCCCTTTGCGCTAAATTACCCGAGTAAATTAATCAGGTATTTGCCATGAGCGCCCCTGCCGCAGAGAAATTCACCCGTCAGCCCATCCTTTCGATCAAGCACTGGCACGACAAGCTGCTTAGCTTCCGCCTGAGTCGCCCGGAATCCTGGCGCTTTGCGCCCGGCCAGTTTGCCCGGCTCGGCCTGCCGCTGGAAAACGGCGGCATGGTGTGGCGTGCTTATTCCATGTGCTCGGCCAACTGGGACGAGCATCTGGAATTCTTCTCCATCGTGGTGCCGGATGGACTGTTCACCTCACGCCTGGCCCGCTTGCAGCCCGGCGATGAAGTGCTGCTGGACAACAAGGCAAATGGCTTTTTCACGGTAGACCGCCTGCCGGACGGCGAAGACCTGTGGCTGCTGGCCACCGGCACCGGCCTGGCTCCCTATCTGTCCATTCTGCAGCAGCCGGAAGTGTGGCAGCGCTTTGCCCATATCGTGCTGGTGCATTGCGTGCGCGATGCCGGCGAGCTGGCCTATCGCGAAGAAATCGCCGCCTTGCGCCAGCATCCCTTGTGGGCGGAGTGGGGCGAGCGGCTGCAGTATCTGCCGGTGGTGACGCGTCAGGCTGAGCCCGGCATGTTGCAGCAGCGCATTCCGGCCTTGCTGGCTAGTGGCGAACTGGCGGAGGCCGCCGGCCTGCCACTGACGGTGGAACGCTCACGTTTCATGATCTGTGGTAATCCAGCCATGGTGGAGGATACCCACCGCCAACTGATGAAAATGGGCTTTCGCCTGAGCCGGCTGAGCGCTCCGGGGCATCTGGTGCTGGAAAACGGCTGGTAAGCCTGTGGCTGGCTGATGGCCGGTCTTGACTTTGCTTAACATGTTAATAATATGGAGCAATGTCAGGCACGGGCCATTTCCGTGTCTGGCCAGGCCGAGTGGTGATGACACCGCCGGCTGTACGGCCCCGCGCAAGAGGGCCACCCGGAGGAGAAACCATGAACACCATTACCCGCCGCGCTGGCCGGCCTGCGTGGCCGCCTGCCATGTGCTGTCCTGCACCTTGTTCGCTGTCTGCCGGGAGCTGCCGATGACGGCCCGCGCGCTGACGGATGTCAGCATTTCCACCCGTGCAGTCAGCCGCAGCGAACGGGTGGATTTCTGGCGCGAACAAGTAGGGCAGCTGCTGATTGATGTGGAGTGCCAGCGTCAGCCAGAACAGGAGCTGGACGCCAGCCTGCGCTATCAGGACTTCGGCCTGTTCCGCATGGCCACCATTCAGGCCAATGCCCATGCCGTGGCCCGCAGCGGCCACAGCATCCGCCATGATGGCCGCGACAGCATCTTTGCCTGCCTGATGCTGCAGGGGCGTGGTTTCAGCCATCAGGGGGTGGACTGCGCGCTGCATGTGCCGGGTGATGTGGTGTTGTATGACACCGCCCAGCCCTATGGCCATGGCTTTCCCGACCAGATGGAAATGGCGGTGCTGGATATCCCGCGCCAGCTGTTCGAGCAGCAGGTGGGCAGCTGGCAGGGGAAGGGGCTGGTCAAGATAGATCACAGTGTCGGTATTGCCGGCTGGGGGCCGCAGGCGGTACGCCAGTTGCTGGCTGAAGGAGTACAGGCACAGGCGGCTGCACGCGAGCATCAGGCCAGCCAGCTACTGGAATGGCTGCATTCCTTGTGGGCCGTGCAGTGCGGCCAGGCGCTGGCCGGCAAATCCACCCTGTGCAGCCTGTGGCGCGCCAAGGCCTATATCGAGCAGCACCTGACCGAAGACGAGCTGGACGGTGAGCGCATCAGCCGCGCGCTGGGGCTGTCTGCCCGCCAGCTGGCACGCATTTTCGAGCAGGAAGGCCTGTCGGTCAGCCGCTATCTGTGGGGGCGGCGACTGGAGCGTTGCCGCATCGATCTGCAAGACCCGGCGCTGCGCCACTTGTCAGTGAGCGAGCTGGCCTTCCGCTGGGGCTTCAATCACATCGCCCATTTCTGCCGCAGCTACAAACAGCGTTTTGGCGAAACGCCCAGCCATACCCGCCTGCAAGGCCGCGCCCAGTCCGGCCCGCGCTAGACCCGACCATACCCGCAGCCTGATGGCCGCCTGCCCGCGCCATGTCTGCTGCGGATAACGGCGGCGTCCGGCTCAGGCAAGGATGGCGTTCGGGCAGTGGCTACAGTGTCCTCACGGTCGCAACAGGCCGTCGTGTTCATCACAATAAAGAGGAGACTTAGTCATGCCATTCGCCATTTTGCTGGCGCGTATCCGCCAGCCAGTCACCAGGGGAGGGCACCAGCATGCGACTCTCCTATGAAAACAAGCTGCTGGGCATTCTGGCGCTCAGTTTCGGTTTCGTGTTTTTCGACCGGCTGGCGCTATCCTTCCTGTTCCCCTTCATCGCCGCCGAACTGCATCTGGACAATGCCCAGCTGGGCATGCTGGCCTCGGCCCTGGCGCTGACCTGGTCCTTGTCCGGCGTGGGACTGGGGGCCTTGTCCGACCGCTTGCAGGCACGCAAACCCATGCTGCTGCTGGCGGTGCTGGCGTTTTCGCTGTTTTCGGCGGCCTCCGGGCTGGTTGGCGGCTTTGTCAGCCTGCTGTTGTTCCGGGCGCTGATGGGCGTGGCTGAAGGGCCGGTGCTGCCGATTGCCCAGTCCATGTTGGCCGAGGCCTCTACCCCGGCGCGCCGTGGCTTCAATATGGGCATCGTCAATGGCTCGGCCCCCGGCTTGCTCGGTGCGGTGATCGGACCGCCGCTATTGATTGCGTTGGCCACGGCTTATGGCTGGCGCACGGCGTTTTACCTGTCCTGCATCCCCGGTCTGCTGATTGCCTGGCTGATCTGGCGTCATGTCAGCGAGCGGGCTCCGCATGCCTCGTCCGCCGCGCTGACCGTGCGCCACAGCTTGCCAGTACAGGGCATGGCGCAGCTATTGGGCCATCGCAATATCCTGCTGTGCGTGCTGATTGCCTGCAGCTATATCACCTGGTTCATCATCCTGATCTCCTTTACGCCCACCTTCCTGGTGCAGGTAAAGGGGCTGACCCCTGCCAGCATGGGCGCGGTGATGAGCAGCCTGGGCGTGGCCTGGGTGGTGTGGGGCGCGCTGGTGCCGGCCATTTCCGACCGTATCGGCCGCAAGCCAGCCATGGTGCTGTTTTCGCTGATCGCCGCCTGCTGCCCGCTGGTGTTGTTACAGGTAAACGACTTCACCACCCTGCTGCTGCTGGTGTTTCTCACCTATACCGGGCTGGGCTGTTTCACCCTGTTCATGGCCACCATTCCGGCCGAAACCGTGTCACCCACCGTCATTGCCACGGCGCTGGGCATGATCATGGGCGTGGGGGAACTGGTGGGCGGTTTTGTCGCCCCGACTGCAGCCGGCATGGCCGCCGACCGCTACGGCCTGCCCGTGGTGATGTGGATTGCCATGGTGGCCGCGCTGCTACCGGCCTTGCTGTCGCTGGGCCTGCGTGAAACCGCGCCGCGTCGTGTGCTGTCCGCTGCCGCCTTGTGCAGCAGCGATGCCGCTACCCGCTAAACCCTGCTGTACCTTCCCATTTCGCCGGGCAGGGCAGGCCCCTGCTGCGGCCATCGAGGTCAATCATCATGCGAATCAAACAATCCATGCCGCTGCTGGCAGTTACCCTGCTGGCTGGCGTACTGCTGTCCTCTCCGGCGCAGGCCACCCAGTCTGGTGCCGATACCATCGGCGTCGGGGCCGAAGGCTTTCTGGCCGGAGCCTTGCCGCCGGCCGGCTGGTATGGCGTGTTCTACTACAACCACTATCACGCCAGCCAGTTCAATAATGGGGCGGGAGAGTCTTCAGTACCGGGTTTCGGCCTGACTGCCGATGTGCTGGTGCCCCGGCTGCTGTATATGTCGGATAGCCAGCTATGGGGTGGGCGACTGGGTGGCTTTGTACTCACCGCCCTGCCCACGCTCAGTCTGGATGCCGGTGGGCAACATGCCAGCCGCAGCGGGCTGGGGGACAGTGTGGTTGGGCCGCTGCTGGCGTGGGGGGATGAGGGGCCATTGCATAGCGTGCTGGCACTGGATATCTCGCTGCCCACCGGCAGCTACGACCAGCACAGCATGCTCAATCTGGGCAATAACTATTATTCGCTGCGCCCGGTGCTGGCCTTGTCCTGGCTGCCGGCCAGTGGCTGGGAGGCTTCGGCCAAGATCACCTACACCTTCAACAGCAAAAACCGCGCCACTGACTATCAGTCAGGCCAGCTGTTTCACTTTGACTATGCACTCAGCTATGCCGTCAGCCCGGACTGGCGGCTGGGGCTGAATGGCTATTTCGTCAAGCAGACTACCGACGACACCCAGCATGGCCAGGTGGTGAATGGCGATGGTTTCCGTGGCCAAGCTTTTGCCATCGGCCCGGCCGCGCGGGTGCAATTGGGCAAGGCGGGGCTGGAAGTGAGGCTGCTCAAGGAGTTTGCCGTGCGCAACCGGCCAGAGGGCAGTTCGCTGTGGGCCAAGCTGGTGCTGCCCTTCTGATTGCTTCGGGTTAAAAAGCACAAGCCCGTTGCCTTGCGGCAGCGGGCTTCAGGCTGCTGACAAAGTAAACTGGTGCGATTTCACTGGACCCGGCGAAGCCGGGCCTTTCTGCTAACTTATTGATTCCGCAGCCTTCCAATTTACTCCCAATCCCCCCGCCCTTGCCCTAACTATTGAAGAAGGGAGCCTCGCTTTCCTTTCGAAAAGCGAGAGGGGTTTGTCAATAATCTGCAGCCCGTTGCCTTGCGGCAGCGGGCTCAGGCTTGCAGGATGAAGTCGGCGCAGCGCTCGGCAATCATGATGACCGGCGCATTGGTATTGCCGGAAATGATGCTGGGCATGATGGACGCGTCGCAGATGCGCAGGCCCTCCACGCCATTGACCTGTAGCCGCGGGTTGACCACGGCAGCGGCATCGCCGCCCATGCGGCAAGTACCCACCGGGTGGTAGACGGTCTTGGCATGGCTGCGGATGTGCTCGATCAGCAGTGCATCACTGGTCTGTGCGGCGGGCGAGGGCAGCAGCTCCTCGCTGATGACCTGCTGCAGCGAGGGTGCCCGCAGGATGCGTCGCGCCAGCTTGACCCCGCGCAGCAGGCCGGCCACATCGTCTTCGTGGCTGAGTGCCCCGCTGACAAAGCGCAGCGGGGCACGGGCATCGGCGCTGCTCAGGCTGACTGCGCCGCGTGATTTGGGCCGCAGCAGGCAGGGGTTGATCGAGATGCCGTGGCCGGGCAGCGGTTCGCGTTCCACATCGCCCACCAGCACCGGCAATACGTGAAACTGGATGTCTGGCCGGCTGCCGCCGTCGGTGCAGGCAAAACCGCCGCTTTCCACCACATTGGAGGTGAGCAGCCCGCTGCGCAGCAGCTGCCACTGCAAGCCATTGCGCAAGGCCTTGAAACCGCGTTCCTGCCCCAGCAGGCTGATCGGTTCGCGGCAGCGGCCATACACCGATACCTCCAGGTGATCCTGATAATTCTGGCCGACTTCCGGCGCGTCATGTAGCACGGCTATGCCTTGTTCACGCAGCTGCGCGGCCGGGCCAATGCCGGACAGCAGCAGAATCTTGGGGGTGGACAGCGCTCCGGCGCACAGGATGACTTCGGCCTGGGCGTGGGCCTCGTGGCGTTGGCCATCGGCAGTACGCCATTGCACGCCGCTGGCGCGCTTGTCTTGCCATAGCAGTTTTTCCACATAGCAGCCGGTACGCACTTGCAGATTGTCGCGCTGCCGCACGGCGGCCAGATAGGTCGCCGCCGTGCTGCCACGCTGGCCATTGAAGGTGGTGGTATGGAAAAAGCCGCTGCCTTGCTGGTGCGGCCCGTTGAAATCATCGTTATAAGGCAGGCCGCACTCCTGTGCCGCCTTGACAAAGGCCAGGCTCAGCGGGTGGCGGTAGCGGGTATCGCTGACGTGCAGCGGCCCGTCAGTGCCATGATAGGGGCCGGACAGACGCATATGGTTTTCGGCTTTCTTGAACGCTGGGAGTACCTGCTCCCACCCCCAGCCGCTGCAGCCTTGGGCGACCCAGTCGTCGTAGTCAGCGGCGCTGCCACGGATATACACCATGGCATTGATCGAGCTGCCGCCGCCCAGGGTGCGGCCTTGTGGCACATGCATGCGGCGGCCGGCGGCGCTGGCCTGCGGCTCGCTGTGGTAGATCACGCTGCGCTCGCTGCCGATGACCTTGATGAAGGTGGCCGGCATGTGGATGAAGGGGCTGTTGTCGGGCGGGCCATCCTCCAGCAGTAGAACCCGCTTGCCGGCTTCGACCAGCCGGCAGGTGATGGTGCAGCCCGCCGAGCCGCCGCCCACCACGATATAGTCATATTGTTGCATTGCCTTCTCCTTGTTCTCCTGCGCCCGTACCGGGCGGGACTTCAGCTTACGGGCTGGGGAAAAGGCAAGTTGACTGCCATGGCCGTGGGCTTTGACTGGGCTTGCCAGCGCTCGGCAGAATGCAGAGGCTCAGGGAGAAATCATTAGCTGTATTAAGAGTTGGCCACTATCTTTAAATATCTTTAAACAGAGTGTCGGCATTGCCGACCGGTACGCCAGCGTGAAGGTGAGAGCACGCTGACGGCCAATGACAAAACAGGCGGGAAACCAGCGGATGTCCTTACAAGAACAAGACTCCATGGCCGGCAGGCTACAGGCGGCGCTGCATGATTCGCCGGTGCTGTTGGCGCTGTTTGATCGCCATGACCGATTGTGTTACGCCAATGCGGCGTTTTGTCAGGCTTATGATGTGGCACCGGACGAAACGCTTAGCTGGTCGGAGCTGATGCGGCGCAATTATCAGCGCTGCATCGGTGCACTGATCTATACCCATGATTTCGAAGCCTGGCTGGTGTCGGCGCGCTCGCGCCGTGGCAAGCAGCCGTATCGCGCCTTCGAGGCCGACCTGACCGATGGCCGCTGGATCTGGATGACCGAGGCGATGCAGCCGGATGGCAGCATGATGTGCGTGGCCACCGACATGAGCGAACTGAAAGTGTCAGAGCGCGAGTTGCGCCAGGCGCGTGATTTGGCACAGCGGGCGGCGCAGACCGATTCGCTGACCAGCATTTGCAACCGCTCCTTCATCATGCAGCAGTTTGCCCAGTTGCTGAGCAGGGCCGAGGCGACTGGCTCGCAGCTGGCGGTGGCGATTGTCGATCTCGACCATTTCAAGCAGATCAACGACCGGCTGGGCCATCCGGCAGGGGACCGCGTCATCATCGACTTTGTGCAGCGCATCCAGCCGATGCTGCGGCCGCACGACGGCTTTGGCCGGCTGGGCGGCGAGGAGTTTCTGTTGCTGTTGCCTGGCTACCGCCAGTCCGAGGCCGAGCTGTCCTTGCGCGCCATGCTGGCTGCGGTGGAGGTGTCGCGGCCGCTGGCCGAGCAACCGGGCTTTGCTTATACCTGCTCGGCCGGACTCACCATGTGGCGGCCCGGTGATGACCTGGCCCAGATCTATTCGCGTGCCGATGTTGCGCTGTATCAGGCTAAGGCGACCGGGCGCAACAGCTTGTGCCACCACTAGACCCACGCCCCCCATTCCAGCGTTGCGCTGCCTTGCCGTACTCCTTGTACTTCCAGTGCGAGGCTTGGCCAGCAACTGGCCGTAGCACGCAAAAAAAGCCGCAGGACAGAGCCTGCGGCTGTTGGCATGGAGCGCTGCGTGCGGCTTACTTGACGCAGTCCACGCAGTAGACCTTGCGGCCTTCCACTTCGGTGGCCACCAGACCGTGCACGTCGGTTTCGAAGCCCGGCAGTTCGCGGTTGAAGGCCTGGGCAAAGCGCAGATAGTCAACAATGGTCTTGTTGAAGCGCTCGCCCGGAATCAGCAGCGGGATGCCCGGCGGATATGGCGTCAGCAGCACGGCGGTGACGCGGCCTTCCAGCTGGTCTACCGGCACGCGTTCGATCTCGCGGTGGGCCATCTTGGCAAAGGCATCGGCCGGGCGCATGGCCGGTTCCATCTCGGACAGATAGATCTCGGTGGTCAGGCGGGCGATGTCGTGCTTGGTGTACAGCGCGTGAATGCGCTGGCACAGGTCCTGCAGACCCACGCGTTCGTACTGCGGGTAGCGGGCGACAAAGTCCGGCATGGCGCGCCACAGCGGCTGGTTCTTGTCGAAATCGTCCTTGAACTGCTGCAGCAGCGAAATCAGCGTGTTCCAGCGGCCCTTGGTGATGCCGATGGTGAACATGATGAAGAAGCTGTACAGGCCGGTCTTTTCCACCACCACGCCGTGTTCGGTCAGGTACTTGGTGACGATGGCGGCCGGAATGCCCATCTCTTCGAAGCTGCCGTCCACATCCAGGCCCGGCGTCAATACGGTGGCCTTGATCGGGTCCAGCAGGTTGAAGCCTTCTTCGATGCCGGCAAAACCGTGCCAGTGCGCGCCCGGTTTCAGTTCCCAGTCCACCGGGTCGCAGATGCCGTCGTCGGACAGCTCGTCCGGGCCCCATACGCTGAACCACCAGTCGTTGCCGTATTCCTCGTCCACCTTGCGCATGGCGCGGCGGAAATCCAGTGCTTCTACCAGCGACTCTTCCACCAGTGCCTGGCCGCCCGGCTGTTCCATCATGGCGGCCGCCACGTCGCAGCTGGCAATAATGGAATATTGCGGGCTGGTGGAGGTGTGCATCAGATAAGCCTCGTTGAACCAGGCGGTATCCAGCTGACGGTTTTGCGGGTCCTGCACCAGAATCTGCGAGGCCTGGCTGATGCCGGCCAGCAACTTGTGGGTGGACTGGGTGGAGAAGATCAGACTGTCCTTGCAACGCGGACGGCCTTCGCCAATGGCGTGGAAATCGCCATAGAAGTCGTGGAAGCTGGCGTGCGGCAGCCAGGCTTCGTCAAAGTGCAGCGTGTCCACTTCGCCATCCAGAATGCCCTTGATCTCTTCCACGTTGTACAGAATGCCATCGTAGGTGGATTGGGTGATGGTGAGGATGCGCGGCTTGAGCTTGGGATTCTTTTCCAGCGCTTCGCGGGCGAAGGGGTTGGCCAGAATCTTTTTCTTGATGTTGTCCAGCTGGAATTCCGACTTCGGAATCGGGCCGATGATGCCGTAGTGGTTGCGCGTGGGCATCAGGAAGACCGGAATGGCACCGGTCATCATGATGGCGTGCAGGTTGGACTTGTGGCAGTTGCGGTCCACCAGCACGATGTCGCCGGCGGCCACGCAGCTGTGCCAGACGATCTTGTTGGAAGTCGAGGTGCCGTTGGTGACAAAGAACAGATGGTCGGCATTGAAGATGCGTGCCGCATTGCGTTCGGAGGCGGCAATCGGGCCGGTGTGGTCCAGCAGCTGGCCCAGCTCGTCCACGGCATTGCACACATCGGCGCGCAGCATGTTTTCGCCAAAGAACTGGTGGAACATCTGGCCCACCGGGCTCTTCAGGAAGGCGACGCCGCCGGAGTGGCCGGGGCAGTGCCAGGAGTAGGAGCCATCGTGGGCGTAGTCCACCAGCGCGCGGAAAAACGGCGGGGCCAGGCTGTCCAGATAGCTCTTGGATTCGCGGATGATGTGGCGGGCCACGAATTCCGGCGTGTCCTCGTGCATGTGGATGAAGCCATGCAGTTCACGCAGGATGTCGTTGGGAATGTGGCGCGCCGTGCGGGTTTCGCCGTACAGGTACACCGGAATGTCCGGGTTGCGCCGGCGGATTTCCGCCACGAAGCTGTACAGCTGTCCCAGGGCGTTTTCCGAGGCGTCGTCGGTCTGGAATTCTTCGTCGTCGATGGACAGGATGAAACCGGCTGCCCGGCTTTGCTGTTGGGCGAAAGAGGTGAGGTCACCATAGCTGGTGTAACCGATCACGCTCATGCCTTCGGCCTCCATGGCTGCTGCCAGTTCGCGGATGCCGGAGCCGCTGGTGTTTTCCGAGCGGAAGTCCTCGTCGATGATGACGATGGGAAAGTGAAAACGCATACCTGAGTCCTTGTCGGTCAAAACTCGGACACCACAGCCGGGGATGGCCGTTCAGGAAGGCAGCCTTTGCCGTGGGCAAAGACAATACCGTGCACCTGTAACGCCTGTCGGCCCGCAGCTTGCTGCAGTGTCACTCGGTGCGCGTTGGGGCGCAGGCCTTGTCGCCGTCTGACTGACGGCAGGTCAAGGCTGGCCTTGAGGCGCGTAAAAACGGGGCGCTTTGCGCCGCGGTGCGCACGGAAGTCCGGGGTGAGTCCTGCAGGCTGACGTGGAGTGGCCGCAGATCCCCGGCTTCCTTAGGGAGCACGATGATCATGCGTCCTTCACGTCGGCCGGCTTGGAGAACATCCCAAGAAAGCGCGCATTGTAGACCTTTTACCGTGCTTGTGTTGCAAGGCAATATCAGTGGATGAAAATATTCTGCAAGTTTGATCAAATATCCAGCGCAAAGCCTTGTCGGACAAGGCTTTGCGTTGGATTTTCGGCAGTTAAAGGGTTGTTTTAAGGCACATTAGCCAGTAGGTGGGGCTGGCGGTTTGAGATTATTTTTTGTCGCGGCCAACTGTTGTTTTTTTTCATTACGGCGGCGGTACAGCCCCAGCGCCTTGAGAACGATGGCCGCGCCGCTGACCAGCAGCAGGAAGGCCAGCGGCCCGGCCACCATCCAGGGGAACAGCACCACCAGCAGCGCCAGCGCCAGCAAGGCCAGGCCAATGGTGAGAAATGCGGCAGCCTCGCTGGTGTCGATGCTGCGGGTGCCACGCACCACCGCACCCAGCGCATCGCCAATCCGTGCTGCCTGGCGCGCGGCGGCGCTGGCACTGCTGCGGGCGGCATGGCTGGCCGCCGGAAACAGGAAAGATGGCGGCTGGCGCTGGCGCGGGTGGGTCAGTACCGGCGTGCGCTTGTGGCCGCTGAGTACCACTTCGGTGGACTGCTCCAGATCCTGCAGAAAGCGTGCGGCCAGTTCGCCGGCTACCGTTTCATCTTCGATGGCGACGTCGATTTCCCGGTTGGCCAGCCAGCTGGAGATATTCAGATTGGTGGAGCCGATACGCGCCCAGCGGCCGTCGGCGACTGCGGTCTTGGCGTGAATCATCGAGCCGTTCCACTCGAACACCCTGACGCCAGATTCCAGCAGCGGCCGGTACATGGTGCGCGAGACGGTGGCGATCCAGCGGATGTCACTGGAGCGTGGCACCAGCAGGCGCACGTCAACACCATCCAGTGCCGCTTGCTTCAGGGCTGACAGATAAGTGCTGGTGCCCATGAAGTAGGCATCGGTCAGCCACAGCGTGCGGCGGGCAAAGCTGGCAATCAGCATGTCCAGCCGCATCATGTGGGCCGTGGACGGAGTGGTGGCAATCAGCCGGGCGGCAATCGCACCGGCCTCTGCTTGCGGGCCGGGTGGCTGTTGCCAGACATCAGGCAGCGCGGTGCCGCAACTGGCCCAGCTATCGGCAAACGCGGCCAGCGCCTCGGCCACCAGCGGGCCGCGCAGCGCCAGTCCGGTATCACGCCAGGGGGCGATGCCGGCATCCGGCTGGCCTTCCCAGCTGGAACTGATGCACAGGCCGGAGATAAACGCGGTGTGGCGGTCTACCACGATCAGCTTGCGATGATTGCGTCCCAGCAGGCTGAGCCCACCGGTCAGAGTAGGGGGGTTATAGGCGCGCACGGCGGCACCGGCCGCGAGCAGTGGCCGGAAAAAACCGCCCAGGCTGGGTTTCCAGCAGCCCAGCCAGTCGTATAGCAGACATACCTTGATGCCGGCCGTGGCCTTGTCCATCAGCAACTGGCGAATCTCGCGGCCAAAACGGTCGTTGGCCACGATGTACATTTCAATGAATACCGAATCTTCCGCAGCGGCAATCGCCTGTTTCCAGGCCGGAAAGTTATCGCTGCTGTCATACAGCAGTTGCACACTATTGCCGGCAATCAGCGGCGCGCCAGCCGAACGCGAGAAGGCCTGGTCGGCCAGCTTGCGGACGAAATCCTGTGTTGCCGGTGTAGTGGCATCGCTACGCATATTGCCTCGTGAATGTTGTCAGACAATATTCAAAACAAGGTATTTCCCCCGGTTTTGGATAAGGGCTGCGCACGACGGGGAAAGTCGTAAATATGAATATGGGCGTCACAAAAATGGAAGAAAAATATGCCAGTTTTGCGGGTTTTCCCTGATTTTTTTTCAGAAAATTTCTATCAAGTCATTGAATTAAAACAGTTATTGCGCTGCGGAAAATGCGGCAATAACTGGTTGCAAGGTCAAGCAAGTTGCCCTTAGAATCAATTCATTCGATTCACAATTATAAGCAGGACAAAGCAATGGACAGACAGCGCTGGTTGCAGGGTACCCTGTACCACCCGGATTTCGAGCAGGACAGCTGTGGCTTCGGCCTCATCACCCAGCTGGACGACAAACCCAGTCACTGGCTGGTGGAAACCGCCATCTCCTCGCTGGCCAAACTGACCCACCGTGGAGCGGTGGCGGCAGACGGCAAATCGGGTGATGGCTGTGGCCTGTTGTTCCGCAAACCGGATGGCTTTTTGCGCGAAGTGGCCGCCGAGGCCGATATCGCGCTCAAGGCAGTGTACGCCGCCGGTCTGGTATTCCACCACCCTGACAGTGAAATCGGCGCGCGCAGCCTGCGCCGGCTGAAGGAGTTCTTGGAAGCCCAGCAACTGGAAGTGGCCGGTTTCCGTGTGGTTCCCACCGATGTCAGCGCCTGTGGCGAAGCCGCACTGGCCAGCCTGCCGGCTATTTCGCAGGTATTCGTCAACTGTCCCTTCGGGATGGACGAACTCACCTTCCAGCGCCGCCTGTACATGGGCCGTCGCCAGGCTGAAAAAGCCAACAAGGTGGACGACCCGGCCTTTTACCTGCCCACGCTGTCGCCGCACACCCTGTCCTATAAGGGTCTGGTGACACCGGAAAACCTGCCTAAGTTCTTCCTGGACCTGAACGACCCGCGTTTCGAGTCCAGCCTGGCGGTATTCCACCAGCGCTTCTCTACCAATACCTGGCCGCAATGGAAGCTGGCGCAGCCCTTCCGTTTCCTGGCGCACAACGGTGAAATCAACACCGTGCAGGGCAACCGCTACTGGGCGCGGGCCCGCGAGCGCATCATGGCCTCGCCGCACCTGGACATGGACGCCGTGCGCCCGATAGTCCAGACCGACGGTTCGGACTCGATGAGCCTGGACAATATGCTGGAAGGCCTGCTGATGGGCGGCATTCCGCTGTTCCGCGCGTTGCGCCTCTTGGTGCCGCCGGCCTGGCAGAACGTGGATTCCACCGACAAGGATCTGCGCGCCTTCTACGAATACAACTCCATGCACATGGAGCCATGGGATGGCCCGGCTGGCATCGTGCTGACCGATGGCCGCTACGCCGCCTGTATGCTGGACCGCAATGGCCTGCGCCCGGCACGCTGGGTACTGACCCGCGACAATATCCTGACCATCGCCTCGGAAGTGGGCGTGTGGGACTACAAGCCGGAAGACGTGGTGCGCAAGGGCCGGGTAAAGCCGGGCCAGCTGTTTGCCGCCGACCTGGCCACCGGCGAGCTGCTGATGCCGGAAGATATCGACGCCATGCTCAAGAGCGCCAAGCCCTATCGTCAATGGATCAAGGACAGCGCCAAGTATCTGGAACTGTCGATCGAAGACGATGCCGGCATCGAAGCCATGGGCAAGGAAGAGCTGACCCGCCTGCAGAAGCTGTACAACTTCAGCTATGAAGAGCGCGACCAGATCCTGCGCGTGCTGGCCGAAGACGGCCAGGAAGCCGTGGGCTCCATGGGCGACGATACCCCGATGGCGGTATTGAGCCAGAAAGTCCGTTCGCCCTTCGACTACCTGCGTCAGCAGTTTGCCCAGGTGACCAACCCGCCGATCGACCCCATCCGTGAAGCCGTGGTGATGTCGCTCAACAGCGTGTTTGGCCCCGAGCGCAATATGTTTGAAGAGAGTGCCGAACACGCCAAGCGGCTGGAAGTGCGCTCGCCGGTGCTGTCGCATGAAAAATTCGTGCGCGTGACCACCCGGCCGGAAACCTATCTGAAGGCCACCACGTTCGATCTGTGCTACGACCCGAGCGAAGGCTCGCTGCAGCAAGCCATCGAAAAGCTGTGCCAGTACGTGATCGAAGCCGTCAACGAAGGCACGGTGATCGTGGTGCTGTCCGACCGCATCATCACCCAGGGCCGCCTGCCGATTCATGCCTTGTTTGCCACCGGTGCGGTACACCATGCGCTGATCGAAAGCGGCCTGCGCTGCAAGACCAACATCCTGCTGGAAACCGGTACCGTGCGTGACGCGCACCAGATGGCCTGTGTCATCGGTTATGGTGCCACTGCGGTTTATCCTTACCTGGCTTACCAGAGCATTATCGATCTGGTGAACAGCGGCGTGGTCAACTGCAAGATCAACGAAGCGCTGCAGCACTACCGCAAGGGCATCAACAAGGGCCTGCTGAAAGTGTTGTCCAAGATGGGTATTTCCACCATCGCCTCCTACCGTGGCGCCCAGCTGTTTGAAGCCGTCGGCATTCACAAGGATGTGGTGGATCTCTGCCTGAAGGGCACGGTATCGCGCGTGTCCGGTGCCAGCTTCGAGGACTTCGAAGACGACCAGCAACAGCTGCTGCGCTTCGCCTTCAACCCGATGCGCCAGATTTCGCAGGGTGGCTTGCTCAAGTATGTGCACGGCGAGGAGTACCACGCTTACAACCCGGACGTGGTGCAGCTGCTGCAAAAAGCGGTACAAAACGACGACTACCAGACCTACCAGCAATACGCCGACACGGTGAACACCCGTCCGGTGTCCATGCTGCGCGACCTGATGAAGGTGAAGCTGGCCGAGCAGCCGATCTCCGTCGACGAAGTCGAGCCGATCGAAGCCATTCTCAAGCGTTTCGACTCTGCCGGCATGTCGCTCGGCGCGCTATCGCCGGAAGCCCACGAGGCACTGGCGACTGCGATGAACCGTCTGGGTGGCCGCTCCAACTCCGGTGAGGGTGGCGAAGATGCTTCGCGCTATGGCACCGAGCGCATGTCCAAGATCAAGCAAGTGGCCTCTGGCCGCTTTGGCGTCACCCCGCATTACCTGGTGAATGCCGAAGTGCTGCAGATCAAGGTAGCCCAGGGCGCCAAGCCGGGCGAAGGCGGCCAGCTGCCGGGCGACAAGGTCACCGGCCTGATTGCCCGCCTGCGTCACGCCAAGGAAGGCATCAGCCTGATTTCGCCGCCGCCGCATCACGACATCTACTCCATCGAAGACCTGGCACAGCTGATCTTCGACCTGAAGCAGGTCAACCCGACCGCGCTGGTGTCGGTGAAGCTGGTGGCCGAGCCGGGCGTGGGCACCATTGCTGCCGGCGTGGCCAAGGCCTATGCCGACCTGATCACCATCTCCGGTTACGACGGTGGTACTGGTGCCTCGCCGCTGACTTCGGTGAAATACGCCGGCTCGCCGTGGGAGCTGGGCCTGTCTGAAGCCCAGCAAGTGCTGCGTGCCAACGGCTTGCGTGGCCGGGTACGGGTACAGACCGACGGTGGCCTGAAAACCGGCCTGGACGTGATCAAGGCCGCCATCCTTGGTGCAGAAAGCTTCGGCTTCGGTACCGGCCCGATGGTGGCACTGGGCTGCAAATACCTGCGTATCTGCCACCTGAACAACTGCGCCACCGGCGTAGCCACCCAGGAAATCAAGCTGCGCTCCAAGTACTTCCTTGGCCTGCCGGAAATGGTGATGAACTACTTCCTGTTCATTGCCCGAGAAACCCGCGAATGGATGGCCAAGCTGGGCGTGCGCAGCATGGAAGAGCTGATCGGCCGCATGGACCTGATGGAGCTGCTGGAAGGCGAAACCGCCAAGCAGAACAAGCTCGATCTGTCGCCGCTGTTGTCGCAAGGCACAGTGCCGGACGATGTGCCGCGCTTCTGCATCAGCGACAGCAACCCGTCCTTTGACAAGGGCGAGCTGGCTGAACAGATCCTGGTTGACGCCCTGCCTGCCATCCATAACAAGCAGATGCTGGAACTGTCCTACCCGATCGAGAACATCCATCGCTCCATCGGTGCCCGCCTGTCCGGCGAAATTGCCCGCGTACATGGTGCGGCAGGCCTGCCGTTTGGCTGCCTCAAGGTCAAGTTCAACGGCAGCGCTGGTCAGAGCTTTGGCGTGTGGAACGCCTCGGGCTTGCACCTGGAGCTGGAAGGCGATGCCAACGACTACGTCGGCAAGGGCATGGCGGGTGGTCGCGTTACCATCTACCCGCCGAAGAATGCGGTGTATGAAAGCGGCGAAGCCATCATCATCGGTAACACCTGCCTGTACGGCGCCACCGGTGGCCAGCTGTTTGCCGCTGGTGTGGCCGGCGAGCGTTTCGGGGTGCGTAACTCCGGCGCGCTGGCCGTCATCGAAGGCGCTGGCGACCACTGCTGCGAATACATGACTGGCGGTACTGTCATCGTACTGGGCGAAACCGGCTACAACTTCGGTGCCGGCATGACCGGTGGCTTCGCCTTCGTCTACGACCCGGGCGAGCGCTTTGCCTACCGCTACAACAATGAACTGGTCGACATTCACCTGATCAACGGCGAAGCAATGGGCATGTACCGTGCCTTCCTGCTGGAGAAGATTGCCAAGCATGTCGAGCTGACCGGCTCCGAAACCGGCCGCGCCATGCTGCAGAACTTCGACGACTACGTGGACTACTTCTGGCTGGTGAAGCCGAAGGCCGCCACGCTGGACAGCCTGCTCAAGGATTGAGGTGAGCCGGGAGTAGTGAATAGGGAGTAGGGAGTGGACAAGCCGCACAAGCAGCTACACGCCTGGCAGGAAAGCATGAATTTGGCACAGTTGATTTATCAATTGACCGCCAGCTTTCCTGCCGAAGAAAAGTTCGGCCTGACAGCCCAGCTTAGGCGCGCAGCAGTGTCTATTCCCTCCAATATTGCTGAAGGGGCCGCACGCAGTACCACCAGAGACTATGTCCATTTTCTGGTTGTGGCGCGTGGCTCACTCAGTGAGATGGATACACAGCTGGAATTGGCAGTCCGCCTTGGCTATCTCCCACAGCAACATTCAGGAATCCCGGCACTCAACAAAACCGGAAAGCTGCTTTCTGCATTGATCAGCAGTTTGCGAAACAAATTGAAAGATTAAGTGGGCTGGTCGGGCCGGGGTTACTCCCTACTCCTGACTCCCCACTCCCCAACAGGGAGAAAACGATGTCAGGTGATGTTTTTCAGTTCATGAAGCTCTCCCGCAACCCCGGCGAAAAAGTCGAAGCTGCGGTGCGCAAGATTGAGTTCAAGGAAATCTACCAGCCGCTGCACCAGGTGGATGCAGCCGAACAGGCCGGGCGCTGTCTGTCCTGTGGCAACCCCTATTGCGAATGGGAATGCCCGGTACACAACTACATTCCCAACTGGCTGAAGCTGGTGGACGAAGGCAAGCTGTTTGAAGCGGCCGAAATGTCGCACAAGACCAACAGCCTGCCGGAAATCTGTGGCCGCGTCTGCCCGCAAGACCGTCTGTGCGAAGGTGCGTGTACCCTGAATCAGGGCGGCTTTGGTGCGGTTACCATCGGCAGCATCGAAAAATACATCACTGACGAAGCCTATAAAGCCGGCTGGCGTCCAGACATGTCCAAGGTGATCTGGAGCGACAAGAAAGTCGCCGTGATCGGTGCCGGCCCGGCTGGCCTCGCCTGTGCCGACGTATTGGTACGCAACGGCGTGAAGCCGGTGGTGTACGACCGCTACGAAGAAATCGGCGGCCTGCTCACCTTTGGCATTCCCGAATTCAAGCTGGAAAAAGCCGTTGTTCAGCGCCGTCGCGAAATCATGCAAGGCATGGGCGTAGAATTCGTGCTGAATACCGAAATCGGCAAGGACATCGAAATCGAAGCCCTGCTGGAACAGTACGACGCCGTGTTCATGGGCATGGGAGCCTACAAGTACATGAAGGGTGGCTTTGCCGGTGAAGATCTGCCGGGTGTGCTGGAAGCGCTGCCCTACCTGGTCAACAACGTGCGCCAGTGCATGGAAAGCCTGCCGGCAGGCGAAGCCGCCGTTTCCATGGCCGGCAAGCGTGTGGTGGTACTGGGTGGTGGCGACACCGCCATGGACTGCAACCGCACCGCCATCCGTCAGGGTGCCAAGCGCGTGACCTGCGCCTACCGCCGTGACGAAGCCAATATGCCGGGCTCCAAGCGCGAAGTGGCCAATGCCAAGGAAGAGGGTGTGGAATTCCGCTGGAACAGCCAGCCAGTGGGCATCGAACAACTGCCCAATGGCGCGCTGGCGGTGATTCTGGCCGAAACCCGCCTGGGTGAGCCGGATGCCCGTGGCCGCCGCAATGCCGAAATCGTACCCGGCAGCGAAGAGCGCATCGAGTGCGACCACGTCATCATCGCCTTCGGCTTCCAGGTAGAAGCCGCCAGCTGGTTTGAACGCGCCGGCATCAGCAGCCAGCCCAACGGCCGCACCATCGCCTCGGAAAAGTCCAAGTTCAAGTACCAGACCAGCCACGCCAAGATCTTCGCCGGTGGTGACCAGGTACGCGGTGCCGACTTGGTAGTCCGTGCCGTGTTCGAAGGCCGTCAGGCAGCGGAAGGCATGCTGAGCTACCTGCAGGTGTGGTAGGCACGGACCAGCCGTTGCTTTGTGTAAAGAAGCCCGCCGATTGGCGGGCTTCTTTACATGTGTATCGTTGGTGGCGGGTAGCAGCGCAGCTGTTACAATGTGCGAACATGGATACTATTCATGTCGCCCTATGTGTTCAGCTTCCCAAATATATAGGTCGTGTAAGATGTACTTTTAGAAAAACAGGTCACTTGAGGCCTCTTGATCTGCACCACCGTCAATGCGTAAAGTGGTTGGTGTAAGAGTTAAGTGTGTTGGCTGAATATTAGTTAAACAGTAATATCATTACAATTGTATCTAATTTATCTTAATGGTTTTTAAATAAATATGAAGCTCGCTTAAATCGCTATGCGTGAATACTAATTTTGACTGAGAGTTAATTTCAGCAAAATTTATTTATGGCAGATATAAATCCATAATTTAATCGTTGCTTTTGTGTGCAATGTTAATTCTTTAATTGAATTCAATATTAAGGTCAAAAATGTCGTTTGTATTGATTCCTACAATTCTGTGTGGTGGTGCAGGATCACGCTTGTGGCCAGTGTCCCGTGAGCAACATCCAAAGCCATTTATCGCCTTGGCTGATGGTCAGACGCTGTTGCAAAAGGCGTTTTTGAGAGGAGCCAGTATTGCCGAGGTTGCGGAAGTATTGACCGTGACCAATCGAGAGCTACTATTTAAAACGGAAGACAACTACGCTGAGGTCAATGCTGAAAATAAAGGTCTGAGCTTTATTCTAGAACCATTTGGGCGCAATACCGCTGCTGCTGCCGCCTCTGCCGCTTTGTATGTTCAGAAGCGCCATGGAAATGATGCCTTGATGTTGGTCTTGGCTGCGGATCATCTCATCAGCAAACCGTCTGCATTTGCCACCGCCGTAAAAACAGCAGCGGAGTTAGCTTTGCAAGGCAAGCTTGTCACTTTTGGTATACAGCCAAGGCAACCTGAAACCGGTTATGGCTATATCGAAGCACAAGGAAATACTGTATTGCGATTTGTCGAGAAACCATCAATCGAATGTGCACAGGAGTATGTTTCATCCGGAAAATACTTATGGAATTCTGGAATGTTCTGCTTCAGTGCGGGCACTTTGATCCAAGAGATGAAAGCACACTGCCCGGATGTGATGTCTGCAGTAGAAGCTTGTCTATTACAGTCTCGAGAGATTGAAGGCGCAGGCTATACGCAATTGGATCTTGATAAAAATACCTTTGCCACCGTGCCAGACATCTCAATCGATTACGCCGTGATGGAAAAGTCTGCATCCGTTGCCGTTGTACCATGCGATATTGGCTGGAGCGATATCGGTTCTTGGACTGCCATGGGCGAGTTGGGAGAGCAGGATGCCTCCGGTAATACCATCGAGGGTGAGACCGTTCTGCATGATGTCAGCGGTTGCTATATACGCAGTGAAGACAGGTTGGTGGGGGCTGTAGGAGTACATGATTTGGTCATTGTTGACACCCCTGATGCAGTTCTAGTTGCCGATAAAAACCATGTACAGGGTGTGAAGCAACTTTACAACAATCTCAAGAAGCGCAACCACCAAGCATATAAAATCCATAGAACGGTTCATCGACCATGGGGAACCTATACTGTGTTGGAAGATGGAGATCGGTTTAAAATTAAACGGATCATCGTCAAGCCTGGTCAAAGCTTGAGTCTACAAATGCATCACCATCGCAGTGAACATTGGATTGTTGTGCGTGGTGCTGCACAGATTATAAATGGTGAGCTGGAGTTGTTTGTTTCAACCAATGAATCTACTTATATACCTGCAGGGCACAAGCACCGCCTGACTAATCCCGGAGTAATTGATTTAGTTCTTATTGAAGTGCAAAGTGGTGAGTATTTAGGTGAGGATGATATTGTACGTTATGATGATATATATGGAAGATGTTGAGTGTTCATATTTGATTTGTAAAGCAGAATTTCATTCTTGAAAGTGCGGAAATGTAATTTATAAGGCTTGTTAATGATTAATGAATTGATGCATTCATTCAAAAATAGAGATTTTTGGTTATTTTTGGGGTGGAATGATATCCGTCAGCGATATAGAAGAACAGCAATTGGCCCGCTTTGGCTGACATTGAGCACTGGTTTTACTGTTCTCGTCCTAGGTTTGTTATGGTCGACAATATTTAAACTTAATACAGCTGAGTATTTGCCTTTTTTTTCAATTGCTCATGTATTTTGGATATTTATTTCATCGCAAATATCTGAAGCATGTACTGCATTTTCTCAGTTTGAATATATTATCAAGCAGATAAAATTGCCATTTACAGTATACATTTTACGTGTTTTATTTAGAAATTTTATTGTCTTATTGCATAATATAATAATTGTTTTTATTGTATTGGTCGTTTTTGATCGCTGGAGTGGTGTCTTGTTTTTCCGTACATTGCTTGGCCTTGTCATTCTTCTTGTTGGGTTGTTCTCATTATCTTTGTTATTGGCCATTGTTTGCGCGAGATTTAGAGACGTTACAATGTTGGTGCAAAATTTTTTGTTTGCAGCATTTTATGTAACTCCTATAATGTGGAAGCCTAATATGCTTGGTAGCAATCATCAGTGGGTTTCTGATTTCAATCCGTTGGCGGCTTATATATCTATTATAAGGGACCCCATTTTGGGTTCGGTGCCGCCATTGTATACATACATATTTGCTTCAGCGTTTACTATTGTTCTCTTTCTCGTTTCATCTGTTGTTTTGAGGAAAAATGCAAATAGTATTGCATACTGGATGTGAAAATGAAGAAGAAAATTGTTGTTGCAAATAATTTATGTATTGATTTTCCTATATACAGCTCAAGTAATAGGTCGATCCGAAAAGTGATTACGTCGACCATTGGTGGGGGGGTCAAAAATAGTCACTCTGGACGCACAATCGTCTCTGCGATTAAAAATGCTTCATTTACATTTTATTCGGGTGATAAGGTTGGGTTGATTGGACATAATGGTGCCGGTAAGTCAACTTTACTGCGGTGCCTTGCTGGTGTGTATGCGCCTACTCATGGGTCTCTTTCTGTCTTTGGCTCTGTCGCCTCTCTCCTCGATTTAGCACTGGGATTAGATAGTGAAGCAACGGGAGTAGAAAATATTTATATCAGAGGCGTTCTATTCGGAATTAAACCTCGAGATTTGAAAATGAAAATTGATGAAATTTCTGAATTCAGTGAACTCGGAGAGTTTCTAAATATTCCTATCCGAGCATATTCTAGTGGAATGTTACTTAGGCTTGCATTTTCAATTTTTTCCATTTTGCAGCCAGAAATAATTCTAATGGATGAATGGTTATCTGTTGGTGATGAGGGTTTTAATAAAAAAGCGTCAGAACGTTTAAATGATATGGTGGGAAACTCTGCATTGTTAGTTTTGGCATCCCATGATAAGGATTTAGTATCCAGTATCTGCAACAGAATATTTAGAATTGAACATGGTCAATTAATTGAAATTACCAATATTTGAAAGGATATGATATGAAAGTTGCTGTAGTTACGGGCGTGACCGGGCAGGATGGTGCATATTTGGCTGAGTTGCTCTTGGATAAAGGTTACATAGTTTATGGCACATACCGGAGAACTAGTTCAGTTAATTTTTGGCGTTTAGATGAATTGAACATAACAAATCATATTAATTTGAATCTTGTTGAGTTCGATTTGACTGATCTATCATCAATAATTAGACTTTTGCAGAAATCAAAACCTAACGAGATATATAATCTTGCAGCGCAAAGTTTTGTAGGAGTGTCTTTTGATCAGCCAGTTACCACTGCAGAAATTACTGCAATTGGAGTTACAAATATTCTGGAGGCGATACGAATAGTAAATCCAAAAATAAAGTTCTATCAGGCATCAACATCTGAATTGTTTGGTCTTGTCCAAGAGATTCCACAGAGAGAGACTACACCATTCTATCCTAGAAGTCCTTACGGTGTTGCCAAGCTTTATGCGCATTGGATTACTGTAAATTATCGTGAGAGTTATAATATTTTTGCATGTAGTGGAATATTATTTAACCATGAGTCCCCTTTGCGTGGTAGAGAGTTTGTTACCAGAAAAATTACAGATACAGTTGCAAAAATAAAATTAGGACTCTTAGATGTTCTTGAGCTTGGAAATTTAGATGCTAAGCGCGATTGGGGATATGCCAAAGAGTATGTTGAAGGAATGTGGTTAATGATGCAACAAGATACAGCAGATACCTTTATTTTGGCTACGAATAGAACAGAAACAGTTCGAGATTTTGTCACTATGGCTTTTAAAGCTGTTGGAATAAATATTGAGTATAACGGATTCGGTGAAGATGAAGTTGGATTCGATACTATTAGTAAAAAGGTTCTTGTGAGGGTAAATAAGAAATTTCATCGTCCAGCAGAAGTGGATATTTTGATTGGCTCATACGAAAAAGCAAATAACAAATTTGGATGGAGTCCTCGTACAACTTTAGAGGATCTTTGTCGAATTATGGTAAATGAAGATTTAAAGCGTAATGAGAATGGGTTTTCATTTTAGGAAAAATGATGAACTTAAATGATAGAATTGTAGTGATTGGCGCTGGTGGTGTACTTGGCACTGCTCTGAAAAAAGTTTTAGAAAGGAATGGATATTGTAATATATTCACTCCAAGCAGATTTGAAATGGATTGTTTGAATTGTGCATCTGTTGATGCATGGTTTAAAGTTAACAAGCCAGATTATGTATTTCATCTTGCATCTTTGGTTTTTGGATTGCAAGGAAATTTAAATAATCAGCTAATGTCGTTGCATAACAATACATTAATTGCAATGAATGTATTTTCTTCCTGTCAAAAATATTTGATCAAGAAAATATTTTATGCAGGAACAGTGGCCGCATATCCCTATCCTTTTGCAGAACTACCTCTTAAGGAGGATGTATTTATGAGGGGGGAACCACACCCAGGAGAGTATGGCTATGCGTTTGCTAAACGGCACGCATTAGTGTACCTACAGTTCTTGAAAGAGAGCTATGGGATTGATTATTGTTATGGAATATTCACCAACTTATATGGTGAGAATGATAAATTTGACATACAAAATGGCCACGTCATTCCATCACTTATTATGAAAGGATTTTCAGCAATAAAGGATGGAACTAAAGTACTTGATGTTTGGGGAAGTCCTTCTACGGTTCGAGATTATTTGTACAGTGAAGATGCGGCAACTGCAGCTGTTCATTGTATGAAAAGTTATTCAGGACATATTAATATTGCTTCTGGCGTTGCTTCGAACATGGGTGATGTTGCTGATGCTATTGTTGATGCTTATGGTTGCGGCCTAAGGATTAATTGGAATTCAAGTGCTCCTGTAGGAATAAAATGCCGTACTGTCGATGTCAATTTGCTCTCATCTTTAGGCTTTCAATCTTCAAAAAATCTAACGGACGGGATTTCTAGTACAGTTAATTGGTTTATGGAAAACTATGAAAGTGCAAGGTCATGAAAAAAATAGGAATTGTGTCTAGTTTTTCTGATAGCTGTGGAAACGCATATTTTTCAAAAATTCTTGTTGATTCAATTTCTAATCTCGGGTATGAAGTGGTGCCATTAGAGTTGGATTTAAAGTTACTACAATCAGTAACGCCAAGTGTAAGAAAGATTGCAAATGAGTGCATTGATAAGTTGTGCAGTAGAATTAAGGAGTTGGATGGAGTTAACATCCAATTGGAGCCTGGATTGTATGGTAGTACACCAATGGATATACGCTCTAGATTTAGTCGATTAATCTCTGCGAATAGTTCTGTTAGTGTTACATTGCATAGCCCTAGGCTTATTGCTGACGTCACTCAGCAGCGGCAAGCTATTAAAGCATTGACTCGCCTCAATTTTAAAGTGGCGCTAAAAAAATATTTAACGTATAAAGCGTCGAATTTACATATACAAATGAATAATGATTTAATTAAGCTTGCTATAAAGAGAGGGGTCAAGTTAATTGTACATACAATGCGAGCTAAAGAGCAAATTTCAAGTATATTTGGTTATTCAAATGTAGATGTACATCCATTGAAAATTATTTCTGATAATTTTGTTCAAGATGAAAATTGTTTGAGATTAATTAAAAAAAATCTTGAACTAGATAAGGCTGATGTTGTTATTGGTATGTTTGGTTTTATTAATGAATATAAAGGCCATACGATGGCAATAAATACATTAATACATTTGCCGGATAATTTTAAGTTATTAATATTTGGGCGTCAACATCCTCAGACTATTATGCATAACTGCCCAGTGGATGGATATTTAAATGATTTGCAGGAATTAATTGTCGAAAAAAAATTGCAGAATCGTGTTTATTTTATGGGCGAGTATTCGACAGAAGATTTTATTAATTTAGCTGCTAGTGTGGATGCTGTCTGGCTTCCTTATGTAGAGAATGGGCAAGATGGCTCAGGTATAGCCTCTATTTGTTTGGACGTTTCTCCACGAGTGCTTTGTTCTTCTTCTTTCGCATTTGACGAACTTTTCAAATTGGAGAAATACAACAATGTGTTGAGATTTGATATCGGTAATGTTCTCGAATTGGCGACAAAGACAAAAATGGCTTTGAATAGTGTTGACCGCTTTGCAGCGCATTCAAGGAAATATACTTGTGAATCTCAAGCTAAGTTGTATGTGAGATGTCATGATTCTATCTAATCGGAATTTGTAATTGTCTATATGAGTATTGTTCCCTTCATCAGGTCACCTGCATGGCCATGGTGAAGAATATGATGAAGGGATTCAAGCTTCCTTGGATTGGTATTGTCTTTTCTGTATTCCGTAGATACTAATTTATGATGGTTAATCACTACTTAGATACGGTATTTACGAATAAGACGATATGTACATTTCCTGACTCTATCTAGCAAGTGGCCGACGTCCCCCCACTTTCAGTAGCAGAGGGCTTTAGAGTCCGGGCTTAATTTACCTGATTTCTCTGCAAGTGATTCGGCATAGGCAGCCGGCGTCAAACCGCCAAGCGCTTTCTTGGGCCTTTCGTTGTTGTATTCCCTACGCCAGGCTTCGATGACGACCTGAGCATGGCGCAGGCTGGTGAACCAGTATTCGTTCAGGCACTCATCCCGGAAACGCCCGTTAAAGGACTCGATGTAAGCGTTCTGATTGGGCTTGCCCGGCTCGATGAGAAAGAGCTGAACCCCACGGGTGTGTGCCCAGGTCAACATTGCTCGGCTGCAGAATTCCTTGCCGTTATCGGTCCGGATGGCTTTGGGCAAGCCACGTGTCTTCGCTAGTTGGTCGAGGACGCGCGTCAGATGCAGACCTCCCATCGCCCGTTCCGGAACAATGGCGACTGCCTCATGCGTGGCATCATCGACCACCGTCAGATTCTTGATGACACGCCCCTCCGCCGTCCGGTCGAACACAAAGTCCATCGACCAAACCTGATTGGCCGCCAAAGGGCGAGCCAGTGGGTGACGGTCGGCCACGGGAATTTTCTTGCGCTTACGCCGGCGAATTTGCAGACCTGCCTCAGCATAAAGCTGGTCTACCCGCTTGTGATTGACCACCATGCCGCTTTGCCGCAGCTTCAAATAGATCATGCCAGCACCGTAGCGACGGTGCCGTTGCGCGAGCGCGATGATCTGCGCTTTCAAGGCGACATTACGGTCGGTGGCGGGCTGGTAGCGGAATGAACTGGGGCTCATGCCGGCCAGGCGCAGCGATTTGCGCTCGCTGAGTCCTTTGCCCACCAGATGGCGCACCAGCTCCCGCCGTGACGGTGCGCTTACCACTTTTTTCGCAGGGCCTCTTTGGCAATCTCGCTCTCGAGCATGGTCTCGGCCAGGAGTTTCTTCAGGCGCGCATTCTCGGTTTCCAGCTCCTTGAGGCGCTTGGCCTCGGAGACATTCATTCCGCCGAATTTGTTGCGCCAGAGGTAATAGCTGGCTTCCGAGAAAGCGTATTTGCGACACAACTGTGCAACGGGCATGCCGGCTTCCGCTTCGCGCAGGAAGCCGATGATCTGTTCTTCGGTGAATCGTTTCTTCATGTCCAATCTCCATGTGGGGTTGATTGGACTCTAAAGTCACGTGCTACTCAATACTGGGGGAACGTCGCAGGAGGGCTTACGTTCGCAGACTGGCTACCATCGACGTCCTGGGCATTACAGTGGCCGCCCGGCAGTGGTGGCACCTAACCACCTGCAACGCCAGTTCACCGTGAATGAACCGAATAAAGCTTGGGTGACCGACATCACTTATATCCGCACGCATGAGGGGTGGTTGTACCTAGCGGTGGTGCTGGACCTGTTCTCACGGCAGGTGATTGGCTGGTCGATGCAGTCACGTATCGATAGAGAGCTGGTGCTGAATGCCCTGTTGATGGCGGTATGGCGACGTCAGCCCAAGCAGGAAGTGCTGGTGCATTCCGACCAGGGGAGCCAGTTCAGTAGTTACGACTGGCAGGATTTTTTGAAGGCCCATCGCTTGGTACCCAGCATGAGTCGGCGCGGGAACTGCCACGACAATGCTGTGGCGGAGAGCTTCTTCCAGCTGTTGAAGCGTGAGCGTATCAAGCGAAAAACCTATCACGACAGGGAGGAAGCCCGGCGGGACATCTTCGATTACATCGAGATGTTCTACAACCCGAAACGCTGGCATGGTTCCGCAAACGGGCTATCGCCGGTAGAGTTTGAGAAGCAATATTTCCAACGGCTCAAGAGTATCTAGAGAAGCCGGGGCGATTCACACCAATAATTGATTATATAAATCAAAATATGAAGCGGCCATTTTTTGGGATGTAAAAAGTGAATTGTATCTTTTTTTAGCTGCATTCCCATAGCACATAGCGAGCTTCTTGTCTTCCTTTAGTGTGATCATTGCATTTCGAAGCGCTTGTGGCGAGTCAGGTGGGATGGTAATGCCTGTTTCTTTATCAATATTGATAAATGTAGTTCCAGTTTGTATCTCACAAGAAATTAGTGGTTTCCCGTACATTGCTGCTTCAAGTAGAGATATGCCAAATGCCTCTGAGCGTAAATGAGATGGAAAAACAAAATAGCCTGATAATTCTAATAGTGCTATTTTGTCTTCATCAGCCACTGCACCTGCGAAGTAGGTGTTTTTTAAATTGTTCATGGAGGCAATGTATTTTAGTTCTTTTTCTAATGGTCCTGAACCAACTATAACAAGCGGAAAGTCAAGATCCTTTAGTGCCTCTAGTAGAGTGTGTAATCCTTTGTAATAGCGGAGTGCTCCTGTGAATAAGAAAAAATTTTCACCAACTTTATCTTTCCAATATTTTCTTTTGATGTCACTTGCCTTTAAGTAGTTTTCCTTATTTATTCCAATTGGAATGATGGTTGTCTTATTATTAAATTCATTTAAAACTTGACTGCTATTAAGGTAGTTTTGCGATGAGGCAACAATGCGGTCTATGTTGGATAAGAATTTATACATTAGTGGTTTATAGATTGGATAAAGAAATTTTTGCTTTACAATGTCAGAGTGATAAGTAAGGACGGTTGGTTTTTTTGTTTGGCTTGCGAAGTGAACTATATCCATAAATGGCCAAGGGAAGTGATAGTTAATTATGTCAGCTTTCGCGGCCAATTCTTTGAAGTCAGAAAAGGCTGATAGTGAAAAACCAGTTGATGCTATAAATAAATCTTGCTTTGAATTGTGGTAAACATGATTGGCGTATTTATTACCTCTTGATCCCCCTTTTGGACTAAGCGCTAATACTTCTGATTCGACTCCGAGTGATTTCATTCCTTCAGCGAGTTGGTATATAAATTGCTCAACACCGCCAAATGTATCAGGGTAATACGTTTTGTAGAAGTGAAGAACTTTCATTTTTCAATTCCTTTTTTCATTATTTCTGTGAGTGATTTTTAAGGCGGAGTCGAACATTAATTTATTTCCGAGAAAAGTTGTTAGCATGCTGGATATAATGATTGCAACTAATACTCCATTTATTTGATAGTGCTGGGAAAGAGTCCATTGCAAAATAATGCTTATTATTGCTTGAGAAGATAGGGTGTACCACAGTAGTTTTGCATTATTCATGCTTTGGAGTAGCATTGCATAAGTATCTGAACAGATTTTAATTAAAAAGCACATTCCAAATAGAATTATTGTTATTGTTTGGGGCGAATTTTTTATAGAGAAAATAGCTGTTATTTCTTTTTCAAGTATGATCAGTATTAATGTGTATGCTGTTAGGAGAGTAACTCCAATTTTTATGTACCTTCTTGCAATGGTATGCATTTGTAGATATTTTTTTTGGGTGTAAAGCTCTGTACATGTTGGCCATAGTCCTTGCATAACTGCTGCATATATAAAAAAAATAAAGGTGAACAATTTTTGAAATATGGAATATGTAGAGATACTCTCTTGTGATAATTTTTGTGAAATGACTAGGTAGTCAGATTGAGCTGTTAGCGTAGCTATGATAGAGAATATCCAAAAACTCCATCCATGCTTCAGTAAAAATTTAATGTAAATTAAATTTCGAAAGTCAAGTATTTTAAATTTGTTTATTTTATTTATTTTTGCGGTATATGCAAAAAAGCATAGTGTTAAGAAGGTGCTTGGTCCATTTAATAGTAATGTTACAATTAGAATTGGATTTTCCCGTTTTCCGATGTCGATGCTCATTAGAAGCATGAGCCCAAGCGCCGAGGATATGGCTGGGATAATATTGGAAATCCAACCTCTATCATTTGCTAGCCATACTCGGTATGAAATAGTGCTAAGATTAGATAGGATATAAATCAGACATGTAGTAAAGAATAAAGTATTTTTTTCGGTTAAATTAATTGTTGTTACAGATCTTAAATAAATTGATCCTATCTCTCTGCTTATTGTAAATGCAATAACAATAGTAATGATACTAAGTAGTGGTGTTGATGCGAGTGAGAAAAAAATCAATTTATTGTTCTTTTTGTTTTTGGCTTTTCGTTCGGAAATGGTGTTTTGTAAACTGCTGGATGTTCCAAAGTCAGATAATAATGCCCAGGGTAATAGGGCAGATAGTAATGCAAAGGTTGAGTATTGTTCAAATCCTAGGGTGCTGGTAATGTGCCGGATACAAAGTAGCTGTGTTGATGCGGTAATGATTTTTGATGCCCAGGCACTTATTGCATAGTAGATATGACTTGGAATTTTTTTTTTCATATATCTTTATTGCCTTGGCGTTTGTTATTGATTCTGTGTTGTCTGTAATTAATGCCATTGTTTTTTGTATTTATAGATTGGCTTGGTTTAATAAGGTTGAAAATGGGTAAGCGTTCTGATCTTTCTCTGATAGGAATAGTCTTTTTACTTTAAAAGTGGGCCAGATTATATTTAAAATATTGTCATTCCAGGTAATTGATTTTTCATGATTTGGCGAATAATAATTTGTTGTTTTATATTGAAATTCGGAATGTTCAGATAGTGTTAAAAATCCATGGGCAAAGCCTTCGGGAATCCACAGCTGGCGCTTGTTATCTGCCGACAGCACTACGCCTACCCATTGGCCAAAGGTGGGCGAGCTGCGGCGGATATCCACTGCAACATCGTAAACCTCGCCCAGCGTGCAGCGCACCAGCTTGCCTTGTGCAAACGGTGGCATCTGGTAGTGCAATCCGCGCAGCACGCCCTTGCTGGAGCGGCTGTGGTTGTCCTGGACAAATTCAACTTTGTGGCCAATGGCTTCTTCAAAGCGCTTCTGGTTGAAACTTTCGAAGAAAAATCCACGGTCGTCACCAAATACGGCAGGCTCAATGATTTTGACGTCCGGGATAGCGGTATCAATGATGTTCATGAAATAGGTAGCTTTCTTACTTCAGCAGCTGCAGCAAATATTGTCCGTAGGCATTCTTTTTCAGCGGCTGTGCTAGCATTTCCAGCTGAGTTGCATCAATCCAGTGCTGCACGTAGGCAATTTCCTCCAGGCAGGCCACTTTCAGGCCCTGACGGTTTTCCACTGTGGCAATGAACTGGCTGGCTTCCAGCATGGATTCGTGGGTGCCGGTGTCCAGCCAAGCGTAGCCGCGCCCCATTGTTTGCACGTCCAGTTGCCCTTGTTGCAGGTAGTGGTTGTTGACATCGGTGATCTCTAGCTCGCCGCGCGGTGAGGGGCGAATGGATTTGGCAATGTTGATGACCTGATTGTCGTAGAAGTACAGGCCGGTAACGGCGTAGTTGGATTTGGGCTGTGCCGGCTTTTCCTCGATGGAGAGGGCTTTGCCTTCGGTGTCGAATTCCACCACGCCGTAGCGTTCCGGGTCTTGCACATGGTAGGCAAACACGCTGGCACCTTGCTCTTTGGCGTTGGCTGCTTTCAGCAGTTTGCGGAAGTCATGGCCGTGGAAGATATTGTCACCCAGTACCAGTGCCGAAGGTGCGCCTGCCAGGAAGTCTTCGCCAATGATGAAGGCCTGTGCGAGGCCATCCGGACTGGGTTGTACCGCGTACTGCAGGCTGATGCCCCACTGGCTACCATCACCCAGCAACTGCTCAAAGCGCGGGGTGTCCTGCGGGGTGGAGATGATCAGGATGTCGCGAATCCCGGCCAGCATCAGTGTGCTGAGCGGGTAGTAGATCATCGGCTTGTCGTAGATGGGGAGCAGTTGTTTGCTAACTGCCAGCGTGGCGGGGTACAGGCGGGTGCCACTCCCCCCCGCCAGGATGATGCCTTTACGTTTCATCTGCATGTGTCCTGCATCAGGAATTGAAGATTTGCTGGAACACCTGTTCCACACCGGACTGCCATGTTGGCATTGTTAAGCCAAAATTTTGTTCGATTTTACTGCAATTCAGTCTGGAGTTGCTGGGGCGCTTTGCGGGCGTGGGGTAGGCTGAAGACGGAATGTCATGCAGGTTTTCCGGCTTCAGTTGCAGTGCGACACCGTAACGTTCCGCCAGTGCAAGCAGGAGTTCGGAATAACCATGCCAGCTGGTATTGCCGCTGCTGGCCAGGTGATAGGTGCCGAGCAGCTTCTTGTCCTGGCTGGCTTGCCACTGTTTGATGATATGCGCGCTGACGTCGGCAATCAACGCAGCGGGTGTGGGCGCGCCAATCTGGTCGGCCACCACATTCAGGCTGTCGCGTTCGCGCGCCAGGCGCATGATGGTTTTGAGGAAATTGTTGCCATGTGCACCGACCACCCAACTGGTGCGCAGGATGATGTGGTTTGCACCACAGGCACGGATGGCCTGTTCGCCCTGCCATTTGCTCAAACCATAGACTGACTGTGGGTTGGTCGCATCGTCTTCCTTATAGCTATCGACCTTGTTGCCATCAAATACATAGTCGGTGGAATAGTGCAGCAGCAGGACATGGTGTCGAGCAGCCCACTCTGCCATGGCTGCTGGCGCTGCGGTATTGATGCGGTGCGCCAGTTCTGCTTCACTTTCGGCCTTGTCCACCGCGGTATAGGCGGCAGGATTGACGATGATGTCTGGTTGGTAGTGATCCAGCACGCTGGCAATCTGTGCAGTATTAGCCAGATCCAGCTGCTGGCGGTTCAGGCAGATGCACTCGCCCAGCATGGCCAGAGAGCGTTGTAGCTCGAAGCCGACTTGGCCGTTGCTGCCGGTAATCAGGATGCGGCTCATGCCTTGTTCCCGTAATGTTGTTCCAGCCATTGGCGATAATTGCCGCTGGTGACATTGCCGACCCAGTCCTGATTGTCCAGATACCACTGCACGGTTTTGCGGATGCCGCTTTCAAACGTTTCCGCCGGTTTCCAGCCCAGTTCCTGTTGCAGCTTACGCGCGTCGATAGCGTAGCGACGATCATGGCCGGGACGATCCTGGACGTAGGTGATTTGCGCGGCGTAGCCACGGCCATCTGTTTTGGGCCGCAGTTCATCCAGAATGCTGCAGATGCTGTTGACTACATCCAGATTGGCTTTTTCATTCCAGCCGCCAACATTATAGGTTTCACCCAGGCGACCTTGCGCCAGCACGGTGCGGATGGCGCTGCAATGGTCTTTCACATACAGCCAGTCGCGGATTTGCTGGCCATCACCGTAAATGGGCAAGGGCTTACCGGCCAGCGCATTCAGGATGACCAGCGGAATCAGTTTTTCCGGGAAGTGATAAGGGCCGTAGTTGTTGCTGCAGTTGGTGGTGAGTACTGGCAGGCCGTAAGTGTGGTGCCAGGCGCGTACCAGGTGGTCCGATGCAGCCTTGCTGGCCGAGTAGGGGCTGTTGGGTTCGTAGCGGTTGGTTTCGCTGAAGGGGGCATCGCTATCTGACAGCGTACCGTACACCTCGTCAGTGGATACGTGCAGGAAGCGGAAAGTCGCCTTGGCTTCGCCTTCCAGTGTGTTCCAGTAAGCTCGCACTGCCTCCAGTAGGTTGAAGGTACCCACTACATTGGTCTGGATGAAGTCACCTGGGCCGTGGATGGAACGGTCGACATGGCTTTCCGCTGCGAAATTGATCACTGCACGAACTTGGTGCTGCTGTAGCAGTCGGCAGACCAGCTCTCGGTCGCCAATATCGCCCTGTACAAACAGGTGGCGCGGGTCGTTTTCCAGGCTGGACAGGGTTTGCAGATTGCCAGCGTAAGTCAGCTTGTCAATGTTGATGACTGGTTCGTCTTGCTGGCTGAGCCAGTCGAGAACAAAGTTGGCTCCGATGAAGCCGGCACCGCCAGTAACCAATATCATGTAATAATTCCAAGTAAGGTTAAGATAATTCCAAGTAAAGTTAAGTGTTTATTGCTTGGCACAGGGCCATGGTAAAGTCGCTTACAATTGGTACATGCCAACTTTGCACTGGCAAGGCCCACAGTATATGACAGAATCGTTATCTGCTCGTCGCGTAGCCTTGAGACTTTACTGCATTGAGCCGTATATTCCGCTTTTATCTCCATTCAGGCCTTGATGCCCCATGTTGCAGATTTTCTTGCTTGCGTTGCTCGTCTCATTTTTTTCGGCGTTGCTGTTGATCCGCTATGCTCACCTGCACGCTCGATTTTCCACTGATGGAGATATCACTGGTGTACAGAAATTTCATGCCATGCCGGTGCCGCGCATTGGTGGCCTGCCCATCATGCTGGGCCTGATTGCTGGCTGCGCACTGTCAGGCTATCTGAATACATCGGTATGGGTATTGCTGTTGTTGCTGTCGGCTTTCCCGGCATTTGCGGCCGGTTTCATTGAGGACCTCACCAAGAAAATCGGCCCCTTGCCACGTCTGCTGGCGACTTTTGTCGCGGCCGCGCTGGGCTATTTTCTGCTGGGTGCCGGGCTGGCCCGCTTATCCATTCCGGGTGTGGATCATTTGTTGGCTTCTTACTGGTGGCTATCCTTGCTATTGACCATGGTGGCCGTGGGCGGAGTGGCTCATGCCGTTAACATCATCGACGGCTATAACGGGCTATCGGGTATGGTGGCAGTGTTCATTTTTCTTGCCATCGCCTATGTCTGCTTCAAGGTGCAAGACATTGTGTTGATGAGCGTGTGTTTTGCCATGGTGGGAGCCATTCTGGGCTTTTTATTCTGGAATTTTCCACGTGGGTTGATTTTTGCCGGGGATGGTGGTGCTTATCTGATTGGCTTCATGATCGCTGAACTTTCTGTACTGCTGGTGGCGCGTAATCCAGCCGTGTCGCCGTGGTTTCCCTTGTTGTGTGTGATTTACCCGGTATTCGAGACGGTTTTCTCTATTTATCGACGCAAGTTTTTGCAGGGCCGGGCGGTGGGCTATCCAGATGCCTTGCACCTGCATCAAATGATATATAAGCGCATGGTGCTGTGGATGGTAGGCTCGAAAGAGGCCCGTCATCTGACCCAGCGCAACAGCATGACTTCACCGTATCTGTGGGTGCTCGCTTCTTTTTCGGTGGTGCCGGCCATGCTGTTCTGGAATCGCACCTGGTTACTGATGCTGCTGACCTTGCTGTTTGTGCTGGCCTATCTTCGTCTGTACCGCATGATCGTCCGCTTCCAGACTCCGCGCTGGATGGTGTTGCGGCGCGACGACTCCTCTCGCTGAACTTTCAGCTGATGTTAGCAGGGGGGCTGGCAAGTTTTTGCCGGTCCCCCTCTTGAAACATCCCGACCCCGTCCCTATTATTAGCACTCGTCAGGGGTGAGTGCTAAAGCCTGCCCCGCGCTGCCATCCTGGCAGTACACATTGCATTCAACAGCCACTTTGTATTTAGGAGAGATCAATGGCAATTCGTCCGCTGCACGATCGTGTTGTTATCAAGCGCCTTGAGGCTGAAGAAAAGACTGCTTCCGGCATCGTTCTGCCGGGGGCCGCCGCTGAAAAGCCCGACATGGGTGAGGTGCTGGCTGTCGGTAACGGCAAGGTTCTGGACAATGGCGAGCGCCGTCCGCTGGAGCTGAAAGTTGGCGATAAAGTGATTTTCGGCAAGTACTCCGGTCAGTCCGTCAAGGTTGACGGTGATGAAGTCCTCGTGATGCGCGAGGAAGATGTAATGGGCATCGTCGAGTAATTCCGACCCATACCGACTTCAAACGACCCTATAGAATTCTGGAGATTTGAGAATGGCTGCAAAAGACGTAAAGTTTGGTGATTCCGCTCGTGCCAAGATGGTAATTGGCGTCAATATTCTGGCTGACGCTGTCAAGGTGACTCTGGGCCCGAAAGGCCGCAACGTGGTGCTGGACCGCTCCTTTGGCGCGCCGACCATCACCAAGGACGGCGTTTCCGTTGCCAAGGAAATCGAACTGAAAGACAAGTTCGAAAACATGGGCGCACAGATGGTGAAGGAAGTGGCTTCCAAGACTTCCGACGTGGCCGGCGACGGTACCACCACTGCGACCGTACTGGCTCAGGCTATCGTGCAGGAAGGCATGAAGTACGTTGCTGCCGGCATGAACCCGATGGATCTGAAGCGTGGTATCGACAAGGCTGTGATCTCCCTGGTTGGTGAAATCGCCAAGATCGCCAAGCCGTGTGCCACCACCAAGGAAATCGCTCAGGTTGGCTCCATCTCCGCCAACTCCGATTCCGATATCGGTGAAATCATCGCTACCGCCATGGAAAAAGTGGGCAAGGAAGGCGTGATCACCGTTGAAGACGGCAAGAGCCTGAACAACGAGCTGGACGTGGTGGAAGGCATGCAGTTTGACCGCGGCTACCTGTCCCCGTACTTCATCAACAACCAGGAAAAGCAGATTGCCGCTCTGGACAATCCGTTTGTTCTGCTGTTCGACAAGAAGGTTTCCAATATACGCGACCTGCTGCCGGTACTGGAGCAAGTAGCCAAGTCCGGCCGTCCGCTGCTGATCATCGCTGAAGATGTTGAAGGCGAAGCGCTGGCTACCCTGGTGGTCAACACCATTCGTGGCATCCTGAAGGTGGTTGCAGTCAAGGCTCCGGGCTTTGGCGACCGTCGCAAGGCCATGCTGCAGGATATCGCCATCCTGACCGGCGGTACCGTGATTGCCGAAGAGCTGGGTCTGACCCTGGAAAAGGCTACTCTGGACATGCTGGGCCAAGCCAAGCGTATCGAAGTGGGCAAGGAAAACACCATCATCATCGACGGCGCTGGTCAGGCTGAGGCCATCCAGGCTCGCGTTGGTGAGATCCGTCGCCAGATCGAAGAAGCTTCTTCTGATTACGACCGCGAAAAACTGCAAGAGCGCGTGGCCAAACTGGCCGGCGGTGTTGCCGTGATCAAGGTTGGTGCCGCTACTGAAGTGGAAATGAAAGAGAAGAAGGCCCGCGTTGAAGACGCGCTGCACGCTACCCGCGCCGCTGTAGAAGAAGGCGTTGTGGCTGGTGGTGGCGTAGCTCTGCTGCGTGCCCGCTCCACTCTGGACAGCCTGAAGACCGACAACGTCGATCAGGACGCTGGTGTGAAGATCGTACTGAAGGCCATCGAAGCCCCGCTGCGTCAGATCGTCAAGAACGCTGGCGACGAGCCGTCTGTTGTGGTGAACAAGGTGCTGGAAGGCAAGGGTAACTTCGGTTACAACGCAGCTACCGGCGAATACGGCGACATGCTGGAAATGGGCGTGCTGGATCCGGCCAAGGTAACCCGCTCTGCTCTGCAACACGCTGCTTCCGTTGCTGGCCTGATGCTGACTACCGATTGCATGATCGCAGAACTGCCGGAAGACAAGCCGGCTGCTGGCGGCATGCCGGATATGGGTGGCATGGGTGGCATGGGTGGCATGATGTAAGCTGCTTCAGCCCTCGCTGAATCTAAAAACCCCGCACTTGTGCGGGGTTTTTTGTTTTTCTGTGCGAGGGTGGGAGCGACCGACTTCTCTGGCACAATAGGCAGCAGCCTATTTCGCAAGGATGCATGATGCAATTACAGCAGCTGCTTGCCAGCATGGATGAATGGCTGGAGCCATGGCGCTACCAGGACTACGCGCCCAATGGTTTACAAATCGAGGGCAGGGCAGAGGTGCGGCACATCATCACGGGTGTGACCGCCTCACAAGCACTGATTGATGTGGCGATTGCCCGCCGGGCGGATGCCATTCTGGTGCATCATGGTTATTTCTGGAAGGGCGAAGACGCCCGGCTGATTGGCATGAAGCGTGCGCGAGTGGCCAAACTGTTGCAGCATGACATCAGCCTGATTGCTTATCACTTACCGCTGGACGGGCATCTGGAGTTGGGCAATAACGCCACCCTGGCCAGACGGCTGGGTTGGCAGGCCGAGGGCCAGGCCGGTGAGCAGGGCTTGCTATGGCATGGCCGGTGGCCGGCTGCCGCGACTGCAGCGCAACTGGCTGAGGAAATTTCCGTTAGCCTGGGCCGGCAAGCGATGCTGCTGGGCCCGGCTGAGCGGCCAGTACGCCGGCTGGCCTGGTGTACCGGTGGGGCGCAGTCCTTCTTTCAAGAGGCCATCCGGCTCGGGGTTGATGCCTTTGTCACGGGCGAGGTCTCGGAGCAATGTTTCCATCTGGCCGAGGAGTATGGCGTGGCTTTCATCGCCGCCGGACATCATGTAACAGAGCGCTACGGCGTACAGGCACTGGGCGAGAAGGTTTCTCATTTACCCGGCATAACTGTTGAATTTGTCGATCTTTTCAATCCGGTTTAGACAAATCTACCCAACCGGGCTCAATTTATTTGCATAGGCGCTTCATGTCCCTACTGGTAATCAGGTAAAATCGTCTGGTTTGAAGTTTGAGCTCGGTTTCCACGTTTGAGGATGACTGTAATGAGTGAACAACAAGTCGATACGGGGCGCCGTCGGTTTCTGACGGTAGCAACCAGCGCTGTTGGGGGTGTGGCCGTTGCCGGGGTGGCAACGCCGTTTCTGATGAGTTTCTTCCCGTCTGAACGGGCAAAGGCGGCTGGTGCACCGGTTGAGGTGGATATCAGCAAGCTGGAGCCGGGCCAGAAGATCAACGTCGAGTGGCGCGGCAAACCGGTATGGCTGTTGTCCCGTACCAAGCAGCAGATTGCTGACCTGCCCAAGAACGACCCCAAGCTGGCGGACCCCAAGTCCGAAGTAGAGCAACAACCCAAGTACTGCCAGAACGAAGGCCGCTCCATCAAGCCTGAGCTGCTGGTGGCCGTGGGTATCTGTACCCATCTGGGCTGTTCGCCGACCTTCCGTCCTGATCTGGCACCTGCCGATCTTGGCCCGGAATGGCTGGGTGGCTTCTACTGCCCGTGTCATGGTTCCAAGTTCGACCTGGCTGCCCGCGTATTCAAGGGTGTTCCGGCTCCAAAGAACCTGGAAATCCCGCCGCATAAGTATCTGTCCGATACCCGCCTGCTGATTGGCGACGACAAATAAGCTTAGGGGGAAAAATGAGCAAAGGACAAAAGCTGCTGAACTGGATTGACGACCGCTTCCCGCTGTCGTCGATGCTGAAAGAGCACGTTACTGAGTACTACGCACCGAAGAACTTCAATTTCTGGTATTTCTTCGGCTCGCTGGCCATGCTGGTGCTGGTTATCCAGATCGTGACCGGTATCTTCCTCACCATGAACTACAAGCCGGATGGCACCCTCAACGGTGCTGGCATTCCGGTGGCGTTCGCTTCGGTGGAATACATCATGCGTGATGTGGCAGGTGGCTGGATCATCCGCTACATGCACTCCACCGGTGCCTCCATGTTCTTCGTGGTGGTTTACCTGCACATGTTCCGTGGCCTGATCTACGGCTCCTACAAGCAGCCGCGCGAACTGGTGTGGGTGTTTGGTTGCCTGATCTTCCTGTGCCTGATGGCTGAGGCCTTCATGGGTTATCTGCTGCCTTGGGGCCAGATGTCCTTCTGGGGTGCGCAGGTGATTGTGAACCTGTTCGGCTCCATTCCGGTCATCGGCCCGGATCTGTCGGTGTGGATTCGTGGTGACTTCGTGGTATCTGATGCCACGCTGAACCGCTTCTTCGCCCTGCACGTGATCGCTGTGCCGCTGGTCCTGCTGGCACTGGTCGTGGCTCACCTGATTGCCCTGCACGAAGTGGGTTCCAACAACCCTGACGGCGTTGAAATCAAGAAACTGAAGGACGAAAAGGGCATCCCGCTGGATGGCATTCCTTTCCATCCCTACTACACCGTGAAAGATGTATTCGGTGTGGCTGTGTTCCTGATTGTGTTCTCCGCCATCGTGTTCTTCCTGCCGGAAATGGGTGGCTACTTCCTTGAGCATCCGAACTTCGATCAGGCTGACCCGCTGAAGACCCCGCCGCATATCGCCCCGGTATGGTACTTCACCCCGTTCTACGCCATTCTGCGTGCCATTCCGTCCTTCCTGGGTACCCAGGTTTGGGGTGTGATCGGCATGGGCGCTGCGGTGGTGGTGATTGCCTTCCTGCCGTGGCTGGATCGTTCGCCGATCAAGTCCATCCGTTATCGCGGTCCGAAGTTCAAGTTCATGCTGGTCTTGTTCATCATCGCCTTTATCGGTCTGGGCATGCTGGGCGCCATGCCGCCGACGGCTGGTCGTACCCTGATTTCGCAAATTCTGTCCTTCGTCTACTTTGCCTTCTTCCTGGGTATGCCGTTCTATACCAAGAACGATGTCGGCTCGGTACCGGTACCGACCCGCGTGACGGAGACCAATGGCAAGCGCCAGTTGCAGTTCCTGGTGCTGGTGGCTGTGACGATCATCGCGGCCTATCTGTTCGGCACCAACGTGTAAGCAAGGGGAAAGGACATATGAAAAGCAAAATCCGCCACCTGATCGCTGCCATGGCGCTGGTGTTGCCGGTAAGCGGCACCGTTCTGGCCAATGAAGGCCCGACGCTGGAAAAGGCCCCGATCGACATTCAGGACACCGAAAGTCTGCAGCGCGGTGCACAGTTGTTCAGCAACTACTGCCTGTCCTGCCACTCGGCCAGTGCCATGCGTTACAAGCGTCTGGAAGATATCGGCCTGTCCGAAGAGCAGATCAAGGCCAACTTGCTGCCGGATGGTGCCAAGATCGGCGACCAGATGAATGTCAACATGGACAAGAAAGATGCCAAGGTATGGCTGGGTGCTGCTCCGCCGGACCTGTCGCTGATTGCGCGTTCGCGTGGTGCCGACTACCTGTACGCCTATCTGCGCGGCTTCTATCGCGATCCGACTCGTCCTACTGGTTGGAACAACCTGATGTTTGACAAGGTGGGCATGCCGCACGTGCTATGGGAAATGCAGGGCGAGCAGGTGCTGAAGACCGAGAAGAACGCCGCTGGCCATGAAGAGCGCAAGCTCGAACTGGTCAAGGCAGGTAGCCTGACCAAGCTGGAAAACGGCAAGGCCAATACCGTGGAGTTTGACAAGCGTATGGCTGACCTGACCAACTACCTGGTCTTCATCGGCGAGCCGACACAAGTCAAGCGTCACCAGATTGGTTATGTCGTGCTGATGTTCCTCGGCCTGCTGCTATTGCCGCTGACCTACTTCCTGAAGAAGGAATACTGGAAAGACGTGCATTAAGCACTGCTGTAGCATGATGAAAAAGGCGGAATTTTCCGCCTTTTTTCTTTTGTAATCATGGCTTTGCGATGTAGTTGTGGAAATTGCCTGCCTGAAAATGGTAAAATCACGGCTTCGATCGAAAATGATTGCCTCTGTCAAGGATATCCGCTAGCCATGATGACTCTTTATTCTGGAATTACCTGCCCCTTCAGCCAACGTTGCCGTATCGTGTTGTATGAAAAGGGAATGGATTTCGAGATCATCGATGTGGACATTCACAACAAGCCGGAAGACCTGGCTGTGATGAATCCCTACAACGAAGTGCCGGTACTGGTAGAGCGCGACCTGATCCTGCACGAATCCAATATCATCAACGAATACATCGACGAGCGTTTCCCGCATCCGCAGCTGATGCCGGCTGATCCGGTCATGCGCGCTCGTGCCCGTCTGTTCCTGCACCGTTTCGAGAACGAGCTGTTCTGCAATGTGAAAGTGCTGGAAGCCGGCGCTACCGGCAAGGAAGCGACCAAGGCGCGTGAAGCCATCCGTGACGGCCTGACCACCATCGCCCCGGTTTTTGCCAAGCAAAAGTTCATGCTGGGTGATGACTTCTCCATGATCGATGTGGCCATTGCCCCGCTGATGTGGCGTCTGGAGCATTACAACATCGACCTGGGCAAACATGCTGCGCCCATCCTCAAGTACGCGGAACGCATTTTCCAGCGCCAGTCTTTCATTGACTCGCTGACCCCGTCCGAAAAGGCCATGCGCAAGTAAGGGATGACCATGAGCGCCAGCACCAAGCCTTACATGATCCGTGCCCTGTATGAATGGTGTACGGATAATGGCCATACGCCGTTTCTGGTGGTGTGGGTGGACGAGCACGCCGATGTCCCGCGCGAGTACGTGAAGAACAACGAAATCGTGTTGAATATTGCAGCTGGGGCCACCCAGAATCTGCGCATCGACAATGAATGGGTGTCTTTTTCCGCACGTTTTGCCGGAGTATCACGGGATATCTGGGTGCCTGTCGGCAATGTGATGTCGATTTTTGCCCGGGAAACCGGCGAAGGCATGGGCTTCGAGGTTGAGTTGGGTAGTACGCCCGAGGCGCCGGCGCTGGCTCCTGTGGTGGCCAGTGAGTCCGAGCCGGAAGACGGCAAGACGGATGAGCCGGCAGTGCCCCGCCCCAGCGGCAGGCCCAGCTTGCGTATCGTCAAGTAAGGCCGCAGATGTACCATGAAAAACCGGGACGCGTTCCCGGTTTTTTTATTGCTACTTGCTCACCATCTGTGCCTGTAGCAGCGGAATGCCCGTGGTTTCCTGCAGGGGATTGCCATGCAGCCTGACTTGGTTCTTGCCCTGTGCCTTGGCATCGTACAAGGCCATGTCGGCCAGCTGGTAAAGCTTGGAAAAACTATTGCCATCACTGGGGTAGCAGGCAATGCCACAAGAGAAGGTAGAAGAAAATTCCACTCCTTCCACCTTGTAGCGTAAATCGGAAAAACGGCGGCGCAGCAGTTCAAGGCGCATCCAGCCATTACGCTGGTCGGCCGCGGGCAATACCACGATAAATTCCTCGCCGCCCAGCCGGCAAACGATATCAGCCTGACGGCAATGGCGGCGCAGCAGGTCGGCTAGTGCGCACAGTACCTGGTCGCCGGCCATGTGGCCGAAGCGGTCGTTGACGCCTTTGAAATTGTCCAGGTCAATCAGGGCAAAAGTCAGTGGCTGTTGTTCCCGCTCGGCCCGGCTGATTTCCCGGCCTAGCGTTTCCTCAAGATAGCGTCTGTTGTAGAGGCCGGTCAGCGGGTCGTGCAGGGCCTGTTCGCGCAGGGTGTCTTGCAGGGTCTCGATTTCGTCGATACGCGTTTTCAGCTGCATATAGGCCTGATGCAAGGCCTCCTCGGCCAGACGCTGGCGTGAGATATCGCGCAGTACCAGCAGGCGGCCACCGAGGGTGACACCCGACTCTCTGATGGGAAATGCCCGGACTTCCAGAATGGAGCGTGAACCGGGGCCGTTCAGTTCCACTTGATGGGCACCATCCTGATCGGCGACCGCGACCAGTGCGGCAAGCTGCAGCGGCTGACCACATAGCACCGCCGCCGGCTTGCCAAACAGATTGGCGGCCGCCGGGTTGATGTCGAGAATCGTCTTGTTGGGGTCAATCACCAGGATGCCGTCACCCATGGCGTTGAAGGCATTGCCGCGAGCAATGGGTACGACATACAGCATGCGCAGATAGAGCAGGTCAAAGGCAAACACCATACCGGTGATGGCAAAGCACAAGGGTGTAGGGTCCAGCCCACGTAGCGGGATGTTGCCCGACAGATAGAGCAGATTGCCGACCCAGGGGATGATGGCCCCCAGCATCAGGATCAGCGACTGGCCGCGGTAGTGGGGTGGGTAAAAGTGCAGGGTCCGCAGTAATAGCAAGGAGCCCAGTAGCATCATCAGGTAGGAAAAGCCGGCAACCAGCAGCCAGAACAGCGGGCCATGATTGAAGATAAGCAGGTTGTGACCCGATGGTGAGACCTGAAAACTGCTCCAGATCAAGCCGTGCTGCTCATTGCTGATTGCCAGGCCAAAACTGAGCAAGGGGATGACGAATAGCATGGCGATGCTGCGCAGGCGGAGTGCCTTGTCCAGCTGGTTGTAATCTGCCGCCAGCAGGAAAAACAGCGCTGGCGCCGTGAGCGTGCCCAGGTATTCCACCTTGGACCAGAAAATTTTCTCGCGCAGCAAGGATGATGACAATTCCAGCATGGCACCGCCAGCCCATACCGTCACCGCCAGCATCAGCCAGGCCAGCCAGCTGGCCCCTGTGACCTGGCGTCGTTCCCAAGCCAGGATGCCGATGGTGGCCGCACTCAGTGCAGCCAGGCCGGCAGTCGCTGAAATGGTAGTGAAAACAAAAGACATGTGCTTCTCTATGCAATGTGACTATGCCGTCGGCAATATTCCAGTGTAACCCTTGTCAGAGAAGTTTCATTCACATTTTTACGTCTCTAGGTATAATTACGGCACTCCCGAGGAGCGCTGCGAGGTCAATCCCCAGGCTCGGGCTTCTTGCAAACGGCGCTCACCTGACTAAACTCCGTGCCGAAGCCGGAATAGCGGGTGAGCCGCGTTCTGGCCGGCGTGTAAAAGGACTTTGCACGATGGCTGAATTCACCGATTTCCATGTAGCCGACATCAACCTTGCCGCCTGGGGGCGCAAGGAACTGGCGATTGCCGAAACCGAAATGCCCGGACTGATGGCGCTGCGCGAAGAGTTCGCGCACCAGAAGCCGCTGCGTGGCGCGCGCATTGCCGGTTCGCTGCACATGACCATCCAGACTGGCGTGCTGATCGAAACCCTGGTTGAACTGGGTGCCGATGTACGCTGGGCTTCCTGCAATATCTTCTCCACCCAGGACCACGCCGCCGCCGCCATTGCCGCTGCCAATATCCCGGTGTTTGCCTTCAAGGGCGAGAGCCTGGACGAGTACTGGGAGTTCTCGCACAAGATCTTCGAATGGCCGGCCGGTCAGGAAGCCAACATGATTCTGGACGATGGCGGCGACGCCACCTTGTTGCTGATGCTGGGCAGCAAGGCCGAACAGGATCGCAGCGTGATCAGCCACCCGGCCAATGAAGAAGAAACCGCGTTGTTTGCCGCCATTGCCCGTTATCTGGAAGTGGATCCGCACTGGTACTCCAAGCGTCTGCCGCACATCCAGGGCGTGACCGAAGAAACCACCACCGGTGTGCATCGCCTGTACCAGATGCAAAAGGAAGGCCGTCTGCCTTTCCCGGCATTCAATGTGAACGACTCGGTCACCAAGTCCAAGTTCGACAATCTGTATGGCTGCCGCGAATCGCTGGTGGATGGCATCAAGCGTGCCACCGACGTGATGATCGCCGGCAAGGTCGCCGTGGTGCTGGGTTATGGCGATGTGGGCAAGGGCTGCGCCCAGAGCCTGCGTGGCCTGGGTGCCACGGTATGGGTAACCGAAGTGGACCCGATCTGCGCGCTGCAAGCTGCCATGGAAGGCTACCGCGTGGTACGCATGGATGATGTGGCCGACCAGGGCGACATCTTTGTCACCACCACCGGTAATGTGTCGGTCATTACCCACGAGCACATGGTTCGCATGCGCAACAACGCCATCGTGTGCAATATCGGCCACTTCGACAGCGAAATCGAAGTCGCCAGCCTGCGCCAATACCAGTGGGACAATATCAAGCCGCAGGTAGACCACATCATCTTCCCGGCCCAAGGCAATGAACCGGCCAAGCGCATCATCCTGCTGGCCGAAGGCCGTCTGGTGAACCTGGGCTGCGCCACCGGTCACCCCAGCTTCGTGATGTCCAACTCCTTCACCAACCAGGTGCTGGCGCAGATGGAAATCTTCCAGCACGGTGAAAAGTACGGCAAGGAAGTGTATGTGCTGCCCAAGCATCTGGACGAAAAAGTGGCCCGCCTGCATCTGAAACGCATCGGTGCCAATCTGACCGAGCTGTCGGATGAGCAGGCCGCCTACATCAGCGTGCCCAAGCAGGGCCCTTATAAGCCGGCGCACTATCGTTATTGATACGGGCAAGTAAGGCGAACGGACAGGGCAGGGTAGAATGCACCTGTCCGTTTTTTTATCCGCTGGCGTCAGTGCGCCGGTGTAGCCGCAGCAGACAAGCCTGCCGCCACGAGCAGGGACAGAGACGATCATGAGTGAACAGAAAAAAACCTTCAGCTTTGAGTTTTTCCCGCCCAAGACCCCAGAAGGCGTGGCCAAGCTGCGTACCACCCGCCAGCAACTGGCGCAGTTCAAGCCGCAATTCTTCTCGGTGACCTTTGGTGCTGGCGGCACCACCCGCGATGGCACCCTGTCCACCGTGCTGGAAATCCGCAGCGAAGGCCATGCTGCCGCGCCACACCTGTCGTGTATTGGTTCGACCCGGGAAAACATCAGCGCGATTCTCAACGAATACCGTAACCACGGTATCCGCCACATTGTGGCGCTGCGCGGTGACATGCCTTCCGGCATGGTAGCTGCTGGCGAATTCCGCTATGCCAACGAGCTGGTGGAGTTCATTCGCAGCGAGCACGGCGACCATTTCCATATCGAAGTGGCGGCCTACCCGGAATTCCATCCCCAGTCTAAGTCGGCCGAGGATGACCTGAACAATTTCGTGCGCAAGGTCAAGGCCGGTGCCAATTCGGCCATGACCCAGTACTTCTTCAATGCCGATGCCTACTTCCGCTTCGTCGACGAAGCGCAGGCACGCGGGGTGGATATTCCCATCGTGCCGGGCATCATGCCGATCGCCAATTTTGGCCAGCTGTGCCGTTTTTCCGATATGTGCGGGGCCGAAGTGCCGCGCTGGCTGCGTCAGCGCATGCAGTCCTACTATGACGACACGGCCTCCATCCGCGCCCTGGGCCTGGATGTGGTGACCGAATTGTGCGACCGCCTGCTGGCCAATGGCGCGCCCGGCCTGCATTTCTATACCTTGAACCAGGCTGGCCTGGTGTCCACCGTATGGCAACGGCTGGGTTTGTAAAGCGCGCAGCCCTGTCATGAACAAGCCCGGCATCGCCGGGCTTTTTTCATGGTTGCAAGTCGTGGTAGGTGCGCTTGGGTGCTGCGCTCAGTTTTTGGTATTGGCCATTTCCACCCGGTTGCGACCACGGTGTTTGGCCAGGTAGAGCGCTTGGTCAGCGTTGCGCATCAGCTGGTGTTCCGACTGTGGCGGCACCTCCAGACTGGCCACGCCGATACTGATGGTGACCCGGTCGCCGGCACTGCTCTGACGATGGGCAATGGCCAGTTGCCAGACCGCCAGGCGAATGGCTTCTGCCAGTGCGACAGCTGCCGTGGCCAGGTAGCCCGGCAGCAGGACCGCGAATTCCTCTCCCCCGACCCGGGCTGCCAGATTGGCCGCTGCGGGCAGGTGTAGCTGTATGCATTGCGCCACCTGGCGCAGACACTGATCGCCCGCCAGATGCCCGTAGCTGTCATTGAATTGCTTGAAATAATCGATATCGATCTGTAATACGCTCAGCGCCTGGCCTTCGCTGCGGGCCGCATTGAAGCACAGGCCGAGCTGTTCGTCGAAATAGCGTCGGTTGGCGATGCCGGTCAGCCCGTCGCTAAAGGCCATGCGGGCCAGATCGGCATTGGCGGCGCGCAGCTGCTGTTGGGTCTGGCTGAGTGCTTGCAACTGCTGGCGGCGGATGATGGTATTGGCCAGTGTTTCGCCCAGCAGGCGGGCCTGTTGCTGCTCCTTGCCCTGCCAGTGACGCGGGCTGCTGACCATGTCGCAGCCGAACAGGCCTACCGGGCGGCCCATGTGATCGATGCGCAGCATGAACAGGCTTTGTATCCGGTGTTCTTCCAGTTCCTGGCGTTCCAGCATGGCGTTGTCCGGCAGTGCGTCCAGGGTGTCCAGCGACAGCAGGCCATGGTCTTGCAATTGCTGGCAGGCCCAGCGGCGGCGCAGCATGCTCTGGCCTTGCAGCAAGTGGGTGGTGGGCTGGATGCCGGAGGCACACCATTCGTGCACGGTATTGACCAGCCAGTCATCGGCAAAGCTGATCAGATAACAGCGCTCCACCTGCATGAAGTGACCGATCTCGCCCAGCGCCATCCGGGTAGCCTGATCGATGTCATGCAGCGGGATATTGATGAAGCGGGTGGAAATGCCGGCAATCAGCTGCTGAAAATTGAGCAGCTGATTCAGTTCGCCTGTGCGCTCTGTCACCAGGCCGGCCAACTGATCGCGATGGCTGGCCAGTTCGTTTTCGATGCGCTGGCGTGCCTGCAGGTGGTGGCTGATATTGTTGCTCATGCTGCGGAAAGCCTGGGCCAGTTCGCTCAGTTCATTGTCGATCTGGCCATGCTGCTGGCCGGGAAGTAGCGGTGGCAGCTGCATGCCTGGTTGATAGTTGCGCACGATTTCTGCCATGCCTTGTAGCGGGCGTACCAGGCGGCGGTTGAACAGCAGCCACAGCAGCAGGGCCAGGCCGAAGGAGCCCAGCAGGAAAGCCAGGGTCGCGCTGGCCACTTCCTGGCGCATGGCGCTGTAGATGTGCTGGCGGGATACCGTCAGCTGCAGGTTGCCAATCGCCTCCGTGCTGTGTGGCGAGCGCAGGGGCAACTGGTACTGGCCGCTATTGTCCTGCCCCTGCTGTTCTGGGTTGTCATAGCGCAAGGACTGGCCCAGCTCGGTGCGCAGCGCCACGCTCTGTACGCCGGGGATCTGGGCGATCAGCCGTAACTGCAGCTGGATGGCCGGGATGTCCACATCCCAGGCGCTCTGGCTCAACAGCGGCAGGTAGAGGCGCGATACCGTGGCCGGTATGGCATCCATCTGCTGCTGGCCGTTGTGCCATACCAGCGCAGCTTTCAGGCCGGTCACCACCGCTCCGAACAGCAAGGTATACAGCAGCAGCTGCCAGATCAGCTGGCGGGTGAGTCTGCGGGTCGGCATGTGCCAGCTCCTAAGGCCTGTTAACGCTATTTTTTCACGGCGGCGGTGGTTGAGGGGAGGTGATGCGCGGAACACCGCAGGCCGCAGGGTAATCCCTGCCAGCAGGGTTTGGCAAAGCCGTGTGCAGCGCAAGCTGGCATTGCCCAGCTTCCTGGGTCTGCATCACCGAATACCGAACATGAACAGACCCTAGTCCAGCACCGTGCTGAAGCGAAAGTTGTAGTGCCGCAGGGCCGGGTTGGCCACTTTGCTGAACTGCTTGAAACGGATGCTGCTGAAATCATTATCGGCAAAGCGCTGCTGAAAGCGCAGGGCCTGTGTGGCGGAAATGGCGCTGAACACGGCAGCTTGTAGCAGCAGGCCTTCGTCGGCAAAGTCGTGGCCGTGCTGATAGTCGTACAGTAGCACCAGACTCCAGGCTCCGGTCATGAAGTGGCCGGCTGCCAGCGCGCTGAGCCGGCCTTGCTGGCGTTCGTGCATGGCTTGCTGCGAGTTGTTGATGGCGCTGAGCAGCACTTCGCGGCCGGCCTGCTTGCCGCCGCGACGGATGGCTTCTTCCAGGCCAAAGGCCATTTCGTCATTGGCGGCCCACACCAGATTGATCTGCGGATAGCGCTGCAGCAGCCATAGTCCCTGCTGCATGGCACGCTGGCGCTCCCATTCGCCATAGACCAGCTGCGTCAGCCTGGCTTCCGGATGTGCCGCCAGTACGCGCTGGGCAGCGGCGACGCGCTCGGTCGAGGCCGGGGTAGCGTGATCGCCGGCCATCATCAGCACATGCAGTGGTGTCCCGGCGGGAAAGTGCCGGCGGCCCTGTGCCAGCAGCTCTTGCATGGTGAGCGCACCGGCCTTGGCATTGTCCGGAGCCAGCGAGCCCAGCCAGTGCTTCAGTCTTTGCCGTGGCTGACCGCTGTTTTGTAACTGGGTCGGCGTGAGTTGGTTGAAGCTGAGAAAGCAGGGGATGCCGGCCTGATCAGCCAGCGAGAGCATGGCCGGGCCGGTCAGTTTTTCGTTGACCAGCAGCAGGTAGTCCGGTTTGTGCCGGCGCTGGGTGACAGCGCGGGTCAAGTTGACCATCTGCAATGGATCGCGTTCGGCGTATAGCACCTCCAGCTGAATATCCAGTTGCTGTGCAGCCGCCTGCATGGCGCGCGTTGCACTGAGCCAATACGCTTCGTCATGGTGCCCCGGCGAAATGAAAGTGACTGAAAACGCCCATGCCGTGCTGTGCAACATTATTGCAACAGCAAGGAGCAGGCGGTGCAGTCGTTTGATCACGGTCATACCGGGGCCTTTGCTTATTCCTCCAGGATATATCGGATGGCGCAGCGACTCAGGCAGGCATTCCGGCTCACAGACTTCTGAGCTGGCTGAGCGGTAGCGAAGTCGTGCGCTTGATCTCTTTCAGGACAAAGCTGGATTTCACATCTTCCACGCCTTGCTGTTGTAGCAGCTCATCCATGACAAAGCGCGAGAAATGTTCCAGATCTTCAAAATAAACTTGCAGCAGATAGTCCATTTCCCCGGTCATTGCAAAGCAATTGATGACTTCCGGCCAACGCTGGACAGCATCAATGAAACTTTGCACATGAGTATTGCCACGCTTCTCCAGCACGACACGGACGTAGGCTTGCAAACCCAGGCCGATTTTGGCCGGATCGAGCAAGGCGACATATTGGCGGATGACGCCGGACTCCTCCAGTTGCTTGAGACGTCTCAGGCAAGGTGAGGGAGAGAGGGCGACTCTTTCCGCAAGCTCCACATTGGTCAACCTGCCATTGAGCTGCAGCTCCGACAGGATGCGCAAGTCTGTCTTATCTAGCGTAAGACTTGGCATGTAAACTCCTCTGATTTGAATTTTTTGAAATTATATTTCTAGTTATTGTTTGTCTGGGGAATGTTTGCAAGAAAATTGCCAGGCATTTTCCCTAGAATAAATAGCCTAACCCTGACATTTTACACGGTGGCGCGAGATCACTGGATAATGTCGGCAAAGATAGAGGAGAGCCTCGGTGAGACACACACAATCGTGCCGCCGGGGAAAGGCGACCGCGCTGGCTGTCGCACGGCATGGTCCATCCCACCGGTACCCTCTGCCACATCTGGCCTGTTGCGGCTGGTCTGTTGCGTGCGTCGCCGCCCTGCGGTGGCTGCCTGCTGACCTGCCAATACGCTGTCCACCCCTCCGCTTTGTCCATTGTCCCCCGCATTGACTCATGCTGCCGTGCCTGGCCGGTTGTGACCCTTGCCGTATTGCACATCAGTCATGGCGCCCGGCTTGCGATCCAGGTCTGCGCTGCCAATGGATAAAGAGGAGAAATGATGAAAATGGAAGCACTGCTGCAAAACCCGCTGGCGACCGACGGTTTCGAGTTTGTCGAGTACACCGCCCCCACTGCGCAAGGCATTGCCGAGCTGCGCCAGCTGTTCCTGTCGCTGGGCTTTATCGAAGTCGCCCGCCATCGCAGCAAGAATGTCAGCCTGTACCGTCAGGGCGACATCAATTTCATCCTGAATGGCGAACCGTCCCAGCCGGCCAATGAGTTTGGCAAGGTGCACGGCCCATCGGCCTGTGCCATGGCCTGGCGTGTCAAGGACGCCGCCAAAGCCTATGAATATGCGCTGGCCCACGGTGCCAAGCCCTATGTGCGGCCCATCGGCATGATGGAGCTGAATATTCCGGCGGTGGAGGGGATTGGTGGTTCGGCCCTGTACTTTGTCGACCGCTATGGCCCGTCGCACAATATTTATGATGTCGATTTCCTGCCGCTGGACAGTGTGGAGCAGCACCCGGCTGGTGTCGGCCTGTATGAAATCGACCACCTCACCCACAATGTTTTCCGCGGCAATATGGCGAAATGGGCTGGTTTCTACGAAGGCATCGGTAATTTCCGCGAAATCCGCTACTTCGATATCGAAGGCAAGCTGACCGGCCTGGTGTCCAAGGCCATGACCAGCCCCTGCGGCAAGATCCGCATTCCCATCAACGAATCGTCCGACGACAAGAGCCAGATCGAGGAATTCCTGCGCGAATACCATGGCGAAGGCATCCAGCACATCGCGCTGACCACCCGTGACATCTACCAGACGGTGGAAACGCTGAAAGCTGCCGGCACTCGCTTCCTGGATACGCCGGACACCTATTACGACAAGGTGGATAGCCGTGTCGCCGGCCATGGTGAAGACCTGGCCCGCCTGCGCAAGAACAGCATCCTGATCGATGGCGCACCGGTAGAGGGGGCGGGCATCCTGCTGCAGATCTTTACCGAAACCGTCATCGGGCCGATTTTCTTCGAAATCATCCAGCGCAAGGGCAATGAAGGGTTTGGCGAGGGCAACTTCCGCGCTCTGTTTGAATCCATCGAGGAAGACCAGATCCGCCGTGGCGTGCTGAAGGCCGACTGAACCGGACAGTGACTGTGCGGCGCACAGCCTTGTACTGCGCGCCGCCCCGCTAAATCGATAGCCTGCGGCGCTTGTTGCGCCACAGGCCAAGGAATGGCCCATGCGCAAATGGATAAGTTTCCCGCACCGGGAAGGGACAATTTCCCGTCAGGCTCATGCCGATCTGCCGGCCGAGGGCATTTATGAACGTGAAGTCGGGCGTAGCGGCTTTTTCGGCCCGGCTACCCATCTGCATCACAAGCACCCGCCCACCGGCTGGTCGGCCTGGGAAGGGCCGCTCAAGCCACGCGCCTTTGACCTGAACGAACTGCCCAAAGAAACGGCCGCCCCGTGGAGCGCGCCGCTGGTCTTGCATAACAGCCAGTGCCAGTTCCGTATCTGGACTTGCAGCCAGGCGATGACCCAGTTGTTTCGCAATGGCGATGGTGACGACCTGCTGTTTATCCATGCTGGCAGCGGCGAGCTGTTTTGCGACTACGGCCATCTGAGCTATCGCGATGGCGATTACATCCTGATTCCGCGTTCCACCAGCTGGCGCATCGAGCCGGCCGACACCACCACCATGCTGCTGATCGAAGCCAGCAATGGTGCTTACCAGTTGCCGGACAAGGGGCTGGTGGGGCCGCATGCCATTTTCGATGAGGCCATGCTGGATGTGCCGGCCATTGACGATGCCTTCAAGGCGCAGCAGACCGAGGATGAATGGCAGGTGGTGATCAAGCGCCTGAATGCGCTATCCACGGTGACCTACCCGTTCAACCCGCTGGATGCCATCGGCTGGCACGGCAATATTGCCGTGGCCCGCATCAACTGGCGCGACATCCGGCCGCTGATGAGCCATCGCTATCATCTGCCGCCGTCGGCGCACAGCACTTTTGTGGCGGATGGTTTTGTGGTCTGCACCTTTGTGCCGCGTCCCATCGAGTCCGATCCTGGCGCGTTGAAAGTGCCGTTCTATCACAACAACGACGACTACGACGAAGTCATCTTCTATCACGCCGGCGACTTTTTCAGCCGCGACAATATCAAGCCCGGCATGCTCACCTTCCACCCGGCCGGCTTTACCCATGGCCCGCATCCCAAGGCTTTTGCCAAGGCCATGAGCGAGCCCAAGAAATTCACCGACGAAGTGGCGGTGATGATAGACACCCGCAGCGCGCTGGAGCAGGCCCCCGGCCTGCCAGCGGTAGAGTGGGCCGGCTATGTCGATAGCTGGAAGCCCAAAGTCTGAGCCCCTTCATGCGATGACAGGCCGCTGTTAGGCGGCCTGACAACAGAAAGCACACACCAATGAAACTTGCCACCTACCGCAATCACACCCGCGATGGCCAGCTGATGGTCGTCAGTCGCGACCTCGCCCGCGCCATCGCCGTACCGCATATCGCCGCCAGCCTGCAGGCTGCGCTGGATGACTGGAAGCGCTGTGAGCCGGCCTTGCAGGAAGTCTATGCCGCACTGAACCAGGGGCCGGTCAACGGTGCGGTCGCCTTTGACCAGGCCGCCTGCCACAGCCCCTTGCCCCGTGCCTACCAGTGGGCCGATGGCAGCGCCTATCTCAATCACGTGGAGCTGGTGCGCAAGGCGCGTGGCGCCGAAGTGCCGGCCAGTTTTTACCACGACCCGCTGATGTATCAGGGCGGCTCGGATGCCTTCCTGCCGCCGCAGGCGGCTATTCCGCTGGCCGATGTCAGCTGGGGGCTGGATTTCGAGGGCGAAGTGGCGGTGATTACCGATGACGTGCCGCTGGGCGCGACTGCCGCACAGTGTGCCAGCCATATCCGCCTGCTGATGCTGGTGAACGATGTCACCCTGCGCAACCTGATTCCGGCTGAACTGGCCAAGGGCTTTGGCTTCTTCCAGAGCAAGCCGGCCACGGCTTTCTCGCCGGTGGCGGTGACGCCGGACGAGCTGGGCGCGGCCTGGCAGGACAGCAAGGTGCATCTGCCACTACGGGTGGAATACAACGGCGCGCTGTACGGCCAGCCGCAGTGTGGCGTGGAAATGCAGTTCAGCTTTGCCCAGCTGGTGGCGCACGTCGCTAAGACGCGTGAGCTGGTGGCAGGCTCCATTGTCGGTTCCGGCACCATTTCCAATCACGACCGCACCACGGGCAGCTGCTGCCTGGCCGAGCAGCGCATGATCGAGATCATCGAAGCGGGCGGGGCGCGCACGCCCTTCATGCAGGTGGGGGACCATGTGCGTATCGAAATGCTGGATGCCGCAGGCCAATCCATTTTCGGCCGTATCGATCAGAAAGTGATCGCGCATGACTGAGCGTGTGCTGTATGGCTACTACCGCTCCAGCGCGGCCTATCGGGTACGTATTGCGCTTAACCTGAAGGACCTGGCCTATCGCCAGCAGCCGGTCAATCTGCTCAAAGGCGAGCAGCGCGATCCGGCCTATCTGGCGCTTAACCCGCAAGGCCTGGTGCCGGCGCTGCTGGATAATGGCCAGCTGCTGACCCAGTCGCTGGCCATCTGCGAATATCTGGACGAAGCCTATCCGGATACTCTGGCGCTGCTACCTGCCGGGCTGATGGAGCGTGCCCGCGTGCGTGCACTGGCGCTCAGCATCTGCGCCGATATCCACCCGCTGCACAATGCCCGCGTCCTCAAGTATCTGGAGGCCGAACTGGGCCAGGACGAGGCGCAGAAAAACCAATGGATACGCCACTGGATTGCCACTGGTTTTACTGCACTGGAGCAGCAACTAGCCGCACGGCCGGCCAGCTATGCCTGCGCTGAGCAGCCCGGCCTGCTGGATGTCTGCCTGGTGCCACAGGTGTTTGCCGCACGGCGTTTCGGTGTGGATCTGGCAGTTTTCCCGCATATCGTGCGGGTGGATGCCGCCCTGGCTGCCTTGCCTGCCTTTGCTGTGGCTCATCCGGCGCAGCAGGCGGATGCAGTGTAGTGAGCGTGATCCGGCCGGCCCTGAGCCGGCTTTTTTGCGTACAGGGCAGGCAAGGTAAAATCGGCGCTATTTGTGCTGTTTTTGAAAAAAATCTTGACGCAACCAGCCGGATCTGATTAAATGCGTGGCTCTGATGACGCGAAAGCGTAGCAGTGATGGCCAGTTAGCTCAGTTGGTAGAGCAGCGGATTGAAAATCCGCGTGTCCGTGGTTCGATTCCGCGACTGGCCACCAACATCACCGCAGCTGTCAGACGGCCAGTTAGCTCAGTTGGTAGAGCAGCGGATTGAAAATCCGCGTGTCCGTGGTTCGATTCCGCGACTGGCCACCAGAATACAAAAAAAGCCAAGCTTACCGCTTGGCTTTTTTGCATTGGTACGGCGCGCTTGGTGTAGTCCTGCGGCTACATGGTGGCAGGTGTAAAATGGCGAGCTCCCACTACAAGCGGAGTTTTGCCGTGTACCGTTTCATCGCCTCCGACCTGGACGGCACCCTGCTGGATGAACACCACGCCGTCAACGTGCTCACCGCGCAAACCCTGCAACAGCTGGAGGCACAAGGCCTGCGTTTTGCCCTGGCCACTGGCCGCCATTATCTGGATGTGAAGGGCATACGCGATGCGCTGGGGATTTCCGCCTATCTGATCAGCTCCAACGGTGCCCGCGTGCATGATGCGCAAAACCGGCTGATCCACAGCGCCAACCTCGACCCCGCCATCGTCCGTCGCATTGCTCAGCCGGAATTTGCCGCCGGCACCATACTCAATTTCTATCTGGACGATGCCTGGCTGATTGATCAGCCCTACCAGTATCTGCTCGACCTGCATGCCGATTCCGGCCTGCATTACCAGATCGAGGTGCTGCATCAGCATGATGGGGCCGGTGTCGGCAAGGTGCTGTATATCGCCGACCACGCCCATTTGCTGACGGTGGAGGCCAAGTTGCATGCTGCGCTGGGGGATTCGGCCTACATCACCTTCTCGGCCGACAACTGTCTGGAAGTGATGGCCCCGGGCGTGTCCAAAGGCCATGCCTTGCGGCTGGTGCTGGACGAACTGGGTATCAGCCCGGCCGACTGTCTGGCGTTTGGCGATGGGCAGAACGATATCGAGCTGCTGCAGACGGCCGGTCATCCACGGGTGATGGCCAATGCCCACCCGCGGCTGGCCTCGCAGCTGCCGCAGGCGGCCACGGTGGCCAGCAATGTCGAATCCGGCGTTGCGCTGCATCTGCGCCAGCTGTTCGCCTTGTAAGCGTTCACTTTCTGCGCCATCGGCGCAGCATGAAAAAGGGCTGCCACTGGCAGCCCTTTTGTGTTGCAGATAAGCGAATCAGCCTTGCAGCGCCTGCGCCAGTACGGTGGCCTGGTCGCCAACCACCAGATGCCATACGCCCGGCTGGGTCTGCACGCAGGCCACCACGCCGGCTTGCTGTGCCGCTGCCTGATCAAAGGCTGCAGCCTGTTTCAGCTCGACACGCAGGCGGGTGTGGGCGATGGCTTCCACCTTTTGCACATTGCCACGGCCACCCAGTGCGGCCAGCACGGCTGCCGCAGTGGCGGCCACTTGCGGATCGGCGGCCACGGTGGCCGGCGCAGCAGCTGCGCTGACAGCTGCGGCAGGGCTGGCACTGGTTGTGGCGGCCGGCAGTTCGGCATCGTCACCAGCGGTTTTCAGGTAAATCTCCATATCGGTTTTCAGGTTTTCCGATTGCGGTCCGAAAATGGCCTGAATGCCGCTACCCACCTGCACCACACCGGATGCGCCCATGGACTTGAGTTTGGCCTGGTCCACCTGCGCCGGGTTCTTCACTGCAATGCGCAGACGGGTGATGCAGGCGTCCAGATTGGTGATGTTGCTGCGCCCCCCAAAGGCCAGCACCAGTGCGCGTGCACGCTGGTCTTCGCTGACGGCGGCCTGTGCTTCGCCGCTCTCATCTTCGCGACCTGGGGTTTTCAGGTTGAACTTGAGGATGACGAAGCGGAACACGCTGTAATAGATGACGGCGTAGATCGGGCCGAGGATGAACACATACCAGGCGTGATGCGACTTGTTGCCGATCAGGTTGAACATCAGGAAGTCGATGCCACCTTGCGAGAAGGTAAAGCCCATGTGCATGTCCAGCGTATTGGCGACGAACTGCGCCGATGCCGCCAGGCAGGCATGGATGAAATACAGCACCGGAGCCACGAACAGGAAGGCAAATTCGATGGGTTCGGTAATACCGGTCAGGAAAGAGGTGAGGGCGGCGGAAACCATGATGCCGCCTACTTTTACCCGGTTTTCCGGCTTGGCCGTGTGCCAGATGGCAATGGCAGCAGCCGGCAGGCCGAACATCTTGAACAGGAAGGCGCCAGACAGCACGCCTGCGGTCGGGTCACCGGCAAAGAAGCGGTTGATGTCGCCGTGGATGTGCTTGCCGCTGGCATCGACGAAGTCGCCCATTTCAAAGAAGAAGGGCACGTTCCAGATGTGGTGCAGGCCAAACGGAATCAGCAGACGCTCGACGAAACCATAGACGGTGGCAGCCGTGCGCGGATCGCTGACGGCGGCCCACTGCGAGAAGCTCTTGATCGCGCCGCCAATGGGAGGCCAGACAAAGGACAGCGCCGCACCCAGCACGATGGCCGCCACGGCAGTGACGATGGGCACAAAGCGCTTGCCGGCAAAAAAGCCCAGATACTGTGGCAGATTGATCCGGTAGTACTTGTTGAACATATAGGCAGCCAGACCACCGGCCAGAATGCCGCCGAACACGCCGGTCTGGATGGAGGGCATGCCCATGATGGTGTCGGGTTTCACGCCCATCAGCCCGGCCATTACCCCCAGCGTGGTGGTCATCACCAGGAAGCCGATGGTGGCAGCAATGGCGGCCACGCCGTCATTTTCGGTAAAGCCCAGTGCCACACCCACGGCAAAGATCAGTGGCAGATTACCGAAGATGACGTCGCCGGCGTTTTTCATCAGCGACAGGATGGCCAGCAGCACGGTGCTCTGGGTGTGGAAATCGGTGGCGCCAATACCCAGCAGCAGGCCTGCCACCGGCAATACGGCTACCGGTAGCATCAGCGCTTTGCCGATTTTCTGCAGAAAAGCAAAGGATTGATCAAACATGATAGTGATTCCTGCGTAATGCCCCCAGCCGCCGGGCGGCGGGAGCCAGCACCGTCCGGACAAGCCGGACGGCAGGTTTCATTGCGCTTAACGCGCCTGTTGCACCAGATGGCTGCGCACTTCTGCCACGGTGGAGAGCGCCAGCACCTGTTGTGCCAGTGCACGGCATTCGTCCATGCTCCAGCGCGCCAGCGTGGCCTTGACCGTCGCCACTGACGGCGTGCTGACCGACAGCTCAGACACGCCGAGGCCTACCAGTACCGGTGCGGCACGTTCATCCGAGGCCAGGCCACCGCAGACGCCCACCCACTTGCCGTGGGCGCGCGCGCCGTCGCAAGTCATGGCAATCATGGCCAGCACGCCCGGATGCAGCGCGTCGGCCTGTTTGGCCAGTTGCGGGTGGCCACGGTCCATCGCCAGTACGTACTGGGTGAGGTCGTTGGTGCCGATGGAGAAGAAGTCCACTTCCGGCGCAAAGCGCCCAGCCAGAATGGCGGCAGACGGTACTTCCACCATGATGCCCACCTTGACGTTGGTGTGACCGCTGGCGGCTTGTTCTTCCGCCAGAATCGCCTTGGCGGCGCGCAGCTCGTCCAGCGACGCCACCATGGGGAACATGATGTGCAGGCGGGTCAGCGGCGCGGCTTGCAGAATGGCACGCAGCTGGGTGCGCAGCAGATCGGGGCGATCCAGGCTGACACGGATGCCGCGCAGGCCGAGGAAGGGGTTGTCTTCCTTGGGCAGTGGCAGATAGGACAGCGGCTTGTCGCCACCCACGTCCAGCGTGCGCACCACCAGCGGGCGCTCACTGCCCAGTTCGCGCGCCACCGCGCAGTACTCGGCAGCCTGCTCAGCTTCCGATGGTGCGGTGTCGCGGTTGTCGAACAGGAATTCCGAGCGCAGCAGGCCGACGCCTTCGGCACCGGCCTTGACGGCTTCGCGCGCATCAGCGGCGTTGCGGATATTGGCGACGACTTCGATACGGCTGCCATCGCTGGTTTGACCCGGTTGCTGCGACATGGCCTGTTCGGCGGCGCGACGCTCGGCCAGACGGGCGATGGCGGCTTCGGCTTCCGCTTTTTCGGCTGCCGTAGGGGCAATATTCAGAGTGCCGGCGCTGCCGTCCAGAATCACCTCACGGCCATCTTGCAGTGCCAGCGCGGCCTGGGAAATACCGCAGATGGCAGGAATGCCCAGCGAACGGGCCAGAATGGCCACATGGCTGGTTGCTCCGCCAGTACGGGTGCAGAAGCCCAGTACTTTGCTTGGGTCCAGCGCGGCGGTGTCGGACGGGGCCAGGTCTTCGGCAATCAGGATGGAGCCAGCGGGAACATCCAGCTCGCTCTGTTTCACGCCGGCCAGCAAGGCCAGCACGCGGCGGCCCACGTCGCGGATGTCGTTGGCGCGTTCACGCAGCAGGGCATTGTCCTGTGCTTCCAGACGGGCGGAATAGGCGCTGAATGCCGCGCGCCAGGCCCAGGCGGCGGACTTGCCATCGGCCAGGCTGGTGTAGGTCAGGGCCAGCAGGTCCGGGTCTTGCAGCAGCTCCTGGTGCATGGACAGGATGGCGCGCTTGGCCTGGTCTTGCAGCTGCGACTTGATGGCCTCGATCTGCTCGGCGGCCTCTTCGGTGGCGCGGGTGAAGTTTTGCTGTTCCACCACGCCGGCGGCACCGGCTTCGACCACGTCGAATTCCTGCAGGCGATGGTGGAAGATGCGGCCAATGGCGATGCCGGGCGAGGCACCCACGCCAGCCAGCACGCCGGCGCTGTCCTGCTGCACCGGCTGGGTGGCTACCGTGGCGCTGGCTGCCGGGGCTTCGTCCAGGCTTTCGCCGCAACGGTCCAGCAGCAGCTGCGACAGTTCGGCAATGGCGGCGGCGGCATCGCTGCCGGTGGCCACGACCTGTACCTGATCACCGTTTACCGTAGCCAGGCCCATGATGCCGACCACCGATTTGGCATTGGCTCGCTTGTCGCCCAGTTGCAGCTGGATGTCTGCGGCAAAGCGCTTGGCCGCGCTGGCGAATACCGCAGCCGGGCGGGCATGCAGGCCGGCCGGGTTGCTGATGGTAATGCTGTCGGAACTGAGGGTTTCACCTTCGGCCTGCTGGGCTGCTTCGGCTGCGCCTTGCAGCTCCAGCGTCATGATGATGCTTTTGCCGGCCTCGACCAGACCGCTGGCACAGGTGAGTTTTTCTACCACTTCGCCATTGGTGATGATGATCTGGGTGAGCAGGCTTTGCGCGCGGCGGGCAACCAGGTCCAGATTGAAATCAATCAGCGGCTGTCCCGCCTTGACCTGCTGGCCTTGTTCCACCAGCGGTACAAAGCCTTCTCCCTTGAGCATGACCGTGTCGATGCCGATATGGACCAGCACCTCGACGCCGTTGTCCGAGGTAATGGTCAGGGCGTGGTGAGCGGAGTGGATATTGCTGACAGTGCCGCTGACCGGGGCCAGCAGCGAGCAGGAAGTCGGGTCCAGGGAAATGCCGTCACCCACCATTTTTCCGGCGAATACCGGATCGGGGACGGTGTCCAGGGCAACCAGCCACCCGGAAAGGGGGGCCAGAATGTCCAGTCGTGGCGCGGGAGAGCCCATGTGAAACTCCTCAGGAGTTGATTGCAACAGTTATTTTATTACGAGCGATTGTTGGGGCAGGATTAAGCCGCAACTTAGCGTCAAAGGCAAGTGCCTATTCAGCCCGTAGTACGCAAGAATATTGTTATTGCAGGAATAAACCTGTTTTTTCGCAGTGTTGTGTAGGTAGATTGCAACGTTGTTATCATGCCAATATTGTAATTTAGCTACAGTCTTAATGTGAAAGTGGCTTGATGGCCGTCAACAAAATCATCTGCTGTTGCTGCAGCTTTGCCACAGTGTGGCGGGCAGGCGGGGGAGTGCTGTTCGCCCAGAGCACAGCCACTCCAGCATAGCCGGATGCGGAGTGGCGGCAAGGCTTCATGGTCTGGGATAAGGACAAGTAAAAAGGGGCGATGCGCCGTGTCTGGCGCATCGCCCCCTGTTTGTTGGCGGATGGATCAGGCTTGTTGCTGGCCGGCCGGTTTGTCGCCCAGCAGGAACAGGGCCAGCGAGCTGGTGATCAGGAAAGCAGAGTATTCCCAGCCGCCGCCCTGGTTGGTGAACATCCAGCCATTGGCACCGTGTACCAAAACGATGGTACCGGCCAGCAGCGGCACCAGTGCCAGTGCGATCCAGCGAGCCTTGAAGCCGACAATCAGCAGCAGGCCGCCTGCCAGTTCAGCCGCCATCGACAGGTAGCCAACGAAGCCGGGCAGGCCCAGGCTGGAGAAAAACTGGGCGGTGCCGGCCGGGCCGAACACGAACAGCTTGGTGGCACCATGTGCCAGATACATCAGGCCCAGCGAAACGCGCAGGATGAGGGCGGACAAAGCGGGAGAGGTGGTATGCATGGTAAGGCTCCTGTAAGGGTGCGCCGCTGGCCATCATTGGCTGGGCGTGTGCTGTGGGAGTATTTGACCATGGGCGTTCGATTGAATAAATATGCTATAAATGAAGATATTGTTTACTGGTGAGAAATTATATGGACAGGTTTTCTGAAATCCGCGCCTTTGTCACCGTCGCCGAACAAGGCAGCTTTGCCGCTGCGGCAGACCGGCTCGACCTGTCGCGCGCCATGGTGACCAAGCTGGTGTCGGCACTGGAAACACGGCTGGGCGTGCGGCTGATGCATCGCACCACGCGCCGGCTGTCACTGACCGAAGCGGGCGAAACCTATCTGGCACAGGGCGGGGCGCTGCTGGCCGAGCTGGAGGATCTGGATGCACTGCTGTCGCAAGGGGCCAGCAAGGCCAGCGGCCGGTTACGGGTAACCGCACCGGTGTCGTTCGGCATGCGCTTTCTGGGTAGTGCCATTGCCGGTTTCCAGCGCCAGCATCCGCAGGTGGAAGTGGAGCTGTCGCTGAACGACCGCAAGGTCGACCTGGTGGAAGAGGGCTTTGACCTGGCCATTCGTGTGTCCAATCTGGCGGATTCCTCGCTGATTGCGCGGCCGCTGGCCAAAGTGCGCGACCGGCTGTGCGCAGCGCCCGACTATCTATTGCGGCGCGGGGTGCCGCAGCACCCGGACGAGCTGGCCGGGCACGATTGCCTGCTGTACACCCTGACCAGCCAGCCCACGCTGTGGGAGTACCAAGCGCCGGATGGCAGCAGCGGCCGGGTCAAGGTGAAGGGCGGTTTGCGCGCCAATAATGGCGACATCCTCACCAATGCCGCCATTCAGGGCATGGGCATCATCCGTCAGCCGGAATTCCTGTTGCAGCAGGCGCTGGCCGATGGGCGGCTGCAAGTCATCCTGCCGGACTACCAATGGGTGTGTCTGGATGTGTCGGCGGTGTATCCGGTACGCCGGCATGTGCCGGGCAAGGTGCGGGTATTCGTCGATCATCTGGTGGAATTTTTTGCAGAGCAAAAAAATAGCCCGTCAGGTGACGGGCTGTAAGACTGACTGAAAGGGGGTTGGCTTAGAGGGTCTTAGTGCTTGGCCGGTACGGCTTCCACCTCGGGCAGCACTTCACCGTTCAGCACACGCTGCATGCGCTCGGTATCCAGTGCTTTTTCCCACTTGGCCACTACCACAGTGGCCACGCCGTTGCCGATCAGGTTGGTGATGGCGCGGGCTTCGGACATGAAGCGGTCCACGCCGATCAGCAGTGCCAGGCCTTCCACCGGCAGCTTGCCGCCCAGGGTGGCCAGGGTGGCGGCCAGGGTGATGAAGCCGCCGCCGGTTACTGCCGCCGCGCCCTTGGAGGTGAGCAGCAATACGCCGATGATGCCCAGCTCTTCACCCAGGCTCAGCTGCACATTGGTGGCCTGGGCAATGAAGATGGCGGCCATGGTCAGGTAGATGGAAGTACCGTCCAGGTTGAAGGAATAGCCGGTGGGAATCACCATGCCCACTACCGGTTTGGCGCAGCCCAGGTGTTCCATCTTCTTCATCATGCCCGGCAGGGCGGATTCGGAAGACGAAGTACCCAGCACCAGCACGATTTCTTCCTTGATGAAGGCGAGGAATTTGAAAATGCTGAAGCCGTTGAAGCGGGCAATGGCACCCAGCACGATGAAGACGAAGGCAAAGCAGGTCAGGTAGACACAGGCCATCAAAAAGCCCAGCTGCTTGAGCGAGCCCACGCCATACTTGCCGATGGTAAAGGCCATGGCACCAAAAGCACCGATAGGGGCCAGCTTCATCAGCATGTTGATCACGCCGAACAGGGCGTGGGAAAACTCGTCCAGCATGGCAATCACGGTTTTGCCGCTGCTGCCCATGCGGGTCAGCGCCAGGCCCAGCAATACCGAGAACAGCAGCACCTGCAGGATTTCACCAGTCGCAAATGCGCCCACCACGGTATCCGGGATGATGTGCAGCATGAAGTCCACGGTGTTCATGTCCTTGGCACCAGCGGCAAACTTGGCTACCGATTTGGCGTCCAGCGTGTGCGGGTCCACGTTCAGGCCGGCACCCGGCTGCAGCAGGTTCACCACCACCAGGCCGATCACCAGCGCCAGCGTGGTGACCACTTCAAAGTACAGCAGTGCCTTGATGCCGACACGGCCCACTTCCTTCATGTCGCCCATCTTGGCAATCCCCACCACCACGGTAGAGAAAATGATGGGCGCAATCATCATCTTGATCAGCTTGATGAAGGCGTCGCCCAGCGGTTTCATCTTGGCGGCGGCCTCCGGATAGAAGGCACCCATCAAGACGCCGATGGTAATGGCAACCAACACCTGAAAGTACAGGCGTGAGTAAAGCGGTGTTCTGGCTTGCATGTCTGGTCTCTTGTTCGCAGATAGTCGGATATCGAGCATTGTGTCGGACTCTATGGGGTCCTGTTATAGGTCGAATCCTAGCAAGCGATTGGTTATAGGCTAATTGCTGATATCCCTAAGCTGGTGTGCCAGGAGCGGCTAACAACATAGCATCGCGTCCCTGATACAAGGCCCACCGACGCAGACAGCACAAGGGTAGGGCTAGGAGGTTGCAACGCAGCAGCAGGGTTTTTGCTGGCTGTTCTAAGTGAGCGGCAGATTCCGGCCGGGTGCAGCACTACTTGGCAGTTGCGGTTGTTCGCTACGGATATTTATTGCTGTTATTCTCAATTGTTTATTCAAATGGCAAGATGAACACCCCAGCGTCCAGTATTCATCCAGGCGATGAACTGGCGATGTTCACCGGGCCGTGGCCGACGAGTGTGCTTTACATGCCGCAGCGTGCGCCACTGCAGGTGAGCCAGATGTGTTGTCAAAAAAAAGGAAAATTTCATGAGTCAGGCAGCATGCATTCCTGCGGATGTACGTGAACGTATCCAGAGCCTTGCTTCTCTGCTGTACCAGCAAAACGACCAGCAATGCTTTCCGCTACTGGATGAAGTCAGCAGGCTGGCAGGGGTGGATATGAATGTTACCAGCCAGGTGTTCATGGAATGGCGGATGAGCCAGCGCGCCCATATGGCCCCGCTGCCGCAGGATCTGCCTGCCGAATTCAAGGAGATTGCCGGGCTTGTCCTCGACCGCACCTGGCAACAGGCGCGACAGTTGGCCAATCAGTATCTGCAGTCGGCACAGGCAGCCTGGGAGAATGACCGGCAAGAATGGCTGGCCGAGCAACACGATCTGGCCTTGTTATGTGAGCAACAGGCACAGGAGCTGGATGCGCTGCGGCAGCATTTGAGCAAGGTGCTGGGGCTCAATGCACAGCAACAGCAGCCCAACGTGAGTCCGCTTACGGGGGGCGTGCGCGACGTGCTGCAGGATGAGCGGGTACTGCAGCTGCAGCAACAGCTGGATGACGCGCGCCAAGGTTGGGCGGAGGCTGAGCAGGCTTTGCACCAGATGCGCGAGCAAGCGCAGAGCGCTGCAACGCCGCTCCCGCTGCTAGCGTTGCAGGATGAGCGGGTGCCGGCATTGCAACAGGAAGTGGATGCCTTGCGCAGCCGACTGACGCAGTCGGAGCAAGAGGCCGCTCAGGCGCAACAGCTGCACCGGCAAGCCCAGGAAACAGTGGACGAGCTGCAGCACAAGCTGGAGCAAATGCAGGAAGAGCTGCGCACGCTGCGTTCGGACAAGGAAAGCGCCTATCGTGCGGTGGCTAATTTGCGCCAGCAACTGCAGCAACTCAAGCAGATACAGCTGGCGACACCGGAAGAGCAGGCGGAGCGTCTGGAGCGCCTGAAAACGGTGGCCTTCAGTCCCAGCCTGCCCGGCCAGCTGTCGTCTGCCGATGCGGAGCAGGCGGATCAAATATGGAAGGCCCGCTAGCCGCTCAGGCTCAGTGGAACTGGCGGATATAGGAAGCGACGCCGCTGAGCAGCATCTCAATGGAAATGGCCGTCAGCACCAGGCCCATCAACCGTTCCAGCGCGGTAATCGCTTGCTCGCCCAGCAGTTTTTGCAGCCGCCCGGAAAACAGGAACACCACGGTAGTAACCAGCATGCAGATGGTGAGTGCGCCTATCCACTCCAGCATGCGCGCCGGCTCGCGGGTGGACATCAGCAACACCGTGGCCATGGCCGAGGGGCCGGCAATCAGCGGAATGGCAATCGGCACGATGAAGGGCTCGCCATGCATCTTGTCGCTGCCGAACACGCTACCGCCCTCGCTGGGGAAAATCATCTTCAGCGCAATCAGAAACAGGATCACCCCGCCAGCTACCTGCATCGACTGATCAGTCAGGTGCATCACGTCCAGAAAATTGCGGCCAAAGAACATGAAGGTCAGCAAGACCAGAAAAGCGATCAGGCATTCGCGATAGACCACCTTTTTACGCCGTTCCGGTTTGACTTGTTTGAGCGCGCTGATGAACAGCGGGATATTCCCCAGCGGATCGGTAATCAGAATCAGCAAGACCGTGGCGGAAATGAAAGATGTTTGCATGGTGGTGTCGAGGTGTTGGTGGTAGTGGTGTTCTGTCTGTAGTGACAGCTATTTTCTTGATAGTTTGTTTTTGGGAAAAATGCTATTGCAATTAAGTGGTCGTTGGGATAATTGGAATGGGGTGGTGATCGTAATATTTCAAAGTTGCGTTTTTATTAATTTTGAGATGGGTATTCTGCCATTCTATTTTTGGAGTTTGTGCCATGGCCCGTGATATGAATGCGAATTTTTATGTGGCGCTAGGTGTTGGCGCAAATGCCTTGTGGGGAGCGGCTTTTATTGTTCCGTATGCCCTGCATGATTTTCCCTCGGAGTTGATCACCGTTTTTCGTTATGCAATATATGGCATTACTTCGATTGTTATTTTACTGCTATTGGGTTTGGGTAATGTAAAAATCTCCTTGCCCATTTTCATGGCGGGAAATGCAATCTCATTCTGTGGCAATGTGGGCTATTATCTTTTTTTGACCTTGGGTATCAAATATAGTGGCTTCGTCTATCCTGCGCTGATTATTGGATTGTTACCCGTATCTGTTATCCTGCTTGCTGCGTTTCAAGACAAGAGACAGTCGCTGCTCGGTTTGCTGCCTGGTATGGGATTGATTGTTTTTGGAATTATATTGATTAATTATTTGAATGTGAATAATTCATCAGGCCTGTCGCTTGATGGCGACCATGTTCGCGGTATCGGTTTTTCGTTGATTGCTTTGTCGTTGCTTACAATATATTGCATTGCCAATGCCAGCTTTCTTAAGTCGAATATTGGTATTTCTTCATTGCGCTGGGCTGGGTTGTTGGGTATTTGCGCATTATGGCAAAGCATTCTGTTTTCGCTATGTGCTCTGGTATTTGCTGGGTATGATATATCGGTGTTCAAAGCCTATTCTGCCGACAGATTAATCGCCTTCACGCTTGGTGTCGTGTTTTTGGGTGTCTTTGTGTCTTATCTGGCAATGTGGCTGTGGAATGTGTCGTCACGCCATATTTCCAGCATCGTGGCCGGGAGAGTGCTTTGTCTGGAGACCATTTTTGCTCTGGCCTACGGTTATGCGCTTGATGCGCACATGCCTCGCGCATTCGAGCTGCTAGGTATCTGTCTTATTGTGTTTGGCGGGTATCTTGTCCAGTGGCATGCCGAAGCAGCACGCCAGGATGCGTGATCTGGCGCTGTAAAACCGGTTACACGGTAAATACAGGAAGATAAACAAGGCCCGGCAATGCCGGGCCTTGTTTATCACGCATGCCGCAGGGGATTACTCGGCAGCGTTCCCTTCATCGGCAGCGTTATCTGCATCTGCCGCCGGTTTTTCGCGGCGGGCGCTGCCGGCCACCATGGGAATGGCAAACAGGCGGCAGGGCAGCGAGCCGTTGAACAGCGGAGTGCGGCGTTTGACCGACAGGTGAATCATGTCGGACAGGCGCAGGTCGCCGCTGAAGAAGTGGGCGGTCCAGCCGGCAAAATACGCTTTCAGCCAGTCGCCCAGCTGCGGGTATAGCTCGGCCAGCGCGTCCTGCTCATCCATGCGCACGCCATAGGGCGGGTTGGTGACGATAAAGCCGCTGTCGGCAAACGGGCGTGCTTCCAGAATGTCCTGTGCCTGCAGTTCGATGGCATCGACCAGGCCGGCGCGTTGCAGGTTGGCACGGGCAATGGGTAGCATGTTGCGGGCGCGGTCGCTGCCCTTGATGGCCAGATCGCGCACCGGCAGCTCGGCCGCGCGGGCTTCGCTCAGCAGGGCTTCCCAGGACAGGGCATCGAATTCGCGCAGGCGCTGGAAGCCGAAGCGGCGTTTGCGGCCCGGCGCACGCTTGAGGGCGATGTCGGCGGCTTCCACCAGGAAGGTGCCGCTGCCACACATCGGGTCCAGCAAGGGCTGGCTGCCATCGTAACCGGCAATCAGCAAGATGCCGGCGGCCAGGTTTTCCCGCAGCGGTGCTTCGCCGGTTTCCTCGCGCCAGCCGCGCTTGAACAGCGGCTCGCCGCTGGTGTCCAGATAGATGGTGGCATGGTCGCGGGTAAGGAAGGTGTGGATGCGCATGTCAGGTTCGCGGGTGTCCACATTGGGACGGCCGGCATTGGCCTGACGGAAGCGGTCGCACACGGCATCTTTCACCTTGAGCGAAACAAAATCCAGGCTGCGCAATTGTGCGCCGATGGCGTCGGTTTTCACCTTGATGCTGCGCGATACGTCGAACCAGCGCGGCCAGTCGATCTGCATGGCCAGCTGGTAGATGTCGCTTTCCTGCTGGTAGCCGCCTTCGGCCAGTTTCAGCAGTACGCGGCTGGCGGTACGGCTGTGCAGGTTGGCCTTCATCATGATGTCGGCGTCGCCATTGAATGCTACGCCGCCGTCTACCTTGCTGACATTGCTGGCGCCCAGCGCATTGAGCTCGGCGACCAGGGTCATTTCCAGGCCGCGCGGGCAGGGCGAGAACAAGGCCAGCTGATTGTGACGCAGGCCGGACAGAGCGTAGACCGACTGCTCTGCGGGCTTGCCGCTCCAGGCCGGTTTGGCGCTGTCGCCATGCTGGCGGCTGTCGTGCTGGCGCGGTGCGCGCGGGTCGCGCTCCATGCGGCGATTATTGTCGAATGGCTTCAGGCTGCTCGGTCGATCACTCCAGCTGCCACGTTCGTCGCGTGCATCACGGCGCGGGGCCTGCTCGCGGCTGTCTTCACGGCGGAAGCTGTTGTCACGCGGGCTGTCGGATGGCTTGCTGAACAGTTTGCGCTGGCTGCCTTCGGCACGCGGCTTGTCTTCGCGTTCGAAGCGGCGCGGTGCGGCGGCTGGTGCGGTGTCATCACGACGGAAGCGGTTTTCCCGCTCGGCGCTCGGTGCCGGCAGGATTTCCGGGTCGTAGTAGCTGGCGGCATCATTGCGCTCGCTCGGGCGCGCGGCCTGTTCGAGCGGGCTGTCCTGGTGCTGTGCGGCCGGTTTGGAGAACAGCTTGCGCGGTGCCTGTTCCTGCGGGGCCGCATCGTCGCTGCGGAAACGGTTTTCCCGCTCGACGGGTGCCTTGTCGTAGCTGCGCGGACTGTGTTGCTCTGCGCGTTCAAAACGGCGCGGGGCTTCTTCACGGCGGAAGCTGTCATCACGTGCGGCTGGCTGCGGATTGCGCTCGGCCGGTTTGGAAAACAGCTTGCGTGGGCCTTGCTCTACCGCTGCCGGAATAGTCGGCGTGGTCGCTGCAGGCACATCGCGTTCCACATGACGCGGTGCATGGGGCTTGTGTTCGATCTGGCGATCCGGCTGGCTGTTCAGCGGTTTGCGGCCGGACGGGCCGCGATCACGCTGATAGCTGCGCTCGCCTTCCGGGCGGCGCGATTCGTGCAGATCGCCACGGCTGTCGGTCGGGTGCAGGCTGCGCGGTGCCGAAGCATCGCGTTCACGCGGTGGATAGGGCTTGCGCTCTCGGTCGTCACGGTTGTACGGCTTGCGTTCGCCATCACGCGGTTCGAAGCGCTTTTCACCGTCACGCGGCGGGTAGGGCTTGCGCTCACGGTCATCACGGTTGAACGGCTTGCGTTCACCATCGCGCGGTTCAAAACGCTTTTCTCCATCACGCGGCGGATAGGGCTTGCGCTCGCGGTCATCGCAGTTGTACGGCTTGCGTTCGCCATCGCGCGGTTCGAAGCGCTTTTCGCCGTCACGCGGCGGGTAGGGCTTGCGCTCACGGTCGTCACGGTTGTACGGCTTGCGTTCGCCATCGCGCGGTTCAAAACGCTTTTCGCCGTCACGCGGCGGGTAGGGCTTGCGCTCACGGTCATCGCGGTTGAACGGCTTGCGTTCGCCATCACGCGGTTCGAAACGCTTTTCGCCGTCACGCGGCGGGTAGGGTTTGCGCTCACGGTCGTCGCGGCTGTACGGCTTGCGTTCGCCATCACGCGGTTCGAAACGCTTTTCGCCGTCACGCGGCGGGTAGGGCTTGCGCTCGCGGTCGTCGCGGTTGTATGGCTTGCGGTCACCATCGCGTTGCTGGAACTGGCGTTCGCCCTGGCGTGGCGGCTGGCCGCCGGCCGGACGGCGCGCAGAATAAGGATCGCGCGGGCCGTCGGCAGATGGCGCTTTTTTCTGGATGATGGGCCCCTTGGCCGCGCCGTCGGCTGATGCTGCGGCGTTGCCAGCGGCAGGCTGAGCGGAGTTGGTTTCGCTGCTGCTGATATCGCGGCGCAGACTGGCGCGCTGGCGTGAACGGAAAGTGGCCATGGGTACATCCTTAATAAGCAATCTTTCATTTTACCTTATTTGCCGCGACACTGCTTGGTGCCTCCTCGCCTTTGAGGTAGCATGTCCGGTTCCCTTTTGCATAAACGCGGGTCCGCATGTTGCAGGATTCATTTGCCACCCGCCTGGTGGCCTGGCAGAAACAGCATGGCCGTCACGATCTGCCCTGGCAGGTGAGCGACCCCTATCGGGTGTGGCTGTCGGAAATCATGTTGCAGCAGACGCAGGTCACGGCGGTGCTGGAGTACTACGCTCGCTTTCTGCAGCGCTTCCCCGATGTGGCGTCGCTGGCGGCCGCTTCGGTGGACGAGGTGCTGGCCTTGTGGAGCGGGCTTGGCTATTACAGCCGGGCGCGCAATTTGCATAAGGCGGCCGTGATGGTGATGGATGAATTTGGCGGCCATTTTCCGGCGCAGCGCGAGGCCTTGCAGCACCTGCCAGGTGTGGGGCGCTCCACCGCCGCAGCCATTGCGTCCTTCGCTTTCGGTCAGCGCGAAACCATTCTGGACGGCAATGTCAAAAGAGTGCTTGCGCGCTGCTTCGGCATTGCCGGTTTCCCCGGCGAAAAAGCGGTTGAAAAGCAGCTGTGGGCCTTGGCCGAATCCCTGCTGCCTGCCGACAGCGACCAGATGACAGCCTATACCCAGGGCCTGATGGACCTGGGCGCCACCGTATGCGGCCGCAAGCCGGCCTGTACGGTTTGCCCGATGGTGGATGGCTGTGTGGCTGCCCGCCAGGGCCGCACCCACGAGCTGCCGACGCCGCGCCCGAAAAAGGCGGTGCCCACCCGCCACACCGTCATGTTGCTGGCGCAGCATGGAGACCGTATCTGGCTGGAGCGGCGGCCGCCTTCCGGCATCTGGGGCGGGCTGTTGTCGCTGCCGGAGTTTGCCGACAGCATGGCGCTGGAGGCCTGGTTTGCCCAGCAGGGCAGTGGTGATGTGCTGCCCTCCTGGCCCGAGCTGGAGCATGTATTTACCCATTACCGCTTGATCATTACCCCGGTGCCGGCGCGGCTGGATACGCTGGCTGCCACCGGAGTGCAGGAATCCGCCGGACAGTGGATACCCTTGCAGCAGGCGCTGGAGGCGGGCTTGCCCGCACCGGTGAAGCGACTGTTGCAACGTCTGCTGGCCTGACCGACGGAAGTTGGCATCCATTTTTTGTGCAGCATTGCTGCCCAGGTGTGAAATATGGTTTCCGTAGTACGTTCGATGGCCGATACCCTGGCCGATGCTGCCGACCCGACGCGGTGGCTGGAACTGTTGTCCGCCAGCCTGCCCGAGGCTGAGTCCGCCCTGTTGAGCCGCGCCTTCGCGGCCGCCCGCGAGCTCTACCGTGGCAAGGCGCTGGCCAGTACCGGTGAAGACCTGTTCAGCCATGCCGTATCCGCCGCAGCCATTGTGGCGGACCTCAATCTGCTGACCGATGCCATCGTCGCCACCCTGCTGTTTGCCGTGCCGGACCAGCGCGCTGAATGGCAGGAATGGATGACGGAAAACTTCGGCCAGACCGTGACCGTGCTGGTGGATGGCGTGGGCGGCGTGCGTCGCATTACCGAACTGGCGCGCATCGACAAGCTGGAAACCCCGGAAGAGCGCGCCCGCCAGGCGGAAACCATGCGCAAGATGCTGCTGGCCATGGTGGCGGATATTCGCGTAGTGCTGATCAAGCTGGCCTGGCGCACCCAGACCATGCACTACCTGCCCCATGTGCATGACGAGGCAGTACGGCGCGCCATCGCTACCGAAACACTCGACCTGTTTGCCCCACTGGCCAACCGCCTGGGGGTGTGGCAGATCAAGTGGGAACTGGAAGACCTGGGCTTTCGCCATACCGAGCCCGACAGCTACAAGAAAATCGCCAAGCTGCTGGACGAGCGCCGGCTGGAGCGTATCGACTATATCGGCCGCGTGCTGGATACCCTGCGTGGCGAGCTGAAAGCGGCTGGAGTCAAGGCCGAGGTGGCGGGGCGGCCCAAGCATATCTTCTCTATCTGGAAAAAGATGAAGAAGAAAAAGCTCGACTTTTCCGAGCTGTACGACATCCGTGCCGTGCGCATCCTGGTGGACAAGCTGCCGGACTGCTATACCGCGCTGGGCATCATCCACGGCATGTGGCAGCCCATTCCCGGCGAGTTCGACGACTACATCTCCCACCCCAAGGCCAATAATTACCGCAGCCTGCACACCGCGGTGATCGGCCCGGAAGACAAGGCGCTGGAAGTGCAGATCCGCACCTTCGAAATGCACGAACATGCCGAGTTCGGCGTGGCCGCGCACTGGCGCTACAAGGAAGGCGGCAAGGGCGATGCGCAGTACGAGGAAAAAATCTCCTGGCTGCGCCAACTGCTGGACTGGCGCGAGGAAATGTCGGACCGCGAAGGGCTGGCCGAAGCCTTCAAGACCGAGCTGTTCTCCGACACCATTTATGTGCTGACCCCGCAAGGCCGGGTGCTGGCGCTGCCGCACGGTGCCACTCCCATCGATTTCGCCTATGCCATTCACTCCGGCCTGGGCAACCGCTGCCGTGGTGCCAAGGTGGAAGGGCAGATCGTGCCCCTGTCCACACCCTTGCAAAACGGCCAGCGAGTGGAAGTCCTCACGGCCAAGGAAGGCGGGCCGTCGGTCAACTGGCTGCACGACGGCTGGGTCAAGAGCCACCGTGCCATTTCCAAGATCCGCCAGTACATCCGCATGCAGAATGCCGATACCGTGCGCGAAACCGGCAAGCAATTGTTCGAGCGCGAACTGGCGCGCCATCCGCATCTCCAGCCCAATCTGGGCGCGCTGGCGGAGAAACTGGGCTATGCCAAGATGGACGAGCTGTACGGTGCCATGGGGCATGGCGAGCTTACCGTGCGCTCCGTGGCCAATGCCATTCTCAGCTTTGCCCCGCCGCCGCCGGCCGATGTGGAGCCGGAAAGCATCATCCGCGCCAGTCGGGGCGGCCATGACGCAGGCGGCATCCTGATCGAAGGGGTGGACAACCTGATGACGGTGCTGGCCAAGTGCTGCAAGCCGGCACCGCCGGATGCCGTGGTTGGCTTTGTCACCAAGGGCCGGGGCATCTCCATTCACCGCACCAACTGCCTCACGCTCAAGCGCCTGTCGGCCGATGTGCCGGAACGGCTGATTTCAGCGGGGTGGGGCGAGCAGAAAAGCAGCGTGTTCCCGATTGATATCGAAGTGGTATCGCTGGATCGCGGTGGTCTGCTGCGCGACATTTCCGATGTGCTGTCACGGGAAAAGCTCAACCTGATTGCCGTGCACACCCTGTCGCGCGATATGCGCGCCAAAATGCGCTTTACCGTGGAAGTACGCCAGGTACAGGACATCAGCCGGGTACTGGCGCGCATGATGGAGCTGCCCGGCGTCACCGACGCGCGGCGCGTGTAAGGGCTGGCCATGAGTGAGCCGTTTTGCGGAGCCAAGGCGGCGCTGTTTTATCAGGACAGCCTGCTGGTGTATCTGCGTGACGACAAACCCGGCCTGCCGTTTGCCGCCTGTTGGGATTTCCCCGGTGGCGGCCGCGAAGGGCAGGAAAGTCCGTTTGCCTGTCTGCAGCGTGAAACCGCAGAAGAATTCGGCATCCTGCTACAGCCGGAGCAACTGCTCTGGCAGCGTAGCTACCCCAGCTGGCACCAGTCCGGTGTCGTCAGCTTTTTCATGGTGGGCCAGCTCCGTGCGGAGCAGGTCGCGGCCATCCGCTTTGGTGACGAAGGCCAGTGTTGGCGCTGGATGACGCCTGCCGAGTACCTTGGCCACCGCGCCGCCGTCCCCTATCTGCAGCAACGTCTGCAACACTATCTGCAGCACATGGGCGACTAGGCGTGGTTGTTCTCTGCTGCGTGACTGATCATTGAGCCCATTGTCCGGGCTGGGCACTTCCTGTTATTCCTGATTGCTTTCAGCTAAAGATATTTCCATAATCTGTCCCTTGAATCTGCGGGCATGGCCGCTGGCCATTGCCTGGCATGCAGATGACAACCCAGCAGGAATCCCATGTCAGAACTCATTACTGCCGCGCGTCGCGCCCTGTCCATGATGGACCTTACCACCCTGAACGATGACGATACCGATGCCAAGGTGATCGCCCTGTGCCAGCAGGCTCGCAGCAGTGCCGGTACTGTGGCGGCGCTGTGCGTGTTTCCGCGCTTTGTCGCGCTGACGCGTCGCACGCTGGATGAGCTGGGCCTGTCGCAGGTCAAAGTGGCCACGGTGACCAACTTTCCCGCCGGCGGCGCTGATATCGCGGCCGCCGTTGCCGAAACTGAAGCCGCCATTGCTGCCGGGGCCGATGAAGTGGACGTGGTGTTTCCCTACCGTGCCCTGATGGCCGGCAATGCCGCAGTCGGGGCCGAGCTGGTGGCAGCCTGCAAGGACGCCTGTGGTGACAAAGTGCTGAAAGTCATCATCGAAAGCGGCGTGCTGCACGAATCGGCACTGATCCGTCAGGCCAGCCTGATCGCCATCGAAGCCGGGGCCGACTTCATCAAGACCTCCACCGGCAAAGTGGCCGTCAATGCCACACTGGAAGCCGCCGGCATCATGCTGGCAGCCATCCGCGCCACTGGCGGCCATTGTGGCTTCAAGGCGGCGGGTGGCGTGCGCAGTGCCGCCGATGCAGCTGAATACATCGACCTGGCCGAACACCTGCTGGGCGAGTCGTGGGTGACGGCAGAGCACTTCCGTTTTGGTGCGTCCAGCCTGCTGGCCAGCTTGCAGGCGGAAATCGCCGGTATGCGCAGCGCGCCTGCCAGCGGCTATTGAAGCAAGCGGCAGGGCTAGCGGCATATCGCTTGCCATACCAGGGCCGAAGCCTGTCTTCGGCCATCATTTTTTGCGGCCGCTGCCGCAGATGCAGCAGCGTCGCCGCAGGAGAACAGCATGTTTTTGCCACAAGAAGTCATTCGCAGGAAACGCGATGGCCAGACGCTGTCGGCCGAGGAAATTCAGCAGTTTGTGGCTGGCATTACCGATGACAGCGTGGCCGACAGCCAAATAGCCGCCTTGGCCATGGCCGTGTATTTCCGCGGCATGGAGCTGGAAGAAAACGTCGCGCTGGCACTGGCCATGCGCGACTCGGGCCGCTGCCTGCACTGGGCCGACCTGAACTTGCCCGGCCCGGTGCTGGACAAGCATTCCACCGGCGGTGTCGGCGACGTGGTGTCGTTGATGCTGGGCCCGCTGATTGCCGCCTGTGGCGGTTTTGTGCCGATGATTTCCGGCCGCGGCCTGGGCCATACCGGCGGCACGCTGGACAAGCTGTCGGCCATTCCAGGCTACAACCCCTTTCCCACACCAGAGCGTCTGCGTCAGGTGGTGCGTGAGGTCGGCGTGGCCATCATCGGCCAGACCGGCGATCTGGCCCCGGCCGACCGCCGTTTCTATGCCACGCGCGACATCACCGCCACGGTGGAATCCATCGCGCTGATTACCGCCTCCATCCTGTCGAAAAAGCTGGCCGCCGGGCTGGATGTGCTGGTGATGGACGTCAAGGCCGGTAGCGGCGCTTTCATGCCCAGCATGGAAGCCTCCATCGCGCTGGCCGAACGCATCGTGCAGGTGGGCAATGGCGCGGGAGTGCGCACCAGTGCACTGATTACCGACATGAGTCAGCCGCTGGCCTCAGCGGCAGGTAACAGTCTGGAAACCGCCGAGGCGGTAGGCTATCTGAAGGGCGAGCAGCGTAATCCGCGGCTGCACGCCATCACCATGGCCTTGTGCAGTGAAATGCTGTTGGCCGGTGGGCTGGCCACCAGCGAAGATGATGCGCGCCAGCGACTGGAGCAGGCGCTGGACTCTGGCCGCGCTGCAGAGATCTTTGCGCGCATGGTGGCCGAGTTGGGTGGGCCGGCAGATTTTGTCGAGCACCATCAGCGTTATCTGCCGGCAGCACCGGTGCTGCGCCCGGTCTATGCTGAGCGCAGCGGCTTTGTCGCCGCCATGGACACCCGGGCCCTGGGCATGGCGGTGTGTGCGCTGGGTGGCGGCCGCCGCCTGGCCAGCGACCAGTTGGACTACCGGGTCGGCCTGACGCAGTTTGTCGAACTGGGGCAGTGGGTGGCCGCCGATCAGCCCTTGTTGTTGATTCATGCTGCTGATGAGCGCGGAGCCGACGAAGCCGCCCGCCGCATCAGCAGTGCCATTAGCCTGAGCGAGGCAGCACCAGCGGCCTTGCCGCTGGTCTATCAGACCATCCACCGCCGCTGAGCGCAGGAGACCACATCATGCAACGCGCCATCATCCTGATACTTGATTCACTCGGCATCGGTGCTGCTGCCGATGCACCGCAATTCGGCGATGCCGGCAGCAATACCCTGGGCCATATCGCCATGGAAGCTGCTGCTGGCCGTGCCGACAAGGGCCGCAGCGGCCCGCTGTGCCTGCCCAACCTGTCGAAAATGGGGCTGGGCCATGCCTGTCAGCTGTCCTCTGGCTATTTCCCTGCCGGCATGGAGCAGGCCGCACCTGTTGCCGCTTATGGCTATGCCCGCGAACTGTCCAGCGGCAAGGATACGCCGTCCGGTCACTGGGAGATCGCCGGGGTGCCGGTGCTGTTCGACTGGGGCTATTTCCACGACAAGGACAACAGCTTCCCGCAGGCCCTGCTGGACGACATCGTGGCCAAGGCCGGCCTGCCGGGCTATCTGGGCAATTGCCACGCCTCCGGCACGGAAATTCTCGATCGTCTGGGTGAAGAACACATGCGCAGCGGCAAGCCTATCTTCTATACCTCGGCCGATTCGGTATTCCAGATCGCCTGCCACGAAGAAAGCTTTGGCCTGGAGCGGCTCTATCAGCTGTGCCGGATTACGCGGGAAGCACTGGAGCCCTACAATATCGGCCGGGTGATTGCGCGGCCGTTTCTGGGGGAAGGGCGCGGCCAGTTTGCCCGCACCGGCAACCGCAAGGACCTGGCTGTGCCGCCGCCAGCCGCCACCGTGCTGCAAAAGCTGGCCGATGCTGGCGGCCAGGTGGTGTCCATCGGCAAGATTGCTGACATCTACGCCCATGTAGGCATCACCGAACAGCACAAGGCTACCGGCTTCGACCAGATCTGGGATGCCACGCTGGCCGCCATGCGTGACACGCAGGAGCGCGCCATCATCATGGCCAACTTCGTCGATTTTGATTCCAGCTACGGCCATCGTCGCGATGTGGCCGGCTACGCCGCTGCACTGGAGCAGTTCGACCACCGTCTGCCGGAGGTCATGGCCGCCTTGCAACCGGGCGATATCCTGATCCTGTCGGCCGACCACGGCTGCGACCCTACCTGGCCCGGCTCGGATCACACCCGCGAGCATATCCCGGTGTTGTGCTACGGCCATGGCGTCAAGCCCGGCTCCATCGGCGAGCGTGGCAGCTTTGCCGATATCGGTCAGAGCGTGGCTGCGCATCTGGGCCTGCCCGCCATGGACTACGGCACCTCATTTCTGAACTGAACCTATCCCATAAGGAAAACCATCATGACCACACCGCATATCAACGCCCAGCCGGGTGATTTCGCCGAAACCGTGCTGATGCCGGGCGACCCGCTGCGCGCCAAGATGATTGCCGAAACCTTTCTGCAGGACGTCCGCGAGGTCACCAGCGTGCGCAATATGCTGGGCTATACCGGCAGCTACCAGGGCAAGCGGCTGTCGGTCATGGCGCATGGCATGGGCATTCCCTCCGCCAGCATCTACACCACCGAGCTGATCCAGCACTACGGGGTGAAAAACATCATCCGTATTGGCTCCTGCGGTGCCGTTACCGCCCGTACCCAGCTGCGCGAGCTGTACATCGCCATGGGGGCCAGTACCGACAGCAAGGTCAACCGCATGCGCTTCAACCAGCACGACTTTGCCGCCATCGCCGACTACGAACTGCTGCGCACCGCCATGGACGTGGCTGCCGAGCAGGGGCGCAAGGTCACCGTGGGCAATGTGTTTTCGGCCGATCTGTTCTACGGCGTCGAGCCCAATATGCTGGAGGTGCTGGAAAAAATGAATGTGCAGGTCATCGAGATGGAGCTGGCTGGCATTTATAGTGTGGCGGCCCAGTATGGTGCCCGTGCGCTGGGTATTCTCACCGTTTCCGACATCATCCCCACGGGTGAAGCAGCCAGCGCCGAAGAGCGGCAAACCACCTTCCGCGAGATGATGGAGCTGGCGCTGGCAACGGCGATCCGGCTGTAAAACGGCTGGGACATGCTGCATATTGCAATGCAGCATCAGCACTGGTTTTGCAGTTCATTTTCAGAGAAATATGCACTGAAAAGCAGCTTTTCTGTTGTGCTTCACAAGTGTAAAGCCCGCTTGCAGTGGGCTTTTTCCTTTTGATAACAATGGATTGCCTTGCTGTTGCACAATGCGCAGCATATTTTAGTGCGGTGCACAAAAAAGTCTTGCCAAACCGGGAGACGGTGCAGATAATGAAAGCTGCATCAGGACGTGGCATGCAATGTGTGCGTTTTGGTGTTGTCTCCTCCATCCTCCTTCTTTTAGGTGGAACTTGGCGCAATCAGAATGGATTGCGCCTTTTTTTTTGCTTTATGATCGCTGTCCAGCCCTGGATAGTGGAAAATCGCCCGTTTGCCTGTTTTCGCAACAACTGTGGCAAAAACGAGCGGTTTTTGCCCTGGTTTAGTCCTCGTCATTTTCTTTGTCGCACAATGGTTTGACAGTGGGAAGGGCGCTGCATTAGAATCCGTAACTTTCAAGAATTACGATGGAAGAGTTCCATGAAGACCTTTTCTGCCAAGCCGCATGAGGTTAAGCGCGAGTGGTTCGTGGTCGACGCCGAAGACAAGGTGCTGGGTCGCCTCGCCGCCGAAATCGCTCACCGCCTGCGTGGCAAGCACAAGCCGGAATACACTCCGCACGTTGATACTGGTGACTACATTGTCGTAGTCAACGTTGACAAACTGCGTGTTACTGGTAACAAAGCGCTGGACAAGAAGTACTACCGTCACTCCGGCTATCCTGGTGGTATCTACGAACGCAACTTCACCGAACTGCAAAACCAGTTCCCGGAGCGCGTTCTGGAAAAAGCCGTAAAAGGCATGCTGCCGAAGGGTCCGCTGGGTTACGCCATGATCAAGAAGCTCAAGGTGTACGCTGGTACCGAACATCCGCACACTGCCCAGCAGCCCAAAGTGCTGGAATTTCGTTTTTAAGGCATAGAGAATGAACGGTAAATACTACTACGGCACCGGCCGTCGCAAGAGCTCCGTTGCTCGCGTGTTCATGCAAAAGGGTAGCGGTCAGATCATCGTTAACGGCAAGCCGGTTGACGAATACTTTGCCCGCGAAACCGGTCGCATGGTTATCCGCCAGCCGCTGGTTCTGACCGAAAACCTCGAATCCTTCGACATTAAAGTTAATGTTGTTGGTGGTGGTGAAACCGGCCAGGCAGGTGCGATCCGTCACGGTATCACCCGCGCTCTGATCGACTTCGACACTATCCTGAAACCGGCTCTGTCGGCTGCAGGTTATGTTACCCGCGATGCTCGTGAAGTTGAACGTAAGAAGGTCGGCCTGCGTAAAGCTCGCCGTGCCAAGCAGTTCTCCAAGCGTTAATCGCAAGGTTTACTGTTTTCAGAAAAGCCGCCCTCGGGCGGCTTTTTCTATTTTCACCGTCCCCATCTTCCCGCTTGGGGCTAGTGGCCTCTCCCGTCGGCTGTTCTCCTGTTGCTCTACTCCTGTTTCCCACTGTTTTTCCTGACAGATAAGACCATATTCATATTAATGTCTTTAAAGTGTCATTTAAATTAATTAGTTTACAAAGAAAATGCCGCAGGGTTTAACAGGTTTACCCTTACCGTGTCTCGGTGTAAGGTGGCCGCCTTTTCATGGCCTGGCTGTTGCTGCCGGCCAAGTTGGCAGGGGCCCCATGTTACCTGCCAACAAGTTGATCAACAGGAAAACCAGATGTCTTTGAAACAACGCTTGCTGACCTTTGTCGCCAGCTTGCTGGTGGTCGTGGTAACGGTATTGTCGGTGCTGTCCTATCAGCGCATGCGCACGGAAATCATTGAAGGGGTGCGTCACGAACTGGACGCGGCCATGCTCGGTAATCGCAGTGCACTGGGCAACTGGCTGGCCCAGCGCAAGGATGCGGTGGAGGCAACGGCCAGCTTGCTGGTGAGCACGGGCGATGTGCTGCCGCAATTGCAGCAGGGCAAGACGGCAGGGCGGTTCGACCAGCTGTTTGCCGGCTATGCCGACAAGCGCATGGTTTACCAGCAGGCGGACAAGAAAGCGCCGGACGGTTATGACCCGACAGCGCGCCCCTGGTATAAGCAGGCCGCCGCCGCCGGTGGTGGTATCGTCACCGAGCCGTATGTCTTTGCCAGCACCAAGAAGCTCGGTGTGACCGTGGCTTATCCCTTGCTGCGCAATCAGCAGCTACAGGGCGTGGTGGGCGGGGATATTTCGCTGGAAGGGATCATCAGCCTGGTGCAGGGCATCAGGCTGCGTGGTGACGGCTATGCTTTCCTGGCGACCAGGGGCGGCAGGATTGTGGCGCACCCGGCTGCGGACAGCACGCTCAAACCGGTGGCCGAGGTGATGCCAGGGCTGGATGCTGCCTTGCTGCAGCAGGCGACGGATAGCAGCAAGAGCGAAGAAATCGAGATCGGTGGCCGTGCGGTATTCCTGCAGCTGACACCGGTGCCCGGCTCGGACTGGGTGCTGGGCAGCGTGGTCGACAAGGCTGCCATCCTGGCACCTTTACAGGGCTTGCTGATCACGCTGGTCGTGGCGGGCTTGTTGTGCAGCGTGCTTGCCATTGTGCTGGCCCAACTGGTACTGACCCGGCTGCTGCGTGGTCTGGTGCGTTTGCGTGATGCCTTGCTGGAGATTTCCAGTGGTCATGCCGATCTGACGCATCAGCTGCATGTTGAACAGCAGGATGAGATTGGCCAGACTGCCGAAGCCTTCAACCGTTTTGTCGCCAGCTTGCGGCGCATGTTCATCGATGTGCGCGAACATGCCTTGTCGCTCAATAGCGAGCTGGACAGCCTGAAACAGGTGACGCACACCGTAGGCCAGCAGTCGGAGCGGCAGTCCGAGGTGTCCAGCGCCGCCGCCGCCACCATCGAACAGATTACCGTCAGCATCAATCACATTGCCGACAATGCCAGCATGGCCGAGCAAGTGGCGAGCCAGACTGGTGCCACCTCGCAGCACTCGGCCCAGGCCGTTGGCCAACTGGCGGATGATATTGCCCATATCGCCCAGGAAGTGGGCCGTCTGGGCGGTGCACTGAATGCGCTGGGTGATCGCTCCGGCCAGATGAATACCATCATCGGCGTGATTCGCGATATTGCCGATCAGACCAATCTGCTGGCACTGAATGCCGCCATCGAAGCGGCACGTGCCGGTGAGGCTGGTCGTGGCTTTGCCGTGGTGGCGGATGAGGTGCGCAAGCTGGCCGAGCGCACGGCCAAGGCGACGGTGGAAATCGGCCAGTTGATCGACGCCACCCATGGTGACATCCGTACCGCACTGAACGACATGAGCGAGACGCAGCGCTCTGTTGCTAGCGGCGTCGAGGCTTCGCGCAGCGTGGCACAGGATATGTCGGGCATTCAGGGCCAGATTGCCCAGGTAGTGGGTTCGATTCACGATATTGCCGATTCCACCCGCGAACAGTCGGTGGCCACCACCGAAATGGCACGGGCAGCGGAGCAGGCCAACCGTGCCACCATGGAAACCGATCAGGCGGTACAGGGCGCGATGCAGACCGTCGCCCAGCTGCACCGGTTGTCATCCGATCTGCAAGCCATGGTGGCGCAGTTCCGCTTGTGAGTGCGCCCGGCTGATGTATGCGCCAGAACGATGTTGCATCGCGCAAGGCTAGTCCTTAGACTGTCGCTTTTGCGACGTTTATTTATACAAGGAAGTACAGCATGATCAAGGTGGGCATCGTCGGCGGCACGGGGTATACCGGTGTCGAACTGTTGCGTCTTCTGGCCGGTCATCCCGGTGCCGAAGTCGTGGCCGTTACCTCGCGCAAGGAAGCGGGCATGAAAGTGGCCGAGATGTTCCCCAGCCTGCGTGGTCGCGTGGACGTGGCGTTTTCCACTCCGGACGACACCCCGCTGGCACAGTGCGATGTGGTGTTTTTCGCCACCCCGCACGGTGTGGCCATGGCTCAGGCGCGCGAGTTGCTGGCGGCCGGCGTCAAGGTCATCGACCTGGCGGCTGATTTCCGCCTGAAAGACCCGGCGGTATTCCAGCAATGGTATGCCATGGAGCACAGCTGTACCGACCTGCTGGCCGAAGCCGTTTACGGCCTGCCGGAAGTCAACCGCGAAGCCATCCGCCAGGCACGTCTGGTGGGCATGGCCGGCTGCTATCCCACCTCGGTCCAGCTCGGCCTGCTGCCGCTGCTGGAGGGCGGCAAGCAACTGATCGATACCCAGACCCTGATTGCCGACTGCAAGTCCGGCGTGTCCGGTGCCGGGCGCAAGGCCGAAGTTGGCGCGCTGCTGGCTGAAGCCGGTGACAATTTCAAGGCCTATGCGGTGAAGGGCCATCGTCATTCGCCGGAGATCGAGCAGGGTCTGTCTGCCATTCATGGTGCGCCGGTCAAGCTGACTTTCGTGCCGCACCTGACGCCGATGATTCGTGGCATCCATTCCACCATCTATGCCCGCATCAAGCCGGAAGCCATGGCGACTGATTTCCAGGCGCTGTTCGAGCAGCGCTATGCCGGCGAACCCTTTGTCGATGTGCTGCCGGCCGGCAGCCACCCGGAAACGCGCAGCGTACGGGGCTCCAATACCGCGCGCCTCGCGGTACATCGGCCGGGTAATGGTGATCTGCTGATCATCCTGGTGGTGGAGGACAATCTGGTGAAAGGCGCATCCGGCCAGGCGGTGCAGACCATGAACCTGATGTTCGGCCAGCCGGAAAATGCCGGTCTGGACATCGTGCCGTTGCTGCCTTGATGCACTCGGCCATTGAATGTTGGCCATTCGCCCCGATATCCGACTAAAATAGTAGGTGAATGGCCGCAAGGCCGAAATCGATTTGCGAGGTGAACCATGTCTGCTACTACCGAAATGCCGTGCCCGATCAACTTTACCGACAGCGCTTGCAACAAGGTGCTGGACCTGATCGCGGAAGAGGGCAATCCTGATCTGAAACTGCGCGTATTCGTGACCGGTGGTGGCTGCTCCGGTTTTCAGTACGGTTTTACATTTGACGAAATCGCCAATGAGGACGATACCGCTATAGAGAGAGACGGTGTCACTTTCCTGGTCGACCCGATGAGCTACCAGTATCTGGTGGGTGCCGAGATCGATTATCAGGAAAGCCTGGAAGGCTCCCAGTTTGTCATTCGCAATCCGAACGCCACCACGACTTGTGGTTGCGGTTCGTCCTTCTCGGTGTAAACCGGAGCGAATGCAAACAGGAGTAGAATGAAAACCCGGACTCTGTTCCGGGTTTTTTTGTATCGGGGAAAATCAAGATGAATAAATTGCCGCCGCTGGTATTGCCCAAGGTGGAATTCAATCGCGAGTTCAGTTTCAGCGATGCCGATTTCGAACGCATCCGCAAACTGATCTACAAGGAAGCCGGCATTTCGCTCAATCCGTCCAAGAAAGACATGGTGTACGGGCGGCTGGTGCGGCGTATTCGCGAGTTGAAGCTGGCCAGTTTTGCTGCCTATGTGGATTTTCTGGAGTCGGTGTCCGGCAAGCGCGAGTTTGAGCAGTTCGTCAACGCGCTTACCACCAATCTGACCTTCTTCTTCCGCGAAGAACATCATTTCCCCATTCTGGCCGAGCATCTGAAACAGCGGGGCGCAGCAGGCGCCAGCGAGCTGTCCATCTGGTGTGCCGCCTCGTCTACCGGCGAGGAGCCTTATTCGCTGGCCATCACCGCGCTGGAAGCCTTTCCGCTGGCCAACAAGCCCAGCATCAGCATTGTGGCGACCGACCTGGACACCAGCGTGCTGGAAACCGGTCGCAAGGGCATTTATTCCGACGACAAGATCGCCCGTCTGCCGCCCGGCCATGCGCAGAAGTATTTCGACAAACTGCCGGATGGCAACTATCAGGCCAAGCCAGTATTACGCAATATGATCACTTTCCAGCGGCTGAACCTGATCGAGAACAACTGGGCGCTGCGCAAGCAGTTCGACGCCATTTTCTGCCGCAATGTGATGATCTACTTTGATCGCGACACCCAGTTTGCGGTGCTGAAAAAATTTGCCCCATTGCTGAAGCCGGACGGCCTGCTGTTTGTCGGCCATTCGGAAAATTTCTATTTTGCCTCGGATTATTTTCACCTCAAGGGCAAAACCGTTTACCAGCACGCGGCAAAAAAGTAGCAGCCATCCCATTGAGCCGGCCTACGCTGCGGCGTAGTATCCGGGGTCTCAATCGAGTTAGCCAAACGGGCAGGCGCGTCTTGCCCGTTGTCACGTCTGCTGGAGTCGACATGAAGGTAGCAGTGCTGGGGTCTGGCGTGGTGGGGGTGTCCACCGCCTGGTTTCTGGCCCGGGCAGGGCATGAGGTGGTGGTGCTGGATCGCGCGTGCGGGCCGGCGCGGGAAACCAGCTTTGCCAATGGCGGGCAGATTTCGGTCAGCCAGTCCGAACCCTGGGCCAATCCGTCGGCACCGTGGCAAATCATCAAGTGGCTGTTGCGGGATGATGCGCCGCTGTTGTTTCGCATGCGGCTGGACCCGACGCAATGGCGCTGGTGCTGGCAATTTCTGCTGGAGTGCCGTGGCAGCCGGGCCGAGCACAATATGCGGCAGATGCTGGCCCTGGGGCGCTATAGTCGCGAGACTCTGCAGCTGCTGCGCGCCGAACTGGGGCTGGACTACCAGCAGCAGACCCGTGGCATCGTGTCCTTGTTTCATACCCAGCAGCAGCTGGATGAAGCGGCCCATGTCGCCAGCCAGATGCAGGCGCTGGGCATGGACAAGCACATCATCAGTCGCGAACAACTGGCGCGCATCGAACCGGCGCTGGCTGGCATCGCCCCAGCGCTGGCCGGGGCCAGCTACTGCCCATCGGACGAATCGGGCGATGTGCATCTGTATAGCTGTGCCATGGCCGAACATGCCGCGCGTGCCGGGGTGGAGTTTCGCTTCAATACCCGCATCAACGCGCTGGAAACCGCCGGCGGGCGCATCAGCGGCGTCTCCGTCAACCTGCCGGCAGGCAACTACAGCCGGGTGACTGCCGATGCCTACGTGCTGGCGCTGGGCAGCTATTCACCGCTGCTGGCGGCACCTCTGGGCATCCGCCTGCCGATCTACCCATGGAAAGGCTATTCCGCCACCTTGCCGCTGCGCGACCCGGCCAGCGCGCCAACCACCAGCATTACCGACGAAGCCTACAAGGTGGTGATCTCCCGGCTGGGCTCGCGTCTGCGCATTGCCGGCACGGCCGAGCTGGCGGGTTATTCCAGCAGCCTGAATGCGGTGCGCTGTCAGGCCCTGCTCAAGCGTGGACAGGCGCTGATGCCGGATGTGGCCGACTGGGACGCGGCTGAGTTCTGGAGCGGCCTGCGGCCGGCCACGCCGGGCAATGTGCCGCTGATTGGCCGCAGCCGCTATGCCAATCTCTATCTCAATACCGGGCATGGCACGCTGGGCTGGACGGAAGGCGCGGGTAGCGGCCGGGCGCTGGCGGAAATCATCAGCGGTCGTACGCCGGCCATTGCCTTCCGTTTTCAGGGGGATTGATCCAGAACAGCGGTAGCCGGGCGACAGATGATAAAATGCGCGCCTGGACTATACATTCTGGAGACGGACCATGCGTATCGGAACCCCGCTCAGCGCCAGCGCGCTGCGTGTCATGCTGCTGGGCAGTGGCGAACTGGGCAAGGAAGTTGTCATCGCGCTGCAGCGCCTGGGCGTGGAAACCATCGCGGTGGACCGCTATGCGGACGCGCCGGCCATGCAGGTGGCGCACAGCAGTCATGTGATCGACATGGCGGATGCCGCCGCGCTGCGTGCCCTGGTGGAGCAGCGGCGCCCGCATCTGATCGTGCCGGAAATCGAAGCCATCGCCACCGAAGAGCTGCTGCGCATCGAGGCGGATGGTCTGGCCGAGGTGATCCCCACCGCCCGTGCCACCAACCTCACCATGAACCGTGAGGGTATCCGCTGCCTGGCGGCAGACGAGCTGGGCCTGCCCACTTCGCCGTTTGCCTTTGCCTCCTCGCTGGATGAGTTGCAACAGGCCATTGATGCCGGTATCGGCTACCCCTGCCTGGTGAAGCCGGTGATGTCGTCCAGTGGCAAGGGCCAATCGCTGCTGCGTGGCCCGGATGATGTGGCCAAGGCATGGGAATATGCCGTCAGTGCCGGTCGCGTCGACAAGGGGCGGGTCATTGTGGAAGGCTTCATCGATTTCGATTACGAAATCACCTTGCTGACGGTACGTGCCAGCGATGGAGCTGGTGGCATCGCGACCCATTTCTGTGAGCCCATCGGCCATCTGCAAAGAAACGGTGATTATGTGGAAAGCTGGCAGCCGCAGCCGATGAATGAGCTGGCCTTGCTGCGCGCCCGTGAAATGGCCAAGGCCGTGACCGATGCGCTGGGTGGCCGTGGCCTGTTTGGTGTGGAATTGTTCGTCAAGGGCGATCAGGTGTGGTTCTCCGAAGTCAGCCCGCGCCCGCACGATACCGGGCTGGTAACGCTGGCGACCCAACGTTTCTCCGAGTTCGAACTGCATGCCCGTGCCATTCTGGGCCTGCCGGTGGATGCCACGCTGCGCAGCACCGGTGCTTCGGCCGTGATCTATGGTGGCATGGAAGAGCAGGGTATTGCCTTCGAGGGCGTGGCCGATGCGCTGGCCGTGCCGGGGGCGGATCTGCGCCTGTTTGGCAAGCCGGAAAGCTTTATCCGCCGCCGCATGGGTGTGGCCGTGGCTCAGGCCGATCATGTGGAAACCGCCCGCGAACGCGCCCGTCTGGCCGCGTCGCTGGTACTGCCGGTGAAGGGGTGAGCATGCAGGATATGACGCCTTATCAGCTGATGGGGGGCGAAGGTGTGGTGCGCTGGCTCACCAATCGCTTCTACGACATCATGGATAGCGACCCTTCGGTCAAGGTATTGCGCGATATGCATCCGGCTGATCTGGCCGGCTCACGCGAGAAGCTGTTCATGTTCCTGTCCGGCTGGCTGGGTGGCCCGGGGCTGTACATGGAAAAATTTGGCCATCCGCGCCTGCGTATGCGCCACATGCCGTTTGCGGTGGATGGTCCCATGCGTGACCAGTGGATGCAGTGCATGACTCAGGCAGTGAATGAACTGCTGGTGGAAGACTGGCTCAAGGCCAAGCTGCTGGAAGCCTTCTACAACACGGCGGATTTCATGCGCAATCAGGAAGAATAGCCAACAGGCCTTGGTGGCCAGTTGTATCAGCCCCCTGCATGACAGTCGTCGGCAGGGGGCTGTTTTATTTGATCGCAGGGTGGGGCGGGATGGAGTAGGTGCCGGTGACATGGGCAACTGGCTCGTCATTGCCCTCCGAGTACAACAGTACTTCGCCTACTGCCAGCCGTTTGCCCAGCTTGAGGATGCGGCCTTCGGCAATCACATCTGCCTGCGGTGGTTTGCGCAGGAAGTTGATATTCAGGCTGGTGGTGACTGCCAGCTCCACCTTGCCTATCATGCCCAGCACCACGGCGTAGAGGGTGGCATCGGCCAGAGCCATCAGCGCCGGGCCGGCAATTGTGCCGCCGGGGCGGATCAAGTCGGGGTTGAAGTGCATGCGCAGGCGGGCGCGGCCATGGCCGATGGCTTCAGTACGCATGCCGAACAGCTTGACCAGCGGCAGCTCGCTGTCGATCAAGGACTGGAATTCTGCAACGCTGATCTGGCTCATGCGACGGACCTCGGAAATGGTCCTTGCATGGTGCATGACAGTTACGTTAACGTCAATCTGTTGCAACACCCCATACCGGGGCGAGCCAGCCTCAGCGCGGGCGGTGGCCGCGCTCGATCAATACGCCTACGCGGCGCACGCCGGGCAGAATGCCCAGCTTGGTCACCGACACCTGTACCCAGGGTGCACCAAAGTCTTCGCGGATCACCTTGGCGATGTATTCGGCCAGCGCTTCCAGCAGCAGGAAGTGCTGCTCGGACAGGGCTTTGCGCAAGCGCTCCACCACCACGCCGTAGTGGATGGTGTCGCCGATATTGTCGCTGTGACAGGGCACCTCGCTGGGAATGCCGATTTCCAGGTCGATTTCGATGGTCTGCGGATTTTTCCGCTCCCACTCATAAACACCGATAATGGTGTCAGCGCGCACTTCGCGCAGGAAAATGATATCCATCTGTATGCCGGGAGTTGGGCTTTGTCGCCCGATACCGTAAAATCCGAAGCCTTCTATTCTAATGGATACACCATGACCACGACAGCTTTTGCCTTCGTTGTTGCGGCCTACCTGCTGGGCTCCCTGTCCTTTGCCGTCATCGTAAGCAAAGCCATGGGCATGGCAGACCCGCGCAGCTATGGTTCCGGCAACCCCGGCGCCACCAATGTCCTGCGTTCCGGCAAGAAGATTGCCGCCGTACTCACCCTGCTGGGTGACGGGGCCAAGGGCTGGGTGGCCGTGGCACTGACGGCCTGGTTTGGTCCACGCTACGGCCTGGGCGAGCAAGCCATTGCCATGTCGGCGCTGGCCGTGCTGATCGGCCATATGTGGCCGGTATTCTTCGGCTTCAAGGGCGGCAAGGGCGTCGCCACTGCCGTGGGGGTCTTGTTCGGTTTCAATGTCTGGCTGGCGCTGGCGGCCATCGCCACCTGGCTGTTCATGGCCTTTGTGGTGAAGATTTCTTCGCTATCCGCCATTGTCGCCTGCGTGATGGTGCCGGTGTATGCCTATTTCATCACCGGCCCGGCTTCGCCGTATTTCGGTACTTGCATCATCATTGCCATCCTGGTGATTCATCGTCACAAGTCCAATCTGATCAAGCTGCTGACCGGTCAGGAAGGCAGGATCGGCGAGAAAGCAGGCAAGACGGAGAAGAACGGCAGTTAATGTGTTATCCAGCCAAACAAAAAGCCACCGTATTGGTGGCTTTTTCTTTTTTCTGCCAGATGGGGGTTAACCGTCCGACAGCACCTTGACGTGGGCTGTCACGCTGCGCGCCAGCGAGGACAGGTCGTAGCCGCCTTCCAGCACCGATACGATGCGGCCATCGGCGTACTGGTCGGCAATCTGCATCAGATGGCGGGTTACCCACTCGTAGTCGGCTTCCACCAGACCAAGCGAGCCCATGTCGTCCTCGCGGTGGGCATCAAAACCGGCAGAGATGAAGATCATCTGCGGCTTGAAGTCGTGCAGACTGGGCAGCCAGACGTTTTCCACCACTTCGCGGAACTCGCGACCGGTACTGCCGGCCTTGAGCGGCACGTTCACCATGTTCGCTCCCACCGGATTGTCGCCACAGTAGGGGTAGAAGGGGTGCTGGAAGATGGACACCATCATCACCCGCGGGTCGTCGCGGAAGATGTCTTCGGTGCCATTGCCGTGATGCACGTCGAAGTCGATCACCGCCACCCGTTCAAACTTGTAGGTGGACAGCGCATGGGCGATGCCGACGGCAATATTGTTGAAAAAGCAGAAGCCCATGGCCTTGTCGTGCTCGGCATGGTGGCCCGGCGGACGAATGGCGCAGAAGGCATTGGGTGCCTTGTCTTCGCACACCAGTTCCACGGCCTTGATCACCGCGCCGGCAGCGTGGCGCGCTGCCGATAGGGTGCCGGGTGCCATGGCGGTGTCCGGGTCCATGCGGAAGGTGCCGACGCTTGGTGAACAAGCTTCGATATATTCCACGTAGCGTGGCGGATGGACACGGGCCAGTTGCTGCTCGGTCACTGCCGGTGCTTCGACTTCATGCAGGCTGTCGTAGATTTGCGCGGCCATCAGTTGATCCCTGATGGCAATCAGCCGCTCCGGGCATTCCGGGTGGCCTACCCCCATATTGTGCTGCAGGCAGACGGGATGGGTGATGTAGGCAGTGAGTCCATTTCTCTGTAGACGGTTTTTTAGCCAAGTGAACACGAGCGTTTCCTTGTTGCGTACGATTGTTTGCGTACAATGGACGCGAGTTTTATCTTTATGTCTTTTCGATAAATACTGCGCGCAACCGGGTCCAAATGCAATCACTCAGCCTTGCCTATCGTCAACTGAACACACTAATTCTGGGCAAGCCACGTGCCATCCGGCTGGCGCTGGCCTGCCTGATCGCCCGTGGTCACCTGCTTATCGAAGATTTGCCCGGGGTGGGTAAAACCACGCTGGCGCATGGGCTGGCCGCCGTGCTGGGCCTGCATTACCAGCGGGTGCAGTTCACCAGTGACCTGCTGCCGGCCGACATCCTCGGCGTCAACATCTATCAGCGTGAAACCGGCAGCTTCCGCTTCCATCAGGGGCCGGTGTTCAGTCAGTTGCTGCTGGCGGATGAAATCAACCGTGCCTCGCCCAAGGTGCAGTCCGCCTTGCTGGAAGCCATGGAGGAACACCAGGTTTCCATCGATGGCGAAAGCCATCCGCTGCCCACGCCGTTTTTCGTCATCGCCACGCAGAACCCGTCCGAACAGCTGGGCACTTTCCCCCTGCCCGAGTCGCAACTGGACCGCTTTCTGATGCGCATTTCGCTGGGTTATCCACCGCCAGAGGCCGAACGTGCCCTGTTGCTGGGGCAGGACCGGCGTAGCTTGCTGGCCGATATCAGTGCCGGCCTGACGGCAACAGACTTGCTGTTGTTGCAAAAAAAGGCGGCCGCGCTGACCGTGACTCCCGATCTGGCCGATTACGTGCTGGCCTTGTTGCAGGCGACCCGGCAGGAGCGCAGCTATCTGACCGGGCTTAGCCCGCGCGCTGGTCTGGCGCTGCTGGCTGCGGCCAGGGCCTGGGCTTTGCTGGAAGGGCGCGATCATGTATTGCCGGAAGATGTGAAGGCAATCTTTCCCCATGTGGCCGGCCACCGGCTGGGTTTGAGCGGTGATGCGCTGGGTAGCCTGAACAAGCTGCTGGATCATGTTGCCATTCCGTAAGGCGCTGCAGCGCTGGCTGCTGAGCCGCCTGCCATTGGAGCATGGTGGACGGCTGGGGCAGAGGCGTATCTATCTGCTGCCTACGCGCTTTGGCTTGCTGCTGTTGGTGGTGGCGCTGGCGGTATGGGTGGGGGCGCTCAATTATGCGGTCAGTCTGGCCTATGCCCTGGCGTTCTGGATCATCGGCCTGATGCTGGTTGCCGTGCTGATGGCTTACCGGCAGTTGTCCGGGCTGAATTGGACAGTGCTGCCCGGCGAGGGGGTATTTGTCGGGCAGAGTGCTGATTGCCGGATACAGCTGGACAATGATTCTGCGCTGGCTCGCCGCTTGCAATTGCGCGCCGGGCAGGGCGGCGAACCCTTGTCCTGTCTGCTGGCTGCCAGCAGCAGCCAGTCGCTGGCGCTGCCCTTGTTGCTGGCTCGCCGTGGGCGTCATGGCTACCCGGCTTTGCAGTTGTGGAGCACTGCACCATTCGGTCTGATGCGGGCGTTTGCCTGGCTGCGACCGGATGGCCATGTACTGGCCTATCCTCTACCTATGCCGGATCGGGAGCGTAATGATCTGCATAGTGAGCAAGGCAGTGGCCGGCAGAGCGGGGATGATGAAGAAGATTTTTCGCACCTGGCCGAATACCGGCAGGGAGATACGCCGCGGCAGATTGCCTGGAGCGTGCTGGCACGGCGTGATGTGCTGGTGAGCAAACGCTTTGCCAGCCAACCCAGAGGCCAGTCGATACGCCAGCTGGCCTGGCAGGATTATCCGGCAGCCGTTGATATGGAGAGCCGGCTGTCCCGTTTGTGCTGGCGGGTGCAGCAATGTGAAAAAGCCGGCCAGCATTACCGTCTGCATTTGCCGGGAGTGGTGATCGAACCGCAGCCACAGCAGCGTGAGCTGGCGCTGGCAGCATTGGCGGAGTTCAAGCGGCCCTCATGATCAAATCACTCTTGCGACAAGGTGAAATGGCCGTATTGCTGGCCCTAGCACTGGTCATCTTGCCACTGCTGCTGTTCTTGCCTGTGTGGTTGCCCCTGCTGGTGCTGTGCATGCTGGCTTTGCGGGCTGTATTGCTGCGCCGGCAGGCGGCCATGCCCTCGCTCTATCTGCTGCTACCTTTGCTGCTGCTGGCGGTGGGCGGGCTATGGCTGAGCCTGAACACGCTGGTGGGACGCGAAGGTGGTGCCGCCTTGCTGATCTTGCTGCTGGGCTTCAAGAGTTTCGAGTCGCGTCAGCAGCGCGACTGGCAGGTGCTGCTGGCACTGGGCTTCTTCCTGGCTGCCATGCCCTTGTTGTTTGATCAGTCGCCGCTTGCTGCGGTATGGCTGGCCATCAGCCTGCTGGCGCTGACCTGGGCCATGCTGATCCTGTCCGGGGAAATGGTGAAAGGCAGCCTGCGCAGTGCCATGCAGGCGCTGGCATTAGCACTGCCATTGATGCTGGTTCTGTTTGTGGTGATGCCGCGTTTGCCCGGGCCGTTGTGGAGCATGCCACACGACCAGCATGTCGCCAGCACCGGACTGTCCGACAGCATGGAGCCGGGTAGTATCAGCCAGTTGGTGCAGCAGCAGGAGCCGGCATTTTCAGTGGTGTTTGCCGGGCCGGCTCCCGCTGTCAGCGAAATGTATTGGCGCATCATGATCTTTGATGATTTTGATGGGCGGCGCTGGCAGAATGTCCGTGGCCTGGGCAGTGAGACCGTGCAGTGGCAGGGTGGCCACTACGTGTCTTACAGCCTGACGGGCAAGCCCGCCAAATCGCGCCTGCCGCTGCTGGAGTACACGGTGGCGGCTCCTGCTGGCGGTACGCTGGAGCCGGGTAATCTCTTCAAGCTGGCGCGTGATGGCGACGAGCTATTCCGCTTTCAGGCACAAAGCCTGCTGGCCGCCCATTACCGTACCGTGCTCAGCCCGGCTGATCAGGATTTCTACCGCCATCTGCCACCGGGTAATCCAGCCAGCCGCCAACTGGCCTTGCAGTGGCGTGCACAGGGCGGAGACGGAGCCGGCTTTGTCCGCGCCGCCTTGCAATATTTCCGCTTGGGCGGCTTTTCCTACACTTTGCAGCCGCCGTTGCTCAACAGCGAGGACGGGATTGATCAATTCATGTTCTCCAGTCGAAAGGGGTTCTGTGAGCACTATGCTTCGGCACTGGCTTTCATGGCGCGCTCAGCCGGGATGCCCGCACGCATTGTCACGGGCTACCAAGGGGGACAGTTCAATCCGGTGGGGCAGTTCTGGCAGGTCAAGTCATCCGATGCGCATGCCTGGGTGGAAGTCTGGCTGGCAGAGACTGGCGAATGGCTGCGGGTAGACCCAACGGCGGCGGTAGCGCCTGACCGGGTGGTACAGGGCGTCAGCCAGAGCATCCCCGCCATGCAGCCGCAGCTGCCCGGGCTGGGGCGCAGCATGCCCTCCTGGTTGCTGCGCGTGCAGCAAAACTGGCAGGCTGCCGGCTTTGCCTGGCAGCAATGGGTAGTGGGCTATGATGCCGGCAAGCAGCTTAATCTGTATCGCTGGCTAGGGCTGGGTGAGCAGGTCGACAGTGGCGCAGTATTGCGGGCGGTGCTGATAGGCGGCGGACTGGCCTGTCTGCCCTTGTTGCTACTGTGGCGTCGGCAGCGCTCGGGTTCACCCTTGCAGCAGGGACGGCAGCGGTTGGTACAGGCTCTTGCCAGCATGAAGATCGTGGTGGTGGACAGTGATGGTCCGCTGGATATATTGAACAAGGCTCGCCGCTTGTCTGAGCCTGATTACCGCCAGCTCAAGGCCTTGCTGAAAGAATATGCTGCCATGCGTTATCGGCAGCCCGCGCGGCAGCAACAGGCCAAGCAGTGGCTACGACGGGTCAAAGCCTTCCGGCCGGGGCGCCAATGAAACAGCCCCGCCTGGGGGCGGGGCTGAAGCATGCTGATGTGCCGCGTGGCGGACTTACAGCAGGAAGTCGCGGGAAATGCCCTTGCGGCGCAGGATGCGGCGCAATTGCTCCAGCCCTTCGATCTGAATCTGCCGCACACGCTCACGGGTCAGGTTCAAGGCGGCGGCCAGTTCTTCCAGCGTGCAGATCTCATGGCCATTCAGGCCATAGCGGCGTTCAATCACCATGCACTGTTTCTCGTTCAACTGAGACAGCCAGTCTTTGACAAACATTTCCAGCTGGCTGTTATGCAACTGGATTTCCGGCTCTTCATGCTGCTCGTCCGGGATCGATTCGCCAATCGACAGCATGGGATCGATATCCAGCGGTGCATCCAGCGAGGCCATGCGCTCATTCAGGTTCATCACCTTGCGCACATCTTCAACCGGTTTGCCGACCAAGTGGGCGATTTCGTCCAGCGTCGGTTCCCGGCCGATCTGGCTTTCCAGATGGCGCGAAGCGCGCAGATAGACGTTGAGCTCCTTGATGACATGCACCGGCAGGCGGATGGTGCGCGACTGGTTCATGATGGCGCGCTCGATGCTCTGCCGGATCCACCAGGTTGCGTAGGTGGAGAAGCGGAAACCGCGTTCCGGGTCGAACTTTTCCAGTGCGTGCATCAGACCGATATTGCCTTCTTCGATCAGATCGAGCAGGGCAAGGCCGCGGTTGATGTAGTGCTTGGCGATGTTTACCACCAGGCGCAGATTGTGCTCGATCATCTTCTGCCGGGCTTCAAACTCGCCAGCCACTACACGTCGAGCCAGCGCCAGCTCCTGGGCCGGTGTCAGCAAGGCATTGTTGCCGATGTCGTTCAGATAGATCTGGGTGACATCTGCTACCTCTTCGGTAACACTTTGACGCTCAGCCGCTTCTTCGGCATCTGCTTCGGCAGCTGCTTCTTCTGCGGCCTCTTCTTCAAGAACTTCCTCTTCTTCAAGGATATCGCTGTCTTGACTCATCATTCCCCCCGCTACGGTGGTTCCTTGCAGGGGGAAATACCCCTGCTCAGGATTTGTTGTCTAGGTACTGCATCGGATCTACCGGTTTCCCGAAACGGCGGATCTCGAAATGCAGTTTTACCTGGTCGGCATCGGTATTGCCCATTTCGGCAATCTTCTGCCCTTTCTTGACACTTTGCCCCTCCTTCACCAGTAACTGGCTGTTATGTGCGTAAGCCGACAAGAATGTTTTGTTGTGTTTGATGATGATGAGCTTGCCGTAGCCCCTCAAGCCATTTCCGCTGTATACCACTTTGCCATCGCCGGCTGCGATGACGGCCTGACCTGTGCGGCCACTGATATCCAGCCCTTTATTGCTGTCCGAGTAGGTGCGGATGACCTTGCCTTCAGTCGGCCAGATCCAGGCGACTGCGTCTTCGCCTACTGCGGCCTGGGATTTTTCTTCTATTTTGTTCTTATTTTCCGATACTGCCGCTGGGGAGCTACTGTCCTTTTTATCGGCTTGTGCTACCGGAGCTGAAGTGCTGTTGTTCTTGCTGATGGCATTTTTTTTGCCGGAACTGCCTTCGCTCTGTTGTGCCAGGCTACGCGCTGCGTCTTCCGAGTAGGGCAGTTTGAGTGCTTTGGGATAGTTCTTGCCACCTGCTGCCGGATTGCCATTTTCTACTACAGCTGTATTACGCGAACTTTGCTGCACTACAGTTTCCGGTGTTTTGACCGCAGTTTGCGGTGCCACACTGCCGGCTGAGTCCGGTGGCGTCAGCCGCAAAACCTGACCGACCTTGATATTGGTGTCCTGCAGATTATTCCATGCAGCGACATCCTTGAATTTCAGTCCGTTGTTCAGCGAGATACGGAACAGGTTTTCACCTGGTTGTACCACGTGGGTCTTTTCGCCAGCGCCAGACAGCATCGGTTTGGCAGCCAGGCTGCCACTGCTCTGATAGGGGCTGGCTACCGCTACTTCCGCGACCGGCGCGGGAGCAGATTTGCTGATGGTTGTACCTGCGGCGACCTGGGTCGGGCGGGCGGATTCTACCGGCGCTGCTTGTTGCGCCATGCTGCTGCAACCGGTAAGAACGGCGGCTGTCAATGACGCCGCAAGCCAACGCTTTGAATGCTGTTTATGCATGCCTGGAGATTTTATATGTCAGTTAGTTGGGTTTTGTAAACCATTTGATGGGTTATATGTGGCGTTTTTGCAAGAGTTAGTTACGGCCGGGCAATAATGGGACAAACTTCACCGGGTCTAGCCGGGTCTTTTGCAAGCCTTGCGCAGTCTTCTCCAGCAACCACAAATGCTGTTCAGTTTCGCCAACGGGCATGATCAGACGCCCGCCTTCCGCCATTTGTTCTACCAGTGCTTCCGGAATGTTGCGTGCAGCGGCGGTCATGATGATGCCTTCGAACGGAGCCGCTTCTGCCAGTCCGAAATGGCCATCACCGTGCACCAGCCGGGCGTGCACCAGCTTGGCTGCCCGCAGATTGCGTCTTGCTTTGTCCAGCAGGACGCCAAGTCGTTCAATGGAATAGACCTCGGCTCCGGTCTTCAACAGTACTGCGGTCTGATAGCCGCAGCCGGTACCGATTTCCAGTATTTTCCCCGGCTTGCGCCCGGCCAGCAGGATTTCGGTCATCCGGGCCACGGTATGTGGCTGCGAGATGGTCTGGCCGTGGCCGATGGGGAGGGACACATCGTCATAGGCGCGGGTGGCCAGAGCCTGATCGACGAACAGGTGGCGTGGGACTTCGGACATGGCATTGAGCACGCGCTCGTCCTGTACGCCAGCCTGGCGCAAGCGTTCTACCATGCGCTTGCGGGTTCGATCGGACAGCATGCCATAAGCCTGACTGTCTTGTGTCACGGATGAAGCCATGTGTTGATTCCGTCCAGTTGGCCGAAAGCGGTTAGGTCGAGCATCAGCGGGGTAAGAGACACGTGTTTGCCCGCGATGGCGGCGAAGTCGGTGCCTGGGCCGGCATCTTGTGCGCTGCCGACAGGTCCCACCCAGTATATCGTCTCTCCGCGCGGATTCTTTGCTTTGATTACCGGTTCGGCATGATGGCGGCGTCCCAGCCGGGTGACCTGCATGGTTTGCAGCTCCTCTGGTGGTACATCCGGGACATTGACATTGAGTAGCACCGGCTGGGCAAAAGCTTGCTCTTTACAGCGCCTTACCAGTTGGTCGACCACCAGGGCGGCGCTGGCAAAGTGCTGGCCGCTGTAGCCGGCCAAGGAGATGGCAACCGAGGGAATGCCGAGCAGGAAGCCTTCGGTGGCTGCGGCGACTGTGCCGGAATAGATAGTGTCGTCGCCCATATTGGGGCCGTGGTTGATGCCACTGAAAATCATGTCGGGGCGGAAGTCCAGCAGGCCGGTTACCGCCAGATGCACACAGTCGGTGGGTGTGCCATTGACATAGTGAAAGCCGTTGGCGGCCTGGCGTACGGTGAGCGGTCTGTCCAGTGTCAGCGAATTGCTGGCCCCGCTGCGGTCTCGCTCGGGGGCCACGACGACAACCTCTCCATGACGGGACAGGGTTTCAGCCAGGGTACGGATCCCTGGGGAAAAATAGCCGTCATCATTGCTGATCAGGAACTTCATGCTGTGCTTCCAGGTTGGACGCCTGATTGTATCGCTGCCGTGGCGCTGTGGAAAACCGTAGCGGCATGACAGACAAAGAAAAACCCGCCGTAGCGGGTTTGCATGATCAGGCGTAGTAGCGCTGGCTGAAATCCAGCATGCGCTCGATGGGGATGCGGGCGGCATCCATCTGTGCGCTTGTCAGATAGTCGATGCGCAGGCCCTCGCCTTGTTGGGCGCGTTTGACTGCCTCAATGGTATTCATCTTCATGTAGGGACAGGAGTTGCACTGGCAGCCAGCGTAGATCGGCGCCTGGCGCAGATCGAGATCGGGACGCGCCAGCCCCATGTTGTACAGAATGCCGTCTTCGGTGGCGACGAAAATGACGGCCTTGCTATCACCCTTGAAGGCTTTCACCCAGTTCAGCATGCCCGAGGTGGAGCCGACATAATCGGCCTTCTTCAGTACAGGCAGCGGGCTTTCCGGGTGGGCGATCAGGTATTTTTCACCGCTGGCGGCGGCAAAGGCTTCGTCCAGTGCGGCTTCGTTGAACTTGTCGTGCACTTCGCACACGGCAGACCACAGCGGCATGTCGTAGCCGTACTGGTCGTTCAGATAACCGCCCATATTGCGATCCGGCGAAAAGATAACCTTTTTGCCTTCGGCATACAGGTGGGCAATGATGTCGTCCACATTGCGGCTGGTAACAATCCAGTCCGACAAGGCTTTGTGTTCGGCACTGGAGTTGATGTACGACACATGGACGTGATCGGGATGGCTTTCGCGCCAGGCCTTGAGTGCCGTGACATCGGTCTGGGTCACCAGCGAACAGGTCGAGCCGGCATCGGGCAGGATGACTTCGGCCTGCGGATTGAGGATTTTGGCGGTTTCAGCCATGAAGCGGACGCCGGCAAATACGATAATGTCGGCATTGGCTTCTTTGGCATACAAGGACAGCTCCAGGCTGTCTCCCACCTTGTCAGCCATCTGCTGGATTTCTGGCTGAGTGTAGTAGTGGGCAAGGGTGACGACGCGCTTCGTCATGATGAGCTGACTCCTGCCCGCCAGCGTGCAGCAGGTGGGCTGAATGAATATGTTGCGATGCAACGCCTGTGGGTTGCCAAGCAGGCAAGGTTAGCAATATTGCAGTGCGATTACCACCAGTAAAGCCGCCTTGTGTCCGTCAGTTGCTGTTGGTCTTTGCTATAAAATTCATTTGTAGCCTGCTTGCCTGAAGTCAACATGACATAGTGATGTTTGCGGCAGGATGAGTGGCTGCTGAGCGTGGCTAGCCAGTTCCTGAATAGGGGCTGCCCTGTGCAGCAGTTTGCGACGGGGGTTTGTATTATCGTTACTCCTTATTGTGCATTGCACAATACTGTCGCAACATGATTGGAAAATAATGGCTGCCTTGTTAACGCAAGCTGCTGTGCCACAACGGTATTTCGCCCGCTGGCTGCCACCCTACCCGGCAAGGCCGCTTGACGATGCTTTATTGCTTGATTCAACAGAACTGGAACCGCTGCCATGAGGCCTCACTACCTTACTTCGCTCTTTTCGCCGCGTAATGTCGCGGTTGTCGGTGCCAGCGATACCCCGGGGTCCATCGGTCAGGCCGTGTTTGCCAACCTGTTGGCAGGCAATTTTCAAGGCAAGCTGTTTCCGGTCAACCTCAATCACAAAGTAGTCGGTGGCATTCCGGCCGTTCCTTCGGTGCGACTGATCGAACCGGCCATCGACATGGCCGTGATATGTACGGCTATCCGCACCCTGCCGGCCATCATCAAGGATTGTGGCAAGAAGGGCATCAAGGCGGTGTTGCTGGCCAAGGAGTTTTCCGACAGCGAACAGCTGGAGCGGGAGATTCTCAATGAATCGGTCTCCATTGCCCGCCATTACGGCATCCGGGTGCTGGGGCCGAATGTGCTGGGCTTGATGCGACCGGTGGCTGGTTTCAATGCCACCAACTACACCAGCAAGGTGCGCCCGGGCAATATGGCGCTGGTGTCGCAGTCGTCTGCCTTGTGTACCGCCATGCTGGACTGGGCTGATAGCAAAGGCATCGGTTTTTCCAGCGTGATTTCGGTGGGCGAGGCGCTGGATGTCGATTTTGGTGAGATTCTGGATTACCTGGTGGCGGATAACTTCACCCAGGGCATTCTGTTGCATGTTCACCACATTCATCATGCACGCCGCTTCATGAGCGCGCTGCGTGCGGCCGCCCGTACCAAGCCGGTGGTGGTGATCAAGTCTGGCCGCTATCAGGATGATGTCACCGGGGTGACACATTCGAGCAATCTGATCGAGAGTGGCGATGTATTCGACGCGGCGCTGTCGCGTGCCGGTGTGCTGCGGGTGTCGTCCATTGCCCAATTGTTTACCGCTGCCAAGGTGCTGGCGGCCAATTTCCGTGTTGGCGGCAAGCGCTTGGCCATCGTGACCAACGGCATTGGCCCCGGTGTGCTGGCAGCCGACAGTGCTTATACCAACGGGGTGGAGCTGGCCAAGCTGAGCGACACCACCATGGAGCTGCTCAACAATGCCTTGCCGCGCAACTGGTCGCATGGCAACCCTATTGATTTGATCGGCGATGCCAGCCCGGTGCGTTTTCGCACGGCGGTGAAAGCCTGTATCGATGACCCCAATGTCGACGGGGTGCTGGTGATCTTCACCCCGCAGGCAGGTACGGACCACCTGACCACGGCGCAGCTGATGATTGGCCTGCAGCGCGAATCCAGCAAGCCGATGTTCCTGTCCTGGCTGGGCGATGCCAAGGTGTCAGAAAGCCGCGACCTGTTCTCCAAAGCCAAATGTGCCCATTTCCGCGCGCCGGAATATGGTATCGAGGTGTTCCGCAACCTCGCCTCCTACCATCACAACCAACAGTTGCTGCTGCAGACCCCCAGCCCGCTGGAGGGCAAACGCGAGGCTCCGGATCTCAGTCGCGCCCGCGCCGCCATCGCCGGTGCCATGGCAGAAGGGCGCACCGTGCTCTCCGAGCGGGAATCCAAGGAAGTGCTGGCGGCCTTCCGCATCCCGGTTAACCCGACCTTGCTGGCGCGTACCGAAGATGAAGCGGTGGCATTGGCCGAACAGATCCACTATCCGGTGGTGCTGAAGATCGACTCGCCGGACATCATCTACAAGTCCGATGTGGGCGGCGTGGAGCTGAACATCAGCAACGAAGCCACCTTGCGCGCAGCGTTTCAGGGCATTCTGGAGCGCGCGCGTCAGGCCATGCCGCAGGCACGTATCGATGGGATCTCGGTACAGCCCATGCGCAAGCGGCGCTTTGCCCGCGAGGTGATGGTCGGGGTGACGCATGACAGTTCGTTTGGCCCGGTGATTACTTTTGGTGCCGGCGGTATCGCGGTAGAAGTCATGCATGACCGCGCCTTGTCGCTGCCGCCGCTCAACCAGTATCTGGTGGGCAGCATGATACGCAAGACCCGCATCGGCCAGTTGCTGGGCACCTTCAAGAACCTGCCGGCCGTGGACATGGACGAACTGGTGGACGTACTGCTGCATGTGTCAGAAATGGTGTGCGAGCTACCCGAGCTGCGCGAGATGGATATCAATCCGCTGGTGGCCGATGAGAAGGGCGTCATTGCCCTGGATGCCCGCATTATCGTCGAGCCGCTCAAGCCTGATGTGAAGCGCTACGGCCACATGGCCATCATGCCTTACCCCATGCACATGGTACGCAGTGCCACGCTGAACGATGGCATGCCGGTCACCATCCGCCCGGTACGGCCGGAAGATGCCGAAATGCAGCAGGAGTTCGTGCGGACCCTGTCCGACGAAAGCCGTTACAACCGCTATATGTCCAGTATCAAGCAGCTGTCGCAGACCATGCTGGTGCGCTTCACTCAGCTGGATTACGACCGTGAGATGGCACTGGCCATGACTTGCGAGACGGAAAAGGGCGAGGAGCAGCAGGCGGTGGCGCGTTTCATTACCGACCCGGACAACGAAGGCTGCGAGTTCGCACTGGAAGTGGCCGACAAGTGGCAGGGCAAGGGTATTGGCTACATTCTGATGAATGCCTTGTTTGATGCTGCCCGCGAGCAGGGGCTGAAGGTCATGCGCGGCGAAGTGCTGGCCGGCAACAAGGGCATGCTCAAGCTGATGCACAAGCTGGGCTTTACCGTGGAAACCCACCCGGAAGACCGGGCGCTGACCATCGTCACCAAAATCCTGTAACCCAGCTTGGGCGGCCGATGGTCGCCCATACCGCCCTGGTGTGTGGTTTTTATCCGTCAAACAGGGGCGTCCTGCCTGCTGATATGGGCCACGCCGGGCCGCAAGCGTATTAAGCGCTTGCAAGATAAGGGAAAAGTGCCATAGAATCGTGGGCTTTTCTACGATACCGTTTTTATCTAAGGACAATCGACAATGGTAGTGATTCGTCTGGCACGTGGCGGCGCCAAGAACCGTCCGTTCTACAACATCGTGGTGACCGATTCCCGTAACCGTCGTGACGGTCGCTTCATCGAGCGCGTTGGCTTCTACAACCCGGTAGCTAACGAGAAGGAAGAGCGCGTGCGCCTGACTTCCGATCGTCTGAACTACTGGATCGGCGTTGGCGCTCAGGTTACCGACGCCGTAGCCAAGCTGCTGAAAGAGCAGAAGGTTGCTGCCTAATCGTTCGTTGACTCAACTAACGGACTAAGGCGCATGCGCAAAGAAGATCTCGTCTTGATGGGGTTTGTGCGTGGCGCCTTCGGTATCAAGGGCTGGGTGAAAGTCCAGGCCGATACCGAATACGCTGACGGTCTGTTTGACTACCCGGTCTGGTGGCTGGGCAAGGATGACAGCTGGAAGCCGTACACATTTGAAAACGGGGCAGTGCAACCCAAGGGTTTATCCGCCAAGCTGCAAGGCGTTGACGATCGTGACGGGGCGGAAGCCCTACGCGGCCTGCAAGTTGCTGTTCCCCGTAGTGAATTGCCGGAAGCCGGTGAAGGCGAATATTACTGGTCCGATCTGATCGGCCTGTCTGTCGTCAACCGGCAAGGCGTGGTGCTTGGCAAGGTAACCGAATTGATGGAAACCGGTGCCAACGATGTATTGGTAGTTGAAGGTGAACACGGCCAGCGGCTGATTCCCTTTGTCGGCCAGTTTGTGCTGAATGTAAATCTGGCTGAGGCCAGTATTTCAGTGGACTGGGGCCTCGACTACTGATGCATATCGATGCCATCACGCTGTTTCCGGAAATGTTCGATGCCATCGCCCGCTTTGGCGTAAGCCAGCGGGCGCTTGATTTGGGCATTTGGGATTTCCAGAAATGGAATCCACGCGATTTCACCCATGACAACTATCGCCGTGTGGACGACCGTCCCTATGGTGGTGGGCCTGGCATGCTGATGCTGATCGAACCGCTGGAAGCTGCCATTACGGCAGCCAAGGCGCGGCAGCAGGCAGCAGGTGTCGAAGAGAGTCATGTCATTTACCTGTCACCGCAGGGTCGTGCCTTATCGCACGAGAAGGCGGTGGAGCTATCCCAGCGTCCTGGTCTCATTGTATTGTGTGGCCGTTACGAAGGGGTGGATGAGCGCTTGATCGAGCGCCAGGTGGATGAGGAGGTTTCCATTGGCGACTACGTGTTGTCCGGTGGTGAACTGCCAGCCATGGTGCTGATGGATGCGGTCATTCGACTGCTTCCTGGCGTGCTCAACGATGCCCAGTCTGCTTATGAAGATTCATTTGTGAACGGACTCCTTGATTGTCCGCACTATACCCGACCCGAAGACTATCAGGGCATGCGGGTGCCGGATGTGCTTATGTCCGGAAATCATGCACTGATTGCTAAATGGCGGTTGAAGCAGGCGCTGGGAAGGACGTGGAAACGTCGCCCGGATCTGTTGCAAGGCCGCTCTTTGACAAAACAGGAATCTCGGCTGCTGGCAGAGTACCAGCAGGAACAAGATATCCTCAAAAAACCGGAGTAAAACATGGATCTGATCCAGAAACTCGAGCAAGAAGAAATCGCCCGCCTGGGCAAAACCATCCCGGAATTCGCTCCTGGCGATACCGTTGTGGTTCATGTCAAGGTAAAGGAAGGTAACCGCGAACGTCTGCAGGCTTACGAAGGTGTTGTTATCGCCAAGCGTAACCGTGGTCTGAACAGCTCTTTCATCGTGCGCAAGATGTCCGCCGGTGAAGGTGTTGAGCGTACTTTCCAGTCCTACTCCCCGCTGGTGGCTTCCGTAGAAGTGAAGCGCCGTGGTGATGTACGTCGCGCCAAGCTGTACTACCTGCGCGGCCGTACCGGCAAGTCTGCACGTATCAAGGAAAAACTGCCGGCTCGCAAGCAAGGCTGATCCTGATACCGTCAGGTATGATAAAAGCGCAAGGCAGCTGCCTTGCGCTTTTTTGCGTCTGCCGCCAGGACAAGGTGAGGGAAGGGCATGAGTAGCGAAAGCATAGACCGGTTTCTGGATCACCTGTGGCTGACCGACGGACTGTCAGCCAATACGCTGGCGGCTTACCGCCGCGACCTGCTCAAGCTGCAGAGGCAGTTGCAGGCGCTGGGTGCGGAGCTGGACATGGCGGACCAGGCGCTCATCCAGCGTGCCTTGCTGATGGCTGTTGATACCGAAAAGCCGGCCACCCGTGCCCGCCAGCTGTCCTGTCTGCGGCGCTACTACCAGTTTCTGCTGGCCAGTGGCCATCGTGCTGACGATCCGACCACGCATCTGGGCAGTCCCAAGCTGGGGCAGCGCTTGCCCAAGGCCTTGTCCGAGGGGCAGGTGGAGCAGCTGCTACAAGCTGCTGATGTGGATGTGCCACTGGGTTTGCGTGATCGGGCCATGCTGGAGGTGCTGTATGCCACCGGTCTGCGGGTATCCGAGCTGGTTGGGCTGACCCTGCAGCAGCTGGACATGATTACCGGGCTGATCATTACCCGTGGCAAGGGTAACAAGGAGCGCATGGTGCCCTTGGGTGAGGTGGCGCTGGAGTGGCTGGAGCGTTATTTTCGCGAGGCGCGGCCATTGTTACTGGCGGGCGCGCAGTGCGATGCGGTGTTTGTCACCCAGCGCAAGGCCGGCATGACGCGGCAGATGGCCTGGCATCTGATTGCCGGCTATGCCCGACAGCAGGGCTTGCCACCCATCGGTCCGCATATGTTGCGGCATGCCTTCGCCACCCATCTGGTCAATCATGGTGCCGATCTGCGTGTGGTGCAGCTGCTGCTGGGTCATTCTGATATTTCCACCACGCAGATTTATACCCATGTGGCGCGCGAACGGCTAAAGCAGCTGCATGCCCAGCACCATCCGCGTGGCTGAGCCGGGAGGTCGTCAGCAAAAAAAACGCCCGCAGACGATGCGGGCGTTGTGGTGATGGCGGGATGGCTCAGGCTGGTTCGGCGGCCAGTGTTTCTGGGTCGAATTGCAGCTCAACCACATCCTGCTCATTGACCGTCACTGTCACTTCTCCGCCATTGGCCAGGCGGCCAAACAGCAGCTCGTCGGCCAGTGCCTTGCGGATGGTGTCCTGAATCAGCCGTGCCATCGGGCGAGCGCCCATCAGCGGGTCAAAGCCACGTTTGGCCAGGAAGGCGCGCAGCGCGTCGGTAAAGTGGATTTCCACCTTCTTGTCGCTGAGCTGGTGCTCCAGCTGCATCAGGAACTTGTCCACCACCTGCATGATGATCTGCTCATCCAGCGTCTTGAAGGAGATCGTGGCGTCCAGCCGGTTGCGGAATTCCGGGCTGAACAGGCGCTTGATGTCGGCCATTTCATCACCGGCTTCCTTGGACTGGGTAAAGCCCAGTGTCGGCTTGGACATGGCTTCGGCACCGGCATTGGTGGTCATGATGATCACCACATTGCGGAAGTCTGCCTTGCGACCGTTGTTATCGGTCAGGGTGCCATGGTCCATCACCTGCAACAGCACGTTGTAGATGTCGGGATGCGCTTTTTCGATCTCATCCAGCAGCAGTACGGCATACGGGTGTTTGCTGATGGCTTCGGTCAACTGACCGCCCTGTTCGAAGCCGACATAGCCGGGAGGTGCGCCAATCAGGCGGCTGACCGCATGTCGCTCCATATACTCGGACATGTCGAAGCGGATCAGCTCTACGCCCAGCACATAGGCCAGCTGCTTGGCGACCTCGGTCTTGCCCACCCCGGTCGGGCCGGAGAACAGGAAGGAACCGATGGGCTTTTGCGGATTACCCAGGCCAGAGCGGGTCATCTTGATGGCGGTAGCCAGGCTTTCAATGGCCTTGTCCTGGCCGAACACCACGTTGCGCAAATCGCGCTCCAGGTTTTTCAGCACATTCCGGTCATCGCTAGAGACGGTCTTGGGCGGAATACGGGCGATCTTGGCCACGATCTCTTCGATCTCGGACTTGTTGATCACCTTTTTCTGCCGCGACTTGGGCAGGATTTTTTGTGCAGCACCTGCTTCGTCGATCACGTCAATGGCCTTGTCCGGCAGGTGACGGTCGTTGATATAGCGCGCGGACAGTTCGGCCGCGGTGGACAGCGCTGCCTGGGTGTACTTCACGCCATGATGGGCCTCGAAGCGCGATTTCAGCCCCTTGAGGATTTCCACGGTCTGTTCCACTGTCGGTTCAGCCACGTCAATCTTCTGGAAGCGTCGCGACAGGGCGTTGTCCTTTTCGAAAATGCCACGGTATTCGTTATAGGTCGTGGCACCAATGCAGCGCAGGCTGCCATTGGATAGCGCCGGCTTCAGCAGGTTGGAGGCATCCAGAGTCCCGCCGGAAGCTGCGCCGGCACCGATCAGGGTGTGAATCTCGTCGATGAACAGAATGGCGTGTTCGTCTTCGGTCAGCTGCTTGATGACGGCCTTGAGGCGTTGCTCGAAATCGCCACGGTATTTGGTGCCAGCCAGCAGCGCACCCATGTCCAGCGCATACACGGTGGCCTTGGACAGTACATCCGGCACTTCGTTGTTGACGATGCGCCGTGCCAGCCCTTCGGCAATCGCCGTCTTGCCCACGCCAGCTTCACCCACCAGCAAGGGGTTGTTCTTGCGGCGGCGGCAGAGGATTTGCACGGTACGTTCCAGTTCCAGCTCACGGCCGATCAGTGGATCGATCTTGCCATCGCGTGCCTGCTGGTTAAGGTTGAGCGTGTAGTTTTCCAGCGCGCCGCCCGGGCCGGTAGATTGCTCTTCGCCCTCGGATTCGTTGTGCTGCTCACGTGGCTCGGGCGGGTGTTGCGGCGAGCGCTGTTTGGTAATGCCGTGCGAGATGAAATTGACCACATCTAGGCGCGAAATTCCCTGCTGATGCAGGTAATAAACGGCATGCGAGTCTTTTTCGCCGAAGATGGCCACCAGAATGTTGGCGCCAGTCACTTCCTTCTTGCCGGAAGATTGCACATGCAGGATGGCGCGTTGAATCACCCGCTGGAAGCCCAGCGTGGGTTGGGTTTCGACCTCGGTTTCCCCGGGAACGGTGGGGGTGTGTTCGTCGATGAAGTCGCCCAGCTGTTTTTTCAGCTGGTCGAGATTGGCCCCGCAGGCGCGCAAAACATCGGCGGCGGAGGGATTGTCGATCATGGCAAGCAGCAAATGCTCCACGCTGATGAACTCGTGGCGCTTGCGCCTGGCGTCCATGAACGCCATATGCAGGCTTACTTCAAGCTCCTGGGCAATCATCAGTTTTCCTCCATTACGCACTGAAGCGGATGCTGGTGTGCTTTGGCAAATTGCGACACCTGTTCAACCTTGGTGGCAGCCACGTCTTTGGTATAAACGCCACACACGCCGTGACCTTGCGTATGGACTTGCAACATGACCTGGGTAGCCTTTTCCCTGTTCATGTGGAACAACTGCTGCAACACTTCCACCACAAATTCCATTGGGGTGAAATCATCGTTCAATAACAATACCTTATACATTGGGGGAGGGGTGGTCCTCACCCGTGACACCTCTTTGACGGCGTCGTTGCTGAACTGCGTGGACATGTCGACTTTCAGTTAAACCGCGGTTTACTTCAATTTTGGTTCCCCCTGACTTTTTTTCAAGGGGCGAGTGCGAATTCCTTTTGGACTTGACGCTATCACGATGGTTGCGTAGAAATGCTGTTCAGGTGCTTGGCTTAGCTGTTTGGCATTCCCGGATAAGCCGGAATGGGCAGCAGGCTTTAAGTTGGTCGGCCTCACCAGCCATAGTCAATCAAGGAAGTAACATGTCAATTGGTACCGTTAAGTGGTTCAACGACGCTAAAGGCTTTGGCTTTATTACCCCGGATGAGGGTGGTGAAGACCTGTTTGCCCATTTCTCCGCCATCAATATGCAAGGCTTCAAGACTCTGAAAGAGGGTCAACGTGTAAGCTTTGACATCGTTAGCGGCCCGAAAGGCAAGCAAGCGTCGAACATCCAGGCTGCCTGATCAGGCAGAGGATGCGCCAGGATTGCCAGGTACGCTGATCTAACCGGTCAACGTCCCGACAGCTTCAAACAAAACCCCGCCAACCGGCGGGTTTTGTTTTTTGATCAAATGGTATTGCTGGCATAGCGCGTGCTGGCAGGGGTGCGCAGCAACTGCCCCCATAGTGCCAGCAAGGTGATGGCACCAATCATCGCCAGGCACAGCCAAGGCAGCGCCGGCAGCTGCCATTGGCGAGACATGTCCAGCAGCCACCCTCCTCCAACATAGCCCACTGCCCCACCCAAAGCCAGCCCGAGTCGGCTGCAGCCCAGATAGCTGGCTCGAGCCTGTGCCTTGGCCAGCCCGGCGATATAGGTTTCCCGTGCCGGCTCCATGATGATGGACCCCAGAAAAAACACGGCCAGAATGACAAAGGCTGCCAGCGGATGTTGCACGCTGCTCATGATGGCCAGACTAAGGCTCATCAGTCCCAGGCCGATCAGCATGCGCTGTTCGCGGCGCAGATAGCGTTCTCCCCAGCGTGCCAGCGGATAAAGCAGGCTGAGTGACAAGCAGGTTTCCAGCATATACATCCAGCCTACGGCCTGATAATTGCCGGTCAGCTGTTTGATGGTCACCGGGACCAGCAGCATGACTTGTACCGCGAGCATGTAATAGCCGCTCAAGGTCAGTACAAAGCGCATATAGCTGCGATCGTGCAAGACGATACGCATGGAGTGCCAGGGGGACGTCTTGCCCGTAGCGACCCGGTACGGCGGTAGCAGCAGGGCGTTGACCACGGCGGCCAGCACGAACATGCCGGTTCCTGCCAGGCCAACCCAGCGGAAGTCGAATTGCAGCAGCCAGGAGCCCAGCAGGGCCGCAGCCACCGCACCAGCGCTGTCCTGCATCATCAGGATGGCATAAAAATGTGGCCGCTCTCTGGGACGTACCAGTTTGGCCACCAGCGCCGTGCGCGGTGGATCGAACAGGGTCCCACCCAGCCCGGAGAGCAGGCAGGAGACAAACAGCAGCCACGGAGCATGCGCCAGTGCCATGCAGGCAAAGCCGGCGGCGCGCATCAGCATGCCGCAGACAATCAAGGGCTTGGCACCGTAGCGGTCGGCCAGCGAGCCACCAAACAGGCCCAGCCCCTGCTGCATGAACTGGCGCAGTGCCAGTGCCAGGCCGACGATCGTGGCGCTCCAGCCTAACTGGTCAACAAAATGCAGGCTGATCAGCGGGAAAACCATGAAGAAACCGAATATCACCAGCAGGTTGTCCAGCAGGATAAATGCCTTGCCCAGTTTGCGTGCCCGTTGTGCCGAAGCCATGTGTTCTCCTCATCCGTACAGCATTTTAGGGAGGCGGCCTGCTATTATGTAAGTCGACTTCTACTAATATTTCATATGCAATCTTTTTATGTCTGTCGCTTTGTCTGATCTGGAGTTATTGCTGGATGTGGCTGAGCTGGGCAGTTTCAGCCAGGCAGCAGCCAAGCGTGGCTGGTCGCAGCCACAGGTCAGCCAGCGTATCAGCCTGCTGGAGCAGCAGTGGGATGTCCGCCTGTTTACCCGGCATCGGCGTGGTGCGGTGGCCACCAATGCCTGCCAGGCTTTCCTTGTTGCTGCACGCCAGTCGGTTGCGGCCTACCGGCAAGGGCTGGAAACCATGCAGGGCACACCGAGCGTGCCGCGTATCCGGCTATCCTGCCTGCCATCGCTGACCTCACCGGTTTTCGGACCTTTGCTGATGAAGCTGGCGGATGCGCCGATGGAGATACGCTGCGGTACCGACCACTCGCAGCAGATCATGCAAGACCTGCTGACCGGGCAGGTGGAGGTGGGCTTTGTACTGAAATGTCCGGCGATGGCCGGCATTCAGATGGAGCTGCTGTGGCGTTCGCCGATTGTCGCGGTTGTGGCTGCCCATCACCCGCTGGCGGACTGCCGCACGCCCTTGGCGCTGGCTGATATTGCCCGCCATCGCATTGCCCCGCAGTTCTGGGGGGATGAGTGCGAGAGCCTGATCCAGCAAATCCGCATGGTGCGGCAGCTGCCCAGCCCGATTCATGCGGTACAGCCGGCATCGGCGGCGCGTGAGCTGGTATTGCGCCATCGTTTTGTCTCTTTCATGCCGGAACTGTCGATCAAGGCTGATCTGCAGGACGGCACCCTGGTCAGGCTGTGTCTGCCGGAGCTGCCCGCGTGGCATTGGGAGGTGATGATGGCCTGGCGTGCAGGCAAGCGGGTGGATGCGGCAAAAACGCTGGTTCTGGACGCGGCGCGCGCCCTGGTGGATGGCTGAAACACGCAAGGCCCGCGATGAGCGGGCCTGGTGGCGGGCTAAACCTGTCGATGGCTTACATGCGGGCGATCATGGCGTCGCCAAAGCCGGAGCAGGAGACCTCGGTGGCACCTTCCATCAGCCGGGCGAAGTCGTAAGTAACCTGTTTGTCGGCAATGGCGGCTTCCATGGATTTGATCACCAAGTCGGCGGCGGCGGTCCAGCCTAGGTGGCGCAGCATCATTTCGGCCGACAGGATGAGCGAGCCAGGGTTGACCTTGTCCAGACCGGCGTATTTGGGCGCCGTGCCGTGGGTGGCCTCGAAGCAGGCGTACTTGTCCGAGATATTGGCGCCCGGTGCGATGCCGATGCCGCCGACCTGCGCGGCCAGTGCATCGGAGATGTAGTCGCCGTTGAGATTGGTAGTGGCGATTACGTCGTATTCTGCCGGGCGCAGCAGGATTTGCTGCAGGAAGGCATCGGCAATGGCGTCCTTGACGATGATCTCGCGGCCGGTCTGGGGATTGTTGAACTTGCACCACGGGCCGCCGGCGATCAGTTCGGCTCCGAATTCGCGGCGAGCCAGCGCATAGGCGGTATCACGGAAGTTGCCTTCGGTGAACTTCATGATATTGCCCTTGTGGACGATGGTCAGGCTGCTGCGGTCATTGTCTATGGTGTATTTGAGGGCCGCGCGCACCAGGCGCTCCGTTCCCTCGACCGAGATCGGCTTGATGCCGATGCCGGAGCTGTCCGGGAAGCGGATTTTCTTCACGCCCATTTCGTTTTGCAGGAAGGCGATCACTTTCTTGACGGCATCGGAGCCGGCTTGCCATTCGATGCCGGCATAGATGTCTTCGGTGTTCTCGCGGAAGATCACCATATTGACCAGCTCGGGTTGCTTGAGCGGTGAGGGCACGCCCTGGAAGTACTGCACCGGGCGTACGCACTGGTAGAGGTCAAGCTCCTGGCGCAGGGCTACATTGAGCGAGCGGATGCCACCACCTACCGGGGTGGTCATCGGGCCCTTGATCGACACCGCGTATTCTTTCAGCGCGTCGAAGGTTTCTTTGGGCAGCCATTCATCCGGCCCATACAGGCGAGTCGATTTCTCGCCGGCATACACTTCCATCCAGTGGATTTTCTTGGCTCCGCCATAGGCTTTTGCCACCGCAGCATCGATCACCTTGATCATGACCGGGGTGATGTCGATGCCGATACCATCGCCTTCGATGAAGGGAATGATGGGGTGGTCGGGGATGGCTTGCCCCGGGATGATTTTCTGTCCTGCTGCGGGAACCTTGATATGGGATTCACTCATTGTTGTTCTCTCCTGGTAACTGGGTAACGGGCTGCGACTGACCGCAGTGTTTCTCCACTCACTCAGCCTAGACTGTGGCGGGGCTGTTGCAGAGGATTATTCAGACAAATTTTTTGGAAAATCGTTGGCGGGGGAGGGGCGGATAAAAAAAGCGCCAGGACGGATCCTGGCGCTTGGTGGTTTGCTGCCGGCCGGCATGGGCCGGGCAAGGCTTAGGCCTGTACGGCTTGCAGTGCGCTATTGAAAGTGGCGCTCGGGCACATCACGGCCTGGCACTTGGCAGTATCCGGCAGGTAGTAGCCGCCGATGTCGGCCGGCTGGCCCTGTACGGCTTTCAGCTCGTCGATGATTTGCTGCTCGCTGCCTGCCAGCTGCTTGGCCAGCGGGGCGAACTGGGCTTGCAGTTCGGCATCTTCGGTTTGCTCGGCCAGTGCTTCGGCCCAGTAGCTGGCCAGGTAGAACTGGCTGCCACGGTTGTCCAGCTCACCGGTGCGGCGCGACGGCGACTTGTCGTTGTCCAGCAGCTTGCCGGTGGCGGCGTCCAGCGTCTTGGCCAGGATCTTGGCCTTGTTGTTGCCGGTCTTGATGCCCAGTTCTTCCAGCGATACCGCCAGCGCCAGGAATTCACCCAGCGAGTCCCAGCGCAGGTGGTTTTCTTCCAGCAGCTGTTGTACATGCTTCGGTGCCGAACCGCCGGCACCGGTTTCGTACATGCCGCCACCGGCCATCAGCGGCACGATGGACAGCATCTTGGCCGAGGTGCCCAGTTCCATGATGGGGAACAGGTCGGTCAGGTAGTCGCGCAGGATGTTGCCGGTCACCGAGATGGTGTCCAGGCCACGGGCGACACGTTCCAGGGTGAAGCGCATGGCGCGGACCTGGGACATGATGTGGATTTCCAGGTCGCTGGTGTCGTAGTCCTGCAGATAGGTTTCCACTTTCTTGATCAGCTCGTTTTCGTGCGGGCGGTACGGGTCGAGCCAGAACACTGCCGGCATGCCGGAGTTGCGGGCGCGGGTAACGGCCAGCTTCACCCAGTCGCAGATCGGGGCATCCTTCACCTGGCACATGCGCCAGATGTCGCCAGCTTCCACGTTCTGGCTCAGCAGGATTTCGCCGGTCGCCAGGTCGACGATGTTGGCTACGCCGTCTTCGGCGATTTCGAAGGTCTTGTCGTGCGAACCGTACTCTTCGGCCTTCTGCGCCATCAGGCCAACGTTAGGCACGGTGCCCATGGTGCGCGGGTCGAAGTTGCCGTGCCATTTGCAGAAGTTGATCATCTCCTGATAAATGCGGGCAAAGGTGGATTCCGGCATCACGGCCTTGCAGTCAGCCGGCTTGCCATCGGCACCCCACATCTTGCCACCGCCACGGATCATGGCCGGCATGGAGGCATCGACAATCACGTCGTTGGGCGAGTGGAAGTTGGTAATGCCCTTGGCGGAGTCCACCATGGCCAGACGCGGACGGTGTTCCTGGCAGGCGTGCAGGTCGCGGATGATTTCTTCGCGCTTGGTGGCCGGCAGGGTCTCGATCTTTTCGTAGAGGTTGGCCATGCCGTTGTTGACGTTGACGCCCAGCTCTTCGAACAGCTTGCCGTGTTTTTCGAAAGCATCCTTGTAGTAGATCTTGACGCAGTGGCCAAACACGATGGGGTGGGACACCTTCATCATGGTGGCTTTCACGTGCAGCGAGAACAGGATGCCGGATTCGCGGCAGTCTTCCATTTCCTGTTCGTAGAAGTCGCACAGCGCCTTCTTGCTCATGAACATGGAATCGATGATTTCGCCAGCCTGCAGGGCCAGCTTGGGCTTGAGGGCGATGGTCTTGCCACTGTTGGTGGTCAGCTCCATCTTCACGTCACGCGCCTTGTCCAGCGTCATGGACTTTTCGCCATGGTAGAAGTCGCCATGGTGCATGTGGGAAACATGGGTTTGCGACCATTGCTTCCATTCGCCCATGGAGTGCGGGTGCTTCTTGGCGTAGTTTTTCACGGCCAGCGGGGCGCGGCGGTCGGAGTTGCCTTCGCGCAGTACCGGGTTGACAGCCGAGCCCAGACACTTGGCGTAGCGGGTCTTGAGGGCATGGTCGGCGTCGCTGCTGGGCAGTTCCGGGTAGTCGGGCAGGGCATAGCCCTTGGATTGCAGTTCCTTGATGCAGGAGATCAGCTGCGAAACCGAAGCACTGATGTTCGGCAACTTGATAATGTTGGTGTCCGGGTCCTGGGTCAGCTTGCCCAGGGTACTCAGCGTATCCGGTACTTTTTGTTCTTCAGTCAGGTATTCGGGGAATTCGGCCAGTACGCGGGCAGCAACCGAGATATCTGCCGTTTCGATGTTGATGCCGGCAGCGCCGGTAAAGGTACGAACGACCGGCAGGAAGGCGCTGGTGGCCAGCGCCGGTGCTTCGTCGGTCAGGGTGTAGATGATGGTCGGCTGCTTTGTGGGCATACTCTATCTCCAATGATTATTTTGACGTCAGAACAACTACGCAAGGCGGCTTTCGCATACTGGGGGATGTTCCGCTAGGCGCGTGGAAAGGCACTGCATCAGGCGGGCGTTTTGCCGGACTGCGCCAGGCAGCCTGTGCGTGGCAGCGTGGCCCCTGGACTTGCGGGTGACTTTTCGGAAGTGAATTATACCCCTCAAATCTGCGCACTGTTTGTAAGTATCCGAACTTTGCCATTTCGACAAGATAAACAACTGTTCGAATGTGAATTTTCCGCACGGGTGCTGTGAGCTGCACTCCACAGCATAGCCACTGCAACAGACAGCGATGCGAATAGTTTGTTGCAGTGGCCTGCCCGACTTGTTCTGGCATGACCGCAGTACACAGTCCTTGCTATCATCCGGCGCATCACTCGTTCTACGGTTTGCCAGAAAATGTCCCAGCTCATCCTGTTCAACAAGCCTTATGGTGTTATCTGCCAGTTTTCCCAGCACGAGCGGCATCCCACGCTGAAAGACCATATCGCGCTTCCCGGTGTCTACCCGGCTGGCCGGCTGGATACCGATAGCGAAGGTTTGCTGCTGCTGACCGGCGAAGGCGCCTTGCAGCACCGTATCAGCGACCCGCGCTGGAAACTGCCCAAGACCTATTGGGTGCAAGTGGAGGGACAGGTGAGCGAGGCACAGCTGGAGGCATTGCGCGCGGGGGTTGATCTGGGCGATTTTGTCACCCGGCCGGCACAGGCGCGGCAGATCGAGCCGCCGGCGCTGTGGGAACGCAAGCCGCCGGTACGTTTTCGCAAGACGGTGCCGGACTGCTGGCTGGAAATCATCATCAGTGAAGGCAAGAATCGCCAGGTGCGCCGCATGACGGCCAAGGTGGGGCTGCCCACGTTGCGCCTGGTGCGGGCGGCGATTGGCCCCTGGCAGCTGGATGGGCTGCAACCGGGGGAGCTGCGCAGCATCAGTGTGAATCTTGAAGATTTGCCGGCGCTGTCGCATGCTGAACGTCTGGGGCAGGGCAGCGCTGCCCCCGCCCGCAAGAGCACAGCCGCAGGCAGCAAGGCGGGGCCGCAGCCCTCATTCCGCTTTGCCCGCAGAAACAAGCCATGACTGCCTGTCGTTTGCCGTGATGGGTGGCGTGGCAACACCGAGGCCAGAGCATGCAGATTCCCGAGTATTACAATCCGGTAGCGCGTGATATCGCTCAGGCTCTGATCGATGGTTTTGACAAGCACTACCGCCTGTTTCGCGACTGCAACCGCCAGGCCAAGGCCTTGTTCGAGCGCGGCGACTGGCAGGGTGTGCAGCAGGCCATTCGTGATCGCATCCAGTTTTACGATGAGCGGGTGGTGGAAACAGTCGCGCGCCTGCACGGGGAGTTTCATGCCGATCTGCTGGACGATGAAATATGGCAGCAGGCCAAGCTGTATTTCATCGGCCTGCTGACCAATCACAAGCAGCCGGAACTGGCGGAGACCTTTTTCAACTCGGTGTTCACCCGCATGCTGCACCGGGATTATTTCAACAACGATTTCATCTTCATCCGCCCGGCCATTTCCACTGAATATATCGAGTCCGACCCGCCGTCCTATCGCAGTTACTATCCGGCCAGCAGCAGCTTGCGCCGGGTGATGCGGCAGATCATTGCCGACATGGGCTGGAACCGCCCCTTTGTCCGTCTGCGCCGCGATCTGGCGCTGGTCTTGCAGTATGCCAATGACTTCTTTGCCGGAGCCTGGCCACATGCCGAGGCCAATCTGCAGATACAGGTGTTGTCCTCACCCTTTTATCGCAACAAGACCGCCTATATTTTTGGCAAGGTGATCAATGGCGGGCTGAGCTATCCCTTTGCCATCCCGATATTGCACGACGCGGGCGGCGGCCTGTATCTGGATACCGTATTGCTGGAGCCATGGCGTATCGGCGTGCTGTTTTCCTTCAGCCGCGCCTACTTTCTGGTGGATATGGAAGTCCCCTCCGGCTATGTGCAGTTTCTGCGCGGCATGCTGCCGGGCAAGACCAAGGCCGAGCTTTACACCATGCTGGGTTTGCAGAAGCAGGGCAAGAACACCTTCTACCGCGATTTCATGCAGCATCTGCAGCATTCCAATGACCAGTTCATCATTGCCCCCGGTATCCGCGGGCTGGTGATGCTGGTGTTCACGCTGCCGTCCTATCCCTATGTGTTCAAGCTGATCAAGGACGTGTTTGGCGGCCCCAAGGAAATAGACCGCGACACGGTGAAGCAGAAATACCGGCTGGTGAAGCGGCACGACCGGGTAGGGCGCATGTCGGACACGCTGGAGTTCTCCAATGTCGCCTTTCCACGCCAGCGCTTTACCGCCGAACTGCTCGAAGAGCTGCGCAGCCTGGCGCCGTCGATGATGGAGGAGGGGGAGGACAGCATTATCATCCGCCACCTGTATATCGAGCGGCGCATGAAGCCGCTGAACATCTATCTGATGAACTGCGATGAGCAGGAAAAAGAGCGGGTGATCCGTGATTACGGCCTGGCCATCAAGGAGCTGGCTGCCGCCAATATCTTCCCCGGAGACATGTTGTTCAAGAACTTCGGTGTCACCCGTTACGGCCGGGTAATCTTCTATGACTACGATGAAATCGAATACCTGACCGATTGCCATTTTCGCCAGATACCGGAAGCGCCCAACCCGGAAATGGAGATGTCCGGCGAGGTCTGGTACCCGGTGGCGCGCAACGATGTCTTCCCCGAGGAGTTCGCCACCTTTCTGCTGGGCGACCCGCTGGTGCGCAAGACCTTTCTGCATTATCACCGCGACTTGCTGACGCCGGCATTCTGGCAGCAACGCCAGCAGCGCATCCGCGATGGTTATATGGAGGATTTCTATCCCTACCCGGAAGAAATGCGCTTTGTCCACGCGCTGGCACGGCGGCAGGCGCGACCTCCCCGGCGGGCTGCCGGGCAAAACTGAGAAAGGGAAGCCGATGCTTCCCTTTCTCATGTGTGTGGCCGGGCTCAATGAGGGTGTGAGGCGGTGGCCGGCTGAGGGTAGTCCTCGAAGTAGGCCAGCGGGCCGGCCGAAGTCAGACCGAGGCAGAAGCGGCGCTGTGCGGCGGCGGGACGCTCTGTGCTACAGGCCTGCAACAGTTCGAACAGGCTGCTTAGCTCCAGGAACAGTTCGCCCAGGTAATGGCTGTTTTTCAGCCACAGGCGAATTTGTCGAGCCTGCGGATGTGGGCTGAGTAGCTGCACTTGTCCGTGCGAGTCACTGCCCAGGCAGATGGCGGGCGGGATGTGTATGCCGCGGGTGAGTAGTTCGAGGCGGGCTTGCCGTCCCAGGCTGCCCAGCAGGGTTTTGGCTTGCAGGCGCAAATTGTCGCTCAGGGTGGGGGCCGGCAGGGCCTGTGCAGGCTGGAGGGGGGATTCGGTCAGCGGCATGTTCTTGCTCCAAAGGTGTGAGATACCTTGATGGTAGAAGGGCAGGCCGGATGGAGAGTCTGATGATTACTAGCGAATTTTCTCTTTGATGCGCTGTAAATTCTGTGGCCGGCTAGGGCCGGTGTGGAGCTGAAAAGCAGCCAGGGGAGACGGATGTCTCCCCTGAACGGCTAAGGCGGAAAGCCAAAACTATTGCTGGTAAGGACTGCACGAATGGTCCTCGAAGTACGCAATGGGACCGGCACTGGTCAGGCCAATATGAAAGCAGGATGTCTCGGGGAAGATTTCACCTGCGGCTTCAGCGGCACGTACAAGTTCGAACAGCACTTCTACTTCTTTGAACTGACTGGACAGCTTGGCGTTGTCAGTCAGCCAGCTAAGGATTTCATCGGATTGGGGATGGTTGTTTTCCAGGGTAAGGCTGCACGCCGGGCAACTTACCAGACTGATGGCTGGTGGCATGCTGATCTGACGTTCCACCAGTTGTTCTTCCGCCAGGCTGGCAAATCTGGCCAGTTGCTTGCTGGCGCGCTCGCGGATGGCTTGAAGGGTGATGCTGCCATCATCTCCAGTGTGTCCAAACAGGCGAACAAACCCCGGGTTGCTGGCAGTGCTCTGCGACGACATAGTGCTTACTCCTGTTCTCTGCGTGTCATGATTTTTTCATCATAGATGATGCTTGTCATTTTGCTGTATCAATTCAGCACTTTTTTCACTTGATAGAGAAAGTCGAGTGCCTGGCGCGGGGTCAGCTCGTCCGGGTTGATGTCTTGCAGCATGTCCAGCGCCGGATTCGGCTCGCTTTCCACGGTGTCTGCCAGGGCCGGTGGTGCGCTGAACAGGTCGGGCTGGACCCGGGCTGCCGACTGGTTTTCCAGCTCGACCAGATAGCGTCTGGCCTCGCGGATGACCTTGGGCGGCACCCCGGCCAACTGGGCCACCGCCAGGCCGTAACTCTGGCTGGCCGGGCCTTCGTCCACATGATGCATGAAGACGATGCGGTCTTTGTGCTCGACGGCAGACAGGTGCACATTGGCGACGGCCGGGTATTGATCAGCCAGGGTGGTGAGCTCGAAATAGTGGGTGGCGAACAGGGTGTAGGCGCGGCTTTTCTCGATCAGTGCCTTGGCGATGGCCCAGGCCAGGGCCAGGCCGTCGAAGGTGGAAGTACCCCGGCCGACTTCATCCATCAGCACCAGCGACTGCGCGCTGGCATTGTTTAAGATATTCGCCGTTTCGGTCATCTCCACCATGAAGGTGGAGCGGCCGCCAGCCAGGTCATCCGAGGCGCCGATGCGGGTGAAGATGCGGTCGATCTGGCCGATGATGGCGCGCTCTGCCGGCACGAAGCTGCCGATGTGGGCCAGCAGGGTGATCAGCGCGTTCTGGCGCATATAGGTGGATTTACCACCCATGTTCGGGCCGGTGATCAGCAACAGCTTGCGCTCGTCGCTGAGGCGGGTGTCGTTGGCGATGAAGCGTTCCACTTCGGCTTCCACCACAGGGTGACGTCCCGCGATGATTTCCAGTCGGGTGTCGCTGACAAATTGCGGCTCGACATAGTTATTGCTGCTGGCGCGCTCGGCAAAGGCGGCCAGCACGTCCAGCCCGGCAACGGCCTGGGCGATCAGCTTGAGGTCGGGAATATGCGGTGCCAGCTGGTCCAGCAATTGTTCGTACAGCTGTTTTTCCAGTGCCAGCGAGCGGTCCTGTGCCGACAGGGCCTTGTCTTCGAATTCTTTCAGTTCCGGCGTGATGTAGCGTTCGGCATTTTTCAGGGTCTGGCGGCGGCGGTAGTCGTCCGGCACCTTGTCGCCTTGTGCTCGCGAGACTTCGATATAGAAGCCGTGCACGCGGTTGAATTCCACCTTGAGGGTGGTGATGCCGGTGCGTTCCTTTTCGCGGGCTTCCAGTGCCAGCAGGAAATCGCCGCAGTCGGTCTGGATGGCACGCAGTTCGTCCAGATCCGCATTCAGGCCATGATTGATGACCCCGCCATCGCGCAGAAAGGTGGCCGGTTCTGGCAGGATGCTGGTTGCCAGCAGGCTTTCCACCGGCGAATTATCCGGCAGCAGCCGCGCCAGTTCGCCCAGTAGCGGGGCATCCAGGCTGCTAGCCAGCTGCTTGGCACCCACCAGGGCCTTGAGCGAATCGCGCAGCGCCGCCAGATCGCGCGGGCGGGCGCTGCGCAGGGCGATGCGGGCGGTGATGCGTTCGATGTCGGCTACTTCGCGCAGCTGGCCGTGCACATCCTGATGCAGCGGCAGCAGGGCGCGCACCGATTCCAACCGCCGTTGCAGCTTGGCATGCTGGCGGATGGGGTGGTGCAGCCAGTGACGCAGCAGACGGCTACCCATGCTGGTGGCGCAGGTGTCGAGCAAGGAGGCCAGCGTGGGCGAGGGTTCGCCGCGTATGGTTTCGGTGAGTTCCAGATTGCGGCGGGTGGCGGCATCCATGCGGATCAGCTCGCCGGCATCTTCCACCGCCAACTGGGAAATATGTGCCGGATTCACGCTCTGGGTGGATTTGACGTATTCCAGCAGCGCACCGGCTGCACCCACCGCCACTGGCAGGGTGTCCGCGCCGAAACCGGCCAGATCGTGCGTGCCAAAGTGGCGGGTCAGCGCCAGTTGGGCGGATTCGGTGTCGAACTGCCAGGGCGGCAGCTTTTTGCGTGGGCAATTGACCTGCTCGAAGATATTGAGGCCGCTGTCGTCCGGCAGCACCAGCTCGGCTGGTTTCAACCGTTCCAGTTCGCTGGCGAATTCTTCCACGCTGGTTTGCATGATCTTGAATTCACCACTGGCCATCGACAGCCAGGCCAGGCCCAGCGTGCCCTTGTACATGTTTACCGCCAGCACCAGATTGTCGCGCTTGTCGTCCAGCAGGGCAGCGTCGGTGAGGGTGCCGGGGGTGACGATGCGTACCACCTTGCGTTCCACCGGACCCTTGGCCAGCGCCGGGTCGCCGATCTGCTCGGCAATGGCTACCGACTCGCCCATTTTCACCAGCCGCGCCAGGTAGCCTTCGGCCGCATGGTAAGGCACTCCGGCCATCTTGATCGGGTTGCCGCCGCTGGCCCCGCGTGTGGTCAGCGTGATGTCCAGCAGGCGCGCCGCCTTTTCTGCATCCTCGTAGAACAGCTCGTAAAAATCGCCCATGCGGTAGAACAGCAGCTTGTCGGCATGCTGACTTTTCAGGGAAAAATACTGGACCATCATCGGAGTGTGCTGGGGCGTGCTCATGGGCGTGGTGCTCTTGTCGGTATCGGGTGCAGATGACAACGCCCCGCGATGGCGGGGCGCTGACATGAAAGGGCGATTTTACCGTAGCAGGGGCCGGGTGTCAGGCGGCAGTCGTCGGCAGTGGTGCTGGTAGTGTGCTGTTGCTGCTTTGGTCTGTGCTGATTGGCAAGTCTTTTAATCAAGCAAACTGTGCATTGACGCGTATCAAGTGGCGAAAGTATGATCTTTATCAAAGTTTCAGAAATTACTGAAAATTAAGGAAGCCATGAATGCCACCCCTTTAGTCCAGTCCTTTGTCTCGCATTTCGGCGAGATGGGCAGCCGCTGGGGCATCAATCGCACCGTCGGTCAGATTTATGCCCTGTTGTTTGTTTCCGAAAAGCCGCTCAATGCCGACGAGATCGCCGAGCGCCTGAGTTTTTCCCGTTCCAATGTCAGCATGGGTCTGAAAGAGTTGGAGTCGTGGCGGCTGGTGAAGCTGCAGCACTATCCGGGTGACCGGCGCGAATACTTCTCCACGCCGGATGATGTGTGGGCCATCTTCAAAACCCTGGCCGAGGAGCGCAAGAAGCGCGAAGTGGAACCCACCCTCACCATGTTGCGCGGGGCAATGATGGAGACTGCCGGCAGCGAGGCCGACCGCCATGCCCAGGCGCGCATGGGCGAGATGTACCAGTTGATCGAGCTGGTCACCACCTGGTTTTCCGACATCCAGCACATGGATGTGGAAACCCTGCAGCGGCTGATGAAACTGGGCTCGCAGGTACAGAAAGTGCTGCAGTTTACCCAGTCGCTGAGCAAGCTGACCAGCCGCGACACGGAGCGGGAGTAATCATGGAACTGGATGCCCTGGCGCTGGCGCGTAGCCAGTTTGCCGCCAATATCAGCTTTCACATTCTGTTTCCCAGCATCAATATCGCGCTGGCCTGGGTGTTGTTGTTCTTCAAGCTGCGCTATCTGCGCACGGGGCGTCAGGCGTGGATGGATGCCTACGGCTTCTGGGTGAAGATCTTCGCGCTGTCCTTCGCGCTGGGCGTGGTCAGCGGCGTCACCATGAGCTTTCAGTTCGGCACCAACTGGCCGGGCTATATGCAGACGGTGGGCAATATCGCCGGCCCGCTGCTGGCTTATGAAATCCTGACCGCGTTTTTCCTGGAGGCGGGCTTTCTCGGCATCATGCTGTTTGGCCGGCCACGGGTGTCGGAACGGGTGCATACCTTTGCCACGCTGCTGGTGGCGTTTGGTAACAGCCTGTCGGCCTTCTGGATCATCGCGCTCAATTCCTGGATGCAAACCCCGGCCGGTTTCGTGATGAAGGATGGCCGCGCTCATGTGACCGACTGGCTGCAGGTGATCTTCAATCCGTCCATGCCTTACCGGCTGAGCCACATGCTGCTGGCCTCCGGCCTGACCGTGGCCTTTCTGGTGGCCGGGCTGTCGGCGTATCGCCAACTGAAGGCCGACCGCAGCGCGGGTAATGCTGTGGCACTGAAGACCGGTGTCTGGCTGGCGGCGCTATTGATTCCGCTGCAAATCCTGGCGGGGGACGCGCACGGCCTGAATACCATGGAGCACCAGCCGGCCAAGCTGGCTGCCATCGAAGGGGTGTGGCATACCGAGCGCGGCGCGCCCTTGCTGCTGTTTGCCCTGCCCAATGCCGCAACGCAGAGCAATGACTACGCGCTGGGTATTCCGCGTTTGGCCAGCCTGATCATCAAGCATGATCCGGACGGCGAAATCCGCGGGCTGAACGAATTTGCCCAGCACCCGCCGGTGGCCAAGGTGTTCTGGAGTTTTCGCGTGATGGTGGGCGTGGGTGGGCTGATGCTGCTGACTGCCTGGTTTAGCGCCTGGCAGCTGCGGCGGAACAAGGCCACGGCGCAGCTGGACCGGCGCCTGCTATGCTGGCTGGTGGGCATGACCTTTGCCGGCTGGGTGGCCACGCTGGCAGGCTGGTATGTCACCGAGATTGGCCGCCAGCCCTGGTTGGTGACCGGTGTGCTGACCACGGCGCAGGCGGCGGGGCAGGCCACTACCGGCATGGTGGCCGGCTCGCTGCTGACTTATCTCGCACTGTATGCCGGCCTGCTGCTGGCTTATGTCTCGGTGCTGTTCCATCTGGCAAAGAAAGCGGCCGGCCATGTGGCGGTGACGCTGAAGGAGGTGCAGGCATGAACGCTGCGTACTGGCTGCCGGTGATCTTCGCCGGACTGATGGGCTTGGCCATGCTGGTTTATGTGGTGCTGGATGGCTTTGACCTGGGCGTGGGGCTGCTGCTGCCGCTGGCGGACGATGCCGGCAAGGACCGTATGGTGGCTAGCATCGGACCGTTCTGGGATGCCAACGAAACCTGGCTGGTGCTGGGAGCGGGCCTGTTGCTGGTGGCCTTCCCCATGGCGCATGGCGTGGTGTTTGGTGCGCTGTATGTGCCGGTACTGCTGATGCTGGTGGGCTTGATCCTGCGTGGGGTGGCTTTCGACTTTCGCGTCAAGGCGCGTGACCCGCACCGCCCATGGTGGAATGCCATCTTTGCCTTGGGCTCGCTGCTGGCGGCGCTGGCGCAGGGGGTAATGCTGGGGCGTTACCTGACCGGTTTTGCCGAGGGCGTGCTGCCCTGGCTGTTTGCCTTGCTGGTGGGTGCCGGGCTGACCGCGGCCTACGCCTTGCTGGGGGCATGCTGGCTGATCATGAAAACCGATGGCCGCTTGCAGGCTCAGGCCATAGGCTGGGCGCGCCATAGTGTGGCGGGCGCTGCCCTGGCGGTGTTGCTGGTGTCGGGGGTGACGCCGCTGGTGAATCCGGCGATTGCCGCCAAATGGTTTGCCCTGCCGCAGTTATTCCTGCTGCTGCCCTTGCCGCTGGGAACCGTCGCCTTGTTTGCCCTGCAGCTGATCATCCTGCCACGGCTGGCGCGCCGCCAGGCTGTTGGCAATGATCGCTACTGCTGGCTGCCCTTTGCGGCCACGGTGGGCATTGTGCTGCTGGCGTTCTGGGGGCTGGCCTATAGTGTGTTTCCGCAGGTGGTGATCGGGCGCATGGATATCTGGCAGGCCGCCAGCGATCCGGAGGCCTTGTGGATCATCCTGTGGGGTGCCTTGCTGGTGCTGCCTTGCATCATCGCTTATACCGCCTTTGCCTACCGGGTGTTCTGGGGCAAGGCTGATAGCCTGAGCTACCAGTAAGCGCCTGTATGGGCACCGACTCATGTGTTAAGACCCGACTTGCCGTGCAGGTCGGATTTTGTCATGCATGCGTCACATCGGCGACGGATAATGCGCGCTTTTTGCCGCTTTAATGCAAGATGGCGCATGCTGCGGTGGTGTGATCTGCTGCCTGCCGTGTTTATGTCAGGCCATATCGGCGCGGGCCAACGCTGCCTGTCCAACTATTACAAGCGTCTTGATGGAGAGAATCGATGTCCCAGCTGCAGCTGCCAAGCCCCTGGCCTTATCCTGCCGTGGTGGCACACCGGGGAGGTGGGGCCATGGCCCCGGAAAATACCCTGGCCGGTTTTCGTGCTGGCATTGCCTATGGCTACCGTGCTGCCGAATGCGATGTGAAGCTGTCGGCGGACAATGTCTGCTTCCTGTTGCATGACGATACGGTCGACCGCACCAGCAATGGTCATGGCCTGGCTGCCGAGCTGGACATGGCCAGCCTGGCGCAGCTTGATGCCGGTGCATGGAAAGGTGCGGCTTTTGCCGGAGAGGCACTGCCCACGTTCGCCAATGTGGCAGCGTATTGTCAGGCGCAGGGCATGTTGCTGAACGTGGAAATCAAACCCTGCCCCGGGCGCGAGGAAGAAACCGGCCGGCTGGTTGCGCAGGAGGCCGCACGCTTGTGGGCTGGTGCAGCGGTGCCGCCGCTATTGTCATCGTTCAGCGCTGATGCCTTGCGCGCTGCGCAGCATGCGGTACCGGCTCTGCCACGCGCCTGGCTGGTGGAGGAGGTGCCGGCCAACTGGCAGGCCATGTTGCAGGAGATGGACTGCATCGCCCTGCATTGCGATCACAGCACCCTGACACGGGAGCAGGCCATCGCCATCAAGGCTGCCGGTTACCAGTTGCTGTGCTACACGGTGAACGAGGTGGCCCGTGCGCGTGAAATCATGGCCTGGGGCGTGGACAGCGTCTGTACCGACCGGCTGGACCTGCTGGCGGCCACCAAGTGAAGCCCGCTGGCTGATCAGAAATTCATCATCTGCTGCGCTTCGTCGCGGCTGAAATACTTGCGGAATATCTTCAGCATGCTGCCATCGCGGCGCATGCTGTTGATGATTTCGCGCCAGCGTTCCTGTTGTTCCGGCGAAATGGTCTTGCGCGACATGATCAGCCCGTGCGGGGTGGGCTGGTCGTTGGTTTCCATGATGCGCACCAGCTTGCTCACCTGGTATTTGTCCAGATCAGAATAATCAAACGGCTCGATGATGATGGCCTGCGTGCGTCCCTGCCGCAGGTTCTGGTACAGGGCATCGTAGTCGTAGCTGCCGATCAGCCGCCCCTCATGATCGAGCGAGTCTACCAGCTGGTTGATGGTGTCACTGTAGCGAAAGCTGAGAATCCCCCCCAGTTTGAGGTCGTTGCGGGTTTGAAAATCGGCCAGATTCTGCACGGCGGCATCCTTGCGCACGATCAGGCTGTATTTGTCGGCGAAATACCAGGCAAAAGCTGCAAACTTTTCTCGTTCATCGTTGGTGATGCCGGACAGGCTGAAGTCCAGGTTGCCGGTTTCCAGCAGTTTCCAGATGCGTGAGCGTGGCAGCAGGCTGATCTCCACGTGGCAGCCGCTGCGGCGTATCAGTTCGTCGGCCACGTCCTTGTCGATGCCGCTGCGGCTGCTGGCGTTATACAGCAAGCCGTGCTCGTGCAGTGCCAGGGTGTAACTGCGGCTGCAATCCGGGCCTGCGGCCTGCACCAGTGGCGGCAGGCAGAGCAGGAGGCCAAGGGCCATGCGCAGGAAATGAGAGGACATGCAGGGCTCCGCGAGCTGATTCAACTGTCAGGATAGCAGATGGACAATGATGCCTGTCATCTTGCCAAGGCCGCATGCCGCTTTGTCCGCCTGCGGGTTGGCCTGGGAAAGTCGATTGCTGCTTATTATTTGCGTCAATATAATTAGCTGACTAATTATTTGATGGAGCAGAGCATGAGTCAGTCGCATCAGGAAGTGGCCGAGTTGCTGGGTGCGGTACCCAAGGCCTGGCGGGCGCTGCTGGACCAGCGGCTGCGGCCTTATGGTTTTTCCCAGGCCACCTGGCAGGTACTGCTCAAGCTGGGGCGGGCGGGCGAGCCCTTGCTGCAGAACGAGCTGGCGGCCCGTGTTGGCATCGAACCGGCCTCGCTGGTGCGATTGCTTGACGTGTTGCAGGCCGATGGCTGGATTGTCCGCCAGCAGGATGAGCAGGACCGTCGCGCCAAGCGGATTTGCCTGACGCCCAAGGCGCAGCAGCTGTCCGGTGAGCTGCTGCAGGTGGCTGATGCGCTCAAGGCCGAATTGCTGGATGGGCTGGACCCGCAGGAATTGCAAACCTGCATCAAGGTGCTGGCACAAATCCGCCATGCTGCCGAACAGGCACAGGAAACGGCTGCGTGAGCAAGCGGCTCTTGGTGACGGTGGCGGTGATGGCCGCCACGGTGATGCAGGTGCTGGATACCACCATCGTCAACGTCGCCCTGCCGCAGATGCAGGGCGAGCTGGGGGCGACATCGGACCAGATCAGCTGGGTGCTGACCAGCTATCTGGTGGCTTCCGCCATCTGCATGCCGCTTACCGGCTTTCTGACCGACCGGCTGGGCCGGCGGCGCTATTTGCTATTGTCGATCAGCGGTTTTGTGCTGGCCTCCATGCTGTGTGGCGTGGCGCTGAACCTGGGGCAACTGGTGGCCTTTCGCCTGCTGCAAGGGGTGTTTGGTGCAGCACTGGTGCCCTTGTCGCAAGCGATCATGGTAGACAATTACCCGCGCGAACAGCGCGGCAAGGCCATGGCGATCTGGGGTATGGGGGTGATGGTGGGGCCGATTGCCGGGCCAACGCTGGGCGGCTGGCTGACCGATATGTTCGACTGGCGCTGGACCTTCTTCATCAATCTGCCGGTGGGGCTGCTGTCCTTGTTGCTGGCGCGGCAGGTGCCGGATACGCCACGGCGTGAGCGTGGCATAGACTGGCTGGGCCTGATGATGATTTCGCTGGCCATTGGCGGCATCCAGTATGTGCTGGACCGGGGTAACGGCGATGACTGGTTCTCCAGTGGCGGTATTGTCACCGCAGCCTTGCTGGCGATAGTGGGCGCGGTGGGCTTCATCTGGCGTGGGCTGTCCAGCGAGGCGCACCCGCTATTCGACCTGCACATGTTCAAGGACCGCAACTTTGTCGCGGCCAGCATCGTCATCGCCGCGCTGGGCCTGTCCATGTACGGGGCCATGGTGATCCAGCCCATCATGCTGGAAGGGCTGTTTCACTATCCCACCATGGATACCGGCCTGATCATGGCGCCGCGCGGCATCGCCAGTCTGGTCAGCATGATGATCGTGGGCCGGCTGATCGGCAGGGTGGATTCACGCTATCTGATTGGCAGCGGTTTGCTGATCGGTGCCTGCGGCACCTGGGTCTGTACTCACTACAATCTGGATACCAGCCCATTCTGGTTTGCCTGGCCGGTGCTGCTGCAAGGCTTTGGCCTGGGCATGATCTATGTGCCGCTATCGGCCATGGCCATGTCCACCTTGCCGGCACGCTTGTCGGCCGAGGCTGCGGGGCTGTTCAGCCTGTTGCGCACCATGGGTTCCTCGGTGGGCATTGCCATTGTCAGCACGGCCTATTCGCGCGGTGAGCAGTCGGCCTGGAATGCCATGGTGGGGCAGTTCAATCTGTATAACCCGTGGCTGAGCGACTATCTGGCGCGCATGGGCAAAACCAGCTTGGACAGCACTGCCGCCGTGCAGTTGGCGGCCGAGTTGCAGCGTCAGGCGCTGATGGTGTCGATTGTCGATGTGTACTGGCTGATTACTTACAGCTTTCTGGCCATGCTGCCCTTGTTGCTGCTGCTCAAGCCGCGCCAGGCTGCTGCCGCTGCTCCAGCCGTCGAGGTGGTGATGCACGAATAGCGACCGGCGAGCGGACAATAAAAAACGGCAGCCCGCGGGCTGCCGTTGTCATGCTGTGCAACTGCCTGATTACTTGTTCAGGTGCGGCGCAATGGTGGCCAGCAACTGGGCCAGCACCTTGGGGTTGGCGGCCACGATGTCGCCGGATTCCAGCCATTCCTGTTCGCCGGTCAGGTCGGTCACAATGCCACCTGCCTCTTGCACGATCAGGCTGCCGGCAGCGATGTCCCACGGCTTCAGGTTCAGTTCCCAGAAACCATCAACACGGCCGCAGGCTACATTACACAGGTCGAGCGAGGCTGCGCCTTCGCGACGGACGCCGGCAGTCTTGCCCAGCACATCCTTGAGCATGCCCAGGTACTGGTCGATATAGCTTTGGTCGGAAACCGGGAAGCCGGTGGCGATCACGCATTCATTCATCATGAAGCGCTTGGACACACGGATACGGCGGTCATTCAGGAAGGCACCCACGCCACGGCTGGCGGTGAACAGGTCGTTACGGCTGGGGTCGTACACCACGGCCTGCTGTATCTGACCCTTGTGTGCCAGGGCGATGGAAATGGCGTATTGCTGATGGCCGTGCAGGAAGTTGGTGGTGCCGTCGATGGGGTCGATGATCCACTCGAATTCGGAGGAGCCCACGCCTTTCGCGCCGGACTCTTCTGCTAGAATGGCGTGCTTGGGGTACGCCTCAAGAATCATGTCGACGATGGCCTGCTCGGCAGCGCGGTCCACATCGGTCACAAAGTCATTGTGCTTTTTCTTTTCTACGCGAATGGTATCGAGGTTAAGCGACGCGCGCTGGACAACACTGCCAGCACGGCGAGCGGCTTTAACCGCGATATTGAGCATCGGATGCATTGACGGCCTCTAGAACGGATAGCAGATGTCAGCCAACACGGCTCGACATCTGACGGTAACAATCTGGGTTAAGGAACAAAAAAAGCCGACGCGAGTGCGCGGGCTTTTTGATATGCCCGCTATTTTAATGTGAAACCGCTGATGAATAAACCCCAAGTACCTGATTTTCTGAAAAACATTCGTGTGGTGTTGGCCCGGCCCAACCATCCGGGCAATATCGGCTCGGCTGCCCGGGCCATGAAAACCATGGGCCTGACCCGGCTGTATCTGGTGGAGCCCAAGGTGTTTCCCAGTGATGAAGCCAATGCCCTGGCTTCCGGTGCGGTGGATGTGCTGGAGAGTGCAACCGTGGTGTCCAGCCTGGCCGAGGCCCTGAGCGATGTCACCGTGGCCTGTGCACTGACCAGCCGCCGCCGCGAGCTGACCACCCCGCTGTCCACCCCGCGTGAAACCACGCCGGAGCTGGTGGCACGGGCGCGTGACGGCGAACAGGTGGCGCTGGTGTTCGGTAATGAAACCTTCGGTCTGTCTATCGAGGAAGTTGAACAGTGCAACCGCCTGGTGACCATTCCGGGTAATCCGGATTACTTCTCGCTCAATCTGGCGATGGCAGTGCAGGTGATGACCTACGAGCTGTTCAGCCATACCGAGGTCGATGTGGAGTACCTGCGGCCGGAGAGCGAAACCGCCAGCCTCGGCGAGGTGGAAGGCTTCTGCCAGCATCTGGACCAGACCATGGGTGCCATCGGCTATTACCGTCGCCGCAACAGCGAACGCCTGATGCGCCGCATGCGTGCGCTATTCAATCGCTCCGGCATGTTGCGTGACGAGGTCGATATCCTGCGTGGCCTGATGAAACAGATCCAGCGCGTGGCAGATGGCCATGAGCACGACGGCGAGGCCTGAGCGCGGCTTTCATCTCCCTTACACGCAGCCGGCGCTGCGTGATCTGGCTTTTCTGCTGACCTCTCCTGCGCCCTGGGATAGTGGCCGCAATCTGTCGCCCGCGCAGTTGCTGGGCCCACAGGGCCATGCCTTGCTGGCGGAGCTGGAGGAAAATCCGGCACCGCTCTCACACTGGCTGGCGCAACAGCCTTGCCAGCGGCTTGGCCACTATGCCGAACGCCTGCTGGCTTTCTGGTTCCAGCTGGCTCCGCATATCGAACTGGTGGCGGCCAATGTGCCGGTGCGTGAGGCCGGTGGCCGCACCATCGGCGAATTCGATTTCCTGATCCGGCTGGATGGTGTGCCACTGCACGTGGAAACCGCCAGCAAATTCTATCTGCAGCTGGGACATGGCGCGGACACTCTGGTCGGTCCCAGCCTGCGCGACGCCTGGCCGCTCAAGGCCGCCAAATTACAGGAACAACTGCAACTGGCCCGTCATCCTGCGGCGGCCCGTGTCTTGCCGCCCGGTTTTGCCGGCTGTGCCAGTGCCGCGCGGCTGGCCGGCTGGTTCTTCTATGCCGGTACGCCAGCTGTCCCGGCTGCGCCATTGGCGCCGGAGCAACTGCAAGGCTGGATCAGTCCTTTGCAGCAGCCCTGGCCAAGCTTTTCCAGCGGAGGGCGCTGGATATGGCTATCGCGGCTGGGCTGGCTGGCCCCGGCGCGGGTAGAGCAGGGCATGGTGCGTGAGCAGGATAGCCTGCGCCAAGAGCTGTTGCAGGCGGCGGTACCACAGCTGGTGGCCGAATTGCTGCCGGTGGGGGATGGTTACTGGGAGGAAGTGGCTCGCGGCTTTGTGGTGCCGCCGGGCTGGCCGCAGCAGGACCGATTACAGGCCTTGCTGGCCACTATTGATGGCAGGCCCGCTCCATGAAACGGTTGTTGATTATCTACGCCAGCCAGACTGGCCACACCTTGCAATTGATCGATGCCTTCTGTCAGCCGCTGTTGCCGCTGTGCGCAGAACTCCACATCAGCCGCCTGCCAGCCGCGGAGGCAGGACTGGATGATTTGCTGGCTGCTGATGCCATCGTGCTGGCAACGCCGGAGAACTTTGGCTATATGGCGGGTAAAGTGAAGGATTTTTTTGATCGCACCTATTACCCGGCACAGGGGAAGACCGAGGGTCTGCCCTATCTGATGCTGGTGTCGGCAGGTACGGATGGTCTGGGAGCGATCCAGGCCATGCGCCGCATTGCCTGCGGTTATGGCTGGAAGGAAGTCTTGCCGCCCTTGCTGGCGCAGGGCGAGATATTGCCGCAGCATCGGGAGCAGGCCATGGAGCGGGGCGAGATGCTGGCCGCAGGCATGCTGGTGGGGCGCTGGTAGGGCAGGGCGGGCGGCTTAGCCGACCGGACTAGGTCTTCAGACGAATGGTCGGCCGTGCCAGTAATGCGCAAGATGCAAAAACACCGCAGGCTGCCGGCAAGCAGGGCTGCGGTGTTTCTGGTTGGCTGCTGCTTCAGACGCCGTTGGCGTGGGTGCAGCCGGCAATCAGGTCTTTCAGTGCGTCGGCCTTGATCAGCTGGATGTGCTTGTGATCGACACTCAGCCAGCCCTGCTGCTGGAACTTGGACAGCGTACGGCTGACCGTTTCCAGTTTCAGGCCGAGGAAGCTGCCGATTTCCTCACGGCTCATGCGTAGGATGAAGTCATTGGCAGCAAAGCCGCGTGTGGACAGACGCTGCGACAGGTTGAGCAGGAAGGCCGCCAGGCGTTCTTCCGCTTTCATATTGCCCAGGAGCAGCATGACGTTCTGATCGCGCACGATTTCGCGGCTCATCAGCCGGAAAAAGTGGTGCTGCAGGCTGGGAATATCGCGCCCCAGGCTTTCCATGCGATTGAAGGGCAGCTCGCAGACTTCGCTGTCTTCCAGGGCGATGGCGTCGCAGCCATGCACATTGGAAGAAATGCCATCGAGGCCCATCAGTTCGCCGGACATCAAAAAGCCGGTGACCTGTTCGCGACCGTCCTGGCTGGCGACGCTGGTTTTGAAGAAACCAGTACGCACTGCGAACAGGGACTTGAAGCCCTCGCCGCTGCGGAACAGGTACTCGCCGCGCTTGAGGCGGCGGCTCTGACGGATCACGGCGTCCAGCTGCGTCATTTCGTCGCGGTTCAACCCGATGGGCAGGCAGAGTTCGCGCAGGCTGCAGTTGGAGCAGGACACCTTCAGTGCGTGAATAGTGTGTTGGTTTTGGTCAGACATCGAGTGTTTTGTACAACCCTGTAAAGAAGCTTGACCCTTGTCAAAGCGGAATTCACACGTTTTCCGCAAATTTACCAGTCCACCTGACGTTTGACTATCAATACCCGACGACATGCACACCACCCATCCGTTTTCGCCCACCCACTGTGAGTTCGACCGAGCGTTGATCGAACGTCTTGATGGCTCTGGCCCAAGATACACTTCTTACCCGACGGCCGACCGCTTTACGCCGGCGTTTGGCGAGAAGGACTATAAACACTGGCTGAAGCAACGCCACCTTGGCATGCATCAGAACGCAATATCATTGTACGTTCATATACCGTTCTGCAACACGGTATGTTACTACTGCGGCTGCAACAAGATCATCACCAAAGACAAAAGCCGCGCTGATCGCTACCTCGACTATCTGGAAAAAGAGATCAAGCTGGTGGCCGCCTCACTGGGCTGTCGCGAAAAGCTGATCCAGCTGCATTTTGGTGGTGGTACGCCCACCTTCCTGTCCGATGAACAGCTGGACCGGCTGATGGGCATGCTGCGCACTCACTTCGAATTTTTGCCGGAGGGAGAATATTCCATCGAGATCGATCCGCGCAAGGTGGGTCGCGAGACCGTGCACCATCTGGCAGGTCTGGGCTTTAACCGCATGAGCGTGGGCATCCAGGATTTCGACCCGCAGGTGCAGCAGGCGGTTAATCGCGTGCAGAGCGAAGCCGAGACGCTGGAAGTGATCGATGCCGCCCGCGAAGCGGGTTTCAAGTCGGTCAGTGTCGACCTGATCTACGGCCTGCCGCTGCAGACGCGCGCATCGCTGAAAGCCACGCTGGACAAGGTGATTGCCATCAGTCCGGACCGGCTGGCGCTGTACAACTATGCTCATTTGCCCACGGTGTTCATGCCGCAGCGGCGCATCAACGAAGCGGATCTGCCGACGGCCAGCACCAAGCTGGATATCCTGCAGGATGCGGTAAAAAGCCTGGCGGATGCCGGCTATGTATTTATCGGTATGGACCACTTTGCCAAGCCGGAAGACGACCTGGCCATCGCCTTGCGCCAGGCCCGCCTGCAGCGCAATTTCCAGGGCTATTCCACCCATGCCGACTGCGACATGATCGGTCTTGGTGTCTCGTCCATCGGCAAGGTCGGCCCCTGTTACAGCCAGAATGAGAAGGACCTGGACAGCTATTACGCCGCGCTGGATGAGGGCCGTTTGCCGGTGATGCGCGGCATGGTGCTGGATCAGGACGACATCCTGCGCCGTGGCATCATCCAGGCGCTGATGTGCCGCTTCTCGCTGTCGGTGGAGGCCATCGAGCAGGTGCATGGCATCAATTTCGCTGAATATTTTGCTGAGGAACTGCCGGCCATCCGCGAATATCACAAGCTGGGCTTGCTGACTTTTGACGGTGATTTCCTGATGGTGGAGCCGAAAGGCCGCTTCCTGATCCGCAATATCGCCATGCTGTTCGACCGCCACTTGCGCGAGCGTGAAACCAAGGCGCGTTATTCCAAGACGATTTGACACCCGCAGTGCTGTTTTTTCCAAGGGAAAACCCTGAAAAAAACCGCGAAAAAAAGCCCGCTTGCTGCGGGCTTTTTGTTTGAAAAGTGATGGTTTTTTACAACAGTTTGCCGTGCTTGGATCAACCTTCCGTGGCGTTGTCCGGCAAGGGGAAGGGTTTTTGCTGCCGATGCAGCCGGATAATCGCCTCGCCGGTGGGGCTGGCGACGATATCGCGCAGGGTATAACCATCCAGCACGGTGAAAAAGGCTTGTAGGCCGACATCCAGCGCCGACTTGAGACGGCAATCCTGGCGCAATGCGCAAGGGGGCGTGGCACAGTCGATCAGGGCGGTATTGCCCTCCAGAATGCGGATGATGCCACCCAGCTGGTAATGCTCCGGTGGCTGGGCCAGTGCCAGGCCTCCGCCCTTGCCACGACTGGTCAGCAGCCAGCCTTGCTGTCCCATGAAATGCACCACCTTGACCAGATGGTTGCGCGATATTGCAAAGCGCTCGGCGATTTCGCTGATGGTAACGGCCTGTTCGCGATCGCGATGTGTCAGGTACATCAACACGCGCAATGCCAGATCGGTAAAACGGTTCAGTTGCATGGGCTAGAAGGGTAAAGGCGGTGCCGCGCAGGATACTCCGCACGGCCCACCCTCACAATGCGCTGCGGCAAACCACGTGCAGCAGGCAATCAGTCGCTGGCCATGGCGTTGGAGCCGAATACCTCCATGTGGATGCGGGTTGCTGCCACACCGCTGGCGCGCAGCTGTGAGCGCTGCTGTTGCATGAAGGCCTGCGGGCCGCACAGGTAGTAGTCGGCATCCGCCAGCAGGGCATGCTCACGGATGGCCTCGGCATCGATGCGGCCGGCGCGCTGGTAGTCCTGGCCCAACTGGTCGGTGTCTTGCGGGCATTCATAAAACACCGTGCTGGCCAGTACCGGATGCTGGGCCGCCAGTTGGCCCACTTCCTGTTTCATGGCATGGACCTGGCCGTGACGGGCGGCGTGCAGGTAGCGAATGGGGCGCTGGCTGCCGCTTTCCAGCAGATGCCTGAGCATGGACAGCAGCGGGGTCTGGCCGACACCGGCACTGATCAGCACCACCGGGGTCGCGCGATCCTGATGCAGCACGAAGTCACCGAACGGCGGTGAAACCTGCAGGATGTCTCCTTCCGCCAGCGCTGCATGCAACTGGCCGGACACCTTGCCTGCAGGTGCATCACCCTGTGCTTCTTCACGCTTGACCGAAATGCGCAGCCAGCCTTTGCCCGGGGCATCGGACAGGCTGTACTGGCGTGGCTGGCACAGCCCCCATTCCGGGATATAGCGCTGGACCGATACATACTGACCGGGCTGGAAGTCCGGCAAGGCACCGCCATCGGCTGGCTGCAGATAGAAAGAGGTGATTTCCGCACTTTCCACCTGTTTGTTCACCACCCGGAATGGCCGCCAGCCGCTCCAGCCACCGGCCTGGGTAGCTGCACGCTGGTACAGGCTGTTTTCCAGATTGATCAATAGCTCGGCCAGTTGCTGGTAGGCCGCTCCCCAGGCGTCCAGCAGGCTGTCCGGGGCGGCTTCCTCGCCCAGTACCTCGCGGATGGACGCCAGCAGGTGCTTGCCGACAATCGGGTAGTGCTCGGCGCGTATCCCCAGGCTGGTGTGCTTGTGTGCCACGCGCTCCAGTACCGGCAGTAGTACCTCGGGGGCATCGATGTGCTCGGCATAGGCCGCCACGGCCATGGCGAGGGCCTGTTGCTGCTGGCCAGCATGTTGATGGCCCTGGTTGAAGATGTTTTTCAGTTCCGGGTTGTGCTGAAACATGCGTTGGTAAAAGTGGCTGGTCAGCAGCACGCCGTGTTGTTTCAGGATGGGGGCAGTGGCTTTGACTTGCTGGCGGGTGGATGCGTCGAGCATGGCAGTTCCTTATGATGTTTTTAAAATACATCTTTATTGGCGCGCAGTGATTTGCCGGGCAAATATTGCAACTCATTAAAGATGTAAAAATAATACATCTTTAATCAAGGATTGTCATCATCGACATCAAGAGCATCACTCTGTGAAGAAGCTCGGCGAAACCATGGGCTAGGGCCTGTTAACGCTATTTTTTTCACGGCGGCGGATGTTGAGGGGATGCAATGCGCGAAAAACTGCGCGCCGCAGGGCATTCCCTGCCAGCGCGGTTTGACAAGGCAGTGCGCCGCTCAACATCCGCCCCGCAGGGCAGGCCCGACCAGCTTGCCACTGCTGCGTTGTCGGATTTGCGCTTGGGGCCACCAAGCGCTGCATCCTCCGCCTTGCATTGACAAGCTTTCAGGGCCTGCGCCGCAGAAAACATCGTGTTAACAGGCCCTAGACAGGGTGGGACAGAAATTTTCTGCCTATAAATGAAGGGCTTGCCCAGCAGATAAAAGACACAGGGCAAGGCCAATATTCCAGAGGAGTTGTCCATGTTCCGTCTTGTCGCGCGCTGGATGCAGCGTTTGAGTTACCCCACGCGCTTTGCCGTGATCGGGGCTGTCTTTGCCATCGCACTGGTTTATCTCACCTATGGCCTGTACCGCAGCAATCAGGACAATGTCGATTTCTCCAGCAAGGAAGTGATCGGCGTGCAGTACCTGAAGCCGGCGATGAACCTGCTGCTGGCTTTGCAGCAGGAACAGGCACAGCGGGCCGCTGCTGGCGACAAGGCCGCGCTTTCTGCCGGACTGGAGACACAATGGAGCACGCTGCAGCAGACGCATCAGGCGCTCAATGGCCAACTGGGACTGGATAAGAGCTGGGCTGCGCTGGAGGGCGCGTGGCAAAAACTGAAAGGTGCGCCGGAACTGGCCAATTACCAGGCGGCAGCGGGCAGCTTGCTGGAGCTGATCAGCATGGCCAGCGATCAGTCCAATCTGACACTGGACCCGGATATCGATACTTTTTATCTGATGGATGCGGTAACGGTGCAATGGCCCAACTGGCTGAACCGCAGCACCCAGGCTAACGCCCTGTTACTGGCAGCCAGGGGGCAGCCGCTGACGGCTACTGCGCGGGATCAGGCGGTCGGCCTGTCACCTCTGATTCGCGACAGCCTGCAAAACCTGCAACACGACCTGTCCAAGGCCGTGGCCTATAACGCCGGGGTCAAAACCGGCTTTGCCGGTGCAGATGAGAAGCTGGCGGCCCAGTCGGCCCTCAATGCCGCCGCACTGGACAAGGCGATTGCCGGCCAGGCCCAGGCCGGCACTGCCTTGCAGGCGGCCTCGCTGGATGCCGCCAATCACTTTCAGCAGGCCGCCTTGCAGCAACTGGGCAGCCTGCTGGACGCCCGTATCCAGCGCATACAATGGCAGCGCGATGTTTATCTGGCTTGCGCCGCTTTTGCCTTCTTGCTGTCTACTTATCTGTTTATCGCACTGTATCTGTCAATTACCGCCCAACTGGGGGGCGAGCCGTTTTATGTGCAGAGTGTGGTGGAGCAGATTGCCACCGGTCGGCTGGATACGCGTATCGACCTGCAAGGCAAGGACGATTCCAGCTTGCTGGCCGCCATCCGGCAAATGCGCAACCAGCTGCGCGAGACGGTGCAGCAATTGGTGCAGACTTCCTTGCAACTGGATGGCGCGGCTCGCCACGTGGCGGATGGTGCCAGTCAGGTCGCCCATAGCAGCGACCGTCAGTCCGAAGCGGCTTCCAGCATGGCCGCGGCAGTGGAGGAGTTGAGCACCAGCCTGGCGGTGAGTGCCGAGCGTTCGGTTGAGGCGCATGAGCTGTCGCGTAGCGCGGTGCAGGAGTCTGGCTCCGGTGCCTCGGTGATCCAGGGCGCGGGGCGCAGCATGGATAGCATCGTGCGCGAAATCTCCACCGTGTCCGACACCATCCAGAGCCTGAGCAAGCAGTCCGAGTCCATTGTCAGCATTGTCGATGTGATTCGCGACGTGGCCGATCAGACCAATCTGCTGGCGCTCAATGCGGCCATCGAGGCGGCGCGTGCCGGTGAGCAAGGGCGTGGCTTTGCCGTGGTGGCTGATGAAGTGCGCAAGCTGGCCGAGCGTACCGCGCAGTCCACCAGGGAAATTGCCGGCATCGTGCAGCAGATTCAGGGTACGGCACGGCATGCCGCCGGCAGCATGCATGCCGGCATGCAAACCGTGCAAAGCGGCCAGCAACATGCCAGCGATGCCGGCTCGGCCATCATCACCATCCAGCAGCAGGTCGACCAGGTGCAACTGGTGGTGGCCGATATCCAGATGGCCTTGAGCGAACAGAGCAATACCAGTCAGGTGCTGGCAAAAAATGTGGAGCAGGTGGCGCAGATGTCGGAAGAAAACAGCCGGGCGATGAAGGGGACGGCTGAGACGGTGGGGCAGTTGCAAAGTTTGTCGGAACAGCTTAGTGCGCTGGCGGGACGCTTTACCGTGTAATCAGGCGGCAGTGCAACAAGGCAAAGGCCGCTGGAAAGCGGCCTTTTTCATGGGGAGGTGGCAAGAAAAACTGCCGGGTTCATCGTCTTCCCGGCGGGATTCTGCCGTTTGCAGGGCGGTGTGTTGTTTGGTCCAGTCCAGCTCATCCAGTTCGGCCAGCATGGCCTGACGGGCGTTCTGGCGCAGGCCGGAACGGCTGTTGCGGTGGGCTCCCCCCTTTTTCAGCAAGGGTGAGCAGGCGTAGGGATTACGCGGCTTCACGGTGTGCATTTTCTTCTCCATGCATGCGGCTGCGGCGCAGCTGCTGCAAGGCATTGTAGAAAGCGCAGCGCCACAGTCAAGCTGCAGCGACTGTGGCGTGTGGGATGGTCTGGGCAAACCACGCGCTTGCCCTGCCTGCGACCCTGGCTCAGTGCGCCGGTGTGGCGGCTGTGCTGGGCCAGGGGAAATCCGCCGTCCCCATCAGCCGCACCGGCTGTTTGCCCGCAGTGAAATAGGCGGCTTGCGAGCGCAGCAAAGGCCTGCGGCCACGAATGGCATCGGCCAGCTTTTCCGCCATCATGATCACCGGTGCATTGAGATTGCCGGTGGTGACACGCGGCATGATGGAGGCATCCACCACGCGCAAGCCGTCCACGCCGTGCACCAGCCCGTCCCGGTCCACCACTGCCATGTCGTCATAGCCCATCTTGCAGGTGCAGGAGGGGTGCAGTGCGGTTTCGGCATGTTCACGGATGAAGGCGTCGATTTCGGCATCGCTTTGTATCTTCATGCCGGGTTTGATTTCTTCGCCACGGAATTCATCAAAGGCCTGCTGGGCGATGATCTCGCGTGTCAGCCGCACACCGGCGCGGAATTCCTGCCAGTCCACCGCATGCGCCATGTAGTTGAACTGCAGCAGCGGTTTGACGCGCGGGTCGCGGCTGGCCAGCCGCACGAAACCGGTGCTGGGCGAGCGCATGGAGCCGACATGGCACTGGAAGCCGTGTGCCTTCACCGGATTGCTGCCGTCGTAATTCATCGCCAGCGGAATGAAATGGTATTGCAGGTTGGGCCAGGCAAACTCGGTACTGCTGCGGATGAAGCCACCGGCTTCGAAATGGTTGGTTGCGCCCAGGCCGGTACCGTTCAGATACCACTCCAGGCCGATGGGCGGCTTGTTCCACCACTGCAGCGCCGGGTAAATGGAAACCGGCTTGGTGCAGTGGTATTGCAGATACATTTCCAGATGGTCTTGCAGGTTTTCGCCCACGCCGGGCAGGTGTACCACGCTGCTGATGCCGTGCTGCTTGAGCTGATCGGCATGGCCCACACCGGAGCGCTGCAACAGCTGCGGGCTGGCAATCGCGCCGTTGCAGACGATGACTTCGCGCCGTGCTTCGGCCTGTTGCAGGCTGCCGCCCTGCAGATAACTCACGCCCACCGCGCGGTTGCCGGCAAACTGGATCTGGTCGGCCAGCGCACGGGTTTTCACCGTGAGATTGGCGCGCGTGCGCGCCTGATCCAGATAGGCCAGCGAGGTGCTGCAGCGGCGACCGGAGGGGGTGGTGGTACGGTCCATCGGCCCGAAACCTTCCTGACGGTAGCCGTTGAGGTCATCGGTGCGCGGGTAGCCGGCCTGCTCGCCAGCCGCGATAAAGGCGTGGTACAGCGGATTGTTGTCCGCGCGCGGGGTGGTGACATGCAGCGGGCCGTCATCACCATGGAAATCGTTCGCCCCCTTGTCGTAGCTTTCTGCCTTGCGAAAATAGGGCAGGCAGTCCAGATAGCTCCAGTTTTCCAGCCCGCTGTTTTCCGCCCAGCCGTCGAAGTCCAGCGCATTGCCACGGATGTACACCATGCCGTTGATCAAGGACGAGCCGCCCAGCCCCATGCCCCGGCCCTGGGTCATGATGCGATTGCCCATATGCGGTTCCGGCAATGTGGTGTAGGCCCAGTTATAGGTGGTGCCCTGCAGCGGATAGGCCAGCGCCGCCGGCATCTGGGTGCGCCAGTCCAGCCGCCAGTCCGGGCCGCCGGCTTCCAGCAGCAGCACGCTGACATCGGCATCTTCGGTGAGGCGGGCAGCCAGCACACAACCGGCAGAACCGGCCCCGACGATGATGTAATCGAACTGTTGCGACATGGGTGCTCCTTGCGACGGATGGTTCAGACAAGACAAGGGCAGGCCGTGAGGTCTGCCGTTATCGTGTGGATGACAGGGTGAGCCGCTTGGCGCGGCTGACAAAATAAGGCAGAGCCCCTGGTGCAAGGCGCGCCGACGCAGACAGTACAAGCAGTACGGCAAGGCGGCGCAACGCTGCAACAGGGGTTCTGTTGGCAGCGCTCAGGCGTAAGGACTGGCCACCCCGGTCAGCTCCACATACACGCTCTTGCGCTGGGTGTAGCAGTCGATGGCGGTGAGGCTGTTTTCATAGCCCAGGCCCGATTCCTTGTAGCCACCGAAGGGCATTTCAATCGGCGTGATGTTGTAGTTGTTGATCCAGCACACCCCGGCCTGCAGCTTGGCCACCACGCGGTGGGCGCGCGCCAGGTCGCGGGTGAACACCCCCGCCGCCAGCCCCAGCCGGGTGGCATTGGCCCGCTGGATGACTTCGGCCTCGTCGTCGAATACCAGTACCGACATCACCGGGCCAAAGATTTCCTCGCTGACAATACGCATATCGTCGCGGCACTGGTCGAAAATCGTCGGGGCGATGAACCAGCCGGCTTCACAACCCGGCACGATCACGCGCTGGCCACCGGCGGCCAGCACCGCGCCTTCAGACTGGCCGATGTCGATGTACTTGAGCACGCTTTGTGCATGGCTGGGCGATACCTGCGCGCCGACTTGGGTGTCCGGGTGCATCGGGTCGCCAATCTTCAACAGCGCGGTGCGCTCCTTCAGCCGCTGCATGAAGGCGGCGTGGATGCTGCGCGCCACGAACACGCGAGTGCCGTTGGTGCAGATTTCGCCCTGGGTGTAGAAGTTGGCCAGCATGGCGGCGGACACTGCCTGTTCGATGTCGGCATCGTCAAAGATGATCAGCGGCGACTTGCCACCCAGCTCCATGGTGACGCGCTTGAGCGTGCTGGCCGCGTCTTTCATGATGGCCTTGCCGGTATCCACCGAGCCGGTGATCGACACCTTGGCCACCCGCTCGTCGGCAATCAGCTGCCGCGCTACCGCCGAGCTGCCCTGGATCACGTTGAACACGCCATCCGGCACGCCGGCTTCGCTGTAGATTTCCGCCAGCAAGGCAGCGCTCATCGGCGTCATGCCCGACGGCTTGTAGATCATGGCATTGCCACAGGCCAGCGCCGGGGCGGATTTCCAGCAGGCGATCTGGATGGGATAGTTCCACGCACCAATGCCCAGGCACACGCCCAGCGGCTCGCGCCGGGTGTAGGCAAATGCCCCCTTGAGCTGGAAATGCTCACCGTGAATACCAGCAGCCATGCCGGCGAAGTATTCGATGCAGTCCGCACCGGACAGCACATCGACGGCTTCGGCCTCCTGAATCGGCTTGCCGTTATCGCGTACTTCCAGCTCGGCCAGCTCACGGTTGCGCGCACGCAAAATGCCCACGGCCTTGTTCATGATGCGGCCACGCTCGGCCCCGGTCATTTCGCTCCACACGGCAAAGCCGGCTTCGGCGCTCTTGACCGCCTGTTCGGCCTCGGCCGCGCCAGCCTGCTGTACCTGGCACAGCAGGGTGCCGGTGGCCGGGTTGAAGTTGTCGGCGAGCGGCAGCGCTGGATTATCCAGGTAGCGGCCGCCGATATAGCTTTTCAGGATGCCATCTTGCACGGTGTCTTCCTTGTGTTCTGGGTAGGCGATTGCCGATGATGGCATTGATTTAGCCATCAAGCAGTGCTGGCTGCGTGTCAAAAGCCGACACGGGGGCGGATTGTGGCGACATGGGGGAGGGTGGTGGCCTGCTGCTGGTTGCTTGATGCTGGTGGGTAGAGATCCGCTGCGCGGGTGATGGTTTTGGGTGCCGCTTCCGCGCGGCGGCCGGGAAGGAGGGATTGCCTGGCCAATCCCTCCTTCACCTCCCAGGCCACCCCGGCAAGCATGGCCTGCGGCTGCCCGCCAGATACCGACCGGAGCGAGGCGCGCCTGAACTCGCGATTTGCTAACGTCAAATCGCTCAAACAGGGCAGGCGCTTAAGACCTCGCCCCGGCCACCTGTCGGCATGCTTGATGGGGCCCATGGGTGGCATCGGTGCGGTGGTTTCTTTCATGGTCACTGGTGTCATCTGGTTTATCCAATATTTCCCGCTAATTTCTCTGATTTTTCTTATTAAAACCTTTACGGACAGTAACCGGTCCCGTCTGCGCGAGCCGCCCCAGACGTGCCGCACAGGGTGTTAAGCGGTCGGCTGTCCGCAGCGGCGCGACGTTAGCGCGCCGCAAGTTCCGGCCGCGCCCTGGGCGGCATGGCTGTGGCGGGAATTCGACGCGCTGCGGGTCGCCTTTTCTTTGGGTCCTTGCTTTTGACGAAGTGACGAAGCAAAAGAAAGGGCCTCGCGGGCGGGGCGAGACCCGCGAAGTTGATTTTGCAGTTGGTTTTAAGCTGGTGTGCATCGGGTGTGAATCGCTGCGCGGATGATGATTTACATGCCGCTTCCGCGCGGCAAACGGGAAGGAGGGATTGCCTGGCCAATCCCTCCTTCACCTCCAAGGCCACCCCGGCAAGCATGGCCTGTGGCTGCCCTCCGGGACCCGACCGGTGCGAGGCGCGCCTGAACTCGCGATTTGCTAACGTCAAATCGCTCAGACAGGGCAGGCGCTTAAGACCTCGCCCCGGTCACCCGTCAGTATGCTTGACGGGGCCCATGGGTGGCATCGGTTCGGCAGGAAAGGCCGTGGGATGTGGTGACTTCGTATGGCAAAGCCAATATGGGAAATGGAATTTCTGGTTTCGACCCAGAGCTGCCACTTGCCCTTTGTGGCTTTGTAATCTTTAACCCCTTCCCAAAACCACAAAAGACCGTTCAGTACCTGCGTGGGGATCCAGCAGATTGCCATACGGACGTTAGCGTGGGAATTACTTGTAAAATATGAAAATGAGGTGTGAAATGTCTAACGGCAATACTAATTGTTATGCGACCCACTACTCGCATAACCACTACTAAAGGTGGTTAAGATGCGGCTGACAGAAGATCAATCATTGAAATTGTTGCTATGTTTGGCAGCAGCTCAAGTTGGGTTTTCTATCTTTGCAGCCTATTATTGTGGTAAAGCTCAACTTTATTGCGCACCCAAGAGTAATGACTGCCAGCAGGTGGCTGGATATTTTATCAATAATGACAAATATCATTTCTTTTCTGTTTTGTGGCGTAGCACGATTGTTGTGTCTTTGTTGTCAGCGATCGTAAGTCATTCAAGTTATAGATTTTTCTTCATTTTTGGCGTACCTCTTGCCTTACCTGTTTATGAGTTCATTCCATTCATACTGGCAATTATGAGTGGATTTTAGGCCGGTGAATAAATAAACTGGATGCGCCACCCAATGTATAACGTCTTGGTGAGTGGCTGGTTTCGACCCTTTGCGGACATTAACGCAAAGGGCGTGAGGCTATATAACAGAAGCAAGCCTTTAAGGACTCACTCCAAATGCTCCCACTCAGAATATACGTTCAAAACTGGCTTATATGAAGATGTGAGCGGGTCAAAATATTCTTTCAAATCATCACTTTCAACCAATTGGCGGATTTCGACTTTGTAAGTCTTTTTGAATCGCACCTTGTCAACTTTTCCGTCGGCATATTTTGAACAGGCAGAGTCATAATAGTTAATTAAGGTCTGTGTAGCAGCATTGAGACTTTTTCGATAAAGTCCAAGCAATTCAGATTCCTCTTCGGATATTTTATTGAGCTTTTCCTTTGAGACAAAAGGAGCCATTGTCATTGATATATCATTAATTTTTGTTTTGGCATTTTCTATAGACTGACTTATTTCCAACTCAACAATGCCATGCTGCAGATTCAGGTTTTCTTGCGCAATCTGGTTGGTTTTCTGGCTAGAGGATTTCGCAAAAATCACAGCCCCAATAGAGACAAGCAGGCTCAGAGTCGCTATTACATCACTAGTGCTAATTTGCATTACCCAACTCGCTTTTTCATGGCACTAATAACATCGAGTATGTCGCTATTGTCTGATGCCGTGGTGCTTTTTCTAATTGAGTCATATGTTAAAGACTCATTGATACTTTCTAAGCCGGGCGTGCGCCTAACAAGCCTCTCAAGCTCATCTAGTATCTTTATCTTGGTGTTGCGATCTATTGGATTTCTAGAACTTGAAAATACCAACTTATTAAGATCAGAGTATATTTTTTCAAGTTCAGCTTTTGGGTTTGGCGATTTTACCAATCGCTCAAAGTATTGCTGCGCTCTTTCTTTTGTGCCCATTGATGCCACGGCGACACTCCTTTATTGATGTTTACATAACGTAAAGCAGGCACCACTAGTACCATGAAATTTTAAAACGTCAACTGTCGTTAAGTGCCCAGAAGCAGGACGCCAAAATCAGACAGAAACCTGTATTTACAAGGCAGAGTTTACATTTTACGGATGGAATAAAAACAAATAAAATTATATGCTGAATAGAAGATTACACCAAGTAAGCCGCAAGTGGAATGACCGCTTCTGGCCGACAGCAGTCATGCTAACACGTTGACATAATTCCTTGGCCTGAGTCCGGCACCCCGCCTCATCACTATTCGCTACCGCAAGCATCGCCCTGGCGAAACCCATTCCCGTCAGCGCAAGCCGCGGTGGATGTGTTGTCCGTGTCCTTGCACGTCGTCCAGCTATCTCTCCGCTCATACCCGCGCAGCAAGGGAAACCTCATCGACGGCGGGGCAAGTCCCGAGAGTTGTCTTTGTCTTTGATTTTTATGCGGTGTTCGAAGGATTGGCGCTGGAGGGAGTCCGCGCTCGCGGATGATGATGCGCCTTGCCGCTGCGGCGTATGGCAAGGAGGGGGGCGGTGTGGTGGGAAGTCGACGGATTGCCGCATGGTGGCCGACTATGCGGCATCGTGTTCAGTCAGCGCACTATCCTGTCTGCCGCGGCGTGGCATAAACAAAGCCCTCCCGTAGCGGGAGGGCTTTGACAGTCAGGCAAGGGAAAAATCAGTGCTGATGCCCGTGCTCGCCATGTACATGCTGGTGAGCAATTTCCTCGGCAGTGGCCGCCCGTACATTCAGCACGGTGATGGCAAAGCGCAGGGTCTTGCCGCACAGCGGGTGGTTGCCGTCCAGCAACACGGTGGGGCCTTTGATCTTGGTGACAAAGTAGTAGCGCGGCTCGCCATCCGGGCCGATGCGCTGGATCTGGCCGCCTACCTTGATGCCGGGCGGGAAGTCGGCCTTGGGCATGGTGGTGACCAGGGCTTCGTCGCGCTCGCCGAAGGTGTCTTCGGTGGCCAGTTCCAGTGCGGTTTGAAAGCCGGCTTCCTGGCCTTCCAGTGCGGCTTCCAGCTTGGCGAACAGATTGTCGTAATCGCCGTGCAGGTAGGAGACGGGGTGCTTGCCATCGTCGTAAACCTGGCCTTGGCTGTCGGTCACTTTCATGCGCAGGGTGACGGCGCTGTTTTCGGTGATTTTCATGGTGGGCAATGGCTCATAAATTGGGCCGGGAAGGTTGGCAGTTCAGCGCCTGGGTGTCAACTTGCCGGCAAGCATGCCGGTGCAGCCCTGCCTGTGACACCGGCCCATGTCTTGCCACGGCTGCACCTAGCGCAACACCACCGTGCGGTTGTCATTCAGAAACACCCGCCGTTCCAGGTGGTAGCGTACGGCGCGGGCCAGCGCCTGGCATTCCATGTCGCGGCCGGTGGCCTGCAGGTCTTCCGCGGTGCAGGCATGGTCTACCCGGTCTACCACCTGCTCGATGATGGGGCCTTCATCCAGATCGTCGGTAATGTAATGCGCGGTGGCGCCAATCAGCTTGACCCCGCGTTCGTGGGCCTGCCAATAGGGCCGCGCGCCCTTGAAACCGGGCAGGAAGGAGTGGTGGATGTTGATGGCGCGCCCCGCCAGCAGGGCGCTGGTTTCGCTGGATAGCACTTGCATGTAGCGCGCCAGAATCACCAGCTCGGAGCCGGTTTCCTTGATCAGTGCCAGCACGGCGGCTTCCTGCTCGGCCTTGTTGGCCGGGCTGACCGGCAGGTGGTGAAAGGGCAGGCCGTAGGCCTCGGCAATCGGGGCCAGCTCGCGGTGGTTGGAAACAATGGCGGTAACGGTCATCTCCAGATCGCCCATTTTCTGCCGGTACAGCAGGTCGTTCAGGCAGTGGTCCAGCTTGGACACCATGATCATCACCCGCGCCCGCTCGCGGCGGTCGTGCAGCTGCCAGCGCAAATCCTGATAGTGCTGGTTCATTTCGGCCATGCCCGCCGCCAACCGCGACTGGTCGAAACTTTCCGCTTGCGGGTGGAATACGCAGCGCACGAAAAAGCGCTGGCTGCTGGGGTCGTCGAATACCGCCAGCTCGTCGATATAACAGCCCTGTGTCTCCAGCAGGGCGGAGAAGCGGGCCACCTGACCGGAGGCGCTGTGGCAGGTAAAGCTCAAGACATAAGACGGGGTGGTGGCAATCATGGCTGGTCTTCCCTTGTAGTACAGGCGTGTTGCCTGCGGTGTGTGCGCTAACCCTAAGGCCTGTCTTGCCACGGTGCTGGCTTGCAAGCGCCGGATTTGCGTCGATTTCAGACATGGTGCGCGGTGTCGGCTGTGGGCAAGTGCTTGTCCTTTTCAGCCAAACGGGGCGTGGGCTGCGCCGGGAGAATGGGCCTTGTCCGAATACATCCACCCCGCTGGAGCCGCAGATGGCAAACCGATACTCCTTGTGGAGCCTGATCAAGAACGGGCTCAAGCATCATGAAAGCTGGCAGCCGGCCTGGAAAAGCCCGCAGCCAAAGAAGCAGTACGACGTGATCATCGTCGGCGGTGGTGGCCATGGCCTGGCCACGGCCTACTATCTGGCCAAGGAGCATGGCATCAAGAATGTGGCCGTGCTGGAAAAAGGCTATCTGGGCGGCGGCAATACCGCACGCAATACCACCATCATCCGTTCCAATTATCTGTGGGACGAGGCGGCGCACTTGTATGAACACGGCCTGAAATTGTGGGAGGGCCTGTCGCAGGACCTCAACTTCAACGTGATGTTCAGCCAGCGCGGCGTGATGAACGTGGGCCACACCCTGCAGGACATGCGCGACATCGAACGCCGCGCCAATGCCAACCTGCTCAATGGCGTGGATGCGGTGGTGATGACGCCGCAGGAAATCAAGGACATGGTGCCGCTGATCGACATCAGCAACCGTGCGCGCTACCCCATCATGGGGGCCAGCTTCCAGCCGCGTGGCGGTGTCGCGCGCCATGACGCTGTGGCCTGGGGCTTTGCCCGTGGCGCGTCCGAACTGGGCGTGGACATCATCGAGCAGTGCGAAGTCACCGGCCTGATCATCGAAGGTGGGCGCATCAAGGGCGTAAATACCAGCCGTGGCGACATCATGGCCGACCGTGTCGGCTGTGTGGCTGCGGGTAATTCTTCGGTGCTGGCCAAGATGGCCGGGCTGCGCCTGCCGCTGGAAAGCCACCCGCTGCAGGCTTTTGTGTCGGAATCGATGAAGCCCTGCATCGACACCGTGGTGATGTCCAATGCCGTGCACGGCTATGTCAGCCAGTCCGACAAGGGCGAGCTGGTGATCGGTGCCGGTATCGACAGCTATCTGGGCTACGGCCAGCGCGGCAGCCCGCATGTGATCGAGCACACCGCCGCTGCCATCATCGAGATGTTCCCGTCCTTCTCTCGCGTGCGCATGAACCGCCAGTGGGGCGGCATTGTGGATGTGTCGCCGGATGCCTGCCCCATCATCAGCAAAACCCGCATCCAGGGCCTGTATTTCAACTGTGGCTGGGGTACCGGCGGCTTCAAGGCCACGCCGGGTTCGGGCAATGTGTTTGCCCACACCATCGCCCATGACGATCCGCACCCGCTGAACCGGGCCTTCTCGCTGGACCGTTTTGCCACCGGACATCTGATCGACGAGCACGGCGCAGCCGCCGTGGCTCACTAGGGAGAGGCTTATGTTGGTGATTACCTGCCCGTACTGCCAAGAGGCAAGGGAAGAAGAAGAGTTCAGCTACGCCGGTGAAGCCTATATCGCCCGCCCGGCAGTGCCGGAAGAGGCCGACGATGCCACCTGGGGTGACTATGTGTTCCACCGCAAGAACCCGCGTGGCTGGCACTGGGAGCAATGGCAGCATGTCGCCGGCTGTCGCAAGGTGTTCGCGGTCAAGCGTCATACCGTCACGTATGAAATTGCCGGTTCCTGGACACTGGCCGACGGCAAGGCACTGTATCTGAAGGAGCAAGCATGAGCGGCTACCGCATCCACCGCCCGGGCGAGCGTATCAATCGCCAGAAACCGGTCAGCTTCCAGTTTGACAATGTGCAGTACCGGGCATTTTCCGGCGATACCCTGGCCTCGGCGCTGCTGGCCAATGGCGTGCGCCTGATCGGCCGCAGCTTCAAATACGGCCGGCCGCGCGGCATTGTCGGCTTTGGTGCCGAAGAACCCAATGCGCTGATCCAGCTGGAAACCGGCGCGCACACCGTGCCCGACCTCAAGGCTACCCAGGTTGAGCTATACCAGGGCCTGCTGGCGGGCAGCACCACCGGCTACCCCTCGCTGGATTTCGATCTCAAGGGCCTGCTGGGCAAGTTTGGCCGCTTCATGCCGCCGGGCTTCTACTACAAGACCTTCATGGAGCCGGTGAAAGCCTGGCCCATCTACGAAAAATACATCCGCAAGGCGGCAGGTTACGGCCATGCCCCGGTCTTGCCCGATCCGGAAAGCTACGACCACCTGCACCATCATATTGATGTGCTGGTGGTGGGCGGCGGTGCTGCCGGTCTGTGGGCCGCCACGCTGGCGGGCCGTGCCGGGCTGAAAACCCTGCTGGTGGACGAGCAGGCGGAAATGGGCGGCTGGCTGCTCACCGAACGCCGCAGCCGCATCGATGGCCTGTCCGGCATGGACTGGGTGGGCCAGCGTCTGGCCGAGCTGGCCAGCCTGCCCAATGTCAGCGTGCTGCCGCGCACCACCGCCTTTGCCCTGCATGATCTGAATCTGGTGCAGGCGGTGGAGCTGTTGCAAGACCACCTGCCGCTGACCGAGCGCAATGCCGCGCTGCCGCGCCAGCGTCTGCACAAGATCCGCGCCCATCAGGTGATTCTGGCCAGTGGCGCCATCGAACGCCCGCTGGTGTTTGGTTACAACGATGTACCCGGCGTGATGACGGTAGCGGCAGGTCATAGCTATCTGAATCGCTACGGTGTGGCGGTGGGGCGCGAAGTGCTGGTGCAAACCCAGAACGATGCCGCCTACGAAGCCGCGCTGGACCTGGCGCTGTCCGGCGTCAAGGTGACGCTGGCCGATGCCCGTCACAGCGGCGCAGCAGCATGGCGGCAGCAGGCACTGAAGAGTGCTGGTGTCGAGCTGCTGCTGGGCCATGGCATTGCCAAGGTGCTGGGCGACAAGAGCGTCAGCGGCGCGCAGCTGGTGAAGCTGGATGGCCGCAACAATCAGGTGATTGGCTCCGGCCCGCGCCTGAATGTGGATACCGTGCTGTCCTCCGGCGGCCTCACCTCCACCGTGCATCTGTTCTGCCACAACGGTGGCCGACCGGTGTGGAATCAGCAGCAGCTGTCTTTTGTCTGCCCGGATGAAGGTCGCGACAATATCGCCTGCGTCGGTGCCATTACCGGCCGCTGGGAATTGTCCGAGGCACTGGGCCAGACCCACGCCGCCGTGGCTGCACTATTGCTGGGCAAGGGCCGTGGCAGCAGCGGCAATGCCCCGGCGGTGGCCAATGAAGAAGTGGCCGCGCCGCGTGCCATCTTCCGCCTGCCGGATGGTAAGCCGGAAGGCCACGGTGCCAAGGCTTTTGTCGATTACCAGAATGATGTGGCGGCTGCCGACATCCACACGGCCATTCGTGAAAACTACCGCTCCATCGAACACGTCAAGCGCTATACCGCGCTGGGCTTTGGTACGGATCAGGGCAAGCTGTCCAATATCAACGGCTTTGCCATTGCCGCCGAAGCGCTGGGCAAACCCATCGCCGAAGTGGGCACCACCACCTATCGGCCGTCCTACACCCCGGTGACCTTTGGCGCACTGGCCGGCCCGCATGTGGGCGAAACCTTCGATGTGCGCCGCTATACCGCCATGCATGCCAGCCATGATGCGCGCAAGGCCGAGTACGAAGTGGTGGGCCAGTGGCTGCGCCCCTGGTACTTCCCCAAGCCGGGCGAGGACCTGCACGCCGCAGTGAACCGCGAATGCCTGGCCACCCGTAATAGTGTCGGCGTGATGGATGCCTCCACCCTGGGCAAGATCGACGTCAAGGGCCCGGACGCACGTGAATTCCTCAACCGTATCTACAGCAATGCCTGGAGCAAGCTCGATCCCGGCAAGTGCCGCTACGGCCTGATGCTGGACGAAAACGGCATGGTGATGGACGACGGCGTGACTGCCTGCCTGGCCGACGACCACTTCCACATGACCACCACCACTGGCGGCGCGGCACGTGTCTACAGCTGGCTGGAGCGCTGGCACCAGACCGAATGGCCGGAGCTGAAAGTGCGCTTCACCACCACCACCGACCACTGGGCCACCGTGGCCGTGGTGGGGCCGAACAGCCGCCAGGTGCTGCAAAAGCTGTGTAGCGACATCGACTTCGCCAAGGACGCTTTCAAGTTCATGGATGGCCGCACTGGCACCGTGGCCGGCCTGCCGGCACGGGTGTTCCGCATCAGCTTCTCCGGTGAGCTGGCTTATGAAATCAACGTCGATGCCAACTATGGCCGCTACATGTGGGAAGAGGTGATGAAGGCGGGTGCCGAGTTCGACATCACCCCCTACGGCACCGAAACCATGCACGTACTGCGGGCGGAGAAGGGCTTCATCATCGTCGGTCAGGACACCGACGGTTCGATGAGCCCGAACGATCTGGCCATGAGCTGGGCGGTGGGCATGAAAAAGCCGTTCAGCTTCCTCGGCAAGCGTTCGCTGCTGCGCTCGCACACCGCCGGTGATGGCCGCAAGCAGCTGGTGGGCCTGCTGCCGCTGGACCCGCAAGTGGTGCTGGCCGAAGGCGCACAGATTCTCAGCAATACCGATGACACGGTGCCGGCAGCCATGCAGGGCCATGTCACTTCCAGTTATCACAGTGCCTTCCTCGGCCGCTCCATTGCCATGGCCGTACTGAAGGATGGCAGCAAGCGCGAGGGCGACACCGTGTTCGTCTGGGCGCATGGCAAGAGTGTGCCGGCGCAGGTGGTGTCGTCGGTGTTCGTGGACAAGGAAGGGGTGCGTCAACATGCCTGAGCAAGGTTTCCAACCATTCATGGAGTCGCCGCTCCAACACTTCAAGCTGGCTGCCGAGGCGCAACCGCGCCGTGCCGATGGCCGCATCTGGTGTAACGAACTGCCGCACCTGGGCTATGCCGTGCTGCGTGGCGATACCGCCGAGGCCGGCTTTGCCCAACTGGTGCAGCAAGTCACCGGCCTGGCGCTGCCCTTGCGGGCCGGTGCCATCAGCCAGGGCCCGCAAGGCGTGCTGCTGTGGACCTCGCCGGACGAATGGCTGCTGGTCAGCCACCGTCAGCGCCTGGCCGACTGGACTGCGCAGCTGGATGCCGGCTTTGCCGCGCAACAGCTGTTTGCCCAGACGGTGGACTCCAGCGGCGGCCTGACCCTGGCCTGGCTGGGGGGGGGCGAGCACATCACCGTGCTGCGCCACCTGGGGGTGTATGACTTCGAATCCATCCCGCTGGGGCATATGGTCAGCACCGTGCTGGGCAAGGCCACCGTGCAGATACTGCGGCTGGATGACGACGGCGTGTTTGTGCTGTTCCGCCGCAGCTTTGCCGACTACGTGTGGCGGCTGCTGCGCCGTGCCGCCCAGCCCTACGGCTTTGCCGTGTGCCAGCTGGAAGCCCGTGGCGAGCATCCGCTGTTTGCCCAGTTGGCCACGCCCCGGCCCAGCCTGATTCTGGCCTGAGCCCAGGCCAGCGGTCGTCCTTGCTGACGGCTGCTGGTCACCCTTTACTGGCGGCGCGCCGGGTGGTCCGGCACCGCAACTGGTTCAACCATTGCTGTTGGGGAGTATGTGTATGACAACGCTACATCAGGACGCGCTGGTGATTGACGGGCTGATCATTGCCAAATGGAGCCGCGAGGTATTCGACGACATGCGCCGTGGCGGCCTGTCGGCGGCCAACTGTACCGTGTCGGTCTGGGAAGGTTTCCAGGACACGGTGGGCAATATCGCCGAGATGAAAAAGCAGATTCGCGATTACAGCGACATCCTCACTCTGGTACGAACCACCGACGACGTGCGCCGTGCCAAGGCCGAGGGCAAGACCGGCATCATCCTGGGCTTCCAGAACGCCCACGCCTTTGAAGACAATCTGGGTTATATCGAAGCCTTTGCCGACATGGGCGTGCGCGTGGTGCAGCTGTGCTACAACACGCAAAACCTGGTGGGCACCGGCTGCTACGAGCGCGATGGCGGGCTGTCCGGCTTTGGCCGCGAAGTGATTGCCGAGATGAACCGGGTGGGCATCATGGTCGACCTGTCGCATGTCGGCGGCAACACCTCGCGCGAGGCCATTCTGGAATCGAAAAAACCGGTGTGCTACTCGCACTGCCTGCCGTCCGGCCTGAAAGAGCACCCGCGCAACAAGAGCGATGAAGAACTGCGCTTCATTGCCGATCACGGCGGCTTCATCGGCGTCACCATGTTCCCGCCCTTCCTCAAGCGCGGCATCGAGGCCACGGTGGACGACTATGTCGAAGCCATGGATTACATCATCAATCTGGTGGGTGAAGACTGCGTGGGCTACGGCACCGACTTCACCCAGGGCTACGACAAGGGCTTCTTCGACTGGATCACCCACGACAAGGGCCGTCATCGCCGCCTGACCAACTTTGGCACCATTCTTAATCCGGAAGGCATCCGCACCATAGGCGAAACGCCCAATCTGACCGCCGCCATGGAAAAGGCCGGCTGGACCGAAGGCAAGATCCGCAAGGTGCTGGGTGAAAACTGGCTGCGGGTATTTGCGGATGTCTGGGGGCGTTAGAGCTTGAGCGGGGTCGCAAGGCCCCGCTTTTTTTCGTCCGCCGGCTTCCCCTTGCCGCACCGCATCAGCACGCCATCACAAGAACCCTGGTCGCAAACATACCGGGCATGCAGTCGCAACAACAGGAGCCCGCCATGCGGCAGTCCTGTGCAGTTCATCCTTGATTCATCCTTTCTATCTGTGGAGAACGCAATGCTGAAACGCCATTTTCTTGCCCTGCTGCTGACCAGCCTGGTATTGCCCGTCTGTAGTCAGGCGGCTGACAAGCCCACCATCAAGATCGGTTATGTAGAAGGCTGGTCCGATAGCGTGGCCACCACCAATGTGGCCGCCAACATCATCCGCAACAAGCTGGGTTACCCGGTGGAAATCGTGCCGGTGGCCGCCGGCATCATGTGGCAGGGCGTGGCACGGGGTGATCTGGACGCCACCCTGTCCGCCTGGCTACCTACCACGCACGAGGCCTATTACACCCAGTTCAAGGACAAGGTGGTGGATGTGGCCGTCAACTATCCGGGGGCCAAGATCGGCCTGATCGTGCCGGATTATGTGGCCGCCCATTCCATTGCCGACCTCAACGCCAACAAGGCGGCATTTCAGGGCCGTATTGTCGGCATCGATGCCGGTGCCGGCGTGATGAAGAAAACCGAAGAAGCCATCAAGAAATACCAGCTGGACTACACCCTGCTACCCAGCTCCGGTACCGGCATGGCCGCCGAACTGGCCCGCTCCATCAATAGCAAGAAATCCATTGCCGTCACCGGCTGGATTCCGCACTGGATGTTTGCCAAATGGAAGCTGCGCTTCCTGGATGACCCGCAGAAAGTCTATGGCGACGCCGAGCATGTCGACAGCGTGATCCACCCCGGCCTGGGCACCAAGGCCCCGGAAGTGGTGGCCTTCCTGAAGAAATTCCGCTGGAAGCCGGAGGAGATCGGCAAGGTGATGCTGGATGTGGAAAACGGTGCCAAGCCGGCAGCCGCCGCCGATGGCTGGGTCAAGGCCAATCCGGCCAAGGTAAACGAGTGGACGCATTGATACTGCGTTGATGGCGGACAGCCGGCGCTGCCGGCTAGCCGCTGTCGAAATTGGTGAGCAACTGGCTGCCGGGCTGGGTGAAATGTTCACCGCCATGGCCATGTGGTGTGAATTGATCTGGCGCACGGGACAGCGCAGCGCGCTGTTCCAGCCAGTTGGCCAGCAAGGGCCAGATTTCGGTTTTGGCATTCTTGGAGAGCAACAGCCGGTCGTGGCTGTAGTCTTCCAGAAAGCCGTGCGCGAGGTCGCACAGCACAAAGCGCTGATCCTGGCTGGCAAAGCTTTCCAGCAACTGCCGGCACCCGTCAGCAGGCGAAATGAAGCGATCCTCACCCCCAGCCAGCGCCAGCACCGGCAGGCTTTGTTGTCCCTGTGCGGCCAGATAGTCGAAGCCATCAGCACTGCGTATTTCACCCCGCAGATTCCAGCGGCACCACTGCCGCAGCAACAGGCTGCTTTCTGCCTCGCTGGCCACTGTGGCCCAGCGCGGTGATATCTGTTGCCGCAAGGGCAGCAGCATGGACATCAGCCGTATCTGCCATTGCGGCCACCATGGCCGCTTCGTGCTGCTGGCCTGTGTCGCCAGCAAGAGCAGCCCTGCCAGCCGCTTGCAGTCTGCTCCCTGACGCGCCAGCCATAGGCTGGCAATCAGCCCGCCGCCGGAATGCCCCAGCCAGAATGGCCGTTGCGCGCCGCATTCTTCCTCTACTGCCCGCAGGATGGCGACAACGTCTTGCCCGGCAATCGTTTCAAAATTGTAGGGGTGACGTGGCATGGCACTGCTGCCGTGGCCGCGCCAGTCAAACAGCCAGCACTGCCAGCCACGTGCCGCCAGATGACGGGCCAGCGGGGTGCAGCTGCGCTGATTGGAAAAGGTGCCGTGCGACAGGATGAGCGGCGGGCCGTCACGGTCGCCTATCCTGCTGATGAACAAGCGGGTGCCGTCGTCGGTAATGGTATGCATGGGCTGGACCAGGTAGTAGGGGTGGGCAAAGAGCCGGCCAGGCCGGGCTGGTTCATGACCGTTGAATATGCACGGATTGATAACCAGCTTGGACTGGCCGAATTTGCAGGGCTTGGGCCGGCGCTGCCAGCGCGCCAGTTCAGTGGGCGTGCGGCGCTGACGCCGGCTCAGTGCAGTCGCCAGACCGCTCAGGATGGCGGCACCAGCCATTTGGCAGGGCTGGCCTGGCACTTGCAGGCGGTGGCTACGGTCGTGGCTTGTCCGGGAGCGACCGGCTGGTCGGTATGGGGCAAATACCTGTCGTGCCCGCTGCACCGCCGGTGCTGGGCCTGCTGCACCATGCTGGGCAATGGCGGACAAAGTCGCCCATCTTGCTCAGGAGAGTGGCATGCAACCTCAACTTCCCATCGATGTCGATCCGGATTCCGGCGTGTGGAGCACCAATGGCCTGCCCATGCTGTATGTGCCGCGTCATTTCTTCATCAACAACCACCTGGCCATCGAGGCCGCGCTGGGCCGCCGGGTCTATGCCGATTCGCTGTATGAAGCCGGCTACCGTTCTGCCCATTTCTGGTGTGGCAGCGAGGCGCAAACCCATGGCCTGACCGGCATGGCGGTGTTCGAACACTACCTGTCGCGCCTGTCGCAGCGCGGCTGGGGCTTGTTCAGCTTTATCGAAGCGGATGCCGCCACCGGCAATGCCAGCATTCGCCTGGACCACTCCTGTTTCGTGCTGGCGCAGGGCGTGGCCGGTGCGCCGCAGAGCGAACACATGGCCTGCTACCTGTTTGCCGGCTGGTTTGCCGGTGCCATGGACTGGGTGGGCGAAAACCTGGGCCATGACTACCGCACGGTCAGCCGCGAAAGCCAGTGTGCCGGCCTGGGTGCCGATTACTGCATCTTTACCGTTCACCCCTTGTAAGCCGGGAGTCGCCCCATGCGCTATCCGCACCTGTTTGCGCCCATTACCCTGAATAAACTGACGCTGCGCAACCGCGTGGTGAGCACCGCGCATGCCGAGGTGTATGCCGAGCCGGGCGGTCTGCCCGGCGACCGCTATATCCGCTATTACGAAGAAAAGGCCAAGGGCGGCCTGGGGCTCGCCATTTGTGGCGGCTCCAGCCCGGTGTCCATCGACAGCCCGCAAAGCTGGTGGAAATCGGTGAACCTGGCCACCGATGCCGTCATCGACCCGTTGGCGCGGCTGAGCGAGGCCATGCACCGCCACGGTGCCAAGATCATGATCCAGGCCACCCACATGGGCCGCCGTTCCAGCTATTACGGCGAACACTGGCCGCATCTGGTCAGCCCGTCCGGCATTCGCGAACCGGTGCATCGCGGTAATGCCAAGACCATCGAGACACATGAAATCCGCCGCATCATCGCCGATTTCGCCCAGGCTGCGCGCCGGGTGAAGGCGGCCGGCATGGATGGCATCGAAATCTCCGCCGCCCACCAGCATCTGATCGACCAGTTCTGGAGCCCGCGCACCAACTTCCGTACCGACGAATGGGGCGGCAGCTTTGAAAACCGCCTGCGCTTTGGCGTGGAAGTGCTGAATGCCGTGCGCGCCGAAGTAGGGCCGGATTTCTGTGTTGGCTTGCGCATGTGCGGTGACGAATTCCACGAAGACGGCCTCAGCCACGACATGTTGAAAGACATTGCGGCGGCGATGTCGGAAACCGGGCTGATCGACTACCTGTCGGTGGTGGGTTCCGGTGCCGATACCCACAACACCCTGGCCAACTGCATGCCGCCGATGGCCTTGCCGCCGGAGCCCTTCGTGCATCTGGCTGCCGGCATCAAGTCGGTATCCAAGGTGCCGGTGATGCACGCGCAAAGCATTCGCGACCCGGTACAGGCCGAGCGCATTCTGGCCAGCGGCATGGTGGACATGGTGGGCATGACCCGCGCCCATATGGCTGACCCGCATCTGGTGATCAAGATCCGCGATGGCAAGGAAGACCAGATCCGCCAGTGCGTGGGGGCCAACTACTGCATCGACCGCCAGTATCACGGCCAGGACGTGCTGTGCATCCAGAATGCCGCCACCAGCCGCGAAGCCACCATGCCGCACGACATCACCAAGGCGGACAAGCTGCGCAAGGTGGTGGTGGTCGGTGCTGGACCGGCCGGGCTGGAAGCCGCCCGCGTGGCGCGCGAGCGTGGTCACGAGGTGGTGCTGTTCGAGAAGCAACCGCAAGTAGGCGGACAGATCGTGCTGGCCGCCAAGGCACCGCAGCGCGAACAGATGGCCGGCATCGTGCGCTGGCTGGACATGGAAACCCAGCGTCTGGGCGTGGACCGCCGTTTGGGTGTGGCCGCCGATCAGGCGATGATCCTGGCGGAGAAACCCGACATCGTGGTACTGGCCACCGGCGGTATTCCCTATACCAGCCAGGTGCCGGAGTGGGGCGTGGACGAAGGCGTGGCGGTCAGCAGCTGGGACATCCTGTCCGGCAAGGTGGAGCCGGGCAAGAACGTGCTGGTGTATGACGCGGTCAGCACCCAGGCTGGTTTTGGCGTGGCCGACTTCCTGTCCAGCCGTGGCAGCACGGTGGAAATCGTCACCCCGGACGTGAAAGTGGGCGACGACACTGGCGGGACGACTTTCCCGATTTTCTACCGCCGTCTGTACGCGCAGGGCATCATCCCCACCCCCAATTTCTGGCTGGACAAGGTATATGCCGAGGGCGACAAGAAAATCGCCGTGCTGCGCAATGAATACACCGAGGCGCTGGAAGAACGGGCGGTGGATCAGGTGGTGATCGAAAACGGCATCCTGCCCAATGACAGCCTGTACTGGGACATGAAAGAGCAGTCGAAGAACCAGGGCCAGACCGATATCCACACCCTGTTTGCCTCGCAGCCGCAGCCCTGTCTGGCAGAGCCGCTGGCGGCGGGCGAGTTCCTGTTGTTCCGGGTGGGCGACTGCATTTCCATGCACAACATCCACGGTGCCATCTACGACGCCCTGCGTCTGGTGAAGGATTTCTGACATGAGCTTCTCCCTTGCCCATGCCCTGACCGGACTGTTCTGGCTGGGTGCACTCCTGCTGCTGGGGGGCCTGGCCAGACGCGCCAGCCTGTGGCAGCAGGGGCGCAGCGCCAGCGTGTCCTGGCTTGGCCTCCTGGCCATGCCCAAGCGCTATTTTGTCGATATCCACCATGTGGTGGCGCGTGAGCCCGCCGTGGCGCGCGCCCACGTCGCCGCTGCCGGTGGCGGGGTGGCCATCCTGCTGCTATCGGCACTCAACTACGGCCTGATGCTGTATCAGGGCTGGCTGGATGTGCTGCTGGTGCTGATGGCGGCGGTGATGCTGCTGGGCGCACGCATGATGCAGGCTCGCCGTTTGCAAGCGCCGCCACGGCTGTCGCAAGGCCGCTGGCAAGTGTTGCCCGCCCGTCTGCGCCTGTTTGCCCTGGGTAGCCTACTGGCTGCCGGCCTGCTGTTTGCCGGTCCGCAGCTGGGTATGGCCGGGCAGCTGATTGCGGTGGTGGCCCTGCTGATGCTGGCCTTGGGCGGGGCCGAGCTGGCGCTGGGCATCGGCCTGGGTTGGCCGATGAAACATGCGGTGGCCGGTTTGCTACATCTGGCCTTTCACCCCCGTGTCGAACGCTTTGCCGGTAAATCTTCCGACCTCAAACCGCTCAATCTCGCCGCTGGTGAGCTGGGCGTGGCCAAGGTGGAGGACTTCGCCTGGAACCGCCTGCTGTCCTTCGACGCCTGTGTGCAGTGCGGCAAGTGCGAGGCTGCCTGTCCGGCCTATGCCGCCGGCCAGCCGCTCAACCCGAAAAAGCTGATCCAGGACATGGTGGCCGCGCAAAGCCGGGGCGGCGATCTGGCCTATGCCGGCAACCCCCATCCGGGGCGCGAAGCGGCGGTGCTGGTGAAGCCGGGTGAGGACATCGTCGGCAGCGTGCTGGCGGCGGAGACGCTGTGGTCCTGCACCACCTGCCGCGCCTGCGTGGAAAACTGCCCGATGCTGATCGAGCACGTGGATACCGTGGTCAATCTGCGTCGCCACCTCACCCTCAGCCGTGGCGAAGTGCCGGGCAAGGGCAGCGAGGCGCTGGCCAATCTGCGCAATACCGACACCGTGGGCGGCTACCCGCTGGCGGTGCGTTACCACTGGGCGATTGACCTCGACCTGCCGGTATTGCAGCCCGGCGAACACACCGACTGGCTGCTCTTGGCCGGTGAGGGGGCCTTCGACATGCGCTACCAGCGTGCGCTGCGCGCCTTGGTGCAAGTGCTGAAGGCGGCCGGGGTGAAAGTGGCGGTGCTGGGCGAGGCCGAGCGCGACTGCGGCGACGTGGCACGGCGTCTGGGTGACGAAGCCGGCTTCCAGCGCCTGGCGCAGGCCAATATCGCCACGCTGCGGCAATACCGCTTTGAGCACATCGTCACCCCGGACCCGCACGTGTTCCATTGTCTGGCCAATGAATATCCGGCGCTGGGTGGCCAGTTTGAGGTATGGCACCACAGCAAGCTGCTGGAGCACTTGCTGGCGCGCCGCGCCATTCCGCTGAAGGCCGATGCCACGCCGCTGCCTGCGCTTACCTTCCACGACCCCTGCTATCTGGGCCGTTACAACGACGGCTACAACGCACCGCGCAATGTGCTGAAGGGCATCGGCATCAAGGTGGTGGAAATGCCACGTTCCGGCCGCGATGCCCGCTGCTGCGGCTGGGGCGGTGGTGCGGCCTTTACTGACATCCCCGGCCAGCGCCGTATTCCCGACATGCGCATGGACGACATCCTCGAAACCGGCAGCGGCCGGGTGGCGGTGGCCTGTCCCAATTGCACGGCCATGCTGGAAGGCGTGGTAGGCGAGCGGGCGGAGGTGATTGAACTGGCCGAGCTGGTGGCCGAGCGCCTGGCCTGAGGCGAGCCGGGGCAGGGTGCTGCTGCACCGCCCGGTTCGACCATCCTTACAAGGAGAATGTGATGGATTTTTCTACCCAGGCCATCCCGCGCGTGGACCCGCGCCGCCCGTGGGTGCTGGGGCCCAGCGGCCTCAAGCGCATAGTGCTGGGCGACGACAGCGGCAGCCGCGATGCCGCGCTGCTGGCCCATGGTCCGGCCCACAAACCATTGCGTAGCGGCGGGCCATTCAGCCAGCGCCTGCTGGTGGTGGCGCATGCCGAACGCGGCCAACTGGACGATGCCGCCCGCGAGGCGATTGCCGCCGCAGCCATCCTGGCGGGCAAGGACGGCGAAGTGCTGGCCTTGCTGTACGGCATGGAAGACGCGAGCACCGACACGCTGGCTGAACTGGCGCTGGACCGGGCACTGACCGTGGCCGACCCCGGCTATGCGCCGGAACAGAAACTGGCGCAGTTGCAGCGGCTCATGCAGCAAGAAGCCCCGCACACCGTGCTGTTTGCCGACCGTGGTGAAGATGCCGATCTGGGCCGCCGTTTTGCCTGCCGGGCGCGGCTATCGGTGGTGACTGATGTGGTGGAAATCGCCGCCGATGGCGTGCGCCGCCGCCAGCCCGGTGCCGGCTTCAGCCTGCGTGAACGCGGCCAAGTATTGCTGCTGGCGCGTGGTGTGGCCGAGGCTAAACTGCCGTTTGTCGGCAAGGGCGAGCGGTTGGAAACCGCTGCCTTGCCTGCCGTCAGCGAGCTGGTGCAGGACCTGGGCAGCGCTGCCAGCCCGGCCTCTGCGCTGGCGCTGGAAGAAGCCGACCTGATTATCTCCGCCGGCAATGGTGTGCGCGATGTGCCGGCTTTCCTGGCGCTGGCCGAAGCCATGGGGGCGGCAGTGGCTGCCTCGCGGGTGGCGGTGGACGATGGCCGCTTCAGTCGCGACAAGCAGGTGGGGGCGACCGGCAAGACGGTGCAGGCCAGCGCCTATATCGCACTGGGCATTTCCGGCGCGGTGCAGCATCTGCAGGGCATCAAGTCCTGCCGCCATGTGATCGCGGTGAACCTGGATGCCGCCGCGCCCATGATCAAGCGTGCCGACCTCAGCATCATCGACGACTGCCAGTCCTTCATCACGGCATTCGAAGCGCTGGTACGGCGCGAGCGTAATTTAGTCTGAGGCAAATCTAGCGAGCTAGAGTGAGACAAGGCGAAAACGCATGAGGAAGCGGAGTTTACATGAGCGTAAATGAGCATTCCGCAGGCGTTTTTAACGCAGTATCACTGAAGCGCAGCAGATTTCGGCTTTAAGGAGAAACAGCAATGAAAATAGCCGTCCTGGTTGCCCCCGCAGTACACCCGGTCAGCGGCCGCCCCTGTGCCGGCGAGGCGGATCTGGCTGCACTGGCGCTGGCGCAGCGCATTTCTGATCAAGTTGATGTCTGGTACGCCGGCGCTGCCGACGATGCCGCGCTGGCCGACTATCTGGCGCGGGGTGCCACGCATATCCACACCCTGGCACTGGCGGCGGGCCGCGAGGTACTGACCGCCTTGGCCGAGGCCTTGCAGGATTACGCCATCGTGCTGTGTGGTGCCCGTGCTGGCGGTGGCGATGGCTCCGGCCTGCTGCCCTATCAGTTGGCCGAGCAACTGGGCCGGGCCTTGCTGCCGGATGTACTGGCCTTGTCGAAATCCGACCAGCAATGGCAGGCCGTGCAGGCCCTGCCCAAGGGGGTGCGGCGCACCTTGCAGGCCAGCCTGCCTTTGGTAGCCAGCGTCAACCCGCGCGCCGCCACTGCGCCGGGCTGGAGTTATGCCCGGCTGCAGCAGGGCAAGATTCGCCGCAAAGCCGCCACGGGCGCGGCTTTGGCCCCGGTGGTGCTGGAGCCGGCCCGCCGCGCGCGGGCGCTGGTGGCCGCCAGCAAGCTCAGTGGCCATGCCCGCATGCAGGGGGCCATTGCCGGGGGCGAGGGCAAGTCTGCCGGGATAGTCGTAAAACAGGGTGATTCTGTCGAGAAAGCGCAAGTTGTGCTGGATTACCTCAGGCAACATCAGCTCGTCGATTTCTGACAACAACCACGCAGCATCCGACCAGCACCCCACCCACCGGCTCGCAGGATGCAAACCAAGACTTGTTTGGAGATGAGTGAAATGCAACAGAGCGCCATTACCTTCCAGCCGGTGCACAAACTGCGCGAGCTGGTCGCCCGCCGCCAGCCGGGCCACAGCCTGGAAGCGCCGTTTTACAATTCGCAGGAAGTGTTCGAGGCCGACCTCAAATACATCTTCCAGCGTCACTGGATTTATGTGGCGGTGGCGGCGGAAATCCCCGAGCCGGGCGACTATGTCACCGTGGAAATCGGCAAGGAACCCATCCTGATCCTGCGTGACGACGACATGCAGATCAAGGCTTTCCACAATGTCTGCCGCCATCGCGGTTCACGTCTGTGTGCCGATGAAAAAGGCTCGGTGGGCAATCTGGTCTGCCCCTATCACCAGTGGACTTACAACCTGGCCGGCAAGCTGATTTTTGCCGACCACATGCCGGAAGGTTTCGACCTGACGCACCACAGCCTGAAGCCGGTGCATCTGAAAAATCTGCAAGGCCTGCTGTTTGTCTGTCTGGCCGACGAGCCGCCGGCCGACATCGACCAGATGCTGGAGCAGATGGGCCCTTATATCGCCCCGCACCAGATCGAAAACACCAAGGTTGCCGCGCAGATTGACATCATCGAGGCCGGCAACTGGAAGCTGACGATGGAGAACAACCGCGAGTGCTACCACTGCACTGGCAATCATCCCGAGCTGACCATCTCGCTATATGCCTACAGCTACGGCTTTGCACCCAAGGCCGAGCTGGCAGCGGGCCTGGCCAATTACGAAAACATCGTCCAGGACAGCCACGCCCGCTGGGAGTCCTGTGGCCTGCCGTCGGCGGAAATCGAAAAGCTGTCCGATGTGTCCGGCTTCCGTACCATGCGCATGCCGCTGGACCGTAAAGGTCAGTCGCAGACCATGGACACCGGCTCCGCCTGTAAAAAGCTGCTGGGGGATATCCAGGATGCCGATGCCGGTGGCCTGTCGTTCTGGACCCAACCCAACTCCTGGCACCATTTCATGGCCGACCACATCGTCACCTTCACCGTGCTGCCGCTGAGCCCGGACACCACCCTGGTACGTACCAAGTGGCTGGTGCACAAGGATGCGGTGGAAGGGGTGGACTACGACGTGGCCAACCTGACCCGCGTGTGGAACGCCACCAACGGCCAAGACCGCCATCTGGTGGAAGAATCGCAAGTGGGCGTCAATAGCAGTGCCTACCGTCCCGGCCCGTATTCGCCCTATACCGAAGAGCTGGTGGAGAAATTCACTAGCTGGTATGTCGGCCGCCTGGAAGCCGGGCTGGAGCAAGCTTAAGCCCACACCCTGCGCTCTGCTGCTGCAGATTGCGGGCGCAGCAGGCGATGAACCCTGATTGAGGCAGTAGCGCGGCAGGCCTGCCTGGCCTGCCGTATTCACCATAGCAACAGCCCGCCAACGGGCGATCAGCCAGTCTGCAAAGGAATCGCCATGACCAGCGCAAGCATACCCAGCAGCCCGGACTACCATCCGCAGCCGGCCGATCTGCCGCTGTGGAATCCCGACGAAGACAGCACGCTGCAGTGCGTGCAGGTGCGGGAAGAAACCCACGATGTCAAAACCTTCGTGTTCCGTGCCGATCCGCCGCGCCGCTTTCATTACCAGCCCGGTCAGTTCATCACGCTGGAGCTGGAGATCGACGGCGAAAACATCAACCGCTGCTATACCCTGTCTTCCGCGCCCACCCGGCCGGACCGGGTCAGCATCACCGTCAAGCGCATTCCCGGCGGCGTGGTGTCTGGCTGGCTGCATGACAACCTGCGGCCGGGCATGCAGCTGAATGTGCTGGGGCCGTCTGGCGAGTTCAGCTATGTGCGCCATGCCAGTTCACCCTATCTGTTTCTGTCGGCCGGCAGCGGCATTACCCCGCTGATGGCCATGACCCGTACCCTGACCGATCTGGCCAGCGGCGCGGATATCGTGTTCGTGCACAGTGCCCGCTCGCCACGCGACATCATCTTCCGCAAGGAGCTGGCCCAGCTTGCGAGCAGCCACCCCACCTTCAGCCAGGCGATTGTCTGTGAAAACCGCCAGGGCGAGCCGGAATGGCCGGGCTTTACCGGCCGGCTGGATGCCGCACGGCTGCTGCACATGGTGCCTGACCTGATGGCGCGGCAGGTATTCTGCTGCGGCCCTGCACCGTATATGGCGTCGGTGCGGCAGATGCTGCAGGACTGCGGCTTCGACATGCAGCACTACCACGAGGAAAGCTTCAATTTTGCCGAGCTGAGTGCCGCGCCGCCGGACACCGTGGTAGACGAAATATCAGCCAGTTGCGAAGGCGGCGGCTTCAATGTGCACTTTGCCAAGATGGGTGACGATTTGTCGGTGGCACCAGGACAGACCGTGCTGGCCGCCGCGCTGGCCAAGGGCATGCGCCTGCCGGCGTCCTGCACCCGTGGCGTGTGTGGCACCTGCAAGACCAGACTGCTGGAAGGCAAGGTGGACATGCAGCACGAAGGCGGCATTCGCCAGCGCGAGGTCGATCAGGGCTTTTTCCTGCCTTGCTGCAGCAAGCCGCTGACCGATCTGGTGGTGGATCGCTGAATTTCCCCTGGGCCTGCTCCCCCGGCAGGTTCGCCGTGTGGCTCCCTTGATGCCTGTCTGTCATTCCGATAGCAGGCATTTTTCTTGCTATGACCCATTGGCAGCATGCTGCTGCTGCCTTGTGCCTGCTTGCCGCAGCACTTGCACTGTCTGCGTCGGCGCGTCTTGGCCTGGGTGCTTTGCGCGGTTTTGTCAGCAGCGCTAATCACCTTTTAGCGGGTCAGTTCGCCAATTCGGGGTGTTTGCTGCATTGCGGCAGTGAAAATCACTGGCTGATGGGTGGCGGGAAAAGCAATGTTGCTGTTTTTTTACGACAGCTATCCGTAGTGCTTGATGCTCATCCGGGGGCGGCTAAGGGCCTGATTTTGCTAGCGGGGATAAAGAATTGTCATTTTTCGACCTCATGTCGTTTCAAGACAGCTTGATGTCGGAATGCGGTTATTTTGAATAGCACTAACTCCCTAAGGTGAGCCTTGATTTACATTAAATATTCTTCGAAATCGTCTGCTGCGGCAGTGATGCCTTGCTGGCTGGTGCCAGGCATCTGCTCGCCGCGTTTCGCCCGCTCTCGGCAGCGCCTGCCGCACGGGTGACGGCCATGGGGAATAGACGACAGGCCGGGGGCGCCGGACGCAGCGTGCAATAAGGGCGCTGCAGCGCACACCGGTCTGCCAGGCCAGCCTGGCACGCATGTATGAGATGGCCCGGAGCAAGGCACGACGCATCCGGGTAGACCACAGTACTGGCCGGCAGCAGCGCTGCCGTGCCGGACACGATGGATGACTTCCTGTCGCACAAGATTCCACTACCCCGGACAGCGGTGAATGGAGCAGGCGGCAGGGCAGGGCCAGCGTGCGATCGCTACGAAGGAGAAGAGACAATGCAGTCGGCCAAGATAGTGGTGAAGAACCTCTACAAGGTATTCGGAGGGAAGTCCGCGGACGTCATGCGCATGCTGAAGTCCGGCGAGCACAAGGATGAGATTTTCAAGAAAACCGGCAGCGTCGTGGGGGTCAACGACGTGTCGTTTGCAGTGGAAGAGGGCGAGATATTCGTGCTGATGGGCCTGTCCGGCTCCGGCAAATCTACCTTGATCCGTCTGATCAACCGCCTGATGGACCCGACCGACGGCCAGATCATTCTGGACGGGCAGGACATCACCAAGCTCACGCCCAAGCAGATGGTGGAGCTGCGCCGGCGCGACATGAGCATGGTGTTTCAGAGCTTTGCCCTGATGCCGCACCGCTCGGTACTGGATAACGCGGCTTTCGGCCTGGAGATTTCCGGCGTAGACCGCAAAACCCGCGAAGCGCGTGGCATGGAGGTGCTGGAGCAAGTGGGCCTGGCACCGTTTGCCCACAAGTATCCGCACGAGTTGTCCGGCGGCATGCAGCAGCGCGTCGGCCTGGTGCGGGCACTGGCGGTCAATCCGTCGCTGATGCTGATGGATGAGGCTTTCTCGGCGCTGGACCCGCTCAAGCGCTCGGAAATGCAGGACATCCTGCTCGACCTGCAGCGCGAGCAGCGCCGCACCATCTTCTTTGTTTCGCACGATCTGGAAGAAGCCCTGCGCATCGGCACCCGCATCGCCATCATGGAAGGCGGACGGCTGGTGCAGGTGGGCACGCCGCAGCAAATCATCGAAAACCCGGCGGACGACTATGTGCGCAACTTCTTCAAGAGCGTGGACACCTCGCGCTATCTGCAAGCCAAGGACCTGATCGAAGTAGCCAATCCGCCGCACTCCGGCCGGCCCGGTCTGCATGTGCCGCCGTCCTGCAGCCTGCCCGATGTACTGCAGCAGTTGCTGGGGCAGAGTGAACCCTTGCAGGTACGCGACGATCAGGGCCAGTGCCTGGGGCTGATCACGCCCAGCAGCGTGCTGAGCAAGATTTCCCAGCACCGCCTGCAAAGCACCGCCACGCACTGAACCCCCGACAACAGGCAGAGCCCGTCGGCACGGTGCCAAGCGCCGGGGCCGCGAGTCCGCAGCACCAGAGGAGCAAGCCGCCATGGCTGAGATCAGTACACAAGACATGTTGCCGATTGGCGACTGGGTCAACCAGATCATTCATTTCATGCTGGATCACAACGCCGGTGCCTTCGACGCCATCGGCAACACCATCGACTGGTTTGCCACCATGGTGGAATTCCTGTTGCTGGGCATTCCGCCGGTGGCGATGGGGGCGATTTTTGCCGGGGTCGGGTTCTGGCGGCTGGGCTGGAAGTTCGCCCTGTTCGTCTGTGCCGCGCTGGGGCTGATCTGGGCCACCGGCTTCTGGGGCCAGACCATCGCCACGCTGGCACTGACGCTGTCCGCCACCTGTGTCAGCCTGATGCTGGGGGTGCCGGTGGGCATCTGGTGTGCACGCAACAAGCTGGTGGGCATGCTGGTGCGCCCGGTGCTGGACTTCATGCAGACCATGCCGGCCTTTGTTTACCTGATTCCGGCCGCCATGTTCTTTGGCCTGGGACGCGTGCCCGGCATTCTGGCCACGGTGGTGTTTGCCGTGCCGCCCGCCGTGCGCCTGACCAGCCTGGGTATCCGGATGGTGAACAAGGAGCAGGTGGAAGCCGGCCATGCCTTTGGCTGTACTTCCTGGCAGCTGTTGTTCAAGGTGCAACTGCCCATTGCCCTGCCTTCCATCATGGCTGGGGTCAACCAGACCATCATGATGGCGCTGTCGATGGTGATCATTGCCTCCATGGTGGGGGCGGGTGGCCTGGGTAACGATGTGCTGGCCAGTATTCAGCGGCTGGACGTGGGCCTGGGTTTTGAAAGCGGGCTGGCGGTGGTGCTGCTGGCCATCATTCTGGACCGCATTACCGAGAGTTTCGGCCACACGCCCACCACGCGCGCTGCCGAGCAGGGCAGCTAGACCCTGTGGCAGCAAACAGGCCGGCGGGCAGACCCTGTCCGGCCTGGGAATGACAACACAAAAACCATTCATCACACATCACATGCCGAGGTCACCATGGGTCCGCAACAAATCGCATCGTTGTCGCATATTGGTTTCCTCTTGCTTGACAGGTTTTCCATGATCGCCTTCTCCAATGCTGTGGAGCCGCTGCGCATGGCCAATTATCTGTCACGCAAGAAGTTGTATCGCTGGAGCCTGCTATCGGCCGATGGTCAGCCGGTAGCCGCCAGCAATGGTCTGGAACTCTCCCCCATCACCGCCCCCGAAGCCCCGCAGCAGTACGACATGCTGATTGTCTGTGGCGGCTGGCAGGTGCGCGAAGCGGTGGACGACAAGGTTGTTTCCGTCATCCGCCGTTTCGCGGCACAGGGTGTGCCGCTGGGGGCCATCTGTACCGGCACCTTCGCCCTGGCCAAGGCCGGGGTGCTCAATGGCTACCGCTGTGCCATCCACTGGGAAAACCTGCTGTCCATCAGCGAGGAATTCCCCAAGACCAAGTTCACTTCCGATCTGTTCGTGCTGGACCGCGACCGCTTTACCTGTAGTGGCGGCACTGCGCCGCTGGATTTCATGTGTCACCTGATCCGCCACAAGGGCGGCAAGAGCCTGGCGGCGGATGTGTCCGAGCAGTTCATCGTCGACCGGCTGCGCGACAATGGCGACCGCCAGCATATTCCGCTGCTGGCGCGCATCGGCACCGGCCATGAAACGCTGGTGGATGCCGCGCTGTCGATGGAAAGCAATATCGAAAACCCGCGCTCGCTGGAAAACCTGGCCGATGAACTGGGCGTGTCCTTGCGCCACCTGGAGCGGCTATTCAAGCGTTATCTCAATACCACGCCAGCCCAGTATTACCTGGATTTGCGCCTGCGCCGGGCGCGAGAACTGTTGCTGCAAACCAATATGAGCGTGATGGAAGTTACCGTGGCCTGTGGCTTTTTGTCCTCCTCGCACTTTTCCAAATCCTATCGCGGTCTGTTCGGCTACCCGCCCAGCCGTGAGCGCCAGCAGTATCTGGTGGACTCCGCGGTCATTGCCTGAGCCGCCGGGCGGCAAAACCGGCAGCTTGTGGTCGCAGCCAGCTCTGTTACTCCTTGCAGGGCTGGCTTTTTTTCTACGGCGTATTCATGCAAGTGGCGGTCGTGCTGGCGCAAGTCCCGCTGCGCCTGCGTGGCACTCTTGGCAGGTGTCGGTTCCATGCCCAAGCTGCGTGGCCGCATGTCCATGCTGTACGCCGAGGCAATCCTGTCGCTGGGTTTATCAAAATACTTATACGGGAGTGGTGTAATGAATATTCGTAACATGATGCTGGGCACGGCCCTGCTGGCCATCGCGGGCAGCGCACTGGCCAATGATCCGGCGCAATGCCGCAATGTCCGCTTTGCCGACGTGGGCTGGACCGACATCGCCGCCACCACCGGCATGGCCAGCGTGGTACTGGAAGGGCTGGGCTACAAGCCCACCACCACCATTGCCTCGGTGCCGATTACCTTTTCCGGTATCAAGAGCAAGCAGATCGACGTGTTCCTGGGCTACTGGAACCCGTCGATGACCCCGGTGATCGAGCCCTTCGTCAAGGCCGGCCAGATCAAGGTGCTGGATACCCCCAATCTGGTGGGGGCCAAATACACCCTGGCGGTGCCGGACTATGTGGCTGCTGGCGGTCTGAAGGATTTCAAGGACATTGCCAAGTTCAAGGACAAGCTGGGTGGCAAGATCTACGGCATCGAGCCGGGTAACGATGGCAACTTGCTGATCGACGGCATGATCAAGAAAAACCAGTTCAGCCTGGCTGGCTTCAAAATGGTGGAGTCCAGCGAAGCCGGCATGCTGGCCGAGGTGGAGCGTTCCATCCGCCAGAAAAAGTGGGTGGTGTTCCTGGGCTGGGAGCCGCACCCGATGAACGTGAAGTACAAGATGGCCTACCTGACCGGTGGCGACGAGGTGTTCGGCCCCAATCTGGGCGAGGCCAAGGTATTCACTGCCATCAGCCCGGATTACGAAACCCGCTGTCCGAATGTGGGCAAGCTGCTGCATAACCTGCATTTCACCACCACCATCGAAAACCGTGTGATGGGCCCGATCATGGACAAGGTCAAGCCGGAAGTTGCGGCGCGTGACTACCTGAAAAAGAACCCGGACATCCTGAAAACCTGGCTGGCTGGTGTCACCACGCTGGATGGCAAGCCTGGCCTGGCTGCGGTGAACAAGGCACTGGGCCACTGATTTTCATCAGTCCATCCGCCAGTGCAAGGCCCCGACTGAGGTCGGGGCTTTTAAATTGTTGGCACAACATCGCGCTTGCCAGAAGGAAAGTGCAAACCATCATCCGCGTGAGCGGATTCGCAATATAAATCAAAACCAATCGGCCAGAAAAGAAAAGCGCCCAGGATGGGGCGCTGTGAAGGGGTTCAGCTAGGTAAGGTCTGAACAAGTCCCTGCCTTACCGTTAAAATTCATCATCCCACCGCACCGAGGAATGGCGATGAGCAAGCAGCTGAGCTTCACTGATCTCGAACAGTCCACCAAAAAAAAGCAGACCCGCCGGGAAATCTTCCTGACCGAAATGGACAAGGTCATGCCCTGGAACAAGCTCGAAGCTGCTCTCGAACCCTACTATCCCAAGCCAGGCAATGGCCGTCGTCTCTCGCCAGGGATGGAGGTTTCAGTGGAAGTGAAAACCGGTAAGCGGCGTGTGGCGGAGTATTTCCTGAGTTCACTGATGGAATATGGACAGGAGAGTTTAAGGAAGCGATAGTAAAATCATAATGTATCCATGTCATTAGCGTCCTTCTGATTAGTTAATCACTGCCCAGTAAAAATCAGGCCGCATGCGCTACGCACAACAAACCATAAGTTAATTTCTAAGGATAGATTTATTTTCGAAACCGCATTAGTAGTATAAAAAATACTGATTGAAATTTTCCTGCACACTCTGCAAGTTATCATAGTTAAGAGGTGTCATGAATTTTGGTTGGTTGTTTCCCTAATCAACCCAAAACAATATTATCAATAAATGGCAGAGGTAGCTGAATGGCTTCATTGATCTACAATGTATCAAGAGTACTCATGGTGCTCTTCCTTGTTGTGGCACACTATTATCATGCAAAATATAGATATGGGTTGAAGAAAGAAGGGAGGTCAATATTTGATTTTGGCTATACTGATAATTTAATAAATGCAAATCCAGAATTGAAAAAAATTAAAAATATTAGAGATAATTTAATATGGCTTTGTGTTGCTTTTTTGATTATATCAATAGTGTCATATTTCTGTGGGGAATAACAGATGGTACTTACTGTTATAGGGATCGGCTCAAATGCCGGTGGGTTGGAACCGATTTGGTAACCCTGAGGGATCGCGGTCTACCGAACCTTTTCCTACCTTGGTAGTACTCGAAGTATCTTACGCTACCCCAAATTTTCCATCGTACCGGTGCCACCCTTTTCCCCGTCAAGCATGCCGACGGGTGGCTGGGGCGAGGTGTTAAGCGCCTGCTTTGTTTGAGCGATTTGACGTTAGCAAATCGCGAGTTCAGGCGCGCCTCGCACCGGACGGGTCCTGGCGGGCAGCCGCAGGCCATGCTTGCTGGGTGGCTTTTAGGGATGAAAGGGATCTTTGGCCAAGCAAAGATCCCTTTCCCGTCTGCCGCGCGGAAGCGGCATGTCAATCATCATCCGCGTGAGCGGATGCCAGATGTTTAAATGGTTTGGTCGTTACTGCGAGATAAACGTATTGCGATGGCCGAGGTGAGGTATGAAGCACCTGCCTGTCTGAGCAATTTGACCTTAGCAAGTCCCGCGTTCAGGCGTGTCCCGACATCAGTCGGGGTCTTGTGCATTGCGGCATTCGGCTGCTGCCGGTTCTGTGCATAAAACCCCATGATTACACAGGTTTTTTGCCGTACTGGCGGCGGAAGCAATCAGACGTTATCCATTGCAAAGCTGTCGTATTTGTTCAAGTCCTGCCGCGTGTGCGCCTTTACCGTAGGGTGGGTGCTGGCCGCTGTTGCCAATACCTCCCCCGGAGCGGGGTGCGCTCCGATGTGGTAGCAGTGAGGAGACAACAATGACGGGAAACCGCGGAGTCGTTTATGTAGGGCCTGGCCAGGTGGAAGTGCAGCACATCCCCTTTCCGGAACTGGTATCACCCCTGGGGCGCAAGCTGGGCCACGGGGTGATTCTGAAAGTGCTGAGCACCAATATCTGCGGTTCGGACCAGCATATGGTGCGCGGCCGTACCACCGCACCATCCGGCCTGGTGCTGGGCCATGAAATCACCGGCGAGGTGATCGAGCTGGGCAGCGATGTGGAAACCCTGCACAAGGGCGACATCGTATCGGTGCCGTTCAACGTGGCGTGCGGTCGCTGCCGCTGCTGCAAGGAGCAGAATACCGGCGTGTGCCTGTCGGTAAACCCGTCCCGCGCCGGTGGTGCCTATGGCTATGTTGACATGGGCGGCTGGGTGGGCGGTCAGGCCGAGTACGTGATGGTGCCGTATGCCGACTTCAATCTGCTGAAATTCCCCGACCGCGATCAGGCCATGGCCAAGATCCGCGATCTCACCTGCTTGTCCGACATCCTGCCCACCGGTTATCACGGTGCGGTGTCGGCGGGTGTCGGCCCCGGTAGCACGGTGTATGTGGCCGGAGCCGGCCCGGTTGGGCTGGCGGCGGCGGCTTCCGCCCGTTTGCTGGGTGCGGCGGTGGTGATTGTGGGGGATGTGAACCCGGCGCGGCTGGTGCATGCGCGGGCGGTGGGCTTTGAAACGGCCGACCTGTCGCAGGACGCCACGCTGGCCGAGCAGATTGCCGCCATTCTCGGGGTACCGGAAGTGGATTGCGCCATCGATGCTGTCGGTTTCGAAGCGCGTGGCCATGGCCATGCCGGTTCGCAGCACGAGGCCCCGGCCACCGTGCTCAATTCGCTGATGGAAGTCACCCGCGAAGCCGGCCGCATCGGTATTCCGGGCCTCTATGTCACCGATGATCCGGGTGCGAAAGACGAAGCAGCCCGCCGTGGCAGCCTGTCGGTGCGGCTGGGTCTGGGTTGGGCCAAGTCGCATACCTTCTTTACCGGCCAGACCCCGGTGATGAAGTACAACCGCGCGCTGATGCAGGCCATTCTGTGGGATCGCATCAATATCGCCGAAGTGGTGGGTGTGGAGCTGATCACGCTGGATCAGGCCCCGCAGGGCTACGCGGCTTTTGATGGCGGTGCACCGAAGAAATTCGTCATCGATCCGCATCTGCAATTGCTCAGCGCCGCCTGAGCCTGGCCTCACCATTAAGGAGTAGCTGCCCGGCTGGCGTTTAACGCCAATTGGGCATTGCAGTGTGCTGCCGGACGGCGCAATCTTGCCGTCTGGCAGTCAAACAGCATGTTCGCAAGCAAGGCTCACGCGCAGGACCCTACAGCATGACCACCCAAGAACAAGAGATTCTCAGCCAGCTGCTGCAGCAATACCGGGATTTGCCCGGTGCCCTGCTGCCGCTGCTGCACGCCATACAGGATGCCATCGGCCATGTGCCGGACGACGCCGTGCCGGCCATCGCCCGCACGCTGAACCAGAGTCAGGCCGAGGTGCGAGGCGTCATCAGCTTCTATCACGATTTCCGCACCACCCCGCCGGCGGCACACAGCCTGCGCCTGTGCCGTGCCGAGGCCTGCCAGAGCATGGGCTCCGAGGCACTGGCGGCCCAGCTGCGCGCACAACTGGGCGTGGACGACCACGGCCACACGGCGGACGGCCAGCTTGAGTTGCGCCCGGTCTACTGCCTGGGCGCCTGTGCCTGTGCGCCAGCCTTGCAGCTGGATGGCCAGCTGCATGCGCGCGTCACCCCGGAAAAACTCAGCGCGCTGCTGGCATCCTGTAGCAAGGAGGGGCAATGCTGACCCTGTATATCCCGATGGATTCGGTGGCCTGCGCCGTGGGCGCAGATGCCGTCGCCGCCGAGTTCGCCGCTGAAGCGGCGCGGCGCAAGCTCGACATCAACATCATCCGCACCAGCTCGCGCGGTCTGTTCTGGCTGGAGCCTCTGCTGGAAGTAGACACCCCGCAAGGCCGCGCCGGCTATCGCGAAGTCAGCCCGGAGCAGGTGGCCAGCCTGCTGGATGCGGACTTGGCGGCCAATGGCGAACATCTGCTGTCGGTGGGGCTGGTGGAAGAACTGCCCTATCTGAAAAGCCAGCAGCGCCTGCTGTTTGCCCGTGCTGGCATCACCAGCCCGTTGTCGCTGGAGCACTACCTGGCCCATGGCGGCTATCAGGGGCTGCAACACGCTGCGCGGCTGAGCCATGACGAAATCGTGGCCGAGGTGCTGGAATCCGGCCTGCGCGGGCGGGGCGGGGCGGCTTTCCCGGCCGGCATCAAGTGGCGCACCGTGCGTCAGGCGCAGGCCGAACAAAAATACGTGGTGTGCAATGCCGACGAGGGTGATTCCGGCAGCTTTGCCGACCGCATGCTGATGGAGGGCGACCCCTTCCTGCTGATCGAAGGCATGACCATTGCCGGGCTGGCGGTGGGGGCTAGCCGTGGCTATATCTATGTGCGCTCCGAATACGCGCCGGCCATTGCCGTGCTGCGTCAGGCCATAGACATTGCCCGTGCCCATGGCTATCTGGGCGAGGATGTCGCCCACGGCGGCCATGAATTTGATATCGAAGTGCGCGAAGGTGCCGGGGCCTATATCTGCGGCGAGGAAACCTCGCTGCTGGAGTCGGTGGAGGGCTGCCGTGGCACGGTGCGCGCCAAGCCGCCACTACCTGCCTTGCACGGCTTGTTCGGTCAGCCAACGCTGGTGCACAACGTGCTGTCGCTGGCCTCGGTGCCGCTGATCCTGTCACGCGGTGCCGCCTGGTATCGCAATTTCGGTATGGGCCGCTCGCTGGGCACCATGGCTTTCCAGCTGGCAGGCAATGTACGGCGTGGCGGGCTGGTGGAGCGCGCATTTGGTTTGACCTTGCGCGAGCTGGTGTTTGATTACGGCGGCGGTACCGCCAGCGGCAAGCCGGTAAAAGCCGTGCAGTTGGGCGGCCCCTTGGGCGCGTGGATTCCGCCGTCGCAGTTTGATACCCCGCTGGATTACGAAGCACTGGCCGCCATCGGTGCCATGTTGGGTCATGGTGGCGCGGTGCTGTGTGATGACAGCCTGCACCTTGGACAGATGGCACGTTTTGCCATGCAGTTCTGCGCCGAGGAGTCCTGCGGCAAATGCACGCCCTGCCGTATCGGCTCCACCCGTGGGGTGGAAGTCATCGAGCGCCTGCTGGCCGCGCCAGATGCGGCCGAGCGCCAGCGTCAGCGCGCACTGCTGGATGATCTGTGCGACACCATGCAATACGGCTCCTTGTGCGCGCTGGGTGGCATGACCCCCTTCCCGGTACAGAGTGCCATGCGTCATTTCCCGGCCGACTTTGGGCTGGAATCTCAGGAGAAAGCACGATGAGCTGCCAATGCGGAGCAGGTGCATCCTGCAACAAGGACATGGGTACGCCGGCCCGCCCCGGCGAGGCCAGCATTACCCTCACCATCGACGGCCAGAACATCAGCGTGCCAGTCGGCAGCTCGGTGATGCACGCGGCAGCGCTGCTGGATACCGCCATTCCCAAGCTGTGCGCCACCGACAGCCTGGAGCCATTTGGCTCCTGCCGCATGTGCATGGTGGAAATCGATGGCCATCGTGGCTATCCCGCCTCCTGTACCACCCCGGTCACGCCGGGCATGGTGGTGCGCACCCAGAGTGAAAAGCTGGCCAAGCTGCGCCGGGGGGTGATGGAGCTGTATATCTCGGATCATCCGCTGGATTGCCTGACCTGCAGTGCCAATGGCAATTGCGAACTGCAAACCGTGGCCGGGCAGGTGGGCCTGCGTGAAGTGCGCTACGGCATGGACGGGGCCAACCATCTGCAGGAGCAGAAAGACGTTTCCAACCCTTATTTTGATTACGACCCGTCCAAGTGCATCGTGTGCAACCGCTGCGTGCGCGCCTGTGAAGAAACCCAGGGCACTTTTGCGCTGACCATTGCCGGACGCGGTTTTGAATCCCGCGTCAGCCCCGCGGGCGGCGCGGACTTTCTCGGCTCGGAGTGTGTCTCCTGCGGCGCCTGTGTACAAGCCTGCCCCACCGCCACGCTGATGGAAAAGAGCGTCATCCAGTGGGGCCAGCCGGAACGCAGCGTCATCACCACCTGCGCCTATTGCGGCGTGGGCTGCTCCTTCCGCGCCGAACTCAAGGGCAACCAGCTGCTGCGCATGGTGCCGGACAAGAACGGCCAGGCCAATCATGGCCATTCCTGCGTCAAGGGCCGCTTTGCCTGGGGCTATGCCACCCACCCGGACCGCATCACCAAGCCGATGATACGCCGCAGCATCGACGAGCCGTGGCAGGAAGTCAGCTGGGAAGTGGCGCTCAATCATGCCGCCAGCGAATTCCGCCGCATCCAGCAAAAATATGGCCGCGATGCAGTGGGTGGCATCACCTCCAGCCGCTGCACCAATGAAGAAACCTATCTGGTACAAAAGCTGGTGCGCGCCGCCTTTGGCAATAACAATGTCGATACCTGCGCCCGCGTCTGCCATTCGCCCACCGGCTATGGCCTGAAGCAGACGCTGGGTGAATCGGCCGGTACCCAGAGCTTCGACTCGGTGATGCAGGCCGATGTGGTGCTGGTGATCGGGGCCAACCCCAGCGACGCTCACCCGGTGTTTGCTTCTCAGCTCAAGCGCCGCCTGCGTCAGGGCGCGCAGCTGATTGTCATCGACCCGCGCCGCATCGACCTGGTGGACGCCATCCATGCCCGCGCCGCCCATCATCTGGCGCTGCGCCCCGGCACCAATGTGGCCATGCTCAATGCGCTGGCCCATGTCATCATCACCGAAGGGCTGCTGGACGAAGACTTTGTCGCCGCCCGTTGCGATAGCGAAGCCTTTGGCCACTGGCGGCACTTTGTCGCCCAGCCGGAACACGCACCGGAAGCCATGGCCGAAGTATGCGGCGTGGCGGCGGACGACATCCGCGCCGCCGCCCGGCTGTATGCCAGCGCCGGCAATGCCGCCATCTATTACGGCCTGGGGGTGACCGAACACAGCCAGGGCAGCACCGCGGTGATGGCGATTGCCAACCTGGCCATGGCTACCGGCAATATCGGCCGCGAAGGCGTGGGGGTGAATCCGCTGCGCGGCCAGAACAATGTGCAGGGCTCCTGCGATATGGGCAGCTTCCCGCACGAATTCCCCGGCTACCGCCATGTGTCGGACGACGTGGTGCGCGCCCAGTTTGAACAGGCCTGGGGCGTGTCGCTGCACAACGAGCCCGGCCTGCGCATTCCCAATATGTTTGAGGCCGCGCTGGATGGTAGCTTCAAGGCGCTGTACTGCCAGGGCGAGGACATCGCGCAGAGCGACCCCAACACCCAGCATGTCACCGCCGCCTTGTCGGCCATGGAGTGCGTGGTGGTACAGGATATTTTCCTCAACGAAACCGCCAAGTTCGCCCATGTGTTTCTGCCGGGCAGCTCCTTCCTGGAAAAGGACGGCACCTTCACCAATGCCGAACGCCGCATCTCGCGCGTGCGCAAGGTGATGGACCCGCTGGGCGGCAAGGCCGACTGGGAAGTCACCGTGGCGCTGGCCCAGGCACTGGGTTATGCCATGGACTACACTCATCCGTCGCAAATCATGGACGAAATCGCCCGCCTGACGCCCACCTTCAGTGGTGTCAGCTATACCGCGCTGGAGCGCCACGGTAGCCTGCAATGGCCGTGCAATGCGGCTGCGCCGGACGGCACGGTCACCATGCATATCGGTGAATTCGTGCGTGGCAAGGGCCGCTTCATGATTACCCGCTATGTCCCCACCGAAGAGCGCGTCAACGGCCGCTTCCCGCTGCTGCTCACCACCGGGCGCATTCTCAGCCAGTACAATGTCGGCGCGCAGACCCGCCGCACCGACAACGTGGCCTGGCACGAGGAAGACCGGCTGGAGATTCACCCGGCTGATGCGGAAAATCGTGGCATTGTCGATGGCGACTGGGTGGGCGTGGCCAGCCGTGCCGGCCAGACCGTGCTGCGCGCCAAGGTAAGCGAACGGGTGGCCGCCGGGGTGGTGTACACCACCTTCCATTTCCCGGAATCCGGGGCCAATGTCATCACCACCGATAATTCCGACTGGGCGACCAATTGTCCGGAGTACAAGGTGACGGCAGTGGAAATCATCAAGGTCAACCAGCCGTCGGAATGGCAGCAGCGCTACCGCCATTTCAGCCGTCAACAACAGGAACTGCTGCGGCAGGGGCGTGGGGAGAGCGTGCAATGAAACCGTCACATCTGGTGAAGATGGCCAATCAGATCAGCGATTTTTTCAGCGCCGATTGCAGTGAGGAAGAAGCCGCAGCGGAAATCGCCAGCCATCTGCAGCGCTTCTGGGCGCCAGCCATGCGCCAGCGCCTGGCGCAGGCCGTGGAGCAGGGGGAAGCCGGAGAGCTGCGTCCGGCGGCCTGCCTGGCGGTACAGAAATTATCCTTTCCAGTGGATGAGTAGCAATGGACAAATGGGCAGATGACACATCTCAGGGGGCATGACGGCAGAGGCTGTCATGAACATCCCCAAGACATTGAATATCATCACCTGATGCAACACTGTTTTTCACTGGTAGGACATGGTGAAGGTGGCAATGGCCCTGATTGTTCCAACATTAATGTCTGATGTCCGAATGTAATTGGCAGTCATCGGAATAATCTGATTACCTGACATATTATTCCCTATCAGGAATTGATTTGTATTTCCTGCCATGCTGCTGTCGGGTCCGAGTGAAATCGGTAGGCCATTTTTCCTGATTTGAATACCTAGGCCTTGGGCGCTAGAGTCATTTGTCGCAGAAATAATATCCGATGTTGAAGTAGGTGCACTGTTGTCCGTTATTGTCATATATGTATTGACGGGGCTGGGGCAGTTGATCGATATATTGAATGGTGTAGTGCCATTTGTTGTGCCAACACTGGGAAATTGGGATGGCAGCATATTGGGTAGTTGAACATTAATATTGCTGGTGTTCAGAGTGCAGCTGGCGGTTTGTATCTTGATTGTTGTCGGTGATGTATATAACCTTTGGACGTGTGTGTATGCACCGCTTGCTGAGTTGTAATTATACATCCAGTCCTGTCCATGGATCAGATATCTCTGGGGGATATAAATTTCACCACTGTTTGTAGTTAAGTTGTATCGGATAAGTCTGGCGCGATATATGGTATTAAAATTACCGTTATTTGTTATGGGTAAATTGACTCGGGTATTTCCATTTCGTAATGGTGCCGGGCTGTTTCCTGATTCTATATTTTGTACTGACATGATTATCCCAATTCCGCTGACAAAGGGGTAGATGTCATATGACATGCCGTTGTCGTTGTGGCTTGGATTGGGACCGCCGCTTCCAGCAAGAGCTGCCTGATAGGCAATGTTATTTCCTGATATGGCTTTGCAACCAGTATATGATAGTGCGCTCACACTGAACCAGTCTGTAACCGGTGTGATCGTGGGGGTATTGGCAGGTAGCGTTGCAATATTGATCGTGGCCGGTAGATTCAATATTATGTCGGGCGTGCCGCCACCGGTACAATTAGGGTAGCTCGAATTGTCAGCATGCGCAGTGCTGATGCCGAGAGTGGTGATGAATAAAATGGCGAATGTTATATTGTAGATTATTCGTATATTAAGAGTTCGTCTAAGATATTTCATCTTCGCCTTTCTATTTTGTGATTTCATATAATTGCTAAGAATTGTGTAGTCTAGATTAATTTTTTTTCTGATTGAGTATCAGGAAAGTTATGTGTTGGCTAAAGGTAGCAACAGTTATTACTCAAAATAGTGTAGATTTACGATTTTTCATATAGGAATTTCCCTAGAAACTAATTGGAATTTTCACTACCACGTAGGCTATCGCTGTGCTGATGTTAATGCTGAAAGCGTGGCCTGGCACGAGGAAGACCGGCTGGAGATTCACCCGGCAGATGCGGAAAATCGTGGCATTGTCGATGGCGACTGGGTGGGCGTGGCCAGCCGAGCCGGCCAGACAGTGCTGCGCGCCAAGGTAAGCGAACGGGTGGCCGCCGGGGTGGTGTACACCACCTTCCATTTCCCGGAATCCGGGGCCAATGTCATCACCACCGATAATTCCGACTGGGCTACCAATTGCCCGGAATACCAAGGTCACGGCCGTGGAAATCATCAAGGTCAACCAGCCGTCGGAATGGCAGCAGCGCTACCGCCATTTCAGCCGTCAGCAACAGGAACTGCTGCGGCAGGGGCGTGGGGAGAGTGTGCAATGAACCCGCTACAACTGGTGAAGATGGCCAATCAGATCAGCGATTTTTTCAGCGCAGATTGCAGTGAGGAAGAAGCCGCAGCGGAAATTGCCAGCCATCTGCAGCGCTTCTGGGCGCCAGCCATGCGCCAGCGGCTGGCGCAGGCCGTGGAGCAGGGGGAAGCCGCAGAGCTGCGTCCGGCGGCCTGCCTGGCGGTACAGAAAATGTCCTTTCCCGCAGAGCAGCACTGAGCGCAGGGGATCCGCGGCATCGGGCTGCGCATCCTGTCCTGGCCGCGTCTTATCATCCTCAGGCGCTATTCCGCCCCCGCTCTTTTACGCATAGCTCTTTTACGCATAGCTCCGTCGCTTTATCAAACTTGTCATTCCCCTGTGCTGCAGTATGCTGGGGAGACAGACTGCCCCTTATGCAGACATCAATGAACTTTCATATTGTCTGCGTAAGCTAAGGCAGCACAGGACGGGACACATGCCATTATCCAGACTTTCCAAGCTTCTCTCTTGCCGGCACCCATGGTGTAAGCGGCTGCTGGCGCTAATCTGCCTGCTGGGTGCCGTACCGGCCCAGGCGGCAGATAACGTGATTCGTTATTACCCCAGTGGCAGCATCTATACCTATCGCTGGGCCTTGCTCAAACTGGCGCTGGACCATGTGGAAAAAGTCGATCACCATCACTACGAGTTGGTGCCGCTGAACGACAAGGTAACGCAATGGCGGGCGGAACAGCTGCTGAGCACGGGCAAGGTGGACGTGCTTGCCTTTGCGCCGAATGCGCAGCGGGAACAGCTGCTGCAGCCGGTACGCATGGATATCCTCAAGGGCATCATTGGCTACCGGGTGTTTTTTGTGCGCAAGGACGACCTGCCCATCTTCAAGGGCATGACCCCACAGCAATTCCGTGCCGGTGTCCGCCTGGGCCTCAACAGCCAGTGGGCTGATTACCTCATCATGAAAAACAACGGTTACGAAGTGCAGCCATCCATTGGCTATGAAAGCCTGTTCGAGATGCTGGCAGCCGGGCGTTTCGATGCTTTTCCGCGCGGGCTGAACGAGGTGGGCAGCGAAATGAAGGAACAGCTGCCGCGCTACCCAGGGCTGACGCTGGAGAAAAGCAAGGCGGTCTATTTCCCTTTTCCTGTCTATTTCTGGGTGAGCAAGGAAAACAAGCCATTGGCCAGACGTGTGCTGCAGGGCCTGAAAATGGCCGAGCGCGATGGCAGCTTCAAGGAACTGTTCCTGCGTAGCCATGCCGATGCCCTGCGGCTGCTGGCCGAAAATGGCTGGCAGACTACGCCGATAAACAATACCGAGTTGCCGCCGGGTAATGCCAGGCCGGATACCAGCTGGTGGTGGAAGCGGCGCTGAGTGTTAGCCCCGGCAAGTTGAACCGTATCAGTACAAGAGGCCCATAAGGGCCTCTTTGATTTTCAACTACGGCATGCAGCTTACTGCAAGCGGCAGCTCCTGTTATTGATAGCTCATGGTGAAGGTGGCTAGGCCGTTGACGGAGCCGCCGGTCAGCGTACCGGTGCGGATGTAACGGACCAGAAAGGGAAAGGACTGGCTGCCGGTGGCCCCGGTTGCCATCAGCAACTGGTTGAGGTTGCCCGCCACGCTGGAGTCCGGGCCAAAGTTGACCAGGGTGGGGGTGCCGCTATTGCGCAAAATCTGCAAGTTGACCCCGCTGGCACTGGAGCCTAGGCTAAGACTCAGCAGATTACCGGTATTGCCGGGATTGCTGTTGTCAGTCAGCGTCATGTAAATCGCCATGCTGGTGCTGCTTGGACAAGTCAGCCCCAGATTGAATGGCGTCGGCTTGGCAGTACTGTTGAGGCTGGGCAGGTCTGTCGGCGCGACGCCCGCGAGTGCGATTTGCAGGGAGCTGGTGTTGACGCTGCAACTGACGTTCTGGATGGTGTAGTTACCGCTGGCAGTGCCTGTGCCACCGCTACTGGCTGTGCTGATCTCCGCAGGGAAACGACCGGTATAGGTTAGGGTATAGGCGACTGACAGACTAATGACAGAGACATTCACATTGCCGATATCACCGGTTTTGATCAGCTTGCCGGCAATATAGCTATTGAAACTCATCTGGCTGGGTGTCGGTGTGAAGCTGATGGTACTGCCGCCGGGAACGGTGGCGCTGGCCGGGTTGACGATGCTGTGTTTGATGATGAAACCGATGCCCGGTACCGAGCTGGGGTAAACCGGATAGTTGACGCCGCTTTCGTTATAGTTTCCCACTGCGCTACTCATCCCGCTTGCGGTCAGCCCCAGCGGGGATGTTGTCCCGTCCTGAATCCAATATGCACCGTATAGATCACACATGCCTAGGGGGGAGACCAGGCGGTTACTGGACCAGCCGCTGATGGCGGTGAAGTTGGGTTGGTTGCTGGCGATACCGCTTTTGGTATCCGTAATCATGAACAGGGCCCCGTTTGCGGGCGAGGAACTGATTGTCCATGGTGCGCAGCGGGCGTGGATTGGTCCAAGCCAGAAAGCGGCCAGCAGCAAGGCTGCAAGAAATAATATTGTTTTGCGCATGGCGGTGTTCCATTAGCAGGGCGAGGATGTCGATCAGGCTTGCTTGGCTGATACTGAAGTCAGGGAGCAGACTATTCATTTTCAATAAACATGATCATCAGATAATTCTCTTAATTTATTAAGAATTTTCTTTATCTGTTTTCCCCGTCATAAAGAATAGCCCGGCTCACTTCAGCCAAGCGCCATGAAGTGAGCCGGGCGGGTAGAGGCAAACGGGTGACTAGCGTAGCGGCATGGCGGTGGGCGGAATAATGGCTCCGGCATGGGCAATCACCGCAGCCGACAGCCGGTGGGCATAGGCAGCGGCTTGCGACGGGCTGTAGCCCAGGGTACGGCTGGCCAGATAACCTGCGGCAAAGGAGTCGCCAGCGGCGGTGGTGTCCACAACGCGGGGCACGGCGGTGGCGAACACTTCTTCGCGTAGCCCTGCCCCGGCCAGCAGGCAGGGCTCGCCGCCGCGCTTGATCACCACTTCCGTGCAGCCCAGCGCCAGTGTGCGGCTGGCAACGGCTTCGGCATCCTCATCGCCGTACAGTGCTCTTTCATCATCCAGCGTCAGCAAGCCGACATCGGCCAGTGCCAGGATGGCTTCATGGCCGGCGCGGGCTTGAGCTGCAGTCCACAGCGACGGCCGGAAGTTGTTGTCGAACCAAATTTTGCCACCCGCCTGTTTGAATACCTGCAAGGCGTCCAGCAGCCGTTGTCGTTCGGCTTCGTTGAACAGGGCCAGTGAGATGCCGGAAAGGTATAGCGCATGCAGATGGGCGGGGTTGAGCAGGCTGGCAAAATCGATGCCGGAAGCAAAGTAATGTCGCGCGGCGCTATCGCTACGCCAGTAGAGAAAGCTGCGTTCGCCGTGGGCGTCGGTCTCTACCATGTACAAACCCGGTAGTTTCCCCGGTTGGATGACGATGTGGCTGACATCCACGCCTTCTGCCTGCCAGTCGGCCAGCAACTGGCGACTCAGGTTGTCCTTGCCCATGCCGCTCAGATAGCGGACATCGTGCGGGCTGGCGGCTAGCAGCCGGGCCAGGTAGATGGCGGTATTCAGCGTGTCTCCGCCAAAACGGCGCTGCAGGGGCTGACCGCTCAGTTCGATCATGCCCTCACCAAGGCAGGCTATATGCATGGTTGGGTCTTTCTACTTGGGGGGAGTGCCCCTCGTGGGAGGGGCCAGGGGGCTAGGGCTTTTTGTAGGCGATGCAGTCCACTTCAACCTTGCAGTCGATCACCATGCTGGACTGCACGCAGGCGCGGGCAGGGGGATGATCGCCAAAATATTGCAGGAAGACGCGGTTGAACGAGGCGAAGTCGCGGGTGTCGTCCAGCCATACGCCGCAGCGCACCACGTGTTCCGGGCCGTAGCCGGCTTCTTCCAGAATGGCCATTACGTTTTGAATACACTGGTGCGACTGGGTGACGATGCCACCTTCTATCACTTCACCATTGACCATCGGCGTTTGGCCGGAGACATACAGCCAGCCATCGGCAGCCTGCACGGCTCGGGCAAACGGCATTTGCTGGCCGCCGGTACCACCGGCAATGCCAAATCGTTTCAAATCGCTCATGAGCGGGTTTCCTTGTCAGAAGTCAGAGGGGTAAAGGCGGGAAAGCTGCTGCGGATGTCACGGGTACGCGGCAGAAAGCGGCCGGCACGTGCGCCGGTGGCCGCCTTGTCCTGCCAGCTGAGCACGCCATTGACCCAGACTGCGGCAATGCCGGCTGCGGCCTGGATGGGGGCATGGAAGCTGGCGGTGTCATGAATGGTGGCGGCGTCGAACAGCACCAGATCGGCCCAGTAGCCGGGGCGGATCAGGCCGCGCTCATCCAGCGCGAAACGGCTGGCGGACAGGCCGGTCATCTTGTGCACGGCGGTTTCCAGGCTGAACAGCTGGCGTTCGCGGCAGTAGTAGCCCAGTACGCGGGGAAAAGCACCCCACAGCCGTGGATGGGGCAACGGATCTTCCGGCAGGCCGTCCGAACCGACCATGGTCAGCGGATGGCGCAGGATGTTTTCCACATCAGCCGGGTCCATGCCGTGGTACACCGCGCCGGCAGGTTGCAGCTTGCGGGCGGCATCCATCAGGGGCAGCTGCCATTGCTCGGCAATGGCCTGCAGCGTCTGGCCGGCCATGTCGGGGTGCGGGGTGGACCAGGTAATGAAGATTTCAAAATCTCCGGTGACCTGTTTCAGGTCGAGCGTGGATGAGCTGGCCGAATAGGGGTAGCAGTCGCAGCCTACCTGCTGCCGGCTGGCAGCCTGTTCCAGCGAAGCCAGCAACTGTTGGCTACGACCCCAGTTGCCTTTGCCGGCACATTTCATGTGCGACACGATGACCGGGCTGTTGGCATGACGGCCCACGCGCCAGGCTTCGTCCATGGCTTCCAGCACCGGTTCGAATTCGCTGCGCAGATGCGTGGTGTATATCCCGCCGCAGCTGTTCAGTTCGGCCGCCAGTTGTTCCACTTCGCTGCTGTCGGCACTGAAGGCCGAGGCATAGGCCAGTCCGCTGCTCAAGCCCAGCGCACCATGGCGCAGGCTGTCGGCCAGTTGCGCGCGCATGGCGCTGATTTCAGTGGGCGTGGCAGTACGATCCAGCCGGTCCAGATGATTGCTGCGCAATGCGGTATGCCCCACTAGTGCGGCCACATTGACAGCCGGTTCGGCCTGTTCCACGGCTGTGCGGTAGTCGGCAAAGCGCGGGTAGCGGAAGGCGTCTTTTGGCCCCAGCAGGTTCATCGGGTCTGGCGGTTCGCCTTGCAGGCTGACTGGGGAGGCACTGATACCGCAATTGCCGACAATCACCGTGGTGACACCCTGGCTGAGCTTGGGCAGCATCTGCGGCTGGCGGATCACCATGGTGTCGTCGTGGGTGTGGACATCGATAAAGCCGGGGGCCAGCGTCAGACCCTGGCCATCAATGGTGTGCTCGGCCGTTGCCGCGCCGGCATCGCCGAGCAGGGCAATGCGCTGCTGGCGGATGCCGACATCGGCCACATAGGCCGCAGCGCCACTGCCGTCGACAATAGTGACGCGGCGAATCAGGGTGTCGTAGGTGTGCATGGTTCAGTCTCCAAGCGGCAGGCGGTCTTCGCCATGGCGATAGTCGTCCAGTGCCAGCTTGACGCGGCGCAGCAGCTCCTGGCTGTGCTCCGGCTGGCGCAGCGCCAGTTCGGTGGCGAGGATGTCTACCGCCAGCAGCATGCCGTAACGGGCTGCCGTGGGTTTGTAGATGAAGTCGGTTTCGTCCAGGAATACCGGCAGCACCACATCGGCCCGGCGCGCCAGCGGGCTGTCCGGCCGGGTCAGCGCCAGCAGACGGGTACCGTAACCACGGGCGATGTCCACTGCTGCCAGCAGTTCGGGTGTGATGCCGGTGGTAGACAGCACGATCAGCAGATCATGCGGCCCCAGCGTGGCAGCGGTAATGCGCATCAGCACCGGGTCGTGATAGGCCGTCAGCACATGGCCCAGCCTGACCAGGCGGAATTGCAGTTCGTCGGAGAACACGGTGGAGCCACCGCCCATGCCAAAAGCAATCAGGCGATCGGCCTGGCAGATCAGGTCGACGGCCGCGCTGAACTGCTGCTCGTCAAAACCGGCCAGGTGGCGACGCAGGGTCTTTTCGATATCGCCGACGATGTTGCCGAAAAAGCTGGCCGGCTCTGCCGGTGCGGGGCTGCCGTCCAGAAAGCGCTGCCCTACCGTGGCTGCCTGTGCCAGCCGCATGCGCAGGGTGCGGATGTCATCGCAGTCCATTGCCTTGGCAAAGCGCGACATCGCCGCCGGGCTGACTCCGGCCTTGGCCGCCAGTTGCTCGATGCCGGCAGAGGCGGCAAAACGGACGTCGTCCAGAATGGCTTCGGCGACTTTCAGCTGGGTCGGGCTGAGCTGGTCCAGACGACTGCGAATCAGATACAGGATGTCCACGCTAGGGCTTTCTTTCGGTGCGGTCGTGCACTTACAGCAGTTGGGCCAGGCCCAGGGTCAGCAGGAAGGCGACGACGGAGATCAGGGTTTCCAGAACAGTCCAGGTTTTCAGGGTCTGGATAACGGTCATGTTGAAGTATTCCTTGACCAGCCAGAAACCGCCATCGTTGACGTGCGACAGAATCAGCGAACCGGCACCGGTGGCCAGCACCAGCAATTCCGGGTGCGGATAGCCACTGGCCAGGGCAATGGGCGCGACAATGCCGGCGGCCGTGGTCATGGCGACGGTGGCCGAACCGGTGGCCACCCGCATCAGCACCGCCAGCAGCCAGCCCAGCAGCAGGGGCGACAGCTGGAATTCTGCCGACAGGGCAATGATTTCCTTGGTGACGCCGGTTTCGATCAGGATGCGGTTAAGACCGCCGCCAGCGCCTACCAGCAAGGTAATGGCGGCGGTGGGGGCCAGGCACTCATTGGTGAACTTGAGGATATTGTCGCGGCTGAAACCACGGGCCAGGCCCAGCGTCCAGAAGCTGACCAGGGTGGCGATCAACAGGGCGATCACCGAGTTGCCGATGAACAGCAGCAGACCGTTCATGGCGCTGCCCTTGTCGGTCAGCACATTGGCCCAGCCACCCAGCAGCATCAGGAATACCGGCAGCAGGATGGTGGCGATGGTGATGCCGAAACTAGGCAAATCGCGTTTGCCGGTTTCACGCTCGGTAAACTGGCTGGCAATCGGGTTTTCCGCCGGCAGATCAATACGCGGTGCGATGAATTTGGCAAAAAGCGGACCGGCGATGATGGCGGTGGGCACGCCGACAATAATGGCGTAGAACACGGTCTTGCCCACCTGGGCGCCATATTCGTTCACGGCCAGCATGGCAGCCGGATGCGGCGGCACCAGCCCATGCACCACCGACAGGCCGGCCACCATGGGCAGGCCGACCAGCAGCATGGACACGCCAGCGCGCTTGGCCACGGTAAAGGCAATCGGAATCAGCAGTACGAAGCCCACTTCGAAAAACAGCGGCAGGCCACAGACAAAGGCGATGCACACCATGGCCCAGTGGGCGTTCTTCTCGCCGAACTTGTCGATCAGCGTCAGGGCAATGCGCTCGGCACCACCGGATTCGGCCATCATCTTGCCCAGCATGGTGCCCAATGCCACCACCAGCGCGATATGGCCCAGTGTTTTGCCCACCCCGGTTTCATAGGCGGCCATGATGTCCTTGGCCGGCATCTGTGCGGCCAGGGCCAGGCCGATGGAAACCACCGTCAGGACGATAAAGGGGTTGATGCGATAACGGGCGATCAGTACCACCAGCGCGATAATGGCGATGGCGGCATACAGCAACAGCTGGCTGCCCAGAACTGGGGTCATGTGGGTTCTCCTTGTAGTAGGGGGGAGGGTGCCGCCCCCGTACGTTGCAGGGGCGGTCTTGGTGGTGCTTCTGGTCTAAAACAGGGTTTCCACCGCGCCGGTGACATTGAGGGCATCGTCCACCAGCAGCAGCTGACGCCATTTGTCGAAGGTGAGGCAGGGATGGGATATTTCGAAGGCCAGCATGTCGCCCACTTGCAGGTCGGCATCGGCCGGAATACGCATGAAGGCGTGCTGGTCCATCATGGTGCTGACGATCCAGTCAGCCGGAGCCGGCTGCGGTGTCGTGCTGCTGCCGGGACGGAAATGCAGTGACACCTGCGGCAGGCCGGCATCGAAAGCGGCATCGCGCTTGCCCAGGGCGATGATGGCGCGGCCACTTTCCGGGATGGATTGCACATACGCCCACAATTGCAGGGCCGGCTGCAGGCTGCGGCCCATTTCGCGGGCCACCGGGTTATTGCTCTGGATGCGCTGTTCGGCATGCAGATAGATGCCGACATCGTGGGTGAGATAGCAGCCGGGGCGCAGCAGCACCTGCAATGGCTGGCCCAGTTCGAGGCCGGAGAATTCATCGGCCACCACGTCGTACCAGGCGGAGCCGGCACCGCTGAGCAGGATTTTCTCTTCGCGGAACAGCCCGCGCGCGGCGTGCTCGCGAGTACGGGCCACCACGCTGCGCAGGAAAGCGCGGATGTCTTCTTCCTGCTGCAATACCCCCTCGTAGATTTCCACCCCGATCAGGCTGAGCGATTGTGGCCAGCGCGCAATGGCCGCCAGCACTTCATTTTCCTGCTGGGGCGAACGCACACCGGTACGGCCGCCTTCCACGCCGTATTCCAGCAGGATGCGCAATGTCTGCCCGCTCTGGGCAAAGAACTGGCCCAGTGCATCAATATTGGCGGCAGAGTCGACAATGCAGCAGAAGCTGAAGTCGGGGTCTTGCTGTTGCAGGCGGGAGATGATGGCCATATTGGCCTTGCCTACCAGCTGGTTGGCCAGCAGGAAGCGGCGGATACCGTGCAGATAGGCCGCATGCACTTGCGGAGCAGTGGCCAGGGTGATGCCCCAGGCCCCATGCGCCAGCTGCATGTGGAACAGCGCCGGGCTCATGGTGGTTTTGCCATGAGGGGCCAGTTCTACACCGTAGCGCTGCATGAACTGCTGCATCCATTGCAGATTGTGTTCGATACGACTCTGGCGCAGCAATGCCACCGGCAGGCTGACATCCTCGCGCAGGATGTTCCAGCCCTGTTCCGCTACCTGCTGCAGGGTGCAGGATGCGGGGCTGCTACCCAGTCCCTTGGTCGCCCGGTTCAGCGTCTGCGCTGAGCCTTCCTGTTTCGCCATGGCCATCTCCTCATGATTGTTTTGAAAAAAATTATCAAAAAACGTAAATAAATTCATCATTTTTGAAAATTTATTTCACAGAAGTCAGGAAACACCTGTCTTTAGGTCAGGTTGAGTGCGGCATTATTGCGACACGATCAGGGCGGACTTTCCGGCAAGTCTGTTCTGCTGGCATCTGGCCTAAAGGATGTACCGTGTCGCCCTTCACGGCAGGGGTGGCAGCTGCTTGTGGACAGTGGGTGAGGCAGGGGGAGTGACGGGATGTGCTAAGTCAGCGGAAAGACGAGGCTATTTTCCTGTCAAGAGGCGGCAGGCAAGCGTGGTGGCAGGGGAGGAAGGCCCGCTGTGCTTGGCCGTCAGTCTGCGGTAGCCGCGGAAATGACGCATTTGTCCGTGGGGTGTCGGCTGGGCGTTGCAGTCAGGCGGAGGGGGAAGTATGGCGACGGGCTGTGGTGGCAGCCCGTCTGGAGGCTGAGTCGCCTTAGTGGCTGATCAGGCTGGCGACCTTAGTGGTGATGATGTCCACCGCCGGGTCGTTGGCACCATGGGGCAGTATCACATCGGCAAAGCGTTTGGTCGGCTCGATGAACTGGTTGTGCATGGGGCGCACGGTGGCCAGATAGTGTTCGATCACATGGTCGGCACTGCGGCCGCGTTCACGGATATCGCGTTGCAGGCGGCGGATGAAGCGCACGTCCGGGTCGGTATCCACGAAGATCTTCAGCGACATCATGTCGCGCAGGGCGGCATCGTACAGCGGAAACAGCCCTTCGATGACGATGACCGGGGCGGGCTTTACCGTAATGGTTTCTGTTGCGCGAGTGTGGTTGGTGAAGTCGTAGACCGGCATGTCGATAGGCCGGCCGGCCAGCAGCTCTTCGATATGCTCGATCAGCAAGGGCCAGTCGAAGGCGTGCGGGTGGTCGTAATTGGTGGCGAGGCGCTGTTCGAAGGTCAGGTGGGCCTGATCCCGGTAGTAATAGTCCTGCACGATGACGGCCGCCATGTCGGGACCGATGGTTTCCAGCACCTTGGCGGTTACCGTGGTCTTGCCGCTGCCGCTGCCGCCGGCAACGCCGATAATGAACGGGGTAGTCATGCTGTAAGCCTCTTGACGCAATAACGCATAAAAAAACGCGCCATTTTAATGAGTTATGGCGCGTTGTTCCATCAGGATTGCGGTATTTATTTGCTGGAGGCGGACGCCTGTTCTTCCTGTTGCGCTGCGGCCAGCCATTCCTGCATGGCGGGGAGTTGGCGCATGTGGGTGGCGTAGGCTGCAGCAAGGTCGCTGAGTGCCACGTGGTAGCTGTGAAAGCGCCATACCACCGGCGCGAAAAAAGCGTCGGCAATGCTGAACTGGCCAAACAGGAAGGGGCCGCTGCCCTGATGTTGCTGACGCAGGCTTTCCCACAGGCTGCTGATGCGGGCAATGTCGGCCTGGGCGGCGGCACCTGGCGTGCTGGCTGGGTAGTCGCCACAGACATTCATCGGCAACTCGCTGCGCAGGGCGGTAAAGCCGGCGTGCATTTCTGCCACGACGGCCCGGGCGATGGCACGGGTGGCGGCATCGTCCGGCCACAGGCCGGCAGCGGGGAAGCATTCGGCCAGGTACTCGCAGATGGCCAGGCTGTCGCCGATGCGCAGCTGCTGGTCGATCAGCAAGGGCACCTTGCCGGCCGGGTTGCAGGCGAGGAGGCGTTCCTTGCAGTCGCTGCTGGTGAGGTCGATATGCTTTTCCTCGAAAGGCTCGTTCAGCATTTTCAGCACCAGCCAGGGGCGCAGCGACCAGGAAGACAGATTCTTGTTGCCGATGATCAGGGTAAACATGGGGTAGGCTCCATGATGTCACCGCGATGAGGCGGCGGCAGGGTAGGGGATGAATCATCTTATAGCAGGCTGTCATGGGCAGCCAGCCAGCTGCATCGGCTAGGACGGGTGTTTGCGCAATGCAAAACGCCCTGCTGGGCAGGGCGTTGCTTGGGGCGAATCTGTGCTTATTCTGCTTCGTCTATCCAGGCTTGCTGGATGGCTTCCAGCACCCGCTCGCCGCCACGGCTGTGGTCGTCGTCGAAGTCTGGCAGGGCAATCACCCAGTTGTGCAGGTCGACAAAACGCACGGTTTTGGGGTCGATGTCGGGATGGCTTTCCACCAGCTCGATGGCGATGTCGTTAACGTCGGTCCATTTCATCTCGTTCTCCTGAGTCCCGGAGCCGCGCATAAAACCCGGCCAGCGGGATTTTACGGCGTGCTCTGCATGAAGGATGTTGTCTGGTGGCAGTGCATGTCGCACGGGCGAGCAGGGCCGCGCTGCCGGGAGACGCAATTAATGGTGTTCGCGCGCGTGATTGATGGTGTAGCGCGGAATCTCCACCACCAGGTCTTCGTCACCGATCACCGCCTGGCAGGACAGGCGCGACTGGGATTCCAGCCCCCAGGCCTTGTCCAGCATGTCTTCTTCCAGTTCGTCCGCTTCGTTCAGCGAATCAAAGCCTTCGCGCACAATGCAGTGGCAGGTGGTGCAGGCACAGGACAGCTCGCAGGCATGTTCGATTTCGATATCGTGTTCCAGCAACACCTCGCAGATGTTTTTGCCGGTTTCGGCGTTGTCGATCACTGCGCCTTCGGGGCAGAGGTCGGCGTGGGGCAGCACAATCAGGCGTGGCATGGAGGGTCCTTATAGCTCGGAAATTTTCTGGCCTTTGAGTGCGCGCTGGATGTTGCGATCCATGCGGCGGGCGGCAAAGTCTTCGGTGGCCTTGTTCAGGCGATGGGTGGCCTGGTTGACCTGCAGGGTGGTCTGGCTGGCCGTGGCCTGTTCCAGTTGCTGCAACACCTGCTGGATGGCGCTGGTTTCATCTGCCGTGAGCAGGTCGCCATCGATGCGCAGCGCAGCCAGGGTGGCATCGCGCAGGCTGTCGGCATCGACAATGGCTTCGCGCAGTTTGCGCGCTTCGATGTCGTCCTGCACATGGGCCAGCGAGTCGCTCAGCATCTGGCTGATGGCGTCGTCGGACAAGCCATAAGAGGGTTTCACCTCGATACTGGCTTCCACGCCGCTGGTCATTTCACGGGCAGATACCGCCAGCAGGCCGTCGGCGTCCACCTGGAAGGTAATGCGGATGCGGGCAGCACCGGCCACCATGGGTGGAATGCCGCGCAGCACGAATTGCGCCAGGCTGCGGCAGTCGGCCACCAGTTCGCGCTCACCCTGTAGCACGTGGATGGACATGGCAGTCTGGCCATCCTTGAAAGTGGTGAATTCCTGCGCACGCGCCACCGGAATGGTGCTGTTGCGCGGGATGATCTTTTCCGTCAGGCCGCCCATGGTTTCGATGCCCAGCGACAGCGGAATCACGTCCAGCAGCAGCCATTCGTCTTCACCCTTGTTGCCGGCCAGTACATTGGCTTGAATTGCGGCACCGATGGCCACCACCTTGTCCGGGTCCAGATTGGTCAGCGGCGGCTGGCCGAAGAAATCGGCCACGGCTTTCTGGATGTGCGGCATGCGGGTGGCACCGCCCACCATCACCACGCCCTTGACGTCGCCGGCGGTGATGTCGGCATCGCGCAGGGCCTTGCGCACCGGTAGCAGGGTCTTATCGACCAGGGTTTTGGTGATCTGGCGGAAGGTGTCCTGATTCAGCGTCAGGTCTACCGCATTGCCATCGGACAGGATGGCGGTGATGCGAGTGTCACTGTGTTCGGTAAGTGCCTCTTTCGCTTCACGGGCACGGGTGAGCAAGAGGCGGGTATCCTGGGCGGACAGGCCGTGCAGGTCGGCTTGTTCCAGAATCCAGCAATACACGCGGTGGTCGAAGTCATCGCCACCCAGGGCGGAGTCGCCACTGGTGGACAGCACTTCAAATACCCCACGGGTGAGTTTGAGGATGGAGATGTCAAAAGTACCGCCACCCAGGTCGTACACCACGTAAGTGCCTTCTGCAGCATTGTCCAGACCGTAGGCAATGGCAGCGGCAGTGGGTTCGTTCAGCAGGCGCAATACGGTGAGACCGGCAAGGCGCGCTGCATCCTTGGTGGCCTGGCGCTGGGCGTCGTCAAAATACGCCGGTACGGTAATCACGGCACCGGTCAGCTCGCCACCCAATGTGGCTTCGGCACGCTGGGCCAGGGTACGCAAGATGTCGGCTGACACTTCCACCGGGCTTTTTACGCCAGCAGTAGTGTGCAATTGCACCATGCCGGGCGCATCGACAAAACGATAGGGCAGGCTGCGGGCGTCCTTGATGTCGGACAGGCCACGGCCCATGAAGCGTTTTACTGAGGTGATGGTGTTGTGCGGGTCATGGTTCTGTTCGCGCTGGGCATCGTAGCCCACCGTCACCTGGCCGCCATCCTGATAGCGTACGACCGAGGGCAGCAGGCTACGGCCGAACTCGTCGGCCAGTACGGTGGTGGCGCCACTTCTTACCGTGGCCACCAGCGAGTTGGTGGTGCCAAGATCAATGCCCACTGCCAGACGGTGCTGGTGTGGTGCTGCGGACAGGCCGGGTTCGGCGATTTGTAGTAGAGCCATGACGGAATCTTTATTGTTGTCGCGTGAGCAGAAACATCAGCGGTGCCAGTTGTGACGGCTTAGCCAAGCAGGGTTTCGATGGCGTCGCCGATCTCCTGATCGAGTTTTTCCAGAAAGCGCAATTTTCGCACCATCACCGCAGCTGCGTCCAAGTCTGCTGTGGTGTCCAGCGCCTCGCCCAGTTCGGCTTCCAGCGCGCGCTTTTCGCTGCGCAGGCGGGAGGACAGGGTTTCCAGTGCGTCGACATCACTGCTTTCGCGCGCTTCTTCGATGCTTTCGCGCCATTCCATCTGGGCCATCAGGAAGTCCAGCGGCATGCTGGTATTGGTTTCTTCCTGGGTATCCACACCCTGCAGCGATAGCAGGTAACGGCCACGGCGCAGCGGGCTTTTCAGGGTCTGATAGGCTTCGTTGACATGGGTGGCCTGCATCAAAGCCATGCGCTTTTCCGCATCCGGGCTGCTGGCGTAACGGTCTGGGTGGACGGCGGCGGCGGCGGCGCGCCAGGATTGTTCGAGTTGCTGGCTATCCAGCGCGAAGCGGCGCGACAGGCCGAACAGCTGGAAGAAATCCTGGGAGAATTCGGTGGTCATGGCCTTGGGCTGGGAAACTGCTGGTTGACTGGCAGATGGCCGCTAGCAGCGGCCATCCACGACAGTGTGGCGCGAAGGCGCGCAATCAGACGTTGAAGCTTTCGCCACAACCACATTCGTTTTTCACGTTGGGGTTGTTGAACTTGAAACCTTCGTTAAGCCCTTCCTTGGAGTAATCCAGTTCGGTGCCGTCCAGATAGGCCAGGCTCTTGGCATCGGTGAAGACGGTGACGCCATGGCTTTCGAAGGTGATGTCGTCCTCGATGGCCGAGTCGACAAACTCCAACTTGTAAGCCATGCCGGAGCAGCCGGAGGTTTTCACCCCCAGACGAATGCCCAGGCCCTTGCCGCGTTTGGCCAGAAACTGGCTGACGTGGTTGGCCGCGCTGGCGGACAGAGTGATAGCCATGTCGTGCTCCTTACTTGCCGTGCTTTTGCTTGTAGTCGCTGACTGCTGCCTTGATGGCGTCTTCGGCCAGGATGGAGCAGTGGATCTTTACCGGCGGCAAGGCCAGCTCTTCGGCGATGGCGGTATTCTTGATGGACATGGCTTCGTCCAGCGATTTGCCTTTCACCCATTCGGTGACCAAGGACGACGAAGCAATGGCCGAGCCACAGCCGTAGGTTTTGAATTTGGCGTCTTCGATCACGCCATCGGCGTTGACCTTGATCTGCAGCTTCATCACGTCGCCACAGGCCGGTGCACCCACCATGCCGGTGCCCACGCTGTCATCGCCCTTTTCGAAGGAACCTACATTGCGCGGGTTCTCGTAGTGATCCATCAACTTGTCGCTGTATGCCATGGTTCTCTCTCCTGCTGACGGGGCCGGCCAAACTGGCTGGCCCACCCCGTAAATCATTGAATGTTCAGTGTGCGGCCCACTGTACCGAATTCAGGTCTACGCCTTCCTTGAACATCTCCCACAGCGGGGACAGTTCGCGCAGCTTGCCGATTTTATCTTTCAACAGCGCAATGGCGAAGTCGATTTCTTCTTCGGTGGTGAAGCGGCCCAGGGTGAAGCGGATGGAGCTGTGTGCCATCTCGTCGTTACGGCCCAGTGCGCGCAGCACATAGGACGGCTCCAGCGAGGCCGAGGTACAGGCCGAACCGCTGGAAACGGCCAGGTCCTTGATCGCCATGATCAGGCTTTCGCCTTCGACGAAGTTGAAGCTGACATTGAGGTTGTGCGGTACACGCTGGTCGATGTCGCCATTGATGTACACCTCTTCCATATCCTTGATGCCGTTCCACAGACGGTCGCGCAGCATGCGGATGCGTTCGCTCTCGCTGTCCATCTCTTCACGTGCCAGGCGGAAAGCCTCGCCCATGCCGACGATCTGGTGGGTGGGCAGGGTGCCGGAACGGAAGCCGCGCTCGTGGCCACCACCGTGCATCTGGGCTTCCAGGCGCACGCGCGGCTTGCGACGCACATACAGTGCACCAATACCCTTGGGGCCGTAGGCCTTGTGGGCGGACAGGCTCATCAGGTCCACCTTCAGCACATTCATGTCCATCTTCACCTTGCCGGGTGCCTGGGTGGCATCGACATGGAAGATGATGCCTTTTTCGCGGCAGATCTCGCCGATCTGCGGAATGTCCTGAATCACGCCGATTTCATTGTTGACGTACATCACCGACACCAGAATGGTGTCCGGACGAATGGCCGCCTTGAATTCTTCGATGTCGATCAGGCCGTTTTCCTGCACGCCCAGATAAGTGACTTCAAAGCCCTGGCGTTCCAGCTCGCGACAGGTATCCAGCACCGCCTTGTGTTCGGTCTTGACGGTGATGATGTGCTTGCCACGGCTCTTGTAGAACTGGGCGGCGCCCTTGATGGCCAGGTTGTCAGACTCGGTGGCACCGGAGGTCCAGACGATTTCCTTGGGGTCGGCATTCAGGAGCTTGGCCACTTCTGCCCGCGCATTCTCTACCGCCTCTTCTGCCGTCCAGCCAAAGCTGTGGCTACGCGACGCCGGGTTGCCGAACTGCTCGGTCAGATAGGGAATCATCTTGGCGGCAACGCGGGGATCGACCGGGGTAGTGGCCGAATAGTCGAGGTAGATGGGAAGCTTGAGCTGACTCATTATCAATTCTCCGGGGATGCGGTGCGCTTACAGTGCGCTGGAGGCGGAGGCAGCAGTACGGGTGCTGCTTTCGCGCTTGTCCTGCATTACATTGCTATCTTTGGCGGCTGCTTCCTTGGCGCGCTGCTTTTCAACCAGGCTGCCCAGGGTTACCTTGGCCAGATAGTCGAAAATGGTGGCGTTCAGGTTGGTCCACAAGTCGTGGGTCATGCAGCGGTGGTTGTCATGACAGTTTTCGCGGCCGCCGCACTGGGTGGCGTCAACCGGCTCGTCCACGGCGGCGATGATGTCTGCCACCGAGATATCGGCCGGGACGCGGGCCAGGGTGTAACCGCCGCCAGGGCCGCGCACGCTGTCAACCAGTTCGGAACGGCGCAGTTTGCCAAACAGTTGTTCCAGGTAGGAAAGGGAAATGCTCTGGCGTTCGCTGATGCCGGCCAGTGTCACCGGGCCATTGGCTTCGCGCATGGCAAGGTCGAGCATGGCGGTTACCGCAAAGCGGCCTTTGGTGGTGAGACGCATGATCTTAAACTCCGGTGGGTGGTTGGGCTTATTATACCCAATTCCCGACTAATTTGGTCAACTATAAATGCATCCATGCGCACATGGTTGTTGCAAAGCATCCCAGACCTGCGACGCAAGTGCAGCAAAGTTGAGCATTTTACTAGGTTTATAAACGGCCGGGGGCATTAATTACAGGCTGTGCAGGGCTTGGTGTATCATTCGAGCAAACGCCCGTTTACATGGGTGCAATCACAAATGCCGCCTGCTGTGCGCTGCTGCCGTACCGCTTGCTGTGGTAAGGGCAGAACCTATTGCTGGCGGCGTTTTTGTCAGAGAGACAGGGAATATGAAGAAAGTGGTCATCAGCGGCACCGGCCTGTTTACCCCGCCGCATGCCGTCAGCAACGAAGAGCTGGTTGTTGCTTTCAATCACTATGTCGCTGCATACAACCAGCAGCATGCGGCCGAAATCGCTGCCGGCAGCCTGACCGCGCTGGCCGAATCCAGTGCGGAATTCATCGAGAAGGCTTCCGGCATCAAGCAACGCTATCTGATGAACAAGGATGGGGTGCTGGACCCGGCGCGGATGACGCCCTACCTGCCGGAGCGCAGCAACGACGCATTGTCCATCCAGGCCGAAATGGGCGTGGCCGCCGCCACGGCGGCGCTGGCCCAGGCGGGCAGAAGCGCGGCTGACATCGATATGGTATTGGTGGCTTGTTCCAATATGCAGCGCCCCTATCCGGCCGTGTCCATTGAAATTCAGCAGGCGCTGGGCGTGCAGGGTTATGCCTTCGATATGAATGTGGCTTGTTCTTCTGCCACATTTGGCATTCAGACTGCGGTCAATGCCATCCAGAGCGGCCAGGCGCGTGCGGTGCTGGTCATCAGCCCGGAAATCTGCTCGGCCCACCTTAACTTCCGCGACCGCGACAGCCACTTCATCTTTGGTGATGCCTGCACGGCCATTGTGCTGGAAGCCGCCGAGTCGGCCACTGCGGCCGAGCAGTTCGAAATCCTCGGCACCCGCCTGGCCACCGTGTTCTCCAATAATATCCGCAACAATTTCGGTTTCCTGAATCGTTGCGACGAGCAGGGCATCGGCCAGATCGACAAGCTGTTTGTGCAGCAGGGGCGCAAGGTCTTCAAGGAAGTGTGCCCGATGGTGGGTGAGCACATCGGGCAGCATCTGGAAAGCCTGGACATCCAGCCGCAGCAGGTCAGCCGTTTCTGGCTGCATCAGGCCAATCTGGCGATGAACCAGCTGATTGCCCGCCGTGTACTGGGCCGCGATGCCGCGGAACAGGAGGCTCCGGTGATTCTGGATCGCTATGCCAATACCAGCTCGGCTGGCTCGATCATTGCTTTTCATCTGTGCCGTAGTGGTTTGCAAACCGGCGATATCGGGGTCATTTCCTCGTTTGGTGCCGGTTATTCGGTCGGCAGCGTTGTGGTTAAAAAGTGCTAGTTTTTGCCTGACAACTGCTGTGCACGCGCAATAAATGACTGAAAACAGGGGAGGGGTGCTTGTCAAACTGCCCCTCTCTGCATAATGTATCCGACCAAAGCAGCCCAAAAAGCGCTTAAAGAGATCGGACGATCGATAAAAAACACGAAGTCTGTACAAAGGAAAAGGAAAGAACACATGCAAGCTGCAAAAAAAATGCTGCTGGCCGCCGGCCTGATCGCCACGGCCTCGATGGCCGCGCAAGCTGCTGGTACGCTCGTATATTGCTCGGAAGGTAGCCCGGCCGGTTTCGACCCGGGTCAGTACACCACCGGCACGGACTTCGATGCCGCCGCCGAAACCGTTTTCAACCGACTGGTGCAATTCCAGCGCGGTGGCACCAAGGTAGTGCCGGGTCTGGCGGAAAAATGGGACGTGGCTGCTGATGGCTTGTCCTACACCTTCCATCTGCGCAAGGGCGTGAAGATCCAGACCACGGATTACTTCAAGCCGACGCGTGACTTCGGTGCGGATGACGTGGTGTTTACCTTCGACCGCATGCTCAACAAGAACAACGCCTTCCGCAAAGCCTACCCGACCGAATTCCCGTATTTCACCGATATGGGCATGGATGAAAACATCACCAAGGTCGAAAAGCTGGATGCCAACACCGTCAAGTTCACCCTGAAGAGCATCGACGCTGCCTTCCTGCAGAACCTGGCGATGAGTTTTGCCTCCATCCAGTCGGCTGAATACGCCGACAAGCTGCTGAAGGCTGGTACACCGCAACTGCTGAACCAGCAGCCGGTTGGTACGGGCCCCTTCATCTTCAAGCGTTATCAGAAAGATGCGCAGATCCGCTTTGCTGCCAACAAGCAGTACTGGGACAAGGCCGACGGTCCTAAAGTCGACAATCTGGTCTTTGCCATCACTACCGATCCGTCGGTGCGTTTCCAAAAGCTGAAGGCTGGCGAATGCCAGATTACTGCTTTCCCGCGCCCGACCGACATCGCGGCCATGAAGGCTGACAGCAAGCTGAACGTGATTTCCCAAGCCGGCTTCAACCTGGGCTACCTGGCTTACAACGTCAAGCACAAGCCGATGGACAAGCTGGAAGTGCGTCAGGCACTGGACATGGCCGTCAACAAGAAAGCCATCATCGATGCGGTATACCAGGGCGCAGGCCAGGCCGCGACCAACCCGATGCCGCCGACCCAGTGGTCGTATAACAAGAGCCTGAAAGACGCACCGTACAGCGTGGAAAAAGCCAAGGCGCTGCTGGCCAAGGCCGGCTACCCGAACGGCTTCGACATCACCCTGTGGGCGATGCCGGTACAGCGTCCGTACAACCCCAATGCCAAGCTGATGGCCGAAATGGTACAGGCTGACTGGGCTAAGATCGGCGTCAAGGCCAAGATCACCACCTACGAATGGGGCGAGTACATCAAGCGCGCCAAGGCTGGCGAGCACGATGCCATGCTGATCGGCTGGACTGGTGATAATGGTGATCCGGACAACTGGCTGGGCACCCAGCTGGGCTGCGAAGCCATGAACGGCAACAACTTTGCCAAGTGGTGCTACAAGCCGTTTGAAGACCTGCTGCAAAAAGCCAAGCGCACCACCAATGTGGCCGAGCGCACCAAGCTGTACAGCAAGGCACAGGAAATCTTCAAGCAGCAACTGCCGTACACCACGGTTGCCCACTCCACCGTGGTACAGCCGATGTCCAAGTCGGTGGTTGGCTTCAAGGTCAGCCCGTTCGGTCTGAACTCCTTCTACGGTGTCAGCCTGAAGTAATGCCAGCATGCTTCCCTGCGGGGAAGTGTTGAACATCGGGGGCGCAAGCCCCCGATGTTTTGCATGTAACACTGCCTATCCTTCCATCAGAGAAGGGCGCGCAGTTGCCGGCACGACAGGCAGGGGATGCCAGCCGGAAGCAGGATGAGCAGCAGGACAGAGGCTGGTGTGCCAGCGCCGTGGTGGCAGGCTTGACCTGTATCAAAGGCGTGGCCGCGCCCGGGTGATATCTTCACTCCGTCGTGGCGAAGACGTGGCTGATGTAGGTGGGTGGTTCAGCTGGCGTCTTCTGCCCGACACCCTCTTGTTGTTCTCTTTCGCTCTCCCGCATTCCTCCCTGTTACCGGTATCGTCATCCAAATCCACGCTTTGGGTCTGAATTAACGGTGTCCATCTGTCATGCTGCAAGACAGTGTGGATTCACGGGAGAAGTACGTATGTTGTCTTTCATTTTCCGCAGACTGGGTTTACTGATTCCCACGTTCTTCGGCATTACCCTGCTGACTTTCGGCCTTATCCGCATGATTCCCGGGGACCCGGTCGAAGTCATGGTGGGCGAGCGCACGCTGGATCCGCAGATGCACGCCGATGCCATGCACCGTCTTGGCCTGGATAAACCACTGTATGCGCAATACATCGATTACATCAGCAATCTGCTGCATGGCAATCTGGGTGAGTCGCTGGTGACCAAGAGCAGTGTCTGGGTCGAGTTCAAGACACTGTTTCCCGCCACGCTGGAGCTGGCGCTGGCCGCCATGCTGTTTGCCGTGGTGTTCGGCCTGCTGGCTGGTGTCACTGCTGCCATCAAGCGCGGGTCGATTCTGGATCACGGTGTGATGGGCATTTCGCTCACTGGTTTTTCCATGCCGATTTTCTGGTGGGGCCTGATTCTCATCATGTTCTTCTCGGTCAAGCTGGGCTGGACACCGGTTTCCGGCCGGCTGGATCTGGCTTATGACATCACGCCGCGCACCGGCTTCATGCTGATCGATACCTGGCTGGCCGAAGCGGCCGATCCGGCGGCCAATGCCGGCGCCTTCAAGGATGCCCTGATGCATCTGATCCTGCCGGCCATCGTGCTGGGGACCATTCCGCTGGCGGTGATTGCCCGGATGACCCGCTCCTCGATGTTGGAAGTGCTGCGCGAAGACTATGTGCGTACCGCCCGTGCCAAGGGCCTGTCGCCGGCGCGTGTCATCTTTGTGCATACCCTGCGTAATGCGCTGATTCCGGTACTGACGGTGATCGGCCTGCAAGTGGGCACGCTGATGGGCGGCGCCGTGCTGACCGAAACCATCTTCTCCTGGCCCGGCATCGGCAAATGGCTGATCGATGCCATCAGCCGCCGCGATTATCCCGTGGTGCAAAACGGCATCCTGATCGTGGCCACGCTGGTGATCGTCACCAATTTCATCGTGGATATTCTGTACGGTGTCGCCAATCCGCGTATCCGTCACGCCAAATAACGCTTGCAGGTATCGCTATGACTAATGCAAACACCTCTACCGTCGCGTCGGCTGCCGAAGATGCGGCGCTGAGCTACCCCTCGCCATTCAAGGAGTTCTGGCAGGGCTTTTCCTATAACAAGGGTGCCGTGGCCGGGCTGATCTTCATGAGCATCGTGCTGCTGTGCGCCATTCTGGCTCCTGTCGTGGCACCCTACAGTCCCATCGAACAATACCGTGAGCATCTGCTGACACCGCCAGCCTGGCTGGATGGCGGTTCGGCCCAGTTTTTGCTGGGTACCGATGAGCTGGGTCGCGACATCCTGTCGCGCCTGATCTACGGTGCGCGCCTGTCGCTGTTCATCGGCATGTGCTCGGTACTGCTGGCGCTGATTCCGGGCGTGGTGCTGGGCTTGCTGGCGGCCTTTTTCCCCAAGGTCTTGGGCGGGGTGATCATGCGCGTCATGGACATCATGATGGCCTTGCCTTCGCTGTTGCTGGCGGTAGCCATCATGGCCATTCTGGGACCTGGCCTGATGAATGCCATGATCGCCATTGCCACGGTGTCCTTGCCGGCCTATGTGCGGCTGACCCGCGCCTCGGCCATGACCGAGCTGAACCGTGATTACGTCACCGCCTCGCGCGTGTCCGGTGCCGGGCTGTTCCGCCTGATGTTCAACACCGTGCTGCCCAACTGCATGGCACCGCTGATCGTGCATGCCACCATGAGCTTCTCCTCGGCCATTCTGGAAATCGCTGCGCTGGGCTTTCTGGGCTTGGGCGTTCAGCCGCCCACGCCGGAGTGGGGCACCATGCTGGCGTCTGCCCGTGATTACATCGAGCGTGCCTGGTGGGTGGTGTCTCTGCCGGGCCTGACCATTTTGCTGTCGGTGTTGGCCATCAACCTGATGGGTGACGGCCTGCGCGATGCGCTGGATCCGAAACTGAAGCGCGCCGCCTGAGGAGGGATGTATGAGCCTGCTGGAAATCAAGAACCTCTCGGTGGAGTTCGGTTCGCAACACAATCCCTTCCGCGCGGTGGAAGGCCTGGACCTGACGGTTGATCAGGGCGAAATCGTCGGCATCGTCGGCGAGTCCGGTTCGGGCAAATCGGTCACCATGATGGCGATGATGGGCCTGCTGGAAGGGCAGGGCCGCATCGTGGCGGATACTCTGCAGTTTGATGGCAAGAACCTGCTCACCATCTCGGCGCGTGAGCGGCGCAAGATCGTCGGCAAGGATATTGCCATGATCTTTCAGGACCCGATGACCTCGCTCAACCCCAGCTACACCGTGGGTTACCAGATCATGGAAGTGCTGAAAATCCATCAGGGCCTGCGCGGCGCTGCGTTGAAGCAGCGTGCGCTGGAACTGATGGAAATGGTGGAAATCCCGGCGGCAGCCAGCCGTCTGGCAGCCTATCCGCACCAGCTGTCCGGCGGTATGAGCCAGCGCGTGGTCATCGCCATGGCCATCGCCTGTAGCCCCAAGTTGCTGATTGCCGACGAGCCCACCACGGCGCTGGATGTCACTATCCAGGCGCAGATCATGGACTTGCTGGTCAATCTGCAAAAAAGCCAGAACATGGCGCTGATCATGATTACCCACGATCTGGCCGTGGTGGCTGAAGTCGCGCACAAGGTGGCGGTAATGTATGCCGGCCAGGTGGCGGAAATGGCCAAAGTGCCGGGCATCTTCCGTAAACCGGCTCATCCCTATACCGAAGCGCTGCTCAAGTCGATCCCGGAACACAGCAAGGGGGCGCATCGCCTGTCCACGCTGGCCGGCATCGTGCCCGGCCAGTACGACCGGCCATCCGGCTGCCTGTTGTCTCCGCGCTGTCCCTATGTCGAGGACAAGTGCAAGGCCCAACGTCCGGGCCTGACCGCTATTGAAGGTGGCGTCGTGCGCTGCCACTACCCGATTACGGCCAAGGAGGCATGATGAGCACCGTATTGCAGGCACGGGATCTCACCCGTTATTACGATGTCGCCCAGGGCTTTTTCAAGCCGGCGGCCCAGGTCAAGGCGCTCAATGGCGTCTCCTTTGAACTGACTGCCGGCAAGACGCTGGCGGTGGTGGGCGAGTCCGGTTGTGGCAAGTCCACGCTGGCGCGCCAGCTGACACTGATCGAAGCGCCGACTGCCGGCTCGCTATTGCTGGAAGGGCAGGATGCAGCCACCGCCAGCAAGGCCGAACTGAAAGCCATGCGTACCAAGGTGCAGATGGTGTTCCAGAACCCCTACGCCTCGCTCAATCCGCGCCAGAAGATTGGCACCCAGCTGGGCGAGCCACTGGACATCAATACCAGCCTGTCCGCCAGCGAGCGCGAAGAACGCGTGCGCGCCATGATGACGCGGGTCGGTCTGCGTCCGGAACATTACTACCGTTATCCGCACATGTTCTCCGGCGGCCAGCGTCAGCGTATCGCCATTGCCCGCGCCATGATGCTGAATCCCCGAATCGTGGTGGCCGACGAGCCGACCTCGGCGCTGGACGTGTCCATCCAGGCGCAGGTGCTGAACCTGTTCATGGATCTGCAGGAGGAGTTCAATACCGCCTATGTGTTCATCTCGCACAATCTGGCGGTGGTGGAGCATGTGGCAGATGAATTGATGGTGATGTATCTGGGACGTGCGGTGGAAGTGGGGGCCAAGGAAAAGATCTACTCGCGCCCGCTGCATCCTTATACCCAGGCCTTGTTGTCGGCCACGCCCTCGATCCATCCGGAAGACCGCCGCATCAAGATCAAGATTCATGGCGAACTGCCCAGTCCGCTGAATCCGCCATCCGGCTGCACCTTCCACAAGCGCTGCCCGTTTGCCAACGAGCGTTGCCAGCAGGAAGTGCCCGAATTGCGTGCGCTCGACGAGCGGATGATTGCCTGCCATCACGCGGAAAACATCAATAGCTGACCCATTCCGGTGCGGTTTTGATGACGAAGGCCGGCTTTTTGTCGGCCTTTCTTGCTTCTTGCACCAGAATGATCTGCAATCATGATGTAAAAGACGCAAAAGCCCGCCGTTATGCCGCATTTTTGGCGCACTGCAACAAAAATGCCTTTACCCCCCTTACTCTGCACGATACAGTCGCCATGGCACACACATCCAAAGGGAAGCGAGAATTGAAAAGAGCCGTGTACGCCGGAAGTTTTGACCCGGTCACCAACGGTCACTTGTGGATGATTCGCGAAGCGGTAGAGCTGTTCGACGAACTCATCGTGGCGGTCGGCGTGAATCCGGAAAAACACTGTACCTTCAGTGTGGATGAGCGCGTCGAGATGCTGCGTGCCGTCACCCGAGGCTTCAACAAGCTGCGGGTAGACGTGTTCGAAAACCAGTTCCTGGTGAATTACGCCCAGAGCATCGGTGCCAACTACATCATTCGCGGCATTCGTACCGCCAGCGACTACGAATACGAACGCACCATGCGTTACATCAACTCGGACCTGCACCCGGACATCACCACCATCTTCCTGCTGCCGCCGCGGGAATATGCCGAAGTGTCCTCCACCATGGTCAAGGGCCTGGTCGGCCCGCGTGGCTGGCAGAACATGATTCGCCAGTATCTGCCCGAGCCGGTCTATCGCAAGCTGATCGCCATGTATCAGCCTGAATAGGCGGTAAAGCGGGACTTGCTGATGCGCGCGCCGGTAGCTTATGCTGGCGCGCGTTTGTTTTTGTCCGAATGAATTACCCGGCAGTGCCACACCGGCCGCTGTCGCCAAGGAATGTTATGGTCGATGTCTCCGCCTTTGCCAACCGGCTGCAGAAAAATTACAAGCACTACGCCAAGTGGGCCTCACGCCAAGGGCTGGATGCCTGGCGTGTCTACGACAAGGACGTGCCGCAGTTTCCGCTGGCGGTCGACCTGTACGGCGAGCGCGTGCACCTGCAGGAGTACGATACCGGCTGGGCAATGGAAGACGAAGTCTATCAGCAGTGGATTGCCGCCATTATCGCCGCCATTGCCGAGGTCACCGGTCGCGCACCGCAGGCCATCACCCTGAAAAGCCGTCGCCGCCAGAAGGGCGTCAGCCAGTATGAAAAAGTGGGCAAGCTGGGTGATGACTTCATCGTGGAGGAGTTTGGCCAGCGCTTCATTGTCAATCTGGATGCCTATCTGGATACCGGCCTGTTTCTGGATCACCGCAACACGCGCAAGCGCGTGCGCGAAGAAGCCGCCGGCAAGCGCTTTCTCAATCTGTTTGCCTATACCGGCAGCTTTACCGTTTACGCCGGCGCGGGCGGCGCGGTCAGTTCCGAAACCGTTGACATGTCCAACACCTATCAGGACTGGTCGCGCCGCAACTTCGAACTGAACGGGCTGGATCTGGCGCGCCACCAGCTGGTACGCGCCGATGTGTTCCAGTATCTGGAACAAGCGGTGGACGAAGGCAAACAGTTCGACCTCATCGTGATGGACCCGCCCACCTTCTCCAACTCCAAAAAAATGCAGGACATTCTCGATGTCCAGCGCGATCACGTCTGGCTCATCGACTATGCCATGGCCCTGCTGGCACCGGGCGGCACGCTGTACTTCTCCAATAATCTGCGCAGCTTCGTGCTGGACGAGCGGCTGGCCGAGGACTATCACATCCGCGACATCAGCGCCCAGTCGGTGCCGGAAGACTTCCGCAACCGCAAGATTCACCAGTGTTATCAGCTGAAAAAGAAAGCAGCCTGACATGCCGCAGATCATCATGCAGTACAGCAAAGGATTGCAGCTGGATGTTCCCGCCACCTTGCTGGCCATCAACCAGACGCTGCTGGCCAGTGGGCAGTTTCAGGCTGTCGATATCAAAAGCCGGGCCATCTCGCTGGATGACTGGCTGACCGGCACTGAGCCAGGTGCTCACCCATTTGTTCACCTGCAACTGCACATTCTGACCGGGCGTGATCTGGCTACCCGTCAGCAACTGTCCGCCAGCCTGCTGCCAGTATTGCAGCAACAAGTTTCCGGGCCGCCAGGCACCCAGCTGTGTGTGGAAATCTGCCAGATGGAAAAAGAAAGTTATAGCAAGCTGGTGCTGTAAATCGCTCAGCACACTATATAGAGAGAACAAAGGCCCACTGAGTGGGCCTTTGTCTTTGTCGGAATAGCCCATCGCAATCATCCTGATTGCTACAAACCATGGTGGCAGCACTTGCAAATGCCGCTGCCAGTCCCATCTTTGCTGCTATCACTTATTCGCGGTGTCGCTACACCGCCAGGGAGCACAGCATGGCCACCATCAATATCACCGGCAGCAGTTTCAATGAAACCGTCGACAAGGGCGGTATCGTCATTCTCGACTTCTGGGCCGAATGGTGCGGGCCATGCAAAATGTTTGGCCCCACTTTCGAAGCGGCGGCGCTCAAGCACCCGGATATCGTGTTCGGCAAAATCAATACCGAAGAAGAGCAGGAGTTGGCCGCCCACTTCCAGATCCGCTCCATCCCCACGCTGATGGCACTCAAGGATGGCATCATCGTCTTCAATCAGTCTGGCGCCATGATGCCGGCCCAGTTTGAAGAGCTGATCAAGGCGCTGCGCGAGCTGGACATGGAAAAGGTAAAAGCCGATATCGCGGCGCAAGATGAGTAAACGCTGAGAACCTGAGCATGGTTTCTCAAAAAGCCCGGCGTCAGCCGGGCTTTTTGCTGTCGGTGTCGGTGTGGTGCCCCCCTTTTTACGCCAGCCAGCTCCACCCATCACGACAAGTGCGAACGGGGAGGCGCCGGTTTCTGCGCACCCACAGCAAGACTGTAATAAAACCCCCACGGCATAAGCCGTTTCCCCTCAGTCACTTAGCCCGATGAGAGTCGATGTTTGGCCAGAATCTGCACTTTTCTTCGCACAAAGTGTTGACGAGGACAGGGTGCGGCGGTATAGTTCGCCTCCTCAGCAGACAACGCAGCGACGGAAACGAAACGCAGCGACCTGCACCGCTCTTTAAAAAACAGAATAACCGATAGGTGTGAGTACTTGGCGAAAGCCAAATACTTGCACTGCAAGAAGAAGAAGTACTTGTTTATTTCTTTGATCTTGCGTGCCAGAAAATTTGCTATGAGATTGAACTGAAGAGTTTGATCCTGGCTCAGATTGAACGCTGGCGGCATGCTTTACACATGCAAGTCGAACGGTAACAGGGAGCTTGCTCCGCTGACGAGTGGCGAACGGGTGAGTAATGCGTCGGAACGTGCCGAGTAGTGGGGGATAACTATCCGAAAGGATAGCTAATACCGCATACGCTTTGAGAAGGAAAGCAGGGGATCGTAAGACCTTGCGCTATTCGAGCGGCCGACGTCTGATTAGCTAGTTGGTGAGGTAAGAGCTCACCAAGGCGACGATCAGTAGCGGGTCTGAGAGGATGATCCGCCACACTGGGACTGAGACACGGCCCAGACTCCTACGGGAGGCAGCAGTGGGGAATTTTGGACAATGGGCGCAAGCCTGATCCAGCCATGCCGCGTGTCTGAAGAAGGCCTTCGGGTTGTAAAGGACTTTTGTCAGGGAGGAAATCCCTAAGGTTAATACCCTTGGGGGATGACAGTACCTGAAGAATAAGCACCGGCTAACTACGTGCCAGCAGCCGCGGTAATACGTAGGGTGCAAGCGTTAATCGGAATTACTGGGCGTAAAGCGTGCGCAGGCGGTTGTGTAAGTCTGATGTGAAAGCCCCGGGCTCAACCTGGGAACTGCATTGGAGACTGCACGGCTAGAGTGCGTCAGAGGGGGGTAGAATTCCGCGTGTAGCAGTGAAATGCGTAGAGATGCGGAGGAATACCGATGGCGAAGGCAGCCCCCTGGGATGACACTGACGCTCATGCACGAAAGCGTGGGGAGCAAACAGGATTAGATACCCTGGTAGTCCACGCCCTAAACGATGTCAACTAGCTGTTGGGGGTTTGAATCCTTGGTAGCGTAGCTAACGCGAGAAGTTGACCGCCTGGGGAGTACGGCCGCAAGGTTAAAACTCAAAGGAATTGACGGGGACCCGCACAAGCGGTGGATGATGTGGATTAATTCGATGCAACGCGAAAAACCTTACCTGGTCTTGACATGGTCGGAACTTGCCAGAGATGGCTTGGTGCTCGAAAGAGAACCGACACACAGGTGCTGCATGGCTGTCGTCAGCTCGTGTCGTGAGATGTTGGGTTAAGTCCCGCAACGAGCGCAACCCTTGCCATTAGTTGCTACCATTTAGTTGAGCACTCTAATGGGACTGCCGGTGACAAACCGGAGGAAGGTGGGGATGACGTCAAGTCCTCATGGCCCTTATGACCAGGGCTTCACACGTCATACAATGGTCGGTACAGAGGGTCGCGAAGCCGCGAGGTGGAGCCAATCTCATAAAACCGATCGTAGTCCGGATCGCACTCTGCAACTCGAGTGCGTGAAGTCGGAATCGCTAGTAATCGCGGATCAGCATGCCGCGGTGAATACGTTCCCGGGTCTTGTACACACCGCCCGTCACACCATGGGAGTGAGTTTCACCAGAAGTGGGTAGGCTAACCGTAAGGAGGCCGCTTACCACGGTGGGATTCATGACTGGGGTGAAGTCGTAACAAGGTAGCCGTAGGGGAACCTGCGGCTGGATCACCTCCTTTCTAGAGAAGGCGATCGTCAAGTATTCACAACCTATCGGTTATTCGTGATTTAAGGGTAGTAACTGGGTTTGTAGCTCAGCTGGTTAGAGCACTGTGTTGATAACGCAGGGGTCGTAGGTTCGAGTCCTACCAGACCCACCAGTTTGGGGGATTAGCTCAGTTGGGAGAGCACCTGCTTTGCAAGCAGGGGGTCGTCGGTTCGATCCCGTCATCCTCCACCATTCTTACAGTGCAAACAAAAGCGCACACAACCTGTCAGGGTTGCGTGAATTTCTGTTTGCGTTGTTTTTACAATGCCCGATCTTTAACAAACTGAAGAAGCCGAATTAATTAGACGGCGAGATGAAATACATGGAGTTAATTCTGCATGTAGGACAAATCGTCATCTTGGGAATTTGATTGTATCTAGTGTCATGTCGCCATATCAAAAGGGGCGGTGTGGCACGTCGCACAAACACATTCTGTCGGATTGGTAATTTAGGTTACTGAAATGATAGGGTCAAGCGACTAAGTGCATCTGGTGGATGCCTTGGCGATCACAGGCGATGAAGGACGTGTAAGCCTGCGAAAAGCGCGGGGGAGCTGGCAATAGAGCTTTGATCCCGCGATGTCCGAATGGGGAAACCCACCTAGCAATAGGTATCCCAGACTGAATACATAGGTCTGTGGAGGCGAACCGAGTGAACTGAAACATCTAAGTAACTCGAGGAAAAGAAATCAACCGAGATTCCGTCAGTAGTGGCGAGCGAACGCGGAATAGCCTGTATGTGATAGAGATTGAGATAGTGGAAGGACCTGGAAATGTCCGCCATAGTGGGTGATAGCCCCGTACACGAAATTTCATTCTTGGTACTAAGCATACGAAAAGTAGGGCGGGACACGCGAAATCCTGTTTGAAGATGGGGGGACCATCCTCCAAGGCTAAATACTCGTGATCGACCGATAGTGAACCAGTACCGTGAGGGAAAGGCGAAAAGAACCCCGGGAGGGGAGTGAAATAGAACCTGAAACCGGATGCATACAAACAGTGGGAGCCTCGTAAGGGGTGACTGCGTACCTTTTGTATAATGGGTCAGCGACTTACGTTCAGTAGCAAGCTTAACCGCATAGGGGAGGCGTAGGGAAACCGAGTCCGAATAGGGCGATTTAGTTGCTGGGCGTAGACCCGAAACCGAGTGATCTATCCATGGCCAGGATGAAGGTGCGGTAACACGCACTGGAGGTCCGAACCCACTAGTGTTGCAAAACTAGGGGATGAGCTGTGGATAGGGGTGAAAGGCTAAACAAACTCGGAGATAGCTGGTTCTCCCCGAAAACTATTTAGGTAGTGCCTCATGTATCACTTCCGGGGGTAAAGCACTGTTATGGCTAGGGGGTCATTGCGATTTACCAAACCATGGCAAACTCTGAATACCGGAAAGTGCGAGCATGGGAGACAGACGGTGGGTGCTAACGTCCATCGTCAAGAGGGAAACAACCCAGACCGCCAGCTAAGGTCCCAAATGATCAGTTAAGTGGTAAACGAAGTGGGAAGGCCCAGACAGCCAGGATGTTGGCTTAGAAGCAGCCATCATTTAAAGAAAGCGTAATAGCTCACTGGTCGAGTCGTCCTGCGCGGAAGATGTAACGGGGCTCAAACTGATAACCGAAGCTGCGGATTTGCACGTAAGTGCAGATGGTAGGGGAGCGTTCTGTAGGTCTGTGAAGGTGTCTCGTAAGGGATGCTGGAGATATCAGAAGTGCGAATGCTGACATGAGTAGCGATAAAGCGGGTGAAAAGCCCGCTCGCCGAAAGCCCAAGGTTTCCTACGCAACGTTCATCGGCGTAGGGTGAGTCGGCCCCTAAGGCGAGGCTGAAAAGCGTAGTCGATGGGAAACGGGTTAAAATTCCCGTACTTTTGTGTAGTGCGATGTGGGGACGGAGAAGGTTAGGTCAGCGGCCTGTTGGAATAGGTCGTTCAAGCTGGTAGGTGGTTAGGGTAGGCAAATCCGCCCTTTCATTCAACACCGAGAAGTGATAACGAGGGTCTACGGACCTGAAGTGACTGATACCACGCTTCCAGGAAAAGCCACTAAGCTTCAGCTACACAAGAACCGTACCGCAAACCGACACAGGTGGGCAGGATGAGAATTCTAAGGCGCTTGAGAGAACTCAGGAGAAGGAACTCGGCAAATTGATACCGTAACTTCGGGAGAAGGTATGCCTCTTTAGGTGAGATCCCTTGCGGATGGAGCTTGGAGAGGTCGCAGAGAATCGGTGGCTGCGACTGTTTATCAAAAACACAGCACTCTGCCAACACGAAAGTGGACGTATAGGGTGTGACGCCTGCCCGGTGCTGGAAGGTTAAGTGATGGGGTGCAAGCTCTTGATCGAAGCCCCAGTAAACGGCGGCCGTAACTATAACGGTCCTAAGGTAGCGAAATTCCTTGTCGGGTAAGTTCCGACCCGCACGAATGGCGTAACGATGGCCACACTGTCTCCTCCTGAGACTCAGCGAAGTTGAAGTGTTTGTGAAGATGCAATCTCCCCGCTGCTAGACGGAAAGACCCCGTGAACCTTTACTGTAGCTTTGCATTGGACTTTGAAGTGGTTTGTGTAGGATAGGTGGGAGGCTTTGAAGCCAGGACGCTAGTTCTGGTGGAGCCAACCTTGAAATACCACCCTGACCCCTTTGAGGTTCTAACCTTGGTCCGTTATCCGGATCGGGGACAGTGCATGGTAGGCAGTTTGACTGGGGCGGTCTCCTCCCAAAGTGTAACGGAGGAGTTCGAAGGTTACCTAGGTACGGTCGGAAATCGTGCTGATAGTGCAATGGCAAAAGGTAGCTTAACTGCGAGACCGACAAGTCGAGCAGGTGCGAAAGCAGGACATAGTGATCCGGTGGTTCTGTATGGAAGGGCCATCGCTCAACGGATAAAAGGTACTCCGGGGATAACAGGCTGATACCGCCCAAGAGTTCACATCGACGGCGGTGTTTGGCACCTCGATGTCGGCTCATCACATCCTGGGGCTGTAGCCGGTCCCAAGGGTATGGCTGTTCGCCATTTAAAGTGGTACGTGAGCTGGGTTCAAAACGTCGTGAGACAGTTTGGTCCCTATCTGCAGTGGGCGTTGGAAGTTTGACGGGGGCTGCTCCTAGTACGAGAGGACCGGAGTGGACGAACCTCTGGTGTACCGGTTGTCACGCCAGTGGCATTGCCGGGTAGCTAAGTTCGGAAGAGATAACCGCTGAAAGCATCTAAGCGGGAAACTCGCCTGAAGATGAGACTTCCCTGAGGGCTTGACCCTCCTGAAGAGTCGTTCGAGACCAGGACGTTGATAGGTCGGGTGTGGAAGCGCTGTGAGGTGTTAAGCTAACCGATACTAATTGCTCGTGAGGCTTGATCCTATCATTTGAGTGGCTTGGGAGACCGAGACCGAATGGATAGTGAATGTGCGACGCGATCAAAGATCCAAGAGTAAGATATCTAATTAATTCAGTGTTCCAGACGGAGTCTGGGGTACAAAGCTTCTTCGAGTTTGTTGACAGTTTATGTCTGGTGGCCATAGCGAGGTGGTCCCACGCCTTCCCATCCCGAACAGGACCGTGAAACGCCTTAGCGCCGATGATAGTGTGGCATTCGCCATGTGAAAGTAGGACACCGCCAGACTCCCCATACAGAAGCCCAGCTCACTCGAGCTGGGCTTTGTGCGTTTGGGCCTGGCCTGAGTGCCCACAAGCCGCCCAAGGGCGGCTTTGTTGCGTCTGGGGATGGCGTGTTACAGCATGAGGTTCAGCATGCGGTCGATGCGAACGCGGCTGAGACGGGTAAGCAAGGTGCGTATCTTGAGTGGATAATGGCGTACGTTGTCGAGTTGGCGGTAATGGTCGACGCGGGTGGTGTGCTGCAGGATGTGCTGCTGCTCGGTATGGCTTTGCGTTTGCAGTTGCTGTTCCGGATCGTGAATCAGCAAGGCGTTTTCCAGATCCAGCCTGAATGCGCGCGGATTCATATTGTTTCCGGTCAGCAAGATGTACTGCTGGTCACACCACATGCCCTTGAGGTGGTAGCTGTTGTCACCCTCTTTCCATAGCTGCAGGTGGAGTTTCCCGGCATCGATATGTGCCTGGCGGCGTTTGGCAAAGCGGCGCAGGTTCATTTCATACAGATAGGGCAGTGCTGCAATCAAGCGGAAGGGTTCGGATTCGGGAATGAAAAAATCATTGGCGGTTTTGTCGCCGACGATGATGGTGACTTCCACACCACGGCGCAGGGCGCGATTGATGGCGCGCAGTACCGCCATGGGGAAGTTGAAGTAGGGGGTGCAAATGACCAGCCGCTGCTCGGCCTTGGCGATCAATTGCAGGATGAGGCGATTCAGCGCGTTGCCCTTGCCCAGTCCCAGTACCGGGGTGACACCCATGCCGTGCTGGCAGGTCTGCTCTGGCGGCAGGGTATAATGTATGGTTTCCAGCCGGGTACGAAAGGCGCGGATTTCCTTGCGGATGCTGCGGGTGCTGGGTACTGGTTTGTCTAGCCGGAATACCGCTTCGTCATTGAAGAAGTGCTGGCACATCAGCTTGGCCATGCTGTCGGCCAGTGCGGCATTTTCAAGCAGGTGATAGCGGTCGAAACGGTATTTGTCCTGCTTGTGCAGATAGACATTGTTCAGGCTGGCACCGCTATAGATAACCTGATTGTCGACAATGAAACCTTTCAGGTGCAGTACGCCGAACAGTTCGCGTGTTTGTGCCGGGACGCCGTAAATGGGTAGTTCGACGGCGTGGCGGCTGCATTCCTCTCGATACCAGGCGGCGTTGCAGCTGTCGTGGCTTTCGCCGATACGACCCCGCTGTGCGCGGTGCCAGTCCACCATGATGCGTACGTCCAGTGCCGGATTGGCTTGTTTGGCCTCAAACAGTGCCGCCAGTATTTCACGACCGGCCTCATCCTGTTCCAGATAGAGTGCCGTGAGGTAAATGCGCTGCCGGGCGCTGGCGATGGCGGCCAGCAAGGTATGACGAAACGCTGTAGCGCTGGACAGGGTGGTAAATGCGGCGGCGCTCAGCGGAAAACGGGGCAGGCGCTGCAATGAAGGCCGGTCAAGAAGAAATGCCATGCGGGATCGATCACGAGTAAAACGGTTGATCGAGGCATCCTAGCATCGTTTGCGGGTTTTGGGGTCGCCAGCAGGGTCATGCTTGCTTGCCGCAGGTAGGCCGCTAGAAACCAATGGCATCGCGCAGGCGGTGGTAGAGCACAGACAGGCGCAGCAGGCTGTCTTCCAGTGACGCCGGCAGTGGTAGCGGATGTGCATACAGCTTGTTGAAAACATCGAAGCAGCCGATATCGCCCGCCATGGTTTCTGCCAGCATTTGCCCGGCCATGCCACTTAATGCGACGCCATGGCCGGCAAAGCCTTGGGCGTGGTAGATGCGCTGCCCCTGGCGACCGATCTGTGGCAAGCGTGCCGGGCCGACATCCACATGCCCACTCCATGCATAGTCAATTTGCCGGTTTTTCCACTGGGGGAAGATGCTGGCCAGGCGCGCTTGGCGCTCGGCCATCATGGCCTGCGGACTGGCGCTGGAACTACCTGGCAGGCTACCAAACAGCAGGCGATGATCCGCTGTCAGGCGGAAATAGTCCGGCAAGGGGCTGCCTTCACAGACGGCGGCCCCACCCGGAAGCAGGCTGCTGGCGAGTTCTGCCGGCAAGGGTGCCGTGGCAATGATATGCGAGCGCAGCGGTACGATGCAGCGCCGCAGTGTGGACTCTAATGGCCCGATATCGACATTGCAGGCCAGCACCATTTTGTCGGCATTGACCCAGCCTTGTGGTGTGCCGATCTGCAAGCCCCGCTTGTCCTCGTCGATGGAGGTGACGGGCGAGTGCTCAAACAACTTCACGCCAGCCTGCGAGGCCGCCCGCGCCAGTCCCTGCGCATACTTGAGCGGGTGCAGGTGACCGCAGCCGCTGTCGTAAAGTGCCGCACTGAAGGACGGTGAGTCGATGTGCTCGCGTAGCGCCGGTCCTTCCAGCCATTGTGTGTCGTGATAGCCATAAGCCTGCAGCTGGCGCTGTTGAGCCTGCACCCACTGCTGTTGCCGGCGGTTGCGCACCGTGGTGAGGACGCCCCAGCGCAGCTCGCAGTCGATCTGATGCTGATGGATCCGGTTGGCAATCAGCGAGACACCCTCCAGCGAGGCGTCCCAGCATTGCCGTGCACCGCGGCCTCCCAGCTGCTTTTCAAATGCGGCCATGGTGGCGGCAAAACCGTGCAGGATATGGCCACCATTGCGGCCTGATGCGCCAAACCCGACCAGAGCGCCTTCCAGCAAGGTGACCGACAACCCTTTTTCCGCCAGGCTCAGCGCCGTAGACAGGCCGGTAAAACCGGCCCCCACCACACAGACATCACAGCGGATGACTTCGTTGAGAACCGGGTAGCGCTCGCGCAGTGGTGCAGTGGCCGCATGCCAGGAGTCGATGTGATGGCCATCAAACTGGGCCAGATGCGGTGCGTGTTCTCGGTTCATGCAAGCGCTTTCAAGCCTGGCTTAGCAGATGGCGATACTCCCAGGGACTGACCTGGCGATTGAATTCCTGCCATTCGCTCAGTTTGAGCTGACAATAGGTGGCAACAAACTGCGGTCCCAGTACGGCGGCCAGTTCAGCATTGGCGGCCAGCCGCTCCACCGCTTCCAGCTGGGTGCGGGGGAAGGCGTAGGGGCGGCCATAGGCGCTGCTATCCAGCGGAGCCGTGGGCTGCAGTTCCTGTTGCATGCCAAGCAAGCCGCAGGCCAGGGTGGTGGCCAAAGCCAGATAGGGGTTGGCATCCACGCCCGGCAAGCGGTTTTCCACCCGTCGTGCTTGTGGGCCACCATGGGGAATGCGCAAGCCGCAGGTGCGGTTGTCATAGCCCCATTCCACATTGATGGGCGCTGCGGTAAAGGGTGCCAGCCGGCGGAAGGAGTTGACGTAGGGCGCCAGCAGCAGCAAGGCATCCGGCAGGTAATGTTGCAGGCCGGCGATATAGTGGGCGAAGCGCGGAGCAGGCTGGCCGTTATCCTGTGAGAAGGCATTGCGGCCGCTGTCGGCATACACCAGGCTTTGGTGGATATGCATGGCGCTGCCGGCATCATCGGCCAGCGGTTTTGCCATGAAACAAGCTTCCAGATTTTGGCGTGCTGCGGCCTCACGCACCATGCGCTTGAACAGGAAGGCCTGGTCGGCCAGTGCAATGGCATCACCATGCTGCAGATTGATTTCCAGCTGGCCACAACCTACCTCTTGCAGCAAGGTATCTGCCCCGATGCCCAGGCATTGGCAGCCATGCTGGATATCGCCCAGCACTGCATCCAGATCGTGCAGACGGTCCAGTGAATAGGGCTGGCGCAGGCTGTCGCCGGTCGTGCCGTAGCAGGCAGGGGCTTGCGGGGCAGCATCCAGACTGTTGCGGCGGGCAAACAGATAGAACTCCATTTCTGGCGCAACGACCGGCGTCAGTCCCAGTTCGGCATAGCGTGCCAGCACCCGCTTGAGCACATTGCGCGGGGCGAATTCCACCAGACTGCCATCCTCATGCAGACAGTCGTGAATCAGCATGGCCGCCGGTTCGCGGCTCCACGGCAGCTGGCGCAGGGTGCTGGTATCAGGCAGCAGGCGCATGTCGGGGTCGAGTTCGGGCACCAGCTGTTGCAGGCAGTGGCCGCTGACGCTCTGTACCAGGCCTACCTGGGAAAAGCGCAGTTCGCTAGTAGCCAGCAGGCTGGCGGTCGGGACAACCTTGCCGCGTGCGCTACCGGTGATGTCGGAAAACAGGCATTCGACCGTGCGAATGCCGTGGCTGTGCAGCCAATTTGCAGAATCTTGCATGGATGGTCCTTGTGCTATGCATTGTCGTGAGCCGCCATCGGCGGGTATTACGGCACAACGCTAGCGATGACCAACTGCAGTGAAAGGCTGGATGAAGAAGCCCAGCGACAAGGCTGTCGGATTGGCCCACGGGCACAACGCCACCACTGCCAGAGGCAGGGCGGGGAAGGCTGGTGGGGTACGACGTGCTTGCATGAGGCAGGGCATCCTGATGAAGGGTGGGTAGTGCTGCGCTGAATTTTTAAACGGCTTTACCCGGTGGCGTCAATTTTTTTTAACGTGCCTGGCGCATGCTGTGGTGGATTTGCCGGGCACTCCGGTGGACAGCCGCATGGCAAGAGCTGACGAAATGTGCAAAAATTCGGTCAACTAGACGATTTGCAGGTTTTTTTCATGCTGGACCGGGACGGATATCGCCCCAATGTCGGAATCATCCTCATCAACGGTAAAAATGAGGTGTTCTGGGGCAAGCGGGTGCGCGAGCATTCCTGGCAATTTCCGCAAGGAGGCATCAAGCCGGGCGAGAGCCCGGAGGCGGCCATGTACCGCGAGCTTCTGGAGGAGGTCGGGCTGTTGCCGCAACATGTCAAGATCGTGGGGCGTACCCGCGACTGGCTGCGCTATGACGTGCCCAGCAACTGGGTAAGGCGCGAATGGCGCGGCAGTTACAAGGGGCAGAAACAGATCTGGTTCCTGCTGCGGCTGACGGGGCGCGATTGTGATGTCTGCCTGCGAGCCAGCAGCCATCCGGAATTCGACGGCTGGCGCTGGAATGACTATTGGGCGCCGGTGGATGCGGTCATCGAGTTCAAGCGCGATGTCTATATCCGCGCCCTGACCGAGTTATCGCGTTTTCTCAAGGGCCTGGAAAACTACGACAGCTTCCTGCAACGCATGCGCCAGCCAGCGTGCGGATTGCCGGACAAGCTGCAGGATCACTGACGCCGCATTGCCGGGCGATCTGCATCATTCTTCAAGCAAGCGGCGGCCCAGTGCTGCCGCTTGAGCATCATGCCGGCTCCTCCGTGTGGCGGGGTGGCGACATCATTCAGCTTGGCCCTGGCTGCAGGGCCGAACCAGGCGACGAAACAAGCTATGACTCAACAGTACGACGAATCCTCGGTACGGGTGCTCAAGGGACTGGAACCGGTCAAGGAACGGCCGGGCATGTATACCCGTACCACCGACCCCACGCATATTTGTCAGGAAGTCATCGATAACGCAGCCGACGAGGCGCTGGGCGGCTATGCCCGCAAGATTGCCGTCACCGTGCATCAGGACGGCTCGCTGTCGGTAGAAGACGATGGCCGTGGCATTCCGGTTGGCCTGCATCCGCAGGAAGGCGTACCGGTGGTGGAGCTGGTCTTTACCCGGCTGCATGCCGGCGGCAAGTTCAACAAGAAGGATGGCGGTGCCTATGCCTTCTCCGGTGGCCTGCATGGTGTGGGCGTATCGGTCACCAATGCGCTGTCCACGCGGCTGGAAGTCGAGGTCAAGCGCGAAGGCGGCGTCCACCGCCTGGTGTTTTCCGGTGGCGATGTGATCGAGCCACTGGCCCGTATCGGCGATTGTGGCTCGCGCACCAGCGGCACCCGCGTGCGGGTATGGCCGGACGGCAAATATTTCGAAAGCCCGCGTTACTCGCTGGCCGAACTGGAAAGGCTGCTGCGTGCCAAGGCGGTATTGCTGCCCGGCGTTGCGGTGACGCTGACGGTGGAGAAGCCCAGTGGTGATGAGGTCAAGGTATGGCAGTATCCGCAGGGCCTGAAAAGCTATCTGGCGGAGCTGTGCAATGGCGACGAGCCGGTGGCCCCGCTGTTTGCCGCCGAAGCCTATATCGGTGACGACCACGAACAGTTTGCCAAGGGCGAGGGTGTGCAATGGGCGATGGCCTGGTTCGAAGACGGTGCCAGCGGCGAGAGCTACGTCAACCTGATTCCCACGCCCTCCGGTGGTACCCACGAAGCCGGCCTGCGTGCCGGGGTGTTTGATGCGGTGAAGAGCTTCATCGACCACCACAATCTGCTGCCGCGCGGCGTCAAGCTGATGGCCGAAGACGTGTGGAGCCGGGTGCGTTTCGTCCTGTCGGCCCGCGTGCTCGACCCGCAATTCCAGGGCCAGACCAAGGACAAGCTCACCAGCCGCGATGCGCTCAAGCTGATTTCCAGCCTGGCGCGGGACCCGGTGGAGCTGTGGCTGAACCAGAATGTGGAAGCCGGCAAGAAGATTGCCGAGCTGGCCATCCGTCAGGCGCAATCACGGCTGAAGTCGGTCAAGAAAGTAGAAAAGAAAAAAGGCTCGGGCGTTGCCGTGCTGCCGGGCAAGCTGACTGATTGCGAAAGCGAAGATCTGGAACGCAACGAGTTGTTCCTGGTGGAGGGCGACTCGGCCGGTGGTTCGGCCAAGCTGGCCCGCGACAAGGAATACCAGGCCATCCTGCCCCTGCGCGGCAAGGTGCTCAACAGCTGGGAAACCGACAAGGATCAGCTGTTTTCCAATGCCGAAATCCATGACATCTCGGTGGCCATCGGTGTGGACCCGCACGGGCCGGAAGATCATCCCGACCTGTCCAGCCAGCGTTACGGCAAGATCGCCATCCTGTCCGATGCCGACGTGGACGGCTCGCACATCCAGGTGCTGTTGCTGACGCTGTTCTTCCGCCATTTCCCGCGGCTGATCGAAAACGGCAATATCTACATCGCCCAGCCGCCGCTGTTCCGGGTGGACGTGCCGGGTTCGGGCAAGAACCGTCCGCCGCGCAAAATTTACGCGCTGGACGAGGGTGAGCTGAATGCCATCCTCGACCGTCTGCGTAGTGAAGGGGTGCGTGAGGGCAGCTGGGGCATCTCGCGCTTCAAAGGTCTGGGCGAGATGAACCCGGAGCAACTGAAGGACACCACCATGAATCCCGATACCCGGCGCTTGTCGCGGGTGCAGGTGCGTCCGGGCGAGCTGGCCCATACCCTGTCCACCTTCGTCATGCTGATGGGCAAGGGTGAGGCTTCCAGCCGTCGTAGCTGGATGGAAGCCAAGGGCAACGAGGTGGAAGCCGATATCTGAGTCGGCGGCTGTCCAGGCATGCAAAAGGGGACCTGCGGGTCCCCTTTTGCATTGTCGATGCAGCCTGTTCAGTCGGCCAGCGCAATCACCACCCGCTTGTTGCGCGCGCCCTTGCTCTCGATTTTCTTCACCAGCAGGCGGCCAATCTCGCCGGTGCTGCGCACATGGGTGCCGCCACAGGGCTGCAGATCGACACCATCGATGGCAATCAGGCGGATTTCCGGCAACTCCAGCGGCGGGGTCACTGACATGGTCTTGATCAGCTCTGGCCGGGCCTTGAGCGCTGCGCCGCTGGTCATCTGCACGGATAGCGCCAGGTCTTGTGCCACCAGCGCATTCAGGCCGGCTTCGATGGCATCTTTGTCCAGCTCCATGCCCTCCGGGATGTCGAAGTCCAGTCGGCCGGATTCGGCGGTCAGATTGCCACCGGTGACGCCGGCCTTGATCACCACAGACAGCAGGTGTAGCGCGGTATGGATGCGCATGTGGCGATGGCGGCGAGTCCAGTCCAGCGTCAGGGTGACGGCGCTGCCGGCTGCCAGCCGAGGGGCGTCTGCTGCCGTGATGTGGGCGATCTCGCGGGTTTCGCGGTTGCGGCGGGTATCGCTGATGGCCAGTGTGCTGCCATCCGCCAGCGTCAGGCTTGCCATATCGCCCGGTTGGCCGCCGCCCAGCGGGTAGCACAGGGTGTCTGCCAATACCAGGCCGGCATCGTCATGGCGCACGACGGTGGTTTCCAGCTGGCGTTGGTAAGGGTCGAGATAAAAGCGCTCCGGCATGACAACTCCTTGCATGGGCTTGGGTAGGGTAAGCATGACAGGGTGATGGCAATGGCCAGGCATTTCAAGTGGCAATTCCCCGGCAAATGCAGGGTGACAGCTTGTGAAGCCGGGCCGGGAATACGATAATCGCCCGTTCTTCGTTTTTTGCGCGCCTGCTGCAAGGCCGGGCGCGGTGTGCTGCCATGACCCAAGCCCATAATCTGGAAACCTACACCCCGCCGCCGGATACCGGCCTGGCGGTGATTTATGCCGACGACTGCCTGGTGGTGGTGGACAAACCGTCCGGCCTGCTGTCGGTGCCCGGGCGTGGCGAGGGCAAGGAGGATTGTCTGGTCAGCCGGGTGCAGCAAGTGTATCCGGATGCGCTTACCGTGCACCGCCTGGATATGGCCACCTCCGGCCTGATGGTGTTTGGCCGTGGGGCGGCCATGCAGCGCGCGCTGTCGATTGCCTTTATGGATCGCAAGGTGAAAAAGCGCTATATCGCCGTGGTGGACGGTATTGTGGAAAGCAATAGCGGCACCATCGACCTGCCGCTGATCATCGATTGGCCCAACCGGCCACGGCAGAAGGTCGATCTGGTCGAGGGCAAGCAAGCCATCACCCATTACCGCGTGGTATTGCGCGACTCCCTGCGTCAGACCTCGCGCATGGAACTGGACCCGCAAACCGGCCGCGCCCACCAGTTGCGCATGCACATGCTGCATCTGGAAAGCGGCCATCCCATTCTGGGCGATGACATTTACGCGCCGCCGGAAGTGCTGGCCAAGGCCGAGCGTCTGCTGCTGCACGCCTCGCGGCTGGTATTGCGCCACCCGATTACCCGTGAAGAAATGGAATTCGAGGCCCCCGTACCGTTTTGATGGCCGGGTGTTGCCCGCAAAAAAGCCTGCTTGGACGACAAGCAGGCTTTTTTACTTTGGACGGCCAACTTACTGCCGAGCCGTGCGGGTGTTGTGCAGTGGCGGCTCGGCACCATTGCTGCGCCACGGGTTGATGTCCAGGCCGCCACGGCGGGTGTAGCGGGCGTACACCGTCAGCTGCTGCGGCGCGCAGGCGCGCAGGATGTCGGTAAAGATGCGCTCCACGCACTGCTCGTGGAATTCATTGTGCTGGCGGAAGCCGATCAGGTAGCGCAGCAGGGCCTCGCGTTCCAGCTGGGGGCCGGTATAGCTGATCTGTACGCTGCCCCAGTCTGGCTGGCCGGTCACCAGACAGTTGGACTTGAGCAGATTGCTGCACAGGGTCTCGCTGACGATATTGCCACTATCGGCGTGCAGGATGTCCGGGCAGGGGGCGTAGTTGTCCACGGCGATGTCCTGCTCGTCGATATAGTCACCATCCAGCTCGGCAATGCGCTCTGCGGCAAAGTCCTGCGGCAGCTGCACGCTGACCGATACCGGGCGGCCGGCGGCATTGGACAGGTCCAGCGCCAGCTGCGCCTGCAGCTCGGCCAGGCTGGCAATACGGGTCTGGTTATAGCTGTTCAGGTAGAGCTTGAACGATTTGGACTCGATCAGATTGGGGCTGTCGGCCGGAATGCGGAAGGTGGCAATGCCCACCTGCGGCTTGCCGCGTGCATTCAGCCAGGACAGCTCGAAGCCGGTCCAGATATCCACACCGGCAAAGGGCAGTGCCTGCTCGTTCACGCCGATTTCATCGCGTTTCATCTTGCGCGGAATGGGAAACAGCAGGCTGGCGTCGTACTCGTCCTGATAGCTGACGGTCTTACCCAGCGGGGACTGTTCCGGTGACATGGCTTGAGGTTTCATGGTGTTTCCTTGCAATAGGGTTCAATGTTCGCGGCGCATGAACTGGCGCGGGCGGAAGCCCAGTGCAAACAGCGAGGCGAAGTAGGTGAGCGCGCCAGCCACCACCAGCAGGGTCAGCCAGCACACGCGCTGCCAGGCGTGGCCATCCCAGTGGATGGGCAGCAGCCATTGCAGGGCCAGCAGCACGGCGGTCATGGCCAGGATGGCCAGGGTCATCCGGGTCAGGAAGCTGTTCCAGCCCGGCTGTGGCTGGTAGATCTTGCGTCGCAGCAGGGTGGACAGCAGCAGGCCGGCATTCAGACATGAAGCCAGGCCAATCGACAGCGCCAGCCCGGCGTGCTTGAGCGAAAACACAAACATCAGGTTCATCAGCTGGGTGCAGCCCAGGGTAATCAGGGCAATGCGTACCGGCGTCTTGATGTCCTGTCTGGCGTAGAAGCCCGGTGCCAGCACCTTGACCAGAATCAGCCCCAGCAGGCCCAGGGAGTAGGCGATGACGGCCTGTTGCGACATCAGCGCGTCATGCGCAGTAAAGCGGCCATACATGAACAAGGTGGACAGCAGCGGACCCGACAGCAGGCCCAGCCCCACCGTGGCCGGCACCGCCAGCAGCAGCGACAGGCGAATGCCCCAGTCCAGCAGCACGCTGAATTCACTGTCGGACTTGCTGGCCGCATGCTTGGACAGCGAGGGCAGCAGGATGGTCCCCAGCGCCACGCCCAGCACGCCGGAGGGGAATTCCATCAGCCGGTCGGCGTAATACATCCACGACACGCTGCCGGTGGGCAGGAAGGAGGCGAAGGTGGAGTTGATCAGCAAGGAAATCTGCGCCACCGATACTCCGAAGATGGCCGGGCCCATCTGGCGGATCACCCGCCATACTGCGGCGTCCTTGAAGTCGAAGATGGGCATGGTGAGCATGCCGATCTGCTTGAGAAAGGGCAGCTGCCACACCAACTGAATCAAGCCGCCGACAAACACCGCCCAGGCCATGGCCATGATGGGTGGGTGAAAGTTGTGGGTGAAGCACAGTGCAAACACGATGAAGCTGAGATTCAGAAAGGTGGGCGTGAAGGCCGGAATCGAGAATTTTCCCCAGCTATTGAGGATGCTGCCGGTCATCGACGACAGCGAAATGAAAAAGATATAAGGAAACGACACGCGCAGGATGTCGGCAAACAAGGCTGCTTTGGCCGGTTCGCGATAAAAGCCGGGGGCGGAGATCCACATGATGGCCGGGGCGGCCAACATGCCGATGGCGGTCACCAGCAGCAGTACCGAACCCAGCACCCCCGTCACCTTGGCGACGAATTTGCGGGTTTCGTCTGCGGTTTTCTGATTTTTGTATTCGCCCAGGATGGGGACGAAAGCCTGGGAGAACGCCCCTTCGGCGAACAGGCGGCGCAACATATTGGGAATCTTGAAGGCGGCATTAAAGGCATCTGCCGCCATGCCGGCGCCAAAGACGCGGGCGATAAGGGTGTCGCGGACCAGGCCGAGAATACGCGACACCATGGTCATGCTGCTGACTGCAGCCAGAGCCTTGAGCAGGTTCATTTATTGGGGGGAGGGCGGGTTGAGCAAGCCGGCTAGTTTACGCTGGCGGGTTTATTGTTGCAAAATCTGCGTTTAAGGCTTAGAATCGCGGGTTTCAGATTCCGCTCATCAGGAGAAAGATTCATGGCTAACAGCGCACAAGCTCGCAAGCGTGCACGCACAGCCCTTAAGCAGCGCGCGCATAACGCCAGCCTGCGTACTGCGTTCCGTACTGCAGTAAAGAAAGTGCTCAAGGCAATTGAAGGTGGTGACAAGGCTGCGGCCAAGGTTGTGTTCCACGCTTCCACCAAAGTAATCGACCGTATCGCTGACAAAGGCGTGTTCCACAAGAACAAGGCAGCTCGTCATAAGAGCCGTCTGTCTGCTCAGATCAAGGCCATGGCCTGATCCCAGCCCAGCGCTGACGAATACGCAAAAAGGCCCCGCAACTGCGGGGCCTTTTGTGTTTTCCTGGCCAGCTCATCTTCGGGTTTGTTGCGCCCTTGCCACGACCAGCGCTTCAGCCCAGCAGGGCAAAGGCCTGGCTGGCCATTTCCCCTTCTTCATCGGTAGCCAGCACATAGGCGTGATGGTGGCTGCCGGCGCTGGTCAATTGCCGTGCATGGGCCAGATTGGCAGCATGGTCGGCTTCAAAGCCCAGCCAGCCCAGCTGACCCAGCACGCGGCCACGTACCTCGGCCGAATGCTCACCAATGCCAGCGGTAAAGATAATGGCGTCCAGCCCCTTCATGGCCGCAGCCAGTGAGGCAATCTCGCGCACGATGCGGTAGCAGAACAGCTCCACGGCCTCGCGTGCGGCCGGCAGGCTGCTGGCCAGCAGCTCGCGCATGTCGGCGGACAGACCGCCGGACACCCCCAGCAGGCCGGAGTTCTTGTACAGCTCGCGCCGCACCTCGCCCACGCCCATGCCTTCGTGTTCCATCCAGTACAACACCACTTCCGGGTCCAGATAACCCGGGCGCGTGCCCATCATCAGGCCGTCTACCGCAGAAAACCCCATGCTGGAGGCCACGCTGCGGCCTTGCTGGATGGCGCAGGCGCTGGAGCCGCTGCCCAGATGGCACACCACTACCCGGGCATCGGCCAGCCCCAGGGCATTCAGCTTGCGGCTGATGGAGGCATAAGACAGGCCGTGAAAGCCGTAGCGGCGTACGCCTTCGTCGTGCCAGTGGCGGGCGATGCCGAAGCGGGTGGCCACTTCCGGCTGGCTGGCGTGAAAGGCGGTGTCGAAGCAGGCCAGTTGCGGCAGCGCGGGGTCGAGCGCGCGAAACGCTTCGATCACCTGCAGGCTGACCGGCTGGTGTAGCGGGGCCAGCGGAATGTAAGCCTCCAGCGCCTGGCAGATGTCTTCATCCAGCCGGGTGACGTCGTGGAAGCGGCTGCCGCCATGCACCACGCGATGCACCACGGCGGCGACCGCGATGCCGTGGTCGGCCAGGGTATTGATCATGGCGGCCACCGCAGCGGCCCGGCTATCATCACCCAGTTCACGTTCTTCCAGTTGCTGGTGCAGGGTGTCGTGCAGGCTGAGGCGGGTGTGTGGCTGGCCAAAGTGGTCGATCAGGCCGCGCATCAGCAAGGCACCGCCATCCATGGCATAGGCGCGGAACTTGAGGGTGGAGGAGCCGGCATTGACGGCGATCAGTGCCTTGATCACTGGCTGACTCCACGGCGGCGATGGGCCAGCACATTGGCCACGGCGGCCGAAGCCAGGCGACCGGTGGCGTCTTCGGCGCGGCTGGTCAGCACAATCGGCACCCGTGCGCCCATCACGATGCCGGCGGAGGAGGCGGCTGCCAGATAGGTTAGCTGCTTGGCCAGCATATTGCCGGACTCCAGATCAGGCACCAGCAGGATGTCCGGGTCGCCAGCCACTTGCGACACGATGCCCTTGGTGTCGGCGGCTTCGTGCGAGATGGCATTGTCGAAGGCCAGCGGGCCATCCAGCAGTGCGCCCTTGATCTGGCCACGGTCGGCCATCTTGCACAGCGCGGCGGCGTCCAGCGTGGCACGCATGGCGGGGTTGATGGTTTCCACCGCCGCCAGAATGGCGACCTTGGGGCAGGCGATGCCCAGCGCGTGGGTGAGGTCGATGGCGTTCTGGCAGATGTCGCGCTTGGTCATCAGGTCGGGCTCGATACTGATGGCGGCGTCGGTAATGAACAGATAACGCGGGTAGCTTTCCACTTTCATGATGAAAACATGGCTGATGCGGCGGTCGGTGCGGATGCCGGTGTCGCGGGCCAGCACTTCCGTCATGAATTCATCGGTATGCAGGCTGCCCTTCATCAGGATGTCGGCATAGCCATCACGCACCAGCTTGACTGCCTGTTCGGCTGAGGCATGGCTGTGCGCGGTATCGATTACTTCATAGCGGGAGAGGTCGACATCCAGTTCTTCGGCCAGCTTGTTCAGGCGGCTGCGCGGCCCGATCAGAATGGGCGTGGCAATGCCGTGTTCGGCCGCCTCTACTGCACCCAGCAAGGCTTCGCGGCTGCAGGGATGGGCCACGGCCATGGGCAGCGGACCCTGGTCGGTCGCTTGTTGCAGGATGTCGTCAAATGCTTTGTCATCGCGGGTCATGGATGGTCTCCGGGGCGCGAGCAGGATAGGGGAGGCTGGCCAGCGCGGGCGCTGGCCGCCGTGGCATCAGGCCATGATGTGATGGCCGCCATCGACATAGATGGTCTGGCCGGTGAGGCTGCGCGCTGCATTGGAAATGAGGAAGGCGCAGGTCATGCCCACGTCTTCGATATCCACCAGCTTGTTTTGCGGCGCACGGGCGATGGCGTCGTCGATCAGTTGGTCGAAGTGGGCAATGCCGGAGGCGGCGCGGGTCTTGAGCGGACCGGGGGAAACCGCATGCACGCGGATGCCCTTGGGGCCGAGTTCGCTGGCCATATAGCGCGACACGCTCTCCAGCGCGGCCTTCACCGGGCCCATCATGTTGTAGTTTCCCACCACTTTGTCGGCACCGTAGTAGCTCATGGTGATCAGCGAGCCGCCATCTTTCATCAGCGGTTCGGCATGGCGGGCCATTTCCACGAAGGAGTAGCAGGAAACATGCATGGCTTGCTGGAAACCGTCGCGCGAGCAATCAACGACACGGCCATGCAGATCGTCCATCGGGCAGAAGGCGATGGAGTGAATGACGAAGTCCAGCTTGCCCCATTGCTGTTCGATGGCGCTGAACACCTGTTGCATCTGGCCCGGCTGTTCCACGTCCAGCGGCATGACCAGCGGGGCTTCCAGCTTGTCGGCCAGCGGGCGCACGTATTTTTCCGCCTTGGCGTTCAGGTAGGTGACGGCGACTTCGGCCCCCAGTTCGCGCAGTACGCTGGCGCAGCCGTAGGCGATGCTGTTTTCGTTGGCGATGCCAACAATCAGGCCTTTTTTGCCATTGATGATATTGCGGATGCTATCCATATAATCCTCTGGTAAAACCATTTTTAGAGTAGGTCGATGTCATCCTGGCAGCGCGATGTTGCGAGTGCGTGAAAACAGCATTTTTGTATTGCGGCGACAGTCGGATATAATCGAAGGTTTGCGGGTAAGCTACTTGTGTTTGCCTTCTCTGGCCGCACTTTGCATCATAGGTCAGAGCGACGCATTTATTGTGCACTGCAGTAAAAGCGTATTGTGCACTGTAGCAAAAATACGCCATTTATGCCATTTACATGATGGTTGGAGTGAAATATGCCGATCTACGAATACCGCTGTACTGCCTGTGGCGCAGCCAAGGAACATCTGCAGAAAATGAGCGATGAGCCGATCGCCCAGTGCCCGGCCTGTGGCAGTGCCGACTATCACAAGCAATTGTCCGCGGCGGGCTTCCAGCTGAAGGGTTCCGGCTGGTATGCCACCGACTTCAAGAATGGCAGCTCTTCTTCCGGCAGCTCCGGTGGTGGCGGTGGCGGTCACAGCTGCGGCAATGGTTCTTGCGGCGGCGGGTGCGCTTAACACCCCATGACACAAATCAAAATGACCGTACGGGGCTACCTGGTGGCCGGCCTGCTGATCTGGCTGCCGCTGGGCATCACCCTGTGGGTGCTGAACCTGATCATCGGTTCGCTGGACCAGACGCTGAACCTGCTGCCGCACGAGTGGCGGCCGGAGCAGCTGTTCGGCTTCCGCATACCTGGCCTGGGCGTGGTGTTTGCCTTCCTGATGCTGCTGGGCACCGGCATGTTTGCGGCCAATGTACTGGGGCAGCGTCTGGTGGATTTCTGGCACGGGCTGCTGTCGCGCACGCCTTTCGTCAAGTCCATCTACAACAGCGTCAAGCAGGTCAGCGATACGCTGCTGTCGGACTCCGGTCAGGCTTTCAAGAAAGCACTGCTGGTGCGCTGGCCGCATCAGGATGCCTGGACGGTTGCTTTCCAGACCGGTTCGCCGGCACCGCAGGTGCTGGCTGAAATGGGCGAGGAAGAACACGTCAGCGTCTATGTGCCGACTACGCCTAACCCGACTTCCGGCTATTTCATCATGGTGCCCAAGCGCGACACGCGCGAATTGACCATGAGCGTGGATGACGCGCTGAAATACGTGATCTCCATGGGGGTGGTGGTACCCAATCCGCCGCCGCAGGAGCAACGCTCCCGCCTGAACGACGAACTCAATCGCCAGGGCTAGGCCGCCATGCTGCCTGGCCCTGCAGTGCACTGAACTACATTCGACTTACCAATACCGAATTCAAGACAAGGGTTATCCGATGCGTACCGATTACTGCGGACTTATTGACAAGAAATACCTCGGCCAGACCGTCACCGTAAAAGGCTGGGCTCACCGCCGACGCGACCACGGTGGCGTGATCTTCATCGACTTGCGCGACCGCGAAGGTCTGGTGCAGGTGGTGATTGATCCGGACACCCCGGAAGCCTTCAAGCTGGCCGACAGCAGCCGCAACGAATTTGTGCTGGCCATTACCGGTATCGTGCGCGAGCGCCCGGCCGGCACCGCCAACAGCAAGATGATTTCCGGCGAAATCGAAATCCTGGCCAAGGAAATCGAAATCCTCAACAGCGCTGCCACCCCGCCCTTCCAGATCGACGACGAGAACATCTCGGAAAACGTCCGTCTGCTGAACCGCGTGATCGACCTGCGTCGTGCACCGATGCAGAAAAACCTGCGCCTGCGCTACCGCGTGGCCATGGGCGTGCGTAATCACCTGGACAAGCAGGGCTTCATCGACATCGAAACCCCGATGCTGACCCGCTCCACCCCGGAAGGTGCGCGTGACTACCTGGTGCCGTCCCGCGTGCATCCGGGCGAATTCTTTGCCCTGCCGCAATCGCCGCAGCTGTTCAAGCAGCTGTTGATGGTGGCTGGCTTCGACCGCTACTACCAGATCACCAAGTGCTTCCGCGACGAAGACCTGCGTGCCGACCGTCAGCCTGAATTCACCCAGATCGATATCGAAACTTCGTTCCTGAACGAAGACGAGATCATGGACATTACCGAAAACATGGCGCAGGAAATCTTCCGCGACGTGATGAATGTCGAGCTGGGCAAGTTCCCGCGCATGACCTACAACGACGCCATGTTCCTGTATGGCTCGGACAAGCCGGACCTGCGCGTATCGCTCAAGTTCACCGAACTGACCGACCTGATGAAGACCGAGGAATTCAAGGTCTTCCGTGGCGCAGCGGACATGGCGGGTGGCCGCGTGGTTGCCCTGCGCGTACCGGGTGGTGCTGCCATTTCCCGTAAGGAAATCGACGAGTACACCCAGTTTGTTGGCATCTACGGTGCCAAGGGTCTGGCCTATATCAAGGTCAACGACAAGAGCAAGATCACCAACGACGAAACCAGCGGCCTGCAGTCGCCCATCGTCAAGTTCCTGTCCGTGGCCGCGCTGGAAGAAATCATGGCGCGCACCGGTGCCGACAACGGCGACATCATCTTCTTCGGTGCTGACAAGGCCAAGGTGGTGAACGAAGCCATTGGCGCGCTGCGCATCAAGATCGGCCACGAACGTGGCGAGAAGGATGGCTACTTCGTGCGCGAATGGCGTCCGCTGTGGGTGGTGGACTTCCCGATGTTCGAACACGACGAAGAAGCCGACCGCTGGACGGCCTGCCACCATCCGTTCACCAGCCCGAAACCGGGTCATGAAGACCTGATGGACACCGACCCGGCAGCTTGCCTGGCCCGTGCCTACGATATGGTGCTGAATGGCTGGGAAATCGGTGGTGGTTCGGTGCGTATCCACCGTGCCGACATACAGGAAAAGGTCTTCGCTGCGCTGAAGATCACCCCGGAAGAACAGCAGAACAAGTTTGGCTTCCTGCTGGACAACCTGAAGTTCGGCGCGCCGCCGCACGGTGGTCTGGCCTTCGGCCTGGACCGTCTGGTTACCCTGATGGCCGGTGCCGAGTCCATCCGCGACGTGATTGCCTTCCCCAAGACCCAGCGCGCCCAGTGTCTGCTGACCAACGCGCCGAACGCGGTGGACGACAAGCAGCTGCGCGAACTGAACCTGCGCCTGCGCCAGAAGGCCGAACCGGCCGCCTGAGCCTGACGGCTTTCGCCATGCACGTATAAAACGGACACTGCGGTGTCCGTTTTTTTTGTTTTGTATTTTATCTGTGTACATATGTACAATAATAAATAATTCAAGGAGAGCAAAATGACACAGCAAGCCGAAAACAAAAGCATCGTGGTGGAACGGACCCAGACCGGGGTGAAAATCGAAAAGCGCCTGCTCAAGGTACTCAAGGCCATGGCGGAGTATCACGACATTACCCTGGGTGATCTGCTGGAAGGCATTGTGTTGCATGCCTTTGATGGCAAGGTGGCCTTTGGCGAAGAATCGCTGGCGCGCATCCGCCAGCTCAAAGAGGTATATGGCCTGGAACTGGACGCCAGCGCCAGTCATCGCCTGCAGGAAAAATCCTGACCGTGCACCACCGGAGCAAGGGCAGGGCAGCTTGAAACCAAGGCCTGCTGCCCGCATCTGATAAAGATCGCCAGCAGGGCGAACCGGCTATTGCGAAACTTTATCGACACGATATGGATTTACAATTGGCCGGTGATGGGCGGGCTGTTTTATAAAGCCCCCGCATTCCGCAGCGTTTTCGCATCGCCCGATACCGGAAACGCTGTCACATCAAGAAACTCAAGGAGATCCGCATGGCCGTACTCGTTGGTAAGCAAGCACCGTTCTTCGCTGGTGAAAAAACCTTCTCCGCCGTTCTGGGCGATGGTCAGATTGTTGACAACTACTCCTTCCAGGAAGCTACCGCCGGCAAATACGCCGTGGTGTTCTTCTACCCGCTGGATTTCACTTTTGTTTGTCCGTCCGAGCTGATCGCCTTTGATCACCGTCTGGCTGAATTCAAGGCCCGCAATGTAGAAGTGATCGGCGTGTCCATCGACAGCCAGTTCACCCATGCCGCATGGCGCAATACCCCGGTGGAAAAGGGTGGTATCGGCCAGGTTGGCTACACCCTGGTTGCCGACATCCAGCACGAACTGTGCAAGGCCTTTGATGTGGAAGCCGACGGTGGCGTGGCCTTCCGTGGCTCCTTCCTGATCGACAAGGCTGGCGTGGTACAGCATCAGGTGGTCAACAACCTGCCGCTGGGCCGCAATGTGGACGAAATGATCCGCATGGTGGATGCCCTGCAATTCACCGAAGAGCACGGCGAAGTGTGCCCGGCTGGCTGGAACAAGGGCAAGAAGGGCATGAAGCCGAGCGCCGATGGCGTGGCTTCCTACCTGGCAGAAAACGCCGCCCAGCTGTAATCGTCCTCTTGACCTGCCGCTGTCGCGGCAGCAGTCGACACGCGAACCCCGCTTTCAGGCGGGGTTTTTGCATTTGGCCTGCTATACCTGAGTAAACAGATATAAATAGGTGACCCATTTGCAATTGTCTCCTCCTCAGGTGGAAACGGCCGTCCGGCTCCATATCCTGAGCCTGACCCGTGACGCCCAGCCATTTGCCATGATCGCCGCCAGCCTGCTGGCGCTGACCATGCTCATGCATACGCCCTGGCCCAATGTGGCCATCTGGTGGGGCTGCATGTTCGCTGCGCAGCTGTGCTATCGGCAGCAGATTGTGCAACTGCTGCGGCAAAGCCAGTTGAGCCACTCCCTGAGCCGGCGGGGCTTTCGCCGCTTTTGTGGCTGGTCGCTGCTGCTCAGCCTGCTGTGGAGCTGTGCGCCCTGGTGGCTGGTGGTGGACAACGACCCCTTGTACATGATGCTGGTTCTGCTGTGGCTGGCGGCAGTGGCCGCTGCCTATGCCGCCTATTTTTCCAGTGTGCGCACCCTGTTTTATCTGGCACTGCTGGTGTTGGTGCTGGGGGCCATGCTCAAACTGCTGCTCAGCGGTGTGCCGGTGCTGTATATGGCCGCCTTGTCATGCCTGCTGTACGGCGTGGCGCTGGTGGTCATGATCTGGCCCTTGCACCGCATCATCCGCGACAGCTTTGTCGCACGCGATGAAAACAGCCAGCTGCTGACCGAGCTGAGTGCACAGCAGCAGCAAGTGGAAGCGGTGAATCTGCAGCTGGAAGAGCAGGGCCGCCTGCTGGATGAAGCCCTGGTCAGGGTAGAGGAACTGGTGGCACATGATCCGCTGACCGGCGTGCTCAGCCGGCGCGCCATCATGTTGCAGGGCGAGCGGCTGCTCGAGCATGCCGGGGTGTCGGGGCAGCCCTTTTGCCTGGCCATGCTGGACCTGGACCATTTCAAGGCCATCAATGACGGTTTTGGCCATCTGGTGGGGGATGAGGTACTGCGCCAGACCTGTTTGCTACTCGGGACCGACCTGCGCGGTAGCGACAGCCTGGGCCGCTATGGCGGTGAGGAGTTCATGTTGCTGCTCAGCGGTGTCGGGCTGGCCCAGGCGCAGCCGCGGCTGGAGCAGATGCGGCTGCGCTTGCAGCAGTACGACTGGTCGGACTTGACCCGGCAGCGGCCGGTGACGGTATCCATTGGCCTGATCGCCTGGCAGCCGGGGCTGGATCTGGCGCAGTTGATCCGTCGCGCCGATGATTTGCTCTACGCCGCCAAACGGGCGGGACGCAACCGCGTGCAGGTGGAGCCGACGGCAGCACTGGCCGAGAAAGGCAGTGCATGAAGCCTGTACTCCCATTACTGCAAGACGATGCCGGATGGCGCGAAGAGGCGGACCTGGTGCGCTACTTCATCGACATTGCCTATCGCTCGATTCCGGCGGTGATATGCAGCGTGTCCATTCTGGTCGCCTTCATGTACCAGCATGCCTTGCCCCTGCATCTGGCGGTGTGGGTGCTGCTGTTTGGCTTGGTGGAGTGGCGGCTGTGGTGGGTGATCCGCCGTTTTCGCCGTGCCGACCTGCACCCGGGCAGCGTGTTCCAGCACTACACGGCAGTGCGCGATTGCGTACTGGCCGATTGCCTGCTGTGGGGGGCCGCCATGGGCGTGATGGACGCACATCTGCTGGACAATCCCTATCACCTGCTGTTGCTGCTGTGGCTGACCGGTATTTTTGCCTTGTTATGCATCATGGTGGCAGCGTGCCGGGATATCCACGCCCTGTTTTTTGTTGCGTTCTGGGGCTATCCGCTGTGCAGTCTGCTGGCGCATGGCCAGCGGCTGGAACTGATGGTGCTGGCCGGCTTGCTGCTGTATCTGGCCGCGCAGTGGCGCTTTGTCAGCCGCTTCCACCGCACGCTGTTCGATACCGTCAAACTACGGCATGACAATCAGAGCATGATGCAAAGCCTGGTTGAACTGCATGTGCAATCTGCCCTCAAGCGCGAACAACTGGAACAACAGCAAAGGGCGCTGACCGAGGCGATTGCCGAGCGCCAGCGGCTGCTGGAGTGCGATGCCCTGACCGGCTGCTACAACCAGCGTGCCTTGCGCCGGCAACTGGATGCCCACGCAGCAGACAGCGTCGCCAGCGGCCGTGTCTGGGCCTTGGCTATGCTGGATCTGGATCATTTCAAGCAGGTGAATGACAGCTTTGGCCATCAGGCGGGAGATGCCGTGTTGCAGCAACTGGTGCAGCAGCTGTCCAGCCTGCTGCCGCCAGGGCTGGAGCTGTTCCGTTACGGTGGCGAGGAGTTTGTCATTCTGGCTACCGGGCTGGACGAGGCTGATCTGGCCGGCGCGCTGGATGATATCCGGCACACGCTGGCCAAGGCACGCTGGGAAGCGTTGCCCGCCAGCTGGCAACAGACCGTGTCTGCCGGGGTGGTGGCCTGCCAGCCGGGGGATCCGGTCAATCACAGCCTGCAGCTGGCCGACATGGCCTTGTATGCGGCCAAGCATCAGGGGCGCAACCGGGTCTGTCTGGCCAGCATGCTGGCCACGCCGGCGCTGGAGCGTTTCAGCCGCAGCGGCTAGGCGCGTTATTTCAGTGGCAGTTTGGCCTTTACCGTGTGCATCATGGTAGCTTGCGCGCTGGCCACCGGGTGCAGGCCGTCTGCCTGGAACTTGCTGATGTCAGTGGCGAAGCCGGCCACCAGCAGCGGTACATAGGGCAGCTGGTTGCGTTTGGCGATGGTGTCGTATACCGCGCGGAACTCCGCGGTGTAGCGGGGGCCATAGTTGCTGGGCAGCGCCATGCCTACCAGCACCACCCGCGCCGCCGCCTGACGTGACAGATTCACCATCTGTTGCAGATTGTCCTGCAGCCTGGACAGGGGCAGACCGCGCAGGCCGTCGTTGGCACCCAGCTCCAGAATCACGATATCCGGTTTGTTGCGGCGCAGGGCTTCCGGCAGGCGCGTCAGGCCGCCATCGCTGGTTTCGCCGGAGATGCTGGCATTGATAATCCGGTGTCGTGGCTTCAGATCCTGTTGTAGCAGGCTGACCCAGCCCTGGCCCGGTGCCAGTCCGTAGCCTGCCGACAGGCTGTCACCCATCACCAGAATGGTGGCGGCGGAGGCCGGCAGCGCCAGCATGGCGGCGCACAGAAGGCTAACAATGTTGACCATTGCAGAAGGCATATGACTCCAATCGATAACAAGGCAGTGCTGTCGGCGCAGAATCTGGCCAAACAGGTTGTGTTTAACGGCGAAGCGCTGGCTATTTTGCATGCGGCCAGCCTGACCGTAGGCCCGGGCGAGAGTGTGGCCATCGTCGGCGCTTCCGGCTCTGGCAAATCGACCCTGCTGTCCTTGCTGGCCGGGCTGGACCAGCCCAGCAGCGGCGAAGTGGCCTTGTTCGGCCAGTCGCTGGCCGGGCTCAACGAAGACGGCAGGGCGCTGTTGCGCAGAGACAAGGTGGGGTTCGTCTTCCAGAATTTCCAGTTGATGCCGCAACTGACGGCGCTGGAAAACGTCATGCTGCCGCTGGAACTGGCCGGGCGCAAGGATGCACGTGACAGCGCCAGCCAGATGCTGAGCCATGTCGGCCTGGGGCAGCGCTTGCGGCACTATCCGCGTCACCTTTCCGGTGGCGAACAGCAGCGCGTGGCGCTGGCGCGGGCATTTGCCATCCATCCGGGCATTCTGTTTGCTGATGAGCCTACCGGCAATCTGGATGCCGCCACTGGCCGCCAGATCATCGATCTGCTATTCCAGCTCAATAGCGAACAACACACCTCGCTGGTACTGGTCACCCACGATAACGAGCTGGCCAGCCGCTGCGATGCCATTTACCGCCTGGTGGATGGCCGCCTGAACGGAGCGCGGGCATGAGCTGGTGGAGCCGTCTGCTGCTGGCCGCACGCTTTGTGCGGCGCGAAATCGTCTCCGGCGAACTGACCATTCTGGCGCTGGCACTGCTGGTGGCCGTGACGGCGCTGACCAGCGTGAGTTTCTTTTCCGACCGGGTCGAGCGCGCACTGACCACCCAGGCCACCCAGCTGCTGGCAGCTGATCTGGTGCTCAATGGCAACCAGCCGGCACCGGCAGCCATTCGCCAGGAGGCCCAGCGGCGCGGCTTGCAGCTGGCCGACAATATCAGTTTCCCTTCCATGGTGTTTGCCCAGGGCCAGGCGACGCTGGCCAGCTACAAGGCAGTCAGCAACAGTTATCCGCTGCGCGGTGAAATTACCCTGCGCGGCGTGGACGGGCAGCCAAGCACGGGCGTGCTGCATCCGGCTGCCGGCACGGCATGGGCCGATGCCCGCCTGCTGCGCAAACTGGGGCTGAAGCTGGGCGAGCGTATCAGCGTCGGCAATAGCTCGCTGCTGCTCAGCGGAGAAATCCTGCGCGAGCCGGACGGGGCGATGGACCTGTACAACTTTGTGCCACGGCTGATGTTCAACAGTGCCGACCTGCCCGCCACCGGCCTGATCCAGGAAGGCAGTCGCGCCCGCTGGCGGCTGATGCTGGCCGGGGACGACCGGCAGATCAGCGCCTTTCGCCAGTGGCTGGGCCAGCATCTGCCTGCCGGTAGCCGGCTGGAAAATGTGGAAGAGGCTCGCCCGGAAATCCGCACCGCACTGGAGCGGGCACGCCGCTTCCTTGGCCTGACCGCCATGTTGACCGTGGCACTGGCCGCCGCTGCCGTGGCGCTGGCGGTACGGCGCTATCTGGCGCGCCACTGGCAGCCGGTAGCGGTATTGCGCTGCATGGGGCTGACCTCATCCGAGGTGTTGGGGCTGTTTGTCTGCCTGTTCCTGCTGCTGGGCTTGCTCAGCGGCGCACTGGGGGCGCTGGCCGGTTACGCCGTGCAGCTGGGGTTGATGCAGCTGAGCAGCCGTTTCGTCGGCGAAGTCCTGCCCGATCCCGGCTGGCACAGCTGGCTGCTGGGGCCGGCCTCTTCGCTGCTATTGCTGGCGGGCCTCGCCTTGCCGCCGCTGCTGGCCATTCGCAATGTCTCGCCGCTGGCGGTACTGCGCAACGATGTGGTGCTGTTGCGCAGCAATCTGCTGGCGCCGCTGGCGGCGGTGCTGGCCTTGTTGGCGCTGGCAGCCTGGCAAATGGACGATGCCATGCTGGCGGCCTGGCTGCTGGCGGGCATGACGGCCTTTTTCGCCGGCGTGGCTGCGCTGGCCTGGGGCATGCTGTGGCTGCTACGGCGGCTGCCGGCCGGGCCGCGCATAGGTTGGCGCTACGGAGTGGCTAATCTGGCACGCCGCCCCTGGCTGGCCATCGTGCAGATCGTGGCGCTGGCGGTGGGCATCATGGCCTTGCTGACGCTGACCGTGGTGCGTGACGACCTGATCACCGCCTGGCAGCACAGCATTCCGGCGGATGCGCCCAACAAGTTCGTCATCAATATCCAGCAGAATCAGCGTGCGGTGCTGCGCGATCGTTTTGTGGTGGCGGGGCTGCCGCCGCCGGAACTGTCACCGATGATCCGTGGCCGGCTGATTGCCATCAACGACAAACCGCTGCGTCCTTCTGCGCTGCAAGACGAGCGTGCCCGCCGTCTGGCCGAGCGCGAGTTCAACCTGTCGTGGCGTGATGATCTGCCGCAGGGCAACCAGCTGGTGGCCGGTAACTGGTGGCAGGACAAGGCCAAGCCGCAGTTTTCCGTGGAGCAGGGGCTGGCCGGCACGCTGGGCATCCGGCTGGGGGACACGCTGGCCTTTGACATCGGCGGCAGCACCTATCGCGCGCGCGTCACCAGCTTGCGCGCCGTGGCCTGGGACAGTTTCCGGGTGAATTTCTTCGTGCTGGCACCGCCTTCGCTATTGCAGCAGCCGGGTAGCTGGATCAGCAGTTTCCGGCTGGACGCCGCGCAGGAGGCGTTTGCCAACCGGCTGGTTGCTGCCTTCCCCAATATCACCATCATCGACGTTACGGCTATTCTGGACGAGGTGCGGGCCATGGTGGACAAGCTCACCCGCGCCATCGAAGCCATGTTTGTGCTGGCTTTGGCTGCCGGTGTGCTGGTGTTGTGGGCGGCGCTGGCCGCCACCCGTGACGAGCGGCTATCGGATATTGCGCTGATGCGCGCGCTGGGGGCCTCGCGCGCGCAGCTGCGTGCGGTGGTGCTGGCAGAGCTGGCCTGGCTGGGTGCATTCACCGGCCTGCTGGCTGCGCTGGGGGCCATGGGCATTGGCGGCATTGCCGCCAGCAAGCTGTTCAACCTGCCCTGGAGCATCAATTTTTGGCTGCTGCCCATCGGCATGACTTGCGGTGTGGCGGTGGTGACACTGGCGGGCTGGCCGCTGGTCGGCCGGGTAACACGCGCGTCGCCGCTGGCGATTTTGCGCGCCGCTTAGTCGGCCCATAACAAGGCGGGCAGGATAGCCCGCAAGGAGTGTGGAGAGATGGATACGCAAGTTCTGGCCGCCATGGCCAAGTGGCCGAATGTGCCGGCAGTGTTCGGCTGGTTGCGGCTTGATGGACGCGGACAGTGGTGGATACGCGATGAGCGCCTGACGCATGAAGGCATGGTGGCCTTCTTCAACCGCAATTACAGCCGCGACGCGCATGGTCGCTACTATGTGCAGAACGGCCCGCAAAAGGTGTTTGTCAGCCTGGATGCCGCGCCGCTGGTGGCACGTTTGGTTGATGGTGCATGGCAGACACTGCCATGTGATGACGATGTGCAGGCCCGTGCGGCCTTCATGACGCCCGAAGGCCAGCTGTTCATCGAGATTGCTGGCGAACTGGCAGTGGTGGACGACCGCGATCTGGCCGCAGTGGCCGCTGCCGGCCTCGCACAATGGGATGGCGATGCCACGCGGCTGCCGGCCACCTTGCAGCTTGATGGCCATCCGCTGCCGCTCAGCCTGCATACCCTGCCGGCCTTATGGCAGCGCTATGGCGTGGTGACCCGGCCGCAGGCCTAGACCTGCGAACAAAACCACCGCTCCTGCGTTGCGCCTCCTTGCCGTAGCACTGGTACGGTCTGCGTCGGCGCGCCTTGACCCGGGTGCTCTGCGCGGTTTTGTGAGCTGCGCTTAACCGCCCCAGCAGGATTACCGCTCTGGCAGCCCGCCCGGCTTCAGTCCAGCCGTACCGCCCTGGCCCTGACCAGACGCTGGCGGCCGGCCAGCAGGCCGAAACACAGCGCGGTACCGGCAATGCCGCCAAACAGCCAGCCCACCGGGGCCCAGTTGCCGGCCACATCATGAATGATGCCGGCTGCCAGCGGGCCGCAGGCGGCAATGGTATAGCCCACCCCCTGAGCCATGCCCGACAGGTGAGCCGCCACGTGGCTGTCCGGTGAGCGCAGCACCAGCAGGCTGAGCGCCATGCTGAAGGCACCGCCCTGGCCTATGCCCAGCAGTACCGCCCACAGCCACAGCTGGCTTAGCGGGGCATACAGCATGCCCAGCAGACCGGCTAGCGTCAGCGTCATCACGCAGGCGATGGGCAGGCGCTGATCCGGGCAGCGCTGCGCCAGCAGCGGCACGCCTAGCGAGGCAATCACCTGCACCATGATCGACAGCGACATCATCAGGCCGGCATCCAGCGGCGATAGCCCGCGTTCGATCAGAATCGACGGCATCCAGCCAAACACGATGTAGGACAGCGAGGACTGCAGGCCCATATAGGCGGTCACCTGCCAGGCCAGTGCTTCGCGCCACAGGCCGCTGACCTGCCAGTGGCCGGCATGTTGTTGCTGTCCCTGGCCCAGCTGCGGCCACCACACCGCGAAGGCCAGCAGGGCCGGCATGGCCCAGAAAGCCAGTGCTGCCTGCCAGCGTTGGCCAAACAGGTGATCCAGCGGCACGGTAGCCCCGGCGGCTAGGGCCGCTCCCAGGCACAGGGCCATGGTGTAAACGCCGGTCATCAGGCCGGCCTGTTGCGGAAAGTCGCGCTTGACGATGCCCGGCAGCAGCACGCCAATCATGCCGATGGCGGCACCGGACAGCAGTGAGCCCAGCAGCAGGCCGTGCAGGCCAAACTGGCTGCGCAGGGCGATACCGGCTGCCAGCAGCAACAGCACGGCGGCAATGCTGCGCTCGCTGCCAAAGCGGCGCGCCAGTTGCGGTGCCAGCGGGCCGAACAGGCCCAGGCACAGTACCGGCAGGGTGGTGAGCAGGCCGGCCATGGTGGCGGAAATGCCGATTTCGTTTTTGATCTGCCCCAGTAGCGGGGCCAGGCTGGACAGGGCGGGGCGCAGATTGATGCCAATCAGCACCAGGCCCAGCACCAGCAGCCAGCGCGGCGTGGTGGGCAGGGGGGCCTGCTGCACGCCCTCATCATCGATTTCGGCGTCGATCAGCAGTTCGTCCGCCAGACTGGGCGGGGTAGAGGGGGAGGTGCGGGACATGATGTTCTTTTAATTAAAACGTGTTCACGAGCTAGGGAACGAAGGGTCAGTCAAGGCGAAAGGGCGTGAAAAAGCGCAATGGACATGGCGTCCATGAGCATTTTGAACGACGTTTCAACGCAGAATCCCCCGAGTATCACAGACCGTGAACAGGTTTTTAGGGTTGAGTTGGTTGCGGTTAGCCTGCACTTGGCGGCAGCAGATCATCCAGCGCCTGCAACAGCGGGCCGGTGACGGCGGCGGCGGCCTGGCCGGCGGCGGTTGCATCGCCATTGCGGATGGCAGTGACAATGGCCTGATGCGAGGCGAGGTCTGGATCGGGCAGGGCCTCGTCCTGAATGGAGAACTGGATGCCCAGTTGTACCGTGCGCGAGAAGTAGCGGTACAGCTCGGCCAGTGCGGCGTTGCCGCAGGCATCGGCAATGGCCAGGTGAAAGTCCAGATCGCGGGCAATGAAGTCGTCGGCGCTCTGGTACTGGTGCTGCTCGCCGCGAACGGCCAGGCAGCGTTCAATCTGCGCAATGTCCTGCTCATCGGCGCGCAGGGCGGCCAGCCGGGCGGTGCTTTCCTCCAGCACGGCCCGTACTTCCAGCTGTTCGCGCAGGCTGGCGCGGCTGATGCTGCGCATGGCCTCCGCCGGGCTGGTGATGGCACGCACATAGGTGCCGTCGCCCTGACGGACTTCCAGCAGGCCGGCATACAGCAATACCCGGACGGCTTCGCGCACGGTATTGCGGCTGATGCCCAGCTGCTCGGCCAGCTCCGGTTCGGTGGGAATACGGCTGCCCACGGCCCATGTGCCGCTGGTCAGCCGCTGGCCCAGTTCCTCCAGCGCCAGATCAACCAGCGAACGCTTGGTTTGTGTCAGTTTGTGCATGGTCATGTTTATTCATCCAATCATCCGATGTATTTTGCCGTGTGTTGGCGCAGGAGGCAAGCGGGTGAAGTGGGGAATCGGGAGAGTGGGGAGTCGGGAGTCGGGAGTCGGGAGAGTGGGGAGTGGGGAGTGGGGAGTGGGGAGTGGAGAGTGGGGAGTGGAGAGTGGGGAGTGGAGAGTGGGGAGTGGAGAGTGGCGGGCTGCGGCAGCCCGCCTGACTGCTTATTTGGCTGCGGAAGCGGAATCCTTCACGCATTTCTTCACAAAGCTGTTCTTGGCAGCGCCGGCCAGTTTCTTGTCGGCGGCCTTGCCTTCGCACATGGCTTGCGGTGCGACAGCCTTGCTGTCTTTTTCACATTTCTTCAGGAAGCTGGTCTTGGCCGCGCCAGCCAGCTTTTTCTCGGCCGCCTTGGCATCACAGCTGGCGTCTGCAGCCAGAGCGACATTGGCAGTGGCCAGGGTCAACAGTGCCATCATCACGAATTTGCGCATTGCAGGTTCCTTTTATGTTGGGCGGGAGACATTCCCGGCTGTCCGGCCGGTGTGGAGTGTGAAAAACCGGCCTCAGGCAAACTACCATAAAACACATGACAAAAATTATCCATTACGGATTGTTACAGCGCTTGTCAAAGTTTGTTCCTGGTGCGATCACTTGGCTGGCGACAGCGCGTGGGCCAGCTGGCGCGCGTTCTTGGCGGTCCAGTTGTTGATCATCTTTTTCAGCAGCTCGGCCGTGATGGCTTCATCCTTGGTCTTGCTGCCCGGGTTTTCAATCAGGTTGACGCCGCCAGCCAGCAGGGTGTGATCCTGCGAGTCGTCAAGCTGGCCCATGGTGGACACTTTCAGCAGATAGGGGTCGGTGCCGGTCGCGAAGCGTGCCAGATTGAAGGCGGCCTTGATCGGCAGAATGTCACTGACTGCCAGGCCCGGCTTGTCCTGCTGGAAGCCGGTCACCGCCACGCGCAGGCGGGCCACACCCGGCCCGGGCTCGGTGACCACCTTGATGCGCTCCTTGCGCAGCGCGGTTTCCATGCTCATGCGGTAGTAGCGGTCGATCTTGTTTTTTTCGGCGGAGACCAGCAGCTGCCAGTTGCCGTCGGGCTGGCGCTCCAGAAAGGATAGCGGTTCCAGAATGACGGCATGGTACTGCTTCAGATCTGCGCTGGGTTTGAGATAAACCATCTGCCCGGGGACTTTGGGATTGGGCTGGAAGGCTTCCGGCGGCAGATTGAACAAGTGCTGCTGATTTTCCTCGGCCATGGCGCTGTGGCTGAGCGCGCTCATGGCGACGATGGCGCAGGCAAGGCGGAAAAACGGTTTCATTGCAGGTGTCTCCGGGATGGGGTGTGCAGCATGGGAGAAGGCCGCTGGCCGGGCGTTCCCCACTGTGGGCCGTTTGGCGCAGAGCTTACTATAGCTGTCATGACGACGTAATGCAGTGTCGCTGCAAGCTGGCCGGAGCGCGGTGATCCGTCCCATGTGGCATGCCAGCAGCGGCCCTTGCTGGTATCATCTCTCCCTTGCCCAATCACCCTGTCGCCGATACCCGCCGTGCCTGCCAAACCCAGACGAAAATCCCCTGCCTTGTGGCCACGCATCCTGTTGCTGGCCGTGTTGACCGTCGCCGCCTGGCTGAGCTGGGTGGTGGTCATTCCGGTCGACCTGCCGCAATCGCCCTACAAACTGACTATCGGCCCCAATCGCACGCTGGGCCAGGTGGCGCGTACTCTGGCGGATGAAGGGGTCATCCGCAACCGCAATATTATGATGCTGCTGGGGCGGGCGCAGGGCATGGATCGCAAGATCAAGGCCGGCCTCTACCAGTTCAATGAATCGGTATCGATGTGGAACATCCTGCAGCGGCTGGCTGACGGCCATCCCGACGAGGCCAGCCTGACCGTGATCGAGGGCTGGAGCTTCCGTCAGTTGCGGCAGGCGGTCGACCGCAATCCGGATATCGTGCATGAAGCACGCGAACTGAGCGACGCGCAGTTGCTACAGCAACTGGGGCTGAACGACATCAAGCCGGAAGGGCTGTTTTTCCCCAGCACTTATCTGTTTACTCCGGGTAGCAGCGACCTGGAGCTGTACCGCCGCGCCTACGCCACCATGCAGCAGAAGCTGGAAGCCGCCTGGGCCGCGCGCAAGCCGGATCTGCCCTATCACACCCCGTACGAGCTGCTGATCATGGCCAGCCTGGTGGAAAAGGAAACCTCGCTGGATGCCGACCGCCCGCTGGTGGCCGCCGTGTTCGTCAACCGCCTCAACAAGGGCATGCGCCTGCAGACCGACCCTTCGGTCATCTACGGCATGGGTACGGCTTATCAGGGCAATATCAGCAAGGCCGACCTGCGCCGCGACAGCCCCTACAATACTTATACCCGCAGCGGCCTGACGCCGACGCCCATCTCCCTGCCCGGCAAGGCCGCGCTGGAAGCTGCCGCCAATCCGGCCAACTCCAGCGCCCTGTATTTCGTGGCCAAGGGCGATGGCAGCTCCTATTTCTCGGAAACACTGGAGCAGCACAATCAGGCGGTGCGCAAATACATTCTGAAGAAAGGCTCCAATGGCTGAGCACACTGGCCGTTTCATCACGCTGGAAGGCATAGACGGTGCCGGCAAGAGCACGCATCTGGGCTTTATCCGCGACTGGCTGGCCGCGCATGACATTGCGGCTGAATTCACCCGCGAACCGGGTGGCACCCCGCTGGGCGAGCAGGTGCGCGCCCTGTTGCTGGCGGTGGATACCGAGGTATCGCTGGAAGCCGAAACCCTGCTGATGTTCGCCTCACGCCAGCAACTGGTATCCAGCCTGATTCGCCCGGCACTGCAAGCCGGACGCTGGGTGGTGTCCGACCGTTTTACCGACTCCACTTTCGCCTTTCAGGGTGGTGGTCGCGGCGTGCCGGCCGAGCGTATTGCCGTGCTGGAAAACTGGGTACAGCAAGGCCTGCAGCCGGATCTGACCCTGCTGTTCGATGTGCCGCTGGATGTGGCCAGCCAGCGCATGGCCGGCAACCGCCAGCTGGACCGTTTCGAGCAGGAACAGGCCGATTTTCACCAGCGTGTGCGCGATGCCTATCTGCAACGTGCGGAGCAAGACCCACGTTTCCGCGTGCTGGATGCCACCCGCAGCATTGCCCAGCTGCAACAGGATATTGCCAGCCATCTGGCGGCCTTGCTGGAGCGAAGCTGATGCTGTTTCCCTGGCAACAGCAAGACTGGCAGCGGCTGAATGCCGAACGCGCCCGCCTGCCCAATGCCTGGCTGTTCATTGGCCCGGCTGGCACTGGCAAGCTGGAATTTGCCCTACATCTGGCGCAATCGCTGCTGTGCGAGCAATTGCAGGCTGATTACCAGCCATGTGGCCACTGCGAAGGCTGCCGCTGGTTCGAGCATGGCACCCACCCCGATTTCCGCCGCCTGTCACCGCAGACCGAGGAAGAGGAAGAAGGCAAGGAAGCCAAGCCCGGCCGCAAGCTGCCGCTGATCAAGATCGAAGCGGTGCGCCAGGTCATCGAATTTGCCCATCTCACCGCCCACCGTGCCGGACAGCGCATCGTGGTGGTGGAGCCGGCGGAAAACCTCAACCCGGCAGCGGCCAATGCCTTGCTGAAAATCCTCGAGGAGCCGCCGCAGGACGTGCTGTTCCTGCTGGTGGCCCAGGCCGCGCAGCGGCTGCTGCCCACCATTCGCAGCCGTTGCCGCCAGTTTCCCTTGTCGGCCCCTTCCGCCGCGCAGGCGCTGGACTGGTTGCGGCAGCAGGGCGTAAGCAATGCCGAGGCCGAGCTGGCCCACAACGGCGGTGCACCACTGTTCGACCATGATCCGGCGCTGGCCAAGCTGCGCAGCCAGTTTATCGATGGCCTGGGCCTGCCCACCTTCGCCAGCATCCTCAATCTGGCGGAACTGGTAGACAAGCAGAAGCTGCCGCTGGCCATTCCGCTGGGCTGGCTGGGCAAATGGCTGCACGACCTGGCTGGTTTGAGTCTGGCGGGGATTGTCCGCTATCATCCCGAGCAGCAAGCGGTATTGCAGCAGCTGGTGTCGCGTTGTGACCCCGTGGCACTGATGCGTTGCCAGGATGCCCTGCAACAGCTGGCCCCCTTTGGCCAGCACACGCTGAATACGCGCCTGCAACTGGAGGCGCTGCTGATGGACTATCTGAAGATCTTCGCCGGCGGCCGCCAGGGCTGATTGACTGCAGCACACCGGCTGCAGCGGCTATCTATAATGCAGGGGCCATGTGGATGGCGGCTCTTGGCAGCATGACAAGGAAAGCGGAAAACGCGCATATGGAAAATACCACCCGTCCCGACCTCACCCGTCCTGGCGTGCTGTCGCTGCATATCAAGGAGCGCAGCGCCCTGTTTGCCGCCTATATGCCATTCCTGAAAAACGGCGGCATCTTCATTCCCACCAACAAGGACATGAAGCTGGGCGAAGAGGTATTCCTGTTGCTGACCCTGATGGACGAGCCGCAGAAAATCGCCGTGCAGGCCAAGGTGGTATGGATCACCCCGGTCGGTGCCAATAACAGCCGGGTGCAGGGCATCGGGGTGGAGTTTTCCGCTGGCGACGCCGGCAACCAGGCCAAGGCCAAGATCGAAACCCTGCTGGGCGGCGTGCTTAACTCCAGCCGTCCCACCCATACCATGTAAACCCTGCGGTCCGGTTAGCGCCGGACGCACTGCCAGCCAGAACACACACCATGCTTGTCGATTCGCACTGCCATATCAATTTCCCCGACCTCTCCAGCCGTCTGCCCGAGGTGCTGGCCAATATGCAGCACAATGGTGTCGAGCTGGCGCTGGTGATTGGCGTCTCCCGCCCCAAATATCCTGAGGTACTGGCGCTGGCGGAAAACCACGGCAATCTGTATGCCACCGTGGGTATTCACCCGGACGACCCGGATGCCGAGGAATTCAGCGAAGACGAGCTGCTGGCCCATGCCGCCCATCCGCGCGTGGTGGGCATCGGCGAAACCGGGCTGGACTACCACTGGTGCAAGGGCGATCTGGAATGGCAGCACCAGCGTTTCCGCACCCATATCCGCGCCGCGAAACGCGCCGGCCTGCCGCTGATCATCCATACCCGCGAATCTGCCGCCGACACCATCCGCATCTTGCGCGAAGAGGGTGCCGAACAGTGCGGTGGGGTGATGCACTGCTTTACCGAAAACTGGGAAGTGGCGCAGGCCGCGCTGGAGATCGGCTTTTATATTTCCTTCTCCGGCATCGTCACCTTCAAGAACGCTGCCCAGATCAAGGAAGTGGCGCAAAAAATGCCGCTGGAACGCATGCTGGTGGAAACCGATTCGCCCTATCTGGCACCGATTCCCTATCGCGGCAAGCTGAACGAGCCGGCCTATGTCCGCCATGTGGCTGAGCATATCGCCCAGCTGCGAGGTATCAGCTTCGAGGAAGTGGCCGCCGCCACCAGCGACAACTTCTATCGTCTGTTCAGTAAAATCCAGCGCCCGCAAGCCGGGCAGCAAGGCTGATGCCATGAGCGCACTGCAGCCGGACCAGCTTGAAATCACCATTCTCGGTTGCGGTTCCAGCTCGGGCACCCCGGCCATCGGCTGTCAGTGTGCCACCTGCAGCTCAAGCGATCCGCGCAATCACCGCACCCGTTGCTCCGCTTATGTGCGCTGCGGCGATCTGGGTTTGCTGATCGATACCGGCCCCGACCTGCGCCAGCAAGCGCTGCGTGAAGGTATTCGCCAGGTGGATGCGGTGTTGTATACCCACCCGCATGCCGACCACCTGAACGGCATTGATGATCTGCGCGCCTTCTGCTATGTCCGGCAAGGCGCGGTGGTGCTGTATGGCAATGCCTTCACCATGGACAACATCACCAGCCGCTTTGGCTACGCGCTGCAGCCACCCTCCAAGGTGTGGGACAAGCCGGTGCTGCTACCAGAGGTGGTCAGCGGCCCGTTCGAACATGCCGGCCTGCCCATTACCCCCATTCCGCTGCAACACGGCAGCTGGCCCTGCCTGGGCTGGCGCATCGGCAATGCCGCCTGGCTGACCGACCTGTCGCATATCCCGGATGAAAGCCTGGCCTTGTTGCAAGGGCTAGATGTGTTGTTCCTGGACTGCCTGAACATGGATGGCTACCCCTCGCATCTGGGTTTTCATCAGTCATTGCAGTGGGCCGAACGCATCGGTGCCCGCCGCACCGTGCTGATCCACATGATTCACCGGCTGGAATACCACACGCTGTCGGCGCTGTGCCCGCCAGGGGTAGAAGTGGGCTATGACGGCTTGAGGGTGCGGGTGTAGTACGGCCTGCTGTTTTCAAATGGCCAGATGCGCAGGCAGGTCATCCAGTGCGCTGCCCCGCAGCAGGTGCCGGTTGTAGCCCTGGGCAATCAGTTGTTGCCATGCTTGCAGCACCACCGGCGGTATCTGCAGCGCTTGCTGAAAGCCCAGTCGCGGATAGCGCAGCAGGCGGTGAATATCGCCGACCATTTCTTCGATCAGCCCGAACACGCCCACCATATTCGATACTCCCCAGGGGAAGGCAAAGTCGGGCGCATCCACGCTGCAGCTGATGCCCGGCCATTGCACTGGCTGGGTCTGCATGACGCGGCGGATGGAGTTGGGTTTGGTCACAAAAGTGACGCTACGTGCATCCGGACACAGGGCACGAGAAAACGCCAGATTTTCAGCAAAGTTGCCTGCCCGTGGCTCCAGCAGCAGTTGCTGTTGGCTTATCCCCAGTTGTAGCGCCCTTTCGGCAAAGACCTCGGCCTCTGGTTTGCTCCACAAATCACGGGTCCAGTTACCGGTATTGCCGCTGATCAGCATGCGCGGGGCAACACCCCGCTGCAGTAGTCCTACTGCGTGATCGACCACGCGCAGATCATAAGAGCCGCATACCACCAGCACATCACAGGGCTGATGGCTGCGCCCGGCACTCAGGAAATCCCACAGCAGGCTGGCTCTTTGCAGGGTAGGCGTGGTCGGGCAGGACATGCGCGGCTATTTCTGCGGAATGCTCTGGCCGCTGACCGGAACGGCGGTGACTGCATTGTCCGGGCTGCCGTCGATCAGTTTGTCGGAGTAGGTGAGGTAGACCAGGGTATTGCGTTTGGCATCGACAATGCGTACTACCCGCACATGCTTGAACACGAAGGAAGCGCTTTCCTTGAACACTTCTTCCTGTTTTGGCAGCGCTCTGGCAAAGCTGATGCTGCCGATCTGGCGGCAGGCTACCGAAAAGCGCGATGGGTCTTTGGCCAGGCCGACCGCACCGCTGTAGCCGCCAGTCTGGGCGCGTGACACATAGCAGGCCACGCCGCTCACGGCAGGGTCGTCGAAAGCATCGACCACCACCTTGTCATTGGGGCTGAGCAGACGGAAGGTGGTGGAGATCTTGCCGACTTCTTCGGCATGGGCGGTGGGCAGGCTGCACAGGCCGGCCAGCAGCAGGATGGCACAGAGGTTTTTCACGGCGATGCCTTGTCAGGGAGTGAGAAGCTGCAGTCTAAGCCGACGGCGCGGTTTTGCCCATGGTGGCTTGCTGGCGGTCGAATTCGCGCATTTCACTGGCAATGAAGTGGCTGATCATGGTGCGGTAGACCTCGGCAGTCAGTTGCGGGTCGGCACCCAGTTCGCCGGCCAGCTTTTCCACTCGGCGCATCACCTGATCCACCCGTTTGCCGCCTTCCACCTCATCGCTGGTCTGCTTGAAGGCTGCCGCCTGTTTCACATACAGGCCGCGCTCGGCCAGCAGGGCAACCAGCTCGCGGTCGATACGGTCTATCTGGGTGCGTACTTCTGGCAGATTCTGACACTGGTAAACAAATTCCATGACGGTTTCCTCAATGGTGGCGGGCTGCTTGCAGCAGGGCGCGGGCCAGCGGCGGGCATTGCCCCTGCAGGGCAGCGCGCTCGGATTGGAACAGGGTGGCAATAAAGAAGGGGTGCCCGTTCAGTTCTACCGCGCGTACTTCGCCATCTTCATCAAAGGCGCTGGCCTGCAAGGGGCCGCTGGTCAGTTCGCTGGCAAAGGCCGGGTTCAGCCCGTAGCGGCAGCGATAGCCTTCCATGGCTGCAGCCTGCCCATAAATGGCGGCCAATTGCGAGCCGGCGGCAAAGCGCACTTCGGCACGGGTTTCCACCAGGGCGCAGCTAAGCGGGGCGATGACGGCGCGCTCGGCTGTGGGGGCGGTTTCGCCATGCTCGGCATCCTGCCAGCCCAGTACATGGCGGGCGTATTCGAGGATGGCGTGCTGAAAGCCGCCGCAGCTGCCCAGAAAGGGCAGGCCCTGTTCGCGGGCATGGCGAATGGCCGTCAGTGCGCCGTCCATGTTGCGATAGGGGCTGGCCGGTACGCACCAGATGGCGGCAAAGCCTGCCAGATCGGCCGCACTGTGGATGCGGTCTGTGGCTAGCCACACCGGCTGGAAATCAGCATCAAGCTGGCTTGCTGCCAGTTGCAGCGCCAGTGGAATGGCCTGATGCGCGACTACGCCGGGGTCAAAATCGCCAATCAGTGCGATGCGGGTCATGGCTAGTCCTTCTGTTGATTGAATTTATATAAACAAAATTTATATTTAATTTGTATTTGTAACAAAAATTACAGATCAAGGCCAATATAAAGTGACTAGCAAAACCGCGTAGAGGCTGCGGACCAAGGCGCGCCGACGCCGACAGTACAAATCGTACGGCAAGGAGCCGCAAGGCCGGAGCGGGGGTTTTGTCATGCGTGCATCATCCCTGCGGATGCACGCAGCAGGGCGGGTGGCTCAGTAGTAGTTCAGTCCCATGGCGGCTTTGACTTCGGACAGGGTCACGGCGGCTACCTGACGGGCGCGGGCGGTGCCTTGCTTCAGCATGGCCAGAATGGCCGCCGGGTCGCGGGCGTATTGTTCGCGGCGCTGGCGGATGGGGGCCAACAGTTCCTGCAAGCATTCTTCCAGATGCTGTTTGATGACGGTGTCGCCCAGCCCGCCTTGCTGGTAGTGTTCTTTCATGCGTTTGACCAGTTCGATATTGGGGTGGAAGGCATCCAGATAGCTGAACACCACATTGCCTTCCACCTGGCCGGGGTCGGACACACGCAGATGATTGGGGTCGGTGTACATCATCTTCACCGCCTGGCGGATTTCATCGGCACTGGCCGACAGGGTGAGGGTGTTGCCCAGCGATTTGGACATCTTGGCCTTGCCGTCGATACCGGGCAGGCGGGCACCCACCTCCGGCACCATGGCCTTGGCTTCCACCAGCACCGGTGTTTCCACGCTGCTGTTAAAGCGGCGCACGATCTCGTTGGTCTGCTCGATCATGGGAATCTGGTCTTCACCCACGGGCACCACGGTAGCCTTGAAGGCGGTGATGTCGGCCGCCTGCGCCGCCGGATAAGTGAGGAAGCCGGCCGGAATGTCGCGCTCGTAGCCGCGTTGTTTTATTTCATCCTTGATGGTGGGATTGCGTTCCAGCCGCGAGACGGTAACCAGATTGAGGTAATAGGAAGCCAGCTCGGTCAGCTCAGGCACCAGGCTCTGGATGAAGATGGTGCTCTTGGCTGGATCAATGCCCACCGCCAGATAATCCAGCGCCACCTGCAGCACGTTGTCACGCACCTTGAGGTAGTTGCCCATATTGTCGGTCAGCGCCTGGGCATCGGCCAGCAGCAGGAATTGCTGGCAGCGGTCCTGCAGCAGCACGCGGTTGCGCAGTGAGCCTACGTAATGGCCCAGATGCAGCGAACCGGTGGTGCGGTCGCCAGTGAGAATGATGTCCTGGGGGGTGATGTTGCTCAGTTTCATGTCGTGTTCCGCTCTGTTCAGATAAGTAGGGGAAACCATCGACAAGGAGGAACGTAGACAAAACAAAACCCGGATCCGCCTTGTCGGCAGCCTCCGGGTTGTATGCGTGCGCAGTCGCCGGTGCTACCTCAGAAGAGGCGCCACCACCAGGTAAAGGATGCGAATGCGTTGCGGGAGTTCATGTTTTCTATCACAACACGGCGGGCTTGCCGCCGTCAAGCGGTGGCTGTTGCAAAAATACCCAGAGAAAATGACATGCAGAGGATGGGATTGTTCTGAAAAGTATCAGGCGCTGACATCAATCACGCTGCCCAGCGGCTGGTAGGCAAGCTGATAAGCATGGGCCGCTCTGCCGGGCAGGGGATGGTCCGGCTGTTGCTGGCTGGCGGTGGATTGCTGTTGTTGTTGCTGGTCGTTGCTGGTTTCCGCCATTTCCTTACGCAAGTCGCCGGAGAGTACCGGCGTGTCCGGCTTGCCGCTGACGCCGGCCAGCTGCGAGCCCTGACGCCAACTACCGGGCGCATAGCTTTGCCAGCTGGTAATCGGGAGGATGAACATGGGCGGCTCCGGTGGAATGGTGTTGTTTGGAGCCGCTTTTGCTTACGACAGTTCCTCTGTTTGTTTTTAAAAATCGATATAAAACAATGGGATATTGTGTGTTAGGTCATGTCGACGGGGCTGGGGGCGTAAAAAAGGAAGGCGCGGCGGCCTTCCTTTTTTAGCTTGCAGGCCGGTGGCGCGGCGTAGAGCGGCTAACAAAATAGCGTAGCGTCCCTGGGGCAAGGCGCGCCGACGCAGACAGTACAAAGAGTACGGCAAGGAGGCGCAACGCAGCAGCAGGGTTTTTGTTAGCGGCTCTTAGAAACGACGCGACAAGGTGGCCTTATGCATGATGGTGGTGGCGATTTCTTCGATGGACTTGTGGGTGGTGCTGATAAACGGCACGCCGTGGAAGCGGAACATCGATTCGGCTTCGTTCACTTCGAAGTGACAGTTGTCTAGGCTGGCGTATTTGGAGTCCGGGCGGCGCTCCTGGCGGATATGGTGCAGGCGCGCCGGGTCGATGGTCAGGCCGAACATCTTGTTGCGGTAGGGCAGCAACATCTTGGGCAGGGTGGGGCTGTCCAGGTCTTCCGGGGTGAGCGGGTAGTTGGCGGCCTTGATGCCGTATTGCAGTGCCAGATACAGGCAGGTCGGGGTTTTACCCGAGCGTGAGACGCCAACCAGGATGACGTCGGCCTCGGCCAGGTCTTTCAGTTTTACGCCGTCATCGTGATTGAGCGAGAAATTGACCGCTTCGATGCGGTGGTCGTATTTCTCCTCACTGCCCACGCCATGGGCCTTGCCCAGCGTCAGCGAGGCCTTCTGGCCCAGTTCGGCTTCCAGTTCGCCGATGAAGGTATCGAAGAAATCCACCACCAGTGCATTGTCGATATGCAGCACCTGGCGTACTTCCGGATTGACGATGCTGGTGAAGACCAGCGGCTTCAGGTGATCGGCTTCGGCCACGGCGCGAATGTGGTGTACCACCACCTGCGCCTTTTCCACGGTATCAATGAAAGGGATGGCCTCGCGCTTGAATTCCAGTGTGTCGAACTGGGTCAACAGGGTATTACCCAGCGATTCGGCAGTGATGCCGGTGCGGTCGGAGATGAAAAAGGCGGAGCGACGGTGTGGCATGGATGCACCTGTTTCGAAATCGATAAGAAAATAGTTGAGAGGGATTATACCCCTGCCCGCCGACTGTACGGCAGCGGTGAGGGTGGTGGCATGAATTGGCCATGATCCGCCCCTGCTATGGCTTTTGTTGTAGTTGCCACACTACATCGCGGTCACAAATTGGCAAAGAAACGCCCTTACACTCACCATCCTCGGGCGTGGTTTGCATTGATATGGGGCAAACCCTAGTGTTGTGCGCTGCAAAATGGGCTACGCAAGTCCTGTGGTATTCGGCTAGAATGCGGGTTTTCTATCCGTCCAATCCAACACAGGAAGTGAAGTGATGGCAGAGAACTACGTCATCTGGTTCGAGAAGCTGCGCATGACTGACGTTGAACAGGTAGGCGGCAAGAACGCCTCCCTGGGTGAAATGATCAGTCAGCTGGCAGGCTCGGGCGTCCGAGTCCCCGGTGGTTTTGCTACTACCGCGGATGCCTACCGAGATTTCCTCCAGCACAATGGCTTGGCTGACAAGATCAGCGCCGCGCTGTCCAATCTGGACATCGACGACGTGACCGAGTTGGCGCGAGTCGGCAAGGAAATTCGCCAGTGGATCATCGATACTCCTTTCCCGGCCAAGCTTGATGAAGATATCAAGACTGCCTGGGACAAGATGGTAGCCGATGCCGGTGGTGCCGATATTTCCGTAGCAGTCCGTTCTTCTGCAACCGCAGAAGATCTCCCCGATGCCTCGTTCGCAGGCCAGCAAGAAACCTTCCTGAACATTCGTGGCCTTGAAAACGTCAAGGATGCGATGAAGCACGTTTTTGCTTCTCTGTATAACGATCGCGCCATTTCCTACCGTGTACACAAAGGCTTTGCCCACGATGTTGTGGCGCTGTCTGCTGGTGTACAACGCATGGTGCGTTCCGACCTCGGCGCCGCCGGTGTGATGTTTACCATCGACACCGAATCCGGCTTCGAAGACGTGGTGTTCATCACCGCTTCTTATGGTTTGGGCGAAACCGTGGTGCAAGGTGCGGTTAACCCCGACGAGTTCTACGTACACAAGCCGACCCTGAAGGCAGGTCGTCCGGCTGTGCTGCGCAAGAACATGGGTTCCAAGCTGATCAAGATGGAATTCACCGATGCTTCCCAGGCTGGCCGTTCGGTCAAGACCGTGGATGTAGCGGCGGAACAGCGCAAGCAATTCTCCATTACCGACGCGGAAGTGGCGGAACTGGCTGAATACGCGCTGATCATCGAGAAGCACTACGCCCGTCCGATGGATATCGAATGGGGCCGTGACGGCGAAGACGGCAAGCTGTACATCCTGCAAGCCCGTCCGGAAACCGTGAAGTCGCAGGAAGACCGCAAGGACACGCTGCGTCGCTACCGCCTGAACAGCAAGTCCACCGTGCTGTGCGAAGGCCGCGCCATTGGTCAGAAGATTGGCCAGGGCACCGTGCGCACCATCAAGGACGCTTCCGAAATGGATCGCGTCAAGGCGGGTGATGTACTGGTAACCGACATGACCGACCCGGACTGGGAACCGGTGATGAAGCGTGCCGCCGCCATCGTGACCAACCGTGGTGGTCGTACCTGTCACGCGGCGATTATCGCTCGCGAACTGGGTATCCCGGCCGTGGTAGGTTGTGGCGACGCCACCGACATCCTGCGTGAAGGCATGCAGGTGACCGTATCCTGCGCCGAAGGCGATACCGGCAACATCTATGACGGCCTGCTGGATGTCGAAATCATCGACCTCGAGCTGGACAAGATGCCGGCCGCTCCGGTCAAGATCATGATGAACGTGGGCAACCCGGAACTGGCTTTCGACTTCGCGCAGCTGCCGAACGAAGGTGTGGGTCTGGCGCGCATGGAATTCGTGATCAACCGTCAGATCGGTATTCACCCCAAAGCCCTGCTGGAATTCGACACCCTGCCGGCCGACCTGAAGGCGACCATCAGCGATCGCATTTCCGGTTACGCCAGCCCGGTTGACTTCTACGTGGACAAGATTGCCGAGGGTGTTGCTACCCTGGCCGCAGCCTTCACCCCGAAAAAGGTCATCGTACGCATGTCCGACTTCAAGTCGAACGAGTACGCCAACCTGATCGGCGGTCAGCTGTACGAACCGCACGAAGAAAACCCGATGATCGGTTTCCGTGGTGCTGCGCGCTACGTGGCTGAATCCTTCCGTGACTGTTTCGACCTGGAATGCCGCGCCATCAAGAAGGTGCGCGACGAGATGGGTCTGGTCAACGTGGAAGTGATGATCCCGTTTGTTCGCACCCTGGCTGAAGCCGAGAAGGTTGTGGAAATCCTGGCTGCCAATGGTCTGAAGCGTGGCGAAAACGGCCTGCGTCTGATCATGATGTGCGAACTGCCGACCAACGCCGTACTGGCCGACAAGTTCCTGCAGTTCTTCGATGGCTTCTCTATCGGTTCCAACGACATGACCCAGCTCACCCTGGGCGTGGACCGCGATTCCGGTGGCCCGATTGCCGCCACCTTCGACGAGCGCAACGAAGCCGTGAAAGCCATGCTGCACATGGCGATCCAGGCTTGCCGCAAGGCCGACAAGTACGTCGGTATCTGCGGTCAGGGCCCGTCGGATCATCCGGACTTTGCCAAGTGGCTGGTGGAAGAGGGCATCAATACCGTGTCCCTCAACCCGGACACCGTGGTGGAAACCTGGCTGTACCTGGCCCGTGAACTGAACGCCTAAGCCTGCAACTGCCGGCTACACAAGAACCGCCCTTTCGAGGGCGGTTTTTTTATGCAGTTTTCTGCATGTAGTACTACTGGCACCAAGTACGGGGTTGTTTGAGGCCGGGTTAAGTCTGACCGCGTTGGCAGGCCTTGGCCCGGGTCCTCTGCGAGGTTGTGTTTGCCGTGATAAGCCGTCGCGTAGCACACCTGTCAGCACCGGACCCTGGTCCGGTTTTGCTATTTCTGGCTGCCAGAAAACTGGCGGATTCATGGTTTTTCCAGCGGTTGCCTGAAATTTCCTTCTGATTCGATAAGGGTATTTTCAATAAATACAATGGCTTGGCTGTTTTTTCTGGCTGGCATGCAAGCTGCTAAATACAGCCTATGCTCAGCTGGTGCCGTTTGGCGGCCAGTCGTCTGAGCCAGCCAACCCAGGAGACTGTGATGCAGCGCGATATCGGAATGGATTTGCCGGATGATTTCTGCCAGGACATGAGCCATGCCTACACGCTTCCCGCCAGGTATTACACCTCCGATGCGGTGTTCGACTACGAAAAGCAGCAGATTTTTGCCAAGTCCTGGCTGTGTTTCTGCCATGGCAGCGAACTGGCAGAAAACAACGCCTATGTCACACGTCGTATCGCTGGAGAAAACCTGCTGGCGGTGCGCGGGCGGGATGGTGTGCTGCGGGCTTTCTACAATGTCTGTCCGCACCGCGGACATGAGCTGCTGCAAGACAGCGGCATTGCCAAGAATGTCGTCAGCTGTCCCTATCATGCCTGGACCTTCAAGCTGGACGGCGAGCTGGCAGTGGCGCGCAATTGCGAGCATGTTGCCCATTTCGACAAGGCAGATTACCGGCTGACACCGGTACAGGTCGCGGAATACTGCGGTTTTGTCTTCATCAATATGGACATGCAGGCCGAACCAGTAGAAACGGCATTGGCCGGGCTGGCCGAACACCTGCACAGCGTTTGCCCCAATGTGGCCAGCCTGCAGGTGGCCTCGCGCACCATTACCGATACGCCGGCCAACTGGAAGGTGATTGTCGACAACTACATGGAGTGCTACCACTGTGCACCGGCCCACCCGGGCTTTTCCAGCTCGGTGGACAGCGCCAGCTACACGCATACCTTCCATGGCCGCTGGACCTTGCAACACGGCCATTCCAAATCGTCCAGCCAGGGCTATTCCTTTGATGGCGATGTCGCCAACCAGGCTTTCAGCGGCTATTGGGTATGGCCCTGTGTCATGTTCAACGTCGTGCCGGGCGATGACACCATGACGGTGATCTACGAATACCCGGTGTCGGCGGGGCTGACGGTGCAGTACTACGAGGTGCTGATGCCCAGCAAGGAGGTGACGCCGGAGCAGCGCAACTTCATCACCTGGGCGACCCAGACCTTCCGTCCAGAAGACTTGCGGCTGGTGGAAAGCGTGCAGCGTGGGCTGCAATCGCGCGGTTACCGTGGCCAGGGGCGCATCATGGTGGACGATAGCCTCAGTGGCATCAGCGAACATGGCATCGCCTATTTCCACCGCATGATGGCGCAATCCTACCGTCAGTAAACCCGCGCGGAACAAGGAGGGCAGCATGAGCCAGATTCACTGGATGAAGGGCCGCCTGCTGGCGTCGCAGCCGCTGGCTCGCGATATCAGGGCGCTGACCCTGCAGCCGGCGGACGGGAGCTATCCCGCATTTAGCTCCGGCAGCCACTTGCTGCTGCGGGCGGGCAGCCGCGCGGATAGTCCGGTCAATGCCTATTCGCTGCTGGATGCCAGCTATGAGGGCAACAGCCTGCATATTGCGGTAAAGCGTGAAGCCAGTGCGCGTGGCGGTTCGGCCTGGCTGCATGGCCTGCAGCCAGGAGCCGGGCTGGAATTCACTACCCCGGCCAATCTGTTTGCCTTGCCGCCGGGGACGGCATCTTTTCTGTTCATTGCCGGCGGCATCGGCATTACCCCCTTTATCGCCCATATGGCGGCCATGCGTGGGCGGGAGCAGGATTTCCAGCTGCATTACGCTTATCGCTCGGCGGCCGAGGCTGCCTTTGTCGAGCAACTGGCCGGGCGCGATTCGGTGCGGCTGTATGATGCCAGCCAGGGGGCAAGGCTGGACGTGGCGGCCCTGCTGGCTGGTGTGGGAGCCACAAGCCATGTCTATGCCTGCGGGCCGCAGCGCCTGATTGCCGAGGTAGAGGCTGTCGGGCAGGATTTGGCACAGCAGGGCCGCTTGCATATCGAACGCTTTGCGCTGCCGGATAGCCCGGCCGGATCGGCGTTTGTCGTGCAACTGGCACGATCCGGCTGCGAGGTGCGAGTGGCTGCCGATGAAAGCATGCTGGATGCCATCCAGCGGCAAACGGTCATCCGGGTGGAGAGCCTGTGCCGCGAAGGCTATTGCGGCACGTGTGAAACCCGTTTGCTGGCCGGTACGGCCCTGCATCGCGACCAGTATCTGAGTGCGGCGGAGCAGGCAGCACAGGACCGGGTCATGCTCTGTGTGTCACGTGCAGCCTGCGAGCGACTGGTGCTGGATCTGTAAATTCACCACACCCTGGCGCGGTGTGACGGTGTGCGGCCGGTGTCTTCCCTGGCGGGAAGGTCCGGCCTGTTGCATTCAGCCGCCGATCACCTGCTGGGCCAGCCGGATGCCGTACTTCTTCATTTTGTATTGCAGGGTGGCGCGTGGCAGACCGCACTGGCGCGCGGCTTCGGACAGATTGGGGTAGCGCTTGAGGTAGTGCAGCAACAGCGTGCGCTCGTAGGCGGCTACCTGGGCTTCCAGCGAGGCTGAGGCTTCAATGTCCACTGCTGGCGGTGCCGGGAGCGCCGTTGTGGTGCTGCTGGGGGCCAGGGGCTCCAGCTGTTGTTCGTCTTCTTCCAGCAGGATGAAATCCAGTTCGTCGCCATTTTCACAGAAGATCAGACTGCGCAGGATGATGTTTTCCAGCATGCGCACATTGCCCGGCCAGCGGTGGCGTTGCAGCCGCTCCAGCACGGCCGGGCTGATGCGTTTGACCCGGTTGCCGGTAATCTTGCCGTTCTTCTCCAGAAAGGCCTGTGCCAGCAGCGGGATATCGCGTTTGCGCTCGCGCAGCGGCGGAATGGTGAGATAGCCCACATTCAGCCGGTACAGCAGGTCGGGGCGAATGCGCTGCTTGTCCAGCATGGTTTGCGGCGACTCGTTGGTGGCGGCGATGATGCGTACATCTACCTGGCATTCCTGGCTGGAGCCGACACGGCGGAAGGTTTGTTCCTGCAGCGCCCGCAGCAGCTTGCCCTGCACCGCCATCGGCATCGAATTGAGCTCGTCCAGAAACAGCGTGCCGCCATGGGCGCTTTCCAGCAGGCCCTTGCGGTCTTCTGCGCCGGTAAAGGCACCTTTGACCGTGCCGAACAGGGCGCTTTCAAACAGGGGCTCGGGCATGGCGGCGCAGTTGAGTACCAGGAAGGGCTGGCGTGCGCGTTCGCTGTGGGTGTGCAGCAGCCGGGCGAACAGCTCCTTGCCGGTGCCGGTTTCACCATAGATCAGTACCTGCACATCGGTCTTGGCCAGCCGTTGCGCCTGGTGAATCAGCTTCTGCATGTCCGGCTCACAGGTGACGATGCCGTCATCCGCTGGCGGCTGCTGGCCGTGCAACTTTTGCTGCAAGTCGATGAACTGCTCGTGCAGGTGGTTGATGACCGACAGGTCACGGGAAATCTCGATGGCACCGATGATGTCACCGTCGTTGTTCTGCAATGGCAGGGTGGTATGCACCTGGTGCACCGGATTGCCGCCGGGGTTGTAGTACAGCTGATACTGGTTGTGATAGCGCTTGCCCTTGAACGCAGCCTGCAACAGGGTACTGCTGTGCTGGTTCAGTTGCGGGTAGATCTGCAACACCGGGTGACCCAGGGCGTGGGCCGCCTGGTAATCGTCGATGTGGGCGCTTTCTTCGTTGTAATACACATAGTTGCCCGCCGCATCGACGATGGCGACCGGCTGGGGTAGTGCGTCCAGAAATTCCATGAAAATGGAAATGGCAGACGCCAGTTGGCTGTCCATGAACTCCTCCTCCGATGTGACTTCTTCTTGTTTTGCCTATTGATACCACGTCTTTCCCTGCTTGGGGCAATCTGTACGCCACGCGGCTAGCCTGATCCCTCCTGTTGGCCATACCGGGCTGCTGAATTTCTGGCAGTTTCGCAACTATTCACGTAAATGCAGGAAATCAGCAAGAACTTGTAATCTTAATATATTGTTTTTATTGATTTTTCTTTGCTGGTCAGGGTGGCATGAAATGTGCTGAATGCAGTGCATGCCACCATGCAGCGCCACGGCCTACACCGTGCTGCTGTTCACTCAGGGGAGAGCCAGCTTGTCCGATACCTTCATGCCCCAGGCTGCGGCCGCTGCCGCGCCCATTATCGACATCCGCAATCTGCGCAAGCGATTTGGCACGCAGGAAGTACTCAAGGGCGTGTCCTTTACCGCGCAGTCCGGCGACGTGGTGTCGCTGATCGGTGCCAGCGGTTCCGGCAAGAGCACCTTGCTGCGCTGCATGAACATGCTGGAGGTTCCCGATAGCGGCCAGGTGCTGATTGCCGGCGAAGAGGTCGCCCTCAAGACCAATCGCCATGGCCAGACCGTGCTGGCCAATCCGCCCCAGGTGGACCGCATGCGTACCCGGTTGGGCATGGTGTTTCAGAGCTTCAATCTATGGCCGCACATGACCGTGCTGGAAAACCTGATCGAGGTGCCGATTCGCGTGCTGCACCAGCCGCGTGCCGAGGCCATTGCCCTGGCCGAAGCCCTGCTGGCCAAGGTGGGCATGGCGGAGAAGCGCCACAGTTACCCGGCTTTTTTGTCTGGCGGCCAGCAACAGCGGGTAGCGATTGCCCGCGCGCTGGCAACGCGGCCCTCGGTCATGCTGTTTGACGAGCCCACCTCGGCACTGGACCCGGAGCTGGTGGGCGAGGTGCTCAAGGTGATCCGCGATCTGGCACAGGATGGCTGCACCATGGTGCTGGTCACCCACGAGATGGCTTTTGCCCGCGATGTGTCCAGCAAGGTGATGTTTCTGCACCAGGGCTGTATCGAAGAAGCCGGTACGGCACGGCAGGTGTTTGAAAACCCCGGCAGCGAGCGCTGCCGCCAGTTTGTCAATGCACAGTTCTGCCGTGCCTGACTGCGCATGGCGCGCTTTGGCAAGGCCAGCCACCGGCACAAGGTGGCAGCGTGCCAGGCGTGCTGTATTGATCACGCATTTCTGCTGTTGGCCGTACCCGTCCGCATCGCTTCACCCACCTTATGGAGAGATAGACATGAAAACCAGAATGCTGCGTATTTGCCTTGCCTTGTCCTGTAGCCTGCTGGCCGGTGCCGCACTGGCCGCCCCGCTGAAGGTGGGCATTGCTGCCGAGCCTTATCCGCCATTTTCCATCAAGCAAAGCTCCGGCCAGTGGAGCGGCTTTGAAGTCGAGCTGGTGCAGCGCATCTGCCAGGAAATCAAGGAAAGGTGCCAGATCACCGAGGTAGCCTGGGACGGCATCATCCCCTCGCTCAACAGCAAGAAGATCGACGTGATCTTCAATTCCATGTCGATTACCCCGGAGCGGGAAAAGGTCATTGCCTTCAGCAAGCCTTATTACTACACCGACGCCGAATACGTGGCTCCCAAGGGCAGCAAGCTGACCCTGACGCCAGAAGGGCTGAAGGGCAAGGTGATCGGCGTGCAGTCGTCCACCGTCAATGCCGACTACATCAAGAAGCGTTATGGCCAGGTCGCCAGCATCAAGTATTACAACACCCAGGACGAGCTGAATGCCGACATGGCGGCCGGCCGGGTGGATGTGATGCTGCTGGACGCGCTGGCAGCCAGCGATTTCCTCAAGAGCAAGGACGGTGGCGCGCTGGAGTCCAAGGGCATGGCTCCGCGTGACCCCATTTTCGGCCCCGGCGTGGGGGCGGGTTTGCGCAAGAGCGATGTCGCGCTCAAGCGCAAGTTTGACGATGCCATCCTCAAGCTGCGCCAGGACGGCAGCTTCAACGCCATCCAGAAGAAATATTTCAAGGTAGACATTTCCGTCAAATAAGCCGGCGCAGGGCAGGGGGCTGCCTTGGCCACCCTGCTGGCGACAAGGGCGAGCTGGTCTTATTCAGAGAGGAAATGGCATGGAATGGTTGACCAAGGCATTCGACGCCGTGGTGCTGGACTGGGGCAGTGCCTTGCTGCAGGGCGCGCTGGTGACGCTGCAGATTTCACTGGGCGCTTTTTCGGTAGGGCTGTTCATCGGCCTGCTGGTGGCCATGATCAAGATGACGCGCCACGGGCTGCTGCTGCGGCTGGCCAATGCCTACACCACGGTGTGCCGGGCGGTGCCGGAGCTGCTGCTGATTTTGCTGCTGTATTACGCCGGTGGCGACCTGATCAACTGGGTGCTGGCGCAGCTGGACCAGGGGCCGGCCCCCATCAACGGCTTCATGGCCGCCGTGGTGGTGCTGGGCATTGTGCAGGGCGCCTACGCCGCCGAGATCATCCGTGGCGCCGTGCAGTCCATCCCCACCGGGCATCTGGAGGCCGCGCGTGCCTTTGGCTGTCCGCGCCGCATGATCGTGCAGCGCATTGTCCTGCCGGAAATGCTGCCCTACGCGCTGGGTGGGCTGTCCAATCTGTGGCTGATCCTGATCAAGGATAGCGCCCTGATCAGCGTGGTGGGTTACAACGAGCTGCTGTTCACCACCAAGCAGGCAGCTGGCTCCACCCGCGAATATTTGCTGTTTTATCTGGCGGTGGCTGCGGTGTATCTGCTGATCACCCTGTTGTCCAACCTGCTGTTCAGCCGGTTTGACCGGCGCATCAGCCGCTGGATGCCAGCGCACTGAACGGGGAGCACACCATGAATTTCGAATGGCTGGGAGAGTATGGCCGGATGATGGCGCTGGGGGTGATGACCACGCTGCAGCTGTTGCTGATTGCCGGGACGCTGGGTTTTGCGCTGGCGGTGCTGGTGGGCTTTGGCCGGCTGTCGCGCCAGCCTTTCATTGCCTGGCTCAGCCTGTCTTTTACCAATCTGATTCGCGGCACGCCCTTGCTGGTGCAGATTTACGTGATGTATTACGGCCTGGGCAGCCTGTTTGTCAGCTTTCCGCTGCTGCGCGACAGCTGGCTGTGGCCCTATCTGCGCGAAGGCTTCTGGTATGTGGCGCTGGCACTGATGCTGAGCGTGGCCGGCTATGTCGGCGAGGTGATCAAAGGTGGTTTGCGTGGCGTGCCCAAGGGCGAGCTGGAGGCCGCACGGGCGCTGGGCATGCCGCGTTTGCTGATGATCCGCCGCATCTGGCTGCCGCGTGCCATCTTCATCCTGCTGCCCACGCTGGCTGGCGAATCGGTGATGTTGCTCAAGTCCACTGCGCTGGCTTCCACCGTGGCGGTGATGGACGCGCTGGGCGTGGCCAACCTGATTCGCAATCAAACCTTCCTCACGTATGAACCCCTGCTGGTCATGGCGCTGATCTATCTGCTGCTGGCCATGCTGATCGAGCGACTGTTCAAGCGGCTGGAGATGCGTCTGCCAGTCCGGAATGCTTTCTAGCCCATCTAGTTCAAGGAGTGCAGCATGCATTATTCCAGTCTGGTAGACCGGCTGGCCGGCAAACGCACCGACGCCTGGCAAATCCACTATGCGGCCCAGCAGGCCGAGGCGCGTGGCGAAGAGGTATTCATCCTCAGTGTGGGCGACCCGGACTTTGCCACCCCGGCCAGCATCAGCGAACGAGCCGTCAGCGCCTTGCTGGCGGGGGATACCCACTACAGCGATGTCAGCGGCAGGCCGGCCCTGCGGCAGGCACTGGCGACCATGCACAGCGAGCAAACCGGGCAGATGGTGAGCGAGGACCAGGTCATCGTGGTGGCCGGTGCGCAAAACGGCTTGTTTGCCGTGGCGCTCTGCCTGTGCCAGCCCGGCGACGAGGTGCTGGTGCCCGAACCGATGTATCTGACGTATGAGGCCAGCATCCGCGCCAGCGGCGCAGCGCTGGTGCCGGTGCCGGTCGATGTGGAGCGTGGCTTTCATCTGCGCCCCGGCGCGCTGGCAGCGGCCATCACCCCGCGTACCCGCGCCATTTTCCTTGCCACGCCAAACAATCCCAGCGGGGCGGTGATGAGCCGGGACGAGCTGGCAGAAGTAGCCGCGCTGGCACAGCAGCACGACCTGTGGGTGGTGTCGGACGAGGTGTATGCCGGCCTGACCTTCGAGCAGCCACATCTGAGCATGGTCAGCCTGCCTGGCATGGCCGAGCGCACCGTCACCATTGGCAGCCTGTCCAAATCTCATGCCATGGCCGGCTGGCGCATGGGCTGGGTGGTGGCCCCGGCCGAGCTGGTCGGTCATCTGGGCCGGCTGGCACTGTGCATGCTGTATGGCCTGCCGGGCTTCATCCAGGAGGCCGCACTACTGGCGGTGCAGCAGCGTGACAGCATCGTGCCGGCCATGCGCGAAACCTATCGCCGCCGCCGCGACGTCTGCTATCAGCTGCTGAGCAATATTCCCGGCCTGCGCTGTCAATTGCCCGAGGCCGGCATGTTCATGCTGATCGACGTGCGTGACAGCGGCCTGGCCGCCGATGACTTTGCCTGGCGCTTGTTCCGTCAGACCGGAGTGGCGGTGCTGGATGCCAGCGCTTTCGGTGATATCGCCAGCGGCTTTCTGCGGCTGGGCTTTGTGCTGGACGAGGCCAGGCTGGCGGAAGCCTGCCGCCGGATTGCCAGCTTTGTTGCCAGCCTGCAAGCGCAGCCGGCCTGAACGTTAGTGAGTGCGGAGCATGCAAGCATGAAAACAGTAGGTGTATACCTGACCGAATTATTGGCCGGCTATGGGGTGGACACGGTATTCGGCATTCCCGGCGTGCACACCGTGGAGCTGTATCGCGGGCTGGCGGACAGCCCTATCCGCCATGTGACGGCGCGACACGAACAGAGCCTGGGCTTCATGGCCGATGGCTATGCGCGTGTCAGTGGCAAGCCGGGGGTATGTCTGGTGATTACCGGCCCCGGCCTGACCAATATCCTGACCGCCATGGGGCAGGCTTATGCCGACTCCATTCCCATGCTGGTGATTTCCGGTGTCAACGCACTGGGCAAGCTGGGCTCGGGCAATGGCCATTTGCACGAGCTACCAAATCAGCAGGCACTGGCCAGCCAGGTTAGCGCCTTCAGCCACACCATTACCCGCCCGCAAGAATTGCCACAGGTGCTGGCACGCGCCTTTGCCGTGTTCGATGGTGCACGGCCAAGGCCGGTGCATATCGAGATTCCGCTCGACCTGATGTCGGCTGCCGCCGATGGGCTGCCGGCGGTACCCGCCCGGCTGCCACGGCTGCGGCGCAGTGTGGCCGAGGCGGCGGCACTGGCGCAGGCGGCCCAGCTACTGCATGGCGCACGCCGTCCGCTGTTGCTGGTGGGTGGCGGGGCCGTGGCAGCGGCAGCGGAAATCCGCCAACTGGCCGAGCGCCTGCAGGCGCCGACGCTGATGACCATCAATGCCCGTGGCGTGCTGCCGCCGGAGCACCCGCTGGGCTTGTCCTGCAGCGCCTCCAGCCAGGCGGCGCGGCAGCTGATGCGCGACAGCGATGTGGTGCTGGCGCTGGGCACCGAACTGGGCCAGACCGATTACGACGCCTATGTCGATGGTGGCTTTGCCATTCCCGGCGTATTGATCCGGCTGGATATCGATGCGCAGCAACTGTTCCGCAACCGCGCAGCCGATCTGCCCCTGCTGGGCGACTGCGCGGCCAGCTTGCAGCAGTTGCTGGCGCAGTGGCCGGCTGCGCCAGCGGCTTCCTGCTGGGAGGCGGGACGGGTGCAGCAGACGGCGCAGGCGGCCTGGCAAGAGCTGCCCGCCGGCATGCAGCAGGATATCGCCTTGCTGCAGCAGCTGCGCGATGCGGTGCCACAGGCGCTGCTGGTGGGCGACTCCACCCGTCAGGTGTATGCCGGCAATATGGGCTATGCCGCGCCGGCGGTGCAGCGCTGGTTCAATGCCTCGGTGGGCTTCGGCGCGCTGGGTTATGGTCTGCCGGCGGCGCTTGGTGCGGCGCTGGCCAGTGGCGAGCCGGTCATCTGCCTGGCGGGCGACGGTGGTTTTCAGTTCACCCTGGCCGAACTGGGCAGCGTGCTGGAGTGCGAGGCCTGCGTGGTGCTGGTGTTGCTGAACAATGGCGGCTACGGCGAGATCAAGGCTGCCATGCAGGCTGTTGAAGTCGCGCCGCTGGGCGTGGATCTGCACAATCCGGACTTCGTCGCGCTGGCGCGCAGCTATGGCTGGCAGGCACACCGTCTGTCAGCAAGCGAGGCGCTGGCACCACTGGTGCAGGCCGCCTGTGAACGCCGGCAGCCGACGCTGATCGAGCTGTACGAGGTCTAGCCGCAGGAGAAGGCAAGAGTGGTGGCCGCACGGCCACCACCGTGCTCAGCGCGGCAGCCCCAGCGCGTAGCGGATGACTTCGCGCTTGAGCGGGCCGGCCTTGTCGGCCAGTTTCAGTCCCAGCTTGCGGGCGGCCTTGAGCGGGCCGATATTGTTGGCGAAACCATAGCAGAAGGCATCCATGCTGGTCTGCATCGCCAGATTGGCCGGTTTGCGGCGGCGCTCGTAACTCTTGAGTACGCTGGCATCGGCGAAGTCGCGACCCTCGCTGACGGCGTGGCCGATGACTTCTGCGAGTACCGCCACATCCTGAAAGCCCAGATTCACCCCCTGACCCGCCAGCGGATGGATGGTATGGGCGGCATCGCCGGCCAGGACCACGCCGTCTTTTACGTAGCAGGCGGCATGGCGGCGGGTGAGAGCGAAGGAGCCGCGTGCCAGCAGCTGGCGGATGCCGCCCAGTTTCTGCGGGAAGCTGGCGCAAAAGGCCGACACCAGTGCTTCATCGCTCAGTGTCAGCAGTCGCTTGACCTCGGTTGGCGTGTTGTACCACACCAGTGAGGCGTGGTTGCCGGTGAGCGGCAGGAAGGCTTGCGGACCGGTGGCGGTGAAACGCTGCCAGGTGATGTCCTGCTGGCCGTAATCCATTTCGCAGCTGGCCACCAGCGCATGCATGGGGTAGTCCCAGCTGGTAATGCCGATGCCGGCTGCATCGCGCACTTGCGAGCGGGCACCGTCGGCTGCCACCAACAGGCGGGCGACCAGTACGCTGCCATCTTCCAGAGTGACGCGCGAGGCCTTGGGCTCGTAGACAATGCCGGTGATGCGTGCGGGACACAGGTAGCGAATATCGTCTTTTTCCTGCAGGCAGGCGGTGGTGGCCAGTTGTACGATGCGGTTTTCCACGATGTGGCCCAGTGCGTCCACGCCCGCTTCGGCGGCATCAAACAGGGTGCCGTTGCTTTCCTGGTCTTCCCACACCTGCATGCGGCGGTAAGGCGCGGCGCGCATGGCGAGGATGCGTTGCCAGGCACCCAGCCCGTCCAGCAGGCTGGCCGAAGCCGGGCTGATGGCCGAAACCCGCAGGTCCGGGGCTTGTGCCGGATCGAATGGCTGCGGTGCAGCCTGTTCCAGCACGGTGATGCTCAGGCCCTTGCCACTGAGGGCGGAGGCCAGGGCGCTGCCCACCATGCCGCCACCCACGATCAAAATATCCACGTATTCCATTGCCAGCCTCATTGGGCGCGCTTGCGCCTGATTCTCGTTGCACTGATGACGCGCGATTGTGACAAAGCCCGTCGCCGGCCGCTTTGGTCTGGATCAAGGCTATGCCAGCCGGCGTGGCCTGCTTCAGGGTTTTTCGCCCGAATACAGCGGTCGTTCTTCCAGGACGGCGCGCAGGCGCGGGGTGACGTGCTGGATGAAGGCCTCGTATTTTTTCGGCAGCGGCTGGCGGTAGGGAAACACCAGATACACCGGCCAGCTGCCACCCTGCCAGCCGGGCAATACGCGCACCAGATGGCCGCTGTCCAGGTAGTGGCTGGCCACATAGTGCGGCAGCAGGGCGACGCCGTGGCCGGCGATCAGCCCGGAAATCAGCGAGGCGTACTGGTCGCAGACCAGCATGGGGCGGGTGGTGATGCTTTTGAGCTCGCCGTCTTTTTCCAGCCGCCATTCCCGTCCGTAGACATGGTGGCTGTTGAGCAGGATGCGGTGCCGGCACAGATCATCCGGGCTGTTCAGCGGCGGGGCCTTGGCCAGGTAGTCGGGCGAGGCGTAGGGCGCTTCCCAGACAAAGCCCAGTGGCTTGGCCACCAGCCGGTCGTCGTGCACATTGCGCGAGCGGATGCAGAAGTCCACGCCGTCGTTGATCGGGTCTTGCAAGCGGTTTTCGGCGCGCAGTTCCAGCTCCAGATCCGGATGGCAGGCTGCCAGCTCGGACAGCATGGGGGCCAGCAGATACTGGGCAAACGAGGCGGTGGCGCTGATGCGCAGCGGCCCTTCGATCAAGCCCTGGGCCTGTTCGATGTCCGGCCCCACCTGTTCCAGCATTTCACGCAGCTGGCGGGCATGCTCGGCCAGGCGGCGGCCGGTTTCGGTCAGCGCCACACGGCGGGTATTGCGCAGCACCAGCACCGTACCCAAACCTTGTTCCAGCTCTTTTACCAGCTGGCTGATGCGGCTTTTGGCGCAGCCGATATCATCGGCTGCGGCGGTAAAACTGCCTTTGCGGGCCAGGGCATCAAAGGCCAGCAAGGCATCGGGCGAGGGAATCGGGCTTGTTTTCATGGCAGAACAGTGGGTGGGTGAGCCGGCGGGTTTGCGCGCTTTTGACAGGATATTAGCATAGGAATAGTCCTGTTTTTTGAACAGTAGTAAGAATTTTCCGAGGGTGTGGGCTGCGCGGTTGCGTAGTAGTTCATATCTTTATTGTTCTTTTTATTGAACATTGAAGATTTTTTATTGGGGTTAATCTGCAAATTTGTCCTGTGTATGATTGATTGGCATGTTTTTTAGAACGATAGACAAATCATGAAAGGCAAGACAATGAAAGTACTGGTCATTGGTGGACGCGGAGTGATCGGTAGCGCCGTGGTGGCGTTGCTGTCGGCACAGCATCAGGTGCTGGTGGGGGGGCGCAGCGGCGGCGATGTGCAGGTGGACATGACGGACCCGGCCAACATCGAGGCCATGTATCAGGCACACCCTGATCTGGATGCGGTGGTGGTGACGGCCGGCCATGTGCCGTTCAAGCCGCTGCAGCAGTTGAGCGAGGCCGACTGGCAGGGGGGGCTGAATCACAAGCTGATGGGGCAGGTGCGGCTGGTGCAGATTGGCGCGCGCCACCTGAAACCCGGTGCGGTGTTCGTGCTGACTTCCGGCCTGCTGGAGCGCGAACATATCAGCGGTGGCAGTTGCGCCAGCCTGGTCAATGGTGCGCTGTCGGCCTTTGTGCGCTCGGCGGCACAGGAGTTGTGGGGTCAGGCGCGGGTGAATCTGGTCAGCCCCGGCCCGGTGGCGGGAGATGAACGCGGAGCCGAGGCTTTTGCCGGTTTCATGCCGATCAGCAGCGAACAGATTGCCCAGAATTATCTGCGCGCCCTGAGCCAGCCGCTGACCGGCAAGGTGCTGGAAGTTTTTGCCGAAGTCACGCGCTAGGATGGGATATGGGAAAATGACCGCCGCTGGCGATTGCCGCCGGCGGTTTTTCTTTTGTGATGGATAACCCATGTTGCCCGCCTTTGCGCTTAGTACTGCCATGTTGTTGTGGGCCAGCGCCTTTATTGCGCTCAAGATCGTGTTTGCCGTATTCGACCCGCTGGCGGTGCTGTTTGCCCGCATGATCATCGCCAGCTGTTGCCTGTTGCCCATGTTGTGGCAGCGTGGCGAACGCTGGCGTTATCAGCGCGGTGACTGGCGCTGGATGCTGGCCATGGGCCTGGCCGAACCCTGTCTGTATTTTCTGTTCGAGGCACAGGCGCTGGTGAATACCTCGGCCTCGCAGGCCTCGGTGATTACTGCCACGCTGCCGCTGCTCAGTGGCGTGGGAGCCATGTTGTTCCTGCGCGAAAAAATGACGTCACGCAGCTGGCTGGGGCTGGCGGTGTCGTTTGCCGGTGTGCTGTGGCTGACGCTGGACGGCCAGGCGTCGGCCCAGGCCCCGCACCCGGCGCTGGGCAATCTGCTGGAGTTCTGCGCCATGCTGTGCGCCACCTGCTATGTGCTGATTGCCAAGCGGCTGTCGCGCCGCTATTCGGCCCTGGCCATCACTGGCATGCAGACCGTGCTGGGCAGCATCTGGTTCGGCTCAGCCTTGCTCACCCCGTGGGTGCAGTGGCCGGTACACTTCCCGCTGTTGCCCAGCCTGCTGGTGCTCTATCTGGGGGCCTGCGTCACCCTGGGGGCTTACGGCCTGTATACCTGGGCGGTCAGCAAGATGCCGGTGGCGCACGCCTCGGCCTTTATCAATCTGATTCCCTTGTTTACCGTGCTGCTGGCCTGGCTGTTGCTGGACGAAACGCTGGTGGGCAGCCAGTGGCTGGCCTGCCTGCTGGTGCTGGGCGGGGTCGTGCTGGGGCAGCACAAGCCTTCGCCCTCGTCTGCCTGATTGGCTGGTGCGCCATACAGTTTTGGCAAATCTGACCGATACTGTCTTTATTGTCTGTATACCGGCAGCATTGTATTTTGCTAAGGCCGGCAAAACAGGGCAGGATGCGGCCGGACAGGCCCGGTGCGTGCAGTCGCCGCAGAACGGATAACAACAGGATGGATGGCGTGATGAACAAGATGTGGCAGACCTCCACGGTCTACAAGGCAGTCATGATGTGCTTGGGTTTGGGCGTGCTGGCCAGCAGCGCGGTGGCGGAGGAAAAAGCCGCCGAGCCGGCGGCGCCAGGCAAGCCCATTGTCTTGCCCGGCAAGCAGGCTGCTTCGTCACCCGCGGCGGGTGCCGTCGCTGGAAAAACCATCATCCTGCCTGGCAAGCTGGCGGCATCCATGGCCGCGGCACGCGCCAAGCCCAAGGAACCGGAAACCCTGCAGCCCGAGGTGAAGCAGTCTGCTGCACCGCAGATCAAGGCCCCGCTGGGACCCAGCCCGGAAGTACACGCACCTGGGGTGGCGGCGCATGAGGTGAAACGCACGGTCAAGCCGCGCCGTGTCGCCAAACCCAAGGCGGTGCCGCGCAAGCCGGAGGAAAGCAGCCACGACGAGCACGGCCATGGCTCGGAAGTCCAGCAGGTGCGTGCAGCGGTAACGACCATCCTGCATGACAACAGCGATTACATGGCGCACCACAGTGCCGCCTATTTCAAAACCTTTGCCGAGCATCAGAGCCCGCGTGCCACCGTGGTCACCTGCTCCGATTCGCGGGTACAAAGCGAGGTGATGGACAAGAACGCGGTCAACGACCTGTTCATGGTGCGCGATATCGGCAATCAGCTGGCGACAGCGGAAGGTTCGGTCGAATATGGCGTGCGTCACCTGCATACGCCCTTGCTGATTTTCGTTGGCCATGCTGCCTGCGGGGCGATCAAGGCGGCATCCAGCGATTACGGCAAGCTGGAACCGGCCATCCGCAAGGAACTGGCCACCATCAATATTCCGCAAGGTATCGACCCCACCGATGGCGCGCTGCTGAACGTCAACAACCAGGTGGAAAGCGCCATTCTCAAGTTCTCCGGCGAGGTGGAACAAGGACATCTGGCGGTACTGGGCGCCTTCTACGACTTTCGCAACGACCTGCGCCAGGGGGCTGGCAAGCTGATCATCACCAATCTGAACGGCGAAACCGAGCCGGCCAGGATTCGCGAGCTGATGAAGCAAGGCCAGTATTTCAAGTACAGCTTCATGCCCTGAACACCCGCCAGCGGCTTTGTCCCGTCCACCGCCACCGCGCGATTGCGCCGTGGCGGTTTTTGTTTTGGCGGCAGGTGGCCGAGCCTTGCTGTAAGCAGGCCGCTACAAACCCTGGCTATTGCTGTTTCATGCGGGCGTGCAATTTATTCAATTGAACGATGAAATCGCCGCGCAGATTTGGCCTGGCGCAAAACGCTGGCTAAATAAAGGGAGTAATCTGGCTTTAATTAAGAAGACGCCTTGAAAACAAAGGCTGTCTGACAATTTTACCGTACAGATTAATGGACGTTTTTGTAGTGGGTTAATTACAAAAATGGCGCGGTGAGCCGGATAAACAGATGCCGTGATTATATATTCATGTAAATGGAATAATCGGCTGGCCATTTATCCGCTCTGACAGATTTCTTTCCTTATTGGAGTAGCATCATGTCGGTTTCCACTCTTGAACAACTCGATGCGCTGGTAGCGCGTGTCAAACAGGCCCAGGCGGTTTTTGCCGAGTTTTCCCAGCAGCAGGTCGATGCCATCTTCCGCAGTGCCGCGCTGGCGGCCGCCGATGCCCGCATTCCGCTGGCACGCATGGCGGTGGAAGAAACCGGCATGGGGGTGATGGAAGACAAGGTGATCAAGAATCACTTTGCCTCCGAGTACATCTACAACAAGTACAAGGATGAAAAGACCTGCGGCGTGTTGTCGGAAGACGATAGCTTCGGCACCATCACCATTGCCGAGCCCATTGGCATCCTGTGCGGCATCGTGCCCACCACCAACCCCACCTCCACCGCCATCTTCAAGGCGTTGATCGCCCTGAAAACCCGCAACGCCATCATCTTCTCGCCGCACCCGCGTGCCCGCCGCTCCACTTGCGAAGCGGCACGACTGGTGCTGGAAGCTGCCGTGGCCGCCGGCGCTCCCAAGGACATCATCGGCTGGATCGACGAACCGAGCGTGGAGCTATCCAATGCGCTGATGCAGCACCCGGACATCAACCTGATCCTGGCCACTGGCGGCCCCGGCATGGTGAAGGCAGCGTATTCCTCCGGCAAGCCAGCCATTGGCGTGGGCGCGGGCAATACCCCGGCGGTGATCGATGAAACCGCCGACATCAAGCGCGCAGTGGCCTCCATCCTGATGTCCAAGACCTTCGACAACGGCGTGGTATGCGCCTCCGAGCAATCGGTCATCGTGGTGGACAGCATTTATGAGGCCGTGCGCGAGCGCTTTTCGCGCCATGGCGGTTACATCCTCAGCGCGCAGGAAACCGCTGCCGTGGCTGGCGTCATCCTCAACCGTGGCAATCTGAATGCCGCCATCGTTGGCCAGAGTGCGGTGAAGATTGCCGCCATGGCCGGCATCAGCGTACCGGCCGATACCAAGGTGCTGATTGGCGAAGTGAGCGATCTGTCGAATGACGAAGCCTTCGCCCACGAAAAGCTGTCGCCCACCCTGGCCATGTACCGCGCCCGTGATTTTGTCGATGCCTGCGACAAGGCTGCCGCGCTGGTGACGCTGGGCGGTATTGGTCACACCTCGGCGCTGTATACCGATCAGGACTTGCAGGGCGAGCGCATCCGCTACTTTGGCGACAAGATGAAAACCGCACGCATCCTGATCAACACCCCGTCCTCGCATGGTGGCATCGGCGACTTGTACAACTTCAGCCTGGCCCCGTCGCTGACCCTGGGCTGCGGCTCCTGGGGCGGCAATTCCATCTCGGAAAACGTCGGTCCCAAGCACTTGATCAACAAGAAAACCGTGGCCAAGAGGGCGGAAAACATGCTGTGGCACAAACTGCCCAAGTCCATTTATTTCCGTCGCGGCTGCCTGCCGGTGGCACTGGAAGACCTGGCCGGCAAGAAACGCTGCCTGATCGTGACCGGGCAATACCTGTTCGAACACGGCTTTGTCGACGAGCCCATCCGCCTGTTGAAAAAGATGGGGCTGGAAGTGGAAGTGTTCTTCGAAGTGCCGGCCGATCCCACGCTGGCCATTGTGCGCAAGGGCGCTGATCTGGCCCATGCCTTCCAGCCGGACGTGATCATGGCGCTGGGTGGCGGCTCGCCGATGGACGCTGCCAAAATCATGTGGGTGATGTACGAACACCCGGAAGTGCATTTTGCCGACCTGGCGCTGCGCTTCATGGATATTCGCAAACGCATTTACCAGTTCCCCAAGCTGGGTGGCAAAGCCATGCTGGTGGCCGTGCCCACCACTTCCGGCACTGGCTCGGAAGTCACCCCGTTTGCCGTGGTGACCGACGAAGTGACCGGGGTGAAATACCCGATTGCCGACTACGAACTGACCCCGCATATGGCCATCATCGATGCCAATCTGGTGATGGATATGCCCAAGTCGCTCACTGCTTTTGGCGGTATCGATGCCGTGACGCACGCGCTGGAAGCCTATGTCTCGGTGATGGCCAATGAATATTCCGACCCACAAGCCCTGCAGGCGCTGAAGCTGCTGAAGGACTACCTGCCATCGGCCTATGCCAAGGGCGCTGGCGACCCCAAGGCGCGCGAGCAGGTGCATAACGCCGCCACCATTGCCGGCATCGCCTTTGCCAATGCCTTCCTTGGCGTGTGCCACTCCATGGCGCACAAGCTGGGCGCGGAATTCGGCCTGGCACACGGTCTGGCCAATGCCTTGCTGATCAGCAATGTCATCCGCTACAACGCCGCCGACATCCCGACCAAGCAAACCGCCTTCAGCCAGTACGACCGGCCCAAGAGCGTGGCCCGCTATGCTGAAATCGCCCGTTATCTGGGGCTGGAAGCCAGCCGCGATCACGAGCGGGTGGAAAAACTGGTGCAGTGGGTGGACGAGCTGAAGCAGACGCTGAACATCCCCATGTCGATTCAGGCCGCCGGGGTGGGCGAGGCGGACTTCCTCGCCAAGGTGGACAAGCTGGCCGAGGCGGCTTTCGATGACCAGTGCACCGGCGCCAACCCGCGCTATCCGCTGATCAGCGAACTGAAGCAACTGCTGCTGGACAGCTACTACGGCCACGCCTGGTGCGAAGCCCATCTGCGTGAGGCCGCCACTGCCCCTGTCGCCCCCGCCGTGAGTGCAAAGGCCAAGGGCAAGCTCAAAGCGGTGTAACCCTTCAGCGCATCGCAGCACAGGCCCGGAGCACGCTCCGGGCTTCAGGCTGCTGACAAAGTGATTTGGTGCGATGGCACTGGACCCGGCAAAGCCGAGCCTTTCGACTCACTGATTGCTTCCGCAGCCTTACCATCTATTCCCCATCCCCCCGCCCTTGCCCTGCCAATTGAAGCAGCGAGCCTCGCTTTCCTTTAGAAAGCGAGAGAGGTTGTCAATCATCTGTGGCCCGGAGCACGCTCCGGGCTTTTTGCGTCCGACACCGCTTCGGGTGCTGGTCGCCGTGCCGGCTAGCGCAGTAGCATGCACACTGGTTTGCCGCATCAGGAGGAGGGCGAATGACCGAGCGCATCGCATATTACCGCAGCACCCTGCACGGCATTCATGCCATGCAGGCCGATAGCAGCCGGAGCTTTGCCCGCCATAGCCACGATGAATACGGCATCGGGCTGATCATGCGCGGAGCACAGCGTTCCTTCAGTGGTCGTGGCATGGTGCAGGCCGGGCCGGGCGACCTCATCATGGTCAATCCCGGCGAAGTGCACGATGGCCAGCCCTTGCTGGATGGTGGCCGCGCCTGGCGCATGCTGTATATCCAGCCCACACTGTGGCAGCAGCTGGCTGCGGAACTGGCCGAACAGGATGGCCGCCCACAGCCGCTGTTGTTGCCACAGCTGAGTGATGTCTGCCTGCGGCAGCAGTTTGTCCAGGCCTTTGCCTTGTTGTGTGGGGAGACGACTACCGGGCGGCAGGCAGAACAGGCCATGCTGCAACTGCTGTCGCGGCTGTTGCCCGCGCATGGCTATCGCCCACCGTCATCGGCCTGCTCTGCCGACATCGCCCGCGTGCGGGCGCTGCTGGATGATGAGCCCGCTCAGCCACACAGCCTGTCCACGCTGGCAGAGCTGGCCGGCATCAGCCGTTTTCGCTTACTGCGCAGCTTTAGCCAGCAACTGGGTTGCAGCCCGCATGACTACCAGCAGCAGCGTCGCCTTAACCTGGCGCGTGGCCTGATCGCGCAGGGCAGGCCGCTGGCCGATGTGGCGGCGAGTAGCGGCTTTGCTGACCAGAGCCATATGAACCGGGTGTTCCTGCAGCGGCTGGGGATTACCCCGGGTTGCTATGCCCGGGCGCTGCGCTAAGACGCTGTGCACGATCTGGGATACTCGGGTGATCCTGCGTTGAAACGTCGTTCAAAATGCGCATGGACTCCCTGTTCATTGTGCTTTTTCACGCCCTTCCGCCTTGTCTGATCCCCCCCTTCGTCCCCCCCTGGATCGTGAATACCTTCTAAGAGCTGTTCATAGGCTGCTGCAATAACGTCCAAGCCGGGACAGGCCGGCATCGGTTTAGCTAGCGGTTTTCTAGCCTGTAACTGGAGCTGCCGATGCCATCCCGCTGGATTGCCTATCTTTACCTGCTGCTGGCCATGCTGGGCGCGGGTAGTACCGTGGTGGTCAGCAAGCTGGTGTCCGCCAGCCTGCCGCCCTTTACCGCCACCGCCATCCGTTTCGGCATGGCCTTGCCGCTGTTTGTGTTGCTGATGTGCTGGCGGCGTGCTGACTGGCCCCGGCTCTGCCGGCATGACTGGCTCATCCTCACCATGCAGGCGGGCGCTGGCAGCGTCGGCTATACCGTGTTGTTGCTGGCCGGAATACGTTTGACCACCGCCGCCAGTGCCGGTGTGATGATGGGTACGCTACCGGCCGTGTCCAGCCTGCTGGCCTGGCTGTTGTTTCGCGAAAGCATGCACTGGCGGCAAGGGTTGGCGCTGCTGCTGTGCAGCGCGGGGGCGCTGACGGTGTCCTTGCGCAGCGGTGCGGCATTGTCGTTTAGCACGGCCGGCGAGCTGGCCGGCAACGGGCTGATCCTGCTGGCGGTGGCCTGCGAGGCGCTGTTCATCCTGCTTAACCGCCGTTTGCATACGCCTTTGCCGCCGCTGGCCTTGTCCTGCTACCTGTGTGCGCTGGGTTTGCTGCTGGCCTTGCCGCCAGCGGCGCTGGAGTGGCAGGGCAACTGGCATGTGTCAGCAGTTGCGCTGCTTGGCCTGGCTTATTACGCGGTGGTGCCAACCGTAGTGGGTTTTGTGCTGTGGTATGCCGGTGCCGCGCGGGTGGCGGCGGGCGAGGCGGCCTTGTTCACTGCGGTGTTGCCGGTGTCGGCGCTATTGTTTGCCGCCGCTTTACTACAGGAGGAGATCCGCCTGTCACAGCTGGCCGGCATGGCCTGTGTGCTCGCGGCCTTGTTATTGCAGCTCTTGCCTGCGCTGCACCGACCCAGCTCCGCCGAGATAGTGGGGGAAAAGTGAGTTTTGTACTGAGGAGGGACATTATCGTGCCGAGCAAGCTTGCTAAAAGGTCAAGTAATCTGTCATACATAATCTTCCTTCAACTGAGGAGCAGATCATGCAGATGAGCGACTTTCCCTTTGGCGTGACCGACTGGTCGGCCATCGCCCCTACCGAGCACCCCGGCGCAAGCGGCATGGCGCTGTGGCGCACCTGTCAGTTCGGCAACATCCGCGTGCGCATGGTGGAGTACAGCGCCGGTTATCTGGCGGACCACTGGTGTCGCAAGGGCCATATCCTGCTGTGTCTGGAAGGCGAATTGCTGACCGAGCTGGCCGATGGCCGCCGCTTCATGCTGACGCCGGGCCTGAGCTATCAGGTGGAAGACGAGGGCGAGCCGCACCGCTCGTCCACCCAGACCGGAGCGCGGCTGTTCATCGTGGATTGAATGGTTTGCCTACTGCCCCGGCCAATTGAGATTGTTGAAGGCCTGGGCCGTCCGGCTGCCGCCTGTGCTGTAGCCGTTACTGCAGGGCAAGGGCTCGGGGCAGGGCGGAATGTCGCTGGATGCACGTGGCTGGCTGAGCGTGAAGACGCGGGCAAAACTGTTGGCCACGGCATAGCGCGGCGTGTCCAGCAGCGGTTGACTGCTGCCGGGCCGGGCAATCTGCGCCAGGGTACGGGCAATGGCGGCATGATCGTAGCAGTCATGGTCGATGGTCGCCTGGCGGATATAGGGCGACACGATGATGGCCGGTACCCGCAGACCAAACTGGTCGAAGCGGAAGTTGTGCATATTAAGCGGACCGGGGGGCTGGGCTTGCAGTGTGGGCAGGCCGTTCACACTGCGGGGATCTGGCAGCACGTGATCGAAGAAACCGCCATGCTCGTCAAAAACGATGAGCAGGGCTGATTCATTCCAGTAGCGGGAGGACTTGATTGCCTCGTAGATGCGCTTGACCAGGGCCTCGCCGTTGCGGACATCGCCCACCGGATGCATCGATTCCCCATTGCGGAAATTGCCCAGGGCATCGTAGCGCGGCTCGATGAAGATGAAGCGTTCATCATCCAGCTTGCCGTCCTGCAGCCGTTGCAACAGGGTGTCGTGTTCGATGAAACGCCATTTGCGCGCGTCTTCATTCACACCTTTCAAGGCCCAGGCCTGTGGTGGCGGGTCGCCGAAGGCCACCAGCCATTCTGCCGGATTCAGCCGGGTTAGCAGGGAGTCGCTGCCGGTGCCGAATTTTTCGCCGTCAAAAATATCCGAGGCCAGAATGCGGTTGGTGGAGGGAGAGTGATCCAGTCCCCAGGAGGTAGCAGCCAGGGCAAAGAAGCGGTTGGGCCAGGTGGGGCCAGGCACACTGGAGAACCAGCGATCACATACGGCAAACTGGTGTGCCAGAAAATTCAGCACCGGCAGTTGTTCCGGACTGAAACCGCGCATGGCACTGGCAACATCTTGCTGGTGTGCCGACAGGCAACGGGCAAAGCCCGCCTGCTGGGCCGTGGCGGCCAGCGCGGGGTAGCTGCCATTGCCGGGCAGGCTGGCGCTATCGTTGAGGCATTGTTCTGCCGTAATGCCGGCCTGGCTGCCGCATAACTGCAGCAGTACATCGGAAAATTCGTGGCCAGGGTCGCTGTTGAGGCGGAAGCTGGCCCCGGCTGCCACCGTATGCAGGGTGCCATTGCCATCCACATTGCTGAACGGTGGCTTGCCGATCAAGCCGTCGGCATGGGTGGGCTGCCCATCGGGCGTCCAGCCACGCAGGTCGGACCAGCCAAGAATATTGTCGTAGGAGCGGTTTTCCAGCATCAGGACAAACAGCTTGCGTATCTTGTCGATGGCTGACATGGCGGGCTCCTAACCGGTCTTGAAAATGGAAGCGATCTTGTTGGCACCGTAAGGTAGGTACAAGGACGCCCCGGCCAGGAAAAAGCTCCAGGCATCATTGGCCTGGCTGATCGACTGTCCATGACACAAGCGCCAGAGGACGAAATAGCCGGTTGCCACGAAAAAACTCCCCAAAATAATGCTGCCTAACAGGGCAATCAGCCGGGAGGAGCTGGCAATCAGCGGCGGCAGATCACCCGCGGCGGGAGTGGGGCTGCCCTCTGGCAGCGTAGACTCCTCTGCCAGAGCCTGGGCCAGGCTCCAGTTCTGTTTCTTCAGGGTTTTGACCACCAAGAGCAGACTCGTCACGAGCAGGATGGTGGTACCGATCATGAGGGTATTGGTCAGCATGTCCGGCAAAGCGGCATTGCTGTTGTTGTCGGCCAGGGCAAAGGCGGGTAGCAGGCCGAACAATACGGCAGGCCGATGGATGGGACGCGGTAGGGTGGGTAGCAAGCACATGGCACTCTCCAGGTAGAACCGTGGCTCGGCAAATTGCCCAGACACGCAAATGCCCCCGATACGCTATGTATTGCCCGCTGCACCATGCTGCCGGGTGGCAGGATGGGAAGCAATATTATTGATTTAAACAGTTTGTAGTATATGGTGGATATGGCTGATTGCAAGTCACCGGCAAGCCTGATGTCATGCCCGGAATGGTTACGAGCAAGCGACCATCCTGATGATGGTGGCTGGTGATGCGGTTACCGTTGCCGTTGCCGATAGCGATGGCGGCCAGCAGCCTGTCGCGCAGTGTGGAGGCCATTGCCCAGATGTCGGAACAGAATGCTGCCGCCATTGGCCCGGTGGCCGGAGCGGCCAGCCGCATGGCTGGCCACCTCGCAGACCCTGCAACAAAGCGTGGCCAAGTTCCAGCTGTAAGCGGGCTACCTGCTGCCTAGCTCAGGCCGGCTTGCTGCTCTTGCGTGGTTTGCTGGCCGGTTTGGCCACGCTGGCGGCTTCACCCTCGCTCAGCGCCACCGGTTTCACCTTGGCGCTGGCCGCTTTGGGTTTGACTGCTGGTTCGCCCTTCTGGATATGCAACAGGCGGCGGCGGATGTCGTCGGTGTCCAGCCAGATATCCTCGCCCTTGCTGATGCGCTCCAGCTCCTGATCGCTGAGGAAGGGGCGGCAGACGTTGCGCATCACCTTGTCGAACCACTTGCGGCTGGCCATGACCTGCGCCGCCTGTTCGTTACCTTTGCCAATGGAGGCAGAGGAGTAGTTGTGGAACATCAGCTGGCAAGTGTCGTGCACGATCAGTTCGTCACCGGCCAGGAAAATCAGCGCGCCCATCGAATAGGCGCGGGCCTCCAGAATGGTGATGACATGGGCGTCGCTGGCCGCGATGTTGTTGATGATCTGCAGCCCGGTATCGAAATTGCCGCCGGGGGTGTTCAGATGCAGGAAGATCAGGTCGGTGGCGCTGGCGGTGCGCAGGGTGTACAGCAGGTCGGTGTACTGGATGGGGTCGACGATTTCGCCGGACAGATAGTAGGAAATCTGCCGGATCACGCCTTGTGATTCGTAGCGGCGGAAGGCGGGCAGTTTCACATCCTCGTCTTCGTCGTCGTCATTGCTGCGGCCTTGCAGCGGGGCAGGGTAGAGAGAGTGGGTCATCGCATTTTCCTGTTGTTGTAAGGATGAGGAAGACTGCGTGTTGCTCTTGCAGTGTAGTCCTGCCACCGCAGCGGCGGCCAGCCTGTTTCCCCCGCGTTTTGCGATGTGGCAAGACGGCAGGCAGAAAAAACGCCTGCGGCACAGGGCGGCAGGCGTTGTGGAATCAGCATGGGGTGGGGCTTAGCTCAGCTCCTTCATTGGCTCAGCTCCTTCAGCAGCTCCTTCACCCGTACCAGGCGCAGGCCCACTTCTTCTATTTTTGTTTCCACGCGCAGTTTGTCCTGCCCGGCCAGCTTGTAGTTCTTCTTGCTCTGAATCAGCTGGATGATCTTCATCGGATCGATCGGCGGGTTCTTGATGAACTGCAGCTGGATGGCCACTTCGCTGGCATCCAGCTTGGCTACGCCCAGCGGCTTGGCCAGCAGGCGCAGGCGGTGGCTTTCGATCAGCGTTTTCACCGTTTGCGGCGGCAGGCCGAAGCGGTCGATCAGCTCCTCGTGGATGTCGTCGATGTCCTGCTCGGTGTCGCAGGTGGCCAGGCGCTTGTACAGCACCAGCCGTTCATGCACGTCCGGGCAGTAGGCATCCGGCAGCAGCGCCGGGCTGTGCATATTGATTTCGGTGGTGACACCCAGCGGTGCGTCCAGATCCGGCTCGCGGCCTTTTTTCAGGTCGCGCACCGCCTGTTTCAGCATCTCGGTAAACAGCGAGAAGCCCACTTCCTGCATCTCGCCCGACTGGCCCTCGCCCAGCACTTCGCCCGCACCACGGATTTCCATATCGTGCATGGCCAGATAGAAGCCGGCCCCCAGCTCGCCCGACAGCTGGATGGCTTCCAGCCGCTTGCCGGCGTCCTTGGTCATGCCGTCCGGTGTCAGCAGATAGGCATAAGCCTGGTGATGGCTGCGGCCCACCCGGCCACGCAACTGGTGCAGCTGGGCCAGGCCGAACTTGTCGGCGCGGTTGATCAGGATGGTGTTGGCATTGGGAATGTCGATGCCGGTTTCGATGATGGTGGAGCACAGCAGCACATTGAAGCGCTGCTGCAGAAAGTCGCGCATCACCTGTTCCAGCTCGCGTTCGCGCAACTGACCATGGGCCACGGCGATGCGCGCTTCCGGCACCAGTTCGGCCAGTTTTTCGCGCATGTTCTCGATGGTATCCACTTCGTTATGCAGGAAGAACACCTGGCCGCCACGCTTGAGTTCGCGCAGCACGGCTTCGCGGATTACGCCATTGCTGGCCGGGCTGATGAAGGTTTTCACCGCCAGCCGGCGGTTGGGGGCGGTGGCGATGACGGAGAAGTCACGCAGGCCTTCCAGTGCCATCGACAGCGTGCGCGGAATCGGTGTGGCGGTGAGGGTGAGCACGTCGACATTGGCGCGCAGGCGCTTGAGCTGTTCCTTCTGGCGCACGCCAAAGCGGTGCTCCTCGTCGATGATCACCAGCCCCAGGTTCTTGAACTGTACGTCCGGCTGCACCAGCTTGTGGGTGCCGATGACGATGTCCACCGTGCCCTCGGCGAGGCCCGCCATCGCGGCCTTGCTTTCCTTGGCGCTGCGAAAGCGCGACAGTTCGGCAATCTTGATCGGCCAGTCGTTGAAGCGGTCGGAGAAATTCTGGAAATGCTGCTCGGCCAGCAGGGTGGTGGGCACCAGCAGCGCCACCTGCTTGCCCCCCATGACCGCCACAAAAGCCGCCCGTAGCGCGACTTCGGTCTTGCCAAAGCCCACATCGCCGCAGACCAGCCGGTCCATCGGCTTGCCGCTGCACATATCGTGGATGACCGCTTCGATGGCATTGGCCTGATCGATGGTTTCCTCGAAGCCGAAACCGGCGGCGAAGGCATCGTAATCGTGGTGGGACAGGGTAAAGCTGTGGCCTTCGCGCGCAGCACGCTGGGCATACAGATTGAGCAGTTCGGCGGCGGTGTCGCGGGCTTTTTCGGCGGCGCGCTTCTTGGCCTTTTCCCAGGCCGGGTTGCCCAGCTTGTGCAAGGGAGCCTGCTCGGACGGGCCGCCGGCATAGCGCGAAATCAGGTGCAGCTGGCTCACCGGCACGTAGAGCGTGGCATTGTCGGCGTATTCCAGCTGCATCAGCTCGGTTTCGCCTTCGCCCAGGTCCATCGACACCAGGCCGATATAGCGGCCGATACCGTGCTGTTCGTGTACCACCGGGTCGCCGGATTTGACCTCGGCCAGGTCGCGCAGCATGGAGTCCGAACTCATCTTCACATGGCGGCGGCGGGTATGGCTGCGCGCGATGTGCTGGTACAGCTCGCTTTCCGTAATGATGGAGCGCGCGGGCTGCTGCTGGGCAAAGCCGGAATACAGCGGGGCCACCACCAGTGCCAGCGGCATGCTGCCGTCGGCAAATTCCTGCCAGTTGTCGATCAGCTGCGGCTTGATGCCGTGTTCCTGCAGGAACTGCACCATGGTTTCGCGCCGGCCCAGGCTTTCTGCCGTCAGCAGTACGCGCTGGCCGCTGCTTTGCAGGTAGTGCGCCAGCTTGTGCAGCGGGTTGTCGGCGCGGCGCTCCACCGCCAGATCGGGAAGGGCCAGGCTGACGGCATCCGGCTCGCCACTGGCGGGGATTTCAATGCGCGAATAGGGCTTGATGCGGCCGAGGAACTCGTCCTGGCGCAAGAACACATCGGCCGGCGGCAGTACCGGACGTTCCGGGTCGCCCTGTGCCATGTGGTAGCGGTTCTGCACGTCTTTCCAGAAGGTGTCGGCAGCACCGGCCACGTCGCGGTGTAGTACCACCAGCGCTGATTCACCCACGTAGTCGAACAGGGTGGCGGTTTCGTCGAAGAACAGCGGCAGGTAGTACTCGATGCCGGCCGGGAACAGATTGGCCGACACCTCTTTATAAATGCGGCTTTTGGACGGATCACCCTCGACGCGCTCGCGGTAGTGCTGGCGGAAGGCGGTGACGCCGGTTTCGTCGGCCGGGTATTCCCGCGCCGGCAGCATGCGGATTTCCGGCACCGGGTACAGCGTGCGCTGGCTGTCCGGGTCGAAGGTGCGCAGGCTGTCGATTTCCTTGTCGAACAGGTCGATGCGGTAGGGCAGGGTGCTGCCCATGGGGAACAGGTCCACGAGGCCGCCACGAATGGAAAACTCGCCCGGTGCCATCACCTGGGTGACGTGGTTGTAGCCGGCCGTCACCATGTCGGCGCGCAATTGCTCCACATCCAGTTGCTGCTTGCTTTGCAACAAAAAGGTGCGGCCCAGCAGATAGCTGACCGGGGCCAGCCGCGTCATGGCGGTGCTGACCGGGGCAATCACCACCTGGCATTCGCCGCGATGGATCTGCCACAGCGTGGCCAGCCGCTCGCTCACCAGTTCGCCGTGTGGCGAAAAGTGGTCGTAGGGCAGGGTTTCCCAGTCGGGCAGCAGGGCGGCCTTGATGTCGGGCGCAAACCACGGCAGCTCGGCCTTCAGCCGCTGGGCGGCCTGGGCATCGGCAGTGAGAATGAGCAGGGTATGGCCAGCCTGGGCCAGACCGGCCAGTACGGCCGCGTCCAGACCATCCGGCAGGGCGGGGCAGCGGGTCTTTTGACCGGCCGGGGCAATGCGGGGCAGAGTGTCCAACATTCTTCTTCACATTCGTGGATCTGCGGGTATTATACCAGCGGGCATTTCATACCAAAGGTGTGTTTGCCATCCATTTACAAGAGGCCACAAGGCCCGCAATCCGCCAGGCATCTGAACCACACTTCGAATAATCACTGCCCCCGAGCAAGAGCGGGCAGGGTCAATGCATGGCTGCAAAGGACTGGGAGAGTGAATACAAAGGGGATGTTTGCAAGCTGGGGGGCGTTTGTGCTGTTCGCTGCCAGCTTGTTGCTATGGCCCAGACAGGCGCTGGGTGAAATTCCTTTATATGGTTTTCTGCCGCACGGCCTGTTTGCCGGCTGGCTACTCTGGCGTGGCGCAGGCGTGGCCTGGCGCTGGCCGGTGGCGGCATGGCTGATCAGCATGCAGTGGCTGGCCTGGCCATGGGCGCTGGCCCTTTCTGCATCGCTGCTGCTGATGCTGCCCGGCGCACGCCTGCTGCAGAGAGACTCCGGCGTGGAAGATGGCTCGGCCATTTCCCAGTTGCTATGGCGGCTGCTGGAAGTCTCTGCCTATTTGCTGGCCCCGCCGGTGGCCATGCTCGGCGTGTTTTCGCTGTGGTATGGCGCCATGCCACAGGTCATGCAATGGACCGCACTGGCTGCCGGCTGCGCCATGCTGGCCATGACCTGCTGGCTGCCACTCTTGCGCATGCCTGGCTGGCCCGAGCAGCGCCGCCTGCTGGAGTTGCTGCTGATTCTGCTGGTCATGCTGGTGGTGTGGGCTTCGATGGTCAGCAGTGCGCAAAGCCTGCCCTTTCCCCGCCCGGTATTGTTCTTCCCGCTGCTGATCTGGGCCGCCTTCCGTGGCCGGCTGCTGGGGGCCTGCCTGTCCGGTTCGCTGCTGTGCCTGCTGTTGTCGCTGCCCAGCTTCATGCCCGGCCTGTATCTGCATGCCGGCGTGGCCGAGCTGATGAACGACACCGTGCTCTGCCTTACTTTCATTGTGGCAGCCGTGCTGGTGGCCACGCTCAGCGATGTGCAGCGGCGCAAGGAAGACGAGCTCAACGAATTCCGTTCGCGGGTGGAATCACTGGTCAACAACAGCCCCAATATGATGTCGCTCAAGGGGCTGGATGGCCGCTTTCTGCTGGCCAATCGTGCTTACAGCCGCATGCTGGGGGTGTGCGAGCACGCCATGGTGGGCAGTGTGCTGGAAGACTATTTCACCGAGGATGACGCCAGCCGCATCAAGCAACAGGACGCGGTGGTGCTCAGTTGCCTGGAGCCGCGCCAGTTCGAGGAAAGCTTCAGTGTAGGGGGCAGCGATTTCACCATGCTGGTCAGCAAGTTTCCGCTGTTCGACAGCCAGGGCCGGCCGGCCGGGGTGGGCAGCGTGGACACCGACATCACCCGCAGCCGCGAAGAGCAACAAGCCAAGAAAGAGGCCGAAGACAAATACTGGGCGCTGGTGGAGCAGACCCTGGTGGGCATTTACATCATGCAGGACGAAAAGCTGGTGTATGTGAATCCCAAGCTGGCCGACATCGTCGGCTATCCGCCGCAGGAGATGCAGAATATGGCGCTGGAGCGGCTGCTGCCCGCCAGCGAAGCTGGCCGCATCCGGCTGCAGATCAAGCGCCGGCTGCGCGAAAATATCCAGATCATGCACTACACCACCCGCGCCATCAGCCGCGACGGCCATCTGGTCGACCTGGAAGTGCACAGCCGGCTGGTGGAATACGATGGCAAGCCGGCCTTGATCGGCGTGGTGGTGGATATTTCAGACCGTATCGCGGCAGATACTAACCTCAAGCTGGCCGCCAAGGTATTCGAGAATTCGGCCGAGGGCATCCTGATCCTGGATGCCGACGCCCACATCATCGCCGTCAATCATGCCTTTACCCGCATTACCGGTTACGAGGAAGGCGAAGCGCTGGGCAAGTTGTCGCGCATTTTTGTCGATAGCGACGATGTGACCAGCCTGCAGATGCAACAGGCGCTGACCCTGCACGGCCAGTGGCAGGGTGAAATGCGCGACCGGCGCAAGAATGGCGACTGGTACCCGGCCGAGCTGTCGATCTCGCTGGTGCGCGATGACGCTGGTTGTCACAGCAATTACGTGGCGGTGTTTTCCGACATCACCGTGCGCAAGCAGGCCGAAGAGCGGCTGCAGTTTCTGGCCAATCACGACCCGCTCACCCGCCTGCCCAATCGCAGCAGCCTGATCAGCCGGCTGGAACAAGCCATTGTCGAGATGAGTGGCGAACCCGGCCCGCTGGCGGTGATGTTCATCGATCTGGACCGCTTCAAGCTGATCAACGACTCCTTTGGCCATCAATCCGGCGATGAGCTGCTGCGCGAAATTGCCATCCGCCTGTCCAATTCGGTGGGCGAACGCGGCCTGCTGGCGCGGCAGGGCGGCGACGAATTCACCCTGCTGCTGACCGAATTTGCCGATCAGTCGGAACTGGCCGGTCTGGCCGAGGAAATCCTCGCCGTGCTCGGCCGCGGCCTGCGGCTGGAAGAGCACGAGGTGTGTGTCACCGGCAGCATCGGCATCAGCGTGTTTCCCAATGACGGCACCGATGCGCGTAGCCTGCTGAAAAATGCCGATGTCGCCATGTATCGCGCCAAGGATGCCGGCAAGAACACCTATCAGTTTTTTGACGCCGAGATGAACACCCAGACCTTCGAGCGCCTGCTGCTGGAAAACGGCATGCGTCAGGCGCTGGAGCGGGGCGAGTTCGAACTGCACTACCAGCCGCAGCTCAATGCCGCCAGCCGCGACATGTCCGGGGTCGAGGTGTTGATCCGCTGGCGTCACCCGCAGCTGGGTTTGATCCCGCCCTTGCGCTTTATCCCGCTGGCCGAGGAAACCGGCCTGATCAAGCCGATTGGCGACTGGGTGTTGCAGGAAGCCTGCCGCCAGTTGAAGGCCTGGGATCTGGCCGGCCTGCATGTGCCACGGGTGGCGGTCAATCTGTCGGCCCGCCAGTTCGAACAGAGCACGCTGGTGGACAATGTGGCGCGCGCCTTGCAGACCGCAGGGCTGGAAGCCGGCCGGCTGGAGCTGGAAATCACCGAAAGCATGATCATGCAGAACCCGGTGGAAACCGTGCACCAGTTGGGCGAACTGAAAGCGCTGGGTGTCTGGCTGTCCATCGATGACTTCGGCACCGGCTATTCCTCGCTGTCGCATCTGAAGCGCTTCCCGCTGGATACGCTGAAGATCGACCGCTCCTTTGTCGATGGCCTGCCCGGCGATGAGGACAGTGTCGCCATTGCCGAAGCCATTCTGGCCATGGCCAAGAAGCTCAAGTTCAGCGTGGTGGCCGAAGGGGTGGAAAATGCCGCCCAGGCGGATTTCCTCGAACTCAAAGGCTGCACGCTGTTGCAGGGCTATCACTTTGGCAAGCCGGTGCCGGCTGCCGAATTTCCTGCGCTGGCCGCGCAGCTCAGCCAATCGGCGCGGCTGGCCATCATGGCCGACTGGCAGGGCGGTCTGTAGCGGGGTGGCGCGCAGTTTGGCAGCAGCCGGCCCGGCTTTGCGGCTACAATAGCGGCCATTCCCCGTTTACAAGGCTTCAAGCGCATGAGCAACAAGCGACTCATTCACGGCTTTCATGCCATCAACGCCCGCTTGTGGCAGAACCCGAAGAGCCTGCTCGAAATCTGGCTGGCCGGCGGCCGCCAGGACGAACGGGCCAAAGCGGTACTGGAAAAGGCCGGCGAAGAAAGCATCAAGCTGCACATCGTCGACAAGGCGCGGCTGGACAGCATGAGCGGCAATGCCCGCCATCAGGGTGTGGTGGCCATGATTGATGCCAGCCGCAACCATGTCGATCTGGACGACGTGCTGGAAAACCTGGCCGAACCGCCGCTGCTGCTGATTCTGGATGGTGTTACCGACCCGCATAATCTGGGTGCCTGTCTGCGCGTGGCCGATGCCATGGGCGCACATGCCGTGATTGCCCCCAAAGACCGCTCGGCCGGGCTGAATGCCACCGTATCCAAGGTAGCCTGCGGCGCCGCCGAAGTAGTGCCCTATATCACGGTGACCAATCTGGCGCGCACCCTGCGCGACCTGAAAGACGCCGGAGTGTGGATTGCCGGTACCACCATGGAGGCCGATACCGATCTCTTCCATGTCGATGCCGCCGGCGCCCTGGCCTGGGTGATGGGATCGGAAGGCGAGGGCATGCGCCGCCTGACCCGCGAACACTGCGACGTGCTGGTGTCCATTCCCATGTTCGGCACGGTGGAAAGCCTCAATGTGTCGGTCTCCTCCGGCATGGTGCTGGCCGAAAGCCGCCGCCAGCGGGTGCTGGCCGCCGGAAAAGCCAGCTGAGCCAGCGCATCGCCGCTCCCTGCCAACCCCATGCCCCGGCATGGGGTTTTTTGATGCAGGACAGCTTTTTACAATCTCGCTGATCCATTGCGGAACCTTGCTGGCTATACTTTGCTCTATGGTGCTTATACCCTTGGGGGGTATGTGGAGGTGCTGGCTGCCTTGCCAGGCCGCACCGTGTTCACCGCCTCTCTCTAATTGACGGAGCCAATACATGGACAGAAGACATTTTCTGCAGTGGAGCAGCGCGCTGGCCTTGACCCCCTTGCTGCTACGCCAGGCCTGGGCTGAAAGCATGACTGACATGCCGGGCATTGATCACGCTGCCATGGGGCATGGCCTTGCCGGTGCGGCCAGCATGCCTGCCGCCGACAGCCTCGGCTTGCCGCGTGGCCTGCCATTGCCGTCGCTGTCCCGGCTGGAAAACCACGGCGCAGCCGGCCACCTGGTGGGGCAGCTTGCCGCCGCACCGGTTAAACTGCCCCTGCTGCCGGGCAAGCCGGCTAGCACCTGCTGGGCTTATAACGGCCAGATTCCCGGCCCGGCCATCGTCGCCTGGGAGGGCGATGAAGTCCGCCTGCGGTTTACCAACCAGTTAAGTCAGCCCAGCACCATTCATTGGCACGGCATGCCGGTACCGGCAGCGCAGGATGGCAATCCGCATGATCCGGTATTACCCGGCCAGACGCGTGACTACCCGTTCCGGCTACCGGCAGATAGTGCCGCCAGCTACTGGTATCACCCGCATCCGCATGGCTATACCGGCCAGCAGGCTTATATGGGGCTGGCCGGGGTATTCGTGGTGAAAAGCCGTCACGACCCGCTGGCGCATTTGCCCGAGCAATGGCTGGTGCTGTCTGATCTCAAGCTGGATGCCCACGGCCAGATCGCTGCCAATAGCGCGGCAGACCAGCATGATGGCCGCGAAGGCCAGTTCGTGCTGGTGAATGGCGGCTGGCAGCCGGTGATTGCTTTGGCCGAAGGTGAACGGCAGCGCTGGCGTATCTGGAATGCCAGCAGCGCGCGCATCCTCAAGCTGGCCTTGCCCGCACACGACATACAGCTGGTGGGGACGGATGGCGGGCTGATCGCTGCGCCACGGCGCATCGAGACGCTGCTGCTGTCACCCGGTGAGCGGGCGGAGATCGTCATCACCGGGCGCTTTGCCGCTGGTCAAGCATCTGCCTTGCAGGCTCTACCCTACAACCGTGGCAAGGCCATGGGGCCGGAGCAGAGCACAACCCTCACCCTGGCTACGATCAGTCGTAGCGGCAGCAAGGCCACGGCCGAGCTGCCGACAACGCTGCGCCCGATTGCGCCGTTGGGTGCGCCTGCCGTCAAACGGGTGGTGAACTTTAGCGAAAACATGGCTGATCCGGCGGCCATGTTCCTGATCAATGGCAAGAAGTTCGACATGGACCGGGTGGATTTCACCGGCAAGGTGGGCCAGGTCGAAGAGTGGGATATCGTCAGCCAGGCGCATATGGATCATCCCTTCCATATTCACGGCACCCAGTTCCAGGTGATCGCCCGCACTGACGATGTTGTGTGGCAGGACGAACCCTTCCTGGCCTGGCGTGATGTCGTCAACATTCCGGCAGGCGAAACGGTGCGGCTGCGCTTTGTCCAGCGCTTGCCCGGCTTGCGCATGTTCCACTGCCACATTCTGGAACATGAAGACGCCGGCATGATGGCCACGCTGGATGTGCAAGCCTGAGTGGTGCTGCCGCGCAAGCCAGGGACTGCCGGTGTTACACTGGCAGGCCTGATTTTTATTTGATAGCGGAGTGTGCATGAGCCTTGCCCCGAAAACCGATGCCTGCTGTCACACGCCGCCCGATGTTGCCGGCAAGAGCGTGGTGCAGCCGAACAAGTCGGCCCTGCTCAAGCGGCTGGCGCGCATCGAGGGGCAGGTACGTGGCATCAGCGGCATGGTGGAAGCCGACCGCTACTGCGTGGATGTGCTGACCCAGGTGGCCGCGGTGAAATCGGCGCTGGATGCGGTATCCATGCAGTTGCTGGAAAGCCACATGAAAGGCTGTGTCAGCAAGGCCCTGCTGGAGGGCGACGCCACCGGCATGGTGACCGAACTGATCGAGGTGGTGAAGAAAGTCCGTTAACCATTAATAGCGCTTTAGCGGGTCTGAATAACAACATTCTTTGCCGCATTCTGTTGCCCTCCCTTTTCAGGAAACCTCCGAGATGAAAACCGTATTGTCCGTGCTGGCCGGCCTGCTGTTGTCGTCGTGGTCGCTGGCCGACCCGCTGCCTTTCGAGCAGTTCATGCACCTGCACCGCGACATGAGCGAAGCCGAGCTGCTGCAAGCGGCCGGCAAGCCGGATTATGTGCGTGCCGATCCCGCCGCCAACGGCGACCGGCAGTTGTTCTGGCTGGGCGATGCCGATCTGCCCTACACCACGCTGGTGATTCTGCACAATGGCCTGGTCAGCGACATCCGCCGCGACAAACGACTGTAAGCCGCCAGCCGCCAGCCGCCAGCCGCCAGCCGCCAGCCGCTTTGCTGCTTTTGCCACGCCGGCGGCGCTGTGCCGCAGCCTCTGGCCGATTTTGTTTGCCGCAGCAGGATTAAGTGCGTAGAATGCTGCGGTTTCACTACCTTGCTTTTTGCAACCGCATGGCAAAAAGCTAAACAGCCATAAGGAGTTAACATGCGTCATTACGAAATCGTGTTCATCGTCCATCCGGACCAGAGCGAACAGGTTCCGGCCATGATCGAGCGCTACAAGGGCATGGTTCTGGCCGCTGAAGGCAAGATTCACCGTCTGGAAGATTGGGGCCGTCGTCAACTGGCTTACCCGATCCAGAAGCTGCACAAAGCCCACTACGTTCTGATGAACGTTGAGTGCCAGTCCGAAACCCTGGCCGAGATCGAGCACGCCTTCAAGTTCAACGACGCTGTTCTGCGTCACCTCACCATCAAGCTGGATCGCGCCGTTACCGACGCATCCCCGATGATGAAGGACGAAAAGGCCAAGAACCTGCTGGATTCCCAGCAGCCGGCAGCCGAGGCCGAAGCTGCTGCCTAATTGGCAGGAGACAAGGACTTGCAGAACCGTCTGGTATTGACCGCGACGGTCGAACGCGAAGAAGCCCTGCGTTACACCCCTGCCGGTATTCCGGTGGTGGAAATGTGGATCAGGCACCAGTCTAGACAGACTGCCGGCGGGTTCGAACGCGATGTGGCCTGTGAAATCCAGGCCGTGCTGATTGGAGAAGACGCCCGGAAACATGCCGGGAAACTGGCAGGAAACGCGGTGACATTCACCGGATTCCTATCCCAGCGCAGTCTGAAAAATCCGCGGTTGGTACTCAATATCGAATATGTTGAATTTGTAAAAGGTTAGTCAAAATGGCTCGTCAACTCTTCAAGCGCAAGAAGTTCTGCCGCTTCACGGCAGAAGGCATCAAGGATATCGACTACAAATCCGTTGATCTGCTGAAAGACTTCATCGCCGAAAACGGCAAAATCATCCCGGCTCGCATTACCGGTACCAAGGCTCGCTACCAGCGTCAGCTGACCACTGCTATCAAGCGTGCTCGCTTCCTGGCATTCCTGCCTTACACCGACCAACACTAAGCCGGGAAAGGACTTAAGATGCAAATCATTCTGCTCGAAAAAGTTGCCAACCTGGGTCAACTGGGTGACGTGGTTAAGGTCAAGAACGGCTACGCCCGTAACTTCCTGATCCCGCAAGGCAAAGCCAAGCGTGCTACCGAAGTCAACCTGAAAGAGTTCGAAGCTCGTCGCGCCGAACTGGAAGCCAAGCAAGCTGAAATCCTGGCCGATGCCAAGGTTCGTGCTGAAAAGCTGGTTGACGCTGTTATCACCATCGCGCAAAAAGCCGGTGTGGATGGCCGTCTGTTCGGTTCCGTGACCAATGTGGACGTGGCTGAAGCCGTGACCGCATTCGGCGTGGAAATCAAGCGTTTCGAAGTTCGCCTGCCGAACGGCCCGTTCAAGGCCATCGGTGAGTACGACATCGAAATCGCCCTGCACCACGACGTGGTTGCTCCGATCAAGGTTGTTGTGGTCGGTCAAGCCTAATTCCCTTTCCGGAATTCTGCTTCAAGGAAAAGCCCGCTTCGGCGGGCTTTTTTCATGTCTTGCTCTCCCGGTATTTCGCTGCGTTTCCCTGCATTCTCCTGCCTGATTCCTGCCATGGATTTTACTGGCAAGGCTCAACTCCTTTCATGCTGCTGTTTCAGTTCTTTCCCATCATTCTGCCCGGCCAATTCAAATAAGCTCCCTGCTGATCTTTCCAACAGCTTCGCCCTGCACTGAAGGCAGCCCCTGTTGTTAGTGGCTTCCTGGCAACGGTAGCTGCCTGTCTTGACACAAGGAGTAGTACGGCATGTCCTCCACCGCATCCCACTGTAGTGCTTTCAGTCACTGGCTTGCCGAGGCGCTGGCAGCGGAGGGGCCGGTTTCCCCCGAGCCACTGCGGCAGGATATCCGCGCTGATGTCTGCATTGTGGGGGGCGGGTTTACCGGCTTGTGGAGTGCCATCGAAATCAAGCAGGCCAACCCCGATACCGAGGTCGTCATCGTCGAGGCCAAACTGTGCGGCAGCGGGGCAAGCGGCCGCAATGGCGGCTTTGTGCTCAGCCTGTGGGCCAAGTTTCAGTCGCTGGCCAAGATGTGCGGCGAAGCCGAAGCCCTGCGCCTGTGCCGGGCATCTTCGCAGGCCATTGTCGATCTGCAGGCTTTCTGCCAGCAACATGACATCGATGCCCAGCTGCGGCTGGATGGCTGGCTGTGGGCAGCCACGACTACGGCCCAGCTTGGCACCTGGGACAGTACGGTCAGCCGGCTGGAGCAGCTGGGCCAGCATCCCTACCAGCGGCTGGCAGCAGGGCAGGCGGCGCAGCTGAGTGGTTCCAGCCTGCATCTGGACGGGGTGTTCGAGCCGGTATCGGCCTCCATTCAGCCCGCCATGCTGGCGCGTGGTCTGTTGCGCCATGCCCGTCGGCTTGGGGTCAAGGTATACGAGTCTTCACCAATGGAGCGGCTGGACGGTGGCGTACCGGCGCGGGTGCAATGTACCCATGGCAGCGTGCGTGCCGACAAGGTGATTCTGGCGATGAATGCCTGGGCCGCGCAGTTTGCCGACATCCGCAAGGCCTTTGTGGTGGTGTCCAGTGATGTGGTGATGACACGGCCCTTGCCTGACTTGTTGCAGTCTATCGGCTGGACAAATGGCATGACCATTTCCGATAGCCGCATGCTAGTGCACTACTACCGCACCACACCGGATGGCCGCATCGTCTTCGGCAAGGGCGGTGGCAGTGAGCAACTGGTGTACGGCGCCAGGCTGGCCGACAAGCTGGATGGCGCATCCGGCATCGCCGCCACAGTGGCTGCCCATTTGCGTTGCGCCTATCCGGGCGTGCAGACAGCGGACATCGTCAGCAACTGGACCGGGCCGATCGATCGTACCCGTAACGGCCTGCCGCATTTTGGCGCCTTGCCCGGTCAGACCAATGTTTTCTATGCCATCGGCTACTCCGGCAATGGCGTCGGCCCCTCCATGCTGGGCGGCAAGATTCTGGCCACACTGGCCTTGCAGCTGGACAACGAATGGGCGCGCTGTGGTCTGGTACATGGCCTGCAGCGTGATTTTCCGCCCGAACCCTTCCGCTATCTGGGTGGCCGGCTGGTACGCCATGCGGTAGGGCAGGTCGACCTGGCTGCCGATGAAAACCGCCAGCCGTCCTGGCTGATGCAGCAGTTGTGCAAGCTGGCTCCTTCTGGCCTGTCGCCCACCAAGACTACTGCTGCCCATTCCCGCTAGACCCCATCTGGAGAACTGCATGTCCTGCTCATCCGACCTGGAACAGATCCGCCAGGCACTGACTGCCTATTACGAGGCTCTGTATTACGGCCGACCGGAAAAACTGGAAGAAGCTTTCCGCCCCGATGCCCTGCTGCTGGGTGATGTCGAAGGGGCCGAGACACGGTTGGATCAGGCGCAATACCGCAGCCTGCTGCAAAGCCGGCCCTCGCCGCATGCTCAGGGTGCACCCTACGGATTGCAGATAGGTGAGATCCGTCTCTGCGGCAATGCCGCCATGGCCGAATTGCAAACGCCACTGGCTGGGCGGGTATTTACCGATTATGTCTCGCTGTTCAAGCGCCAGGGGCGCTGGCGCATCGCTTTCAAGCTGTACTCGCATCCGCAGTGAAATCTGTAGCCATCCGTGCCGCTGCGCCGGTCGGCTGCTCCAGTCTTGTTGTCCAATTTCCGGAGTACTCCAATGCATTCAAGCGAAGTTGCGCCAGCGGCACCGTCTCATGAAGACTCCGGCCTGCAGGTCCTGCCCATCAGCGGGCTGGAAACCATAGGCATCATTTTTGGTACCAATATCGGGGCTGGCGTGCTGGGCATGGCCTTTGCCGCACGCAAGACCGGCTATATCCCGCTTTTGCTCTGTCTGGCCATTACCTGTGTGCTGTGCACCATTACCATGCTCTACCTGACCGAGGTGGCGCTGCGTACCCGTGGCAACCGTCAGCTTAGCGGCCTGGCGAGCCGCTATCTGGGCGGCTTGGGGGGCTGGCTGCTGTTTTTGGCGGTGGCGGCCAACAGCTTTGGCGCACTGACCGCCTATATGGCGGGTAGTGGCAGCATCTTGCTGGATTTACTGGGTGGCTATGGCATGAGCAAGGAGCTGGGCAGCATCCTGTTCATCGTGCCGTCGGTGGCCGTGCTGTATCTGGGCTTGAAGGTGCTGGGCGCGGGTAACAAGGTGATCAGCATCAGCATGATTGTCATTATCCTGGCGCTGATTCTGGCCTCCATCGCCAGTCAGGATGCGCGCCTGAGCAATCTGTGGCTCAGCCGTTGGCAGTATGTGGTGCCGGTGTTCAATCTGGCGGTATTTGTGTTTGGTGCCCAGTTTCTGGTACCCGAGCTGGTGCGCGGCAATCTGTCCGCCCCGCGTAAACTGCCCCGGCTGATCATGAGTGGCATGGCGCTGACCTTTGTCTTTGTGGCGCTGATTCCTGCTTCGGTCATTGCGCTGGTGGGCAGCGACAACCTCACCCAGGTGGCCACGCTGAGCTGGGGCAGGGCACTGGGGCAGTGGGCTTATTACACCGCTAACATTTTTGCCCTGCTGGCCATGCTGACTTCCTACTGGGGGCTGGGTGGCTGTCTGTTCACCAATATTTTCGACCACTTCCGCCTGGGTAGCGAAACCCAGAAGTCAAAACGGCTGATAGTACTGGCGGTGGTGGCACTGCCGCCCTTCCTGCTGGCGTACTCGGGCATTGCCAGCTTCGTCAATGCGCTGTATTTCGCCGGGACTTTCGGTGGCGTGCTGATGGGCATCATCCCGGTCTTGCTGCTGAATGCGGCGCGGCAGCGGGGCGATGTCAGCAGTGAGTTTGTCTGTGGCTGGTATGCCCACCGCAGTGTGCAGTGGCTGATCATGGCCACCTTTTTTCTCAGCGGGGTGTATGCGGTGGTATCACTGTTTGGCGTGTTGCCGGAGAGCTGGTAAGGCTGGGGGGCGATAGCCGGCCAAGTGCAGGGCCGGCTCGCGCTGAGTGCCGTTTAGTCGTCCTGCAACACGATGCGGGCACGCAAACCGGGCGCATCTGCTTCGGCAATGGCCAGCAGGCGGTCGATATTGGGGTGCTTGCCCGGATGCTGACGGGCATCGGCCGTATGTTCGGCATAAAGCGCCAGGCCTTCCTGTGCCGCGGCACGGTCGAGATGGCCGTGCTGCTTGATCAGGGCGTGATAGACCCGTACCGAGCCGGCGGTGCCCGGCTGGTTTTCCAGGCGGGTGACCGGCTCACCCGCAGCGTCCAGCAGCACGATGGCGGCAATGCCGGTAGTAGCGGGGAGGGTGTCCAGAATGTCCTTGAAGGTGGGTGTGGTCATGGGTTTGTGTTCCTGCGTGGTGCTGGCAAAAGGTGGAGGATAGCCGCAGATGCTAGCACAGGAGTGATGCTGCGGCCTGTGCTTGCGCATTGTCCATGAGTGGGATGTTGCTGGTGCAATAAGGCACTGTATTGGTGCATTTTCCCTGCTGCCAGTCATCGCTAACCGAAGATGTGCGGAATGGGTGTCAGCTAATGTCTGCCATATCAGTGCTTTAGGAAATATGGCACGCTGTTTGCTATAGGGATGGCAGTAGCTGGCGACGGGTGATGGCTGTTTCGACCCTCCATCACCGTCCTGCGCCAGTCTGCAAAGGAGAAAACAGAGCGGCATAGCCGCCACCGGCCGGTCTGGCCGAAGGGACCACCCTTCGGCCAGACGACCAACCTTGTGCCGCCCCATCAGGCGGGCTGCACCCCCATCAGGTATTTCCTGCTCATGGCCTTGAACAGTTCGCTGCCGGCCACTCCCAGCATTTCGAACAGCACCATCTCCCGGCTGACCAATACCGCCCCGGCTGCCTGCATACGTTGCAGCCCCAGTTGCTTGTCGCTGTTGCGGCGGCTGGCTACGGCATCGGCTACCACGAACACCTGCTTGCCCAGGGCCAGCAGTTGCAGCACGGTCTGCAGTACGCAGACATGGGTTTCCATGCCGCAGACAATCACCTGCTTGCGCGCCAGCAGGCTGTCGGGCAGACATTCTGCCGCCACGCAGGAAAAGTGCAGCTTCTCCACCACGGTGGCCTGTGGCGCGGTGGCCAGCAGGCTGGCCTCGGTATGACCCAGTCCGCGCGGGTATTGTTCGGAAAACACCACCGGCAGGCCGGTATCGTGGGCCACCCCCACCAGCCACAGGCTGGCAGCCAGCATGGCGTCGGCCTGGTCTACTGCCGGTAGCAGTTTGTCCTGGATATCCACCACCAGCAGGGTGGCCTGATCGATCTGCATCAGCATGTCTGTGTCCCCTCTCTGTTATTGAGAACCGCCAACAAAATAGCGTAGCGTCGCTGGGGCAAGGTTCGCCGGCGCAGACAGTACAAGGTGTACGGCCAGCAGGCGCAATACTGCTCCAGGTGTTAGTGGCTCTCACTATGCATAAATTGTCTGGCTGACAGGGTAATCCCTTGATGGGCGAAAAAGCCAGATGTGGCACTATGCCGCTTCAACATTCTTGGGACCATCCGGGCTGTGCTGCAGTTCAGCGCAGGCAGGGATGGTGCAACTGGCGTGGCAAGCCGACACAGAACCGCTGTCTGCGCCGTGGAGAGACTTCATGCTGCAAGGTGCTTACCGGCTGTTTCATCAAGCCATTGTCGAAGTGATTGACGCCAAACGGGTGTTCACTGATCCGCTATCCACCCTGGCTTACGGGACGGATGCTTCCTGTTACCGGCTGGTGCCGAAGATCGTTATCCAGACCCATGACGAAGCCGAGGTGCAGGTGGTGCTGGCCCAGGCTGCTGCGCATAGCCTGCCAGTGACCTTCCGCGCCGCTGGTACTTCCTTGTCCGGCCAGGCGGTGAGCGATTCCATCCTGGTGGTGGCCAGCCATGGCTGGAAAGCGCTACAAGTACTGGACGATGGCCTGGCCATCCGGCTGCAGCCGGGGGTGATCGGTGCCACGGCCAATGCCGCCCTGCTGTCGTTCGGCCGCAAGATCGGCCCCGATCCGGCCACCATCAATTCCGCCATGATTGGCGGCATCGTCAGCAATAACTCCAGTGGCATGTGCTGCGGTACCGCGCAGAATACCTACCAGACCATCAAGAGCCTGCGGCTGGTGCTGGCCGACGGCGCGGTGCTGGATACCGCTGATGCGGCCAGTGTGGCGGCCTTCCGCCAGTCGCATGCCAGCCTGCTGGACGGCATTGCCGCATTGGCAGCGCGCATTCGGGCTGATGGCGAGCTGGAAGCGCGCATCCGTCGCAAATACAAGATGAAGAACACCACCGGCTACAGCCTGAATGCGCTGGTGGATTTTGCTGATCCGCTAGACATGCTGCTGCACCTGATCGTGGGGAGTGAGGGCACGCTGGCTTTTGTGTCGGAAGTGACCTACCACACGGTGGAAGAGCTGCCGCACAAGGCTTCGGCACTGGTACTGTTTCCCACCATCAAGGACGCTTGCGATGCCATCCAGCTGTTGGCGCAGCACAAGGATGTGGTGTCCTCGGCCGAGCTGCTGGACCGTGCCAGCCTGCGTTCTGTGGAGAACAAGGCCGGGGTGCCGGCCGAGCTGAAAACCCTGGGCGATGCAGCGGCCGCCATCCTGATCGAAACCCGTGCCCGTGATGCCGTGGCGTTGACCGGGCAGATCCATGCCATCTGCGGCTATATCGCCGCCATTCCCAATCTGTCCGGCATCCATTTCACCGATGTGGCCGAGCAGTACACCCGCTTGTGGAATATCCGCAAGGGCATGTTCCCCAGCGTGGGCGCGATGCGGGCGGCGGAAACCACCGTCATCATCGAAGACGTGGTCTTCCCCATCGAGCACCTTGCCGAAGGCACGCTCAAGCTGCAGGCACTGTTCCGCCAATACCACTACGACGAAGCCATCATCTTCGGCCATGCGCTGGAAGGGAACCTGCACTTCGTGTTCACGCCCAACTTCTCCGGCGAAGCCGAGATCAAGCGTTACGAAGCCTTTATCGAGGACGTGTGCCGGCTGGTGGCCGTTGAGTACGAAGGTGCAGTCAAGGCCGAGCATGGTACCGGCCGTAATATGGCGCCGTTTGTGGAAATGGAGTGGGGCCCGGCGGCTTATCGTATCATGCAGGAGATCAAGGCGCTGTTTGATCCGGCCGGGATTCTCAATCCGGATGTGATCATCACCCACGACAAGCTGCTGCACATCCGCAACCTGAAGCCGATTCCTACGGCCAATACGCTGATCGACAAGTGCATCGAGTGCGGCTTCTGCGAGGTGATGTGCCCCAGTCGTGCCATTACCCTGAGCCCGCGCCAGCGCATTGTGGCCAATCGGGAAATGGCTGCCCTCAGCCAGAGCGGCCAGGACGCGGCGCGGCTGGAAGATTTGCGCGCCCGCTACCAGTATGCCGGTGACGAAACCTGTACCACCTGTGGCCTGTGCGAGAGCGCCTGTCCGGTGGGCATCAATACCGGAGCCCTCACCAGCCAGCTGCGTCAGCAGCAGCTGAGCGATAGCGGCCAGGCCCTGGCCAACACCCTGGCCGGCCACTACGGTACGGCGACCGCCGGCGCACGGCTGGGCTTGCGTGCCCTGCAAACGGTACAGAGCGTGGCCGGTAATGCCGCCACCGGCCTGTTGATGCGCAGCCTGCGCCGGGTGGTGGGGCGGCGCATTCCCTACTGGACACCGTATTTCCCGCGTGCGGCCAGCAAACTGCGGCTGGATGAAGGCAGGGGCAGCGCGCGCAAGGTGGTGTATCTGCCATCCTGTCTCACCCGCACCTTTGCCCCGGCAGCAGCACTGCCCGACCAGCGTCCGCTCAACGAGGTTGTCGCCTCGGTACTGGGCAAGGCGGGTTACCAGCTGATCTATCCGCAGCAGATGGATGGCCTGTGCTGCGGTACACCGTTCAAGTCCAAGGGCGCGGTGGATGCCGCCGCCAGCAAGCTGGCCGAGCTGGAAGCCGCCTTGCTGGCCGCCAGTGACAACGGCCGCTGGCCGGTGATCGTGGACAATGGCGTGTGTACCGCCAGCATGCTGGAAGGGCTGCAGGACCAGCGGCTGCAGGTGTATGACGTCACCCGTTTTGTGCAGGAAGTCGCCGCCGATCATCTGGCCTTCACGCCGCAGCCAGAGTCCGTGGCCTTGCATGTGGTGTGCTCCATGCGCAAGACCGGCCAGGCGGTCATGCTCAATGCGCTGGCCAAGCGCTGCGCCAGCACGGTGATCGAGCCGCAAGGCATTACCTGCTGTGGTTTTGCCGGTGACAAGGGCTTCAGCCATCCTGAGCTGAATACCAGTGCCTTGACCGGCCTGAAAGCCCAGGTCAAGGATTGCGGTAGTGGCTTCTCCAATAGTGTCACTTGCGAGATCGGCCTGTCGGCCAACGCCGGTATTCCTTACCAGAACCTGATGTACCTGGTGGACCGCGCCTGCCGCAGCCGCTAAGCGCAACCAGGCGGTATCAACAGCACCAGCCCCGTTTTCAGCGATGAAACGGGGCTGTTGTCTGGCGAATCCGCTTGTTAAACAGCCATTCTATTTGTAATGATGTCATGCTATCCGGTCGGGACCTGCTTACAGGAGCATTGCCGCATGTCATTTCATATTCGCCGCATCGAGCCGGACGACGCCGCCGCCATGGCGCGGCTGCAATCCGCTCCGGGTGTGGTGCGCCATACCTCGCAACAGCCTTACCAGTCGGTAGCCGACTGGCAGCACCGGCTACAGCAGCTGCCATCAGACAGTCACTGGCTGGTGGCCTGTAGCGCAGATGGCGAGGTCATGGCCAGCGCCGGGCTCAACATCCTGCCGCAGGCGCGCTGTCGCCACGTGGCGGACATTTTCCTGGTGGTGCGTGATGAATGGCAGGGCAAGGGTGTGGGCCGGGCATTGCTGCAAGCACTGCTGGAGCTATCCGACAACTGGCTGGGGCTGATCCGGCTGGAGCTGATGGCGCAGCAGGACAACCAGCGTGCCATCGCGCTCTACGAACGCTTTGGCTTCCAGCATGAGGGCGTGGTGCGGCAGGACATCCTGCAGGATGGCCGCTATGTGGACAGCGTGGTGATGGCGCGGCTGCACTGGCCGGCGGGAGGACAGGCATGAACCGGTATCACATTCGTAAACCCGGGCCGGCTGACGCAGGGGCGCTGCAGGCGCTGATGAGCGATCCGCTCTGCTATGGCAATACCTTGCAGCTACCTTATCCCTCGCTGCAGCTGTGGCAACAGCGGCTGGAGCGCAATGAGCCGCTGCAACACCACCTGTTGCTGGAAACGGCCGACGGTCAGGTGATTGCCCATGGTTCGCTGTGGCGGGAAAGTTCACCACGGTTGGCGCATGGTGCCAGCCTCGGCATGGCTGTGCAGCGCGAATGGCAGGGGCGGGGCGTGGGTTCAGCCCTGCTGCAGGCTCTGCTTGAGCTGGCGGACAACTGGCTGGGGCTGCATCGGGTGGAACTGACGGTGTTTGACGATAATGCGGCGGCGCTGGCGCTGTACCGCAAATACGGTTTTGTCGAAGAAGCCCGTCTGCGTGCTTATGCGCTGCGGCATGGTCGCTATGAGGATGTGTTGAAGATGGCCAGGCTGCGGGCCTGTCCGCCTGCTGGGGCGGCTTGAACTGAGGGCAAAAAAATAACGCCATCGCAAGATGGCGTTTTCAATCACAACACAACAAAGGAGTTTGCTGTCTGCCCTGACGGCAGAGGCCTGATGATGCACAACAAGCCCTGAAAAAACTTCAACAAAGTGTCGACATTATCCAATATGGCCGGCCAGCGGTCGTTCATGATCCGGACATCCAATGGTAATAATGCGACCTTGCTGATTTATATAAAGAAAAAGCGCGGTTGAACCGCGCTTTTTCTATTTCCAGTCAACTGGATCAAGCAGGAGCAAGCAGGCTTGGTGCTAGATATCCTGGCCTTCGACGATGCCATCGTGATGCGGCGCGGATTTCGGCAGGATCAGGTTCAGCGCCATGGCCAGGATGGAGCACAGGCCAACGCCGGCCAGTTCCAGACCGCCCAGTTTCAGCGTCAGGCCGCCAATACCGGCGGTCAGGACCACCGAAATGATCACCAGATTACGCGGCTGCATCAGGTCAACCTTGGCTTCAATCAGGGTTTTCAGGCCGATGGAAGCAATGGTGCCGAACAGCAGCACCATGATGCCGCCCATCACCGGCATGGGGATGGATTGCAGCAAGGCGTTGAACTTGCCAAAGAAGGCCATGCAGATGGCAAACACCGCCGCCCAGGTCATGGTGACCGGGTTGAAGTTGCGGGTGATCATCACCGCGCCGGTTACTTCGGCATAGGTGGTGACCGGTGGGCCGCCGATCAGGCCGGCCACGCACACGCCCAGGCCATCACCCATCAGGGTGCGGTGCAGACCGGGAGTCTTGGTGAAGTCCTTGCCGGTCACGCCACCGATAGCCATCACGCCACCGATATGCTCGATGGACGGGGCAATGGCCACCGGCAGCATGAACAACGCGGCAGACCAGTTCACTTCCGGGCTGTGGAATACCGGAGCGGCAAACCACGGCGCATTGGCCAGCTTGGCAAAGTCCACCACGCCCAGGAAAGCCGCCGCGATGTAGCCAACGGTCACACCGGCCAGAATCGGCACCAGCTTGAACATGCCACGGGCGTAGATGGAAACGATGACCGTGGTTGCCAGCGAAATGGCCGCCAGCAGCATCGAGGTTTCATAGGGCATGATCTGCTTGCCACCCGCCTGGCCCATGGCCATGCCGGAAGCCGCCGTGGCCACGGACAGGCCGATGATCATGATCACCGGGCCGATCACCACCGGTGGCAGCAGCTTGTTGACCAGCGCCATGCCGCGCCAGCGCACGATGGCGGCAAACACGAAGTACATGAAACCGGCGGCAAACAGGCCGAACATGGTGGCGGCCTGACCCCAGGTATGCATGGAGTAGATGATGGGGCCGATAAAGGCAAACGAGCTGCCCAGGAAAATGGGCACCTGGCGGCCGGTACACAGCTGGAACAGCAGGGTGCCGATGCCGGCACCGAGCAGGGCCATGGCGGGGTTGAGGCCGGTCAAGAGCGGAACCAGAACCAGTGCGCCGAAAGCGACGAACAGGATCTGGGCGCCGGAGATGGCCACCTTCACGTGTTGGAACATAATGGGGTTTCCCTGTTTTTGTTAAAAGCAAATACGGCCTGACGCTGACTCAGACCGTGCAATACATGATGGCCTGGGCAATGATGTTGTTCTGCTGACGAGCCAGCAGGCTGTGCTGGCGGAAGTCCTGCACCATGGCCTGCACCCGCTGATAGGTGTCAAAGTTGGGCAGCGGCCGATAAGCAATGTCCACGTCCAGCCGCGCCGCCACTTTCTTGATGGTGGTGGGCTTGAGGCAGACATGGCGCTCGGGGTCGCTATAGGCCAGAAAACAGCTCACCACCGGCCACTTGGCCGGGTTGGCATTGCCATCGTTGCGACACAGCTGCAGCACTTCGACAAAATCGGCAAAACTGTCCGGGCCAAACTGGTGCAGCAAGCGATAGAGCGCCTGCACAAAAGCCGCATGCACATCGCGAAAGCCCAGGTAATTGCGAAAGGCCATCTTTTCGAAGGTGCTCACCGTAGTGCTGCGGCCAATGATCTGGCGGCAGGTTTCGGTGATGTCGGCATAGCGCTGGCTGGCGATGGCCTGCTGCAGCCGCTCCGCCGTCAGCCCTTGCTGGCACAGCAGGATGACGCTATCCACGCTGCGGTGTTTCTTTGCCAGTGCCTGCCACGCGGCATCCTGCAGGCCATCGGGAAAGCGCAGCAGAAAGTCGTTATCGATCTGTTGATGGGCGTTCATCTCTTTCCCTTTTTTCTTTTGGCCGCGGGCTGCAAAAACGCCGCCCTTCCGGTACGGATGAGCGGCGTGCTGACAGGGTATTCGGCAAACTCAGGCGTGCTTGGTGCCGAAGATCTTGTCACCGGCATCACCCAGACCAGGAATGATGTAGCCGTTTTCGTTCAGGTGGCTGTCCAGCGAGGCGGCATACAGCTGCACGTCCGGGTGGGCATCGTTGACAATTTTTACGCCTTCCGGTGCTGCAACCATCACCACCGCCTTGATCTGCTTGCAGCCTTTGCGCTTGAGCAGTTCGATGGTGGCTACCATGGAGCCGCCAGTGGCCAGCATCGGGTCGATGATGATGGCGATGCGCTCGTCCAGGCTGTCGACGAATTTTTCGAAATAGGACACCGGCTCCAGCGTTTCTTCGTTGCGGGCCAGGCCCACTACGCTGATCTTGGCCGAGGGCACCAGGTCGAGCACGCCGTCCAGCATGCCGATGCCGGCGCGCAGAATGGGCACCACGGTGACTTTTTTGCCCTTGATCTGCTGGATGTCGATCTTGCCGCACCAGCCGTCGATGGTGGTGGCTTCCAGTTCAAAATCGCGGGTGGCTTCATAAGCCAGCAGACGCGCCAGTTCCTGAGTGAGCTGGCGGAATTTCATGGTGCTGATATCGCCCTCGCGCAACAGGCCGAGTTTGTGCTGTACCAGCGGATGGTTGACTACGTGGATATTCATGCTTGGTCCCAAACCTTGCGAAAAAGCTGCCGATTGCGATCTTGTGGAGCGCAGAGGCAGCTTGTTTCAGATATGCGAAACCGGCCTTGTTGCCATGGCCGGTCTTTGAATGAGGTATGGGGCGATATTCTACCGCTTTTCCCACTGGGAAATCCACGGGATTAACCCTGAAGCGGGCAATGGTGCCGCACAGATATAACCCTGTACCGCATGGCAGCCCAGTTCGCTCAGTACCGACAGGTCAGCGGCATCCTCCACCCCCATGCCGACCGTGCTCAGACCTCCGGCCTGGGCCAGGGCCAGCGCCTCAGCCAGAATGGCGCGCAGGTGCTGGTTGTCACCGGCACCATGCACAAAGGCGCGGTCGATCTTCAGGCCGCTGAAATGGCTGCTCAGCAGTTTGTCGGTCAGGCCGGTGCCAATGCCGAATTCATCCACCATCACGCCAAAGCCTGCCTGGCGTAGCGCTTGCAGCTGCGTGTCGGCCATGGCCCAGTGCTGGCGCAGGGTGCTCTCGGAAAACTCCAGGCTCAGGTTGGCCGGGCTCAGGCCGGCCAGCCTGGTTTTCTGGGCCAGGTGGTTGGCCAGTTGCGGGTCGGCCAGCAATTGGGCGGACAGGTTGATCGATACTTGCAATTCCTGTCCCTGGTCCAGCCAGTCGCGGCAGGCATATAGCGATTTTTCCAGAATCAGCTCGGTCAGCTCGCGAATCATGCCGCGCTCTTCCATTACCGGCACGAAGGTGATGGGCGACAAGACGCCCAGTGCCGGATGGCGCCAGCGCGCCAGGGCCTCGGCACCGAGCACGCGACGATTGCGGATGTCGACGATGGGCTGGAAATACGGCACCAGTTGGTCGTTTACCAGCGCTTTCCAGATTTCATCGATGGGCATGGCACCGCCATTGTCAGCCGTGGCTGGGCTGGTGGCGTGCTCGGTTTGAGCTTGTGAAGGTGTCATGGCGGTATCCGGTAGGGATAGGGCAGAGGGCTGCCGGCAGTATGCTGTTGCTGAATTGTAAGACAGGCAGGCGGCAGTGGATATTAACTTGTCGTGGTGTTGTTAAAAAAACGGATGGATAGCCAGGCCGCTGCCCGCTGCTGGCGTGATGATGTGCGCTCAGCTTGCAGAGTCAGGACAGGGGTGGTGCTGGAGAAGGGTGCTAGCGGGCCGGCTGTGCAGTCTGTTGCAGGCAAGGCGCGCCAGGCTTTGTGTCGCATCCTGTGCAATGGCATCCATTCACCATGCCGGCAAAGAAAAACCCGGCCGGGGCCGGGTTTGCTCTCTTTTGCATGGCGGGTGGGACGGGCGTGGCTTACAGCCCTTGCAGCACTTCCTGCAGTTCGCCGGACTGGTACATTTCGTACATGATGTCCGAGCCGCCGATGAATTCGCCTTTTACATACAGCTGCGGAATGGTCGGCCAGTTGGAGAATTCCTTGATGCCCTGGCGGATTTCGGCATCCTGCAGCACGTCAACGGTCTTGATGGTTTCTACGCCACAGGCTTTCAGAATCTGGACCGCGCGCGAGGAGAAGCCGCACTGCGGGAACTGGGCCGAGCCTTTCATGAACAGCACAACCGGGTTTTCGGTAACGGTCTGCTTGATGATGTCCTGGGTATCCATGAGGAATTCCTTGCGGTGAACGGGCAAACAGCGGGTTTGCCCTCAATACTTGACTGAAACGATGGGTTATTGTACGTAAGCCGGCTGCGCCGGTCAATTTGCCTGATTGCGTGCGCGCAGCTGGCGCAGGAATATTTCGGCCTGCCCGTCGTACAGGGCATGGCGGTTCATGAAGCGCGACACATTGGCCGCCATCAGTGCGGTGGCCATCAGCGGAATGATCATGGTGGAAGAAGAGGATGTCATTTCCATCACGATGACAAATCCGGTCATCGGGGCGCGAGTCATGCCGGAGAAAAAGGCCACCATGCCAAGCAGCACCATGGCTGCCTGTGGCAGAAACGGCAGCAGCAAGGACATGTTCAGGCCAAAGCCGGCACCCACGGCCAGCGAGGGGGCGAACATGCCGCCGGGCGCGCCGCTGATATAGGTGATGATCAGCGAAACCAGCTTGAGAATGCCGTATTCCTGCATGCTGGCTCCGCCGCCCTCGATGATTTCCTTGGCGCGGAAATAACCGGTGCCAAAGGTGATGCCATCGCTGGCGATGCCGATGACTGCCAGCAGCAGGCCACAGGCGACGGCGAACAGAATGGGGTAATTGATGCGCCAGCCGTGTAGCGGGCCGGGTAGTTGCTGGGCCAGGGCCAGAATGGCGCGCGAGGTCAGCCCGCCAATGATGCCGCCGATGATGCCGCACACCGGAATGGCCATCCAGCCCGAGCGCAGCTCCAGTGCTACCGACACCACGCCGAAATAGTTGTAATCGCCCAGTACCGCAATGGCGGTAATACCGGCCAGGATGACCGACAGCAGGATGGTGGAGCTGGCGCGCTGGTCGAAGGTGCGGCCCATTTCCTCGATGGCGAATACAATGCCGGCCAGCGGCGTATTGAAGGCCGCCGCCACGCCGGCCGCCGCACCCGCCAGGATAAAGCTGCGCGCCACGCCCTCATGGCGCAAGGCGGCTTCGCGATTGAGCGAATACTTGATGGCCGCCCCCACCTGCACGATGGGGCCCTCGTAGCCCATGGTCGAGCCGCAGCCCACGCCGATCAGCGTCAAGATCATCTTGCCCACGGCTGCACGCATGGTGAGAATGCGCGCGCGCAAGGCGTGCATGCCCGGCTGCATGGCGATGATGGTTTGCGGAATGCCACCCCCACCGGCACCATCGAAGAAGGTGCGCAGCAGCCATACCGACAAGCCCAGCCCGGCCGGGGTGATCAGCAGCGCCCACAAGGGCGACTGGTCGTATATCTGGTAGAACAGCTCGTGTGACAGATGGCTGCCATTGGCAAACACCGCCGCCACCAGACCGATCAGAATGGCGGCAATCCAGATCGGAGCCCGACGTCGCCACAGTGCCATGGACAAGTACAGATATCTCAGGCGGCGGCTGGCGCGCAGGCCGTGCTGGCCCAGGCGCCGGGCGACTCGGGAGTCGGGCATGGGGGAGGAAACTCCGTGGCGGTTTATCGAGAGAGCAGCAAAGCCGTGTTGCGAATCATTCGAGATGAAACGGTATTTTCGATTTTGCTAATACTCGATGATAAGGTCAATTACCTTTCCTGACCAGAACCGCAGCGAAGAAACCATCGGAATTATGCAGGTGCGGCTTCAATTCCAGATAGTCGCCAATTTGCAGCGGAATCTTCTGTTCGGCCAGCGCTTCATCCATCGGCATCAGGACAAAATCCGGGTGGGCGGTCAGGAAGGCTTCGACGATGTCGCGGTTTTCCTGCGGCAGCAGGCTGCAAGTGGCGTACACCAGGCGGCCGCCCACTTTCACCAGCCGGGCTGCGGAAGCGAGAATGGCCGTCTGCTTCACGTTCAGTTCGGCCACGCTTTCCGGGCTCTGGCGGAATTTCAGGTCGGGGTTGCGGCGCAGGGTGCCCAGGCCGGAGCAGGGGGCATCCACCAACACGCGGTCGGCCTTGCCAGCCAGGCGTTTTACCTTGCTGTCGTTCTCATGAGCCAGCAGTTGCGGGTGCACATTGGACAGGCCGGAGCGGGCCAGGCGCGGCTTGAGGTTGGCCAGGCGCTTTTCCGATACGTCGAAGGCGTACAGACGGCCGCTGGAGGCCATCTGGTTGCCCAGCAGCAGGGTCTTGCCACCGGCTCCAGCGCAGAAATCCACCACCATTTCACCACGGCGGGCACCGGTAATCAGGCCCAGCAGCTGGCTGCCTTCGTCCTGTACTTCGATGACGCCGGATTTGAACAGCTCATACTTGGACAGTGCCGGTTTGTCTTGCAGGCGGATGCCGATGGGTGAGTAGGGCGTCGGTTCGCAGGGCATGCCGTCGGCGCGCAGGCGGTCCATCACTTCGTCGCGCTTCATCTTCATGGTGTTGACGCGCAGATCCAGCGGGGCCGGCTCCATCAGGCCCAGGCCCAGTGCCAGTACGTCCTTGGGGTCTTGTTCTGCCAGACGTTCGATCACCCATTCCGGCAGTTCGGCGGCGATGGACAGGTTGTCGTCCAGTTGCTTGCCCTTGACGCTGCCCAGCCATTCGCGCTCACCGGCGCTGGTGGAGTCGGCCAGTTCCTTGATATTGAGTTTTTGCAGGCGCATCAGTGCCACCATGGCCAGCCGGCGCGGGCTGGCCTTTTCCGGGGCGATCAGCGCGCGGAACTGGATCAGGCGGCGCAGGCAGCCAAAGGCAGTTTCGGCGATCAGGTGGCGGTCGTTGGAACCCAGCTTCACGTTTTCACGGAAGTAGGCCGACAGCACGGCGTCGGCCGGGCGGTCAAAGCGGATCATCTGGCCGATGACGTTTTCGATATGTTTCAGTTGGCTATGGCTGATATTCATTAATGATTATTCCGGGTCATGGGGCGAGCGGGCAGGCGCCATTGCTCGGTGCCGTCAATATTGATCAGCACGGCGCGCAGTTCTACCCGTTTGCTCTTGTCGGTGCGCGAAATGCGCACCGGCAGGTTGGCGAAATCCGGAGCCAGCCAGAATTCGGTGATGTCATCCTCGCCCTTGGCGCGGAACACTATCACCCGGATCTTGCCGGAGCCGGTGTCGTAATCGGTTTCTCCACTGGGGGTCATCGGATAGTCGTAGACCTTTTTCCCGGTGGTGATCTGTAACGGGGCGGAGCCAAGCTGGCCGCCCTTCAGCCCCAGCTGGAAAGCCAGGCTGAATACATCTTGTGCACCGGCGCGCAGGGCGATTTCCTTGTCGCCCTGATCACCAAAGTGCAGTGTGCCGCCTGCCCAGTCAAAGCGGGCGGACTCCTTGGCTTCCTGACCTACCCAGGCTTGCAGGCTATCGGGCTGCAGGCCGTGCTGGTTTAACTGCCCTTGTGAAAGATAGCGCCGATTCCCGCCGATAACCGGGTTGAAGCGAATCTCCAGCGTATAACTGTTCGGGCCATGTTGCCAGTTCAGGCTTCCGGTGCCGACTATCGCTCCGTTATAGAAGGTTTGGTAACCCAGCTTGGCCTGCGCCGGGAAGCGGTGCAGGGCGGTTGCCGGCGACAGGTAACCAGCCGGCCTGTCTGCTACGTTGGCGGCCGGCGCGCTGGCTTCGACTGCGCGTTCATGCTGTTCAGCCTTGTCCATCTTCTCGGCATGGGCCGCTGCCGGCTCACTGGCAGCCACTGGCTGGTGATGATTGGCCTGTTCTGCCACCGGCTGGCTGGCGTCTTCCGTCTCGGCCGCTTGCTCTGCCGCGGCTGGCGGATGTTGCTTGGCTTTGGCGTGGGCAGCCGAGGCATCACGTTTGCGTTTTGTCTTGTGCGCTGCCGCCGCTGTTGCCGGCCCGCTGGGCAGCAGTCTGGCAGTTGGTGTGGCTGGCGGCGCGGCTTGCTCCAGTTGCAGCGCCTGCATTTTTACATCGATCTTGCGCAGGGCCTGATCGGGCGGCAATTCAATCGCTGTTTCCGGCAGCAGGCCGGAACCCAGCATGGCCACATGCAGCAGCAGGGAAGCCAGCAGGGCCAGGATGAATATCCGCAGCGATGATTTCATGCCGTGACCGACAACTCAGGGCGCAGGTGCCAGCAGGCTGGCAGCCGGCTGGGCGGGCGATGCCACCTTGCCATCGACAATCTTCAGCTCGCCAGCCACGAAGCGGCGCACGGCATTCGGGTAGAGCTGGTGTTCCAGCTGCAATACCCGGCCGGCCACGCTGTCCGGGGTGTCGTTGTCCTGCAGTGTCACCACGCCTTGCGCCACGATGGGGCCGTGGTCCAGCTCGGCGGTGACGAAGTGCACGGTGCAGCCCGCGACCTTGCAGCCCATCTCCAGTGCCCGTGCATGGGTATGCAAACCGGGAAAGGCGGGCAAGAGCGAGGGGTGGATATTCAACATGCGCCCTTCGTAGCGGCGGGTGAAGTCTGCCGTCAGGATGCGCATGAAGCCGGCCAGCACCACCAGATCGGGCTGATAGCCGTCTATCACTTGCGCCAGCTGTGCATCAAATGCTTCGCGGCTGGCAAACTGCTTGTGATCCACCACGGCGGTGGCGATGCCACGCTCTGCCGCCCAGGCGAGGCCGGCGGCGTCGGGGCGGTTCGCTACCACTGCGGCGATGCGCGCGGCCGGAATATTGGCCTCGACAATGGCCTGCATATTGGAGCCACGACCGGAAATCAGGATGACGATATTTTTCATGGTTGCACTATTGGCTGCGGGATGTCGCCGGTAAAAAAACAAGCGCCGCCAGCAATGCTAGCGGCGCCGTTCGGTGTCACTGCCTGACTCAGGAAATCTGGGTCTGGTGTTCGTCACCGTTGCGGGCGCGTACGCTGCCCAGGCGGTGTACGGTTTCGCCTTCCTGTTGCAGCAGGGCGGTGGCCGCAGCCACGTGCTCTTCGGCCACGATTACCACCATGCCGATGCCGCAGTTAAACGTACGGTACATTTCCTGGCTGTCGACATTGCCTTCTTTTTGCAGCCACTGGAACAGCTTGGGCAGCTCCCAGCTGCCTGCGTCCAGTTGGGCCACGACATTGTCCGGCAGCACGCGCGGGGTGTTTTCGGTGATGCCGCCGCCGGTGATGTGGGCCATGCCTTTTACCGGCAGGGTCTGCATCAGCTTGAGCAGTGGCTTCACGTAGATGCGGGTGGGGGCAATCACCGCATCGCGCAGGCTCTTGTCGCCATCAAAGGCAGCGTCCAGATCCGGCTGGGCACGGTCGATGATCTTGCGTACCAGGCTGTAACCGTTGGAATGCACACCGTTGGAACCCAGACCCAGCACCACGTCGCCCGGGACGATGGTACGGCCGGTGATCACCTGGCTCTTTTCCACCACGCCGACAGCAAAGCCGGCCAGATCATATTCGCCCACCGGGTACATGCCCGGCATTTCGGCGGTTTCGCCGCCGATCAGTGCACAACCGGCTTGTTCGCAGCCAGCGGCAATGCCCTTGATGACGTCGGTGGCTTGCGGTACGTCCAGCTTGCCGCAGGCGAAGTAATCCAGAAAGAACAGCGGCTCGGCACCCTGAACCAGGATGTCGTTCACGCTCATGGCCACCAGATCGATACCGACGGTGTCGTGGCGATTCCAGTCAAAGGCGAGTTTCAGCTTGGTGCCCACGCCATCGGTGCCGGATACCAGGACGGGCTCTTTGTACTTTTTGGAAATTTCCACCAGTGCGCCGAAACCGCCGATACCACCGAGAACTTCCGGGCGCATGGTGCGCTTGGCATAGGGCTTGATGTTTTCGACGAGCGCGTCGCCGGCGTCGATATCCACGCCTGCATCACGGTAACTGAGGGACTGGGTGCTCAAGGTAAACTCGCTTTCTGCTAACTTGAAGTATTTTCACGTCAAGCTTTCGCTGATGCGAAAGCACTGTATTTTAACTGAATTTCTGCCAGAAAGCCGCGCTTAATTTGCAATGCCGCAGCAGAAAGCGCCGTGGCGGCTGCCCAGGCCTGCCCCGGTGCAGGGCCCGCCATGCTGTGCCGGGCTGCTGTGACACGCTTTTATCCGCCTGGAATCGGCAAACTAATGGCATGCAGCGGTTTCGCCAACAGGCCATCTCGGCGTAAAATCACGCTCTGACTTCAATCGGCCCACACGACCTTACTCTTGGACCAGCTAGTACTAGACCTGACCCCCACTCCGCTGCCGGCCTTCGACAATTTTCTGGCCCAGCGCAACCGCGAGGTGATTACCGCCCTCACGGCGGAGGATGGCGAGCGCTTCATCTATCTGTGGGGCGAGCCGGGCAGCGGCAAAACCCACCTGTTGCAAGCCTGGATCGCCCACGCCGAGCGGCTGGGGCGCGCCTCCATCTATCTGGATGGCCAGAACGAGCATCTGCCCGATTTTGCCCGTGAAGCCAGCTTCATCGCGGTGGACCATGTCGACGACCTGGCCCCGGACGACCAGATCACCCTGTTCTCCTTTTATAACTCGCTGAAGGAAAGTGGCGAGGGCCGGCTGCTGATGGCCGGGCGCAAGCCGCCGATGGCCGCTGCCGTGCGCGACGATCTGCGTACCCGGCTGGGCTGGGGACTGGTGCTGGAAGTAAAAGCCCTGTCCGACGACGACAAGCTGGCCGCGCTGCGCACCCATGCCGCCAACCGCCAGCTGGCGATTGCCGACGATGTCTTCCGTTACCTGCTTACCCACTGGCGGCGCGACCTGTCCAGCCTGATCGGCATGCTGGACATGCTGGACCGCTATTCGCTGGCGCTGCGCCGCCCCATCACCGTGCCGCTGGTGAAAAACGTTTTGCAAACCGCGAGTTCTTCCGACACATGACCCAAGCACCCAATCTGGCCCTGTTTGATCTGGACAATACCCTGCTGATCGGCGACTCCGATTTCGAATGGCCGCGTTTCCTGATCAAGCGCGGCATTGTCGACCAGGCCTACTACGACCACCGCAACAATCATTTTTATGAACAGTACAAGTCCGGCACGCTGAATATCGGCGAATACCTGGAATTCGCGCTGGAACCGCTGACCCGTTACGACGGTGCCGAGCTGGCCGCGCTGCATGCCGCTTATATGGATGAGCACATCCGCCCCATCATCCCGCAGGCGGCGCGCGACCTGCTCAACCTGCACCGTGCCCAGGGCGATGAAGTCCTGATCATCACCGCCACCAACCGCTTCATTACCGGCCCCATCGCGGCCGAGCTGGGCGTTGATGCGGAACACCTGATTGCCATTGAGCTGGAACAGACTGCCGATGGCCGCTACACCGGCAAGCACACCGGCGTACCCAGCTTCCAGGCCGGCAAGATCACCCGGCTGGAAATGTGGCTGGCCGAGCGTGGCCTGTCCATGGCCAGCTTTGCTCGCAGCTTTTTCTACAGCGATTCGCACAACGACCTGCCGCTGTTGTCCATCGTCAGCAATCCAGTGGCGGTAGACCCGGACGACACCCTGCGCCAGCATGCCAAAGAGCAGGGCTGGCCGGTGATCAGCCTGCGCGGCTGAGCCTGCCATCATCCCGTCCGCACAGGTTGGCCGCAGTGCCAGCCTGTTTTTTTGCCCGGAGAACGACATGCAGCAACTGGAAGCCTTTCTTGCCCGCGCCGAAGCCCTGCTGGCCCGTCTCGAACCCTTGTTGCCGCCGGCCCGGCCCGAGCCGGACTGGAGCGCGCCGGCCTATCGCTGGCGGCGTCAGGGCATGGCCGGCTGGCTGGAGGGCGTCAACGAGCCGCACACCCTGCCGCTGGCCCGGCTGACTCATATCGACAATCAGCTCAAGCTGCTGGTGCGCAATACCCGCCAGTTCGTCAAGGGCAAGCCTGCCAACAATGTGCTGCTGACCGGCGCGCGCGGCACCGGCAAGTCTTCGCTGGTGAAGGCATTGCTGCCGGAGTTCGCCGACAAGGGCCTGCGCATCATCGAGGTGGACAAGGATCATCTGTCCGATCTGGCCCAGATCATGACACTGGTGGCCGGGCGCAAGGAACGCTACATCCTGTTTTGCGATGATCTGTCCTTCGAGGATGGTGATGATGCCTACAAGGCACTGAAAACGGCGCTGGATGGCGGCCTGGCGCGCCGGGCGGAAAACATGCTGGTGTATGCCACCTCCAACCGCCGCCACCTGATGCCGGAAAAACACAGCGAAAACCGCGAAGGCTGGGTCAGCGATGGCGAAATCCATCCGGGTGAAGCCATCGAGGAAAAGGTGTCGCTGTCCGACCGCTTCGGCCTGTGGCTATCGTTTTATCCCTTTGATCAGGACGCTTACCTCGCCGCCGTCAAAACCTGGCTGGAGCACTTTGCCCTGCCCATGGATAAAGAGACCGAACGTGCCGCCCTGCAATGGAGCCAGCTGCGTGCCAGCCGTTCTGGCCGGGTGGCCTGGCAGTTTGCCAATGACTGGGCCGGCCGCAGCGCGCGCGAGCGCAAGGCGGAGCTGGGCAAGTGAGTGTAGCCAGCGTGGCGGCCACGCCGCCGCACCGGACACGCGGCATCCTGCTGTACAGCCTGGCCATTTTTCTGCTGGCGGTAATGGATGCCAGTGCCAAGTGGTTGACCCATGGCTATCCGGTGGGGGAGATCATCTTTTTCCGCTCGTTGTTTGCCCTGCCCATTTTGCTGGTGCTGGGGCTGCGCCACAGCAGTGCGCCAGCGCGCCTGCTGGCTACCGCCCACCCGTGGCGGCACCTGCTGCGCGGGGTGGTGGTGATGGTGACCATCGTGACTTTCTTCATGGCCTTGCGCCATTTGCCGCTGGCTACGGTGACGGTGATTACCCTGGCCAACCCGATATTCATGCTGCTGCTGGGCTTGTTCTGGCTGGGTGAGCAGGTGGGGCGGCAGCAATGGCTGGCGGTAGGCCTGGGGCTGATCGGGGTGATGGTGGTGTGTGGCCTGTCCGGCCTGCAGTTCAATGCCTACAGCCTGCTGGCGGTGGCATCGGCTTTGTCCTATGCCCTGGCTACGCTGCTGACCCGTCAGCTGTCGGCCACCGACAGCCCGGCCACCATTGCCATGCTGGGTACGCTGATCATGCTGTTGTTCAGCGGCATGAGTATGGGCGGTGACTGGCAGTGGCCGGGGCTGGCCGACTGGCTGGTACTGCTGTTGCTGGGCTTGAGCGGTGGTCTGGCCAACTTCGTCAATGCCCTGTCGCTGCGCGATGTGCCGCTATCGGCGGTGGCACCGCTGGAGTACAGCATCCTGCTGTGGGCGGCGGCGCTGGGGTATTTTTTCTTTGCCGAAATGCCGGGTATGAGCACCTGGCTGGGCGGGGCCTTGATTATCGCCAGCGGTGTGGTGGTGGCCAGGGCGAAGCACTAAAGGCCGACTAGGACAATGGCTGACAAGACAAATCATGCATTCTGATAACAAGATCATCGAAGTGGTGGCCGGCGTGCTGATGCGCCCGGATGGCAGTTTCATGCTGGGCAGCCGGCCGCAGGGCAAGCCTTATGCCGGCTACTGGGAGTTCCCCGGCGGCAAGGTAGAACCGGGCGAAAACGCGGTAGAGGCGCTGGTGCGCGAGCTGCAGGAGGAAATGGCCATCACCGTGACCCAGGCCACACCCTGGCTGACACGGGTGCATCACTACGAGCATGCCTCGGTACATTTGCGCTTTTTCCGCGTATGGGACTGGCAGGGCGAGCCACAGCCGCAAGAGAGCCAGCAGTTTGCCTGGCAGCAGCCGGGCCAGACCAGCGTAGCGCCCATGCTGCCGGCCAATGGCCCCATTCTCAAATCCCTGCAACTGCCTGCCGTCTATGCCATCACTTGCGCCCATGAACTGGGTGTGGCCGCCCAGTTGCAAGCACTGGCCAGCGGCCCGGCCCATGGTCTGGTACAGGTGCGTGAGCCGGACATGGACCGCCAGCAACTGCAGGCGTTTGCCAGCGAAGTGGCCGCCATCGTGCATGAGCGTGGTGGCAAGGTAGTGGTGAATGCCGACCCGGACTGGCTGCAGGGCTGGCCGGTGGACGGCGTGCACCTGAATGCCGGCCGGCTGGCTCATCTGACACAACGGCCCGATTTTGCCTGGGTGGGTGCCTCGGTGCACACGGCTGCCGAATTGCACCGCGCCGGAGAACTGGCGCTGGATTACGCCCTGCTGGGGCATGTTCAGCCGACGGCCAGCCACCCTGGCGTCACGCCGCTGGGCTGGGACGGCTTTGCCAGCGTACTGGCTGGTGGCATTCCGCTGCCGGTCTATGCGCTGGGCGGCTTGCAGGCCGGGGTGATTGAAACCGCGCGTCAGCATGGTGCGCATGGAGTGGCACTGATGCGGGGAGCCTGGCAATGCAAATGAACGCCCAACAGAAAAAACTGCTGCTGATCGGCAGCGCCCTGCTGCTGCTGGCTGCCATCAAGGGCGGGCTGGTGTGGTGGTATGTGCAGCACAAGAATCAGCCCGTGGTGCCGCAACTGCTGGCCTGCAATATTGGCCAGGGGCGCTGCGCGCTGCCGGATGGCGGCAGCTTGTACTTTGTCAGCCCGCCGGAAAACGGCAAGCCCTTTACGCTACGGCTGGAAGGGGTACAGGTAGAGCAGCCCGCGGTGGAATTCGCCATGGCTGACATGGACATGGGTTTCAACCGCTATCGCTTTGTGGCCGATGGCTCGGACTGGCAGGCGCGCATCACCCTGCCGGTCTGTGCCACCGGTAGCCGCCACTGGACGGCCACCCTGCATCTGGGTGACAAGGCTTACAGCCTGCCCTTCCAGACGCAGTAGCGCGGTTGCTGGTCAACGCAACAAGGCTCCGGAAGGGGCCTTTTTTGTTGACCGTGTGTGGATGGGGCTGTTTTGGTAGCAATGCTGGAAATGAATTGCTGAATATGTGCCCAGTGATGGGCTGCACCAGATGGCGATTAATTTCCACCGCAACGACCCAGCCAAATATCCATTCTTCTCCACCGAACCAAGGCCACCCATGGGCCCCGTCAAGCATGCCGACGGGTGACGCTGCTGCGGTTTTAAGCGGCTGGCTGTTTGAGCGATTGGACGTTAGACAATCGCGAGTTCAGGCGTGCCTCGCACCGGTCGGGACCTGTCGGGCAGCCGCAGGCCATGCTTGTGGGGTGGTCTTTGGGGATGAAAGGGGCCTTTGGCCACACAAAGGCCCCTTTCCCGTACGTCGCACGGACGCGGCAATGCAAATCATCATCCGCGGGAGCGGATTCCCACACTGGGTTATCGCTGCCAAGATCAAAACAAAAAACAACTTCGCGGGTCTCGCCCCGCTGGCGAGGTACTTTCTTTTGCTTCGCCAAAAAGAAAGTACGGCGGTTTCAAGGGCTAAGTGCAACACGAACCGATTAAAGGTTAAGTTGTTGCATGCAAAGAACTTATGAGCACCTAAGTGCCGAAGAACGCGGGTTCATCATGGCAATGAAGCAGCAGGGAGAGAGTGCCAGGGCTATTGCAAAGGCATTGCACCGGGCACCCAGCACAATTTGTCGAGAACTGCGTCGTAATGGATATAAGCCACCGTATGAGATCGGTCCAATCGGACGCCCTCGCGTAGCTGGCGGGTACGATGCACTACGAGCGGGAAAGCGTGCTCGCCGCTTGAAATACAAAGTTCGACGCGTGAAAAAGCTGGATCCGGCGGGACCGTTATGGACCAAGGTTCGTGCACTGCTGGAGGATCGGTGGTCGCCCGAGCAAATCGCTGGCAGACTAAAACAGGACTACCCAGGACAACAGACTTTGCACGCCTCGCACGAAACCATTTATCCGCGATCTATGCTGCCCCCAAAGGGGCTTTGCGTCGAGAACTCGTTGCGCTCTTGCGCCAGGGACGAGGAGCTCGCCGGCCTCGTACGCGAGGTACAGATCGGCGTGGTCAGCTTCAGGACGTAGCCAGCATTCATGTTCGACCTCCGGAGGCTAATGAGCGCTTGTTGCCTGGCCACTGGGAAGGTGATTTCCTGGTGGGAGCTGGGAACCGCTCCGCGGTAGGTACCCTGGTGTGCCGCAAAACCTTACTGGTTGTACTGGCGAAGATGGAGGGCTGTACTGCAGCGGCTGCCTTGGAGGGCTTTGCCCGCGCTTTCGCGCCATTCGATGAAGAGCTATGCAAGACCCTGACGTACGATCAGGGTAAAGAGATGGCATACCACCAAAGGCTGGAAGAGCGGACGGGATTGAAGATTTACTTCGCCGATCCTCACAGTCCTTGGCAACGTGGGATCAATGAGAATACCAACGGTCTGTTGCGGGAGTACCTGCCCAAGGGAGCCGATTTAAGCCAGTTTACCCAACAGGAACTGGATCAGATCGCTTGGAGCCTGAATAACCGGCCGCGCAAATCACTCGGGTTTAAGAAACCAAGCGAAGCATTCTGGGAATGTTGCTTCAATCTGGATATCAGGATTCCAACCACCGTTGCACTTGGTGTTTGAAACCGCCGACCCAAAGAAAAGGCGACCCGCAGCGCTTCGAAATCCCGCCACAGCCATCCCGCCCAGGGCGCGGCCGGAACTTGCGGCGCGCTAACGTCGCGCCGCTGCGGACAGCCGACCGCTTAACACCCTGTGCGGCACGTCTGCGTCGGCTCGCGCTGACGGGATTCGGTCTCGCCGAATTTGTTAGGGCTATCGCTCAAGCAGATGTGAATTCAGCCCCACCACCTTTCATGGCAAATCCGGCCTTCCATTTTGTCGAAATATTCCCACAGCACCGACGCCACCCATGGGCCCTGTCAAGCATGCCGACGGATGACGCTGCTGCGGTTTTAAGCGGCTGGCTGTTTGAGCGATTGGACGTTAGCCAATCGCGAGTTCCAGCCGTGCCGCAGCAGTGTCAGGCCCCGGAGGGCAGCCGCAGGCCATGCTTGTGGGGTGGCCTTGGAGGTGAAAGAGGGCTTGGCCAGGCAAGCCCTCTTTCCCGTTCGCCGCACGGAAGCGGCAATGCAAACCATCATCCGCGGGAGCGGATGCCACTGCGCCGGGAAAAGTAGGCTGGCGGCTACACCATCACTTCAACAGATAACTCAACACGATGCCGCCCATCAGCACGGCACCCACTTGGTTGTTGTCCAGAAAGGCCTTGAAACACAGGCCACGGTCGCGGGTGCGGATTTCCCGGTACTGTTTGCCGATCAGCAGCAGGCAGATGGCCAGTGCGGCAAAGAAAGGCCAGCCCAGTGCCAGCTGCCAGCCGATGCCGCCCATCATCAGCACGAATACCGTGTGGCACAGCATGATGCCGGTGACGTCGTGCTCGCCAAAAGTGATGGCCGAGGTCTTGATGCCGATCTTCAGATCGTCCGGCTTGTCCGCCATTGCGTAGGCGGTGTCGTAGGCCACGGTCCAGAAGGCATTGGCCAGCAGCAGCAGCCAGGCCAGCAGCGGCACCTGATTGGTGAGCGCGGCAAAGGCCATGGGAATGCCGAAGGAGAAGGCGATGCCCAGATAGGCCTGCGGCATGGGGAAGAAGCGTTTGGTGAAGGGGTAGCTGGCGGCCACGAATACTGCCGGTACACTCATCAGCCAGGTCAGGCTGTTGAGCGGCAGGATCAGCAGGAAAGAGATGATGGCCAGTGCCAGCGCCAGCCACAGCGCTTCGCGCTCGGTCACCGCGCCACGGGCAAACGGGCGTTGGCTGGTGCGTGCCACGTGCATGTCGTAGTGGCGGTCGGCATAGTCGTTGATGACGCAGCCGGCCGAACGCATCAGGAAAGTACCCAGTACGAAAATCAGCACCACCATGGGATCAGGCTTGCCGTCACCGGCAATCCACAGCCCCCACAGCGTGGGCCAGAGCAAGAGCAGGGTGCCGATGGGCTTGTCCATGCGCATCAGTTGCTTGTAGACGGTGTAGCGGTCCTTGAGCAGGGCGGTGTTCATCGGATGAAATCCTCCAGGGCGGGCAGGAATAGCTCGCATACCACCAGCGGGGCCTGTTCCAGTGCAAAGCGGCAACGGCGCGCCGGCAGGTGGGCCGCCATGCTGTGGCAGGCCTGGTGCAAGGGGTGGGCCGAATCCAGTTGCTGATAGTGCAGCGGGCCGCGTTGCAGCTGCGGCAGGCCGCCAAACAAGGTGAGTCCGAGCGAGCGGCTGCCACGGTCCAGGATGGGCTGCCATACCGGGCAGTCCAGCCGGGCGATGCTGCGGGCGTAGACCACCGGGGTGTCGTCCAGGGTCAGCAGCACATGGCGGGCATACAGCATGCTGTCTGCCGGCAGGGAAAGCAGGGCGATCTCGTCCGGGTGGGCCTTGCTTGCGCCTTGGGATAATACCTGCACACCGAAGCGGTGGCTGGTGGCCATTAGTCGCTCGGTGAGCGAGCCGGCTTCGGTGACGCAAGCCAGCAGGGCGGGGGCAAGGTCGGGGGGCTGCGGCAGCCAGTGCGTATCCTGAATCATGGCGCGCATTATGCCAAAGCCGGCTAAGGCTTGTCCTGTTTGTTGACAGTAATACGACAATGGCCTTGTCTGTTTATACCGCACTGCAGCAGCCACAGGTATGATGAAAGCCCGATTTTGGCCGATGGCCTGGCTTGTGGCGGCGTGCTGCCACAGGCGGAATGATGATCATGATAGAAACCCTGTTGTGGCTGGTGGGTTACCAGCTGGCTGGCGAGCTGATCAGCCGCAGCTTTTCCCTGCCCTTGCCCGGCCCGGTGCTGGGCATGCTGCTGCTGTTTTGCACGCTGGCGGCGCGCAAATCGGTGCCGGACAGCATGAAGCTGAATGTGCCGCGCTTTCTGTCCCATCTGTCGCTGCTGTTCATTCCTGCCGGTGCTGCCGTGCTGGCCTATCGTGATTTGCTGGCTGGTTTCGGCTGGCAATTGCTGGTGGTGCTGGCTGCTTCCACGACCTTGACGCTGTTGCTGCCCGGCCTGTTGCTGAAGTTGCTGCTGGCGCGCCACCGGCACAAGGAGGAGGCATGAATCTCATGGCGGCCGTGGAGGTCATGCGTACTTCGCCCTTGAGCGGCGTATTTGTCACCTTGCTGGCCTACAAGCTGGCCGTATTGTTCAACCGCCGTTGCAAGGGACATCCGCTGTCCAACCCGGTGCTGATCGGCGTGTTGCTGTTGCTGGGCTGGCTGCTGGCCACCGGCACCAGCTACCGTGATTACATGAAGGGCGGGGTGATGGTGCAGATGCTGCTGGGCCCGGCTACCGTGGCGCTGGCGGTGCCGCTGTACGGCAATCTGTCGCGGCTGAAGCGTGCGGCCGGCCCCTTGGCCATCACCATCGTATTTGGCGGTCTGCTTGGTATTATCAGTGCGGTGGGCATAGGCTGGCTGCTGCAATTGCCGCAGCAGGTATTGCTGTCGCTGACCACGCGCGCGGTGACCACGCCCATTGCCATGAGCGTATCGCAGGGCGTGGGTGGTATTCCCGAGCTGTCGGCCATGTTCGTCATCCTGTCTGGTATTTTCGGCGCGGTCATCGTCAAGCCGCTGTTTTCCTTGCTGGGCATGGGCGACGACATGGTGCTGGGCACGGCCACCGGTATTTCGGCGCACGGTATCGGAACAGCACGGGTCTTTCAGTTGTCCGAGACTGCCGGTGCTTTCGCCGGACTGGCAATGGGGCTGAATGGCGTGGTCACCGCCATTCTGGTGCCCTTGCTGGCACCGCTGCTGCATTAGCGCCAAGGTGGCGGTATAAGTGTTTGTCCGACATGTGGCTGACACAAGCCTGGTGTAGGCTGCGCGCTTAGTCTTGCCGCAGGTGGGTGTCGCACGAAAAGCGTGCCGCACGCGGCGGCAGGCGCAGTACACTGCGTTTGATCGCGCCATGGCTTGTGACCCTGTCGCTCGCCGCTGCGCGAACAAGCGCCAACAACAATAACGGAGGTGAAAAATGGATCTGATCCTGTGGCGTCATGCCGAAGCAGAAGACGGTTCTGATGATCTGGCGCGGGCGCTGACCCGCAATGGCCAGCAACAAGCCAGCCAGATGGCCCAGTGGCTGCGCGACCGCCTGCCGGAGGATTTTCTCCTGCTGGCATCGGAAGCCAAACGTTCGCAGCAGACGGCTGCGCTGCTGAGCAAGCGTTTTACCGTGTTGCCGGAGCTGAATCCGGATGCATCCATCGAGCAGGTATTGAAAGCAGTCAACTGGCCGGAAGCGGGCAAGACCATCGTGCTGGTAGGCCATCAGCCGTATATCGGCCGCCTGTCGGCCCTGTTGCTGGGCGAGCAGCCGCTGCTGTGGAGCGTGAAAAAAGGCTCGGTGTGGTGGCTGAATCACCGGGTGCGTCACGATCTGGAACAGGTGCGCCTGAAAGTGATGATGACCCCCAGCATGCTCAAGCCTTGAGTGTCAGGGATGTGTCTGTCAGTGCTAGCCCCTTGCGAGGGGCTTTTTGCTGTCTGATCGCATGGCCAGTGCTGCCTCACCGCCCGGCCGGCGTGGTGGCTTTAGCGGGCTGAATCCTGCTCGCGCAGCTGCCGCCACTCTCGGGGGCTTAGCCCGCACTGTGCCTTGAATGCCCGCGACAGCGCCGCCAGTGTGTATTCTGCAGCGTGGTTTACTGCAGGCTTTGGCCTGTTTCGACGGTAGCCGTTCGCTGTTGCCGATTGTCGGGCGAGTGCCGGCAGGTGCTTGCCAGGACAAAAAAAGAGGGCTCCCGAAGGAGCCCTTGATCAGCGGGTACCAAGCGGGCCGCGAAGGCCCTGAGAGAGAGTCTTGGTAAATAAATATTAAAAATACTTTTCAATAAATGCAATGAATGACGGTTAGCTAAGCCGTGCCGTCAGCTGCTGGCGCAGCCTTTTCGCCACACTCACCATATTGCCCAGCGCGGCTTCTACCTCCGGCCAGCTACGGGTTTTCAGTCCGCAATCGGGGTTGACCCACAAGCGCTCGGCCGGAATCACCTGCAAGGCCTTGTCCAGCAAGGCTGCCATCTCGCTGGCGGCGGGGACGCGCGGGCTGTGGATGTCATAGACGCCGGGGCCGATGTCATTGGGGTAGCGGAACTGGGCAAAGTCTTGCAGCAGGGCCATGTCGGAGCGCGAGGTTTCGATGGTGATCACATCGGCGTCCAGCGCGGCGATCTGCGGCAGGATGTCGCCAAATTCCGAATAGCACATATGGGTGTGAATCTGGGTGCTGTCATCAATGCGCCAGTTGCACAGGCGGAAGGCCTCGCCGGCCCACTGCAGGTAAGTCTGTTGCTGTGCCTGCTGCAGGGGCAGGCCTTCGCGGATGGCCGGTTCGTCGATCTGGATGATGCGGATGCCGGCGTTTTCCAGATCCAGCACTTCTTCGTTCAGTGCCAAGGCAATCTGCCGGCAGACCGTGCTGCGCGGCAGATCGTTGCGGACAAAGCTCCACTGCAGCATGGTGACCGGGCCGGTGAGCATGCCTTTCACCGGTTTGCTGCTCAGGCTTTGCGCATAGACAGCCCAGCGCACGGTCATCGGCTGCGGCCGGGCCACGTCGCCGACGATGATGGGCGGCTTGACGCAGCGGCTGCCATAGCTCTGCACCCAGCCCAGCCGGGTAAACGCAAAGCCATCCAGCTGTTCGCCGAAGTATTCCACCATGTCGTTGCGTTCGGCTTCGCCGTGTACCAGTACATCCAGCCCCAGTTCTTCCTGACGGCGTATGGCCAGCGCGATTTCTTCCTGCATGGCCTGCTCGTAACTGGCCGCATCCAGTTCGCCGCGCTTGAAGGCTGCCCGTGCGCTGCGGATGCTGGCGGTTTGCGGGAAAGAGCCGATGGTGGTGGTGGGTAGCAGGGGCAGCTTGAGCCAGGCCTGTTGCCGGGCAATGCGCTGGGCAAAGGGTAGGGGGCGCTGATCGGCACCTGCTGGCAGTGCCGCCAGACGCTGCTGCACGGCAGGCCGGTGAATCAGCGGGCTGCTGCGGCGCTGCGCCTGCACATGGTCGCTGGACTGCAGTTCGTTGCTGATGCTGGCACGGCCCTGCTCCAGCCCGCGCTGCAGCAGCTTCAGTTCGTTCAGTCTTTGCACGGCAAAGGCCAGCCAGCTGCGGATATCGGCGTCCATTTCGGTTTCGGCGGCCACATCGAAGGGGCTGTGCAGCAGCGAGCAGCTGGGTGCCAGCCACAGCCGCTCGCCCAGTTGTGCCGCCACCGGCTCCAGTTGTGCCAGCACGGTGCTCAGATCGCTGCGCCAGACATTGCGCCCATCCACCACCCCGGCAGACAGCACCCTGTCATCCGGCCAGTGCTGCAGGAAGCTGGCCAGCTGTTCCGGTGCGCGGACCAGGTCCAGATGCAGGCCGGCTAGCGGCAGGCTGTGCAATAGCGGGGCATGCTGGGCAACGCTACCAAAGTAAGTGGCCAGCAATAGCTTGAGCGGGCTGCTGGCCGCCAGTTGCTGATAGGCCGGGGCGAAGGCGGCCAGCCAGTCGGCGGGCAGGTCCAGCGCCAGAATGGGTTCATCCAGCTGTACCCAGGACACGCCCTGCTGTTGTAGCGCCTGCAGCAGGCTCTGGTAGCAGTTCAGCAAGGCTGGCAGCAATTGCAGACGGTCAAACTCGCCGCCCTTGCATTTGCCCAGCCACAGCAGGGTGAGGGGGCCGATCAGCACCGGTTTGGCCTGGATGCCCAGCGCGCGTGCTTCGGCCAGTTGGGCCAGCAGCGGTGCCGGGTTGGCGCTGAAGCTGGTATCGGCCTGCCATTCCGGCACCAGATAGTGGTAGTTGGTATCGAACCATTTGGTCATTTCCAGTGCCGGCTGGCGGCTATTGCCGCGTGCCAGCTGGAAGTATTGCGCGCTGTCCAGCCGGGCCGGGTCAAAGCCGAAGCGGGTCGGAATGGCGCCAACCAGAATCTGTGCGTCCAGCACGTGGTCGTACAGTGAGAAATCGCCCACGGGCGACAGCTGGATGCCCGCGCCCTTTTGTAGCAGCCAATGGCGCTGGCGCAGTGAGCGTGCGCCCTGGCGCAGGGCTTGTTCGTCAATCTGGCCTTGCCAGAAGTTTTCCAGCAGGAGTTTGAGTTCGCGTTTGGCGCCGATGCGGGGAAAGCCGGCCAGGTGCAGTGTGGTCATGGTGGGGTCCTTGTCTGTCAGTGTCCCCAGCATCGGTGAATCTGCTGTATGATTCAAACTCATTTTTTTGTTGTTTTGAATTAATTTAATTCATGATTATCGGAAAGCCCATGCCATGCTGGAACTACGTCATCTGCGCACGCTGATTGCCCTGCAGGAAACCGGCAGTGTGTCGCTGGCGGCTGAGCGGGTGTTTCTCACCCAGTCGGCCCTGTCGCATCAGCTCAAGCAGCTGGAGGCTTATTACCAGCAGCCGCTGTTCGAGCGTAAAAGCCAGCCGCTGCGCTTTACCCTGGCGGGCGAGCGCCTGCTGGCGCTGGCACGTGAGGTACTGGACAAGGTGGCATCTGCCGAGCGTGAGGTGGCGCGCATCCGCCAGGGCGAGGCGGGGGAGCTACGGGTGGCGGTGGAGTGCCACACCTGTTTCGACTGGCTGATGCCGGCGATGGACAGCTTTCGCCAGCACTGGCCGGCGGTGGAGCTGGACATTGTTTCCGGTTTTCATGCCGATCCGGTGGGGCTGTTGCTGACTCGGCGCGCCGATTTGGCCATCGTGTCGGAAGCCGAGCCGCAGGCCGGCATCGTCCACCAGCCCTTGTTTGCCTATGAGATGGTGGGGATTGTGGCGCGTGATCATCCGCTGGCGGAAAAGAAGGTGTGGCAGGCGCAGGACTTTGCCAATGAAACGCTGATCCACTATCCGGTACCGGACGAGATGCTGGATTTATGGCGCAAGGTGCTGCTGCCCGCCGGGGTCAGCCCATTGCGCCGTACCAGCGAGCTGACGGTGGCCATTATCCAGCTGGTGGCCAGCCGGCGCGGCGTGGCGGCGCTGCCGTTCTGGGCGGTCAAGCCCTATCTGGAGCGCGGCTATGTGGTGGCGCGGCGGATTGGCGAGCAGGGGCTGAGCAGCGAGCTGTACGCTGCCTTACGCAGCGAGGATGCCGGGCTAGCCTATATGCAGGATTTTCTCAGCACGGTGCGGGAGCGCAGCTTTGCCACGCTCCCCGGGCTGACCGTGCTGGAGGGCTGACGCACGATTGTGGGCTTCAGGCCTGCTCGTCATGGGCTTCCATGCCCAGTTCCTGAATCTTGCGGGTGAGGGTGTTGCGGCCCCAGCCCAGCAGATGCGCGGCTTCCACCTTGCGTCCGCCAGTGTGGGCCAGGCCGGTGCGGATGCAGCTTTCCTCAAAGCGCCGGCACAGGTCGTCGATGATGCCCACCTCGCCGGCACGCAGGCGGCGTGCCACTTCTTCGGCCAGGCCCAGCGTCCAGTCGACCACATGCACGCTGCTGCTGGCCACCGGGCTGCCTTCGCCGTCCGTTACCGGGCTGGCGGCTTCCGGTTCGCGCAGTTCAGCCGGCAGGTCGCCCACCTCTACTTGCTGGCCCGGTGCCATCACAGTGATCCATTGGCACAGGTTTTCCAGCTCGCGCACATTGCCGGTGAAACTGTGGAACTTGATCACCTCCATCGCGGCATCGGTCAGCCGTTTCGGCTCCACGCCCAGGCTGCTGGCACTCTTGGCCAGGAAATGGCGGGTCAGTAGCGGAATGTCTTCGCGGCGTTCGCGCAGCGGTGGCAGACGCAGACGGATCACGTTCAGGCGGTGGAACAGGTCTTCGCGAAACAGGCCGCGCTTGACCCGGTCTTCCAGATGCTGATGGGTGGCGGCAATCACCCGCACATTGGCCTTGATCGGCACATGGCCGCCCACGCGGTAGAAATGACCATCGGACAGCACGCGCAGCAGGCGGGTTTGCAGCTCGGTGGGCATGTCGCCGATTTCATCCAGAAACAGTGTGCCGCCTTCGGCTTCTTCGAAGCGGCCACGACGGGTGGCCAGTGCGCCGGTAAACGCGCCTTTCTCATGGCCGAACAGCTCCGATTCCAGCAGGTCTTTCGGGATGGCGGCGGTGTTCAGGGCGATGAAGGGCTTGCTCGCCCGTACCGAGTGACGGTGCAGCGCCTCGGCCACTCTTTCCTTGCCGGTACCGGATTCACCGGTAATCAGCACGGTGACATGTGATTGCGACAGCCGGCCGATGGCGCGGAATACGTCTTGCATGGCCGGGGCCTGGCCTAGCAGCACCGGCATGGCTTCCACGCCGCCGCTGGCTTCGATCTGGCTATTGCTCTCAGCCAGCGCGCGTTCGATCAGCTGTACTGCCTGGTCGACATCAAAGGGCTTGGGCAGGTATTCGAAGGCCCCGCCCTGAAAGGCGGCCACGGCCGAATCCAGGTCGGAGTGCGCGGTCATGATGATGACCGGCAGCTGCGGGTGGTCGGCCTTGACCCGCGACAGGAACTTCAGACCATCCGTGCCGGGCATGCGGATATCGGAAATGATGACGCGCGGGGTGTTGTCATACAGGGCATTGAGTGCGTCGTCTGCACTGGAAAAGCTGTCAAAGCCGATGCCGCTGCGGCCGAGTGCCTTTTCCAGTACCCAGCGGATGGCCTTGTCGTCATCGATGATCCACACCGGGTTATTCATAGCAGCCCTCGTTTCTGTTATTTGGGTTCAATCCGTATTGCTGAAAGGCAGCATTACGGTAAAGCAGGTCTGGCCGGGGCGGGATTCGAATTCGATGCTGCCGCCATGCTGGTGCACATAGGCCTGGGCCAGTGTCAGCCCCAGACCGGTGCCTTCGGCGCGTCCGGTCACCAGCGGATAGAAAATGTGATCCCTGATTTCCTCCGGAATGCCGGGGCCGTTGTCGACAATCTGCAATTTTAATGCCAGCCCGTGACGCTTGCGCGCCAGCGTCACCTGACGGGCCACGCGGGTGCGCAAAATCACCTCGCCGCTGGCCTTCATGGCCTGGATGGCGTTCTTGACGATATTCAACACCACCTGGATCAGCTGCTCCTTGTCCGCCACCATGTGCGGCAGGCTGGTGTCGTAGTCGCGACGGATGGACAGGCCTTGTGGATACTCGGCCAGGGCAATGCTGCGCACCCGTTCCAGCACTTCGTGGATATTGATTTCGCTGCGGACATGGCGGCGATGCGGGGCCAGCAGGCGGTCAACCAGCGACTGCAGGCGCAGCGCTTCTTCCTGGATGACTTCGGTGTATTCCTTCAGCTCCGGCCGGTCGGACAGCTCGTGTTCCAGCAGCTGTGCCGCACCGCGAATACCGCCCAGCGGATTCTTGATTTCATGGGCCAGATTGCGGATTAGCTCGCGATTGGCCTGCTGTTGCAGCAACAGGCGCTCTTCGTTGGCGATTTTCAGCTGCTGGTCGAGTGGCCGCAATTCCACCAGCGCCAGCCGGCTTTCGGCATCCACCGGCGTCACCGACAGGGCGATATGCAGCGGCTGCTCGCCATGCGGGGTGCGCAGCTCCAGATCGTGCTCGATGTAGCCAGCGTTGTGCTGCAGGGCGGTGCTCAGTGCCTGGCGCAGGGCCGGGCTGTCCTGAAACAGCTCGAACAGGGTGTGGCGCAACAGCTCGCGCCGGCCGATGGCCAACAGGTTTTCACACGCGGGATTGGCGAATTCCAGTACGCCGTCGGCTCTGGTGATCAGAACCGGGGTGTCGAGTAATTCCAGGCCGGCAAAGCTGGGAGAGTTCATGGTGCTCCGGATCGAAGAGGGCTGTGCCTGGTGCTGTTAGCAATAAGCACGCCAAGCCAGAGCACAGCGAATGCACGATTACGGAGTTAATTATGCACCATTATTGTGCAGAGGATGTGGCCTGCCCCAATTCGCGGCGCAGTGCATCAACATTCTTCTGCCGCTCGGTCACCGCGTCTTTCAGCTTCTGCACCCGGTCGAGGTATTTCTGGTAGTTGCGGGTTTCATCGCCATTACGGGTGGCGGCACCGTCGGTGTAAGCCTTCTGGGCGTCAGCCAGCGCTTTCTGCTCATTGGCCAGCTCGTTTTCCAGAATCTTGCGTCGGCCTTGGTCGCGCTTGTTCTGGGTGCCATTGTCGACATTGGGGTAGCCATCCGGGGTGGAGGCCGATTTGCTGCCTGCATTAGCCGCCGGCTTGCTCTTGCTGCTGTTGCCATAGGTGGACAGTGGTGCCAGATGCATGGGCTTGGCACCCTTGATCGGCACATTGGTGAAGGTGACATTGCCGTTGGCGTCTATGTATTTGTACACCTCGGCCTGGGCGAGGCTGCAACTGAGCAGCAGACAAAAGGCAAGCGTTTTCATGGGAGTCCGCATCAGCAAGGAAATACAGGATGGTAGTGGCGATATGATAAGCAAAAGCCCGGCCCGCGTCACATCGGCCTGTCGTTTGGCTGGGGGCAAGGGTGCGTTGGTCCCCTGCCTTCTTGTTCTGCCGTCTGGTGCTACATGATCAGGAAAGGCTGCCGGTCGGCCTCGCTCGGCTTGTGCTTGGCCGGATGACATGAAAAAACCCGCATGGCCATGAGCCATGCGGGTTTTGCCATAGCCGCCGGAATGCTCCGGCGGCGGCTTGCCATTACAGCGAGTAGTACATCGCGAATTCGACCGGGTGGGTCGTCATGCGAGTCAGGTTCACTTCCTGCATCTTCAGTTCGATGTAGGCGTCGATCCACTCGTTGGAGAACACACCGCCACGGGTCAGGAAGTCGCGGTCTGCGTCCAGCGCGGCCAGGGCTTCGTCCAGGCTGGCGCATACGGTCGGGATCAGCTTGTCTTCTTCCGGCGGCAGGTCGTACAGGTTCTTGTCAGCAGCATCGCCCGGGTGGATCTTGTTCTGGATACCATCCAGACCGGCCATCAGCAGAGCGGAGAAGCACAGGTACGGGTTAGCCAGCGGATCCGGGAAGCGGGCTTCGATACGACGGCCCTTCGGATTGGCTACGTGCGGGATACGGATGGAAGCGGAACGGTTCTTGGCGGAGTAAGCCAGTTTTACCGGGGCTTCGTAATGCGGTACCAGACGCTTGTAGGAGTTGGTGCCCGGGTTGGTGATGGCGTTCAGTGCCTTGGCGTGCTTGATGATACCGCCGATATAGTACAGGGCGGTTTCGGACAGGCCAGCGTAGCCGTCACCGGCAAACAGGTTCTTGCCGTCTTTCCAGATGGACTGGTGTACGTGCATGCCGGAACCGTTGTCGCCAACGATGGGCTTGGGCATGAAGGTAGCGGTCTTGCCGTAGCTGTGTGCCACGTTCTGTACCACGTATTTCAGGATCTGGGTCCAGTCGGCACGCTGGGTCAGGGTGCTGAACTTGGTACCGATTTCCATCTGGCCGGCGGTGGCCACTTCGTGGTGATGCACTTCAACCGGCACACCCAGTTCTTCCAGCAGCAGAACCATGGCGGAACGCAGGTCTTGCGCGGAGTCAACCGGCGGAACCGGGAAGTAACCACCCTTGACACCCGGACGGTGACCGGTGTTGCCACCTTCGAATTCTTCAGCGGAGGCCCAGGCAGCTTCTTCGGACTTGATCTTCACGAAGCAGCCGGACATGTCGGTGCCCCAGGTGATGCTGTCGAAGACGAAGAATTCCGGTTCCGGGCCAAAGTAGGCGGTGTCGCCCATGCCGGATGCCTTCAGGTAGGCTTCGGCGCGCTTGGCGATGGAGCGCGGATCGCGGTCGTAACCCTTGCCGTCGGCCGGGTCGATCACGTCACACGACATGAATACGGTCGCTTCGTCGAAGAAGGGGTCAATCTTGGCGGTAGCCGGGTCAGCCATCAGCAGCATGTCGGAGGCCTGAATGCCTTTCCAGCCTGCGATGGAGGAGCCGTCGAAGGCGTGGCCGTGCTCGAACCATTCATCAGCATCTTCCAGCAGAACGTGTGCCGGGATGGTAACGTGTTGTTCTTTACCACGGGTATCAGTAAAGCGCAGGTCTACGAACTTGACGTCGTTTTCTTGAATCAGCTTGACTACGTCTGCAACCGCCATGAATGTTCTCCTAAAGGCAACGTGCATCGAAAGCAATATTGCTTGATAAAGATGGTACGCCTCACTGGAAGCATGAAGCGTGCCAGGGTACGAACACTAATGTAATCATTGTGTCACAGGGCTTGGTACACGGCTAGCGCTTATGAATGCACCAAAATAATGCATTCCGTGGTGCGAGTGCACTATATCTGTGCATAACGCCGGCGGGTGATGGTAGATGCCCTGACGGCATCGTGGCATGCCCCTATTACAAAGAGAGGAAAGCAATGGACCAGACCGATTTGATCCTGCAAACGGCTGCCGAGCGTGCAGCTGCCCAGCAACTGCCCTATCAGGGCGCGCTCACTCCACCCGAAGCGCATTATCTGGCTCAGCATCTGCCCGGCGCGGTACTGGTGGATGTGCGCAGTGCGGCCGAATGGCAGTTTGTCGGCGTGGTGCCCGGTGCCTTGCGTATCGAGCTGCGCAGCTTCCCCGGCATGCAAGTCAATGTGCAGTTTGTCGAGCAGCTGCAAGGTGCAGTCGACAAGCAGGCTGTGCTGTTGCTGATGTGCCGCAGCGGCGTGCGCTCACACGAGGCCGCCACGCAAGCCCGTGCAGCTGGTTATACCCGGGTTTACAACGTGCTGGAGGGTTTCGAGGGTGACAAGGACGAGCATGAGCATCGTGGCCTGCTGACAGGCTGGAAGGCGCATGGCCTGCCCTGGGTGCAGGGCTGAGCACGACCTTATTGTTGGGACAGGGGTATTGACCGGTTGATGTTTATGACGTTACACGGCAAAGTGCTACCTCAGCAGATGAACCGCACGACGCGGAAGCACCACAGGAATCCAAGAAAGCTGATCATGATCAACCGTTACGCCGTCATCGGTAACCCCGTTTCCCATAGCCAGTCGCCGTTTATCCACAATGAATTCGCCAGTGCCACCGGTGAGTCCATCCAGTACGAAAAGCTGTTTGCCGAGCTGGGCAAGTTCAACGAAGTAGTCAGTGAATTTGTCCGGGCCGGCGGCCTGGGGCTGAATGTCACCCTGCCGTTCAAGGGGGATGCCTTCCGCTTTGCCCAGGAGGTCACCGAGCGCGCCCGCGCTGCCGAAGCGGTGAATACCCTGACTTTCCGTGATGGCAAGGTGTTTGGCGACAATACCGATGGCGTTGGACTGGTGCGCGACATCGTGGACAATCTGGATTTCCCCATGGCGGGCAAGAGCATCCTGATCCTGGGTGCCGGCGGTGCCGTGCGCGGTGTGCTGGAACCGATTCTGGAGCAGAAGCCGGCCAAGGTGACCATCGCCAATCGTACCCTGATCAAGGCCGAATCCATTGCCCATCATTTCTCCCCTTGGGGCGAGGTGGTGGCCAGTGGCTACGAGGCGCTGGAAGGCAAAACCTTCGACATCATCATCAATGGCACCTCGACCAGCCTGCACAATGAGATTCCGCCCTTGCCGGCCAATATTTTTACCGCCCGCACCCTGGCATACGACATGGTGTACAGCAAGGGTCTGACCCCCTTCCTCAAGCGTGCCCAGAGCGAAAACGCCGGCATGCTGGCCGATGGCCTGGGCATGCTGGTAGAGCAGGCTGCCGAGTCCTTCCATATCTGGCGCGGTGTGCAGCCGGACACCCGCAAGGTCACCAATATGCTGAGGGAAGTGCTGGCCTGATCCGATGCGTCTCTTTCTGAAAATCATGGCGGTCCTGGTGGCCGCCATTGTGTTGTACAACCTGTGGATTCTGGCGCACGTGGTGTACTGGCGAAACCATAATCCCGCAGCCAGTGCCTTCATGAACGAGCAACTGGCCAAGCTGCAGGAAGACGACCCCAATGCCGAGTTGCGGCAGAAGTGGGTGCCCTACAGCCAGATTTCTGCCAATCTCAAACGGGCGCTGATTGCTGCCGAGGACGCCAAGTTTGCCGATCACGAAGGGTTCGACTGGGATGGCATCGAGGCGGCTTTCGAGAAAAACCTGAAGCAGGGCCATATCGTGGCGGGCGGTTCCACCATCAGCCAGCAATTGGCGAAGAACCTGTTCCTGTCCAGCAAGAAAACCCCGTGGCGCAAGCTGGAAGAGGCCGTGATCACCGTGATGCTGGAGAACGTGCTCGACAAGCGGCGCATCTTCGAGATCTATCTGAATGTGATCGAGTGGGGTAATGGTGTATTCGGTGCCGAAGCAGCGGCCCGTTATTACTTCCACACCAGTGCCGCGCGCCTGTCTGCCGGCCAGGCCGCAAAGCTGGCGGCCATGGTCCCTAATCCGCGCTACTACGACGAGCATCGTGGTGCGCCCGGCCTGGCACGCAAGACCCGCATCATCCAGCGGCGCATGCAGTACGCCGACCTGCCTTAAGCCATTGCACCGTACATCCCCCGGCTGGAAGGCCGGGGAGTGCTCGTGTTACAATTCCCGCCTTGTTTATCCGTTCTGCCGCGCTGTAAAGCGCGGTATTGCACATGGACTTACCCAGTTACCCCATAGCCGCTGGCTACCCCCTTTCCCGTAGTTGATTCCCGCCGTTCCGACTGTGCTGTCCAGCTTCTGTCGCCCCGGCGGAAGGAGTTGTGCTTGACGGTTGTCGAAAAAAAACAAACTGCTGAACGATTGAGTGAAAGCCTTGCCGAGGTGCAAAGGCTGATTGAGCTGCATCACGAGCGCGATGAGCGCCTGCCGGCCCCCCATGTCCTGCAAGAGCTGGAGCAAAGACTGCAAAGCCTGCACCCGGCGGACATTGCCTACATCCTGGAGGCTTTGCCGCTGGACGAGCGCTTGCTGGTGTGGGAGCGCGTCAAGTCTCAGCAGGATGGCGACATCCTGCTGGAAGTTTCCGATGCGGTGCGCGAAACGCTGATCGAATCCATGGAGCCGGACGAGCTGGTTGCCGCTGTGCGCCAATTGGATACCGACGAGCTGGCCGAACTGGCTGGCGACTTGCCACGGCAGGTTGTCTACGAAGTGATGGGCGAACTGGACGAAGCCGAACGCGAGCAATTGCAATCTGCGCTGTCCTACCCGGAAGGCTCTATCGGTGCGCTGATGGACTTCGAACTGGTGAAAATCCGTGCCGATGTCAGCTGCGAAGTGGTATTGCGCTACTTGCGGCGCTTCGATGAGCTGCCACACCAGACCGACAAGATTTTCGTATTGGATGCCGAAGAAGTGCTGTGTGGTGTACTGCCCTTGCGTAGCCTGCTGGTGGCGGACCCGGAGCAAATGGTGTCCGAGGTGATGGCGACCGAGGTCGTGTCCTTCCGGCCGGAAGACGAGGCACGCGATGCCGCGCTGGCTTTCGAGCGCTACGATCTGGTATCGGCACCGGTGGTCGACGAGCGTGGTGCGCTAATTGGCCGGCTCACCGTGGATGAGATGGTCGACGTCATGCGTGAGGAGTCGGACAGCGAAGTGCTGAATCTGGCAGGTTTGAAAGAAGAAGAAGACCTGTTCGCTCCGGTGGTTGATTCGGTAAAGAACCGCTGGGCATGGCTGGCCATCAATCTGTGTACCGCTTTTGTCGCCTCGCGGGTGATTGGTGCTTTCGAGCATTCCATCAACCAGTTGGTGGCACTGGCTGCGCTTATGCCGATTGTGGCGGGTATCGGCGGCAACGCGGGCAATCAGACCATCACCATGATTGTGCGAGCGCTGGCCATAGGGCAGATGCAGGTCGGTCAGGCTTGGCGGCTGTGGCGCAAAGAGCTGGGGGTCAGCATCATCAATGGTCTGGTATGGGGTGGTGCCATCGGCCTGGTTGCCTGGGCCCTGTACGGACGGCTATCGCTGGGACTGGTCATGCTGGCCGCCATGACACTCAACCTGATGCTGGCAGCGACCATGGGCGTGCTGATTCCCTCGCTGATGCAAAAGCTGGGGCGCGACCCGGCGCTGGGCTCCAGCGTGCTGATCACCGCTTGTACCGACTCCGGTGGTTTCTTCATCTTTCTCGGCCTGGCCACTCTTTTCCTGCTCTAGACATGCTGACACTGCAACAGGCGCTGCGGCGTCATCCCTTGCCCCGGCTGGAAGCACGCATGCTATTGCAGCATGTGCGTCCCGGCCTGACCCATGCCCGGCTGATTGCCGATCCCGATCTGCCGCTGAGCGAGGTGGAGGCCAGCCAGTTCGAGCAACTGGCCCTGCGCCGGCTACAGGGTGAGCCGATGGCTTATCTGCTGGGCGAGCGCGAATTCTATGGCCGCAATTTCAATGTCAGCCCTGCGGTGCTGATTCCGCGCCCGGAAACCGAACATCTGGTCGAAGCTGCATTGGCGAGGCTGGGACAGGCTCCGGCGCAAGTGGTTGATCTGGGCTGTGGCAGCGGTGCCATTGCCATTACCCTGACGCTGGAAGCGGCCAACTGGCAGGTGTCGGCAGTGGATCTGTCGGCCGCTGCCTTGCAAGTAGCCATGGGCAATGCGCAGCAGCTGGGAGCAAGCATCCGTTTTCATCAGGGCAGCTGGTATCAGCCGCTGGGCGAGTCTGCTGGCTTTGACCTGATTATTTCCAATCCGCCGTATATCGAACAGCACGACCACCATCTGGCCGAAGGCGATGTGCGCTTCGAGCCACGCATGGCCCTGACCGACGAGGATGACGGTTTGAGTTGCCTGCGCGAGATTATTGCGGGCGCACCGGCGCGTTTGAAGGCGGGAGGCTGGCTGATGCTGGAGCATGGTTTCGATCAGGGAGACGCCGTGCGGCAGTTGCTGCAGTCTGCCGGCTTGCAGAATGTGGCGACGCTACCCGACCTTGCCGGGCTGGACCGGGTAAGCATAGGGCAGATGGCTGGCATATAAGCAGGGGCTTGCTTGTTATAGGCTGCATTGCCCTCGCGTGCGGCTGATCGGCTGCCCGCTGGCGAATCAATCGCACTTGCTTGCCTTGCATCAAAGGGATGGTTTGATTACAACGGCATGCTGGCACCTGCCGTATCCTTGGCGGATTATTCCGATGGTGATCGCTGAATTGTCTGGCCTGCTGATCATGCCGGAGGCTGATGGTGAGGCGGGCAGAGCAGGGTGTGTTGCGGTCTTTGACTGAGTGTAGTGACGGGGATGGTGTGCCGGGCACACATGTCCGCTTAAGCTGCCATGGTCGCCGTAGGCCTGAAATGAAAACAGGCGTAGCCCTTGTCCCGCAAGAGGACTCAGACTGCGCCTATTTCGAGCACAGATCAGACCGGCATAGGCCGGTCGTCACGGCTTAGTGGTGGTGGCCGTGGGCACCGTGTACGTGGCCGTGGCTGAGTTCTTCAGCGGTGGCTGCGCGTACTTCGGTTACCTTGGCAACAAAACGGATGGTCTGGCCAGCCAGCGGGTGGTTGGCATCAACAATGGCCTTGCCGTCAGCGATGTCGGTGACACGGAACAGCAGCACGTCGCCGGTTTCCGGATCGTCGGCTTCGAACATCATGCCAACTTCAACGTCGGCCGGGAATACGTCCAGATCTTCGACGCGGACCAGCTCTTCTTCCGGGTCGCCGAAGGCATCGTCCGGGGTCAGCTTGACGTCCACGGAGTCGCCAACTGCCTTGCCGTGCAGAGCCTCTTCCACCAGCGGGAAGATGCCATCATAGCCACCGTGCAGGTAGGCAATCGGTTCTTCGGTTTTGTCGAGGAGAGTATTCTCCGCGTCGAACATCTCGTAGTGGAGGGTAACGACGGTATCTTTGGCGATTTGCATCAGAAATTGTCCGGGATGAAATGAAAAATCTTGACAGGGCAGGGAGCGCGAGTCTTCCATTCTCCTGCAAGGAATGGTGCGGAACAGCCGCTTGAACGTATTGTAAACCATAGAAGGGCCTGCAAGCCCGTGAAACTGCCATGAAACCGATGACATTGCTGGGTGGACTCACCCCTGAAGAGTTTCTTCAAGATTACTGGCAAAAAAAACCTTTGCTGATTCGCGGTGCACTGACCGATGTGGGGCCGCATGTTGATTTCAAATGCCTGTCCGAACTGGCGATGCAGGAGGATGTTGAATCCCGCCTGATCGAAAATCGTAACGGTAAATGGCATCTGGAGCGTGGCCCCTTCCGTCCCGCCCGCTTCCGCAAGCTCGGTGAAACTGACTGGACCATTCTGGTGCAGAACGTCAATCACCACTTGCCGCATATCGACAACATCCTGTGGCAATTCGATTTCATCCCCTTCTCCAGGCTGGACGACCTGATGATCAGCTATGCCCCGCCGGGTGGCACGGTTGGTCCGCATTTCGACTCCTACGATGTTTTCCTGCTGCAAGTGGGAGGGCGCAAGCGCTGGCAGATTTCTTCGCAGGCCGATGATGATTTCATTCCGGATGCGCCCATCAGGGTATTGCAGGATTTCCGTGTGGAAGAGGAGTTCGTGCTGGAGCATGGCGATATGCTCTATCTGCCGCCCAAGTGCGCACACTACGGCGTGGCGCTGGAGCCGGGCATGACTTATTCCATCGGCTTCCGTGCAGCGCCGACACAGGAACTGGCCACCCAGTTCCTGGTATATATGCAGGATCGCATCTGCCTGGAAGGGCGTTACGCCGACCCGGAATTGCAACGCCAACCGGATCCGGCGCGCATCAGCGACGAGATGGTGGACAAGGTCAGCCAGATGCTGAGCCAGATTAGCTGGGACAAACAGATTGTCAGCGACTTTCTCGGTCATTACCTTACCGAGCCCAAGCCGCATGTATTCTACGATGCGCCTGACGATGAACTGGACGAAGAGGAATTTGCCACTGAATTGGCCAAGGCTGGCATTGAACTGGATCGCAAGAGCCTTATCCTGTTCCGCAATGAAATGTTCTATTGCAATGGTGAGCTTCTCGAAATCGAACCGGATGATGTTGCTGTGTGGCAACAGTTTGCCAACCAGCGCCGCTTGTCGGCTACGGACATCAGGCCGTCGTTATTGGATCAGCTGTACCAAGGATATCTAACTGGTTATTGGCATTTTCCGCAGTCTGTAGCAAAATAACCACATCAGATGTTCAAATGTACACATAGCAAGGCTGCTACCCTGCATGGATTGGCGTTCAAACGCCTATTTTGCCGGGAATGCTGCATTGCGGGAGGTTGCAGTAGGGTTGGTGGCGTTTTTGCTGGCTTGCCCCCCTACACAGCAATTTTTTTCGTGATACAATTTGCGCACTGAAAGATTTTCAGTCGCCCAGTCATATCCAAAACAGCTTGGGCGATTAAATTGACGTCTTGTTAACTTATCTTTAAAGGTCAAGAAAAAATGAAACAGTCGCTCCTCGTTGCTGCCCTGCTGGCCGTTGCTCTGTCCGCTTGCGGTAAGAAAGCTGATGCTCCGGCTGAAGCTTCCGCTCCTGCTGTTGAAGCTTCCGCTCCGGCTGCTGATGCTTCCGCTCCGGCTGCTGACGCTTCCGCTCCGGCTGCTGACGCTTCCGCTGCTGCTGCTTCCGCTCCGGCTGCTTCCGCTGCTCAGTAATTCAGCGCGAAAGCACCAAAAACCGGCTTCGGCCGGTTTTTTTACGTCCATGCTCCGGAAGTCTTGTATCTGTTCCGGTGCTGGCAAGAAAAAAGCCCGCTTGTGCGGGCTTTTTGCCTAGGAAGGTGCTGGCCTTACTGTAGTTCGGTCTGAAGCTTGGACAGAACGGATTTGGCAAAGCTGTCGGACAGCTGCTTGCCTTGTTTGTCCTGTACCGCAAGGGTGCTCAGGCCATTGCCGACATCCTTGACCAGGATGCGGTATTCCGGCCCGGTGGGGCTGGTCTTGTCTTCGGCATCCTTGCTCTTCCAGAAGGCCAGGCTGGACCAGAAACCACCACCACTGGAGGTGTTGTCGTTCTTGTCCAGTTCGCCCTTGGCAGGCTTCACATAGTAAATGCCTTGCGAGCGGTCGCGGTCGTTGACGACCAGGCCGATACGATCCAGAGCCAGGCCTACGCGACGCCAGGCGCGGTCGAAGCTGTCGTTGATGTTCAGCTTGCCATCCACAATGGTTTCTTTAGGCTTGTCTGCGACTGTCTGCGTTTGCTTGAGCGCTTCCTTGGCCTTCTCTTCGGTAATGCCCATGCGGATCATGAAGCGACCCAGCAATTCGGCTTCCAGGTTCGGGTCTACCGGACGGGGTTGCCACATGGTGTCCGATTTGCCTTCATTGATGAAGGTTTCGTACATGCCGCGGTGCGAGAAGTAGATTTCGGTACCGTTGGCAGTTTTTTCCAGGCGGATGCGGAATTTGTCGCGTTCCGGAGTCGACATTGCGCCGCCCAGTCCAACGGTTTCCATCAGCTTGCGAATGCCGTCAGCTGGCAGCTTGGCGCGATTTTCGGCCCAGTCGGTTTCCATGATGCCGAGGTCAGGCTCTTCAGTCTTGATGACAAAACCGTTTTCCTGCCAGAAGGCTTTCAGTACCGGCCACAGTTCCGCAGGTGACTTGCCCTTCACGGCGAGCCAGCGCTGGGTGCCAGCGCGCTCCATGCTGATGTTGTCGATACTCTTGATGGCAACCGTTTCAGTCGTTACGGGCTGTGCGGCTGCTTGCTGTGCCGCGGCTGCATTGTTGCTACTGGCCAGCGCCGATGCGCTACCAGTGGCCGGGATCACGTATTTGTTCTGGATTTGCGGTGCGGTCAGGTCTGGCGGTACTTCCAGCGAGTTGCCCAGTTTCGGCGGCTCAGCGGACTTGTAGTCCAGTTTCTTTTCCAGCGGATTGGAGGTGCTGCAACCGGCGAGGATGCCGGTTGCCAGCAGAATCGCGGCGGGCGCGCTTCGTTTCATGCGGACTCCCTTGTTGTCAGGGGGTTAGATGAGTTCAGCCTGCTTCATGGCGGCGGTCAGCTGCGGACGCAGGCTTTCCGACATCACATGAAGGGGCAGGCGGATGCCGTCAGGGATCAGGCCCAGCTCTTGCAGCACCCATTTGGCCGGAATCGGATTGGGTTCAGCAAACAGCTGCTTGTGCAGACCCTGCAACTTGTCATTCAGTTCGCGAGCCAGGGCAGCGTTACCGGCGATGGCGGCAGCACACATCTGGCTCATCAGTTTCGGTGCGACATTAGAAGTAACCGAAATCACACCATTGCCGCCGCACAGCATGAAAGCCATGCCGGTGGCGTCATCGCCGGAGTACAGCGCGAAGTTGGCTGGTACGCGGCTGATCAGGTCGCAAGCGCGGCCGATATCGCCAGTCGCGTCTTTGAGGCCGATGATGCCGGGCACCTGGGTCAGGCGCAGCACCGTGTCGTTATTCATGTCGGCAACGGTACGTCCCGGTACGTTATACAGGATCACCGGAATGTCGACACTTTCTGCAATGGCGCGGAAGTGGCGGTACATGCCTTCCTGGGTCGGCTTATTGTAGTAGGGCACAACCGACAGGGTCATGTCGGCGCCGGCCTGTTTGGCATGTGCGGCCAGTTCGATGGCTTCGGCGGTGGAGTTCGCCCCGGTGCCGGCGATCACCTTGACGCGTCCCTTGGCTTGTTTGATGACGGCTTCGACTACCTGCATGTGTTCAGCAACGGCCAGCGTGGCGGATTCGCCAGTGGTGCCGACAGCGACAATGCCGCTGGTTCCGTTATCGATGTGGAAATCAACGAGGCGGGAGAGCGATTCGAAGTCGACCCGACCATCTGTGGTCATCGGGGTGACCAGGGCAACCAAGCTACCGGTAAGCATAGTTCTGCCTATATCTAGGGATGAAGATTCAAAGTCTTCGATTGTAGCGGAATTCCCCTACGGGTCAAAAGCATGTCATCGCATTTGGCGTCGAGCGCCGGATTGTCCAGCTGATGTGATAGAATCCACGGTTTTTCCGATACTTACGGCTGGACTGGCTGAAGGATCTCAAGCGTGATTACCACTAGCAACATTACCATGCAGTTTGGCGTGAAGCCTTTGTTTGAAAAGGTTTCCGTCAAGTTTGGCGAAGGCAACCGTTATGGCCTGATTGGTGCCAACGGTTCCGGCAAATCGACATTCATGAAAATTCTGGGCGGTGACCTGGAGCAGACCAGTGGCGAAGTAGCCATTGAAAACGGTCTGCGCCTGGGTAAGCTGCGTCAGGATCAGTTTGGCTACGAAGAGCAGCGCGTCATTGATGTCGTGCTGATGGGCCACACTGAAATGTGGTCGGCAATGAGCGAACGCGACGCCATTTATGCCAATCTCGAAGCCACTGAAGATGACTACATGCACGCGGCTGAACTGGAAGCCAAGTTCGCCGAGTACGATGGCTATACCGCCGAGGCTCGCGCTGGCGAGCTGTTGATGGGTGTGGGCATTCCGGTCGAACAGCATTTTGGCCCGATGAGCGAAGTGGCACCGGGCTGGAAGCTGCGTGTTTTGCTGGCACAGGCGCTGTTCTCCAACCCGGACATCCTGTTGCTGGACGAACCGACCAACAACCTGGACATCAACACCATTCGCTGGCTGGAAAATGTGCTGAACGAGCGCAATTCCACCATGATCATCATTTCGCATGACCGTCACTTCCTGAACTCCGTGTGTACTCATATGGCGGATCTGGACTACAACACCATTCGCATTTATCCGGGTAACTATGACGATTACATGATCGCCTCGACCCAGGCGCGCGAACGCCAGTTGTCGTCCAACAGCAAGGCCAAGGAACGTATCCAGGAGCTGCAGGAGTTCGTGGCGCGTTTCTCGGCCAACAAGTCCAAGGCGCGGCAGGCTACTTCCCGACTGAAGCAGGTGGACAAGCTGAAGTCCGAGATGGTGGATGTGAAGCCCTCCAGCCGCCAGAGCCCGTTTATCCGCTTTGAAACCGACGACCGCTTCAAGCTGCATCGTCAGGCAGTAGAAGTGGAAAGCCTGAACAAGGCCTACGACAACAAAGTGCTGTTCAAGGATATGAGTTTCATCCTGGAGGCTGGTGCCCGCCTGGCGGTGATCGGCCCGAACGGTGCCGGTAAGACCTCGCTGGTCAAGTTGCTCGCTGGCGCCTTTGAAGCACGTCTCGCCGAAGGCCTGACTGCCGACTACGGCAATATCAAGTGGGCGGAAAAGGCGCAGATTGGCTATTTTGCCCAGGACCACGAAGCCGAGTTCGACAGCGACATGACGCTGACCGAATGGATGCGCGAGTGGGGCCAGGAAGGCGATGACGAGCAGGTTATCCGTGGCACGCTGGGGCGGCTGTTGTTTGGTGGCGACGAGGTGACCAAGCCGGTGCGCGTACTGTCCGGTGGTGAGAAGGGTCGCATGTTGTACGGCAAGCTGCTGCTGCAAAAGCCGAACGTGATGATCATGGACGAACCGACCAACCACATGGATATGGAATCCATCGAGGCGCTGAACATGGCGCTGGAAAAGTACAAGGGAACACTGATTTTCGTGTCGCACGACCGTCAGTTCGTCAGCTCGCTGGCAACTCATGTGCTGGAACTGGATGGCAAGGGTGGCTATGACTACTACACCGGCAATTACGAGGATTATCTGGCCAGCAAGGGCCTGGAGTAAGCCGGAAGACACGCTGCCGGCCTTGCCTTTGTCATCGGGGCAGACCGGCTAGAGCGATTGCTTTACCGACGGGAGCAGGTGCGCTATATTGCAGTGCGACATTGTGTTGCGCTGCAATAACGACAGCGCACGATGCTCCCGTTTTTACGTAGTGCCCACATAATAATTACAAGACAAGAACAGGAACCTGATCTCGAATGGGTCGATGGTGGAGCCCGAAAGTCGACCCGTGATCGGGTTGCCTGCAACCTCAAGTTAATGAAGGAAGAACCATGCGATTGAAAGGGAAAGTCTCCATCATCACTGGCGGTGCCAGCGGCATCGGCAAGGCTACTGCGGAAAAGTTCGTCAAGGAAGGCGCTATCGTTGCCGTCTGTGACCTGAACCTTGACGTTGTCAATGCGGTGGTGGAAGAACTGAAGGCTCTGGGCGGGGAGGCTGTCGGCTACCAGGTCAACGTGACGGACAAGGCGCAGATCGCCGATATGGTTGGTGATCTGAAAGCACGCTTTGGCCGCATCGACGTACTGGTGAACAATGCGGGCATCGTGATGGACGCCCAGCTGATCAAGATGACCGACGATCAGTTCGACAAGGTGATCGACATCAACCTGAAGGGCGTATACAACTGTGCCCGTGCCGTGGTGGATACCATGGTGGAGCAGGGTAGCGGCGTCATCCTGAACGCATCTTCGGTAGTCGGTGTGTATGGCAACTTTGGTCAGACCAACTACGCCGCCACCAAGTTCGGCGTGATCGGCTTCGTCAAGACCTGGGCCAAGGAATTGGGCAAGAAGGGTATCCGTGCCAACGCCGTATGCCCGGGCTTTGTGGCTACGCCTATCCTGAAATCCATGCCGGAAAAAGTGATCCAGGCCATGGAAGACAAGGTACCGATGAAGCGCATGGCCGATCCGGCCGAAATCGCCAATGTCTATGCCTTCCTGGCATCCGACGAAGCCAGCTACATCAATGGCGCGGCGATCGAAGTGACCGGTGGCCTGACGCTGTAATTGCGGTCTGTCATCAGTACAAACGCCCCGGCATGCCGGGGCGTTTGTCTGTCTGCTGCCTTGTCTCAGTCGTCCAGATCGCTGTCGTGGGCCAGCAAGGCCGCATCCACTTCGCGTCGGTGCAGGTGGGGAGCAAACAGTTCGACAAAAGTGTAGGCAAAGCCACGCAGATAGGCATCCTTGCGAATACCGATCTTGGTGGTGGACGGCTCGAACAGGTGACCGGCATCGATGATGCGCAAACCGGCATCGCGGTTCGGCTCGAAGGCCATGCTGGCGATGATGCCGATACCCAGACCGAGCGAAACATAGGTCTTGATCACATCGGTATCGATAGCCGTGAGCACCACATTCGGACTCAGCCCCTGATCAGCAAATGCCTTGTTGATTTTGGAGCGGCCAGCAAAGGCAAAGTCGTAAGTGACAATCGGATAACTGGCGATATCGGCCAGCGTAATGGGGCGTTCCAGCTGCAATAGCGGGTGATCCTGCGGCACCACAATCGAGCGGTTCCATTCGTAGCAGGGTAGCATCGCGAGCTCTTTGTAGAGCGCAATGCCTTCGGTTGCTACCGCCAGATCGGCCTCACCGGACACCACCATTTCGCAGATCTGGGTCGGGCTGCCTTGTTTGATGGAGAGCCTGACCTTGGGATAGCGTTGCACAAAGGCCGCAATCGTGGGCGGCAAGGCGTAGCGGGCCTGGGTATGGGTGGTGGCGATGGTCAGCGCACCTTCCGATTCACGCGAAAATTCGTCACCTACCCGTTTCAGGTTCTGTGCTTCACGTAGAATGCGCTCGGAAATGCGCAGCACTTCCTTGCCTGGCTCGGAAACCGACACCACGCGCTTGCCGTTGCGGATGAATACCTGAATGCCCAGCTCGTCTTCCAGCAGGCGAATCTGTTTGGAAATGCCGGGCTGAGAAGTATGCAGCTTTTCCGCTGCTTCGGAGACATTCAGGCCCTGTTTGGCCACTTCGACCAGATAGCGCAGCTGTTGCAGTTTCATAAGACGGGCATATTCCATAAAACCTGTAGGCATTAAATACTAACACAATATTCTTTTAGGTTTATATGGGGCTTGGGTAGGATGATGCCCTAGCCAGACTATACCTATGTGGAGCGCTCGATGAGCCTGGATGTGAAACTTGCCGCAACCCAAGCCTTGCTGACGGATATTGCCGCCAAGCACCCGGATGCGGTGCTGGCCAACAGCTATGGCGCCGAAGACATGGTGCTGACCGATCTGATCGCCCGCCTGGCCCTGCCGCTGCAGGTGTTCAGCCTGGACACCGGACGCCTGCCGGTGGAAACCTATACCCTGATGCAGCAGGTCGCCGAGTACTATCCCGCCGTACCGGTCAAGGTGTACTTCCCGCAGACCGATGCGACTGAAGCCTACGTCAATACCCATGGCATCAATGGTTTCTATCAGAGTGTGGAACTGCGTAAATCCTGTTGCCAGATTCGCAAGATCGAGCCGCTGAAACGTGCGCTGGCGGGCAAGTCAGCCTGGATTACCGGCCTGCGTCGCGAACAGTCGCCGACGCGCCAGGACCTGGGCAATCAGGAATTCGATGCCGACAATGGCCTGATGAAATTCAATCCGCTGATCGAGTGGACCGAGGCCGAAGTATGGGAATACATCCGCAGTAACGATGTTCCTTATAACGCCCTGCACGATCAGCGTTACCCCTCCATTGGCTGTGCACCCTGTACCCGTTCGATCACGGTCGGTGAGGACGTGCGTGCTGGCCGCTGGTGGTGGGAAAACCCGGAATCCAAGGAGTGTGGCCTGCACATCAAGGCAAGCCCGCTCAAGCGCCCAGCATAAGGCTGGCCGGCCAGCACAGGCCAACCTTACCCAAGGACATCCAACCATGTACCGTTATGATGAAGTCGACCACCGCATTGTGCGCGAGCGTGTCGAGCAGTTTCGTGATCAGACTCAGCGCTTTCTGGCGGGTCAGTTGTCCGAAGATGAATTCCGCCCGCTGCGGCTGATGAATGGCCTTTATGTACAGCGCCACGCCCCCATGCTGCGGGTGGCCATTCCCTATGGACATCTGGCGAGCCGCCAATTGCGCAAGCTGGCGCACATTGCCCGCCAGTACGACAAAAGCTATGCCCACCTGACCACGCGGCAGAACATCCAGTTCAACTGGCCGGAACTGGCGCAGGTACCGGATATTCTGGCCGAACTGGCCGAAGTGGAAATGCATGCCATCCAGACCTCCGGCAACTGCGTGCGCAATACCACCACCGATGCCTTCGCCGGCGTGGCTCAGGACGAATTGCTCGATCCGCGTGCCTATTGCGAAATCATCCGCCAGTGGAGCACCTTGCATCCGGAATTCGCTTTCCTGCCACGCAAGTTCAAGATTGCCGTTTCTGGCAGCGAGGAAGACCGTGCGGCCACCCAGGTGCACGATATCGGCCTGCATGTCGTGCGCAACGAGGCTGGCGAAGTCGGCTTCAAAGTGATTGTCGGCGGTGGTCTGGGGCGTACGCCGATAGTCGGCGAAGTGGTCAAGTCCTTCCTGCCCACCCGCCACTTGCTGACCTATCTGGATGCCGTGCTGCGCGTGTACAACCGCTTTGGCCGGCGCGACAACAAATACAAGGCGCGCATCAAAATCCTGGTCAAGGCCATGACCGTCGAAGCTTTTGCTGCCAAGGTGGAAGATGAGTGGCTCCACCTCAAAGATGGCCCATCGACCCTGCGTGACAGTGATGTTGCGCACTACGCCAGCTTTTTCATCGATCCTGCTTATGAGCAACTGCAAGCCAATCCGCCCGAGTTCAGCAGCAAGCTAGCCGCAGAGCCGGCCTTTGCCCGCTGGGTTGAGCGCAATACGCGCCTGCACAAGCGTGCCGGTTATCGCTCGGTGGTACTGTCACTGAAAAAAACCGGCGTGCCTCCGGGTGATATCAGTGCCGAGCAAATGGACGCCGCCGCCGACTGGGCAGACCGCTTCGCTTATGGCGAACTGCGCGTGGCACATGAACAAAACCTGATTCTGCCGGATGTGCGTGAGCGCGATCTGTACGAAGTCTGGCAACTGGCCAAGAGCCAGGGATTTGCCACACCGAACATCGGCCTTCTTACCGATATCATCTGCTGCCCCGGTGGTGACTTCTGCAGCCTGGCCAATGCACGCTCCATTCCCGTCGCGGAAGCCATCCAGACACGTTTCGAGGACCTGGATTACCTGTTCGATCTGGGTGAAATCGACTGCAACTTCTCCGGTTGCATGAATGCCTGTGGTCATCATCACATTGGCAATATCGGCATTCTGGGCGTCGACAAGAACGGCGAGGAGTGGTACCAGATCACCCTCGGCGGCAGCCAGGGTAGTCACACCACCATCGGTAAGGTGATTGGCCCTTCGTTTGCCCAGGCGGATGTGCCCTTGGCCTTCGAAAAAATCATGACCGTGTATCTGGAGCAGCGCGCAGTCGGCGAGCGCTTTATCGAAACCGTACGCCGCATTGGCCTCGACCCCTTCAAGGAACGCGTTTATGCAAAGCATCATTAAAGACGGCCAGATTGTTCAGGATGGCTGGCAAATCCTGCGAGCGGATGCCGAAGGGCAGTACCCGGCAGTGGCAGCCGACGTCGACGTGATTGTTCCACTGTCGCAATGGCTGGCTGACAAGGCTGTCTGGCAAGCTCGTCCAGGTAAAACTGCTGTCTGGCTGGCTCCGGCGGATGATCCGCAGCTGCTGGCTGCGGACTTGGCTGCATTGCCGCTGGTAGCGGTGGATTTCCCGGCATTTACCGATGGTCGCGGATACAGTCTGGGACGACTGTTGCGCGAACGATACAGCTATGCCGGTGAGTTAAGAGCTCTGGGCGACGTGTGGGTGGATTTGCTGCACTATCTCTGGCAGGTTGGCTTCAATGCCTTTGAAATCAAGGATGGCAAAGCGATTGATACTGCACTGTCCGGATATGACACCTTCACGGAACGCTACCAGTCTACCCATCGAGAACCGGTTCCCTTGTTTCGTCGTCGTGTAACATCGTTGTGATAGTGTCGTGTGAATGATACAGAAGTGCTGAGCTCGGCCTGAATTCTGATGCTTTTTTGCAACATTTTGGCAGTGACAGCCGTCGCGCTGTGTTGACACCGGGTGGACGCATTTCTATAGTGCCCGTTAACTGCATAAACACAGTTTGGCGCTTACCCTGTTGTTTGCAGTAGAATTGTCCGCGTGGTGTTTGCGTCAACCGCATCAATACCGATTCATAGATAAAAGAGGGAATAATATGACTAAACAGCTGAAACTGAGCGCCCTGGTTGCTGCTCTGCTGGTTTCTGCTAGCGCGTTCGCAGCTAAGCCGGGCTACACCGTAGATCAAACCACTGATGCCGTTTCCCGTAACAACTACGGCGAATGCTGGCACACCACCTACTTCGACAAGGCCAAGGATGGCCTGGTTGAGTGTGGCGATCGCGAAGCTGCTAAGCCGGCTGCCCCGGTAGCGCAAGCTCCGAAGGCTGCTCCGGTTTCCGTGAAGGAACATGTAACCCTGTCCGCCAAGGTTCTGTTCAACTTCGACAAGGCTACCCTGCGTGCTGATGCCAAGAACGAACTGGATCCGCTGGTTGCCAAGCTGAAGGCTCACGCTGGTCAAGGCGTTCTGAACGGTGTTGAAATTGACGGCTACACCGACTTCATGGGTAGCGACAAGTACAACAACGCTCTGTCCCAGAAGCGTGCTGATGCTGTTAAGGAATACTTCGTAAATGCCGGCGTACCGGCTGAGAAGGTTGCTGCAGTTGGCAAGGGCAAAGCTGATGCCAAGATGAGCGACGAGTGCAAGTCCAAGTTCCCGAAGTATGCCAAGAACAAGAAGCAAAATGCTGAAATCAAGGCCTGCATCGAGCCGGATCGTCGTGTTGACGTAGTCATCGACGCTGTTAAGGTTACCACCCAGCAGTAATCTGCTCCGGTAGACCTGAAAAGCCCCACAGACGTGGGGCTTTTTTGTTTTGCTCGTCTTTTGCACTTGGCTGGACGCTGCGCGGTGCCCACGGCTACAATCGTAGGTTTTCAGGACTAGGCAGCACATGCAGGTATTTCTAGGAGACCCGCGACGCTTTGGGCTCGCTGGCTGCGCATTGACCATCGGTAATTTCGATGGTGTGCATCTGGGCCACCAGCACATGCTGCAGCGACTCAAGGAAGAGGCCAAGGCCCGTTCCTTGCCCACTGCGCTACTGACGTTCGAACCACACCCGCGCGAGTTTTTCACCCGTAGCAATCCGCCGGCCAGGCTGTCCACCTTGCGCGACAAGTTTGCCTTTCTGCGCGAACTGGGCTTGCTGGATTATGTGTTTGTCTTTCGTTTCAACCAGCGTTTTTCCGGGATGAGCGCAGACGCTTTCATCCGTGATGTGCTGGTGCGCGATCTGAAAACCCGCTATTTGCTGATCGGTGATGATTTCCAGTTTGGTGCTGCCCGCAAGGGTAATTTCGACTTGCTATCTGCCTGTCCGGATTTTGTTACCGAGGCCATGCCGTCGGTACTGGTCCAGGGAGAGCGCGCCTCCAGCACGCTGGTGCGGGAGCGGCTGGCACTGGGTGACCTGGATGCAGCCAATGCCTTGTTGGGACGTTGCTATCAGATATCCGGCAAGGTGATGCATGGGAAGAAACTGGGGAGAACTATCGGTTTTCCCACCATCAATGTCCATCTTCCACATTTGAAGCCGGCCTTGCAGGGCGTGTTTGTGGTAGAAGTAGAGACTCCCCTTGGTCGCAAGGGTGGTGTGGCCAGTCTGGGGCTGAACCCCACGGTCAGCACCAGTAGCGACTACAAGCTGGAAGCACATCTGTTTGATTTCTCTGGCGATCTGTATGGCCAGCGCGTCACGGTGCGCTTCCTGAAGAAACTGCGCGATGAAGAGCGCTATGACAATTTGCCGGCATTGGTGGCGCAGATCGAACGCGATGCTGCCAGTGCCCATACCTATTTGACCAGTTTGCAGCGAGAGCAGGCATGAGCATCGATTACCGTAAAACCGTCAACCTGCTGGATACCCCGTTCGCTATGCGAGGGGATCTGGCCAAGCGCGAACCTGCCTGGGTCAAGCGCTGGCAGGAACAGAAGCGCTACGACAAGGTACGCAAACTGTCAGCTGGCCGTCCCAAATTCATTCTGCACGATGGCCCGCCCTATGCTAACGGCGACATCCATATCGGCCATGCCGTCAACAAGGTGCTGAAGGATATTATCGTCCGCTCCAAGACGCTGGCCGGCTTTGATGCCCCCTATGTGCCGGGCTGGGATTGTCATGGCCTGCCCATCGAGCTGATGGTGGAAAAGCTGCATGGCAAAGCGATTCCGGCGGCAAAATTCCGCGAACTGTGTCGCGAGTATGCCAAGGAGCAGATTGCCCGCCAGAAAAAGGACTTCATCCGTCTGGGCGTGCTGGGTGATTGGGATAATCCCTATCTCACCATGGACTTCAAGACCGAGGCCGACATCGTGCGCACGCTGGGTACGATCTGCAGCAATGGCTATCTGTTCAAGGGCGAGAAGCCGGTGCACTGGTGTATCGAGTGCGGCTCGGCACTGGCCGAGGCTGAAGTCGAATACGAAGACAAGAATTCTCCGGCCATTGATGTTGGTTTCAAGGTACTGGACAGCGACAAGCTGGCAGTAGCGTTTGGCTTGACCGAAGAGCAGGTGAGCGATGCCCAAGCGGTTATCTGGACCACCACGCCATGGACCCTGCCGGCCAACCAGGCGGTGGCGGTGAGTGCCACGCTGACTTACCAGTTGATCGCCACCCCCAAGGGCAAGCTGATCCTGGTCAAGGAGCTGGCAGAGTCGGCCCTGCAGCGCTACGGCTTCTCCGAAACCGTCGTCTTGGGCGAAACCACCGGTGCGCAACTGGACATGATTCAGTTGCAACACCCGTTCTATGCACGCAGCGTGCCGCTGATTTGTGGCGACCACGTCACTACTGATGCCGGTACCGGTCTGGTGCATACCGCGCCGGCGCACGGTCTGGAAGACTTCCAGGTGGGGCAGCAGTATGGCTTGCCGATCGACAACCCGGTTGCCGACGATGGCCGCTACAAGTCCACCACCGAACTGTTTGCCGGCCTGACGGTCTGGGAAGCCAACCCCAAGGTCATCGAAACCCTGGAGCAACATGGCACCCTGATTCATCAGGCGCGCCTGCTGCATAGCTACCCGCACTGCTGGCGTCACAAGACCCCCATCATTTTCCGTGCGACAGCCCAATGGTTCATCGGCATGGACAAGGCTGGCGAGGATGGTGTGGCACTGCGTGAGCGTGCCAAGAGCGCCGTCGATGCCACCGAATTCTTCCCGGCCTGGGGGCGTGCCCGTCTGGAAGCCATGATTGGCAATCGTCCTGACTGGTGCGTATCGCGCCAGCGTAACTGGGGCGTGCCGATGACCTTCTTCGTGCACAAGGAAAGCGGTGAGCTGCATCCGCGTTCGCTGGCTTTGCTGGAAGAAGTGGCGCTGCGCATCGAACAGCAGGGTATTGAAGCCTGGTTCAGCCTGGATGCGCGCGAACTGCTGGGCGACGAGGCCGAGGAATACCGCAAGCTTTCCGACACGCTGGACGTATGGTTTGATTCCGGCTCTACCCACTTTGCCGTGCTCAAGCAGCGTGCCGAGCTGGCGTGGCCGGCCGACCTGTACCTGGAAGGCAGCGACCAGCATCGCGGCTGGTTCCAGTCCTCCTTGCTCACCGGCTGCGCCACCATTGGCCGCGCGCCCTACAAGCAATTGCTGACCCACGGCTTCGTGGTGGATGGCAAGGGCCTGAAGATGTCCAAGTCCAAGGGCAATGTGGTGGCACCGCAAAAGGTGAACGACAGCCTGGGTGCTGACATCCTGCGCCTGTGGGTGGCTTCTACCGATTATTCCGGTGAGCTGGCGATTTCCGATGAAATCCTCAAGCGGGTGACCGAGAGCTACCGCCGCCTGCGCAATACCCTGCGTTTCCTGCTGGCCAATCTGTCGGATTTCGATCCGCTGGACAATGCCGTGCCGTTTGGCGAAATGCTGGAGCTGGATCAGTACGCCTTGCTGATGGCGCGCCAGGTGCAAGAGCGCGTAGCGGGCGAGCTGTACACCCGTTATGCCTTCCATCATGCGATGCAGGACGTGGTGAACTATTGCTCGGAGGATCTGGGCGCGTTCTACCTCGACATCATCAAGGATCGTCTTTACACCACCCAGGCCGACAGCCGTGCCCGCCGCAGCGCCCAGACTGCCTTGTACCATCTCAGCCGCAGCCTGCTGCTGCTGATCGCGCCGGTGCTGTGCTTTACCGCTGACGAAGCGTGGGAAGTGCTGACCAAGAGCGAGGAAGAGTCCACGCTCTTCCATACCTGGCACGAGTTCCCGGCCCTGAGCAGCGCCAGCGAGCAAGCCTTGCAGCAGAAGTGGGATGCCATTCGCAGCCTGCGCGCCCAGGCCAACAAGCAGATTGAAGAGTTGCGCAGTGCTGATCAACTGGGCTCTTCGCTGCAGGCCGAGCTGGATATCGAAGCCGCGGGCGATCTGTATCAGCAACTGGCCAGCCTTGGCGATGATCTGAAGTTTGTGCTGATCGTGTCGGCCGCACGGGTCAAGGAAGCGGATGAAACCCGCATTACGGTTACGCCGTCCACTTATCAGAAATGTGAGCGCTGCTGGCACTATCGTGCCGATGTCGGGTCACATGCTGGTCATGGCGCGGTGTGTGGACGCTGCGTGGACAATATCGATGGCAAGGGCGAAAGCCGGGCTCACGCCTGACCTCGCCTGAGTGAGCTCCCGGGTCTGGGCCCGGGAGCGTCCTAGCGGCAAGGGATGTAATGCAATGGAATCCGTAATGAGTGCGCCTCACGCCAAAAGCTGGCCCAAGTGGATGGGGCTGGCGCTGCTGGTCATCGTGCTGGACCAGTTGTCCAAGATCTATTTCAACAGTCAGTACCAGTTTGGTGAAATGCGGGATGTCATTCCCGGCTATTTCAGCTTTACCCTGATCTACAATCCGGGAGCCGCCTTCAGCTTTCTGCGAGATGCTGGCGGTTGGCAGAAATATCTGTTCACTCTGCTGGCGCTGGGCGTGTCCGGCTATCTGGGCTGGAACATCATCAAGGGGCGTTTTACCAGCCTGATGAATGTCGCCGCCAGCTTTATCATCGGTGGTGCCATCGGCAATGTGATCGACCGCCTGGCTTATGGCCATGTGGTGGATTTCATCCTGGTGCATTACCACAACAGCTGGTACTACCCGGCCTTCAATCTGGCTGACTCTTTCATCTGTGTCGGTGCCGTCTTGATGGTGCTGGACAGCATGAAACAGCCCAAATCTGCCTGATACCTGTTTTCGCACCGTCGCCGTTGGCGGCGGTCTTTCTGTAAGGATTGCTGATGACGAAGACCATCATGCTGGCCAATCCCCGTGGCTTTTGTGCCGGGGTAGACCGGGCCATCGCCATCGTCGAGCGTGCCATCGAGAAGTTTGGGGCTCCCATTTATGTGCGCCACGAGGTGGTGCACAACCGCTTCGTGGTGGAAAACCTGCGTGCCAAGGGCGCGGTGTTCATTGAAGAGCTGAAAGATGTACCGGCAGGCAGCACCCTGGTCTATTCGGCACATGGTGTGCCCTTGTCGGTGCGGGCCGAGGCCGAAGCGCTGGGGCTGCAAGTATTCGATGCCACCTGTCCGCTGGTGACCAAGGTGCATGTCGAGGTGAAGCGCATGCACCAGGCGGCGATGGAAATCGTGATGATTGGTCATGCCGGTCATCCTGAGGTCGAGGGCACCATGGGGCAGGTGGAGGGAGGCATGTATCTGGTGGAGAACGTTGCCGATGTCGCCAACTTGCAGGTGCGCAATCCGCAAGCACTGTCCTATGTCAGCCAGACCACGCTGTCAGTGGATGAAACCCGCGACATCATTGTCGCCCTGAAAGCGCGTTTCCCTGGCATTACCAGTCCGAAGAAGGACGATATCTGCTATGCCACGCAGAATCGTCAGGATGCGGTCAAGGTGCTGGCCAACGAGTGCGATATTGTGATTGTGGTGGGGTCGCCCAACAGCTCCAACTCCAATCGCCTGCGTGAAGTCGCCGCGCTGAAGGGGGTTGAGGCGTATATGGTCGATAATGCCAGCCTGCTGCAGGAAGCCTGGTTTGCTGGCAAGCAGCGTGTGGGCGTGACTGCCGGGGCCAGTGCGCCGGAAGTGCTGGTGCAGGCTGTCATCGATCAGATCCGCCAGTATGGTGCAGGAGAGATTACTGAACTGGATGGCGTGGAAGAGTCGACCGTGTTCGCCCTGCCGGCGGGGCTGCGCGACAAATAACGGTTGTGGCAATATCAGAAAAAAGCTCTGCAATTGATTGCAGAGCTTTTTTTATTGCTGGCCGGCGGAGTTCAGCTGCTTTTTCTGGGTTTGCCACCATAGCGCTGGGTGATTTCGCTGGCCGCCTGCATGATCAGCGATCCCAGGTGGGTGATGCGCTCGTCCGGGATGCGCGATTTGGGGCCGGATACCGAGATGGCGGCGAATGCCTGACCGCTTTCGTCGTAGATGCAGCTGGCTACGCAACGCAGCCCAAGTGCATGTTCGCCATCGTCAAAAGCGAAGCCCTGTTGCTGAACCCGCAGTAGCTGTTCTTTTAGCAGGGCGGGGGTGGTGATGGTGTGCTCGGTGTAATGCGGCAAGCCGGTTTTTTGCAAGATACGGTTCAGGTGTTCTGCATCCTGGGCGGCCAGAAAAGCCTTGCCAGCAGCAGAGGCGTGTAGCGGCAGACGGCCGCCAATCGGGGCCAGCATGCGCATCAGTTCGCGGCATTGCACTTGGCCGACCACCACGCTTTGCCAGGCATCGGTATCGAATACCACCAGATTGCTGGTTTCACCTGCAGCCTCCATGGTTCGGCGCAATACCGGCATGGCGAGGGTGGACAGATCGCGGCTACCCAGAAAGCCGCTGCCTACGGTAAAGGCGCGCACGCCTATGCTCCACAGTCCCAGATCGCCGGTTTGTTGTACAAAACCCATTTGCTGCATGGTGCTGAGCAAGCGATGGGTGGTGGAGTTGGGCAGGCCCACTTGCATGGAGAGGTCAGTCAGCATGATGCCGGCAGGCGCTTCGGCAATCCGCTCCAGCAATACCAAGCCCCGGGTCAGTGACTGAACCTGGCCTGTGCTAGCGCTTCCGCCTTCTGCGCGTTTACGGGTGGGAGTACGCGGGGTGCTGTCGGCTTTGGCCATATATCCTCTTGGCGTGGGCGGATGGGGAAGTTGGCTGCGATTTTACGCCTTAGGTACAGTTGGGTGTAGCAATTACTGACGACGTGGCGATTTTTTTGATTTTTTGGTATTTGTTTTCTTTATTTTAATTTTAGTAATTGCATGATTTTAATGAGTAAAATATAAAAAATAAAAATAACGGAAACGATTTCCATTATTTGTTGACTATGTTTCCGTGCTGCGGGATAGTTGAAGCCATGCCGGGCCATGACCAAGGTGGTAAGGCCTGCCTAATTCAGGAGCAATCCATGGCCAAAATGCGAGCAATCGAAGCAGCCGTACATATCTTGATCAAGGAGGGGGTGGACACGGCCTTTGGCGTGCCGGGAGCCGCCATCAATCCGCTGTATGCCGCCATGAAAAAAATCGGCGGTATCCGGCATTTGCTGGCGCGTCATGTGGAAGGTGCATCGCACATGGCCGAGGGCTATACCCGTGCCCGTGCCGGCAATATTGGTGTCTGTATCGGCACGTCCGGTCCGGCGGGCACCGATATGATTACTGGCCTGTATTCTGCTGCGGCCGACTCCATTCCCATCCTGTGCATCACCGGTCAGGCACCGCGTTCGCGCTTGCATAAGGAAGATTTCCAGGCAGTCGACATCAAGGAGATCGCGCGCCCGGTCGCCAAATGGGCGACAACCGTGATGGAGCCTGCCCAACTGCCGGGTGCCTTGCAGCAGGCATTTCATCTGATGCGTTCCGGACGCCCCGGCCCGGTGTTGCTTGATCTGCCTTTCGATGTGCAGATGGCCGAGATCGATTTTGATCCGGATACCTATCAGCCGCTGGGAGTGTTTAAGCCTGCCGCCAGTCGCGCCCAGCTGGAAAAGGCATTGGCCATGCTGGTCGAATCGGAGCGCCCGCTGATCGTGGCAGGAGGCGGCATCATCAATGCCAATGCTGCGGCACTACTGACCACCTTTGCTGAGATCGTGCAGGTGCCGGTGATTCCCACCTTGATGGGCTGGGGCTGCATACCGGACGACCATTCGCTGATGGCCGGGATGGCTGGTCTGCAAACCGCCCACCGCTACGGCAACGCCACCCTGCTGGCGGCGGATTTTGTCTTGGGTATCGGCAATCGCTGGGCCAATCGCCATACCGGTTCGGTCGATGTCTATACCGCCGGACGCAAGTTCGTACATATCGATATCGAACCCACCCAGATTGGCCGGGTGTTTGCGCCCGATTTCGGCATTGTGTCCGATGCCGCCAGCGCGCTGGCGTTGCTGATCGACATTGCCCGCGAATGGCAGGAACAAGGGCGCTTGCCGACGCGCCCGCAGTGGCTGGATGACTGCCAGCGCCGCAAGAGCAGCATGCTGCGACGCAGTAACCATACGGATAGGCCGATCAAGCCGATGCGGGTGTATGAAGAAATGAACCGCTTTTTTGGCAAGAACACCCGCTATGTCAGCACCATCGGCCTGTCGCAAATTGCGGCTGCGCAATTCCTGCATGTCTATCACCCGCGCAACTGGATCAATTGCGGCCAGGCCGGCCCGCTGGGCTGGACCATTCCGGCCGCCATTGGTGCCAAGGTGGCGGATCCATCCACCGCGGTGGTAGCCATTTCCGGCGACTACGATTTCCAGTTCATGCTGGAGGAACTGGCCGTTGGCGCACAGTTCCGCGTCCCTTACATCCATGTTTTGGTGAACAACAGCTACCTGGGTTTGATCCGTCAGGCACAGCGCCAGTTTGATATCGACTACTGCGTACAGCTGAGTTTTGAAAACATCAATGCCCCAGAGCTGGGCAGCTATGGTGTCGATCACGTTCGTGTGGTTGAAGGGCTGGGCTGCAAGGCCGTGCGTGTCCGTGATCCCGAGCAACTGGCGGCGGGCTTGGCCGAGGCGCAGCGACTGATGGAGCAGCATGCGGTGCCGGTCGTGGTGGAGGTGATTCTGGAACGAGTAACCAATATCGCCATGGGGGCAGAAATCAATGCCATCAACGAGTTCGAAGACATCATCGACCTGCCGGTCTGATGTGAGCGCCATCTTTATCCGGAGAGTCTTATGCCAAGATTTGCTGCCAATCTGACGATGTTGTTTGGCGAGGTCGATTTCCTGTCGCGCTTTCAGGCGGCAGCCCATGCCGGCTTTGGTGGCGTGGAGTACCTGTTTCCCTATGCCTACGACAAGCAGCAGTTGGCCGAACTGCTGGACAAACATCAACTGGTACAGGTGCTGCATAACCTTCCTGCCGGAAATTGGGAGGCAGGAGAGCGCGGCATTGCCTGCCTGCCTGATCGTGTCGGCGAGTTTCAGGATGGCGTGGGCGAGGCTATCGCTTATGCCAAGGCTTTGGGATGTCGCCAACTGAATGTTCTGGCGGGCATTCGTCCGGCAGGGGTTGATGCCGACATGGTGGAGGAGACCCAACACAACAATTTGCGGTTTGCTGCCAGTGCGTTGCGCGCTGAGGGTATCAAATTGCTGGTTGAGGCCATCAATACCTTTGATATCCCGGGATTTGCGCTATCCCGTACTCGCCAGGTTCTGGACCTGATACGGGATATTGGTAGCGATAATCTGTTTGTCCAGTACGACATCTATCACATGCAGCGCATGGAAGGAGAGCTGGCGCAAACCTTGCAGTCGCAGCTGGCGCATATTGCTCATATCCAACTGGCGGACAACCCGGGGCGGCACGAACCCGGAACTGGCGAAATAAACTATCCCTACCTGTTCAGCTTGCTGGATGAAATCGGCTATCAGGGTTGGGTTGGCTGCGAGTACAAACCGCGCAATGGCACCCAGGCCGGTCTTGCCTGGGCCGAGCAGTATCTTTCCTGAACAGAGAGAAGGAGATGGCAATGAAGATAGGATTCATCGGACTGGGCATCATGGGCGCACCCATGGTTGGGCATCTGGTACAAGCCGGCCATGCCTTGTTTGTCAGTTCGCGCAGCGGCCTGCCGTCGTCCCTGGCGGCCCAGCCCCTGACCTTGTGTGAAACTGCCAGGCAGGTGGCCCAGCAGGCAGAAGTCATCATCTTGATGTTGCCGGACACCCCGGATGTCGGCGAGGTATTGTTTGGCGCCGGCGGTGTGGCAGAGGCCGAGCTGACCGGCAAGGTTATCGTGGATATGTCTTCGATTTCTCCATTGGACACCAAGCAGTACGCCCGCCGTATCGAACAATTGGGTGGCCACTATCTGGACGCACCGGTATCCGGTGGCGAGGTGGGAGCCAAGGCGGCAACCCTGTCCATCATGGTGGGTGGGCCACAGGCCGTGTTCGAGCAGTTGCTGCCTGTGCTGCAATTGATGGGCAAGAACATCACCCGTGTCGGTGAAAATGGTGATGGCCAGACAGCCAAGGTAGCCAATCAGATGATTGTGGCGCTCACGATAGAGGCTGTGGGCGAGGCCCTGCTGTTTGCGGCACGTGCCGGTGCTGATCCGGCCAGAGTGCGCCAGGCATTGCTGGGTGGCTTTGCTTCGTCCAGGATTCTCGAAGTGCATGGCGAGCGCATGGTCAAACGGGCTTTTGATCCTGGCTTCCGGATATCCCTGCATCAGAAGGACTTGAATCTGGCCTTGTCCAGTGCCCAGAAAATGGCACTGGCTTTGCCGGCAACGGCGCTGGCGCAGCAACTATTCAATAGTTGTGTGGCACAAGGGGGGGCTGCATGGGATCACAGCGCCATGGTCAGGGCACTGGAACAATTGTCGGACTTTGCCATCCCTGCCCAGTAACGGGGTAGTGGCAAACCATCAGGCAGAGCAGATGTAGAAAAGGGGCGGAGAAATCCGCCCCTTTTTCTTGCTGACAAGGCTGCTTATCACGTTAGGCAGGATTACACCGCTTCATTCAGCTAATCTGCCCGACAGCTTGTTGCCTGTGGGTTTTATGGCTGCCACTGGGCAATCAGCTGGCGCTCCTCATCGCTCATCTTGGTGGTATTGGCGAGCGGCATGTATTTACTGGCGACAGCCTGTTTGATCTTGAGGTAATGCAAGCGGATGTCGCGCTCATTATCCAGCCTGATACCCGCCGGCGGCGCGGCAAAGCCAGGCTGGGTTGGCTTGGCGGCATGGCAGGCGATACAGCGTTCTTGCAGCACACCGGCAACGTTTTGCATCCCGCTGTCCTTGCCCTTGTCGCTCGCCGTCGTGCTGGCAGAAGGGGCCGTATTGCTCCTGGCCGTGACCGGGTTGGAATTAGCGCTGTCGCTCGGTGTGCTGGAAGGTGCGGCAATCATGCCAACGACCAGCAGCATGATGGCACTGGCTGCCGGCAGGGTCAGTACGTTCTGACCGCGATGACGCAACACAAAATATTGTCTGATCAAGGCTCCGGCCAAAATGAACAACACCATGATGAACCAGGCCGTGTCATTGCTATAGGCAAAGGCATAGTGGTTGCTGATCATCAGGAACACTACCGGCAGGGTGAAGTAGGTGTTATGCACCGATCTTTGCTTGCCTCGCTTGCCGTCCAGCGGGTTGGGTGCTTCCCCGGCCTGTAGTGCGGCCACCATGCGGCGCTGCCCAGGGATGATCCAGAACAGCACATTGGCCGACATGCAGGTGGCCATGACCGCACCGGTCAGCAGAAAAGCAGCGCGTCCCTGAAATACATGGGAGCTGAAGTAGGCCACGCCGGCCATCATGAGGGCAACCGCCACGCTCAGCAGGCCATCACGCTGCATTTCCGGGCTGATGCGCCGGCATAGTTCGTCGTAAACCAGCCAGCCGACAATGAGCAGGGCAATGGCCGCAACGTTTACCTCCGCTGGCGTGAGTACCGCTGCCCAGGCCCAGGGGCTGGACGGGTTGGCCAGATAAACTGCCGGGTTGCTCAGATACAGCAGACTGAACAAGGCGAATCCGGATAGCCAGGTGGTATAGGACTTCCAGAATGACCAGTGCAATTTGTTGTCGAGCGGGAAGGGCGGGCGGGTCAGATATTTCTGGTTATGGTAAAAGCCGCCGCCGTGTACTGACGACATCTCACCCAGCAGGTCATAGCGCGGGTCTTGCTCTCCTTTGGGTGTACTGAGGCTGTTGTCCAGCATGACGAAGTAGATGGACTCGCCAATCCAGGCAATGGCGGCGATCACGTGCAACCAGCGTAGCAGCAGGTTGCCGAACTCGAGGAGGTAGCTTTCCATGAGTGAAGTTCCTGATAGAAAGTAGGGGTCAACTACCGCGATAGGTCGAGTAGGTCCAGGGCGTGACGACAAGCGGGACATGATAGTTTTCAGCCGGGTTGGCAATGCCGAAGCGCAGCACCACCTGATCGACAAAGCAGGGTTTTGCCAAATGCACTCCCTGGCTTGCAAAGTAGTCGCCTGCATGAAAAACCAGTTCGTATACCCCGGCCTGCATCGTGTCACCGGACAGCAGCGGCTCGTTGCTGCGGCCATCCTCATTGGTGTCGAAATGGCGCAGTAGCGTGCGCCCATCTCCTTGTATCCGGTACAGCTCGCACCGCACCTGGGCAGCCGGGCGGCCATGCATGGTGTCCAGCACGTGTGTGGAAAGTTTTCCCATCTGTTTGTCTCCTGTGTACCAGCCCTGCGCAGTTTTTGAATGGCGGGCTGTTGTTGTTGTGCAAAGCATGGGCGATTGGAGTTGACGATATTGTTTTATCCTGTCGATAATTGTCAACAATATTTTGGAAGTGATTACCGTATTGTGGAAATTGAAAAAATGAACAATCATCAACGACCTGTACCGGAGAGTGAGGGGGAGATTTCTGCTCCGCCGGCTTCCAGCCTGCGGGACGAAAATCAGTCCCCAGGCGAAGTAGAGCGGCTGTATCTGGAAATATTCGATGCGGTGATCGACCAGCGTTTGCGGCCAGGCGTCAAGCTGACCGAGGCCGTGTTGTGTGATGTTTTTGCCTGTTCGCGTGGCACGGTACGTGCCGCATTGGCCCAGTTGCAACATGACAAGATTGTCGAGCTGCAGCCTAATCGCGGCGCATTTGTGGCCCAGCCGGATATCAAGGAAACCCGCGATGTGTTTGAGGCCAGACGCATGGTGGAAGCAGCCATTCTGGATAAATTGCTGAGCCTGCCCGATTTGCCAGAGCGTCTGCAGCAGTTGTGGCAAATGGTGCGACAGGAGCGGGCTGCATTCGAACGGCAGGACCGGGTCAGCTGGATACGTCTGTCCAATGCCTTTCATGTGCAGATGGTTCGGCTGGCGGAAAACGAGGTACTGACCGAATTGATGAACAGCTTGTGTTCGCGCACCTCGCTCATCATTGCCCTGTACGACAAGCCGGGATGCAGTGCCTGCTCATTCGATGAGCATGAGCAGATTCTGCAGCGGCTGTCGCAGGGAGACCGGCAAGGCGCGCAGCAAGCCATGCGGCAGCATTTGCAGGATTGTGAGCAGCGCATGCATTTTGCCGACAGAAATATACCTGACCCATGGACGATGTTTCATCGCCAGCTTTAGGTGCCCAAGACCAAGGAGTTGAACGCATGCAACAGGCGTATCCGCGAGACATGATCGGCTATGGCCGCCAGCGGCCCAAGGTGAACTGGCCAGGCCAGGCCAGGGTGGCCGTGCAGTTTGTCCTCAACTACGAGGAAGGAGGGGAAAGCAATGTGCTGCACGGCGATGCGCTATCCGAACAGTTTCTCTCCGAAATCGTTGGCGCAGCGGCCTACCCTGCACGGCACATGTCGATGGAAAGCCTGTATGAGTACGGCTCGCGGGTGGGGGTATGGCGCATTTTGCGTGAGTTCGAAAAGCGTGAGCTGCCGCTGACAGTGTTTGCCGTGGGCATGGCGCTGGAACGCAATCCGGAAGCGGCGGCCGCCTTCGTGGAGCTGGGGCATGAGCTGGCCTGTCATGGCTATCGTTGGCTGCATTATCAAAATGCCGATGTCAGCCTGGAGCGCGAGCACATGCAGCGCTGCGTGGAAATCGTCAGCCGGCTGACCGGATCGCATCCGGCTGGCTGGTACACCGGACGCGACAGCCCGAATACCCGACGGCTGGTGGTGGAGGAGGGCGGATTTCTCTACGACGCAGACCACTATGGCGACGAGCTGCCCTTCTGGACTGAAGTGCACTTGGCCAATGGCCAGCGCAAGCCTCACCTGGTGGTGCCCTATACCCTGGATGCCAACGATATGCGCTTTGCCTCAGCGCAGGGCTTCAACACCGGTGAGCACTTTTTCCAGTATCTGAAGGATAGCTTCGACGTGCTGTATGCCGAGGGCGAAACCACCCCGGCCATGCTGTCCATCGGCCTGCACTGCCGGCTGATTGGTCGCCCTGGGCGTTTTGCCGCATTACAGCGTTTTCTTGATTATGTGCAGCAGCATGAATGGGTATGGGTATGCCGTCGTGTCGATATCGCCCATCACTGGCTGCGTCATCATCCCCACCCCGACCTGGAGTCCTGCCGATGAGCCAGCCTCTCACCCTGTCATTGTTGAACCAGCTGCCATTTGATGCTTTTGTCGCTGTTCTGGGCGGTATCTTTGAACACTCGCCATGGGTGGCGGAGCGTACGGCTGCCTTGCGTCCTTTCCATTCGGTGGCGGAGCTGGCCGCCGTCATGGCCGGCGAAGTGGAAAAAGCCGGCTATGGTGCGCAGATGACGCTGATCCGGGCTCACCCGGAGCTGGCCGGCAAGGCGGCGATACGCGGCGAACTGACTGTAGAGTCGACCACCGAGCAAGCGGGGGCCGGGCTTGATCAATGCAGTCCGGAGGAGTTTGCCCACCTGACCGAACTGAACCGTGCCTACCACAGCAAGTTCGGGTTTCCTTTCATCCTGGCGGTACGGGGGTATGACCGGGCGGGCATCATCCGCGAATTCGAACGCCGTTTGCAACTGGGTGTGGAGGAGGAACGGCGCGAGTGCCTGGAGCAGATCTATCGTATCGGGCGTTTGCGTCTGGAAGCATTGCTGCCGGAAAGCGTCTGCGTATGAGTCCGGAAACTCTGGGCTTCTATCTATTGGCCATCGCGGTGGTCATCGCCGTCCCTGGACCATTGTCGCTATTCATGGTGGGCAACGCCCTGCAGTTTGGCGTCTGGAAAAGCTGGCCCGGTTTTGTTGGTGGCGTACTGGCTTCGGTCAGCCTACTGCTACTGTCGGCGCTGGGTATCGGCTCATTGTTGCTGGCATCGCCGCGCAGCTTCCTGCTGCTGCAAGCCATCGGTGCCTGCTATCTGTTTTATCTGGGCATCCGTACCTGGCAGGGGCGTGGTGTTGCGGCGAGTGCGGCTGATAGTCGCCAGGGCCGGGCCCACCTTTTTTCCAAAGCCTTTCTGCTGGGTATCAGCAATCCCAAGGACATCGCTTTTTTTCTGGCTTTGCTGCCGCAATTCATGACGCCGTCCAGGCCATTGTTGCCACAGCTGCTGTGGATGGTGCTGGGCTGGATGGTGGTTGATCTGTTGTGCAAGCTCGCTTATGGCCTGCTGGCCAGCCGATTGTTGGCCAGTATGGCCACGTTGCGTCGCTTGTTCCTGATGGCTTCGGCAATCTGTTTTGTGGTGATGGGCGGCGTGCTGCTGGGGCAGACCTTGGCCAGCGTTGTCTTGTGAAGGAGTAGTCAGTAGCAAATCTTGTTGGTGGTAAAGCAAAAATAAAGGAGAGACATCATGAATATTGCATTGCATCCCACGGCGACTGTTTTACCTGCGTCGCCGGTTGAGTTACCGGAATTTGCCCGTCGCCATGCCAATCTGGCGGATCCTGATTTCGGCGCTTGTGTGCTGTCCTGCTCGGATGAGTGGTTTGCGCCGGCAGAGCGCATGCTGCAGTCATCGTCACCGGTATTCGTGGTGGGCAAGTTTGACGATCACGGCAAATGGATGGATGGCTGGGAGACGCGCCGTCGCCGCAATGGCGGGCATGATCATGCGGTCATCCAGTTGGGCCTGCCAGGTGTGATCAAGGGGCTGGATATTGATACCAGCCACTTTACCGGCAATTTCCCGCCGGCTGCTTCGGTGGAAGCTTGTCATCTCGCGGGTTCACCTGATGAGCACACGGTATGGACCGAAATCCTGCCGGCAGCAGCGTTGGGCAGCAGTGCGCATCACTTTTTTGCCATTGATGACGCACGGGTGTGGACGCATCTGCGGCTGCACATCTATCCGGATGGCGGCGTGGCACGCTTGCGGGTGTATGGCCAACCCGCCAGCGACTGGGAGGGCAAGGACCGGTCAGCCCTGCATGAAGTGTCTGCGCTGCAGCATGGCGGTCGCATTGTTGCCTATAACGATGCCCATTTCGGCGTGCCCTTTCGCCTGATCATGCCCGGTCGTGGCATCAATATGGGGGATGGCTGGGAAACCCGCCGCCGGCGCGAGCCGGGTAACGACTGGTGCATCGTCCAACTGGGGCGGATGGCCATTGTCGAGCGTATCGAGGTGGATACCGCTCACTTCAAGGGTAATTATCCGGACAGCGTGTCCATTCAGGCTGCGCTGGTGACGCAGGGTACCGATCAGTCCATTGTGACCCAGGCCATGTTCTGGGACAGCTTGTTGCCCGAGCAGAAAACCGCCATGGACAAGCAGCACTTTTATGACCGGGAGCAGATCCGCCCGCTGGGGCCGGTCAATCACGTGCGGCTGAACATCTTCCCTGACGGTGGCGTGAGCCGCTTGCGCATCTGGGGCCGTCTGCTTGATTAGCAGCCATAGGACAACCCGATTCTACAGAGGAGAAACACCATGGCCCTGCTTGTCCTGGAAGCGCTAAGCAAAGAAGCGTTCGCCCCTTTTGGTGATGTCATTGAGATTGAAGGCAGCGACTGGTTTCCCATTAATAACGGCAGCACCCAGCGCTATCACAAGCTGGGCATGGTGGAGGTGCTCGGCGAGGGCGGACTTCCCGCCATCAGCATGGCACGTGGTGCCGCCTTTGATTTCCCTTTGAGCATCAGCATGCTCGAGCGCCACCCGCTGGGCAGCCAATCCTTCATCCCCTGCAACGGTGTGCCTTTCATCGTGGTGGTAGCTCCCAGCCTGCCGGATGGCCTGCCGGATGAAAGCGGGCTGCGTGCCTTTCATGCCTATTCCGATCAGGGGGTCAACTATCGCCGTGGTTGTTGGCATCACCCCTTGATCAGCCTGGGGCGGGAAGGTGATTTCATCGTGGTTGACCGTGTTGGTAGCGGGCACAACTGCGATGAGGTGGCCTTGTCCACAAGCTACCGCATTGAGGCAGTCGGCTAGCCTTAAGCCCTGATGGTTCCTGCTGTAGTCCTTGTTGTTGATGCAACAGGGTGGCTCCGTCACGCCTGTCGCCTGGCGAGCCACCCGCCCGTGCAGCGTCTTTTGCGCTGGCGGAAGACTCATGCGAAGGAGAGACTCGATGAGCTCGACGCAAAATGTTCATCCGGTAGACGAAAAGCTGCCGCTGGTGCAGCTGTTCACGCTGGGCTTGCAACACGTGCTGGTGATGTATGCCGGGGCGGTCGCAGTGCCACTGATTGTCGGTGGTGCGGTTGGCTTGCCCAAGGAGCAAATCGCCTTTCTGGTCAGTGCCGACCTGTTCTGCTGCGGTCTGGTCACGCTGTTGCAATGCCTGGGCTGCAAGGGTTTTGGTATCCGCATGCCGGTCATCATGGCGGTGACTTTTGCCACGGTGGGGCCGATGATCGCCATCGGCCAGAATCCGGCTCTGGGCCTACCCGGCATCTTTGGTGCCACCATGGCCTCCGGGCTGCTGTCATTGCTGCTGGTGCCGCTGATCGGCCGGCTGATCCGCTTTTTTCCACCGCTGGTTACGGGGGTGGTGATTACCTCCATCGGCTTGTCCATCATCGGTGTCGGTATCAATTGGTCTGCTGGCGGGCTGGGCTCGCCTGATTATGGCAGCCCGCTCTATCTGGGCATCTCGCTCAGCGTGTTGATCTTCATTTTGCTGATCATCCGTTTTGCCCGTGGTTTCCTGGCCAATATCTCCATCTTGCTGGGGCTGGTGCTGGGTTTCTGCATTGCACTGCTGTTGGGGAAAGTGGATTTCAACGGTTTGCAGGATGCCAGCTGGTTTGCCCTGATTACCCCCTTCAAGTTTGGTGCGCCGCGTTTCGAGCTGTGGTCCATCGTTACCCTCACCGTGGTGATGCTGATCGTGTTCATCGAGTCGATGGGCATGTTCCTGGCGCTGGGTGAAATCATCGATCGTCCGGTCAAGCGGGATGATCTGGTCCGCGGCCTACGAGTGGATGCGCTGGGGACGATGGTGGGCGGCATGTTCAATACCTTCCCGCATACCTCATTCTCGCAAAACATTGGCCTGGTCAGCATTACCGGGGTCAGCAGCCGCTGGGTGTGCGTGATGGCAGGCTTTATCCTGATCGCCTTCGGCCTGGTACCCAAGATGTCCATCGTGGTGGCCTCCATTCCCCCCTTCGTGCTGGGCGGGGCCGGTATCGTGATGTTCGGCATGGTGCTAGCCACCGGTATCAAGGTGTTGTCGCGGGTGGATTTCCATAACCGCTACAATTTGTACATCGTCGCCATCAGCCTGGGCATGGGCATGATTCCCACCGTCGCCAAAGACTTTTTTGGCCAGATGCCGGCGGGCATGGCACCGCTATTGCACAGCGGCATTCTGCTAGCCAGTCTGACTGCGGTGGTGCTGAATGCTTTTTTCAATGGTTTGGGTAAGGAGGATCTGTCCGAGGCGAGTGCAACCGAAGTGATGTCGATGCCGGGACACTGAGCCGTCGGGATACTGAACCAACCGACCCGCCTGCCAGCGGGTCCATTACCTGCTTGACGGGCCGCCATGAAAAGGAAGGGGCGATGCTGCTCGATGGCGATTGGCTGACCGTATTACGGCGGCAACTGCCGCAACAAGGCCAGGCCATGTTGGTGACTGTGGTGCGTAGCCAGGGGCAGGTGCCGCGTGAAACCGGTGCCCGGCTGGCGCTGGCTGACGACTGGCAGGCCGACTCGCTGGGCGGGGGCTGGCTGGAACAGCAGGCCTGCATGCATGCCCGTCGACTGCTGGCTGAGCCACAAGCGGTACGGCATTGCGAGTGTTTTCACCTGGGGCCGGCTGGTGATTATTGTTGCGCCGGTCAGGTGTGGCTGTTGTTTGAAAAACTGGGCAAGCAGGATGAGGGCTGGCTGGAGCTAGCCTGGCAGGCCAGAAGCCAGGGCCGGGTATTGCGGCGCACGCTGCGGCTGAATTCTGCTTTGCCCATCAGTTGCAGTTGGCCTGCCGGTAAAGGTGAAGGCGTGCGCTGGCTGGCCGAGCCGATGCTGTTGCAGGACGATCTGGCTGCTCCCGAGTTGACCGTGGTGCTGTGCGGTGCCGGCCATGTCGGACGCGCGGTGAGCCGCCTGCTGGGCGAGCTGCCCGTCCGGCTGCTCTGGCTGGATAGCCGGCCGGCTATGTTTCCTGCGGATTGCCCGGACCATATCACGACACTGCAGGGCGGCGTGGAACTGATCAGCCGCTTGCCGGCAGATGCCTGCTGGCTGGTGATGACGCACAGCGATGTGCTGGATTTTTGCTGGGTCGAACAGATACTGCAGCGTGGTGACGCGCGCTTTGTCGGTTTGCTGGGCAGCCACAGCAAGCTGGCCAGCTTTAATCTGCGCCTGATGGGCAGTTCGCCACTGGGGCAGATTGCTTCGATACGCTGTCCACTTGGTATCGCCGGTATCGACAGCCGCCAACCTGCGGCTGTCGCCATTGCCGTGGTGGCACAACTGCTGCAGCTGCCCGGCAGTGCCCCGCCGCGACCGCATTCTGGGTAAGGGTATTGAAATCGGTCAGCACTGCCCCTATCTGTCAGCTCACCATTACCCAACTACTGATGAATAGAGACCATGAGCGCACAGAAAGAAACCCTGGGCTTTCAGACCGAAGTCAAGCAACTCCTTCACCTGATGATCCACTCCTTGTATTCCAACAAGGAGATCTTCCTGCGAGAACTCATCTCCAATGCATCGGATGCTGCCGACAAATTGCGTTTTGAAGGTCTGGCCAAGCCCGAGTTGTTCGAGAATGATGCCGAGCTGAAAATCACGGTCAGCTTCGACAAGGAAGCCCGCACCATCACCATCTCCGACAACGGCATCGGCATGAGCCGTGACGAGGTGATCGCCAATATCGGCACTATTGCCAAATCCGGTACCAAGGCCTTCTTCGAGCAGCTGTCCGGTGACTCCAAGAAAGATGCCAACCTGATCGGCCAGTTCGGCGTTGGTTTTTACTCGGCCTTTATCGTGGCTGACAAGGTCAGCCTCACCACCCGTCGTGCCGGCAGCAATACGGCTGAAGGCATCCGCTGGGAATCGCAAGGCGAGGGTGAATACACGCTGGAACAGGTGGAAAAAGCCGGTCGAGGTACCGACATCGTGCTGCACCTGAAGGAAGGCGAAGACGAACTGCTGGCCGACTGGGCGCTCAAGCGCATCGTACGTACCTATTCCGACCATATCTCCATCCCCATTCTGATGAAGAAGGGCAGCAGCTACGGCGAAAACGGCGAGGTGATTGAAAGCGACGAGCTGGAAGCCGTCAATGCGGCCTCTGCGCTGTGGACTCGTAGCAAGAACGAGATCAGCGACGAGCAGTACACCGAATTCTACAAGCACGTGGCGCATGACTTCACCGACCCGCTGGCCTGGAGCCATGCCCGTGTCGAAGGCCGTCAGGAATACACCGAGCTGCTGTACATCCCGGCGCGTGCGCCGTTTGACATGTGGGACCGCGAACGCAAGCAGGGCATCAAGCTGTATGTGCGTCGCGTGTTCATCATGGAAGACAGCGACAAGCTGATGCCGCAATACCTGCGTTTTGTGCGCGGGGTGATCGACAGCAACGATCTGCCGCTGAACGTATCGCGGGAAATCCTGCAGCAAAGCAAGGATATCGATGCCATTCGCGCCGGTTGCGTGAAGAAGGTGCTCGGTTTGCTGGAAGACCTCGCAGCCAACCAGACCGAAAAATATGCCGCCTTCTGGAAAGAGTTTGGCCAGGTGCTGAAAGAGGGCGTGGGCGAAGACCACGCCAACAAGGAACGCATTGCCAAGCTGCTGCGCTTTGCCTCCACCGCAGTGGACGGAGACGAACCGACAGTCAGCCTGAGCGACTATATCGGCCGCATGAAGGAAGGTCAGGACAAGATCTACTTCATTACCGCCGATACCCTGGCCGCTGCCCGCAATAGCCCGCACCTGGAAGTGTTCAAGAAGAAGGGTGTGGAAGTGTTGTTGCTGACCGACCGCGTGGATGAGTGGGTGGTGGGTTCGCTGTTCGAGTTTGATGGCAAGTCGCTGCAGTCGGTGGCCAAGGGCACTCTGGATTTGGGCGCGCTGGAAGACGAAGCCGACAAACAAGCACAAAAGCAGGCTGAAGAAGCTGCCAAGCCGCTGGTGGAAAAAGTGCAGAGCGCGCTGGGTGACAAGGTGAAGGAAGTGCGCGCTACCGTGCGCCTGACCGATAGCCCGGCCTGCCTGGTTGCCGGTGAGCACGATATGAGTGCGCATCTGGAACGTATGCTGAAAGCAGCCGGCCAGAAGGTGGAAGTCAGCAAGCCTACGCTGGAAATCAATCCGGAGCATGTACTGGTGAAGCGTCTGGCTGAAGAGTCCGATGCCGGCCGTGCGGCTGATCTGGCCCAGGTGCTGTACGACCAGGCCTTGCTGGCAGAAGGCGGCAAGCTGGAAGACCCGGCCACCTTCGTCAAGCGCATCAACAAGCTGCTGCTGGAGCTGTCGGCCTAAGCCTGCCACTGCTCTAGTAGTACACCGAAACCGCCTCAGATCACCGGCTTGCCGCGTGTCTGGGGCGATTTTCATTTATCCCGTGGCAAAGGAGTGGCCATGAGTAAACCTTGGCGCAACCTGGGGCCGGCATTGTCACGTTCGCACAGCTGGCCCAGTACGGTGCGGTCGCCTGCTACCGTTTGGTGAAACAACACTATCCCCAGGCAAGCCTCAACTTGTTGTGGGCGCTGCAAGGCGCGCTGGATGACCAGCCGTGGCAACAGGTGGCGCGTGAGCAGCGGCTGTCGCTGCTATTGCAACTGGAACAGCAAGAGCCGCCCGGAGAATAGCCTACTCAAAGGGTGTGGCTACAAAGGCGGGCAGGGCTTCGGCTTGCGTGCTCCATAGCTGTAGTTGCGGGAAGTCCACCCAGTTCAGTTGCTGTGGCAGTAGCTCACGGCTGAAGCGCCAGGCGACCGCGATGCTGATACCAGCCTGATCCAGTGCTGTGATGTCCAGCGCTTGCCGGGTCAATTCCTGCTCCAGCAGGGTGTAGGCCGCTAGCAGTTGGGCAGACACCCGCTCTTGCCATGGCTGGTGACGCCGGTCTTCCGGACGGAGTTGCAGTTCGTAAATCAGCTGCACGCTTTTTTCCATGGCAGCCAGCGCCAGTCCCAGCAAGCGCAGCGCACGCTGGCGTTGTGGCAGGGCTTGCGGCATCAGGCTGCGTTGTGGCTGGCAGGCATCCAGATAGTCCAGGATCAGGGTGGAATCCATCAGCGTGCTGCCATCGTCCAGAATCAGGGTTGGCGCCTTCACCACCGGATTGATAGCCTGAAACTCGGCCAGATGGCGGAATACCGATACCGCGCGGTGACTGAAGGGAATGTCCATCAGTCGCAGGCTGATGGCGACACGGCGTACATAAGGAGAGTCCAGCATGCCTATCAGTTGCATGATTGTCCTTTGCTGATCAAACGGTTTGGTAGTGGCTGCCCAGCCTGAACCAGGCATGTTGCGTTTCGGCCTGGTTGGCGCAGAGCCGTACTTCCAGTTGGCCACGGCCTTCCAGCAATAACTTGCCAGCGGGCAGATCGGCAGATTCTCCATCGCGCAGGCAAATGTCCCGGCCATCAATCGTCAGCCAGTGCGAACCGCTGCGGGCAAACAGCTGGCAGCGCCGGGAAAGCTGTATCACCAGTAGCTCGCCATCTGCCAGTTCCAGCCTTAATGAATGGGGCATGGTCATCTCCTTTCGTGGGGGTGACTTCACTATAAGCGGCAGCCTGGCTGCTGAAAATTGATATTTATTCGGGATTAATGTTAGTTTTACTTACATGAGACCTTTGCCACCGCTATCTGCCCTGCGCAGTTTTGAAGCACTGGCCCGCCTGGGCAGCGTGACCCAGGCCGCCAGCGAACTGCATGTGACCCATTCCGCCATCAGTCAGCAAATCAAGCTGCTGGAAGAGCTGCTGGGCGTGGTGCTGTTCCTGCGTGAAGGACGGGGTTTACGGCTGACTGAAGATGGCCGGCTGTATGCGCTGCAGGTGAGAATAGGCCTGGCAGAATTAACCGAAGCTACACGATTGGTACAGGCGCGGCCGCGTGACGGCGAGCTGGTGCTGGCGGTATTGCCATCGTTTGGCGCGCACTGGCTGCTGCCGCGCCTGCCACGCTTTCAGGCCCGCTTTCCGCAATACCGTATCAGTCTGCGTGCCAGCCTGGATATCCAGGATTTGCGTCAGGGTCTGGTCGACATTGGTATCCGCATGGGACAGGGCGATTGGGAGGGGCTGCAACAGCAGCATCTGTTTGACGACGAACTGGTGGTGGTCGCTGCGCCGACCTTCCGTCAAGGACAGTTGCCGCGCACGCCTGCCGAGATTGTGGCAGGGCCGGTGGTACGCACGGTGGAGAGCTGGATGGGCTGGTGTCAGGCTGCCGGTGTGGCCGAACCGGCCCAGGCCGGTTTGTGGATCAATGATTCCAATCTGGTATTGCAGGCGGTGCAGCAGGGGCTGGGGGTGGCGCTGGAGCGGCGCAGCCTGGTACAGGCGGCCTTGCAGGCCGGCACGCTGGTGCAGGTGAGTAATATTGTGGTGCCTTATCCCTACCCGCACTGGCTGGTGTGGCCAGCACGTGAAAGCTCGCAGCGCAAACAGCGTGACTTTGCCGGCTGGATGGCCGAAGAGGTCGCAGCGTATCAGCAGGAATTGGCGCAGGCTGCCGGCTGATATTGCCACGCATTGCAGCTAAACGGATTTAAAGGGAAACCGCGGTGGCATTGTTTAAGTTATTGCTTTTGTTTGGCCTGACAGCGCTGGCAGAGATTACCGGCTGCTATCTACCCTGGTTGTGGCTGAAGCAGCAGGGCTCTATCTGGCTGCTGCTACCGGCTGCCTTTTCGCTACTGCTGTTTGTCTGGTTGCTGACCCTGCATCCGGCAGCCGCGGGGCGTGTCTATGCCGCTTATGGCGGTGTTTACGTGGTGGTGGCCTTGCTGTGGTTATGGCTGGTCGATGGTGTAAGGCCGGGTATGTGGGACTTGCTCGGGGCCTTGCTGGCGCTGCTGGGGATGGGCGTCATCATGCTGGCACCGCGGCAGTCATGAGCGTGGTGCGGACTGAAACAAAAAACCGGGACGGGCCCGGTTTTTTTATGTGCTTTGCTCAGCCTGCTGGTGGCTGGGTATCAATGAAGGATTGGCGGGTAGACAAGCGCTCCAGCAGGGTGGCGAGGTTGGGGTAGTCTGTGCGCCAGTCGATGTTGGGGAAGCGGAAGCTCAGATAGGCCAGGCAGCAGCCGACAGCGATATCCGCCAGGCTGTAGCTCTCGCCATTGCACCACTGGCGCTCTCCCAGATCGGCCGACAGGGCGGCCAGACCGCGGTCCACTTTCTCCTGCTGGCGGGCGATCCATTCCGGCATCTGCTTGTCCGCCGGGCGGCGCTGTTCCAGCACGATGGCCACGGCAGCATCGGTGATGCCATCGGCCAGTGCTTCCCAGCGGCGGGTATTGATCAGGCGGCGGTTTTCCTGTGGCAGCAGGCGAGCTACCGGCGAGATATTGTCCAGGTATTCCACGATGACCCGCGAGTCGAACAGGGTGCTGCCGTCATCCAATTCCAGTACAGGGACCTTGCCCAGCGGATTGTAGTGCGGGACCTGGCTGTCCGGATTCCATGGCATGTCCTCTTCCAGCGGGCAATCAATCTTCTTGTCGGCCAGCACAATGCGTACCTTGCGGGCATACGGGCTGGTGAGGGAGGCAATCAGTTTCATGGTGGTAGGGTGCTCGGCGGGTCATAAAAGCGGGCTGATGAACTCAGCCCGTTATGTGCTTACTTTAGCGCATGGCTGCCCATGCATAAAGCCCTAGTTGAGTTCGATCTTGCCGGTAATCTGCAGTTGCAGCTGGCTTTGTCCCGGCTGCCAGTCTGGCTGGGCGACGTCCATCTCCTTGGCCATGGGGGCCGCTGCAGCGCGCATCATCATGGGAGGGCGATAGGAGGGGGCGGCATTGCCGAATTCCAGCTCCTTGATGGTGAAGCGGCTTTTTCCCAGTGTTTTGGCGGTGATGTCCGCTTGTTCCTGCATCTCTGCCAGCGCGACCGGAATCATGGCTTTTTCTGCTGCGCGGCGTGCGCTGTCGGAAACACTGAACTGTACACCCTCCAGCAGCATGGTTTTCTGCAGTTGGGCCACCAGTTCAGCCGCCTGCGTCATGTTGCGGCTTTTCAGACGGATTTCCGCCCGGCCTTGCCAGCCGATGATCTTGCCGCTCTTGTCATAGCTGGGCCAGCTATTGTAGCTGCCGCTGCTCAGCTCTACCTGCGGGTAGGACTTGCCGTTTGCCATGCCACGGGAGATGCCTTTGTTGAGGCGGTCTGCCAGCACGGCAGGCTGATCACTCTTGTCCTGCAGGTAGAGCGTGGCCTGAATCTGGTCATTGGCCACTTCTTGCTGGGCAGAGCCGGACAGCCGCAGTTCGATGCCGTCAGCTGCCACGGCAAAGGTGGAAACGCTTAACAAACCAGCCCAAACCAGGACGGGAATCCGAATATTTTCCATGCAATCTCCCTGCGTATGTTTTTCAAACAAACTTTTGAACATGAACGAGGCAGAAGGTTCGCATACAAAATGGAGAAATGGCAGCGAGCATGGTCGCGGGGAGTATGGCGTCTGACCGGCTGCCACGCTTGATGGCGGCCGGTCAGGTGGCGCAGCTACTGTTTGCTTTAGAGCCGTTAACAAAACCCCTGCTGCTGCGTTGCGCCTCCTGGCCGTACCCTTGTACTGTCTGTGTCGGCGCGCCTTGCGTCAGGGACGCGATGCTATTTTGTTAGCTGCTCTTAGCCCAGCAGCAGGGCGTCGTCGTCCAGCTTTTCGCCACGTGTGCGCTCGAACATGGCGAGCAGGTCAGGCACATCCATGCGGCTGCGTTCGTCGCCGCTGACATCCAGTACCACGCGGCCTTGGTGCAGCATGACGGTGCGGTGGCCATGGTCCAGTGCCTGGCGCATCGAGTGGGTCACCATCAGCGCGGTCAGCTTGTTTTCGCTGACGATGCGGTCGGTCAGTTCCAGCACGAAGGCGGCAGTTTTGGGGTCGAGCGCGGCGGTGTGCTCGTCCAGCAGCAACAGGCGTGAAGGCTGCAAGGACGCCATCAGCAGGCTCACGGCCTGGCGCTGGCCACCGGACAGCAAGCCCATGCGGTCACCCAGCCGGTTTTCCAACCCGAGTTGCAGGGTGGCCAGCTTGGCGCGGAATTGCTCGCGATAGCTGGCTTTGACTGCCCGCGACAGGCCACGGCCCTGGCCACGCTGCATGGCCAGCGCCAGGTTTTCCTCGATGGACAGGCCTTCGCAGGTGCCGGCCAGCGGGTCCTGGAATACGCGAGCGACCAGTCCGGCGCGTTGCCAGGCTGTCTGGCGTGTCACATCTTGGCCATCAATGCTGAGGCTGCCGCTATCCGGGCTGATGTCGCCGCTGATGGCATTCAGAAAGGTGGATTTGCCGGCCCCGTTGCTGCCGATCACGGTGACAAACTGGCCGGATTCGATGGTGAGCGACAGGCCGCGCAGCACCGGGTTTTCCAGCGGCGTACCGGGGTTGAAGGTCTTGAACAGATTGTCGGCGCGCATCATGCGGTGCGTCCTCCTTGCTTGTTGCGCAGTTTGGCCTTGATCTTGGGTAGTACCAGGGCCAGGCCCACCAATACGGCGGTAATGAGGTTCAGGTCCTGCGCTTGCAGGCCGATGAAGTCGGCGTTAAGCGCCAGTGCAATCAGCAGGCGATACAGCAGGGCTCCCAGCACGGTGGCCAGCGTCACCAGCCACAGGCTGCGCGGTGGCAGCAGGGTTTCGCCAATGATCACGGCAGCCAAGCCCACAACGATGGTGCCGATACCCATGGAAATGTCTGCTCCACCCTGGGTTTGCACATAAAGTGCGCCAGCCAGGGCAATCAGCGCATTGGACAGCGCCATGCCGGCCAGCGTCATGCGGTCGGTGGAGATGCCTTGGGCGCGAGCCATGCGCGGATTGGCTCCGGTGGCGCGTAGCGCCAGCCCGGCTTCGGAGGCAAAAAAGGCATCCAGTAGCAGCTTGGCCAGCACCACGATGACGGCCAGTACGGCAGGCTGGATCAGCCAGGCATTGTCATTGACGGTGCTGATGAAGGGGGTGAATACGGTGGGCAGGCCGATCAGGGCAATATTGGGCGCGCCCATGATGCGCAGGTTGATCGAGTACAGCGCAATCATCACCAGAATGCTGGCCAGCAATTGCAGGATGCCCAGGCGCACGTTCAGCCAGGCGGTCAGCCAGCCAGCTGCGGCACCGGCGATGGCCGCCAGGCCACAGGCCAGCCAGGGATCATGACCACCAGCAATCAATACGGCGGCGACCGCGCCGCCCAGCGGGAAACTGCCGTCGGCGGTCAGATCGGGGAAGTTGAGCAGGCGAAAGGAAATCAGCACACCCAGTGCGACCAGCGCAAAGATCAGGCCGATTTCCAGCGCGCCCATCAGTGAAATCAGAGACATGAAAACCTCTACGACAAACCGGCCGCCCGGATAGGAGGAGCCGGCAGACCCTGCCTTGGCAGGCAGGGCGATGGTGACGGACAAAGCCCCGACGGCCGCGAGGCCATCAGGGCAGCGCTGCGCAGGTATTGCTTACTTGACGGTGTTCTGGGCTTCCTTGAGCAGGGTGGCCGACAGCGGGGCACCTTGCTTGATGGCAGCGGCCGGGTTAACGGTCAGGCTCAGCTTGCTGCCCACTTCCGGCGCGATGGTGCCGGCTTTTTCACCCTTGAGCAGGCGCACCACGATCTTGCCGGTCTGGCGGCCCATATCGTAGTAGTTCATGCCCAACGCAGCGATGGCACCGCGCTTGACTGAATCGGTATCCGAGGCGATCAGCGGCAGCTTGGCCTGGTTGGCCACGGCAACCAGCGATTCGTAAGTGGACACCACATTGTTGTCGGTGCTGGTATAGATGGCATCAACCTTGCCGATCAGGCTTTTGGCTGCCGGGGCCACGTCTACGGTACGCGCGGCCGGTGCTTCCACCAGGGTCATGCCACGCTTGGCCAGCTCGGCTTTCAGCTCTTTGGCCACGATGGTGGAGTTCACTTCACCCGGGCTGTAGACCATGCCGATACGCTTGGCAGTCGGTTTCACTTTCAGGATCAGATCAACCTGCGGACCCAGCGGCAGCATGTCGGAGACGCCGGTTACATTGGTGCCGCTGGCTTTCCAGTTGCTGACCAGCTTGGCGGCAACCGGGTCGGTCACGGCGGTGAACACGATGGGCAGGGTCTTGCTGGCAGCGACCAGCGCCTGGGCCGACGGGGTGGCGATGGCTACCGCGACAGTCGGCTTGTCACCCACGAATTTGCGGGCGATCTGGCCGGCGGTGGCCGGGTTGCCCTGGGCGCTCTGGTACTGCACCTTGACCTTGTCCTCACCGTAGCCGGCGGCTTTCAGTTCATCGGTCACACCCTTGCGTGCGGCATCCAGTGCCGGGTGATCGACGATGGCGGTAATGGCGACCGATTGCATTTCTGCAGCGGCGGCAGACAGGGACAGCACGGCGGCGGCAGCAGCCAGCAGTTGGCGATGGCGTAGGGACATGGCGATTCCTTGTGAGTCAGGATAGATTTTTTTGGAAAATGTTTATTTCGCGCAATTTTATTCCAATGCCAAAGATTTTTCTTGTTGCGATGCGCAATAAAATGGCTGAAATTGGATATTGGAGACAGGAAGTTGCCCATTCGGGTGGCAGGCATAAAAAAAGCGGCCCGGATCACGGGCCGCATGAGTGTAAGCTGGCAAATTGCCAGCTATAGGGTCGATCGTTTAATCGATGTAGTCGTAGCCTGGCAGGGTCAGGAACTCGACAAAGTCGTCCGAGGTGGTCAGCAGGTCGAACATGCCGGCCGCGTCTTCGTATTGCTTGCTCCAGCGGCTGCCATATTCGGCCTTCAGCTTGGCGACTTCAGCCGCTTGCAGTTCGCGGAACAGTTCTACCGTGACCTTGCGGCCATCATCCAGCACCCCTTTGGGGCTGCGAATCCACTGCCAGATCTGCGAGCGGGAGATTTCTGCGGTGGCGGCATCTTCCATCAGATTGTGGATCGGCACGCAGCCGTTGCCGGAAATCCAGGAACCCAGGTACTGGATGCCCACATTGATGTTCATCGACAGGCCGGCCTCGGTGATCGGCGCTTCCGGCTGGAAGTTCAGCAGATCGGCCGCGCTCACATTCACATCCGGGCGCTGCTTGGCAATCTGGTTGGGCGCATCGCCCAGTACACGGGTGAAGGCTTCGTTGGCAATCGGTACCAGGCCCGGGTGAGCCACCCAGCCGCCATCGTAGCCGTCGGTGGCATCGCGGTCCTTGTCGGCCTTCACACCGCCCAGTGCTTTTTCATTGGCCACCGGATCATTCTTGATCGGAATCAGTGCCGCCATGCCGCCGATAGCCGGGGCGTTGCGCTGGTGGCAGGTCTTGAGCAGCAGCAGGGCATAGGCACGCATGAAGGGGACAGTCATGGTGATCTGTGCGCGGTTGGCCAGGCAGAAGTCGCGATTCTGCTTGAACTTCTTGATGCAGCTGAAGATGTAGTCCCAGCGGCCGGCATTCAGGCCGGAGCTGTGTTCGCGCAGTTCGTAGAGGATTTCGTCCATTTCGAAAGCCGCGAGAATGGTTTCGATCAGCACGGTGGCCTTGATGCTGCCTTGTGCGATGCCCAGTTCCGTTTGCGCAAACACGAATACATCGTTCCACAGCCGTGCTTCCAGATGGCCTTCCATCTTGGGCAGGTAGTAGTAGGTAGCACTGCCCACGCTTTGCAGATAGGCGATGTTGTGGAAGAAGGACAGGGCAAAGTCGAACAGTGAGCCCGAGACAATCTCGCCATCTACGGTGACGTGCTTTTCCATCAGGTGCCAGCCGCGCGGACGCAGGATCAGCGTGGCCACGCTGTCGTTCAGGCGGTATTGCTTGCCGTCCGGATTGGCAAAGGAAATGGTCTTGCGATAGGCATCGCGCACATTGATCTGGCCGCTGATCTGGTTTTCCCAGCTCGGACAGTTGGAGTCCTCGAAGTCGGCCATGAAGCTCTTGGCGCCGGAGTTCAGCGCGTTGATCATCATCTTGCGGTCAACCGGCCCGGTGATTTCCACGCGGCGGTCCAGCAGATCCTGCGGCAGCGGGGCAATTTTCCAGTCGCCGGCGCGGATGGCGGCGGTTTCCGGCAGGAAGTCAGGCAGCTTGCCGGCATCCAGTTCGGCCTGGCGTACCACGCGGGCGGCGATCAGTTCGCGGCGGCGCGCTTCAAACTGGCGGTGCAGTTTGGCGACAAAGGCCAGCGCCTCGGTGGTGAGGATTTCTTCAAACGCCGGGGTCAGCGGGGCGAGGATTTCCACGCCTTGCGGAAGGGTGATAGCCATGTGCTTGCTCCTGATTGAATTGCCGTGGGCGGCGAACTTGCCGTCCTGATTGATCAAAATGCTGCATTGCGATGACAGTCAGTGTATCTAGCCAAACAGTAAAAAAAAATGCATAAATAGGCATAACATCTTTTACTTTTAAGTATGTAATGAGTGAATTCAAGCAGCTGGAAACCTTTGTTGCGGTGGTGAATCATGGCAGCCTGTCGGCAGCTGCACGCCAGCAGGGTGTGGTGCCGGCCATGATCGGGCGCAGGCTGGATGCGCTGGAGGAGCGGCTGGGGGTGAAATTGCTGGTGCGCACCACTCGCAGCGTAACCCTCACGCAGGAGGGCGCGGCGTTTTTTGAAGATTGTTTGCGCATTCTGTCCGAGCTGTCCGAGGCCGAGGCGGCGGTTGCCTCTGGCAGTGGCCGGGCGCGCGGCCATTTGCGGGTGTCCGCTCCGGCCGGTTTTGGCCGGCGTCATGTGGCGCCGCATATTGCGGCCTTCCAGCTGGCGCAGCCGGATATCCGGGTCACGCTGGATTTGTCCGACCGCCTGATCGATTTGCAGCGCGAACGCATCGACTGCGCCATCCGTATTTCCGATCTGGCCGACTCCTCGCTGGTGGCGATGCGGCTGGCAGAAAACCGCCGTGTGGTGGTGGCCTCGCCCGCCTATCTGTCGCGCCATGGCATTCCGCGTACGCTGGAAGAGCTGGCCAGCCACAACTGTTTGTCCTTGGGCGAAAGCCAGAGCCGCGGCTGGAGTTTCGAGCGCGATGGCGAGCTGATCAATCTGCGCGTAGCCGGGCGCCAGGAGTGCAATGACGGCGCAGTGCTGCATGACTGGGCCTTGCAGGGTCTGGGCCTGGCCTGGCGCTCGTTGTGGGAGGTGAAGGACGATGTGTCGGAAGGGCGGCTGGTCACGGTGCTCGACCAGTTTGCCGCACCAGACTATCCGGTGTATGCCGTGGTGCCGCAGCGGCGCTTTCTGCCGGCGCGAGTACGGCATTTCATCGAGCATTTGCGGCAGATTTACACCGCACCGGGCTATTGGGATTAATGAGCCAGCGCGACGCTGCCCACGGTGTGCAATCGCCCTTGTTTCGCCGGTAATGGTCGCGCTTGCTCGGCCATGGCGATAGTCCCGACCTGCCGGTCATTCAGACCGATGTCATGGTGCCTTGTCGCATTTTGTTGAATCAGGGAGAGCCAGGCTTGCAGTCGGGCAAACTGCTGTCAAATAGGCATGGCATTGCGTTTTTATGGCAATTTCTACCGGATTGTTGGCTGTCTAGCGCTATTAACTGCCTGGTCTTGCAGGCTTATGACGGCTTTGAGGCAAATCCTGCTGCCAGAACGGCCGTGGAATGGATAATGGATACACTTTGTCCGATTTTATGGCTTGAACTGTTCCCCCCTTCCTGTAAGATCGCGCGTTTTCCGCTGCAGTGCCCTGCGTGGAGGTGTCGGTCACGAACCGGCAACAGACGGGGCAGCCGCGGAAGGGCTGAGTATGATCATCAACGCTGGCTACCCCGTCGCCCAAACATGGCAAGGGGAAGCGGTGCACACAGGATAGTCTGAACATGAGTTTGATGCGCAAGAAGAGCGTTCAGGGCATGCTGGAATTTGCCCAGACCGCCAAAGGGCTTCGCAAGGAGCTGACGGCTTTCGACCTGACCATGCTGGGGATCGGCGCCATCATCGGCACCGGTATTTTCGTGCTGACCGGTACCGGCGCCACCGTCGCCGGCCCGGGTCTGGTCTTGTCCTTCATCATCGGTGCCATGGCCTGCGGTTTTGCCGCGCTGTGCTATGCCGAATTTGCCGCCATGCTGCCGATTTCCGGCTCCACCTACACGTATGCCTATGCCACGCTGGGTGAACTGGTCGCCTGGATCATCGGCTGGGATCTGATGCTGGAATACCTGTTGGCCTCCTCGGCGGTATCCGTCGGCTGGTCCGGTTACTTCCAGAGCCTGCTGGGCGGTTTCGGCATTCATCTGCCGGTGGCGCTGACGGCTGCTGCCGGAGCGGTGCCGGGCAAGGAGACGCTGTTCAATCTGCCGGCCTTTACCATCGCCATGCTGATTACTGCCTTGCTGGCCTTTGGCATCAAGGAGTCCAAGCGCGTCAACAATATCGTGGTACTGATCAAGGTGGCCGTGGTACTGGTGTTCATCGCCATTGGCATCTGGCACGTCAAGCCGGTCAACTGGAGCCCGGCCCTGCCTTATGGCATGAACGGCGTGTTCCACGGCGCGGCCATCGTGTTCTTCAGCTTCCTGGGTTTTGACGCAGTGACCTGTGCGGCCGAAGAAGTGAAAGACCCGGCGCGTGACATTCCCAAGGGCGTGATCTGGTCGCTGGCCATCTGTTCCATCCTGTACGTCATCGTGTCGGCCATCATGACCGGCATCGTGCCTTATGCCCAATTTGCCGGTATCGATCATCCGGTATCGCTGGCGTTGCAAGTGGCCAAGCTGGACTGGTTTGCCGGCTTTGTCGATCTGGGTGCCATTCTGGGCATGCTGACGGTGATTCTGGTGATGACCTATGGTCAGACCCGCATCCTGTTCGCCATGAGCCGCGACGGCCTGCTGCCGAAGATTTTCTCCGAGGTGAACCCGAAATACGGCACGCCGTACAAGGCCACCTGGCTGATCGGCACCATCATCGCGCTGATTGCCGGCTTCATCCCGCTGCACACTCTGGCCGAGCTGGTGAACATCGGTACCCTGGCTGCCTTCTCGCTGATTGCCATTGCCATCATCAAGCTGCGCAAGACCGAACCCAACCTGCCGCGCAAGTTCCTGTGCCCGGGCGTGCCCTATGTGCCGGCGCTGGCGGTGATCTTCTGTGTCTTCCTGATGACCCAGCTGTCCGCACTCACCTGGCTGTGTTTCGTGGTATGGCTGGTGATTGGTCTGGTGGTGTACTTCGGTTATTCGCGCAAGAATTCACACCTGCACAAGCAAGCCTGACCGGCGCTTGCCAAAGAAAAGCCACCTTGCAAGGTGGCTTTTTTTGCATCTGCAGCGAGCTGAATCAGCCGCGTAGCTTGGCGGCGATGGCGGCTACGCGTTCACCGTATTGTTTGGCGGTGTCCAGATCGCCTTGCGGGATTTCATCCACGCTGGCATCCGACGGGGACTGCACCAGCAGGCCGACCGAGCCGCCCAGATTGTTGACATCGGTACGGGCGGCTGCCTTGCTGTTGCTCGGCAGCAGGCCCAGGCTGACCCAGATGCCACCGTGTTGCGAGGCCAGGGTTTGCAGGTTGATCAGCGCAACCTGCTTGTCGCCGTTCAGGCTGGCGCTATTGGTGAAGCCGCCAAACACCTTGTCCTGCCAGGCACGGGTAAACCAGGCCTTGGAGCTGGCATCGGCAAATTTCTTGAACTGCCAGCTCGGGCTGCCCATATAGGTGGGGGAGCCAAAGATGATGGCGTCAGCCGCCGCCAGGGTATCCCAGGCGCTATCCGGCACATTGCCTTCGGCATCAATGGCGATGAGTTCTGCATTGGCACCTGCTGCCACTTGCTGGGCAACACGTTGGGTATGGCCGTAGCCGGAGTGATAGACAACGACAACCTTGGTCATGGGGAATACCTTTGCTGGAGATGAATCGGGAAGGGCGTGCCGTGAATGGCGCGCCGAAAGCAATAGCAGCGTCCAGTATAGTGATTGTTCGTGTCAGGACCAGTCATTCTGGATGAATTGATTGTTTAGCCAGATTTAATAAACAGCGGCCAAAATGCAAAACGCCCGCAGGCAGGGTGCCGGCGGGCGTGCTAACAAGGGCTGACAGGCAGCCCTCGTTGGCGCTTAGTGGAACTGCTCTTCTTCGGTGGAGCCGGTCAGCGCGGTCACGCTGGACTGGCCGCCCTGGATCACAGTGGTGACATCGTCGAAGTAGCCGGTGCCCACTTCCTGCTGGTGCGATACGAAGGTGTAGCCACGGTCGCGTGCTGCGAATTCCGGCTCTTGTACCTTCTCGACGTAGGCCGACATGCCGCGTGCAACATAGTCTTGTGCCAGGTCGTACATGTTGTACCACATGCTGTGGATACCAGCCAAAGTGATGAACTGGTATTTGTAGCCCATGGCACCCAGTTCGCGCTGGAACTTGGCGATGGTGGCATCGTCCAGGTTCTTTTTCCAGTTGAAGGACGGCGAGCAGTTGTAGGCCAGCAGCTTGCCCGGATGCTTGGCGTGTACCGCTTCGGCAAACTTGCGCGCAAATTCCAGATCCGGCGTGCCGGTTTCGCACCATACCAGGTCGGCGTAGTCAGCGTAGGCGACGGCGCGGCTGATGGCTTGTTCCAGACCCTTCTTGGTCTTGTAGAAGCCTTCGGCAGTGCGCTCGCCGGTCAGGAAGGGCTTGTCGTTGGCATCGTAGTCGCTGGTGATCAGATCAGCAGCTTCAGCATCGGTACGGGCAATCACCAGGGTGGGCACGCCGTAAACGTCGGCAGCCATACGGGCAGCGATCAGCTTCTGGATGGCTTCCTGGGTCGGTACCAGTACCTTGCCGCCCATGTGGCCACATTTCTTCACCGAGGCCAGTTGGTCTTCAAAGTGAACGCCACCCGCGCCAGCGCGGATCATGGCCTTCATCAGTTCGTAGGCGTTCAGTACGCCACCGAAACCGGCTTCGGCGTCGGCCACGATGGGAGCGTAGTAGTCAACAAAACCGGCGGCACCCTTTTCAACACCCTTGGAGTGCTGGATTTCGTCGGCGCGGCTGAACGCGTTGTTGATGCGCTCTACCACCTTCGGCACCGAGTCCACCGGATACAAGGACTGGTCCGGGTACATGGCGGAGTATTCGTTGTTGTCAGCAGCGACCTGCCAGCCCGACAGATAGATGGCCTTGATGCCAGCCTTGACCTGCTGCATGGCCTGACCACCGGTCAGTGCGCCCAGACAGTTGATGTAGGGTTCGTTGTTGACCAGGTTCCACAGTTTCTCGGCGCCTTGGCGGGCCAGGGTGTGTTCCACTTGCACCGAACCACGCAGACGCTCTACGTCGGCGGCGGTGTAACCACGCTTGATACCCTTCCAGCGCGGGTTGGTGTCCCAGTCATGTTGAATGGCGGCGATACGTTGTTCGCGAGTAGTCATGTTCAAACCCTTCTCGAATAGTTTTCTCTGCAGACCGGTGAATTCCGGCAATCCTCTGGCCAAATGACATTCCGGTTTTTCCGGAGTGATTTTGTTGACAACGGTTTTTGCCTGTTGCCCGTTCTGACCACCAAAAGCCCGCGGATAACGGCTTTGCTTGGTGGGTCATTCAGCGTGTGTGGCCCATTATAAGCACAAAAAAAATAGCTTGTGTGCGGTGCAACACCGAAAAAACCACGATGTTCAGAAGGTAACAATTGTGGCGAAAAATGAATAATTGATCGCCCAGTTTTTGTTGCAGTTGCGAAAAGAAAAGTCAGAAAACGCACCGCGAGGTGAGCGCTGGTCACAGCGGTTGTGAACCCTTGGCAAGACCTGGGACTTGAATTCCCGTAGAGAGACCTTATCTGGCATCAGGACATCGTTAAAAGCTGATTCACTTGAGGTCTTGCCATGCAGGAAAACCAGAACAACGCGACCAACGAAGCCGCGGTCGACGAAACCATCAACGCTGCAGCCAGCGAACAGACTGTCGAGCAAACCGCCGAACAGCGCATCGCCGCACTGGAGGCACAGGTTGCCGAACTGCAGGATCAGTTGCTGCGCAGTCGTGCAGATCAGGAAAACCAGCGTCGTCGCAATGCTGAAGAGCTGCTTAACACCCAGAAGTACGCCATCAACAAGTTTGCCCAGGAGCTGGTACCGGTAAAGGACTACCTGGAAATGGCCCTGCTGGACAAGAGCGGTCAGATCGACACCCTGAAAATGGGTGTGGACATGACGCTGAAACAACTGGTGGCCGCCTTTGACAAGGCGCAGATCAAGGAAATTTCCCCGGCTGTGGGCGACAAGCTTGACCCGCACCAGCATCAGGCCATGAGCGCGGAAGAGTCCGATGCCGAAGCCAATACGGTGTTACGGGTGCTACAGAAAGGTTATCAGCTGGCTGAGCGCACGCTGCGTCCGGCCATGGTGATCGTGGCCAAGGCGCGTGCCTGACCCGAAAATCATAAAAAGGTTCTTGGCAGCCACTTGAAAAAGACAGCATAGCCAATACCTATGAAGACAACAGGCCACGGCTATCAGCTTTCGGCCGCAGTCGCAACGAATTGAGATAAAGGAATACTGAATATGGGCAAAATCATTGGTATCGACCTGGGCACCACTAACTCCTGCGTAGCCGTCGTTGAGGGTGGTAACCCCAAGGTGATTGAAAACGCCGAAGGCGCACGCACCACCCCGTCCATCATTGCTTATATGGAAGATGGCGAAATCCTGGTTGGCGCACCGGCCAAGCGTCAGGCTGTGACCAACCCGAAAAACACCCTCTACGCAGCCAAGCGCCTGATTGGCCGCCGCTTCGAAGACAAGGAAGTACAAAAAGACATCGACCTGATGCCTTTCCAGATCATGAAGGCTCCCAATGGCGATGCCTGGGTCAAGGTACGCGACCAGGAACTGGCTCCGCCGCAAATCTCCGCAGAAGTGCTGCGCAAGATGAAAAAGGCTGCCGAAGACTACCTGGGCGAAGAAGTGACCGAAGCGGTGATTACCGTTCCGGCCTACTTTAACGACAGCCAGCGTCAGGCTACCAAGGATGCCGGCCGCATTGCTGGTCTGGAAGTGAAGCGCATCATCAATGAACCGACAGCTGCCGCCCTGGCGTTTGGCCTGGCCAAGCAGGAAGGCGACCGCAAGATTGCCGTTTATGACCTGGGTGGTGGTACTTTCGACGTCTCCATCATTGAAATCGCCGACGTAGACGGCGAGCACCAGTTCGAAGTGCTGTCCACCAACGGTGACACCTTCCTGGGCGGTGAAGACTTCGACCAGCGCATCATCGATTACATCGTGACCGAGTTCCAGCGCGAACAGGGCGTGAACCTGAAGAACGACGTAATGGCCCTGCAACGTCTGAAGGAAGCTGCTGAAAAGGCCAAGATCGAGTTGTCCAGCGCTACCCAGACCGAAGTGAACCTGCCGTACATCACCATGGATGCTACCGGTCCGAAGCACCTGGCGATGAAGATTACCCGCGCCAAGTTCGAAAGCCTGGTTGACGACCTGATCACCCGTTCCATCGAGCCGTGCCGTGTTGCCCTGAAGGACGCCGGTGTATCGCTGTCCGACATCACCGACGTGATCCTGGTCGGCGGTCAGTCCCGCATGCCCAAGGTACAGGAAGCGGTGAAGGAATTCTTCGGCAAGGAACCGCGCAAGGACGTGAACCCGGACGAAGCCGTGGCTGTAGGTGCTGCGATTCAGGGTTCGGTACTGTCCGGCGAGCGTAAAGACGTGCTGCTGCTGGACGTAACCCCGCTGTCGCTGGGTATCGAAACCCTGGGCGGTGTGATGACCAAGCTGATCCAGAAGAACACCACCATCCCGACCAAGGCTTCGCAAACCTTCTCGACGGCTGATGACAACCAGACTGCGGTGACCATCCACGTACTGCAAGGCGAGCGTGAAAAGGCGGCCGCCAACAAGAGCCTGGGTCAGTTCAATCTGGGTGATATTCCGCCTGCACCGCGTGGCATTCCGCAGATCGAAGTGGAATTCAACATCGATGCCAACGGTATCCTGCATGTGTCCGCCAAGGACAAGGCCAGCGGCAAGCAGGCCAACATCACCATCCAGGCGTCTTCCGGTCTGTCGGAAGATGAAATCCAGCGCATGGTGAAGGATGCCGAAGCCAATGCCGAGGAAGACAAGAAGCTGCACGAGCTGGTGACTGCCCGTAACCAGGCCGAAGGTCTGATCCACAGCGTGAAGAAGTCGCTGGCTGAGCATGGCGACAAGATCGATGCCGCCGAAAAGGCCAAGATCGAAGACGCCGTCAAGGCCGCTGAAGAAGTGGTGAAGAGCGAAGACAAGGCGGTCATCGAAGCCAAGACCGAAGAATTGGCCAAGGCCAGCCAGAAGCTGGGCGAAATCATGTATGCCCAGGCGCAGCAGGCTGAAGCAGGTCAGGGTGCGGCCGATGCCGGCAAGGCCAAGGACGAAGGCGATGTGGTGGATGCCGAGTTCGAAGAAGTGAAAGACAAGAAGTAAGCATCCGCTTGCTGACTGAACGAGGCACAGGGAATGGCGGAGGGCTCTCCACCGGCCTCTGTGCCTTTGCCGTATCAAGAAGATCATTGCCTGCCGGACCGGCTGGTCGCGGCCAGAGAGTGAAACACCATGTCCAAAAGAGATTTTTATGATGTGCTCGGCATCAATCGCGATGCTTCCGAGGACGACATCAAAAAGGCATACCGCAAGCTGGCGATGAAATATCACCCGGACCGTAATCCGGACAGCAAGGAAGCCGAAGAAAAATTCAAGGAAGTCAAAGAGGCCTATGAAATCCTCTCTGACAGCCAGAAGCGCAGTGCCTACGACCAGTTCGGCCATGCCGGGGTAGACCCGCAAGCCGGTGGCGGCGGCGGTGGTGCCGGTTTTGGTGGCTTTGGCGATTTCGCCGACATCTTCAGCGACATCTTCGGCGGTGGCCGGGGCGGTGCTGGCGGTGGTGGTCGTTCCAATGTCTATCGCGGTGCCGACCTGCGCTACAACCTGGATATTGCACTGGAAGAAGCGGCGCGTGGCTGCGAAAAGCAGATTCGCATTCCCTCGCATGAAGATTGCGATGTCTGCCATGGCACCGGTGCCAAGCCAGGCACCCAGCCCAAGACCTGCTCCACCTGCGGTGGCCATGGTCAGGTGCGCATGAGCCAGGGCTTCTTCTCCATCCAGCAAACCTGCCCGACCTGCCACGGTACCGGCAAGCAGATCAGCGATCCTTGCACCAGCTGCCATGGTGCCGGTCAGAAAAAGACCAACAAGACGCTGAACGTGAAGATTCCGGCCGGGGTGGACGAGGGCGACCGCATCCGCCTGTCCGGCGAAGGTGAGCCAGGGCAGAATGGCGGCCCATCCGGCGACCTGTATGTGGTGACCCATATCAAGCAGCACGCGGTGTTCCAGCGTGACGGCATGGACCTGCATTGCGAAATGCCGATTTCCTTTGCCACGGCTGCGCTGGGCGGCGAGGTGGAAATTCCCACGCTGGACGGCATGGCCAAGGTGAAGATCGCCGCAGAAACCCAGAGCGGCCGGGTGTATCGCCTGCGCGGCAAGGGCGTGAAGGCAGTGCGCGGCACCGACTATGGCGATCTGCATTGTCATGTAGTGGTGGAAACTCCGGTCAAGCTGACCGAGCGTCAGCGCGAGCTGCTGCGTGAATTCGAAGCCATCAGCCAGGGCGACGTTGCCATGCATAATCCGCGTTCCAAGTCCTTCATGGACAAGCTGCGCGATTTCTTCGAATAAGCCGCAATACAGGGCTTGTGCCTGCTTGCAGGTCGTCGATCAACCCCCGGTCCGCCGGGGGTTTTGTTTTTCACGCGTGTTGATGGCGGCAGAATGAAAAAAGCCACCGCGGCAAGGCGGTGGCAAATGACTTTTTCAAAGGAACCAGCCAGGCAGCCGGCTTAGAAGTTGTGCTTCAGCATCACCCAGGTAATGGATGCCTTGTCCTGTGCCCAACCCAGTGCAGCCTGTGCACCCTTGTCTTCCTTCACTTGGCCGTAGCCGGCTTGCAGCATGGTGCGCTTGCTCAGGCTGTAGTCCACTGCGGCGGCCCATTGCGTGGCACCCCAGTCTTGCGACTGACCGTCAACCTTCACGCTGCTGCGCTTGGAGTAGACGATGGACGGCTTGAATGCGCCAATGGTGTAGGCAGCATTGATGGCCCAGGAGCGGCTGCTCAGCTTGTTGGCGCCAGTATTGGCAACGGTAGTGCCAGCAATACCGGAAACGGCATAGCTGCCATCGGTGTTCTTGGCCCAGGCATCGCCCCACAGGGTGGCTTTCTGCAAGGTGGCAGCCAGGTAGAGGTTGTTGGCGTCGTAACCGAATTCAACACGATGTACACCGCTGTTGTGATCGGCGACGGTATTGTACTTGGCCATGTAGGCGTAGGCACCGAAGAAGCCGGCGTTGGAGTAGGCCAGACGGGTACCCAGGGTGTTGCCGGTTTTCTTGCCGCCAGCAGCCTGTGCTTCACCGGAACCCAGGTGAACCATGGCATTGAAGCCGTTCAGGTCCGGGCTGTCGTAGCGTACGCCATTCTTGACGCGGCTATCGCCGTAGGCACCAAATACGTCGCTGCCTTCATACAGCGGGAATGCCATGCCAGTGTTGTCGCGACGCGGGCCATACAGGTTGTCGGTGGACTCGGTTTCGCCCAGTACATCATCGAGGTAACCCAGACGAACCTTACCGAAGTTGCCTTCTACGCCGACAAAGCTGGTACGGTTGGCGAAGGTGCCTGCACCGGTGCCGCTGGTGGTTACGCCATCCACGTTCATACCGGTTTCCACTTGCCAGATGGCTTTCAGGCCATTGCCCAGATCTTCGCTACCCTTGAAGCCGATACGGCTGGCAAAGTCGTCAACACCGGTGTTCGATTTGAAGTTGGTGTCGCTGCTTTTCATGCTGTCGAGGCCAGCACGGATGGAGCCGTAGATGGTGACGTCGGCTTGGGCCAGCACCGGCATGGCTGCTGCGATGGCAGCAACGAGTACGAGTTTTTTCATTCCTCTAAATCCTTTAGTAGTTTTTTCTAGGCCTGCCTGATCTGTTGGCAGGCTGGGCGCGGTGTAAAGCAAGCCATGTAAAAACTTGATTTCACCAACCGGGCTGAGTGTGCGAAACACGTTTGTAACCGTCAATGAACATTTATTAACAAATTGCCATGGGAAAAAGCTTTTTCCAGGTATGAGTGTCGATGATTTTTTTGTAATTAATTCGATATATTTATTTAAAAACAAAAAGTTATGGTTTTTGTAAAGTTCAATCCCCATGTGCTGAATATTGTTTTTTATTGTAGTTTTTCCGTGTAAACGATCGTTTTTCTAAGTATTTCAACTGTTGCATTTTGGTAAATTAGACGTTTTGTCTGATAAAAATGCTGTTTTTACACAACACTTATCGTCAATTGCTATGAGCTGCAAGAATGCTAGGTATGATTTTTACTGATGCATTGGCGTGGTGTTGCCGCCGGCTGCAGCCGCTCGCACGCGCTTGTTGCAGGGCATGCTGCCGCTCGCCGGCCAGCAAGGGGAATGACACTGCCAGCCGGCAGCAACAGGCGTACAATTCCCAGCATTGCTATTGTCACCTGTGATGGAAACCCCATGATTTTTGCCAACCGCTATTTCCCTGCCACGCGCATGCGCCGCATGCGCAAGGATGATTTTTCCCGCCGCCTGATGCGCGAGAACGTATTGACCACCAATGACCTGATCTATCCGGTGTTTGTGCTGGAAGGTGAGAATCGCGAGCAGGAAGTCGCCTCCATGCCGGGCGTGGTGCGCCAGAGCCTGGACAAATTGCTGTATACCGCCGAACAAGCCCTGGAGCTGGGTATTCCCATGCTGTCGCTGTTTCCGGTGATTGAAACCGGCAAGGACAATGCCGCGCAGGAAGCCTATAACCCGGACGGTCTGGTGCCTACCGTGGTGCGTGCACTCAAGCAGCGCTTTCCCGAACTGGGCGTGATGACCGATGGCGCACTGGACCCGTATACCGTGCATGGCCAGGACGGCCTGATCGATGACAGCGGCTATGTGCTGAATGACGAAACCACCGAAGTGCTGATTCGCCAGGGTCTGTGCCATGCCGAAGCCGGCGTGGATGTGTTCGGCCCGTCCGACATGATGGATGGCCGTATCGGTGCGCTGCGCGATGCTTTCGAAGAGGCGGGCTTCATTCATACCAAGATTCTGGCTTATTCGGCCAAGTACGCTTCTGCCTTTTATGGCCCCTTCCGTGATGCGGTTGGTTCGGCCGGCAATCTGGGCAAGGCTGACAAATACAACTATCAGATGGACCCGGCCAATCTGGATGAAGCCATCCAGGAAGTGGCAATGGATCTGGAAGAGGGCGCCGACATGGTCATGATCAAGCCGGGCATGCCTTATCTGGATGTGATTCGCCGGGTGAAAGACACCTTCCGCGTGCCGACCTATGCCTATCAGGTGTCCGGTGAGTACGCCATGCTCAAGGCCGCCTTCCAGAATGGCTGGCTGAACGAAGAAAAGTGCATGATGGAAAGCCTGATGGCCTTCAAGCGCGCCGGTGCCGACGGCATCCTGACCTACTTTGCGCTGGATGCGGCGCGCCTGCTGCGTCGCGGCTGATGACCCGCACTGCGCCGCCTTGCAATCCTGGGCGGCGCATTGTCCTGAAAGAGGAGTAGGCCATGGATTTTCTGCACTCCACCTGGTTCTGGCTGTTTGTCATCGTCGCGCTGGTGATGTCCACCATCGGTTCGCTGGCCAGACTGTCCAAGGCCCCGCCACCAGTCGACCTGCCCGGCGTCAAGCCGCAGCCCTATGCGGCTGATGATGATGACGACGAAGATGGGCCAGACAGCCCGGCCGGCCATACCCCGGCCAGTTTGCGCAAGCCAAAATAAGTTGTTTCATGCTTTGCGATGGCGGTGCTGGCGAGCATTACGCCAGCCCGCCGTGCCGGAAATATTGCTGGATGAATTCCACACAGACACGCAGTTTGGCCGAATTGGCCAGCTTTTCCGGATACACCGCCCAGATATCTGCCGGCAGGTAGTAGTCTGGCAGAACCTGTACCAGTTCCCCTTTCTCCAGTTCGCGCGCCACATCCCATAGCGAACGCAGCATGATGCCATGGCCCTGCAAGGCCCACTGGTGCACCACCTCGCCATGGTTGGCGGCCAGCGCCCCCTGCACCCGGATGCTGCACTCTCCCTGGGGGCCGGCCAGACGCCACACCCCGAAAGGGTGATCTCTTTCCTTGATGACCAGGCAATTGTGCTGGCTGAGGGCATTGAGCGTGGCAGGAGAACCATGTTGTGCCAGATAGGCCGGTGAGGCGCACAGGATGCGCCGGTTATCTGCCAGCTTGCGCGCCAGCAGCTGTGGGGCAATCTCGTTTCCCACCCGGATATCCAGGTCGATTCCCTCTTGTGCCAGGTCAACCAGACAGTCGGCTACCTCGAAGCGGATGCTCAGTTCCGGGTAATGCTGTGCCAGTTTGCCCAGTACCGGTGCCAGATGCACCCTGCCAAAGCCAAAGCTGCTGCTGATGCGGATGATGCCGCGTGCTTGTTCGCGTGCGGTACCGATCTCCACGCTCATTTGTTCCACATCCTGCAGTATTTTTCCTGCCCAGGCGTAGATGCGCTCTCCGCGCTCGGTCATGGCAATGCGCCGGGTGGTGCGGTCCAGCAGGCGACAGCCCAGGTATTGCTCCAGTACACGAATACGTTTGCTGACATAGGCCGGGGATGCCGCCATGGCTTCGGCGGCCACGGCAAATCCTCCCTTGCGGACGACCAGGCAAAATACCCGCAAATCTTCGAGCTGCAGCAGATCCTTCATGTTTCGTGTCTTCTGTATGCACGGACCAGCCCATTATCCGGGCTTTGTTTTCCGCCATGCTAGGCCTCGAAGTACAAGGTCATTATGACGAAAGAACAGAGGAGGGCAGGATGCGGGCTTACAGGATTGCGGCCATCGCGGGCGATGGCATCGGGCAGGAAGTGCTACCGGAAGGCTTGCGGGTGCTGGAGGCGGCTGCCAGGCGCTTTGATATCGATTTGTCGGTTACCCGGTTTGACTGGGCCAGCTGTGACTACTACCTGCAGCACGGCCAGATGATGCCGGACAACTGGTTCGACACCCTGCAGGGTTTTGATGCCATCTATTTCGGGGCTGTCGGCATGCCGGACAAAGTGGCCGATCATGTGTCGCTGTGGGGCTCGCTGTTGAAGTTCCGCCGCGAGTTCGACCAATACGTCAATCTGCGGCCCGTGCGTTTGCTGCCTGGCGTTTCCTGCCCGCTGGCCAATCGCCAGCCGGGTGATATCGATTTTCTGGTGGTGCGGGAGAATACCGAGGGTGAGTACTCGGCTGTTGGTGGCCGCATGTTCGAAGGGACAGAGCGCGAGCTGGTGCTGCAGCAATCGATCTTTACCCGCCATGGTGTCGATCGCATCCTGCATCACGCTTTTACCCTGGCACAAAGCCGGCCACGCAAAAAGCTGACTGCTGCGACCAAGTCCAATGGAATCGCCGTGAGCATGCCGTATTGGGATGAGCGCGTGGCCGCGGTGGCACAGCACTACCCGGACGTGCAATGGGAACGGCAGCATGTGGATATTCTGGCGGCACGCTTTGTATTGCAGCCGGACCGTTTCGATGTGGTGGTGGCGTCCAATCTGTTTGGCGACATCCTTTCCGACCTGGGCCCGGCTTGCACCGGCACCATTGGCCTGGCGGCGTCGGCCAATCTCAACCCCGAGCGTCGTTTCCCCTCCCTGTTTGAACCGGTGCATGGTTCCGCCCCGGACATTTTCGGCAAAAACATCGCCAACCCCATTGCCATGATCTGGTCTGGCGCACTGATGCTGGATTTTCTTGGCCACAGCCAGGGGCCTTGTCGCGCTGCGCACGATGCCATCATGCAGGCCATCGAGTCTGTACTGCTTACCGGGCCGCTGACCGCCGATCTTGGCGGCAAGGCCACGACCACCGAGCTGGGCCAAGCCATTGCGGCGGTGGTCGCACATGCGCCGTTGGCGGTGACGGCTTAGTCCAGAGACTGCTGGCAGACCGGTCCGCTACATTGCGGCGGCTGCCAGCAGCTATTCCCCGGCAGCTGCTGGGCCAAGGATACAAGGAGAAAACATGCAAACCTCCAAGCAAGGCCGGCGTGATATTCCGCTGGCAGTGGTCAGCCTGTTGATTGTGTTTGCGCTGGTCTTTGTCATGATCGCGATGCCCAAGGCATCGGTCGCGATGGCCAACCAGCTGATGTACTGGTGTACCACAGTATTTGCCTCGCCCATTTTGTTGTTTGCCTTTTTTGCCGTGTTGTTTGTCATCTGGCTGGGCCTGAGCAAGTACGGTCAGATTCGGCTGGGGGAGGGCGGGCCGGACTACTCAACGTCAACATGGATTTTCATGTTCATCATGTCCGGGCTGGGCTCGTCCACGCTGTATTGGGGTTTTCTGGACTGGGCGTATTACTACCAGACGCCAGGTCTCAATTTGCCGCCATCCTCGCCGCAGGCACTGAAATACAGTGTGGCCTACTCGTTCTTTCATTCCGGCCTGAGCGCCTGGGCCATGTATGCGCTGGGGGCGGTGGCCATGTGCTATCACTTTCACGTACGCAAGAACAAGGGTCTGAGTCTGGCGGCGATTATCGGTGCCATCACCGGCCGCAAGCCTGATGGAGCCTTGGGGCGATTGGTGGATCTGCTGTTCATGCTGTGCATGTTCGGGGCACTGACTATCTCGCTGGTGCTTACGGCCATTACCTTTGCCCGATTGCTGTCGATCCTGACAGGCATTCCCGATAGCTTCACCACGCAGCTGATCATCATTCTGGCGGTATCCGTGCTGTTTACCTTGTCTTCCTGGGTGGGCATGGATGGCGGCATGAAGCGTCTGAGCCAGATGGTGTGCTGGGGTGTGGTGGTGCTGGCTGGCTACATCTATTTGCTGGGCCCCACGCAGTTTATTACCAGCAATGCGCTATCCAGCCTGGGACTGATGTTGAGCAGCTTTGTCGACATGAGTCTGTTCACCGATCCGATGGGCGATGGCAAGTTCACTCGCGAATGGACGGTGTTCTACTGGCTATGGTGGATTTCCTATGCCCCAGGGGTGGCACTGTTTGTCACCCGTATTTCGCGTGGCCGCACCATCCGTGAAGTGCTGGTGGCCATGGTGGTAGGAGGCTGTGCCGGCATCTGGTGTGTCTACGGCGTACTGGAAAGCTACAGCGTGCACAGTTTTATCAGCGGTCTGATCAATGTGCCGCAAGTGCTGAGCGAGCAGGGCGGTGAGGTGGCGATTGGCCAGTTGCTGGATTTGCTGCCGGCCGGGCGTTGGGTCATCGCATTTTTCCTGGCGGTCATGGCGATATTTCTGGCCGCTCACATGGATGCCGTGGGCTATGCGGTATCGGCTACCTGCACCCGCAATCTGGCCGAAGGTGAAGACCCCTCTCCTGCCGATCGCCTGTTCTGGTGCGTGATGCTGACGCTGGTGCCGCTGGCGATGATTTTTGCCAAGGCACCACTCAATACCATGAAGACCACGGTGATTGTGACGGCCATTCCCTTTGCCCTGATCACCCTGGTCATGGTGTACGGCCTGCTCAAGTGGCTGCGTGAAGATTATGGCGATGTTCCTGCACATCAGGTTGGCGAGCAGCCGCCCGCGGTGGTGACCAGCAACCAGTCCAGCTCATGAGTTCGGCCATGGCGAGTGCTTATCAGCTTTCTGCGGAAATGCAGTCTTTTGTCAATCAGAGCGCCTTGTTTCTACCCGCTGATGACAGCCTGTCCGAAATGCGTGTGGCCTACGATGCCCTGTGTCGTTACTTCACCCCGCCGCTGCCGGATGGGCTGCAGCTTGAGGACCATGTTCTGCCGGTGGCCGGACGACATATCCCGCTGCGCTTGTACCGCCCAGCTGCGGCCATGCCGCCAGCCGGTTGGCCCTGTGTACTGTATTTGCATGGTGGCGGCTGGATGCTGGGTGGTCTGGATTCACATGCCTTTATCGCGGCACCGCTGGCGCAGGAATGTGCTGCAGCCGTACTGGTGGTCGATTACCGCCTGGCTCCGGAGCATGTCTTTCCTGCCGCTTTCGAGGATTGCCTGGCGGTGTGGGACATGCTGCGCATGGCTGGCCTGACACTGGGTATCAACCCCGCCCGTGTCGTGGTCGCCGGTGACAGCGCGGGTGGCAATCTGGCTGCCGCACTCTGCCTGGCTGCACGTGGCAAGCCAGGCCCACCTTTGTGCGGGCAGGCGCTGATCTACCCCGCACTGGCGGCAGTACCGACAGAGCCAGCGGCCAGCGAACATGCCGATGCCCCGCTGCTCAGTCGCAAGGACATGGCCTATTACCTTGCGCAGTACGCGCCGGATCCGGCCATGCATGCCGATGAGCGCCTGGCACCGTTGGTGGCGGCCAATCTGCAAGGTTTGCCGCCGGCCTTTGTCGCAGTGGCGGAGTACGACCCGCTTCGTGACGATGGCCTGTGCTATGCCCAGCGCCTGCAGGCGAATGGCGTTGCAGCTGAATGCCATGTCGGTCGTGGGTTGCTGCATGGATGCCTGCGCTTTTGGCCGCAGGGCATGGAGACAGCCCGCATGTACCGTGCGCTGGTCGCGGCCATTTGTCGCATGTTGGCTGGCCAGACATGACATCTGTTGCGCACCGGCATGGTATGTGGCGCTGCGCGATTTTCCCCCGGCCTTGCCATCCTTATTCGTCAGGCATGACCGAACAAGAAAAGGGCAGGCATTCGCAGCCCTGTGACGACCCCAAGCAGAGGAGAACCCCATGAATGACTACACCAGATTGAGCCCGGATTTCTGTGCCGATCACGAGCGTGCCTGGACCTTGCCGGCCGAGTATTACACCTCGGATAGGGTCTATCAGTTTGAGAAGGAGAAGATTTTCGCCCATAGCTGGATTTGCGTAGCGCATGGCAGTGAACTGGCCGAATCCAACGACTACATCACGCGTGATGTTGCCGGTGAAAGCATCATTGTGGTGCGTGGCCGGGATGGCGTATTGCGCAGCTTTTACAATGTCTGCCCCCATCGTGGTCACCAGCTGCTGCAAGGCAGTGGTCGCGCCAAGAACGTGATTACCTGTCCCTACCATGCCTGGACCTTCAAGCTGGACGGCCAGCTGGGGCATGCCCGCAATTGTGAAAACGTGGTCGATTTCGACCCGGACAAGGCAAGCCTGTCGGCGCTCAAGGTGGAGGAGTATGCCGGCTTTGTGTTCATCAATATGAATCTGGCTGCCGGCCCGGTGGAGGCGCAACTACCCGGTCTGGCCGAGAGCTTGCGCGCGGCATGTCCGGTGATCGACCAGCTGCATCTGGCTGCACGCTTTGTGACTGCCACGCCAGCCAACTGGAAAATCATCGTCGACAACTATCTGGAGTGTTACCACTGTGCGCCAGCCCACCCGGGCTTTGCCGACTCGGTACAGGTAGACAAATACACGCATACCCTGCAGGGCAACTGGACACTGCAGTTTGGTCTTGCCAGATCCTCCGAAAAATCTTTCAAGATCGACCCCTCGGTCAAGGACCCCAGCTTCAGCGGCTACTGGGCCTGGCCTTGCACCATGTTCAACGTACCGCCCGGTGCCGACTTCATGACGGTTATCTATGAATACCCGGTGGATGCCGAGACCACCTTGCAGCACTACGACATCTATTTCCGCAACAAGGAACTGACTGCTGAGCAGCAGGCACTGGTGGAGTGGTATCGCACCGTGTTCCGGCCGGAAGACCTGCGGCTGGTGGAAAGCGTGCAGTGCGGACTGAAGTCCCGTGGTTACCGTGGTCAGGGCCGCATCATGACAGACCGCCAGCGCAGCGGCATCAGTGAGCACGGCATTGCCCATTTCCACCAGTTGGTGGCACGCCAGCACCAGGACTGATTCCACCTGCGGCGCTGCCGGTTACCGGTAGCTGCCGCTTTTGCGGAGTATCCGATGAAATTGCAAGACCCCCTGCTGTTCCGACAGCAAGCGTATATCAATGGCCAGTGGTGCAGGGCGGACTCTGCCGCCACGCTGACTGTGCTCGACCCCGCAAGCAATATTGCCATCGCCACGGTGCCGCTGATGGCCGAGCAGGAAACCATCCGTGCCATTGAGGCTGCCAATGCGGCCCTGCCGGCCTGGCGCGACCTGACCGCAAAAGAACGTGCCCGGCTGCTGCGCCAGTGGTTTTTCCTGCTGGAGCAGCACGAGGAAGACCTGGCCCGGCTGATGACCTGGGAGCAGGGCAAACCGTTGGCGGAGTCGCGGGGTGAAATCCGCTACGCCGCTTCATTTGTCGAATGGTTTGCCGAAGAAGCCAAGCGCTTGTATGGCGACGTGATTCCCTCGCCCCGCAAGGACCAGGAACTACTGGTGATGCGCGAGCCGATCGGCGTATGCGCTGCCATCACACCGTGGAATTTCCCCGCCGCCATGATTACCCGCAAGGCGGCGCCAGCCTTGGCTGCCGGCTGTACCATCGTCATCAAACCGGCCAATGAAACCCCGTTGTCGGCACTGGCGCTGGCGGAACTGGCCGACCGCGCCGGTATTCCGCCCGGTGTGTTCAATATCGTTACCGGGGATGCCCAGGCCATCGGCTGGCAACTCAGCACTCACCCGCTGGTGCGCAAGCTCAGTTTCACCGGCTCCACGCCGATAGGCAGGCTGCTGATGGAGCAGTGTGCCGGCACCATCAAGAAAGTCTCGCTGGAGCTGGGTGGCAATGCGCCGTTCATCGTGTTTGACGATGCCGATCTGGATGCTGCGGTGGAAGGGGCCATCCAGGCCAAATACCGCAACGCAGGCCAGACCTGTGTCTGCGTCAACCGCTTTTATGTTCACCAGTCCGTGTATGCCAGCTTTCTGGAGCGCTTCTGCGCCCGCGTCGCCGAGTTACGGGTAGGGAATGGTTTTGCCGAGGCAACCGAGGTCGGCCCATTGATTTCTGCCCGAGCCGTCAGCAAGGTGCAATCCCTGCTGGACGACGCGCTACAGGGTGGAGCCCGCTTGCTGACCGGCGGGCGCAGCCTGGCTGCCGGTCCGCAGTATTTTCCTCCTACCGTCATTGCCGATGTAAAGCCGGGCATGCGTCTGCTCGAGGAGGAAATTTTCGGTCCGCTGGCACCGGTCATGCCGTTTGCTAGCGACGAGGAGGTCGTCGCGCTGGCCAATGCCACCATCTATGGCCTGGCCGCCTACTTCTACAGCCGGGATATTGCCAGGGTGTGGCGCGTGGCGCGGCAGCTGGAGTACGGCATTGTCGGCATCAATACCGGCATGGTGTCCAATGAGGTGGCCCCCTTTGGCGGCATCAAACAGTCCGGCCTGGGGCGTGAGGGCTCCCGCTACGGCATTGATGACTATCTTGAGTCCAAATATCTGTGCATGGCGTGCTGAGCGCCGCTGCCTGTTTCTCCAGTCAACCTCGAGCATGAAGCGACATGAGCCTACAGACCCCGAATATTGCCGTCCGCGTGGTGCGGATCGAGCAAGCCAGCCCCTTGATCAAACGCTTCACCTTGCAGGCGCAGGATGGCGGTCAACTGCCGTCCTTTAGTGGTGGCAGCCACATCATTGTACGAATGCCCACCGCCAGCGGCCTTATCCATAATGCCTATTCGCTGCTCAGCTCGCCTTTTCAGCTGCAGCAGTACCAGATTGCCGTGCGGCGGGAAGAGGCCTCGCGTGGCGGCTCGGCTTTCATGCACGAGCATGTGGCGGTGGGGGACATCTTGCAGATATCTCCGCCCAACAATTTATTCCCGCTGCATGCCATATCGGGGCGTCACATCCTGATTGCCGGCGGCATCGGCATTACGCCCTTCATGTCGCAGATGGAGGAACTGCAGACCAGCGGCGCTGCATTTGAACTGCATTACGCTTTTCGTAGTCGCGAGCAAGCGGCCTTTGTCGATGAACTGGCGGCGCGTTACGGCGCTCACTGTCATTTCCATGATGCTGCCCGAGGCGAGCAGTGCAATGTCGCCAGCTTGCTGGCACAACTGGCCGAGCAGGATCATATCTATGTCTGCGGACCGGTATCGCTGATTGAGGCCGTGAAGGCGGCAGGAGCAGCGCAGGGCATAGCGCCAGCTCGCCTGCATTGGGAGCAGTTTGCCGCCAGTACGCAAAGCGGAGAGGCATTTACCGTGGTGCTGGCCCGCTCCGGGCGGGAAATCCGGGTGGAGGCAGCGCAAACCATTCTGCAAGCCATTGAGCAGGATGGTTCGGCCGCCGTGGATTGCCTGTGCCGCGAGGGCGTGTGCGGCACCTGTGAAGTGGCCATTGTGCAAGGTGAGGCCGAGCACCGCGACCAATACCTGAGTGAAGAAGAAAAGGCCGCCCAGCAAAGCCTGCTGATCTGTGTATCGCGCGCCCGCGGCGAGCGCATTGTGCTGGATTTGTGATGCCAGTCAGGCCAGATGCAGTCCGCCATCTGGCCTGCGCCACTTAGGAGTGGCTGCTGCGTGGTGTGGCAGGCATGTCCTCTTGTCGTGGCACCAGATGCAACCGTTCTGCACGGCTGAGTAGGCTGGCCAGCATCAGCAGCACTAGCAGCAGTCCATAGGCCAGGGTGGAACTGTTCAGCGCCCAGTACAGGCCGAAGCGACTGTAAGCAAAAGATGACACGGAGGAGAACCGCAGGGTTCCCATCGTGCCTATGGTCAGCAAGGCCGAGGTCAGGGTGGGCGGCGAGTTCTTGACTTGCAGGCTGCCATAGCTCATCAGGCCGGAGAACAAGCCTGAATTGCAGAAGCCGAACAGGCCGGCACACAGCAGAATCAGCCCAGGGCTCTGGCTATTGCAGGCGATGCCCAGGCTGATCATGCCACCCAAGGTCGAGAGCAGCAGATAAGTACGCAATTGCACAAAGCGTACGGTGAACTGGTTAATGAACAGGCCAATGGATTTCACCGTCCAGTAGGTGGTGATGTAATACGCTGCGTTCAATTCACCCAGGGCAAACTGCTGCTTGAGCCAACTGGGCAGCCACATGGTGAAAATGGGCTCGGCCAATAAAAAGGCGAACAGCGCACAGCAGAGCAGCCATGCTGCAGCGCCCCAGCGCGGATTTTCTGCGGTGCTTGCTAGCGGTGCGTCCTGCTTGGGCATGCTGGGAAAGGGCTGCCCCAGGCAGAGCAGAATCATCAGCATGGCCAGCATGCCCATGATGGCGTACATGGTCAGCCAGTTGGCGCCCAGGCGGAACAGATAGCCCAGTACCACTGACAGCGTGACGCCAGCCAGGGCGAAGAACAGGTCGGTAAAAATGAGGTTGGCCGAGCGTAGCTTGGGGTCTTCGTTGATACGCACGACCAGATAGCTGCCGATGGCCATCATGATGCCGGCGGTGGCGCCGATCATGGTGACGCCAATGCTGAACATCAGCAGTGTCGGTTGCAGAAAGAGGGCGGCACAGGTGAGCAAGGTGATGATGGAGCCGGCAATGAGCAGTCGGCCCAGCCCAAAACGGCGCATCAGTATGCCACTGAGCAGAATGGGCAGAAACAGCCCCAGATTCATCAGGGTAAAAATCTGGCCGATAAAGCCTGGGTCCTTGCCAAATGCCGTCGACACCGGACCAATGACCAGCCCCAGGGTGGACACCAGGGCACCGGTAAAGAAATAACTGAGCCAGGCCACCATATTCATACGCAAACGCTTGGTGTTTTTTTCCATTGCAGACTCCTTGGCGCAAAAAGTGTCAGGTCGCATCGCCAGCCAGATCGGCACAGAAGGCGTGTAACAGGCGGATGAAGTCGCGTGAAGCCTGCGCCGCGCAACGCAGTGTTTGCTCGTGTGACAGCGGCGTGTCGGACAAGCCTTCTGCATGATTGGTGATGGCGGACACTGCCAGCACCTTCAAACCGCAGTGGCGGGCGGCGATCACTTCAGGCACCACCGACATGCCCACTACATCGCAGCCCAGCAGCTGCATCATGCGGATTTCGGCCGGTGTCTCGAAGTTGGGGCCGGTATACGCGGCAAACACACCTTCGGCCAACGGAATCTCGCAGCGTGCAGCGATTTGTTGCAGCCGTTGGCGCAAATCCTGATCGTAAGCATTGGCCAGACTGAAAAAACGCGGGCCAAAGGCTTCGTCATTACGGCCAACCAAGGGTGATTGCGGCATGAAGTTGATATGGTCGCTCAAGGCGACCAATTGTCCCGGCCCTACCTCGCGTCGCATGGAGCCGGCGGCATTGGTGACCAGCAGCAGTTCACAGCCCAGCAAGCGACAGCAGCGGACGGCGTCGCGCATCACCTCCATGCCCTGTCCCTCATAGAAGTGTCCCCGTCCTTTCAGACAGAGCACTGGCAAGCCATCCAGCCAACCGGCAATCAATTCACCGGCATGTCCGGATACGCTGCTGACGGGAAAACCAGGTAGCTCGGCGTAGGAAAAACACTGGCCATTAGTGATGGCATCTGCCAGCCCACCCAGCCCGGAGCCCAGTATCAGGGCGGCTCTGGGCTGAAAATCCGGACAGCGCTGGCGTATCAGTCGGGCGCTGACAGCAGGCTTGGCGTGGAGGTCGGAGTCGGTCATGGCAATGTCCTGTTTTGGGGTGTGGGTCCATGCTGTCCGAGCCACCCGACAGGGTCCAATACTGTTGGACATTGCGATTGATAGCGGCTGTGTATAAATGGTGCTCTGTCTCTGCGGGGGAGTCGTCTGATGACATCTGTTCAGCGCGTGGCCCAGTTGGGTCTGTTGCATTGCCGCCTGCTGCATTATTTCCTGGCTGTTGCCGAGGAATTGAGCTTTAGCAAGGCGGCGCAACGGCTGCATATGTCACAGCCACCGCTCAGTCTGCATATCAAGGAACTGGAAGATCGCCTGGGCATCCGCCTGCTGCAACGCTCCACTCGCTCTGTGCAACTGACGGCGGCCGGCCATGAGCTACTGGCCGAAGTGCGAGCCATGGAAGGGCAGTTGCTGTCGACTGTGCAGCAGATTCAGCAAATGGGCAGAGGGCAGGCCGGGCAGCTGCAACTGGGGGTGGTCGGCACCGCACTATGGGGTGGGCTGCTGGATGCGCTGTCGCGTTATGCCGCTGTGTGTCCGGCAGTGACGTGGGGCATGCTGGAGCTGGCACCCGCCGCGCAGCAACTGGCACTGCAGCAGCAACGCATCGATCTGGCCTTCTGGCGCGAAGCACCCGCCCATCCCTTGCCGGGTTTGCATTACAGCTTGTTTGAACATGAAAACATCGTGCTGGCGGTGCCGGATAAGCATGCGCTGGCGGCCCGGCAGGCTGTCGAATGGGCAGAACTGGCCGCCGAGGATTTTGTCTTGCTGACACAGGTGGATGGTGGCCTGGGACGCATATCTCTATGCAGCCTGTTGTCGTCATGGTTTTGTGCCGCGTTTACGGCTGCAATTGGCCGAACCACAGTCGATACTGGCCGTGGTGGCACAGGCTTATGGTGTCAGCCTGTTACCTGCGTGTTATGCCCGTATTGCTTGGCCGGGCGTCTGCTTTGTTGAGCTGGCCAGCCCCTTGTCTGCTGATCTGTATGCCGTTTACCGCAGGGACAAGCTGTCGCCGGTGGCTCAGGCTTTTTTGCAGTGGAGGCAAGGTGAAATGAATGGTGACAGTCATGTCACTGCTTGATCATTGGTGGTGACAGCTGCCGTGCGAAATCCTTGACAACTGTCACTGATAAAGCCGGATACGCTGGGCTAGAATGGATGACAGTTTCCAGGCGCGCGGTGATCCCGCAGCTGCTCGAACCCCGGCGCCCCACGATTGGCCTATAAGGACATCCCTGCCATGAACCATACCTATCTTGCCCACCTTGAAGCGACACTGGCACAAATCCGCGCCGATGGTTTTGAAAAGCCGGAACGGGTGATTGCCACGCCGCAGCGCTCCGACATCGCCCTGGCTGATGGTGCACACGTGCTCAACTTCTGTGCCAACAACTACCTGGGCCTGGCCGATGATGCCCGCCTGATCGAAGCGGCCAAGCGCGGGCTGGATGATTATGGCTATGGCTGCGCCTCGGTGCGCTTCATCTGTGGCACCCAGCAGGTGCACAAGGATCTGGAACAAGCCATTTCCGGCTTCCTCGGCACCGACGACACCATTCTGTATTCCAGCTGTTTCGACGCCAACGGCGGGGTATTCGAAACCCTGCTGGGTGAAGAAGACGCGGTGATTTCCGACGAGCTGAACCACGCCTCCATCATCGACGGTGTGCGCCTGTGCAAGGCCAAGCGCTTCCGCTACAAAAACAACGACATGGCCGATCTGGAAGCCCAGCTGATTGCCGCCGAAGCTGCTGGCGCGCGCTTCAAGCTGATCGTCACCGATGGCGTGTTCTCCATGGACGGCATCATCGCCGACCTGAAAACCCTGTGCGAAGTGGCGGGCCGCCATGGCGCGCTGGTGATGGTGGATGACTCGCACGCGGTCGGTTTCATCGGCGAAAATGGTGCCGGTACGCCGGAATTGTGCGGCGTGGCCGACAAGGTGGACATCTACACCGGCACGCTGGGCAAGGCGCTGGGCGGGGCTTCCGGCGGTTATGTATCGGCGCGCCAGCCCATTGTCGACCTGCTGCGCCAGCGTTCGCGCCCCTATCTGTTCTCCAACAGCCTGGCCCCGGTCATTACTGCCGCCAGCCTGGAAGTGCTGAAGCTGATCAAGAGTGAAGGCCAGCAGCTGCGCGCCCAGCTCAAGCGCAATGCCGAGCTGTTCCGCAATGAAATGTCCGCTGCCGGCTTCACCCTGGTGCCGGGCCAGCATCCCATCATCCCGGTGATGCTGGGCGATGCCCGTCTGGCCGGTGAAATGGCCGCCCGCCTGTTGCAGGAAGGAGTGTACGTGGTCGGCTTCTCCTTCCCGGTGGTGCCCAAGGGCAAGGCACGCATTCGTACCCAGATGTCGGCCGGCCACACGGTGGAGCAGGTCCAGCGTGCGGTAGCTGCCTTCATCAAGGTGGGCCGCGAGCTGAAAGTGATCGACTGAGCGGCATCCAGACTTCTGCCCGTGGGCCAGGTGGCCGACGGGCGCGCAACTTACAGGCAGGCAAACAGCATGAAAGCATTATCCAAACTCAAGTCCGCACCCGGTTTGTGGATGAACGATGTGGCCCAGCCGGAAATCGGCCATAACGACCTGCTGATCAAGATCAGCAAAACCGCCATCTGCGGCACCGACATCCATATCTGGAACTGGGATGAATGGGCGCAGAAAACCATTCCTGTGCCGATGCATGTGGGCCATGAATACGTTGGTGTGGTCGCTGCCATGGGCTCCGAAGTGCGTGGCTTTGAAATCGGCCAGCGCGTGTCCGGCGAAGGCCACATCACTTGCGGCCACTGCCGCAACTGTCGTGCCGGCCGTCGCCACCTGTGCCGCAACACTGTGGGCGTGGGCGTCAACCGTGAAGGTGCATTTGCCGAATATCTGGTGATTCCGGCTTTCAATGCCTTCCCGATTCCGGACGACATCTCCGATGATCTGGCCGCCATTTTCGACCCCTTCGGCAATGCCGTGCATACCGCCTTGTCCTTCAATCTGGTGGGCGAAGACGTGCTGATCACCGGTGCCGGCCCCATCGGCATCATGGCGGTGGCCATCGCCAAGCACGTGGGCGCGCGCCATATCGTCATTACCGATGTCAACGACTACCGCTTGGATCTGGCGCGCCAGATGGGTGCCAGCCGCGCCGTCAACGTGGCCCGCGAAGACCTGAAGCAGGTGATGAGCGAGCTGCACATGTGTGAAGGCTTCGACGTGGGGCTGGAAATGTCCGGCAACCCGCAGGCTTTCCGCCAGATGCTGGAAACCATGAACCATGGTGGCAAGGTGGCGCTGCTGGGTATTCCGCCCTCCAATACCGCCATCGACTGGAACCAGGTCATCTTCAAGGGCCTGGAAATCAAGGGCATCTATGGCCGGGAAATGTTTGAAACCTGGTACAAGATGGTGGCGCTGATCCAGTCTGGTCTGGACATCCGCCCCATCATTACCCACCACTTCAAGGTGGATGATTTCGAGCAGGGTTTTGCCACCATGCTGTCCGGCCAGAGCGGCAAGGTGATTCTGGACTGGAGCTGATAGCCCACGTCCCTCCGCGCAAGGCTACGGCCAGGACGCAACGCCGCAGCAGATCCTTTAGTTAGTAGCTCAAAACCCGGCGCAAGCCGGGTTTTGCTTTGGCACTGCCGTTGATGGGGGTCAAGCCTCAGCGGCGCTGGCTGCGGCACACTGTGGCCATGAAAAATTTCGTGGCGTGCTTGTGATGATCGCCGTCATCGGTGCCGGCGTATCCGGCTTGTCCTGCGCCTGGTGGCTGCGTGAGCAGGGTATGGCGGTACGGGTCTTCGAGGCGGGTGAGCGGGTGGGCGGCAAGGTGTGCAGCCGGCACACCGGGCTGGCTCAGATCGAGGGCGGCCCCAATACCCTGTATGCCGATGCCGCCTTGCTGGACTGGCTGCGGCAACTGGGTCTGACGCCGCTGTTGCCGGCGGCAATCGGTCGCCAGCGCCATGTGCTGTGGCAGGGCCGTTATCACCCGTTGCCGGCGGGTCCGCTGGATTTGTTGTGCGGCGATTTCTTTAGCCGGCAGGCCAAATGGCGCTTGCTGGGCGATGTGTGGCGACGTGGCCAGCCAGTAGCTGCCGGCGAAACCGTGGCAGATTTTTTCCGCCGCTGTCTGGGCGAGGAAGTGCTGGCCAAGGCCGTGGCACCATTTATTGCTGGGGTGTTTGCTGGCGATCCCGAAGAATTGCTGATGTGCGAGACCCTGCCGCAACTGGCCCGGCTGGAGGCTGCCGCGGGCTCGATCAGCCGTGGTGTGCTGTCGCAGCTACTGCGCGGCAAGGTGGCACGCAAGCAGGCAGTCTCGCTGGAAGGGGGCCTGGCCAGCCTGCCGCAGCGGCTGGCGCAGGATGTCGAGGTCAGGCTCAATTGCCCGGTGCAGGCCATTCGGCGTCAGGGTGATGGCTGGTTGCTGGAAACCGCCAGCGGCCCCTGCATGGCGCGGCAGCTGGTGCTGGCCTTGCCGGCAGCGCAGGCGGCCAGCCTGCTGCAAGACTACGATGCAATGGCGGCGCAGGCCTTGCGGCAGATTGTGCATGCGCCGATGACGGTGGTGGCCAGCGTGTTGGATGCTGCTACAGTGCGCCGGCCATTGCATGGCTTTGGCGGGCTGCATGCGCCCGGCGAGCAGGCTTTTGCTGCCGGCCATTTGATGAGCAGCCTGCTGTACCCGCAGCGCTGTGCGCCCGGCCAATTGCTGATCACCAGCTTTGTCGGGGGCCGCCATTACCAGCAGCAGGCCGCCCTGGCCGATGCGCCCTTGCTGCAGGGCTTGAACCGGGAACTACAGCAGTTGTTTGGCCTGGAATCGGCCCCCTTGCAACAAACCATCATCCGCTGGCCGCAAGCCCTGCCGCAGGGCACGGCAGCCATCGAGCCGGCCCGCCAGGCCATGCAGCGGCTGCAGGGGCAGGGGCTGCATGTCTGTGCCAACTGGCTGGATGGCGTATCGCTGCCGGATTGTCTGGCCAAGGGACGGCGGCTGGCGTGCCAACTGGCGGAACAGGGCGAACGCTAGGGCGGAAACGGCCATTCTTTCGTGCAATGCACAACGCGGCGTGCGTTCTGGTCGTCGCCTTGCTTTTCGCCGGGGGCGCTAGGCGGTAGAATCGTCCTTTGACTTTTCACTAGCTACCCCACGTCTATGCTTACCTTCCAGGAAATCATCCTTACCCTCCAGAATTATTGGAACGAGCAAGGGTGCGTCATCATGCAACCCTTCGACATGGAGGTGGGCGCCGGTACCTCGCATCCGGCCACCTGTCTGCGTGCCATCGGCCCGGAGCCGTGGAATGCAGCCTATGTGCAGCCCTCGCGTCGTCCCAAGGACGGCCGCTACGGTGAAAACCCGAACCGCCTGCAGCATTACTACCAGTTCCAGGTAGCCCTGAAGCCGTCGCCGGCCAATATTCAGGAACTGTACCTGGGTTCGCTCAAGGTGCTGGGCATCGACCCCACCGTGCACGACATCCGTTTTGTGGAAGATGACTGGGAAAACCCGACACTGGGTGCCTGGGGGCTGGGCTGGGAAGTGTGGCTGAACGGCATGGAAGTGACCCAGTTTACCTACTTCCAGCAAGTGGGCGGCCTGGACTGCAAGCCGGTGCTGGGTGAAATCACCTACGGCATCGAGCGTCTGGCCATGTATCTGCAAGGTGTGGAAAACGTCTACGACCTGCTGTGGACCGTCTACCCCAACGGCCAGCGCGTCACCTACGGCGATGTGTACCACCAGAACGAAGTGGAACAGTCCACCTACAACTTCGAACACGCCAATGTGCCCAAGCTGTTCGAACTGTTCAGCTACTACGAATCCGAAGCCAAACGCCTGCTGGAAATTCCGCTGGCGCTGCCGGCCTATGAAATGGTGCTCAAGGCTGGCCACAGCTTCAACCTGCTGGATGCGCGCGGTGCCATCTCGGTGACCGAGCGTGCCACCTATATCGGCCGGGTACGCACCTTGTCGCGTGGCGTGGCGCAAGCCTATTACGCCTCGCGTGAGGCGCTGGGCTTTCCCATGTGTCCCAAGGCCTGATTGCCAATGAAACTCTGGATCAGCCTGTTGCTTGCCCTGGCCGCCGCGCCGGCGCTGGCCGAAACCGCCGATTGGGGCGTCTACCAGCAGGGCTCTGCCCTGGAACTGGCCATGGACCGCAATTCCATCTGGGTGGAGAAAGACGGGCTGGTCCATTTTGTGAATCAGGAACGGTTCAGCGAGCGCCAGTACGACAAGGCCACCGACATCCAGTATTACATTCGGCGCACCACGGGCTATGCCAATTGCGCCAAACAGCAATACGCGCTGATCGGGCTGGAATACGCTGGCAAGAACAATCGCCATCTGTATTCCAGCATGTTCCCGGTGCAGCGCTTTGCCTGGAACTGGCAGCCGGTGTACCAGAACTCGGTGGCCGACACCATGCTGCAAGTCGTGTGCTATCTCGCCAAAACCGCTCCGCACAAGAAATCTGAATAAACCATGAACGCCACCCTGCTTATCGAGTTGCTCACCGAAGAGCTGCCGCCCAAGGCGCTGGAAAAGCTGTCGCTCAGCTTTGCCCAGACCATTTCCGAAGAACTGAAGAAACTGCAATTCGTCGCTGCCGATGTCGAGGCCATTGCCTTCGCTTCGCCGCGCCGTCTGGCGGTGCAGGTGCCGGCCGTGCTGGCCGTGCAGCCCGATCAGAAAATCGTGCGCAAGGGCCCGGCCGTCGCTGCCGGCATGAAAGATGGCCAGCCCACTCCGGCGCTGGCTGGTTTTGCCCGTTCCTGCGGCGTGGAAGTCTCCGCCCTCAGCACCATGAGCGATGGCAAGCAGGACGTGTTTGCCTACGAGAGCACCAAGACTGGCGAAGCGCTGGCCGCCGTGCTCACCGATATCGTGGCGCTGGCGCTGAAAAAATTGCCCATTCCCAAGCTGATGCATTGGGGCGATCTGGACTACCAGTTTGTGCGTCCGGTGCATGGCCTGATCATGCTGTGGGGCGAAACCGTGATCGAAGGTGGCGTGCTGGGTCTGACCAGCCGCAATGCCACCCGTGGTCACCGCTTCCTGTCCTCGGGCGATATCATGGTGGAAAAGGCCGATGACTACGCTCGCGTGCTGTTCGAGCAAGGCAAGGTGCTGGCCAGCTTCAATGCCCGCCGCGAGCTGATCCGCAAGCGCCTGGCTGATGCCGCCGCCGTGCATGGCGCGACCATCGCTGCCGACGAGGCCCTGCTGGACGAAGTGAGCGCGCTGGTGGAATGGCCGGTGGTGCTGGAAGCCGGCTTTGAGGCCGAATTCCTCAAGGTGCCGCAGGAATGCCTGATTCTCACCATGCAGCAGAACCAGAAATACTTCCCGCTGCTGGATGGCAAGGGCAAGCTGATGAACCGCTTCCTGCTGGTCTCCAACCTGGAAACCGCCGACCCCAGCCACATCATCCAGGGTAATGAGCGCGTGCTGCGCGCCCGTCTGTCCGATGCCAAGTTCTTCTTCGAGCAAGACCAGAAAGCCCGGCTGGATACCCGTCTGGCCAAGCTGGCCGAGGTGGTTTACCACAACAAGATCGGCAGCCAGCTGGAGCGGGTAGCGCGCCTGCAGTCCATCGCCGGCCAGATCGCCGCGCAGCTGGGGGCCGACCAGGCCGTGGCCGAGCGCGCAGCCTTCCTGGCCAAGGCTGACCTGGTCACCGACATGGTGGGTGAATTCCCCGAGCTGCAAGGCGTGATGGGCATGTACTACGCCCAGCACGACGGCGAAAGCGACGTGGTTGCCGCCGCCATCGAAGGCCATTACCACCCGCGCTTTGCCGGTGACAGCCTGCCGCAGGGTGACATCGCCACGGCCGTGGCGCTGGCCGATAAGCTGGAAGCCATTGTCGGTATCTGGGGCATCGGCCTGATCCCCACTGGCGACAAAGACCCGTACGCACTGCGCCGCGCCGCCCTCGGCGTGCTGCGCATGGTGCTGGAAGCCAAGCTGGACCTGAAGGCCCTGCTGGCGCTGGTGGCTGCCGCCTTCCCGGCCGGCAAGCTGTCCGCCACTACCGCAGACGAAGTGTTTGCCTTCATGATGGACCGCCTGAAAAACTATCTGGCAGCAGACTATCAGGGCGACGAAGTCGATGCCGTGCTGGCACTGGCACCTTCGGTCCTGAACGAAGTGCCGGCGGTGCTGGCTGCCGTGGCTGCCTTCAAGGCGCTGCCGGAAGCCACCACCCTGGCCGCCGCCAACAAGCGGGTGAAGAACATCCTGAAGAAAACCGAAGGCGAAGTGGGCGAGGTCAATCCGGCCCTGCTGAGCGAAGCCGCCGAGCAGGCGCTGTACGCCGCGGTGACCGAACTGGCCCCGCAGGTGGATGCCAAGTTTGCCGCGCACGACTTTGCCGGCGCACTGGCCCAGCTGTCCAGCCTGAAGGCACCGGTGGATGCCTTCTTTGATGGCGTGATGGTGATGGCCGATGATCTGGCCGTGCGTGCCAACCGCATTGCCTTGCTGGCCCGTCTGGCTGCCCTGTTCAACCGTGTGGCGGATATCTCGCTGCTGGCAGATTAACCCGGGAGGGGAGTGGAGAGAGGGGAGTCAGGAGTGGGCAACAAGCCGGGCTCCACTACTCACCACTCACCACTCCCCGAACCCTACTCAGGAAGTGCTCTCTCAACATGAAACTCGTCATCCTGGATCGCGACGGCGTCATCAACGAAGACCGCGATGATTTCGTCAAGAACACCATGGAGTGGGTGCCGCTGCCGCACAGTCTGGAGGCCATCGCCAACCTGACCCAGGCCGGCTGGCATGTGGTGGTGGCTACCAATCAGTCCGGCCTAGCGCGCGGCCTGTTTGATGTGCACGCGCTCAATGCCATGCATGAAAAGATGCACCGGCTGGCAGGGCAGGCTGGTGGACGCATTGATGCCATCGCCTACTGTCCGCACGGGCCGGATCATGGCTGCGAATGCCGCAAGCCGCTGCCGGGCATGGTGCTGGAGCTGGCCGAGCGCTTCAATGTCAAGCTGCAGGGCCTGCCCTTGATCGGCGACAGCCTGCGCGATCTGGAATCGGTGGCCGCCGTGGGTGGCCAGCCCATTCTGGTGCGTACTGGCAAGGGGCTGAAAACCCTGGAAAAGGGCGGCCTGCCCGAAGGCACGCTGGTGTTCGACGACCTGTTCGACGCCGCCGAGCACTTGATCAATCTGTGAACTGGCTAAGCCCAAGGCTGATATAACCCATGATCTGGATTCGTAATCTGATTTACTGGCTGTTGCTGCTGATCGTCACGCCGCTGTGCTTTCTGGGCCTGTTCATTGCCGCGCCGCTGCCACGTCGTACCCGCCATGTGTTTGGCGAGAGCTGGGCCAAGATCATGCTGTGGCTGCTGGTGCATGTGGTCGGGCTGAAATACCGGGTGATCGGGGCGGAAAACATCCCGGACGAACCGTCCATTATCTGTTCCAAGCACCAGTCCGGCTGGGAAACCCTGGCCTTGCAGAAAATCTTTCCTTCACAGATTTATGTCGCCAAGCGCGAACTGCTGTGGCTGCCCTTCTTTGGCTGGGGCCTGGCCTTGATGAACCCCATTGCCATCAACCGTTCCGACCGCTCCCGTGCCAATGACCGCATGTTGCAGCAGGGGCTGGAGCGCAAGAAACACGGCTTCTGGATTACCGTGTTTCCCGAAGGTACCCGCACCAAGCCGGGCGTGGCTGGCAAGTACAAGCATGGCGCGGCGCGCATGGCGCGGCAGCTGGACATGCCGCTGGTGCCGGTGGCCCACAATGCCGGCGAATTCTGGCCGCGCAATGCCTTTCTGAAATATCCGGGCGAGATTACCGTGGTGATCGGCCCGGCCATCCGGCCGCAGGACGGGGTTGGCCCGGAGGCCATGACCCAGCAGGCACAGCAGTGGATCGAGGCGCGCCAGCGCGAGATCGGCGGCGTTGGCCCCTTTGCCCATCCTGATGACAAGCGCCGCCGCCTGGACCATCCTGCCGCTGCCTGAGGGCGCGGTAGAGGTGCACCTGGTACGGCGGGTGCGCAAAAGCATAGGCATCCGCATTGCCGATGGCAGGGTGGAGCTGATTGCCCATCCACGCATCAGCCAGGCCCGTTTGCGCGAGGTGTTGCTGGCGCGGCAGGACTGGATTGCCCGTCATGTGGTGTCGCAGCGGGAACAAAAGCAGCAACTGGCCGATCTGACGGTTTTGTCCTATCTGGGACGCGAGCTGCCCATCCAGCTGGCGGGTGGCCTGCGCCGCACGGCGCGGCTGGAGGGCGATGTGCTGCAGGTGTGCGGTATCGCTGCGGGTGACACGGCTGGCCTGCAGGCTGTGGTGACTGCCTGGCTCAAGCGTCAGGCCCAGTTATGCTTTGCCCAGCGGCTGGGCCGGTTTGCCGCGCATTGCCCGCGTCAGCCGGGCAAGCTGGCGCTGTCATCGGCCCGCACCCGCTGGGGCAGCTGTACCGCCCGGGGCGATATCCGCCTCAACTGGCGGCTGATACAGGCGCCGCTGCCCATCATCGATTATGTGCTGGCCCACGAGCTGGCCCATTTGCTGCACATGAACCATTCTTCCGCCTTCTGGGCGGAAACCGCCCGGCTGTTTCCCGACTGGAAAAATGCCCGACACTGGTTGAAACAACAGGGGAGTAGCCTGTTTCGTTTCGGCTAGTCGCCTGCCCGCTTTTGAGCGCAGGCGGTTTACCCGATACAGGAGTCATACCATGCAATTTCTGCACACCATGCTGCGCGTCGGCAATCTGGAACGTTCGCTGGCCTTTTATCAGGAAGTACTGGGCATGCGCCTGCTGCGCCGCCAGGATTATCCGGAAGGCCGTTTTACCCTGGCTTTTGTCGGCTACGGTGATGAAGCCGACCATACCGTGCTGGAGCTGACGCACAACTGGGATACCGAAAGTTACGAACTGGGCAATGCCTATGGCCATATCGCCATTGGTGTGGCCGATGCCTATCAGGCTTGTGATGCCGTACGTGCCAAGGGTGGCAAGGTGGTACGCGAGGCTGGTCCGATGAAACATGGCACTACCGTGATCGCTTTCGTGGAAGACCCGGACGGCTATAAGATCGAGTTCATTCAGAAGGGCAGCCTGTAAGCGAGCCCGCGCACCGGCCCTCAGCAAGCGGCGGTGCAACACTGCAGAGGCTGGCAGCCAGACTGCCAGCCTTTTTTCATGCCGGCGTCGCCATCAGGCTGACGCCTTACCAGGAGAATCAATGCGCACCACACTGTGCAAGCTGGCGGCCATGCTCGGCTGTCTGTTCCTGCCTGCGCTGGCACAGGCGGCCGACCTGGACGGAGCAAGCCTGAGCCTGGCCTGGATCATTCCCTTTGCCGGCATCCTGCTGTCCATTGCCTTGTTTCCGATTTTTGCACCGGCATTCTGGCATCATCATTTCGGCAAGATCACCGCGCTGTGGACGGTGCTGTTCCTGCTGCCGTTTACCTTCAGCTTCGGGGCCGGCAGCACGCTCAGCCTGATCGTGCACGCGCTGATTACCGAATACATCCCCTTCATCATGCTGCTGCTGGCGCTGTATACCGTGTCTGGCGGCATTCTGGTGGAGGGCAGCCTGCATGGCTCACCCAAGGTCAATACCAGTATTCTGGCCATCGGCACGGCGCTGGCCTCCATCATGGGCACCACCGGGGCGGCCATGCTGCTGATCCGGCCCTTGCTCAAGGCCAACGACAACCGCCAGCACCGGGTGCATGTGGTGGTGTTCTTCATCTTTCTGGTGGCCAATGTCGGCGGTGGCCTGACGCCGCTGGGCGACCCGCCGCTGTTTCTGGGCTTTCTCAAAGGGGTGACCTTCGGCTGGACCTTCCAGCACATGCTGCTGCCGGTGGCGCTGCTGGCAGCCTTGTTGCTGCTGGTGTTCTATGTGGTGGACAGCTATTTCTACCGCCGTGAGGACGAGGAATTGAAGCCGCATCGCGATCAGCCCCTGCGCTTGTTCGGCAAGGTCAATTTCCTGCTGCTGGCCGGTGTGGTGGGCGCGGTATTGTTGTCCGGTTTCTGGCAGCCCGCTGTGCATTTCGAGCTGGCTGGCGTACACGCCGAATTGCAGAATCTGGTGCGCGACGGCCTGTTGCTGCTACTGACCATCGTCTCCCTGTGGATCACGCCCAAGCAGGTGCGGGCGGGCAATGAATTCAACTGGGGCCCGATTCTGGAAGTGGGCAAGCTGTTTGCCGGCATCTTTGTCACCATCGCGCCGGCCATTGCCATCTTGCGTGCGGGCACCGCAGGCCAACTGGCCGCACTGGTGCATACGGTATCGGGTGCCGATGGCCAGCCGGTGAATGCCATGTATTTCTGGATGACCGGCCTGCTGTCCAGTTTTCTGGACAATGCGCCAACCTATCTGGTGTTTTTCAATCTGGCCGATGGCGATGCCAGCACGCTGATGGGGCCGTTGGCGCAGACGCTGTTGGCTATTTCCATGGGTGCGGTATTCATGGGTGCCAATACCTATATCGGTAATGCCCCCAACTTCATGGTGAAGGCCATTGCCGAGCAGCGTGGCGTGGCCATGCCCAGTTTCTTTGCCTATATGCTGTGGTCCATCAGTGTGCTGCTGCCCCTGTTTGCTTTGCTGACCTGGGTGTTCTTCTGATGCAAAAACGGCGCGCCTCCGTTCCGGGGGCGCGCCGCTGCTGTCATATTGCGTGGGTTTGCTTGCTTACTTGGGCTTGATGGCCGCCTGCTCCGGGCTGGCGCTCATGGCCTCGTCCCAGACATGGCGGGGAATATGTGATTGCAGATATTCCAGCGCCTTCTCCAGCAAGTCTTCATGGATGTGGTGGCCGACAAAGGGTTCGATCTCGGCGGTGACATCGCTGCCCAGCGCGATCAGATGCTCGGCCGCCTGAATACTGTGCTGGTAGGGAATCACCGGATCGGCCTTGCCGTGGAACAGGTGCACCGTGGTTTGTGCCAGGGGTGCCGTCGGCAGGCTGGCAAAGCGCCCGCTGAAAGCCAGCACGCGGCCGGCCAGTTCCGGCTTGGCTGCTGCGGCTTCCAGCGCCATGATGGCACCCTGGCTGAAACCCACCAGTGCGGTGGCTGCATGGCCCAGGCCGCTGTCCTGTTGCCAGCGTGTTACCGCAGCGAAAAAGTCGGGCAGGGCTGCGGCTACCCGTTCCAGGCGATTTTCTTCGGTGATGCCCTGTACCGAAAACCACTGAAAACCCTGGCCCAGATCACTGGCGTGGCTGCCGGCCACGCTGACAATCAGCGCCTGCGGAAAGCCCTTGGCCAGATACTGGCCCACTTGCTGCATGCTGTCCGGCGTTGCCCCCACGCCATGAAACAACAGCATCAGTTGCTGTGGCTGGTCGGGGCGCTGGATGACGATATCGTGGGTCATGGTGATTCTCCTGATGGGGCAGCGCTAGCTGCTCACGGTGATTGAGTGCAGTGTGCCGCGGTGTCTGCCGCGTGCGAACAAGTGAATTATGCGGCCAAGGCGGCGTTATAATAGCCCCCTCGCGGTCAACACAGCATTTACTGTCATGCACATTCATATCCTGGGCATTTGCGGCACCTTCATGGGCGGCATTGCTGCCATTGCCAAGCAGGCCGGTCACACCGTTACCGGTTGTGATGCCAACGTCTATCCCCCGATGAGCACCCAGCTGGAGGCCATGGGCATTACCCTGACCCAGGGTTTTGGTGCCGAGCAGCTGGAGCTGGGGGCCGATGTGTATGTGATAGGCAATGTGGTGACGCGTGGCAAAGAATTGATGGAGGCCATCCTCAATCGCGGCCTGCCTTATATTTCCGGGCCGCAGTGGCTGGCCGAGAATGTATTGCAGGACAAGTGGGTGCTGGCAGTGGCTGGCACCCATGGCAAGACCACCACCAGCTCCATGCTGGCGTGGATTCTGGAAGACGCCGGCCTGGCGCCGGGTTTCCTGATTGGCGGCATTCCGCAGAACTTTGGCGTATCTGCCCGCCTGCCAGGCCGGCCGGTGCAGGACGCCGCCAGCATCAGCCCCTTCTTCGTGATCGAGGCCGATGAATACGACACGGCATTCTTCGACAAGCGTTCCAAGTTCGTCCATTACCGCCCGCGTACCGCCATCCTGAACAATCTGGAATACGACCACGCCGATATTTTCCCTGATCTGGCGGCCATCGAAACCCAGTTCCACCACTTGGTGCGCACCATTCCGGCGCAGGGGCTGATTGTCAGCAATGGCCGCGAAGCCAGTCTCACGCGGGTGCTGGAGCGTGGCTGCTGGACCCCGGTGGAGCCGTTTGGCGTCGCCAGTGGCTGGCAGGCCGGCGAGCCGGATGCGGCCGGTCATTTCGATGTCCTGCTGAATGGCCAGTCGCAGGGTCGGGTGGAGTGGGCGCTGATGGGCGAGCACAACCGGCTCAATGCCGTGGCCGCCATTGCCGCCGCTCGCCATGCCGGTGTGGCGGTGCGCGATGCCATCGCTGCCCTGGCGCGCTTTGACAATGTAAAACGGCGCATGGAAGTGCGCGGCAAGGTGGCCGGCGTCACCGTGTATGACGACTTTGCCCACCATCCCACCGCCATCGCCACCACGCTGGAGGGCTTGCGCCGCCATGTGGGCAGCGCACGCATTCTGGCGGTACTGGAACCACGTTCCAACACCATGAAGCTGGGCACGATGAAAGACGCCTTGCCCGGCTCGCTGGCACTGGCCGACCGGGTGTTCTGCTCGGCGGCGGGCCTGAACTGGAGCCCGGCCGAGGCGCTACAGGGCATGGGCGACAAGGCCGTTACTTTCGATCAAATGGATGGGCTGATTGCCGCCATCCTGCAGGAAGCCCGCGCGGGTGACCATATTCTGGTGATGAGTAATGGCGGTTTCGGTGGCATTCATCAGAAACTGCTGGATGGGTTGGCTGCTGCTCAGGCAGACTGAAAGTCCGTTCACTCAGGAAAGCCCGCCATGCCACAGTCCCTACACTGGTTGACCTTTGCCCTGCTGGCGCTGGGTATGGTGCTGACACCAGGCCCTAATATGGCCTATCTGTTGTCGCGCTCCATCTGTCAGGGGCGGCGCGCCGGCCTGATTTCGCTGGCGGGTGTCGCTGCGGGTTTTCTCTGCTACATGCTGTGCGCCGCTTTGGGCATCAGCGCGCTGTTGCTGGCGGTACCGCTGGCTTACGATGCGCTGCGGCTGGCCGGGGCGGGCTATCTGCTGTATCTGGCCTGGCAGGCGCTCCGGCCGGGTGGCCGCTCGCCTTTCGAAGTACGCCAGCTGGCTGCAGACAGCCCGCGCAAGCTGTTTGCCATGGGCATGCTGACCAATCTGCTGAACCCCAAGGTGGCGGTGATGTATCTGTCGCTGCTGCCGCAGTTCATCGATACCGCGCAGGGTAGCGTGCTGGGGCAGTCGCTGTGGCTGGGCTTTACCCAGATTGCCATCAGCCTGCTGGTCAATGCGGTGCTGGTGTTGCTGGCCGGCGGCATGGCGCGCTTTCTTGGCGGTCGCCCGCTGTTTTTGCGCTTGCAGCGCTGGCTGATGGGCGGCGTGCTGGCGGTGATGGCCGTGCATCTGGCCCGCCAGGGTCGTAGCTGAGCCTGTTCAGGCCTGGCGATGGATCTGGTTGGCTCCGGCGATCCGCGCCAGGCTCAGCGCGCCCTGCAGACGATCCAGCATGGCATTGGGCGAGTTTTCTTCCAGCCGCAACGCACTGATGCCGATGCAGGCCTGGGCCTTTTCTTCCTGTCCCAGATGAATATAGGTGAGCTGCCCCAGCGAGTGCAGCAGCCGGCGGCCCAGCTCGTGGGCGCCTTCCAGACTGGTATTGGGCATCAGTACCAGAAAAACATCATCTTCCTGGCGTGCCACCAGATCGCTGTCGCGCGTGCTCTGTACGCACAGGCTGCCGGCCAGCCGCAGCAGATGACGGCGTGCCGAGCCATTGTCCTGCTGCGGAATCAGCTGTGGGATATTGATCAGCTGCACGGCCATACCTGACAGGTCGCCGCCATAGCGGCGGATGCGCCCGGTTTCGGCATGCGCTCCGCTAAGCAGTTGCGGCATGCCCACCACGCCGGTGAGCTGGTCGTCATCGTGGCTGGTTTGCTGTTCGTGCTTCATGCTTTTCACCAGATTGAGCGAGCGTTCCACCAGTTGGTGTTCGAAATTGAGCAATTGGCTCATCAGCTGACTTTCGGTACGGTCACTGAAGCTGATCACCAGCGTGGCGCTGTCATCCAGCATCACTTCACGCAGCGATAGCTGCACCTCGAAATGCCGGCCGGTGGCGGTTTTCATTTGCAGTCGCCGGTTATAGACCATGCTGTTGCTGGCCAGCAGGGACTTGAGCTCGGCGGCATCGGCCGGGTGTTGCAGATACTGGACGAAATCGCGGCCCAGTAACTCGTCATGCGGGGTGGCCAGCAGGATGGCCGCCAGCTGATTGGCGCTGATGATGCGGCCGCTGGCAGGCTGTGCCAACAGCAGGGCACCTTGCACGGTGTCGATCAGCGACTGGAAAGAGGGGAAGCTGGCCATGGGGCATACCTGGGCTGAAAGGCAGTTGAATGCCTGATGTTTTCAGTCTAAGCCAGCGGGCGGAGGATTTCACCTGAAGACGGCAGCCGGGGCCGGCCGGGTATCAGCGCTCCAGGATGGCGCGGCGGTGGCGGCGGAAAACCCAGCGCTCCCACAGCGGGCCGGTTTGCTCGTCCGGCGGTGGTTGCAGGCGGGCGGTAATGGCATAGGCCTCGTCCGGCGTCGGGCACTGGGCTTCGATACGCGCGGCCATGAACAGCATCAGCGCCGAATCCGCATTGGGCGACAGCGCAATCTGCACCGTGTCGCCCACCCGCCACGGGTGGTCGGATAGCCAGGCAATGCTGTCCAGCCCCAGCCGGCAGCGGGTCAGCGGCGGGCGGTCCGGGTGATGCCCAAGCAGCGAGATTTCCAGCGCCAGATCCAGCTTGGCTTCCAGCCGTACCAGCATCGGATCGGGTTCTTCCGGTGTTTCGCTGGGGGCGGCCAGCACCCGCAGCGCCAGCCGGGTTTCGCGCTGGCGCGCCGGCGAGCACTGCTCTTCGCTGAGCAAGTGCACGCTCAGCGGCAACATGGCATCGAAACTGGCACTGTCCAGCTGTGGCAGCGGGCTCATGACGCTCTCCTCGGAATGGGCAATCAGGCGAACAGTCTGCTGACGCCGTCCAGCCCCATGACATTGATGGCGACATTGGCCTGGGCCTGTACCACCGGTTTGGCACGGTAGGCAATGCCGACGCCGGCTTCACCCAGCATCAGCAGGTCGTTGGCACCATCGCCCATGGCGATGACCTGGTCCGGGCGCAAGCCCAGTTGTTCGCGTTTTTCGATCAGCAGGCGCTGCTTGGCGGCGGCATCGACAATCTCGCCCACCACGCGGCCGGTCAGCTTGCCATCCACCACTTCCAGCTGGTTGGCATAGGCATAGTCCAGCCCCAGTTGCTGCTTGAGTCTTTCGGTAAAGAAGGTGAAACCGCCGGAAACCAGCATGAAGCGGATGCCATGCTGCTTGCAGCTGGCCAGCAGCTGCTCGGCGCCGGGGCTCAGTTGCAGGCGTTCTTGATAGACCTTTTCCAGCGCGCTTTCCGGCAGGCCTGCCAGCAGGCTCACCCGTTCGCGCAGCGAGGCGGAGAAGTCCAGCTCGCCGCGCATCGAGCGCTCGGTAATGGCTGCCACCTGTGGCTTGATGCCCTGCATGTCGGCGATTTCGTCGATGCACTCGATGGTGATCAGGGTGGAGTCCATATCGGACACCAACAGGCCAAAGTCAGCCAGTTGCAGCTTGCCGTCGACAAAGGCGAAGTCGTAGCCCAGTGCCTGGCAGCAGGCGCTGATGGCGTCACGGCTGGCCGGGTCGGCCTGTTCCATCCGGGCAGATTCCAGCGTGGGCTGGCTGACGCTGCTGGCACCGGCCAGTGCGGCCAGTTCCTGCAGTTCCTTGCTGTCGAGACGGGGGGACTGGATGACGAGGGTAAGAGACATGGGCGGGCGGATGTGGAGTTGGGCAATACGCCATTATGCCACTGCCGGGCAGTCTGTCGGAATGTCCGTGCGCCCGAGCCGGCCGGGGCGCTGTCTGCACAGCGTCGCCAATGTCGTCAGTTTTCAGGCCGTCAGTTTTCAGCCCAATTGGCGACCCTTGCCGCGCCAGCTTCGCCAGGCCGCATCCAGCGACAGGCAGCCGGGGCCGAAGGCGAACAGTGCCAGCAGCAACATGCCCCAGTAGTAGTGGAACTGGCGGGTGATGTCGGTGAGACCGGGGTAGCTGATGACGGCCATCAGGTTGACCACGAATAGCCCGGCGGCGGCAAAGCGGCCAAACAGGCCGGCGACCAGCAGGCTGGAGAACACCGTTTCGCCAAAAGTGCCCATCAGCGCCGCCAGTACCGGCGGCAGTAGCGGGACGTGGTATTCCTCGGTAAACAGCAAGACCGTGGTGTCCCAGTCGTCCAGCTTGGTGAGGCCGGACTTGAAAAATACATTTGCCACCCACAGCCGGAACAGCAGCAGCACCAGCGGGCGGGCAGAGTGACTGGCCTGGTCGAACAGCCGCTGCAGCGGCAGCAGTTTTTGTCTGAGAACTTGCATGGTCGGTCTCCCGTGAAGTGGGCAAGCCGCGCCCCTCCGCCGTGGTGGCGGATGGTGGACAAGCCTGGTCTTAGAGTTGGTAGTGGCTGAGCAGGCCGTCGGCGAATAACTGCGCCAAGCCGGCTTGCAGGTCGAAATCATCCTGTGCCGACAAGGCCTGCCCGGCAGCCTCGCCCAGTGACTGTCCATCCTGCAGGGTCAGTAGCAAGGCCGCCATGCCGGCTGTTTGCGCCTGTACGCTGACCTTGCCGGCGTGGCGGCTGACCAGTGCCTGCTCGCCGCCGGATGCCATGTCAACATTCAGTTGCTGGCCAGTCTGGTGTCCCTGCCAGATGGAGACCACCGGCCAGGGGGACGACAGCGCCCGGCTGCTGTCGCTCACGCCAAAGCGCAGCTGGCCGAATTGTTCCGGGTTGATGCCGCTCAGTGCCGATGCCACCAGCGGGGTCTGGTCGATAGCGTAATAGCTGCGGTGTACCGCCCATTCCAGCCGGGCGACATCGGCCAGGTAAGGCAGCGCCTGCGCCGGTGGGAAGTCTTGCAGGAAATCACCAAAGCTGCCGCCATAGCGGTGCAGATTGCCCGAGTGCGAGGCATAGCGCTTGCTGTATTCACGCGCCAGTCCGGTCATGAATTCTTCCCCGACGATCTGCCGGGTTACCGGGTAGATCAGATTCAGGGTTTCGATCAGGCCGACGCGGTAGTTGTTGCGGTAGACCGCCAGTCCGGCCGGGCTCAGGCCCAGTGCGGCATGCGGCTGCTGCTCGGTATCGGCAATCAGCTCCAGCAGCTCTGCCTGCCAGCGTGCTTCAGGCGTCATGGCGTGCTCCTTGCAGGATGGCATCGGCCTTGGCTGCTTCGGCCTGCAGCGTGTCCAGTGGCGGAATGTCCAGATCCCATTCGATCAGCGTCGGGCGTGGGCCAATGCTGGCGATGACCTGGGCGTATAGCTGCCACACGCCGGGATGGACCGGCTGGCTGTGGGTATCCACCAGCATGCCTTCGCCCTCGCTATAGCCGGCCAGATGGATTTCGCCAATCGCAGCGGCGGGCAATGCCGCCAGCACGGCCTGCACGTCCGTGCCCAGATTGATGCCGTTGACGTAGAGATTGTTGACGTCCAGCAGCAGGCCGCAGCCGGTGCGCGCCACCAGTTCGGCCAGAAACTCGCCTTCGTTCATCTCGTTGCCGGGAAACTCCACATAGCTGGACAGGTTTTCCAGCAGGATGCGCCGGCCCAGCGCCTGCTGGGTTTCCTCCACATGGCTGGCGATGACGGCCAGCGCGGCCATGGTATAGGGGATGGGCAGCAGGTCGTTCACATAGCGCTGGGCGCTGTGGTTGAACGACAGGTGCTCCGATACCGCTGGCGGGTTGATGGCATCCACCAGTCGCTTGAGAGCAGCCAGATGTTCTCCGTCCGGACGCACCAGCGAACCCAGGCCCAGTCCCACGCCGTGCAGCGACAGCGGATAGTGGCTGGCCACCCGCTGCAGCATGGCCAGTGGCATGCCGCCATCGAAAAAGTTTTCGCTGTGGACTTCCACCCAGCCTAGCGGCGGCAGGGTATCCAGTACCTGACGATAGTGGGGCGCACGCAGGCCAATGCCGGCGACAGCGGGAAGGGAAGACGGAGTCATGAGCAGGGATACCGGAAGGGACGTGGGGAGGTGGCTGCCGGCGGTGGCCGGCAACCCTGCCGGAGCGGATTACTTGGCCAGCATGCCGCCCATTTTTTCACAGCTGCCCTTGGCGACGTATTTCCAGTCGCCCGGGTCCTTGTCCTTGGTGGCCTGACCGGCGCAGGAGTGGCTGCCATTGGCGGCGGCGCAGTCGTTCTTGCCGGCCTGGGCGATGCCGAAGCATTTTTCCTTTTCTGCCGCAGCGGCCGGGGTGGCGCTGAGTGCGCCCATGGCAACAACGGCACCGAGGGCGGAGGCGAGCAGGGCTTTGGATGCATTCATGGTGTTTCTCCTTGTGGGGGCAGGTTCAAGCAGGTGTGATGGTGAGCAATCTGCGCCGGATCGGGCAGCCCGGCCGGCGTGATGTTAACGATAGACCGTTTATTGTTTCATTGGTGCCATGGTATTGCCACCCATCTGTTGGCAGCTACCTTTGGCCACCAGCTTCCAGTCACCCGGGTCCTTGTCCATGGCGGCCTGGCCTTTACAGCCATGGGCACCGGTGGCGGAGGCGCAGTCGTTCATGCCGGCCATGGCCACGCCATAGCATTTTTCCTGTTCTGCGGCCTGGGCCGGCGCGGCGGTGAGGGCGGCCAGGCTAACTACAGCGCCGAGGGCGGAAGCAAGCAAAGTCTTGGAAGCGTTCATGTCAATCTCCTGTCGGGGGTAAGCGGCAAGTGCCGGGTTTCAGGAGTCAGTCGCGTGGGCCGGGGCTTTCTTACAGCGCAGTGGAAAATATTTTGAAATTATTTGCATTTGGTTGCCATTGGCTGCTTTTGTAAATATTTCAATACTTTTCGCTGACTTGCTGCGTGACTGTCTCTGCAGCATGAGTCGGCAACATGGATGGCTTCTTACAAAGACAGGCAAAAAAAATCGGGCGACTGTGCACCCGATTGTTCAGAGCGGCTCTTAGCGGATATTCACCACCTTGTGGGTTTGTACTGACAAGCGCCAGCGCGGGTGTGCCATGCAGTAGGCAATGGCGGCGCGGGTATTGGCGGCCAGCTCGGGGCCATCCATCGGCTGCAGATAGAAGGTATCGAACTGTAAATGGGCCACGGTTTCCGGCAGCTGGGTGGCTTGCGGATACACCAGCTTCAGTTCGTTGCCGCTGGTTTGCAGCAAGGGAGCGCCGGCCTTGGGGCTGACGCAGATCCAGTCGATGCCGGCGGGGGCGGCGATGGTGCCATTGGTTTCCACCGCGATTTCAAAGCCCTCGGCATGCAGCGCGGCGATCAGCTCTGTATCCAGCTGCAATAGCGGCTCGCCACCGGTGCACACCACATAGGGCGTGCCGCCGCTGCCTGCCGGCCACTGGCTGGCAATGCGCGCAGCCAGCGCGGCTGCCGTGGCGAATTTGCCGCCGTCCGGGCCGGTGCCGACAAAATCGGTATCGCAGAACTGGCAGACTGCCTTGCTGCGGTCTTCCTCGCGGCCAGACCACAGATTGCAGCCGCTAAAGCGGCAAAACACGGCGGCGCGGCCGGCCTGACGGCCTTCGCCCTGCAGGGTGTAGAAGATTTCCTTTACCGTATACATGCTCATTCCCCCTGCAGCAGCGGCCAGCGCATATCGTCATGGAACAGCAGCGACACACCGCTGTGCTCATCGTCCATCAGGTCGATGCGCGCCAGCTCCGGCACCAGGGGCGACAGATGGGCGTGAATCCACTCGGCTACCGACTGGCTGTGGCCGTCGCGCACGCCGGCCAGCTTGTCCAGCGGATTGTGGTCCAGCTGGCGATACAGCGGTTTGAAGCGGTCCTTGACGTCGCCAAAGTCCAGTAGCCAGCCCATGGTGCGGTCCAGGCTGCCGGTGAGCATCAGCCGCACCAGATAGCTGTGGCCGCTGTAGTTGCCATCGCTGTCGAATGGCACGGCGCTTTCAAAACGCTGTTCCTTCCAGATGCGGAAGCGCTTGCCGTCAAACTGGCTGCCGGCGGTATAGGTTTCGCGCACTTCCACCCAGGCCAGTCCTTGCAGGCCGGCGGCTTGCAGTTCGCCATACAGCCAGGCGGCAATCACCTCGCTGGTGGGGTTTTCCAACCCCGGAATATCGTTCAGATAGCGTTGGTGCAGCCGCAAAAACAGCGGTGCCCAGGCGGCTTCCAGCTGGCGCTGGCTGCAGTGCTGCGCATTGGCCACGATGCGTACGCCAAAGCCGTGGCCGTGCAGGCGGCCGCATTTGTGGCCGGCCGGAACATGCGGCAGATGGTGGGCTGCTTCGAAACGGGCCGCAATCCAGTACAGGGCGGTGCCGTTTTCCAGCATCACCCCGCGCTGCGGCGTGCTTTGCAGCAGCAGCGCTGCCGGGCAGGGCAGGGCGTCCTTGATGTGCTGCGCCAGGCTCAGGTCGTCGCACTGTGCCAGTTGCTGGTTGAGGTCGGCATAGTCGAGCGGTGCCAGTACCCGGTGCAGTGCGGCGTGGAGTTCGTTTTGTTCGATGTGGGTGACATCGGCACGGGCCAGGGCGCGAAAGCTGTGGCCGTGCAGGCCGTTCAGGCGATCTTCATCTCCGGGGACGCGGCGGGCTGCTTCGAAACGGCCACCGGCCAGCAGGCAGGATGCATGCATGTCAGGCCTCCTTGGCGCAGCGTTCGACCAGCGGGTCGGCCACGCCGGCTTCGGCAAAGCCCTTGGCGCGCAGCTCGCACGAGGCGCAATGGCCGCAGGGCGGCACCGCGCCGTTATAGCAGGTGTGGCTCCAGGCCAGCGCTTCCATCGCGCCCACTTGCTGCGCCAGGGTGACGGTTTCGGCCTTGCTCAAATACATCAGCGGGGTGTGCAGTTCCACCCGGCTGTCCATGCCCAGTCGCACCGCCAGTTGCAGCGCCTGCAGGGTGTTTTCGCGGCAGTCCGGGTAGCCGGAGTAGTCGGTCTGTGCCACGCCGGTAACGATATGCCGTGCGCCACGGGTGTAGCCAAAAGCGGCGGCAAAGGTCAGGAAAATCAGGTTGCGGCCCGGCACGAAGGTATTGGGCAGGGCGTCGTCGTCGCGGCTGCCTTCTTCCGGCTGGATGCTGTCGTCGGTCAGTGCATTGCCACCGATGGCGGCAAAGGTGTCGATGGGCAGCACGGTCTGGCGTACCCCTGCCATGGCGGCGATCTTGCGGGCGCAGTCCAGCTCCACGCGGTGGCGCTGGCCATAATCAAAGGTGACGGCTTCCACATTGCCGGCGCCGAATTTTTGCAGCGCCCAATACAGGCAGGTGGTGGAGTCCTGACCGCCGGAAAGCACCACCAGGGCTTTTTCCGCAGTCGGTGTGGAATGGGGGTTCATAGTGTGATCCATCGATAAACAGTCGAGGTGGCCTTGCTGGCTGTGGCCGGTGCTGTCGCGTCGCACACACGGGATCGGTCTCACCCGGCAGGCGGCGGCAGCCTTTAAACGGCGCAGCAAAACCGCCAAATCTACCAGAAAACTGCTTGCCCGGCCAGTTTGCGCCGGGTTTATGCCCTTGATTTTGCTGTTTTGTCCCTATCCAGTCGGCCTTGCCGGTCGGAGTCGGCTGAATGTTTCAAAAGCATGACATCTGTCTGATAATCCAGCGCTTCAGCTTAAGTCTCTTTATGTTATGGATCAGACCCGACTGGTTTTCATCCTGCACGGCCAGCGTTGCCCGCGCTCACTGCCCAACCGTCTGCTGGAAAAGTTTGGCCAACGCTTCCAGGTGGACATTCACATTACCACCTCGGCCGTCAGTGCCGAGGAAATGGCCCTGGCGGCGGTGTGCCAGGGCTGTGATTTCCTGATAGCCGTGGGTGGCGATGGCACCATCCACGAAGTGATCAATGGCGTGATGCGTGCCCCGGCCGCCGCGCGTGAGCGGGTGGCGGTGGGCGCGCTGCCCTTTGGCACGGGCAATGATTTTGTCCGTTCGCTGGGGGTGAGTGATTCGGTAGAGCAGCTGGACGGGCTGATCCGTGCCGGCCAGGTACGCCGTATCGATCTGGGCCGGCTGACGCTAGCGGTCGGGCAGGAGGGCGAGCGGGTGGTGTGGTTTGGCAATATCGCTTCGCTGGGCATCAGTTCGGCCATCGTGGAGCAGGTGAAGCGCCTGCCGCGCTGGCTGCCGGCCAGTGTGGCTTTTTACTGGTCCATCCTGCTGACCCTGTTGCGCTACCGGCCACGCCGCATGCGGCTGCTGCTGGAAAACGGCGAGGTGATCAGTGGTGATTTCATCAGCCTGTGCGTGGCCAACGGTCGCTATTTCGGCAGCGGCCTGGGCATTGCGCCGATGGCACGGCTGGATGACGGTCTGCTGGAGGTGGTGATGATCGCCAATGCCGGCAGCTGGGATTTTGTCCGTTTCCTGCCGACCTTGCGCAAGGCGCAGCCGGTGCTGGATGAGCGGGTGCGCTATCTGAGCGTGCGCAGCCTGAGCATAGAGGGCCAGGCCTGTCCGCTGGAGGTGGATGGCGAACTGGCCGGCCATGCGCCAGCCCGTATCGAAGTGGTGCCGCAGGCCCTGCGCTGTCTGTCTGCCCTGGGGCCACAGAGTGTGGAGCATTAACAGCAGCTAACAAAAAACCTGCTGCTGCGTCGTCACCTCGTACTGTTTGCGTCGGCGCGCCTTGTATCAGGGACGCGCTGCTGTTTTGTTAGCCGCTCCAAGCCCTTGCACGCTGCGCAGGCGGGGTATTACAGCCGTGCCAGCAGCTTTTCTGCCACCCGTTCTGACGAGGCCGGGTTCTGGCCGGTAATCAGCAAGCCGTCTTCTACGGCAAATACGCCCCAATCCGGGCCTTTTTCGTAGAGGCCACCCTTGGCTTGCAGGGCGTCTTCCACCAGCAGCGGCACGATGTCAGTCAGTTGCACCGCATCTTCTTCGCTATTGGAAAAACCGGTGACCTTGCGCCCGGCTACCAGCGGCTGGCCTGCGGTATCACGTGCATTCACCAGCACTGCAGAGGCATGGCACACGGCCGCTACCGGCTTGCTGGCGGCAATAAAAGCTTCAATCAGTGCAATGGAGGCGGCGTTGTCGACCAGATCCCACAGCGGGCCGTGGCCGCCGGGGTAGAACACTGCGTCAAAGTCACTGGCCTCAACGCTGTCCAGCGCCACGGTATTGGCCAGCACGGCTTGCAGGGCGGCGTCCTGGTTAAAACGTTCGGTGGCCGGGGTGCTGAAGGATGGGTCGGCGCTCTTGGGGTCGATGGGCGGCTGGCCGCCCTTGGGCGAGGCCAGGGTGATGGCTACCCCTTTGTCAGCCAGCGCGTAGTAGGGCGCGGCGAATTCTTCGATCCAGAAACCGGTTTTGTGGCCGGTGTTGCCCAACTCATCATGGCTGGTCAGGACAAACAGGACTTTTTTCATGGTGTGCTCTCGTGTGGTGTGTGCCGGGCCGTATTGCCGGCCCGGACTTTAGTGTTTATTGCTTGGCTTAGTGCTGCAGCGTCGGGTAGTCGGTATAGCCGGCTGCGCCGCCACCGTAGAAGGTAGCGCCATCCGGTGTATTCAGTGCGGCACCGGCTTGCAGGCGTTCCACCAGATCCGGGTTGGCGATATAGCTGCGGCCAAAGGCCACGGCATCGATATAGCCTTCGCCAATCAGCTTTTCGGCTTTTTCCGCGCTATAGCCACCGGCGGCGATGATCACCCCCGGGTAGCGCTTGCGGATTTCCTGACGGAAGGCTTCGCTCAGCGCCGGGCCGCCGGCCCAGTCCGGTTCGGAAATATGCAGGAAAGCCAGTTTGCGCTTGGCCAGCTCTTCGATCACGTAGAGGGCGATGTCTTGCTGCTCGACATTGGATACGCCATTGAAAATGCCCAGCGGCGAAATGCGGATGCCCACGTGGGCGGCATCCCATTCGGCGACCACGGCATCTACCACTTCCAGCAGGAAGCGGGCGCGGTTTTCCACGCTGCCGCCGTAGGCATCGGTACGCACATTGGCCTCGGGTGACAGGAACTGGTCCAGCAGATAGCCATGCGCGCCGTGGATTTCCACCAGGTCAAAGCCGGCGCGGCGGGCGTTGTCGGTGGCGCGGCGGTAGTCTTCCAGAATGTCGGCCAGCTCGGACACTTCCAGTGCACGCGGCTCGTCGCACGGTACGCGGGCCAGGCTGCCATCCGGCTGGCGGATATTAGTATTGCTGTCGGCGCGAATGGCCGACGGGGCTACCGGGGCCTCGCCATCCGGCTGCAAGGAGCGGTGCGAGATACGGCCGGTATGCCACAGCTGCAGCGCGGTCTTGCCGCCAGCGGCGTGTACCGAGGCATTCACCTTGCCCCAGGCGGCCACCTGTTCTTCGCTATAGATGCCCGGTGCACCGGCATAGCCCTTGGCGGTGCGCGAGATATGGGTGCCTTCGGCAATGATCAGGCCGGCGCTGGCGCGCTGGGTGTAGTACTGCACCGACAGCTCGGTGGGGACGTCGCCCGGCTCGGTATTGCGCAGGCGGGTGAGCGGGGCCATGGCCACGCGGTTGTTCAGGGTAACGGTGCCAACTTGCAGCGGGGTAAACAGTTTATCCAGGCTCATGAATCAGACCTTTCCTGTGCAGATGAAATGATTAACGATCAAAACCAAAGCCCTGCTTGCGGGCAACCGGGGCGACTTCAGGGAAATAGACATTCTGGTAGTACTGGGCGGTATTGGCGCTCCACGGCAGGCCGTCGGCACGGCCGATTTGCTGCCAGTAGCTGGCCAGCGTCTGGTCGTACTGGCGGATCTGTTCCGGCAGCTGCGCAGCCTGGTAGTGCTCGTGATGGACAAAGCTGGCACGCGGCAGGCGCGGCTTGATGCTGCTGTCCTGATCGGTATAGCCGATGACCACGCCGGCAATGGGGAAGGTGTATTCCGGCAATTGCAGCAGATCGATCATGGCTTGCGGATTGCGGCGGATGCCGCCAATCGGTACCACGCCAAGGCCGGCGGCGTGGGCGGCGGTCATCAGGTTGCCCAGGGCAATGCCGGCATCCACCGCACCCACGGCAAAGCCTTCCACACTGTCCTGAATCACCTGCTCGGCACCGGCGGCTTCCACGCCCAGCCGGGTTTTGTGGAAATCCACCACCAGGGTGACAAATACCGGGGCCTGGGCAATCCACGGCTGGCCACCGGCAATCTCGGCAATCTGCTGGCGGCGTGTGGCGTCCTGCACCACCACCAGCGACACCTGCTGGCCGTTGATGGAGGTGGGGCCTTTCCAGGCGGCATCCAGTACCGCATCCAGCACTGCAGCAGGGATGGGCTTGTCCTGATAGCTGCGGACACTGCGATGTTGTTGCATCAATTCCAGCGTGCTGTTCAAGGCGTTTTCCTTTAAAGCTGTAAATAGACCGGTCGTCTAGTCGTTGTGTCAAAAATACCCGCCACACGGGCGGGGACTTCAAGCCATGCCAGGCTTCAGGAACTGGCTGGCAGCGTACAGTCGTCCTGCTTCAGCAGGGTAGTGGTCAGCGCCAGCGCCTGCAGCATGGGCTGCTGGGTGTGCTGCACCTTGAACAGCAGGGCGGAACCCACCCACAAGCTATACAGGCTGCCAGCGGTGTCGGTGGCCGACAGCCGGGTACACAGGCTGCCTTCCTGCTGGCCACGGCGGATGCAGTCTGCCAGGCGGACGATCACCCGGCCCATGCCTTCGGCCAGCGCTTCGCGCATCGGCTCGGACAGATCGGACACCTCGGCCGCCAGCTTGATGGCCAGACAGCTCTGATTGCCTTCTTCGCATTGCTGGTGACGGTCCAGCCAGCCGGAAAAATAGCCCAGCAGACAGTCGCGGGCATTGCCCTGACTCTCATCCAGTGCTTCCAGCAGGCGCGCATCGTAATGTTCGAAGTAACGCTGCAGCATCTCCACGCCAAAGCCTTCCTTGGAGCGGAAGTAATGGTAGAACGAGCCCTTGGGCACGCCGGCGCAGCCGAGAATTTCGGCCAGGCCAACAGCAGAAAACCCCTTGCCGAGGATGATGGACTCTCCGGTGGCAAGCAGGTGTTCGCGGGTATCGGAAAACTGGCTGGGACGTGACATGGGCTGAATAGTACTAGACCAGTCGTCTAGTTTGCAAGATATTTTATCAAAATGGTGGATTCGGCCCTGCCGGATGGGCTGCCGGCGTATCGCTAGCCCACGGGCTCAGGGGCTGGCCGGGAAGAAGTCGGGATTGGAAAAATCGTTGACCAGCCAGTCGTACACAGCGCGGATGCGTGGCGGCACCGGGCTGCGCTGCGGCCGGTACACACTCAGCGCCCACGGCATGGGGGCGAGGGCTGGCAGCACCTCGCGCAGCGTGCCCTGGCGCAGATGCGGGATGGCAATGAAACCGGGTAGCTGGGCAAAACCCAGGCCAGCCAGGGCGGCGGCGCATTCGGCTTGGGTGCTGTTGCTGAGCAAGGCCGGTTCACGCGGGATCCATTGCGCGTCCTGCCGGAACAGCCAGGGCCAGGGACGGCCGGTGCGCTGGTCTATGGTGCTGACCACCGGCAGGGCTTGCAGCTCGGCCAGTGTCTGTGGGCTGCCCGTCTGTTGCAGCAGGGCGGGGGAGGCCACCATGAAGAAGCGCACTTCTGCCACCTGCCGGGCGACAAAGCGGCTGTCGCGGATCAGGCCGTGGCGGATGCCGATGTCGATCTGCTCGTCCACCACATTGGTTTCATCGTCTTCCAGATGCAGTTCGAAGCGCAGGCCAGGGTGCTGTTGGCGCAAGCGCGCCAGGCTGTCTACCAGGCTGGCCTGACCGATGGCTTCTGGCGCAGTCAGCCGTACATGGCCTTCCACCGGCTGGCTTGCGCTGTCTTCGGCCTGGCGGAACAGGCTGTCTATGCCCTCCACGCCCAGCCTGGCCTGCGCAGCCAGACGCTCGCCGCTGCGGGTGACCCGGCACTGCCGGGTATTGCGGTGAAACAGCAATTCGCCCAGCTGGCTTTCCAGTTGCTGGATGGCGCGGGTAACCGCCTGCGGCGAGATGCCCAACTGCTGGGCCGCTTCCTTGAAATTGCGCGCTTCGGCGGCGCAACAGAAGATGCGCAGCATTTCCAGCCGGTTCAGCATCATGGGCTCCTGTGTCGGTCTGTCGGCAGATTATTCCGTATTGTGGAATTCTGAAAGCAAATCTTGTTCATTCCTGTGATTGCCCGCCTGCTGAATACTGGCGGCTTGAACAGCGGCTGCCGTCGCTGCCACAGGAGAATTTCATGCAGTACCACACAACAAGGCCGCTGGTGCGGCGGGATGCCGCCGGTGGCAGCAGCAGGGCAGGTCGGCCATGCAGCTGATTCTGGCGGCCATCATTCCCATTCTGCTGGCCTTGCTGGCCGGCTATGGCGTGGGGCGGGCCTTGCCGCGCCAGCACACCCGCCACGCCAGCCGGCTGCTGACCCCGCTGATCTGGCTGCTGCTGTTCTTTTGCGGCAAGGAATTCGGCCATGTGCTGACTGCGGCAGCCGGGCTGGGCCAGACCTTGGGCACGGCGCTGGTGTTTGCCCTGCTGACGACGCTGCTGCCGTGGGGGCTGATCCTGTACTGTCTGCCACAGCCGCGCCGGAGCAAGGTGGCGGTGCAGGGCAGCGGCGCGTCCATGCAGCAGCTATGGCAGGCGCTGCGGGATTGCCTGCTGGCCCTGGGCATGGTGGCGGCTGGTGTGCTGGCAAGTCGCTACCCGCTGCCCTGGCTGGCGGGTGTCACCACCACGCAATTGCTTTATGTGCTGATCGTGCTGGTGGGTATCGATCTGGTGGGGGTAAAACTCGGTGGCGCCTGGCGTGCCCCGGCGGTGATGGCGCTGCCCTTGCTGGTGGTGGCGGGTTCACTGGCTGGTGGTTTGCTGGCGGCGCTGTTTACCGGGCAGGCGCTATGGACTGGCCTGGCCCTGTCCAGCGGTTTTGGCTGGGTCACCCTGTCCAGCATTCTGGTGGGCAGCAAGCTGGGCAGTGTCTATGGCGCCATCGCCTTGCTGGTTGACCTGTTTCGCGAGCTGATTGCCATTGCCATGCTGTATCTGGTGGGGGCGCGCTTCAGCTGCGAGGCCATTGGCATCTGTGGTGCCACCGCACTGGATGCCACCTTGCCGCTGATTCGGCAGCAGTGTGGCAGCCAGCATGTTTCGCTGGCGCTGATCAGCGGGTTTGTGCTGACCCTGCTCAGCCCGCTGCTGATCATGGTTTGCCTGTCTGCCACTGGCTGAACAGGGCCGCGCCGCTGCCGTTTACCGGGCGGCGGCGCTTGCTGCTGCTTCAGATCAGGGTCAGTGTCACGTCGATATTGTTGCGGGTGGCATTGGAATAGGGGCAGACGATGTGGGCTTGCTCTACCAGTGCTTGCGCCTGTTCACGCGGCAGGCCCGGCAGGCTGATCTGCAGTTCGACTTCAATGCTAAAACCGCTGGCAATCGCGCCTTGTTTTGGTACTTTTTGTCGCATGAAATCCTGAAAATTTGATCAATAGTATTGATTGACGCAAATCTGTCGCTGCCAGCCACACAACAAAACGCCCCGGCGGGCCGGGGCGTGGATGGAGCTTGGAGCGGGTACTGTTTAGAACCGCTAACAAAACCTCGTAGAGAACCCGGGCCAAGGCGCGCCGCCGCAGACAGTACATAGAGTACGGCGAGGCGGTGCAACGCTGGAGCGGGGGTTTTGTTATCGGGTCTTAGTGCTGCTGGCGGTTCGCTTCCATCACCGTCAGCGCCGCCATATTGATGATGCGGCGTACCGTGGAGCTGGATGTCAGGATGTTCACCGGCGCATTGACGCCCAGCAGGAAGGGGCCGACGGCGACATTGCTGCCAGCAGCGGTCTTCAGCAGGTTGTAGGCAATGTTGCCAGCGTCAACATTGGGGCAGACCAGCAGATTGGCCGCGCCCTTCAGCTGCGACATCGGCAGGATGTCCATGCGCAAGGCTTCGTCCAGCGCGCAGTCGCCGTGCATTTCGCCATCGATTTCCAGCTCCGGCGCTTGCTCGCGTACCAACTGCAGCACGCGGCGCATCTTGCTGCCGGAGGCCGAGCTGCCGGAACCGAAGTTGGAGCGCGACAGCAGTGCAGCCTTGGGCTTCATGTGCAGCAGGGCCATTTCCTCGGCGGCGGCGATGGTGAATTCGGCAATCTGCTCGGCGGTGGGGTCGTCGTTGACGTGGGTATCCACCAGCGCCACCGTTTGTTTCTCCAGCAGCAGGATGTTCATGGCGGCGTAGGTATCCGAGCCGGCTTTCTTGCCGATCACCTGGTCGATATAGCGCAGGTGGTCGTGATAGCTGCCCACCGTGCCGCAGATCATGCCGTCGGCGTCGCCCAGGCGTACCATCATCGCGCCGATCAAGGTCAGGCGGCGGCGCATTTCCACGCGGGCCATTTCCTTGGTCACGCCATCACGGCACATCAGTTCCCAGTAGCTGGTCCAGTACTGGTGGAAGCGTTCGTCGTATTCCGGGTTGGTGACTTCCACGTCCTCGCCCAGGCGCAGGCGCAGGCCGAATTTTTCGATGCGCGCCAGCAGCACTTCCGGGCGGCCCACCAGGATGGGACGGGCCAGTTTTTCATCCACGATCACCTGTACCGCGCGCAGCACGCGCTCGTCTTCACCTTCGGTAAACACGATGCGGGTCTTGCCGCCTTCGCGTACCTGTTTCTTGGCGGCGGCAAACAAGGGCTTCATGAAGCTGCCGGAGTGGTAGACAAACTGTTGCAGCTGCTCGGTGTAGGCGTCGAGGTTGGCAATCGGCCGGGTGGCTACGCCGCTGTCCATCGCCGCCTTGGCCACGGCCGGGGCGATGCGCACGATCAGGCGCGGGTCGAAGGGCTTGGGAATCAGGTATTGCGGGCCGAAGGACAGGTCGTAGCTGCCATAGGCGGCGGCCACCACTTCGTTCTGTTCTTCTTCGGCCAGGCCGGCAATGGCGTACACCGCCGCCACTTCCATTTCACGGGTAATGGTGGTGGCACCCACATCCAGCGCGCCACGGAAGATGTAGGGGAAGCACAGGACGTTGTTGACCTGGTTGGGGTAGTCGGAACGACCGGTGGCCATCACCACGTCGTCGCGCACCGCGTGGGCGACTTCCGGCAGGATTTCCGGGGCCGGGTTGGCCAGCGCCAGAATCAGCGGGCGGGTGGCCATCTGCGCCACCATTTCGCCCTTGAGCACGCCGCCGGCGGACAGGCCGAGGAACACGTCGGCACCGTCAATCACTTCGCGCAGGGTGCGGGCGTCGGTAGGCTGGGCAAAGCGCGCCTTGGCCGGGTCCATCAGAGTGGTGCGGCCTTGGTAGACCACGCCTTCGATATCAGTAACCCAGATATTTTCCAGCGGCAGGCCCAGATGCACCATCAGGTCCAGGCAGGTGAGGGCGGCAGCGCCAGCGCCAGAAGTCACCACCTTAACCTGGGTGATGTCCTTGCCAACGACCTTGAGGCCGTTGATGAAGGCCGCAGCCACGGTGATGGCCGTACCGTGCTGGTCGTCATGGAAGACCGGAATCTTCATCCGCTCGCGCAGCTTGCGCTCCACCTCGAAGCATTCCGGGGCCTTGATGTCTTCCAGATTGATGCCGCCAAAAGTGGCTTCCAGGCTGGCGATGATGTCCACCAGCTTGTCCGGGTCGGTTTCGTTGATTTCGATGTCAAACACATCGACACCGGCAAATTTCTTGAACAGCACGGCCTTGCCTTCCATCACCGGCTTGGAGGCCAGTGCGCCGATATTGCCCAGGCCCAGTACGGCGGTGCCATTGGTGATGACGCCCACCAGATTGGAGCGGGCGGTAAAGCGGCTGGCATTGAGCGGATCGGCCACGATTTCTTCACAGGCAGCGGCCACGCCCGGCGTGTAGGCCAGTGCCAGATCGCGCTGGGTCACCAGCGGCTTGCTGGCATTGACGGCGATTTTGCCCGGGGTGGGAAATTCGTGGTAGTCCAGTGCTGCCTGACGGTCGGTCGTATCCATGGTGTCGCTCCTGATGTGGGCTTGGTCGCAGTGCCAAGGCCATCGCTATGCCGTTCGGCTGCCGGGCAGGGCAGCCGCTTTGTCTCCAGTCAGGCCACCTGCAAGGGGGCTGATGACTGGATTAGCGGCAAGTCTAGCGAAATAACATAAGGTAAATATTTTGATTTACTATCAAGCCATACTATTTACCTGATGATCTGAGCCGCCATGGCCGAAATCAATGCCGATGAGATCCTGCGCCGCCTGTCTGCCAGGCTGAAAATGCGTCACCTGATTCTGTTGCTGAACATCCAGCAGCATGGCTCGCTGACCCGGGTGGCCGAGCAGATGGCCAGCAGCCAGCCCGCCATCACCAATGCTCTGTCCGAGCTGGAGGGCATGTTTGGTGGCAGCTTGTTTGACCGCTCGACACGCGGCATGGCCCCCACCGCGCTGGGCAAGCTGGTGCTGGCCCGCGCCCAGGCCATGCTGCATGATCTGGACCACCTGGTGCGCGACATGGCCACCGCGGCTGCCGGTTATAGCGCCCATCTGCACGTTGGCGTCATTCCCTTCATTCCGGGACGGCTGCTGTCGGCCGCCATCGCCCGCACCTTGCCGGAAGGCCAGGGCGGCATGACGGTGACCTTGCACGAAGGCACCAGCGACCAGCTGTTGCCGCGCCTGCAGGATCACAGCCTGGACATCGTCATTGGTCGTGCCTCGTCGGCGGTGGATCTGCAACAAGTAGAGTTCGAAGTGCTGTACCGGCAACAGCCACGGCTGATTGCCAGTCGCCGGCTGGCGGCACAGCTGGGACGGGTGCGGCTGGACTGGGGTGGGCTGGTGGAGCTGGACTGGATTCTGGGGGCACCGCATACGCCGATGCGCGAGCAGGTGACGGATATCTTCCTGGCAGCCGGCGTCGCCCCGCCAGTGCCCATTGTGGAGAGTTATTCGTCCAAGCTGATCGGCGAGATGATTGTCGCCAGCGAGCGGGCGGTGTCCATTGTGCCGGCGGATATTGCCGAAGAGCTGGTGCGCACGGCCGGCCTGTCTATCGTGCCCTACTCATTCGACTGGACGCTGCCGCCGATTGCCATGTTTACCCGCGCCGGTGGTGCGCGGCATACCGTGGCGCTGTTCTGTGCAGCCTTGCGCGGCTTGTGTCAGGAGGGTTGAGCCTAGAACGCCGCTCAGTCCGGCGCGGGCTCCGCCTCCAGCGGCAGCGCCAGTTGCACCGTAGTCACTGCTTTGGCCGTACCGCCGGCACGAGGTAGTTGCTTGCGTGAGCCATGCTTGTGCAGGATGGCCTGCTTGCCGGCCCGTACCCCCTGTTCATTGCGGCGGGCATGCAGGCGCTGGCGGGCCAGCCGGGTCGCGCTTTCCAGCTCCACCAGCGGTTGCACCAGCGCGTATTCGCCTTCCAGCCCGTGCTGCCGGCACAGATCATCCGGCATTTTCCACGGCTGGAACAGCCAGCTGTCCGGCACCCGGCGCATGGCGGGCAGCCATTGCCGCACAAAGCGCCCTTGCGGGTCGTGGTCCATGGCCTGCTTTACCGGGTTGTAGACGCGGGTGGTATTGATGCCGGTGGTGCCGGCCTGCATTTGCAGCTGGCTCCAGTGAATGCCCGGCTCGTAATCGAGAAAACAGCGTGCCAGCCATAGCCCCACTGGCCGCCAGTGCAGCCAGAGCGGGTAGGCCGCCACCGAAACCAGCATGGCGCGCATGCGGAAATTCAGCCAGCCGGTGTGCTGGAGCATGGCCACGCAGGCATCCACCAGCGGCCAGCCGGTGCGGCCGTCCATCAGTGCCTGCAGGCGTGCGGCGTCGATTTCTTCCTCGCGCAGTCCATCGTAGCCCGGGTGCAGATTGCGCCATTCGATGGCGGGTTCCGATTCCAGCTTCTGCATGAAATGGCAGTGCCAGTGCAGGCGGCTGATGAAGGCTTGCAGCCCTTTGCGCTGGCGCGTGTTTTCTGCCGGTAATTGCGTCAGCCGGCGGCGCGTGCTTTGCACGATTTCACGCAGGCTGAGGCAGCCCATGGCCAGATAGGGCGACAGCCGCGAGCAGGCGCTGGGCGCAGACAGCGGCGAGGAGATGCCGCCTCGGTAATGGGCGCTGCGCGTGGCGAGAAAATCCTGCAGCACGGCTATGGCGCGGCGGCGACCGCCACGCTGGCGTTGTGGCGGGTCGAAAGGGTAGATGCCCAGTTGCTCGGGCGATGGCGTGGTATCGCTGGCTAGCGGAGCCGGCCAGGCTTGCATCGGCGGCACCGGCAGGCAGGGGGCGCTGACCAACTGCTCCCAGCGTGCCGCCCAGCCGTCGCGCGAAGCGAGACGACGGATGACACCGCTTTGCCGGTATTCCTGCCAGGGCAGGCCGTGTGTCCGGCACCAGCGGGCTACCGCCAGATCGCGCTGAAAGGTGAAGTGGTTGCCGGTTTCCTCATGCGCATACAGCGCCCGGAAGGGGCTGGCCTGATACAGCTGTTCCAGCACGGTGCAGGCCTCGCCCACTTTCACCAGCAACGTCATGCCGCGCTGCTGCAGCGATTGGCGCAGGTCGTGCAGGCACTCCAGCAAAAAGCGGTAATGCTGGCTGGACAGGTCGGCTTGCTGCCACAGCTGCGGCTCGATGATGTACAGGCACAGCAGCGGACCCTGTGCGCTGGCAGCACACAGGGCGGCATGGTCGTGCAGGCGCAGGTCGCGCTTGAACCAGACCACACCGTAACTCATGGCAGGGCGTCCCGGCTCGCCGTGGGCTGACGCAAGCGGCTCAATGCCAGCCCTGCCGCCAGACGGTGACATCGGTCAGCGTTTTCCAGTGGATGATGCGGCTGTGCCGGCTGTATACCGCCTCCAGCTCCACCTCGCTGATGCCTTGGGCCGGGTCTTCCGGCTCGATCAGCCGCACCACGATGAAGTGTTTTTCCTTGTTGCGCGGCTGCAGTGCCGTCCATTTGCTGAGCAGCAGCTTGCGCGGGTTCAGTCGTACCGTCATGAGCTGTTTACCTTGATTGTCCTTAGAACCGTTAACAAAACCTCGCAGAGAACCCGGGCCAAGGCGCGCCGCCGCAGACAGTACATGGCGTACGGCAAGGCGGCGTAACGCTGGAGCGGGGGTTTTGTTATCGGGTCTTACTGGCCGGCTGCGCTTTGCTTCACCCAGATCAGCTTGCCGGTATCGAAGCCCAGGCTGGCAGCCTGACGCAGCAGGGGCTGGGTGACAGCCTGTGGCAGCTGCTTGTCGCGCGCCAGTATCCACAGATAGTCGCGGTCATTGCCCGCTACCATGGCCCATTGATAGTCCGGGTCCAGCGCCACCACATGGTAGCCGCCGTAGAAGGGGCCGAAGAAGGACACTTTCAAGGACGCCACATGCTGGTCGCCATTGAACAGAGCCCGTCCTTGGGCCTGTTTCCAGCGGGTGGTGGCCGGGTCGTAGCCGCGATTGATGACCTTGATGCTGCCATCGTCATTGAGGGCGTAATTGGCGCTGACCTCGCTCAAGCCGCGCTCGAAGCGGTTGTCCAGCCGGGCAATTTCATGCCACTGGCCGCTGTAGCGGGCCAGCTCGAAGCCGCTTACCGGCTGGATGCCCGCTGGCGGCAGGGTGGAGCAGGCGCTCAGTAGCAGGGTGCTGGTCAGCAGCAAGAGTAGGGAGATGGCGTGTCGCTTCATGGTGTGGCTTCCTTTTGCTATCGGGTTTACAGGGTTTCCAGCCGCTGGCGGATGGCGTGGGCGGTGTCGGCAATGGCGGTACTTTCCGCCGCGTCCATCTGCTGCAACTGGCGGTAGACCAGCGCCAGCCTGGGATTGCTACCCAGGGTGGCGGCATTGCGCTGGAAAAAATCCCAGTACAGGGCGTTGAAGGGGCAGGCGTCATCGCCGTGACGCTGTTCGCGCCGGTAGCGGCAGTCGCCGCAATAATTGCTCATGCGCTGTATATAGGCACTGCCGGAGACATAAGGCTTGCTGGCCAGCAGGCCGCCATCGGCAAACTGGCTCATGCCCAGGGTGTTGGGCAGTTCCACCCACTCGAAGGCATCGATGTAAATGCCCAGATACCATTCATGCAGGGCCTGTGGTGACAGCCCGGCCAGCAGGGAGAAGTTGCCGATGACCATCAGCCGCTGGATGTGGTGGGCGTAGGCATCGCGCAGCGACTGGCCGATGGCCTGGGCCAGACAGTGCATGCCGGTGTCCCCGCTCCAGAACCAGTGCGGCAGCGGCTGCTGGTGGCCGAAGTGATTGCTGTGGGCGTAGCCCGGCATGCACGCCCAGTACACGCCCCGCACATATTCACGCCAGCCCAGAATCTGGCGGATGAAGCCTTCCGCCGCCGCCAGCGGCACCTTGCCGTCTTGCCAGGCGGCTGCGGCGGCGTGGACCACTTCCAGCGGCGACAGCATCTTGGTGTTGAGAGCAAAGGACAGCAGCGAATGAAACAGCCGGGGCTGCGCGCTGTGCATGGCGTCCTGGTAGTCGCCGAAGCAGGGCAGGCCATGCTGGATAAAATGCTGCAGCAAGGCCAGTGCTTCCTCGCGGTGCAGCGGCCAGCGCAGCTGCGCGGCACTGGGCTGGCCCAGTGCGGCCACGCCGGCGTCCTGCAGCATCTGCCACAGTGCGCTGTGATCGTGGCTGGGGCGTGCATCGGCCAGCGGCGCGGGTGTGCCGCGCCATGGTTTGCGGTTGTCCTGGTCGAAATTCCATTTGCCGCCGGCCGGGCCGCCACGCTCATCCAGCAGCACGCCATATTGCTTGCGCATGTGGCGGTAGAAGGTTTCCATGCGCCAGCTGGCCTTGCCGGCAAACAGCTGGCTGGCGGCCTGGCGTGCGGCCAGGAAGTGCTCGCTGTCCACCGCCTGGCAAATCAGAGGCTGACGGGCCGCCCAGGCTTGCAGTTGCTGGTCCAGCCGCCACTCATCCGGCAACTGCCAGCTGAAATGGCTGGCGGCGTAGTGCTGTACCAGGGCATCCAGATTGGCTTCCAGCGTGCCGCGATTGGACGGGTGGTCGAGCGTGACATAGCGCACGCGGTGGCCGGCGGCTTTCAGACGGGCGGCGAAGTCGCGCATGGCGGCCAGCACCGCCAGCAGCTTTTGCGCATGATGGCGCACGTAGTCGGTTTCCTGGCGCAGCTCCAGCAGCAGGTAGACCACATGGTCATCCACGCGGGAAAACCAGCTGTGCCGGGGGTTGAGCTGGTCGCCCAGGATCAGTCGCAGCTCAGTCATCGGCGGCTCCGCCGGGCTGGCTGCACTGGGTGTCGGGGAATGTAAGCAAGAGTGAGTGACATGGCGGCATGGTGTGGCTGGCGCTTGTTCAATGCTGCCGGCGGCAGCGTTCGGAGCAGAATTGCACTTGTTCCCAGCAGCGCGCCCATTTGCGCCGCCAGCTCATCGCCCTGCCACAGCCACGGCAGGGCTTGGAGGGCAGTGCCTGCTTGTTGCCCTTGAAGCCGGTATTCATGTTGTACGGTCCTCGTCGCGTACCGACAGCAGCCGGCGCAGCAGCCGCAGCGGTGCGCCGATCAAGGGCAGCTTGTGCAGCAGTTCTTCGGCCGAATCCCAGTAATCGCGGTGCAGAATCAGCAGGCCATCTTCATTGAAACGCAGATGGCTGCCGCCGTGCAGGCAGTAATCCTTGCCGCGCAGGCGGAAATGAAAGTCCCAGCTGAGAAAAGCCTGCTGGCCATCCAGCAATTGCTCCAGCACCACGAAGCGCGGCTGCTCCAGCTTGCGGAACATATGGGCGAAGATCAGCCTGACCCCCTCGCGGCTGTGCACCGTATTGAAGGGGTCCTTGAAGCTGACCGTGGCGGCGTAATACAGCGGCAGCTGTTCCAGGCTGTGCGGGGTGAGCTGGCTATACCACACCACCAGTGAGGACAGGCGCGCTCTCAGCGCCGTGCCAGCCGGCGCAACAGCGGCAGCCTCAGGCGGTAAGGCAGCAGTCTGAGCAGTTTTATCCATGTGGTGAACCTGAAAGGAAAGTGGATCTCAAAGCAGCCGCGTTCCAGCCCGCGCACGATATGCGCGGCCGCCTGGCTGGTGTTCAGCAAGGCCGGCATGGCGAAGTCGTTGCGGGCCGTCAGCCGGGTGGCGACAAAGCCGGGGTTGATCAGGTAAACGGCAATGCCATGCTGGCGCAGTTCCGCGTGTAACAGTTCGGCCAGATTGATCAGCGCCGCCTTGCCCGGTCCATAGACACAGGCACCGGGCAAACCGACATAGCCGGCCACGCTAGCCACCAGTGCGATGCCGCCACCGTGGCGGGCCATCAGCGCCGGCAGAATGGTTTCCAGCCCGAAGTAAACTCCTGCCAGATTGGTAGCCAGGGTATGGCTGACCGTAGCGGCATGGATGTCCCAGCTATGCTCCGGGCGATAGTCCGCCGCGCAGAACACCACCAGATCAGGCAGAGCCTGGCGGGCTTCCAGCTCGGCCCAGGCCTGTTGCCAGGCTGCCGGCTGGCTGACATCCAGCGGCAGGACGATGGCTGAAGCATGGGCGGCGGCAACTTCCTGCAGGGCCGCCAGGTTGCGCGCCGACAGGATGACCTGTGCACCCTGCTGCAGCAGCTGGCTGGCTACCGCCGCACCAATGCCGCTGGACGCGCCAATAATCCACACCCGCCGCTGCTGCCAGCTGGCGATGGGAGGGTTGGGTGGAGGCAGCAGCATCATGGCTTACTCCTGATGACAGCGCGTGGCACCGGCTGCCGGTGGCAGGGTGGCGTGCTGGTCGGTGCTGGCCTGTTGGTTCATGCCGGCTTGTCTTGCAGCAGAAACTGGCTGACCCCGATGCGTCCCTCGTCGAAACCAGCCTCGCAATAACACAGGTACAAGCGCCACAGGCGGATGAAGGCTTCGTCAAAGCCTTGCTGGCGCACGCTGTCCAGCGCAGCCTCGAAGGCGTGACGCCAGCGGCGCAGGGTTTCGGCATAGTCCGGGCCAAAGTCTAGCCGCTGGCTGGTGTGCAGGTCGGCGGCACTGGCGCTCTGGCTGAAGCGGGCGGGGCTGGGCAGCATGCCGCCAGGAAAAATGAACTGCTGGATGAAGTCGCTCTTGGCGCGGTAGCGTTCGAAATATGCATCGGCGATGGTGATGCTCTGGATCAGCGCCCGCCCGCCCGGGCGCAGCAGCCGGCGCACCGTGCGGAAATACTCCGGCCAGTAGGCTTCGCCCACCGCCTCGAACATCTCGATGGACACTACGGCGTCGTACTGGCCGTCCAGGTCGCGGTAGTCACGCAACTCCAGCTGGGCCAGCGGCTGGCCGGCCAGGCGCTGGCGTGCCAGTTCCAGTTGGGCTGGTGAAATGGTGACGCCATGCACCGCGATGCCGACGCGGCTGGCGTGTTCGGCAAAACCACCCCAGCCGCAGCCTATCTCCAGTACCCGCATGCCCGGCTGCAAACCCAGCGTGTCGCAGATGCGCTGGTACTTGGCGTGTTGTGCCTGTTGCAGCGACTGTGTGTAGTCGCCGTTGAACCAGGCGCTGGAGTAGGTCCAGGACGGGTCCAGCCACAGGCGGTAAAAATCGTTGCCCAAATCATAGTGGGCGTGGATGTTGCGCCGGCTGCCGCGCCGGCTATTGCGCCGCAGCAGGTGTTTCAGCCGATACCACCAGCGGGCTGGCAGACTGCCGGACAGCGCCGGCGGGACGGCGTGTTCGTTGCGCAGGGCCAGCCGCAGCAGCGCGGTCAGCTCCGGGCTGTCCAGCAGACCATCGCGATAGGCTTCGGCAAAGCCGATGTCGCCGGCTGTCAGCAGCTTGCGGCAGCCGGCCCAGTCGTGGATATGCAGTTCGGCATTGGCATTGTGCTGCGGCTGGCCGAACCACAGCGCGTGGCCTGTCGGGGTCCGCAGGTGCAAGCCCCCGCTCTGCAACTGTTGCAGTCGCGACAACAGCAGGCGGGCGCTGAGTGGCAGGGAGGGCGGCAGTTTGTCCAGGGTATGGCTGAGGCTCATGCTTGCGGCTCCTGTCCATGGCTGAGTGCTTGCGCGGGGGCGAGCGGTTTGCGGTAGAGGGGCAGTTTTTTCCGCCACAGCTGCAGAGCCTGCCAGTGAATGCGCCAGATGACGCCGAAGGTCAGCAAGGGCTGGCGCAGCAGGGATTTGGCCACCACCAGCGGTGTCAGCACCTGCAGTTGGCCGGAAATACTGGTGTTGATCAGTTCGCCGGCATCATCGTGGTAGTCGATGCGCATCAGCATGCGTTCGGGCAGTTCCGCCAGCCGGAAGCGGTAATGTCCGGCCACCTGGCAGAACGGCGACACATGCAAGTGCTTGCGGCAGAGCAGGGTGCTGCCGTTGCGGATGGGGCTGCCATCCCGCTTGGCCAGCAGATAGCAATGGCGCTCGCCAAAGGTGTTGTTCACCTCGGCCAGCACGGCGATCAGTTCGCCTGCGCTGTTATGGCAATACCAGAAGCTGACCGGGTTGAAGGCATAGCCGAACAGGCGCGGGAAGCATTGCAGCCATACCTCGCCATCGCAGGGCAGGCCGGCTGCCGCCAGGTGCTGGCGTATCCACGGCAGCAGCGGGCTGCCATCGCCGGGGCCGTGGTCGCGGCGGTATAGCGTGAGCGGCCGCCAGCGATCCACTCCCAGCCAGACGCCCAGCCAGCCCTTGCCGATGTGCTCCAGCGCGGACAGCCTTAGCCGCAGGGCGAATACCGGGTAGCGGAAGCGGTGGTGGACCGGGCGCAGCCGCTGGTGGATGACGCTGCCGCTCAGCAGATAGCCAGCTGGCCCGCTCACAGCTTGGCCCAGTGGGGTAGCGGGGCGAAATCGGCAGCCACGCGCAGTGCGGATTTCAGCCCGTCTTCATGAAAGCCGTAACCAGTCCAGGCACCGGCAAACCAGCAATGACGGCGGCCCTGGATGGCGGGCAGCCGGCGCTGGGCCTCGATGGCCGCCGCATCCAGCAGCGGGTGCTCGTACAGGAAGCGCGCCAGTTCCAGCGATGGTTCTGGTTGTTGCAGCGGATTGAGCGTCACCATCAGCGGCGTGCTGATGGGCAGCGGCTGCAATTTGTTCAGCAGATAGCTGACACAGACTGCGCGCTGGCCGCCGCTGTTGCTTTCCGACAGGAAATTCCAGGCCGACCAGACCTTGCGCCGCCGTGGCAGCAAGCTGGTATCGGTATGCAGTACGGCGATATTGCTCTGGTACTGCACCGCGCCCAGCACGGCACGCTCTTCTGCCGTGGCATCCGCCAGCAGGCGCAGGGTTTGCGGTGCATGGGTGGCGAAAATCACACTGTCAAAGTGCTCCTCGCCGTGGCGGCTGCTTACCATCACACCGCGTTCGCGACGTTCAACCCGGCTGACCGGGCTGGACAGGCGCACATCGTCCAGGCTGGCCAGCATTTTCTGTACATACTGGCGTGCGCCACCCGGCACGGTAAACCAGCGCGGCCGGTGGCGAATCTGCAGCAAGCCGTGATTCATGCAAAAGCGCAGAAAGGTTTCGGCCGGGAAGGCCAGAATCTGGCTGGCCGGGCTGGACCAGATGGCCGCAGCCATTGGCACCAGGTAGTGATCGCGAAAGCGGTTGCCGTAGCTGCCCTGTTCCAGCAAGTCGCCCAGTGTCAGCCCCAACTCGGCCGCCAGCTGCAGATTGGACTGGGCCGCCGCGTTGAAGCGCAGGATATCGCTCAACATGCCGTAAAACGACGGGGACAGCAGCTTGCTGCGCTGGGCAAATACACTGGACAGGCTGCTGCCGGCCCACTCATCCCGCCCCTGGTCTACCGAGACACTGAACGACATGTCGCTGCTGCTGCAAGGCAGCTCCAGCTGCTGGAACAGCGCAATTAGATTGGGATAGGTGGCTTCGTTGAATACCAGGAAGCCGGTATCCACTGCACAGCGCTGGCCTTCCAGCTCGATGTCCACGGTATTGGTGTGACCGCCGGCGTAATCACCCGCTTCGAACAGCGTCACCTCATGGTGGCCTGCGGTCAGCCATGCGCTGGCAAGGCCGGAGATGCCGGCACCGATGATGGCGATGCGCTGGCGCTTGGGGCTGGGTTGGTTCACCGGGTCTCCCGTCGACAATTCGGAATAAAGAAAACTGCTTGGCACGCCGTGCCGTAGTGCTTATATTCAGAATATAACTGCTTTGGAAAAAAAGCTACCAATTAGTAAAAGGTCGTACTCATGAGTATTTTCAGCAAGCTCAGCTTCAAGGATCAAGCCTTCAAGCTGCGCGAACAGGCGGTGCTGGACGCAACCACCAAGTTGCTGGCCAGCAAGGGTTTCGACCTGATGACCATGGACGATGTCGCCGGCGAGGCGGGCATCTCCAAGCCCAGCCTGTACAAGCATTTCAAGTCCAAGGAAGAGTTGGCCACCGAGGTGATGATCCGGCTGCTGGATGGTGCGCTGGCATTTCTGGAAGAGCAGGATGGCGCGCTGAGCGCCAGGTCAAGGCTGGCGGGATTGCTGGAATGGGCCTTGCGGGTGAGGCTGGAGGGAGGGCTGCCCTTCCTGCCTTCGTCCAGCCCGCAGGTGAGGGAAATGCTGACCAAAAGCCTGCGCTACGTCAGCCGGGTGTACAAATTGCACAAGCTGCTGGCCGGCATTGTCGATGCGGCCAAGCTGGCGGGTGAGCTGCGGGCTGATCTGCCGACAGATGTGCTGCTGTATGCCTATTACTCACGCACCTGTGACCCGGCGGTAGACTACATGCAGCTGTATGGGCGTTACAGTACGGACGAGATCGTGGCGCACATGCTGGCCATGGTTTTCGACGGCATGGCCGGTTCCGGCAGCACCGACAATAACTGACAGGGCTGCCCGGCCCTGGCTGGCCCCGTGTTTCCCGGTCAGCGTTGGTGATTGTCGCTACCCAGCCTCGCCACTAGGCCAAGAACGCGGCTGACAAAACTTTGCTGACTGCCTGAATTGGCGGAACCGAATATGTAGTACGGCAAGGAGGCGTGGAGCAGGTGTGGGGAGAGGATGAGCGGGTCTGAATAGGGCCGGCCTGTGGCACCGGCCCCTGGCTGCTTACATGGCGCCGGCGAAGATCTGCTCGATCTCTTGCTGCGTGGCCTGGCGCGGGTTGGTCAGGCCGCAGGCGTCTTTCAGCGCGTTGCTGGCCAGCAGGGGAATGTCCTCATGCTTGACGCCCAGCTCGGCCAGGCTGGCGGGGATGCCGATATCGGCCGCCAGCTTGCGGATGGCGACCAGGCAGGCCTTGGCACCGGCCTCGGCGGTCAGCCCTTTGGTGTCCACGCCCATGGCGGCGGCCACGTCCGCCAAGCGTGCGGCCGAGGTCTGGGCATTGAAGGCTTCCACATGCGGCAGCAGCAAGGCATTGCACACGCCGTGCGGCAGGTCGTAGACCCCGCCCAGCTGGTGTGCCATGGCGTGCACATAGCCTAGCGAGGCATTGTTGAAGGCCATGCCAGCCAGGAATTCGGCATAGGCCATCTGTTCGCGTGCTTCCAGATTCTTGCCGTTGTCCACCGCCGTGCGCAGGTGGCGGGAAATCAGCTCCACCGCCTTGAGCGCGCAGGCATCGGTAATCGGCGTGGCTGCCGTCGACACATAGGCTTCAATGGCGTGAGTCAGCGCATCCATGCCGGTGGCCGCGGTCAGGCCCTTGGGTTTGGCCAGCATCAGGTCGGGGTCGTTGACCGACAGGATGGGCGTGACATTGCGATCGACGATGGCCATTTTGATATGGCGCGCTTCATCGGTAATGATGCAAAAACGGGTCATCTCGCTGGCCGTGCCAGCGGTGGTATTGATGGCCACCAGCGGCAGCTGCGGTTTTTTCGAGCGGTCCACCCCTTCGTAGTCGGCGATCTGCCCGCCATTGGTCGCCACCAGCGCAATGCCCTTGGCACAGTCATGCGGCGAACCGCCACCCAGCGAAATCACGAAATCACACTTTTTCTCCTGCAACACCTGCAAGCCGGCTTCCACATTGCCTATGGTGGGGTTGGGCTTGGCACCGGCGAAAATGCTGGCCTGGATGTCGCGCTCGGCCAGCAGGGCCTGCACATTGGCGGCCACGCCAATTTCTGCCAGCACCTTGTCAGTCACGATCAGCGCATGTCTGAAGCCATAGGCCTGGATGGCATTGACTGCCTCCTTGAGGCAACCAGCGCCCATTACATTGACTGGCGGAATGAAGAAAGTCGTTGTAGTCACGGTGTTATCTCCTTATGTGGGTGGCCGGTCTGCCTGGAAGGCCGGCCTGGACGGCATGCTGTTGCGGTACTGCCTGAATGACCAAGCGTCATGGCAACAGCCTAAGGTCTGTGGTGATGTTGTCCCATTCGACTTTAGTGCCATGCAATGGCCGGGGCGGCGATTTGTGGCGGATTGGGGGGCAGCGGGACGTGGCTAATGCTAAAGTCATGATTGGTAGGCGCCATGGTGATCTGTTGTTTTGTGCAAATCTGCACTCCACCTGCCTGCACCGCCGGGGACGATGTTGCCATGCGCTTCAGCTTTGATTCACGAGTCATTACCGCTTTTGTCAGCGCAGCGATCGCTGTTGTCGTGCTGACGGCGATGACCTGGTCGGTGGTTGATGAGGCAAGTCGTGCCGGTGAAAACGTGGCCCATTCGCACGAGGTGCTCAATGGACTGGCGCGGATACGCGGCGATACCCTGCAAATCGAGCTGAGCAGCCAGAATTTCCGCCTGACTGGCGATGTGAGCAAATTGCAGGAGCGGGATCAGGGCATTGCCAACCGCGAATTGCTGCTGGGGCAGATCCGCCGCCTGACCGCAGCCAGCACCGATCTGCAACAGCGCTGGCACAGCCTGCGCCGGGTGCTCGACCAGCGGCTGCGTATCGCCCGCCAGGTGGAGCAGGTACGCAAGACCCAGGGCGCCGCCGCGGCCACCCGCTTTGCCAGCCAGTCGCCCTTGTTGCAGACCCGGGTGGAGGTGTACCGCCTGCTGGATGAAATGGATGCGCTGGAGCGCGGTAGCCTGGAACTGCATCAGGCGGAGTATCAGGCAACCAGGCAGCGCTTGCTGCAGCTGGGCAGCGTCACCGCCGTATTGTTGCTGCTCTTGCTGGCGGCTACCTATCGGCTGATCCGCAGCCAGCTGCGTGTAGTGGAAGCCAGCCGGCAGCAACTGGCCGACAGCGAGGAAAGTCTGTCCATTACCCTGCACTCCATCGGGGACGCGGTACTGGCTACCGATGCGGCCGGCCGCATTACCCGCATGAACCCACTGGCCGAGCAACTCACCGGCTGGACGCTGGCCGAGGCAGCCGGCAAGCCGGTGGCCGAGGTATTTCACATCATCCATGAGCAGAGCCGCGCGCCAGCGCTGATACCGGTGGACAGCGTACTGGCTACCGGCAAGGTGCAGGCGCTGGCCAATCACACCTGCCTGCTGGCCCGCGATGGCCGCGAATACCCGATTGCCGACAGTGCCGCCCCCATTACCGATGGCAGCGGGCAGATCCGTGGCGTGGTGCTGGTGTTTCGCGATGTCAGCCACGAACGCAGTATCGAGCGCGCCATCCTGCAGCAGAATGCCCAGCTGGAACTGCGGGTGGACGAGCGAACCCGGCAGTGGGCGGACAGCATGGCCCATCTGCAAGGCATCATCAGCGCGCTGCCGGCCTATATCGCCTTTGTCAGCAGCGAGCAGCGCTATGTCTATGTCAACGAACAATACCGTCAGCGCTTTGCTCCCGACCATGCAGACATCACGGCTTGCCTGGTGAGCGACATCCTGGGGCCGGAACGCTATCAGCGGGTCGCACCGATGATAGACAAGGTGTTGCAGGGCGAGCTGCAGGAATACGACTGGCAGCCATTTGCCGGAGTCTGGCAGGCCATCCGTTATGTGCCCAAGCGCGATAGCAGCGGTGTGATAGAGGGCTATTACGTGCTGGGCAATGACATTACCGGGCGCAAGCACGACGAAGAAAGAATACAGGCGCTCAATCTGGAACTGGCCGGACGCGTGGCCGAGCTGGAGGGCGTCAGCCGCGCCTTGCGTACGCTTAGTGCCGGCAATCACGCCATGCTGCGCGCCAGCGATGAGCCCGGCCTGCTGCAGGCGATGTGCCAGCTTATCGTCAGCGTGGCCGGCTATGCCAGCGCCGTGGTGTGGCTGAATGCCGCCGATGGCGAGCGCTTGTTCCCGGCGGCGCAGCACGGTTTTCCGGGCGGGCTGGAGCGCCTGGCCGACATGGCGGGCAGCATGCTGTCGGCCATCACTTTCAGCGAGCGGCCCAGCTTGCTGCAAGTACCACTCGACCTGGCTATTGCCAGCGCTGACGCGGTACAGGGCTTGTCCTGTCCATTGTGGGTTGATGGCCGCATCATCGGCGCGCTGCTCATCCACACCGGGGGCACCGCTTGTTTTGACAGCGACGAAATCGCCTTGCTCAGCGAGTTTGCCGACGATCTGGCTTTCGGCATCGGCATGTTGCGCGGGCGGGCCGAGCAGACGCGCGCGCAGGCCGCCATGCACTACCTCACCCACCATGACGCGCTCACCGGCCTGGCCAACGAAACCCAGCTGGTGGAGACACTGGCCGTCATGATGGCGGCTGGCCAGCAAACGCCACTGGCGCTGTTGCAGCTGAATATCGAAAGACTGAGTGAAATCAACGATGCCCTGGGCTTCAGCCATGGCGACCATATCCTGCGTGAATTCGGCAGGCGGCTGGTGCTGTGTGCCCCTGCCAGCGCCGTCGTGGCGCGCTTGCGCGGCGACGAATTCGCCGTGCTGCTGCCGGAGCATGCCGCCGCCGCCGCCCAGACCGTGGCCCAGCAGCTGGAGCAGTGTCTGGCCCAGCCTTTCCTGGTGGCTGACATCCGGCTGGATGTCAGCGCCAAAACCGGTATCTCCTTGTTTCCCGATTACGCCGGCACGGTGCACGAGCTATTGCGCCAGACCGATATCGCCGTGCATGCAGCCCGCCGCAAGGGGGTTAGCCACTGGCTGTTCAATCCACAGGAATACAGCGACCAGTCGCCACAACTGAACATGGCGGGCGAGCTGCGCCGGGCTATCGAGGAGGGCGAGCTGCGGGTCTATCTGCAACCCAAGGTGGAAATGGCCAGCGGCCGGGTGTGTGGCGCTGAGGCACTGGTGCGCTGGCAGCATGCCGGGCAGGGGCTGCTGTCTCCGGCCTTGTTTATTGGTTTGGCCGAACGCACCGGGCTGATCAAACCGCTGACCGAGTGGATGATCAACAGCGTGCTCGACCTGTTGCAGGACTGGCAACAGCAGGGCTGTGCGCTGCCGGTTGCCGTCAATCTGTCGGCACATAATCTGCGTGACGAAGCGCTGGGTGACAAGATTCGCTGCTGGCAGCAGCAACGCCAGCTGCAAGCCGGGCTGCTGGAACTGGAAATCACCGAAAGTACCTTGATGGACGATGCCGCCAGCTGCCTGCACACCTTGCAACAATGGCGCGACGACGGCATCCCGCTGTATATCGATGACTTTGGCACCGGCTATTCCTCGCTCAGCTACCTGCAGCGCCTGCCGGTGGAGTACATCAAGATAGACCAGTCTTTCATCTGCAATCTGTCCAGCAGCAAGGACTCGGCCGCCATCGTGCGCTCCACCATTGACCTGGTGCACGATCTGGGCCGCAAAACCGTGGCCGAAGGGGTGGAGACCCGCGCCGACTGGGAACAGCTGCTCGCTCTGGGTTGTGATGTGGCCCAGGGCTACTACATTGCCCGGCCGATGCCGGCGGCCAGCTTTATGCCGTGGGTGGCCGGCTTTGCCGTGACGCAGCTGGCGCGGGAGTGAAGCTCTGCGCTGCTTGTGTGCCCAGTGACAAAAACGCCTGCATTGCGCAGGCGTTTTGCATTGGCTGACAGCTGTTTACCACTTGTAGCTGAGGGTGGCGCTGATATTGCGCTTCTCGCCGTAGTAGCAGGCATAGCTGCTGTAGCACGAGGCAATGTAAGTCTTGTTGCTGAGGTTGTTGGCGTTGATCTGCAGTGTGCTGCCTTTCAGCGACGGGCTGAACTGCCCCAGTTGCAGACGCAGGCGCAGGTCGTACAGGGTGACACCCGGAATGGTCAGGGTGTTGGCGCTGTCGGCCCACATCCATGAGGTACGGCGTACCCCGCCGCCCAGATTGATGCCGCCATCAAAGGCGTAATCCAGCCAGGCGGTGGCCTTGTGCGCCGGGGCCAGGTAGGGCGTCTTGCCCTGGTTGCTACCCTCGGTGACCTGCATGTCGGTATAGGTGTAGCCAGCCAGCAAGGACAGCTGTTTGCTTAGTTTGGCATTGGCTTCCAGCTCCACGCCGCGTGAGCGCACCTTGCCGATGGGGTCGTAGCTGAAGGTGGTGGCGTTGTACTGGGCGACATTGCTTTGCTGCAGCTCATACACCGCGGCGGACAGTTGGATGTCGCTATTGGGCTGGTAGCGTAAGCCGGCCTCGCTCTGCTTGCTCTGCATCGGCTTGAGCACATTGCCGCTGCTATCGGTGGCGTAAGCCTGGCTGGGATCGAAGCCTTCGCTATAGCTCAGGTAGGGAGCCAGGCCGTTTTCTGCCTCATACACCAGACCCAGTCGGCCGGTGGTTTTGCCGCCTTCCCAGCTGGTGCGGCTGCCGGTGCCGGTATTGGTTTCCGATACCTTGGCCTGATCGCGGCGCAGGCCGGCGGTCAGTTTCCAGCCACCCAGTGCCATCTGCTCCTGCAGGTAGACACCGGTCTGGTCGCGCTTGCGGTCGAAGTTTTTGTAGGACAGCGGGTGGCTGCTGTCGTCGTACACGGTGTTGAAGGGATTGATGGTGGTGCCGGTATAGGTATAGGAGTTGTCGCCCTTGTTGCGGCTGGTCTGGTAGTCCAGCCCGGCCAGCACGGTGTGCTTCATCCCCAGTGCATTGAAGCGGGCTTCCAGGCTGTTGTCGATGATGTGGGCGGTGGAGCGCTCGCTGGAGCGGGCATAAGTGCGGTTGAGCAGGTCCGAGGTATCAGATACCCAGCCGACATCGGAATACTGGCTCAGATCGGTCTTGCTCAGTTGCAGGCGGTATTGCTGGCGGAAGGTCAGCGCGTCGTTGAAACGGTGCTCCAGCTGATAGCCATAGTATTGCTGCTCGCGGCTCATGCCGTCGCCACTGGAGCCTTCGTTGAAGCTGGGGGAGATGGTCTTGCCGTTATGCGGTACCACAGTGCCGTAATAGGGCAGGGTGCCGTGGTAGCCGGTGCTGGGGTCTTTCTGCAAATAGGCCTGCAGCAGCAGATTGGTGCTGTCGCTGATTTTCCAGTTGAGCGAGGGCGCCAGCACATAGCGCTCGGTACTGGCACCGTTTTGTTGCTGGTCGGCGGCGCTGCCCTTGGCCACCAGGCGGTAGGACAGGTCGTCGCGGCCGGCCACGGCCCCGCCAAAATCCAGCCCCAGACTGCGTTGCTGACGGTTGCCCACGGTCAGCGACAGCTCGTGGTAGTCCTCTTGCAAGGGTCGCTTGCTGGTGATGGCCACCACGCCGCCGGGCGAGGCCTGGCCATAGCTGGCCGAGGCCGGCCCGCGTACCGCATCCAGCCTTTCCACCGCATAGGGATCGATCTGCAGGGTGTTGTAGCCATCCGGGTCGCCAAACAGCCGCAAGCCGTCGAGGAATTCATTGGCCGTGGGATGGTCGCTGAAGCCGCGCAGCACGATGTAGTCGTAGCGGGTGGTGGAGCCCACTGCGCCGCTGAACACCCCTGGCGTGTAGTTGAGCGCCTCGCTGATGGTGCGCGGTTTCTGGTCTTCGATCTGCTGGCGGGTGATGACCGATACAGCTTGCGGAATCTGTGCCAGCGGGGTGTCGGTCTTGCTGGCGCTCTTGCTGCTGCCCACCTGGTAGCCCTGGGTGGGGGCCAGTGCATCGGCGCGCTGTTCTGCGCTGACCGTTACCGTTTCCAGTGTGCTGCTATCGGCGGCATAAGCCTGCTGTACGGCCAGTGCCAGTGTGGCCACACACAGGGTTCTCCCCAGCTGGCGGCCTGCTTGCTGGCGTCTGTTGCTGCTTGTCATCACGCATCGTCCTTGATTTTCTTGCTTGCCGCGCCCGGCCCCTGCCGGGCTTGTGTCATGGCGGCATCGGCCATGCCTCGTGCTTGGGCAGGATGGCAGGCTGATGCAATAATGCTATTGATAATCGTTATCATTCGCAATATGATTGTGAAAATTCTGATTCGGGAGTGGGATTCATGAGCAAGCACCAGCGAGTCGTCAGCCGTGACGGGCGTGGTCTGTCCTGTAGCGGCGTCACGGGCCTGTGTTGCCCGCTGCGCCAGCCCTGACCGGCAAGCGGCCTCCATGCAGTGCGGCCGTGGCCGGCCTCCCACCCGCTGGCATGACCAGCAAACGGAGAGCGACCCGAATGAACCTTACTTTTGTCCTGCAAGCAGCAAGTAACGCCACGCGGCGGAGGATGGACCGATGAACGGCAAGATCCATGACTTCGTGGCCATCGGCATCGGCCCCTTCAATCTGGGCCTGGCCTGCCTGACCCAGCCGCTGGATGGGCTGGACGGTGTGTTTCTCGACCAGGCGACCGGTTTTGACTGGCATCCGGGCATGTTGCTGGAAAACGCCACCCTGCAAACGCCGTTTCTGGCAGATCTGGTGACACTGGCCGATCCCACCAGCCGTTTCAGTTTTCTCAACTACCTGAAAAGCAGCGGGCGGATTTACGCTTTTTACATTCGCGAAGATTTCTTCATGCTGCGTCAGGAGTACAACCAGTACTGCCAGTGGGTGTGTGCCCAGCTGGACAGCCTGCGCTGGCAGCGCCAGGTAGAGCGGGTGGAGTACGACGAGATCAACAGCCTCTACCAGGTGTATTGCCAGAACCTGGCCAGTGGCGAGCTGGAGCTGTATCGCGCCCGCCACCTGGTGCTGGGTACCGGCAGCCTGCCCTTGTGGCCGGAGTGCTGCCAGTCGGTAGCGCGGCAAGCCAGCCACTCGGCCAGCTATCTGGCCGACAAGGCGGCACTGCAGCGCCAGTCGTCCATCACCATCATCGGCAGCGGCCAGAGCGCGGCAGAGATTTACTACGACCTGCTGCAGGACATCGACCGCTACGGCTACCAGCTGAACTGGCTGACCCGCTCGCCGCGTTTCTTCCCGCTGGAGTACACCCGGCTGACGCTGGAGCTGACTTCGCCCGAGTACGTGGACTATTTCCACCAGTTGCCGCTGCCGCAGCGCGATACCTTGTTGCAGCAGCAAAAAGGCCTGTTCAAGGGCATCAATGCCAGCCTGATCAACGACATCCACGAGTTGCTGTACCGCAAGCACCTGAACGGCGCACCGTCCACCCTGCTGCTGGCCAATACCGCACTCACCGACTGCCGCTACGACAAGGTACAAGGGCATTTCCAGCTGGAGCTGCAGCAGCTGGAGCAGCAAAAGAGCTTCAGTCTGCAAACGGCCGGGCTGGTGTTGGCGACCGGCTATGGCTACCGCCAGCCGTCTTTCCTCGCGCCCATTGCCGGGCGTATCCGCCGTGACGAACGTGGCCGCTTTGCGGTAGCGCGCGATTACAGCATCGATGCCGAGCATCGCCTGTTCGTGCAAAACGCCGAGCTGCACACCCACGGCCTGTCGTCACCGGATCTGGGCATGGCTTGCTATCGCAATGCGCGGCTGATCCGCAGCATCAGCGGGGTGGAGCATTACCCGGTGGAGCAGCGCATCGCCTTCCAGCAATTCACCGCGCCGGACAGCCTGCCTGATCCGGCAAGACTCAGCGCATGAGGCGGGCCTTGCTGACGCTCAGCACGCTGGCGGTGGTGGGGGATGCGGTATTGCTGCCGTTCTACCCGCAGTACTTCGCCAGCCGCTTTGGCGTGGAGGATGCGCGGCTGGTGGGCAACTATCTGGCCGCGCTGTGCCTGGTGGTGATGCTGGCGCTGCCGCTGTGGGCGCGGCTGGCGCGGCGGGTGGAGTTGCTGCGGCTGCTGCCGTTTACCCAGCTGGCGGCGGCGCTGCTGTGTGTAGCCTGCTATGCCGCCGACAGCATGCTGCTGTTCTGGCTGGCTTCGCTGGCCATGGTGGGCTGCAAATCCAGCTATCTGCTGATCTACCCGCGGCTGATGAGCCAGGCCGCGCCGCAGGAGCATGCCGGGCTGATCGGCCTGCTGTCGGTGATCGTGCATTTTGGCGGCATCGCCGGTGCCTTGCTGGGCGGCGTCTTGCTCGGCCTGTTGCCGGCCCGCCATGCCTTCTTGCTGATGGCGCTGGCTGATCTGGCGCAGATGGGTTTGTGCCTGTGGCTGTTGCGCACACCGCTACCCGCCTTGCCACCGGCTGCTGCGCCAGCCAGCAGCGCGGGCGAGCACCAGCCCGTGGCGGCTGGCGGTCTGTGGCGGCTGGGTGTGCTGATGCTGCTGTTTTATTGCAGCGCCTATCTGGTGCGCGGCTTCTTTGCCCTGTACTGGCAGCAGCAGAGCGGGCTGGACAACAGCACGCTGGCAGCGGCGGTGTTTGCCTTGCCGGCGCTGCTGGCCTTGCTGGGCCTGTGGCACAACCAGCGCCGGCAGCGGCGCGCCCAGCCACCGGCTGGCAGTACCAGCAGCCTGCTGCTGTTGGGGGTGGGCGGCTTGCTGCTGCAAGCGCTGCCACAGCTGCCGCTGCTGTTGCTGGGGCGCTGCCTGTTCGGTTGGGCTTTGTTCCAGCTGACGGTGCGGCTGGATTTGCAGCTGTTCCGCCTGAGCACCCCGGCGCATTACGCCCGTGACTACAGCCGCATCAATCTGTGCCAGAACCTGGGCGTGCTGCTGTCGTCCAGTGCTGCCGGCGCGCTGGTGGCCAGCTATGGCCTGGCCGCGCCCTTTGTGGCGGCGGCGCTGGGGCTGCTGCTCTGCCTGCTGGCCTATCCGCTGTTATTGCCCGGCGTACGGCCACCACTTTCCCAAGGAGTTTGCTCATGAGCACGCTTGACCTTGCTCCGCTGTTTTCCCATCAGCTTGCCGGCATGGGTGAGTTCAGCCTTTATCCGCTGCGGGTGCCGCAGGACATGGCCCTGCTGCACGACTGGGTGCGCCGTGATTACGCCCGTTACTGGGGCATGCAGCAGTGCGATCTGGCTGCGGTGAGTGCCGCCTATGCCCAGTTGCAGGCCAGCGGCCATGCCCAAGCATTGCTGGGCCAGCTGGACGGTGTGCCGGCCTTCCTGATGGAGCGTTACGACCCGGCGCACGACGTGCTGGGCCAGCACTACCCGGTGCAGCCCGGCGATATCGGCATGCATCTGCTGCTGGCGCCACCTTTGCAGCCGCGCAGCGGTTTCAGCCGGGCGGTGATGCACACCGTGCTGGCTGCGCTGTTTGCCGATCCGGTCGTGGCGCGGGTGGTGGTGGAGCCGGATGTGCGCAATGACAAGATCCACCGCCTCAACCGCCATGCCGGCTTTATCTATCAGGGCGAGATCCAGCTGCCGCACAAGCGCGCTGCGCTGGCTTTTTGCAGCCGGGCGCAGTTTGCGGCGGCCTGCGCGGCCGCCCAGCCCGCTTGTGCCGTCTGATCGCCCATTATTCCGGCCGCCGCGCCTGCGGGCTGCGCGGCCGTCACGCAAGGAACACCATGCAAACGCCTAGCCATCAACACCCGCAACAACTGGTTCAACATCTGCAGCCGGCCATCTGGGCCAAGGTCAACCGCCTGCTGCTGCGCAAGGCCATTGCCGAGTTCTCCCACGAGCTGTTGCTGGCACCCCAGTTGCAACAGCAGCAGGGCGACTGGGGCGAATACCGCCTGCCCATCCCGGATGGCAGCGGCGAGTACCGCTTCCGCGCCCGGCTGCTGGCACTGGAGCACTGGCTGATCGATGCCGACTCGCTCAATCGCAGCCTGCACGGTGCGCCGGCCGCGCTGGATGCGCTGGCCTTCATCATCGAATTCAAAGTTCCGCTGGGCATTGGCGACGACATGATGCCGGTGTATCTGGAAGAGATCAGCAGCACCCTGTATGGCAGTGCCTACAAGCATGCCGCTGGCGGGCTGACGGCCGACGAGCTGACCCGCGCCGATTTCCAGTCGGTGGAAACCAGCATGATGGAGGGCCACCCCGGCTTTGTCGCCAATAATGGCCGCATCGGTTTTGATGCGGTGGACTATCCGCGCCATGCGCCGGAAGCGGCCGCGCCACAGCGGCTGATCTGGCTGGCGGTGCACAAGTCGCGCGCCACCTTCTCGTGCGCGGCCGACCTGGACTACCAGCGCCTGTTGCAAGAAGAGCTGGGCAGCGAAGCACTGGCCGGCTTTACCCGGCAGCTGGCCGCACAGCAACTGGATATGGATGACTACCTGCTGATGCCGGCCCACCCCTGGCAGTGGTTTAACAAGCTGGCCATGTCTTTTGCGCCGGAAGTGGCAGAGCGCCACATCGTGTGCCTGGGCTATGGCGAGGATGCCTATCTGGCGCAGCAGTCCATCCGCACTTTCTACAACATCAGCCGCCCGGAGCGCCGCTATGTGAAAACCGCGCTGTCCATTCTCAATATGGGCTTCATGCGCGGGCTGTCGCCTTATTACATGCTGGCTACCCCGGCGATCAACGACTGGATCCGCCAACTGGTGGACAGCGACGCCTACCTGCAACAGCGGGGCTTTGCCATCCTGCGCGAAGTGGCTTCCATCGGTTTTCGCAATCCCTATTTCGATGGCGGCATCAGCAAGGATTCGCCGTACAAGAAGATGTTGTCGGCGCTGTGGCGCGAAAGCCCGGCCTCGCTGCTGGGGCCGGGCAAGCGGCTGATGACCATGGCCTCGCTGCTGCACATCGATGCCGCCGGAGAATCCTTGCTGGCGGCGTTGATCCACAGCTCCGGCCTGGATGCGCGCAGCTGGGTGGCCCGCTATCTGCAAGCCTATCTGGCCCCGCTGCTGCACTGCTTCTATGCCCACGAACTGGTGTTCATGCCGCATGGGGAAAACCTCATTCTGCAGCTGGAAAACAATATCCCGCAGCGCGCCATCATGAAGGACATCGCCGAGGAAGCCGCCATCCTGAACCCGGATGCCGCGCTGCCACCCGCCGTGGCGCGGCTGGCGGTGAAGGTGCCGGAAGAGATGAAGCTGCTGGCGCTGTTTACCGATGTGTTCGATGGCTTCTTCCGCTATCTGGCGGCCATTCTGGACGAACACTGCGGCTTGCCGGAGCAGGCGTTCTGGCAGGAGGTGGCCGGGTGCATACAGGGCTATCAACAGCAATTCCCGCAATTGGCCGAGCGCTTTGCCCGCTACGACCTGTTCGTGCCGGAGTTTGCCCGCTCATGCCTGAATCGCCTGCAGCTGGGCAATAACCAGCAGATGCTGGATCTGGCCAATCCGGCTGGCAATCTGAAGTTTGCCGGCACCCTGCGCAATCCACTGGCCGGCCATGCCGTTTGATGCTACCGCCGCAGGCGAGGGCAGTGCGCTGGAGCAGCTGCTAGCGCAGCTGGCCCAGGCGCTGCCCGGTCTGGATGGCCGCATAGGCGAGGCCGCTGCCGACGAGTTTGCCCTAGCGGCGGCCGGCCCGGCGATTGGCCAGCTGCTGCAGCATTTGCGCAGCCGGCATCCGGAAGCCGGCCCGCATTACTGGGGTTGCCGTAGCTGGAGCCTGCTGTTGTGGCAGCCCACCTATGCCACGGTGCTGGGGGTGGAACTGGCGGCAGCCCTGCCGGACTGGACGGCCATGCAGCAAGGCCTGCTGCCCGGCATGGTGGCCGGTTTTTCCCTGCCGGCGCAGCCGCTGCGCCATGGCTCGGCCGCCAGTTTGCGCCAGCCGGCGGCCGCGCAACTGAGCGTCATCGCCGCTAGCGTGCTGCCACAGCTGGCTGCGCAACAGCCCTTGCATGCCAAGCTGGCTGGCCGCCTGCTGGCCGATTGCGTGGTGGCGGCCTTGCTGCTGGTGCAGCGGCTGCAACCGGCGCGCGACAACGCGGCCATCAAACAATTGACCGGGCAATGGCTGGCCGCACTGGATTTGCCACAGGCTAGCGGTGTGTGGCCGGTAACACTGGAAAACGGCGGCGAGCGGCTGGCACTGGCGCGGCGTGCCTGCTGCCAGCATTTCCGCCGCTGCGATGGTGCGCTGTGCAGCAGCTGCCCGAAATTGCAAGCAGCAGCGCGTGTGGCGCTGCTGAGAAAGGAGTGGGCGCAGCATGCTGACCCTGCGTGATATCCGTGTGGAGCGGCAAGGCCGTACCGTATTGCAACTGCCGGCCTTGCAGCTGGATGGCCAGGCTTTCACCGTCATCCTGGGGCATAACGGCTCGGGCAAATCCACCTTGATGAATCTGCTGGCGCGCCAGTTGCAGCCGGACCAGGGACAGTTGCAACTGGACGGCCAGCCGCTGAACCGGCTGTCGGCGCGGCAGTTTGCCCGTGCCGTGGCTTATTTGCCGCAGCGCCTGCCAGAGGTGGCTGGCCTGACCGTGGCCGAGCTGGTGGGGCTGGGGCGCTATCCCTGGCAGGGCGCTTTTGGCCGCTGGAGCGCAGCAGACAGTGCCATCGTGGCCGAGGCCATGCGCGCTGCCGACGTGACGCAGCATGCCGCACATGAGGCCGAGCTATTGTCCGGCGGCGAACGCCAGCGCGCCTGGATCGCCATGCTGCTGGCGCAGCAGTCGCCGCTGTTGCTGCTGGACGAACCGACTTCGGCGCTGGACCTGGCGCACCAATACCAGCTGATGGGCCTGCTGCGGCAGCTTAACCGCGACAGCGGTCGTGGCGTGGTGGTGGTGCTGCACGACATCAATCTGGCGGCACGCCATGCCGACCGCATCGTGGCCTTGCAGCAAGGACGGCTGTATTTCGATGGCTCACCGCTGGAGCTGCTGCACTCGCCGCGCCTGTCCGGGCTGTACGGGGTGGATATCCAGTTGCTGCCGCAAGCCGGCCAGCCCTGTCCGGTAGCGGTGGTGGCCTGAGATGCAAGCAGTCATGACCTTGTTATTACCTGCCGCCGGGCGTGGCTGGCGCTATCCGCTGGCGCTGTGCGGCCTGCTGGGCTTGTTGTCCTTACATCTGTGGCTGGATGGCGGGCTGAACCCGGCTGCGCAGTGGGTGCAGTTGTGGCAGGAGCCGGTCGATTTCAGCGGCCTGCAATTTCACTATGCGGCCTTGCCGCGTGCGGCAATGGCCCTGCTGGTGGGGGCGGCGCTGGGCTTGTCCGGCAGTGTGCTGCAGCAGCTGACCGGCAACCGGCTGGTATCTCCCATGACGCTGGGCCTGTCCGCCGGGGCATGGCTGGGCGTGGTGCTGGCCAGCATCTGTCTGCCCGGCATGCTGGCACTGCATCCGGCCTGGCCGGCGCTGGGCGGAGCCATGCTTGCACTGGGGCTGGTCTTGCTGCTGGCCGGGCCGCAAGGGCTGAATGGCTTGCCACTGGTGCTGGGCGGCATGGCGGTCAACCTGCTGCTGGGCGCGTTGGCCACGGCGCTGGTGCTGTTGCACGACCAGTACGCGCGCAATCTGTTTGTCTGGGGGGCTGGCGATCTGGCACAGATCGACTGGCAGTGGACGCTATGGCTGCTGCCACGGCTGAGCCCGGCCCTGCTGTTGCTGTGGCTGGCTCCGCGCCCGCTGTCCCTGCTGGTGCTGGGGCTGGCTGCTGCGCGTGGCCGTGGCGTGGTCGTCAGCACCATTTTGCTCTTGCTGCTGGCGGCATTGTGGCTGAGTGCGGTGTCGGTGGCGGCGGTGGGGCTGATCGGCTTCATCGGCCTGGTCGCACCCAATCTGGCCAGCCTGCTGGGCGCACGTCAGCCTCGGGTGCAGCTGGCTGCCAGCGCCTTGCTGGGGGCGCTGTGCCTGCTGGGTAGCGATTGTCTGGCGCTGGCCTTCAGTCAGTGGGCGGGCGACAGCCTGCCCAGCGGTGCCGTTACTGCCTTGTTGGGCGCGCCGGCCTTGTTGTGGCTGGCCCGGCGCAATCTGCGTCCGGCGCAGCAGGCGGCTGCACCGCCCAGTGTGGTGGCGGGCCAGCGGCGCTGGGGCAGGGGAGGCTGGCTGCTGGCGGTGGCGCTGTTACTGCTGTTGACCCTGCTGAGTGTTTGTCTGGCCCCGATGCCCGCTGGCGGGCAACTGCGCTGGGTGCTGGGCTGGCCGGAAGCGCTGCTCTGGTCCTTGCGCTGGCCGCGCAGCCTGGTGGCGCTGAGCGCCGGGGCCGGGCTGGCCATAGCCGGGGTGCTGTTGCAACGGTTATTGCGCAATCCTCTGGCCAGCCCCGATCTGCTTGGCTTGTCGGCCGGTGGCAGCCTGGCGCTGTTGCTGGCGGCCAGCTGGCTGGGGCAGCCCTTGTTGCAGGGTGGGCCGCTGCTGGCGCTGGCCGGCACCTTGCTGGTACTGGGGCTGCTGTTGTGGCTGGGGCGCAAACAGGGTTACGCCCCCGGCATGATGGCGCTGAGCGGCATTGCACTGGCGGCCTTGCTGGATGCACTGGTGCAGGCAGTGCTGGCCAAGGGGACGGCGGACAGCTTTGCCGTGCTGGGCTGGCTGGCCGGGTCCAGTTACCGGGTCAGTGGCACACAGGCGCTGTGGCTGAGCCTGGCCGTGCTGGTGCTGGGCATGCTGACGCTGGCGGCGCAACGGGTGCTGGCCTTGCTGTCCACCGGCGATGGCGTGGCACAGGGACGCGGGCTGGTGCTGGAACGAGTGCGGCTGGGCTTGCTGCTGCTGGTGGCCTTGCTGACGGCGGTGGTGACAGCGGTGCTGGGGCCGGTGGCCTTTCTGGGCTTGCTGGCCCCGCATATTGCTGCGCTACTGGGGGCACGCCGGCCGCTGGCGCAATTGCTGCTGGCGGCCTTGCTGGGAGCAGCGCTGCTGTTGCTGGCCGACTGGCTGGGGCGAGTGCTGATCTATCCACGGCAGCTGCCGCTGGGCATGCTGGCCTCGGTGCTGTGCGGGGCCTATTTCATCTTGCTGCTGTGCTGGCAACGGCTGCGCCGTGGGGGTGGACGATGAGCGTGCGTATACTGCTTTGTTGTGTTGCTGTCTGGCTGGCCGGCAGCGTGCTGCCGGTCATGGCGGGCGGCATGGATGAACTGGAACAGGCCAGCCGCCAGCCATCGCGGCCGCCGCCACAGCGCATTGTCGCCCTGAGCTGGGAGGCCGCAGAGAACCTGCTGGAGCTGGGCATGACCCCGTTGGCAGTGGCCGATGCCGACGACTACCGGCAATGGGTGGTGCGCCCACGCCTGCCGGCGCAGGTGCCGTCGGCCGGTAGCCGGCTGGAGCCCAATCTGGAGCTGCTGGCCAGCCTCAAACCGCAGCTGATCATCATCAGCCCCAGCTTGCTGTCCATGCGCGCCAGCCTGCAGCGCATTGCGCCGGTATTGAATATCGACGCCTACCAGCCAGGGCAGGACCATGCGCAGGCGGCCGAGCGCATCCTGCTGCAGCTGGGGCGGGTGTTGGGGCGGGAGCGGCAGGCGCAGCAGCGGCTGCAGCAGCTGGAGCAGGGCTTTGCCGGCCTGCGCCGTCAATTGCAGGCGCGTGGTGCCGCTACTTGGCCCACGGTGCAGGTCATTCGCTTTGCCAATCCGTCCATGGTTTATGTCTACGGCAGCAATGCCATGCCGGTACTGGCCTTGCGCCGGCTGGGCCTGCGCACCACGGCGCAGCCAGCGCCCTCGGTATGGGGCGTCAGTCAGCAGCGGGTGGGCCAGCTGGTGGCATTGCAGCAGGACATCGTGCTGTATCAGCAGCCCTTTGCTGCCGCACCGCAGCTGTTTGCCAGCCCCTTGTGGCAGGGCCTGCCCTTTGTGCGGCAGCAGCGCTTTGCCGCGGTGGCCCCAGCCTGGAGCTACGGTGGTGCGGCCTCGCTGTTTTATCTGGCACAGGGCATGACTGACGCCCTGCTGCACTTGCCCATCGCGACGGCGGCCAGCAGGCCGTCTTTGCGCTAGCGCGGCATGGCGGTGTTTGCCGCCGCCTGCCGTGGCTGCCAGCTGGCACTTGAATAAGTTGGAAAGTGTGGCATCCAGTGCATTTTTCTGTCTGATATGGCGTTTTTTCCTGTTTTTCACCCGCTGTGCATTTTTCCTGGCAAAGCCATTTCTTTCAAAGACTTGTCTGCAGCTTTTCAGCCATTTGGCGGGGTAATTTGCTGTTTAAAATATTATTCATTGTGGTGTTTTTTTAAACGCGTGATTAGAATTGTTGCGCCTGCAAGTCTTGGAAAGTTCATTCTATACAAGGATTTGACTACTTTGAATATTGTAGTCAATGGCTTGCTGTTTAAAAAAATGCCATTTTTTTACGAAGTGGCAGCATCAACAGCTGTCATGCAGAGACCTGCCGCAGCATCCGGCACCGGCCCGCATGGGCTGCGCCCGATGCCAAGGCTGGCCATGCTCTGGCAGGCAGCAGGCAAGCAGTAATGTGGGTCACTTTCACCGCTACAAAAACAAAAAATGTAATGAGCCGGAGGACCTGCCCACGCGGGCCACCGGTTTGGGAGATTCTTTCATGAGTGCTTCATCTCAAGGTTTGAGCCACGGGCTCAAGCAGCGTCACGTCACCATGCTGTCCATTGCCGGTGTCATCGGTGCCGGCCTGTTCGTCGGCTCTGGTCACGCCATTGCCGAAGCCGGCCCTGCCGTGCTGATCGCCTATGCCATGGCCGGCCTGCTGGTGGTGCTGGTCATGCGCATGCTGGGCGAAATGGCGGTGGCCGCGCCGGATACCGGTTCGTTTTCCACCTATGCCGACCGTGCCATTGGCCACTGGGCCGGCTATATCATCGGCTGGCTGTACTGGTGGTTCTGGGTATTGGTGATTCCGCTGGAGGCCAATGCCGCCGCCACCATCCTGCATGCCTGGTTTGCTGGCGTGCCGATGTGGGCCTTTGCCCTGGGCATCACCATGCTGCTGACCATGACCAATCTGTTCAGCGTCAAAAACTATGGTGAGTTCGAATTCTGGTTTGCCCTGGTCAAGGTGGTGGCCATTGTCGCCTTCCTGGCCGTGGCCGGTGCGGCCATGCTGGGCCTGATTCCGGGCAGCCAGGTCAGTGGCACTGCCCGCCTGTTCGACCATGGCGGCTTCATGCCCAATGGCTTCGGCGCGGTGCTGGGGGCCATGCTGACCACCATGTTCACCTTCCTGGGCACCGAGATCGTCACCATCGCGGCGGCCGAATCGGACAACCCGCAGCAGCAGATCACCAAGGCCACCAATTCGGTGGTATGGCGGATCAGCCTGTTCTACCTGGGTTCCATTTTTGTGGTGACCGCGCTGGTGGCCTGGAACGATCCGCAACTGGCTGCCCTGGGTTCCTACCAGCGTACCCTGCAGCTGATTGGCATCCCCAATGCCAAGGCCATCGTTGACGTGGTGGTACTGGTATCGGTAGCCAGCTGTCTGAACTCGGCGCTGTATACCGCCTCGCGCATGCTGTACTCGCTGTCCAGCCGTGGCGACGCCATCAAGATGTTTGGCGATATCGCCCCCAATGGCACGCCGCAAAAAGCGGTACTGGGTTCCATGGTGGTGGGTTTCATCACCGTGATTGCCAACTACCTGATGCCCAAGGAAGTGTTCGACATCCTGCTGGCTACTTCCGGCACCATCGCGCTGCTGGTGTACCTGGTGATTGCCATTTCCCAGTTGCGCATGCGTCAGCGCATGGAAGCCAATGGCGAAACCCCGGCCTTCCGCATGTGGATGTTCCCGACACTGACCTGGATCGTCATCGTGTTCATCTGCGCCGTGGTGGTGCTGATGGCCATCCGTCCCGAGCACCAGATCGAAGTGATCAGCACCGGCGCGCTGGCCGTGGTATTGCTGGCGGTAGGCTGGATTCGCTCCCGCCTGTACGGCACGCCGTGGATGGAGTCACGCCCAGCCAAGGTGGCCACGCAGTCCTGAGCGCTTGCTGGCCCGGTTTTTCTTTTCCTGACGACCCTTAGCATCACTTGAGCCCCCCGCAAGGGGGCTTTTTTTTTGTCTGCGGCGGGCCGGGGCTGGCTGTACTTTTCCTTACACAAGACACACGATTGCTTACACACGGTGGCTGACAGGCAGACTAAAATGTAAACAGTTGCTTGTTGTTATTTAAAATAATGGCTGCCGCGCAAGCCTGGCGAGTGAACTTGAGCCGCTTGTCCCTGCCATATGCAGTGCTTGTAGCGCCTTATTCTGAGGGCCAGTCCGGCCTGCGGCGCTGCCTAACCATGAAGGCCGCCCTCGTGCACCGCTTGCGGTTGGCACGGACGGTATCTGTATCGGGCATGCAGCATGCATCCCGTAACGAGGAGTCTACGATGAAAAAACAAGTCACTTCGCTGTTGGTCCTTACCATGGCAGTGGCCAGCCTGAGCGGCTGCGCCAACATGAATGATACCCAGCGCACCACCGGCACCGGGGCTGCTGTTGGCGCTGGCGTGGGTGCCGTGCTGGGCGCACTGACTGCCGGCGGCCATACCGGTCGCAGCGCCGCTACCGGTGCGGCAGTAGGCGCGGCGCTGGGCGCGGGTGGTGGTTACCTGTGGTCGCAGCACATGCAGAAACAGAAAGAGGCGATGGAGCAGGCCTCGCAAGGTACTGGCGTCAGCGTGAGCCAGACTGCCGACAACCAGCTCAAGCTGAATATCCCCAGCGACGTGTCTTTTGATTCCGGCCGCTACGACATCAAGCCCAATCTGCGCCCGGTACTGGATCGCTTTGCCACCACCTTGCAGCAGAATCCGGTGACGACTGTCCGCATCGTCGGTCATACCGACAACACCGGCAGCGATGCCATCAATAATCCGCTGTCAGTCAACCGTGCCAAGGCTACCCGTGACTACCTGGTCAACCGTGGTGTATCAGGCAGCCGCATCGCCATTGACGGCATGGGTTCGCGCCAGCCGGTGGCTGACAACAGCACGGTGGCCGGCCGTGCCACCAACCGCCGCGTGGAAATCTTTGTCGGTGAGGCCGGCAAATAAGCCACCTGGCTTGTTGCCCACGCCAGCCAAAAGCACCCGCAAGGGTGCTTTTTTACGTTTTACCGAATACATCCCCTCGGGCAGGGGGATTCAGGCCTTGCGGCTGTCTTCCAGTGCCTGCAGAAAACATTCCAGTACCCGGTTGGGGCGTCGCCCCTTGCGCATGGCCACATTGAGCGGGATGTCGTAGCAGAAGCGGGCCGGATGCAAGGGCCGCATCACCCCTTGCGCGACCCAGCCGGCGGCAAAGTGGTCGGGCAGAAAGCCGATATAGCCGCCGGTGAGGATGAGGAAGGCAATGCCTTCGCGGTCGGATGCGGTGGCACTGCAATTGAGCGCGTGATGGCGCTCCATGGCCTCGGCGGTCAGGCGGTAATTGGGTGCCACCGCCTCGGCACGGCATAGTTCGTCTTTACTGATGTCGGCGTCGGCACGGGTAAAGAAGGGGTGTTCGCGGCTGCAGTACAGCAGCGAATGTTCTTCATACAGCTGGATGTAATCCAGCCCGGACAGCGGGTTGATCAGCGGCACCACGCCAACATGCAGATGGCCGTCCTGCACCCCGAGTTCGATTTCGCTGGGGGTGGTCATGGAGATATTGATGCGCACTCCCGGCCCGCGTGCGCTCAGCGATTTCAGCGCCCGCGTCAGGTGCATGTGCGACTGGGTGACCAGATTATTAATGATGCCGATGTTCAGCTCGCCGCGTAGCTGATGATGCAGCTGGTTGACCTCGGTGCGGAATTCCTCGATGGCCGCCAGCATGGTCTGGCTGGCGTGCAGCACTGCGCGCCCCTCGTCGGTGAGCGCGAAACCGGCGCGGCCGCGTTGGCACAGGCAAACGCCCAGCCGCTTTTCCAGGTCCCCCATATGCAGGCTGATGGCCGAGCGGCTGATGCCCAGCACGCTCTCGGCGGCGGAAAAACTGCCACATTCCACTACGGTCTTGAACAGGCGCAGCAGGCGGATATCAAAATCGCTGACCTGGCTTAGGGAGGTTTTTTTGCTCATCAGGTGAGTAAAATTAAAACTGAAGTTAAGAAATTATGGATTTATCTCAACATATCACCTGATACAAGCTATGCCAAGCCGCAAACTGGCCACAGTCCGGGCCATCATCCGGGCTGGCCACGCCAGTCGCACGGCAGCGGCGCAGCATGCAGGCTACACTGGTCTGGTCTGGTCTGGTCTGGTCTGGTCTGGTCTGGCACCGCGCCGGCAAGGCCAGCAAACCTTCGCCAGCGCGGGCAAGCTGCCGAGTGTCCGCCGCCGGTCGTCGTGCCCAATCTCAAACAGCGTGCAATTCGCACAAGGAATGACAGGTTTATGCCGCAAATCGTTTTCGAACGTCAGGCTCCCGCAACCGCGCTGATCCACAGCGCACTGGCCGACAGCGTCAACCGCCCGTTCTGGGGCGACGACGTGGCCGCTCGCCGCCGTGCCTTTCCCCAGTTTCAGGGCAGCGCCGATACCGCGCTGGCCATTGTCGGCGGTGGTTTTCTCGGACTATGGACTGCCATTCTGGCCAAGGAGCGCGATCCGGCGCGCAGCGTGGTCTTGCTGGAAGCGCAGCGTGTAGGCTGGGCGGCATCCGGCCGCAACGGCGGCTTTTGCGAAGCCAGCCTTACGCATGGCGAAGAAAACGGCCACAAGCGCTGGCCAGAGGAAATGGCCGAGCTGGAGGCGCAGGGCCTGCGCAATCTGGACGAGATCGAAGCCACCATCCAGCGCTATGGCATCGACTGCGATTTCGAGCGCACCGGCGTGCTGGTGGTGGCGGTGGAGCCCTACCAGGACGAGCAACTGCGCGGCGAAGGCTATATGAGCGCGGCGGCAATCCGCGCCGAACTGAATTCGCCCACCTTCCTGTCCGGCTTCTGGGAAAAGGACAGCACGGCGATGATCCACCCCGGCAAGCTGGCGCTGGAGCTGGCACGGGTGGCCAGCGAACTGGGGGTGCAGATTTTCGAACAGTCCGCAGTGCTCAAGCTGCAATCCGCCGGGGCCAGAGTGACCTTGCATACGGCGCAGGGCCAGTTGAGCGCCGCGCGCGTGGTGCTGGCCACCAATGCCTTTCCCTCGCTGCTCAAGCGCTACCGCTGGCACACCATTCCGGTGTACGACTACGTGCTGATGACCGAGCCGCTGACACCGGAGCAACTGGCGTCCATCGGCTGGCAGCACCGCCAGGGCATTGCCGACATGGCCAACCAGTTTCACTACTACCGCATTACCCGCGACAACCGCATCCTGTTTGGCGGCTACGACGCGGTGTACAACTTCGGCGGCAAGGTGAGCGACCAGCATGACGACCGCCCGGAATCATTTGCGCGGCTGGCCAGCCATTTCTTCACCACTTTCCCGCAACTGGCCGGGCTGCGTTTCAGCCATCGCTGGGGCGGTGCCATCGACACCTCCACCCGTTTTTGTGCCTTTTTCGCGCTGGCACGCGGTGGCAAGGTGGCTTATGCCGCCGGCTTCACCGGCCTGGGCGTAGGGGCCACCCGCTTTGCCGGCAATGTGCTGCTGGACAAGCTGGACGGGCTGGATAGCGAACGCACCCGGCTGCGCATGGTGCGCGAGATTCCGCCGCCTTTCCCGCCGGAGCCGCTGGCTTATGTGGCAGTCCAGGCCACGCGCTGGTCACTGAACCGGGCCGACCACAACCACGGCAAGCGCAACCTGATGCTGCGCACCATGGATGCCCTGGGTCTGGGGTTCGACTCCTGAATCTGTTTGCCACTTTTTTTGAGAATCCAAGGAAGCGACCATGTCCAATCCCTTTGCCCTGCTGGCCAATCACTGCGTGGACGCTACGCGTGTTGAACTGGAATATCGCGATGTAGCGGCCGATCAGCTTATTTCCGGCCCGGCCCGTGTCGGCACGGCCGAACTGGGTAGCCTGCATGGCTGCAGCATAGGCGTGTGGGAAATGTCGCCCAGTGTTACCACCGATGTTGAGGTGGACGAATTTTTCGTGGTGCTGGCAGGTGCCGCCACGGTGAGCTTTGCCGATGGCAGCCCGTCCTTGCAGCTCAGGGCAGGTAGCGTCGGCCACCTGGCAGCGGGTACGGCCACCACCTGGACGGTGAGCGAAACGCTGCGCAAGATCTATATCGCCTGAGCACTCCGCCAAGGAGACAGAGCGACCATAACAAGCAGGAGGAGGGAAATATGGATATCCGCAACAACTATATCAATGGCCAATGGCAGGCTTCGGTCAGCGGTGGCACGCGCGAGATCATCAATCCGGGCAATGGCGAAGTGATTGCCCTGGTCACCGACAGCGTGGCTGAAGACAGCAAGCAGGCCATTGCCGCCGCCAAGGCCGCGTTTTACCAGAGCGGCGCATGGCGGCGCATGGCCGGCCCCAAGCGCGCCGACCTGCTGCTGCGCATTGCCGATGCCATCGCCGCCCGGGCCGACGAACTGGCGGTGATGGACACGCTGGACAATGGCAAGCCGCTACGCGAAGCGCGCTGTGATGTGGATGATGCCGCCGCCTGTTTCCGTTACTACGCCGGCCTGATCACCAAGCCGCAGGGCGGGGTGTACGAGGTGAGCGATGGCTTCGGCCCCATGCATGCCTATTCCATGCACGAACCGATCGGCGTGTGTGCGCTGATCACGCCGTGGAACTACCCGCTGCTGATGGCGGCGTGGAAGCTGGCCCCGGCACTGGCGGCGGGTAATTGCGTGGTGTTCAAGCCCAGCGAGGTCACCCCGCTGTCGGCCGTGGCGCTGTTTGAGATTTTCCATCAGGTGGGCCTGCCGGCCGGCACCGCCAACCTGGTGTTGGGAACCGGCCCGGCCGCTGGTCAGGAGCTGGCCGCCAGCCATGATGTGGACATGATCACTTTTACCGGCAGCACCCGTACTGGTCAGACCATTGCCACCGCTGCGGTGGGCAACCTGAAAAAAGTGGGGCTGGAGCTGGGTGGCAAGTCGCCCAATGTGATTTTTGCCGATGCCGATCTGGAAGGTGCGGTGGAGTGGGCGATGATCGGCGTGTTCTTCAACCAGGGCGAAGTCTGTTCGGCCGGTTCGCGCATCCTGATTGAAGCGAGCATCAAGGACCGCTTTGTCGCCCGCCTGGCCGAACGCGCCCGCGCCATGAGCATTGGCCCCGGCATGAAAGACCCGGACATGGGTGCCATCGTGTCGGCCGCCCAGCTGGAAAAGGTGCTGGGCCATATCGAACGCGCCAAACAGCAGGGTGCCACGCTGGTGTGCGGCGGTGTGCGCCATACCGAGGGCGAATGTGCCAAGGGCTATTTTGTGCAGCCCACCATCTTCGACAATTGCACCCGCGACATGGACATCGTACGTGAAGAGGTATTCGGCCCGGTGGTGGCGATCCAGACCTTCACCAGTGAAGCCGAGGCCATCGCCATGGCCAATGACACCCCTTATGGGCTGGCTGGTGGCGTGTTCACCACCGATGGCGCGCGTGCGCTGCGGGTGGTGAAGGAAATCCGCGCTGGCGTCACCTGGATCAACTGTTACAACCCCACCTTCAATGAAGCGCCGTGGGGCGGCTACAAGATGAGCGGCTATGGCCGTGACCTGGGGGTGAACGGTCTGCTGGAATACCAGCAGGTGAAGCAGGTGAACATCAATCTGCAGCCAGGGCCGGTGGGCTGGTATCAGCATTAACCACAGGCCGGGATGGATAGACTAAGGGGGTGGCGAGCATGGCTCGACCACCCCCGTGGTGTTTTACAGCTTGGCGAAACGCGCCAGTTCGCGCTCCCACAGCAAGGGGTCGCTGCGGCTCTGGCGGTCTGCATCCTGCAAGGCCTCCTGCGGGACAAACCAGGTGACTTCAAACAGCAGGCCATCCGGGTCATGGCCGTACACGCTCTTGTGCACGCCGTGATCCTCTTCCAGCCCCAGGCGGCCCAGTGCCTGCAACTGGTCGCGGATGCGCTTGAGCTCGGCCAGGCTGTCGACTTCCCAGGCCAGGTGATACAGCCCGGCTGGCGGCTCGCTGGCGGCCGGCACCTCGCCGCGCGGGCTGAATACCCCGGCGCGCTGCTGCCCCAGATTGCGGGCAAACAGTGCCAGATCATGATCGTTGTCAGAATCGGCGGCCTGGGTAAACACCGCCCGGTCCGGCTGGCTGCCCGGCTTGGGACGGAAACCCAGAACATCCTGGTAAAAGCGTGTGCTGCGCGGCACATCACTGACATAGAGCACGGCGTGGTTCAGGCGTTTGATTCCCATGATGCGCTTTCGCTAAGGGTGAACGGTTCAGAGATGATAGGCCGCATGCTGCTCGGCCAGATAGGCGGCGATCTGCCGGGCGTCCTGCAGGAAATAGCGGCCCTGATGCTGTGCCGCCTGCGGCGGAACCGGGCTGTCGGCGGCCAGTAGCAGCAGTGGCAGGCCCTGATTGTCTTCGCCCACCAGCTCGATCACCGCCTGGCGTGGACGGGGAAAGGGCAGACGGCGCACCTCGATGCGGCTGGCCAGCGCCGGCTGGGTGGCCAGCAGGCCTTCCAGCAGCGTGCTGTGCGGGCAGACAAAGCGTTGTTCGGCAGGGTGGTCCGGGCGGGTAAAACCGGGTTCCAGCAGCAATAACAGGTCGCGGCTCATGCAATGGCTTTCGGTGGCGGTTGGATAGCCCCGCCAGGCGGCGGGGCCGTGCTGCTTAGAAGAACTTGGCTAGGCTCAGGCTGATGGCGCTTTCACTGGCCACACCGTTGCCGCCCCAGTTGGCACGGCCATACGAGGCATAGGCCTTGGTCTGCTTGGACAGGGCATAGGTGGTGCCGACCACATACTGGGTGTAGCCGGTCTTGTCGATGTCACTGCCGCCCACGCTCAGGTCATAGCCCTTGGTCAGCGAGACATAGGGCAGCCACGGGCCGATGTTGTAGCCGAAGGTGAGCACCGCTTCACGCGCCTTCACTTGCTGGCTGGAGGCCGCCGCGCTGGCGCTCAGGCCGCTGGCCGCCAGACGGGCATTCAGCACATTGACGTTGTAAACCACCCCCGGGCTGTCGACGAACTTGCCGCTGCTCACCCCCAGGTAGCCATTCACGGTCTGGAAGCCCAGCGCCAGATAAATGGGGTCGCTGATATAGCCAGCTTCCACCCGCCACCAGTTTTTCACGGCACCGGTCTGCGCCGCGCTGTTCACCTGCTTGGCATCACCCTTGTTCTCATAGCTGAACTTGGCGAAGTAACCGGCCTGCTCGTAGCTCAGGCCCAGGTTGAATACCTGGTTGTTGGTCGGGTTGCCGCTGCTGTCGCTGGCGCGTTTTTCATCGGCACCCCAGGTGGTGGTAAAGCTGAAACCGGCCAGATTGGGGCTGTCGTAGCGGATGGCGTTATTGATGCGTCCGTCCAGCCGGGTGGAGTAAATCTGGCCGGCCACGCTGCTGTAGGAGCCCGGATCGATGTACTCCATGTCCAGGTTGGCGTAGTCGGACAGGCGACCCAGGCGAATCTTGCCCAGCTCGCTTTGCAGGCCGACGAAGGAGTCGCGGCTGGCGAAGGTATCCGTACCGCTGCCATCGACGTGAATGCGGTTTTCCACTTGCCAGATGGCGGTGACGCCATTGCCCAGATTCTCGCTGCCCTTGAAACCGATGCGCGAGGTGTTGTCATCTACCCGCCAGCTGCTGAAGGGCTGGCCGTTATTGGTGGTGGCTGAATAGCTTTTCACATTGGACAGGTTGCCAGCGATTTTGCCGTATACGGTGACGCCATCATCGGCATGGGCCAGCAGCGGCAGTGCGGCCATGGTCAGGGCGAGCAGTTTTATTTTCATGATCAAGTCGCGATTAAGTTGGAAAAGAGAACATCACAGGCCGCCGGTGCAGGATGCGTTGTCGGTGGCTGATGGCTATTGTTCCGCAATGTTCCCGTTTTATTAATCAAGAAAATATTATTAGTTAATCAGCTGCTGTGTAATTGCCAGCGAGTGAAGGATATTGTCTGGGTAATAAATGCGACGGGTTGGTGGTGATGGTGCGGCTTTGTGTTTCAGGGCTTAGCAATATTTATGCTGGTTCTTGCTATTATCGGTATAAGCATTTTTTCAGCATGCAGTAGCTGGTTTTTTTATTAAGATAAATATACGGGGTCGATTAATAAGCTTATCTTTTTAACTTATGGCTTTGCTATTGATATTAAATGGCGGCGGGAATAGATTTTGTGGCGTCAATCAAGTGGTGCACACAAATGTCTTATTCACTGTCGATTCTGGATAAAAGCCCCATTCCCCCCGGCGCTAGTGCGGCCGAAGCGCTGGCCCATACCGTGGCGCTGGCCAAACTGGCCGAACAATTGGGCTACCACCGCTTCTGGGTAGCCGAACACCACAGCACGCCGCTGCTGGCCAGCTCGGCACCGGAAGTGCTGATCTCCCACATCCTGGCGCATACCAGCCGCATCCGCGTGGGCAGTGGCGGCGTGATGCTGCAGCACTACAGCCCCTACAAGGTGGCGGAAACCTTCAATCTGCTGGCGGCGCTGGCACCGGGCCGGGTGGATCTGGGCGTGGGCAAGGCCCCTGGTGGCCTGCCTTACAGCACGCTCGCCCTGCAGCACTATCACGATGCCGCCCGCAAACCGGATTTCTCCACGCAACTGGCCGAGCTGGACGCCTTCCTGAGCGGTGGCCAGCCTGTCGGCCACCCGCTGGCCGGCGCACAGGCCACGCCGCAAGCCCCGGTCGCCGCCGGCCGCTTCCTGCTGGGCGGCAGCCCGGACAGTGCCCGGCTGGCAGCCCGGCTGGGCTGGGAGTTTGCCTATGCCGGTCATTTCAATGGCGACCCGCTCAATATCCAGCAATCCATTGCCGTATACCGGCAGTGGACCGGCAAGGTGCCGGCCCTGGCGCTGTATGCCTTTGTGGCGGAAACCCGCGAACAGGCGCAGGCCCTGGTGGGCGAGCTGAAGCTGTTCAAGCTGACACTGGAAGATGGCCGCAGCGTCAATGTGCCCAGTCGCGAAGCCGCCGAGGAATATGCCCGGCAGGCTGGCGTCAGCCAGTACCGGCTGGAAGAAAAACAGCCGCACGTGATTGCCGGTACCGCCGGCGATGTGCGCGCCGAGCTGGACTCGCTGCACCAGAGCTACGGCATCCGCGAATTCATCATCGACATCCCGGTGGCGCAGTTTGCCCTGCGCCGCGCTTCGATCTCCCTGCTGGCCGAGGCGCGCGAGCCGCTGGCGGCCTGATCTTCCTTACCGACATTGTTGGAGTTGAACATGAGCAAACCCATTACATTTGGCATCATGCTGCACGGTGCGGGCGGCCACATGCACGCCTGGAAACACCCCAGTGGCCCGGCAGATGCCAGCGTCAACCTGCAGTTCTATATCGATACCGTGCAGAAGGCCGAACATAACGGCATCGCCTTTGCCTTTGTCGCCGACGGCCTCTACATCAACGAGCAGTCGATTCCGCATTTTCTCAACCGTTTCGAGCCGATCTCCATTCTGTCGGCGCTGGCCAGCGTGACCCGCAAGATCGGCCTGGCCGGCACCGTGTCCACCTCGTACAGCGACCCGTTTACTGTGGCGCGCCAGTTTGCCTCGCTCGACCTGATCAGCGGCGGCCGCGCCGGCTGGAATGTGGTGACCACGCCGCTGGAGGGTACGGCGCTCAATTACAGCCGCCCGCATCCGGAACATGCGCTGCGCTATGAAATCGCCGACGAATACCTGCAAGTGACCCAGGGCTTGTGGGATAGCTGGGACGACGACGCGCTGCCGCGTAACCGTGCAACCGGCCAGTTCTTCTCCAAGGACAAGCTGCACACCCTCAACCACAAGGGTCGTTTCTTCCAGGTGGCCGGGCCGCTGAATATCAGCCGCTCGCCGCAAGGCCAGCCGGTGATTTTCCAGGCCGGCTCGTCTGATGCCGGCATCGGCCTGGCCGGCAAGTATGCCGACGCGGTGTTCACCCATGCGCCGTCCATCGAAGAAACCCGCGATTTCCTGCGCAAGGTGAAAACCAGCGCCGTGTTGCATGCCCGTCCGGCCGAGGCGGTGAAGATCTTCCCCGGCATCGCGCCGGTCGTGGCCGCCACCGATGCCGAGGCTGAAGCCAAGTTCCGCCTCATCCAGCAACTGCTCACCATCGACGATGCGCTGGCTTATCTGGGCCGCTTCTTCGACCACCACGACTTTAGCCAGTACCCGCTGGACGAGGCCTTCCCGGAGCTGGGTGACATTGGCCGCAACAGCTTCCGTTCCACCACCGACCAGATCAAGGCGCGCGCCCGCGAGCATGGCCTGACCCTGCGCCAGGTCGCGCTGGAAGTGGCCACGCCGCGCAGCAATTTTGTCGGCAGTGGCGAAAAAGTGGCAGCGGAAATCATCCGCTGGGTGGACGAAGGCGCGGCCGACGGTTTCATCCTGGGCTTCCCGGTGGTGGCCGAGGGGCTGGACGACTTCATCACCCATGTACTGCCGGTGCTGGAAGCCAGCGGGCGCTTCCAGCGCGAGCTGCAGGGCCACACCCTGCGCGATCACCTGGGCTTGCCACGCAAGCCCAGCCGCTACCAGCCAGTGGCAGGCCAGACCGAACAGCAGGTCGCCTGATGTCCAGTTCCTTGTCATCGCAGCTGACGGCGCGCAGCGAACAGATTCACGCCGCCATCGCCCTGGCCAACCCGCAGTTCGTGGCGCTGCGTCACGAGCTGCACCAGCACCCGGAACTGGCTTTTGCCGAATTCCGCACCGCCGGCAAGGTGGCGGACCTGCTGCGCGCATGGGGCTATCAGGTGAGCACCGGCATTGCCGGCACCGGGGTGGTGGGCACGCTGCGGCGCGGCACCGGGGGCAAGTCGCTGGGGCTGCGTGCCGACATGGATGCGCTGCCCATCCAGGAGGCCACCGGCTTGCCCTATGCCAGCCAGAACGCCGGGGTGATGCATGCCTGCGGGCACGATGGCCACACCGCCATCCTGCTGGCCGCTGCCCGCTTTCTGGCGCTGGAAGGGCAGTTTGACGGCACCTTGCAGCTGATTTTCCAGCCGGCGGAAGAAACCGGCTCCGGCGCACGCCGCATGATAGAGGAGGGGCTGTTCGAGCGCTTTCCCTGCGATGCCGTGTTTGGCCTGCACAACTGGCCCGGTGTCAGTTGCGGCCATATCGGCTGCATCGAAGGCCCGGCCATGGCCTCGGTCGATCAGGCGCATATCACGGTGCATGGCAAGGGTGGGCATGGGGCCGAGCCGCATACCACGGTAGACCCGGTGCTGGTGAGCGCCCATGTCATCACCGCCTTGCAAAGCATCGTGGCGCGCAATGTCGACCCGCTGGACATGGGCGTGCTCACCGTGGGCAGCATCCACGGCGGCCATGCCTCCAATGTGATACCGGACAGCGTGGAGCTGAAGCTGACGGCCCGCACCTTCCGCCCGGAAGTGCGCAGCCTGCTGCAGCAGCGGGTGCCGGCACTGGTGCAGGCGCAGGCCGCCAGCTTTGGTGCCGTGGCCGAGGTGGATTACCGGCTGGGTTTCCCACCGGTATGCAACCACGCCCGCGAAACCGCCTTCGCCAGCGCGGTGGCCCATGCCACGCTGGGCAGCCAGCGGGTGGCGGCAGACTTTCGCCCGCGCACCGCCAGCGAGGATTTTGCCTTCATGTTGCAGGCACGGCCGGGCAGCTTCCTGTTTTTCGGCAATGGCGACACGGCCTCGCTGCACAGCCCGCGTTACGACTTCAATGACGAAATCCTGCCCGTGGCGGCCGCCTACTGGGCCGGGCTGGCCGAGCACTACCTGCCGGTGTTGTCCGCACCAGGCTACGCGCCTGCCCTTGCCGCACCGCATGACCGGGATGCACAGCATGCGTGACTACTTTGTTTACACCACCACCACCGATCCACGTGCCAGCGTGATGCTGGCCGAGCTGACGCAGGAATACGACGCGCGCTACGGCGACCTGTTTGATCCGGGCGGTGCAGCGGCGGAAATGCGGCGCTACCCGCCGGCAACCTTTGCCCCGCCGCATGGCAACTTCTTGCTGCTGCTGCGCCAGGGCCAGGCAATTGCCGGCGGGGCCTTCAAGCGGCTGGATGAGCACACCGCCGAGTTCAAGCGCATCTGGACCCACAGCCAGTACCGCCGGCAGGGGCTGGCCGGGCTGGTGTTGCAGGAGCTGGAAGCGCAAAGCCAGCGTCAGGGCTATCGCCACATCTACCTCACCACCGGCTGCCGTCAGCCGGAGGCGGTGGGGCTGTATCTGCGCCATGGCTATCAGGCGCAGTTTGACCAGGATGGCGATCTGGAAGCCCTGCGCACCTTGCCGTTTACCAAGGCTTTGCCACGGCTGGCCAGTGCGGCAGTACCCGCCGCGCATTGGACGCAACTGGCCGGCATCGCCGTCTGAACCCCGTTTAACTGGCTTGCCGACCACCCACCACGGCTATTGCACAGGATAAGACATCATGAGTGAAATCACCGAAGTCGGCGACATCGCCTTCAGTCACCCCCACCCGCTGCCACGGCAGGCCAGCGACCATGCCGCAGCGGAGGCGAGCGGCAGCAACCGCTATGCCGGGCTGCGCATCGTGCCGGCCCGCTATCCGGCCCGCATGGCCGGCAGCATCGTCGCCTTGCTGCTGCTGGCTGCCATCATCGGCTCGGTGGCAAGCAATCCGCGCTGGGGCTGGGGCGTGTTCGCCGAATGGTTTCTGGCTGCGCCGGTACTGGAAGGGCTGGGACGCACCTTGTGGCTGACGGCGGTTGGCACCGTGCTGGGTTCGCTGCTGGGCACGGTGCTGGCGCTGGCGCGGGTATCGCGCTCGCCGCTGCTGTCCAGCCTGTCGTGGAGCTATATCTGGCTGTTCCGCTCGATACCGCTGATCGTGCTGCTGCTGATCCTCAACAACCTGGGTTATCTGTACGAAACCATCAATATCGGTGTGCCCTACACCGGCATCAACTGGTTCAGCTATGCCACCACCGAACTGATCAGCCCCTTCACGGCGGCCGTGCTGGGCCTGAGCCTGAACCAGGCGGCGTTTTCGGCGGAAATCATTCGCGGCGGCATCCTGTCGGTGGACCAGGGGCAGCTGGAGGCGGCCGCCGCACTGGGCCTGCCGCGCCGGCGGCAGATTTTCGGCATCGTGCTGCCGCAAGCCATGCGTACCATCCTGCCTACCGCTTTCAACGACATCATCGGTCTGGCCAAGGGCACGGCCAATGTCTACATCCTGGCGCTGCCGGAATTGTTCTACACCATCCAGGTAATCTACCACCGCAATCTGGAAGTGATTCCGCTGTTGATGGTGGCTACCGTGTGGTACCTGATCATCCTCACCGTGCTGTCGGTGGTGCAGGTGCAGGTGGAGCGACGCTATGCCCGTGGTGCGCTGCGTCAGCAGCCGCAGTCGCTGTGGCAGCGCTGGCGTGGCCAGCCGCCGGCTGCGGCCACCGTCCCTGCTGCCGTCGCGGCGAGTGCAGATGGTGCCAGTCTGGCCGCGGCAGCCGGTGGTGCGGTGGCCATCCATGGCGTGAGCAAGCGCTTTGGCAGCCTGACCGTGCTGGACGAGGTATCGCTGGATGTTGCCGCCGGCAGCGTCACGGTCATCATCGGGCCTTCCGGCTCCGGCAAGTCCACCCTGCTGCGCAGCATCAACCATCTGGAGCGCGTGGACAGCGGTTTCATCGCCATCGACGGCGAGCTGATTGGCTATCGCCAGCAGGGCAGCACCCTGCATGAACTGAAGGAAAAGGACATCCTGCAACGCCGCATCGAGGTGGGCATGGTGTTCCAGAACTTCAATCTGTTTCCCCATCTCACCGTCTTGCAAAACCTGATCGAAGCACCGCTGGCCGTGCGCGGCCTGAGCCGGGCGCAGGCCGAACAGCAGGCGCGCCAGCTGTTGCAGCGTGTCGGTCTGGCCGACAAGGCCGATGCCTGGCCGCGCCAGCTGTCCGGTGGCCAGCAGCAGCGGGTGGCCATTGCCCGTGCGCTGGCGCTGCGGCCCAAGGTGCTGTTGTTTGACGAGCCGACCTCGGCCCTGGACCCGGAGCTGGTGCAGGAAGTGCTGGACGTGATCAAGGAGCTGGCCCGTTCCGGCACCACGCTGATCATCGTCACCCATGAAATCGGCTTTGCCCGCGAAGTGGCCGACACCGTGGTGTTCATGGAGCAGGGTCGCATCGTGGAGAGCGGCCATCCCGAGCAGCTGCTGCGCCAGCCGCGCCAGCAGCGCACCCGTGAATTTCTGGCCCGGGTGCTGTAGCCCGGCCAACGCAAACCCTTATACCCACACACCATCACCACCCTGAGGAAATCATCATGAGCCATTCCCCTTACTGGACACGCCGCACCCTGTTGACCGGCCTGGGCCTGGTCTTGCTGGCCCCGTGGCTGGCCCAAGCCGCCGTGCAGGTTGACCTGAGCGCCGAGCAAAAGGCGCGGCCGCGTGCCAAACCGCTGCCGGCGGCCATCCAGCAACTGCCCAAGGATGCCCGCTTTGCCAAGGAGAAAACCTTCGTGGTGGCGCTGGCCAGCGCCCGCCTGCCGCTGGGCGGCTTTGCCAACGACACCAAAACCCTGATCGGTGCCGACCCGGATATCGCCCAGCTGGTGGCCGACGGCCTGGGGCGCAAGCTGGAAATCGTCAATGTCGCCTGGGCCGACTGGCCGCTGGGTTTGCAGTCCGGCAAATACGATGCGGTGATTTCCAATGTCACGGTCACCGAGGCGCGCAAGGAGAAATTTGATTTCTCCACCTATCGCAAGGATTTGCTCGGCATCTACGTCAAGGCCGGCAGCCCCTTGAAAATCCGTGAACCCAAGGACGTGGCCGGGCTGAGAGTGGTGGTCGGTGCCAGCACCAACCAGGAACAGATCCTGCTGCAATGGAACAAGCAGAACGTGGCGGCCGGCCTCAAGCCGGTGGATGTGCAGTATTACGACGATGACGCGGTGGAGCGGCTGGCCATCCAGTCCGGACGGGCCGATGCCTATCTGGGGCCGAATGCCTTCTATGCCTTTGAGGCTGCCCGCGATGGCAAGGTCAAGCTGTCCGGCACCTTTTCCGGCGGCTGGCCGCTGACTGCCGATATCGCCGTCACCACCCGCAAGGGCTCCGGGCTGGCACCGGTGATTACCCAGATCATCAATGCCCAGATCGCCAACGGCAATTACGCCAAGGTGCTCAACCGCTGGGGCCTGGGGGCCGAGGCCATCAGTACCTCGCGCACCAATCCGCCCGGCCTGCCCAAGAGCTGAGAGCGGGTTCACGATCTGCGATACTCGGGTGATCCTGCATTGAAATGTCGTTCAAGATGCGCATGGACTCCCTGTCCATTGTGCTTTTTCACGCCCTTTCGCCTTGTCTGACCCTTCGTTCGCTAAATCGTGAACAAGCTCTGCGGCGGCGGTAGGCGGCTGCCCCTTCCGCGCAGCAGTCGCGTGGGCGGGTCAGCCCGCCATCCCCGCCCCGCTGACTGCTGGCGTTTTTCTGCAATGCTTGTCATTTTTTCTTGGTTTGGCGGCGGCGGGCGCAACACTATAGTGGTCGGCTCATTCAAGGAGCCGCCTCATGTATTGCTCATTGCAACATGCCGGTTTGCATTCCGGCCGCCTCTATCGCGAAGGTTCTGCCATTCCCGACCTGCGGGATGGGGACACTGCGCCGTCTGTACCTGCCGGGCAGTCCGGGGCGCGGGCCTGGCTGGCGCGGCTGGAGCTGCCCACCTGGCTGCTCATCGCCGTCATCTATGGCGGCTGGTTCGGCACGGCGGCGCTGTGGCGACAGCTGGGGCCATGGCTGGCCACGCCGCTGCTGATTGTCTTTACCAGTTGGTATATGTCGCTGCAGCACGAGCTGATTCACGGTCATCCCACCCGCCATGGCTGGCTCAATGCCTGGTTCGGCCTGCTGCCGCTGGCAGTGTGGTATCCCTATGCGGTCTATCGTGACAGCCATCTGGCCCATCACCATGATGAAAGCCTGACTCTGCCGGGGGTGGACCCGGAAACCTACTACCACGCCACCTTGCCGGCGGGGGCGCTTGCTGCTGGGGCCGGCCCTGGGCTGGCTGGCCACGCTGCGCGCTGCGGTACGTAGCGGCCAGCGGCAACAGCTGCTGGTGTGGAGCAGCCATCTGCTCTTGCTGGGCCTGTTGCTGCTGTGGCTGCGCCAGCACGGTATCGCGCCGGGGTATTACCTGTTGTGCATTGCCTATCCCGCACTGGCGCTGGCCATGGTACGTTCCTTTTACGAGCACCGGGCGGTGCCGGATGCGGCAGCCCGCTCGGTGCTGAACGAAGCCGCCTGGCCGTGGCGGCTGTTGTTTCTCAACCTGAATTACCATCTGGTGCATCACCTGCATCCGGGCCTGCCCTGGTATCGTCTGCGTCAGGCCTATCTGGCCGAACGCCAGCATTACCAGCAACTCAGCGGCGGTTTTGTCGAGCAGGGTTATCTGCCGCTGCTGTGGCGGCATCGTCGCCGGCCGGTGATCGATACGCTGCACCCCTTTGCCTGAAGGCACGCTGTTCATCCATCAAGAGGAATACCATGACCCAAGCAAAATTTTCCCGTCGTCGGCTGTTGGCGGCACTGGCGTTGAGCACCTTGTCCTGGCAGGCCGTGGCGGCTGATGCGGTACGGGTGGGCTCCAAGATCGATACCGAAGGCGCCTTGCTGGGCAATATCATCCAGCAGGTACTGGAAGCCAATGGCATCAAGACCGTCAGCAAGGTGTCGCTGGGCAATACCAAGGTGGTGCGTGGTGCCATTACCGCCGGCGAAATCGACATCTACCCGGAATACACCGGCAATGGTGCGTTTTTCTTTGCCGATGAAAGCAATCCGGCCTGGAAGAATGCCGAGGCGGGCTATCAGCTGGTGAAAAAACTGGACCAGGAAAAAAACCGCATCAGCTGGCTGACGCCATCGCCGGCCAACAATACCTGGGCCATTGCCATCCGCAAGGATGTGGCGGCGGCCAACAAGCTGAAAACGCTGACTGACCTGGGCAACTGGATCAACAAGGGCGGGCGCTTCAAGCTGGCGGCATCGGCCGAGTTCATCGAACGCGCCGACGCACTACCGGCCTTCCAGAACGCCTATGGCTTCAAGCTGAAGCAGGACCAGCTGCTGACCCTGGCTGGCGGCGATACCTCGGTCACCATCAAGGCGGCAGCCGAGCAGACTTCCGGCGTCAATGCCGCCATGGCCTATGGCACCGATGGCCCGGTGGCGGCGCTGGGGCTGGTGACGCTGGATGATGTGAAGGGCGTGCAGCCGATATACGCGCCAGCACCGATTATCCGCAGCGAGGTGCTGGCCAAACAGCCCAAAATCGCCGCGGTGCTGAAGCCGGTGTTCCTGTCGCTCACTGGCCCCACGCTGCAAAAACTCAACGCCAGCATCGCCATCGAAGGCCGCGATGCGCGCAAGGTGGCGCAGGATTACCTGAAGAAAAAGGGCTTTATCAAGTGATCAGGTTGCTGCTGCCTGCCGGGGTGACGCATGCGTCTGTATAGCCGGGTGCGCCTGCTGCTGGTGTTGCTGTCGCTGGCGGCGGCGCTGGGCCTGCCGCTGCTCACCTATGCGCCCAACCGCCTGTTGACCGGGCAGGGCATCGCTCTGCTCGCCTGGCTGCAAGCGGGCTCCGGCCTGCGCTGGTTGGTGCTGCTGCCGGCCTTGCCCTTGTTGCTGGCCCCGTGGTGGCGGCCGGGTGTGTTGCGGGAGCGGGCGGTGTATCTGGCGGCGCTGTGGCTGGGGGCTGCCCTGTGGTGGCTGGCCGGCAGCGAGGCCATGCTGCGCGCTGGTGACGAGGATGCGCTGGCGCGGGTGTCGTTTGGCGGCGGCTTCTGGCTGTTGCAGCTGTTGTTGTTGCTGCAGCTGGCCGAGGCGCTGCAAGTATTGGCTGCCGGTCTGCCGCGCCGCGTGTTGCTGTTGGCGCTGGCCCAGCTGCCGCTGTTATTGCTGTTGCTGAGCGGCAGGCTGGACAGCCTGTCCCTGCTGCGTGAATACCACAATAACCAGGATGCGTTTGATGATGCCCTGCTGCGTCACGTGCAGCTGGTGCTGTTTTCCGTGCTGCCGGCATTGCTGCTGGGCGGCGCGCTGGGGGTGGCGGCCTATCGCTCGGCCCGCTTTGCCCGGCTGCTGTTTCCCGTGCTCAATGTATTGCAGACCATTCCGTCGATTGCGCTGTTCGGCTTGTTGATCGGCCCGCTGGCCTGGCTGGGCCGGCAGTTGCCGGGGCTTGGCATTGCCGGCGTGGGGCTGGCACCGGCGCTGCTGGCGCTCAGCCTGTACGCGCTGTTGCCGGTGGTGCGTGGCACGCTGGCCGGGCTGCAGCAGGTGCCACCCACCGTGCGCGAGGCGGCTCGCGGCATGGGCATGACGCCGTGGCAGATCATGCTGCAGGTGGAAACCCCGCTGGCGCTGCCGGTGTTTCTCAGCGGCTTGCGCATCACCACCGTGCAGGCGGTGGGGCTGGCGGCGGTGGCGGCGCTGATCGGGGCGGGTGGCTTTGGCGCCATCATGTTCCAGGGGCTGTCGGCCAGTGCGCTCGACCAGGTATTGCTGGGGGTGTTGCCGGTGCTGCTGCTGGCCTTGCTGGTGGACGTGGCGTTTCGCCTGCTGATTTCCCGGCTGAAAGGGGCTGATGACCATGCTTGAACTCAAGGCAGTAAACAAGTTTTTCAATGGCTGGCAGGCCGTGGCCGATGTCGACTTGCAGGTGGCCGCCGGCGAGCTGGCGGTGCTGATCGGTACTTCCGGCTCGGGCAAGTCCACCACGCTGAAGATGATCAACCGGCTGATCGAGCCGGATGGCGGCAGCATACGGCTGGCCGGCGAGGATATCCGCAGCCAGCCACCCGAGGTGCTGCGCCGCCGTATCGGCTATGCCATCCAGTCGGTGGGTCTGTTTCCACATTGGACGGTGGAACAGAACATCGCCGCCGTACCGTCCCTGCTCAAATGGCCAAAAGCCCGTATCCGCGAGCGGGTGGTCGAGCTGCTGGAGTTGTTGCACCTGCCTGCTGCGCAGTTTTTGGCGCGCTACCCGCACCAGTTGTCGGGTGGCCAGCAGCAGCGGGTCGGTGTGGCGCGCGCCTTGGCGGCCGACCCGGAAGTGTTGCTGATGGACGAGCCTTTCGGCGCGCTGGACCCGGTCACCCGTGGCACGCTGCAGCAGGAGCTGCTGCGCATCCAGGCGCTGTCCGGCAAGACCATCGTGCTGGTAACGCACGATATCGACGAAGCCCTGCTGCTGGGCCAGCGTATCGTGCTGATGGACAAGGGACGGGTGGTGCAGCAGGGCAGTGCCCAGGATTTCCTGCTGCATCCAGCCAGTGATTTCGTGCGCGACTTCGTTGGCCAGAGCGATGTCGGCGTGCGCCTGCTGGGGCTGGACACGGTGGCCAGCCGCATGCGGCCGCTGCAGCAAGTCGGCGGCGAGCCGATTGCCGCCTCGGCCACGCTGCGCGAGGCGCTGTCGGCCTTTGTCGCACGCCGGGTCAGCAGCCTGCCGGTGATCGATGCACAGGGTCAGCCGGCTGGCGTGCTGCATTTTGCCGACCTGCTGCCGGTGGCCGCATGAAGCCGGCCCGCCTGCCTGCCGCCTTGTGGCTCAGCACTGGCCTGTTGCTGGCCTTGTGGTATCTGTTGCCGCACAGTGCCGGCTTGTTTGCTTGGCTGTTTCCCGAAGTGGAACGCCCGCTCTATACCCAGGACAGCTTTGCCAGCCTGGTGCTGGCGCATCTGCTGCTGGTGCTGGCTTCCAGCCTGATTGCCGTGCTGGGCGGGGTGGCTGCCGGCCTGTTGGCCAGCCGGCCGGCCGGGCGTGAATTCCGCCCCTTGCTGGACAGCGTGCTGGCCATCAGCCAGGCGCTGCCGCCGGTGGCGGTGTTGGCGATTGCCGCGCCACTGATCGGCTTTGGCGAATGGCCGGCGCTGATTGCACTGGTGTTGTACGGCCTGTTGCCGGTGACGCAAGGCACGCTGGCCGGGCTGGCCTCGGTGCCGGACAGCGTGCTGGAAGTGGCGCGTGGCCTGGGCATGGGGCGCTGGCGCATCCTGTGGCAGGTGGAACTGCCGCTGGCCGCCCCGGTGTTGCTGGCCGGGGTGCGTACTTCGGTGGTGATCAATATCGGCACGGCGGCCATCGCCTCTACCGTGGGGGCGCGCACGCTGGGCCTGCCCATCATCGTCGGGCTGAGCGGCTTCAATACCGCCTATGTGCTGCAAGGGGCGTTGCTGGTGGCCTTGCTGGCCATCGTGGCCGACCAGTGCTTCGACTGGCTGGCCCATCGCCTGTCGCCGCATGTCGGTGTGGAGCACTGAGGCCATGGCCTGGGCCAGCCTGCCCATGTACCCGTGGCCGCAGCCGCTGACCGAACACTACTGGCAGTGGCTGCGCCAGCATCTGCAGCAGCTGGGCGAGCCACAGCTGCCCGCCAGCCTGAGCTGGCCAGAGGATTATCTGGCGCACTGGCGTGAGCCAGGCATGCTGCTCAGCCAGAGCTGTGGCTATCCGGTCTCCACGCTATTGCAGGCACAGGTACAGGTGCTGGGGGCCTTTCATTATCAACTGCCCGGCTGCGCCGACTGGCGTTACAGCAGTGCGCTGCTGGTGCGCAAGAGCGATGCCGGCAGCACGCTGGCAGACTTTCGTGGACAGCGCGCCGTGTGCAACGAGCGGCATTCGCAGTCGGGCTATCACGCCTTGCGCGCCGAGGTGGCGGCGCTGGCCGGGGTGCAGCCCTTTTTTGCCCAGGTCAGGTTTTCCGGTTCGCATCGGGCCTCGGCCGGCATGCTGGCGGCGGGCGAGGCGGATATTGCCGCCCTCGATTGTGTCAGCCATGCGCTGCTGGCACGGCAACAGCCGCAACTGTTCGAGCAGCTGGCCTGCATCGGCCATACCCGGCTGCAGCCCGGCCTGCCGCTGATTACCGCAGCGTCCACGCCTGCGGCGACGGTGGCGCGGCTACGTCAGGCCATTCGCGACAGCCTGCGCGCGGCCGACTTGCAGCCCTTTTTGCAGGCGACGGCGATTGGTGGTTTCAGCCCACTGGATCTGGCGGATTACGCCGGCATCGCCAGCAGCGCTGAATACTGGCGCGGCGCGGGGATGGCGGAGTGGTAAGGCCGTTGGCCGGTTTAGCTGTCCAGCCCGGCGATGGCGCGCAGGATGGCCAGCCCCTCGTCCGGGGCGGCGGTCAGCCGCTGCGGGTCGAAACCCTGTTCGAACACCGGGGCAAACTGGGGCAGGGCGCTGGCCGTGGCCGCATCCAGCTGGCGCATGCCCATATGCCACTGGCTGAATTCGCGCTGGTGGATGGGGGTGCGCAGATGCGGTTCGATAGAGTGATGACGCGGGTCGCGTGCGATGCGGGCATAGGTGGCATCCACGGCGGCCGGGCTGCCTTCCAGTAATTGCAGAAAGCTGCCCTTGGTGTACAGCAGCAGGCCGGTGACCTCATTCGCCTGGTTGTTGGCGACGGATTGCTCCAGGATGGCGGTCAGCTCTGCCGGGCTGAAATCGGCGCTGGCGGTACTGGAGTAAATCAGCTGGATCAGCATGGTGTTCATTCCTGTTAATGATCAGTCCTGCGCGGGTGGCCAGGCGAGCAGGGCGGCGCGCAGCAGGCCGAATTGCTGTTCCAGCGTGCTGAGCAGTTGCTGCTGGGCGGGCAGCTCGGCCTGACTGGCGATTTTCTCCAGTTGTGCGGCGGCTGTCACCATCGGCGTGGCACCAAACAGCGCGGCATTACCCTTGATGGTATGCGCCAGCCGCTTCACTGCCACCGGGTCGGGCTGCTGCAGTGCCTGCTGCAGCTGGGCCAATTCCTGCGGGAAGGACGCAAGAAAACTGGCCGTGACGATGTCGATGACTTCAGGGTCTTGCTGGCGCAGGCTGGCGTGGTAGTCGAAAGCCGGGCTGCCGGCAGGCGCGTAGCGTTGCAATAGCTGCTGCAGGTCGGCAGCGCGTACCGGTTTGCACAGATAGTCGTCCATGCCGGCGGCCAGACAGTGTTCGCGGTCGCCCGGCAGGGCATTGGCGGTCATGGCAATGATGGGCAGATGCTGGCCGGCGGCCTCCAGCCGGCGGTAGTGGCGGGTGGCTTCCAGCCCGCCCATCACCGGCATCTGCACGTCCATCAACACCACGTCGTAGGACTGGCGCGCCAGCGCGTCCAGTGCCTGCTGGCCATCTTCGGCCAGCGTCGCCTGGTGGCCCCAGCGGCTGAGCAGGCTGATGGCCAGTTGCTGGTTCACCTGATTGTCTTCCACCACCAGTATGCGCAGGCTGCCGTGCGCTGCCGGCAGGCCGGGCTGACTGCCGCTGGGCGGTGGCTGATGCGGTGCGCTACCCAGCGCCTGCAAAATGGCCTGGTGCAATTCCGATTGCAACACCGGCTTGGCTACGTGGCAGGTGATGCCGCTGGCGCGATACAGCTCGGCGGACTGGCTGCCGGCGGAAGACAGCATGATCAGCACCGGCGGCGCGGGCAGTTGCAGCGCGTGGATGCGGCTGGCGGTTTCGAAGCCGTCCATCTCCGGCATCATGCCGTCCAGCAGTACGAAGGAGTAGGCGGGCGAGGCGCTGGTCAGCATGGCCAGGCCGGCGGCACCGCTGTCGGCCTGTTCGGCCTGCACGCCCCAGTTGCCCAGGGTTTCCTGCAGGATGTCGCGGTTGATGCGGTTGTCGTCGATGATCAGCGCACGGCGGCCATGCAGGCCGTCCGGGCTGAGCGGGCGTGGCAGGCTGGCCGGGTCGACACTGGCGAAACGCACGGTGAAGTGGAAGGTGCTGCCCTGGCCTGGCCGGCTTTCCAGCCACATCTGGCCATGCATCATCGATACCAGGCGCTTGCAGATGGACAGTCCCAGCCCGGTACCGCCGTATTTGCGCGTGGTGGAGCTGTCTTCCTGCACGAAGGCTTCGAAAATGCTTTCCTGCTTGTCGCGGGCAATGCCGATGCCGGTATCGCAAACCGAGAATTTCACCAGCACTTCGCGGCCATCCTGCTCCAGCAGCGAGGCGCGGATCAGCACCTCGCCCATGCTGGTGAACTTGATGGCATTGGACAGCAGGTTGAGCAGGATTTGCCGCAGGCGGCCGGGGTCGCCCAGCAGCACCGGCGGGATGTCCGGGGCGATGCGGCAGGCCAGTTCCAGCCCCTTGCCCTCCGCCCGCATCGCCATGTTCTTCATGGTGCTGCCCAGCACCGCCTCCAGTTCGAAGGCGGTTTCTTCTATGGTCATCTTGCCGGCTTCCAGCTTGGAGAAGTCGAGGATGTCGTTGATGACGGTGAGCAGGGCTTCGGTGGAGGATTTCACCACCGTCATGTATTCGCGCTGTTCGCGGTTCAGTGCGGTGTCCAGCGTCAGTTCGGTCATGCCGAGGATGCCGTTCATCGGCGTGCGGATTTCGTGGCTCATATTGGCCAGGAATTCGCTCTTGGCGCGGTTGGCCGCTTCGGCTACTTCGCGGGCGTGGCGCGATTCGCGTTCGAGGATTTTCAGTTCGGTAATGTCGGAAATGGTGCCGATCAGGCCGGCGATGGAGCCATCCGGCCGCGTCAGCGTGGCCTTGTGGAAAATGCCGTCGCGTACTTCGCCGTCGGGTCGCTGCACGCGGGATTCGTAGCTGTGGCGCGATACTTCCTGCAGCAGTTCGTTGTCGCGCTGCTGGTGGTAGCTGGCCAGTTCGCTGTTCATCAGCTCGAACGAGGTCTTGCCGATGAATTCCTGCCGCGAAATGGCGAAGTATTCTTCGAATGCCCGGTTCATCAGCCGGTATTTGCGTTCGGGGTCCTTCACATACACCGGCAGCGGCATGGCTTCGACCAGCTCTTCGACGAAGTGCAATTGTTCCTGCAGGCGGTCGCTGGCCTGGTGGCGCGCGGTGATGTCGGTGCGGATGGCCACGTACTGGTAGGGGCGGCCGTCGTCATCCAGAAACGGCACGATGGTGGCGGCCACCCAGTACAGGCTGCCGTCCTTGGCGCGGTTGCGGATTTCGCCGGTCCACACCTTGCCGGAACTGATGCAGTGCCACATCTCGGCAAAAAAGCCGGCGGGATGCAGGCCGGAATTGACCAGGTTGTGGCGCTGCCCTTGCAACTCGTCGAAGGTGTAGCCGCTGATCTGGCAGAATTTGTCGTTGGCATAGGTAATGATGCCGTGCCGGTCGGTAATGCTGACGATGGCATGCTGGTCGAGGGCGAATTTCTGGTTTTCCAGCGCCAGCTGTGCCTGGCGAATGGCCTGCTGCCCGCGCTGGCGGTATTGCACCAGCTCGGCCACCACGCTGATCAGGGCTTCCAGGTCGCCAGCCTGGGCGGCGTTGTCGGCCATGCCGGCTTCGTTCTGCAACAGGCGCACGGTTTCGCGCAGGCGGCTGATGGCGTGTTCGCGGCCGGCCAGTTCCTGTTGCAGGCGCTGGTTGGCGCTGCTCAACTCGTCGGAACTCAGCTCCAGGCTGCGGGTGCGCAGGCTGATGTCACGCTCTTGCTGGGCATACGTGCCATTGACCCGCTCCAGCAGTCCGCCCAGCCCCTGCAGCGCACTGGCGGCCTGTGGCGAGACGGCGGCGCTGTCTGCCAGGCCGGCCAGCTCGGCCAGCACCTGTTGCAGCTGCTCGTCATCGGCGATGCCCATCATGCGCCGCAACTGGCGCATCAGAATGTTTTGCATGAAGTCCCCGCTGGCGTCTGCTGCGCTCGCATCAGTCGTGGGTGCTTGCCGTTTCGGCAAGCGTGGTAATGGTCATGGTCTGGTTGTGCAGGCGGCAGGGCTGGCCTGGGGCGAAGGGGCTGATTTCGCCATTGGAATAGAAGCCGGCCAGCACGGTATGGCTGCCCAGTTCGTCGGCTACCGCTTCGATTTCTTCATCGACCCGGTCGCCCATCACCAGCTTGCGGCCAACGCAGGACACCAGCAGGGCCAGGCTGTCGCCGTCCACCGGCTGCGCCAGGCGGGCCGCGCTGGCGGCCTGTTCCGCACCATGCACCAGATTGTCGGTGCTGGCGTGCATCAGCTTGAGATAACAGCCGGTGTGCACTTCGCCGGCCAGGGTCAGGCTGCCTGTGGCTTCATCCACGGCCAGAATGGTGCGGATCACCCCGGCATCCTGCTGGTTCTCTCCCAGCATGGAGAAGGGAAACAGCAGGCCGGAGCCGGGCAGGTCGGCCGCATATTCGCCCAGATAGCGCTTGTACACTTCCAGCGCCGGTGCACCATCCAGCTCGTACAGCACGTTTTGCTGACAGCGTGTCACCTGGCGTGCCGGGCCGAAGGTGGTCCAGCCGCCATAGCTGCCATGGCCCAGGCGCAACTGCCGGCCATACAGGCCGACCGCCACCAGCTGGTGATCCGAGCTGCCGTGTTCGTTCAGGGTAAAGGTGCGGCTGAAGGCTGCGTTGTCGCCAGCCAGACCGCCCACCACCGGCAGCCGTGTTCCCAGCACGCTGCTGATGCCTTGCAACAGGGCACTGCCATTGATGGCCACGCCCTGGCCCAGCACCAGCACCATTTGCAGATCGTCCGCTGCCAGCTGCCGTGCCAGCCGGGCACCGGCCGCAGCAGAGTCGGCCATGTCATGCAGGGGCGTGACGGCAGGCTGGACGCGGGTATGGGAAAAATGGATGGCGGTCAGCACCGTGGAGTGGTCATCCACACCATGACTGGAAATTTCGCCTGCGGTGGAGCAGCCCAGCAGCAGGCTGTCGGGAAACGCCGCCTGCAGCGTGGCCAGCGCCTGCCCGTCGGCAAAAAAATCCAGCGTGGCAAATACCAGCAGCAACTGGGGATCGATGGCGCGCAGCGGCTGCAAGCCTTCTGCATCGGGGCGGCTGTCAGGCAGGCAGAGCTGGCGGATGCGCATGAGTGGTGTCCCTGGTGGTTACCGCCATGAAACTGGCAGGTGAACCTTGTCATCTTAGTTAATCGGCGCGCCGTACGGGCAGCAGAATGCTGCATTGTGCCGTTGCTGGCGCAATATCGCATTTTTCCCTGCACCACAATATGACATCAGTCATGCCCGCGGTGCTTTGCCCGCCGCATGCCGGGCTGAGCCGGGGCAAATGCACCGGGGCAAATGCGCCAGCGGCGGCGGCGCTCTGCTATGCTCGGCCTCTGTTTTCAGGAGGCAGACATGCAAAGAGTGACGATTTCGCTCAGCGACGAGCTGGCACAGGCTTTTGACGAACTGATGGCGCGGCGTGGCTACAGCAGCCGTTCGGAGGCGGTGCGCGACATGTTGCGGCGCGAACTGGGCGAGGAAGATCTGGGGCGCGGTGCGGGCGGCCCCTGTGTGGCGGTGCTCAGCTATGTGTTCGATCACCACGAGCGCCAGCTGTCCTCGCGCCTCACCGGCCTGCAGCACGATCACCACGACATGGCCATCGCCACCATGCATGCCCATATCAACCACGATGACTGCATCGAAACGGTGATTCTGCGTGGCGACAGCGCCGAGGTGGAAAGTTTTGCCCGCTCGGTCATTGCCGAAACCGGCGTGCGCCACGGTCAGGTGCAGCTGATTCCCACGGCGGCAGCCAGCGGGGCTGGCTTGGCCTACCGCCGGCCGGCCAAGCGCTGAAGCATCAGCCAGATGGCTTGCGCCGCACCGGGTAATAGCGATAGCCATTGACCGGGCCGGCATGCTGATGGCCGTGGCCATGCTGGTGCGGGTGGCTGTGCACCACGCCGTCGGCATGGCGGTGTGGATGGGCGTGTAGCAGATGGGTGCGCTCCAGCAGCGCGTGATCGGCCAGGATTTCTGCCGGGCTGCCGCTGGCCACCAGCTGCCCTGCCGCCAGCACGAATACGTGGTCGGCAATATCGGCCACGCTGTCCAGATCATGCGTGGCGGTGATGATGGTGCGGCCACTGTCCTTGCTGTCCAGCAAAAAGCGGATGACCTCGCCCTGGCTGTGCGGGTCCAGTGCGGCGGTGGGTTCGTCCAGCAGCAATACTTCCGGCTGCATGATCAGTACCGAGGCCAGCGCCACCCGTTTGCGCTCGCCACCGGACAGGCGATGCGGGGCGCGGTCCTGCAGCTGGCTGATGCCGAAGCGTTGCAGCATGTCGGCAATGGCGCTGCGGATGGTGGCCGGTGGCCAGCCCAGTTGCAGCGGACCGAAAGCCAGTTCGTCGAACACCGTGGGGTTGAACAGCTGCACATCGGGATTCTGGAACACCAGTCCGACGCGGCGGCGAAAGGCATAGTGGCGCTCATCCTCGGCCAGTGCCGCCTCGCTCAGTTCCTCGCCAAAGGCCAGCAGCCTGCCCTGCTGGGCAAAGTACAGGCCGTTCAGCAAGCGCAGCAAGGTGGATTTGCCCGAGCCATTGGCCCCGAGCAAGGCCACCCGGCAGCCGGCTTCGATACGCAGCGACAGGCTGTCCAGCGCCTGTTGCTGCTGATAGTGATAGCTGAGGTTGTGCAGCTCGAATACCGGCGGTGTCATGCGTGTTTCCATAAGATCAGCAGCGGCACGCACAGCGCCGGCAGCAGGGCGCACCAGTCGCGTGGGCGGGTATGAAAGCTGTGCAGCAGGTAGATGTCGCCACGGTAGCCGCGCGACACCATGGCCAGGTGCACTTCGCTGCTCAACTGAAAAGCCTTGCTGAGCAGCACGCCGCTACTGGCTGCCACCACCTGGCGCGCCAGCCAGCCGCTGGGCGGTGCCAGCATGCGGCTGCGGCGGGCTTCGAACATCTGGCTGGCGGTTTGCAGTAGCACGAAGATATAACGATGGGTCATGCCCAGCAGGGCCACCAGCAGCACCGGCACCCCCAGGCTGCGCATGGCCTTGAGCACATGCATCCACGGCGTGGTCAGCATCAGCAGCAAGGCGAAGCTGGCTGAGGTTTCCGCCCGCCCCAGCAAAAAGGCCGCGCTGCGCAAGCCTTGCAGGCTGATGCCCCAGTGCAGCAGCGGCAGCCGAAACAGGATGTCGCCGGGCACCAGGAAGAGGGCTGGCAGGGCAATCGCCCCGCTGAACAGCAAGACGCTGAGCCAGGCCTGGCGGTACAGCCGCCGCAAGGACACTTGCGACAACAAGGCCAGCACCACCGCCAGGCAAAACAGCAGCAGCAGGGTGCTGAGCTGGCCGGCCAGGATGCCGCTGATCATCAGGCTGAGCAGCGCCAGCAGCTTGATGCGCGGGTCCAGCCCCTGCAGCAGGCCGCGCTGCTTGCTGATGGCTTCGGCATCCAGCGAGTGTTCCAGCGCCTGCTGCAAGCCATGGACTAGCCGCTCGGCAAAATGGCCGCCATGGCGATGGCCGCCGGCGATGAAGGATTGCTCGCTCATGCCGCACCCGGCCGCTGCGGTGGCCGCCTCATTCCGGCTGGCCTGGCTTGCCGCCTAGCCGCGACAACAGCAGCAGGGCCAGCAGAATCAGCCCGGCACCAAACAGCGCGGACAAGACATAGCCAAAGTTGGGGCTATGCACGAAGGCCGGCGCATAGTCGGGGAAGGGGGCTGACCACAGGCTGGCCAGCCGTGCCAGGCCCTCCGGCGCAGCCACCGGCGGTGCCATCTGGCCGGATGCCAGCGCCATCTGCTGGCGGCTGTCGGCATTGGCGAAATCTTCCACGCCCCATTCGCCCCAGGCCGTGCCGGCGGCCAGCAAACCCAGCGGCGACAGAATCATCAGCGCCGCCAGGCCGTACCACAGCTTGCGCGTGGTACGCAGCGCTGCGGTCGGTACACTGATCCGGCTTGCTTGCAGCGACAGCAGCTCGGGATGTGCGCGCTGCAGATAAGCCACCAGCCCGCCGGTGATCAGCAGCTCGGCCAGCCCGGCAAAGCTCAGATGGCCGAGCATCATGGCGGGAACCGCCACCGATAGCGGATAGGGCGCGTACAGCGGCGTGCCGGCGGCATCATGGAACAACAACGGTTGCAGGCCGAATTCGATGGCGGCCAGCAAGGCTGCGGCATTGATGGCCAGATAGCCGGCCACGGCAGCGGCCAGCACGCGGCGGCGCGATTGCAGCGCGGCACCGGCCGCCAGCAGCTGATAGCTGGCCCAGGCCACCAGCGAGCCGACGATGGCCATGTTCAGGCTATTGGCCCCGAAGCTGGTAATGCCGCCGTCGCCAAAGAACAGCGCCTGAATCAGCAGGGCCACCGAAATGGCCACAATGGACGCCCACGGCCCCAAGACGATGCTGATGATGCCCATGCCCACTGCGTGGCCGCTGGTGCCGCCGGGCAGCGGCAGGTTGAACATCATGATGACGAAGCTGAAGGCAGAAAACACCGCAAACAGCGGCACCATGCGGGTATGCAGCAGGCGCTTGGCATGGCGGTAGGCCAGCAGCCAGAACGGTAGCGCCACCGCATAGGCCAGTGCGCAGGTCGCGGGGCTGAGATAGCCGTCGGGAATATGCATGCAGTTATCCTTCCCAAAACCAGCCGGACCACACCGCCCTGCCGGTTTGTGATGTATGAATATTTTTTAAAATGTATGAAATTTTAGCAAGATGCGTGCCACTTGTCATGGATGCTTGCTGCGTGGCCGGGCTGGCCATGTGGCCGCCAGCATGACGATAAGGGGTGGCAATGTGCTGTACAGGTGGTCTGCGCAAGTGGATAGCGCATGTGCAGCTGCGCTGATCCGGTGGTGTGCTAGCGGGCGGCGAAAGCCTGGGCTTCTATTTCCACCAGCAGGTCGTCGCGGCAGATGTCCGCCTGCATGAACACCACGCGCATGGCTGGGCCGATCAGTTGTTGCAGTGTCTGCTGCACAGCGGGGTAGTCGGTGGCGTGGCGGATGTAAACGCGATAATCCAGTGTCGCCAGGGTATAGGGTTGCCCCTGATGCTGGCGATTGGCCTGCTCAAGCAGCACTGCGATATTGGCAATGGTCTCGCGGGTTTGGGCTGCCGCATCCCCAGGGTGTACGGTGCGGTGGCCGACAATGCTGGCCGTGCCGGAAATGAACAGGATGATGTTGTCGCCATTGTCCGCCAGTGCCGCGCGGCTGAAGGTGGGGCTGCGCGGGCCGTACTGCTGCGGGTAGGCAAAGGCGCTGACCTGGCGCGGGTTTTCGATGCGTTGCGTCGCTTGCCGTGCCGCCAGAAAGGCAATGCTCAAGGGGCCGTCGGCCACGCCCAGGGCGCAGGCGGCCGGGCTGCTGTCCACCGGGCGGTCAAAGTCGGCAAAAGCCTGGTGGCGGCCGATATTGAATTGCCGATAGCGTTCCATGCCATGCTCCACGGCATTGATGCGCGGAATATAGTTCCAGACCCGCCACAGGTGGCGACAGTCCTCTGCCTCCAGCAGGGAGAACAACTGCCGGTAAGCCTGTTCCGCCGCATGCTGCAGGGCACTGCCGCGATTGTCGGCAAATAGTGCTTCATCCAGGCTGATCGCCCCATACAGCAAGTGACCATCGCTGCCAAAGCGGACATCGTGAAACTGCCCGTGGCGTACCGCTTGGCTGCTATGCCAGTATTCCTGCAGCTGTTGGGCCGGGTTGGCCAGCAGTGGCATCAATACCTGCAGCGCCGGCCAGGGCTGGGTGTGGCTGCCGCGCTGGCCAAGCAGGCTGACGCCCAGCACATGGGCGGCAGCTGGCGACGGGGAGGACGAGTCGGAAGAGTAAAACTGCAGGCGGGTTTCTGGGCGCATGGTGCAAGCTTGTCGCGGTAAGGGCGGAATGATGGAAGGGCAAGCAGGCCGCGCATCGGGCGGTGCCATTGCCGTGTTATGTTTTGTCGGCCGGCCAGTGGCGGCTGGCATGCGCGCGCAGCCCGCAGGCCCAGGCCGAGATCAGGCCCAGCAGAGTGCCGCCCAGCACGTCGAGCGCGACATGTTGTTTGACCGCCATGGTGGAGTAGGCAATGGCCAGGCACCAGCCAAGATTGAGCCATTGCCAGGCGGGCGGCCACTGCAACAGGCGCAGCCGCCAGTGCAGCCACACGGCAGAGAACACGGCGGTGGCGACATGCAGCGAGGGAAAGGCATTGCCGGCCGTGTCGACGTTTTTCAGGAAAGCCACCGCGGGATAGTGCTTCCAGTCGATATCCGGCGGGGCAATGGCATTGGGCCAGCAGTAAAAAATCGTCAGGCCGAGCAGGCAGGGCAGTGCCACCCGCCAGCCATAGGCAAGGATTTCCCGCCGCGAGTTCATCAAGACCGGTGGCAGTGAAACATAGCACCACAGCGACAGATAGACCGGCAAGGCCCAGGGCTGGAAACCGACGAGTGCATCGAGTCTGCTTGCCGGGACAATGGTCACCGGCGCGGCCGGATGCCGTAGCAGATAAACGTAGGCGACAAAAAATACCAGGGTAAAACCCATGGTGCCGAACATCTTGAACCAGAAACGGGTCAATACCGTATGCAGAATGCCGGCTTTGCTGCGGCTGTTTGTCGCGGCCTCGTTCAAAACACCTCCTTGATATCGCTGGAATTACCTGCTTTTGCCGTGTGGCAAGCAGGCAGGCATATTGTTATACTCGCGCTTCATTATTTTTGCTGCCGGTAATGTGTGTTGCGCCCCGGTTAAACTGTGGCGCCATCAACATCTCGCGTGTGCTGCTTAATTTGAGCGGCGATGATACCGAAACTGTGTGACATTGGCGATTACCGGCAATTCCCTATAAACCTGACACGATTATTGCAAATCATGGAACAACAACCCTCCGCACATAACGAGCCGGATCTGGCGCTTGAAAGCGAAATCGCCGGATTGATTGTTTCCGCGCTGAATCTTGACATCGCACCGGCTGACATTGTTCCTGACGCGCCTTTGTATGGCGATGAATTAGGTATTGATTCAATCGACATCCTGGAAATAGCGCTGGTTATGTCCAAGCAATATGGCGTACAGATGAAGGCGGATAACGAAGATAATTCCACCATTTTTGCATCGCTGCGCAAACTGGCTGCCTATATTCGCGAGCATCGCAGCAAATGACCGGGCTGTGGCGCAATGTGCGCCTGGCTTTGCTGGCTGTCGTCGGACTGGTGTATGTGGTACTGGATTATCTGGCTTCTTCTTCGCCGCATCCGCCGGCCTACGCCGTGGTGATTGGCGCAGCGCCGCTGACCATCGCCCTGCTGGGCGCCAGCTGGAATTCCTCCTTTCGTCTGCCTGCCATGCTGCTGTGTCTGGGTGGCCTGCTGGCGATTGCGCTCAATCTGCAGCAGTTGCTGGCCCATGCTGCCTGGTTCTACCTGCTGCAGCATGCGGGAATCATGAGCGCGCTGGGTATCATGTTCGGGCGCACGCTGGGTTCGCATGAATCGGCCCTGTGCTCGCGCATTGCCAAAATCGCCATCGCCGCGCCGCTGGATGCCGCTTACTTCCATTACACCTGGAAAGTGACCCTGGCCTGGACCATCTATTTCGCCGTGTCGGCGCTGTTGTCGCTGTCTTTGTTCGCGCTGGCCCCGCTGGCCTACTGGGCGCTGTTTGCCGCGGTGCTGACGCCGCTGTCGCTGGGGCTGATGTTTGGTGGCGAGTATCTGGTGCGCCAGCTGGTGCTGCCGGATAGTCCGCCCTTCAGCATTGCCCAGACCATCCAGTCCTACCGAAAATACACGCAGTGCCGCAATGCCGCTGAATAAAACCACGTTGTTGCAGTCCATACTGATCTGTCCATGACCCTGATACCGCTTCTTCCCGCTATCGATCGCACCGCGCCTTTTGCCTTCCACGATGGCGCCAGCATCGACCGGGCTACCTTTTACCGCCAGGTGCTGACACTGGCCGCAGCGCTGCCCGAGCGCGAGCGGGTACTGAATATGTGTACCGACCGCTACTGGTTTGCGGTGACGCTGTTCGCGGCCATCGCCCGCGGCATGCTGACTGTGCTGCCCAACTCTGCAGCGCCGGAGCATATTGCTGCGGTCGCTGCGGTGCAGCCGGGCCTGTTGGTGCTGGTCGATCAGCCGCAGAACCCGCTGGAGGCCCTGTCTTATTTCCGGGTGGATAGCGTGCCGGCAGACCCCGCCATGGATGCCGCCGCCATGCCGCAGATTCCTTTTGATCAGCGTGTGGCCTGCATGTACACCTCGGGCTCTACCGGTGCGCCGATGCCGCACTTCAAAACCTTCGGCCGCCTGCAATTGGCGATCCTGGCTGGCGCTGAGCGGGTGTGGGGCGTGGCCGGCGCGGCTTGTTCGGTGGTGGGGACGGTGCCGATCCGGCATATGTATGGGCTGGAATCCAGTGTCTTGCTGCCCATTCTGGCTGGCGGGCAGATGTCGACGCGAATTCCGTTTTTCCCTGCCGATATCGCCAGCGCGCTGGCCGAGCTGCCGGCACCACGGCTGCTGGTGATTACCCCGTTTCATCTGCGCAAATTGCTGGAAGCGGACATCGCGCTGCCGGACATCGCCGTGGTGTTGTCGGCCACGGCCCCGCTGTCGGCCGAACTGGCGGCACAAACCCGTCGTCAGCTGGGCTGTCCGGTGCTGGAAATCTATGGTTCGACCGAGACCGGCCAGGTCGCCACTCGCCAGCCCGATCTGGAGAGCGACTGGCAGACCTTGCAGGGCATTACGCTGGAGCAGCGTGAGGATGAGGTGTGGGCGGTGGGGGAGGTCTATGAAACGCCGCAGATGCTTAACGATACGGTCGAGCTGTATGGCCCCTGCGCCTTCCGCTTGCTGGACCGCAAGGCCAATATGATCAATGTGGCTGGCAAGCGCAGCTCGCTGTCCTTTCTCAATGCCGCACTCACCGGCCTGCCCGGGGTGGTGGATGGTGTGTTCTGCCTGCCCGAACGCCTGGAGGGGGAAGAGGTCGAACGGCTGGTGGCCTTTGTGGTGGCCCCTGCGCTGGATCGCTCCACCATTCTGGCCGGTTTGCGCCTGCATGTGGATTCGGTCTTCCTGCCGCGCCATATCGTGTTTGTCGATGCACTGCCGCGTGATGGCAATGGCAAGATTCTGGCACGCACGCTGCAGGCATTGCTTGCACAACATCTTCCTGGACGAAGCTAGTCATGCAATACGCCACGCTTGATATTCCAACTGATCATCCTGCCTATGCCGGGCATTTCCCCGGTCGTCCCATCCTGCCCGGCGTGGTGCTGCTGGATCAGGCTCAACTGGTGATTGAAAAAGCCTGCGGTGTGCTGCTGGGCGGGCTGTCGCTGGCCAAGTTCCACAGCCCGGTGACGCCGGGTGAGGGCCTGCGTATCGCATACCGCCAGGATGCGGCCATGGTGGTGTTCACCATTTTGCATGGTGAACGCAAAGTGGCCGATGGCAAGTTCATCATCACGCCGGAGTCGCCGGCGTGAGTGAGCCTGCCGCCACGCCATCGCCGGACAGGCCGCAGTGGATGCGGCAGCAGGAGCGTGGCAACCGCTTCTGGCTGCGCATCATGTCCAGCTTGTCCTGTTTGCTGGGGCGGCGCTGTTCGCGGCTGGTGCTGTATGGCATTGCGCTTTATTTTCTGCTGTTTGCCAGCAAGGCGCGCCAGGCCTCGCGCAGCTACCTGAGCCGCAGCCTGGCGCGGCCACCGCGCTGGCGCGAGATGTACCAACATGTGCTGAGTTTCGCCAGCACCATACACGACCGGATTTATCTGCTGCGTGACCGTTTTGACGACTTCCAGATCGACCTGTCCGGCGTGGATGCGCTGCATCAGCACTGTGATGGCGGTCAGGGTGTGCTGTTGTTCGGCGCGCATCTGGGCAGCTTTGAAGTCTTGCGTGCCATGGCGCGCAGCCGGCCTGAACTGCAGATGAGCATGGCGATGTATCCGGAAAACGCCCGGCAGATCAACCAGGCGCTGCAGGCCATCAACCCGGCAGCCGCCCCCGACATCATTGCGCTGGGCACCATGGACGCCATGCTCAAGGTGCATCAGCGGCTGGAGGAAGGCGCGCTGGTGGGCATCCTGGCCGACCGCGCAGCAGGCCCGGACCACTATCTCAGCCGCCAGCTGCTGGGTGCGCCGGCCCGTTTTCCCAGCGGACCTTTCCGCATGGCAGCGATGTTGCGCCATCCGGTGTATTTCATGGCCGGCATCTATCTGGGTGGCAACCGCTACCGCGTGCATTTCGAGTTGCTGGAGGATTTCTCCACCGTCACGCGGCAGCAGCGTGCTGCCGCGGGCGAGGCATTGCTGGACAAGTATGTTGCGGCGCTGGAGCGGCATTGCCGCGCCTACCCGTTCAACTGGTTCAATTTTTACGATTTTTGGGATGAAAGCTAGACAGACCATGCGTGTAACCATCATGAGCAAGACCCTGGGCGGACTGCTGTTGCTGTTGGCTGCCGGTTGCAGCCAGGCGGCGGATTGGTCGCTGGCAGATCTGATGCAGCAACTGGGCCAGAAAAAAGCCGGCACGGCCACCTTTGTCGAAAAGAAATACATCGCCATGCTGAAGCAGCCGCTGGAGTCCTCCGGCGAACTGGCCTTTACCGCGCCCGACCGGCTGGAAAAGCGCACGCTCAAGCCCAAGCCGGAAGGGGTGGTGCTGGAAGGCAACAAGCTGACGCTGGAGCGCAGCGATGGCCGCAAGATGAGCGTTAACCTGGCGGATCGTCCCGAAGTGTCGGCCTTTGTCGAAAGCGTGCGCGCCACCCTGTCTGGCGACCGCAGTGCGCTGGAGCGCTATTACAGTGCAGCCCTGTCCGGTGGCAGTGAGCAGTGGCAGCTCAATCTGACGCCGCTGCAGCCGCGCATGCAGAAGGTGATCAGCCAGATCCGCATCGCCGGTGGCCATGCCCAGGTGCGGACCATCGAATTCCTGCAGGCCGATGGCGACCGCTCGGAAATGACCATTACCAGCACCAGCGGCAAATAATGAAGATTCGCCTCCATAAACTGGCGCTGTGCTTGTGGCTGGCGGTGATGCTGGGCTCGGTGCTGGTAATCAGCCAGACCCGCTTTGTCGCCGACCTGTCCGCCTTCATGCCCAAGCTGCCCAGCGCACGCCAGCAGATGCTGATCGACCAACTGCGCGACGGTGCCATCGCCCGCATCGTGCTGGTGGGCATCGAGGGTGCGGACGAGGCCGAGCGCGGCCGGCTATCCCGCTTGCTGGTAGGCAAGCTGGCGCACAATCCGCGCTTTACCTCGGTACAGAACGGCGACCGCCAGACCCAGCAGCGCGATCAACGCTATTTCTTTGACAACCGCTACCTGCTCAGCCCGGCAGTGATGCCGCAGCGCTTCAGCGCGCCCGGTTTGCACGAGACCATTCAGGGCACGCTGGATGCCATGTCTGGCGATGCCGGGCTGATCGTCAAGAAAATCCTGCCCCGCGACCCCACGGGCGAAACCCTGCAAATCCTCGACCAGTTCATTGGTGAAAGCCAGCCTGCCAGCAGCGACGACATCTGGGTGTCGCGCGATGGCAAGCGGGCGGTGCTGCTGCTGCAACTGAGCGAATCGGGCTTGAATACCGATGCCCAGGCGGCCGCGCTGGAGGACGTGAAACAGGCCTTTGCCAGCCTGCCCGGCCGCCATGCTGACAGCCGGTTGGTGATGAGTGGCACCAGTGTCATTTCGGTGGCCTCGCGCAACATCATCCAGAGCGAGGTGGAGCGGCTGGCCATCATGGGCAGCCTGCTGGTGGTGGCGTTGTTGCTGCTGGTGTATCGCTCGTTGCCGCTGCTGCTGCTGGGGCTGATTCCGGTGGTATCCGGGGCGCTGGTGGGCATTGCCAGCGTCAGCCTGGGCTTTGGTCATGTGCATGGCCTGACGCTGGGCTTTGGCACCACGCTGATCGGCGAGGCGGTGGACTACTCGATCTACCTGTTCATCCAGCGCGCCGGCGGCAAGAACCCTTCCCATTTCTGGCGCACCATGCGGCTGGGCGTGCTGACCTCGGCCACCGGTTTTGCCGCCTTGATGTGCTCCAGCTTTCCCGGCCTGTCGCAGCTGGGCCTGTACTCCATCAGCGGCCTGCTGACGGCGGCGCTGGTCACCCGTTACATCCTGCCCGGACTGATGCCGCAGCAACTGAATCTGCGCGACTTGCACCGTCCGGGCCTGCTGTTGCAAAAGATTCTGGATGGTCTGACCCGGCTGCGCTGGCTGATGGCCGTGGCCTTGCTGGCGGCGGTGGCGGTGCTGGTCTTGCATCAGCAGGATATCTGGAACCGCCAGCTCAATGCCCTTAGCTCTACCTCGGCCGCACAGAACAAGCTGGATGCCGAACTGCGTGGCGACCTGGGCGGCAACGACATGCGCTATGTCGCCAGTTTCAGCGCACCGGATCAGCAAACTGCGCTGCAGCTGGCCGAGCGTAGCCGCGTAGTACTGCAGCAGCTGAGCCAGCAAAACATCATCGGCGGCTTCCATAGCCCGGACGAACTGCTGCCCAGCATCGCCACGCAGCGCGCACGTCAGGCCAGCCTGCCCACGCCGGCCGAGGCCGAGCGACGTTTGCGCCTGGCCTTGCAGGGCATGCCGCTGGAGGCGGATCAGTTATCGGGTTTCCTGGCTGATCTTGAGCGTGCCCGCACCCAGCCGCTGCTGCAGCGGCAAAGCCTGCAGGGCAGTGCGGCCAGCGTGTTGCTGGACTCCATGCTGATCCGCCGGGCTGACAGCTATCTGGTGTTGCTGCCGCTGAAGCCCGCCAGCGGGGAAACCATTGCCCTGGACAAGGTCAGGGCGGCGCTGGCGGCACAGCAGCTGGGCCAGGTGACGGTAATTGACCTCTTGGAAGAAACCACCGCCATTTTTGATAGCTACACGCACGAGGCGCTGTTGTTCTCCTCGCTGGGCAGCCTGGCCATCCTGCTGTTGCTGTGGGTGAGCTGCGGCTGGCGGCAGGCGGTGCGCGTCACTATTCCGCTGGGCTGCGCCGTGCTGTGCACGGTGGCCATTCTGGACGCCTGCGGCATCCAGCTGACCATATTGCATCTGGTAGGCCTGCTGCTGGTGGTGGCCATCGGCTCCAACTACGCGCTGTTCTTTGCTAACAAGCAGCAACTGGGCAGCGATGCCGAGCAGCGGCAGGTCGAGATATCGCTGGTGGTGGCCAATCTGGCCACTGTCACCAGCTTCGGCTTGCTGGGCAGTTCCAGCGTGCCGGTGCTGTCCTTCATTGGCAGTACGGTGGCGATTGGCGCGCTGCTGGCGCTGGTGTTTGCTGCCATGATGGCCAGGATAGGTCCCCGTGCGCTGCCTCGCTGATGCCTACCGCACGGATAGCCGCGCCGACACCCTGCTGGTGTTGTTGCCGCCAGCCAAAGCCAGCCTGGAAGACCTGCTGGCGCAGGGCATGGTGGCCGCCGTGCGCGAGCTGGGCCTGCCGCTGGATATCATGCTGGCCGATGTGGGCTATCAGCAGGTGATGGCAGGCACGGTGGCCAGCACGCTGCAGCAGGACGTCATCCTGCCGGCGCGGCAACAGGGCTATGCTGCCATCTGGCTGGCCGGTATTTCGCTGGGTGCCTTCAATGCCCTGCATTACGCTGCCGTGCATGGCGCGCAGCTGGCAGGCATCAAGCTGCTGGCACCCTATCCCGGTACGGCGGATATCCTGCAGGAAATCCGCGCGGCAGGTGGCCCGCAGCCCTGGGCGGCTGATCCGGATTGTTCCATGCAGGATGAGCGCCGCTGGTGGCACTGGCTGGCCATGTCGGGCGAGCGGGCTGGCTGCCCGCTATGGCTCAGCCTGGCCGCAGAGGACCGCTTTGCCGCCGGACAGGACATGCTGGCCAGCCTGTTGCCGCCGGCACAGGTCCGGCGCACCGCTGGTGATCACAGCTGGCCGGTGTGGCGCGAGCAGTGGCAGCACTGGCTGCTGCACGGGCCTTTGTCCGGCAAGCGACCCGCCCCCATGGAGTGCCGATGATGCCGCTGCGCCTTTCGCCCTTTCTGAAATGTTGCCTGGCCTTGCATGGTGTGGCGCTGCTGGCGCTGTGTGTCATGCCACAGCACTGGCTGGTGTTATTGCTGCTGCTGGTGTTGCTGCATGGCGTTATCGCCGTGGCCGGCTTGTTGCCGCGCTGCAGCCTGCTGGGGGCCAATCTGAGCCGGCTGCCAGCTGCGGCCATTCGCCGTGGCGAGGTGGCCATCACCATCGACGATGGTCCGGACCCGGCGGTGACGCCGGCGGTGCTGGATATCCTGCGCCAGTACGGGGTGAAGGCTACTTTTTTCTGTATTGGCGAACGGGCGGCACAGTATCCTGCGCTGTGCCGTCAGGCCGCGCTGGATGGCCATGCGGTGGAGAATCACGGCCAGCGCCATCGCAAGCATACATCGCTGTTTGGTGTGGCCGGATGGCGGCGCGAGGTAGGAGAGGGCCGGGCCACCTTGCAGGCCATTACCGGCCAATCCCCGCGTTTTTTCCGACCGATTGCAGGTCTGCGCAATCCCTTGCTCGACCCGGTGTTGCAGCGCGAGGGCTTGTTTCTTGCGAGCTGGACCCGGCGTGGCTATGATACGCGCGTCCAAGACCCCGAGCTGGTATACACCAGGCTCCTTCGCAATCTGGCGGCAGGCGATATACTGCTGCTGCACGATGGCAACGCCGCCCGCACCGCGGATGGCAAGCCGCTGATTCTGGCCGTACTGCCGCGCGTGCTGGAGGAGCTGGCCAGACGCAAGTTGCAGGCGGTCACACTGCCACAGGCATGCCAACCCGACTGACCGGTTGCTGCTGCCTGCCTTTTCGCTAACCCAAGCTGACTCGTCCTGTCGTTTATGCAAGCAATCAGACTTAGTGCCTATACCCTGACCTCTGCCCTGGGCAGCGGGTTGGACGCCCATCTTGCCGCCCTGCGTCAGCAACGTGGCGGCATCGTGAAAAAACGCTGGGAAACGGTGGATTTCGATGTCTGCATCGGCGAAGTGGCCGGTCTGGATGATGTGCGGCTACCGCCCGCGCTGCAGCACTACGACTGCCGCAACAACCGCCTGGCCCAGCTGGCACTGGAGCAGGATGGCTTTGTCGCCAGCGTGCAGGCAGCCGTGGCGCGCCATGGTGCCGGTCGTATCGGCGTTTTCCTGGGTTCCAGCACCTCGGGCATTCTCAGTTCGGAGCAGGCTTACCGGCAGCGCGATGCGCAAACGGGGGCCTTGCCGCCCGGGCATCGCTATCGCGAAACCCATAATGCCTATTCCGTGGCGGATTTTGTCCGGCATTTTTTCGGCCTGAGCGGCCCGGCCTGTGTGGTATCCACTGCCTGTTCCTCCAGCGCCAAGGTATTCGGTACCGCCCAGCGCATGCTGGCTGCCGGGCTGATCGATGCGGCCATTGTCGGCGGCGTGGACACCCTGTGCCTGACGACGATTTATGGCTTTTCCTCGCTGCAACTGGTGTCGCCCAACCCTTGTCGTCCTTTTGACGGCGAGCGTGACGGTATCTCAGTGGGCGAGGGCGCGGCCTACGCCTTGCTGGAGCGTGCCGAGCTGGCGCAGCCTGGCGACATCCTGTTTACCGGCATCGGTGAAAGCAGTGATGCCTATCATATGTCCTCGCCCCATCCGCAAGGTTTGGGTGCACGGGCGGCGATGGAGCAGGCCCTGAGCATGGCCGGCCTGCATGCCGCGGATATCGGCTATATCAATCTGCATGGCACGGCCACGCCCAGCAATGACGCGGCTGAAGGAGCGGCGGTGCTGTCGCTGTTCGGCCGGGAAACGCCTTGCAGCTCCACCAAGGGCCATACCGGCCATACCCTGGGCGCAGCTGGTGGCATCGAGGCGGTGTTCAGCGTACTGGCGCTGCGCGAAGGCTTGCTGCCTGGCGGTGTCGGCACCCGGCAGGTGGATGCGCAGTTGCCGTGCAACTACCTGCTGCAGACGCTGGAGCAGCCTTTGCAGCATGTCTTGAGCAATTCTTTCGGCTTTGGCGGCAGCAACTGCAGCCTGGTATTTTCGCGGGTGGGTGCATGAGTACGGTAACGGTTTTTCTGGATGGACTGAGCGTTCTTGGCCCGGGCATGCCTGACTGGAGCGCGGCGCAGCCCTGTCTGCAGGGGCAGCAAGCCTATGCGGCAGCCGAGGTGGTCTTGCCGCCGGCCCAGGCCCTGCCGGCGACCGAACGCAGAAGAGTGGGTGCGGCGGTCAAATTGTCGATGGCGGTGGGCCTGGCGGCTGTGGCGGATGCGGCGGCCGATGCCGCGCAATTGCCCAATATCTTCAGCTCCACCGGTGGTGATTGTGAAAATTGCCACACCCTGCTGGACGTGCTGGCTTCGGACGAGCGGCTGATTTCGCCCACCCGCTTTCATAATTCGGTACACAATGCGCCGGCCGGTTACTGGGGCATTGCCACCGGCTGTACTGCAGCGTCCACCAGCCTGTGCGCCTATGACGCCACCTTTGCCGCCGGTTTGCTGGAGTGCGCCACCCAGGCACTGAGCAGTCCTCAGCCCTGTCTGCTGGTGTCTTTTGATACGGCGTATCCAGAGCCGCTGTATGCGCAACGGCCGATTCCCTATCCGATGGGCGTGGGCATGCTGCTCAGCGCACAAGGCAGTGCCAGCAGCAAGGCCAGGCTGCAGCTGTCTTTCAGCCACGAGCCGGCGACCACCATGCCGGATGCCGGCCTGGAGCAGTTGCGCCTGAGCATTCCATCCGCCCGCAGCCTGCCCTTGTTGCAGCTGCTGGCTAGTGGGCAGCCCGGACGGGTGGTGATCGATTATCTGGATGACTGTCGCCTGGCCATCGAGGTGGCGGCATGATGGACCGCACGGCCATTGCTGCCCGTATTCCGCACCAGGGCAGCATGTGTCTGCTGGATGGGGTGGAGCGCTGGGATGATGAGCAAATCGTCTGTTTCAGCCACAGTCATCGGCTGGCAGACAATCCCTTGCGTGCGGCTGGCCGGCTTGGTATTGCCAATGCCATCGAATATGCCGCCCAGGCCATGGCCTTGCATGGCGCGCTGCTGGCTGGCGATGCCGCACCTGCCCGTGCCGGCTATCTGGCCAGTGTGCGCGAGCTGCGCTGGCACTGCCAGCAGCTGGATACACAGGATGCGGCCTTGTCCATCCACGTGCAGCGCCTGTCGGGCAATGCAATCACCGCCATGTATCAATTCGAACTGGCAGCTGCCGGCGCTGTGCTGGCAAGCGGCCGTCTCAGCGTGGTGCTGGATGCAGCCGCGCTGGCCCCCCGCCTTACTTCTTCCTGAGTCCTGCCATGAAACGAGCCCTTATTACCGGCGGTAGCGGTGCCATCGGTGCCGCCATCTGCCAGCGTCTGGCCAGCGATGGCTTCCATGTCATCATCCACGCCAACAGCAATCTGGCTGCCGCACAAAACCTGTGCCAGTCGCTGCTGGCCGAGGGCTACAGTGCCGAGGCGGTGCAGTTTGATGTGGCCGATGCCGCTGCCAGTCTGGCTGCGCTGGAAGGGCTGCTCGAGCAAGGCCCGGTGCAAGTGCTGGTGAACAATGCCGGCATACACGACGACGCCGTGTTCCCTGGCATGCAGGCGGCACAATGGCACAGGGTGATCGATGTTTCGCTGCATGGTTTCTTCAATGTCACCCAGCCCCTGACCATGCCGATGATCCGCACCCGCTGGGGGCGCATCATCAATATCACCTCGGTGGCGGCGCTGGCCGGCAATCGCGGTCAGACCAACTATGCGGCAGCCAAGAGTGCGCTGCACGGCGCGACCAAGTCGCTGGCACTGGAGCTGGCCAGCCGTGGCATTACCGTCAATGCGGTGGCGCCGGGGATTATCGAGTCGGCGATGAGCCAAGATGTGTTCGACAAGGACATGGTGGCACGGATGGTGCCGATGAAACGGGTAGGAAAACCGGAAGAAGTGGCCAGCCTGGTGGCGTTTCTGGCATCGGAACAGGCCGCCTATATCAGCGGCCAGGTCATTTCCATCAATGGCGGCATGCTGTAGCCAGCGGCAAGCGCACTGCGCTTGCCATGCTGCGCCCTATGGCTGGCCGTTGAGTTGCAATTGCGTGCGCGGCGTATAAGCCAGCGCGATCTCCAGCTTGGCTACTTCGCTATCCGCCACCTTGACCTGGGCATTCACCTGCACCAGCAAGGGGGCCACCTGGCGGCACTGGATGAAAAACTCCACTGCGCAATCCGGCAGCACTGCTTGCTTGAACCAGCAATTGCGCACGGCAGCCAGTACGCCGATTGAATCCTGCGGCAGCGTCTTGACGTATGGGTCGCCGGCCAGCAGGCCGGCTCCGGCAAATTGCGCCATCGACTCGATCAGCATCACACCCGGCACGATGGGCAGGCCGGGGAAATGTCCCTGGATCACTGCATTGTCGCGTGGCCAGCAGGCCGTGCCATGAAACTGGTGCGGCCCTTCGATGCACAGCTGCTCACACACGAAAATGGCCCCGCGATGCGGCAATATCTGCTGGATATCGTCGCGTTGCAGCAACATCGGGTAGTGGTAATCCTGCGTCATGCCGGGAGACGTCGTGCCACCAGCGAGGCATTGCTGCCGCCGAAGGCAAAGGAATTGGACATGATGGCCTCCACCTGGCAGCCATGCCGTGCGGTCAGCGGGATGAAGTCAAGGTCGCAGCGTGGATCAGGCGTTTCCAGCGTGGCGGTGGGCGGCAGCGAACCGCTGTTCATCGCCATCACCGCCAGGGCGAATTCCAGAATGCCGCTGGCACCGATCAGGTGACCATGCATGGACTTGGTCGAGCTGATGGCCAGCTGCTGCAGCGCATCACCAAACACGCTGCGGATGGATTCTGTTTCCACCACATCACCAGCCTCGGTGGCGGTGCCGTGGGCATTCAGGTACTGGATGTGCTGTGGTTGCAAGCCCGCATCTGCCAGCGCCTGTTGCATGGCAAAGACCTGTTCCGCACTGGAGGGGGCAGTCAGGTGGGCGGCGTCACTGCTGCGGCCATAACCGCACAACTCGGCCAGCGCCGGCTGTTGCCGGGCTTGGGCGCGTTCGGCACTTTCCAGCACGATGGCCGCGCCACCTTCGCCCAGCACGAAACCACTGCGGTCCTGTGAGAAGGGGCGGCAGCTACGCGCCGGGTTGGTCGCATGCGGCTTGGCCATCACGCGCAAGGCATTCCAGGCCAGCAGTGAGCCAGGCGTCAGCATGGCTTCGCATCCCACCACGATGGCGGCATCCAGATAGCCATCCCGGATGGCGTGGAAAGCCTCGCCAATGGCGATGGCGGAGGACGCACAGGCAACGGAATAGGTATTGCTGGGGCCGTTCAGGCCGTAAGTCATCGAAATGGCGGCGGCGGCGGCATTGGCCATCATGCGTGGCACCGACAGCGGATGGACCACGGTCGGATTGCGCTTGCCCTCGCTCTGGACTGCCGACTGAAAGCGCTCGTACAGGCCATCTACCGTATGGGCTCCACCAAAGCCGATGCCGACAAACACGCCGAAGCGGCGCGCATCGCTCGGCCGTGGCGTGATGCCTGCTGTGTTCATCGCCTCGCCCGCTGCCACCAGGGCAAACTGGCTGGCCCGGTCCAGCGCGGCATGTTTGGCCTCCAGCAAGGTGTGCGGCTCGGCGGCGGCGCGGGCCAGCAGCACGTTGGGCAGCCACTTGGCGATGTCGGCCGACGCCGGGCCGATGGCGCAATCGCCAGCCAGCGCACGGGCAAAGCTGCCGGGCAGGTCGGCACCCAGTGGGCTGATGGCACCCATGCCGGTAATCAGGACCTTGCTCAATTACTTGCCCGCCTCAAGACTGAACTCAGGCAGTTCGCCATTATTGTGCTCGCGAATGGCTTTTTCGATATCGTCCAGCATTTCGCGGAAAGCCATTTTCGGATAACGGCTGGGGTCGGGCAGCTGGAAACCGCAGCGATCTTCGATTTCGAACAACATCTCCACCATGTCCAGCGAATCCAGCCCCAGTGCAGATACTTGCAAGGCGGGGTCACTGAACAAAGCCGGATCCTTGGCCTTGGTATTGATCAGATAGTTCTTGATGATTTCTTCTAGCATAAGCATCCAGTCCAGAGCGTTGCGTGCACCAAAGGGGGCTGATTATATAGTAAAATCATGGCATCCGGGTCGGCTGATCCGGCGGTTTTACTGCGCTCTTATTCGCGGTCAATCCCTGCTGTATGGCGGCTGTGGCGATGTTAATACCATCGCCTTTATTATCCTGGCAAGAGTATGAATCCGTATTATCACCATGACCAATCCGGGCGGTGTGTTACTGCAAATTGAAAGTAAAGTTTAATCATGTCGTCCCGCTGTTTACGCCTGGGTCAGGTAATACTTTTTTATCTCATGTTGTCGTGGTTGGGCTCCATGCTGCTATTGGGTAATATCGCTGCCCTGCCATTGTTGCTGTTACCCGGGCGCTGGCGCCAGCCGCTGGTGCAATGGGTCATCAGCCGCATTTGCCGCTGCTTTCTGGCTGGTGCGCAGGCCTGTCGCCTGATGCAGCTGGATTTGCACGCGCTGGACCAGCTTAATCACCGCGGGCGCATGCTGCTGGTGCCCAATCATCCGAGCATGATCGATGCCTTTCTGGTGCTGTCGCGCGTGCCGCATGCGGTTTGCCTGATGAAAGCCAGTATCAGTTCCAATCTGTTTCTGGGGTGTGGGGCTTATCTGGCCGGATATGTTTCGAATCGTTATCCAGAACAGATGTTTCGCCAGGCAATTCAAACCATTCAGCAAGGCGGTGTGTTGATGATTTTCCCGGAAGGAACACGCACCACACGCCAGCCCGTTAATGATATTGGCGGTGCCGTTGCCCTGATTGCCAAAAAAGCGGCCGCCCCTTTGCAGACCATCCTGCTTACTACCAATTCAGCCTATTTGAGCAAGGGCTGGAAAATATGGAAGCCGCCCGCTTTTCCACTGATTTACCGCGCTGTGCCCGGCCAGCAATTCGAGGCATATGGCCGCCGTGATGAAACGGCGCGGCGGCTGCAGCAGTATTTCGAATCCTGTTTGCAAAATGGCTCCATTGATGCCTCGCTGCGTTTGTAGCACCCTCCGCGCATTCTTGACCTGGCCGGTGGCAATCGGCTATGGTCCTGCCCAATTCAAACATCATCGCTGTCATCCGGGCGATGAGCAGCCCGAATAGCCCGCCATGCCCATACCTTCGACCACCCATGTGGTGCTGATCCCCAGTTATAACCCCGGCCCCAAGGTGTTCGACACCGTGCGCGCTGCGCGCCGGCAATGGTCGCCGGTGTGGGTGATCGTCGATGGCAGTGATGATGGCTCGGAGCAGGGGCTGCGGGCGATGGCCGCGCAGGATGACGGCTTGCGGGTCTTTGTTCTGCCGCAGAACAGCGGCAAGGGGGCGGCGGTGCTGCACGGCCTGGAAGAGGCCACTCGGCTGGGTTTTACCCATGTGCTGTGCATGGACTCGGATGGCCAGCACCCGGTGGAGCAGATTCCCGCCTTCATGGCAGCGTCGCAGCAGCAGCCCGGGGCCATGGTGCTGGGCGTGCCGGTATTCGACGCCAGCGCACCCAGCCTGCGGGTAAAGGGGCGCAAGATATCCAACTGGTGGGCCAATCTGGAAACACTGTGGATGGGCATTGGCGACTCGCTGTTTGGCTTCCGGGTCTATCCGGTGGCTCCCTTGCGCCGCATCATGCAGCGCCAGCACTGGATGCGGCGTTTTGATTTCGATCCCGAAGCCGTGGTGCGGCTGTGCTGGGCTGGCGTCGCGCCGGTGAATCTGCCGGCGCCGGTGAAATATTTCCAGGCAGGGGAGGGCGGCGTGTCGCATTTCAATTACTGGCGTGACAACCGCTTGCTGACCTGGATGCATATCCGGCTGATGTTCGGTTTTGCCCTGCGCTTGCCGGTGTTGCTGTTACAACGCCTGCGTCGGCCATCTTGATGCTGCGCGGCTGTCCTTCGGCCGGCAGGGCTGCGGCCATTGGCCCGGCTGTCGTGCATGGCTTCGTCTTGCCAGGCAAGCGGCGGCTGGGTTTCCCGACAGATCAATCATCCTGAGCCATGTCCCTTCCCTTGATGCTTACCCATCTGCTGCTGGAGCGCTTCACGCCCGCAGTGCTGCCGCGCCAGCCGGAACCGCAGGCGCTGATGGTGGAATCCGGCCAGGTGGCTTCCTTCATGAACAGCGGCCGGGCCGACGGCATGCTGAACTATCTTTATCTGTTTCATGCGGTGATGGCGCTGCCGCTGATCCGGCCGGGTGATGTGGTGTTTGATCTGGCCTGCGGGCCGGCCAATCAGTTGCTGAAAATGGCGGCGCTGCATCCCGACGCCAGCTTTGTCGGCATCGATGCCTCGCTGCCGATGCTGCAGCAGGCCGAGGCGAATATCGCGGCGGCCGGCATGCATAATATCCGCTTGCAACAAGCGGACATCAGCCAGCTGGATGGCGTGGGCCGGGCCGCAGCGGATTGCGTGCTGTGCACCATGTCGCTGCACCATCTGGCGGATACCGGACAATTGGCGCAGACCATGCAGCAGCTGCGGCGCATCCTGCGTCCGGATGGCGGGGTTTACCTGGCCGATTTTGGCCGTCTCAAGCGTGCGGCTACCCAGCGTTTCTTTGCTTACGACCGGGCAGCACAGCAATCGGCGCAGTTCACCGAGGATTTTCTCAATTCGATGCGTGCAGCCTTCAGTCTGGACGAGTTGCGCCAGGGCGCTGCCTTGCTAGGCGAGGCACTGTACTGCCATCAGACCGCCGTCGCCCCGTTCCTGGTGCTGTTGCGCTCGCCCCCCCGTCGCAGTGTCGATGCCGCGCTGGCTCAGCGGGCGGCGGCCGCCTATCGCGACCTGAGCCCGCTGGAACAGCGCGACTTCAATAATCTGGCCCGCTGGTTCCGGCTGGGTGGCTTGTCCCTGCCTTGTGCGCTGCCAGCGGGTGGCCGCTCAGATGCGGCTGATCACGCGGTCGGCCGGCAGGCGTGACTTGGGCAGCTGCGCATTGAAGTCGCTGCCGCTGCGATAGCCCAGGGCCACGATGACGGCGCTGGTATAGCCCATGGCACGCAGGCCCAGTTCTTCATCCAGCACTTTCTGGTCGAAGCCTTCAATCGGGCAGGCGTCGATTTGCAGGGCGGCTGCGCCCAGCAGCAGGGTGCCTGCCGCCAGATAAACCTGTTTTTCTATCCAGTGGTGGGCATCGCGCAATTCGAAGCGGTGCATGTTGACGAAGTGTGAACGGCCACGATGCTGGCCGGCGCGGGCTTCGGCATTGGCAAAACGGCCGTCGGCTTCTTCCTGCTGCAGCAGTGTTTCCAGATAGGCATCATCGATGCTGGCGCGGCTGCACAGTACCACCACGTGCGAGGCGTTCAGTACCTTGGCTTCATTGAAGGCGTAGGTGCCGCTGGTAGCCTTGGCCACGCGGGCTTTGCCTTCCGGGCTACCGGCAATGAAAAAGTGCCAGGGCTGCGAGTTGGTGGACGAGGGGCTGAAGCGCAGCAGGGTTTCGATCTGTTCGACCTGTTGTGCGCTCAGCTGGCGGCTGGGGTCGAAGGCCTTGGTGGTGTAGCGGGTCTGGGCCAGGTCGGCAATATTCATCATGACTCCTTGCTTGCAGGTGAGGGTGTGTGTTGATGTTCGCCATTATCAAGCAAGCGCCCGCCGCGAATAAGCAGCAGGCGTGGCAAGCAGTTTCATTTTATTTTTGAAAATACAAGGTTTCCAATTGCGATTGTCATGATGGGTGTGCAAATGACGGGGCCAGCGTCGTCGCCCCTGTGAGAGCGACGACATGGTTCTTAAGCGGTTGCGGGCAGTTGTTCGCGCTGCACTTGCTCGATCAACCACTGGCTGAGCTGCTGGCTGGCCTGCCCGGCATGGTGGGCATCATGGCAGGCCGCATGCCATTGCCGCACCTGCTCGGGCACATCGGGCTGGCGCTGCAGGAAATGGTGCAGCGGACAGTCGGCCAGCGCTGGCCGGGCGGCGGCCTGCGAGGGCTGGGCATACAGCCAGTGCTGGGCCAGTGCGCCCAGATAGCTGCTGATGTGGCCGGTTGTGGTGGGTAGCTGGAACTGCGCTTGCCATTGAATGAAGCTGGCTTGCGCCATCGGCCGGGCCAGGCAGTAGCCCTGTCCCAGCGTGGCCCCCAGGATGCAGGCTGCTTCCAGCATGCCGATGTCTTCCAGCCCTTCCACCACCACTTGTCGTTCCAGATCTTGCCCCAGCTGCAGGATGGCGCGTATCAGCGCCAGGCTGGTCAGCGGGGTCTTGCGCAGGTTCAGCGTCAGGCTCTGGTCGATCTTGACCGTGTCAAAGGGCAGGGCGCTCAGCCTTTGCAGACTGCTATAGCCGGAACCCAGGTCATCCATCACCAGCTTGACGCCGGTCTGGCGCAGCCGCTCGATGGCACGGTCCTGCTCGTGCGGGGCGATGTCGGCGGTTTCCAGCAATTCCAGGCTCAGCCGCTCGGCGGCCACGCCATGGCGGGCCAGGGCCTCGGCCACCCAGCGCGGGCAGTCCTCGTCCTGCAGGGTGCAGGGGGCGATGTTCAGCGAGATGTCGATGTCCAGGCCGTGGCCATCCAGTTCGGCCAGCTGGGTCAGCGCCTTGTCCAGCCCCAGGCGGAACAGATGGTCGAGGTCGGCATCGCCCAGCAGGGGCAGGAAGACGCCGGGGCTGACAATCTGCCCGTCTTCCCTGATCAGCCTGGCCAGCGCTTCCACTTTCACTACCTTGCCCAGCTTGAGGTCGACCAGCGGTTGCAGATACAGGGTGAGGCCGCCGGCAAACAGCCGTTCGCGCAGGGCGATGGCCAGGTTTTGCTGGATGGCGGCTGCCGGTTTGGTGCAGGCGGCCAGGATCAGCTCCCAGCGGTGTTGCAGGCCCAGGGCAAACTGCTGCATGGTGGCTGATTCAAACTGGTTGGGATAGGCGCCGAACAGGCTGATGACGGCCACGGTCAGCCCGTCCTGGTTGCGCACCGGAATGCTCATGCTGGAGCGTATCTGTACCGCGCCGGCCTGCTGGTGCCAGCTGGCGTAGCGCGGGTCATTGCCATAGGAGGCCGAGCTACAGATGCGGCCGCTGCGCCAGGCGACCGCGCTCAGTCCCTGGCCGCGTGGCGAATTGGGGTCGACCACGGCTTCCGAACCCGGTCGCTGCAACAGATCGGCCACGAACTGGCCTAGTGGGCCGCGGCTGTTTTCCGGCACGAAAACGCCATCGGACATCAGGCGCATCAGCAATACCGCCTGCACGCCGGGCAGTTTGCCCAGTTGCTCCAGCTCGCTGCCGACGGCATCGGTCCACAGCGTGCCCTGGTGCGGCATGGGCAGCGACAGGCTTTCCAGATACGCGCTTTGTACCTGTGCGGCGGCTTCCAGCTGGGCGTGCAGTTGTTCCTGCAGCCGGCTGTCGATGATTTCCAGCAGCCGGTAGCGCTGGCGTATCGGCAGCAGGGTGATGTTCAGCTGTTCGCTGAAATGGCTGCGGAACAGCTCCACGCTGTGTACCAGCAAGGCCGGGGTGACGCCGACCAGGCTGTGGATGCGGCCCAGTTGCCGGCTGTCGTGACGGATCTGTGCTGCCTGGCGCTCCGGTGACAGCACCTGTAGCAGAAAGTCGCGATGGGCACGCTGCAGCTGTTCCAGCTCCGCCGCTTGCAGGCTGGCGAGGATGGCCAGTGCTTCGTGGGCCGGCCGGTTCTGCTGGTAAAAGCGGCTGATGTACAGCTCGGTGGCGCGGCTGATCAGGCTGGCGGACTTGTGCAGCAGCTGGCTGGCCTCTGCGCCATAGAGTTCGAAATGGCTGCTCTCCTCGGCGTGATAGCCGGCCTCGTCCGCCACCATGCGCCACCAGCGCTGGCGGGTGGGTTTGTGTTGCTTGGCCTGATACATGGCGGCATCGGCCTGGCGCATCAGGGCATCCGGTTCGATGCCGTCATGCGGATAGAGCGCGATGCCCACCGTCATGCCGACTTCCGCCTCGATGCCGGCATCCAGCACAAATGGCGCTTCCACGGCCTGGTGCAGCCGCTGCAAGGCGGTTTCCAGTTGTTGCAGGGCGGCTTCTTCCTGCAGGTCTTCCATGATGACCACGAACTCATCACCGCCCAGGCGGGCGACAAAGTCGGTTTTGCGCAGCAGGGCCTGCAGGCGATGCGCCAGTTCCTTGAGCAAAAGGTCGCCCGCCTCATGCCCCCAGGTGTCGTTGACCGGTTTGAAGTCATCCAGATCGATCATGCACACCGCCACCAGCTTCTCGCTGCGCTGGGCACGCGCCAGCGCGGCTGCCAGGTGGCGGGTGAGGGCAAAGCGGTTGGGCAATGCAGTCAGCCAGTCGTGATGGGCGGCATTGATGATCAGCTCTTCATTGTGCTTGCGCTCGGTAATGTCCTGATTGGTGCCGATGGCGCGCAGGGCCTGGCCCTGCTCGTTGCGCGCCACCACCTTGCCGGTACAGCGGATCCAGGTCCAGCCGCCACTGGCGTTGCGATAGCGGAATTCCTGCTGGAAGCGCGCCTCGCTGCCACGCAACACGGCCGTGCAGGACTGGTAAACCTTTGGCAAATCGTCCGGATGCACGTTGGCGAACATGGTGGTGGCCCTGCGCTGTAGCGCCTGTTCGGGATAGCCCAGCATGCGTGCCCAGCGGGCATCGATACTGACGTAATCCTGCAGGATGTCCATGTCCCACAGCGACAGCCGCGAGGCGTCCAGTGCCAGCGACAGCTGTTCGTTGGCCTGTTGCAAAGCCAGTTCCATGGCCTTGCGATCGGCAATATCGGTGTAGGACACCACAAAGCCCTGAACGGCACCGGCCGAGTCGTACAGCGCATTGCAGTGCAGCATGGCGATGACGCTGCGGCCATCGCTGGCGATGCGGCGCACCTCGCCCTGAAACGGCAGCGCGACATTCGGTCCACAGCCAAAACCGCCATCGTGCAGCCCGTCCGGTGCATCCGCGGGAATGATGATATTGATGGATTGCCCGTTGAGGGCGGCACTGTCATGACCGAACAGCCGGCAAAACGCCGGATTGGCATAATCAATGTGGCCCTGGGGGTCGAGGATGGCAAAGGCTTGCGAGCTTTGTTGCAAGGCTTGCTGGAAATTGGGCGCGGTCATGGTGTGGTCCTGCAGCCGGTGTCATGGCCACCCGGCTGACAGCAAATAACTTGTCGTGTGCCGGCTTGCTGCGCGGCACTGTGGCTGATTTTACCCCAAACCATTGGCATTGCCGCCGGCCATGCCAGGGCAAATGGTGGCAAAGACGCAAAAAGCGGGCTTCTGTGTCGGCACGGCAATCGCTATCATGCTGCTTTTGCTCGACCTGAAACGACCGGCCCACCCGGTCGCGTTGCGAGCCACTGCCAGGACACCCCATGAGTACTGCACACCAAGCACTGATCCACGCCCTGCCCAAGGCCGAACTGCACCTGCATATCGAGGGCAGTCTGGAACCGGAACTGATGTTCCACCTGGCCGCGCGCAACGGCATACAGCTGCCCTATCCCACGGTAGAGGCGCTGCGGGCGGCCTATGATTTTGACAATCTGCAATCCTTTCTCGACCTCTACTACGCCGGTGCCGGGGTATTGCAGACCGAGCAGGATTTCTACGAGCTGACCTGGGCTTATCTCTTGCGCTGCCGTGACGACCATGTCGTTCACACCGAAATCTTCTTCGATCCGCAAACCCATACCGCGCGCGGCATTGCCTTTGCCACGGCTTATCAGGGTATACGGCGTGCGCTGGACGATGCCCGGACGCAGTTAGGCATCAGTTCGCGGCTGATCATGTCGTTTTTGCGCCATCTGAGCGAAGAAGACGGTTTTGCCGTGCTAGAGGCGGCGCGGCCCTTCCTCGCCGGGATTGACGGTTTCGGCCTGGACTCCAGTGAAGTGGGTCACCCGCCGTCCAAGTTTGCCCGGCTGTTTGCTGCCTGCCATGCGCTGGGCCTGCCTTGCGTGGCGCATGCCGGCGAAGAAGGCCCGCCGTCTTATGTGTGGGAGGCGCTGGACCTGCTCAAGGTCTGCCGTATCGACCACGGTGTGCGGGCGCTGGAAGACGCGGCACTGGTGGCACGGCTGGTGGCCGAGCGCATGCCGCTGACGGTGTGTCCGTATTCCAATATCAAGCTGCGGGTGTTCGATCAGCTCAAGGATCACAATCTGCGCCAGCTCTTGCAGGCCGGGCTGTGCGCCACGGTGAATTCGGACGATCCGGCCTACTTTGGCGGCTATGTACAGGAAAACTATCTGGGCTGCGCACGCGAACTGGGCCTGAGCAAGGCTGAAATTGTTCAGCTATGCCAGAACGGTTTCGAGGCCAGCTGGCTGTCGCCAGCGGACAAGGCGCACTGGCTGGCGGAGTGCGCGCGCATTGCCGCCGGCTTTGCCGACGCGGTTTAGGAAACCAGACCGGCAGCCAGCTGGCGGGTCAGTTCGCCCGCCGCAATCGCCTGGCAGCCGCTGGCATTCTGGCCGCACCACAGCGGGCTGAAGTCGTCGCGGCCCAGTGCTTCCGCTGCCGCGCGCAAGGGAGCCAGCGCGGCGGAGGCCAGTGGAAAGGCCGGTGCTGCCGGATGACGCGGGCCAAGCTCACGCATCAGGCGGTTGACGATGCCGCGTGCCGGCCGGCCGCTGTAGAGCGTGGTCAGGGCGGTGTGCGCCGCCGCCGGGCTGCACAGTGCCGCACGGTGCAGGGCGCTGGTGTCGGCCTCCGGACACAGCAGATAGGCCGTGCCCACTTGCACGCCCGCCGCCCCCAGCCGCATGGCAGCCGCCACCCCGGTGGCATCGGCAATCCCGCCTGCGGCGATCACCGGAATGTTCACCGCCTGCACAATCTGCGGCAGCAGGGCAAAGCTGCCCAGCTGGTCGTCCAGATCCTCATGCAGAAACATGCCGCGATGGCCACCGGCTTCCAGACCCTGCGCGATTACGGCATCGGCACCATGGGCCTCCAGCCAGCGGGCTTCGGCCACCGTGGTGGCGCTGGACAATACTTTGGCACCAGTGGCCTTGACCTGTTGCAGCAAGGCCGGGGCCGGCAGGCCAAAGTGAAAACTCACCAGCGCAGGGCGGTAGTGGCTGACCATATCCGCCATTTCCTGATTGAAGGGCAAGCGCCCTGCGCCACCAGCCGCCGCCAGATGGATGCCCAGTTCCTGATAGAAGGGCGCCAGCAGCGCCTGCCAGCCGGCCAGGGCGGCCGGGTCGTCTGCCGGGGGCTGATGGCAGAAAAAATTGAGGTTGTACGGCTGCCGGCCCAGTTGCTGCAGTGTTTCCAGCTCTTGCCGCAACTGGCTGCTGGAAAGCATGGCGGCCGGCAGCGAACCCACGCCACCGGCCTGGCTGACTGCTATGGCCAGCCGGCTACCCTGCACGCCAGCCATCGGGGCCTGGATGATGGAAAAGGGAATGTCCAGCCATTGCGCCAGCGTCATGTTCTGTCCTAGTCGGGTTGGGTAGAAACAGCAGCATAGGCCAGCCAGCCCGGCTTGAACATGCTGCTTGAGCGGCACGGCGAGTACGGCCGGGGCGTGCTCACGCTTGCGGCCTGCTGCTCAGCGAGCGCTAGCGTCGGCCAGTCCCGGGCTGCTTTTGCCTCTTGGCTGAGGGCATTTTGACTGCGATGGTGGCGGTTTTGCGCCATAATCAGGCAGCCATACCTGTTTTCGATCGCAATCGGGGCCATTACGATAAAAAGGGCTATGAAGCCATGCTGACCGTCAAGAGCAAGCTGCTGCTGCTCTCCCGTTACTACTGGTTGATCCTGTTGGTATTCACTGCCTTTATCGTCAGCTTTGTGCTGTATGTACGGGCAGAGAAAGCCATCGACCACGCCAATGATGCACGGCATGAATCGATTTTGCTGGCAGGTGAATTACGCCAGTCTTCCGACGACCTTACCCGCATGGTGCGCACCTATGTGGTGACTGGCGACCCTGTCTATCAGCAGCATTACCGTGAAATTCTGGCCATCCGCGACGGCATGGCCGCCCGCCCGGTGGATTACCACAGCATCTACTGGGATCTGGTGCTGGACGATGATCGCCGGCCGCAGGCGGCCAGTGTGGCACCCTCCCTGCTGCAGCGCATGCGCGCTGCCGGCTTTACCCCCGAGGAAATGGCCAGGCTGGCCGACGCCAAAGCCAAATCGGACGCCCTGACCCGTACCGAATGGGCGGCCATGGCGCTGGTGGCCTCCAGTCCCCCGCAGGGCTCAGCGCCACGGCAGCAAGCCATCCGCATGGTGCACGACGCCGCCTATCACCAGGCCAAGGCCGGCATCATGCAGCCGATTGCCGAATTCAACCGCCTGTCTGCCCAGCGTACCTTGCAGGCGGTCCTGGATGCCGAACGCTATGCCTTGCAGCTGCGCTGGGTATTCATTGCCTTTGGTCTGCTGTTGCTGCCTTTGTTGTGGGATCTGCGGCGCAATTTGCACAATGTGCTGGGTGGCTCGGTGGCCGAAGTGCACAGCAGCATTGCTCGGCTGGGCAGTGGTGATTTCTCGCAGCCGGTGCCGCAAGGCAAGTTCGGCCGTCGTAGCGTGATGGGCTGGCTGGCCGAAACCCGCTACAAGCTGCAGCTGCTGAATGAAGCCCGCTGCCAGGCTGATGCGCGCAATCAGCGCCTGACCGGGCTCTACAATGCGCTGAGCCAGTGCAATCAGGCCATTGTGCGCAGTCGCTCCGAACGCGAGCTATTTGAGCGGATGTGTCAGGCCGCCGTAGAGCATGGCGGCATGAAAATGGTGTGGGTGGGGTTGCTGGATGAAGATGCCCGCCACATCCGCCCGCTGTGTGCCCACGGCAGCGGTACCGAGTACCTGGTGGATCTGCCGCTGGCGACCGATGCGGCCGATCCGCTCAGCCACGGTCCGACCGGCCGGGCGGTGCTGAGCGGGCTGGCCCAATGGTGCCAGGACTTCCAGCATGACCCTGCCACCACACCCTGGCATGAGCGTGCTGTCCGCTATGGCTGGGGCGCCTCGGCGGCGCTGCCCTTGCAGCGCAATGGCCAGGTCATCGGTGCGCTGACCCTGTACAGTGGCGAGCCGCACGCCTTTGACGAAGCGGCACGCACGCTGATCGAGGAAATGGTGATGGACCTGGACTACGCGCTGGACAGCTTCCAGCGCGAGCAGGCGCGACAGGCTGCCAGCACCGCCTTGCAGCGGAGCGAGCAACGCTTGCGCACCATCATCGAAACCGAACCGGAATGCATCAAGGTGGTGGCGGCCGATGGCCAGCTGCTGGAAATGAACCAGGCCGGCATGGCCATGCTGCAAGCCGACACGCTGCAGCAGATCCAGCAGCTTGGCCTGCTGCATTTTGTCTTGCCGGACTATCATGCCGCCTTCATGCAGCTGCACCAGCAGGTGATGAGCGGGCAGAGCGGCACGCTGGAGTTCGAAATAAGCGGCCTGCAAGGGCAGCGGCGCTGGCTGGAAACCCATGCCGCGCCCATGCGCGACGAAGACGGTAGCATCAGCATGCAGCTGGCGATTACCCGCGATATCACCCAGCGCAAGCAGAACGAGCAGCATATCCGCTACCTGGCCCATTACGATGTGCTGACCGGCCTGCCCAACCGGGTGATGCTGGAGGAGCAGGCCGAGCAGATATTGCAGCAGGCTGCCCGCCAGCAACAGGAATTAGCCTTGATGTTCCTCGACCTCGATCACTTCAAGGACATCAATGATTCGCTGGGGCACAGCGTGGGCGATGCCTTGCTGGTGCAGCTGGCGGCCAGATTGCGCCAGCTGGTGCCGGATGGTGCGCTGGTGTCCCGCCTGGGTGGCGACGAGTTCATCCTGCTGCTACCCGAGATGAATGCGCCCATGGCGGAAGCACTGGCCCAGCAACTGCTGGGCGACATTGCCCACCCTTATCAGGTGACGCCTTACGACCTGAATGTTTCTGCCTCCATCGGCATTGCACTGTATCCGCGGGATGGGCTGGATCTGGAAACCCTGTCGCGGCGGGCCGATGCCGCCATGTATCTGGCCAAGAAGGCTGGCCGCAGCTGTTTCCGCTTTTATACGGCGGCGATTCAGGAAAAGGCCTCGCGCCATCTGCAACTGGTGAATGCCCTGCGGGTGGCAATGGAACAGCAGCAGTTCAGCATCCATTACCAGCCACAGCTGGCCATGGCGGGTGGACAACTGGTGGGGGCGGAGGCGCTGCTGCGCTGGGCGCATCCGGAGCTGGGCAATATTTCGCCAGCCGAATTCATTCCGGTCGCCGAAGATTGCGGGCTGATTCTGCAACTGGGCGAATGGGTGCTGCGTCAGGCGCGGCAGTGGCGGGAGCAGGGGCTGGCACTGGTGATGGCGGTGAATCTGTCGGCCGTGCAATTCCGCCAGCCGGACCTGCCGGCACTGGTGGCGCGCATCCTGCAGGAAGAGGGCTTGCCTGCCAGCGCGCTGGAGCTGGAGCTGACCGAAGGCGTGGCCATGTTCGACCCGCAACAGGCCATCGCCGTGATGAATGTCTTGCATGAGCAGGGAGTGCGCATGTCGATCGACGATTTTGGCACCGGCTATTCCTCGCTCAACCTGCTCAAGCAGTTCCGCGTCTACAAGCTGAAAATCGACCAGAGCTTTGTCCGCGACATCGCAACCGATCCGGAAGATCGCGCCATTGTGGCCGCCATCATCCACATGGCGGAAAACCTTGGCCTGCTGACCATTGCCGAGGGGGTGGAAACCGAAGAGCAACTGAGCTGGCTGCGCGCCCAGGGCTGCGATGAACTACAGGGTTATCTGTTCAGCCGGCCTTTGCCCGCTGCTGCCTTTGCGGCTTATGCGCAGCAGCACTTGCCGGCCACCGCGCTGCTGCGCTCATGAGTCGGCAGCCACTGCCGGCGTTTGCTGTTGGCTGTCCTGCGGTGTGTTTCCGTCATGGCGCGCTGGCTGGGCATCTGCCAGCCAGTTTTGCAGCTGTCCGGGCGGCAGTGCCTGGCTGAACAGATAGCCCTGAATCACCTGGCAGCCTTGCGCCACCATGAAATCGTACTGGGCCACGGTTTCCACGCCTTCGGCGATCACCGTCAGGCCCAGGCTGTGGCCCAGGGCGATGACGGCCTTGCAGATGGCGGCATCGTTGGGGTTGTCCAGCACATCGCGCACAAAGCTGCGGTCGATCTTGACCTGGTCCAGCGGCAGTTGCTTCAGGTAGGACAGCGAGGAATAACCGGTGCCGAAATCATCCAGGGCAAAGGTAATGCCCAGCTGGCGCAGGCTGTTCATCTTGCTGCCGGCGTCGTCCAGCTTCATCAGCAGCAGGCTTTCGGTGATTTCCAGTTTCAGCAGGGCCGGGTTGGCACCGCTGTCTTGCAGCAGGCGGCTCAGGCGGCTGACAAAATCGCTCTGGTGAAACTGGCGGGCGCTGACATTGACCGCGATGCTCAGGCTGGCGGTGTCGGCATGGCCGGCCCAGGCGGCCAGCTGGGTGCAGGCTTGTTGCAGCACCCAGTGGTCGATGGCCAGGATCAGATTGCTCTGTTCGGCCAGCGGAATGAAGGAGCCGGGCAGACGCAGCCCCTGTTGCGGGCTGTGCCAGCGCAGTAGCGCTTCCACGCTCTGGCAGGGCTGGCCGTGGCGGATCTGCGGCTGATAGTGCAGGCTGAGTTCGCCGTGCTCCAGCGCATGGTGCAGCTCGGCTTCCAGCCGGGTGCGGGCATTGATTTCCGCCTGCATCAGCGGATCGAAAAAGCGCAGGGTATTGCGGCCGGCCGATTTGGCCTGATACATGGCCAGATCAGCCTGCTTGAGGATGTCTTCGGTGCTGGCGTGCTCGTCGGCAAACAGGGCGATGCCCAGGCTGCAGCTGCCCCGGTAGTCGTGGCCGCGCAGCTCGTAGGGCTGCTTGAGCTGCGCCAGTATCTTGCGGCCCACGCTTTCAGCCTCGCGCAGCGCTGCTTCGCGCTGCGGGCCGAGGTTTTCCAGCATCACGATGAATTCGTCACCCCCCAGCCGCGCCACGGTATCGCCCACGCGCATGCCGTGGTGCAGGCGGGCGGCCACGTCTTGCAGCAGCAGGTCGCCGATGTCATGCCCCATGGTGTCGTTCAGCGACTTGAAGTTGTCCAGGTCGAGAAACAGCAGCGCGCCGTATTGCTGCTGGCGGTGTGCTGCATCCAGCGCGTGCTGCAGCCGGTCCAGCAGCAGGCGGCGGTTGGGCAGGTGGGTGAGGGCATCGTAAAACGCCAGGGTCTGGATTTCGTCCGCAGCGGCCTTGCGCTCGGTAATGTCCTGGAAGATGGCCACGTAGTGGCTGGTCTGGCCGTCGCTGTCGTGCACGGCGGTAATGGTGAGCCATTCCGGGAAGACTTCGCCGTTCTGGCGGCTGTTCCAGATTTCACCCTGCCAGCGGCCATCCTGCAGCAGGGACTGCCACAGTTGCTGGTAGAACGCCGGCGGATGCCGGTGCGAGCTGAGAATGGCCGGGGTCTTGCCCACCACCTCGGCACTGCTGTAGCCGGTAATCTGGCAGAAGGACGGATTCACCCGCAGAATCACCCCGTCGCGGTCGGTCACCATGATGCCTTCCTGGGTCAGGAAAGTGGTGGCCGCAATGCGCAGCTCGGCCTCCATGGCCTTGGCCTGGCTGATGTCGGCGATATAGCCATACCAGGTGACGAAGGGGCCGTCTCTCTCGGGCATGGCATCCACCCGCAGCCATTTGAGCTGGCCGTCGGGCAGCACGATGCGGTACTCGATATTCCATAGCGTCAGGCTGGTGGCCGAGGCATGCATGGCACTGAAGAAGGCATCCGCGTCGTCCGGGTGCAGCATGGCGCGCATGGGGTCGGCGTTGCAGCTGACTGCCAGCGGTGTCAGGCCATACAAATCCAGTAAAGCCTCGCTGGCAAAAGGCAGGCAGCCGTGGCCATCTTCGAACAGGCGGTACTGGAACACCACGCCGGGAATGTGCGACACGATCTTGCGCAGCAGCCGGTTGGCGGCGTGTTCGCTGGCTTGCTCTTCTTCGCGCAGGATGCGCTCCAGCAAGCCGTTGAACGAGGTGGCCAGCAGGCCAAGCTCATCTTGCTGCCGCACCGGCAGCGCCTGCTTGGGCAGCGTGCCATCACGCATGCCGGCCAGCAGGGCGGTGGCCTCGGACAGCGGCAGCAGCTGTCGGCGCAGCCACCACCAGCAGAAGCCGCCGGCCAGCATGGTCAGGCACAGCGCCAGGCCAAACAGCTGCTGTTGCAAGGTGCGGATGGGGGCGAAGGCTTCTGTCGTCGGCAAGACCGCCTGCATCAGCCAGCCGGTGGACTGGATGCGCACGCTGGAGGACAACTCGGCGATCCCGCGCGAACTGACGGCAATGCCCGACCCCTGGTAACCGGACAGGTAGCGGTCATACAGCGGGTTGATCCCGGGTGGCGGCCCGGCCTTGAGCAGGCGTTGCTTATCCGAGGACATGATGTAGCGGCGGCTTTGTGGTGCAGTAATGAAGAAACTGCCGGTGGCACCATAGCGCGCCGAACTGATGTCATCCAGAAAATTGGGTTGTGCCAGATTGGTGATCCCCATGATCATCCCCACCAGCTTGCCATTGGCATCCAGTAGTGGTTCCAGCATGGAAATCACTGGCTTGCCGGTGTACTGGCCTTGCATTGGCTCTGTGATATAGCGTCCGCCGTGCTGCATGGCCAGCTGGAAGAACGCGCGGTCGGTATAGGAGCGACCGTTGCGGCCCAGGCTTTCCGGGATGCTGGCTTTCACCTGGCCATTTTTGTCCAGTACCACGATGCCCCAGTTGAACATCATCAGCAAAATGGGCCGCCGTTGCAGCTCGGGCTGGATGGCGGCCGCAGTGACCGGCTTGCCCTTGAACTGTGTGGTGAGGGACTGCAATGCCTGTACTCGCTCTCTTACCGAGCGGTCCACTTCGCGCGCAGCCAGCGATACGGTAGAAAACTGCTGGGCGGAAATGGTGTCTTCCATCTGCTGGCGCAGACTATGGCTGATCAGCAGGGTGGCCAGCCACAAGGTAATGACCAGTGCCAGCAGCATGCCAAGTGTGATGCGAGTGCGCAGGGAGCGCCTGCCGTGCGGGGAGAATTGCGTGCTCATGATTCCGGTAGCTGCCTGCGGGTAATGCTTCTCGTCAGCATAGCGGAGGCCCTGCGCGCTGTGTGTCTTCTTGTCGGACAAAACCGCCAATGTCTGAGGCGGATCAAGATTATGACATCGTGGTCGGGCCCGTACGGCAGGCCCGACCGGCCAGTCAATTACCAGTTGGTTTCACGGTCGGGAGTGGCCGTGATCTGGTGGATGGTGAGGTCGGCCCCGTTGAACTCTTCTTCTTCATCCAGCCGGATGCCCACAGTCTTGCGCAGCACGGCATACACCAGATAACCGCCGCCAAAGCCGATGGCGATGCCGCCGGCCGTGCCCAGCAGCTGGGAAACCAGGCTGACGCCGCCCAGGCCACCCAGTGCACTCTGGCCGAAGATGCCGGCAGCAATGCCGCCCCAGGCACCGCAGATGCCGTGCAGTGGCCATACCCCCAGCACGTCATCAATTTTCCAGCGGTTCTGGGTCTGGGTGAACAGCCAGACAAACATCGCACCTGCCGCCAGCCCCACCATCAGCGCACCCAGCGGATGCATGATGTCCGAGCCGGCACACACCGCCACCAGGCCGGCCAGCGGGCCGTTATGGATAAAGCCGGGGTCATTCTTGCCGGCCCACATCGCGCTGAGCGTGCCGCCCACCATGGCCATCAGCGAGTTGATGGCCACCAGCCCGGAAATGCCGTTCAGTCTTTGTGCGCTCATCACGTTGAAGCCGAACCAGCCGACGATCAGAATCCACGCTCCCAGTGCCAGAAACGGAATGGAAGAGGGCGGATGGGCCGAGATGCGGCCTTCCTTGCTGTAGCGGCCACGGCGTGCGCCCAGATTGAGTACGGCAGCCAGGCCGATCCAGCCGCCTACTGCATGTACCACCACCGAGCCGGCAAAGTCGTGGAAAGGCTGGCCAAAGCTGTGGCTGAGCCAGTCTTGCACGCCATAGTGGTTATTCCAGGCAATACCTTCGAAGAAGGGATAAACCAAGCCGACCAAAAGGAAGGTGGCAGCCGATTGCGGGTGGAATTTTGCCCGTTCGGCAATGCCGCCGGACACAATCGCCGGAATGGCGGCGGCGAAGGTCAGCAGAAAGAAAAACTTCACCAGTTCATAGCCATTGTGCTGGGCAATATGGCTGGCATCCCCCAGGAAGTTCACCCCATAGGCCACGCTGTAGCCGACAAAGAAATAGGCAATGGCCGATACGGCAAAGTCGGTCAGGATCTTGACCAGGGCATTGACCTGGTTTTTCTTGCGCACGGTGCCCAGTTCCAGAAAGGCGAAGCCTGCATGCATGGCCAGAATCATGATGGCCCCCAGCAGCAGGAACAGTACGTCGGAAGGTGAATTCGAGTTTGGCATGGCGAGTCCCGTTGTTGTCGGCTTTTATGGGGCTTCCTTAAAGCAAGGGGAATGCCAGCTTGTCACCAGTGGCACCAGTTTGAACCGTGATTGCTCGAAAATGGTGACAGCACTGCCCGCTTTCGGTGATGCCGAGTGTGGCTTGGGAGGGTGCTACTGGTGCGTTGATGCACCAAAACGGTGTTTTGTTGTACGTCTGTGCTGTTAATTGGTGCATTGAAGGTAAAAAGCACCGCTTCGGTGCGTGGCGACACGGCTGCGACCCCGCTCGTGTTGCTGCCGGGCGCATGGGCCGGCCAGACCCACCAGCTGCCGCCGTGGTCATTTGATCGAATTTTCGTAAAAATACTTAGGTATAAGGGATGACAAGCAGCTACATTCAAACGGTGAATTGAAAAAAAAGAAATGCAATCGTGGCATTCAATAAATTCAGCCTGCTTGCGGGGGTAATCGGCTGCCTGTTGTGCTGCCAACTGGCCATGGCCAAGGACGTGCTGCGCGTGCTGGCCTGGCCTGGCTATGCCGATCCGGATGTGGTGCATGCCTTCGAACAGCGCTTTCAGGTAAGCGTGGAGGTAACTTTTGTCGATTCGGACGAGGCGCTGTGGGCGAAGATGCACGCGTCCACCGGCCCGCGTTTCGATGTGCTGGCTGCCAATACCGCCGAAATGCAGCGCTATTTCGCCGCCGGTCTGCTCAAGCCGCTGGACCCGGCCTTGCTGCCCAATACCCGCCGTCAGCTGCCGCGCTTTCGCAATCTGGCGGCCATTCCCGGCTTGCAGCAGCAAGGCCGGCTGTATGCCGTTCCCTTCACCTATTCCACCATGGGCATCATCTACGACCGGCGGCAGTTTCCCGTACCGCCCGACACGATGAATGTGCTGTGGGACCCGCGTTATCGCCACAAGGTGCTCGACTTCAATAGCGGACAGCACAATTTCTCCTTTAGCGCGCTAGCCAGCGGCATCGAGCAGCCCTTTACGCTGAGCGCGGCGCAGCAAGGCAGGCTGGTGCAGCGGCTGATTGCGCTGCGGCGCAACGTACTGACTTTTTACAGCCTGCCGGAAGAAGGGACGGAATTGTTCATCCGCCACAAGATCGCGCTGATGTTTGGCAACTACGGCACCCAGCAGCTGAACTCCCTGCGTCAGGCCGGGGCCGATGTTGGCTATGCCATCCCGCGCGAAGGCGTGCTGGCCTGGCTGGACTGCTGGGCCATGACCGCAGCCAGCAGCCAGCCACGGCTGGCACAGCAATGGATCAACTACATGCTGGAACCCGCAGTCAGTGCCCTGCTGCCGACCCGTCAGGGGCTGGCCAATACCCTCAGCGCCAGCGACGAACTGAAACCCGGTGCCAAAGTGCTGTGGTTGCAGCCGGTGGAAAATGCCGCGCAGCGTGAAGCGCTATGGCAAAAAATCTATTCCGGCGACCGGCCGGGGAGCTTCTGAATCATGCGCTCCGGTCTGCTGGTGAAACTGGCGCTGCTACTGGCGGTGTTCGGCATCCTGTCGTCCGGCCTCACCGGCTATTACGCCTTTACCGCCAACCGCACCATGCTGGTGTCGGCGGCGCAGGGCGATTTGCTGATGGCTGCGCGCGGGGTGAACCGCCGGCTGCAACAGGCCGAGGAAGAGGCCGCCGATGACGCCATGCTGCTGGCACGGCTGGTGCAGGTGGCCCAGGTGATCAATAGTCATGGCGGCCAGCAGGCACAAGGGGCGCGCGACGAACTGGCGCAGGCATTTGCCGGCATGCTGGCGCTGCATCCCGAATACTTGCAGGTCAGGCTGATCGGTGCGGCTGACAACGGGCTGGAACTGGTCAGGGTAGACAGCAGTGGCGGGCTGACCCTGCGGGTGGCGGGCGCGGATTTGCAGGAAAAAGGCCACTTCCCCTATGTGTTTGAAACCCTGGCCTTGCCGGCCGGGCAAATCTACCAGTCAGCCATCGGCATCAATCACGAACGGGCCGCACATGACGCCGAAGGACGCCCCGGCATGATGGTGGCGACGCCGCTGCCGCGCAGCGACGGCCAGCCGGGTGGGCTGCTGGTGATCAGTCTCGATCTGCAGCGGCTGCTGGGACAGCTGCGTGCCGACTTGCCCAAGGGCTATCAGCTGTATATGGCCAACCGCTGGGGCGATTTTCTGGTCCACCCCGACCCGACGCAAACCTTCGGTTTCGAGCAGGGCCGCCGTATCCTGATGCAGGACAGCTTTGCCGCCACCCAGCCCCTGTTCGAGCGCAAGCTCAACAATCTGGCGCTCAGCGGGCTGGAACAGCCACAGCAGGCCGCAGACCGGGTGATGGCTTTTGTGCGCCAGCCGGTGGGGCTGGGCAATCGCGATGATTTCGTGGTGACCGGGCTGGTACAGCCGCTGGATGCGGTGCTGGAAAGCGCTGCGCCGCTGGGGCTGCGCATCATCCACATGGTACTGGCCTTCAGCGCCATCGCCATCTTGCTGGCGGTGGTGTTCGCCCGCGCCTTGTTGCGGCCGATCAACACCCTGGCGCAGGCCGCCAGCAGTTTTTCCGAAACCCAGCTGCAGCAGGTGCTGCCGGTGGAGCGCAATGATGAAATCGGCGTACTGGCGCGCAATTTCGAACGCATGCAGCGGCAGATCAACAGCCACATGGCCAGCTTGTACGACAATCAGCGCGAACTGAGCTATCTGGCCCACCACGACAGCCTGACCGGGCTGGCCAACCGCGCCTTGTTCTTCCAGCGGCTGGAGCAGCTATTGCAGCTGTCGCAGCGTAATGGCGCGCCGTTCGCCGTGCTGTTTGTCGATCTGGACCACTTCAAGGAAGTGAATGACCGCCATGGCCATGCCATCGGCGACCAGGTCTTGCAGATTGTCGCCCGCCGCTTGCTGCATACCGTGCGCGGCAGCGACATGGTGGCGCGCATGGGGGGGGATGAATACCTGATCCTGCTGCAGGGCAACTTCACCGATGCGGCGCTGGGCGAGCTGATGTACAAGCTGCGGCTGAGCATCGGCGAAGCCATCACCGTGGCCGGGCAGCGGCTGGAAGTGGGGGCCAGCATTGGCTACAGCCTGTACCCGCGTGATGGCACCACGGCCGAGCAACTGGTCAACGAGGCCGATCACGCCATGTACCATGTCAAGGCCAGCCAGCGCGGCGGCGAAGCCAGCGCCTTGCCCTGTGGCTAGGCTATGTTGCATGAGCCGCCGCCGGCGGCGCCTCCTTACATGCTCGGGAAGATGCCGATGAAAAGAGCCACTTCCACACACCTGCGCCAGCGCAAGCAGGCAAATCCGCAGCAGCGGCCTATGGTCGCCATGTGCTTGCCACAATTGCTGGCACAGCTGCACGGCAGCTGCCGCCAGTCGGCAGCGCAACAGGGCCTGGCCTGGCAGCTGGACACCGATGCCGTGCTGGCACCGTCCTTGCTGCTGCACTCGCTCGCCTTGCAGCAGCTGTTGCAGCAACTGCTGGCTGCCAGCATCCGTTACACCCGCCAGGGTGGCCTTCTGCTCAGGACGCAGCTGCTGGCACAGCAGCAGATGTGCCAGATCATCACCATCGAAATCATGCATGAGGGTAGTCAGGATGATGGCCCGGCGGTGGCATTGGCCGCGCTGTTGCAGCAGCCGGATACCGCCCGCAAGGCCGGACAGCATGCCGCCAGCTGGCATAGTATTCGCCGTCTGGCTCGGCTGAGCGGTGCCAGGCTGCAGCTGGAGCATGGTAGCGGGCTGGGCTGCCAGCTGATTGTGCAGCTGCGCGCCGAGGTCGTCGAAGCCGCCATGCCGGCACCGCCTGTGGACGAATCGCTGCCGGTGCTGGATCACCGCGTGCTGCGCGTGCTGTATCAGGATGACTGGTCGCAACAACGAGCACTGTTGCAGGCTTTTCTGCATGACAAGCAGGCCGACCTGCATGCGCTGCTGCAAGCCTGGCACAGTGGCGACCTGCAGGCTTTGGTGCTGCTGTCGCACCGGATCAAGGGTGCCAGCCGCAATGTGGGAGCGGCCGCGCTGGCACAGGCTGCCGCACAGGTGGAGCAGGCCGCCCGTGGCCAGCACCACGCCAGTTTGCCTGGCTTGCTGCGGGCGCTGGAGCAGGCGCTGCAATCCTTTGCCAGCGTGCTGCAGCGGGCACAGGATGGACCGCTGATTGATATCTGAGAACCTGCTCACGCTCTGCGATACTCGGGTGATCCTGCGTTGAAATGGCGTTCAAAATGCTCATGGACGCCATGTCCATTGCGCTTTTTCACGCCCTTTCGCCTTGTCTGACCCTTCGTTCCCTAGATCATGAATACCTTCTAATCCCGGCGCAGGCATGGCGCAATGCAGCGTAAGGCCCTAAAATAATCCGACAATTCCTAAGAGCGTGTCCGCGATCGCGCCATGCCGCCTCATCCATGCGGCAGATCGTGTACAGCTTCTAACAGCCCACTACGCTGGAGAAACCTCTCATGGCCGTTATCCGTCAGGATGATTTCATTCAAAGCATCGCCGATGCTTTCCAATACATCAGCTGCTACCACCCCAAGGACTATATCGACGCGCTGTACCAGGCGTATCTGCACGAAGAAAGCCCGGCGGCCAAGGACGCCATGGCGCAGATCCTGATCAACAGCCGCATGTGTGCCGAAGGCCGTCGCCCGATCTGCCAGGATACCGGCATCGCCGTGGTGTTCCTGAAAGTGGGCATGAATGTGCAGTGGGATGCCACCCTGTCGGTACAGGAAATGGTCAACGAAGGCGTGCGCCGCGCCTACAACAACCCGGACAACAAGTTGCGCGCTTCCGTGCTGCTGGACCCGGCTGGCAAGCGCCAGAACAGCAAGGACAACACCCCGGCCGTGGTGCACTTCGAGATCGTCGAAGGCGACGGCGTGGAAGTGACCTGTGCGGCCAAGGGCGGCGGCTCGGAGAACAAGTCCAAGTTCTACGCACTGAACCCGTCCGACAGCATTGTCGACTGGGTGGTCAACACCGTGCCCACCATGGGCGCTGGCTGGTGTCCGCCGGGCATCCTGGGTATCGGCATTGGCGGTACGCCGGAAAAAGCCATGCTGCTGGCCAAGGAAAGCCTGATGTCGCACGTGGACATCCACGAGCTGAAAGCCAAGGCTGCCAGCGGTGCCGAGCTGTCCCGCGTTGAACAGCTGCGCCTGGAAATCTTCGAAAAAGTGAATGCGCTGGGCATTGGTGCGCAGGGCCTGGGTGGCCTCACCACCGTGCTGGACGTGAAGATTCTGGACTACCCGACCCACGCTGCCAGCCTGCCGGTCGCCATGATCCCCAACTGCGCCGCCACCCGTCACATCCATTTCCATCTGGATGGCAGCGGCCCGGCTCATCTGGCTACGCCCAGCCTGGAAGACTGGCCGGAAATCACCTACGACACCAGCAATGGCAAGCGCGTTGATCTGGACCAGATCACCAAGGAAGAAGTGGCCAGCTGGCAGCCGGGCGATGTGCTGCTGCTCAACGGCAAGATCCTCACCGGTCGTGACGCCGCGCACAAGCGCATGGTGGACATGCTGAACAAGGGCGAGGCGCTGCCGGTGGACTTCACCAACCGCTTCATCTACTACGTCGGCCCGGTTGACCCGGTGCGTGACGAAGTGGTTGGCCCGGCAGGCCCCACCACTGCCACCCGCATGGACAAGTTCACCCGCCAGATGCTGGAGCAGACTGGTCTCCTGGGCATGATCGGCAAGGCCGAGCGTGGCCCGGCTGCCATCGAAGCCATCAAGGACAATAAAGCGGTGTACCTGATGGCAGTGGGCGGTTCGGCCTACCTGGTGTCCAAGGCCATCAAGGCCTCCAAGGTGGTCGGCTTTGCCGATCTGGGCATGGAAGCCATCTACGAATTCGAAGTCAAGGACATGCCGGTAACGGTGGCAGTCGATTCCAACGGTATCTCGGTACACAACACCGGCCCGGCGGAATGGCGCGTGAAGATTGGCAAGATTCCGGTCAACAAGGCCTGATCCTGCTTCTTTGCCTTTCAGTAATCAGAAACCCGCCATCCGGCGGGTTTTTCTATTTGGGCTGAGAGAGGGGCGCTTCAGGCCAGTGCTTGCGCCGCCGTCGGCAGGGCCACACGGATAGACAGGGCATTCAGCGCAATGGCGTGCAGCATCTGGTCCACCGTGGTGCAGCAATCGGCCAGCACCGCCACCTCGTACTGAGCGGCTGCGGGTGACAGGGCGGTATGGGTCACGCAGTTCTGCGTCATCATGCCGCACAGCAGCAGCTTGCGGCTGCCAAGTTGATCGAGTGTTGCCTGCAGCGTGGTCTGATGAAAGCTGTCGGCGGCCTGCTTGATCACCATCGGTGCCTGCGGGGCGGCGGCCAGAATACGCGGGTGGATGGCCACGCCCGCGCTGCCGGCATTGAAGAAAGGCGCGATGCCCTTGCTGCCGTCGGCCACGTGCTGGACCAGAATCACCGGCATCCCCAGTGTGTTGGCCCGTTCGATGGCCGCCACACAGTTATCCAGTACGGTTGCCGTATTCCACAGCGGATATTTGCCGTCGGGGAAATAGTCGTTCTGCAGATCGATCACGATCAGTGCGCTGTCTTGTGCTGTCATGTGCATGCTCCGGTTTCAGGTGGTCAGGCGCTCATTATCAGCACCGACGACAGACTGCCATAGTGGCCCGCTTGCCATAATACGTTAAGATCGGGCCAATCCTGTTTCGCGCTGGTATCCCGCCATGTCCACCCCCGTCATTGCCGTTGTCGCCTTTGCCCAGATCAGCCCCTTTCACCTGTCGGTGCCTTGCGTGGTGTTTGGCGATGCCCATCCGGGCTTGCCAGCATTCGACCTGCGGGTGTGCAGTGCGGAAGCCGGTGAGCTGCGCACCAGCGCCGGTTTCAGCATCCACTGTGAGCATGGTCTGGAAGCACTGCTTGCTGCCGACATCATCATCCTGCCCAGCTGGCAGGCTGGCAGGCTGGCCGCGCGGTGCCGCCGCCCTTGTTGCTTGCCCTGCAGCAGGCAGCGGCGCGTGGTGTGCAGATCGTCGGCCTGTGTCTGGGGGCTTATGTGCTGGCCGAGGCCGGCTTGCTGGATGGTCGTGCGGCCACCACGCACTGGGCCTATGCCGATGACTTTGCCCATCGCTATCCGCAGGTACGGCTGGACCCGGCGGTGCTGTATGTGGAGGACGGCCAGATGCTGACTTCGGCCGGTACGGCAGCCGGGCTGGATTGCTGCCTGCATCTGCTGCGCCAGCGCTACGGGGCCGAGCTGGCCAATGGCGTGGCGCGGCGGCTGGTGGTGCCGCCACACCGTCAGGGCGGGCAGGCGCAGTTCATCGAGCAGCCACTGCCGGCCAGCGCCGGTGATTCACGGCTGGCGGTGCTGCTGGACTGGATCAGGGCCAATCTGGCCGCGCCGCATACCCTGGACAGCCTGGCAGACAAGGCGGCGATGAGCCGGCGCAGTTTTACCCGGCATTTCCGGCAACTTACCGGGCGCACGGTGAGCCAGTGGTTGCTGGACGAGCGCTTGCTGTTGAGTCAGCGCCTGCTGGAACGCGCCGATCACACTATTGAACAGATTGCCCAGCTGGCTGGTTTTGGCTCGCCCGAGTCCTTGCGTCATCACTTCCGTCAACGCTATGCCGTGTCACCCAGCCAGTGGCGGCAGAGTTTTCAATGAGCGACTGGCGTTGCAACAGGCTGTTCCCAGGGCGGGGTGGGGGCAAAGTGCTGCTGCAGGAAGTCCAGCAGCGTGCGCATGGCCAGCGGCAACTGGCGGCGCGAAGGGTAGAGCGCATAAATGCCCATGCTGACGGGCTGCCAGTCTGGCAGCAGTGCCACCAGTTCGCCGCTGTGCAGCAGCGGTTTGACCAGATAATAGGGCTGCATGGCCAGGCCGGCACCATGGCGGCAGGCCTGCAGCAGCGCCACGGCTTCATTGGCGCTCAGCCGGCCATGTACCTTGACCACGGCTTCTTCCTCGCCGCGGCGCAAGCGCCATTCGCTGCGGCCAAACTGGCTGTAGCTCAGGCAATGGTGCTGGCCCAGATCGGCGGGCTGTAGTGGCTGGCCGTGCCGCGCCAGATAGGCGGGAGCCGCGACAATGACTGAATGGCAATCAGCCAGCCGGCGCGCGATCAGGCCCGGCTCCGGGTCATTGGTGATGCGGATGGCCAGATCAACACCTTCTTCGATCAGGTTGACCGCACGGTCGCCCAATTGCAGGTCAATGCGGATCTGCTGGTGTTCGGCCAGAAAATCGCTGATGGCCGGTGCCAGCTGCGCCATGCCAAAGGACATGCTGGTAGTGATGCGTAGCTGGCCGCGCAACTGGCCATCGCGCAGGCCCACCTCTTCGCGGGTTTCTGCCGCCAGTTCCAGCATCTGCTGACAGCGGGCCAGGCAGCTGGCACCGGCATCGGTCAGCGTCACCTTGCGGGTGGAGCGCTGCAGCAGGCGCGCGCCCAGCCAGTCTTCCAGCTCGGCGATATAGCGCGTCACCATGGCGCGGCTCAGGTCCAGCTCTTCGCTGGCTGCGGTAAAGCTGCCGCGGCGGGCGACTTCAACAAATACCTGCATGGCAATCAGGCGATCCATGGTTTTCCTTGTTTGTTTTCGGTGCCAGTGATACGGCTTGGCCGAGCCCTTGCACAGCGAAACAGCAAGATAAAAAGGCGGCAATCCGCCAGTTTTGAGCCATGCCTGCCAAACAGCTAGGCAATTTGCTCATTTGTCATCAAATGGCGGCTCTGCTGGCTGCGCTAGCGGCTTGCCTGCGGGCATTTCCGTTATACTGCCGGCAAGCAGGCTGCTCATCGCGTGGCAGCGCTGCTTTTTTCCGCATCGTGTCGCTATTCAGACCCATACGGTACGCACTGGATCGCACCATGTCTAATCTCGAATGGATGCCAGGCACCACCTTGTTGACGAGGGGGAGACCATGGTAGCGAAAATGCCTCCCAGCCTGAATCAGGCGCTGGCGACTGCCGACAAGCAGCCCTGGCATCAGCTACAGTTCCCACCGCTGCTGGAAAAAATCTACCAGCGGGATACGGCGGCGCATCGCATCCGGCGTTATCGGCTGTTCGGTGCCATCGGTATCGTGGTGTTCATGTTGTACGGTCTGGTCGACCGCTTTTACCTGGTGGATGTTTATCAGCGCATCTGGATCTGGCGCTTGCTGCTGCTGCCAGGTTTTGCTGCACTGACCATCATCTGCAGTTTCTGGCGGCCATTCCAGCCTTACTACGAATATTCCGTGGTGGTGGCCAGCACCGCCTTTGTGTTGGGACTGACCTGGTTTTTCTCGATCAGCCATATGCCGACCGCCCAGCATTACTATGGCGGGGTGATGCTGTGCCTGGTGTTCATGATGTTCGGATTGCGCATTCCCTTCCGCCTGGCTTGCTATAGCTGCGTTGTCTCGCTGGCTTACCTCGGCTGGGTATTGTGCGGTTTGCATTTTCTTGAGGAGGCGGCGCGTTCGCTCATCTTCATTCTGCTGGTTTCCTGCGTATTGCTGGGCTTGCTCGGCCTGTTCCAGCTGGAAAAAGAGGAGCGGCGCAGCTATCTGCTGGCGTTGGAGTTGCAGCGCGATCACCGCCAGCTACAGCAGGGCTTCAAGTATCTGCAGCAAATCTCCACGGTTGATGGCCTGACCGGCCTGTTCAACCGACGCTATTTCGACCAGCAATTGCTCATTTTCTGGGAACGGCGCCTGCAGCAGCAGGTAGACATCGCCCTGCTGTTTGTCGATGTGGATTACTTCAAGCGTTACAACGACAGCCAGGGCCACCAGATGGGGGACGAGACCCTGATCAAGGTGGCGCAGGTGATCAGTCGTAATGCGGCCCCCTGGCAAGGTTGTGCGGCACGCTATGGCGGTGAGGAGTTTGTCCTGTTGCTCAGTGGCTGCAATCTGCAGCAGACCATGGCGCTGGCCGAGCGCATCCGCAGCGAGGTTGAGGCGCTGGCTTTGCCACATCCCTCATCCGGCTGCAGCAGGGTCGTTACCATCAGCATTGGCATTGCTGTGGCGCACGCCAGCATCAACCAGCAGCCCGACTGGCTGGTGAATACGGCGGATGCGGCGGTCTACCAGGCCAAGAAGCAGGGGCGTAACCGTATCGTGGCCATGCACTCCTGCCAGCCACTGGCCGGTTAAGACGCTGTTCATCGTCTGCTGCGCTGCGGTGATACCGCGTTAATACCGCCGGCGGAATGCGCATGGACGCCAGGCAAACTCCGCTTCCTTTCTAAACGGCTAACAATAGCGATTTGCTCTTTTTTTGAAACAATACTGCCCAGGTTAACGGATTTATCTGCATTATTTTTAGCGCTAAAGTGCACTCCATCAATGACACGCAGGGTAGATGCCCGCCACCATTCAGGAGATACACATGAAGCTTTCCACTTTGAAATTCCTGCCGCTGACGCTTGCCCTGGCCTTGGGCACCACGCTTGCCCATGCCGGCGAACCGCTCAAACTGTCGGTCTACAATGCCGACGACAACAGCTTCAATGTCACTTCGGTGCTGGTCAGCGGTGAAAAAGATGCCGTGCTGATCGATACCGGCTTCACCCGTGCCGACGCCTACCGCATTGCCGCCCGCGTGCTGGATAGCGGTAAGCAGCTGAAAACCATTTACGTGAGCCAGGCCGATCCGGATTACTACTTCGGTGCCACCGTGCTCAAGCAGATTTTCCCGCAGGCCGAACTGCTTGCCGCCGCACCGACGTTAGCCAAGATCAAGGCCAATGTGGCAGGCAAGCAGGCTTTCTGGGGGCCGAAAATGGGTGCCAATGCGCCCCAGGCTCCGTTGGCACTGCCGCATGCCTTGTCTGGCAAGCAGTTGATGCTGGAAGGCCAGGTGCTGGAAGTGCGCGGCACTACCGGCCCGCTGGCCCACCGTGGCTATGTGTGGATTCCGTCGATTCGCGCCATCGTGGGTAATGTCGGCGTGGTTTCCGGCCTGCATGTGTGGACGGCAGATACCCAAAGCAAGCAGGAGCGTCAGGCCTGGGTGGCCCAGCTGAATGAAATGGAAGCGCTGCAGCCCGAGCAGGTCGTGCCAGGCCACATGGCGGCTGGTGCTGCCACCGGCGTGGCCAGCCTGCGCTTTACCCGCGACTATCTGCAGCAGTTTGAAAAGAATCTGGCGTCTTCGGCCAATAGTGCCGAGCTGATCCAGCGTATGCAGCAAGCTTTCCCCCAGGCTGGTGAAGCCATGTCGCTGGAAATTGGTGCCAAGGTCAACAAGGGCGAGATGAAATGGTAAAAGCCACCCTGCATTATTTTTATGATCCGCTGTGTGGCTGGTGCTATGCCGCCTCGCCACTGTTGCAAGCCGCAGCTGCCCAGCCGCAATTGTCGCTGCAACTGCATGGCGGCGGCATGATGAGCGGTGCCAATCGTCAAGCGGTGACCCCGGCGCTACGCGACTATGTGATGCCGCATGATCAGCGTATTGCCAAGATGACCGGCCTGCAGTTTGGTGAGGCTTACTTTGAGGGCTTGCTGCGAGACAGCAGCGCGGTGTTTGATTCGACCCCGCCAACGGCAGCCATTCTGGCCGCCGCGCAACTGGGCCTGCCGGCACTGGACATGTTGTCTGTTCTGCAGCGGGCGCATTATCAGCGTGGTTGGCAAATTGCCAAACCCGAGGTACTGCAGGAGCTGGCCGGAGAACTGGGTCTGCCGGCTGCAGAATTTGCAGCCGAGCTGGAGCGGCAGCTGGAAAGCGTGGCCGCACATACTGCGGACAGCCGCTTGCGTATGCAGCAGGCCGGTTTGAGCGGTTTTCCCAGCTTGCTGCTGGAGCAGAACGGCCAGTGGCAGCGGGTGGATGTATCGCCCTGGCTGGGGCAGCCGCAAGCTTTTGTCGCAGCCTTGCTGGGAGAGCTGGTGGCCACCGGCGAAGATGCGGCCCTGTTCTGCACCCCGGAAAATTGCACACCACCGCAAGCTTGAGCGGGTTCACCATGAAAAAAGCCGATCACCGCTAAACGGTGATCGGCTTTTTTATTTGCTGGTAATGCTTTACTGGCAGCGGACCACCACCAGCGAGATGTCATCGTGGTTTTCCCGCCCGGCCAGATGCTGGTTGACGGCATGGGTGATGGAGCCCTGGATGTCCAGCGTGCGCGCCTGGCTTACCGCACCCAGGATGCCATCCACCCCGAAGGGCTGGCGGCTGTCGTCATAGGCTTCGGTCACGCCGTCGGAGCAGACGATGAGCGCACCGGCATCTTCCCAGCTGTAATAGTCGAGCGAGGATTCAAAAGCGCTGTCCGGCAGAATGCCCAGAGGCGGTGAGCGCGAGCCAAAAGACTTGAGCACCTCACCCTGGCGGTCGACATACATGGCACAGGGAATGCCGCCATTCCATACCGCTATGCGTTGCAGCTGGTAATCCACCTCGATGATGGCAGCGGCGACAAAGCGGCCGATGGGCAGGATGGTGTGCAGCTTGCGGTTGATGGTGCGGGCAATCTCCTGCACCGGCAGATTGCGGTCGCACATGGCAAAGAATGTATCCACCGCCGGCAGGCCGCAGATGGCCGCCGCCAGCCCATGCCCCGTGCTATCGGCTAGCATGATGCGGTCCAGCCCCGACTGGCAGCGACGAATGCAGATGGTGTCACCGCTGAAATTCATCGCCGGGCGCTGCCATTGCTGGATATTGGGCGGTGTCTGCTCGGCGCGGCGGGTAAAGCGGTCCAGCACCATCTGGGCAAACATCTGCTCCTGCTCGTTGATGCGGTAGTAGCTTTCCAGCCGCTCGCTGTCCGAGGCGATGCGCTGCTGCATCTCCGAAATGCGGATCAGCACATGCAGCTTGGCGGTGAGCATGTCCAGATCAATCGGTTTGGTCAGGTAATCATCGCCGCCCATGGCCAGGCCGCGCAGCAACTGGCTGCGATCCGACAGCGAGGTCAGGAAGATGATGGGAATCCAGTGCTCACCCAGCAGCTGGCGGATCGCAGCCGTCGCGGCAAAGCCATCCAGCACCGGCATGGTGACATCCATGAAGATGACGTCGGGCCGCTGCTGGAGGCAGTATTCCACCGCTTCCTGCCCATTGCTCACCGGCACGGCTTCATGGCCAAGCAGACGGATGTAGTCGAGCAGAATCTGACGGGAGGTCGGACTGTCTTCGGCCACCAGGATGGTCAGCGCGCGGGTCATTCAACAAACCTTGTGAGGGGAGGGACGGAAATCATGCCCCACTACTATAGTGGCCTTGGCCGGTTTATGCCATTAGCTTGGTAATGAATGCACCAACTTTAACAAATTGCCATGGGCAGAAGCATGGCGACTGTTGTAGGCTTGCCGCACTCCAGCCACACAAGAACCGTAATCATGACCATCTGGGTAGATGCCGATGCCTGTCCTGCCGTGATCCGCGACATCATTTGTCGCGCTGCCCAGCGCACGGCCACGCCAGCCGTATTTGTGGCCAACCGCCGGCCAGCCTTGCCGGCCAGTCCTCATATCCGCAGCATTGTGGTAGGGCAGGGCTTTGATGTGGCCGATGCCGAGATCGCCCGGCAATGCCAGGAAGGGGATCTGCTGGTGAGCGGTGATATTCCGCTGGCGGCACAGGTACTGGCCAAGGGCGTTGCTGCCATCAACTTTCGTGGGGAAGCCTATTCCAGCGATACCATCGAAGGCCAGCTGACTCTGCGCGATTTCATGGACAATCTGCGCGCCAGCGGTATTCAGAGCGGCGGCCCGCCGCCATTCAGCCAGGCTGATCGTCAACAGTTTGCCGGCAAGCTGGATCAATGGCTGGCAGCCCGCCTGCGTCGCACCAGCCCACCAGGCCGGTAATCCGCCTGTCAGCATTTTCATGCTGGCGCATGCTGCTGCGGCTGCCTGCCGTAGCGGCCCATTCAGTCTGCTGGCTTTGCTGCAGCTCTCCGTCTGCCTGTCCTGCGGATTTTCGCCATGGGCGGCAAGCTTGCTGATCCTGCCTGATGTTGTTTTTCCCGCTGAAATAATCAACACAATCTGCTGAATGGCTGATCCGGAACAAGTATTGGCCAGCATAAGCGATAAAGAATAATAGTAGCCAATATTGGCTGCTATTTAACTGTCTGATTATTATTTCCGGGTGGAAATGGCGACTTGTTTAAATAAATATTTGTAAAATAAATTAATTCTAATTGGCGCTGATTTTCAATGCTATTATCATTTCTGTGCAAAATGAAAGGGTGACGCGGAATAGTCCGGCGCACTGTTTACCTGAGAGAGCGTTTATTTGAGCCCCATCATGGATATGCGTGCCATTGCCACATTTGATTTGCAGTCCGACCAATACGCGCGCTACCGACCGCGCTATCCGGACAGTTTATTCCGCTGGCTGAATACCGCGGTTACCGGGCACGAGCGTGCCTGGGATTGCGCCACGGGTACGGGACTGGCGGCGCTGCAGCTGGCCCGCAGATTTGGCAGAGTGGATGCCTGCGATATCAATCACAGCCAGCTTGCCGCTGCCGAGCGTGCCGACAACATCATGTATTTCGAGTGTGCGGTGGAGCATCCGCCCTTTGGCGATGCGGTATTCGACCTGGTGACGGTGGCACAGTCGCTGCACTGGTTCGATCTCCCCCGTTTCTGGCCTCATGTAGAGCGGGTACTCAAGCCCGGCGGTGTATTTGCGGCCTGGGGCTATGACTGGTTTCATGTCAATCCACAGGTGGACGACGCCATGCGCTTTTTCCGCGCCGTCATCGAGCCGTTCTGGTCCAGTTGCAGTCAGCTGCTGTGGGATGGCTACCGTGATGTCGACTTGCCGTTGCCGCGGCTGGAAACGCCGCGATGTCAGATCATGATGGATTGGAATTTCGAGCAGCTGCTGGGCTATCTGCATACCTGGTCGGCGACCAAGCTGTGCGTGCAAAGCCTGGGCAACCATGTGCTGAATGATGCCCGCCAGCGTCTGGCCCGTGGCTGGGGCGACCCGACCATCGTGCGGCGCGTCAGCATGCCCTTGCACATCATTGCCGGCCGCAAACCGGCTTGAACAAAAAAACCGGCGCGGCCGGTTTTTTTTATGGTCTGGTCGGACAGGCGCTTAGCGCTGCTGGCGGTGCGATTCGGCTTCCAGATCGGACAACAGAATGTTCAGGGCATCCGATGAGCGCACCAGCTCCCACAGCGAGGTGGCCAGCGAGGCAATCATCATCAGCAGGCTGATGCCGAAAGACAGCTCGCCCAGTTGCTGCCAGCCGGTATAGATCTGGAACATGGCCATGGTGCACAGGAACAGGCTGCCGATGCCCAGAAACTGCATCCATTTGATCAGCTGGATGCGGGTACGCAGATTGCCGATTTGCAGCAGGATCTTGGGATTCTGTTCTTCCTTGTAATCGGTATACAGATTACGGATGATGCTGGCCAGACCGAGGAAGCGATTGGTATAGGCTAGCAACAGCAGGGAAATGGCGGGAAACAGCAGTGCCGGCGTGGTCAGGTTGAGAGCTGCGTGCATGGTGATCAGGAATTCTCGTCTATCAAAACGTCTATGCCGTTTGGCGTCTGCTCAAACAGCTGGACAATGTCCGGGTTTTTCATTCGTACGCAACCCAGCGAAGTCGGATTGCCCCAGGCGACATGGTCGCCGGCCCCGTGAATGTAGATGGCGCGGTCATAGCTGTCGACATTGCCGCCCTGGTTTTTGCCCGGTTCATCACCGCACAGCCACAGGATGCGGGTGAGGATCCAGTCCTTGTCGGGGTATTGCTGGTGCAATTCGGCCGTGTACTTCCACGGCGTGACCCGGCGGCGAAAAATGATGGTGTTTTCTTCGGCACCGGCCCCCAGCTTGTCACACACATGGTGCCAGCCGCGCGGGGTCTGGTAGCTGTTGACCTGTTCGCCTGCTCCGCGTTTGGCCGTAGAGGCTACATAGCGTTGCTGCTGCCGGCCCCACTCGTCAAACAGGCTGAGCGACTGGCTGCGTATGCCAACCAGAATCCAGGGTTGTCCATAATGGCGCAGATTGGCGCGGGTGCTTTGAATGGGGCCATCCTGCTGCGTTTGCAGGATAAATCCGGCGGCATCCTCTGCCGCAGCTGCAGACGCAAAGCGGGGCAAGGCCAGCAGGCCGCACAGCAGGATCATGTTCCACGACAGTCTGTACATGCTAGGACTCCTGCGACCGGCGTTGGCGGAAGAAAGTGGCCAGCTGGGCCGCACACGGCTCGGCCAACTGTCCTCCCCATACCGCGGTGTGATGATTCAACTGCCGTAGCGCAAACAGATCGGTCACGCTGCCAGCCGTGCCGGTTTTGGCTTCGTAGGCCCCGAATATCACCCGTGCCAGCCGTGCATGCAAAATGGCACCGCTGCACATGGCACAAGGCTCCAGTGTGACATACAGGTCGCAACCGTCCAGTCGGTAATTACCCTCATGCCGTGCGGCAGCTCGCAGCGCCTGGATTTCGGCATGGGCCGACGGATCGCAGCTGCTAACGGGCTGGTTAAAACCACGGCCGATGATCTGGCCGTCTTTCACCACCACCGCGCCCACAGGCACTTCGCCCTGTCCCGCGGCCAGCTCGGCCTGCAACATGGCCTGCTGCATGAAGCGCTCGATGTCAGCAGCAGCCGGAGGCAGCGACACCGGCGGATGTGCAGCTAGTTGCTGGCGTAAATGCTGCTTGTCGGCATCACTCAGTTGCGACCAGTGCACGCCGCGCGCCGCCGCTTCCAGTGCGAACAGCAGGCGCGTGGTCACGCTATGGCCGGCTGCTTTCAGGAGCAGAAACGCGGCTACGCTGCCCTGTTGCTGTAGCTGCTCCCGGCTGGCAATGCCCATGTCGCGCAGCCATTGCACCGCGGCAGGTGGCAGGGGCGGCGTGCCTAGCAGGTTGGTAGAAGAAGAGGGCATTGAGTGTATGCGTACAGTCCAAGGAACAGGCATTTTAACGGTATTGCTGACCAGTCTTGTACCGTTGACTTAAAGAAGTTGCCGATAATGCCGATACATTCACATAAAGATAGCGTCTCGGTAGCTGCAGGCATGAGCCAGATCCAGTTTTTTTCCCCTTTCCTTAGCCAGACGGTGTCACGCGCTAGTGACACCCCTGCGTCTGCTGCCAACAAGTCCGCCACCAGCATGCCGGCAGCGCTAACGGGATCAGCCAGCGCTGTTCTGCCCTCCGCCTTGCCAAATAGCGGCAAGCAAGCGGTCAATCAATCCCTCCAACTCGCTTTGAGTCAGTGGCAGCAACAACAAGCCAGCCTGCGTAGCCGCTCTGCGACACGCAGCCAGTCCAGTCAGGCGCAGCAGCTGGATGGTAGCCGTATGGACATGCTGAAAGAGCGCATCAAGAATCTGCGCCAGATGATGATGCTGGTTGGCCGGGATAAAGGCGGACTGCGTGCCATCGCGATGCAGCTGAAGCAGATTACGTCCGAGCTGCGTCAGATGGTTGCCAATGCCACAGGCAATGACTCGCAGCAGAGCATGGCGCTGACCGTGTCAGCGAGTGCGCCGGCCGCCGCGAGCACGGCAACGGACAGCAGCGATGGCAAGTCAGCTCAAGTCAGCGACGATGCCAATGCCAGCGATGTCACCCAGCAAGCGCCAGCCGATGCAGACGCCGCCGCTGCCACTGGCGACAGCAGGCAGCAGCTGGGTAGCGCCCTGGCCGCAGATGCTGCTGGTGTGACCGGTAATGGCTCGGCATTGAAGGGGAATCTCGAGCTGCAAATCATGCTTAACAGCATCAAGTCGATTCAGCAGTGGCTCAAGCAGCGCAGCCAGCAAATGCAGTCGGATGATGGTTTGAAAAAATTGCTGGAGTCGGGTGACAAGGATATGGCAGCCATTGATCATATGCTCAATGGTGGCGACAACAGTGATAGCGGGCAAAGCACTATCGCAGTCCAGTTCAGCGGGGCGGACGTCAATGCTGGTGGCACTGACAGCGCTGGCAGCGGTGTGCAGTCTTGAAGCCAGCCAAATAAAAAGCGGCTGTCGCCGCTTGCTTGATCATCGAGATGGCCAAAACTTGCTGGCCAGCTTCCACAGCAGAAATACGCGTGATGCCCGGCGCAACCATTGGCGCAGCGATTCCGAAGGCAGGATGGCCGCCAGCGTATTGACCAGTTTTCCCAGCGCGCTACTGGTCGAGAAAGCCTTGAAGCCCTCGCCTGCCAGGCCAAGTGGGCGTTGACGCAAGCTGTCGATTTCCAGCTTCAGCTTCACGCGCAGCACTTCACCTTTCATCAGCAGCAATTGCTTTTTCAGTGCACGATCCTGTGGTGACATCTCAGCGCCTCCCGCTCAGGCTGTCCCAGTCCTTGCGGACTTCAGCGACAGTATCGGCAAACGGCGCACGGCTACGATGCGCGCGTCGCCTCAGTTGCCACAGCAAACCAAGCCCACCCAGTACGCTGCCCAGCGTGAGACAGGACAAAACCGCCGGGCGGTAGGCCGCCGGTGTCAGCACCAGCACCAGCAGCAGTGCACACAAGAGACCGATCAGCAACAGAATCAGCGCCAGTCCGCCAAGCAGCAGGCTGAACAGCAGATTGTCCTTGTGCTCTTCGGCTTCAAGCAAAAAAAGCTCAAAGCGTGTTAGCAGCAAGGAAAACACCCCGCCCATCAGCGAGCGGATGCTGCCCGGGCGAGGTGTCTGGCGTGGGGTATCGCTCATTCAGTCAATCCGCATCAGCGGCGCGAAACCAGCATACCCAGCAGGAAGCCCACACCGGCTGCGATACCGATCGACTTCCACGGATTTTCATGCACGTAGTCATCGGTTGCCTTGGCGGCTACCTTGGCTTTGCCAACCACCACTTTTTCTGCTTCCAGCAGGCGGGATTTGGCCAGCTTGATGTTTTCGCTCAGGCGCTTGCGCAGCTCGCGACCTTTTTCGCCACCTTCATCGCCGGCAGCACCCAGCAAATCTTCGGTGCTGGACAAAACTTGACGGACATCTTCCAGCAGTTGTTCTTTTTCCTGATTGAGTGCGGCATCGGACATGGCGATCTCCTTGGCTAAAGTTGAAGCGGGTAAACGGTATCGGACCATCATGCTAAAAGAATGGTTCCCATCTCCCGTGTATGCCTGTTGACCGTAACAGTCGGGATGAAGCACGTCAAATGCTCACGGTCACACATTTGCTGTAGTGCAACAACACAGCCTGGCCAGATGGAGGCTGCCATGGCTGGGTGGGGCGCATAGAGCGCGGCACCGCCCGTCGTGGCGTGCTATCGCCGCGATGGCATACGGTAAGGCGTGCATTGTCAGGGTAGGAATACACGCCTTACCGAACATCAGTTCATCTTTGTATTTAGAAAAATATTTAAAATCAACCGATTGATTTATTGATTTCACTGGCATAGATGTTGCAAATGCTGTGGATAAGGCGATCGCACATTTCTCGTACTTTTCCTTTGAGATCAATATGAAAATCACCAAACATCTCACGTTGACTTTGTCTATCAGCTTGCTCGCCATGCTCTGCGTTGGTGGTTATGGAATTTGGCAATTACACCAGGCCCAACAGCGCTTCCGTTTTGTCGCGATGAATACCACTACCAGCATCGCCGCCATTACTGAGGCACAGCACACCACCGCAGAAATGCGGCTGGCCACCTTGAAATATCTGGTCGCACCGGATGTGGCAATTCGCCAAGCCGCACAACAGGCAATTGCACAAAATGACAAAAAGCTGGATGACTTTCTGGTCGATTATGCTGCACATGATGTAAGCGATGAGACCGACCGGCAAATGCTGGCGGCTGATCAATTGGCCTTGAGCCATTATCGTGCGGTACGCGATCGCGTGATCCGCCAGAGCGCCACCGATCGTGATGGTGCGTTCCGCACACTGGTGGTGGATGCGCGCGCCATGAGTACTGCCTTGGGGCAGCAGTTCAAGCAGCATGTCGCTTACAATTTTCAACAGGTGCGTGCACTCAATGCGCAAAACCAGCAAAGCTATGAGTGGTCGATGCAAATGGCGATTGCCTTGATGGCGGCGTCGGTGATGGCATCGAGTTTGTTGGCTGCCCAGTTGTTCCGCATCATCCGTAACGGGCTGAATGGCATTCAGGGCAGCTTGCTCAATGTGAGTCAAACTCTGGATTTTTCCCAGCGGGCGGTGGTATTGCATCCGGATGAAATTGGCCAGACCGCGCTTGCCTTCAATCACCTGTTGAGTGTGTTGCAGGGCAATTTGCAGAGCATTCTGCATGGCGCACAGCAGGTGGCGCAGGCTTCCTTGCAGATGTCGGAAACGGCCAGCCAAGTGTCTGGCGCATCCTCCGCGCAAAGTAATGCTGCGGCAAGCATGGCCGCTACTGTTGAGCAAATGACGGTGAGCATTAATCATGTTGCCAGCCGGGCACGTGAAGCCCATGCGCTATCTGCTAACTCGGGGCTGCTTGTGGGGCAGAGTTCCGAGATTGTCGGCCAGACCATTATGGATATTCGCGAGATTGCCAGTATGGTGCAAACAGCATCCAGCAGCATCCGCGAACTGGAAGATGATAGTGGCAAGGTCAGTATGGTGGTGATGGTGATTCGGGAGATTGCCGATCAAACCAATTTATTGGCCTTAAATGCAGCTATCGAAGCGGCGCGTGCCGGCGAGCAGGGGCGTGGCTTTGCCGTGGTCGCCGATGAAGTACGCAAGCTGGCCGAGCGCACCGCCCGTTCGACACAGGAAATATCCCACACCATCACCACCATGATTGCGCGTGCGCAACAGGCTACCGTGCAAATGCAATCCGCTGAGATATTGGTGGCCCGTGGTGTAGAGCGGGCCGATCTGGCAGATCATGCAATCAAGCAAATTGGTAGCGCATCGGCCAGTGCAGGGGCGTTGGTAAGCGAGATTAGTGCCGCGATTAGCCAGCAAGGTGTGGCTAGCGACAACATCGCCCGCGAAGTCGAGCGGACTGCGCAGATGTCTGAGCAGGCGAGTGCTGCGGCGCAGACTACGGCGGATACGGCGGTGCATCTGGCTACCCTTGCCGGGCAACAAATTGCCACGCTAGCAAGCTATACGCTGTGAGGGCTGTACTGTATAGGCACACCGAAGGGAAGGTGCATCCCGATGTCGCGTGAGAAGAGGCTAAGTATCTGGCTTGCTGCTGATGAGGTAGTGTCCACTCCAGCAGGGTGTGATGAGCGGGCGATAAAGTAAAAGCCCGGTTTCCCGGGCTTGGCATGGTGAGTGTGCTGTCCAATTTCTGTCCAAGTAGCTTGGCCAGCAAAGCACCTCAGAGCAAAACTCTTCAGTGCCTTCACTCTCGCTGCGAATCGTTTGTGCAGTAAGTAACTAATTGATATTAAATCAGTTTCATTCCCACTCAATTGTGAATTACATGGCTGTAATCCTTGTTCAGTAAGGGTTTTACACGGTGTGCATAATCACTATACCGTCAAATTTACCGTCATGGGGGAAAAGTACCCCAAGAAGTGGGGGAGGGGGAAGCGCTTGGCCACTCCTATTATAAGGAGTGGCTGCCATCAGTGCACGGCCCGATCGTTCGCCAGAATCACTTGGCAGGCGGTCAGCTGTCGGGTGACTTCGTCGGCTTCGGCAGCGAGTCGTTCAGCATCTGCTCCATGCGCTGCAAGAAAGTCGGCTGGCGCGGACGCATCACGTCGGCCGGGGCCGGCGGCAGCTGTGGACAGATTCCCGGCGCGGGCTGCGGCAAGTTGCTGGTCGCGCAGCCGGAGAGCAGCACCAAGCCGATCAAGAGCGCCTTGCAGTTGAGTTTTCCCATCTTCCAGTCCTTTCTGGTAATCGGTCGAGGCCGCCGCATCGCTGGCGGCAACCCGGTGTTCCACGGTGCGGGCATGCTGTACGGCGACAGTGACGCCACGTGCGGCAGAGGCATCAGCCTTGGCGCTGGCGATTACCGGCTTGTCCACGGCCCCACGCATGGCCACGCCCAGTGCCACCAGGCCGGCGACGACCGCCAGCACCACCAGCAGCCGCCAGTTCTTCACGATCCAAACGATCATCACGCCCCCACTTTCTTGCCGAGGCCGGCACCCACCAACAGCGCACCCACGCCCAGGCCGTAGGCCTGCAGGTCGAACGGCTTGCCGGCCACCACGGAATAGACCTCCAGGCCGAGGCCGACCAGTACCGACAGTGCCCACCACAGGTAGGCCGGTTCGATGGTCTGGTTATCCTCGCCGGTAATCGCCTCAAGCAGCTTTTTGAGTAGGCTCGACATGGGCCGCCTCCTGGCTTGCGTGAGAGGCTGCACGGTGCTGAGCCTCGAGGATGTCGGGTGAGAACACGAAGCCCTCGACGAACGGGAACGCCTGCAACAGGAAGATCGGCCCGGTGATATCGTGCGCGCCGTGGTTCTTGCCGCGGTGCAGGTACTCATGCAGCCAGATCATGGCCTGCGGGCTGTCGACGAAGGTTTCCGGCTTGGCCGGGTCGAAGGCCTCGAAATCGAAACCGCGCCACTTGAAGAACAGGATGATCCAGTAGATCAGGAAGCCCTCGACCGGGGCCATTTCGCCGGTGGGCAGCCATGTGTAGGGATCGCGAACCGGCAGTTCCTTTACGGTACCGAGGGCGATGCCCTTGACGGTGTGCCAGTCGACGGCGTTCTGGAAAGCCCACTCGAGGAAACCGTGGTGCGCCTCGAGTTTCACCTTCTGGCCGGTGATGGCGCAACGCACACCGGCGGCTTTGCCTGCATGCTTGGTCTTAAGGAAGGTCGGCGACTCGGTACGGCCGTCGTGGTTGGGGTAGAAAAAGTCTTCGTGCACGGCGTCAGTGTGTTCGTGCTCGTTGGCCGGGGTGAGCACGCCCTTGGTCAGATCAACCAGGCGCTGGTGCTGAGGCGATACGGCCGGCATGGATTTCATGGTTTCGCCGACACACTCGCTGCAGGCCTGCTCGATGGCGAGACCGTGTTTGCATTTTTCCATTTGGAGCTCCAGAAATGCAAAAACCCGCCGAAGCGGGGTTTGCACATAGATTTATGTGGATGTCAGGCGGGAATCGCCTTCAGCGCGGCAGCGTACAGGGCCAGTCGCTGGGGGAGCCCGTTGGTGCCGCCGTTGACCTTGCGGGTGATGGCCACCATGTCGTCGCCATCAGCGAGCGGGTTGCAGCCGTTACTAGTCCAGTACCAGGCAGCCGACAATGCAGCATTGGCGGGGCTTTCCAGCAGGTCTGGACTAGTTTCCAAATCCAGACTGAGATTTAGGCCACAGGTCCGGTAGTTGTCCCGGCCGGTGATCTGGATTAGGCCGCGCCCCCGGAAGGTCCAGCCGTCACCGCTGGCCGGCGCGCCGTTGCCCATCCGGTTGCAGTAGACGATGTTGGCGATAGCTTGCGGGTTGCGTGCGCATGCCGCCGCAGTGGTGGCGGTGAAGCGGCTCGGCCAGGTGGCAAGCAGGCCCTGCGCGCTGTAGTTGAGGTTTTCCACCACGGCAGACAGGGCGGCACTCTCCACGCCGATGGTGGCCAGGAAGCACGCCAACCGGTTGCGGGTGTTGATCTGGAACTTGTCGCAGGCCGCCTGTAGGTGCAGCAGCCACTGGGCGGCGCGCGCGGCGGTGCAGCCGGTGCCGGCGGCGATGATGGATGAAGTAAGCTGCATGTCAGCCTCCAGAAGTACAAAACCCGGCGCATGGCCGGGCTTGGTGGTCGATGAAATGGGAATGTCAGGCTGGAGGCGTTACGCCGTAGTGCGCAGCAATGCCGCCGATGATGGCCGCCAGTGCCAGCTCAAGGATCTTGAAAAGCACCTTCTTGGCATCCTGCCCTTGCTCGGCCTGGCGTGCGGTCATGGCGTCGGCCAGGGCATCGTGTTTCTTCCAGAGAGTGGCAATGCTGTCCTTGTGGGCGGCAACGTCCTTCTCCAGCAAACTGATGCGCTCGTTGCTTTCCACCAGCTTTTCATAGCTCTCAGCCATGCGCCGGATGTCGTCGGCCATTTGCACTGATGTACGCTGGAATCCCTGGAATCTCTCATCCAGTCTCGCTACCGTGACCTCGATCGGCTCAGAGGGTTGTGGCATCGTTCGCCCTTCTTATGGGTGTGAGAAAGCCCGCGTGAGGCGGGCATGGAGGGTAGGGCGTTGCCCCTATTGGTAACCCTTGAACGGGTTGATGTTGGTGACCAGCATGGCCTGGTCGGGCTTGTCGGGCTCATGCACTTTCGTCATCAGCTTCCAACCCAGATAGATCCGCAAGCCCAGCCACGGGCACCAGGGCCAGAACACGTAAAGCATCCAGCCGCCGTTGCACAGGGCAAAACAAAACCCGGCGTGTGCCGGGTTGTCAGAGGTCTGCGGGTCGCCCCACCATCGTATGGGGCCGGTGGCATTCAGGCCGGTGACTCGCGTCGAGAAACCGTTGCCGCGATTGCGCCAGAGCCAGGCCACGCGCCGGCAGAACACCCGCCAGCGCGTACCGTTATCCGGCCAGCGCTCGAGGTGGCCAGCGTCGCCGTCGATGGGGTTGTCCGGCGTCAGCCAGGGCCATGCCCAGGGCGGCGAGACGCCGGCCGCCGTGTTGAGCAGGACGATCAGCGGTGCCAGCGGGAACGCCAGTAAGCCGACCATGAAGTCGAACGGGGCCAGCAGTAGCCAGCGGAAAATCGAGAGAATCGTGCTCATACCAGTTTTGCCCTCAGTGCTTGTTTCTGTGTCTCCAGGTCTTGGAGACGCTTGGTAGTGTCTGCCGGCAGCGCCGCTCCGGACGCAGCCAGCGCCAGCACCGCCTCATGCAAGGCGCGGACAGATTTGCCGTCCAGTTCTGCCAACTGAGCCTTGATTGCGGCGTTCGTCTGTTCGGAGGTTGGCGGCGGGGGATCAACTGCCACCGGGTTGCCGTTCGAGTCTGCCTGGATTACCTTGCCACCTGCTTGTGCTTCAAGCAGAGCAGCATGCTCGTCGGCCGTGATTTCCACGGCATCTTCCGGAATTGCGCCCCCGTGAATTGAGTCGTCGTAGAAGCCACCGGTTGACTTTGCGTAGTAAATGGTCATGTCTCCCCTCCTTAGTCCCCAATGGCAATGTAATTGATAACCGCGTTCGATCCCGAGGATGCACCAACGTACTTTCCGGTCGCGCCTGTCGTCGTGGCACTTTCAATGTCGCATTGCGAATACCCAGTCGTATTCAATCCTGCTGACAAGGATGCAATGGCCACAAATACGTTATTCGGGAATGCAACAGGCCAAGTGATAGCTGCAGTAGCGAGCGTGTTGGCAGAGAAGCTACTGATGGTCACTTTGCCCCACTGCACAATCAACCCGTTCGGCAGCTTCTGGTAGCCGTTGGCCGCAAGAGATGAACCAAACCCCTGCAGCGAAACCGATGCACCCTGCACCTGAGACGGCGCAGTGGCCCAGGTTCCTGCCGTTGCCTCGGTAGCAGTTACATACCCAGCCACTCGGAACGGCATATTGGTCACGGCGCTGCTCGAGTAGATCGTGCTGGCCGAGGTGGCGCCAGCGCTGATCGCAGTCGCGGAGATCAGGCCGTTTTCGTCCAGGCTGATACCACCGGCCATGTTGACGATGCCGAGCTGTTCGGTGCCGTTGTTGTTGATGGCCAGCACGGCGTAAGTCGCAGCCACACCGTTAGTGCTGCCAAGCGTCGCGCCGGACGGTACCGTCAGCGATAGCGCCGCACTGTTGGTCAGCGTCGTGACGGCACCATTGCTCAGCGTGGACGAACGGAACGTCAGCGATGTCGGGTTGAGCGTGACGGTCAGCGCATTCGATGCGACCGAGGCCGAGATCGGCTGGATCTGGTTCGGCTGGACCATGACCGGGTCGAGCAAGATGCAGCAGTTGTTCGCCAGGTTGTACTGCACATCGCTGTTGAAGCCAGTGCTTGGCACTACCGCAGGAACCAAGTTGCCGTTGCTGTCGTACTGCTTAAGTGCAATGGCGCCAGTCGTTCCCGACGCCAGGGTGATGTTGATGGTGTTGCTACCGGTCGTGCCAGCGGCACCAAAAGTCACGTTGAAGCGCAGCTTGTCGGTGAGAGCTGCCGGAACTGGCGACGGGGCTACGGTGTAGTTCGGCGCCGTACCTCCAGTCGGGAAGGCGGTTCCGGTCTGCGCCTGGATCTGGCCCATGTTCACCATGTTGATGAACGGCGCAGCGGCGTACTGGCTGATGTTACCGGCCACGATCTGGGTCTGGCCGTAGGCCACGGTTACCACATACAGCCCGACGTTGCCAGAATCTGGCGCCGGGGTGGTCTGGCTGCCGGTAGTAGCCGGTACACCGGCTTTGGCGGTCAGCACCACGGTACCCTTGCGTGCGGTAGGCTGCGTCA